>NZ_JPRH01000003.1 GCF_000737705.1 Chryseobacterium soli | reverse complement strand
ATCAACAAGTGTTTATCATCTCATTATTAAAAATGAAAACAAAAATATACATATTTCATTATAAAAATCTTAAAAAGCAAAGGTAAATATTATTATATTTCTAACGAATATTTTCTTTTAACATTTTTAACATTTAACTGTTTTTTTTGTAAAACTCTTGTAATAAATTTACAATCAGTTGATTTTCAAAATAATAAAAATTTACCAAAATCATACATTTCTTTTACAAGCATTACAAGAACTTCCCCCCTAATTTTACTTCATCAAAAAAATTAATGTTATGAAAAAGATCATATTACTGATTGCCGTATCGAGTACTTTTATCATGTGTAAAAAAAGTGAAGCAGTACAATCTCAAATGGAAAACGCTGCAGACAGTGCTGTATCCGAAACCATTAATTCTGTCCAGGCGAATGCAGACAAAGTTTTAGATTCTGCAAATATCAAAATAAAGGATTTTGAAAATGCTAAGGGTGAAATACAGCAGAACATTGAAAATACATCAAAAATCGTAGATTCTTTATCCACCAAAATTGCTTCTACAAAACTGGAATCAAAAATAGAGAAAAAAGATTCTTCAGAAAAGAAGCGTGAAAAAATAGTTGTTAATGTTCCTGCTCCCAAAGTGATTAAAGAGACCAAAATCATTTATAAAGATTCACCCAAAAATGACAGCTATGAGCTTAGTGCTCCTAAAAACAAAATGGTAAAAAACGGCTATATTTCTATAACAGCCGACAATGCTGAAACGGTAAAAGAAATAATCAAAGAAGAGGCTGCAAAAAACAACGCTTATATTAAAAGTGAACAACTATCCTACACTACTCCTGAACCTGTAAAGAACACCCCTCCATCCTATCCTGAAGACCATCAGAAAGTATATGATCTCCAGATTAAAGTGCCTATACAGAATTTTGAAGGTTTAATGAATTCCTTAAGTTCAAGTATCAGCGATATTGAGAGTAAAAATATAGAAGTTACCGGAACTCAATATGTAGACAATACGATCTGTACGGTGGCCGTTACGCTTATTGATACTACAGAATCCAACCAGAAGCCTGATACTTTTGGCGGGAAATCTTTAGCCGCAATTTCATCCGGCTGGAATGTCATCACTTCCATCTTTCTTTTCATCCTTCCGCTGTGGCCTTTATTTTTAATTGCCGGAATCGGATATTATCTCTACAATAAGAAAAACAAAAACCTTCCTGACAATAACTCTAAATAAATTTCTAAATCCATCATTTTCTGATGGATTTTTTTAATAATATTTTAATGAAATTCATAGATCAAACTGGTATCTTCTTCTTACATTTACGATAACATCAACTTTATAAGCAGAATAATCATGAGCAAAGAACTTCCAAATTTCAAATATCAGCTTGAGAAAAAAGAACCCAGATTGGGTCCGGGAGGTATTACAAGAGGGGTATCTGTTAAAGAATTTGATGCTTCAAAAAATCTTGCAGGCGTAAGTATGCATCTGGATCCCGGAGCGATCCGTGAACTTCACTGGCATGCCAACGCTTCAGAATGGGGATATGTGGTAAAAGGACAGATGAGAACTACAGTGATCGATCCGGAAGGAAATGTATCGGTAGATATTTTTAATCCAGGTGATGTATGGTATTTCCCGAGAGGTTACGGACATGTTCTTCAGTGCATCAGCAGCAAAAGTTGTCATTTCATTTTAATATTTGATAACGGGGATTTTTCAGAAGATCATACTTTCAGTATTACTGATTTTATCTCCAGTGTTCCGGTGAATATTGCTGCTCAAAATTTGGGAATTACTGAGGATGAGGTGAAGAAATTATATCAGGGAGAAGCCTATTTTGCGCAGTGTGAGCTTCCGGACATCCATTCCGGTCTTGCTTCTGCAAGAAATGCTGTTTCATTGGTGTCTACCCACCGTTATCCTCTGGGAGCCCAACAGCCTATTGTTATTCCTGGTGGCGGACTTCAGCGCGTGGTTACCCAGAAAGAATTCAATATCGCCAGAACCATTACAGGAAGTATTTTTGAAATTGAACCCGGAGGCCTGAGAGAGATGCACTGGCATCCCAATGCCGATGAATGGCAATATTACCTTCAGGGAAATGCAGAAATGGGAGTATTCCTGGCGGAAGGGCAATTCGTAAAAGATGAGTTTGAAAAAGGTGATGTAGGATACGTTCCAATGGGAGCGGGACATTACATCAAAAATATAGGAACTGAAAAACTGATCGTTTTGTTGGGCTTTAATAATGGCCTGTATGAAGCCATAGATCTCTGCAGCTGGATCAGCGGAAATCCAAAAGACATCCTGAAAGGTAATTTTGGGGTAGGAAATGAGATTATTGACCAATTCCCGGATTCAGATCAGTTAATTATAAAATAATTCAGAGAAAATAGGATACTTATCTTATTTAAGTTTGTGGTTCGTGAAGATAAAAGGCTCTCAAAAATTGAGAGCCTTTTATTATTATTTCATATTCACTACTTTATCTACGATGTACTTCGTATTTCCTCTCCAGGGAAGTGTCCCTTTATATTCCTTATAATGAAGATCAAAGCTTTTTCCGCTGTTTGCCTCCAACTGTTTGAAAACTTCAGGGTCTGATACTGAGAATTCAAATTCATAACTCGTAATAGTACCGGTATTTCCTTTTCCAAATCCTTCCTGAATGATTTTTCCTTCATAGGTTTTGAAAACATAGCCTTTTTTAATGGCATAATTCAGGTAACCTGATTTTACTCCTTCTCCGAAAACAAAGAAGAATTTATACCATACCAATACGCCTATCAGTAATATCACTGTACCGAGGACGATCCACCAAGATTTTTTCATAAGTAGTCTGTGTTTATAATATTTATTTTGCGATACTTCTCGAGATCACAATTCTCTGGATCTCAGAAGTTCCTTCGTAAATCTGAGTGATTTTTGCATCCCTCATCATTCTTTCTACGTGGTATTCTTTCACGTATCCGTATCCACCGTGGATCTGCACTGCTTCAATCGTAGTATCCATTGCTACCTGAGAAGCATATAATTTTGCCATCGCACCGCTTTCAGAGATATCTTTTCCAGCATCTTTTTCACAGGCAGCTTTGAAGCAAAGCATTCTTGCCGCTGTAATCTGAGTTGCCATATCTGCCAATTTAAAAGCAATTGCCTGATGGTTGATAATTTCAGTTTTGAAAGCTTTTCTTGTTTTAGCATATTTAAGCGCCAATTCATAGGCTCCGGAAGCAATTCCTAATGCCTGAGAAGCGATTCCGATTCTACCACCGTTCAATACAGCCATAGCAAAGTTGAATCCGAAACCGTCTTCACCAATTCTATTTTCTTTAGGTACTTTTACGTTATTAAAAATCAAAGAATGCGTATCACTTCCTCTGATTCCCAATTTATCTTCTTTTACCCCTACTTCAAAACCTTCCCATCCTCTTTCTACGATAAATGCGTTAATTCCTTTATGCTTTTTCTCAGGATCGGTTTGTGCAATAACCACATAATAAGATGCAGTTCCACCATTGGTGATCCAGTTTTTAATTCCGTTTAAAAGATAATAGTCTCCTTTATCTTCTGCTGTTGTCTTTTGAGACGTCGCATCAGAACCCGCTTCCGGCTCAGACAAAGCAAATGCCCCGATTACCTGGCCGCTTGCCAAAGGAGTAAGGTATTTCACTTTCTGCTCTTCAGAGGCAAATTTTTCAAGACCGGCACATACCAATGAATTGTTTACAGACATTACAACCGCTGCAGAAGCATCCACTTTTGCAATCTCCTCCATAGCCAAAACATAAGAGATACTGTCCATACCAGCACCGCCGTATTTAGGGTCTACCATCATTCCCAAAAGGCCCATTTCCCCCATTTTCTTTACTTGTTCAGTAGGAAATTTCTGGTCACGGTCTCTTTCTATTACTCCCGGTAATAGCTCGTTTTGTGCAAAATCCCTAGCTGCCTGCTGAATCATCAGCTGCTCTTCCGATAAATTAAAGTCCATAAAAAATAATAATTAGATAGCCGTAAATTTACACTTTTTAAGGAAATGTGAAAAAATAATTGCTGTTTGAAAATTATAAATAGATTTATGGTATTTTCACAAAAATGCTTATATTTAGAATTGTTTAAAAATTACTTAAAAAATCATGACGATAAAGAGATTATTCGATATACCACACCACGCTTTGGAAAAATTTCCTAAAACTGATATGTTCGTAACGAAATATCAAGGGGAATGGAAAAAAACTTCTACTCAAGAGTTTATTAATGAAGCCAATAAGATCTCAAGAGGACTTTTGAAACTGGGCATAAAACCTGGTGATAAAATTGCTTTGATAACCACCAATTCCCGTACAGAATGGGCCATTATGGACCTCGGCCTTTCCCAAATCGGAGTGGTATCAGTACCTGTATATCCTAATATTTCTCCGGAAGATTATGAATTCATTTTTTCTAATGCCGAAATAAAATATTGCTTCGTTTCAGACAAAGATCTGCTGAACAAAGTGATGAAAGTAAAGCATAATATTCATTCTCTGCAGGGAGTTTTCACTTTCGACACAATTAGCGGAGCTGCCAACTGGAGAGAAATCCTGGACCTTGGTGAGGATGATTCTACCCAGATTGAGGTAGATGATCTTTCCAATGCCATCAATTCTGAAGACCTGGCCACCATCATCTATACTTCGGGAACCACAGGCAAGCCCAAAGGCGTTATGCTTACCCATCATAATATTGTTTCTAATGTACTGGGGTCTATTCCGAGAATTCCCAAGAAAAAGAGCCTCGATTATAAGGATACGAGAGTATTGAGCTTTCTTCCTATCTGTCATATTTTTGAAAGGATGCTTTTTTACCTTTTTCAGTATAACGGTTTCTCGATTTATTTTGCCGAAAGCATTGATAAAATGGGAGACAACGTAAAAGAAGTAAAGCCACATTATATGAGTGTGGTGCCAAGACTGGTAGAGAAGGTATATGATAAGATCTACAATACAGGTTCTTCTGCGGGAGGCCTGAAATCTAAAATATTCTTCTGGGCTTTAAACCTGCTTACTAAGAAGAAAGAAATTTCCAAACCGTCAGGGTTACAGGGAATTATTGCTGATAAACTGGTATTTTCCAAGTGGAGAGAAGGGTTAGGCGGTGAAATCATTACTTTGGTTTCCGGCTCTGCGGCTTTATCTACAAGACTCAACCTGATGTTTCAAAATGCAGGAATCCCTATTCTGGAAGGATATGGTTTAACAGAAACTTCTCCGGTAATTTCTGTCAACAGTTTTGAAAAAATGAAAATCGGAACGGTAGGATTGCCATTGGATAATTTAAAAGTAAAAATCCAGGAGGATGGTGAAATTACGGTGAAAGGTCCTTCTATTTTCAAAGGATATTTCAAAAATGATGAAATGACGAAAGAAGCGTTTACCGAAGATGGATTTTTCCGTACGGGAGACATCGGGCACATCGATAGCGAAGGCTTTTTACAGATCACCGACCGTAAAAAAGAAATGTTCAAAACATCGGGAGGAAAATATATTGCTCCTCAGACTATTGAAAATTTAGCTAAGGCATCCAAGTTCATAGAGCAGATCATGGTGGTAGGTGACGGTGAAAAAATGCCGTGCGCTCTCGTGCAGCCTGATTTTGAATTTGCGAAAAGCTGGGCAATGAGAAATAATATGAATATCGGATCTACCCCACAGGAAATTGCGAAAAGTCCTGAATTAAAGGATAGAATCGAGAAAGAACTGGCGGGTATCAATGAACACCTTGGAAACTGGGAACAGATCAAAAAGATTGAACTGACCCCTGAAATATGGAGTATCGACGCAGGTCTCCTGACTCCTACTTTAAAGCTTAAAAGAAAAGCGATAAAAGAAAAATTTATTGATCTGTACGATAAAATGTACGATCATCACGCATAACAATGAAAGCTGCTTCTTGTGAAGCAGCTTTTTTTATTTTCTTTCACTGAATGATATGTGAAGCATTACGGCTCCGAATAGACTAAATATTACAAAAAAAGCTGTTTCAAAATTTGAAACAGCTTTTATATTGTTGTGAAACCAGTAATTAGAATTTAATTACCGTTCTCATTCTTTCGTTTTCTTCAATAACCAATTCGTCATCAACAAGAATTTTTCCTGAATGTTCATCAATGATGATTTTCTTTCTCTGAGCGATTTCCATTTGCTTTTGCGGTGGAATTGTGAAGAATGAACCTTTTGGAGCACCTCTTTCCAATCCTACTACTGCTAAACCATTGATAGAACTCGTTCTGATTCTGTTATAAGAAGCTAATAATCTCTCATCAATCTTACCTGCATATTCTTTAGACTGTTCTATCAGGTAATCTTCTTCTTTTTGAGTTTCAGATACAAGACCTTCCAATTCTTCTTTTTTGAATTTCAAGTGATTTTTAAGATCGTTGATCTTTGCATTCAATTCACTTAATGTTTCATTTTTGTGAGCAATTTTAGCTCCGAATTCTTTGATTCTTTTTTCAGCAAGCTGAATTTCTAAATCCTGGAATTCAACTTCTTTTCCTAATGCTTCAAACTCTTTATTGTTTCGTACGTTATCTTGTTGAGACTTATATTTTTCAATTAAGGTTTTCGCATGGTTGATTACTTCATGCTTTGTTTTTATCTGATCGTCCTGATCTTTGATATCCGCATGAAATTTTTCAGCTCTTTTTTCAAGCCCTTCAATCTCGATTTCAAGATCTTCAACTTCAATCGGCAATTCTCCTCTTGTATTTCGGATTTCATCCAATCTTGAATCTATGATCTGTAAATCGTATAAAGCTCTTAATTTCTCTTCAACTGAAATATCGGTGGTTTTTGCCATATCTAAAGGAAATAATTTACTGGGTTTGTTTTTTCGTGAGATTTTGAGATTGCAAATGTACTAAATTTTTGTGACAAAATTTCAAATAATTGTTGGGTGACAAATTGTTCTGATTCATAATGTCCTATATCGCAAATCAGCATTTTTGATTCTGCCAGATAGTAATCATGGTATTTAATATCTCCCGTAAGGTAGGCATCGCATTTTTTTGAGAGGGCAGATTTTATAGCGCTCGCTCCCGAACCGCCCAAAACTCCTACTCTTTTAATTTTTTTATGGTTAAAAGCAGAATGCCTGATGACTTTAAGGTTAAATTTTTCTTTCACCATCTTCAGAAAATCTTTTTCATCCATTGCTTCTTCAAATTCCCCGTACATTCCCAATCCTGAATATTGATTTTCGTTATCCAATGCATAGATCTGATGGGCAACTTCTTCATATGGGTGGGCCGCTTTCATTGCAGCAACGATTCTTCCCTGCTTGTAGCCTTCAAAAATGACAGAAATCATATCTTCATCAGCGTTTTCACGGATATCCTGCTGCCCGGAAAAAGGATTTGAACCTTCTATCGGTTTAAAAGTACCACTTCCTCCAACGGTGAAGCTGCATTCGTCATAAAAACCAATATTTCCTGCTCCCGCAGCGAAAAGGGCTTCTTTTACCTGTTGGCTATGATCTTTGGGCACGAAAACACTTAATTGTTTTAAATTATTTTTTTTGGGTTGAAGAATATTCAGCTCTTTTAACCCCAGATGATTGCAGATTCCGGCATTGACTCCAAAAAAATCATTATCGAAAGCCGTATGAATCGCATAAATAGCAATTTTATTTTCTATAGCCTTCAAAACAGCTCTTTCAACGTAGTTTTTTCCTGTGAGAGATTTTAATCCTGAAAATATGATGGGATGAAAACATACAATAAGGTTTAATTTTTTATCTACGGCCTCATTTACAACATTCTCCAAAGCATCATGACAAATTAAAATCCCACTGACTTCGCGGGAAGGAATTCCACACAACAGACCTACATTGTCAAAATCTTCTGCCTGCTGTAACGGAATGCGCTTTTCTATTTCTGAAATTACTTCGCTTATTGTCATTTTATTATGTATGTTTGCCACGAAAATAAGGATAAATTTATTAATTTAAAAACAATTACCCATGGAAAGAGAACACCATCTGGTTCCTGAAGACGCCTTATGGAAAAGATTTCTTTACAGAATCATCTATCGCTCGGACACGAAGCTAGGCAAGCTGTTTGACATCATTTTATTATCCTTAATTCTGGTGAGCACTTTGATCATTATGATGGAAAGTGTGCCTAAACTGGACAAAAGATTTCATATTACCTTTATCATTCTAGAGTGGATCATTTCCCTGTTTTTCTCTGCGGAATATCTGATGCGTATCACGGTGATAAAGAACAGAAAAAATTATATTTTCAGTTTTTTCGGGATCATTGATTTCTTAGCTTTGGTTCCTTTTTATCTCAGTTTTTTCTTTCCGATTACAAAATATTTCCTGATTTTCAGAATGCTGAGAATGTTGAGGATTTTCAGAATCTTTAACCTGCTCGATTTTATGAATGATGGCTACCTCATCGTAAGAGCTTTAAAGAACAGTTCCAGAAAAATATATATTTTCCTTTTATTTTTAATCATCTTCTCCGTCATTGTAGGATCTTTAATGTTTATGGTGGAAGGCGGAAGACAGGGATTTGAAACGATACCGCAGGCTATTTACTGGGCGGTGGTTACTGTAACGACTGTCGGCTATGGAGATGTATCCCCGATTACACCGATGGGTAAGTTTTTCGCCGTTATTTTAATGCTGGCCGGATATTCTATTATCGCGGTTCCTACCGGAATTGTAACAGCAGAAATGAGGAACAAAAGACAGAACCTGGAAAAAGTCTGTGAGCGTTGCGGTAATGAAGATATTGACGATGATGCGCGGTATTGCAAACAGTGTGGCAAGAAATTAGCTTAATAGTATTTATTAATGTAATCTGTTAACCAAATATCACGAAATCATGGAAACAAGTAAGAAAAACAAACCAAATGCTTTAGTTATTATTCTCTTTTCTCTAGTTGTATTAATGATCATCATTTATTTTATATTAGCGATGTTCTTTCCAACAGTTTTTGAGCATATGAGTACAGGAGATATACAGCCTGTACCCAATAAATAATACTTTACAGACAGACTATAACAAAGGTGACCTATGGCCACCTTTTTCTATTTAATTCCTGATCGATTCATTATTTATTTTTCATGTAACAACAACCTCATCATTTTCTGATATTTTTTTGCACAAAAAAGGCGGATACGAATATCCACCTTTCTATTTTACTAATTATATGATTACTTCTTAATTATTTTAATGCCTTGCTTAGATCCGTCTTTCATGGTCAGCATCACAATATACACTCCTGATTTCAGTTCACCTACCTGAATAGCTGAACCTGGATTATCAACAGTTTTTACGATCCTTCCTGAAAAATCAGAAATGGCTACTGATTTCACTTTCGATGTATCTGAAATATTCAGAATGTCTGCCGCCGGATTCGGATACAGTCTTATTTTATTTTTCACTTGAGAAGCTTCTGAAACGGCAAGTGTTTCTTTACTGATATTGATGGTAAAAGGCCATTCCATTTCATCGTACACACCGCTATAATAGCCAACATTCACATAATATACTGTTCCGGCAATGGTAGGTACAGAAATAGTTTCTGTGCCGCCTTGTCCTTCGTCATCCATGGTATCTTCACATGCCAAGATATTACAGTTACCACTATATACTCCAATTTTTGGATCAAAAATACTTCCTGAAGGCATTGTTACGGTAATATCAAATGTAGTTCCGTCTCCTGTAAATGTAAACCATGTTCCGTCATTCATAGCACTAGGACAAGCCGTAATAAATCCGTTATTATTGGTAGATCCGCCTGCATCAGATTGTGTATAGGTATAAGGAAATACGGATGCTGATAACGCCCCTGAGCAGACATCATTAGCAGGAGGCGGAGGTATCGTTCCTACACATATATTAAAGCTTTGAGCTGCTCCAGCATCATCATAGCTATATAATCTCACATAATAAGTCTGTCCCGGAGTAAGCCCTGTAACGATACCGGTTTCGGAACTTTCACATAAAATGCTTGAAAGTCCTGTGCATCCTCCGCTAAATACCTGGAATTCTATATCAGTCGTATCAAGAGATCCTACAGAAAGCACATTGCTAAGAGAAATAATATGAACCGCAGATGTTGCAGTAAATTTATACCAGACATCATCGTCAGGATTACCATAACAAGGATCAGGAATCAAGCCTGAATCGCTGGCACCCAAAGTATATCCGGCCATTGTGCTGCCACAATTCATATCAGGATTTACCGTTAGCTCAATGGCACTTGTACAATCATCATTGGAAGGTGGCGGCGGAATCGTTTTAAAGATTGTTTCATAACATCCTGCAGACTCTCCTCCAGGCCCTACTGAAACCACCTTAAGATAAAATGTAGTATTAAGAGCAAGAGGTGTAGAAGGCGTGAAACTTGGTGTAGAAACAGATTGCTGGTTAACGATATTAGTTCCACCCGGTGTGGTCCCTATAGATACTTTATAGCTCGCAGCCCCTTGTGGTGCATACCAGGTAATTGCCGGTAACTGCGGAATGAATGTTGAATTATTTCCCGGATAAGAAACTGTAGGGCACGCTGGTGCAGCGTTTGCCGTAAGTCCTAAGAGGGTCACCACCGATTTGTAATCATTCAGATTTCCTGCAGGAGGATTTAGCGGGTTCGGATTTGTATTGTCATTTTTAAAAGAAATTGAGGATGACGGCATAGCATCATATACATAAAATACATCGTCATAATCATTCGAATCATAGCCCGGCGCATTTTCTTCAGCTGCTATAACCAAGTTTTGAGTATTGTTATAAGGAAACGGTACCGCAAAAGTAACTTCCACTACTCCATTGGTATTGGTTACTGTTCCCGAATACACCTGAGTCAGCTGATTCACTGGAACCCAATCTGTATCAGAGGTAAAGTTGGTTTTTGAAGTATGTCCTACATATACAACCCAATCCGAAGAGTTGCTGATAGACATTGATGGGTCCATATAGAATTTAAGGCCTGTAATATTACCTGCTGCATTAGCATTAATTTCCTGTTTGGTGAAAATCTGCTGTACATAGGAGTATCCGTAATAGGTACTTATCGGGGCCTCCCCAACATTTGTACTGCCCGTTCCCAAGTCTATTTGGGCATTGAGCATCATGCTTATCATGAATAGGCATGAGAGTAAAAGTTTTTTCATAAATTATATATTTTAGCGTAATTTGAATTACTAAATTAGCAATAAGTATTATATTATTCATGAAAAATAAAAAAAATAGCGGCCTTATGGGCCGCTATCTTAAATAAATATGATAAACATTGAGTTTATTTCTTAATTGCTTTGATGGTTTGTTTAGAACCGTCTTTCATATTTAATGTCACTAAATACATTCCTGAATTCAAGTCTCCTAGTTGAAGAGCAGAGGCAGGATTTTCAATAGTTTTCACCAATCTTCCAGCAATATCCGTTACTGATATTGATTTTACTTTAGAAATATCAGAGATATTCAATACATCCGTGAATGGATTAGGATATACCTTCAGGGCGTCTTTCGCCTTTGTTTCTGAAGTCGCCAATGCAGATTTTAGTTGATAACTTACATCATCAATAAGGATACTATAGGCATTTGCTCCTCCTGTATGTCTGAATACAAGCTTATTAACTCCTGCCGGAACCCCTGTGATATCCAGTGAGTAATTATCAACTGTTGTTACACTTGTAGATGTATAAGATCCTAAAGCCACAAAAGAAGAAGTATCTGCAGGATTAGTTAAGTATCCGATCTCAACGGTACCTCCTGCTGTAAAATTAGCTCTTGCTTTAAATTTAAGAGTATAATTACCCGTCTGTAATGTAGAGATTTCAGGTGTGGCAGCCATTCCTGTTCCGGTGGCTGAACCGTCATTATAGATATACATTGCATTTGGAGATGATATTGCAGTACTTGCATACACTCTTGCATACGTAGAATTTGTTCCGATACTGCTCCAGCATCCCGGTAAATTCCCGGCAGAAAGAATGGTAGTAGAATCAAAGTTCTCATTAAAGTTGACTACCGCACTACATGCTGTCATAAATGTTCCGGCAATTGACCATGCACTCTTATCATTAGCATTACAGTTTGATCTTACCCATACATAATAAGTAGTAGATGGAGATAATCCCTGCAGCATTGTTGAAAGTCCTGTAATCCCCGTAGCACTTGGTGTTGTAGCATTCGTAGGTGCAGTATTGGTTGTACTGTAATAAACTTCATATCCATTGCCTGGAGCTGAAGCCGGAGCTGTCCAAGCTATATTTGCTGTTGCCGTTGTAATATTAGAAGCGGTTACTGCTGTAGGTTCTATACATGTTGGAGCGAATTGTAATTTGAAATCATCAACTCCTAAATACCAAGGAGAGCCTGTAGATGAAACATTCAAGCCAAAGTAATAATTACCTGTTGCAGCCGGAGTATAGATTACGCTATACTTAGTATAAGCAGCCGTACCTTGAGTTGAAGTAATAAATGTACCGATTGAAGTTGCTCCTGTAACAGAAGGAGTAGTATTTACCTGAACATCTCCTGAGAATCCAATATATGAACTGGAAGTTCCATTCGTATTATAATAGAAAGAGAATTCATAGGCTGTTCCTGCAGTTAACGTAAATCCAGGAGTCCAAAGCTGACTTGCCGCGGTATTACTGTACGGAATTGTCATATAATTAGGCGCCGATTTAGGTGCATTATAGGTCGTTGAGGAAGCATTCATAGAGGTCCAGCTATTTGTTCCAGCTACTGAAGCCCAGCAAGTCGGAACAATTCCAGAGCCGATCGTGTTCATCGTATCAAAATTCTCAGTCCATGGGAATGTAGAAATGGTACTGTTACATAACGTTGTAAAACTTCTTTCTGAACAGCTTGCAGAAGTATTATTTGGAGTATAAGCGTTTATTGTATAATAATATTTTGTAGTTGGTGATAATGGAGTAGTTAATGTATAGGAAGTTACATTTCCAAGGTCAGCATTATTCACTATATCAGTTCCTCCTGTAGTTGTACCGATAGATAATCTATATCCGGTAGCATCCGTAACTGCACCCCAAGTAAATGTTGGTAAAAGAGCGACACCCGATGCGTTAGCTGAAGGAGCCGTTACTGAAGGGCAGCCAATATTTTTAGTAGTAAAAGTCGATTGATTACAGCTGCTTGACGAGCCGTTGGTATTGTAAGAATTTAACGTAAAATAATACTGCTTACCATATAACAACGGTGTGCTCAGCGTATAAGTAGTCACATTTCCTAAATCCAGGTTATTTATCACATCCGTTCCTCCTGAGGTTGTACCGACAGATAATCTATAACCTGTAGCTCCTGTAACCGCTCCCCAGGTAATAGCTGGAGTTACAGATACTCCTGTTGCAGCATTAGAAGGTGCAGTAGCTATAGGACAAGCAGGTAAAAGACTTGCATTTAATCCCACAAAAGTAACATTAGATTTTCTTGCTGTTCTGCCTGTAGCGGTTGGCGGAGCAGAAGGATCAGGGTTGGTAGTATCATTAGCATAATAAATACTCGTATTCGAAGTAGATGCATACGAATAAAAATTTCCACTTGAGCCCAAGTCGTATCCGGTCTTATTTTCATCAACTGCAACAACAAGATTATTGATATTGTCATAACTGAAAGGCGTTGTAAAAGTAATTTCTACAACTCCTGCATTGTTTGTCACAGATCCTGTGTAAACCTGAGTAAGAGATGATACAGGAATCCAGTCTGTAGAGGAGCTAAAACTGGTTTTTGTTGTTGTTCCCAAATACACTGTCCAGTCATTAGAATTAGTCAAAACAACTGAAGATGCACAGTAAAATTTAAGTCCTGTAATATTTCCCGCAGCGTTTGCATTGATTTCAGATTTGGGAAATATTTGCTGAGAGTAGGTATAACCATAATATGGATACACCGGGTAGTAGCTTGTGGTGGTTCCACTACCTAACGTTATTTGTGCTGATATGCCTATTCCAAGCAGTACCAAACACGCGAGTAGAAATTTTTTCATACTTAGTAAAAATTAAATTAGGAGGTAAAATTAAATAATTAATTCATTATAAATCAGAAAATATTATAAATTTTTACGATGTACAAAACAAAAATCAACTTTTATTACTGATAATTAAACAAACATTTGAATTAATTAAAAATATCAACAATTGTTGAATTAACTATTAAATCCTCATTTACAAATACTTAATCTAAAATTAACATACTCATAATATCAATCAATATTCTACAAGTACAGCATTTATTTTTTTTTAAATAACTCTACTTTTTTGCATAAAAAAAAGTGGCAAAAAGCCACTTTAGATATATTTTCTTTACTATTGCATTAATTTAGATAAAATTCATATTTATTAAGAAGCTGAATTTCTTTAATTAAGTCACCATTTAAGTCTACCGAATGTTTCATGGACTGAACTTCAATGTGGGTATCGTCATCATCGTTTTTAATGAAAAACTTCAACTTCTGATTTCCTTTATTTCTATCCAGAACTGTTTTGAAAAAATCAAGATCTTCAGGTCTAAAATCCATGACATCCATGACCAAAGAAATACTTTTAGCAAATCTTTCAAAGGCTTCCTGAAGTTCAATCACTTCATTTACATTTACAAAAACCCGCCCATCTTTCACCTGGGCAAATTTTATTTTTAATATAACAAATCGCTGCACTTCCAGCTTCTCTTTTAAACGCATATAATCACGGTCTCCCAACCTGAAAGAATACGACCCTGAATAATCCTCTAGTGTAAGGAAAGCTACTTTCTCTCCACTTTTAAAGCCATCCTGCACTCTGTATTCCGTAATCAGGCCGGCAACAGTATATTCTTTTCCACCGCCGCCATTTTCACGTTCTTTCTGTATCTGTTTCCAGTCCTTCTTTTTCTCTTCAAATAATTCTTCCTGCTTATTGGCAAAAGCCTGCTCTTTATAGGCATCCACTTCATCGAGGTTTAAAAAGCCAAATACTCCTTTGGGTTCAGCTTTTTTAACGACTTGTTCCAGTATTTCTTCTTCACCGGTAAGCAGTTCGTCCGACACAATTTCCAGCACGTCCGGCGATTCATCCTGTACATCCTGTTCCAGAATCGGGGCCTCATCAATAATCACTTTTTCCCCCTCTTCTTTTTCCAAAACATTCTTTTTGGAAAGCTGGCCCTGCATGAATCTGAACTGGTATTTAAAATCATCCAGCGGGTGTGCAGAAAGATAGAATCCGATAATCTCTTTTTCTTTATTAAGGGTATGCATATTCGGCCATTCGGGACAAGGTGCCAGCTTAGGCTGCTCTATCTGTACTTCTTCCGCAAAATCTGCAAAAAGAGAGTTTTCCATTTCATGCTTGCTTTCCTGGAAGCTCTGTCCGTATCTGATTAACCTTTCCAGATTGGTTCTTCCCGCCATATCAATATCAAAATACTGACCGCGATGGTACTTGTCAAGTTCATCAAAAGCTCCCGCCAGCACTAAACTTTCCGCTACTCTTTTATTCATTTGAGAAGGTGGAATTCTTTCAAAAAAATCATAAATATTTTTAAATCTTCCGTTTGACCTTTCTCTTCTGATTCCTTCACTCGGTCCTTCCCCGATTCCTTTAATCGCCCCTAATCCGAAACGGATCTGTCCTTTTTCGTTTACAGAAAATTTATATTGAGATTCATTCACATCCGGCCCCAAAACATCTACTCCAATACTTTTACAATCCTCCATGAACATGGTGATCGAATCTGTATTGTTAATGTTATTACTCATTACACTCGCCATGTATTCAGCAGGATAATTTGCCTTCAAATAGGCAGTGTGGTAAGCAATTAAGGCATAACAAGTGGAGTGAGATTTGTTGAAGGCATATTCAGCAAACGCTTTCCAGTCATTCCAGATTTTATTTAATCGGTCTTCGTCCAAGTTGTTTTTCTTACCCCCTTCAATGAATTTAGGATACATTTTATTAAGAACATCGATCTGCTTTTTACCCATTGCCTTTCTCAGCGTATCGGCTTCACCTTTTGTAAAGTTGGCTAATTTTTGGGATAAAAGCATTACCTGCTCCTGATAAACGGTAATTCCATAGGTTTCTTTTAAATACTCTTCTGTTTCCGGTAAATCGTAAACAATTTCTTCAATTCCGTGTTTTCTGTTAATAAAGTTCGGAATATATTTAATCGGACCTGGACGGTACAACGCATTCATGGCAATAAGATCGGCAAAAACCGTAGGTTTAAGCTCTCTCATGTACTTCTGCATCCCCGGACTTTCATACTGGAAAATCCCAACCGTTCGTCCTTCTTTAAATAACTGATATGTTTTGGCATCATCAAGCGGAATGGTATCCGGATCGATATCAACATTGTGTCTTTCTTTGACTAATTTTAAAGCATCTTTGATAATCGTTAAGGTACGAAGCCCCAGAAAGTCCATCTTCAGAAGTCCGGCGCTTTCTGCTACTGAGTTATCAAACTGTGACACTAAGATATCAGCATCTTTCGCTGCAATAGTCACAGGAACAAGATTACTCACATCTTCCGGAGTGATAATCACCCCACAGGCATGAATTCCTGTATTCCTGATACACCCTTCCATCTTTTTGGCGCTCGCAAGAACTCCAAAACGCGGATCTTCAGGATTACCCAGCACCATTCTCATCTCATCGACAAGCATTTGCTCTTCAGGCCGTAATTTATCGTATTTTGCTAATGCTTTAGCAATGTTCATTCCAGGTACAGATGGAATCAGCTTTGCAATATTATTGGTATCAGGAATAGGAATATCTAATACCCTTCCGGCATCTTTAATCGCAGATTTACCTCCAAGAACTGAATAGGTAATAATCTGTGCCACCTGATTTTTTCCGTATTTTTCAACTACCCATTTAATAATCCTGTCACGTCCTTCATCATCAAAATCGATATCAATATCCGGCATTGAAACCCTTTCCGGGTTCAGGAATCTCTCAAAAAGGAGATCGTATTTAATAGGGTCTACATTGGTAATTCCAATGCAGTATGCGACAGCAGATCCTGCGGCAGATCCCCTTCCGGGACCTACCCAAACACCCATATTACGGGCTTCATTACAGAAATCCTGTACAATAAGGAAGTATCCGGGATATCCGGTATTGGCAATAACGTCAAGTTCAAAATCAAGACGCTCTTTTATTTCATCTGTAATTCCGGTATCAGCATATCTTTTTTTAGCTCCTTCATAAGTCAAATAGGTCAGATAGGCCATCTCCCCTCTTTTCCCTCCATCAGCTTCGTCTTCAGCATGTAAAAATTCTTCCGGGATATCAAATTTAGGAAGGAGAACATCTCTTTTCAGTGTATAAGGACTGAATTTGGCAAAAAATTCTTCGTATGCCTCAAAGGCATCAGGATAAGCCAAAAATGTTTCTTTGATCTCATCACTGTTCTTCATATAATATTCCCCGGCGGCCAGTCCTCTTCTTTTACCGAAACCCTTTCCTACAGGGGTTGACAGCTTTTCACCATCTTTAATACAGCTTACGATATCCTGAATATTGGAATCATCCTTATTGCTGTAAAAAGTTTCGTTTTGAGCTAAAATTTTGACATTATATTTATCGGCCAGATACAATAGCACTTCATTTAAATGCTCTTCTTCAGGAAGTTTATGGTTTTGAATCTGAGCATAAAAATCATCCTGAAAAGTATCTTTCCACCATTTAAAAAGCTCTTCCCCTTTCTGCTCCCCGGTATTTAAAATAGCATCAGGAATATCTCCCAAAATACCTGAGGTTACAGCAATAAGACCTTCCTTATATTCAGCAATAAGTTCCCTGCTAATCCTTGGAACTCCGAAATAAAATCCTTTTAAAAATCCGATACTTGAAAGTTTAGCAAGGTTTTTATAGCCATTAAAATCTTTTGCCAAAAGAACGACCTGCGTTCTCCTGTCCGGATCATCTTTTGTAAACTGTTTTTGTTCGTACCGGTCTGAAATATAAAATTCGCAGCCTACCACAGGAATTAAAGGTTCAGAAACAGGTTCTGCTTCTGTAAATTCCATTCCATTCTCTTCTGCTTCCTGTTTTTTAGCGAGATATTCTTTATGTTTTTTAACCCGGTCTGAATTGGCAGATTCTACAGCGGAAACAAACTTAAAGGCTCCCATCATATTTCCCAGATCCACCATTCCTACAGCAGGAAAATTATCGTCAGAAGCCTTTTTTATTAAATCTGAAATACTGGAAGTTGCCAGCAAAGTTGAAAAAACACTGTGATTGTTGAAATTAAAATATTTACCCAGATCAATTTCATCAATACTTCCGAAATCGTTCTGCTTTTTCTTATTATTAAACTCCGCAACCTGCCTTCTGATAACAATGCTAAAAGGCTTAATAGGGTCCGGATGAAGTCTTTTAAAATATTCTAACTGATCTTCAGAAACCTTGAGTATTTCAGCAGGAATAATCCCAATCCTCATCATTTCGAAAAACACCTGAGCAGTTGCATTAACGTCAGCTGCAGCGTTATGAGCTTCATCAAATTTATGTCCGTAAAGCTTTTCGTAGAGTTCCTCCAGCTTAGGGGACTTATATCTTCCTCCTCTTCCACCTCCGAGCTGACAGTAGTTTGTACCCAAAATCATGGTATCTGCCTTCGGTTTTTGCTGAAGATTATCTTCTAAATTTTTTCTGTAAAATTCGGCACCTACGATATTGTAATCAAATTCCACATTATGTCCAGAGACCACTCTTACTTTTTTTAAGACTTCAGAAAATTTTTCTAAAATCTCTTTCAGGTCCTGTCCTTCTTCATTAGCAATTTTCGTGGTAATTCCGTGAATTCTGGCGGCATTAAAGGGAATATCATACCCTTCAGGTTTTATTATATAATCCTGGTTTTCTATCAACGTCCCATCGTCATCATGCAGCTGCCATGCGATCTGAACCATTCTTGGCCAGTTATCTGAATCCGAAAGCGGCGCGTTGAAATTTTTTGGTAAACCGGTTGTTTCTGTGTCAAAAATTAAATACATGTAATTTTCTAACTTTTTTAAAAAAGAGAATGTAAAGTTACTTCATTTTTTCTAATAATTCGACCACCCGCAGCTAGGTAAATTAATACTTTTCTTTCGTATTATCATTGACAAAATTAAAAAATATACAATTTAAATACCTCGTTCAAGATAACAAAAAAAATACAATTTAGTTAAACAAAGCTAATAAATACCCAGTAAAAACGGCAATACATCACCATAAAACATGTAATTTTAAATATTTTACCATATATTTGTTCACCTTATAATTTTAACAATTTACTAATTATTATGAAGAAATATTTACTTTTAGTCGGTACTTTGGCTATTTCGCTACTAAGTGCGCAAAATAATGAAGGTCTAAAAAGAGAGTTTGAAAGACAAAATATTGAGAACAACAAGAAGTTTGATTCTTATGTTTCTAAACGTTACGGCGCGAACAAAACAGCTGAAGTTCAAAGAGTAATTGAAGAACAGAAAAGTAATTTAGCTGGCTTTTCACCCAATGGGATACCATATTTCTATTCTCTAAATGACTTTAGACAATCTAAAAACGCTAATGCTGATTTTATACAGGATGGGCTCATCACAGGATTGACAGGATCATTTAATGGTGAAAACATTAAATTCACAATTTTTGACGGTGGAAGAATTTTTGCAGGCCATGTTTTCTTTAACAACGGGACAAATAGAATCACTAATAAAGAAGCAAACACTCTGAATTACAGCGCCCACTCTACTGGAGTTGCTGGATTTATAGGATCAAAGGATTATAATTTTACCGGTAACTTTGTTTATCAAGACGGTACTATTGCTGCTAGCTTTACAAATCTAAATATTAGAGGCGTTGCTAAAAATTCAACAATGGATTCTTACACTTTCTCTACAACCACATTGCCTGGTGATACCTCAACAAGTACAGTTTTTCAAAAAATATTGACTGCACAGCCAAAAATTTCTAACCATTCGTATGGTATTAATTCAGGATGGACAAATGACAATCCAGCCGCACCTGGAGCATGGGTCTGGAATGGGCTATATAGTGCTGGAACATCTTTTGATTTACAAGGGACTTATTACTCAAATGATCAAAGTTACGATCAAATTGTGTATAATAATCCATCTTACGTTATTGTAAAATCTTCTGGTAACTACTTTGGAATGGGACCAACAGGAAATACGGCTCCTAAATATTACAAAAATTCATCCGGAACCCCTGTATTATTTTCTGCTACAGATATTGATATACCGCAGAACAACTGCTCGTTAGGTTATGACTGTATAGGATCAGGATCACTAGCTAAAAATATTATTGTAGTAGGCGCAAATAATGTTATTACAACAAATGACGGTCGATATACTGTATCTTCAGATGTTATACATTCAGACTACAGCAGCGCAGGTCCAAGGGATGATGGAGGTATAAAGCCTGACATTTCTGCAGTAGGAACAGATGTAGTAACTGGAGCCACTGCTCAAGACACAACAGGCAGTAGTAGTATACAATACGGAAGCGGAACTTCTTATTCTGCACCTATTGTAACTGGAGTTATAGGGTTATGGACACAGATTAACAAACAACTTTTCAACAATACTGAGCTTAATGCTGCTTCTGCAAAAACGTTAATGATTCATTCAGCTTCTGAAGCAGGAAACATCGGGCCAGACCCATTATTTGGATGGGGCTTCATTAATGCTAAAAAAGGAGCAGAGTTATTAGTTGGAAAATCAAATAACACTGTTATATTTAATGATGAGACTTTAAATAATGGCATAATCAATAAAAAAACCATTAAATCTTCTGGTACAGAACCTCTTAAAGTAACTATTTCTTGGGTTGACCCGGCATATATGCTTCCTGCTAATTTAACATGGGGAGCTGCATATAACAATAGAAGTTCAAGATTAGTAAATGATTTAGATTTAAGGATTATTGACACTGTTACAAATACTATTTACTATCCTTGGAAATTAAATGCAGATTCCCCAAATACACCTGCAACAAAAGCAGACAATATAGTTGACAATGTAGAACAAGTCGTAATTGACGCTCCTGTTGCCGGCAGAAACTATAGAATTGAAATTTCAAACAAAGGAAACTTAGTTAATAATGCTGGCGCAAATGCTCCACAAAACTATTCTATCATCGCTACAGGCTATAGCCAACTAGTATTAGGAACTAATGAAATTAGTAAAACAAGCGGTATTACCGTTGCTCCTACCATCACCAAAGACATTGTAAAAGTATTGAAAGCACCTAAAAAATCTTCTTTCAATGTGTATGATTTATCTGGTAAGAAATTACAGAGTGGTGCCATCAACAACGATCAGGAATCTATTGACCTTTCTTCATACACTAAAGGAATTTATATCATTGAAGTGAAAACCGGAAATGATGTTATTTCTAAAAAAGTTATCAAGGAATAATTAATAAAATATATCAAATTATTACAAAATACTAACACTTGTTAGTATTTTGTTTTTTTATGTATATTTGCTTTCTATGGAAAATACACTTCACGAAAAAGTTTCTCAGGATATTTTGCTTAAGGCGTACAATCATATGATGCTTGCAAAGGCAATGGCCGACATCTATGAAGAAAACAGAAATATTTGTAAATATGTTCATAGTACTTCAAGAGGTCATGAAGCCATTCAGTTGGCAACAGCTTACCAGTTAAAGAAAGAAGACTGGGTTTCTCCTTATTACAGAGACGAAAGCATCCTTTTAGGTATTGGGTTTGAGCCTTATCAATTAATGCTGCAGTTATTGGCAAAAGCTGAAGACCCTTTTTCAGGAGGTAGATCATATTATTCACACCCTTCGAGCAGAGACGAAAACATGCCGAAGATCATCCATCAAAGTTCAGCTACAGGAA
Source organism: Chryseobacterium soli (assembly GCF_000737705.1). Lineage (GTDB taxonomy): Bacteria > Bacteroidota > Bacteroidia > Flavobacteriales > Weeksellaceae > Chryseobacterium > Chryseobacterium soli. Next base: position 591,053 of record NZ_JPRH01000003.1, on the reverse strand, counting down.
TGCAGACTATTCCTACAACCGGTGTTGCCCAGGGAATAAAATACATTCAGGAATTCAATCTTCAACAATTTGAAAATAATCCTGTGGTTGTATGCAGCTTAGGAGATAATTCCGTGACAGAAGGTGAGGTAAGCGAGGCACTACAGTTTGCTGCATTGCACCAGCTTCCGATCATTTTTCTTGTGCAGGATAATGAATGGGGAATTTCTGTAACCAAAGAAGAAGCAAGAACATGTGATGCTTATGATTTTGTTGCAGGATTTACCGGCTTAAGCAGAATGAGAGTGGACGGCACTGATTTTACGGAAAGCTTTGAAGCCATGAAAAAGGCCGTAGATTTTGTAAGAAATGAAAGAAAACCTTTAGTCGTTTGTGCAAAAACAGTATTGATCGGCCATCATACTTCAGGGGTAAGAAGAGAATTTTACAGAGAGGAAGAAGAAATCGCAAAACATAGAGAAAAAGATCCGGGAGAAATTCTTAGAAAACAATTGCTGGATTCAGGAGCGGATGAAGAATTATTAAAACAAATCACTAAGAAAGCAAGGTTAGAAGCTGAAGAAGCTTTTGAAAAAGCTAAAAATGCAGAAGATCCAAAACCTGAAACCGTAATGCACCACATTTTCGCTCCTACTCCAGTTACGGAAGAGGTGGGAACACGTGAACCTTCTGGCGGAGAAAAAATTGTTATGGTAGATGCTGCAATTCATGCTATCCAGGAATTAATGTGGAAACATCCGGAAGCATTGCTTTACGGACAGGATGTAGGAGAAAGAATTGGAGGTGTTTTTCGTGAAACCGTTACATTAGGAAAGAAATTCGGAAATAAAAGAGTTTTTAATACCGCTATTCAGGAAGCCTATATTATCGGTTCTACCACCGGTATGAGCGCAGTAGGTTTAAAACCTATTGTAGAAGTACAGTTTGCAGATTACATCTATCCCGGTATCAACCAGCTGATTACTGAAATTTCAAAATCAAACTATTTAAGCAACGGAAAATACCCTGTTAGCAATATCATCCGTGTTCCAATAGGAGCTTACGGAGGCGGAGGCCCTTACCACAGTGGAAGTGTTGAAAGTATTTTAGCCAATATCAAAGGAATTAAAATTGCCTATCCAAGTAATGCAGCCGATTTTAAAGGATTGTTAAAAGCAGCTTACTACGATCCCAACCCGGTTATCATGTTAGAGCATAAAGGTTTATACTGGAGTAAAGTTCCTGGAACTGAAGACGCCAAAACCATAGAACCGGCAGAAGACTATATGCTACCTTTCGGAAAAGGAAAAATCATTATAGAAGCTGATAAAAATGAAGTTGAAAAAGGCCGTACCTTATTAGTAGTAACCTACGGAATGGGAGTATATTGGGCAAAAGAAGCGGCGAAAAGTTTTAATGGAAAAGTTGAAGTTATTGACCTGAGAACTTTAATTCCACTTGATGAAGAACTTGTTTTTGAAAGAGTGAAAGCTCATGGAAAATGTATCGTTCTGACAGAAGAACAGCTTAATAATTCTTTTGCGGAAGCTTTTGCACACCGTATTTCAAAAAATTGCTTCAGATATCTGGATGCTCCTGTAGAAACAATGGGATCACTCGATGTTCCCGCAGTTCCGATCAATCTGATTCTGGAAAAGGAAATGCTTCCCAACGCAGAAAAGCTCTCGAAGAAGATCGAAGAAATGCTTCAATATTAAATTCATATAAAAAATTAAAACCTCTAAATATTTTAGAGGTTTTTTTGTGTACATTTATTTAGCATAAATAGTTCCAGCTATAAATCAAATTAATAATCAAAAAACCAATGAAATAGATGAGTCGTATGACAAGAAGTAAAACTATGAGATGATGTATGATACATCAATTGGTCTCTATTTTGCTTATTCCCGTCCATTAAAACACAACATTCCTTATGATCACCACCAAATACTTCAACTATCAACAGATATTCAACCTGGCAGGCGCACATCTTATATGGCTTAGTGTATGGTGTACTGTAGTTGCCACCGTCTATTATTTCTCGAATTGGCAGTGGATGATTATTCCGTGGGTTCCCGTAGCTTTGATTGGTACTGCAGAAGCGTTTTATGTAGGTTTCAAAAATAACCAGGCTTATGACAGGCTTTGGGAAGCCAGAAAAATCTGGGGTGGCATTGTGAATTCAAGCCGGTCTTTCACGTCTATGTTGTATGCTTTCGATACAGAAAAAGGAACGATCAACGATTTAGATGAAAGGAGAAAAAAAATAGTGTACAGACACATTGCCTGGTTGTATACCTTCCGCGAACAGCTTCTGATCCCTACCGAATGGGAACACATCAGCCTTAAAAAACATTTTGGAACGGTTAACCAGAAACGCCACCGTCTCATCAAAGCAGGATTTCCGGATTATGGTAGAACTTCTATTTTTCAGCATAAATATCTCTCAGAAGAAGAATTCTCAGTGAATGGTGATTATAAAAATTTTGCCACTTATTTAATTTCCTTACAGGCTAAAGACATCAACGATTTAAAAAACAGCAACGTTATTTCAGACTTTAACCAAACGCAGCTTCAAAATTGTTTAAATGAATTCTACAATTACCAGGGACAGGCGGAAAGAATTAAAAAATTCCCTTCACCAAGACAGTTTGCCAGCACAGGATTTATTTTTAATGTCATCTTTACGATCTTACTTCCCCTTGGCCTGGTTAATGAATTCGCTAAATTAGGAGATTGGGGAATCTGGACAAGCATCCCGTTCTGTATCATTATCGGATGGATTTACATTGTTATGGAATTGGTAGGAGACTATTCCGAAAACCCTTTTTCAGGGTTAATGTTCGATATTCCTATGCTTTCTATCTGTAGAAACATTGAGATAGATCTTCTTCAGATTATGGGAGAAAATGAAGATCTGCCTGAGGCCATCTCTTCAAAAAATGGTGTTTTAATTTAAATCAGAGAACAATTGAAGTCGTATTTTTTACCTCAGAGATCATAAAAGAACTGTGGGTACTTGCAATATGCTGCAAAGTCGTTAATTTGGATAACATAAAATTACGGTAATCCGCTATGTCTTTCACTCCGATTTTCAGAATATAATCATAATCACCACTCACGTGAAAGCATTCTGTTACTTCCTGTAAAGTCATGATTTCCCGTTCAAACTGAAGCACATGCTCCTTTTTATGCTGAGTCAGCTTCACATGACATAATACGATGAAATCCCGATTGACCTTGTTTCTGTCAAGAATAGCCACGTATTTTGAAATTACCCCTGTATTTTCAAGTTTCTTTATCCGCTCATATACAGCAGTTACCGACAAACCAAGCTTGTAGGACAGCTCTTTGGTAGTTTGTTTAGCATCTTCCTGCAAAAACAGGAGCAGTTTTTTGTCAGTTTCATCTAATGCCATAGATAATTTGTTGGTTAGAATTTACATTATTCAAATATAACAAACTTTTTTTCGGTATAATTAGTTTTTAATAGTTTTATATTCTAATATTTCAAAAATAGGTTGTAATAATTCAGGAATTCATTCATTTTTAGTCCGAACAAAAAATAATACGATCATGAAAGACTTTAACGCAGCCAACGAAATACAAGATTTACAATATTTCGGTGAATTCGGCGGAGTAAACCCATCCATTTCAGACAGTTCCACTTATACTTTCCTTTCTGCTAAAACGATGTTTGATACCTTTGAAGGGAATGCAGACGGCTGTTATTTATATTCAAGGCATTCTTCCCCAATGAACCTTTATCTTTCTCAGGCATTGGCAAAACTGGAGAACACCGAAACAGCGAATGTTACCGCATCCGGTATGGGAGCAATCACTTCCGTTTTACTACAGATCTGCAAAAGTGGTGATCATATTATTTCCAGCAGAACCATTTACGGAGGTACCTATGCTTTCCTTAAAAACTTTCTTCCCCCTTTTCAAATTGAGACTACCTTTTTAGATATCAATGATTTTGAAGCGGTAGAAGCATCTATAAAGCCTACGACAAAAGTAATTTACTGTGAAAGTGTAAGCAATCCTCTTCTTGAAGTCGCTGACCTGAAAAAGCTTTCGGAAATCTGTAAAAAGCATAATCTACAGCTTATTGTTGACAATACATTCTCCCCTCTTTCTATTTCGCCTAAACTTCTAGGAGCAGATATTGTGATTCATAGTCTTACAAAATTCATTAACGGCAGCAGTGATACTGTAGGCGGTGTATATTGTGGAAGCCAGGAGTTCATCAATGATACTAAAAATGTAAATTCAGGGGCATGCATGCTGCTTGGACCTACGATGGACAGCTTCAGGTCTGCCAGTATTTTAAAGAATTTAAGAACACTGCATATCAGAATAAAGCAACACAGCCACAATGCTATGTATTTAGCTGAAAGATTTGAAAAAGACGGATTACGTGTAGTATACCCTGGTTTAAAATCACATAAAAATCATGAGTTGATGAAAAGCATGATGCATGAAGAATATGGATTCGGCGGATTATTGACTTTAGACGCAGGAACAACTGAAAAAGCCAACGAATTAATGGAACTTATGCAACAGGAAAACTTAGGCTATCTGGCGGTAAGTTTAGGATTTTATAAAACGTTGTTCTCATGCTCAGGAAGCTCAACATCTTCTGAAATTCCGGAAGAGGAGCGCGCTGAAATGGGAATCACCGATGGATTGATCAGATTCTCAATAGGATTAGATCACGATATCCAACGGACATACGAAAAGATGAAGGAATGTATGCAAACGGTAGGCATTCTCAACCATGAAACCATCTCTATATTAAACTAATTTATTGTAATAAAAGCTGTTGATTTTCATCAGCTTTTATTTTTTGTGAAAATGTTTCGGGAAAGCATCTTCAGGTTTCATTCTGAAAATATTGATCAGAATCCAGGATTTCAAAAAGCCATACCCGTAAGAAAACATTTGAATATAGGTGGAGATAACAGCCATCCCCGCAATGCTGATATTTTTAGTCACCCATAGAGCATGGAAAAGGACCAAAAAGGTATAAAGACCATATAAAGCAAGGACAATCCCTCTTCCCAGAATATAATACTCTAAAAAGCCCACAAAATAGCCTAATAAAAACAATGTAGGAAAAGCAAATGAAATTTTTACATAATTAGGATGTCTTTGGTTAAGAATAGGCCTTGCACATCCAAATTGATATACCTGCTTGGAAAACTTTCCAAAATCTACCCTGCGCTTGTGATACACTCCAATATTGTCAAAAAAAGCAGTAGTAAAACCATTTTCCCAAAGCGTCATGGAAAGATCCGGGTCCTCCCCGATTCTCATCTCAGAAAATCCGCCCACTTTTTCAAAAACCTCTTTTTTAACGCCCATATTAAAACTTCTCGGCTGAAATTTCGAAATGGAATTCTTATTTCCCCGTATTCCTCCCGTCGTAAAAACAGAGGTCATTGAGTAGGAAATCGCTTTCTGCATCAGATTAAAGCCTTTATGAGCTTTATCTGCACCACCAAATGCGTCGCAAGGCATAGTTACAATGTTTTTCTTAATATTTTCAATATAATCCTTTTCTACAATAACGTCGCTGTCTACAAAAACCAGCCATTCGCTTTCCGCTCTGCGGGATCCGTAATTTCTCGTTAAGCCAGGCCCGGAATTGTCTTTTCTGAAATATTTCACTTTCAGTATTTCTTCAAAATTACTGATGGTGGGCTTAAGATCAATAGAAGAACCATCATCCACAATTATAATTTCGAACTCCTTATCGGTTTGATGGGTTAGAGAATTCAGCAACTCGAAAAGTTCATCTCTTCGGTTGAAAATGGCAACGATAATGGAAATAGTAGGGTTCAAGTTGAAAATTTTTCAAAATTACTTATTCAGAAAAGAACGTGCAACTGTAACCTCAGTTTTATGAGAAAATTAAGGTTGTTCTTTCAATTCCTTGAATGTTTGTTAGGATCAAAATAACCCTGATTTGAAATACAAATACATCACTACAGCCGTACACAGGGCGATCAGGGAAATACAGAAAAAAATCAAAAAAGAAAAAAACCTTCCAGACCGGAAGGTTTTATAACAATTTTATTGATTTTCAATTTTATGAAGCTTTTTTGTTCCTTCATACATTTCATACTGTAAAAACCGGGTTTCAAGTTTTCCATTGAAAAGCTTGATTTTTCTTGAAGGGCGAAGACCGATTTTCTTTACCGCTTCCAGATCTGAAGAAATCAGCCAGGCTAACGTATTAGGATAGTGCGTTTTGAAAGTATCTCCAATCTTTTTATAGAAATCCTCATCATTAATGGCAATTCTTTCGTCATAAGGTGGATTGAAAACCATCAGTAATGGGAAAAGTTCTTTGGTAGACTCAAAGAAGTCCTGTTTTCTTACTTCAATGATATCCTCCATCTCTGCGGCTTCAATATTCGTTCTTGCTGCGTTCAGCATTCGGGTATCAATATCATAACCAACAATTTTACCGGTAAATTCTTTTACTCTATTCACTCTGAATTCCTTAATCTTGGTGAATAAATCAGCATCATAATTACTCCAGTTCTGGAAAGCAAAACGATGTCTGAAGATTTGAGCCGGAAGATCCAGCGCAATCATTGCCGCTTCAATCAACAACGTTCCGGAACCACACATCGGGTCAAGGAAGTTTCCTTTTCCGTCCCAGCCTGCCAGCTGAAGCATTCCGCTTGCCAGCACTTCATTGATAGGAGCCTCACCCTGTTCTTTTCTATATCCTCTTTTAAACAAAGGATCTCCTGAAGAATCCAGAGAAATGGTTACCAACTCACGGTCGATATGAAGATGGAATTTGATGTCCGGTCTTTTGGCATCTACATCCGGGCGTCTTTTATAATTATCCTGAAAATAATCCACAATGGCATCTTTCATTTTCAGGGTAACAAACTGTGAATGCTTAAATGTTTCGGAATTTACGGTTGAATCAATCGCAAATGACTGATCTACATCCATAAACTTTTCCCATTCCACTTTAAAAAGCTTGTCGTAAAACTGATGTTGGTTAAAAGCTTTAAATTCAAGAACCGGAATTAAAATTTTTAACGCAGTTCTTGCTGAATAATTAATTTTGTAAAGAAACCCAAGGTCACCTTCACAGTTTACCGCACGGTTTTTAATTTCTACGTTTTTACCGCCCAACTTTTTGATTTCTTCTGCCAAAATCGGTTCCAGACCGAAGAATGTCTTTATCTGAATCTTTAGATTTTCTGTGTCCATATTTTTAGATTAACTTAATTTCCCAATAGTTATTTTAAATCCTACAGATCAAAATAAACCACCGGAAACACTAAGAGTATTATTTTTAAACAATATCGTTTTTCTCTATCGTTTTGTTTCAATTTATAATTCCTTTAAAACTAAACATTTACTGTATTTAAAGGACATATTTCTTTTTTAGACTGCAAATTTAGTTATTTTTGCATTATGGAATGGTTTGAATCTTGGTTTGATACACCTTATTATCATTTGCTTTATAGTAACAGAGACTATACGGAAGCAGAAAACTTCATTACAAAACTCACTGCGGAGCTTCAGCTGCCGCCTTCTTCCAAGATCATTGACCTGGCTTGTGGAAAGGGAAGACACTCGGTTTTCCTTAATAAATTAGGCTACGATGTTCTTGGATTGGACCTTTCCAGACAGAGTATAGAATTCGATAAACAGTTTGAAAATCAGACCCTTCTTTTTCATGTTCACGATATGAGAAATCCTATCGAGACTGATCCGATGGATGCTGTTTTTAACTTATTTACAAGTTTTGGATATTTTGACAATGAAAATGATGACAAAAAAGTTTTCCAGTCGGTATATAATTCTTTAAAACCCGGCGGTTATTTTGTGTTGGATTATCTGAATGAAAAATATGTAAGAAATAACATCGTTGCAGAATCTTTGGTAACCCGCGGTGGTATTGATTTTAAAATTCTCAAAAAAATTGAGGGAAGACATATTGTTAAAGATATTCGTTTCGAAACGGAAGGTAAGTCTTTTCATTTTTTCGAAAAAGTAAAACTTCATACGCTGGAGGCCATCAACTCTTATGCATCAGAATGTGGTTTTGAAAGGATAAAAATTTGGGGAAATTATCAGCTGAATGAATTTGAGAAAGAAAACTCTCCGCGTTGCATCAATTTATTTAAGAAAAAGGCATGATAACAGTTTTTTTACTGATTTTAAGCGTCATTGCAGGAGTATTTCTTGGAAAACATTTTGGTAAAAAAGAAAAACTTGCAAAAAACCTGTTAGTTTTAAGCGCAGGATTTCTGATCACCATCTGTCTCAATGAAGTATTTCCGCAGGTATATGCTTCCGAAGAAAGCAGTAATTTAGGAATTTTCGTGATTGCTGGAGTCCTTCTTCAGATGATTCTGGAAGCTTTGACAAAAGGATTTGAGCACGGGCATTTTCATCATCACAGTGAGCACAATATTCTTCCTATTGCTTTAATGGTGGGGTTATTTGTGCACGCTTTTATTGAAGGAATTCCCCTAGCGAACGAAAAGGAAGCTTTATCTCCTTATCTTTTAGGAATCGTTTTTCATAATCTTCCGATCTCGTTTATTCTGGGTGCTTTCTTATTCAACAGAAAAAATGAATCTAAAAGTTCACCTTATCCATCATTGCTGATCGTTGCATTATTTGCCCTTGCCTCACCTATGGGAATGCTTCTGGGTAATTATTTCAATCCTAATCTGCAGCCATATTTTCTTGCTATTGTGGGTGGAATCTTCCTGCATATTTCTTCAGTGATTATTTTTGAAAGCAACAAGAATCATAATATAGACTGGGTAAAAATCGGATTGGTCATCCTTGGGGTTTCTCTAGCCCTGATCATGCATCTTTTCCATCATCATCCTGCTGCAGGACATCTTCATTAAAATTAAACCATTATATTATTGACAATAAAAAAGCTCCGAATGAAATCATTCGGAGCCTCAATTTAATCACTCATTACACAAGCTGGAAATTAGAATTTCCAACCGAATGTAAGGAAGAAGTTATTTCTGCTGTTTTTCACATCAGAGACAGCGTAAGAATCGCTGGTCACAATATTGCTTGGTGAATAGTAAGCAGAATCTGTATTACCATTAAGCACACCTCTCAAAAATGGATTGCTGTACTTAGATGTTATATTCTGATAAGAAGCATCTACATAAAAAGACTTGAAATCATATCCTAAACCAAATGACAGTAAGTTTCTGTTATTAAGGATAAGATTATTATAAGATTGATCTACAGAAGAAGTTCCCGCATCATTAAATCTGCTGATTGTTAAAGCATCAAATGGACTGGATACAAATGAATATCCACCTCTTACTCTAAACTGCTTTATTCTGTACTCCCCTCCTATTCTTACTTCTGATAAATTCTTGTAATTATCTTTGAAGAAATCATTCAATTCTGTTTCTGCACCTCCGTCTACTCTGTATTTAGGTTTTGTTAACCCAAGTGTATAGTCTACGTTTAAAGAGAAGTTTTTACTGGCTACAAAAGCAGCACTTACGGTTGCTTTAAGCGGAGAAGTAAACCTTCTTCCCTCATAAGCCATATCATCACCTAAATTAGCATCATTGTAGAAATTATAATTTCTGTCGATCGTCCAGAAAGTAGGCGTTTCAATCGCTGCTCCAACTCTGAAATTAGGATTCAGCTTACCAATTACCCCAAGGGTTGCTGAAAAACCTGAAGATCTTTCAAAATAGGGAGTATTCTGCTTGCTGAAATATTCCGTAGAACCATTCTGAAGAGAATTGAATGCAGCTGTATCATATTGGTCAATAGAAGCATTGAAGAAATTCAAGCCTGCTCCAACATAGACACTGTGGTTATAATTCGCTCCAACACCGAAACTTGTTTTAGACAAGTATCCATATCTGTTATAGGCATGCCCGGAAAGTGAAGAACTTTTATTCGTATCAAAATCATAGATCAGGTTACTGTTTCCCGGAGACTCTACATAATTGTCAAGAGACTGATTGGAATAATTTACTCCGACATTAATGAATTTCCATCCTGTTTCAGTCATCAAAGGAAAAGTAAGCACACCTCCTACGTTTCCAAGATCTGTATTGGTCTTGCTATAATTAATGGATGAACCTGCCCATGCAGAAGTGTTTTTATTCCCACTTACAGACAATGTTCCTGAAATTTCACCTGAAATAGCAACTCCCAAACCGGCAGGGTTGGTAAGCAGGGAACTGGCGTCCCCACCTAGTGCCCCATTGGATCCGGCCATAGCATTAAATTTAGCCGATCCCACCATAGGAGTACTGGAATATGCATCTACAGTATTTCTTATCACAGAAACATCCTGAGCCTGCGCATAAAATGCAGCAGCAACACTCATTAATACTAAAGATTTTTTTAACATTATTTTTTAAATAGTTATTAAGTTTGAAAATTATCTACCACCTCTGAAGCCGCCACCGCCGCCGCCGGATCTCATACCACCGCCGCCGCCTGAAGAACCACCTCTGAAGCCACCACCTGAATTGAAGCCTCCGCTAGATCTGAATCCTCCGTTATCATTGGATCTGAAGCCGCCATCATTTCTGTATCTAGGCTGTTGTTGCTGGTTGTTATAATTATAATTTGGTCTTGTCTGTTGTGTAGAGTTACGGAATCCCCCAGATTGCCCTTGCTGATTTCTAAATCCACCATTATAATTACCTTGCTGTCTGAAACCACCATTGGTATTGGTATTTCTAAAACCACCGCCATTATTTCTGAAACCGGCTGTATTATTTTTATAGATAGAGTTCGTCAGACCTGGATTATTTCTGTTAAATCCACCTCCTTCAGCACCACTTCTTCTGTAGATAGGTCTGTTGTAATATCCGTTACCCCAGTATCCGCCATTCCATCCCCAGTATGGGTTATAGTATCCACCACCCCAATAAGGATTGCCCCAACCATAATATCCGCCCCAGTAAGGATTTCCCCAGCCATAAGAACCACCCCAGCCCCATCCGAATGAGCTACCCCATCCGAAAGACATGCCTAGGCCCCAGCCTCCGTTCCATCCCCAGTAAGGGTTGTAACCACCGTAGTATCCCCAAGGACTACCCCAGTTATTATTGTAAACATTGGTTTGGGATCCTGCAAAATTCCCCCAGTCGGAATCTGTTGCGTTTGTATTCCAGTTATTATCACTCCAAGTATTATATCTGTTATCCTGCTCTTTAGAATTGGCTTGCGCGTTCTGAATGATATTAGAGTCCTGATAATAATCATAATATTGACCTACTCTGTTTCCGCCATCATTGATAATTACGCCTTCAGGTAGTGTATCTTTATTCGGGTCATAATAAACCCCATCAGTCTCGCTATACCCTCCCATCTGAGCACCACAAGACATAAGCAATAATCCGCTTGATATGGCTAAAATCCCTTTAGATCTTAACACACCGAGCAAATTTTTATGTATATTTCTTTTCATGATAACGTAAAAATTTTTAAATTAAATTATATTTGCAATGTGTACCAAAAATGTACCAAAACACTGATTAAAAAATCTATCAAAAATAGAGTTTTATTTTTAGATAACAATAATAGGAAAAAGTTAAAAAAATTAAAAAAAATAATGGCAAAATTAACCTCAAGAAGCGAAGATTACAGCAAATGGTATAATGAGTTGGTGGTAAAGGCTGACTTAGCTGAAAACTCTGGAGTGCGAGGATGCATGGTTATTAAACCATACGGCTATGCAATCTGGGAAAAAATGCGTGATGAAATGGACAGAAAATTCAAGGAGACAGGTCACGTTAATGCTTATTTCCCGCTTTTTGTGCCCAAAAGCTTGTTTGAGGCAGAGGAAAAAAATGCTGCCGGTTTTGCAAAAGAATGTGCTGTGGTTACCCATTACAGATTAAAAACAGATCCAAACAACCCTGCAAAACTTATCGTTGATCCGGATGCTAAATTAGAAGAAGAACTTATCGTTCGTCCTACATCAGAAGCAATTATCTGGAGCACCTATAAAAACTGGATTCAATCGTACAGAGATCTTCCTATATTAATTAATCAATGGGCCAATGTGGTTCGTTGGGAAATGAGAACCCGTTTATTTTTAAGAACGGCAGAATTCTTATGGCAGGAAGGGCACACCGCTCATGCTACAAAGGATGAAGCGGTAGAAGAAGCAGAAAAAATGAATAAAGTGTATGCAGATTTTGCAGAAAACTTTATGGCAATGCCTGTGATTCAAGGGGTAAAAACACCATCTGAAAGATTTGCGGGAGCTGATGAAACTTATTGTATTGAAGCTTTAATGCAGGACGGAAAAGCACTTCAGGCAGGAACTTCTCACTTCTTAGGACAGAATTTCGCCAAAGCTTTTGATGTAAAATTCACGAACAAAGAAGGAAAAATTGAGCACGCATGGGCAACATCATGGGGAACTTCTACCCGTTTGATGGGAGCTTTAATCATGACCCATTCTGATGATTTCGGATTGGTACTTCCTCCTACACTGGCACCTATCCAGGTGGTAATTGTTCCTATCTTTAAAGGTGATGAACAGCTTAACCAGATCAGCGAGGTTGCTTTAGACATCCAGGCTAAACTAAGAGCTAAAGGTATTTCTGTGAAATTTGATAATGACACTCAGAATAAACCGGGTTGGAAATTCGCTGAATACGAATTAAAAGGGGTTCCTGTAAGAATTGCCATCGGACCGAAAGATTTAGAGAATAAATCTATAGAAATTGCAAGAAGAGACAATCTTACCAAAGAAGTACGTTCTATTGACGGTGTGGATGTTTACATTGAAGAGTTATTAAAAACTATTCAGAAAGATATTTACAATAAAGCACTCAACTTTAGAAATGACAGCATTACAAAAGTTGACACATATGAAGAGTTTAAAAAAGTGCTGGAAGAAAAAGGAGGATTCATCTATGCCCATTGGGATGGAACCGCTGAAGAAGAGGAACAAATCAAAGAAGAAACCAAGGCAACTATCAGATGTATTCCTTCAGATAATGATGTTGAGGCAGGTGTTTCGCTGATTTCAGGAAAACCCTCTGAAAGACGTGTACTATTCGCAAAAGCGTATTAATAATTTTAATGATTTCTAAAAATTTCATTAAAATTTCAATAAATAATCAAAAAAAATGACATTTGGACAGATTTTTGTTTAAATTTATATCAACATTAATCTAAAAAATAAATTTATTATGTCTTTAAATGTCATTGATTTAATTAAAGGACAATTAGGTCCCGCTTTAGTTTCACAAGCAGCATCTCAATTAGGAGAAAGTGAATCTGGTATTTCAAAAGCAATTGGAGGTTTACTGCCTGCAGTTGTGGGAGGATTAGCAAACAATGCGGATCATCCAGGAGTTTTAGATGCAATTACGAATGCTTCATCCAGCGGAATTTTAGGAAATTTATTAGGAGGTTCTTCTAATAATCCTATTATCTCTACTTTGTTGTCATCTCTTTTTGGTGATAAGCTTGGTGGATTGGTCAATTCGATTGCTTCTTTCTCAGGAATCAGCAATGGTTCTGCAAGTTCTTTGTTAAGCCTTGTAACAGGAGCAACAGCAGGAACTGTTGGAAAATATGCAGCCGATAATAACCTGGATAAATCTGGTATTTCAAATTTATTGAGCAGCCAGAAAGGTATTATCTCTACATTATTGCCAGCCGGGCTTTCTCTAGCATCGTTAAATATTGGCGACTGGGCTAAAGGATACAAGTTTGATAATGATAACGACGCTATAAAAACGCCGGTTGGAGAACCTAAAATAGACGTTACAAGAAGTACAACACCTACAGGAACTAATCCTGATAGAAATAATAACGAAGGCGGAGGTTCAATCTGGAAATGGTTGCTTCCGCTTTTATTGCTAATTGCTGCCGGATATTTCCTTTGGAAGCAATGTGAGAAAAAACAGACTACCACTACAACCACTGCTGCTGATTCAACAGGATCACACACAGATACAGCGTCAACCGCAGTTGCCCCAAGTGATAAAACAGGAACTGCTGTAGCCACTGCTAAAACTGATGAGAACATTGATTTAAATGGGGTTGCACTTAAAGGGTATAAAGGTGGAATGGAAGATCAGATGATTACTTTCTTAAAATCTGGAAATTACAAAAATGCAGCTGATGACAGTGCTTTAAAAGATACCTGGTATGATTTTGACCACGTTAATTTTAAAATGGGTAGTGCTACAGATTTAGAAGCAGGTTCTCAAGGACAGCTTGACAATCTTGTAGCTATCTTAAAAGCTTTCCCTGAAGCTAAAATTAAAATTGGTGGTTACACTGATAAAGTAGGTAACGAAGCATCTAACATTAAATTATCTAAATCAAGAGCTGAGTTTATCAAAGGTGCTTTAGCAAAAGCAGGAGTTGGTGCTCAGGTTTTAGAAGCTGAAGGATACGGAAGCAAATTTGCTAAAGTAGATCCTAAAGCATCAGATGCTGAAAGAGCTGCTGACAGAAAAATGTCTGTACGATTTGCAAAATAATTATAAACACCCAATACTTAAATCCCGAAAATATTTTCGGGATTTTTTTTGGTCTTAGTTTTTATATTTTCATTTATTTAATTACATTTGTTAGACATTTCTAACATTCACATTATTTATGAATCTCAACTTAAAGAGCGCTTGGCGAAAAGATAAAACTTCACATTCATTACCAGAGGTTTATTCTTCCATTAAGGTACCGGTAAAAGGGAGTTTTTGGAGAAAATACCTAGCCTTTGCGGGGCCCGGACTGATGATTGCCGTTGGATACATGGACCCGGGAAACTGGGCAACGGATATTGCCGGAGGAGCGCAGTTTGGCTATACTCTACTTTCTGTTATTCTTATTTCCAACCTTTTTGCCATGGTTTTACAACATTTATCTGTAAAACTTGGTGTGGTTGCAGAAAGAGATCTTGCACAGGCATGCAGAGATCATTTTAATCCTACCACCAATTTTATTCTCTGGATATTATGTGAAATTGCTATTGCAGCCTGTGATCTCGCTGAAGTCATCGGTTCTGCGATCGCCCTGAACCTTCTGTTTCATATTCCTCTTACCTGGGGAATTGTGATAACTACTGTTGATGTTCTTATTATCTTATTACTCCAGGCAAAAGGGTTTCGATGGATAGAAAGTATTGTGGGCGGCCTTATTTTTATTATTTTATCCTGTTTTTTATACGAAATTATTATTTCAAAACCGGCTATCAATGAGATTTTAGGGGGATTAATTCCTCAGAAAGAAATTATCCAGAATCCTGCGATGCTTTATATTGCCATTGGGATCCTGGGAGCCACTGTTATGCCTCACAACCTGTATCTTCACAGCAGTATTGTTCAGACCAGAGACTATCCACGCGATAGAGAAGGAAAAAAGGAAGCTATTAAATTTGCTACTTTAGACAGTACTGTTTCACTATTGCTGGCGTTTTTCATTAATGCAGCAATTCTTATTCTGGCTGCAGCTACTTTTCACACGACCGGCAATGAACATGTTGCAGATATCCATGATGCTTATAAAATGCTGACGCCTATATTGGGTGCTTCGATGGCCAGTATAGCATTTGCCATCGCTTTGCTTGCTTCAGGTCAAAATTCCACGCTTACCGGAACCCTGGCCGGACAGATCGTAATGGAAGGCTTCTTAAACATAAGGTTAAAACCCTGGCTCAGAAGGTTAATTACCAGACTTATCGCTGTAATTCCTGCCTTAATTGTAGCTATTTTATATGGGGAAGAAGGAACTACCAACCTATTGGTTTTAAGTCAGGTGATCTTATCTATGCAATTGAGCTTTGCTGTAGTTCCATTGGTGATGTTTACGAATGACAAAGCAAAAATGGGTGAATTTGTAAATAAACCTGTTTTAAAAGTATGTGTATGGATCATTTCATTCATCATCATTATTTTAAATCTTTACCTGCTTTATCAGACTTTTGCAGACTAACAATAACTGTACACATCAAGATTCACTATGGATTCATTCATTGATTCTATAAAAAAAACGGTTTCATTATAACCTTCAGTAACGGCTGAAAGGGTATATAATCCATGTAATTTTTTCACAAAATAAAAAATAAACTGCCTTAATGTCTTAATTTTTCATTTGGCAAAGTCTTTGCCAAACACACCTGTAAATAAATATTGAATTATGGACAATCAGGATATTAACGAAGAAAGCATCAATAATCAAGAAGAAAACACGATTCAGAACGAAACAGCTTCTGGAGAAAATGTGACAGATACTCCTACTGCTGAGGAACTTTTGGCAGAAGAGAAAGACCGTTACATCAGACTGTACGCTGAATTCGAAAATTATAAGAAAAGAACAGCAAAAGAGAAGATGGAATTCTTCCAGTATGCTAATCAGGATATGATGGTTTCTATGTTAGGAGTACTGGATGATTTTGAAAGAGCATTGAAAGAAATTGCTAAAAACGGAAATACTTCAGATTTACAAGGTGTAGAATTGATTTATCAAAAATTCAAAAACAGACTTACTGAAAAAGGATTAAAACCAATGGAAGTAAGAGCCGGAGATACCTTCAATGTTGATTTCCACGAAGCGATTACTCAAATTCCTGCACCGTCAGAAGATTTGAAAGGAAAAATCGTAGACGTTATCGAAACAGGATATACTTTAAGTGATAAAGTGATCCGTTTTGCAAAAGTAGTAACAGGAAACTAAAATTTAATAATGATAAATGATAGGTGGTAATTGATAGACCTTTTATCCAGCAAGAATCAATCATCATTTATTTCACATCAATTGTAAGCATTTAAGTATCATGTCAAAAAGAGATTATTACGAGGTTCTTGAAGTAAGTAAATCTTCATCATCCGAGGAAATAAAGAAAGCATACCGAAAAATGGCGATTAAATTTCACCCAGATAAAAATCCGGGAGATAAGGAAGCCGAAGAAAAATTCAAAGAAGCAGCGGAAGCTTATGAAATACTGAGCGACGATCAGAAGCGTTCGCGTTATGACCAGTTCGGTCATGCAGGCGTAGGCGGAAACGGAGGTTTCGGCGGTGGCGGCTTTGGCGGTGGTATGAATATGGAAGATATTTTCAGCCAGTTTGGAGATATTTTTGGTGGCGGTGGCTTTGGAGGCTTCGGCGGCGGCGGCGGCGGACGCCAGCAGGTGAAAGGTTCTAATCTAAGAATCAGAATCAAGCTGAACCTTGAAGAAATGGTGAACGGAACCCAGAAAACGCTTAAAGTAAAAAAAATGAAGATGGCAGAAGGTGCCACTTCAAAAACATGTCCTACATGTAACGGTTCAGGAGTTCAGGTTAAGGTAATGAACACGATGTTTGGGCAAATGCAGACCCAGGCTACTTGTGGAACCTGTCAGGGAATCGGAAAGGTTGCTGATAAAATTCCAGCCGGAGCAAATGCGCAGGGACTTATTAAGGATGAAGAGGAAATCTCAATCAACATTCCTGCCGGTGCAAGAGACGGAATCCAGCTGAATGTAAGAGGAAAAGGTAATGATGCTCCTTTTGGAGGTATTCCCGGAGATCTATTGGTTATTATTGAAGAAGAAATCGATAAAACAATCAAAAGAGAGGGAGACAACCTTCACCAGGAATTATATATTTCCTATGCTGAAGCTGCATTAGGAACAAAAAAAGAAATCTCTACCGTTGGCGGAAAAGTGAAAATCACAGTTGATCCGGGAACACAGTCCGGAAAAATCCTTAGGCTAGCAGGAAAAGGCCTTCCTAGCATCGACAGCTATGGAAAAGGTGATATGTTTATCCACATCAATGTATGGACGCCACAGAAGCTTACAAAAGATCAAAAAGATTTCTTTGAGAAGCAGATGTCCAGCGGAGAAATGGAAGCAGAACCTTCCGGAAAAGAAAAAACTTTCTTTGATAAAGTGAAAGATTTATTTAACTAAAATATAAAAGGATTCTTATGGGAATCCTTTTTTTATGGATAATTGTCTGGTTGAATTTTGAATTAATTAAAGTCTCTTTATGGTTTTTCATTTTCTTTATATTTGTTTTTAAATAATTAACCCAAAGCTAAAATGGATACCAGAGTAGTATTTTTAAGTGCCTGCAACGAAATTGCCGCTCAACTTGAGGGGTTTAAAACACTTGAAAAGGGACAAAGGCTTAAGAAAATTTCGACGGATAAAGATATCCATTTTGAGATTTATTTTCAATCGAGTTTTAGGAATGATTCTTCATCCATCCAGATCCTTCCACACATCAATATCTATTCTAAAATATTAAAAAAATGGCAAATTGAACAGAGAAAAAATGAATATTCGCAAGGGTTAATCTATGGAAACCAGATTGGTTATTTAACTCCCTTTAATAATTGGAAAGAATGGAATTTAGCCGGTCTTTCTTATCAAAATTCAATTACTGAAATTACAGAAAGCATACAAAAATACATCCTCTCTATTTTTGAAATTTTCAGTTCTAAAGAAACTGCCATTGATTTTTTAAAGAATAATGGAACAAAATTTAATCAGTGGACAGAAGATTCCATTTCTCCTCTAGATTTTCTCCTCTGCTTTTCTGAAAAAGAAACCGCTGAAATCTTTTTAAACAATTTTGTAGATTATTGCCCATACAAAAGTAACATTCTTAAATTGTATGAGAACTTAAAATCTGAGAATGAAATTGATCTTAATTACTCTGAATTTCACGGAGCGGATGCAATTAAATTAGCCTATGTACAGGGGTTGAAAATTCAGTAACTTTATTACAACAGATATTTTAATTTTCTATTAAGAAAAACCAATATCAAACTTACCATTAATAATGCTCCGATAAAGACCACAAACCTGAATGAGGTAAGGTGAGGATTAAAAATCCATTCCATGATTAATGGATGAACCAAATAAATTGCGGTTGAAATACTTGCTAAAATTTTAGAATCTGTTTTTACAGGAATACTTTTACAGTATAAAAATACAATGGGACAGGCAATCAATAAAGATAGTAATAAGTCAATGCTTTCCTTTTTATCTAATCCTAATACTTTATAATTCAAAAACGCTTCAAAAACGACAAGAGCTACTGATCCTATAACCAGCAGCAAAGATGGCTTCTGCTTTACATCAATATTCAGTTTTTTAATAAGAAAACCTATTCCCAAGAAGGGAAAACATACAAACAGAAAATTTCTGTAGGAAGGAAATAAATTCAATGTTGTGTCTAAATTTCCGGTAAAATAATGAAGATTCCCCAACATTTGTATTACATATCCACAACTGAATAGAAACAAAATCGTTGTTATAATAAATTGTGCCGATTTATTTCTTAGCATAAACAAAACAATTCCAGCAAAGAAAGTTCCTATCAGATACCATAAGTGGTGATATCCAAAAAAAATATTTATTAAAATTTTATCTTCTTTCCAGAAAGGAATATAGATTATCGACCATATTGAATACAGTAAAAATATTCTTATCAGCCATTTTTTCAACTTATGAATATCATCTACATGATAAAAATAATATCCCGTTATTATTAAAAAAACAGGAACCCCTATTCTAAAAAGACCATTTACAAGTACATAACTTAATGAAGGATAAAAATCTATCAGTAAATGCATATGCAAAAAAACCACAAAAAATGCGAGTATAATTTTTAATATATCAATCGATAAATTTCTCATATTTATTAATAAATACAAGGTTAAATGCATTCATAAGCGAATATAAATTATTTTTCAGAGAAACTATTTACGGGTAGCCAAAGTATATACTTTTTTACCCAATGTAAAGACCGCCACAGCAGCCAAACCTCCTACAACTCCAAGTGTAAGCTCTTTCAAAACATCCGGCCAGGTTGGAAATAAGCCATGAAAAAATTCTACTCTATGCAGAAAAATTCCACCAGCTACCATTATTAAAGCAATCGTACCGACTACTCCTAATATTTTAATAACAACAGGTAAAGCCTTCACTAAGAAATGTCCAAGCCTGCCGAAAAAGCCTTTATCGTTACTTTTTTTAATTAATTTAAATCCTGCATCATCCATTCTTACGATCAAAGCTACAATTCCATACACTCCAACAGTAGCAATAAATGCAACCAGGCTCGTTACTAAAATCTGCGTAATGAAAGGATGACTTTCTTCCAATACGGTTCCTAAAGCAATAATTACGATCTCGATCGATAAAATAAAATCCGTTGTAATTGCTGATTTTACTTTAGCTTTTTCTATCTCTTCAGAACTTTTTTCGTCTTCTACAATTTCTTCTATAACCTCATGACCTTTTTTGTCGCGGTGAAAAAGAAATTCTATCACTTTTTCAACTCCTTCAAAAGCTAAATAGAATCCTCCAAGGATCAATACATAATTAATAGCTGGAGCATACAACCAATTGAGTAAAAAAACAATAGGCAGAATGATTAATTTGTTGATAAAAGACCCTTTTGTGATCGCCCATAAAACCGGAATTTCCCGGGAAGAAAGAAAGCCTGTTGCTTTTTCTGCATTTACTGCCAGGTCATCTCCTAAGATACCCGCCGTTTTCTGAGTGGCTATTTTACTAGTAACCGCAACATCATCCATCAACGCAGAAATATCATCCAAAATTGCAAAAAAACCAGACGCCATATTTTAATATTTTTTTAATATCTGTTAAACGGAACAAAAATAATTATTTAATTCTATTTTAGGGTTGTTTATAAAACAATAATTTTACTCCAATTTAAAATGACAAATTTTATTCCATAATAATTGTTATATCCTCAAGAAATCATCATTTATTTGAATTAAAAAAACCTGTATTGATTACTATCATGGATATACAGAATGTTTTATAACCATCAACAAGGTTAAAGATTATTTTCTGGTCATTAAAATCGACTACAATTGGGCATATCAAAGGTTTTAATATTTTGTAACTTTGATTTGCTTTATCATGAAGACCATTGAAAAAAATAATACGTTCCAGCCATGAATTTACCTTCACCAGATCTTGAATATAGCCTACAATCTTACTTTGAAAATATTGAGGATCATGATTTGAAAACCATTGTCTCCTTTTTCAAACCGGAAACTGTTCGCAAAAATGATTTTTTCCTACGTGCCGGGAAGAGCAGTACAAAACTAAGTTTCATTCAATCCGGATTTCTACGAATCTTTACTGAAACTGAAAAAAAAGAAGTTACTCAGTGGATTTCTACGAAAGGATATTTTATTACTGATCTTTCGAGCTTTATGGCTGCCTGTCCTGCCCGGTGGAATATTCAGGCACTTACGGATACTGAAATTTACTCCATTGACAAAGAGGATTACGAAGCGCTCCATCAGTTGGTTCCTCAATGGTATAAGCTTGAAAAAGCTTTCATCATTCATTGTTTTATTACATTGGAAACAAGAGTTCTCACCCATCTTTCTATGACTGCTGAAGAAAGATACACCGCATTTTTTAATGAAAACCGTGAATTATTTACTCATATTCCTCTGCAGTATATCGCCTCAATGCTTGGGATGACTTCCGAAACGTTCAGCCGGATAAGAAATAAGACCGCTCATGAAAACTTTTGATTTTTATCAAGTGGATATTTTCCATTCTGACCGAACTTTGCCCTTATCAATATCAACATCATGGCAAAGAAAATCGAGACACAAATAATCATTAATGCAGCCCCGCAAAAGGTTTGGGAAATTCTCACTGATTTTAACAATTATCCGAACTGGAATCCATTCATTAAAAGTATAGCAGGGTTAATAAATATCGGCAGTACTTTAAAAGTCACTATAGAACCCGAAGAAGGAAAAGGAATGACATTTAAGCCGCTAATTCAGTCGTCAGTAAAAAATAAGGAGCTGAGCTGGCTTGGAAACCTTCTGTTTAAAGGAATTTTTGATGGTAAGCATAAGTTTCAACTCATCGATAATGGAAATGGAACTACCACTTTTATCCAGTCTGAGGAATTTTCCGGTATTTTGGTGTCATTTATTAATCTTGACAAAACAGCTGAAGGATTCAATAAAATGAATAAAAGTTTAAAAGAGCAGGCTGAAAAAAAGACCATCATATGAGCAATATATGCTGCGTTAAAAAGAGTTAGCAGCCATCATAAAATATTTTATTTTCATTACATTTGAAGTATGAAAAAGCTAATTATCAACTATCATTTTTTTGTTTTAGGATGTATCAGCTTTTTATTAATTTCATGTAACACAAAATTCAGGGTTTGGGTGGGTGATCATAATCAGAAGATTTACAATTTAAAATACGGTGAACATCAAAGACAGAAGATGGATATTTTCCTTCCTGCTGACTATCCTGAAACATCACCTGTTGTTTTAATGGTCCATGGCGGTGCATGGACGCTTGGAAAAAAAGAGCATATGATTCAGATCCAGAAAATGCTTTTTGCCCATAATATTCCCAGCATTAATATGAACTACAGGCTGGTTTCAAGGCGAAAAAAAATTACGTATAAACAACAGCTTGAAGACATTGGTTTAGCTATAGAAAAATTTAATTCCCTGGCTCAAAAAGCAGATCTTCAACCCAATAATTATATTCTGCTTGGAGAAAGTGCCGGCGGACATCTATCGCTACTCTATGGATACCAGCATCCGGATCAGATTAGGAAAATCATTTCCCTGAGCGGCCCTACGGATTTCTACAGCCCGGAATATCTTCATTCCTTTTACTCAAAATATACGTCACCTACTTTTCAAAAAGTGGTAGGAGTAAAATTTGACCGTCACAATGTGTCTGAGGATTTTAAAGAAGCCAGTCCGATTGCCAATATCACCAATGTTCCTACTTTATTATTTCAGGGAAATACAGATTTTCTTGTTAATCAGCATCAGGGACTTGCCATGGATTCTGCGCTTACCCGGCTAAACGTACCGCATAAACTGGTTTTTATGAAAAGAACGGGCCACGTACCCAGGTTTTTCAGTAAGATGAAAAGAGACAGCATCATCTATCCCAATATTCTGGAATGGATAAAAAAATAACCCGCTAAAAAGCGGGTTATGTAGATTATACTATAGTTTTCCTTATTCAGGATCTTTGTCTTCATATTTAGAAAAATCCTGTTTTTTACCAAACATAAACTTGATGATAACAGGAAGCGTCGTTATTAACACAATGATAATAATGATAAACTCAAGCTTTTCTTTTAAGTTAATTCCGAACTGGTCCAGAAATAATTTATCAAGATAATGACCTGCAAAAATCAAGATAAATGACCATAAAACAGCTCCAATAACATTATCTCTCAGAAATTCTCTCTTATCCATTTTAACAATACCCGCAACGATAGGGGTAAAAGTTCTTACTACCGGTAAGAATCTTGCCATAATAATCGCTAAAGCACCATGTTTTTCAAAGAAATCATGCGCCTGATAAAGATATTTTTTCTTAAAAAGCATGGTATCCTGCTTTTTATATAGTGTCGGCCCGGCTTTTACGCCAAAATAATATCCTATTTCATTACCAATAATTGCTGCAATGGCTACTGCTGTTGCTAAAATAGTTGTATCTAAAAAATCGCTCCCGGTAGAGCCGAAAGTCTCTTTGATAATTTCTACTGCATAAATCCCTGAAACAAAAAGCAATGAATCGCCTGGTAAAAAAAATCCTACAAACAGACCTGTTTCAGCAAAAATGATAAATAAAATAAGCCAAAACCCACCCATTTTTATATAAAACTCAGGGTTTAATAAATCTTTCCAACTATTGAAATCTTCCATATATATTGATAAGTAACAAAAATAAGCTTAATAAACTTCAAAAGGAAATTAATTATAAGTTTTTAACTAAAATCCAAACATGATATTTACAGGTCGAGATCATCGTCTGAAACCGCGGTACCATCAGCCATTAAGAAGGCTTTCAGGAACGGTGTAAGATTTCCGTTCATCACAGAATCCACGTCTGAAGTTTCGTGGCCGGAACGTACATCTTTTATCAGTTTATAAGGATGCATGACATAGTTTCGGATCTGGCTTCCCCACTCGATCTTCATTTTATTGGATTCAATTTCTGTTCTTGCCCTCATTCGTTCTTCCAATTCCATTTCGTATAATCTGGAACGAAGAAGCTGCATGGCTTTTTCTTTATTCTGAAGCTGTGAACGGGATTCGGAGTTTTCAATAATAATTCCTGTAGGTGCGTGACGAAGACGAACGGCCGTTTCTACTTTATTAACGTTCTGCCCTCCTGCTCCTGAACTTCGCATGGTTTCAAATGAAATATCTGCGGGATTAATGTTGATCTCAATTGTGTCGTCTACTAAAGGATATACATAAACCGACACAAAACTTGTGTGTCGCTTCGCATTACTGTCAAATGGAGAAATCCTTACCAGTCTGTGAACTCCATTTTCACCTTTTAAGTATCCAAAGGCATATTCACCGTCAACTTCCAGTGTAACGGTTTTCACACCGGCAACCTCTCCTTCCTGGAAGTTAAGTTCACGGATTTTATAGCCTTGCTTTTCAGACCACATGGTATACATCCTCATCAGCATGGCTGCCCAGTCACAACTTTCTGTACCGCCCGCTCCTGCAGTGATTTGCAGTACAGCAGACAACTCATCGCCTTCATTGGAAAGCATATTTTTGAATTCCAGGTTTTCAATTTTTTCAACCAGCTGCGGAAAGGCTTCATCCAGTTCTTTTTCAGAATCGGGATCTTCTTTGGCAAATTCCATTAAAACCTGCAGATCTTCAAACTGAGAGCGGATTTCTTCATAGTCCTCCACCCATCTTTTTTTAGAACGCAGTTGTTTCAGGAAAACTTCGGCCCCTTTTGGATTGTCCCAAAATTCAGGAGCAGCTGTCTTCTCATCATCATTGGCTATTTCTATCTTTTTTTTATCAATCTGAAGATATTTGTGAAGGTCTTCAATTCTGGATTGAACTTCTCTTATATGGTCGTTGTTAATCACGAATGTTTCTTTTTTGCAAAAATACGGATATTTGTTGTATTCCCACAGATTTCAAGAATTTACACAGATTCTTAGTTGGAATAAGTACAATTATATTATTTAGCCTCAAATATTTTTTTCAAATCTTCTTTTGATCGCATGCTTTCGCTTTTGAACCCGAACATAGTTAATGCATAGGCAAATAGCAGCATACCTATAGGAATTAATACAACAAAAGATATTTTTTCAACTGCAACCAATACAATTATCAAAAAAAATAATACAAATAAACACCAGAATACCATGAAAATAAGTACAAACACATGCAATTTCATTTTAACTTCAATTTGTGTTTCATTGTTATTTTCTTGTATTGATCCACTTATTTGCGGAAGAAAAGAATTTCTGTTCCTTATAATTCTATTGATTTCAAAATGATGATCATCAATAAAACCTTCGTATTCTTTTGTTGATTTATTATTAAATGTAAAAAAACCATTTCCTTTTGTTTCCATACAGTCAGAAAGTCTTTTTATGATGTCTCGTTTAGATAGGTTTGAAGTGTAAATTATATGTTCAAAAGGTAAATATTTCATTTATATACTTTTTTAATGATGGCTCACAATTACTATGGTACATATTGGGACTTTAAATTTAGATTACATCATTTCCGCAACAATTTCACCAAGTTTAGGAGCTAAAGCGACTCCCATACCTGAAAGTCTTACCACACAGAATTCCCTGTCTGAAAGCTGTTTTACAATGGGCGTTTTCTCAGAACCCATTGCCATAATTCCTGACCATCTCATGGAAATTTCAACATTCTGATGGGGAAGAATAACTTCTCTGAGGAAATTTTCCAGATGATTCTGCAGAAATTCTGTAGTCTCAAAATCTGTAGTTTCTTCTGTTTTAAAATCCTGATTTCTTCCTCCACCCAATAAAATTCTGTTTCCAAGATTCCTGAAATAATAAAATCCTTCATCATAATGGAAAGTTCCTTTTATCTTTATATTTTCTATTGGCTCAGTTACAATAATTTGTCCGCGAGCCGGAATGATCTCTTCGTTATTTAAAAACTTTGAACTAAAAGCGTTTGTACAATGAATAATTCTATCTGATTTAATCGAAAGATCTTCCGAAAGCTGCACTTCAATTTCATGAGGGTTTTCAACAACTTTTTTAACTTCCATTCCGAAAAGAAATTCAACTTTTAATTCCTGGCATTTTTCTAAAAGTTTCGTCAAAAATTTTCCTGAATGCAGACTCCCTTCATAAGGATTTTCAATTAAAAATTCAGATTTTTCCAATCCAAATTCTTTAATTTTTTCCTGTTGTAAAGAATATGTTTTTTCGGTTCCGGTAATATGTTTCAATTTTTCATTTACCTCGTTAATCTTCTCTAAAGCCTGGTTATTATTAAGAATTTCATAGCCTTTGCATAATTCAAAATCAATTTCAGAATGGTTAAAATACTGTTGAATTTTTTGAAGTCCGTCGAACCTCATCTTTACCAGTTTCAGCGTTTTTCCCCAACCCATTTTTTCAGAATCAGCAATGATTTCTGTAAGACTGCCAAAGCATGCAAACCCGGCATTTCTTGTTGATGCACCCAGCGGAACAGAGTTTCTTTCAATAATCAAAACCGATTTTTCCGGATATTTTTCTTTAACGGAAATAGCGGTCCAAAGTCCTGTAAAACCGCTTCCGATAATGATTACATCTCGTTTTCTGTAAAATGTTTCAAGCTCCCAGATGCTGTTCATGAGTACTGTGTAATTGGTATTCTTATGAATGTGTATTTTCAGTATTAGCCCTGACTTTTCTCCTCTCCATTATGATGAAACCCGATGGCTCTTCGTGGTTCTTCCACCGCTTTATACGTTTCGAGTTCTTTTTTCAATGCCTGAATTCTCAATTGAAAATCATCAAAATTATTGATCACAGCATCTGCCAGGAATCGGGTAATTTGATTCAGATATTCTTCGGTCAGTTTTCCGGCGGCTTCTCGTAATGCAGCATTCAACAGTTTCTGGTCAATCTTTAAGTTTTCGTTTTTATTTCTCTGATACAGGTTTTTGATGTGCTTTTTCAGACTTTGTGTAAAATCAATCAGCATGGTGTTGCTGAAAACCTTCATTTTGGAAGCGATATCGTGCCAGAAAGGGACTTTATCTGCTTTATTATTTTTAAGAATTTTATAAAGGAGTGAATCTTCCTGAAGTCCTTTCGTCATGGCATACAGGATAATTTCAGAACGCTCCGCTGCATTGGGCGGAAAAATAGGAATCATGACATCGAATCTTCCGGGAGACAGTATCTCTTCATCAATTTCTGATACGGAGTTTGCAGAACCTACCATCAGTAATTCTTCTTTTTCAAATTTTCCGATATAATGAAGGATCAGTTCCTGAGTTTCGAGGTTACAGGATGCGACATCTGTTTCAGCTTTGCGCTGCATCATAATTTCATCAAAATCATCCATGAACAAGAGTACTTTATTCTCTTTCATCATACTGACCAAAAAGTCATTGAAATTGGTGGGAGTACCATCTACGAATGACGTTCCCATATAATGTTTTTTGACTTCTTTAAATTTGTAACCGATAATTTCCGCAATTTTGTTGGCCCAGAAAATCTTACCGCTTCCGGGAGGCCCGTACAGGATAATTCCGGCCGGTTTATTGATTCCCCAGTCTTTGATCTGCTGTGGATTCAGGAATGGTTCCAACATGGTAGATATATAGAAAAACAAATCGCGGTATCCTATGAAATCCCGGTGCTGCAGGCTTGTTTTATGACCAAAATAATTGTAGACAAATTGATAGTTTCCTCCTAATTTATGATCAATTCCATAGCTTGAAATGGATGAACGGAAAAACCCGTTATCAAAGATATTGGGGTTGCTGTCTTTCATGGCCTGCTCAATTTTTTCTTTGGGCTGGTTGATGGTTTCAGCAATCTGTTCCACGGTTTTATTCTTGTCCAGATCTTTTTCATAGCGCCTTAAAAAGTCTATATTTTCACGGGCAAATTTTTCAAAATCGTCTTTTATTTCAAAGTTGGTACTGATGCAAGATCCCAGATCCAGATCAAAATCCTGTATAAATTGTTTGATGGCTTCCGCCGAAACATTAAGCTCTTTTGCTAATTCAATTAACTTCATAACTCATGATTAATTCAATCAAATTTAATATTTAAAAATTATAATTAATCGAAATATCCTGTAATCTTTGTAACATTTCATCAATTATATACACTACTACTATGTAAAACAAATTACATGGAAAAAATTTTATCAGTAAAAAATCTGACAAAAAAATTCAAAAGAACTGTGGTGAACAATATTTCTTTTGATGTAGAAAAGGGCAATGTGTATGGTCTTTTAGGACCTAATGGAAGTGGTAAATCTACAACATTCGGAATGCTGCTTTCAACGATAAATCCTACAAGTGGCGACTGGTACTGGTTTGGAGAGAAAGGAACAAGTCCTGATGTGCTGAAAAAAATTGGTGCTATTATCGAACAGCCTAATTTTTATCCTTATTTAAGCGCTGAAACCAACCTTAAAATTGTAGCGGAAATCAAGGGTACTCCATACGCAAGAATCGATGAAGTTTTGAAAACAGTAGGATTGTATGAAAGAAAAAAAGATGGCTTCAAAACGTTTTCTTTAGGAATGAAACAGCGTCTGGCCATTGCCTCTGCTATTCTAAACAATCCCGAAGTACTGATTCTTGATGAACCTACCAACGGACTTGATCCTGAGGGAATCATCCAGATCAGGGAAATCATCTCCAGCATTGCACTGCAAGGCATTACCATCATTATTGCCAGCCATCTTCTGGATGAGATTGAAAAGATCTGCAGCCACGTTATTGTATTGAAAGAAGGAAACGCAATCTATTCCGGAAGAGTGGATGAAATGACGGCTAACAATGGTTATTTTGAGTTAAAAGCAGACAACAATACTCTACTGTTGAGCACACTGGAAGAAATGCAATGGTTCACTTCGGTAAAACTGGATGGTGAACTGGTCAAAGCACAGATCCGTGAAGATGCTTCTATCTCAGCTTCTACACTTAACCAAAAGCTTGCTGAAAAAGGGATTTTCCTTTCGCATCTTAACAAGAAAAAACTGTCTCTTGAAACTCAATTCCTTGAACTTGTAAAAAACACCAATACTCATGCTTAAATTATTAAAACTTGAATATTACAAAAACCTGAATTACCGACCATTCAAGGTTTTCACCATACTCTATTTTGCGATTCTTATTGCACTTCTTTTTATCGGATTAGTGGATCTGGATGTTTTCGGAGGTACCATTAATTTAAAACAGCAAGGCATTTATAATTTCCCTGAGATCTGGAATTTCACCACATGGATTGTGGCATTGCTGAAGATATTCTTAGGATTGATCATCGTATTTTCGATTTCTCAGGAGTTTACCAACAGAATGTTCAAACAGAATACGATTGACGGATTGAGCAGAAAGGAATTTATCGGTTCCAAATTATTAACTATTACAATTTTCACAGTAGTTTCTACCCTGATTGTATTTTTAATCACGTTATTCCTTGGCCATCAGTATTCTAAGGTAACGGATTCAGAATCGGTTTTTAAAGAAGTATTTTTTATCGGAAACTATTTTGTAAAACTTTTTACATTCTTCTGTTTCCTGATGTTTTTATCTGTGTTATTAAGAAAATCAATGTTCGTTTTCCTTGGATTTTTTGTCTATTGGGTCATAGAGAGCATTTTTACTGTAGTGGAAACCTATCAAAAGGTGAAAGGACTTCAAGGGCCTGAAAGAATGAAAGTAATGAAAGATGATTTTTTCATCTCTCACCTTCTGCCGCTGGATAGTATGTCTAACCTTATTCCTAACCCAATGATGCGATTGGATATGGCTAAAATGATGGGGGTAAAATATGAATTTACGTATCCTACTGAAAGCTTAATTGCATGTATTGTTTGGTCTGCTATCTTTGTTTTTGGTTCGTACTGGATTCTTAAAAAGAGAGATTGGTAGATGTTTTTAATTGAAGGATTGAAAGATTTAAAAATTAAAAGATTGTGGAGGCCATTAAAATCAAAAAAAACTAACATAATACAAAATAAAAAGACCGCCTTTCAGCGGTCTTCTTTCATTTACTTTTTATCTAATAACGGAAGATATTCTCCGTATCCTTTTTTCTCCATGTCTGCTTTCGGTACAAATTTCAGGGAAGCACTGTTGATACAGTAACGTAGGCCTCCTTTATCAGCAGGACCATCTGTAAAAACATGTCCCAAATGAGCATCACCTGTTTTACTGCGGACCTCTACTCTATCCATTCCGGCAGAACGGTCCAGTTTTTCATCAATCAGTTTTTTGGTGATGGGTTTAGAAAAACTTGGCCATCCGCACCCTGATTCAAATTTATCTGTAGAAACAAACAGAGGTTCTCCTGTCGTAATATCTACGTAAATTCCTTCTCGGGTTTCATTCCAGTATTCATTTTTGAATGGCATTTCAGTTCCGTTTTCCTGGGTAACTCTATATTGTTCTGAAGTCAATTCTTTTTTTAATTTTTTTTTGTCCTGTTTCTGATACTTTGCTTTAGGAAGCGGGTTGGCATTTTTCGCCATTTCAAACAATCCCGGTTCAATATGACAGTAACCGCCAGGATTTTTGTCCAGATAATCCTGATGATAATCCTCTGCTTTATAGAAATTTTTCAGTGCAATAGTTTCTACCACTACCGGTTTTCCGTAGTTTTTGGCTAATTTCTGCACTTCTTCTTTTACGATAGCTTCCGTATCTTTATCTGTTGAATAAATTCCTGTTCTGTATTGGTCTCCTCTGTCATTTCCTTGTTTGTTTACACTGGTAGGATCAATGGTTTTGAAATACAGGTCGATCAATAATTTTACATCTACCTGCTCAGGATCATATTTTACTTTTACGGTTTCGGCAAAACCTGTTGAATGGCTTACGACCTGCTCGTAGGTAGGATTTTTAATATTCCCATTCGCATACCCTACTTCAGTTCCTACCACTCCACGAATCTGTTGAAAAAAATGTTCTGTCCCCCAAAAACATCCGCCTGCAAAATAAATCTCTCTAACGTTCTTATTGTCCATAATTTTTTGATTTTCTTTTTTCTCTTCTTTAGGTTTAGTGTTGTTTAAAAACCCGGCCTTTGCAGCAAATACTGCGATACCCAGAATAATACCGAGTACAATTAATATATTTTTCATTTTTCTCTTTTTATTATTGTCCATTATTTCTCAATTTGATAGATCATTAATCCAAATCCTAAAAACATCACATCCTTGATGATAAAGAAATCAGTGACGGGAACTCCATCCACCATTTTCCATATTCCCGGAGTTGTAAATAAATAACTTAATGTAACCAGAAAGATACCTATCATTCCCATGGCGGCATACTTCCTTAGAAATGCAAATTTCACACTAAAGATCAGTAATGCTGCAATGATAATTTCTATCGCTCCGATAGCATTTGACACCGTCTGCACATCCGCTATTTGATATACGAAAAAGGTAAGAAAATGGTTTTCTATTAAAGGTTTAATCGCCGCTGCTTCGGTGGGAGTAAATTTGAAAATTCCTATCCAGAATAAAATAAGTGAAGCCCCTGCCAGCGAAATATAATATCCAAGTGCATAGGTTGGATGATTTCTGATAGGTGTGGATGTTCCGTTCATGTCTTTAAGATTTTGAGTTATACTTTATCATTTTCAAAAGTATAGTCGGAGCCATTTCAAAATCCTGACAAAATAGGTCTTATAAATCTAATTTTTTAGCTACTTCATGTTTAAACTCCTGAATATCAGATGGATTAATTTCATTCTCTTTTTTATGAGAACATTTTCTTTTTAAAATATCATCTAGAATTTTCAGTTTCTGCTGATAGGCACGGCACCATTTACAAATTTTCAGATGCAAGGCAAGCCTCCGGTTTTCCTTTTTGGAAATCGTTTCTGCATTCTGCTTTTCCATAAGCAGTGTGGCTTCACTGCATGGCAGAAATAGTAAATGAATAAATTTTTTCAACATTTTTTTACAATTCTTTATGACTTTCTAAACCAGTTATTATCCAGGCACTCTCTAAGCTGTAACCGGCTTCTCTGTAAAATCTTCCATAGATTAGTCGTGGAAATCTCCAATTCCTGACTTACTTCCTGTGCTTTTTTTTCCTGCAGATAATACATTTTTAACGGAATCTTCCATCTGGAGGGCAAATCTTCAATGCAGTCTTCCAGCGTGGTATTAAAATCATCATCATCCAAAAGATGTGTTTCTTTACCCGAAGAATCCCAGTCATTAAGGACCTCATTATTGTTCCATGAACCTGTTTCATCAAAAAAATGATCAAGCTTAATATGAGGTTCAGAGTGGTATTTTTTACGGTAAAAATCTGAAACTTTCCTGTTTAATATAGCCATCAGCCATGTTAAAGGCTTACTTTTCCCCTCAAATGATTCATAAGAAGAAAAGGCGGCAAGAAATACATCCTGAACAATATCTTTAGCAGTATCTTTATCGGACAGCACATAAGCAGCTCTTTTCAAAAGAGGTTCAGAGTACTGTTCCACCCAGCTTTTCAGTACATTATTTTTCTCCATACGGCATGAGAATCATTAAAACTCTAAAACGAAGATAATAGAAAAATTTATAATTGATTGTTTAAAATTTTAAATTGATCACACGGTCCCATTATAAAGTTACAATTATTTCTGATATTTTTATTTTTTACAGAATATATTACATTAATTTTTAACAAAATTACATTTCATGCAGTATAGTTTTCAATAATAACCAGCATATCATTAAATATAAGCCCAAAAAGTAAAGGTTTTCTAAAAAAAATATTTCAACTTCTGCCATTCAACAAAAAGGCAGCATACATTTTATAAGATATTTCCATCCATGCTGAGTCTGGCATAATAAAAAATCGTTTTATATAGGCTGAAATAAAAAACTTTATTTCCAAATCAGTTAAAAATCTTAAATTTGCAACTTATCAACTTTTTGATATTTTTTAACGCAAAGCAAAACTATGACATCACAAGAGATACGTCAAAAATTTTTAGATTATTTTAAAAGTAAAGGCCACCTTATCGTTCCTTCAGCACCTATCGTACTGAAAGATGACCCTACCCTAATGTTTTCCAACTCCGGAATGACGCAGTTCAAGGATTTTTTCTTAGGTTACAAAACACCTACTGCCCCTAGAATTGCCGATACACAGAAGTGTCTGAGAGTTTCAGGAAAACATAATGACCTGGATGATGTAGGTCGAGATACTTATCACCACACCATGTTCGAAATGTTGGGAAACTGGTCTTTTGGTGATTATTTCAAAAAAGATGCGATTGCTTTTGCCTGGGAATTATTAACCGAAGTGTATGGAATTCCTAAAGAGAATCTGTATGTAACCATTTTCGAAGGGGATGCTTCTGAAAATCTTGAAAGAGATCAGGACGCTTACGATTTCTGGAAATCTCACATTTCTGAAGATAGAATCATCAATGGAAATAAGAAAGATAATTTCTGGGAGATGGGTGAAAGCGGACCTTGCGGACCTTGTTCAGAGATCCATGTTGATTTGAGAACTCCTGAAGAAAAAGCAGCAGTTTCAGGATTGGAGCTGGTAAACAACGACCATCCTCAGGTAGTGGAAGTATGGAACCTGGTTTTCATGGAATTCAACAGAAAGGCAGATAAAAGTTTAGAAAAACTTCCTCAACAGCACGTAGACACGGGAATGGGCTTTGAGCGTTTATGTATGGCACTTCAGGGAACCACTTCCAACTACGATACCGATGTTTTCACTCCGCTGATTGCTAAAGTTGAAGAGCTTTCAGGTAAAAAATATACAGGAATTTTAGAAGACGAAAAAGATATTGCGATCCGTGTTGTGGTAGACCACATCAGAGCGGTTTCGTTTGCGATTGCAGACGGACAATTGCCTTCAAATGGAGGCGCTGGTTATGTAATCAGAAGAATTTTAAGAAGAGGAATTTCTTATTCTTACAGATTCCTGGATATGAAAGAGCCTTTCCTTTATCAGTTGGTTGCTGTTCTTCAGAATCAAATGGGAGCATTCTTCCCTGAGTTGGAGAAACAAGGAAATTTGGTAACAGAAGTTATCAAAAGTGAAGAAGAATCTTTTCTTAATAAGATTGAAAATGGGTTAATTAGAATTAACAACATCATCAAAGATACCCAAAACAAAGGAGAAACCATTGTTCCGGGAAATTTGGTTTTTGAATTATATGACACACACGGATTTCCCGCAGATTTATCACGAATTATTGCCGAAGAAAAAGGTCTAACGATTGATGAAAAAGGCTTTGACGAAGAAATGAAGAAGCAAAAAGATCGCTCAAGAGGTGATTCTGAACAAAAAGTCTACGACTGGGTAACTTTGGAAGAAAGAGATGAAAATTTCGTTGGTTACGACCAAATCGAAGCCCAAACATATATTACAAGATACAGAAAAGTAGAAAATAAAGACGGAGAATTTTATCAGATTGTATTAAGCAACTCTCCTTTCTATCCGGAAGGTGGTGGACAAGTTGGAGACAAAGGTGTCCTCGAAAATGCTACGGAAAGTTTCGAAGTTTTAGATACAAAAAAAGAAAACGGACTGATTATTTCTTTAATTAACGGTCTTCCAAAAGATGCAGGAGCTCTTTTCTATGCTAAAGTAAATGCAACCGACAGAAAAAATTCTCAGGCAAATCACTCTGTTACTCACCTCTTACATGAAGCCTTGAGAGAGGTTTTGGGAACTCACGTTGAACAAAAAGGTTCTTATGTTGGTCCTGATTATCTACGTTTTGACTTCTCTCATTTCAATAAAATGACGGAGGAAGAATTGGCTTTGGTTGAAGAAAAAGTGAATCACAAAATCAAGGAAAGTATTGCTTTACAGGAATTTAGAAATATCCCAATTCAGGAAGCGATTGACAAAGGTGCAATGGCTCTTTTTGGTGAAAAATATGGTGACAGTGTGAGAATGATCCAGTTTGGAAGTTCAAAAGAACTTTGCGGGGGAACTCACGTAAAAAATACCAGCGAAATCGGACATTTCAAAATTTCTTCAGAAAGTTCTGCAGCTGCAGGAATCAGAAGGATTGAAGCGATTTCCGGAGATAAATCTGAGGAATATTTCAAAAATGCAGAAAAGCAGATCAACGAGCTTTCCCAGTTGTTGAAATCTAAAGACGTTGTACGATCTGTCGAGAAATTAATCGAAGAGAATGCTGCTTTAAAATCTGAAGTGGAAGCGCTGAAAAGAGAAAAAGCAAAAGGTGAAATCGGAGACTGGAAAAATGCATATGAACAAAAAGGCGACAAGCAGCTTTTGGTTAAAAAAACTTCTCTGGATGCAGGTTCTGTAAAAGATATCGTTTTCCAATTGAAGAAGGAAATCCCTAACTCTGTGACGATTATCCTTTCTAATGCAGACGACAAACCTATGATTACAGTGGGTGTTTCTGATGATCTGGCAGCGAGCTATCAGGCCGGAGCTATCGTAAAAGAATTAGCTAAAGAGATTCAGGGCGGCGGCGGAGGAAACCCGGGCTTTGCAACGGCAGGAGGTAAAAACCTTGACGGCCTTGAAAATGCATACCAAAAAGCTTTGAATATGTAATGTTCAAAACACTATAAAAATTAAAACAGGAACAGAAACTTTCGGGTTTCTGTTTTTTTATTATCTTTCAAAAAAAATTACCATGAAAAAACTATTACTTATTTGTTTTACTTCTATTGTATTACTTTCATGTCAGTCAAAGAGCGATAAAGTCCGCAATTTTGTTGATATGTATAACAGATCTTCATCTATGATGGTGAGTTCTATGATCAAATCCAGCAAAGCAACCTCTACGGGTCCGGACGAAATTACTATTGAAGTAAACACTGCTCATCAGGGATCGGATGATATGGAAGGCCAGCTTATTACCTCTTCATTTCCTCAACTTATCGGACAGGCAATTAAAAGCGAAAAGCTGGGTCAGGAGCTGCTTGACAGCGGCGTAAAATTCAATCTTAAAATATATGGGGCAGACGGAAGAGTGATCGCAGACGAAGCGATTGATCAAAATAAGCTTAAAGGAACTACTCAACAGGACCTAAGCTCTATAGCATCGGGTAATGCCACCAGTTCTCAGCTTAATTCTGTACTGGAGGTTTTCAACAAAAATCTTCCGATGGAAGATAAGGCTACAGGAACAAAAGTAATAAGCATTAAAGCTGATGAAAACAAAAACATCGTGTACACCACAGAAGTTCCGGAAAGCTATCAGAAAATGCTTGAAATGGATGGCGCAGAGCAGATAATAAAAGACGAAATGCTTAGAATGCCACAAATCAGACAGATATTTTCCAAAACGGAAGCACTGGGTGTGAAAAATCTTAAATACCTGTATACAGATGTAAAAGGAAAAGTGATCAAAGAAATTACCATCACTAAAGAAGACTTAAAATAATGGACAATAAACCCGTTTGGAGGACGATCTTAAGTGTTGTGTTGGGACTTTTCGCTATTTTCAGAATCGCGATGACCTGTAATAAAAATTCAAGCAGTTCAAGCAATTCATCGTATTCAAGTAATTATCAGCCACAATCGTATCAAAGCGTAACCAGTGCCATTGAGGAGAGTAAGAACAATTACCGGAATAATATTCAGAATATATCAAATGATATTTTTTACGAAAGCTACGACAGCATCAATAAGCTGGGTGATTCTGAAATGACCATCTATCATATAAAAAAGATAAAAAAAGACACTCTTTTACCGTTAGATCTTAGCGCGAAACTCAATGTAGAAGCCAACAGTTATATCCAGAAAAATTATGATGATTCATTAAAGCTTGCCGTAAAATTACCGGATAACACTTCCATTTTTATGCACAGCTATGAAGCCAAAAATGGTGATGCACTGGACAATCTGAAGGCACTAAAAAAGAAAAAAAGCATTCAGAATATCTCATTAAAACTGGATCAGCCCAATTCTAAATTTGTAAGCTACAATTACCAACAGAATGGCAAAAAATATAACGGATATGCATTGATCTCAAAGGAAGACGGACAATACACTTCGATCGAATTTGAAAACAATAAGCTCTCCAAAGAAGAACTTGAAATGAAAACTTTCAAGTTCTTAGCACAGCTTACCAAATAAAAGAAACGCCTGAATTTTCAGGCGTTTCTTTTATAATATAAAGATACCTTCTATTAAAACTCATGTGAATATCAATGAACAAAACTTTCCCGGAAGAATAAATATTACTACTTTTGACTAGTTTTTTTTATGAAAAGGGTTTTACTGTTTTTATTTTTTTTGATGTCTTTTTTTGGTTTTTCACAATCAAAAATCACAGTCATTGACGAAACTGATAAAGTACCTATTTCGCATGCAAAAATTTTCTGTGGTATTACAACTCTCGGATATACCAACAGTCAGGGGGTTTTAGAATTCAACACGACATGTTCAAACATTGAAATTGAGGCAGAAGGTCATCAAAAAGAATCTGCTTTTGTAGAAAAAAACATGCAGGTTTCTCTTTTTAAAAACTCATCAAAAACAACGGATATTGAAGCCATCGTTATTCAGGATAAAAGTGATCCGAGGGCGTTGGAAATCCTGAAAAAAGTCACCAGATTATTTAAAGAAAATTCGCCGAAAAGTCTGGGTTCATATTCGTATAAATCTTACGAAAAGGTTTCTATGGATATTGATGAAGACAGCATTTCCCAGTTCAACGAATTTTTTAATGAAACGAATTTATTCAAAAAGAAAAGGCAAAAGGATTCGCTGAATAATGTTTCTGCCAAAAACATATTTTCAAAGAGTAAATTATTCCTTTGGGAACGAGCTCAGGAGTTTTTATATTCTCAAAAATACGGTGAAAAAATCAACATCCTCGACAATAGAATTTCCGGTCTTAAGCAGCCCATCTATGAAATGATCGCGATGCAGCAAAGTAACCGGGATAAAATACCGAATCAGATCAAACAGGAAAACCGCGGTCTGTACCGTTTTTTTCTAACGGATACAATTGAGCTGGATGGAAGAAAAAATTTCGTAATCCGCTTCCGTGAAGTGAATTACAAAAAGCCTGATAAGAAAAGAAAATACAACGGAGCAATCTACATAGATACCGAAACCTACGGAATTAAAAAAATTGAAAACTTCAGCAAAACGAAAAACGACGGAATCATTACGAGTACCTGGGTTTTCTACAACAATAAATGGTTTTTGTCGGATGAAAAAGTTAAGCTTCGGATGAGCAGATTGGCTATGGATGAAGACGAGAAAAAGAAGCCCAACGATAAACCCGAGAAAAAAGACAAACGGCATTTTGGAACGTATGCGGTCCTGACTTCAAAATATTTTGACTATCAATCTCCCATAGAACAGGAAGCTAAGGATTTTAAAGGGTATACTTTTTCTGTGAAAAATGCGGATGGAAAATCGCTGGATTTATATAGAACGGATCCACTCACCGAACGAGAAAGAAATACATACACGACCATCGACAGCCTGGGTAAAAAATACAATATCGACAGTAAAGTGAAGGTGCTCACAGGCCTCATCAACGGACAGATCCGGGTAGGCATCGTAGATTTTCCAGTTGATGAAATTGTGAACTATAACTTATATGAAGGCTTCAGGGTAGGTTTAAAGGCTAAACTGAATGAAAACTTTAATCCTTATTTTTCGCCGGATTATTATTTTGCCTACGGTTTTAAGGATGAAAAATGGAAATACGGAATTGGTCTTGATATGAAGACCACTCTGGATAAAAGTTCATTTTTCAGACTTGAATATTACAATGATGTTACTGCTTCCGGTGAGTTTTACAGAAGGCTCTGGAATTTCAAAATGAGAATGATGAATTATGGAAACAACCTTAATAATGATAAATATTATCATTACAGAGGAGCTACTTTATCGTATCTGAATGATATTACCAACGGTCTTACACTTGTTTTTGCGGCAAAAAGAAACTTTGAGGAAGCCAAATTCGATTATAATTTCAGAAATCAGGGAGCGGCATTTGAAAATTTCAATACGCTGTTTACCTTAAAATATTCCCCGAATTCCACCAATATCATGACTCCGCAGGGAAAATCCCTCATCGACCAGAAATACCCTGAACTGTATTTTAATTATGAGCAGAGCTATAAAATATTAGGCGGAGATTTTAATTATACCCGTTTTGACGCACTTTTCGTACACAACTTTAAGTCATTGTTGGGAACTACAGGCGTTCGATTATATGGAGGAATGGTTTTTGGTGAAGCACCGATCTGGAAAAACTTTACAATGAACGGGCTGGCCTCTCCAAGCAGAGATCTTAATTTTAACCTTACTTCTTATCTGGGATTTGCCACCCTGGAAGGTGGAAAGTATTATAATGATAAATTTATTGCCTATTATTTTACCCACAAACTTCCTTTTTATCTAAAAAGCTTTGGTCAGAATGTTTCGAGCTTTGATTTTGTCTTAAGGGGGACTATCGGAGATATGAAGCATCCTGAATATCATGATTTCAGGTTTAAAGAACTGGACCACCTGTATCAGGAAGTAGGTCTGGAATGGAATAATTTTCTTTCCAGCTATTTTAATTTAGGGCTGTTTTACCGCGTGGGCTATTATACAACCCCCAATTTCAAACAAAATTTTGCGATACAGTTTAAATTAAAGCTGTTGGAGTTCTAATATTTCCGCCTTCATATTCAAACAATTACAACTGACTTAATATATATTTCAACCATTAATCTATACCATTCAAAAGAACATGAAAACAATACAGATACAAGCAGAACAGTTTTTTGAATTATTAAAATTAAAAGATACTTCAATGTGGGCTATTTTCTCACAGATGATCGACGGAAACGAAAAGGAAATTGTTTTCACAGATCATGAAGAGAAGATCCTTTTCAGCTATATCCTGCCCTCCAATCAGGAAAAACTGGAAGAGGACCGGAAAGAATTCTCCAAGCAATTTTCAGATAAATTGGCTAACTTCAATTAAAAAATAATGATGAACAGAAATTATCTATTTTCTATATTGAGTCTGCTTATTTTCAGCTTTGGCAGTGCTCAAAACTATAAAAAACCGCTGGTTTCCGCTATTAAGGAAGCTGATCTCAAAAAAGATATGTATGAAATGGCTGCCGATCAGTTTTGGGGTCGGGAAGCGGGAACGTTAGATGAGCTCAAAGCATCGATGTGGCTTGCTGATAAAGCTAAGGAAGCAGGAATGAAGCCTGCAGGCGATAACGGAACATTCTTTCAGTTCTTTGACATGTATAGGCATCAGGTAACGCCACAAAGTACCTTAACAATTAATGGGAACAGCCTGAAATTATGGAAAGACTATCTTGTTGCCGAACCTGTAAATGCCAGTATTGATGCTGACGTGATTTATGCAGGGACGACAGAACCGGAAGAGCTTTCCAAGCTGAATATTAAAGGAAAAGTCCTGGCGATCAATGCATCGGCTAAAAATATCAGCAAAGAAATGACACTTTTCGTAAGAAGATATCCTGGATTTATAAGAACGAAATATTATGCTAAAGCTTTTGAACTGGGAGTAAAAGCCATTATTTTCGTGACGGATGACATTTCTGATCAAAGCTGGGTAGAAGTGCTTCCCCAGATGACAAGAGGGTCTTATGGTGTGGAAGGTCTCCGTGAAAAAATCACCAATAATATTCCTGTGCTATGGATCAAAAAGGAAAATGCAGACTGGGTTAAAAATAATCCAAAGGTCTCGCTGAACCTCATCACGGAAACCTACAAATATCCCTCTGTAAATATTATCGGAAAAATTGAAGGTACCGATCCTTCTTTAAAAAGTGAATATGTTTTGCTTAGCGGACATCAGGATCATGACGGAATCAGGCATCCTGTAAAAAACGACACGATCTATAATGGAGCTGATGATAATGCCAGTACCTGTGTTGCCATGCTGGCCATGGCAAGAGCGTATAAAAAACAGCCGGGAAAGAGAAGTATTTTATTTGTTTTTCATGGGGCTGAAGAGAGAGGACTGCTAGGTTCCCGATGGCATGCTGCCCATCCTGTTGTTCCGAAAGAAAAGATCGTAGCTGTCCTGAATGGGGATATGATCGGCAGAAATGACAATAATGAAGCGGCTTTACTGGGTGGCAATGCTCCTCACAAAAACTCTGATGAATTGGTAAAAATGGCAGAAGATGCCAATAACGAAAGTACAAAATTCAAATACCTGAAAGATTGGGATTCTCCGAGCCATGCTGAATATTTCTATTTCAGGAGCGATCATCTTCCGTACGCAAAGATTGGAATTCCTGCTATATTTTTCACCAGTGTGCTTCACGATCAATACCATACTCCACAGGACGAATCTGAAAACATCAATTATAAAAAGCTGTATAAAATGATGGAATGGATGTACAGAACTTCCTGGAAAGTAGCCAACGAGGCTGAACGTCCAAAAGTGCTTTCGAATTTTTCTCTTGAACGATAAAAACTGAGCTAAGCGCTATTTCTGTTAATGATTATTGCTTAGTAAATAGATATGAAAAATGACCACAAACACTCAAAAATTAAGAAAATTATTACCACTTTTCATCATACAATTTTTCACTTGGCTTGGGCTTTTTTCAATGTGGATTTACAGCGTTCCCGTTGTAGCAAAATATGTTTTTAAAGTGGCGAATAACGAGCAGAATTTCGAAAATGCTACTTTTTGGGTCGGGATTTATTTTTCGCTTTACAGCATTTTAGGAACTTCAATTGCCTTTCTTTTGCATCGCTATATTAAAAAATACAATGCTTATTTATTACATTCAATCGCACTATTAATAGGAAGTTTCGGTTTGATTTCGATTTATTTTTTTGCGTCGCCAATTGCTTTACTTCTTTCGTTTGGATTGATTGGCGTTGGCTGGAGCAGTATTAGTACAATTCCATATTTAATGGTAGAAAAAATTTCCAAGGATGAAGAAGACGCCAATAAATATTATGCAATTTTTAATTTTTCTACGGTAATTCCGCAAGTTGTAGCGGCATTTTTATTGGCATTTCTAACTAAAAATTATTTCTCCGGAGAAACCAATAAAACCATTTTTTTGGGCGGAATTTTTATGCTGATTGCCGCAGGAATTTGTTTTGGGATTTTTTTCAAAAAGAAAAATTAATTTTTTGCTCTTTATTAATATCCTTGTCAAGGTTTAAAGCCTTGACAAGGATATTTTCTGGAGACTTTGCATTAGGGTAATATATTATGATACAAAAGTTAATAAAACTATACTTCAGTTCTGCTTTCAGCTTTCAGCTTTCAAATTACAGTCTACAAACTTCCTGACATTATTAAAAAGAAAGCCTTATCCCAAAATCAGGTTAAATAAGAATATTCATCAGTGAGGAATCTTCATTAAGATAATGTACAAAAAAATCATATTTTTTCATATTACTTAATAAGGGCTGAAAGTCTTTTTGATCTTTCAAGGCGATTCCTACGACAGCAATTCCTTTTTCTTTAGAGTTTTTCTTGGTATACTCAAAACTGGTAATGTCATCATTAGGTCCCAGAACATCGATCACAAAGGATTTCAGGGCACCGGGACGCTGTGGAAATCTTACCAGAAAATAATGTTTTAAACCTGCATATAAGAGGGCCTTTTCTTTGATCTCTTCCATTCTGGTAATATCATTATTACTTCCGCTGATGATGCAGACTACGTTTTTTCCTTTTATTTCGTCCTTATATTTTTCCAGAGCGGAGACGGAAAGTGCACCGGCAGGTTCTACTACAATAGCATCTTTATTATATAGAGAAAGTATGGTTTCACAGATCATTCCTTCATCTACAGTTACTACATCATGCAATACATCTTTACAGATATTGAAGGTGATCTCCCCTACTTTCTGTACGGCAGCTCCGTCTACAAATCGGTTTATTTTTTCCAGATGAACGGGTTTTCCTTTTTCCATTGCCATTTTCATGCTGGCAGCTCCGGATGGTTCTGCCCCTATGATTTTTGTATTGGGAGAAAGCTTTTGAAAAACACTGCAGACTCCAGCTGCAAGGCCTCCGCCTCCAATGGGCAGAAAAAGATAATCAATAGGTTGATCTGCCTGCTCCAGTATTTCCAAGGCTACGGTTGCCTGTCCTTCTATAATGGCCGGATCATCGAACGGATGAATAAATACGCCATCATGATGGTCACAATATTGGAGGGCAGCTTCTTTCGCTTCATCAAACGTATCTCCGTACAGTACAATTTCTACATAATCTCCGCCAAACATTTTCACCTGCCCAAGTTTCTGACTTGGGGTAGGCAGTGGCATGAAGATCATCCCTTTTGTTTTCATGGCACTGCATGCAAAGGCCACTCCCTGGGCATGGTTTCCTGCACTGGCGCAGACGACTCCTTTGGCAAGGCTTTCTTCAGATAAAGTGGCCATTTTATTATAAGCACCTCTTATTTTGTAGGATCTTACCCGTTGCAGATCTTCCCTTTTAAAACTGATCTGGGCATCGTATATACCCGACAGATTATTATTGACTGATAGTGGTGTTCTGACACTTACATTTTTAAGCCGCTCAGCTGCTTTGTATATGGGATCTAAGGTGGACGGGCACGTTTCATTTTCCATGTGAATTAATTATTTTCAGGTCTTAAACTGCGTACCGTTTTTCCGGCCTGCCACATTTCACTTTCTCTAAGTTCTTTTAATTCTGCATCCAGTTTTTCTCTGTAATCCGGTTTGCTGTTGCTGTCAATGGATAGCTGAGCTTCTTTTCCGGCCGCTACACTTTCGTATAATTCTTCAAATAAAGGAGAGGTGGCATCTCTAAATCTCTTCCACCAGTCTAAAGCTCCTCTTTGTGCGGTGGTACTGCAATTGGCATACATCCAGTCCATTCCGTTTTCGGCGACCAGTGGCATCAGTGACTGCGTTAATTCTTCTACCGTTTCATTAAAGGCTTCAGACGGGCTGTGTCCTTTCTTTCTCAATACATCATATTGTGCGGCAAATATTCCCTGTACTGCGCCCATTAAGGTTCCTCTTTCCCCTGTAAGGTCGCTGTATACTTCGTTTTTAAAATCAGTTTCAAACAGGTAACCGCTTCCAATGGCAATTCCCAATGCGATAACACGGTCCCTTGCTTTTCCTGTAGCATCCTGATATACGGCAAAACTGCTGTTCAATCCTCTATCCTGTAAAAACATTCTTCTTAACGAGGTTCCTGAACCTTTTGGCGCAACCAAAAATACATCTACATCAGCCGGAGGTACAATTCCTGTGCGTTCATTAAACGTAATTCCGAAACCATGAGAAAAGTATAATGCTTTCCCCGGTGTTAAATGCTGTTTTACGGTAGGCCAGTATTCTATCTGGGCGGCATCACTCAACAGGTAGCAAATAATGGTTCCTCTTTTAAGGGCTTCTTCTATTTCAAATAATGTTTCTCCCGGAGTAAATCC
Source organism: Chryseobacterium soli (assembly GCF_000737705.1). Lineage (GTDB taxonomy): Bacteria > Bacteroidota > Bacteroidia > Flavobacteriales > Weeksellaceae > Chryseobacterium > Chryseobacterium soli. The sequence continues at coordinate 546,674 of NZ_JPRH01000003.1, read as the reverse complement.
ATCAGCCACGGCCTTATCCCATGATGCAGAGTTCTTACGCTGTCCCACAATCACATTGATTCCGCTTTCTTTCTGGTTAAGTGCCTGCCCGGGACCCTGTATTCCGTATCCGATTACAGCTACCACTTCATTTTTTAATACTTCCTGAGCTTTTTCCAGGGGAAATTCCTGTCTTGTTACTACCGTTTCCTCTACTCCTCCGAAATTCAATTTTGCCATTTTTTTTACTATTTAATGATTAATTTTTTAGTTTATATTGATATGTTGTACTGCTCTTAAAAAAACATTCTGATGATGATGTACTTCCAGCACATCGATCTGTTTTTCAATCTGACGGGTCAGTTTTTCTACCGCTTCTTCAGTTTCTTTAATGACAATCACCATTTTTTTAATCCCAGAAGCTTCTGACGGTCCCACACTAAGGCTTATGATATTGATCCTCCTTCTGGAAAACAGGGTATTGATGCGGTTCGCCGACCCCAGATGACTTTCTATATAGGCGGTGATCATATATTCTTTTTGATCCGTATTCATGATTTCTATATTTTATTATTGGTTAATACTATTTCAGAAACACTTCTTCCCTGCGGTACCATAGGGAAAACGTTGTATTCTTTCTCTACCATGATTTCCAAAAGATAGGCTCCTTCGGTATTCAGCATTTGCTGTAATGATTCTTTTAGGTTTTCTCTGAGCACCACTTTTTCACCCGATATTCCATAGGCTTTAGCCAACTGTACAAAATCGGGGCTCTGGATATCTACGAATGAGTATCTTTCATTATGAAATAGTTCCTGCCACTGCCTTACCATCCCCAGGAAGCAGTTATTGAGAATGATGATTTTTATATTGGGATGATACTGCATGACAGTACCTAATTCCTGTATATTCATCTGAGCACCTCCATCTCCCATAATCGCAATGATCTCCCTTCCTGTTTCTGCATAGGAAGCACCTATTGCTGCAGGTAAGCAAAACCCCATGGTTCCGAGTCCGCCACTGGTAATGTTGCTTTTCGAGTGGTTAAACTGAGCATACCGGCAGGCTACCATTTGATGCTGACCTACATCCGTTACAATCACAGCATTTCCATGAGTGAGTTCGTTCAGATTTTTGATCACTTCACCCATAGTGATTTCCCCTTCAGAAGGATTTAGCTCATGATTGATTAAATTAATCTGTTCTATTTCCTGGCAGTCCCTGAACTTCTGATGCCAGTCATTATGCTGTTTAGGTTCAAGCAAAGCAGTGAGTAAAGGCAGTGTTTCTTTGCAGTTTCCGACAATCGGAACCGTTACTTTTACGTTCTTATTGATTTCTGCTTTATCAATATCAAGGTGGATAATTTTTGCCTGCACTGCATATTCATCGAGTTTTCCGGTTACCCGGTCATCAAAGCGCATTCCTACTGCAATCAGGACATCGCATTCATTCGTCAGCAGATTGGGACCGTAATTACCATGCATTCCTACCATTCCAACAGCCTGCGGATGATCTGTAGGGAGAGCACTCATTCCCATAATCGTCCAGGCAGTCGGAATTCCCGATTTTTCAATACACTGCAAAAATTCCTTTTCTGCCTTTCCAAGAATGACTCCCTGACCTACGATGACAAAAGGGCGCTCTGCATTGTTGATTAATTCCGCAGCCTGTTCAATGAATTCATTCCTGATTTCCGGGTTCGGTTGATAGCTTCTGAGAAATTCACAGGGTGTATATCCCTGATACAAAACTTTCTGAAGCTGGGCATTTTTCGTAATATCGATCACCACGGGTCCAGGTCTGCCGGATCTGGCAATATAAAAAGCTTTGGAAATGACTTCAGAAAGGTCATCCGCATCAGCTACCTGATAATTCCATTTGGTGACAGGGGTTGTTATATTCATGACATCGATTTCCTGAAAGGCATCGGTTCCTAACAAATGAGCATACACTTGCCCTGTAATACATACCAGTGGCGTACTGTCCAGTAATGCATCGGCCAGCCCTGTAACAAGATTGGTTGCTCCCGGACCGCTGGTTGCCAGTACCACTCCTACTTTTCCGGACGCTCTCGCAAAACCCTGAGCGGCATGTACAGCACCCTGTTCGTGGCGTACCAGAACATGTTCCAAGGTTTCTTTATAATCATAAAGAGCATCATAAATCGGGATAATGGCTCCTCCGGGATACCCGAATATTGTTTTTACTCCTTCCTGCAAAAATGCTTCGAGAATAACCTGACTTCCGCTAAGTTCCGTTCCTATCAAACTGCTTTTATCTGTGGTGAAATTTTGACTATTCATTGTACTTGATTTTATATTTCATCTGTTACACAGCCTTCTGCTGCTGAAGAAACGGTTAATGCATATTTGTACAGTAATCCTTTTGTCACTTTTAATGGAGGTTTTACCCAGCCCTGCTTCCTTATTTCAATTTCTGCATCAGAGACATTCAGTTGTATAGTATTGTTTACTGCATCAATTTCAATGAGGTCATCATCTTCTACAAAAGCGATTAATCCTCCTTCCTGCGCTTCAGGAGTAATGTGGCCTACAACAAAACCATGGGTTCCGCCGCTGAATCTTCCATCTGTAATCAATGCGACAGAGTTTCCAAAACCAGCTCCGATCAAAGCACTGGTGGGTTTCAGCATTTCGGGCATTCCGGGAGCGCCTTTTGGTCCTTCGTTACGGATAACGATAACGTCTCCATGCTGAACTTTTCCGTTCCGTATGCCTTCAACCAGATTTTTCTCCCCATCAAATACCCTCGCTTTACCTAAAAATTTCTCCCCTTCTTTTCCCGTTATTTTAGCTACGCTGCCTTTCTCTGCAAGGTTTCCGTATAATATTCTGATATGTCCCGTTGCTTTTACAGGATTGGAAATGGGTCTTATAATTTTTTGTTTTGAAAAATCCAGCTCCGGTACGTTTTCTAAATTTTCAGATAATGTTTTACCGGTAACTGTAAGACAATCGCCGTGAAGCAAGCCTTCACTTAAAAGGTATTTCATGACCGCAGGGATTCCTCCGTGTTCATGAAGATCCTGCATCAGGTATTTACCGCTGGGTTTTAAATCGGCAAGTACAGGCGTTATATCACTCATTTTCTGGAAATCATCCTGTGTTACTACCACATCAACACTTTTTGCCATGGCAATAAAATGCAGTACGGCATTGGTACTTCCGCCCAGCACAATGATCATACGGAGTGCATTTTCAAAGGCTTTGCGGGTCATGATATCAGAAGGTTTGATATCTTTTTCCAGTAATTTTTTCAAATAACCGCCGGCTTCCAGACACTCATTCTGTTTTTCCAGACTTGTAGCAGGGTTTGATGATGAATAAGGCAGGCTCATTCCCAATGCTTCTATCGCTGAAGCCATAGTATTGGCAGTGTACATTCCACCGCATGCTCCTGCTCCTGGACAAGAATTTTTAATCACGCCGTTGAAATCTTCTTCAGAAATTTCGCCTGCTATTTTTTGTCCTAATGCTTCAAAAGCTGAAACGATATTGAGCTGGTTTCCCTTATAACATCCGGGAGCAATGGTTCCGCCATAAACCATAATAGAAGGTCTGTTCAATCTTCCCATTGCCATAATGGTTCCGGGCATATTTTTGTCACATCCCGGCAAAGCGATGATGCCGTCATAATATTGCGCTCCGCAGATAGCCTCAATACTGTCTGCTATAACATCCCGGCTTACCAGCGAATAGCGCATTCCGTCTGTTCCGTTGCTCATCCCGTCGCTTACCCCGATGGTATTAAAAACCAATCCGGCCAAGCCCTGTTCCCAGGTTCCTTTTTTTACGATCTGGGCCAAATCGTTGAGGTGCATATTACAGGTATTTCCATCGTAGCCCATACTGGCAATTCCGACCTGGGCTTTCTGCATGTCTTCATCTGTAAATCCTATCCCATAAAGCATGGCTTTTGCGGCCGGCTGTTCAGTGTTTTGTGTGAATGTTTTTGAATATTTATTTAACATAGTATCCTGTATTTGCTGTTCTTATCATTTTCAGTGTGGGATTAAAAATTTCAATTGTTGGAATTTATTAATGAGGTTTTTTATTTAATTTCGAGCCAAAACTACAGCTTGTAATGTTCTTTTTATTTTCACTTTTATAAAAATTACAATATCCAACTGTTTGAAAAACGGATGTATCGAATTGATAATTAAATATTTAAGTTCTAAATATTTACAACGACAGAACTCCTTACCAGTTTCAGATAAGCCTGCTGTACCTTTTCACTTGCAGTATCTTTCCAGTTTTTAGTGAAGGGAACATTATCCAAAGAATCCAATCCTACAATTTCTGCTGCCGTACCACAGAAAAAAGCGGCATCAGCTCCTCTCATTTCTTCAGGTTTAAAGAAGGTTTCTTTAACAGGAATATTAAGTTCACTGCATATTTCAAAAACGGTCTGTCTGGTGATTCCCGGCAGTATACTTCCTTTTGCGGGAGTAAATAATGTTCCGTTTTTTTCATAGAATATATTAGCTCCTGAGCTTTCTGCGACGTTGCCGTATTCATCGAGTAAAAGGGCTTCGTCATAGCCTTTGTCTTTGGCATCCTGGCAGGCCAGAATAGAATTGACGTAATGTCCGCCTACTTTGGCTTCGACTTTAAAAGCATTAGGATTGGGGCGTTGAAAACCTGAGGTCATGATCTTCATTTTATCTGCCAGATAGCCGTTGCTCCATTCCCAGGCGAGCAGCGACAGGTAGGATTCTTTTCCTTTTGAAAGGGACATATTGGGAGAACAGGTAACCAATGGGCGGATATACGCATCGGTGAATCCGTTACGTTCCAAAAGCTCATAGGTAAGGTCTGTCAATTCACTGACCGAATAATCAAAAGGGATATACATCAGTTCTGCTGATCTTTTCAGCCTTTCATAGTGTTCTTTTGCTTTAAAGATCCTTGTCCCGCTATCGGTGTTGTAAGATTTTATGCCTTCAAAAACAGAATAGCCATAATGAAGTGACTGTCCGTAAAGATCCATTCCGGCATCTTTTGCTTTTACAAAATTTCCTTTAAAATAAATAAGGGTTTCGTTGTCGTAATACATTTTTTATACAGTTTAAAATTCATTGAAATAAAAAAGCCCTCTCACAATGTGAGAGGGCTTAGAATATATGCATGCAATATCTTTCCGTCTCACAGTCGTAAGGGAATAATAATGACGATAATAATGATTGTTAATAAGTACATAGTTTCTGAAATAAAAAAAGCCGCTTCAATATGAAACGGCTTTATATAATGTAAAATAATTTTATTGTTATACTACCGCTCTTTACTATTGAATGACAATAGTATTAATAATAGAAATGACAATAATATTTTTCTGATTCGTAAAATTCATGGTGTAAAGGTATTGATTTTTCAATACTACGCAATATTTTTTACCTTTTTTTTGATTTTTAATTTTCTCCAGGCAAAAAAGCACTGGAAATTTACAGATTTTAAAATTTCCGGAAAGCCGTATTGAAAAAGGGAATCTGCAATATTGTTATCCGTATTTTTCAAAACTCTTTTTTATTTAATTTTTTTTGTTTGTCAAGAAAATTCCAGCATCATTTTCTTTGCTTCGGCGACATCGTGAACCCTTAAAATTTTGGCACCCTGTTTCAATACTGCTCTATGAAGTTTTTGGGTTTCTTCATTGATATCCAAAGGAGATTTACCAAGAGGTTTGTAGATGAATGATTTTCTGGAAATCCCTATCAACAAAGGAAACTTACCAAATCCGAGGTACTCTACTTCATGGATCATTTTCATCTGATCTTCCATAGTTTTTCCAAAACCAAATCCCGGATCAAGAACAATATCTTTCACACCTTTCTCCATCAACAATGCCGTTTTCTCAGAAAAATAGCGGTTCACGTCCAATGTAATATCCGCAAAGGTATTTTTATCATGCATCGTTTTGTATGAAGGATTAACTTGCATCAGAATGTAGGGAAGTCCGGTTTCTGCCGCTGTATCAAACATCGCAGGATCATATTGCCCTCCGGAAATATCATTGATCATATCTATTCCTTCATTGAAGCCAAATTGTACGGTTTCGGCATAAAAAGTATCCAGCGAGAGTAATGCCCCAGGAAATTCTTTTTTAATTTGGGAAAGTAAGCTTCCGATTCTCCTTATTTCTTCTGCACTCGTTAAAAATTCAGCATTGGGACGGGTAGATTGTGGACCGACATCAATGATTTCGGCACCGTCTTTCAGCATTTTTTCGGTGTGTTTTAAAGCGGATTTTTCGTTATTAAATGTGCCGCCATCTGAAAAAGAATCCGGAGTAAGGTTCAGGATTCCCATGATTTTGGGAGTACTTAAATCAACCAGTCTTCCGTTACAGTTGATGGAGTGAAAAGGTTTATGAATTAAAGGAGTTGAAAACATACAACTTTGTATTAAGGATGATAGGTGGTTTGGTATACTGCAAAATTAGGGAGTTAATGTGTAATTTTCACTGAATATTATAAACAGAAATTCCAAACGCCAAATTCTCATTTCCAAGCGTCCGAGAAAACTATAAACTCAAAAATACAAAAAGCCACTTAATTGTGGCTATTTTTATAATCGATCATTAACAGATCAGGTCTATATATATCTTTGACGTTGGTATCCGGTTCGAACGTGCTGTATTTTTTATCCTGTGGTTTCCTTGCTATCACTCCGTTTAAGATGTCTTTGAGGGCTGATTCAAAGAGTTTCAACCCCATCGGGAGTAATGTATCCCTCCATAGGCTTGAAGCCGATTTTTGGGGCTGTAAATAATATTCCGGAGGAATCCAGCACCAATCCTGATAAGCAATGTCTCCTCTGTCAATACCTGCATTAAGCCAAAAGACCGTCCCACCGGTGATGGGCTCCTTCATGCGTATGGCCCATTCAATTGCGCTGCGTCCGCGGTGTCGTGGTAATAATGACGGATGATAGCCAAGCCATCCAAGCCGTGGAATATACCGGGTTTTCTTGCCGATATAGTCAAACGAGTGCGCGGTAATACCCAAATCACATTCCGGCATATTATCCGCAGTTAGCATCCCCGCCGGAATAATCGGAACATTCCACAGACGCGCAGACCTCCCAATGTACTTATCATCCAAGGGGCAACAAACCCCGACAATCTCAATATCTAATTTCTGGCAAAGCCTGAATACTTCTTCCCCGAAATACTTTTGCCCTGATATAAAAACTTTAAATTTCTTCATTTCCTAAATATTTAAATCCCTGTACCGCCCTAAAATGTCCACCAAAGCCTCCCGTAAGTTTTTTGCCATCTTGAATACCTTTTCCAGTTTTTTGTAATGATTTTATACTTCGCACCTTATTATCACCGTTAAGTTTTGCAGATACCTGTTTCCATTTTTTGGAATTTCTCATATATCCGCAAAGCTGGGGGTGTGAAGTATGAAAATAGGTATGATATTTTCTTTGGCACCTTCCATTTCCTTCTAAGTGGTACTGCATAATTTCATTTAAAAAAGCGGTGCCCACTCCCGCGCCCTGCCATTCCGGCATTACGACCAACCGGGTGGCTCTGTACCCTTTTGATGGAAAAAAAGGACAAACAGCAACATGACAAACCAATTCACAATCAACCGTTCCAACAAAATACTCGGCACAGGGCGGATGTTTTAAATCTAAATAATAATGCTCTTTAAAAAATTTCCAGAAACTTCCGTCGACCTTCCAAATGTCGAGTTTAATAGGAGGTCGTTTTTGGACTTTTTTTTTACTTCACCCGTCCGGGTGTCATACACCCAATCAGGTTGCAGCCATTCGACAATATCATAATGGCATGAAAGCAATACAATTTGTTTTCCTTTGGTTTTTCGCCATGCTTTTGCAAATGCTGCGGCCCCAATTTTAGCGATCTGTCTGTCAACAACAGACGTAAACTCATCGATAACGACCTGATCCGGGGCTTCACAAATTAATCTGGCCAATCCCGCGCGGAACTGCTCACCATTGCTTAATACTTTAAAGGGGCGGAGCCATGCGGGAACATCTCCCAGTCCTACGGCAGACAATGCGCTGGTAACTGTATTCATTTCTAAGTCTGGAGTGATATCCTCAATAATAGGGAGCTCAGGATTCCAGCCTTCAGATAAATTAGTAATTCCATTTTTCCAAATTTTGCTCCCGATTGATGTTTTGCCACTTCCCGAAGCACCAACGATGAGTCCAATCTGCCAGCCTTCTTCTTCAATAGGTAATTCTGCGGTATGCTCCCAAGTATGCCCGTTTTCGGAATTGAACAGACTTTTTACTTTTTCAGACCTGAACGAATTAAAATTTTTACAGGTGTGTTTTACTTCTATTTTTTTCATACTGATACTACTTTTAAATTTTTGAATCCCATTTCTTTTAGTTTGTCGAACAATTCTTTTTGCTCTTTTTCGCTGTCCACTTTTATAATGACAGCATGTTGTTCTTTGTAATTAAAATTTGACATATATTTATTTTATGATATTTCTACAGTGTAATTCCATTGTCTCTTAATTTTGCCTTAAGCATCGTATTTTCTGCCTTTAACAAATTATTCTCTGCTTTCAGCTGTTCATTAATTCTTTTTTGAAAATCGATCTGTTCCTGGAACAGAACAACCTTTTTATCCGATAAATCTGAAAATTCTTTAAATTTAGCTTCGTAACGGTTTCCCAGATCATCTAGCGTTTCTTTATAGAGTCTAACCAACTTATCAGCGTTTTCAATTTCTTTGCCCTCATTATCGGCGTTTATTCCGGCAACTTCCGCCTGAAGTTTTCTTTTTCCAAATAAAAACCCCGCAAGACCGGTTAGTACTGCCCCAATGAAAGCTCCGAAGTGCTCCATTAACAATTGTAACAATTCTTTCATTTTTTAGTAAATAAGTGGTTATAATAATAAGCCTGCATTTCTGTAATGGCCTCCTCACAATGATTTTTGCCCAGTATATTTAAAAGTCTTCGAAGCCAGGAATCCTTTTCATATTGTTTTAATAATCCTGTTACTGCCGAAATAGTTTCATACCATTTCCCATATCGGGCATAATCGTTTTTGACTTTTAAGACGTCATTCAAAAGCTCTCCGGCTCCGGCATTGGCTAACCCATCAAAAACAAGATTAATACTTCTTAGAATCGGTGTAAACTGTCTTGAGATTGAATAGTCCCACTTTAAGGTGTGCTTTATAACAGTGTAGAAAAATCCTGAAACAAAAAGCAAAAGAAAAATCGGGATTCCGAGTACCATAAACAGGATTTCAAGTAGTAAGGTTGATATCGTTTTCATCTTATATCTCGTTAATTTCTTTGTCAAACAGGGGTATATACATTCCCATAAATTTTGAGAAAATATCAATCACATGAACAGACTTTGTTTTCAACAGAAAACGGATATACTGTACAGATTGGGCTTTCAGTACCTCTTCCTTTTCTTCCACGACTTCTCCGGCATCATTAGTAGTTCTTAAAATTCCTTTAAGAACTCCATTTTCGCCCATAATTTCCTCGACATTTCCTTCATGGATCATCCAGTCCGGCATTTTCAACCGTTTGTGTATCTTGTTGCCTTCCCGCAATATCAGGTATTGACGGACATTTACGTAGATACGGTCTTCGTCACCTTCCATATCGGGGGTATTGAAGCCTGTAACGACTAACTTTCTGGCAAACTGAGGATATACAGGATGATCCGGTAGTGCAATCTCATGCCATGATTTACCTGTATTTTTTATGGCATCTACAATAGCCTGTACTTCGGCTGTTAATATAAGTTCTGTATTCATTTTTTAAAATTTATATGCTTTTATTATTTGTGATGACAGCCCTTTGTTTGCATTGTCATTTGATGTTACTACACCACCAAAATATAGGTCTAATCCGGGCGATATGCTAGACTGCACCTGATAAACGATATCTGCGTTGTTTAATCTCGCATAAGTCCTTTTTATGATAACATTACCTTTCTTGATAAATATAATTCTAAACACTTGTGTTCCTGTATAATTGAAAGTTGGATTATCTATGAACTTACCATTAGAACCGCCGTCAAACTGATAAAGAGACAACACAATCAAATCATTTGATAAATCATTAACTACATTCGTAGATGAGAGTCCTACAGCCTCAAATGAACTATTAGCTCCTAAATAATTAGTAATTGAGACTATTATTTCTAAGTAAAAATTATCCCCTGCATTGAATAAAGGCTGGACGGTTTTAACTTTATGGATTATTTGAGAGGATAACGCAACAGGTGCGACATTACTATCAGGGAATGACTTAAAACCGTTACTTATTAATGCCATGTTAGGCGAGGCAACATTGTTTAGTGTTTTATTAGACCATGATATAGCTGTAAGGTCTACACGATTAACAGAAGAAGAAATAGTAAAAATATCTGTTAAATACGTTGCTACTCCGTTAAATAATAAAATCTTGTAGTCCCCTTGGTAGTTGTTTACATTTAGGAAAAAATTTATATAATTGGCATTCAACAAAGTGACTTTATTATTGTTAATCGTTTCCAAAATTGTCACATTGCCCGCAGTAGACGTTCCGGTGCATATGCTAACCGTAAAATTAGCAGGGTTCAGGTTCAGATTTGCCCCTTCTAAGGTTATATTTACGTTATCATTGTTAGATAGGTTGACAGTATCTTTTTCCACTACAGGCGGGATAACAGCGGTTACGCTCATCGTGTTTGTAGTCCAACCGCCGTTCATTTCTGTTTTCCAAGCTGTTTTTTGTGTATCATTGAGTTGACTGGGAATCGTTACAAATTCACTAGCCAGATCCTCTTTCATTAATACCGTTTTTTTAGTTCCAGTACTATCTGTAAATAAAAGCTTTCTATTATAACAAGTAATCTGATTGTTCAATGTCTCCGTATTATCGTCTAAAACAACCGCTTTAGAACGAATTCTGCCATTATTCAAATGAAGCATTTCACTGGGGGTTGTTGTGCCTACTCCGTATTTACCTAAATTATTGTAGACATCTGAAGCCGTAAAGTCGGAGCCATTCCAAAATAAAAGGTAATTAGAAGCGGGATTAATGAGTCTATACCCCGTAGTAGTTCCGGTTCTGTTGATAAAATAATTTCCTGCTGTGCTCGGTTTGTCAAGTTTCGCATCTAAAGCCGCTTGTAACCCCTGAACCATCGCAATAGTAATATTGGTGAGTCCGGTAGGAATGTAATTGGCGGAAACGGTTTTGGTTCCCCCTTTGTAAATGTACAGGCTATAATTTCCAGCTCCGTCCGGAATAGCAATCATGTCGTTCTTCTCATACGGATAACTGGCATTGTTTGCCATAAAAGCAGACAAAGAAGTTTGTGTCACGGAAATAAGCTCAGTAAGCCCCAATGCTTCAATTTTGGAAGCCATAATCTTACCATTAGAAACAAAATCTGTAAGAACCATATATAGGGCATCACTTTGCTGTTTACTCCACACATTCCCGTACACATTATTAGGCGGATCATCTACCGTGGCAATATTGGGAGGAAGATCTCCAACGCCTAAAATAATTTTCCATGCTTGAATATTTATATCATTAAGGTTGGATGCATCTAATTTAGCCAATGTGGTATTATGGGCATCCACATTGGTTAAATGGGCCTGATATACCAATTTATCTGTTTTGTCCTGCAATTTGGCATTGAGGTTGTCGACCTTATCCATAGGGATGAATTCATCTTTATGGTAGAACGAAGACCATGAAGCGGCAAACTGTTCCTGTGTTGGAAAGTCTCCGTCCTCATACCAGCTCAGTATTGTATGTAATGGTGTAGACATTATTATTGAAAATTAGGTTCTATAAAATTTACGATTCGTGAAGGCTGCACATTATTATGAGGCTGGTCTCCCCCGGTTGTTGCTGTTTTTGCAGAAGACGCGCCGTTGGTTGATGCTGATAAATGGTTACCATTCTGACCGGGAGGGCCCGCATATTCTGCGGTAGCGTGATCGTGTATAGGTATTTCGGATATGGTAAGCTTATGTGTTTTACTTCCAAAGCTTGCATTTAATGTCGCAAAATCGGGATCATCAGGATCGAGACCCACCAATGTTTTTCCCCTGAGATCAATACATTCTTTCCAGCCTTCCGGAATTTCGTCAAACGGTCTTCTCCAAGCCCAGACAATCCCACCGTTGATAATTGGGGCTGTTTTAAGTTCTAAAAGTTGTACACGATCTTCCAAAGCTTCAAGATCATCCTGAGAAGCACTGCTTTCTACTTTCTCCTGAATTTCCTTAAGGGTTTTTAACTTGATGAAATCTGCCCAATTATAATTGGGATTTCCATTTCCGAAACGCACAATCTTTTTTTCGATGAGTGTTTTTGTCGTTTGGTCTTCAAAAGTTTTTTGTATCTCTTCGGTATGGATATAAACAGTAGGTACAATGGACCCCCCCTCAAAATAATATAACTTACCTTCAATAGCCAATACTCCCGGACTTACATTCGTTCCGATGATCTCACAGCCGGAAAGTATGGTAAGGCTTCCCGAAAGATCACCTAACACTTCAAATATTCCGTACGCCTCCTCAATAAGAGCCATCAGGTCATTTGTCAATGGTACACCGCCCGTCTGTAAAAATTTGAAAATATATTTCATCTGTAATTTTTATCTTTTTTTATGGTCAGATGGAACCTTATGCAGGTTTCATGATTAAATGATTACGATTTGATATTGCTTGCTTTGCAGGATATAAAAATCTATCTCTGCCTTTAACTGTAATGGGTTAATTGCCGTATTCGGTATTTCTACGATAAAATCGTATTCACTGTACAATTCCGCCTCTGTTCTTATATAAATTGGGTTACCGCTATCATACAGCCATTGCATTTTAGAATGTTGTACATCATCCTCTGCCTCTGTGTAGAGATAAACACCTTCATACTGTACCGCTTTAACAATTTTAATTCTCCGTTCTATGGGGTCAAATAGATCATTAAGTCTTCTTTGCACCGAATATTTTTGATAATTGAAATTCATTTTAATGAGGTTCTGCTTTCTTTTTCTCAGAAATTCGATATACATCGACTCTAAAGGAAAGAGTAGACACCACAGATAATTGAGAGTTATCGGTTTTCTCCTGAAGGTAGGAATCCACCACAACGCTAATTGTTTGAAATTGATTTTAAATAACTGATCCATTATTCCTGAGGTTGATAATTGATATAGGTAATCCCGCTCCAGTCTTCTATCTTAAATCTTCCGGACTTTGGAATTCGGCTGATTGTAATCGGCTGGAACTGTCCGTACCCAACGCCTGGCTCAATCCATTTGCTCTGTATATTCAATTTGTTCAGATCAATAACGCCTTCCGTAGCCTTAATTTCTTCCAGAAGTTTTTGAACACTTAGCTCCCCATTAAAAGGAAGATTCAGTAAAAAACGGCTGATTGTATCCCGTACCGGAAACTTTCCGCTTACGATACTCATTCCGTTGGGAAGCAATACCAAAGGATCATAACATATTTCAATATCCTGCTTCAGTATATCCGGCAAAAAGTTCAAGATTACAATATCATCACCGGCTGCCTGTATTTCTTCAATAAATTTTTTGAATGCCAGGGCTTTTTCGTCTGAAAGGACTTCGTCCGTATTTTCGCCCGCAATCTTCATGGAAATTTTAATTTTACCGGTATTGGATTTGCTGCGGGTTACGGCGACATATTTTATGATTTTTGAAGCTTCAACCTGCTCCGGCGTTGCTTCGATTTGTACGCCGTTATCTTCGTAAGTGGATGAAAACTGATCTGTTTCAGGGATTAAGTCAAAGCCATACTGAAAGCGAAGTGCTTCATTTCTGTACCATGGCAAACGCGGGACTTTCTGATTGGCTATTTTGTCATCTATTTCTTTCATGTGAAGATTTACAGCTTCCTGAAAGTTGAAAATCATAAAGGCCACAGCTTCCATAATATTACGCCAAACCGCCGTTTTTGAGGGAGAACTGAGCACCTGTAAAAAAGGATTAGTCTCTTTTAATGATAGAATTAACCCTATAATTTCCTGTAGTGTCCGATTCATTTTAGCTTATTTTAAAAGAATTTCCAATCTGCATATATCCTATGCCTTTGAATGTCGGTATTTCATTGTTTTGGTCTCCTGTTGCTGCCGTTGCCGGCTGTATTTTTTTTGCCGTATACTCATTCAGCACATCCGTATTTTTCTGTACATCTTCCGGGATTTCGGCGGGATTACCTGCTGATACTATATCCGAAACAGAAAAGCCATTGGCAATAGCGATGGCAAAGCAATTCTCTACAGTTCCTGTATGCTGTAATGCGATGTCCAGAATCGATTGATTATTTAAAATAATTTCTTTCATTACGTTACTTTTCCCTGTGTTAACGCTCCGCCATTAGGAGGGCAAACTCCGGTCACGGTTCCGCTTTTAACATATTCCTCTATTGCATCTGCCAACTCCTGAGCGGCAATATCTACATTACTTGTTGTTTTGGGCTTGCTAAAAATGGCTGTAAGCCTACTTATTAATTGCGGTTTATCAAGTGCCATTTCTCTGAGCGTTTATGGTGAAATTTTCGGCATCTTCAATTTTGAAATCAATATTTTGGAAGCCGTCATATTTCAACTGTTCGTTGACTTCACGGGTGATGCCTTGTCTGGTATTTCTTGCTTTTAGCAATCTGAGCATTTCAGCACCCAAAAGAGGCGTATTTTTAAATTCCCCCTTAAAGGCAATAAGTATGCTTTCAATTTCCTGCTGCTCGGAACTTCCAATCTGAAAATCCCCGTTTACAATAGAAATATCGTTTTCGTCGTTTAAAAGTATATCCATCATATTTTTAGGTTAATATTTTGTTTAATGCCTGTTTATTGGCATTAACAATGTCATTTTTGATCTGCATGATTGCGGGAACGTCAGGCGTTACCCCAATGGATACCACTACTTTTGCCACCTCGTCACACAGCTTTCCGAATCCTTCCTGAAACTGATTGAGAACTTCTTTTAAATTTTCGCCGTCTCGGTTAAACTGGAAGCCGCTACTATCGAAAGTGAAATCTGATTTATCATTCCTGAACTCAATTTTTTCGACCTCACTGACGGAAAGAATCACCGCCTTATTATTTTTTTTATAAATTCCTATTGTTACTAAGCTTCCTACTTTAGGAACAATTATGAGTTTATCTGTTTTATTCTCAACAACTGCATTAATGGAACAATCAAAAAATTCTTTTTTATCATCAATGGCGGCAACCTGGCAGTAATCGTTTTCAATTTTGATTACTTTTGCGGTATCAATAACCACTGGAAATCGATTAAGTAATAGTTTTAAGCTCTCCATCCCTGTATGTTTTTCCTATATCTAAAGTTCTTCTGAAGCCGCCATTTGCGGTGACATTGATTTCTACTTCATCCACGAAATTTTTAGTATTTCTTTCGTCATATTTTTTATCAATGACCTGAGCCACTTGTCCATGCTCTACACGAGGCCAGCCAAATGAAGTAATGGTACCTTTGTAACCACCTCTTGTTTTCAGATTTTTAAGCCTATTATCTGTTCGCTTCTTAAGCTCATCCTTATTCAATCCGTCTCTATCTGTCCAATGTTCAATGTCGCCACCTTCTTCACCTGTTTCATAATTAATGACCTCACCATTTTTGTTAATGCTTTTTGCGTAAATCTTTACTTTCGCCTCTTCAGGAAAAATATATTGCAGGTTATGATCAATAATATTTTCGCAGTATTCAAAAACCGGTTGTTTTTTGGAGACTTTTTCATCGGAGTAGATTTTACCACAAACCAGACGGTCGTCTCTGAAAAAAGTATAGATCCCGGCTTTCTCCTGAAGTTCATTAAATGCTTTTACTGCCGTGGTCTGCTTCATGGAAAAGTCGCCGTAGAGTTCGTCGATACAATCAAGGTCATACCCCGGAGCGACTGCCTCAATAATCTGTCTGACCGCGGCATTTTTAATAGAAACACTCACTTCTTTTCGTTTAAGCTGCCACATTTCATCCTCACAGATGAGCTCATAGGGAATGTTAATCCGTGGAGACCTTGCCACATAGCCGATAAACTCAGTAAATAACTGGCGGTTATAGCCCAGCTTAATTTCGACTTTATGACCCACTTTTATAAAATTTCCGATATGTTCAACCGGTTTTAAATTTCCGTTATCATCATAATAGATGGCCTTGGGGAGTTTAATCGTTGCCGTATCCGTAAAGTTTTTCCAGCCTTTTTTAATCGTAATTTCTGTTGCCGCCGTAAACTTTAATTTTCCGATGAGAATTTCAATACAGGGTACCATTAGGGTGTAATTATAAAGGGGATTTTACTTTTTGCTTCAATCTCAAAAGCCTGAATATGGGAATAGCCGATCGAGGGTGTTAAGGTGAGTTTATGAATGCTCATATAATGAATGCCCAGCATCGTTAACAGCGCTCCTTCACATTCCAGTAGTGAAGTTTTTAATTCACATATCCTTTGAAGCTCTTTAACTTTCTGCTCCGGGTAATCGGTACTTTCATAATTAATGATAAGCCCCCTTATCGTAAGCTGCCAGTCGTCCAGCGCGATCAACTCCTCAACATTTCCGTCACGACCGAAAATATCGGTTTCCACGATTTTTTTAGGCCGTATCGGTTCGATGGTTGTTTCCAATGGAAAAGAATATCCCCCGAACTGTTCCCCCGTTCCTTCAATATAAGAAGGTCTCAGGTCTATAAAATCCCATACCGGTGTTCCCATTACAGAAACTTTAGTCAGCTCATTATAGGTCGGAAGCACCTGCAAGTCGTCAAACCCATTAAAAAGTTTGTCGGCAACGGCCTGTGTCGCAAACCCTAGTTTGAACGGGAAATGCTGCCTGATCAATTCTTTAACATTAATATTATATCTCGACACTTTCTCCTTCTTTTGCGTTATACCTTTTACTTTCAAACCACAATGCCCATTTTAGCTGCTGCCATTTATTCCAGAACGTATGATCGTCCAGTTCTTCAGGAAATGGAATATTAAAATGGTAACTGAGCAGAGCGTTAACCTTACGGATAAAATCAAATCCGGCTTCCTGAATAATAGGAAGCCCTAGACTTCCCCCAGTTCCGCTTCCAGGAACTTAATAATTCCGGATGCCTGAATGGCTGCCGTATCGGCAATGTCACCATCCATTTTTAACCTTTCATCTCCACCGAGCCAGCAGTTATCCCGGATAAACTCACCGCATTCTAAAATCTTATTTTGGGAATACATGGAAAGCGCAGTGGCTTTAATTTCCCGGCCCGGCGGTTTTAAATATCCCACCAGCGCATTACCGTCCTTGTCTTTTACGGTAAGCTTATGGAGCTTATCAACTTTCAGTTTCTTTTTCCATTCTGTTATTTGTTCCGGTGTAATATGGCCTTCTTTTGTTTCGATTGACATTTTCATTTTTCGTATTTTCTCTGTTAATTGTGCGTTGTTATCTTTAGATGTAAAGGGAATGCCCATTTCTTTGCATTGGTCCCTGAGTGCCTGGCGATCCATTATGCGGCGAAGTCTATATCATGAATATATAAAGGACTTTCCACGAAGATGGCACCGTTGTTTCCGGCTTCTGCGGACCTTCCGTTTTCTTTGAATTTACAGCCGTAAAGAACGTGGCAGACTTGCAGTCCCGCATCATCCACATATGAAACCGTAATCGGAAATGGCGGAATATCCTGAAGTGTTTTTCCTTTTGGAAGTTTTGCCTGTAAAGCGTCCACCGTTTCGCTGATTAAAGAAATGCTCCCTTCGTAGGTTTCGTCGCCCTGTGTATATCCGATCGGCTTGGTTGTCCCCACAACCTTTACGGGTTCGATAGCGTCGGTTCTTTTGTATTCAATTTTTCCAACCCCTGAAAAAGTGGCACCGAAAGCGGTAATCCTGACATTTCCATAATTCCTGTATTTTCCGTTTATTCTCGTCTGTGTCGTCATGTTCAATTCGTTTTTAAAGGGTTTCTGAATCCTACTTTTAAGGTGATCCTTCTGCCGATAGCCACCGGAATAAACGTTAAAAGCACTTCAAATTCACTCGTTGCCAGTACATTCTGTTCAGGATTGATATAGGCATCCACGCCGCCGCTGATGTCACCGTTTGCCACCATCGGATCGAGTGAAACTTTGGTGATGGTTTCTAAATCTTTTACGGTTTCAGGTGCCATAAATCCGGTGCTTTCATCGACGTACAAACGCCCTTTCACTTTTGGGGCTAATGCCGCCTTGGCCAGCTTGATCGCTTTTTTAATGCTTCGGTTATTTTCCCCATACGCATAATCGGAAGTAATTTTGTCACAGGTATGCGTATCGTTGATAAAGATTCCTGCGGTCGAAGAAATTCCTCCCAGATTGACAATTGGGGCAAAAAATATATAGCCTCTTTCGTCCAGATTATCCAAATCCGTATCCGAATAGTCGCTCAGCTTGTTACCGGAACTTAGTCCGGGAACAATAAAGGTTTTCTCACTGGCATTCGTCAGGTTAAAATCATTAATTTGTTCCCCTGCATTTTGCGAAACGTCTGCCTTAGAAACCATAGCCGTATAATCTTCAACAGCTGCATATCCTTTGTATAGAGCATCACGATTGGAAATTTGATAATCGGCACCGATGACAATAGATATATCCGGGCATTCATTCGTAAGCATTCTTAAATTTAGAGCCGCAGTCGATGTTCCTGAAAAGCTTCTGCCTTCGATATACATTTCGCAGTAGCGGTCTTTCGCCCATTCAGAGTCCGACAACGCCTGCGCCTTATAAATGGCATCAATACTGTCTTTGTCGAGTCCTGTTTCTATGGTGGGTGTATAGTCTTCAGCAGGGTTTAATGAAACACAAGCCTGAACAATTTCTCCGGCTTTATCCCTTAATAATTTAGCGAGATAGTTATTATCTTTATCCACCATCTGGGTAAGGGTAACGCCTTGAGCGACGGGCATAAAATACACGGTAATTGAGGGGTTATGAACAAAAAACCTTCTCAGTCTTTCGTACACGAGTACCTTATTAATCTCATCATATTCCGGAGTAATACCAAGTGCTTCTACTTCCTGAATATTTTTAAGTGTGTAGATAGTTCCCAGGACCATTTTGGAAGTGGCAATGGCGTTCATCACGCTGCCGGTCACCATATCCGCTGAAGGATTTCTTCTTCCTAATCCTCCGTTAAGTTTCTGTACTATGAGTCTGGGACGCATTTTTCCTTGTTTTAATAGTGTTATTGGTGGTGCCAAAAGCCTCAATTTGTTTATTGGCAGCTTCCAGCTGTTGTTGTAAATTTTCGTTTTCCGCAGCCAGTCCTGAGAGTTCCTCCAGTTTGGCGTTGGCTTCAGTGAGTTGCTTCTGGGTTATGACGTATTTCTCGCGAAGAATAATGACTGAAGTAAGCGTTTCATCCGTTTCGGTATTTGCCGGTTCGTAGTCCTGGTCAAGATCACAGACGATGGCAATTTCTTCCACAATACCCGTTAAAGCCATTCTTGCCAGCTCAGACTGGTGCAAAGTCTCCTGTAGATCCGAATCATCCTCGTCCTCAAACCCTTCACGAAAAAAGACTTCCGGTTCGCTGTCAAACTCTTTTAAACCGTGATAATCTTTTGAGGCTTTTTCATCAAAAAAACATTGCCCGTTTTCCGAAATGAAAATTTTATTTTCCTGAGGATACTTTTCAAAAAGCGCATTGGCTTTCTCCTGAAATTTCTTTTTATTGGCCATGGTTTAATTCATATTGATTTGTATTCCGTTTTTGCATCAAATGAGGGACAGGCTTTTGCCACTTTCGGAAAATCCCGGTGTCCCTGTATCAAGGCGTTTGGAAATTGTTTTTTCAGTTGTTTTAATAGGGTAAGTAAGCTTTCTTTTTGAGCGGGAGTCCGGGTATCTTTAGGCTTTCCTTTGGGATCAATACCGCCGATATAGCAGACATTGACCGATATGGAATTATACCCTTTTACCCCATTGGAAATTTTGTCAACCGACAACAAATTCACAATTTCGCCATCCGCTTTGATGAGAAAATGATAGCCGGGCATTTTCCACCCTTTTTCGTTTTTCCAGTAATTCTGGATTGATGACACTGTCGCGGTCGGTTGCGTAGCGGTACAATGCACGGCTATATATCGTATACTTCTCATGAGCTTTATCATTAGGCGTTTTCGGAAACAAGGGCTCCGAAGCCGTATTCTTGTTTTTTATCACACAAACCGTAAGACTGTATTCTTAATTCAGAAGTCGGATCGGCGTTTCTGGTGTCCTGATATTCCGGTTTGTAGAGGATCAGTAAATTTTCTAAATGATATACCGTATTGGGAGCATAGAAAAATGTTGAGGCGTATTGGTCGCCGTCCTCCCTGATTGCGCCCCTTGCTTTAAGATCGCCCGCCTCAGAATACAGCGGAGCCGCGTTATTTTCCCACATTCTCATTTTATAGAACCTTTTGAACTCTCCGGTGTCTTTATCAAATTCCAGATTGTCCCTGTGGTTGGCCGTTCCGGCTTTATCCACCATTAAATCGGCTCTGTGTTCCATATTCAGGATCATATTCCATGAGTTGGGAACTTCCGCGGTGTCGTCGTCAATTAAATTCAGGGTTTCAATTTCATGATAGAAATTGATCATGTCCTGAAAAGTCAGCCTTTTTCTGCCGTTGACCACCCCTCCTGTAGTTCTCAGTACGGGCATTGATCCTGAAACGTGCTGCGCCGGTGCGAGCTTGTTCATACAATAATCACGGACACCGATTCTGAACGCCTGGGACTGCTTAACGCGGACTTCGGCTCTTTTATCAAAAACCAATGCCCTGACTTCTGCATTCGTTACTTCTGTAGGGTCGGTATCGAGTTTATCCCATGGGATAATATTGTTTTTACCCGTCATTTTTTTAGCGGTAAACGGAGCGGTATTATTGACATAAAACCCTACGTTATTGATCAGCTTATTCTGACGAAGACCATCCGCTGTTAAAGCTCCTTTAGGTGCCGGCTCCAACGCCGACATAAACTTATCGTTATAGTTTTTGAACTCCTTGAGTAATTGCGGAGCCACAAATTGGTTAAGGTATAACCCGTCTATTAAATCTGGCATGGGGATTAATTAAATTCTGCGTTAAACAATTTTTCAAATTCTTCGGTGGCTTCTTCGTGAAGCGTTTCTAATCCTTTAGGATCTTTCGTCTGCCAGTCTGAATAGCTCCAGCTGTCACGACCGGTTAAGAGCTCGTGTTTTGCGCCGTCCACCGGCGGTTTTTGTCTTTCAAGATTTCCATTAGGATCGGGCTTGCCGGACATTCTTTCCAGTGATTTTGCCACTAAGGCAAAATTTTCCAGCGCGTGTTTTTTCCAGTCTTCTTTTTCGGTGTTGGAAATTTTACCGGATTTCAAGGCATTAGAGATCAAAGTTTCCGCCTGGGCTTCTTTAAATTCCTTCAATTCATTTTTGAGGGAATCAGCTTTATTGGCTTTGTTTACAATGTCTTTTAAATGATTCTCAAAGTCGTTATCTGAAGACGAGGCGGTCAGTGCCCCCGCCAATCCTGCCGCTTGTAAGGTGGCTAAAATCGCTTCTTTTTTCATGTCAGTATGTTGATTTATTATAATTTCCTCCGGTAGTTCTTCCGGATAGAGATTGAAACATTCAAAGGCTTCTTCCGGCGTTTTATTCGTAATATTTTCTGCGTCCTGTTCGGACGTTTTTCTTTGTTTGGTAGGCTTTACTATTTGATCTGCAATTCCCAGCTCAAGGCAGGCTTCCGCTGATAGCCAGAAATCTTTTCCCGAAACCAGCCATCCCTCAATCGTTTCGGCATCGGCTTTTGTTCTTTCCTTAAAGATGTTACGGAGCCTGTCTTCGCAGCTATCCATCAGGTCAATATAATTGAGCATTTCCTGCTTATTTCCATAAATACCGCCTTTCACGGCGTGTGCCATTCCGAATGCATTTTCATTGATCATAATAACATCACCGGCAAGGGCAATAACAAATCCCATGGATGCTGCCATTCCTTCAATAATCACCGTTACCTCACAGTCAGAGGCGCGGATCAGATCATAAATTGCGAGTCCTTCAAAGACAGAACCACCGCCGCAATGCACACGGATCGACAATTCCTTATTGGCTTTCAATGATTCCCTGAAAACGCCTTGAAATCGTGGATAGTCAAATTCCTCCCATCTTCCGATAAATCCATAGAGTAATATCTCGGCCGCTCCTGCTACCTGATTTTTGACTTCATAATGAAAGGGTTTATGGGACATTTCTTTGATTTTGTTAGGACAAAGATTGACTTAAAAACAGCCGGAAAAAAGCTAGCGGTTAGCGGCTAAATATTTTCGTGTAGTGATTGTATATTTTCATGCAGTCCCTAATAGCGAGCTTCCGTAAAGCCCCTATATAAAGCAACTTTGTTACATATATATAAGGAATGAACGAGAGAAAAAGGCTGACCAATGACGAGAAATATGCCATTGCACAGGACTTGTTTTTGGAGACCGATAAAACACAGAAAGAAATCGCGGAGATTATTCATGTTACCGAAAAGACCTTGGGAAAATGGAAAATCGAAGGTGACTGGGAGATGCTTAAAAGTGCATCAACCGTTACTGCCCGGAAAATTATTGAGAACCTGTATAAAAAGGCACATGCGCTGAGTGAAGATCCGAAAAGTAAACCCAATGATATAATTCAGATTGCCAACAGTATTGAAAAACTTTCGAATAAGAAAGTAACGGTAAGCCAGATCATCAATGTATTTAAGGATTTTACAACCTATGCTTTTACTCAGGATGCAGAACTGGCGAAGGAGGTCAACCTGTTACAGAAAAAATATGTTGACTTTAAAATCGGTGAAAAATAATGTCTGCAACGAATATTACCAGAAGGGATTATAACGAATGGCTGGAGTTCTGCGCTCAGGTTCAGAATAGCACCGCTGTTGCTTTTAATGATACCGAGGAGCTGCAAAAAATACGGATTAAAAGAGCCTTAACCGAATATAATTATTTTGTTACCACCTATTTTGATATTTACGCTGATGCCGACTGTGCCGACTTTCATATTGATTTTGCGAATGCCTGTCTTGCTGATCCCAATTTCTTTGGAATCGCCGAATGGGCAAGGGAACACGCAAAATCCGTTCACCTTACTATCATTATTCCGATGTGGCTCATTGCCCATAAACAATTAACCGGAATGCTGCTGATGGGTAAAAACGAAGATGATGCCTGTAACCTTTTATCCGATCTTCAGGCGCAGCTGCAATCCAACAAATTATTTGCCCACGACTTTGGGGAGCAGTATAATTTCGGATCATGGGAAGACGGGGATTTTACCACGAAAGAAGGAATCCGTTTTCTGGCCTTTGGACGGGATCAGTCGCCAAGGGGAGCAAGGGAAAACGAAAAGCGTCCCAATTACGGCGTGGTGGATGATGTAGACGATGACGATATTGTACATAATCCTAAGCGTGTAGATAAAATTGTTAAGAAAATATTAGGGGCGATGTATTTTGCACTGAGTATTAAAGGGGCCCGTTTTGCCATGGGTGGCAACCGTATTCATCATAATTCGATCCTTGCCAATATCGTCGGTGATACCAAACCCGGAGCTAAAAAAAGAGAAGGTATTTATCATTCGAAAGTTAAAGCCATTGAAAATGGAAGACCGGCGTGGTGGCAACGGTATTCTTTACAGGAACTCTTACGGAAAATTCAGCGTGCCGGTCCTGTTTTGGCAAAACAGGAATTTTTTCACGAAACGGATATTGAAGGGAAAATCTTTAAAAACAAATATTTCAGGTTTGCCAAACTTCCGCACCTCGCCAAAATGGATATTATCATCGGGTATTTTGATCCGAGTTTTGAAAACAACCAGACCTCAGATTTTAAGGCGGTTTCCCTTTGGGGACAGAACCGGTTCAAGCGGTTCTGTATTAAGCGCTTTACCCGAAGGTGTGAGCTGGAGGACGTTTTCGAGTGGATGATTAAAGTTGAAAAAGACCTGCCCCCAGGTGTTGGAATTATCTGGTATATGGAAAAACAGTTTTATACCCGACCGGTAAAAAAAGCCCTCCGCCGGGTTTGTAAAAAACTCAAATATCCCTTAAGTGTTCTAACTGACGAACGGAAAAAGCCCAACAAATACACCCGTATGGTGAGAATGGAGCCGGAATATTCATCCGGCAATGTTATTTATAATGTAGAGGAAGAGCACGATCCGGATATGGTCGAAGGAAACTTGCAGCTCAAAGGAATTGAACCCGGTTATAATACCGCAGATGATGCACCGGATGCTGACGAGGGAGCGTGGTTCTATTTAGACCAGCACCAGTTTTTAGATGCCGAGGATTTAGAACAGGATGCCCTGAGCCTTGGGAAACATGAAAGAGACGAAGAAAACACCTACTAAAATTTTTACGCTATGCCTTTTTTAATAGAAACCGATTACGAAGTACAGATCCGAAACTGGATCAAGCAAATTATTATCCAGCGAAAAGAAGATGTCAGACATCAGGCAGAACTTGCCTCGCAGGCGGAAATGGAAGGCTATCTCCGCCAGCGTTACAATGTAGCGCAGATATTCTCGGCAACCGGCGAAAACCGGAACGCCCTGATCATCCTGTATATGGTAGATATTGTGATCTATCATTTACACTCTAATAAGGCCGGAGACGTGATTCCTGAATTACGGATCATTCGGTACAATGCGGCCAAAGACTGGCTCAAAGCCGTTGCCAAAGGAGATATTTCCCCGGACCTGCCGGAAAAGCCTGACGAAGGAGAAAACGGCGAAGGAACCGGCAGCCAGATTATTGAGTTTGGAAGCAACCCTAGATATTCAGAACGCTATTAAATACCATGTACATGAAATTTAACTTATCAACAGTTACCGATTTTTTAACCAATACTTTTGGCGGCAGTAAAGACAAAGACCATGAAAATGCCGTCACTCAGATGGTGGATGCCATTAAACGCCAGCGTACCTTATATAATAAGGAAATAAGAGACTGGAAAATGGCAAGGGCGGCGGCATTAGATCCGCTCATCCCACGCCGTAAACCACTCATTGATATTATGGAGGAAGTCTTGGACGACCCTTTTATTTTCGGACGTTCCGACACCCGAAAATTAAGGGTTTCCAATAAGGCGGTGGCTGTTATGGAACTGGACGGAGAAATTAATGAGGATAAGACAAAGCTGCTTCAAAAATTGTGGTTTAAAAACCTGATCAAATACACCCTCGATAGCATTTATTTTGGCTACACCTTAATGTACCCAAAGGAACTGGACGAAAACGGGTTTATCAAAAACCTGTCTTTTATATACAGGGATCACATTGTCCCGGAAACTACCGAAATATTAATCAACCCTTTTGATCTGCACGGAGAAAATTTCCGTGACGGGAATCTGAAACGCTGGACGCTTTGGGTACATCATGAGCATTCGATAGGGCTTTTAAATAAGGCGATCCCATTATGGATATTTAAAAAGCATTCTTGGCAAAACTGGGATGAATTCGAGGAAATGTTCGGAATTCCGATGCGTACCGCTAAAGTGGCTTCTACCGATCCAAGGGTAAAAAAAGAG
Source organism: Chryseobacterium soli (assembly GCF_000737705.1). GTDB lineage: Bacteria > Bacteroidota > Bacteroidia > Flavobacteriales > Weeksellaceae > Chryseobacterium > Chryseobacterium soli. Next base: position 521,107 of record NZ_JPRH01000003.1, on the reverse strand, counting down.
GTAGACAAATGGTTAAAGGATTTGGGTTCCGCCGGATGGGCAAGATTTCCGGAAGGTGTGGAAATTGACATTAAGGAATCCAACAGCCGCGACAGCTTCAATGTATTTAACGAAAAAAGAAAAGCCTGTAACGAAGAACTGGCGCATCTTTTTGATGGAAACTCTGAAACTTCAAAGGATACTGGAAGCCGTGCCAAAACAGGGGAAATTATCAACAGTACTCAAAAGCTTATTACCATGGATGATGAAACCTTCGTCATGTTTTTTATCAATGATGATGTTCTGCCGTGGCTTCGGGAGCTCGGCTATCCTTTTGACGAAACCGATCAATGTGTATGGAACGATAACGTAAAATTATCGCCTAAAGAACGCCTTGAAATTTTCAAAGGGGTAAAAGATTTAGGCTATACAATTAAAAAGGAACAGATCGAAACCGAGCTGGACGTTGAAATTGTCGGAGAAATTAATGAACCGAAACCTGAAGATACAAACCCACCACCAGAGAACAAATCCGGAAATTTTAATTTGCCCTACAGTCAAAACGCTGGTTGTGGGGCTGAACCGAAAGCTCCAGCAAATGTCAGAGACTTATCTCCTGAGGAAGAAAATTTTCTGCATCAGTTGTATAATAATCCGGATTCTATCAACTGGAGTTACAACGAATTTCAAGCGTCACACAGTCCATTGTTAGATGCCATAAAGCAAGGGTTTGGAAAAATCGATTTCGATTTTGACAGTACTGACCACCGCAGGATGCGGGCTTGGATGGATAATATACACCGCTTTGGCGTGGATAAAACACAGGCGGAAGTCTACGAGCTCAATCAGATGCTCAAGTCTCCGGAGGTTAAAAATTTTAATGACTTCAGGAATAAGGTTAAATCAATATTTCCAACGTATAAGGAATTGCATCTGCAAACCGAATGGGATCATGCCAATGCCACTTCTAATATGGCAGCGAGATATTTGGAAATGATGGACGACATGGAAATCGCCCCTTTCTGGAAATTAGATGCGATTCGGGATGAAAGAACAACGGTAATCTGTAATAGTCTGGATGGAAAAGTTTTTGATAAAAGGGATAAAAATTCATGGAAATTTTTACCGCCTCTGCATTTCAAATGCAGGACGGATGCCCTGGACATTTTCGATGATTACGACGGGGAAATTACAAGTTTTGAGGATGCTGTAAAAACTGATCCCGACGGTTGGGAAAGGATGCAGAAACAGGGCTTTGATGTCAACTGGGGAGATAGTGACGAAATCTTTACCAAGGCACAAAGCTATTTAAGAAAGCTGCCTAAAGACTCAGCTCCGATCAATGTAGATGATTTGGGAATTACCGATTATGGGCTTTCAGATTGGGCACAGGTTAAAAAACATTCCTATCCTAAAAAAGGGGTGACCATTAAAAGCCATATTGATGATACGGGAATGGCGAGAATCGTTACTTCCGAAAATCTACCGGTTTGGGTGGACGCGGAAACGGCCGGTATGAATGATGAAGTGTTTACCCAACTCAGGGACACCTTAACAAATCCGGACGAAATATTCTGGAGCGATTCAGGGGACATTCCACAGTCCGTATTTATACGGTTTTATAAGGACGGAGCTTTTAAGGTCACCACCCAATCTGTTAAAGTGACTGATTTTGAGATGGTCTCCGATGTTGACACAGTCCGCAAAGGTCTCTTGGTCTCCACACCAAAAAAATAATAACAATTTAATGATAATACAATGAGCGGTTTACAGTATGCTTTAGATATGATCGATCGTTCCTTTAGTAACGGAATCAGTCGAGCAAGGACCGAAACGCAGGGGCTGGATAATGCCGTTAATACCACCAACCGCGGTATTGGAAGATTAAGAAACACCGGACAAAGTACCTTCAGTAATTTGACTCAGTATGCTAAAACTGCCGGTCTCGCTATTCTTGCCGCGTTGTCGGTGGGAGCTGTCATCAGCTTTGGAAAAGAGGTCACCGGTATTACTTCCAAATTCGAGGGAATGGAAAATGCCATTGTCTTTGCTTCCGGTCAGGAGGGTGCCAAAAACATTGCATTTCTGGATACCACGATAAAAGACCTTAACCTCAATATGGAATCTTCCTACAAAGGATTTCAGACGCTGACCGGATCTTTAAAAGGTACCGCCCTTGAAGGACAGGGAACACGGGATATTTTCGAGGCGGTCGGAATTGCCGCCTCAGTAATGAATTTATCGGCAGAACAAAGTGAGGGCGCATTTTTGGCACTTTCTCAGATGGCTTCCAAAGGTAAAGTTTCAGCAGAGGAACTCAGGGGGCAATTAGGGGAAAGGATTCCGGGAGCACTCGGAATTGCAGCGCGGTCGATGGGGTTAACACAGGTGGAGTTTAACAAAATGCTAGACAGCGGCCAGATCATGGCAGAGGATTTCCTTCCAAAATTTGCAAAGGAGCTGAAGAGTACTTTTGAGGGCGGGTTACCGGCCGCGATGAATTCCATGCAGTCGGCGATCAACAGACAGGAAAACGCCTTAACACAGTTTAAACTCAAAACAGGAGAAACATTCCGACCGCTTATCATTGGGGTATTGGATGCCGGAAATTTCCTTTTCAGCTTCCTTTCTGATATGATGAATTATACCGAGCCGGTTAAAAATGCGCTCATGGGAGTGGCAGACGCTTTTCAGCCGGTTGTGGATGCGATCAAAAACAATGGTTTTATTCAGCTTTCCGGGGATACCAATCTCGCTAAACTCGCAATGGAAGGGATCGGTGGTGTTATTACCTTTTTAACCCCGCTTTTTGAGCTGATCGGAAAAATTCTTGGGGGGGTTACTCAGGCATTTAATTATGTCCGTATTGCACTCATGGAAAATATAATGGCCATGTATGAATCAGGAAATGTGGCTGGATTCCTTTCTAATGTCATCGGGATTTTAACATGGGCTTGGGAATTGATCTCACCGGCTATTGGCTATGCGGGACAAATACTGGGGGCAGTAATTGGCGTTGTTTTTAAAGCGGTTGATGCCATACTTGGCATTATTAACGCGGTGTTGGATTGGGGTAAAAAAACAATCTGGATACAGCGATTATTAAATTCCCTGGTGGGTGTAGTTCAGTCTGTATTTAAAAGTATCCGGAACATTGCCGTTAATATCCTTTCAGGGGTAGGCGATTTGTTGGTAGGAATTTTCACGCTTGATACGGATAAAATAAAGTCGGCTCTTTCCAAAGGTTTTAATGTGGTAAAAGACACCGCAAAACTGATACCGAATGCCGTGGGCGGGGCTTATGACGGCTGGAATAAGGAGCTTGAAAAACCCATTAAAAAAGCGGTTAAAATCACCACTAAAAACGAGGTCACTACTGCGGGCATTACGCCTCCGGCTGGTTTGGCACCGCCGGGCGGAAAACCCTCTGCGGGGTTAGCTCCTTCTGCGGGTGCAGATGCGAAAGCTAAAAAGGATAAGACAAAGAATTCCTTGTCAGGTTCGGGGGCCGGAGGCGATGGCAAAAAAATGATTTTCAATATTCAGTCTTTTGTAAAGGAGCTGACCATTAAAACCACCAATATCAAAGAAAACCCGCAGGAAATCAGAAAAATAATAGAAGAAATATTTAACGAGGCGATCGCCGACATAGAAATAAGAGCCAATGCCTAATAATAACGCACAGGAGTTTGACAGACTCAGAACAAAGTATAGGAATTTTCAAAGAACGATTCCGCAGAAAGCTGCCATTACTATGGTGAATTTCTTTAAAAGAAATTTTAAGGTGGGTGGCTTTGTAGACGTTCCCTTCCAACGATGGAAAAAAAGCACGTATCCCGGTGCACGTGCCACCATGGTAAGATCCGGAAACACGCGTCGGGAAATTAAAAAAATACAGGTTTCTCAGTCCCGTGTTACGGTGGGAATCGGAAATCACAACCATTATGCAAAGATCCATAATGAAGGCGGGAAAATCCTGATCACCCCCAAGATACGCCGGTTCTTTTGGGCAAAATATAAAGAGACCGGCAAAGAGTATTGGATGTGGCTCGCCCTTACCAAAAAAACGCATATAGAAATACCGCAAAGAAAATTCATCGGCGATTCAAAAGCTTTGGAAAAAACACTGGATCGTATGATCGTATCAGAACTTAAAAAAGCATTGTTATGAGTATAAAAGGAATTGTATTTAAAGAAATAACCGACCACCTGGAAATGCAGGTGGAGGAACTGATCTATATTGATAAAGACCGCGGACAGGCGGAAAAAGAAAATGTTCTGTTGATACCCAAACCGGCAGTTTTAATCGCTTTTATGCGCTTTGAGTGGTCAGACATCGGGAATGGAATTAAGGAGGGAAAAGGAGCCATTCGCGTGCGTGTCATTTGTGAGAATTATGCAGAAAGCTATACGGGAAGTATTGATCAGGATTTGGCGTTGGTTTTCTTTGATCTCAACGAAAAGGTAGATGCTGCGCTGGAGGGATTAAGCGGTACAAAATTCAGTGAAATGAAAAAAGTTGCCGACGAGGACGACCTGGATCATGGCAATGTTATTGTAACCGTTTATGAATATGAAACAACTATTATCGACGACACAAAAGCGAACTGCACTAAAATGATAAAGGTAGATGCTGAACCGATTATAAAATATATTACAAAAGAAAACCTGCCGGAAAGGCAGGTTAATATTGGGTCGGATTTTATTATTTAATACTAATGAGAACGGTATATTGGTCGTCTGACGAAAATAGTAAACAAAGATCATCCTTATAATTATCTTCTGTATAAAATGCCATAAATTCTTTTTGATCGCTAATTAATTGTGGGGCAATTATAAGTGTAGCGGCTGGCTGGCCTTCTTTTAATTCTCGTTCTGTTTCACGTTTTTCTGTTAAAGCTTCTTGGTACGTCATTGGTTTGTGTTTTTACTGGTTTTAAAAATTATTTATAATAGTCTTTTGCCGTAGTTACTACTATTTTTGACTGTCCATTAGTCCCCACTGACAACGAAGCCACATCAGATAAAAAACGTGTGGTAACTGTTTCCCCCGGCTTGGTGTCTTTAAAATTTAATGCACGGCTCCAAAAATTGATATAAAATTTGATAATATTTTCAGAGTCTCCCCAAATTTCCATCTTTGTAATAATAGGATATTTGTAACTAGGTGCCTTCTTATAACTTTCTTTAAAATAGATTAGCGATTGTTTCTCATTTCCAGATATTATACTTTTTAAATATCTTCTTTCCCAAAATTTCTCATTATGTAAATTAGCTTTATACTTATCATCATATATAAAACCCATTCGGGTTAAAAGCCCTTCATAACCAAGCCCTCCTTTATTTGAGGTGTCAACGTTTGTCATTAACCATTCAAAATCATTTCCGGCTGCGGCATAGATATCGTCATCCATTAATGATGTTTGAGAAAAGCATATGAAAGGAAATAATAAAAGGAATAGGAATTTTTTCATAATTAAAGATTTTTGTAGTGTCCGGTTCTTCTTATGATCAGCCAAATGGTCTCTCTTTCTAGTGGAAGATATTCGTCTGTTAACAAGTCTAAAGCGTAATCACTGTCATAATGTTTTGTGTCAGTATAAAAAGCGAAGCGTTTGCGAATACGATCGTTTCGCTTAATGATTTTGTCCTGTTTTGTTTGTTTTACTTCTGCCATAATACAAAAATAAAAAGTATTCTCATTGTGTGCAAGTTGGCGTTACCTATGTTCAATGAGTTCAATCATATAAAGTTACAGACAATTTAAAAAACACAATTGTGAATTACCGTAAAAATACGGTGATTTATATTCAAAAATAATTATTATTTTTGACCCATAATTTTAACGATAACACAAGCGTAAGCTATCGATTTGGACAAAGAAAACTGCGAATCTTCTAATGTATCCAAAAAAGATAGACTTACGCCCGTGCTCTAATAGGGCGTGGGCTGAGTCTTTCTGGATACAGGGTTCTTCGCAGTACCTCTTTGTCGGATTGTATTCAGTACCGCGCCTTTTGCATTCTATAATGTGATGGGTCTTGTCACTGAATTAAAATAGCTTATTTATTTTTTTGATATATCAAGTTTCATGGTTATGAAGTTTTGAAGTGTTTGGTGTGCCCCCTAATAAGGGGGAAATGGCAGAACTACCCAGTCAAGAATGATGAAAAAATGTCCGTATGGCTGACGGGTGGTTCTCCATTTTATCTTCACATGATAAATTTTATATGCCTAATCATAATGCTATAAAAAATAACTTAAGTTATTGTTATTCCGTATAACCCCCCTTGATAATATGGGTTTTTTACGGATTGCAGAAAAAATGAATAGGACTTAAGTTTACAAAAACATTGTAATGAGAAAAAAGAAATTATGTAACTCACGATACTTAATATCTTTACGTATGCACGATAAGATATTTTAACTTATTTCTTTCGTGTAGGGCTTTAAAAGCCTTAAGGTTTCAAAACTAACTGTACCAACTCCTGATTTTTTAATCAGCAAATATCACCATTTCTAAAAATAAAAGATATGTAACATTCTATCATTCGGGATATCCGTATCCTGTCGTCAAAAAAACGTGCCAATAGGCATTCTTTTTCCCTTTATTGGGACAACCAAATCTAATTTTAATATCAAAAACACATGGACCAAATTTATTGGGGTATACCTATTGAGTATACCACTCCGATCACCTTGATACGGAGGGCTCCTTTGCAAAAGGAGATAATATCATCAAAACAGGATTATACGATCCACCTATTCAATTTTTCACATGAGCACCAAGCTATTATAAGAAGGAAAAGCCTCCCCTTGTTATTTTTATTAATAGGATTTTGGGGATATTCCCAAACCGAAGTTTACTTTAAATATGACGAGGCAGGTAATCAAAGGTACCGGGGTCCCGATTCATTCGCTAAGCAGGCTTCTAACCAATCCAAAACCACTTTATTAGCAACTTCACAAGTGATGGATGAAAAAACATTTTGGAAACAGATCAGACTTTATCCTGTGCCCGTAAACGATGTTCTTACGATCGATTGGACTGAAGAGTCAGATAATCTTGTAGAATCCGTCTCGCTATATCAGCACAGTACGGCACACTGGAAATTCCAGCAACAGAATTTTCCAGGACTGAATCGTCAGATTAAAATTAATATGACAGGCTATGACTGGGGAGTATATGTGCTGCGTTTTACCTTAAAGGACGGACGAGTTTTCAGTAAAAACATCACAAAAAGATAATGCATCATGAAAAAGTATCACCATAAGAAAATACAATTTTTTTCATCCCTTATATTATCTTTTGTTTCTGTGTTTGGCTTTTCACAAACGACACCGAAATTTCACGATACTGAGGGCAATATTGAAGTCACACGGGGCGGAGAACTCCAGTTCTCATTACCCATCGACGTACCTCCGGGGATAAAAAGTGTAACTCCCAAAATTAATTTGGTTTACACAAGTGAATCTGGAAACGGCATTGCGGGATATGGATGGAGTATCTCCGGAATAACATCAATCAATAGAATTACGAAGAATTTAGAGACTGCCGAAGCTGTAAAGGGAATCCAACTGGACTACTCTGATTATTACAGTTTCAACGGGCAACGGTTGATTTTGAAATCCGGAGAATACGGCAGGGATGGAGCAGAATATGTGACGGAGAAATATTCCAATATCAAAATTAAATCGGTGGGATCCGTTATTGCTGCACAAGCCTGGCAAGGCCCGGATCACTGGGAAATTACTTTTGAGGATGGTTCCCAAGCCATATATGGCCAAGATTTGGCCGCAAAAACTTCACTTGAGTATAATATAAGCGAATGGAAAGATCCACAGGGAAACTATATTAGTTATAGTTATAGCATTGGAAATCAAATTACCATTCTGGATGCTATAAAATGGGGTGGAAATAAAAATCTAAATACGCCCCATATCAACGCAATTAAATTCAATTATACCGATAGGGATTTAAAAGAAGAATCTTATATCAAGGGAATTAAGTATTATCAAAGTAAAATTCTTTCTGAGATTAAGGTAACCACGAATAACAACCAATTCAAAAGATACAGTATAGGCTACACCAATAATGGAACAAGTTACCAGTTTGCTAATAAGATTACTGAGTACAATACCAATGATGAGCCGGCCAATGATGTTACTCTAAATTATCCAGCTATGGTAAGCTCTTCTTATGCAGAATATGCTGCCGAACCCGATCCTTTTGATAATGTAAAATTGGTAGGTGACTTTAATGGTGATTCTTATCTGGATTTCATAATGAATAACGGTACTATAAAGCTGGGGGCCTTCAATGAAACTTTTTCAAGCATTCCTACGGGTCAAGTGTTTGGCGCTAACGCTAAGGTGGCCAGCCCGCTAATAGATGAAGAAGGTCAGGTTTATAATGGTAATGGTGTTGTTGAATATAAAAACGGCAAAGTTTTAGGGTATATTTTTAGGAATAATGCTTTTGTAAAGGTATTTGAAAGAAATCTGAATATCCCCGGCTCCCCTTCAAATGATGACAGCTTCACTCTCGATGTTGGAGATATCAATGGTGATGGTATACCTGATCTTTTTATTAGAGATAATGCTCCCAACGGTTTCCAAACTGTATATCTGGTAGACCTTAAGTCTCCAAGTACACCATCTGGTTCTGTTGTTACAGCGATCAATGAGTTGTCATATCCTGATCAGAAATATACAGACATTGACGGAGACGGGAAAGTAGATATTATAAGTGTGTCGGGTTCTCAATATACCGTGTTTGAACTTGTTCCCTATGGTACTAACCAATATGAGAAGAAAATACGGTATTCCGGGAACCTGTTAGAAAATAAAGATCCTGAATTCCCAGTATTGTTTGGAGATTATAATGGCGATGGAAAACTTGATTTTAGCATTCCCATTACTGATTATGCCGTAGGAAAACCAGATGACTGGAGATTTTATATGGGAACAGATAACGGATTTGCTCCTTTCCTGAAAAAAGAATTTTTCACCTATAGAAAGTTTCAGAAAGAAATGACAGGTAATTATGCAAAATTTGCCAAACAATATTTCTTTTCTGTTACTGACATGAATAAAGATGGGAAATCTGATATAGTTCAGGTTTTCTCATACAATCAGATAAATCCTTTAAATGGAAATGGGTATAGAGATTTCGGATATATCGTAAGCGCTAAAATGGCCAACGGGTCTGAGTCTGACGGAACCCCAAATTTCACACCCAACTGGCTATTTCAAAGCCCAGTATATGGCACCCCGGATATGACAGACCTTACATTGTTTTCCCCTCTCACGAGTCCTATAAAATCAGGGAATAATTATTATAATGTCTTTTTATACTGGAAACAAAATCTAAAAAAAATAAAGGGTCCGACTCCGCTTTCCGAATTAGCCAGAGTGAGCTCAATTACCCAAGGTGGGGTCACCACTTCGGTAGACTATCAGGAGGTGATTCCCAATAATACCACTAATCCCAATTTTTACAATAAAGTAAAGAAAGAATTTTATCCTTATTATTCTTTAAGCAGAGTAGATCAGACCTATGCGGTATCACAGCTTCAGCAAGAAGGAAGGAAGCAGGACTTCCGCTACAGGGGACTGACTGGGACTTTACAAGGAAAAAGAGGGATTGGTTACCATCAGATCGCCCGTTCTTCATGGTATGCCAATGGATTTGAAAATACCAAAATCTGGTCGGGGTCAGAAATTGATCCTATTAATGAAGGACTTCCGGTAAAAGAATGGAGCATTAGAACGAACAATGAAAACAATATTTTCCCGTTAGATATTTCGGAGAACAATACCCAGCTATTAAGCTTTGAATCTGCCACATACAAGATAGATAAGCTGCTCAACGGGCAGGTAGTTGCATCTGTACCACAGGCATATAAAAGCAAAGTTGTTACTGCTGCTGTTCCTATAGCTACAAAAACAAAAGACTTTTTAACCGGAACTTTTACGCAGAAACTCACCACCTACGAAAACTATTATCTACCCTCCAAAACAGAAGTTAATACCAATTATGGGTATGGTGTCTCTACCACTGAGTTCGATTATGAGAACAATATAGGTGGTATAGGAGCAGATTACTATGTGGGAAGACCGGCAAACAAGCGTGAACAAATAGAGGCTTACGGTGACACTCAAAATAACTTTACGACATATGCCTATGAAAACAATCTTTTAAGTACCACTTCATTTTTTCCCGGATCTAATTCCGGCAATGCTATTGTAGAAAAATATTCTTATGATGGATTTGGAAATATTACAACAAAACAAACGACATCAGGATTCGATGGCAATTCAAAAACTGAGGTAGCTGAGTATGACCCACAGGGAAGATTTCTTGTTAAGAAAACGGATAACCTCGGGCTGCAAACTGGAATGACCTACAATACCTGGGGACAACTGCTAACCCAGACAGACCCTAATGGCAACACCATAACAAACACCTATGATGCATGGGGTAAGCTGTTGAGTGCTGCTTCCAGCCTGCTAGGCACTACTACCTATCAGTACGAAAAAGACAACCTGTATAATGTAACTCTTACCCGAAATGACTCCGATGGCGATGTCTCCAAGATTTTCACGAACAAACTGGGACAGGAATATAAAAGTTCTGCCAAAGCTTTTGGGCAGGGACAGTATGCATCTAAAGAAGTTCAGTATGATGTATTGGGCAGGAAAATTAAAGAATCGGAGCCCTATTTTGAAGGGCAGAGTGCCAGCCAGTGGAATACAATCACGTATGACGACAGCGTATTCCCTGCAAAAGTAAATGCCACAGCCTTTACCGGAAAGCAGACTGAGACTGTTGTTTCAGGTTTTACCACGACTCTAAAGGAAACAAATCCGGCAGACTATGGAAGAATAACCTCCCAGACGATGGACGCTTTAGGAAATACCATTTCATCTAAAGATAAAGGAGGAGAAGTGCAGTTCTCTTATAATGCGGCAGGCCAGCAGGTCAAAGCGCAGTATGAAGAAAATATTGTGACCACATTATATGATGAATGGGGAAATAAAGTACGGATGGAAGATCCTTCCAATGGAGTGTATGAGTACGAATACAAAGGCTATATGGGGACATTGTCCAAAATTATAAGCCCCAAGGGAGAAAAAAGATATGAGTATAATGCTCTGGGCCAGCTGATCTTCCAAGCTGAGAATTCTACAACTGGAAATGAAACTGAAAAAACAATAAACTTTTCTTATGACAATAATGGAAGGCTTATCCAGAAAATGGGAATCTCCAATGGGAAAAAATATAATAATACGAAAGGCTATGATCCTCAGGGAAGAGTTATTACCTCTACCCAGCAAACCCCTGAAGCTATCTTTTCCCACAAAAATGTAATTTATGACAACCAAGGAAGAGTAAGTTCTTATGAAAAAGAAATACAGTCTTCAGGGATAATAACGACAGTTTCTATTGAAAATCTTTATAACCCATGGAACGGTGAGCTCTATCAGGTGAAAGATCATAATTCAGGAAAAATTTTATGGGAACTTCAACAGACCAATGCCAGGGCTCAGGTACTGACATCACGACTGGGGAATACCGTGATAAATAATACCTATAATGATGCCACAGGGATGCTTCAGGAAATTAAGCATTTAACAGAGGGATCAATGCCTATGCTCAATATTCAGTATTCCTTTAATGCGATCAGAAATGAATTGAATTTTAGGAAAAACGTACTCTTTAACATAACTGAATCTTTTGATTATGATGATAATAACCGTCTGGTAAACTGGACCGACCCTGTAACAGGAATAAAACCACCTGTCAACAGAAATATCTATGATATCAAAGGAAGAATTATGGAAAATGATCAGGTAGGGGTTATTAAATATGATGATGCCAGCAAGATCTACCAACCTACCGGAATGACCCTAAATGCGGCAGGAACGCAGAACTACAATAATGATCTAATCCAGTCTGTTAATTACAATGAAAATAATGATCCTGTATTCATCGACGGTGAAAAAGGAGATGCCAGCTTCGAGTACGGGTTAACTGCCATGAGACAGAGAGCTACATATGGAGGGAATTTCAGCAGCGGAAGTGACGGAAAATTCACAAAATTATACAGTGAAGAAGGAACCTTTGAAGTAGTGAAAAACAATGCCACAGGCCAAGAAAAGCATATTATTTATATCGGGGATTCTCCATATGAATCTGATATTGTATATTTGAAAGACTTTACAGAAGCTACTGGTTCTTACAGGTTTTTGCATAAGGATTATTTAGGAAGTATTCTGGCTATTACTTCTGATAAGGGCAAGCCTATCGAGCGGAGGCATTACGATGCGTGGGGCAATTTGACGCACTTTCAGAAAACCAACGGGGCTATTGTAACAGATAAAAATATAATCAATAGTACGCTGCTATTAATAGACCGTGGATATACGGGTCATGAGTATTTTTCGGAAATAGGGATCATCCATATGAACGGAAGGCTCTACGATCCACTGCTCAGAAGGTTTTTAAATGCTGATGAGAACCTCCAAGCACCATTTAATACCCAAATTTACAACAGGTATGGGTATGTGATGAATAATCCGCTAATGTATAATGATCCGAACGGGGAGTTTTTCTGGATTGTTGCAGGAGCTGTTATAGGAGCCTATGTTACAGGTGTAAAAGCGAACGGATCATATAACCCTGCTAAATGGAACTGGGGAGCCACTTGGGGCAAAATTGCAATGGGTGGAGCCATTGGAGCATTTACCGGAGGTGTAGGTGCTGCTGTAGGTGCTTCTGCCGCCACCGCGGCAGCCGCTGCGGGAATACAAGGCGGTGTTTTAGGCGGGGCGATTGCCGGAGCGGCCGGAGGAGCCGCCGCTGGGGCAATCAACGGATTTGCAACCTCTGTAATGTTTGGTGAAGATGTAGTAGAAGGAACATTGGTAGGTGGCTTGTCAGGAGCAGTAGTGGGAGGTGTTGCAGGTGGAGTCGTTGGAGGAATTCAACAGGTTGCGGCCAATGTAAAAGCAGCTGCCACAGGCGCTCCACAAGGAACGATTTTAAAAAATGCGCCTATCCAAGCAGGAAGAAGTCAATGGACGCTGAACAATACTCCGAAAACGACCACTGTTGGGGTAACAGCGCCAAAGCCACAGATAGGGAATCTTATAATTGGAGATGTTAATGGTGGATATGCTGATGAAGTTATTGGTTACCAGCTTGCCGATGAAGGAGCAACCACAATACCAATCTATAAGGAAACACCTAAATTCAGCTATCAAGGTGAGTCTACGTTCACTAAATCATTAGTTCAATCTAATAGAGATGCTGGAAATGCCTTTAGAGATGAACTAGCCGCATCATTAAAAGCAGAAGGTAGAACTGTATCTACTGAAGTATACAAAAAAACGCCATATGGCAAACGTTTTATGGATATAGAAGTTAGAAATTCTGATGGAGAGGTTTTAGGTGGAATTGAAACTAAAGTTGGTAGTTCACGCTATCATACATTACAAAGATTGAAGGATGATTGGCTCAGAAACAATGGATACCCAGTACAAGTTGTTAGAAAAGCCACTAAATAATAAATATTATGGACATTTTAAAAGAAATTATAAAATCTATTACGCCATTTCTCAAGGAAAAAGGTTATAGTAAAAAAGGGAATAGTTTTCACTTAAAGTCAGATAACAATTTTGGAATTATAAATTTTCAAAAAAGCCAAGATGGTAATAAAGATGAAGTAAAACTCACAATTAATTTTGGTGTATATTCAGATCTTTTAGGAAAAGTTGTAGATTTTGATTATGATAATTCAAAAGTACCGGATGTATGGTCATCCCAATGGCAAGCTAGGATTGGAGATTTTCTGCCTGATGGTCATGATTTTTGGTGGAAGATTCAACCAGAAGGTAATTTATGTGAGATTATTTCAAATATAATAGATCTTATCCAAAATATTATTTTACCTGAAATTGATAAGCGCTTAACAGATGAAGGTCTTATGAAGAGTTTGATAAAAGGAGATTTTACTAGATCAACAGCTGTCGAAACATTTAAATATTTGACCATATTTTTGAAAGCTAAAGGAGATATTGAAGCCTTGAATGAAGTTGTTGAAAAATTTATGCAACAACCAGACGGTAAGAAATATCATAATATAGTTAAAGAACATTTGGAGGAAATAGAATACAGTAATTAAGTACTTAGCGATAGCACATTGATTTTTTCAATGTGCTATCCCTTTTTTTCTTATTTAAACTATTAAAAATTATAAAACCCATCTTATGAAAAAACAATTACTAAGCTTATGCATAGTCATCGGAACTATGACGTTTGCACAATCTACAGACGGACCAAGATTTGGCATTAAAGTCGGAGGTAACCTTTCTAGTATATCGGGAGGTGATACCAAATCTAAAGTCGGATTTTATGCCGGAGGATTTGTTAATGTCCCAATTTCTGACGCATTCAGTATTCAGCCTGAGGTGGTGTATAGCCAACAAGGAGCAAAAGCAAAAGGTGATTATGAATTGGCCACTTATGCAATAAAGAACATGCAGCAAAACCTTAGTTACATAAATATTCCTTTAATGGTGCAATACAATGCCACTCCTGAATTTTATCTGGAAGCAGGCCCCGAATTTGGGCTCCTTGTCAATGCCCAAGTGAAAGGTGATATTAATGGTCAAACTAATAAAGCAAATAATAAAGATTCATTAAAAAACTTTAATTTTGGAGCGGGGATTGGGCTAGGATACAGATTTACACAAAACATAGGAGTCAATGCTCGTTATATTGCCGGTATAACTGATACTTTAAAGTATGGACTGGGAGAAAATTCAAAAAACACTAATTTCCAATTAGGTATTAATTATCTTTTTTAGGTTCAGTGACCACAACATAGCTGTTAAAATTGACAACTTTTTTGAATGGACGAATTTATTACCCCAGATGTATAACTGGAGTTGCCTGAAAATTTAGGCAGCTCCTTTTAATTTCATGCAAAATATAAAAAGAATTTTTTATATTTGCTCTGATAGTTAGCAATATAACATTTTTAATATCAAAATCATCAGTTAGAAATGAAAACAGCAGTATATTTCAATCAAGCAAAAAAAGAAACTTACGAATTGGGAGGGATCACAAATATTCAACAGGCATACGATTTATATAAATTTGTTTGCAGTAGAAACAACTGGAACCCATCAATGTTTACTTATGATGTGATTGTAAGATTAAAATAAGAACATTCCGGATAAAAGTATAAAAAAAGAACTCCCTTATTAGTTTGAACTAATAAGGGAGTTTAATTTAAATCAACCATTATTTTTGTATTTAATTTATGGTATTTTTCATTTTGATAAATTCGGAATATTTCCGATAATAATAAACGTTAAAAATGTAGTACAATTACAGAGCCGAAAAATTAAGTTCTATTCGTTCAAATCTACCCTCAGGATTTTGTTTTTCGAAGTCGTATTGGTAACCCTTCAGAAAATTACTGTAACTCTGTTTTAAGAGCCTTAAACCCTCTTTCCATCTTGAGTCCTCGAAACGGGCTTCGTGGCTTAATAAATTCATTACACTGGCATAGTCCAGGTCACCCTTTTTGTTTTTAACTAAAAACCCGATCAACATTTCAAATAAATCTTTGTCGCGTTTTTTAACGGTATCATATAAAAATGAGTGGATCAATTCTAAAGCCTTTGTACTTCTTTCGTCCCATGTTGGCTGTGTATCCCTGCGGCGTTTAATTCTTATGGTTTTATCACTGTGCATTAGAGAAAATCCGCCTTTTGAGTTGCTTCGGATTTTTCCGTACTCATTTAATTTCTCCTGATGCTTTTCCATTTTGTCATGGGTAAGCTGCTTTAGTAAATTGGATTTATTTTCAATTTCCATCGCCAGTGCAATAAGTTCTCCCATATCGGTGTCGCGTTCCGCCTCATAAGCGCGTCTTTCTCTTTCCAGCTGGGCAGCTTCTAATTTTTTCTTGTGATTTGAAACGGCTTCTATTTCTCCCACCGTCAATTCGTTAATTGGTTTTCCCAAAAGGTCATCGATATTCATAATGTGTATTTTTAATTTTTTTGGATTAGGCTTTCTACTTTTTCTTTTTTACCATCTTTCTTGCCATCCCTATAACCATCATCACGGGATTTTTTTAATTCCCCAGACAGAAGTTCTATATTTTTTCGGTGCGCTTCTATTTGCATGGATATGGTATTGGCATTACTATAATTTTTTAAAATTTCGTCTAATATTTCTGTTACTTCCATTGTTAAAATTTTAGTTTGTTTAATTCCTCTTTATATTCCGGGAAATAGTTCAGATAATTTTCATTCTCCACCCACATATCCAGCTCAGGATCATGAAAATATTGAAATCGGTCTTCTCCGTAATGCATCACCGGTGGTTCCCAGCTTTCGTTGATTACCCACTCATACGCTGCCAGAATTTTTGGAGTTGTTGAGTTAAATATGCCTTCTCTGTACAAATGGATTCTTACCCGCTCGCCCCAGTCTAAAAACCTGACGAGACTGTCCAGTTGTAGAATTTTTAATAATATATCGTTGTTCATTTTAATTCTAATTTTTGTTATTTTCCGTTCCCCAATAAAGATTTGCTTTTTCTTCATTGATCATCAATGTTCCTCCGGGACATCTGCCGGAGATAATGGCTTTTAAGCCTTCCGCCTGTATAATGATTTTTGCCAGTTTCCTCCAAGTTGTTCCCAAAGCATTGTCCGGTAATCCTTTGGCCTCGTGACAAACCATTATAATTAATTTATTAGCGTGATTTTGCTTAAGTTCTGCAATCATCTTTCGGGTGATTTCGTCCCTGTAAACCGTTGAATTATCTATGAAGATAATTTTAGCGCATTTACGGGAGCTAAAACGAGCCTGAAGTTGTTCCCATGGCTCGTAATTCATAATGTTGAAATTTTTGTTTTTATCTGATATACCCGCAAATTTCATAGCGGCAATAATATCCTTTGATAATCCTTCTTCTGCGGATATATAAAGTACTTTTCCAAATGTGGTAAGGTATTTAGCCAGCATCATGGCAAAAGTTGATTTACCGTTCTTTTCTCCTCCTCCTAAGTACCAAAAACCGGTGATTTCCGGTTTTCCAAAAGCCTGAAGCCAAAGACCAGTAAATTCAAACAGTTTAAACACAATGGAAAACGCTTGTTTTACTGATAACGCTTTCATTATTTCCTTACTTTAACAATAGTTTTTAAATACCTCAGTGATTTTATTCTTCCGTCCTGCTGTCCTTGTGTGCTTTTGTATGGGGAGTCTACTTTCACCATACATCTTTTAACGATTTGGTTAACCTCTTTTTTATTTTCGAGATTAACAAAGGCCACATCCCCAAACAGCTTTACATAAAACTCTTTCCTTTCTTCAGGATTCCGGGGAACCAATGTCACAAAATCATCAGAAAAACGGCTGAATATTTCGGCAAAACCTACTTTGTGATTATTGATCCCTTTGGTAATCTTTGATCGTAAACCATCCGCACCAATCATAAACCATGCACAATTACCTTCTGTGGCATTGATAATTCCTTTAAGTTCCAAATAGGCATTATATTCCAAATCTCCGGCTTCATCAATGCAGATAAAAGGGTTTTCTAAAATGTTGATCGCATATTTTACGTTTTCCAGTACATCATAATATTTTCCGGTTGTATCACACCCCAAGACGGTGGCAAGTTGACGGATCAGTCGTATTTTAGTCTGAGATTGTGAGGCATCCAGATAAAAAGCATTTTTCATTTTACTGATTATAATTTTCGCGCAGAATGTTTTTCCGATACCACAGTCATCAACTAATATCATTGAGGTTTGATTTTGCTGGCAGAAATTGAAGTTGTCTTCCATTTCAATATAAACTTCTGTAATGGCTGCTTTCCACTCACTTTTATAGGTGCTCACCTGAAATTTACGGCCTATGTTGAGCCATTGCCCCGTAGAAATAACTTTTTCAATTTCTCCGTTTTCAATTTTGTTGTAAACCGATCCGTCAATGCCTAATGATCTTGCATAAGCAATATCGGAACCTCCGAAATTTTCTCTACCGCTAAGCATTGCGGTCCGTATATTTTCTTTTAATTCTTTTGTAATTTCCATCTTTTTGTATTGTGTTTTTTATCTAAAATTTGAACCCCAACGTCTTGATTTTGTGGAAGTCGTTGCATTATAATTATATTCTGTTTCCTCTATTTCCTGAACCACTTCTTTCGGGGTTTCCTTATTGGGAGTGTATCTTTTTCTTCCCGGAATCTGAAACTTGTTGTTAAGTGTTTTTTTGCGGTTATCGATAATGGTCACTTTTTCTATTTCACGCTTGCGAAGTCTCATAAAGTTGTTAACCGTATTTTCGTAGGCAGACATCAATTC
Organism: Chryseobacterium soli; assembly: GCF_000737705.1. Lineage (GTDB taxonomy): Bacteria > Bacteroidota > Bacteroidia > Flavobacteriales > Weeksellaceae > Chryseobacterium > Chryseobacterium soli. The sequence goes on along the minus strand of NZ_JPRH01000003.1, from coordinate 502,730 downwards.
CCTGTTATAATCTCCCTCTGCGTCTCTTTCGTGTATTGATCTTGAATATTTGGGGTGCGGTACCAGATCACAGAGCATTGTTTCATCATAATAAATCATTGCCTTTAAAACATTCCCGTCGTTTCCGTCAAGCCAGTAAATGGTAAATTCTTTTCCGTCAACATATTTCATCAATCTGATCAAGTCCTCGTCTAATGCAATCTCACCGTCTATTCCTAAAACAAATGTTGTATTCCTGAACTTGATAATTCCAGCTCTACAGCTTGAGGTCTCCACTTTTCCAATGTGAGGTAGAAAAGCCTCCCAGTTCGTTGGCTGTGTGTTTTTATTCTGCATTTCGCAAAATACTTCCCAGCGTGTTTTATCCGTATGTACTGAGTGAGGCATATTGTTCCATGTTTCAATATCACTTAAAGACTGATCTACAACTGCATCAAAAGGAATAACGACTTCTTTTTCTGCGCTTTTCTGATTATCTTCTTTTTTTGCGTGTGGTCTTGCCATCCACCCTAAGTGACTTTTTTCATGCCTGTATCTAAGCTCGCCGAATTTTCGCTCAACTACTTTTGATCTTGCCCGGTTGGCGTAAATATTCACATGGTCGAACATAGTCCCGTTACGCAGGAACGTATTTCTAAAACTGCTGTTCAATGAGCTTTCACATTCCAAGCCTAAAGGAAGGTTAAAGCCCCATTCCGTATAGTTTCTGACCATCTGACGGTAAAATTCGATGATGATCCCTTTTTTATCTTTGCCCCATACCCATGTAGTCCATGCCTCGCTTCCTACGTCAATACCCATATAAAACCAAACCCTACTCCTGTTTTCATCATATAAAAAAGGTGGTTGCCTATCGTCAATAGAGATTAGTGTTCCCGCTTCCTTAATTTTTTCCAGTTTATGCCAAGGAATAAATTCCTGCATTAACTTCTGACGGTCTCCAGATCTTTTAGCGTGAGTTCCGATCTTGTTTTCCCATTTGCCCAGCCACGCGATAATGGAACGGTCAGAAATGGCCCTAAATTTTGTCATTTCTGTGTGGTCGTATATTTCACCCGTTACATTAGAAATAACATCTAATTGACCACTTAAAAACGCTTTGTATTGCTGGGCAACCTCTGTACGTGTTGGCTTATGCTCCTGACCGGCAAACATATCGTTTAACAATGCGATCATATCATCCGTCATTACTTTTCGGTTCTGATTTTGAAGTCTTCTCGAAATAATACTTTCATAATTAAAACCTTCCTCAAATGAGTTAAAAAATGATTTCCACATAGTATCAAATCTTCTGTAGGAAGAAGGAATGGTATGTAAAGTATCAAACAACTTCGGCAGATATTCATTAAAAGTGGTGATGTCTACACAGATAGAGGGTAGCAGCCCGCGTCCATTGGTTTTATTTAGCTTTTTCCATTCCGTTAAGCGCGCAATCCTCAATTTTTCCGCGGCAATTAAGACACTGGCATTAATAATATACTCCTCTTTAAAATTTGTTTTCAGCGGGGTTCCATCCTCAAACCTATAATCTGTAAAATATCGAACTGCCTTAGGATCAAACTGGAAAAACTGAATTAAAGGATGGTGCATTTTTCGTGGATCACCGATACTGTCCTGTACATCTTTTGAAAGGCTATCAAAGTCAATATACATCTGTCTTCCGTTACCTCCCTTTTGAACTTTTTTGATTCCATAGGGTAAATCTTTATATCTATGGATTTCAGATTTTAAAGTACTCATGCAGTTATAATATCTTGGGATAAGTTCATCTTTTGTTACTACTAATATATTTCCCCAGTTGCGTGGCATAATCTTCTTTTTTTAACTCGTTAATACTCTCTTTAATGACCGGATTGTAAGCTTTTTCTGTAGCTTTCAATAAATTGTTTCCGGTTTTCTTGTATCATATACATTGCTTTTACTGCCTCACTTTCGTTTCGTTTGTATCTCTTACGTGCGGCATCTGAAGAGGCGCTTAACAACTCTCCAAGTAACTGGTAGTCGCCATAATTAATTTTTTCTTTTTCCTTATTTTCCATGATAAAATCAAATTTTTGTTATACTTTTGTTCAAATGTCCTGACAAATATATACAGATAATTCTGAATAAAAAAATTAAAATGGGAGAAAATACAAATATTTCTGAAAGATTACAGCAAATGATTGATTATTTGAATATTAAACCAAATGAATTTGCGAGAAGGCTGAAATACAATAGGTCACAGGCCATATATGATATTCTAAGCGGCAAATCCAAGCCAAGTTTTGATTTTTTTGATAAATTATACAATTCAGAATATTCTGAAATATTTAATTTTCGATGGATTATTGGAGGAGAGGAAGAAATGCTAAAACAGGAAAACTTAGTTATAACACCCTTGAATGTAAACAGGAAGACCAAAGATGGCATCATTGAAGATCAGGAAGTGCCTTATTATGATTTTTCAGCAGCGGCCGGGCTACAGGAACTATTTGACAGTGGTACTCCTCAAAAAGCCCTACAAACAATTAAAATTCCCAACTTACCAAAATGTGATGGTGCTATTAATGTAACTGGAGATAGTATGTATCCGCTTTTAAAGTCAGGCGATATCATTTTATACAAACAAATTACGGTTGATGATATATTTTTCGGTGAGATGTACTTATTAAGTATTCTTACTAAGGGGCATGAAGAATATGTAACTGTTAAATATGTTCAGAAATCAGATCTCGGAAATGAATATGTAAAATTAGTGAGCCAGAATCAACATCACCAACCAAAAGACTTTAAAATAAGTGAGATTTCTGCCATAGCAATAGTGAAAGCAAGTGTTCGATTTAATACAATGTTCTAAATTGCTGGTTACCAGAAGTCCGACTATAAAATCCGGTGTCCCTATACCCCTTTGAATAATTCAAAACTGATCTTTTTTGTGTGTTTTTCAGCCCTTATATATACCTGAAAGCGACTCAAAAAACCGGGTTTTGCAACCCCAAATGCAACCCCAACTGCAACCGCAACTCTAAAAAAGCACTTTTTTTGCTATTTTTAGGATAAATAAGAAGAAGTTGTGTTTTTCAGTGGATGCATTTATTATTCTGCTAAGCGTGGAAACACCAAAACCCTTTATTACAAGTATTTTGCAGAGAATAGTAATTTTATATATTCACTAAAACAAAAAGCCCCGAAAAGGGGCTGAATATCAAAAATAAACTTATTTCAATGGTAGTAAAATGGTAGCTAATAGTAAAACTCGGACGTTTGGAAATTTTTTAAATATCCGTCTTTTTTACCGGTTAACCTTTTATTAATGGGCATTTCAGCCCTTTTTTACTCACCCTTCAATTTGGCTATTTCGTATTGAGGGGGGTAATATTTTACAAAAAAAAATAGAATAAAAATATATTTTAATTTCTATACATATAGCCGGTACCTATTCAATACCATAAAAAGACTGAAAAGGTACCGGCAATGAGAAGCTTATATTCTTTTACTCAATACCAGCTATCAATGTATGAAAATATCTAATCAAAATAAGTCTCAGAGTTATTATAGGTGCTTACTTTTCCTACTGCTTCAGGCATTAAAAGAATGTAGCCCGCTGCAGGAGTATTGGTTTTAATAGACAGCATATTTTGGCTTATAATTCCCGAAATCAATCTACCCCCGTTATTCGAAACCATAATAATGGGTTCAGATTCTGAAGTTTGTAAGATACAGTTGTTAATTGTAAAAAACTGGGCATTATCAATATAAATACCTTGACGCGATTTTACATTATCTACGAATATATTGTAGGCATTTATATGAGTTCTTCCAATATCTCCTCCCGAAATATGAACTCTAGACCCTACTGTAGTATTAGGAAGGCTTAATACTCCATTGATATTTGAGTTTTTGATAGCAACATCTGAAATATTACTACTATAGAAAAAATCCGACATTATCGTAGAATTTTCTAAAATCATTTGTTTATAATCGACGATGGTGTTAAAATAATAAAAGGAAGATTCTTTAATTGAAATCTTATTAAATTGAGTGGAAATCGGTGAATGAAATTCAATTTTAGAAGTTGGGGCATCAATTTTTGACAGATTAACCTCACCCGTTCCCCAAAATAGCAGATTACCTTTTTCAATGATTCCTCCATTAAGGACCAGTTTACTTTTTAAGGGATATTCATCTTCAGCGAATTCCATAATACCATGAAATACAGCCTGATCCAGAAAAGCACCATCCATATAAAGATTATTTACAGTCACTGTACTATCATTACTATAACTTGCTCTTATCCCTTTTTTCAACAATATTGTATTTTTATCTGTTTTAATCTTCAGATTATCAATATACAATTCGGTATTAAACGTTTCAAGAGCTGAGCTGTCAAAAGCAAGGTCTCTACTTCCTCTTTTGCAGATATCTATATCCAGGTTGCTGATATAGGCATCACAGGTAGCTTCAAACCACATGGCTCCACTGGGATTATTAGATTCAAATTTATCGCAGTCATTGGATATATAAATGTTGTTTCCAAAGAATTTAGTATTTCTGTCAGAACAAACAGCAGAAGCACCATAATTTACCACTTGAATATTCTCTACATAAAACTCACCAAAAGATACAATAGCTCCATATCCCCATTGTATCATTCCCTCAGAATCAGCTCTGTTTCTTAGAACGAACTGTAAATCTGAATTCAATTTTTCCAAAATTTCATCTGCTAAATATCCACAATCTTTTGTCGTTATATTTTTAATAGACGTTTTACCAGACTGATTTTTACCATTATCAAACGAGTGATACACATGAAAAGGTTTCATTGAAATATTTTCAAAATGGCTATCCTCAATAGTAACATTCCCATGAGAATTAAAAGTAACGGCTGACATAGCGTGAATATTGACAGCTCTTAAATTTTTTATACTGGCATTTGATGCTCTATCACCTTGTATGAATAAAAAGACATCATCTAAACTTGGTATGATTGATGGTACAGAAGCATCTCCTGCCCATTGGATCCATTTTTCAATATTTCCGTTTTGATTTTTGTAAGTACCTCTTCCCCCATCAAGAAAAATATTTTCAAATACTATATTTTTCTTGACATTAAGTTTCCATCCACAATCTGACTCATAATTATCGTTTAGCCGAAAATTAAAGTTGATAAAATTAAAATAATCAACTTCCTGAATAATTTTGCTGAGTAAATGATAAGTCAGGCCATTACCATCAATAGTATATCCCATAGATGATATGGTCATCATTTTAGAGATCGCAGGACTATCATCGTTAATACCGTTGCAGAAAGGATTAAAAACTTTCGCATTCAATACTTTAGAGTTTTCCATTACTCTCTGGTAGAAGAAAGCGCCTTTTTTTCTGTAGATAACCTGATCTAAATTAGCATCAGTTATTGGTGATCCATCCTCCCAAACTGATGTCTTTTTAAAATTAACATTTTCGTTTGAGAAACTGTCTACTAATACCACTACATCATCTGTTGGATAGCTGCTTCCCGGAGAGAAAAAATCTTCAGTGTAAATCATAATTTTTGTTTTTTGGTTGTTATTATCAATTCCTTGCAAGAGATTGTAAAGCAAAAATAGATCGGCACAGCGTCAAATCCTGACGTATTAAAATAATGTATTCGTCATGAGTGGATAAATATGGAATGTTTAACGATTTAAAACTATTATTTCCAGCCACTCTCATCTTCAGGATCTTCTGTATCCAAACCTTATCGCTACACCTTTCAAGCTCAAAAATCTCCCTTCTAACTTCTGCTACCTGAAACCTAATTCGTATATTTGGAAGATTAAGAGAATTTATGCTAAAAACTTCATTACAGTTCGAAAAAGTTATTGGAGAGTGCCGTGCTCTTTTCAGCAAAAAAATGCAGGATTATGGTGCCGCCTGGAGAGTATTGAGACCGAGTTCCATCACCGATCAGATTTACATTAAAGTCAACAGAATCCGTACGTTACAGATGACCGACGTGAAAATGGTGAATGAAAGCGAAGAAGGTGAGTTTATCGCGATTGTGAACTACTCTATCATTGGGCTTATTCAGCTTGAAAAAGGTCTTTCTAACGATTTCAGCGAAAACAATGAGGAGATTTTACAACTCTATGATAAATATTCCAGTGAAGCCATGGCTTTAATGGAAAGAAAAAACCACGATTATGGCGAAGCGTGGAGAGATATGAGAATTTCGTCCATCACTGATCTTATTTATCAGAAAGTCTTAAGAACTAAACAAATTGAAGACAATCAGGGCAAAACGATCGTTTCCGAAGGATTGGATGCGAATTATTTCGACATGCTGAATTATGCCGTTTTCTGCCTGATCAAATTCTCTGAAAAAGAAAACAATTTCGAACCCAAAACTATTTAATATGATCAAAGGTTTATTACGTTGTATTGTTGCTGTTATCTTTATTTTATCAGGATTTGTAAAAGCAGTGGATCTGGTAGGTTTTTCCTTTAAAATGGAAGAATACTTCTCGCCTGTTGTTTTTAACATGCCTTTCCTGGAGAAATTTGCACTGCTGTTTTCAGTCATTGTAGTGGTATTGGAACTTTTCCTTGGGTTTATGTTGTTACTGAAGTTAAAGCTGAAATTCACTTTATCAGCATTAGTTGCCCTTTGTATCTTCTTTGGATTCCTTACGTTCTATTCGGCGTATTATAATGTAGTGACGGATTGCGGATGTTTCGGGGATGCTATAAAGTTTACACCATGGCAGAGCTTTATTAAAGATATTGTATTGCTAGCCGGATTATTACTTCTGTTCTTTCTGTATAGAAAAGAGTTTAAGAAAAAAGATGAATACAGCAGCAGCACTCCAAAAGATACTTCAAGCAAGTTTAAATATGCTGTTTTAGGGGTGTTCTCTTTGGTAATGATCTACATTATGGCACAGGGAATTATGCATGAACCGATTATTGATTTCCGTGATTACAAAATAGGAACAGATATTAAAGCAGAAAAGGAAAAAATCAATAAAAACCCTTCTGAATACAAGACTTTTTACTCTTTAAAGAATCAAAAAACTGGACAAGTGTTAAAAGTTAATCAGGATGATTATATCAAAGAAACAAAATACTGGGCAGAAGGTTCTCCATGGAAAATTGAGGAAGGAAAAAACGAATCTGTTTTAGTAAAAGAAGGCTATAAATCTGAGATCGTTAAATTTAAGATTGAAGATCCTACAGGACTTGAATTGACTGATGAGATCATCAAAGCTCCTAAATCTATTTTGGTGTTCTCTTACCATCCGAAAGAAGTGCCTGCGGAAATGCTTAAAGAGATTGAAGCTAAAGTAAATGCTCAAAAAGGTGCTCTTATCTATGGGGTTTCTACCGATCAGAACACCTTTAAAACCATTAAAAATGCAATGATGGACGGTACAGCCATCAAAACGATTGCAAGAAGTAATCCATTTGTATTGATCCTGGAAAACGGGAAAATTGTAGACAAACAGCCTGCAAAAGATTTTGTGAGATAGATTTCAGACATCAGACTTACAAATAAATAGATTTAATTAAAAAGACAAACACTAAACTTTAATCATATAATGCAAAAATCAAATAAATCCATCGCCGGTTACCACTTGTTAATGATTCTTTCTTCTGTAGACGGAGAATTTGCTCCTGAAGAAGGAATGCTTGTTCAGCAATATCTGGCAGATGAGTTTCCTTTCAAGATGAACCTGGATGACGAGCTTGAAACCATTGCCCTGCTTAAGCCGGAAGAATGGAATGCCCATTTTGAATTCCATGCCAACTGTTTTCATGATGATTCTACCGAGCAGGAACGTAAGAAATTCGCACAGTTTGCCAAGACACTTATTAAAGCGGACAATAAAGTAACTGACGAGGAACATACATACTACAAACACCTGAAAAACATCTGGAATCTGGAGTAATGCTCCACCACACCAAAAACAAAATATAACTATGAAAAGATTTTATTTAGGATTACTAATAATGAGTGCTTCAACAATTCAATCACAACAATTTCCTGCCCTGAAAGCACCTGTTGCCGACAAGCAGGAACATATCCGTGAAATACACGGCGATAAAGTCAATGATCCGTATTATTGGATGATTGATTATTTTAAAAAAGGGAAAGACTCAACGAAAGTTGTGAATTACCTGACTGCAGAAAACACCTACTGGGAAGGCATGATGAAAGATACAGAACCTTTCAGAGAAAAGCTTTATCAGGAGATGAAATCCCGCATCAAAGAAAAAGATGAATCTGTTCCCAGCTTCAAAAATGGATATTATTACTATACCCGTACTGAAACCGGAAAACAGTATTTCAAATACTGCAGAAAGAAAGGAAACCTGAATGCTCCGGAGGAGATTTTACTGGATGTAGATCAGCTTGCAGAAGGCCATGCCTACTATTCGGCTGCAGGATTCAGCATCAGTCCGGACAACACCAAGCTTGTGTACGGAGTGGATGATGTTTCCAGAAGGCAGTATAAGTTATTTTTAAAAGATCTTACCACCGGGAAAACAACCGATCTGGGTATTAAAAATACCACAGGTTCTGCTACCTGGGCCAATGACAATAAAACGATTTTCTACACTGGGAAAAATGCAGAAACGCTTTTAACAGAGAAAATTTTCAGACATTCCCTGGGAAAGGATGCCTCTAAGGATGTCCTGGTGTATGAAGAGAAAGACAAAACCAATTATATCGGGGTCGGAAAATCAAAGAATGAGAAATTCATCATGATTTATTCCGGTGCAACCACTTCTTCAGAGACAAGATATCTGAATGCAGACGATCCTAACGGAACATTCAAAGTATTCCAGCCGAGAATGAAGGATGTGTTGTATGATGTAACGCCTTTGGAAGATAAATTCCTGGTGACCACCAATAAGGATGCCCTTAACTTTAAAGTAGTGGAAACGCCTCTTGATAAAACAGGGGTTGAAAACTGGAAAGATTTCATTCCGCACAGAAAAGAAGTCTTAATGGAAGGGATCAGCGAGTTTAAAAATTATCTTGTTTTCAGCGAAAGACAAAACGGACTTTCACAACTGGTGATCTTTGACAGAAAAACAGGTAAAAAAGAGTTTCTGAAATTTGATGAGCCCACTTATATGGTGTCTGCATCAGGAAATCCTGAATACAATACTGATAATTTCCGTTTCGGATATACTTCTATGATCACGCCAAGCTCTCAATTTGAGCAGGATCTGAAAACAGGAAAAAGAACATTACTGAAACAACAAGAGGTTTTAGGCGGCTACAACAAAGATAATTATACTACGGAAAGACTTTTTGCCATTGCAAAAGACGGAACAAAAATTCCTATTTCTATCGTTTATAAAAAAGGATACAAGAAAGATGGAAACAGCCCGTTGCTGTTATACGCGTATGGTTCTTATGGAAACTCTATGGATGCGTCATTCAGCAGCACAAGGCTAAGTCTTCTGGACAGAGGTTTTGCCTTTGCAATTGCCCACATCCGTGGCGGTCAGGAAATGGGAAGACAATGGTATGAAGACGGTAAAATGATGAAAAAGAAAAACACATTTACCGATTTTATTGATGCCGGAGAATATTTGGTAAAAGAAAAATACACTTCCCCAAAACACCTGTATGCACAGGGAGGAAGCGCAGGAGGTTTATTGATGGGTGCTATCGTCAATATGAAACCTGCTTTATGGAATGGCGTTATTTCGCAGGTTCCTTTTGTGGATGTGGTGAATACGATGATGGATGAAACCATCCCATTAACTACCAACGAATATGATGAATGGGGAAATCCAAGTAACAAGGAAGCCTATTTCTATATGAAATCATACTCCCCGTATGAAAATGTAGAAAAGAAAAACTATCCTAATATGCTGGTAACAACAGGACTTCACGATTCTCAGGTACAGTATTTTGAGCCTGCAAAATGGGTGGCAAAACTGAGGGATATGAAAACCGATCACAATGTATTATTATTAAAAACAGATATGGCATATGGACATGGCGGTGCTTCAGGAAGATTTGATTATCTGAAGGATCTGGCTTTGGTGTATGCGTTTATGTTTAAATTAGAAGGGATAAATAAGTAATCTAAGAGGTCAGAGGTAAGACATTAGATATCAGAATTATAATCCGAATATTAGAATAAAAGACAATAAAAAATTCAGATAAAATTATGAGAAAAAAAATAGTTGCAGGAAACTGGAAAATGAACAAAAATGTAATTGATGCTCAGCAATTAATGATCCAATTACTAAGCTATAAAAATAACAACGCTACCCAGTGTGAAGTATGGATTGCTCCGCCGTCTATCTATTTAATGATGGCTAAAGACATTTTCGAAAAAGATGAGATCGGTGTATTCTCCCAGGATATGAGTGAGCATGAAAGTGGTGCTTACACAGGAGAATTGTCTGCAGACATGCTGGAATCTATTGAAGCAACCGGTTCTTTGATCGGTCATTCAGAAAGAAGACAGTATCACGGAGAAACAGATTCTCACTGCAACAGAAAAATAAAATTAGCATTAGATAAAGGGTTAATCCCTGTTTACTGTAACGGTGAAACGTTAGAGCAAAGAAAAGCAGGCCAACATTTTGAAGTGGTAAAAAACCAGACTGAAGTTGCCCTTTTCACACTTTCTGCTGAAGAGATCAAAAAGGTGGTTATCGCTTACGAACCGGTTTGGGCTATTGGAACAGGAGAAACGGCAAGCCCGGAACAGGCTCAGGAAATCCACGCTCACATCAGAAGCATCATTGCTGCAAAATACGGTCAGGAAGTGGCGGATGAGGTTTCGATCTTATACGGAGGTTCTGTAAAACCAGACAACGCTAAAGAAATATTCTCTCAACCGGATATTGATGGTGGTTTAATTGGTGGTGCAGCCTTGAAATTAGAAGATTTCTCTAAAATTATTGAAGGTTTTAATTCATAAAAACAAACGGGCTGGAGCCCGTTTCTATTGAATATACCATTAAAAAGGGCGGAATTTTTAATTCCGCCCTTTTCGTTTAAAAATCTAATTATTGAATATCGACTACATACATCGTTCCCTTATCTACTTTCCCTGTTTTAGGAAGAATTTTGGTCTTTGGATTTCCACTTCCGTCATCGACCACTCCAAAATCATCATCATTGAAAACAGCCAGTTTATTGTTTCCCAAATAAACAATTCCTTCAAACTTATCATGTTCGTAGCCCAGTTTTGCGACCAGATCTACAGCTAACGTCTTGGTAACAGGCTTTAATCCTGCTGTAGTAATCTCTACCCACGTAGACTGTTCCAAAGCTTTCCCGTTAATTTTCATTCCGTCCACCGCGGCAAGATCAGTTCCATTCACGTCAGAAGCTCCACTTATATTAATTCTGTATACTTTTTTAAGCCCTCCCTGCGAACCAAAATTCCCGTCTCTTTCAATCACCAGAAATTCTGTACTGCTCAACGCTGTTATGTCGCAGACAGAATCAGATGCACCGCCATCCTGTTTGTATAAATATTGTTTAGTCTGGCCGGTTGCAATATCAAAAGTTACAATTCTGGTCAAAGTGGTATTCGTAGCCAATGCCTTTGTCGGAACATACATCGTAGACTGCATCGTTCCTACCAATGTTTTTCCGTCCGGTGTGATGCAAAGTCCTTCCATCCCTCTGTTCGCTCTTCTTTTCGCCAATACGGCAGGCAGCTTTCGGGTTCCTGTATTCACCCCTATCGGACTAATTCTTTCCAGCTCCACTCCATCTGCACTGTAATGAACGATATGCGGGCCGTACTCATCGGATACCCAGAACGTCCCATCTACAGCAGCGACGATACTTTCACTGTCTAATCCATAAGTATCCGTTCCCAGTACATTTCCGGAAGCATCATAGGCAATTTCACCCGTACTTCCCATTCCTACCGGATTCGGAAGCCCTGTGATTAGCTGTCCTGAAGGGTTTTTAAGTTTGATATATTTAATGACCTCAATATTTCCGTCTGCATTGATCTTAAAATGCATAATGGTAGGCGTAAAATTGGGAGTGAGGAATTTTTTCCCGTTTAGATAATCCGTATTCGGACCACGGTCTGTAATTACATAAAATTCTCCTTTTCTGGTAGGATGGGCTGCCGCTCCGGAACCGAAACCTCCGTTAATAACATCAACGCCTCCAATAGTGGCCAGTTTTGAAAAAGGAAATTCCTGAGGAAGTTTAGCATAATTGATATCCTGACTGATCATGGTATCATCATCTTTACAAGCTGACACAGCAGCAAGTATAAGTGCAGAAAATAGTATTTTTTTCATAATTACTTTTATCGCAGCGAAAGTAAACATTGTATATAAACAGATCTTGAATGCAATGATAATTGTATTTTAAGAATCAGGTTGTAATATGAATACATGATCAACAGAAAATCAGATCCATCAATTCTATAAATCCATTGATCGGTCCGTTTGCTTAGTAAATAAAAAAATATTCATCCGGAAAAGTCCAATCACAAGCCATTTTTGAAGGTTAATGCCCATTTTTAACAAAATATCCTTCAAATAATTAAATAATATCTTTGCGACTGGTTAAGGTTGAACATCAGTTCAATAATAGGGAATCAGGTAAAAGAATAATAATCCTGAGCTGTACCCGCAACTGTAAGCTATTTCACTTGTAGTAAAAAATGCCACTGGATACTGATCCGGGAAGGTGTACTGTAAGATGCAAGCCAGGAGACCTGCCTTAGATGCTGTTTAATTTTTGGTACAACATTTATAAAAGACTCTTTTGTAGTGATGATATCCAAAGATCAAGTTTCGGGAATAAAACTTTAATTTAATTATATCATGAAGAAAAATTATCTTTTTTTCTTACTGCTCTGTATGCAGTTTTTATCCGCCCAATTCACAGAAAGTGATATTAAATTCTGGGTAGGCACCGGCTCCAAAAAAGCGTATTTCATCGCTGATTTTAATGATAACAATACTCCGGCTTCTTATGCGTGGGGATATCGTTTTGATGATGCTAATCTAACGATGGAAGACCTCATTAATGGCATTGCAGCAGCAGAACCTGGTATTGAGGCTGATATTCCTTCTGGGTTTTTATACAGTTTTAATTATAACCATCATATTCCAAGTCTGGATGATTACTGGTCTACCTGGTCAGGTCCGAATTCAGACAATATGGTGCTGAACAATGGGGTAAACAATGATCCGCTAGTTAATGGAAAATGGTACGGAATATCTTATGGATTCGATCCCGATTATACCTATCCTTCAACTCCTGTTGCAGCTTATCATTCTGTATGGTACAGTTCCAGTCAGATTGTCAACTGGATCGGGGCAGGCAACAATAGAAGCCTAGTGGTTATTGATTTTGGGACCAACAGTTCCAACGGAAATGCTGATTCTTTTGTTTTCGGGATCCAATACAACGGAAGTCTGAATGCAGCCCAAGCCTTAGAACTGATCAAAACCCAGGCTCCTTATTTCAATTATACAGTAAGCGGTAATCAGATTGCCGGATTGTCTTTAAATAATTTCAGCGGAACTCCATCGGGACAGCAAGCATGGAAATTATATAAAGGTAAGAACCTTTCAAGCTGGAGAGGACAGACCAGTTTGTCACAGATACAGCTCACCAATAATGAATGGTTAGGATTAAGTTTCGGACAAAGATTGCCATTTACGCCAACCGAGGCCACCAATAGTGTACTGGGAGTTGCATCTGCCCATAAAAATAACTTTAAAATCTATCCAAATCCTGCAACAAATTTTATCCAGATTGATAGTAACGAAAATATAAAAGAAATCAATATCTACTCAGTTTCCGGCCAGAAAGTACTGAATTCTCTGGGTAAAAAAATCAATGTCCAGCCATTGGAGAAAGGAATTTATTTTGTTGAGATTACAACAGATCATCAAACGATCATTCGGAAATTAATTAAACAATAAACATCACCATCTTTTATTGAAAAATATCCCATAAAAAAAGCGCACCGTCTGGTGCGCTTTCTTATTTTCATTACAGAAAATTATTTCTTTTCAACAGATCTTTGTAAAACCTCATCTACCATTCCGAAGCTTTTTGCTTCTTCAGAAGTCATCCAGTAATCTCTGTCTGATGCTTTCTCTACCCATTCGTAAGTTTGTCCTGAATGTTCAGCGATGATATCATACAATTCTTTTTTCAGCTTCAACATCTCTCTTAAGTTGATTTCCATATCAGAAGCCACCCCTTGTGCACCTCCTGAAGGCTGGTGAATCATTACTCTTGAGTGCTTCAGCGCAGAACGCTTTCCTTTTTCTCCTGCAACTAGTAATACGGCTCCCATAGAAGCTGCAATACCTGTACAGATCGTTGCTACATTAGGTTTAATGATCTGCATTGTGTCATAAATTCCTAATCCCGCATACACACTTCCCCCCGGAGAGTTAATGTAGATCTGAATATCTTTTGATGGATCCGCACTTTCCAGGAATAATAGCTGCGCCGTAATGATATTGGCAACCTGATCATCAATCCCTGTTCCCAGGAAGATAATTCTGTCCATCATCAAACGGGAGAAAACGTCCATCTGAGCAACGTTTAATCTTCTTTCTTCCATGATGTACGGGGTAAGATTTGTTGGACCATACATTCCCATATACTGATCGGTAGCTAAACCGCTGTTTCCTAAATGCTTTACAGAGAAATCTCTGAAGTCTTTTTTAATGTCCATATTTCTTGTGTGTTATTTTAAATTAAATAAGTTCGAAGTTTAAATTACAATTTTTATTCCTAAAATTTTATAGGACTTTTTGTCATAAGAAACCAGTCCGATCAACTCATTTTTTCCTGTTTATCTATCTTTTGCGATCTCCGTAAATCCCCTTTATCGGCGAATATTCAATAATATCACTCAACTTCATTGAGGCCTGCTTCAGCAAGGTGATTTTTTTGATGAGTTCAAAGTATTTTGTTTCATCCGTTGTGCTGTACTTACTGAGCTCACTTGCTGTTTCCTGTATTAAATAGTCGATATACCTGTATTTATGCAGCAATACATCCCCTTTGATCTGTTCGGCTATATTGTCTCCATAATTGGGTGGATAAATATTCCTGGATCCCCAGTTTTCGAGCTCATCCACAGGAAGCAGTGCATCAACAACCTTGGACGTGATTTCTTCATCCATAAAAGATATAAAGAAATTTCCACTTCTCAACTCATCTTTCTGAATACCTTCTTTCACCTGGTTGATGATCGTTTCATTTCCTTTTAATAAAAATATATATTGCTCTTCCTCAAAATGATGAAGTATTTCTTCTATCACCGTGATCTGGTATTCTCCATTTTTCTCATCTTCCCTTTTCAGCACAATATCCCCAAACATCAGCATGTGATCCACCAGTTTGCTTTCCATGAATAAAACATCATAGAGAAAAGGATCACCTTTTTCATTATCCAGAGGAACGATTTCCATCTTTACCGGAGCATGCTCTTTCTGCTGCTGAACATGCTGATGCTGGTTTTGGGTTATCTGCTTCTGAATATCCAGCTCATTGAATAAACTCTGCTCAGACAGTCCGAATTTATTGGAAACCTCCTTTAAATAGACTTCTTTCTTTAAAGCATTCTGTACAAAACCAACCGATTTTACAATATTACGGATGGCTTCAGCCTTCTTGATGGGATCATTTCCTGCATCTTTTAAAAGGATTTCCGCTTTAAAATCAATGAAATCCATCGCTTCATTCTCGATGAACTTTTCTACATATTCCTGAGGGTGCTTTCTTGCAAAAGAATCGGGGTCATCACCTTCCGGGAAAAGCAGAACCCGGATATTCATTCCTTCTGCCAATAACATATCAATGCTTCGGAAACTCGCTTTAATTCCTGCATTATCCCCATCAAACAGGATGGTTACATTTTCCGTAAGCCTTTTAATAAGCTTGATCTGCTCAGTCGTCAGAGACGTTCCGGAACTCGCCACTACATTCTCAATCCCCGACATATGAAGTGAAATCACATCCATATATCCTTCCACAAGAAGACAGACATTTTTCCTTGAAATAGCCTGTTTACTCTGGTTAAGACCGTATAAAACATTGGATTTATGATAAATCTCCGTCTCCGGCGAGTTAAGGTATTTCGCAGTTTTTACATTATTTCTGAGAATTCTGCCTCCAAAACCCAATACCCTTCCCGAAAAACTGTGGATGGGAAAAATAACCCTTTCCCGGAAACGGTCGATTCCGGCCGGTGCATTTTCAGGAAAAATAGACAGTCCTGATTTTTCAAGAATTTCTTTAGCATATCCTTTTTCTGAGGCATATTCCGTAAAAGCATTTTTCTTTTCCGGTGCGTATCCAAGCTGAAACTTCTTGATGATATCATCCTTAAGCTCACGCTCTTTGAAATACGCTAATCCTATATTTTTTCCTTCCTCTACTTCCCAAAGGAAATGCTGGAAATAATCATTGGCTACCTCATGGATTTTATACAGAAGATCCCGTTCTGACTGGGCATTTTTAGCTTCTTCAGAAAATTCACGCTGATCTTCTTCAATTTCGATTCCGTATTTCTTTGCCGCATGGCGAAGGGCTTCGGGATAGGTGAAATTTTCGATCTCCATCAGGAAAGAAATGGCAGTACCTCCTTTTCCTGTTGAGAAATCTTTCCAGATCTGCTTGCTTGGTGACACTACAAAACTGGGAGATTTTTCGTCATGAAACGGACTTAATCCCTTGTAATTAGACCCTGCCCTCTTCAACTGCACATATTCTCCCACAATCTCTTCTACCCTGATTGTGGAAAATATCTTATCTATGGTCTGTTTAGAAATCATGGTGTAAAAATAAGGAAATTCCGAATTTTAACCTTACAATCGGATGTACTTTATGCATATATTTCAAATGTTTTTATTCTTATTTTTGCAACAAATTACTTTTATGCAATTTACTATAAAAAGTATCGAAGACTGGCAGGGAATCGTAGAACAGATTCTTCCTGAACTACAACATAACATTCTCCTTCTGAAAGGAAACCTGGGCGCCGGAAAGACTACTTTCACCCAATTTTTATTAAACAAACTGGGAAGTGAAGATGAAGTGAATTCCCCTACCTACTCTATTGTCAACGAATACAACACACCCAACGGAAAAGTTTTTCACTTTGATCTTTACCGTTTAAAAAACATTGAAGAGGTCTATGATATTGGGATTGAAGAGTATCTGGATAATGCCTTTCTCTGCATTATAGAATGGCCCGAAGTATACGAAGAAGAGTTGTACGGCCTTAAATACCACACAATGAGCATCATCAATACCGGCGAAAACAGAGAAGTCTCATTCGACTAAATATTGTGTATCTTTGCTTATTAATTTTATTGTAGAATAATTGTCTGTAAGAAATAATTTAATTTAAAGAATGAGTACTACAAATATTTTTACTCCTTTTACTGAAGAAGAATTGATGCCGCAAGAGGAAAAATTGGAGGTTGTAAAGAAAGGAAAGCAATTCAGTATTGGAATTCCTAAAGAAACCTGTCTTCATGAAAGAAGAACGTGCATCACACCGGATGCAGTACAGGTATTGGTAGAGCACGGCCACGAGATCATCATTGAATCCGGAGCCGGAGAAGGTTCTTTTTTTGCAGATTTATCATATTCCGAGGCCGGAGCAAAAATCACGAATGATCCTAAAGAAGCTTTCGGGCAGGACCTTATTCTAAAAATCAATCCGCCTACAGAAGACGAAATTGATTATATGAAGCCGAATACCTATCTGGTTTCAGCACTTCAGATTAATCTTAGAGAAAAGGCGTATTTTCTGAAGCTGGCAGAGAAAAAAATCAATGCCATCGCTTTCGAATTTATTGTTGATGAGTACAAACAGCTTTCATTGGTAAGACTGGTGGGCGAAATCGCAGGAACGGTCTCTATTTTATATGCTTCTGAACTATTGGCATTGTCAAACGGCTTAATGCTGGGAGGTATTACAGGTGTAAGACCGGCAGAAGTCGTAGTTATCGGAGCCGGAATTGTAGGCGAATTTGCCACGAAAGCAGCTATTGGACTTGGTGCCAGTGTACGTGTTTTCGACAATTCTCTTTCAAAATTAAGAAGGCTTCATACCATTGTTGACAGCCGCGTGCCGACTTCAATCATCGACCCAAAAGAAGTAAGCAAAGCATTAAGACGTGCAGACGTTGTGATCGGTGCCCTCCCAAGATTGAACATGACCCCTGTAGTAACCGAAGATATGGTGATGAGAATGAAAAAAGGCAGTGTCATCATCGATATTACCATAGATAACGGTAAGGTGATCGAAACTTCCGAGCTTACCACCATGGAAGAACCTTACATCATCAAACACGGTGTCATTCATTGCGGGCTTCCGAATCTGACTTCAAGAATGCCAAGATCCACTACAAAAGCCATTTCTAATTTCTTCCTTTCCTATATTTTAAATTATGATGAAGAAGGCGGTTTCGAAAATATGCTGATCCGCAAAAATGAAATGAAGCAGAGCTTATACATGTACAAAGGAAGACATACTAAAAAAGTGATCTGCGATCGTTTTGGACTTACCTATCACGATATCAATCTTTTAATTTTCTAATGAAAAAACTTAAATTCTACGTAATCGGCCTTATACCAGGGCTTCTTCTTGTATTTTTTATCCTTAACAAAAAAGGAGCGAGCTGCAGTGGCTATTTACCCAACAGCCGTGTAATTGCTGAAACTCTTTCTAAAGAATTCCAGTATTCTGAAAATGCCAAAAGCGAGATGAGTACGTATAAGATCAATGAAAAATTCTTAAAGGACAGCATCATCACCAACGGAAAAGTAGATTTTGATAAAAGCAATGCTCAGAAAAAGCCTTGCCCGGACTATGTATTGGTATATCCAAAAGAGAATCCTACGTATGAAATCACTTTTGAAAAATGTGAGGAAACCGTAACGCTGAACAGCCTGAAAAAACTGAAATAATCCGCTTTCATTTTTTAACCCGTTAATAAATCTATTGGTATGGAAGGCAATTACTATATGATTCATGATTATCTGATATTCATTGGGGTTTTTGCTATTTTCTTTTTGCTGACGGTGGGTATCTATCTTTTTGGACAAAACAAAAAATTCAGGCAGAGAAATCTGAAACTGGCTGAAACCAACAGAATCATAGAACAAAGGCTGAATGAGGTACAGCTGGAGCATATCGGCACCAAACTGAATCCTCATTTATTCAAAAATATCCTTAATTCTGTGCAGTCGCATGCCTACCAGACGTATATGTCCCTAGATAAACTTGCGAATGTGCTGGATTATATTCTGTATGAGAGCAACAGTAAATTTGTAAGCCCTAAAGAAGAGCTCAACTTTGCCTTAAGCCTTATCGAGATCAATAAAATTAAGATAAATCCACTTTTTGATTTTAGAATTAAATCAAAAATCAATAAATCAGACGACGTTTACGAAGAAAAAATCTTTGCCCCGCTGCTTTCCGTCGACCTTATTGAAAATGCGTTCAAGCATACTGATTTTCTGGCCCAGGACTCTTTCATTTCGATCCACTTGGAGCTTGACAACCGGGTTTTCACGATGAAAGTAAGCAATAAAGCTTCTTTAAAAAACGTCCTTGAAAAGGAGAAAAGCGGTTTTGGCAGCCAGTCTCTGGACCAAAGGCTTAAAATGATCTACAACAATTACTACCAGCTTCAGAAAAGTTCAAAAAATGGTATCTTCACCGCAGAATTAACAATCAACTTAGGAGAATTCTATGATAAAATGCGTTATTCTTGATGATGAATTACTGGCGATAAGCTATCTGAAACTGCTGTGTGAACAGATTGAGAACGTGGAAGTAGTAAAAGCTTTTAATGATCCTAAAGTTTTTTTAAATGAAATCGGTACTATCGACTGCAACGTTTGTATTCTGGATATTGAAATGCCCGGGATGAATGGTCTTCAGGTAGCGGAACTGATTTCCAACTCTAAAAAGATCATCTTCACTACCGCCTATAAAGAATATGCAGCAGAAGCTTTTGACCTGAATGTGGTAGACTACGTCAGAAAACCCATTAAAAAAGAAAGATTGATCCAGGCCTTCGAAAAGGCTCAGGAACTGGTGGCCTCTTCACAAAAAAAAGGCTTCATCGAATGGAATACCAATATCGGTAAAACCGTTATTTTCACAGAACAGATTGCTTATATCAAGACCTCAGAAATCGACAGCCGCGACAAAGAAATCATTCTTTATGACGGAACCGCTATCGTTTTAAAAAACCTCAGCTTAAAAAACCTTCTGGAAATGCTTCCTCCGAAAGATTTTGCACAGGTGAACAAAAAAGAAATTGTTGCGTTATCATCCATCAAAGTATTTTCCACCAATGAAATCATTACCACCATTGCATCAGGCAGTGAAAATTTCCTTAAACTTCAGATCGGAGAAGCTTATAAAAACTCATTGATGGAGATGTTTGGAAAGTAGATTTTTCAAAGGTTTCCGGTTTCATTACAGAATCAGCCCATTTCATTACAACACCGTATTTGCAGCAGTAAATCACCCTATTTTTGCCGGTGATTAAATGATTTATAATGAAAAAACTGATGTATGCCGGAATCATTCTTCTATCCAGCTTTTGCTTTGCTCAGGAAACTACTCCCAAACTTAAGGTATCTTTCTTTGATGGGATTGTTGCTGCAGGGTATGTAGACCGTGGTGCGTTTATTAATTTTACAGGTCCAAACGTGAGCCTCACCCATAAAGGAACGAAATTCATGCTGGGAATGCTTCCTTCACTGAGAATCAAAGAAGACCGTTCACCCGGAACTAAAAATAGCGCCATCACCCCGAATCTGGGAGCAGGTCTCACAGTAGTTTACCGGAAAATTGCGCTTCAGGTGCCTTTGTACTATAATACCAAGACGGCCACTCAAAACGGAGCCTGGAAAATGGGTATAGGATTAGGTTATAGTTTCAAATAAATCTTTCATTACATTATTTATGGCATTGATTACATTTTCCAGAAAAAAATATCTGCCATTCACATATTCTTTAGAAATTTACACTAAAATAACGGACTTATGAACTTGGGGAAATACAGAAATATAATTTTTTACGTAGTGACCATCGCCTTTTTCTCCTGTCTGATGTATTGGTTCATTATTGAAGGCCAGACGTTAGAGGTGAAGGAAAATATCATTATAAAAACCACCGGCGGATCAACATGGGAGAATTTTGTTGATTCATTTAAAACCAATCTTCACCATCCACTGGCCCTGCTGCTCGCGCAGATCGTTACCATCATTCTGGTTGCAAGACTTTTTGGATGGATCTGTATGAAAATAAAACAGCCCACCGTTATCGGAGAAATGATTGCCGGTATTGTGTTAGGCCCTTCCCTCTTGGGAATGTACTTTCCGGAATTTTCAGCTTTTCTTTTCCCGAAAGAATCTCTTGGGAACTTACAGTTTTTAAGCCAGATAGGATTGATCCTGTTTATGTATATCGTAGGAATGGAACTGGACTTGAGCGTTTTAAGAAAAAAAGCTCATGACGCCGTGGTGATCAGCCATGCCAGTATCATTATTCCTTTTGCCTTAGGAATCGGGCTTTCATATTTTGTCTATCAGGAATTTGCCCCGGAAGGTATCCAGTTTACTTCTTTTGCTTTATTTATTGCTATTGCGATGAGTATCACCGCATTCCCGGTATTGGCAAGAATTGTTCAGGAGAGAAATCTTCAGAAAACAAAACTGGGAACCGTAGTCATTACCTGTGCGGCGGCAGATGATATTACCGCATGGTGTATTCTTGCAGCCGTAATCGCTATTGTAAAAGCCGGATCTTTTACGAGTTCTATATATGTGATCATCATGGCGATTACTTATGTATTTTTAATGATCAAGATTGTAAGACCTTTCCTGAAAAGAATTGGAGATCTTCAGGCCGGCAAAAATACCATCAACAAACCAATGGTGGCTATTTTCTTCTTAACGCTTATCCTTTCTGCTTATGTTACAGAAGTGATTGGAATTCATGCATTATTCGGAGCTTTTATGGCTGGAGCTATTATGCCTGAAAATGCTAAATTCCGTACGATGTTCATTGATAAAGTAGAAGATGTGGCGTTGGTGCTTTTACTTCCGCTATTCTTCGTATTTACGGGTCTGCGTACACAAATCGGACTATTGAATGACGGTCATCTTTGGATCACGGCAGGGTTTATAATTTTAACAGCAGTATTAGGAAAGTTTGCCGGAAGTGCGCTGGCTGCAAAATTTCTCGGGATCAACTGGAAGGAAAGCCTCACGATTGGAGCTCTTATGAACACAAGAGGTCTGATGGAGCTTATCGTCTTAAATATAGGGTACGATCTTGGTGTTTTAAGCCCTGAAATTTTTGCCATGCTTGTGATTATGGCATTATTTACCACTTTCATGACAGGACCGGCCTTAGATTTTATCAATTTTATTTTTAAATCGAAAAAAAATGATGAGGAAAAGGATCATGACGAAAACGATCCCAAATACCGTGTACTTCTTTCGTTCGATAATCCGGAATCCGGAAGTACCTTAGTAAAACTTGCTCATGATTTCACCAATAAAATGAACGGCAACAAAAGCATTACCGCAATGAATATTGCTCCTGTGGAAGAAATGCATGCGTATGAAATCAATGAATATGAAAATGAACAGTTTAAAAATGTAATAGAAACCTCCCACGAACTGAATCTGGAAGTAACTACCCTTTTCAAAGCTTCAACAGATATTGAAAATGATCTTACCAATATTTCCAACAAAGGAAACTATGACCTCTTACTGATCATGCTTGGAAAATCAATGTATGAAGGAAGTCTTCTGGGAAGATTACTGGGTTTCACCACCAAAATTATCAATCCTGAAAAGCTTTTAAACACCGTAAAAGGGAAAGGAAATATTTTCAACAATTCTCCTTTTGACGATTTTACCCTTCAAATCTTAGATAAAACCAATATCCCTGTAGGAATTCTGGTAGAAAAGGATTTCAAATCTGCAGACCGGGTATTCGTTCCGATTTTCAATTTGAGCGATTTTTATCTGCTTGAATATGCTAAAAGGCTGATCAATAACAATAATTCCCAAATTATTATTCTGGATGTCGCCGGACAGATCCGCAGTAATATCGAGGTAAAGGAACTGATCAGAAGTATCGAACAGGTAGCACCCAATCACATCACGCTATACAACGAAAAGAAGATCGAAAAAGAATTCCTGGATGCCCAGGACTTAATGCTGATCAGCAGTAAAAGCTGGAAAAGCCTGATCGATACCAAGAGTCTTTGGCTTTCTGACATTCCTTCAACGCTGATTATATCCAATCCATAAATTTGTTTTCAGATACGATCCACGTAGTTTTTTCATTAGGATATTTGATAAGGCCGGGCTTTAAAAGTCCGGCCTTTTTGTATCCCTAAAAATCATGAATATCGTACTTCTACTACAATTTTCACATTTTATCATTAAAAATGAAATTTAAAAATTGTTTTTTTATAGATTTATCCTATTAATTCACAAATGATAGAAATGGATTTTTTCCCTTATAAAATCCGGAACGGAGATACGCTGTACTCAATTGCTTCACGGTTAGGCATTACCGAAGAAGAACTGATGCGTTTTCATAATGCCCACTGCGAAAAGATGGAAAAGGTCTGGTTTACCAATCTTCACGGGGTGAAACACCTTCTTATTCCTGTTCATTATAACAGGGAAATACAGGGAGTGGCCGAGAAACACAACAATCCTTCTTCTTCACAACTTCCTTATCTCTTTTTTGCCGGAGAATATAAGGTTCAGGAAGTTTTCGAGTATCCACAAAAACCTTCTTTAACCATAGAATATACTATCAGTTTAAACAGTAAGGAAAAGAACGAAAATGTACAAATTATCACTTTCAGCCGGAAAGATGTTAAGACCAATGGTGAAGTACCTGAAGATAAAATCAGCATGCTTACCCTTGCCTGTATGGAAAGTATACAGCCTGTAGATTTTATCCTCCATCATAACGGAGCAATTGCTGGCTTTCAAGATCATAAAACAATCAAGCATCGTTTTAATGAAAAACGAAAGGATCTTGATGACTATTTCACTGGAGAAACCAACAGAAATTACATCGATTTATTTCAGGAGAGTATTGCTGATGAAAATTTTCTTTTACAGCAGTTCCGTTCTACCTTGCTTTTCCAGACTTTATTCCCAACCATAGATTGGTTTCAGAAGAATACTCCCTGGAACGAAAGTTTTTACTTTTTTCAAAACTCATTTCCTGCTAAATGCAAGATGGAAGCAGGACATCACGTTAAAAACATAGATCTGAAAGAAATAAATTTCGTAGGAAAAATTATAGAAGCCTGTAGTCTTCAGGAGCTTAAAAGGGGGATCAGATTTCATGAAACTGCCGAAGAAAATGTTTCAGGAGAAATTAGGTTACAATACACAACCGACGGAGAACATAACAACATCATCCAGGCGGAAGCATTGCTGATACTCTGGCATCAGGAAGTAGTATATCAAAAACACCACCTCACCATAACACAAAAGATCATATGAAAAATTATGTAGTACAGCAGGGCGACACTTTTGCTTCGCTCGCAAAACAATTCAACCTTAAAGATGAAGGTATGCTCAAAACCTTTCATAATCTATACTGTCCCGCCGAAGATGTGATGCAGGAACCTGTTCCCGGAAAAACCATCATCATTCCGGAAGACCCGAAATTTTTACAGGAAGAAAATACAGAGCAAGATAGTTCTCCGGACAGTCAACAGGATACAGATACAGAAAGCAGTAGCAACGAGAATCAAGAACAAAACTCATCATCTGAAAATACAACAAAGGAGCAAAAAAAAGAAGAAAATAATCAGCAAGGTAAAGACAGCTCTAGTCCTCATGACAACAAATATTTCATTGTACAGAAAGGAACCGTACAGTGTAATCAGGGATTTACGTTTCCGAAATTTAAAGTTACCAGCCATCAGAAGCATTACTGGAATGACGCTGATGGAAATGCGGACTATTTAGCGGTTACCGAAGATGATGTACAGCTTGACCCAAGCGCACAACCATTCGGACAGTGTAAACTGAGACCTACATCCGGCGGATATCTTCCCTGTGTATATGCACCCGCCGGAAAATGGCAGAAAACGTATGAAAAAGTAAAGGTAATGGACAAAAATTGCCTCACTGAAATTTCAGAACTGATGTGCAGTACGGGCGGAAAGATCACCATCCTGAAACATGGACAACAGAGCGAAACCAGCAAAAGCCAGGTTAATAATGCCAATACACAGGAACAGCAGGTCTACAATCCCATCGTGGATTTTGAGACATTTAAAGAGAATGTCAACGATCAACCTTATTATAGTTAAGCCATGGCAGGAAATATTATAGGAACCCAGAACCCCACCGTTGGAACGACTGCTTATTACGAAGTAAGCATTTTCAGCACCCTTGGTAGTTTTTCTGCCCAATATGAATGGCATCTGTTCAAAAAACAGAAAAACAATACATGGAAAGATATTACAGGAACTCCGAAAACAGGAAAAAGAGTTCCTTACACTTTTGGTGAAATCGCTGCAGGCGTAGCGTTTGAAATAAAAGTCAATGAAATACCGCAAAACATTTTACCGGATATAAAATCCTCAAAAAAACTGTTGGGAACACTTGAACTCCTTCCTAACAGCAGTAAAGTTTCCAAAATAGAGAAAGTGGTACTCTTCAACAGGGGAGCTAAAGATTCCAACAAGGCAGGCTACCGCGACACACTCATAGCGCAGGCCCATTGTATTGCTTTATTTAATCAGGAAATAGAATTCCATCTTTGGGAAGATGATGCTCCCGGAAAAGGACATAATGCAGCCATCAATAAAAATAACCGTCATACAAGAGTCTACAAAGCAGTAGTCAATGAAAAAGGAATTGCAGAAGTAAAAATTCCTTTATCCACAGACGAAAGGATTTTAAGACAAATGGCCAACCAGTACCTGATGCGAGGAGATAAAAACGAAGGAGCGAATCATGAATACTATGTAACAGCAAGCTATGCCGGAAAAATTCAAGGTGCCAGTCAGGTGAATGTGAGCGTGGTTAACCCGGATTATAAAAGCAGTCCACCCACATCAACCCCTAAAAAAGACAGTCCTAAATTTCCAACCGGCCAGGGAGGAAAAAAGCAACCTGATCCCAAGGGTAATATTGTAGATGCTGTTTTTATTAATGATCAGGGAAAAGAGCTTTCCAAAGTTACAGTAGGAAACCGCGTCCGGGTAAGAATCCATTCTAAAAACCTGGTGGGAAAACATATCCAATATGTAGTCTGGGAATACGATGCAGGTTCGAATGATGAAATCTACCGAAGTGAGAGCATAAAAATCACGGCAGACCTTTATGATTCATCAGGTTTTATCATTACAAAAGGTATTTTTGATAAAGGAATAGATCTTCCGTTCGGAGACCCGGATGCCGATAGTCAACACTATTTTATAGAAATCATCACCCTTGATATCGGTGCTGAATCTGTAAAATTTGGAGTACATTCGGAAGGCTTAATGGAAGTGGAAAATGTGAAGAGTCCTGCGGTGGTGAAGGGTGAAAAAGAACCGAATAAACAAGAAAAGGGAAAATGTTTTTGTAATAGAAAAATAAATGGTGAGGAGCTAAAAGAAATGGTAACAGCAATGAGAAAAGCTACTTTTGATGATGCTGGAGAAAATTTTTATAAATGGAATAAAGATAATTTATTTACTGGTGGACATGAACAATTTACAGTTAAAACCTATGATAAATTTGCTGAAGTGTTAAATAAAACATTTGAAAATTATGATATAAATACATGTATAAGAAAAATTCATTTCTTAGGCCAATGTTATCATGAAACAGGTGCTTTTATGAAAAGTGTTGAGGGTAAAAAAAGTCAAGATTACTGGTATGATCCGTACCGAGGAAGAGGCTTTATACATCTAACATTACGAGGAAATTATCAAAAATTTAAAGATAATTCAGGGTATGATGTTGTTAATAATCCCCAACTAGTCTCAACAAATATTGAAGTAGCAGCTATGTCAAGTGGTTGGTATTGGAAATATAATGACATGGGAAATATTAACCCTTTTGCAGATAAAGATAGTATTTTTGATACATCAAGATTAGTAAATAAACCTAATGCTACTAAATCATCTTCAATAAATGGCTACACTCAAAGGGTAAATGCGGTGAATGCTCTTAAAACCGTCTTCAAATATCCGCAAGAGTGTATTAGCTTAGGAAAAAAGGAAGAAGCTAAAGAGAAAACACCTTGTCCTAGTGGATTAAAAGATTGTATTTGCATTGATACATTTAATGTCGAAGATGGTTTTATAAAACATTCAAGAGTTACACAAAATCACATAAGTATTATTGAACACGGAAATTTCAAAGATCCCAAAAATAATATTCAAAAAGTAATATTACATCGAACAGCAGGAGGAACAACACAAGCATGTATAAATGCATTTAAAAGTGGAAGAAAAAATAAAAAAGGTGATATAGATCATTTTGGAACCCATTTTGTGGTCGGAAAAGACGGATTAATAACTCAAACAGCTAACTTATCAAAGATAACCTGGCATTGTGCCGGATGGAATTCCAAATCTATTGGAATAGAAGTTGTGGGCTTCGCTACAGATAAGGATGGCAAACCTACACTGGGACTAAAAGGCCAAAATCCAGTAACTGGCTGGGAGAATTTAACTGAAGAACAATCAAAATCAGTAGCATGTCTCGTCAAGGCACTATTAAATTATTATAGCTTAGATAAAAGCAAAATTGATTGTCATGAACATTTAGCTCCGAAAGAAGTTGGGGAAGGCCAAATAGTGTATAATGCCATTAAAAAATATTTATAAATTTAATTATGAAAAATATTCTTATAAATTTCTTAATATTAGTTCTATTTATTGCGTCTTGTAAAGGACAAGATAAAGATGAGAAAAAACAATTAGAAAAAACAGTTTACATAGCAACGTGTAAGGGAAAATATTCTACGGGAGAGGAATTAACGGACAAAGATAAAACCTGGACTCTTAATAAAAACGAAATAGATAAAATGATGATCTTATCTCATCCTATTACAGAAAATGAATGGCATTTTTCCTATCCTGTTACCCCATGTAATATCGATGTTAAAAATTATGTATACAAAGGAAAAAAATATAATTTGCAAATTAATGGTGGATCATATGTATCTCTCTTTGATGGAAAAGATAAAATTCTATTAGGTTGCGACTTGCCAGATTGTAAAAAATATTTTCTAAAAACAGTGGAGAATATGGAAGAAGAGGATGCAAAAACTTCCTTACCCACAAAAAAAGACGAACAATCTGTACAAATCAAAAGTTATAAGGTAGAATTTAATAAAAATAAGATACAAGATATTTTACTTGTAGAAAAAAAAGACAATGGTTTCATTTTAGAAGCAAAGTCAGATAATACAGCTTTTTTTAATAAAAATTTCGTTTGTGATTTTATAGATATTGAAACTAATACGAAAAACAATCAGGCATTCAATTTAACATTAGGATATACAGACCAATATCAAAAAACATTTAGAAAAGTAGTAATCCCTGTTTTCTATAATAATAACGATTTATATATCGAAAAAATATTCATAACAACTCTTGGTACCAGTGCAAAAACCGGTGATGAAGAATGGATCAGAAAAGAGATTTCTAAAAAAACATCTCTTAAAGAGCTTGATCTGGATGACATTCTATAAAAACTACAGGAAATTCATTTATAAACCCCATTGAAAAGAGAGAAATATTTTCTATTAAATATTATACAACTCAAAGAGGAAAATGAAAAAAATAATTCTCATACTATTAGCTGCTACATTACAATCTTGCAACGGCCAGGAAAAAAATAAAAAACAAGAAGCAAAAACAACTATTGTACCTCATAAACCTGAAACTTCAAATGAGAAAGAAGATTCTATTAACTTTTTGGATATAAAATATCAATCAAATGGTTTTTTTATCCCTGATAATCTAGATCCTTATCCAACCTATTCTTTTTCAGACAAAAAAACAGGAGTTTTCAGTGTAGATTTCATAGGAAAGACAAATGAAATCCAAAACTTCTGGAATAGCAGTAATAAAAATGGATACTTTTCAAAAACTGATAACCCTGAAAAAGAGGCACAAGACTCAAAGGCAATAAAAACTCGAATAAATGAAAAAGATTATTATATAGTAGCATCACACTTACCAACTCAGTTCATTAATTATACTGGCGGAGAAGACGGTGAGTTTGAACCTAAAGAGAATGCTAAAACAACATTTTACTTATTTAAAGATAATAGTTGGAAACAAATAGGAGAAATAGAAACATCTAAAATTCCGGAAAATGTAATTGCATTTGAAACCAGCTTAATTCAAAAGGAAATTTTTAAAACTACAACAAGTAATCTTACTGCCTATGAGGGATCTCATTCTGTATCAGTAGAAACAGAAGCAACAACTACTGGTATGGCTTCTATTTCTTATAATTTCACCATCACAAAAAGCAATGTTTCACTATCCTTAAATACTTATAAAGAAACTACTTTATGTGAAGGAAAATATATGGGTATTGAAAAAAACAATCAATTGGAAATATATTATTGGGGAGAAGAATTATCTTGTGTTTCTATTAACCCTAAATTCATTATAAAAAAAGATAAAAATCAATTGTATATTAAAGGAATTGGTGGAGAAGCTACTTATAATAAATGGATTTTAATGAATTAAGATAAATGCAAGAAACACTACTAATACAAATTCCACTATGAAAAAGTATTAAAATAAGTATTAAACACAAATGAGAATAATATTAAAATTCATCTTTTTTATAGCTATTTTAGTTCCACTAATGATATCCTGTCAAAAAGAAACCTATAAAATAGAAGCACCCTACAACATAGTTGATGAAGGTGATGGTAAAAAATTCAATTTTGATAATTTATCCACTGATATTAAGACATTTGGAACTACATCATTAAAAAACTTCAATTATAAATTTCCTGATTATAATTTATTTACAAAAAAAATTCAAGAAGTTTTTGAAATTAACATCAACGATTATAATAATACCATCATTGCATTAAGAATATCAGATTTTCCGGAAATTGTACTGAAACAGAATAAATACATTTTGATACAAGATAGCGATTCAGAAAACAAATATTCAATAAACTCAGAAGTACTATATCACTTTAATAAATATATTTTTTATGATGATCCAACCTCATTAAATATTTTAAAACTTAAAGACCCATATCTTTTAAAAGACCTGGTAACGTATTACGGTTATAATACAGATAAAAATTTAATGAGCTTTGTATTTAAAGATTTTGATTTTGAAAACAATGTTTCATTTCATGAATTATTATTTGGAAGAAAAAATCAAAATAAACAATATGTACTCAGAAAAAGTATTGTTAATGATATTGAGCAAATTATTTATGGCGGTAAAACTAAAGATATTCTTTCCGAAACGAAAGAAGGGAAAGGGTATGATTCAATTTCAAATATTTTAGAAACGATGTCTAGTCATCCAAATGAGTATAATAATTATTTGGAAAATATTGCTTTTTTATGTGAGAAGGCACTGAATGTGGGATATTTAGGTGATGTTCAAAGCTTTCTACATAAAAATAAAAAAATCCTCGAATCCTTTAAAAAAAATAACTATTTCGGAAATGAAAGACTTAAGATATTTAGTGAGAATCTGAATGTTATTGATAAAACTGAAGAAAAAGTAAGTAATTTTTATATTAATGACCCTGATGGTTATACTAACTTAAGAAAAGATAGAAGTACATCATCCGAAATTTTACAGCAAGTAAAAACTGGTGAGCAAATAGAAGTACTCAATGACAAAGGTGATTGGTTTTTAATCAAAACAAAAGAAGGTAAGGAAGGGTATATTCATAAGAGTAGGATTGAATCCAAATAATAATGATTTTTTTAAACAAATGATAAAAAAAGCAATAACAATTATTATTTCATTCTTTTTATTATCATGTCAAGAACAGAAAAAAGAAGAAAAAGCTGAGAATAAAGAGTATAGTAATAATATAAATAGAGCATTACCGGCTTTATTTGATAAAAAATATTTTCATGGTTATCAATTAAGCCCAGATTCGGATTATCCTATTTATTCACATACCGATAAAAATGTTGGAGAGCTAACCATAAGTTTTATTAATAAAGATATTGACAAACAAAAAGAATGGTTACAATTTGATTTTAATAATAATTTAGAACCTGGTGATGATCCGGATGATAAATATTTTGATAATTTAAACAAGGTAATTAAAACTAAATTAGAACCAAATTTAAATACTTATGAAATAATTGCTGAGCATATTCCTGCAAAATATTTGGAAAGCAAAACACTTGATTACATCTATCCATACACAAAAACTTATTATCTATATAATAAAGAAAAGAAATCTTGGGATTTTATTAAAGAAAAAATTATTAGCGATGGTGCAAATGAAAAAAATATAACCAAGTTGACTGAATTAAATGCAATGATTACTATTAGCTCTACTAAAAATGCTCTACTAAACAAAGATTCATTAAAACAAATTAAGGACACAACTCTTTTTGTTAATTCATCCCAAGGAGAAAGTGTTAAACTATTGATAAATACAAAAACTAATGATTCAATTTTTGAAAGTGAAATATTTGGAGAAACAGGGAAATCTACTTATAAGTTTGTTTTCAATAAATTTTTAAAAAAAGCAGAATGTACAACATACAGATATACAGAACCTATTTCTGTAAACTCAAACCCTAAAATAAAATCAGAAAAAAAAGAAAATCTATTATCCTCTAAAGTATCATCAACTAGATTAACTAATATTTTTAATAGTTATCTCAAAGCATTTATTCATGCTAATATTTCAAATGGTAAATGATCTGGTGTATATCATTAATTACGACAATAATTTAAAGAAGAAATCATCCGATTTAAAAAAATATTTTATACCTTCGCTTGGTGATTACCAAAAAAGGAACATATTATTATAGAATTTTCAACTCAAATCTGGGCTAGGAATTCTTATGAACATATCATACAACCTCGTCCCAGGACGGGGTTTTCTATTTTACAAAAATTGACAAAGATGAAAATAAGCATCATAGGGGTTGGTCTTATCGGAGGCTCAATCGCTTTAAAATTAAGAGAAAAAGGCATTGCAGATTTTATTTACGGAATTGATAACAGTACCCGGCACCTTGACCAGGCGCTGGATTTAAAGATCATTGATGCAAAAGTAGATATGGAATACGGAATTAAAAACTCCGATCTGGTTATTATTGCCATTCCTGTAGATGCTGCCCGCAAACTACTTCCATCCGTTCTCGATCTCGTGTCCGATACTCAGACCGTTATGGATGCCGGATCTACAAAAGCCGGAATCGTAGCAGGGGTCAAAGATCATCCTAAACGTTCAAGATTTGTAGCCTTTCACCCGATGTGGGGTACCGAAAACAGTGGTCCCGAATCTGCTATAGCCCAAAGTTTCTCAGGAAAAGCAGGCGTAATCTGTAATAAAGAAGAATCTGCATCCGATGCATTGGCTCTGGTCGAAAAAATCGTGGAAAGTCTCGACATGCACCTGATTTATATGAATGCGGAAGCACACGATATCCACACTGCCTACATCTCCCATATTTCACATATTACTTCTTATGCCCTGGCTAATACTGTCCTTGAAAAAGAACGAGAGGAAGACACTATTTTCCAACTGGCAAGTTCCGGTTTTTCCAGTACTGTACGTCTTGCA
This sequence comes from Chryseobacterium soli, assembly GCF_000737705.1. Lineage (GTDB taxonomy): Bacteria > Bacteroidota > Bacteroidia > Flavobacteriales > Weeksellaceae > Chryseobacterium > Chryseobacterium soli. The sequence goes on along the minus strand of NZ_JPRH01000003.1, from coordinate 469,944 downwards.
AAATCCCATCCTGAAATGTGGGTTCCTATTTTCAAGCAAAATAAAGAAAATGTACTGGATGTCCTGAACGAGCATATTACCCAACTTAGAAAATTCAAGGCTGCTCTGGAAAAAGAAAACTATGAATACCTGGGAGAATTAATCACCAATGCCAATAAAATAAGGGGAATTCTGGATAAATAAATCCTTTTACAAATAGATTGATGTAAGATACAACACCAATCAAAAAAACAAAGTGCACAGATATTGAAATTTATTTTTCATTTTTGTGCACTTTTTGAATGTATCCATCTATAATTACAAACCTTTGTGGTGTAAATTTATACTATATCCTACTGCTCTTTATACTACTGTCATTCAGAATGTAACGAAGTGAAATGAAGAATCTAATCTATGGATGAGATTCCTCCTTCGTCGAAGAACAATACCTGTACAACCGTATATGATAACCGTTATTTTATAACCACAGATTGGCATAGATGAAATGTTTCTGTTTTCAACCACCCCGTCAAATCAAAGATTTGACACCCCTCCGAAAGAGGGGAATGTGATCCGACGAATTAAAGTTGATTCAACTGATATTCTTAAAGACTTAAAAATCTTAATGGTTATATTGCGCAGATCATGCTAATTAAAAAGATGTTTTACCTTATGTGAAATTACTTATAGACAAGTACTTAACTTAAAAAACTAAAGTATTCAAAAAACTTTGTGGCTTTTGTAGTTAAAAACGAACCAATCCTAAAATCAAAAGCTCCCCAGATGCATTCATCCGGGGAGCTTTTATTTTTAAAACAATTACTTTTTATCTTAACATTCCGGAACATTGACCGCTATGGCCAATCCGCCTTCAGACGTTTCTTTAAAACGGTCACTCATTGACAAAGCGGTTTCCCACATCGTCTGAATCACCTCGTCCAGAGTAACTTTTGCTTTTGCAGGATCACTTTCCAATGCAATATTAGCTGCCGTAATCGCTTTTATAGCACCCATCGTATTTCTTTCAATACAAGGAATCTGCACCAAACCTTTAATAGGATCACACGTTAAACCTAAGTGGTGTTCCATTGCAATTTCTGCGGCCATCAATACCTGACCTACACTTCCACCCATAATCTCTGTAAGACCTGCCGCTGCCATCGCAGACGACACCCCCACTTCTGCCTGGCATCCGCCCATGGCTGCAGAAATAGTTGCATTCTTCTTAAATAAAGTTCCGATCTCGCCGGCTACCAGTAAAAAGCGTGCAATGGCATCTTTACTTTTAAAAGGTGTAAATGCCTGGGAATACATTAAAACAGCAGGAATCACCCCGCTGGCTCCATTGGTAGGAGCCGTAATGATTCTTCCAAAGCTTGCATTTTCTTCATTAACCGCTAATGCGAAACAGGAAATCCATTTATTGATGTTGGTGAAATTTTCTTCTGCATCCACCACCATCTGAAACCATTCTTTTTTATTTTTATAGATCTTATCATCGCCTAAAAGCTTTCTGTTCATTCCTGCCGCTCTCCTGGTAACATTCAAACCTCCTGGAAGAATTCCTTCTTTATTAACGCCTTTATACACACATTCTTTGATCTGTTTCCAGATATACAGTGCTTCTTCTCTCGTTTCTTCCTGAGATCTCCAGCTTTCTTCATTAATTAAAATTAAATCTGAAATTCTGCTAAAGCCCAGTTTCTGACAGTATTTTGCAATATCCGAAGCTTTATGGCAAGGATATAAGGTACGTACACATTGCTTTTCTATGGAATTTTTTTCCTGGCTGGCAATAAAACCTCCGCCCACAGAATAAAAATCCTGAACAAGCTCGGTACCGTCTTCAAAAACAGCCCTAAAGATCATTCCATTCGGATGGAAATCAAGTGATTTTGACATATTTAAAATCAAATGATGCCCGTAGATAAAAGGAATTTCCTTTTCACCTCCTAAATTAATGGTCTCACTTCTTTTTATATATTCTATCTTTTCATCAATTTTTGAAGTATTAATCGTTTTAAAATCTTCACCGTTCAACCCAAGCATTCCTGCGATATCTGTTCCGTGTCCGATTCCCGTTTTTGCAAGTGAACCAAAAAATTCAACAAAAACTTCTTTAACTTCAGCGATTGATCTTTCTCTTTTTATAATTCTGATAAATGCAGATGCTGCATTCCATGGTCCCATGGTATGTGAACTGGACGGGCCTATTCCTACTTTAATAATCTCAAAAACCGATATTGATTCCATAAATGATTCTTCATTTTCCTCTAAAAACAAAGATACATGATAAATCTTTATAACAATAAGCCTTGCATAGGATTAATGATTATTTAAGCTACCATTTCAGGCTCTCTTCATGCTGGGAAAGATCAAGTCCCTTATCCTCAGACTCCTCGGAAACCCGTAAAGTGATGATTGAATCTGTAATCTTATATAAAAGAAGTGATCCGAAAAATGCAAATATGGAAACCAGCAACAAAGCCATCATATGATGAGCGAAAACTTCAACTCCTCCATGAAGAAGGCTTGCATTTTCTCCATGGGCGAAAATAGCGGTCAGAATCATTCCCATAATACCTCCTACCCCATGGCAGGCAAAAACATCCAAAGTATCATCGATTTTCTTTAAGGCTTTCCAGTTGACCATCAGATTAGAAACAATAGCAGCAATAAAACCGATAAAAAGACTTTCAGGAATACTCACAAAGCCACAGCCCGGAGTAATTGCAACCAATCCAACTACTGCTCCAATACAGGCTCCCAACGCAGAAACACTCCTCCCATTGATCCTATCAAAGAATATCCATGTCATCATAGCCGAAGCAGAGGCAATCGTAGTCGTTCCAAAAGCAACGGCTGCTGTGGCATTGGCACTTAGCGCTGATCCAGCATTAAAACCAAACCACCCGAACCAAAGCATTCCCGTTCCCAACAGTACATAAGAAATATTCGACGGTTCATGGTGCGGATTTTTTCTGTTTCCCAATACCAGGGCTCCTGCCAGAGCTGCAAACCCGGCACTCATATGCACAACGGTTCCGCCTGCAAAATCTTTGACTCCAAAATATTTATTCAAGAGTCCATCGGGATGCCATACCATGTGACAAAGCGGAGCATAAATAAAGATACTGAAAAGTACCATAAACAGCAGATAAGAAATAAAACGTACCCGTTCTGCAAAAGAACCGGTAATCAGGGCCGGAGTAATCACAGCAAATTTCATTTGGAATAAAGCAAACAAGACAAAAGGAATCGTGGAAGCCATCGCTTTGTGAGGCAGAACACCCACCCTGCTAAAGAACGGATAACTTAACGGATTTCCAATAATCCCATAATGTTCTCCATTGATGTCAAACCCTAAAGAATCACCGAACGAAAGAGAAAATCCAACGACTACCCAAAGAAGGGAAATAACACCCAGCGCAATAAAGCTTTGCAGCATTGTAGAGATTACATTTTTCCTGCCCACCATTCCACCGTAGAAGAATGATAAACCCGGTGTCATCAGTAAAACAAGACCGGCCGCAGATAATACCCATGCCACATCTGCTCCTACTATTTTATCTTCGCTCAGAAATTCCCCGGTATTGGGGAAATCGGTAATCGGGCTCCAGAACAAACCCCCAAATGCTACAAGAGCGATCATAGAAAAGGAAACAATCCATTTTAACCCTACTTTCATAAAATTTAAATTTAACCCCATCAAAAATAGGTATAAATTTTATAAAAACATATAAATTTTGAATTAACCCCCTATTAATTCTTAAATATTTAAAATAAAATTACAAATCACGAAAGAACTTTGCTTAATATTTTTGAAACTTCTTTATATTTTGTTGCAGGAAAAAGATGTGTTCCTCCCTTTATAATATAGTTAGGTTTTGAATATTTTACGGGAAAAACAATATCACGGTCTCCCAATATCTGGATCACCTCAGGATTTTCGTCAAACTTCCATTCAGAAACTTTTTCTACAGACCATTTCAGATAATAAGGGTCTCTTACTTTGAAATATTGAAGAATTCTTGGATTTTTGGGATCAAAAAGTTTTCTGACCACTGAATATACATTAGCTGCTTTATCATTAAATAAGCTTACAGGAAGTATCCTTGGAATCTTCGTTACCTCTCCGGTTCTTATAAATTTAGACTTCTCTTTATCTGATTTTATACTTCCTAGGATAACGACTTTTTGTGCCGGTTTCAGTTTATTAATTTCCTGCACAATAATTCCCCCGAAAGAATATCCCAACAGACAAAATGGTTCCGAATCGTCTACCTTTTCAGCCATTCTTTTGACATATGCATCAAATGACTCGTTTTTTTCAGGAATCAGCCAGTCTATAAAAACCAATTCATACTGATCGGGAAATTCCAGTCTCTCAAGTACTTTAAAGTCTGCTCCAAGACCACTTACAATATACAGTTTCATCCTGCTAAAATATAAAAAAAATGTAGATTGATGTATTGAATTCAGATAGGAGTATTTAACAAAAGATGAGCGGTTTATACAAACCGCTCATTTTAATAGTATATCAATAATAGTACTTATTTTTTCTTTTTAGGAACTCTGTTTTCATTATCCAGTACTTCAGTAGATAATTTGAACTGAATATCCATCTCATTTTTAATGAAATAATCTTTTAGTGAAGACTGATAGAAAACTTTAAAATCTCTTCTGTTCAATGAGAACTTAGCAGATTCGATCACTACTGTAAACTGAGTAACGTATGCGTTGGCAGGAAAAGAGATTGTTTTTCTAACTCCTTTGATCGTCAGGTCTCCATATATCGTAGAGTTATACTCACTGTTTGCTAAAGGAATAATTTTAGTCAGGTGGAATATGGCAACAGGATATTTCTTAACCTCAAAAAAGTTTGTGCTTTTAAGATCATTTGTAAGCTTGATCTGATCCTCTTCGGAAACATCTCCAGCCATTAAACTTCTCATATCTATTACAAAATCACCGTCTACTAAAACAGTTTTATCAAAGTTGAATTTCCCGCTTTTCAATTTCACGGTTCCCGAATGTGATGAAGCTTCAGTTTTTACAACCTTATATCCCCACCATCTGATCTCTGATGAAGTTACTTTTGAAACCTTATCAAATTTCTTTTGGGCAAAAACAAATGACATGCTCGCACACATCATCGCAAACAATAGTAATCTTTTCATTCTTTTTTATTTACAATTCAACAAAAATAAAAAAAAGTGTAGAACTTCTACACTTTTAACAATCTTTTTTTGTTTAAATTATTTAGCAGTCACTTTTACAAGCATATCGATATCATCTTTCACAAAAACATCCTGCATGGTAGATTTGTAAGCAACATCAAATTTTTGTCTGTCGAAAGAGAATTTATTAGATACCAAACTCACTACTCCTTTGCTGTAAGAAATTTTTGCAGGGAAAGAAATGGCGTTTGTTTTTCCTTTTACCGTTAAATTTCCAGTTACCAGACTGCTGTAGATTTTATCACTGTTTGGTTTCACAGAAGTGATTTTAAAACTAGCTGTAGGAAATTTTTCAACTTCGAAGAAATCACCATTCTTAAGGTGTCCGTTTAATTTCCCCTGGTATTCTCCTGAAAGGTCAGTTGAGTTGATCGTTGTCATATCTAAAACGAAGTTTCCTCCTACCAATTTGTTTCCTTTCATCACAAGATCACCGGATTTTACTTTTACCGTACCATCGTGAGAACTTGCTTCAGATTTCGCTACTTTATATCCCCACCAGTGAACATCAGATGCTACTACTTTTTTTGACTGTCCGAAAGCTAAACCTCCTGCTAATACCGCTAATAATAATATTTTTTTCATTTGAATAAAGTTATTTACTTATTTTAACGATACAAATGTAGCTATCTTAAGTGATAGATTTCATTGATGTATATCAATAAAAGCAATTATTTTTATGAATAATATCATCCATAAAAAAACTCCGAATTTCTTCGGAGTCCTTTTTTTATTCTTGGTAATAAGCGGTGTACAATGCGGCACCTTTCAATCCTGTATGATTATGCTTGATTAAATATATTGGAATATTTTTCAGCATCTCTTCCATTTTATCGCTTATCTTAAACTTCTCGTAGAATTTATCTTTGTCGATGTATTCCCTGATCATCTGAACTATGTCTCCGGAAATCAGCAATCCACCTGTTGCTTTGAGCTTCAGTGTTAAGTTATTAGCCTCTCTTGCAAGGAATTCAAGGAAAGTATCCAATGCGATCTTGCAGATCAATACATCTTCCTCTACCGCTGCTTTATACAGCTCCTGTACAAAATTACCTCCTGCAAAGCGTTCTGCAAGCCATTCCGGCTCAGGATGTCTTTTTACATCTCTTAAAAATCTATAGATATTGAACAAGCCGGTCTTAGAAAGTACATTCTCCCAGCTTACAATTCCGTAGATATTATTTAAGAACTGATAAAATTCAACTTCAACGTTTGTTCTCGGTGAGAATTCAGAGTGACCTCCTTCTGTTGCAAACGGTCTTAAATATTGTCCGTCAAAAAAATATCCGGCTTCTCCAAGCCCATTTCCTGGTGCTAGAATAGCTACATTTCCTTTTTCTAAATGACCGCTTGTATAGATTGCATCAAGATCGCTATCTTCAAGAAGTGCCATTCCGTAGGCCGAAGCTTCAAGGTCATTCAGCATATCGACTTTCTCAAACCCGAAATCTCTGGTATATTCTTCAACATCTAAGCTCCATCCTAATCTTGCAGGGTTACTTTTCCCGTCAAGTACAGGTCCCGGAACTGCCATTCCTAAACGCTTCACGTTTTCCAATTGATTATCCTGAATAAACTTCTTTAAGATATCTGAAAAAGAAGGATACTCTTTGGTGGGATAGTCATTTTGTAGTTTTATCTCAAGACCTCCGTTACTAGAAACAAAATAGCCTAAAGTTGTAATATCCTCGCGAAGGTTTGCCCCAATGATAGAAACATTATCATTATTACTGTTTTTTACTCCTGGTAAATAAAGCGGAAACTTTGGATTCAAAATCATAATCACAAATTTTATCAAATATAATAATTGTTTTGGTAAATTCTACAGGGAAGGAAAAAACCTTTTCATAAAATTGAAAAGGTTTGGTTAATAATTGCTTATATATAAATCTAACTACTTTCCTAATGGAATATTGTACCCGAATCCTACTCCAATGTTCCCCACATTGTAGTCTTGACCGGCTAAATCACCTTTACTTCCTACAAATACTTTTTGGTATTGTACAAAGAAATTCCAGTCTCTGTTATGATATCCGATTTCCGGTTTGATGTAGAAACCTCCGTCTGGTCTGTCAACCGTAGTATTAGAAGCTACTTTGCCATTCCCAACAAGGAATCCGTATCCTAAGTCAGTTCCGAAATAAAATCCGGTTTGTTTTGGATATATTCTGATCAATGCTCCTACAGGGATTACTCCTACGTCATTGTTATCATAACCGTTATTACTTTTTCCAAAATAATGAGTATAACCTGTAGCAATACCTAACCCAAATCCTGGAGTGATCAGGTTTTGATAAGATACGTCTACTCCGGCAGCTGCCGATACGTTATCTGAAGGAACCGCTAAACCAACATTTGCACCTACTTTAATCATATTGTTCATTTTTGAACTCTGTGCGCTTGCTATTCCTGCTGTTAAAATTCCAGCCAGTACTACTGCTTGTTTAAACATTTTCATACCTCTAATTTTTAAAATTTTACTACCGTACAGGATGTAAAAATCGTGCCAAGGAGTATATTTTGACCCATTTTAACATTTGAAAACCTCATAAACGGATGAAAATCAATATATTAAAATATGTTAAAATTAAATGATTGTTTAAGTTAAAATTATTAAAAAGTAATATTAAAGATTCTTAACCGTTATCTTTTTAACTTTTAGTATTTAAAAGCATCCAAAAATTAAATTCATTCATCATGGCTGATTCACTTTTACATAACAAACATCTTCTTTGGCGCGCCGGTTTCGGAGCAGGAATCAATGAACTGGAAGACCTGAAAAATAAAAACACAAAAACCTTATTGAATGAATTATTTAAAGAACAACCTTTTGCGGACATCAACTATGATACTCCTGATGTAGAAATCGTCGATTATATGAACGACAAAACGCCTGCAGAAAAGAAAAAAGAAATCCAAAAGATCAATCGTGATCAGAATAATGAGCTTAATCTTAACTTTCTCGACACGATTGTAAACAGCAAAGAACAGATGCGGGAAAAGATGGCTTTTTTCTGGCACGGCCATTTTGCATCGAGGGTGATCAATCCAAGATTCAGCAAACAGATTTTAAATACGATCAGGAAGAATGCACTGGGAAATTTCAAAGATCTGCTTTTTGAAGTAAGCCAGACTCCTGCTATGCTGAATTTTCTCAATAATCAACAGAATAAAAAAGACCATCCCAATGAAAATTTTGCCCGTGAAGTCATGGAATTATTTACGATGGGAAGAGGAAATTACACCGAAAAAGATATTCGCGAAGGAGCCCGTGCCTTTACCGGATGGGGATATGATAAGGAAGGGAATTTTAAGGAACGTAAAAATCTGCATGATGAAGGAGTGAAAACCTTTCTCGGAAAAACCGGAAATTTCACCGGAACAGATGCTTTAGATATCATTCTCGAACAAAAAGCCACAGCACGATTCATCACCACTAAAATCTATAAGTTTTTTGTAAATGAAAATATTGATCAGAACATTATCAATACGTTAAGCGAGAACTTTTATCACTCCAATTATGACATTAAAAAACTGATGACTGATATATTTTCAAGTACCTGGTTTTATGACAAAAAAAATATCGGTAACAGGATAAAATCGCCTATTGAATTGATGGCAGGAATGATGAGAACCTTACCCATGACTATTCAAAATCCTGAAAACCTCATCGTATATCAGAAATTACTAGGCCAGATGCTCCTCTACCCGCCTAATGTTTCCGGGTGGCCGAACGGGAAATCCTGGATCGACAGTTCTACCCTGATGGTTAGGCTTCAAATCCCTCAGATATGGTCCGGATTGAGGCCATTGGAATACAGTCCGCGTCAGGATGATGATATTGATATGGGAAACAAATCCCGTGAAACCACCGTTAACAAGAGCTTTAAAAATCCGAACATCACTATCGACTGGTCTCGTGTTGAAAAAGTATTTGCCGGTAAAAACTGTGCAGAGTATATCATCCAGAATACAAATACATTGGATCTGGATACCGTGAAAAATTTCTCGGATAACAGCGTGAAAATGAACATTATTAATCTCATGTCAACGCCTGAATATCAACTGATGTAATGGTTTTATTTAAAAAATTTACAGTATGTTAATTAAAAGAAGAGAATTCCTAAAAATAAGTTCACTGGCAGCGACTTCGCTCATGATGCCCAGCTTCCTGAAATCAATGACTTTGGACAATGCCCTGGAACCCGGGCAAAAGATTCTGGTTGTTCTTCAGTTTACAGGCGGAAATGACGGACTAAACACGATTATACCGACGAAAAATGATATTTATTTCAGGGAGAGAAATAATATTGCAGTAAAAGATTCTTTAGCTTTAAATGATGAAGCGGGAATTAATCCGGCACTCTCCTATTTCAAAGAGCTTTTTGACAGTGGAGAACTTTCAGTTCTGAATAATGTCGGCTATCCTAACCCAGACAAATCCCATTTCAGAAGTATGGATATCTGGCAATCTGCAAGTAAAAGCGATGAATACCTGGAAACCGGTTGGCTTGGAAGATTCCTGGATGAAGAATGCTACCGATGCGAACATCCTACTCAGGCTCTTGAAGTAGATGATATGCTGAGTTTAGCTTTAAAAGGGCAGAACAACAAAGCTTTTGCCTTTAAAGACCCTAAAAGACTGTATCAAACCAGTCAGGAAAAATATTTCAAGTCGCTTTATGACCATCATCACGATGATGAAACGGTTTCTTACCTGTACCAAACGCTGGGCTCTACCATTAATAATGCAGGGTATATTTTTGATAAAAGCAAAGCAAAACAGACTGATCAGACTTATCCGAATTCACAGCTGGGAAAAGATTTCAAAACTGTATCTTCTTTGATAAAATCTGATATTAATACTCAGGTGTATTACCTTTCGATCGGCAGTTTTGACACTCACGTGAATCAAAATGACAGACAGCAAAAGCTTTTCAGTGACATTAATGAAGCTGTGAAATCTTTTGTGGCTGATATGAAAAGTAACGGATTATTCGACAATATTCTTCTGATGACCTTTTCAGAATTCGGACGCAGGGTAGCTCAAAACGCCAGCAACGGAACCGATCATGGAACAGCCAACCAAATGTTTTTTATCAGTGGCGGATTAAAGAAAAAGGGACTATTGAACAGTCTTCCCGATCTTCAGAACTTAAACGAGGGAGATTTGATTTACACCGAGGACTTCAGAAAAGTATATGCTACCATCCTTAAAAATTGGCTTAAAGCAGATTCTTCCAAAGTACTGGGCTGGAAAAACGGGGTGTATGATTTTATATAAAATGAATCGAAGGACTTAACGGAATATGATAAAAAGAGAGACGGTCTTTGGACCGTCTCTTCATCATCTTACATTGTACTACTTTATTTTTAAGCAGTAATTTGCTTTTTATCGTCTTGCTTTTCAGACTTTTCAGATAATTTTTCAGCGACCTTTTTCACAACATAATCGATTACTAAAGGGGCTAAAATGGCTACTAATGTTTTTAATATACGTGACTTCATAGTGTAATTTTTTTATAAATAAGCTAATACAATTTCCAAGCCATAAAAATATAATAGCCCGACACAACCCTATGCAAAGGGCTTTCCAGCGTATTATGATTCTTCGGAAACGGATAAATTTTTGTAATTATTGCTTCCGGCATTAAATTTTTCTTCCATTTTCAATCTCAGCTTTCTCGGTTTATGAACGATGAGAGAATCTCCAAATCCCAGCAGCAATCTTTCCAGCTCGTAGTTGATCTGTACACAGATTTTAAACAGTGTTCCTTCTTCTGTTTCACTGATGATTTCCTGACTTTTATGCAGGGGTTTCGTTTTTACATACGGTGCATTCGAAGAGTCGACGAAGAAAATAACTTTTTTGGGCATCATAGTTGGCGAAACGGTAACACCTACGATATCTTTGAAATACTCATCGCCATCAAGATTCTGATCAATATACTGGATATTGTCTATAGTTTCAATACTTTCCATCCTGTCTAAAGCCAGATTATACATTGTCCCTTTATGAAGGCAGATGAGAAACCATCTGTTATTAAATTCTTTCAACAGCTGCGGATGAACGATATAATGATCCGGTTCTCTTGCTTTAAAGCTTTTATAAAGAATTTTCAATACTTTTTTATTTAGAACCCCTTCATACAGAACATCGATATGCTCCAACCCTTTCAGCTGCTCATTTTTGTCCAGATGAATAATGGATTTCTGGTTGGTCGCATGAATAGAATCCTCCAGTTTCTGAATGACTCCATTCATCTCTTTAAACATCGAAAAATCTTTGAACTGCTTCAGGATCTGAACTGCATTATTCATGGCTTTCAGGTCACTTTCATTCACTGAAATATTATGAATGCTGTACTCCGGATCACTGTAACGGTAATATTTTCTTTCGTACACCTCAATAGGAGCCTCGTAACCGAATTTTTCACTGCGCATATTCTGCAGATCCAGTTGTACAGTACGCTTACTGACAAATGATTCTTTCCCTTCAAATTCAAACAAAGCTTCAGAACATTCATCAATTAAATCTTCTAAAGTATACTGCTTATATTTATTTTTAAGGCATTTATCTAAAGTTTTGTAGCGGATAAGAGCGTTTTTGTTGGATGACATCTTGTTGATTTTTAAATTAATAAGATAAAGGCTGAAATACACTTAAAGTTAAGTTTACACTTCACCAGCCGGAAAAAATAGTTTATATCAGTATATTTTTTTATAAAAACAATTACTTCCACTCTTGTCCTGTAATAGTTTTAAAAAAATTGTCTGTTGAATAAATTTTGTCTTCATATACAAAGCTTTTCAAAAATGGATTTATTTCGACTGCATAATGTTGTAAACCATTTGGATAAATTCTAAACTTTATTTTCAAAACTTCTTCATTAACCTCTTTGATGTCATCAAGATTAAAACTTGAAATTACTGGAATAATTTCCTCACCTGTCAATGTATTTTCCAGTCCAAAACCATTAATCCATAATGCCATTCTGAATTCATTTAATTCTGTAATGAGTTTGAATTTCCCTTTACAAAACATTTTTTCTTGTCTGTATTCTATCATTATAGTTTTAGTTTTCTATTTGAAAATTAAGCAAATCTCAATCTATTTTCTTTTCAAAGCTTTTCCTTCAAAAGAAATCCCATCCCAACCGAACTCCATAAAGTTTCTTATATTCTGATGATCCGTCCCTTCAGGATTTTGTAAAACGTCTTCTCTATAAAACTCTCCAAAAAGATTCAATGTTTCCTCTTTTGATAAATCATTCAGCTTCGCAAAACTGAAAACTTTGCAAGAACCGTTATTTTGGTTGGCTTCATTTTCTGTGTTTCCGTTAGTAAATTTTGTCGGAGTAAAATCATAATGTTCATCAATAAATGCAATAACATCTTTAAACTGAATTTCCTCCGCTGATTTTTCTAATTGTTCAAATAACATTTTATTAAATTTTATCAAAAATAATTAAAATATTTTTATCTACGCAAAAACATTGCACACTTGTGTTATTATTTTGCATCAACAAAATGAGAGAACACATGGAATTTAATGGAAACCATATTATAGAATTAGGATATAGATCAGCGAAATGGTTTAAAGAAGCGATTGCGCATATCAACGAAAATCAATTAGACGAGATTCAAATCAAAGAATATCTGGAACAATTCAGACAACCGGATCTGATTCCGCTTCATGAACATCCAAAAGATTTCATCATCAATATCAGAGCGGAACACGAAAGTGAAAATGATAACGTGGAAAAAGTAATCAATACCATGAAAGTTTTGATGAAAACTCCGACTTTGATCGATGGTGCAATTATGCCGGATGCCTGTCCTACAGGTCCGGAAGGTCAGATTCCTGTTGGCGGAGTCGTGGTCGCCAAAAATGCGATTCATCCTGGATTCCATAGTGCGGATATCTGTTGTTCGGTGATGCTTACGGATTTTGGAAAAGCTGATCCTAAAGAAGTGTTAGATGCAGCCCATTCTATCACGCATTTCGGATATGGAGGAAGACCAAGAGGAGAGCAAATGGAAATGTCTCAGGAATTGATGGATGCTTTCAGAGAAAATGATTTCCTGAATGATGAAAAATTAATCAGTATTTCACGTTCACATATGGGAACTCAAGGCGATGGAAACCATTTCCTGTTTGTCGGAATTTCTAAAAACACAGGAAATACAATGCTCGTAACGCATCACGGATCGAGAGCTCCGGGAGCCGCTTTGTATGATAAAGGAATGAAGGTCGCCAATAGATTCAGAGTGGAAATTTCTCCTGAAACATTGAGAGAAAATGCCTGGATTCCTTATGAAACTGAGGAGGGAAAATCTTATTGGGAAGCCCTGCAATTAATAAGAACATGGACCAAGGAAAACCATACTTCTATTCACGACGCTGTTTTAATCAAAATGGAAATCGAAAAAGAAAACAGATATTGGAACGAACATAATTTCGTATTCAAAGACGGTGACTTGTTTTACCACGCAAAAGGAGCTACTCCGCTGGATGATAAATTTATGCCGGATATTACAGGACCAAGATTGATCCCTTTGAATATGGCTGAGCCAGTTTTGATCGTTCAGGGAAAAACCAATGAAAGAAATTTAGGGTTTGCACCGCATGGAGCAGGAAGAAATTTCAGCAGAACTCAGCATAAAAAATCATTGGCTCATAAAACCATTGAAGAAGTTTTTGAAGAAGAAACCAAAGGATTGGATATCCGTTTCTTCTCGAATGAAATTGATATTTCTGAACTTCCGACTGCTTATAAAAGTGCCAAAAATGTAAGAGCTCAGATTGAAGAATATGGACTTTGTGAAGTTCTGGATGAAGTGATGCCTTACGGATGTATTATGGCAGGAGATGTTCAGAAGAATGCGCCCTGGAAAAGAAAGAAGAAATATAGAAAAGCATAACTATTGGTAATCGCAAAAGGCGCAAATTCTTCTGACAATTATACTTTTTAAGGTGCAAGGATTTTATATTCAATAAAATTTTGTAAATCGAATTTGCTGAAAATCTTTGATTTTCTTGCGCCTTAAAAACATAACTAATTTAAAATCTTTGCGCCTTTGCGTTTAACCAATTAGTAATAACCATGAAATTTCATAACAACTAATAACCAAACCTTATAGGTATAAAAGCCTGTAAGATTTATGAAAACTTTTAATCATAAAGGTAGGAGCAGTAGCTCAGATGGTAGAGCAACAAGAGTACTTTTCGCTGCTGGCACATAAAGTTCCTATGAATTCCAGTTGTGGGTCGCAGGTTCGAGTCCTGCCTGCTCCTCAAAAGAATGAAAATAATTATATTTACGATTAATTATTTTCATTGGTTCAAAAAATTAAGGCAAAGAAAGTTCCTATTTGATTTCCCATATTTTACTTTCCGCCTTTTTACAAATTACGAGGCAAAGGGAGTTCCTATATTTGGATAATTACTCCCCGCCTTTTATAAAACTATAGGTAAAAGGAGTTCCTATATACTCATTTAAAAGAATTACTCCTCACTTATTTTTTAAAATTAAAAACAATGAAAACACTACAATTATTTAATGCTGTATTAGCCAGAAAATCTGATGAAAAGCCATTTATTTCAAATGATGGTTTTATCATTGAGTCTGATGCACTTTGGGCAAAAAAAGAAATTATTTCTTATTATGCAAAGGAGAAACTGAATGGAAATGACCTCAACAAAACCTTTCATAAATCGTGGCAGAAAATCAAAGAAAGTTCAAGAATTGAACTGTTAATGGAACAAATCAACCACTATATTTCAACGTATGGAAGTGATTTTCAGAATGAGATTTATATTCCTAACGAAGTCTTAAATGTTCCGGATTCGAAGTTAATTTTTAAAGTAATTAAAGCGTATACCCAAGAGGAAATGCAGGAAAAATGCCTTTCTCTTTTGAAATCAGGTATTGCTTTGAAGGAAGAAACTATTAATGATCTGCTTTATATTTTACATACTGAACTGGAATATGATTTTACTGGAAAAGAAAACATCAGAAATAAGGAAGCCATTATAAAAATTGCAGATTTATATGATATTTACCCTGAAAATCCGGTTGAATTTTTCCGGTATGTGATTTATAAAACGACTACCACGACGCTTTTAATTAAGAATGATGAATTGATTGGTTTAATTAAAGAAAGCAGATTCGATCCAACGTATTTGTTTGAAAAGTTCGGATTGGAAAAAATGGCAGAGATTTTTAACCGATTTAAGCCTTTATTTTTAGCGTATAAAAAAACAGCCCCAAAAACGATTAATAAAATTTCAAAGCTGTCTAAGGTGTATCATCAACCGTTAATTTCAAATCCATTAAATAATGCTACGAATACATTACTGGAAAACAGTGATTTACACTGGCTGGAAAATGCGACTCCATTTGCGTTGTTTAAAGCTTTATCAGCTTGTTATTCAAGAATATATGGTCAGGATACTTTTGTGTACAGGATCAGAAACGGAAAATCCTGGACTAAGAAAGGGGCTTCTACTTCTGTGAATGAATTAAATTATGATTTTATCTTAACCTTTTTACAGTCAAAATATAACCTTTCCGGAAAAAAATTCTATTTCCCTAACGATATAGAATTCGGTTTACCCACCTCTGAGAAAATGTTTGTGGGAAATATTCCGACCGGAACGAGATTCTATGGAGAAAGGCTGGCTATCGGAATTTATTGGGAAAATGCATGGGGAGATTATGACCTAGACCTTTCCGGATTGAATATCGCAGGAAAAATTGGGTGGAATGCAGCGTATAATCAGGATAACGGACAATTGATGTATTCGGGAGATATGACTTCAGCCCCTAAAGGTGCGGTAGAATATCTTTACGCTAACAAATATTTAAGTACCCCAACGCTTGTGATGAACAGTGTATTCTCCGGAGATGCCCATTGTGGGTATAAAATCGTCATTGGAAAAGGAGATGATATTTCCTATGATTATATGATGAACCCTAATAATCTCTTTGCTGAAGCTAAGTGTAACTCTGTTCAGAAGCAGACGATTTTAGGAATGCTCCTTCCAAAAGACGGAAAACAATGTTTTGTTATCTTGAATTTTGGAGCGGGAAATTCACATGTTTCTGGAACTTCTGAGGTTTCAACGATGGCAACCAATGCGCTGTACCAGCAATGGTACGAACCGATTTCTTTTAATCATCTTGTGAAAGAATTGGGAGCAGAGATCACTTCAGAAAAAGAAAATGTAGATTTTGATTTCTCATTGGAAACCTTGGAAAAAGATAGTTTTACCAAGATTTTCAAATAATATTTCAGCTGTCATTTTGAGTGAAAATCTCGGAATGGCGGCTTTTGTTTTTAACGCAAAGATTTATTTGTTACTGAATATGATAAGGAGCAAAGAGTGAAATCAATTTCATTGATTTTTATTAAGCTGGCTTCATAGGATCGCTTTTTTATTTTCTCTCGCAGATAAAGCGGATTTTGCAGATCATAGTGCCATTCAATCTGCTTAATTTGCTCAATCTGCGAGAAATTTTAAACTAAATATTTACACTTTTAACCGAGATCAAACCATTCCTCACTTCAACAACCGTTTTCTTCCCGTAATCAATCTGAATGGTAAACATATTTTCCAAAGGAAACTGTAAAATAGATTGTAGGATTAATCGAATCACTCCAGCATGAGTAACTATTAAAACTTTGTTGGTATGTTCTTTAGAAATCAATTCATTCCAAAATTCAGAAACGCGGCTTTGCATTTCTAACAAGTTTTCTCCGTTGGTTGCTTTTACCCTGATAAAATCCTTATGCCAGGGGTTGATTTCTTCTTCGGGAATATCAGTCCATTTTTTCAGTTCCCAGTCACCGAAATTCATTTCTTTAATCCGTTCATCGGTTGTAAAATCCTGTTGAAAATGCTCTGCCAATACCTGACATCGCTGTGACGGACTGGAAATGACAAGATCAAAATCTTTATCTATTGAAATTAACTTAAAATCTTCTAGATAATCTTTTCTTAAAGGCATTTCTGCAAATCCATAACATAAATGATCGGGATTTTCTACAGCAGTATGGCGGATCAGATGAATTTCCATACGATAATTGTTCCTAAATAAAACAATACTTCACACACTTGCTGCACGGTTCCCAGACAGTCTCCGGTGTATCCGCCAATGTGTTTTTTAAAATACCAGCCTAAATAGATTTTGCCTATATAAGCGAATCCCAACGCCGGAATCAGCCTCCAGTCTTGTATGATAATCAGTGGAATGATGACGCTTAAAAATCCTACCATCAAAGATGTTCTGTCCAATGGTTTATTGGCTAGCGGTTTTGATTTGCTCGCGTCAATATCCGTTACATACTGATGGGTATAGATCATAGTTCCTGAAATAAAGCGACTGGATGAATGAGCCAGAACAATTACTGATAAGGTTTCCAGTAAGTTTATATGCCCCAGCACCTGAATGCTGAAAAATTTCAACGCCAGCAGCAATACAATTCCTATCGCTCCGTAAGCACCTACCCGGCTGTCTTTCATAATAGTAAGGATCTTTTCTTTTCCGTATCCGCCGCCAAAACTGTCACAGACATCGGTGAAACCGTCTTCATGAAATGCTCCGGTGAGTAAAACACTGGAAGCCATCATCAACACTATGGCTATTTCCAATCCGAAAAGCTGAAAAGAAAGGTAGAGAATTACTGCATTGATCACTCCCACCACCAGTCCGACCCATGAAAAATACTTCTGCGAGCGGTTCATAATGTCACTGGAATATGGAATCTTAAATGGAACCGGAATCCGTGTAAAAAACATTAAAGCGGTTGCAAAATAAACCAGCTCATTTTTTAGCGCTTTCATTTAGTCTTTATTTGAGATATTGGCATCTTCGAAACTCGACATTTCATTCAGAAAGTTAACTGCACTCTGAATCATCGGATACGCCAATGCGCAGCCTGTTCCCTCTCCTACCCGAAGACCAAGATTCAGCAATGCTTTCTGTCCCATTGCCTCCAACATTTTTAAATGCGCAGTTTCATCGCTTACATGACAGAAAATACAACTGTTGAGAATCTCAGGATTTTTTTTCCATACAACCGCAATTGCAGTCGTGGCAATAAATCCATCCACTAAAATCAACATTTTTTGACGATAAGCTTCCTCCATTGCGCCAATCATCTGAGCAATTTCCAATCCTCCAAACGTTTGTGCAATTTCATCCGGAGTATCAATTTGTCCATGTTTTTCGGCCGTCTGAGTTAATATGTCGATCTTCTGCTGTAATTGTATATCATTAAGTCCCGTTCCCCTTCCTACACAATCTGCTACAGGTATTGCAAACAGTCTGCTCATCATCAGCGATGAAGCGGAAGTGTTTCCGATGCCCATTTCTCCGAAACCTATTACATTGCATCCGGTTGCCGCAATGTCTTCCACCACAGCCTTTCCATTTTTTAACGCCTGCTGATATTCTTCTGTTGTCATAGCGGCTTCTTCGAGTATATTTCGGCTTGATTTTCTTACCTTTTTATCAATAAGTTCCAGATCTGGTGGAAAATCAAAATTGACCCCGGCATCCACAATCTTGATTTTCATCCCATTCTGTCTGCAAAATACATTAATCGCTGCACCGCCACCTAAGAAATTCATCACCATCTGATAGGTCACTTCCTGCGGATAGGCACTCACTCCAGCCTTTGCAATTCCGTGGTCGGCAGCAAATACCACCATATGAGGATTGATTAATTGTGGTGAAGCGGTCTGCTGAAGCATTCCGATTTTGTGAGCAAGTTGTTCCAGAGAACCCAATGCGCCTAAAGGTTTTGTTTTGAAATCAATTTTGTGTTGTAAGTCGTGTGATAACATGGACGTAGTATATATTTAAGAATAAAGCCTTTCATTATTATGTTAAATGAGGGCGGTGCAATATTAATGATTTTAAAATAATTTACTTTTGTCTTGATGCAAAAGAAATAAGAATCGAGACCGGAAAATTGGGCTAAAAATAAAATTTAAAGTAATTTCTTTTGTCTTAACACAAAAGAACAAAAAGTCAAGACTTGGAAACTTCCGCTAAAAATAGTCCATATTCTCTAAAAATTCTAAAACTTGCGCGAAATATATAGTCGTTCTTCGATTCGAAATTCGTCTCGCGCTTCAGACAGTAGAATTTTCTTAACGTTCACATAGACTATTTTATTAACGCTCCATTTTCCTATGTCGATCAGCTCCGGTGAATCAAGTAAGTTCCAAAATATCCAATAATTTGCAATCATCAAACACTAAGAATTGGGCTTAAATATAATTGTCCTCTAAAAATATAATTTAAATAATTTCTTTTGTTTTGATACAAAAGAAAGAAAAAATCAAGACCTGGAAACTTCCACTAAAAATTAAAATTTAATCCTAAAATCCCCAAAACTTGCGCGAATTCAAGATTTGTTTTTCAACTCTAAATTACCTCGCGCTTCGAACAGTGGGAATTTTTTAACGGATTAAACTTTAATTTTCTTAACGCTCCATTTTCCTATGTCGAAATTCAGTACCATTAATTATGTAAAATCTAAATATTAATATTCTACAACTCTTAAACTCTCCCACTCAAATACATTACGCAAAAAGATTGCGCGGATTACCTTTTATTTTGCATGATAAATTAAAAGTAATGACACCTAAAATAATAGAAAAATTAAAAGAAATAGAGGCAAAAAGGAATATAGAAATACTTCTTGCCGTAGAATCCGGAAGCAGGGCCTGGGGTTTTGCCTCACCCGACAGCGATTACGACATCCGTTTTATCTACCGGCATGAAAAAGACTGGTATCTTTCTCCCTGGGATAAGGATGAAACGATAGAATTTATGACCGAAGATGATCTTGATGGTTCCGGCTGGGACTTACGGAAGACGTTTCACTTGCTGCTGAAGTCCAATGCTGCCTTATTGAGTTGGTTCTATTCGCCGATTGTGTATATAAAAAATGAGAAGTTTGTTGAATTGTTCAACCCGATAGCCGATGCCTGCTTCTCTCCGATAGCAGTTTCTTACCACTATTTGAGCATGAGCAAAAAGTATCTGGAAGCCTGCAGAGCCGATGAAGTAAAACTGAAAAGTTATTTTTACTGTCTTCGAACGGCATTGACAGGAAAATGGATCATAGAAAAAGGAACAGTTTCACCTGTTTTGTTCAGTGAATTGCTAATTTTAGTTGATGATGTTACCAGAACCAAAATAGAAAATCTTGTCACTTTAAAAGCCACAAAAGGAGAATCCTATTACCATCCGAATGATTGGGAACTGTTTGATTTTCTTGAAAAAACAGTCGCCGAAAATGAGGAAAAATCGAAGAGTTTATCAGGAGGAAAGGCAGATAAATGTGAGATGGAGAGGGTTTTTAGGGAGGTATTAAAATAAACATCTTTATAAATTGTAAAATTATATATAAAATTAGCTACATCAAAAATATAAACTTGTAATCATGACAATTGAAGATCTAAAAGCCAGCAACCTCATCCTCTTCGAAGCCATCTCCGGAAGCCGTTCTTTTGGGCTGGCAACGGAAAATTCGGATACTGATATAAAAGGAGTGTATTATTTACCGAAAGAAGATTTTTTCGGACTCAACTATATTCCGCAGATTTCTAATGAGACGAATGATATTACGTACTATGAAATCGGGAGATTTGTAGAATTATTGCAGAAAAATAATCCGAATATTCTGGAAATGCTAGCCAGTCCGGAAGACTGTATCCTTCAGAAACATCCCTTAATGGATCTTTTGAAAGCTGAAGATTTTCTCTCTAAATTATGTAAAGATACGTTTGCAGGCTACGCTGTTTCACAGATTAAAAAAGCGAAAGGACTCAACAAAAAGATTCTTAATCCTGTAGAAAAGGAAAGAAAATCGATTCTTGATTTCTGTTATATTCTTCATCATCAAGGTTCAATTCCGCTAAAAAAATGGCTAAAAGAATTCCCCTCCTCCGGAGGGGTGTCCGCAGGACGGGGTGGTCTGTCTCAGGAGCATTGCGGATTGGCAAGCATTGATAATACAAAAGGAATATATGCCCTTTTCTACGATGAATCCGGAATTTTACGTTATAAAGGAATTATGCAGGATGCAGAAGCCAACCAGGTTTCCGTTTCCTCTATTCCCAAAGGTGAAGATTGCTTGGCGTATCTGTTTTGTAATTTAGATGCCTACTCTACGTACTGCAAAGACTATCGGGAGTACTGGAAATGGGTTTCCGAACGCAACGAAGACCGCTATAATGTCAACCGGAAACACGGGCAAAACTATGACAGCAAAAACATGATGCACACCATCAGACTGTTGCAGTCCTGTGAACATATCTTCAAAACGGGATCCATGCAGATCCGGGTAGACAACCGTGAAGAATTACTGGATATCAAAGCCGGAAATAACCCGTATGAATCAGTAATGCAGAAAGCAGAAGATCTACTGGAATCTATTGAACAGTATTATTCAGTTTCTCCACTTCCCGAAAATCCTGATCTGGAAAAAACAACAAAGATTTTAGTAGAAATCAGAGAACAATTGTATGGATCGTAGTTTTCTGCTTGCTTCATAATTATACACCTCATGAGCCTAAGAACCATGAGGTTTTTTCATCTTACATGCTGATCTAGATAAGTGAGTTCTGTCTTTAAATTTAACCATGATTTCCTTATAAAAAAGCAGTACATTAGCGGACTGCCGGATCTGAAAGACTTCACCTAATAATTGTTTACTTTCCCGCTCTGACAGCATAAATATCAGTAAAAATCATTCAATGGAATTGCAGTTTTATACTCCCCAAAACGATACCTTAAAAAAGTATATGGAAGGTTATTATTTTTTCACGGAAAATGAAACTGAAGAACCACTGCATTACTGGACTTTCCCGAATAATTACTGCATTGTCAGCATCAACCAAAATTCCAGGACGCTGCAAACCACCCAAAAAATATCCATTTTCCCATCTTCTGAAAAAAATATCAGCGCCAACCTGGTGTTTCGCTATATTGCTCCCATCGAGATTTATTATGAAAAAATGGTTAATGAGATTACTATTTATTTTAAACCTTTGGGACTGCTCCATTTTGCAGATGATAAGCAACCGCTTTTTTTGGAAAACGGCATGGAATACAATCCTTTTCCCGATTTTAAAAGAGAAATGCAGAAGATATTCGACCTTCCCACCAGACAGCAGCAGATTGAGAATCTGGAAAAATACTGGCTTTGTAAACTGCTGGTAAAAGACCTTCATCTGATGAATCAGATCATCCTGGATGTAGAACATGATCTGAAAATTGAAGATATTGCAGAAAAGCATCAGGTTTCAAGACAGCACATCAATAAAATGTTCCTGAAAAACATTGGGAAATCTCCTTCTGAATACCGGAAAATATTTCGTTTCAGGAATTCTGTTTCCCGCAAAAAAGAGAGTAAAAGTTTAACGGAACTGTCTTATGATACCCTATTCTATGATCAGTCCCATTTTAATAAAGATTTCAAAGAGTTAACAACCGTCAGCCCAAAGGCCTTTTTCAAAAATGTTGATATTGAAAAGGGAAATCTATGGCTTTTTATATAGCCGATTACATTTTTACAATTTTCGCACCGGGCAGCCGCCTACATTTGCAAAAAAAGTAAATGAAAATAATACATTTCTTAACTGTATTTTTATGTAGCGGAATTATGCTGGCGCAGGATTCTTTAGTCACGAAAATTGCATCGCAGCATTTTCAAGTGATCAATTTCGAAAACAGACAGTTCTCCGGTGACGCCATTGTGAATCTCACGAAAACTATCGCCCAGCACAGATATGTCTTGATTGGTGAGGATCATCTTAATAATGAAGTTTTAGATTTCACCACTTATCTTACTCAGAACGTTAGCTTTGATAATTATATTACAGAAGACGATCAGCTGAGTATTGATATTCTTAAAAAAGGCTATCAGAAAAATAAAGACTATCAGTCTATTGTGGCTAATTCCAATGATAAATTCTCACTTTTTTCTTTTAACAGAGACCGTGATCTTCTCTATTATTTTTTTAAAAACAATACAACCGTGATTGGTCTTGATAACGTTTATTTCAATGCTGATATCCCTGTTTTTCAGGAACTGATTAATAAGACCACCAATAAGGAAGCTCAAGTAAAATATGCAGCTATGATGCAGGAATCGAATGCCAGATGGGATAAGTTCAAAACTGATACGGATCAAAAACCTCTTGCAGACGGATCAAACCAACCCTATTTATTCTTTGAAGACTTTGGTAAAAGGCTGAAAGAGATTCAAAAGTTGAAATTATCTCAATACGAATACTCCGTTTTAAATGAATTGGCAAAAAGCAATACCATATACAGTATGGGCAATGAGGGAAAAGGCCTTGAATCTCATTTTTTACGGATCTCTTCCATGAAAGAAAAATTACTGGAACATCTTAATACACTAAAGGGAAAAAGAAATTTAGTGAAGTTTGGAGCCAATCATGTGGGAAAAGATAAAAGCTTATTTCAGAACAGTTTCGATATTGGAAATTTAATTTATAATCTGGCAGATGCCGAGCAGGAAAAATCTTTACATATTGCTGTTATTCAAAAATCAGGAAGAGCCGGCTCTTTCTCTTCAGAAAGTATTGATGCCGGCGATGTTGATTTTCTAAAACCTTTTTACCAGCTTGTGGGTAAAGACAATGAATGGCTGTTATTTGACCTCACCAAAATCAATGAAGATATCAAAAAACAAAAGGCCGTGATTAAATTGATAGGGCTTAAAAATTTATTAAGCGGTTACGATTATTTAATTATCATTCCTAAAGTCACTGCGCAGAAAAAGGTTGTATAGTATATGCCTGACTTTTACTTGCTGAAATATTTAATTTGATTTAAAGGAATAGAACTTGGGTAGAAGGTATGGTTAATTAACAGTTCAGCTTTTTTGGAAGTTCTGTCAATGGATACAATTCCTTTTCCTGTCATATAGAGCAATTGTTTTTTTGCATTCAATTCAATATTAGAAACCGGATATAAAGAGGTATCAATAGGGATTTCCAGGGTTGTTTTCCCTTTGAGATCCACTACAAAAATCTTGCTTTTAGTGTATCCTACCACTTCGTTTTGATTCACTACCTGCCAGTTTTTGATGATATCCTGAGGCTCAAACAACCATTTTTCTTTCCCTGATTGGGCATCAAGGGCAATTAAAGCCATTTTACTTTCATCTTCCGATTTTTTGCAAACAATAAACAAATCGTTCGTTAAAGAAGTTTGGTCATCTCCTAAGCCTGGATATTTTTCAGACTGATAGGTCCATTCAAAAATATCTTTCCTATCTATAAAATTGTTCTTGGGATTGGTAATATCTCCGCCTTTTGCCAATCCTTTTTTATCCACAGCTAATGCATGGAAAACTCCATAATCATCCCCTACAAACAAATATTTTTTTGAGGTCTGCATCTGGGTATAAAGAGGGTTTTCAAAGGCCGCACCTTCATACATCCCGTTACTGGCAAAAGTTCCTTCTTTATAATGTAAATCGAGGTAAACGGCAGAATTAAGATAGATATTATCCGAGTTTTCAACCGGCTGATAATAGTTATAGTTAGTGGAATTTTCGGAAGTAGAACTGCTGCTTCCATTCTTGGCATTAATTACATAAAATTGGGACGTAAATACCCCCGGCCGGCCTGCAGAAGCAATATACACATTGTTGTTATACAGTAAAGGTTTAGACATGAAAATAGGCCCAAAATCACTTCCGGAATTCTCCGTAACTATTGAACCATCTTCTGCAACGGTTGCTGCAACAGCCTGATCGGGAGCATCTTTATAATTATGGTTCCAATTAATTTTTCCTGAAACAATTTGAGCTGAAATGAATCTCCCGCTTTCAAAAGGCAGATAAATTGATTTTTCATCATAGCTAAACCTGTTGCGGTTCATCAGGGTATCTTCTTTTGAAACATACTCCCATGTTAACTGTTTGGTTTCCAGATTAAAATTAAATAATTTCCCTTTTGATGAGACAATCAGGGTTTCATTAGGAACTTTCACTTCTCCTTCTGTTTTTTCAGAATTACAGCTCATCAAACCTGCTACAATACTTATGGTTATTATTTTTTTCATCATTATCTTATTTTTTAACTACGTTACCATTAGCATACACCACATAATCCTGACCATCCTTTTTTTGCACCACTGTTTTTCCATTTACAAACTCTCCCGTATTGGTAAATTCCGGCTGAACAACCACTTCTTCTTTAAAGTTTTTCACTCCCCATTGCGCCGGAGCTTTCATAAAAAAGAATAGTCCTTCACCCGCATAGGATACGGATTCGTAAGTAGGTGGAACCAGGATTTTCCCTATTTTATCAGCAAAACCATATTTATTATCTTTTGAAATTCTGAATATACCATCCTTCTCAGCCTGAATATCGCTGTAAACAGGCGGCAAAATCTCTTTTCCTTTATCATCTACGATGCCCCAGTTATGATCTAAACCTACCTGACAAAAACCATTGGTAAAGCCTATTGAAATCCCGTCATACTTGGTAGCAACTACTATTTTGCCCTGTTTATCAATCAATCCCATATTGGGTTCATCTTCATTGTCCACCAAACGGCGAACGCTTTCAAAATCAGAACCATTAAAATACACACTGTCATAAAAGGGATCTTCACTGATCCAGGCATCTTCTTTTTTATCGTAATGACCTTTTACCTGTTTCCCGTAATCATTTACCTCTTTCTGTGCAGGTTTGGCAGCTTGTGTAGCCGCGGGCTTGGTTGTATTTCCTTCTTCTTTATTTTTGGATTGACATGACAATACTACAATGGTCATGCAGCTTAATAGGAATATTTTCATTTTTATCTGTTTAGATAAAGATAAACAAAATAGGCTAAGGTTACCTTTGGCCGTCCTTATTTAACATTTATGACAAAAAAAATCCCTCAAATTGAGGGATTCTATATGAATAAGAAATAATCTTAAGCTTCAGTTGAAGGGTTTTCATTTTCATTTGGTGCCTGATCAGCTGGCCTTCTCTCTCCTTCCGGTCTT
Organism: Chryseobacterium soli; assembly: GCF_000737705.1. Taxonomy (GTDB): domain Bacteria; phylum Bacteroidota; class Bacteroidia; order Flavobacteriales; family Weeksellaceae; genus Chryseobacterium; species Chryseobacterium soli. The sequence goes on along the minus strand of NZ_JPRH01000003.1, from coordinate 443,668 downwards.
CTGTCTCCTTGTGGCCTTCTGTCTCCTTCTGGTCTTCTGTCACCTTGTGGTCTTCTATCACCTTGTGGTCTGTCTTGACCTTCCGGTCTTGGCTTGGACTCAGTTCTTTCAGGTCTTGGCAACAAAACTTTTCTTGAAAGTTTCATTTTCTTACGATCATCGTAACCCATGAACTTCACCTCTACTTCGTCACCTTCGTTATAAGGTACTTTATCAAGACGAGCCCATTCGATTTCAGAAATGTGAAGTAATCCTTCCGTTCCTTTTGCAATAGCTACAAAAGCTCCGAAATCCATTACTTTTACCACTTTTCCTTGATACACTTCACCTACTACAGGTACAAATGTAATCTCGTTGATTCTTGCAATCGCTGCATTGATTTTCTCTCTGCTTACACCAGAAATTTCGATTCTTCCGATTTCTCCTACTTCTTCAATAGCAATAACAGTATCGGTATCTTTTTGAAGCTGCTGAATGATTTTTCCACCAGGTCCGATAACAGCACCGATGAAATCTTTAGAGATTTCAAGCATTACCATTTTCGGAGCGTGAGGTTTCACGTCTTCTCTTGGTGCAGAAATCGTTTCATTTAATTTATCTAAGATATGAAGTCTTCCATTTCTTGCTTGTAGAAGAGCTTTCTCCATGATGTCCATAGATAATCCCTGGATTTTGATATCCATCTGACAAGCAGTAATACCGTCTGCAGTTCCTGTTACTTTAAAGTCCATATCTCCCAAGTGATCTTCATCTCCTAAGATATCAGAAAGAACGGTGAATTTTCCGGTTTTAACATCTGTTACCAATCCCATTGCAATTCCGGAAACCGGTTTTGTAATCTGAATACCTGCATCCATCAATGCTAAAGTTCCTGCACAAACAGTTGCCATAGAAGATGAACCGTTTGATTCTAAAATATCAGAAACAATACGGATCGTGTAAGGGTTTTCTTCAGGAATCATATTTGCCAAAGCTCTTTGAGCTAAGTTTCCATGTCCTACTTCTCTTCTTGAAGTTCCTCTTAAAGGTCTTGCTTCACCTGTTGAGAATGGCGGGAAGTTATAATGTAAGAAAAATCTTTCGTCATAATTTACCATAACGCTGTCTACCATGTTCGCATCTTTCACTGAACCTAACGTTACCGCTGTTAAAGACTGAGTTTCACCTCTTGTGAAGATTGCTGAACCGTGAGCTCCCGGTAAATAATCAATTTCGCTCCAGATTGGACGGATGGTTTCAGGATCACGACCATCAAGACGGATTTTATCATTTAAAATCATCTGACGCATCGCTTCTTTCTCTACATCATGATAATATACTTTTACAAATGGAGTTACTCTTTCCAATTCTTCAGCATCTTCAGCATATTGTGCTAAAAATTCTTCACGAACTGCTTTGAATTTTTCTCCTCTCTCATCTTTACCAGATGGAGTTTTTGCTACTTCATATACTTTATCATATGTTTCTTTCCACACTTTCTCACGAATAGCTTCGTCGTGATTTTCGTGGCTGTATTCTCTTTTTGGAAGTGACTTACCTACTTTTTCAGCTAATCTTTCCTGAGCTTCAACTTGTTTTTTGATTTCTACATGAGCGAACTGGATCGCTTCAAGCATTTCCTGCTCAGAAATTTCTTTCATCTCACCTTCTACCATTACGATAGAATCTTTAGTTGCTCCCACCATGATGTCAAGGTCAGCAATCTTAAGATCTTCAAATTTAGGGTTGATAGAAAGTTCACCGTTGATTCTTACTACTCTTACTTCAGACATTGGTCCGTTGAAAGGAATATCTGTAATAGCAATGGCTGCAGATGCTGCAAGACCTGCTAAATCATCAGGAATTGACTGCCCGTCATAAGAAATCAATGAAATCATTACCTGAACTTCAGCGTGGAAATCTTCAGGGAATAATGGTCTAAGAACTCTGTCTACCAAACGCATGGTCAGGATCTCCTGATCTGATGGTCTGGCTTCTCTTCTGAAAAAGTTTCCAGGAATCTTACCTCCTGCGTAGAATTTCTCTCTGTAATCTACTGTTAAGGGTAGGAAATCTACTCCTTCTTTTGCTTCTTTGCTGGCTACAACGGTTGCTAAAAGCATCGTTCCACCCATTTTTACGACTACAGAACCATCAGCTTGTTTTGCTAATTTTCCTGTTTCAATTGTAATTTCTCTGCCGTCTGCTAGAGTAATCGTTTCTGTAATTGCTTGAGGTATACTCATAAATTGTTTTGTGTTGCACTCCGTATTGAGTGCTTTAATTATTGATAGTTCGTCTAAATTTTCGTCTGCAAATATAGCGTATAATAATGATATATTAAATTTTCAAATGAATAAATAATACGTCATGTTTTGGCGCCATGAATAAATATTTTTGCCTATAACATAAAATTCTTATACGAATTTTAAATTTTATTCATTAATCATCAAAAACAAAATTATGACTTTTACAGATGCTTTTTTTTCAGCAACTAATTTTGACACCAATGATAGCTTGGTACACTTAGTTGACACCTACACCAATGAAAATGTTAATTTCAAAAAAATAAGTACTTGGATTGACGGAACCACAATAGATGACACAAAGGTGGACGGAATTGTCTACAGAAAAAAAATGGATTCTGCCGGTAATCCTTTTTATTATGTAAGAACCGATGTGTTGAACGGAGATCTTGATGTAAGAATCTTTGGAGTACAGGCTAACGATATTCACGATGATACGACTGCTCTACAATCAGCTTTCAACAACGCATGTAGGTTAGGACTTAATATTGTACTTCCTGCAGGAACAATGAAAATAACTCAAGGACTCCTTTTAGACTTCTCATGGCAGGAAACCGTTAAAAACCGTATCCAGATCATTGGAAAAGGATTAGGAAACTCGGTCATTAAAAATTACGGGCCTACGTCTGTTGCATTATTTATCAAAGGTCCTGCAGATCCTTCCAGGCCACCTCATTTTTCTATCAGTAACCTTACAATCACTAAACCAGAAGGAGAAAGCCTTTATGGAGTTGGGTTACTGATTCAGGATTTTGTGGGTGCAAATGTTAATAATATTGATATTTCATTGTATGACATCGGGTTCCAATTAGTTAATGTCTGCAATGCCCAGGTTTCTTTTTTGGTTTCTAAATTTTGTAATTATGGTATGTACAATGAGAAAACAGCAATACCTAAAGGATTTACTCATCCCAATCTGCTTAATTTCCGTAATTGCACTTTCTTAATTAATAATAAGTTTGGAGCTGTCATTATTGCAGGACATGCTGTGAAATTTGATTCGTGCAGTTTTGAAGGTAATTTCGGAGTAGGCCTGCAATTTACATTTATTGGAGCTAATGGCCGTGAAGCCCTAAGTTTAATTAATAATTATTTTGAAGGAAATGCCAACCACGATATCTATTTTGAGACTTCTTCAATGACCGCTTTATCTTTAATTTCCAATACGTTTAATAAAAATATTCTTGGGAGGGTCAATGATGTATTCATAAATAATTTATCTAATAATAATGTACACATGAGTTCATTAAGCAATTCTTTCGGTTATTATGACCCATATATTCCATCAGCATCTTCCAAAAATATTTTCTATATGGGTGATTCTTCAAAGTTCCATTTATTACAAAATGACATGCATCAATCAGTCTTAGAAAGCTAATTAATTCTATTTTTTTTAATAATTTAAACAACCTCTTTTTGAGGTTGTTTTTGTATAAAAATAATGTGGGTTCAATATTATTGTCTCAAAAAAAGCAAATAATAGCTTTAAAGCCAAAAACTATAGAAAAAACACTTAAAAAAGTTGCAGAAAAAAAAGTTGTTCCCCTATATTTGCCCTGCTTCTCAAAATATAAATGCAGCAGGCAAAAAAGTTTGAGGATTTCATTTGAAAACCAACTGAAAGAGTCTAATCAATCTCTTTCCTTTTAATAAATAAATGTTTATGAATAATAAAGAAGTAAAACCGCAGAGCAGGAATTATACCATTCCGCTGATTACCATCACTCTTCTATTTTTTATGTGGGGATTCATTACGTGTATGAATGATATTTTAATCCCTTACCTGAAACAACTTTTTAAACTCACATTCTTTGAATCGATGCTGGTACAGTTCTGTTTCTTCGGAGCATACTTTATTGGTTCACTAATTTATTTTTTCATTTCTATTTCCAAAGGAGATCCTATTAATAAGGTAGGATACAAAAAAGGAATTTTATTCGGCATTTTTCTGGCGGCTTTTGGATGTATTCTCTTCTATCCGGCAGCTACTTTTTCTTATTATCCACTGTTCTTAGGCGCTTTGTTTATTCTAGGACTCGGCTTTACCGTTCTGCAGATTACGGCCAATGCCTATGTTTCTTTATTAGGAAGCGAAGAATCTGCTTCCAGCCGTCTGAATATGACCCAGGCATTCAATGCATTCGGAACAACGATTGCTCCGGTACTTGGAGGACATTTGATTTTTGAATTTTTCTCTGCTCCGGACGGATCTTTCAGTGCGGTAGCGACAAGGATTCCTTATCTTATTTTTGCAGGAATACTTTTATTGGTCGCTTTACTGATCTCCAGAGTAAAACTTCCTTCCTTCCAGACTTCAGAGGAAGAAGAAATTGTAAAAGGTTGGGGAGCATTACAGTTCAGCCATCTGAAATTCGGTGTTTTTGCCATGTTCTGTTATGTGGGCGGAGAAGTAGCCGTAGGGAGTTTTATCATCAGCTTTCTGGAGCAGCCTCAGGTCATGTGCTTTAATGAAATCATCAGTAAAAATTATCTTGCCTTATATTGGGGCGGTGCCATGATTGGCCGTTTCCTGGGGGCTATATCTTTAAACCAGTCTTTAAGCCAAGGGAAAAAAGCATTATATATGCTGGGTGCAGCAAGTGTTGTGTTTCTTGTTATTTTCAGTATTGTAGATCTTACTTTCGCACAGATCAGCTTTTTCCTTGTATTCATTGTTCTTAATTTTGTGGCTTTCTTTATTGGAAAAGCAGCTCCTGCAAGAACCCTGTCTATTTTCGCAGCAGTGAACGTTGTGCTACTCATCTCTGCCATGCTTAATCATGGAGAACTGGCTATGTACAGTATTTTAGGAATAGGGATTTTCAACTCTATTATGTTCTCTAACATTTATACGCTGGCGATTTCAGGATTAGGTAAATACACCAGCCAAGGATCTTCTTTAGTCGTAATGGCTATTTTAGGAGGTGCTATCGTCCCTATTTTCCAGGGATACCTTGCGGATCAGTTTGGAGTACAGCATTCCTTTATCATCCCGGTATTTTGCTATTTGGTTATTCTGATCTTCGGAGCGTACTGCACGAAGTATCTTGCCCATGTAAAGACTACTGAAGCTAAATCAGGACATTAAGATTTTTAATATTCAACTATATAATGAATGAGATACTTACACAGTATCTCATTTTTTTATTTTTTATTATCCTAGAATTAAGAACTTTTTGCTTGATCTCTCTCGCAGATTAAGCGAATTGAGCAGATTAATAATATAAGTATATAACAACAACGCACAATCAAATCCATCTTACAAAAACCTTTGATTTTTTTACTAATGTGAACTTCTTTATGCAGCATCATTTAAACTTTGAAAAGCTAAAGTATTTAAAAACTTTTATGACTTTTGTGCTTTATTTTTTTGACCACTGATTTCTCAGATTCACACAGATGATTATGCTAAACTCTCGCAGATTGGTCGAATTGAGCATATTTTTTCTCTTATACTCAATAAAATGCTTAATTTTTCAAGTTTGTATGATCTTAACTTAGACAGTATCATCCACACTTAAAAAATAAAATGTTTAAAACTTTTGTAACTTTTGTGGTTTAATTCTTCATCAACCTATTCCACAAAAAAAAGCAGTCTCTTTCGAAACTGCTTCTTATTTGAAAATCTTTGTAGATTATTTTCTTAAACCTAGTTCAGCAATAATTGCTCTATATCTTGCGATATCTTTATTTTTAAGGTAATCTAATAAACTTTTTCTTTTACCTACTAATTTTACCAAAGATCTTTCCGTTGCGAAATCGTGACGGTTAGCCTTTAAGTGTTGAGATAGGTGGTTGATTCTGAAAGTGAAAAGAGCTACTTGTCCTTCAGCACTTCCTGTGTCTGTTGCAGATTTTCCATGTTGTCCGAAAATTTCCTGCTTTTTTTCTTTTGTTAAGTACATTCCAATATTGTTTAATGATTATTATGTAACGGGTGCAAAATTACAACTATTTTCTAACCCGGCAAAACATTATTGATTCCATGTATCAAAATTGATAGAAAAAAATGTTAAAAATTTCTTAATAAATTTTATGTCATCCCATTAAAAGACAGTAATTTTGCATACGAATTACAAATGAGAAGAATACTATTTTTTACAGCATTCAGCACTTTTTTATTGATTGGCGCAACTTCGGTAAAAGCTCAGAAAAATGTCGACAACAAAATAAAAAAAGTCCTATACTTCAATCCTGAGGTAGAACCCGATATTGAAGAAATAAAAGAACCTACCAACCACGCATTCTTCAGCGCTGTTTCTGATAATGTAAGCGGAAGAAAAAACAAAATGCTTAAAACGGAAACCCAGATTTCGTTTGACAGCATAGACAAGCAAACCATTTCCGACTATTGTATTAATAATGACGCAGACTTTGCTATCGTTCCTAAAGTCCGATATTTCAAAGTAGGAATCGGAAAATATGTTTTTTCCAATCAGGTAGTGGTAAGCATGAAACTTTTCGACGCAGCAGGAAACTTCATTACGGAATCCGATTATGATACCTACCGTAAAAATATGCGTCTTTTGGGATCTGCTGAAAACTCCATTAAGATTGGGACAAACGGTGCTATAAAAGGTATTCTGAAAAAATTAAAGAAAATAAGACCTTCTGAAACAGAACTTTAATTTCTGTATTCTTTTGGACGATGAATCTACGTCTACTCTATTATTATATCGTTAAATATTATTCATCACATCAATTAAAATCACGTTTAAAAGTAATAAATATTCATTATACGGTGAATAATTTAAATATTTTCAGTAATTTAGTGAATACCATTAAAACAGTATTGCTATGAAAAATTCAAACCTGAAAAAACTCACCAGAAATGAACAGAAATCAGTAAACGGTGGAGCCATCAAAAGATGTACAAACCACTCCCAATGCTTTGGCGGATGGTGTTGTGATAGGGTATGCGTAATTTATGCATGCATGGAACTTTAATATTGGGTGGTAAATTTAGCATCCATTTTTAATCTTGTTACCCGCTTTGTGCGGGTATTTTTATATAAAAACGTGATTTTTTATCAAAAAAAAAAAGACCCTTTAAAATCACTATGAAATGAATTATTCAAATATTTTTATTAATTTAGACTTCACTAAAATCCAAATACTATGAAAAATTCAAATCTCAAAAAAATGAGCCGAATCCTGCTTAAAGAAATTCATGGCGGCAGTTTAGGAATTAAAAAATGTAATTATCATTTTGAATGCCCGGGCGGTGCATGCTGCCAAAATGTATGCATGTACAATCCTTGTGTTGAAGTTTAACACCAATTCCTAAAACTAAATATCATGAAAAATTCTAATTTCAAAAAAATAAGCAGAAACGAACAAAAACAAATCAACGGTGGCGGCCCGATCAGAAAGTGTAACGTACAGACGCAGTGCTGGCCAGGCGAATGCTGTGATGGCGGAATGTGCATCCTATCACCGATCATTGAATGCAGACCCAGTATTGAATAAAATATACTTGGATTTATCCTATTTTAAATTTAATTTTTAGGCATCCGCTTTTGCGGATGTTTTTTGTTCCAGGATATTGCAAAAGGAATAAAAACTTTAATTAATCCTTAATTTTTCCAGTTTACTACCCAGTCTTAAAAATTTGAATTATTTTTGCATAGCCAAAAATTTCATGCTTTGAATTCTAGAGACGAACTTATCTTCAACCCTGCCGATATTGCCGAAACCCTCAGCGAACTTCACGCTGATGAACGGCTTCTGGCATTTTTGAAAGTTCCGAAAGAGTATAAAGCAGAAGTTTTCTCGCATCTCGATCCTGACTTTCAGGAAGAAACCATCAGAAGTATCGGAAGCGACGAGGTTTCTGAAATTCTGAATGCAATGACTCCGGATGACAGGACTGCCCTCTTTGAGGACTTTCCGGATGAACTTATCAAATACTCGATTAACCATCTTAATCCGCAGGAAAGAAGGATTGCCCTGAAGCTTTTAGGCTATAATTCTGATTCTATTGCCCGTCTGATGACTCCTTATTATATCCAGATCCGTAAGGAATGGACGGTAAAAAAATGTCTTCAGCAGATCAAAAAGGTGGGAAAAAGAGTGGAAACTATGAACCACCTATATGTAGTGGATGAAAGAAACCGCCTGGTGGATGATATTGCGCTAGGAAGCCTTCTGCTGGCTGAAGAGGACACGCTGATCTCTGAAATTACCGACAATCATTTTGTGGCTATTACTACGATGACCTCAAAAGAAGATGCGGTTACCTATTTCGAAAAATACGACAGAACTGCTCTTCCTATTATTACGGAAGCCGGAGTTTTGGTTGGAATTGTAACGATTGATGATATCCTAGACCAGATAGAGCAACAAAATACCGAAGATATCCAGAAATTTGGTGGATTGGAAGCATTAGACCTTCCTTATACCCAAACTTCTCTTATGGAAATGGTAAAAAAGAGAGGAATGTGGCTGGTCATATTATTTTTCTCTGAAATGCTTACCGCTTCTGCGATGGGCTTCTTTGAAGATGAAATTCAGAAAGCTGTAGTTCTGGCTTTATTTGTACCTCTTATTATTTCCAGTGGTGGAAATTCTGGATCCCAGGCCGCAACGCTGATCATTCGTGCGATGGCTCTGCAGGAAATAGGATTGAAAGACTGGTGGTATGTAATGAAGAAAGAAATATTTACCGGATTATCTCTTGGAAGTATTCTTGGGGTCATCGGCTTCTTAAGAATCATGATCTGGCACAAAATCGGTCTCTTCAATTACGGGATTCACTGGGTATATGTAGGCTTAAGTGTTGCTGTTTCCTTAGTGTTAATCGTCCTTTGGGGAACTCTTTCCGGTTCTATGGTTCCATTTATACTGAAAAAATTAAAACTCGATCCTGCGACATCTTCTGCTCCGTTTGTAGCGACTTTGGTAGACGTTACCGGGCTTATCATTTATTTTTCCATTGCCGGACTTTTCCTTACGGGAAAACTTTTGTAATTTAGGCTGACAAAGTCTGCATATGAAAGTTATTTCTCTGGTACCCTCAATTACTGAGGCCTTATTCGATTTGGGTTTAACCGAAAATGAAGTGATTGGAAGAACAAAATTCTGTATTCATCCCAAAGAAAAGGTAAAAAATGTTCCTATTATCGGCGGAACAAAAAATATCAATATTGAAAAGATTAAAAGCCTGAAACCTGATCTTATTCTTGCCAACAAGGAAGAAAATATTAAAGAACAGGTAGAAGCGCTAATGGACGATTGTAAAGTGATTGTTACCAATGTAGAAACCATTGAAGACAATTACTATCTCCTGAAACAGTTAGGTCATCTTTTTCATAAAGAAGAAAAAGCCCAGATATTCAATCTTAAAACATACGAGGTATTAAATCAAGCTAAAATTGATTCTTCTATAAAAGTAGCCTACCTGATCTGGAACAATCCTTATATGACCGTAGGTTCAGATACTTTTATCCACCGTATCCTTTCAGAAATCGGTTTTGAAAATATTTTCAACCATACAACCCGTTATCCCGAAATTAAAGCTGAAGATCTTGCGGAGGCAGATGTTATTATGCTCTCTTCCGAACCTTTTCCATTTAAAGAAAAGCATATTGCAGAACTAAAAGGAGTGTATACTGATAAAAAGATCATGATTGTGGATGGTGAGGCCTTTTCATGGTATGGAACCCATATCGCCAAGTGTGAAAATTACTTTAAGGAATTGCTCTCAGAAATGCATTCACTTCAAAAGTAGTAAAATCTGTAAGTCACCAACAAAAAAGTGTCGGATCAAAATTCCCCTCCTCTGGAGGGGTGGCAAATCTCAGATTTGACGGAGTGGTTCAAAAAAAACTCCGATCTTTCGATCGGAGTCAATATTTTCAAATTATATAATCTTAGAAACCTCTTTACAAAGCCATTCTAATAATTCCCTGTCTTCGTCTGTGAATGGATCCACTTTATGAGAATCGATATCAATCTGACCAACGTTTTTTCCGTCTTTAAAGATCGGAACTACAATCTCAGCCTTTGTATCAATGGAACAGCTCAGGTAATTACTTTCCTGGTTAACATCAGGAACCACAAACGTCTCATTAGAAACAGCAACCTGACCGCAAATTCCTTTTCCATAAGGAATGATGGTATGATCTGTAGGAGCTCCTACATAAGGGCCTAAAATCAACTCATCCTTATCTCCGTTTTTAAAGTAGAAACCGGTCCAGTTGAAATAGGAAATCTCCTGATCCAATAGATGACAAACTTTTTCAAGTTTTTCTTCTGTATTATGTTTTGGGCTTTCAAGAATAGAAGAAAGCCTTTTCTTTAATTCTGACATTGTATATTGTTTTATTTAAGAAAATTGTTTTAACGAAAGTTCTTCTTTAAATCCGAACATTCCGCGCTCTTTTATCATTTCTGCGACACCATCCGGAACCTGGTTTTCCCACCCCTTGATATTGCACGCGATTTTTCTTAATATTTCTCTGGAATAAATTTCCAAAAACTCCGGGTTATAACTGGTAATATCTACAATACGGTTGTTGTGTTTGAAATATTTATACAGTTCTTTAAGGTTTTCTTCTACTTTAAGGTTTGAAGAATCCAGTAATTCATGGGTTTCCGGATCTTTATAAGGATACAGATACACTCTCATTCCGTTACGGAAGAATTTACCAAATGCCTCCAAAATTCCTCCAGATAAGTTGGTATAATATTTCTCATCAAATACCATGAGCATATTATTCACGCCCATAGCAACTCCAATATTTCCAGATGTATAGGATGCAAAGTAATCAATCAATCGGTAATATTCTGAGAAGTTGGATACGATAACGGTGTATCCCAGCTTACCGAGAACATCTACCCTGTCAAGAAAATCCCTTTCATCAATATCCCCGTCTGCCCTAAGGTTTGAAATGGTGATTTCAATTAAAATCTCCGTTTCTTCATGGGTACAGATGGCATCCTTCATAAACATATCTATACCGTTTTGAAGCATATCAATATTTACTTTGGTAACCGGTCTGAAACTTCCCCTTACAGCAAAAATATTTTTTTTGTATAAAATATCAGCCGGGAGCATGTTGTTCCCCTGAGAATTGAAAATAACCGCATCGGTCATATTATTTTTAACCAGCTGCAATGACATCAGCCTGTTGTCTACATAGGCAAAAGCCGGTCCGCTGAAATCGATCATATCAATTTCAAGGTTATCGGTCGCTACGTCATCATATAAAGATTCGATCAATCGTCTTGGATTGTCATAATACGTAAAAGCTCCAAAAATAAGATTAACCCCTAAATATCCCAGCGTTTCCTGCTGTAGGGTTGCATCATTTTCTTTAAATTTTACGTGAATTACAATTTCGTTATAATCTTCATTTTCTTTTACCTGAAAACGGATTCCTACCCAGCCGTGGCCTTTTACTGTTTTGTCGAAATTAATGGTGGTAACGGTATTGGCATAAGAGAAAAACTTTCTGTTGGGATTGTTTTCTCTGGAAATCCTCTCTTCAATTAATGCCACTTCGTATCGAAGCATTTTGCGGAGTCTGTTTTGGGTAACATATCTGTTTTTTACCTCTTTTCCGTAGATGGCATCACTAAAATCTTTGTCGTAAGCAGACATCGCTTTGGCAATTGTACCGGAAGCACCTCCTGCTCTAAAAAAATGTCGAACAGTCTCCTGCCCTGCTCCAATTTCTGCGAAAGTACCATAAATAGTAGGATCTAGATTAATTGTTAATGCTTTTTGTTTAGGAGTTAGTTTCTGATACATTATGACATTAAATTTTTCGTAAATTTACCAAAATTAAACCAACCTCAAAAGAAAATGAAGTTGAAATTTTTAGGAACGGGAACTTCCCAGGGTGTACCCGTTATAGGCTGCACATGTGAGGTATGTACTTCGAAAAATCCAAAGGACAGTCGGCTTCGGTCTTCTGTGATGGTTACAACTGAAGAAAACAGAAAAATATTGATCGACTGCGGCCCTGATTTTAGGCAGCAGATGCTGGCACATCACGAAAATACGGTAGATGTAGCCCTAATTACGCATGAGCACAACGATCACGTGATCGGTCTTGATGATATGCGCCCGCTTATTTTTAAAAGTGGAAAAAATATGCCGATTTATTGTTACCAAAGAGTTGGCCATGAAATAAAAAGCCGTTTTCCGTATGCTTTTGCTGATGTACGGTATCCGGGAGCTCCGGCTTTCGACTTGCATGAAATAGAAAATAAACCTTTTTCTGTTTTGGATACAGAAATTACTCCTGTAGAAGTTATTCATTATCAGATTACCGTTTTTGGATATAAATTTAAAAACCTGGCCTACATTACGGATGCCGGCTTTATTTCTAAAACCGAAAAGGAAAAACTTAAGAATCTGGATGTGCTTATTTTAAACTGCATCAGAAAATTTGATCCGCATCCTGCCCATTTTATCCTTCCGGATGTAATCAGGCTGTTTGAAGAGCTGAAACCTAAAAAATTATTTCTCACTCATATCAGTCATCATTTGGGAATGCATGATATTGAAGATAAGCTTCTTCCCGCCGGAATGCACCTTGCCTACGACGGTTTGGAGATAGAATTTTAAAAAAATTAAGGCAAAAACTTTTGAATAATAAAAAAAGTTCCTATATTTGCACACCAATTTAAAACAAGCCCAGTTGGCGGAATTGGTAGACGCGCTAGACTCAAACTCTAGTATCGAAAGATGTACCAGTTCGATTCTGGTACTGGGTACAATTTAAAAGACTTAACACGTTGTTTTTGAAACGGTTAAGTCTTTTTTGTTTTGTATTTTGCCGACATTTTGCCGATTTTTATAAAATTTTTGATTATTTCTAAAAAAAACCTCACCAATTATTTATTGATGAGGTAATAATATCTACATTTCTTTATGTAACACTATTTATTGAGATTTGTATTTCTTATAATTTTGAAATGATTTCAATTTTCTCTTTTCTTTTTATAGTTACGATAAATTTTTATAGATAGCAAAACCAATAATCCCACAAGAATTATCATTCCTATTTGCCAAGCTATTAAACCTTTTCCTACTTCTACTTTTTCCATATCTTTTCTTTTATCTATTCTGATTTTTCTGTAAAACTAACTGCATTGCCATTAAAATATAAGTGTTTTTATCTTATACTATCAATAACAGCAATTTTACCAGATTCTTTACTACCATAAACTTTAAAATAAACCTTGATAATATCATCAATGTGTCCATCTTTAGTATTTTCATATTTTTTTCCGAACACTGAAAAATTTTCTGAATCCGTTAATGGAAAAGAATATATGGTATCTTTTTTAAGATTACTAAATGAGAAAATTGTAGTTATTTCTTTGAAATTATTTTTCTTATATAAATCTAATATTTTACTGTCTTTTTCATCAAAAGGAATCACATATCTTGATTGATAAAAATCATAACCTTGTATACAATATGTAGTATTTATATTTGAATGATTCTTAAAAAAAATAGCCTTATCTATATTTTTATAATCAATCTGAACAGTATGAGTATTAGTTGCATCTTTTAATTGTAATTTTTGATTACAATTAGTTATTGCAAGAAGTACTAAAGCAAAAAAGCCGTTTTTCATAATTATTTACTTTTTCTAATCATTGTCATGATATAATCATATCCCGTATCAGCTCTATATCCAACACATTGAGTTTGTCCTGTAAAAATTCTTTGGGGATATTTTATATACAATTTATTTTCAGGATGTGTTCCTTGGCTAGCATCACCAGAAGCATTATCATAAAATCTAAAATAGCGCCCTTTAGAATCTGTTCCCATGCCAACGATTACAACAAAATGGTCGGTAGAATTATCTAAGTTCCCAGGGTGCCCAGTTTTGTCATCAATTCCTACAATAACAGGAATTCCATTTGATAAAGCATATTTTAAATAGCTTACTCCTTTATATAAGTCATTTAAATTAACGCCCCCTTGTTCTGTATATATTTGAAAAGTTTGTTTATTACCTTGATAATCAACGTCATAGTAGTTTGAAACTTTATATCCTTTCTTAGCAATCTGTGCTCTTGCATAATCCATACAATTTCTTCTGACACCCGTTGCTCCCCAACCTACAAATTCAGAAATAGGAATAACAGCGTTTATTGTTGGCCATTGGGTTTGTTGGTTTTCAAAGTCAAAATTAGCATAAATATTTTCATCATAATTTCCTGCTACATTATTTTCTATATCAATGCTTGAATTAGGTTCATTTGAATGTTTATTATACAAAAATTCTTCCCAAGTTGTATCAGGATTGTTTGTAAAAAACTGCTGAGCAAAATTTATTGTTGGTAAAGACTGATTCCATGCATTATTTGGATTTAAAATTGTTTGATTTTTAAAATAGGTAATGCTCCAATGTAATAATTGCTCATTGTATGTTGTCATATTGTTATAAAAATATGTGAGTAACTGCCCACCAATATACTGATTGTTTTGGATATAGGTATATTCCTCTGTTGTAAGTTCAGAAAATCCACCTTCACTTAACATATAATTAAAGCTATCCTGAATAGACATTTCATTGGATGTGCCAGTGCCTCCACCATCACCTCCGCCGTCATAAAATCCCATGTTAGGAAATCCTTTTGGTGGCTGTCCTCCACTTGGACAGACCTCAGTGATTTCTACAATATAATAAGGTTTTTGGTCTGCTTTACATATTCCATACTCAGAAACAGAATGGTGATCTTTATTGCAACTTACCTCTATAAGTTTAATACCATATGAACATCCACCTTTATTTGCTGTTATTTTTTGACCGTTAGCATTAGGAGTTAAAGGCACTCCATTTACAAGTTCCCTTGTCCCCATTGGTCTGCCGTCAATAGCTGTATACTCAACTGTCCCTGTGAAATTGTCAATATGATAGTTTTTTGTTAAGTCCGGCAGGTTTGTATTGTGCTGTGAATCCAATGCTTTTATTCTCGTTATCAACACTGTAAACCAAAACATCTGATGACCTATCTAAATGTTTGATTACTGTACTATAAGAGGTAACATTATGTTGGCTAATTACTGTAACTATAGCTTCATCGGATAATGAAGAGAAAATGTCTTCATTTTTACTGTAAGTGTGTGAAGGATTGTTTTTAATCTCTTTAAGATAATTTTTGAAAGCTGAAGCATCTTTTAGCTTAATGATTTTTCTGAAATCCGATTGAGTAAGATTAGTTTCAGCATCATTGGTAAGTTCAGTTCTACAACCAAACATAAAGAGAGTTAATGCAAATAGCATTAACGTTTTAAAATTTTTCATCATAATTGTGTTTATTAAAGTTGCAAATTTATACTATAAATTAGTTCCCCACAATGGGGGGGAACCGCCATTTTTACATGGGTGTTTAATGATCCCAACACTAGGTACTAAAGCCCCTAAAATCATTTGATTTTCAGAGGCTTTAATATTATTTTTCGCCAACATCCTCCCATTTCCCATTCTTAAAAAATTAAATAATTTCTAAAAAAAACTCACCAATTATTTATTGATGAGATACTCTATTTACATTTCATTACAATTAAAGAGATACTATGAAAGCTGTGATTAAAAGTTAAAATATGGCATGTGAATACATAAAATATCGTTTTGAAATAATTTAGCATATTTTGTCATAAAATGCTAATTGCATATCTCTTCATTATAGAATCTATTATAATAATTTTATCAACTGGAAAAGCACATGTGATTATGGTAAAATGAAAATAGATTTCATACATTTTAAAACAACTTATTCCTTTCATAATTGCCCTAATCTATCACGTAGAAAGTTGCTATAATAAAATTTGAATTCCAAAATCATAAATAAATATAAAAAGTAAAACTGGAAATGAAAACTTTTGATTTAAAGCATATTCATATAGGTTCAATAATAAAAAAAAGAATTACTGAAACAGGAATAGAAGCACCCCGTATTTGCAATTTCTTAAAGTGCACGGAAGAAGAAATAGAAAATATGTATAATGCAAAAAGCCTAGATTCAGAAGTTATTTTAAAGTGGAGTAAATTACTGAAATATGATTTATTTAGAATATATACTCAGCACTTAATATTATTTGCACCGCAAGCAAATACAAATTACAAGGATACTTCAAATATCCAACAATCTCTCCGAACTCCTTTTCGCAAAAATATTTATACTAAAGAATTAATAGATTTCATTTTAGATATAATTGAAAAAGGTGAGAAAACAAAACTACAAATTATTGAAGATTATAGAATTCCTAAAACAACCTTATACAAATGGTTAAGCAAATACAAGAAATAAAATTACAACCGGATTATGTTCGTATTTATAATGATATTATAAAAAAACATCCACATAAAAAAAAAGCTTGTCAATCTTTATTGAATAAAAATGAGCTTACTACTATGGAAGTGATCAAACTTAACCAGCTCATCTTTGATCAAATTAATAAAAATGCAGAAATCGTCAATCAAAGACATCGAAGTTATAATATACACGATATTAAACAAATTTTAGAGTATCAAAAAATAAATAAACTTAATAACACTCAACTTGCTACTCATTATAAACTTAGCAGAACCACAGTTGCAAAATGGAAAAAACTATTTTAGTTTAAAAATAATGAAATTAAAAAAAATCACTACACAAGAACCATAATGAACATCCTAATAAACGTAATATTATTTGGGCTTTTAAGCCTGAATGTTTTTTTCATTTTTGTGTTTATAGGGCCTGCTGAGAAACAGGCCCTTTTATACTGATGATCAATCATAAGACACCATTTATCTAAATTGATTTTAGCTTATTTATTATTTATTCTGAATAGTGAAAGGATCTGCCATTGAAAATTCATTTTTACCACTAAAGCTTTTCTGCATATCTAAATTTTCAACCTATAACATCATTTTAAAATCGGCTGCTGTAATTTCTTCATGGATACTTTACTATTCCAATACAAGAGAAATAAGACATCTCTTGATCTACAGAGTGGCATATCTTACCTTCAGAATGTTTCAACAAAGGGTCATGACTTATTTTTATATTTTAGTCATCCAAGTATAGATATTTTCAGAATTATTGATATTGAGCTTTTTTCTTATTCTATATTTTCTGCTTTCTACAGAACTTAGTGATGTCTTTTTGAAAGTAGCAATCTGTTTAGTACCAAAATTAAGTTTTATTAAAGCACAGTACTCTAAATCTGTTGGAGTAAGCTGAGTACTTATATTTAATAGGGATTGATTAAATGTTGGAAATAAATCTAAAAATTTAATGAGAAACGATTGATCATTATTTTGTGCCAGTTCAATAATATCACTTAAATACTTAAAATCAATTTCTTTATTTTTATTTTTTTCTTCTTGTAGAATTGTAGTTTTTACATCAGTAAGAATTAATCCCTCTTGCTTATCATTATGTAGAGCATCATTTTCTTTTTTACCACGGTTTTTTCGAGCCAGTAATAAAATTAATATTCCCAAAATTACCGCAACAGTTATTAGAATATAAAAAATATTATAATTTATATCTTCTTCTTTATTGTTTACAGATGAACCTACCCTCTCTATTATCTTTGTATTACTCTTCGTAAGACTATCTGATAAATTCTTAACCTTAGCTAGATAGGCAGCTTGATTTTTATAATCATGAATGCCTTCGTAAGACTCTGCTATCCCAGAATAGCTTTCTATTAATTTTGATGGCAGTATTTTAAGTTCTTTAGAAAGCAGTATTGATTTATTAAAGTACTCAATCCCTTTGCTATAGTCTTTCTTTTTATTTTCAATCTGGCCTTTCAGTATGAAAAAAGAAATATAGTTAGGATGTCTTATATTATTCTTTGTCAACGATTCAAATTCATTTAGATATTTTTCAGCTTCTGCAATTTTATTTTGAATGAGATATACAGACGCGATATTTTTTGCATTTCTTGAGATATACTCTTTTTTCCCGGGAAATTTATCACTCAATTTGTTTGATTCAACATAAGCCTTCTGATAATAAAGCAGCACAGAATCAATCTTATTTGGCAAAACATTTTCTTTATCCATATTGTATGCAATACGTCTAAAGAGATTCGCTTTTACTAAGTGTTTTTCGTCATTTGTTGATATTTTATCAGTAATAAGTAAGCATTTTGCGAAATTATTTTTTGCTTTTTCAAAATATCCTAATTCCGTATAAACACCACTCTGCAATATGAGTAAGTTCGACCAATTTACATAATTTTCCGACTTTTCAGCCAAAATAAGACCTTCTGAAATCTTATTAAAACATTCTTTATAGTTTCCCTCGTTGCTATAGATTTCAGACATTTTCACTATAGATCTTAGCTCACCGCGTTCATAATGTATACTTTTAGATTGATAGTATATCTCAGTACATAATCTCAGCATTTCTTTACTACCATCTTTATCATACATATTTTTATTTTTAACTAAATTCCACAAACTATCAATAGATTTAGGTGTTGAGACTTGCCCATTTATGAAATTGCAAAAAAGAATAGAAATAAAAAGGAAAATAAATTTATTCATCATAAAAAATTATTAAAACAAAATTAATTAGCTATTTGATTACATAGAAGCATGAAAATACAAAAATTCAAATTGTATTTTATTTTACAAATAAAATAGTCATCATTTAATACATATAATTAAAATATTCAAAATTTTATGTTGAAAATTTTGATTAAGATATTCTCCATCATCATTACAAACATGATAACATATGTAGTTTAATAATATCAGTTGGGTTACCTATTCCAAAAATTAAAGAAAGCAGAATATTTCTATCCCGCTTCCTGCAACTTTCTTGTATATTAGAGAACCTGTATGAATATTTTTTTAAATCAAAATTCATCGTTAATGATTGTATTTTTGTGTTTTTAGAATCTCATTCAAATTAATTAAAAATTTAATTTTCGACTAAAGATTTATTCTACAGTTTTAAAATATGCTGTAATATATTAGCAGTATGCTGTAAAGTTTGTTTGCAAAATTTTCAATAAGGCAGCCATCTCTTACACCAATGGCTGCCATTAATTATTATTTGTTTTTTATTTTACCCAATACTGTACAATTCTACCTTCTCCGTTATTAAAATTATGAGGTCTCCAGTTGTTCCACCCATTATTACAAGAACTTGCACCTCCATAATCATCAGTACTGTTTGCGCAAGTACCAATGTGGTGGTTTATCTGGTTTTCAGAGTTCATATAGATTCCGAATAAGTCGTTGATATCATACTTGTTAAATGTTGCTGAACTACCATTACTTGAAGTATAAGTCAGGTTATTAGCCACATCATTAGTTGATACATAACCACGTCCTCCATAAAATCCTGTAAAGAAATTAGCCTGGCTGTACATTCCCTGAGGATTTAGTCGGAAGTTTATACCGTTAAACTGATAAGTATTAGAACTGGCAACCGGTTTCCCCCAAGGAAATCCAAATAATTTTCCTTCAGATGTATTGTTATCATTATTATAATTACCTGTTGCTGGGTTTCCATCATTAATAGTAACATTCCAGTAATTGTTCAATGTCCAGCTATCGTTGATTGGGGCGGTTGTAGTACTTTCCACAATTGAAGAAGTAACTGTACCTGTATTCTGATGCCCTTTTTCTTTAATGGTAAATCTGAAGTTTTTAGTAGTACCTGTTGAACTGCCAATATTATTTACTACTGCAGAAGGTACTGAGAATGCATATTCGTTAAAAATTCCAGTTTGTGTAGTGACTACATTTCTTGCCCCTTGAGAGCCTATAGACTCATCCTGAGTTCTTTCTACTACCAAAATCTGCTTTTCAGATAAAGATTTCACTAGGGTCCAGCCGCCATTGCTCATATCACAATACGTTTTATACTTGTTGCTTGATGCATCTCTCACCCAGTAATAACCGTCCGGAGCAGTAGGATTCTGGCTCAGGATTTCTGTACATCTGTTAGCCGGATCTGCAAACGATCCTTTTGACGAGATGATTGTTCTGGAAATATTACCACTACAATTAGGCGTAACATTCTGAAGTGTAAAGTTGACAACCCCAGGAGTACTTCCAATGCTGCCTTGTGCAAACATACGTATGGATGTTGTTGCGCTGGTAACTGCAACAGAACCGGATGAAAACTTAAGCCCGTTCTGAGTATCTGTTTCTAAAGTTATATTTCCGCTTCCTGAAATAGTCAGTGCCACATCAATATAATTCGTACTTGCAGAGAATGAATTTTGTCCGGTTGTGTAAGTTCCGGAACCATAAGTAATACCACTTGTACAATTAATACTAGTAATGGTTGCTCCCGATGACAATACATTAACAGGTGGCAGTGTACAGCTAGGCGTTACAGGAATTCCATTCAGTTCCAAACTTACAACATCATCAGGTATAGCACCTTCATTATGATTAATAGGAGTCCCAGAACCTTCCAGTGCTACTGTATATTGACCTGTCGAATTAAATACACCGGTCTTGTAAAAGGAATATCCGTTCGTAGTAGAAACCTTAATTGTATAATTACCCGGTTCACTTACATTTAAAACTACGTTATATGTTGCCTGCGGGTTGCCGTTTAAACTTGTTCCCTGTCTAAAAGTATAAGCCGTGTTTGGTCCTGACGGTACATCACAGTTAAATATGGTAAAAGTAGCTGGTCCTAGATCACCACAAAGGCTCAGCCATCGTGTCACCTTGGCATCGTAGTAGTTAAAACAGTTAGTCGAAACGTTATAAATAAACAGCCCATTTGCTAAAGAAGCAGGAATTGCATCTCTCTGATCCGTTGTTAATCTTGGAAATAAAACACCTTTAGTAGAAGAAACGATATCTAATTGGGCATTGTTATCTATAGAAGAACTTCCAATTCCGATTTGTCCCTGCTGATAAATATTTTCTGTATTAGAGGCTGCCCCACTATTGGTTGTTTTTGAAAACCAAGGCTCGGAAGCACTTCCGAGAGGTTCCCATTTTTGTTCATCTGCATTATAGGAATAATAACCGGCTTTGCTCACATTAACTGTTTTACTGGAAGAGTTATTCACTGCTTCTGTAACATATATAATAGTACCATTTTGATCGACTCCATAATTAGTGTCTGCAGCCTTAAGGTCATTACCAGTTATTCGAGGAGCAATTACTCCCGCAGGAATTGTAGTCGATGGGGGTGAGACAATATCCAAAGTAGCTTTTGGAGCTTCGGTATTAATCCCAACCTGACAGAAAAGAGAGTTTGCGAAAAGTACAAACCCAATTAAAAATAAGTTTTTTTCATAAAATGTTAATTTAGATTCATAAAGAAAAAATAAATTGATACGATAAATTATTGAAAAGGCATAGCAATTTTATAACAAGCCATTATTTCAGAAGGAAAGATTGTTCCTTAAATTTTAGTATAAACAACTGCTAATTCTATGTACAATAAAATATATATTCTTTTTCGAAGGCAAAACTATTACATTGAGTTATTAACTACAGAAAATGTAACCTTGTATTTTATGTCAAAAAATGACAAAACATTTCAATATTATCAAAACCATTTTAATATTCTGTTTTTCAAATATTTAAAGTTATTTATTTTACTAATCTATAAGATATATCCTTTCAATATGATTGATACTTATCTTTAGTTTAGTGTCATATTTTTCACTCTTGGCAGAATTTATTTTTGTTTTTTTGGAAACATAAATTTATTTAGTATCAAAACCAAACTTTCTCAAAACGCAGTATTCTAAATATGTAGGAGTAAGTGGTAATTGATTAAATATTGGAGAACACTTTTAAAATTTAATAAAAGAGAATTGATGGTTATTTTGTGTTATTCAACCCCTTTATTCTCTTCTTAATTTCTATTTTTCTCTTAAAATGAAGAGTGATATATAATTGGGATTTAGTTTTTCATTGCTTTATTTTTTTCATTACCTTAGTTAGACCAATCAAAAAACAATATTTCTATGAAAAATCTTAAAAAACTTTCTAAACATGATTTAAAATCAATCAGCGGAGGAATCCAACCATGCTATTATCTGGCAGATGGCACTAAAATATGTCCTTGCAACTACCATACTCAGTATGACTGTAACGGTGTCTGCATTCCTAAAGGACAAATTTGTATGTAATTGCATTCTAAAAAATTATTCATTGAAAGTCTCATTTAATGATGAGACTTTTTTGTTAAATAGATTCAATTTAGGAGCTGAGGCTAAAAAGTCAGAAAAAGTCTTCATTTCTTGAAACAAATAAGTAAGACAAAAAAAAGACAGAACGAAATTCTTTCGAATATCCATTCTGTCTATAGTATTTAAATGTAAAAAATCTGCTTATGTTGTCGGCCACATTCCTACATAAGAAGAATTTCCAAGATCAATCTGCTCTGCACTTACGATAAAGCTGATCAGCATACTGTTTTCATCTATCGCATCAAAATCTACTTCATGCTGGATCACATATCCATTGTGCCATTTCAAAGTAGTTAAAGTCCCTTCTTCATGGGATTTATTGAAAGTAACCTCACCGGTAGTCGGCTTATATTTTCCATTCAGAAGGCTCTCGAGAATATCAGATTTTTCTGTAGCTTCTACTGTTATCTTAATAAGCGCATTCGATGGATCAGACGCCACTCGCCCGGATACGTCTGTGGAACGCGATACCGAATAGTTCAGTCTTAGTAATTTTTGTCCTTCACCGCCGTTGAATTTTAAAATTCCTCTTGAATTTTTTTCTGCCATGATTGTAAATTTTAACTGTTAATATTTTGTGATTTGATGGTTTTTATATCACCAAATATAGAAGTAAATATCACGTCAAATTCAGAATCAATGACAAAATTCAAAAAATGTAGTACTTCTACGACTAACAAGTGATAGGATACTATTATTTTATCTTATCTGGTTGTATATCCGCCGTTTGCAAATATAGTCTGACCCGTAATCCACCATCCTTCGGTAACCAAAAATTCTACTAAGGGAGCAATATCTTTAATATCGGTAAGTCCTCCCAATGCAGCTGCCGATTTATGATATGCTACCGCCTCTTCAGATTCCTGTCCGTAAAAGAAAGGAGTATCCATGGGTCCCGGCGCTACAGCTGTCACGGAAATTCCTCTTGAACCAAACTCTTTAGAAGCAGCTCTTGTAAAATGTTCAACAGGGGCTTTTGCACCGGCATATGTAGAATATAATCCAGTATATGCAGCAAGCAATGAGGTTACAATAGTACAGATTTTCCCGTTATCATTCAGTTTTTTGCCCGCTTCCTGCAAAAAGAAATAGGCAGATTTTGAATTCACTCCAAACATAGTATCATATTCATCTTCTGTCGTTTCAGCAAATGGCTTCTTCAGTACCATCCCTACTGTATTTACCGCAATATCGATTCCTCCAAATTTGGCAACGGTTTCATCGAAAAATCTCTTAATATTTCCCACTTGAGTAAGGTCTCCCTGAAACAAAAATGCTTCAGCTCCCAAAGCGTGCACTTCTGCAAGCGTTTTTTCACTTGCAGCCCTGGAGCTTTCGCTGTTATAATGTATAGCGAGTTTGGCTCCTTTTGAAGCAAAATTTCTGCTTAATAATCCTCCTAAATTTTTACCACCGCCGGCGATCAATACTACTTTCCCTTTTACATCTTGTGGTGACATTGTTCTTTTTTTAAATGTTATTGAAACAAAGATCAACAATGAGAATTGATTCAGTATGGTGAAGTTTTCGGAACTTATAATTTATTTAAGTTGAAATTCATATTTCATTTTTTAATAAAATGAAAAATTTAAAAAAAATATAAAATTATGCAATGCATATATAGACGACTAAATTTCAGACAAATAAGACTAAAAATCACACAGACCCCCTGTGTTATAAAGGAAATTTTTCTCACCAAATTGTGGTATGTGCATATTTTAGGCACACCATTTGTTAAGAATACTGCATATTATAGCACACCAATTCATTTTATAATATATTATTTTCTACAATCCCCGGTTCACCGGGGATTTTTTTTATTTCAAAAAAAATCCTTTCCCGAAAGCTCAGAAAAGGATCAACACCTAAATTAAGAAAATCACCTTATACAATGAATAAGGATGCAATCGTCTGAGCATCACTGCCCGATAAAACTTCGTCATAAGCTGCGGAACCAGCAGGTGCTCCAAAAGCAGTCGCTGTATTGTATCCTGCCTGATTGGTATTATCTTCTCCGGCATAAACAGCATTGGTAGCCGCAGGCATATTACCTCCATCTGCCAGCTCTATCCAGCCTTTATTAGCTCTCATTCGTCTTACCTGAGAAGCATGTCTTGCTTCAACCGAGTGGATCTGAAGTGCTGCCTGAAGTACCGCCTTGTTAGACATCACATTTCCAGCCTGTCCTTTATAGGCTCTTACTCCGGTATCTTCAAAGGCCTGAGCAAGAATAAGAAATTGATTATAATTGGTGAAAGGGGTAAAACTTCCATTAGCTGTAAAATCAAACGTTGGTTTAGTACCCGGTGTTGTTCCTAAAGAAGTCAATGTGCTTTTCAGGAAATTAACGTGAGCAGATTCGTGTTTGGCAATCTGCATGAAAACAGTACGGTCTACACTAGGAATTAATCCTGCAGTAGCAAGTCCGATCGTGTAGTATTCACTTTCTAAATATTCTAATACCAATGCGAGTTGCAGTGCATCAGTTAAAGCTGTTTTGTAAGCTGTTCCTGGAACGGTATTCAGCGTTTCTGCTTTTGCGGGTGTTGCCATCAACACGCCCAGTCCAAGGGGAGCAGCAGCTACAGCAGCTTGTTTACCCATGGTAGACATATTGGTGATTGTTTCTAATCTTGAAGCTTCCGTGGTGAAAAATTTATCATTAGAAAGTTTATCTAGTATTTTTAGTAGGTTCATAATTGTAGATTTTTAAAATTAATAATTAATTAAATTCCTCTTTCTTTCCATGTAAAAGGAGTTTTGATAAACCCTCCGGCCACCATTACAATGTCTTTCGGCTCTTTGGCAAGATCCAATCCATTGGCATCTATCACATCATCTCCAGAAAAATCTGCAGATCCCGGATTGATGGTATTTCTGATTGCGGAAGCATGTCTTGCTTCTACAGAAACAATTTTCCCGGCAATAACAAGATAATCAGGATTGGAAATATATTTTCCGGCTCCGTTATATGCTGCTACTCCTGTGTCCTCCAATGCTTTTGCAGTGGCAAGTACGGAACTTCTGCTGTTAAAGTCTACACCAGGATACTGAAATTCAAGTTTTGGGAGAACATTGGAAGTTACCCCACTTATTGCCGCTTTAAAAAAATCACGGTGGATCAACTCATGATGATAAAGATCCGTAAAAAGCTGCTGCTCTATACTTGAAATTCCGGAATAAAAATTATTAACTACTTTAGTATAAAAATCTGCCTCAAGCTGCTCAAGTGCATACGCATAATTAAGTACGCCTACATCGCCAGAGCCCAGATCAAAAACTTTATTATTGATAACCTGGAAATCGTCATTGTCATCACAACCTATAAGGGTAAGACCTGCCATTGCAAGGCCGATACCTCCTAATTTCAAAAAATTTCTTCTGCTTGTATCCAGAGTAGCTCCCTGGTTAGAAACACTGATTGTTTTTTTCATAATATTAATTTTTAGTGTTGGTTATTGAATTGAAAGAATATCAGTTATATTTTCTATATGTGTGTTTTTTTATTAAGCTGACTGATAAAGAGTAAAAACAGCATAATTTCTTATGCTGTTTAAAACTAATAAACCATTACGGCATTAAAACCGTGTCTATAACATGAATAACTCCGTTTGACTGATTTACATCAGCAATCGTAACTTTTGCATTATTTCCTTTAGCATCTTTGATATAAAGATCTTTTCCTTTGGTCCAGAAGGTAACATCTTCGCCTTCTACCGTTTTCATCATGCTTTTTCCGTTTCCAGCTTTTACAGCAGCCCAGATATCTTTTGCACTGTATTTTCCGGCAAGAACATGATACGTTAATATCTTAGTAAGCGTTGCTTTATTTTCAGGCTTAACCAGATTTTCTACTGTTCCTTTAGGAAGTTTAGCAAATGCTTCATCTGTAGGTGCCAGCACTGTGAAAGGTCCTGCTCCCTGAAGTGTTTCAACCAAGCCTGCGGCTTTTACTGCAGCGACAAGTGTTTTGTGGTCTTTCGAGTTCACTGCATTTTCAATAATATTTTTGGAAGGATACATTGGCGCTCCACCTACCATTACTGTTTTTTCTTTCATCATCTGTGCAGTTACATTTCCACTGAAAGCGAATGATAAAGCTACCATGCTTAAAACTGCGATTTTTGATCTTGTATTCATTGTATTGATTTTTTTAAGTTAAAGACTGTTTAATTTTTTGTTCTTACTAGCATTTACGACCCCGGTTTCATTTTAGATTTAAAATATTTATATTTTATTTTAAAACATTGAAAATCAGTTACTTAATTTTAGAAACAGGAACGAAATCCAGACAAACAGAGTTCATACAGAATCTTTTTCCTGTTGGTTTTGGGCCGTCATCGAAGACATGTCCCAAATGAGAATCACATCTTCCGCACAATACTTCACTTCGTACCATATGATAGGAAGTATCTTTTCTGTATTTTACACTGGTTCTGCTCACCGGCTGATAAAACGAAGGCCAGCCGCAGGTGGTGGCAAATTTAGAAGTAGAAAGAAATAAAGGATTTCCACATACAGCGCAGTAATACATCCCTTTTTCGTCCAGTTCATAATATTTCCCCGTAAAAGCAGTCTCTGTGGCTCCTTCCCTCGCAACCTGATACAGCTCCGGTGTAAGTATTTTTTTCCATACAGCATTGCTTACTTTGAGAGGAGTCGTTATGGTACGTGAATAGTATGGATTTTTAGCTTTAAAATTACCTGACTGTGCAAAGCATCTGCTGCCTGCAAGGAGGAGGAAACATACCAGTCCCGCTTTTTTGATTACACTATTCATAATTGTGAAATTTTAAGTTATTATCTAAAATTACATACGATATAAAAGATTCTTGAGATGTTGTTTGTTATATGTTTTATTTTATTACATTTGGAGTGAAAAACATCCATCATTAAAACAAACTATTCGGAAGAGGAACTTATCGTTTTACTACAAGAAAAAAGCGAGACTGGTTTTCATCATTTGTATGACCATTATTCCGGCGCGCTGTATGGTGTGATCCTCCGAATTGTACAATCAAAAGAATATACTGAAGAAGTAATTCAGGATGTCTTTGTTAAAATCTGGAATTCCATCCATCAATATGATTCCAGCAAAGGCAGATTTTATACCTGGATGATTAATATTGCCAGAAATACGGCAATAGATTATTTAAAATCCAAAGGCTTTCAAAACCAGCTTAAAAACCAACCGCTTCCTGATTTCGTATATAACACTGCAGAACTTTCTACGACCAATAAATCATCCGATTTTATTGGATTCAGCAATGTGCTTGAAAGTCTGGAAGTTGATAAGCAGGAACTTATCGACTTGGCTTATTATCAGGGATATACGCAAAACGAAATATCCGAAAAACTGAAGATACCGCTAGGTACAGTAAAAACGAAAATGCGTAATGCATTAATAAAACTAAAGGATTTGTTAAAAGATTATCAATAAATTGAACACTAAGGAATACATATCATCCGGAATCATAGAATCTTATATTCTAGGTCTTGCTTCTCATGAGGAAGCAGGGATTTTGGAGTGTGTGATGAAGAACAATGCTGAAGTAAAAGCAGCTTTTGAGGAGGCACAAAAAACATTGGAAGATCTTGCTACAGCTCAAGCCGTAGCACCTCCGAGCGATCTGAAATCTACTATATGGAATAAAATCCAGCAGGAACAGACCGCTGATGAAACGATACGCTTGGTTCCGGATTCTCAACCGAATCCTATCCTTCAAAAGGAATCAATTGAACCGGTTGTTGCTAACAACCACCACAGCAGCTGGAAAACTTACGCAGTAGCTGCCTCAGTACTATTTTTAGTAAGTGCTGCCGGAAATCTATTCTGGATGAACAGCCAGTCTCAGAATAAAAAAGAGATCGCAAGGCTGAATACAGAGAAACATTCTCAAAACCTGGCGCTTCAGAGAATGGAACAGAAATGGAACATTCTGTCCAGCCCGGATATGCAGATGGTTATGCTGAAAGGCGTGGAAAAGCATCCTGATTCTAAAGCCATGGTTTTCTGGGACAAAAAAACCAAAGAAGTGTATTTAAATGCAGAAAGTCTTCCTAAGGCTCCAGAAGGCATGCAATATCAGCTCTGGGCAATTGCAGATGGAAAACCTGTAAGTGCAGGAATGTATACGGAAGAAAAAGACAGCAAAATAGCCCTATCCAATATTCCTAATGCACAGGCATTTGCCATCACTCTTGAGAAAAAAGGCGGAAGTGAAGCTCCGACTATGGAAAATATGTATGTGATGGGAGCCATTTAATATCAAACAAAGGGTTAATTACTGCTACATCTTAAAGGAATTTTATAGTGTTTTCTTATTTTTTTATGGTCTGTTCTGTTTATGACCCTGAAATTTATCTCTTAAATTATAGAAATATCTGAATTTATTTAAATTATTCTGTATCTATGGTATAAATTAGGGTTTATTACTCTACCTTTAGCCCAGAAATAATGTACTAATAAGAAACACACCACATCCTTTCTATATTTTAAATTTTATCCTTATTATAATTTATTTTTAATCCTCCTTTCGGGAGGATTTTCAGTAGAATATCAGAATAATTTCTGTATATTAGTCTTTGTTATTTTTATTAATTTCATTAAAAATATTAATATATTTTGAATTTTTTATTGAAAAAAAATCAAAAATACCAACCCCTATCAAACCCTCAAAAAGATAAAGTATTCTTAATAAAAATAGCGCAGATCAGTTTTTAAGTCCTATATTTGTTATGAATTTACATGAATGTGGAGTGCTGATTTTATTTTTTTTAAGTTCTGTTGCCATTCGCTTCGCTTTATTTTTGGTTGTATAGATGGCATGCAGCATTTAATCTTTTAATTTCCTATGAATGAATCTGCTTTTGATGAATCCGGAATGGAGTATTCTGATTTTTTAAATCAATTTAAAACCTCAATCCACCGTCTTTTTGAAAAAGAAAACATCAATACGTTAAGCCTTTCAAGGGGACTTCCTCCTCATGTCTGGAAAGAAATAATGAATCTTAAACCACTTTCAGTAGCCATCCCAAAAGAGTTTGGGGGCAGAGATATGAAAGTGAAAGAATGTCTGGGCATTTTATCTGCCGCATCTTACGAATCTCTTCCTTTATCCCTAACATTCGGGATTAATATCGCTCTTTTCCTTGAACCCGTTGCGAAATACGGTCATCAGGACGTTAAAGAAAATATCTTTAAAAATTTTCTGGCTAACGGAGCTATGGGTGGTCTTATGATCACAGAGCCCGACTATGGAAGTGATGCCCTTAACATGAAAACTCAAAACGAGCTGAAGGGAGACCATTACTCAGTACAAGGCACCAAACACTGGCAAGGACTGACAGGAATGGCCGATTACTGGCTTATTACCTCAAGAAATATAAATTCTGAAGGAAGCTTATCAAGAGATGTAGATTTCTTCATTGCCGATACACATGTAAGAGAACAGAATGTTGAAGTACTGGAATACTATGATAATCCAGGACTGTATATGATCCCTTACGGATTGAATAAAATCGATATTAAAGTTCCGCAGCATAACAAGCTAATCCCGGAATCAACCGGGCTGAAAATGATGTTGGATATTCTTCACCGAAGCAGATTTCAGTTTCCGGGAATGGGAATGGGATTCCTGAAAAGGATGCTGGATGAAGCTACAAAACACTGTAAGGAAAGAATGGTGGGCAATTCCAATCTTTTTGCGTTGGACCAGGTGCAGTATCAGATCGCAAGGTTACAGTCATTTTTCACTCTTTGTTCTGCCATGTGCGCCAAAAGCTCTACCATAAGCGGTATTGATCATGATGTTTCTACGAGCGGAGTTCATGCAAACAGTATGAAGGCCCTGGTAACGGATATGATGCAGGAGGCTGCGCAAACTTTGGTTCAGCTTTCAGGAGGAAAAGGATACAGGATTTCTCATATCGGAGGACGAGGAATCATGGACAGCCGTCCTTTCCAGATTTTTGAAGGTTCCAACGAAATGTTATACACCCAAATTTCTGAGGGAATCTTAAAGGATATGAAAAAGAAAAAGATGCCTCATTTTGGAAGCTATCTTGCTCTTAATGATTTATCTAAAGAAGCCGTAAAACTATATAGCCAGGAACTGGATTTCAGCATTGATCAGGCACTTTCACAAAGAAAAATGATTGATCTTGGAAAAATCATTGCTAGAATAGTGATTGTTAATGATCTTATTGAACTTAATAATTTAGGATTTGAACAGGAACTTACCGATATGACGATTGAAATGGTAAGACAGGAGATCGTAAGCCTTCTTGCTTCCATGCATCATCATAAAGCCCTGGTTCCTATAGAAGAAAGTAATGGGAAAAGTGACTGGATGGCATTTTTATAAGTATATGATATCGTAATTTCAAAGCTCCTTAGCTTTAAATCAAGGAGCTTTATGATGGATATTAATTTATTATTTTTATACATTTTGAAACAAGAATAAAACACGCCCCTATTTCCAATAGAAATTCAGCACTGTTTTGTCTAAATGTGAATGTGGAAGGATGATTGATTTCGGATATTATTGTATTGTTATTTCTGCAAAGATCAATCTGACAACGCTCTACAGGATTTAAGCGAAGATAATATATTTTTGATAATCAATCATTTAATATAGTATTTATTCAGTTATTTGTTGTATATTTGCATAATAATTATTAAACAGGCCACTGCCTTTGCTATCTGTTACAGTTTAGAATACCCATTTTTTTCTTTCAGTTTTCGCTTTTTCAGCTGCCACCTTTTTAACCTTTAATTTTATATTAATGAATACATGCGTTGGCAAACTGAATACAGGGACTATAGAGAAACGGCAAGAAAATCTTTTTCACGCCGAAAGCTTATTGTTAAAGCTGCGTAAGGAAATGACGAGTGTCACAATCCTTAATTACACAACTTCAAATTATTAAAAATTTGACAGAAAACACCAAACCCCAGCAAAATACCACAATGAGCTTCAAAAATTTAAACTTAATAAATCCCATCATCCGCGCTGTCACTGAAGCTGGATATTCAAAACCCACAGAAATACAAAGTAGTGCAATTCCACATATCTTAATGGGTAAAGACATTATTGGATGTGCGCAAACGGGTGCAGGAAAAACAGCAGCTTTTGCAATGCCTGTACTTCAATTATTAAAAAAGAATGCTCCTGAGCATAAAGAAATACGAACATTAATATTGGCTCCTACCCAGGAACTTGCGATGCAGATAGAGGAAGATTTCAAGCTATACAGCAAATACCTTCCCTTGTCCCAATTCACGGTTTATGAAGGCGTTTCTAAAGGCAGTCAGTTAGCTGCTCTAAGAAAAACAGTAGATGTTTTAATAGCCACTCCCGGCAGATTGCTGGATCTGGTTGACCAAAGACACATCAATCTTTCCAAAATTGAAATTTTGATTATAGATGAAGGAGATACCTTATTGGAAATGGGGCTTGGCAATGATGTGAAAAAGATTATCAAAATGATTCCTCAAAGAAGACAGACGCTTTTCTTTTCTTCAACAATGTCTGATGAAACGAAAAAATTTGCAGGAAATATCCTTAATAATCCGGTTGATATAGATAATCTGACGTATATGGTAGATCATGAACGTCCGAATACAGACTATCTCCATTTGGGAGGCGTAAAAAACCATTTTATCGCAAGATAAATAGAGTAAGAGAAATAAACTGATAGGCATCATACCTACAGAACACAATAACAAATATTTAATACAAGAAACTAAATACTACAATAATTTATGGCAGATTCTTCTTCTAAAAAAGAAAATTTCAAGAAAAAAATTCAAAAGCAAAAAGAAAAAGCGATCCGACGTGAAGATCGTAAAAGCAATAACAATAAAGGAAAGGGACTGGAAGACATGTTGACCTATGTAGACGAATTCGGAAGATTGACATCTACCCCTCCTGAAGAGAGAATGGAAGTAAATCTTGATGAAATTCAGCTGGGAGCAGCTCCAATTCTTGAAGAAGAGATCCGTAAATCAGGTATCATTACATTTTACAGTGAAAAAGGCTATGGCTTTATTACAGAAAATAAAACCAAAGAAAATGTATTTTTCCACAATAACAACTGTAAAGAGCCTGTAAAAAAAGGGAATAAAGTATCTTTTGAAAAAGAGAAATCTGTAAAAGGATTTTCTGCCGTTAATATTGAACTCGTTAAGTAACAACAATTTTTTAATACCAATACAATGCAACAAGAAGGCACAGTAAAATTTTTTAACGAAGCAAAAGGCTTCGGATTTATTTCTCCAGCAGACGGAGGAAAAGACATTTTTGTACATTCTTCAGGATTGAGCATCAGAACAATCCGTGAGAATGACAAAGTAGTTTTTGAAGTACAAAAAAGCGACAAAGGACTAAACGCTGTCAACGTAAAACTAGCGTAATTACATATATTACAATAGAATTAAAGCCCCGCAAGGGGCTTTTTTCTGTTGTATGAAGTTTCATATTCAATAGTATTTTCTTACCCTTCATAAGTTTCCACAGAAAAACCGCTCTTTTGAAGCGGTTTCATATGGCGTTTAAAAGACCTATTTCTGATTTAGAGGTAAATCCACATTAGAATAGGTTTCGTTGATTTTTGGATAACAGGATCTATTTCCTTCATCGCATTATTGGATATGGTAGGACATCCCCAGCCTTCCGGAGAACCTTTTGGGAAAACTTCTTCATCACTCATCAGATTCCAGGAGTGAAACACAATAAATCTTTTAAAGCATTGTTGTTCGTTTTTTCCAGGCCGTGCATAAGGTATTTCACATTGATTCCCCACTCACTATATCCACGTCCTTCCAGCTTGTATTTCCCAAGGGAAGAAAGATGGCTTCCATCTTCATTGCTGAATTCCGGAGTATCTTTAGAGCCATCCATACTCCAGGGTTGTGAACCACATCCATGCCCGACCAGATATTGTTTGGAAAGAGTATTGCTCTTAAAGTTCCAGACAAAAAATCTCTTGACCCCAGAATGAAGGCTCATATCAATTAAAATACAGAAATCAGTATTTAGTTTGTTTGTCTGACAAAATTTCAGTGCTTCTTCGGCTTTTTTCTTTGTTTTAGCATGATCAGCCTCAGGCTTTTTCTCAACAAAGGGTTTGTGAGTCTCAATTGAAGCCGGCTTTTCTTTCCTGGTTTCTTGCCGGCATGAACAGAAAAGGAAAATGGTAATAATGTGGAAAATTTTCACCGAGTTCTATTTATAATGTTGGAAAATTCCAAAATCAGAAGGAGTCCAAAGGGCTGCTTTTTGACCTGCAGCCTTTAATGCATTATTTGCCCAGGTATTACAGGTGTAAAAAAAGCTGTATGTTCCTTTTGCATCATAGAAAGCGTCATTATCACTATAAACAGCATTGGTAGGGATGAACATAAATTTCCCGTTTTGATCTGTATCAAATTTAGCTTCGACAAAACTCACCAAGCTTTTATATTGCTCCCGGCTTATCATAATCATTTTACAGTCGCTGCCTTCGGTCATTTTTCCATAATAGGTGCAGTGCATCGCCGAATCGCTAAGCCAAAACGCCGCTTTAAAAGCTGTTGAAAATTTCAGGTCTGCCCATGTAGGCGTGTCCAGATAGAAACCTTTATCACCCCACCCTATTCCTACATACTGATAGTCGGTTCTCTTAGATTTTATATTTGAAAAAGGAATTTTCGCTCCCCAATCCTGCAGATCATTTTTTACAGGCATTACGATATCAGTATGTACCCCGTTTGTGTAAATATAGATGGGAATTTCTTTTTTCTGTCCGTCATCTTTAGCGGAAACTTCAATAAAAGGTAGCAAATAACCCAGCACTACATACAGAAGAATTAAACCTACCAATACTCCGAGTATTTTCAAGAGGTACATTGCGATCATTTTCACAGTCATGTTTTAATAAAATTTAATGTGTAATTTTCCGTAAAAGTATTTGTTTTAATCGGAAAAATGACTACATTTAGTTACGAAATATCACACAAATATGCGTAAAAACATCAAATCCCAAAAAAGATTTAAAGTAAGAGTAAAAACAGCTCCAAAAAGAGTACAAAAAAGACGTTGATTTTCTGCGGGAATATATCCCCATGAAAGTCATTTTTTGTTTTCAGGAAAAGGTTTTCACGAATTCTTACCCTATTACATCTTTACCTCCTTATATTCAAAAATTAAGGAATGGCCGTTTATCCGCTTTAGTTTTGGAACATGAAAATTCCAGACAGGGATTTGTCACCTCAAACGAGATCTACAAAGGATCAGAAGAAGATTTCAAAAATTCAATATTACGCTTCAAACCAGCAAATTTCGTTCTCTTTACAGGGGATTTTCTGAAAATTTCAGAGAATAATTCCTGAGTCAACTCCTTCCACTCCCCTTTTTTAAAGTTTTTCAGGTGTTCATTAGGCATAAATCTGCTTTGAATATTAGGCGCAGAAAAACGGTTCCACGGGCAAACATCCTGGCAGATATCACATCCAAACATCCAATCTTCCATTTTACCTTTAAAAGAATCAGGAATTTCACTTTTCAGCTCAATGGTCGCATAGGAAATGCATTTGCTGCCATCTACAATTTTCTCAGAGACGATAGCGTCGGTAGGACACGCATCAATGCATTTTCTGCAGGTTCCGCAATGATCGGTTGTTTCATGGTCTGCAGCGAGTTCCAAATCGCATATTATTTCTGCCAAAAAATAGAAAGAGCCACTTTGTTTTGTAATAAGATTGGCATTTTTTCCCACCCATCCGATTCCTGATTTTCTGGCCCAGCTTCTTTCCAATACGGGAGCAGAGTCTACAAAAACCCTGAAACCGAACTCCCCAATCTCTTCCTGAAGTTCCAGGACCATGTCACGCAGGATTTCTTTAACCACTTCATGGTAATCCTCTGCGTAAGCGTATTTTGAGATTTTATAATTTTCTAATGTCGAAATCTTCTCTTTAGGAAAATAATTATAGGAAAGTGAAATCACTGATCTTGAACCTTCTACCAACAGTCTTGGATCAAGTCTTTTATCGAAATGATTTTCCATATATTTCATTTCGCCATGGAAATTATTCTGAAGCCATTTTTCAAGATTACGGGCATCTTCCTCCAGAAAATCAGCTTTTGAGATGCCACAGCTTTGAAATCCAAAACGGTCTGCTTTGGATTTGATAAGGCGGGCATATTTTTCTGCATTTGAATTCATGATTTCACCTTGCAAAACTAAGATTATTTTATAAATTTGCGCGCTTTACTGCCTGTTTTAACAGACCTACTTATTCTAAAGCAAAATTTGAAAATAATAACCATGAAAAAAATCGGTCTGCTTATTGGACTTTTGGCTGCAGGTATGCAGTACGCACAAATTACATTTGAAAAAGGATATTTTATTAATAATGCCGGTGAAAGAACTGAAGCCTCAATTAAAAACCTGGACTGGAAAAATAATCCCACTGAATTTGAATATAAACTTGATAATTCATCTGATGTAAGAAAGGAAAACATTAAAAACATTCAGGAATTTGGAATTGAAACTCTTGAAAGATATGTCCGAAAAACTATTTTGATTGACCGTTCTTCTGATCATCTGAACAGACTGTCTGAAACCAGAGCACCGGAATTTAAAGAGGAAACATTATTCCTTAAATATCTGGTAGAAGGTAAATCTAACCTTTTCTATTATGAAAGCGGAGATACGAGAAGATTTTTCTACAGTACTGATGATGGCAGCGTTAAACAATTAATTTACAAGTCGTACGCGATCAACGAAAGCCAGATAGGATATAATGAGGAATATAAAAAACAGCTTTCCGAAAGTTTAAAATGTGGTGTAGACAGTAAAATGATCAAAAAAACGGACTACGAGCCAACAGATCTTACAAAAATATTTATCACCAATAATGAATGTTCTACAGGTCACACAGTGCTTTATGGACAGGCAAAAGTGAAAAAAGACTTATTTAATCTGACCATCAGACCAGGAGTTAATTTTTCTAAGGTAGAAAACAATCATCATTACTACAGCGTAAATGATCAAACAAAATTTGATTCAAAAGCAACCTTCAGGATTGGCGCTGAGCTTGAATTTATTCTGCCTTTCAATAAAAACAAATGGGCTCTTTTTGCGGAACCCACCTATCAATATTATAAGAATACTACTGAAGTATCCCTTATGGATGGTTCTTATAATGGAAAAAAATCCAAGAGAAGTGTAGATTATAAATCCTTCGAAATCCCGTTTGGGATCAGGCACTATTTCTTTATTAATAAGCAATCTAAAATATTTGTCAATGCAGCTTATATTCTGGATTTTAATCTTAATTCTGCCATTACCTATGATCAGACTGAATTTAAAATAGCATCGGGTAATAATTTTACGTTCGGAGCCGGCTATAAATACAACGATAAATACAGTCTAGAATTCAGAATGGGAATGTCCAGAGACCTGTTAAGAAATTATTTAAATTTTGCTTCCAACTACAGGACCATATCTGTAATTCTCGGATATACCCTATTCTAAAATAATACGGATAAAGCCGTTTTTTCAGAAAAAAATTGCGTATTTTCGTTATCATTTTAATGTATAAAATCAAACAGCTATGTCTTTATCAGAAGTATTACAATCAGGAAATTATGAATTAATAGATGTTCGTGAACCCATGGAATTGGAAATGGACGGAAATATAGAAGGTGCTAAAAATATCCCACTGGGTGAAGTAGAAGATAGACAGGAAGAAATTTTATCTATTGAAAAGCCAGTTATTATTTTCTGCAGAAGCGGAAACAGAAGCGGAAAAGCTTTAGAGTATCTTAATTCTCAAGGACTGAAAGAAGGTTACAACGGCGGTGGCTGGGCAGACCTGAAAGCAACCATAGAATCAAATCAAGGAACTTTTTAAGTTCCTTTTTTTATGTACTCCTAATGGATCTTAAAGAAAATTTTATACAGTTGTGTGGTTCTTTTAGTGAGGAACAGCAGCTTATCAACGTCCTTTGGCAGGAAATTGATAAGAAATATTCTGAAAAAGGCAGGTATTATCACAACATTCATCATCTTGAGAATATGTTTCTGGAGCTGGAGCATGTTAAAGAGTGTATTTCCAACTTTCCTGCCCTCTCCTTTTCTGTTTTCTATCATGATGTAATCTATGATGCTTCATCCAAACGTAATGAAGAAAAGAGTGCGGAGTTTGCTGCAATAAGGCTTCAAAAATTGAATATCAACACAGCAATCATAGACTCTGTTACCGCTCAGATTAACGCTACGAAAGCTCATCTGCTATCGGATGACCATGATACCAATTATCTTCTGGATGCTGATCTTTCCATATTGGGGAAAGATTCAAAGACGTATATCGATTATATCAAAAACATACGGAAAGAATACTCTATTTACCCGGATTTTCTTTACCGGCCTGGAAGAAAGAAGGTTCTTCAACATTTCCTGGAGCTTAAACATATCTTTAAAACTGATTATTTTAAAGATCAGTATGAAATTCCTGCACGGGAAAATATCAAATTTGAACTGGGTAATCTGTAATCCATCAATCTTAGAAAGTACATAAAAAAAGAGATGCAGTTTTGCTGCATCTCCACAATTAAACATACATTTCCAACACAAACACATGATGGCCTCTTCATTAACTTAGCATATACACATCACACTATATTTAAAATTTAATAACCCTTAATTATTGAGTATGAAAATCGTTATTCTATTGTAAAGCATTTCCTAAAAAAGCATCCAGATCCGCTAATGAAATATCTTTTTTTATAATTTTACCCGACGAGTCTAGCAGAAAATTCGTAGGAAATGTATTAATATTATAATACCTGGATTTTTCTCCATTTTCATCTAGATAATGTATCCATTGTAATTCTTTTTCTTTAATCATCTTCTTCCAGCTTGCTATATCTTTTGTGCGGTCTGTAGAGATATTTATTATTTCAAAACCTTTATCCTTATACTTTGAGTATATCTCTCTGTATTTTGGCATCTGTTCTATGCAAGGTCCACAATGAGAAAACCAGAAATCAATAATGGTGTACGACTTTCCTAAAGAAGACTGTACTTTTTTACCTTTTAAAATCAGCTCGGGAAATAGATTCCCTTCTGCTATTTTGCTTCCTTTTTTAAGTTCTTCACTAAAAATGACTCCAACAGAAGATGTTCTTACTGAAGAATCTAAATTATTGAAAGCCTGAAAATAATTTTGTTTGAATCCGTTGGCCTCAAATTTTTGAACTAATTTCCAGAATAACACATAGGATGCAGGTGTTTTTCTTGACAGATTTAATAATAAATTTTCCTCATAGCTGTCTAATTCCGCATACAGTTTTTGTAAGCTATCTTTTGTTTTCTGTTCAACCTTAAAGTTTTTACGCTTATAAATGTCGCCCTCAATTTGATATAAATGTTTTTTTTGAGAAGAATAGGACTCCATATCCACCTTAAACCTATCTATATCTTTATACAAGATATTTTTTTCACTACCTGTTATTTTACCGTCTTCAGAATTAAAATTGATCTTTTGAGTTCCCTGTGAAATATAAAAAATCTCAGATGTTTTATAGACTTTATGCTTTTCAGTTTCCAGAAGGAAGTAAAATGGTCTGGGAATATCATCTGTAAATCCTGAGATAGTAAAAAAATATTGATTGTTTTTTATCGATGAAGAATCCCCACGAAAATTCAGATAGTATTTTTCACTGCATAAACCTACCAGCCGTAATGTCTTTTGATATTTGTTCTGAAGATCTTCTCCAATGATAACAGCTTCCTTTCCCTGAGAAAAAAGTTTCATAGAAAAGACAAAATATAATAATAAAATATGGAATTTCATAGAACATTGATCTGATGTAATAATATATTAAGAACCTATCGTTAAGCTTCAATTTAACATTATTTTTTATTTCATGGATATTGTACAGCCTTATTTAGTTCTATAACATTATTATTTTCTTTCAACTTTTTTTGGATATTTTTTGTAAGTGTTCTAAGATCCATAGAAATAAGATTCCCATTCACATCTCCTATCTGATATTTTATATTACGAGCCTTAATTTCGGCGTATGGATCATTGTAATAATCTAACTGCATTTTCTGAAATTCTTCCCAGGTAATTTCCTTTCCTGCTCTAAGGGCAAACATATTGTTTTTATCTGATTTTTTAGTTTTTATTAAAGTGAAATCATATTCTGAATTTTCATCTGAGATTTTTACGATCTGGCCTGGCAAACCATTGAATATATAAGGTCCTTCTTGTAAAGGGATGCTTTCCGCAAACCAAGCTGTCCAGTTTCTCCCGCCATACTTTACTACTGCTTTTTGGCATTCTATATTGCCTATTTTCATTTTATCTGGTAAAATTTGCCAGTAAAGAGAATCTGTAATATGTATATAATATTGATCATTCATTAATGGAGTATTTATATTTTTAATAATACTCATTTTAGCTAAATTTTTTTTGATATAAAATTGCACATTAAATACCGGGCTTCGCCCTAAACCTAAACCCGTTTTCTGGACTAAAGAATCGGAATACCTATCTTGCTCAGATCTAAAAACAGACTGTTTACCTAGCACATCAAGATAGTAGACCTTCGTAACAAAATCATCTTCAACAAGATTGGGTTTATACTTAAGTTCATATATAAATGTTATATTTTGTGCTGACAAAATATATAAGAAATTAAGTAAACTGATTA
Source organism: Chryseobacterium soli (assembly GCF_000737705.1). Classification (GTDB taxonomy): domain Bacteria; phylum Bacteroidota; class Bacteroidia; order Flavobacteriales; family Weeksellaceae; genus Chryseobacterium; species Chryseobacterium soli. The sequence continues at coordinate 403,517 of NZ_JPRH01000003.1, read as the reverse complement.
AAAAGAACTTTTTCATATGTTCAGTATAATGATGATAAAAAGAGATGCAGTTTCTGCATCTCTACCCTTACATTACATGCATTTCCAGCACGAACTAGTCACAGTTCCTCCACTACTTAGCATATAAATACCACACTGTAATCCATAGTCTTTACAAGTGTCATTATTCCCAGGAGTACAAGCATCTCCACAATTGCCTACTTCAGCTGACTCTTCAAATGGGTTAGCTCCTCCACTCATTTTTTTCAATTCGTTTCTCGAAAGTTTTTTTAAATTTTTCATTTGATAATTTTTTTGTTTTGTGCCACTGTTGACATTTCAAAACTAAAAATTGATATATCACTTCACGATGATATGTATTGCGTATTTCTTGTAATTTCAAATGTAAATATGTATGATTCAAATCTTTGATAATTTAAAAAAAAGACCATTAATTATTTTAATGGTCTTTTTTGTGATGCTTAAAAATTTTCCGAAACTAATTTTTTTACAAACTTGATTTTAACCAAAAAATAAATGAACCACAATATTTAATCGGGCGTAAAAACATTGCGGAACTAATTTTTGCGTTATTCATTTATCTTTAATTTGTACATTACTGTACACTGTAAAAAGCCTACAGCGATGTGTACATATTTTAACATAAAAATGTACATACGAAAAAGCAGTAAAAAGATGAGTAAACGCTTATTTTTTTGAAAAGCACAAAAAAAGCATCCCTGAAGATGCTTTTATTTTATGAATTGAATTGTCGTTGTAAAAATTCTATTGATCTCTTGAGTACCAGTTCCGGGACTTCTTTATGGGGTGTATGCCCAATCTCCGGGATTATGTATTGTTCTGAAATTCCACTTACCTGAGCGAGTGTCTTTTCAAGTTGGTCTAAAGTTCCGTATTCATCGTTTTCACCCTGTATGAATAGCAAAGGACAGGTTATATCTTTCAAGAGATACTCTATATTCCAGTTTCTAAACTTCTCACTCAGCCAGATTTCCGTCCAGGCTCTGAATAGCATTTCTACTTTATCACCATGGTATTTCTGAAGCCGTTCTCCAAGATTCGTGGTATTGTAAGCTTCCAATGCATCCCGAACTCCTTTTACCGTAATATCTTCCACAAAAATATGTCCTGCTTCACACATGACCGCTTGTATATTTTCCTGATATTTTGATGCGGCAATCAATGCAATTGTACCACCATCACTGTGTCCGAATAATACTGCATCTTGTACATTCAGTGTACATAAGAGGTCGTTAAGCAGATCTGCTTCCAGCTCCATATAATTCACAGCTCTTTCATGGGTTGTCATCACACCAGATTTCCCATATCCCAGACGGTCATAGACCAAGACATTACAGGCTAAGGCTGAACCTAATTTTGCCGGAAAATCTCTCCAAAGCTGGGTACATCCTAATGAATCATGCAAAAAAACGATAGTAGGTTTGTTTTCGAATGCGTTTTCGTACTCTATATAAAGTTTGTTTCCTTTTACATCAATACTCCTTCCTTCCATACCTTCAAAACTTTTTATAAGTGTGGATTTTTAATTTCTTCAAATTCCTGTAAGAGATTTTTAAAAACCGTTTCTACGGGAAGGATTTCATCAATCAATGCTGAGACCTGTCCGATCTCCAGTTCACCATCTTCCATATCTCCTTCAAACATACCGCGTTTAGCTCTGGCACGTCCTAAAGAAGCGATTAAGGCCTCTGCATTTCGTCCCGTCTGGTAGATACCTTCCAGTTCATTGAAAAACTTATTTTTCACCATTCTTACCGGTGCTAATTCTTTTAGCGTAAGATGGGTATCTCCTTCATGAAGTTCTGTAATTTTCTTTTTCCAGTTTTCATGGGCGCTTGCTTCAACTGTTGCGGCAAAGCGTGATCCGATCTGTACCCCATCTGCTCCTAAAATCATAGCAGCTTTCATTTGAGAGCCTAAAGCAATTCCACCAGCAGCAATCAAAGGTTTGGATATATGTTTCTTTACATTAGGAATTAAGCAAAAAGTGGTTGTTTCGTCTCTTCCATTATGTCCTCCGGCTTCGAAACCTTCTGCTACAATAGCATCTACACCGGCCTCTTCACATTTTACTGCAAATTTGGTGGAGGAAACAACATGGGCTACCCTTACTCCTTCTTTCTGAAGGGTTTCGGTATAAGTTTTCGGATTTCCAGCAGACGTAAAAACAATTTTAACGCCTTCTTCCAGTATAATCTGGATAATTTCATCAATATTAGGGTACAGCATAGGGACATTTACGCCAAAAGGTTTGTCTGTAGCCTGTTTGCATTTCTGAATATTCTCCCTTAAAATATCCGGGTACATGCTTCCTGCACCTATTAATCCCAATCCTCCGCAGTTAGAAACCGCTGAAGCCAGCCTCCATCCGGAATGCCAGATCATTCCTGCCTGGATGATTGGATATTGTATATTAAAAAGTTGTGTAATTTTATTGTGCTCTGTCTGCATTTCGTGAAGTTTTTTTGCCGAATTGAAATCTATAAAATTGCTCATGCTGTAAAAATACTAAAAACAACGGTTATCAGACATTTCTATCGATTAAAAAAACTAAATATTACCGGATTTTATACTGATCTAAAGCAGCATCTATGATAGAGCTTATCTCTAAAAAATTTTGGATCAGCCTGCATACTTCCTTTTGAATATCTTCAGTGGTAAGCGGTATCCACCCCTGCATAAGCGTAAGCGGGCCATATTGTATATCTGCATTGGGCCAGTCTTTCTGATGTTTCAAAAACTGAAATCTGAAATTCTGTGCAAAATGTCTGCTGGATATTTTATAGTCCTTCAATTCCCTTAGCTTGAGGGCATGGATATTATAATACATTTTTCCTTCACGGATTGTCTCATCACTCACCCATATTGAAAAAAATATTCTGCTTGCAGCATCTAACGGTGATTGTGGATTTCCGGACCATTCAGGTTTATACATTTTCAGAGCAGCGGATTCCAGAAAGATATCTACAGATACTTTCAGACCTTCCCTATCGTATTGTTCTTTAGAAATTTTTTCTGCTGCCGACCGAAACATTGTAAGATAGAACTCGTAATCCATTTTTCTCAATTTTCGTAAAGGTATTAAAAAGAGATGAGTTTGGATTAAGGAATTATCGAGAGAGCTGGAAGCGGGAGGCTGGAAGGTATTATTTGGCAGTTAATTTAAAACAGTAAACCATATAGATTTCCTCAATGGCCATCTTTAAAGCACAAAAAAAGCCTTCAGAAAATCTGAAGGCTTTTTGTTTATTTTTTGACTGAAGCTTTTTTCCAGTTAGCTTTGAAATTACAAGAATCATAACGTCCGTGTATGGATATGAAGGTTGTCCCTAGTTTGGCGTTGACAAACTTCTCTACCATTTCATTTCGCTTTTTATTAAGCGCCATCTGCTTTATTCTGTTGTAATCCGTTTCCATTGTTATCTGGTGAGCCGGAATCACATCTTCAATTTTAATGATTTTAGCAACTTTTCTTTTGTTTTCATCATCTTCAAAAGCTGTTGTAATATCTCCTTTATTCAATCCTGCCAATTCGTAGCTTATTGTTCCGGGGATACTTTCTCTTTCAAGCTTATCAGAACCGTCAGCGCCTGAAATAATTCCTGCATTGAATTTGGTTCTTTTGTCATCAGAAAATTTAAAAGCAGCATCCTTAAATGTTATTTTCCCGTCAATGATCAAGCCTCTGATACTGTCTAATTTTGTTTTAGCAGCCTTCACTTCATCATCTGTAGGCGTTGCTTTCAGAAGGATGTGTCTTGCATCGTATACTTTACCTGATTTTTTGATCAGCTGGATAATATGGTATCCGAATTCAGATTCGATAGGATCTGATATTTCTCCTTCCTGAAGGTTTAAAGCTGCTGCTTCAAACGGCTTCACCATCTGACCTTTATAGATATTCTTGTAGAGTCCTCCGTTGGCAGCAGAACCTTCATCTTCAGAATAGATTCTTGCCTGGCTTTCAAAGCTTTCTCCTCCCTGAACATCTTTTTTGATCTTATTTAACTTGTTGATCAATTCCTGTTTGTGGGCTTCTGTCAATTTAGGATACACCATAATCTGTCCTAAAGAAATTTCGTCCTTCACTTGTGGAAGCTGCATTTTATACAAATTATAGAAATCCGTTACCTCGTTCGGTGTTACATCGGCTTTATCAGTAATTCTCTGATATTTTGCCTGCCCGTAATAGGTATCGGTATCTATCTTTTCGATAGCATTTTTCATTTCGTACCCATTTCTGAACTTGTAAGCAAGTAACATCGCTTTCTCGTCCGGGAACTGAGAAAGAAGCTGACGGTATTTTGCATTAGCCTGCTCTTTAATAGAAGCAGAACGGTTTTCAATTAATGTATCTTTTTTAGCTTCGTAAACAAGAAATTTATTGTTGATAAGGTTTTCCAGGAACTCACATTTGTCTGTGTTGGTAGCTCCCTGCTGTTTCCCGTAATTCATTTGCTCATCTACATCAGACTCCAAAACAATTTCATCTCCGATAACAGCAGCAATACCATCCACCAAATCTCCTTGTTTTAGCTGGGCATTCATCATGTTTGAAGAGAATATCATTATGAAAATCCCAAGAAGAAAAGTGATTTTTAGTTTATTTGTCATTTTACTATTTTAAACAAGTTGCAAATTTAGAATTCTTAATGAATTTCCCTAAATTTTTTATTATAAATATTTCTTAAAAAGACTTATTTATTGCAGTTCCACATCGAATGTGGTCAATTCTTTAAATTGTCTCAATCTTTCGAACATATCTGATTCGCTAACTTCCTGAATTCTTTCTGTCCCGAATTTCTCAACAGTGAAAGAAGCCATTGCAGATCCTACGATCAAAGCAGACTTCATCGTTTCGAAATCGATCTTTTCTTTTTTAGCAAGATAAGCCGCGAAACCTCCTGCAAAAGTATCTCCGGCACCAGTCGGATCAAAAACCTCTTCCAATGGAAGCGCAGGGATAGCGAATACTTTATTGTCATGGAACAGTAAAGCTCCATGTTCTCCTTTTTTGATGATCACATAATCAGGACCCATCGTATGAATTTTTTTAGCTGCTTTTACTAAAGAATATTCTCCGGAAAGCTGTCTTGCTTCTTCATCATTGATCGTAATTACATCCGTTTTAGCAATCATGTCCATTAAAATATCCCAGGCACTGTCCATCCAGAAATTCATGGTATCAAGGATTACAAGTTTAGGACGAACATTCATTTTTTCAAGAACAGACAACTGAACACCCGGGTGTAGGTTCCCCAATAATAAAATCTCTGAATCCTGCATAGAATCTGGAATTTTCGGGTCGAAGTTTTCCAAAACATTCACTTCAGTAGCCAGCGTATCTCTTGTATTCAGATCATTATGGTATTTTCCGGACCAGAAGAACGTTTTGCCTTCTTTTACGATTTCAATTCCTTCAATATTTACCTCTCTGTCGGTAAACATATCAAGATGTTCTTGCGGAAAATCTCCTCCTACTACAGAAACGATACCGGATTTAACACCCAAAATAGATGACGTGATACCAATATATGTGGCAGCACCTCCCAAAATTTTATCTGTTTTACCAAATGGCGTCTCGATTGCGTCAAATGCAACACTTCCTACAACTAAAAGTTTCATATATTTTTCAATGTATTTTAAAAGTAATTTATTTTTTCCATTCGAAAGTATCCAGCATGTGTTTCATATCATTTTTGATATAGTCTATTGCCGGGGCCAAAGAATCGGGTTTTGGCCTTGTATTAAAGTATAAATAAGCAGTTACGAAATGTTTCGTACTGTCTGTAACGTAAAATTGAAGATTGGAGGCGCTCTGTCCTTTGAGTTCATAGAAGTTCCCGTATACCTTTTTTTCAGGGTATTCAAAGGATTTTGTGTCTATGGAACTAGCTTTTACAGTGTGCTCGTACACCATTTTTTCTGCTTCTCTGATATGATCGGCAAAGTCATTCTGTATAGGATAATACGTAACGAAGACTTTTGCTTTCATCTTAGGATAGTTCATATAGTACCAACAAGGCTTTTTAGCATTGGTAATAAGCGCAAAGTTAGAATACTCAAAACTGTATCCACAATTAGATTCGAACTTTTGATATTTGGGGGTCGGATATTCCAGACGAAGCTCCCCATAAGGCTTGGGAGCAGGGTCTTTCCCGCATGAAATTAAAAGCAGTGATACGAAAATAAAAATGACGTTTTTAATCATTTTGCAAAAGTACAAATTAGATTTCAGATTTCGGAAGACAAATTTCAGTCTTTCAACGAGTTTTGGACATAGTTTTCCAAAGGTTTGGGAAAAGATTTATGATGGAAGCCTTCTAGGTCGGTAATGAGGTATTCATTTTGAGCTGTAAAATCATTCCAGACCGTCTCCGAATCTACCTCAACATCATAAATTTCAATGTTCACATTCTTATGGGTAAGTTTATGACTGATTGTTTTTGAGCTTTTGATAAAGGGTTCCAGTTCCGCAGAAATGGCAGGTAAAAATTCAAATAATTTTTTCCAGATGAAGTCGTCTTTTCTTTGCTGTATCAGAAACTGACCGTTCCGATGGACAAAATAATAGGTCAAATCAAGATTTTCAGTCTTCACCTTCTTTGTTTTTACCGGAAATTCCGAGATCTTATTTAAAGAAAATGCCAAACAGTCTTTGTTAAGCGGACATACTCCACACAGAGGATTTTTCGGCTTACAAATTTCAGAACCCAGATCCATCATCGCCTGGTTAAAATCCCCAACATTTTCGGGCATCACGAGATTCGCCAGTTCAGAGAAATAAACAAATGCCCTGGAATTCGAGATATCAAAATCATCTGCAAAAACACGGCTTAATACTCTGTAAAAGTTTCCGTCCACTGCCGGCATTCTTCCTCCAAAACAGATACTTGAGACAGCTGCAGCCGTATATTTACCAACGCCTTTTAGCTTTAGGATTTCATCATACTCAGAGGGGAAAGTACCTTGATACTCATTCATAATCTGGCGGGCCGCTTTATGGATGTTGATAGCCCGGGAATAATACCCCAGCCCTTTCCAATACAGCAAAACCTCATCTTCTTCAGCTGCTGCCAAAGTTTGTACGTCCGGAAATCTCTTGATGAAATTATTGTAATGATTCAATCCCTGATTAATTCTCGTCTGCTGAAATACAATTTCGCATATCCAGATCTTATAAGGATCTTTCGTCTGTCTGAAAGGCAGATCTCTCGCATTTTTCTTATACCAATCCAGAAGCTTGTTCCCTACTTGAAGAAAAGCTGCATCTCTATTATTTTTTTCCAAAAACCTTAGCCTGTTTTAAATATTTAAAAGAATTTCCTCAGGTAGTTATTTCTGAAATACTCCAGAGTTATTCTATGATGCAAAGATAAGCTTATTTATCTTTTTGCACAGAATACACAGGCGCAGTCTTCAGCCACTGATAATTAATATTTCTCTCTTTAGCAATAAATCGATAGCCATCAAGCTTTTTCAGATAGACATATATGGGACCTTCTTTTAATTTTAACCGTTGATTGGAAAGAAACTGAAACGGATAATTCAATACGGTATCCCGTACGGTTTTCATCGTCTCTCCGGAGCTTACTTTATAGATGTAAAATGGTCTCCCACGACCACTTGAGCTATCGGCAAGCTTTACTGTGGAACTTGTAATGACCATTTCGCTGCCATCAAAGCATTCTTCTTCATTCATGATGTAGGCTTTTCCTTCCTTGCGATCCTTCTCAAACAGGTCTACTTCATAATGATCGGGTCTTTCGTATTCCTTTTTACAGCCTGTCATTAGAAAAAGTAAAAGTATGGGTACAGCACAGGCAAGTCTTTTTTTAATCACATTAGTTTTCATATAATTTGGTAGAAAAAAACCGATGTATGATGCATCGGTTTTTATTTTTAAATTAGGGGTGTATTAATCCTGAATGTACTCTGCATCCCATTCGTTACCATCATCTCCTTTGTGTCCGTCAAGTTTAATAACGAAACTTTTTGTAGGGAAATAAGGGGTTAAACGGATATCCAGCCATACTCTGTCTTTGTTTACTTTATCCTGTTCAAAACGAACGATCTTAAATTTTTCGATCAGTTTGTCTGCTCCTTTGATACCATCCAGGAATGTTACAATCTGTCTTCTTAAATCGTCTTCATTTTTTGCATTCCAGTTTTCGAAAGCTCTTCTGTTTAGGAAATCCAGTAAAACTTTTGTCACATAGTCAAATACTCTAACTACAGAATAGGTCTGAAGACCGATGTTGTCTCCTGTAAATAATGTTTTGGCTGAGAATGCCATAATTTTACCATATTCATTAACCATCGGTACAAGTCCCATTTTTTCCAACTGAGAAATTTCACTTTTCTTCAATTCGAATTTTACGGCATCTACTTCATTGATGTTTCCATGCTTTTTACCAGCAGCTACCTGAGACATCAATGTTTTGTGGATTTTTCCTGCTAATGAAGTGGAAGGCGGAAGCTCTACATTCTCCTCTTCTCCTACTTCTTCAGCTCTTCCGCGGCCTACCAGCCAGTTACACGTCATGATCACGTTACTTCTGTGAAGTTCTCCGCCTGTAAGGTTTGCAGAATGGAATAAATCTACAACATCATCCGGTTTGTCCAGATTCGCGAAATCCGTCACCATCATGACTTTGTTTTCATTACAGATCTTCGCCCATTTTTCAATGACTTTATTGGAGCCTAAGTATCCGGGAATGGCAAGGATTGAATAGTTGTCTCTAAGGTCTAAACGGTCGTAATAGCTTTTGAATTCTTCTGCGATCGCATCGATAAAGATAGGATTATCCAAATCTGAAACCTGTTCCAGACTTGCGTTTACAATGCTTACATTGTCTACTTTATCCAATTCTGTATTTTTGTAGAACTGAGCTACGGTTCTGTAGCTTGTTTCCAGCTGGCGAACTGAATCCAGCGTATTTTTTAAATTCGTCTTTAAATTCTGGTCAGCCTGCTGTGCTTTATTTTTGCAGGTATCGGCCATTTTATCTGCAGATTCACCACCTTCTAAAAGATTCATCCAAAGATTGATCTTTTGAAGAAGTTCTTTTCTTTCATCTGTTTTATTGCTGTCGGTAAGGAATATTTCTTTCCTTGCCTTTCTTGTAGGGTTCATATTGGCGATGCCATCTACAACAGATTCAACAAATCCGAAACCTCCAATTTTATTGAGTTCGGCAAGAGGATTCCCTTTCGGTTGTCCTGAATGTTGCTGTTGTCCTTGTTGCTGGCTTTCAGCCGCCTGTAATTTGCTATCCATGATTTAGTGTAATGTCTTTAAATTATTTTTCAAGTTCTTGGGCCACATCTTTCAATACTTCGATAAAAGCAGCTCTTGTCTGCTCATTCTCCAGCATATTACGCAGAATTTTATTCGTTTTCAGCTGGCGTACAATCTTGTTATATTGTTCCTGTTCTACGCTGAGTTGCTGTAAATAATTTGATTTCTGAGTAAGATTTTTTGGAGTGAAATCCGCAAGATTTTGAAAACGGAATTCTTCTTCCACTACACTGCCGTCTTCCGTTTCGTGCTGTACTGCAACAGAAGGCTGGAAATGTTTGAAGACGTCGTCCACAGTCTTTAATCCTGTTACAATTTCAGGGTTATAGGTTTCGTCGGTAGTAAGCTGGCTCACTATCAGCGACTTATTCTCCTGTATTTCCTGAATAGCTTCATTAGCGTCTACTTTTACCTCGTTGCCGCCAACACCATAATTAAACATTGCCATATTATTATTATTTTGAGATTTTTGATTTTGGTTAATATCTGTACCTGAGTAATTTGCAGATGAATCAAACAAATTACCAATCCAGTGTTTAAATTTAAAAAAAAACTGTAACATACAAAATTTTGTCAAGATTTTTCTTGTACTATTTAATTTTCCTTACAAAAAACAGGTTTACATTACTATTTTATGATATCACTAAACTATGAAAAATAAATAACAAAAACGCATCATTTCTGATGCGTTTTCTTTTCTAACAATTTTTGGTTATGTTACCAAATTTTTATTCTGTCCTGAGGCGCTTTATACATTTTGTCCCCAGGTTTTATATCAAATGCTTTGATGAAAGAATCCTGGTTTACCAAAGGGCCGAACGCTCTAAAGTATCCCGGAGAGTGAGGATCTGTCTTCACCTGATTCACCATATACTGGTCTGTTGCTTTTGTTCTCCAGACAGTTGCCCAGCTCATGAAGAACCGCTGATCTTGTGTAAATCCGCTGATCATTCCCGGATTTCCGTGATCTTTAAGATACATCTGAAGGGCATCATATGCTACGGCTACCCCTCCAAGGTCACCAATATTTTCTCCACTGGTAAATTTCCCGTTGACGAAACTTCCTTTTACAGGTTCGTAAGCATTATACTGAGCCGCCAGCTGTCCCACTTTTGCGTCAAAGTTCTTACGGTCTGCATCTGTCCACCAGTTGTTCAGATTTCCGTCACCATCGAAACGGGAACCACTGTCATCGAAACCGTGAGAAATTTCATGCCCGATTACGGCTCCAATTCCTCCAAAATTAACTGCTGCATCTGCTAATGGATTATAGAAAGGCGGCTGAAGGATGGCTGCAGGAAATACAATTTCATTATTGGATCCGCTGTAATACGCATTAACTGTTTGTGGAGTCATTCCCCATTCTGATTTATCAACAGGTTTCCCCACTTTATCTAAGCTTCTCTGATACTGCCATGCGGCTACATTCTGCAGGTTGGAGTATAAAGTAGCACCTTTGGCAGGGGCGTCCACTTTCAGTTGTGAGTAGTCTTTCCACTGATCAGGATAAGCGATTTTTACTGTGAATTTAGACAGTTTTTCCTGTGCTTTTACTTTGGTTGCAGCAGACATCCAGTCCATGTCATTGATATGGGTTTTGAATGATTTCAAGATATAATCAATATAGGTTTCCATCTGCTGTTTTGCTTCCGGAGTGAAGTACTTTTCTACGTATAATTTACCAAAGGCTTCCCCAAGAACACTGTTAACAAGAGTTAAACCTCTCTTATCCATCGGACGCTGTTCTTTCTGACCCTGAAGATATTTTGAATAGAAATCAAAACGGATCTGCTCCAGATTTGCATCCAGGTTGCTGGCATTCCCGTTGATGATATGATATTTTAAGTAATCTTTTAATAACGGCAGGTTCTTTTGGTTAAGAAACTGATCCATATTCTGATAGTACTTCAGTTCACCGATGATCACTTTATCCGTTTTCACACCGGCGTCTGAAAGATAGCCTGCAAGGTTTACATTCTTAACTAAACCGGATAGTTCTGATACATTTTTAGGATTGTATCTCAGATTAGCATCTCTGTTTTGTTCAAGGGTTAAAAGATAGTTGGCCAGCTGTTTTTCAAAAGCCACTACATTTTGTGCAGCTTCTGTAGAGTTTTTATATCCTAAAACACCAAATAGCTTACCTACATACAGCTGATATTCAGCTAATGTTTTTGTATTAGCCTCGCTTACTTTTTGATAGTAGTCTCTTCCCAGCCCAAGATCCGGACCGCCAAGGTATACGGCATTCATTTTGGAATCTTTCATATCGGCGCTTACTCTCCATCCGTAGAAAGAATTATCTCCAAGTCTTGTGGCATCCAGCAGGTATTTCTGAAGGTCATTAAGGTTTTTAATAGCATCTACTTTAGCCAGATCTCCTTTGATCGGAGCCAGACCATCGGCGTTTCTTTTGTTTACATCCATAAAAGATGCATACAGGTTCTGAATTTTCTGTCCTTCGGAGCCGTCGGTATATTTTTCAGATAAAATTTTGTTTAAGATATCCAGAGAGGCATCATCCACATTTTCTCTCAATGCATTGAAAGATCCCCAGCTTGCTTTATCGGAAGGAATCTGAGTGGTTTTCACCCAATTCCCGTTCACGTAACTAAAAAAATCATCTTGCGGACGAATGGTTTTATCCATGTAAGATATATTGATTCCTTCTTCTTTCACTTGTTTTGCAGAGGATTTATCTACCATAATTTCAGGTTTTTTTTCAGTAGTTGCAGTATTTTTTGCACTGCCGCATGATTGTAAAAACACGATCCCCGAAAGGGCGAGTATCCCGATAGTCAGCTTTTTCATTAAGATAATTTTTTTGATTGTACACAAACTTATCAAATATACGAATTTCGGGAATATAGAATGGGAAGAGCAGGAGAATTTGAGAATAAAGCAATTTTTAACAGATATGACTGAGCATAATAGATTATAAATCCGATGGTGTATTTCTAACTTTCAGCAATAAAAAAACCGCTCATTTCTGAGCGGTCTGTATTTATATTTTACCAGATTTTAATTCTTTCTTCCGGTTTTTTGTATAATTTATCTCCGGCTTTCACATCGAATGCTTTGTAGAATGCATCAACATTAATAAGCGGTCCGAAACTTCTGAAATATCCAGGAGAATGCGGATCTGTTTTCACCTGGTTTACCATGTATTTCTCACTTGATAACGTTCTCCAAACGGTTGCCCAGCTTAAGAAGAATCTTTGATCCTGAGTAAATCCACTGATTTTTCCAGGATTTCCTTTGTCTTTCAGATACATTTGAAGGGCATCGTAAGCGATGTTTACTCCACCTAAATCTGCAATATTTTCTCCGTTTGTGAAAGTTCCGTTAACGAAAGTTCCTTTTACAGGCTCATATTTGTCATATTGTGAAGCAAGCGCTTTTGTTGCTTTTTCGAAGTTTGCTTTATCTTCAGGAGTCCACCAGTCTACCAGGTTTCCATCAGCATCAAACTGAGCACCTGAATCATCAAATCCGTGGCTCATTTCGTGTCCGATTACAGCACCAATTCCACCAAAATTAACCGCAGCATCAGCATTCGGGTTAAAGAATGGCGGCTGAAGGATAGCAGCAGGGAATACGATTTCGTTGTTTACCGGGTTATAGTAAGCATTTACCGTTTGAGGAGTCATTCCCCATTCTGATTTGTCAACAGGTTTTCCGATTTTAGCAAGGTCTTTATTGTACTGCCATTGACTAATATCCTGAAGGTTTTTATACAATGTTCCTCCCTTAGATTCAGGAACGATATCTAATTTAGAATAATCCTTCCATTTGTCCGGATAAGCAACTTTTACGGTAAACTTGTTCAGTTTGTTCATTGCTTTTTCCTTCGTTGTAGAAGACATCCAAGCTAAGTTATTGATGTGAACCGCAAAGCTTTTCTTTAAGTAGTCGATTAGTTCCACCATTTGAGCTTTTGCTTCAGCCGGGAAATATTTTTCAACATATAATTTACCGAAAGCTTCACCCAAAGTACTATTGATTACTTCAAATCCTCTTTTGTTAAGTGCTCTCTGCTCTTGCTGACCTCTCAGGTATTTGCCATAGAAAGCAAATTTCATATCACCTAATTTTTCGCTCAGGTAAGAAGCACTTCCGTGAATCATGTGAAATTTCAGATAATCTTTAATTACAGGAAGATTCTGAGCGCTTACCAACTTATCAAAGTTTTTGTAGTATCCAAGTTCCCCAATAATTACTTTATCTGTGCTTACGCCTACTTTTTTCAAATATGCAGGAATATCAACTCCTTTTACCAAAGCAGAAAGTTCTGTCATAGTTTTTGGGTTGTACTGAAGGGTATTATCACGGCTCTGCTCGTTCGTCAGATAGGTCTGAGCAATGCTTTTTTCGTAATTAACGATATTTTTTGCTGCTTCATCAGCATTTTTATATCCTATTTCTTTCAACATAGAAGCTACATATTTCTGATATTCAGCAAGAGCTTCTGTGTTTTTTTCGTTTACTTTCTGGTAGTAGTCTCTTCCTAACCCCAATGAAGCATTTCCTAAGTAAACGGCATTCATTTTAGAGTCTTTAAGATCTGCATCTACACCCCATCCATATAAAATATTTTCTCCGTCTTTCGTTACTGAAGTAAGATAGTTCTGAAGGTCAGCAAGATTTTTGATGGCATCAATTTTATTCAGGTTGTCCTGAATAGGTTTAATTCCGTCTGCATTTCTCTTCTGCATATTCATATAGTTCGCATACAGATCCTGAATCTTTTTCCCTTCGCTTCCGTCAGCAAATTTATCTTTCAGAAGAGAGTTCAGGATTGTCATTGAATGGTTGTCTGTATCATCAGCCAATTTATTGAAACTTCCCCAAGTAGGCTTATCGGAAGGAATTTTGGCAGTTTTCATCCATGTTCCACTCACGTAATTATAAAAATCATCCTGTGGGCGAACAGAGGTATCCATCAGGCTAAGGTCTAAACCTTTATCTGAGGCATTTACTGCTGTTTTAGTTACTTTAGCCTGAGCACTCACTGTATTTAGTGAGCAAACTCCAGCTAGTAAAAACAAAGAAAGCGTTAGTTTTTTCATTATGATAACAATTTATACAATATGTATAGTCTTTTAATTATTTGTTACTTTTTAACGAAAACAAATTTACATAAAATTAAGAAACCACCGTCTCTTTTACATTTCCAGTTCTTTTTAAGAATCCCCAAGCCTGCATTTCTCCCTTCAAAGCCTTTCTTAAACTTCTGAACAGCACGATATACATCAGCCATCTATACCCAAATCTTTGGGGAAGAATGTAGAAAAGGTTGCCTAATTTCTCTTTCTGCATGATGAAAGCAGCGAAAGCCAGAGAGGCATCTACAAAAAGAAACAGGAGATAATACGTAAATATTTTCGATCCGTTTCCTGATAAAATCCCAAAGAACATCAGCACATCCGCCAACGGTGAAAAAAATGGAATAATATATTGAAACAATAAAATATTCGGCATGGCCCAAAGTCCCAATCCTTTGTATTCGGGGGTAAGAAATGTCTGTTTTTGTTTCCAGAACATCTGCATAATTCCATAAGTCCAACGGAAACGCTGTTTCAAAAACTGCTGTACGGATTCCGGAGCCTCAGTGATCGCAACCGCTCTGTTTTCATTGGCAACAGTATATCCTTTTCTTAGAATTTTCACTGTAATATCACAATCTTCCGCCAGGGTATCGGATGAATATCCGCCTACTTCTCCAATAACTGATCTTTTGAATGCACCAATAGCCCCCGGTATTACGGTAATGGCATTAATATATGCGTAAGCAAGCCTATCAAAGTTCTGGCTGGTGGTATATTCAATCGCCTGCCATTTGGTGAGCCAGTTGACTTTATTTCCAACTTTCACATTTCCTGCTACAGCTGCTATTTTTTCTTCAGGATCAGCATTCAGGAATCTGCCAATCAGATATTGTACGGCATCCTGCTGCAGTTTGGTATCGGCATCGATACATACTACATATTCTGCATCGGTATGGGAAATTCCAAAATTTAAAGCGGTGGCTTTTCCGCCGTTTGGTTTGGTGAAAATCTTTAATTTAGGATGATCCGGAAATGCTGCTTTAGCTTTTTCATAGGTTGAATCTTTACTTCCGTCATCCACCATGATGATATCAAAATTAGGATACGCCTGTTTTAAGAGGCTGTTTAATGAGGATACAATATTGACTTCTTCATTATAAGCCGGTACGATGATAGAGACTTTCGGATAAGAAGCCAATACCGGAAAACCACCCAATTTATTTTCTTTTCTTTTTTCTTTAAATGCCCAATAGCCCATTAAAACCAACCGGATCAATCCCAAGGCAATAAAAATGGTAAAAAGAGCAACCAGAAAATGGCTTATCCCGTAGATGGCTGTTGCCAGCACAAGATTAAGCTGCATAACATAATATGACTTTGTTTTAGGAATTTCGGGCATCAATTCTGCTTTCGATTTATGTAAAATAGTCGCCAGATTAGTGAATTGATAGCCTTGTTTCTGCAGCATCGGAATAAGAATTTTAAGTGCTTTTACCGTTTCTGCTCTTGTATCACCTCCGGCATCGTGCAGCAGGATAATATTTCCTCTCTCCTGCTTGATTCCTGCCAGTACACGTCTTACAATTTCATCTGATTTAATCCCAGGCTGCCAGTCTTCAGGGTCTATGCTTTCCCCGATATCCAGATAGTTCTGCTGTCTTGCCAATGCCACAGGAATAATCTCTTCTGAAGTCGTAGGCTCAGAATCCGCATTATAGGGCGCTCTGAACAAAATCGTGCTGTGCCCGGTAATACATTCAATAAGAAGTCTTGTCAGTTTCAACTCAAGTATGGCTCTTTCAGGACTTACTTTAGCCACATTTTCATGGGTAAAAGTGTGATTTCCGATCTCATGTCCTTCCCGGTAGATTCTTTTAACAAGCGGAAGATTTTGTTCTGCATTCAGACCGACAAGAAAGAAAGCGCCAGGCACATGGTATTTTGATAATACATCCAGGATTTGAGGTGTATATGTTTCATCCGGTCCGTCATCAAAAGTCAGTACCAATTGTTTTTGAGGCGCTGAACCATATTTTTTCACTTCATAAGAGCTGGGATAAGTCACATAATTTTCATCCGTGATAATCTTTTCTTTGGCATCCGTTTCCAATGCTATTTTCCCGTCATGAGGCGTATTCAATACATCCAGAACTTCTCCGTCACCAATATAATCCACCATTGTCTGGCCTTTGACATTCTCTAAACTTTTAAAACTAAAGTTGGAAAGTCCGGCAGAGCTAAGGTCTTTATCATAGAAATTCCAAACCCGGCTGTCTTCACTTCCGAGTCTCCAAAGTGCCGTTCCGGCCAGCGGATATTCTGAAGAAAAACGCATGGTATTGAAAATAGAAGCTGCATCATTGAAAAATACATTGTGTAGTTTATTATTAGAATCCGTATAGGAATAATCCAAATTAAAAGTATCATCATTGAAATTGATAACCGCTTTGCTTGCATGAGCTTTAGTAATAGCCTGCATGTAGGTTACTGAGGTATTTTCATCTTTATTGACACTCCAGTCATATCCATAGGCACCTAATCCCAAAATAATTTTATTTGGGGTTGTTTTCTTTAAAATTTTGGACGTTTGAGATTCAATCCATTTCTGGGATGAAATAGGACCTGCATCACTGTCAGCAGAATATTCGTCATAGGCCATCAATACGAAATAATCAACGTACGGATTAAGCTTTTCAATATTATAATCGTCATTATCGGTCATGATATCCATAGAAACCAGGAGCTGATTCTGCTTGAAAGTTTCTGAAAGCTCTTTCATAAAGGCAATGAGATTTTCATCAGAATCAAGATTCATGTTTTCAAAGTCGATATTGATTCCTTTGAAATTAAATTTTTTACACTGCTGGGTAATTTTCTGGATAAGCTGCGTTCTTTTTTTCGGATCCTGCAGTACGCGGGCCAATCCTTCTGCACGGAATTCTCTGTCGGAGTTGTTACTCAATATCGGCATGGCAGCAATTCCGGTTCTTTTGATAATCTTGTAGCCTTCGGGGTCTACATTCGTTTTTAAATCTCCTGTTTTAGGATCTAAGAAAAACCATTCCGGAAAAACGAGGTTAATGTGTTTGATATTTCTCTTCAAAGACATTAAAGACTGCGGGTCCCATGCCACATAAAATGCAGAGCGGATACCGCCCGGAAACTGATTCCAGTTTTTGTTTTGATTTTTAAGTCTGGCTGCTCTGGCTATTTCAATTTTAGAGAGGTTGGTATGGATCGTTTTTTCAGAAATAAAATTTCTGAACCCTTTATATTCTTTAGAAATTTTATTCTCCTGCAGATAAGGCTTACTCGCCGTGATTACGGCTTTATAGTCTTCTTTGAACGGGATTTTCGGACTTCTGTCCAATTTCATCATTAAACCTAATGCCAAAAAAAGCAATACAGCGACGAAGATAAAAATACGGCTGCCCCACTGTACATTTCTCCAGCGTTTTTTATTATTGGTTTGAAAAATCTGTTTTGAATTTTCCACTTTTTATATTTTTTCGAAGGGTGTTCAAAAAGCATGAAAACCCGTGTAATATTTAATTAAAATAAAATTAAAATAAAAAACTTAATCTTTTATAAGTATGCCTACCAAATCCTGAATTATTTTTTGCGAAACAAAACCTACAAAGTCATTTCTTTCTAAATGAGGCATATACAGCTTATAATTATAAACTTCTTTATTGATTTTGATAGTGTAAAATACCGTTCCTACTTCATTCCCGTCCTCTCCTTTCCCCGGGCCGGCAACTCCTGTTGTGGATAAAGAAATATGAGTTCCAAACAACTGCTGGCATCCTGCTGCCATTTCCTGAGCCACCTGCTCGCTTACCACGGTATACTCATCGATGGTCTTTTTGGAAACATTCAGGATCTGGATTTTCTTTTCTGCCGCATAAGGTACAATACCCCCCACAAAATATTTTGAACTTCCGGAGTTTGAAGTGATCAGTTTTGCCAGTTCTCCTCCGGTACAGCTTTCTGCAGTGGAAATCGTTAATTTTCTTTCTGTTAATAATTCACCCAGGATTTTTTCAATCTTATCTTCAACGGTTGCAATGATATGATTTCCGATTAATGGAAATAACTTTTGAATCTCCTCTTCAAGCTGCTGCTGCAACACCTGATCGTCTTCTCCTGTGGCGGTAAGCCTTAGTTTTACACGCGTCCCGATCGGAAGGTAAGATAGTGCTATATGCTTAGGAAGAGCAAGCTCCCATTCTTCAATAGTATCTGATAATATACTTTCGGGAATGCCTACTACAGAAATTATTCTTGTCGTAATATAATTAAGATTGAATTTATTTTTTAAATAAGGTACAATTTGATCCTTAATCAGGGGTTTTACTTCATAAGGTACGCCTGGAAGACTGAAACATAGTTTCCCGTCCTGCTCCATCATCATGCAGGGCGCCGTGCCGTACTGATTTTGGAAAACGGTAGATTTGGTAGGCACAAAAGCCTGCTCGCGGTTTCTCTCCAGGATTTCAATACGTCCTCTTCGTTCCATATAGCCTTTAAGATGATTAAAAGTGACCTCATCCAAAGCAAGTTCATCATTGAAAAACTCGGCTAGTGCTTTTTTTGTTTTGTCGTCTTTGGTAGGCCCTAGACCGCCTGTAGTAATGATCAGGCTTCCCATTTCAAAGGCTTTCCTCAGGGTGTTTTTAATGGTTTCTATTTCATCAGAAATTGTAAAGATCTGGGTGACTTTTACACCAATATTTTTAAGTTCGGTTGCAATAAAATTAGAGTTGGTATCTATTGTATTTCCGGAAAGGATTTCATCACCAATCGTAATAAGAACAGCATTTTCCATAAGTAGTTTTTGAAAAAAAATCTTTTTACAAATGACGGAAAAATCTATGGTTACAGCAACATAAAACGATTTTTTATATCTTTGGAGTATACTGTTTAAAACTATCATTAAAAATTCTAAAATGGCGAAATACGATGATGCCTCATGGCATTACGGTGGAGAATATCCTGAAAATCTCTCTGAAGAAAATGCATCTACTCATATCGGAATGTTTCTTACCTGGTGCATTAACAATAATTTTTTATCTGAGGAACTGAACGAAGATGCCACTGATGAAATTGAAAGGGTAAAAAGAAAAGAAATGACCGGAGCAGAATTTCTGATTGATTTGTGTGATGAAAAATTTTCGGAGCATGATCTTAATGAATCGGGAAACCATTTTGCCCGCGACTATTATACGGATGACACCAGTTTCGCGAAAAAATACAATTCTTTTGGGGATGACTATTCAGCTGTTTTTGATAAAAAAGCAGAGGAACATAATTTCGAGTATGAAAGTTTTTATCACGTTGAAGATACTTTCGAAAACTATGAACTGATCAAACCTGTCATCGACCAGCGTTTTGAAGAATGGAAAGAATATAAGAAAATGTAAAAACGAAAGGGCAAATCTGTTGAATCCAAATTTGCCCTTTCGTCTTTTTGCATATCATTATTTATCATGTTTCACCCAGATTAATTCATCTGTGCTATATCCGATCTTTTTTGCTTTTTCCAAAAAACGCTGTTTAATACTTTCAGGAATGGTATTGGTACGGGATAGAATCCAAAGATACTTTAGACTGCTTCCGGCTACCAAAGCATATTGATAATCTTCATCGATATCTATGACATTGTATCCTGCCCAAATAGGTTTAAAAAAAGAAACTTTTAACTTTGCTTCAGTTTTATCTTTTACAAATCTAGCTTCTCCTATGGATTCTTTCCATTCTTTTTTAACGTAGTCGTATCCTTTATTATCTACCCGGATGGTTCCATCCGGATTTTGGGTATAGGTGGCGGTAACATTGTCCATATTTTTCTCGAATCTGTAGTCGAAACGGGCAATTTCATACCATCTTCCCAAATATTTTTCAGCATTGAAATTCGTAACGGCCGTTGCCCCTTTCGTAATGCCTCCTGAAGAACATGAATTGAAGATCACAAGACCTAAAATACCTAACGAGACGGGAATAGCAATTTTGTGAAGATTTTTCATAATAATACAAGTTTTTGTGGTTATTATAAATCTTCAAAAACAATGCCTTTATGATGTTAAAGAAAGATAAATTCTAGGAAAAAACTTTTAAAAACTGGTCTTTAAAGCTGCCTGAAACTTCAATTTCGGTTTGGTCGGAAAGCATTGCCGTTCCGCTTTTATGATAGGACCTCACGAAATTGGTATTGATGATATGAGATCGATGTACTCTTACAAAGGGAACTTCAAGCAGGTCATCGAAATATTTCAGGAAACGGCATACCATTTTCTTTGAACCGTCGGTAAGATACACCTGGGTAAAGTTTCCATCTGCCTGCAATCTTACAATATCCTCTATTTTCACGACATCAAAACCCTGTAATGTAGGCAGAATCAGCTGCTGCTTTTCTGGTTTTAATTTCAGATTTTCAAGTAAAATTTTGTTTCGGTTAAGCTCTTCTTTCTTTTCAATGCTTTCTGCCACTTTATTAACGGCCAAAATAAGCTCCTGAATATCAATGGGCTTTAAAATATAATAGCTTGCAGATTTATTAAGTGCCTGCAGAGAATATTGAGAAAAGGCTGTAATGAATATGGTTTCATAGGAGAATTCACTGGTTGCTTCTAAGACATCAAAGGCATTTCCATAAGGCATTTCCACATCCAGAAAAACGAGCTGCGGCTGTATTTCTGCAATGAGGGTAACAGCCTCTTTACTGTTTTCTGCTTCGCCAAGGATCTCAATCTGAGGACAGTATTTGGTAAGATAATTCCTTAACACTTCTCTTGCAATGACCTCATCGTCTACGATTACTGCTTTTATCTTCATTTTCAGGGTATTTGAGAGTATATAGCGGATGATATTTTATTGATAATTCCCATTTTTAAATCGTAAAACCCTGTAACCGGTTTTTGAGGTTTGAGAGTCTTTACAGTCACCATTCACTACTTTATTTTTTGTGGTGGTAGATATCGTTTTAATTTTAAGATCTGTAAAACTGTTCGTTTTTGCTTTATCTACAATAATCACAGAACGACTGTCATCAAATTCACCGGCACAATTGGTATCCCATTCTCCGCCGCTTGAATATAAGCTGAACTTATTAAGAACTTTTTTAAGACTTTTCCCATCAGGATAATACATTGAAATTTCTTCTGAAGAATACGGATTGGGTCTGCTGCTGCCTTCAAAATTGGTTTTCACCCCAAAAGCACGGATTCCGTTACTAATGCTGTATAATCCTGTATCTATGGTAATCCCACGCAACATAATAGCATCAGAAATGATTTCTTCAGGATCGAAATATTTATTTTTAATAGCTCCATTTTCATCTGTAATCAAAATAAAATTCTGTACAGTAAACATATCCTCCTCTTCCTTTCCCTGTAAAACAGGAATAACGATGATATAAGAATCTTCTGCATTGGGCATTTTCTTTTCTGTACAAAACTCTTCTTTAATTTTTGTTTTGTCAAGTTTTAAATTTTCCAGCACTTTTTCCAGGCGTGCAGCATTGATTTCCTGGCCGGAAACAATACCTGCTAATGAGGATAATAATAAGATGAATGTTAGTATACTTTTCTTCACGTTAGTGTTTATTTGATGTTAAATTAATAGTGATGGTCACTAAAACCCCGCTATTATGATCTTTATCTTTAATCACGCAGGTAATATTATTTTTATACAGATCGTTAAGCAGCTGAATCCTTTCCAATGTATTTTTCATTCCTCTGCCTTCTCTGGCTTTTTGATGCTGCGTTTTCTGTTTTTTACTTTCTTCAATTCCTATTCCATTATCTTCAACGGTAATTTTTAAATCACTTGTACCTTTTTCAAAACTCAGTTTTAAAAATCCCTTTTCAGTTCTGTAGCGGAGTCCGTGCCAGATGGCATTTTCCAGAAACGGCTGTACCAGCATGCCTGGAACCAAAAGACTCTGCATATTCAGATGTTCATCGACCACAATTTCATAATCGAATTTATCGGCAAAACGTGTTTTTTCCAGCGCGAGATAATTTTCAAGCAAATCCAGTTCCTGCTGGAAAGGAATGAAATCCTGGGTTGAATTTTCCATCACTCCACGCATCAGCTTCGAGAATTTTGTTAAATACTGGTTGGCTTCCAGTTCGTTATTGGTGGCTATGAAATGATTGACACTATTTAAGCTGTTAAAAATAAAATGAGGATTCATTTCCCTGCGAAGCGACTGCAAGGCAATTTTTTTATTTTTGATCTGAACCTTTTTGAGTGTCCTGAAAATAAAAATAATCAATCCTGTCAACAGGATCAGGACTCCAATTAAGCTATAATTGAAGACATTTTTCTTCCGGATAAGCTCGTCTTTTAATCCTTTTTCTTTTTCCAGCTGTGAAATTCGCTGTTCGGTATCTTCCAGAATTTTGTTATCGATCAGACTTCTGTCTTTGGAAACAATATCCGGCAATTTTCCAAGAAAATCACGGTATAACTTCATCGAAGCATCGGTATTTCCGGAAACATTGTATAAACTGTCGAGTCGTTTTACACTTTTCTGGGCTTCCAGTGTATGCCCTTTCTCCAGAGCGATGTCATAAGCATTTTTCAACAAAACAATCGCTTCTCCTGCATCATCTTTTTTAATATAAATATCTGCCAGTTCCTGAATCTGATTCACTTTTTCCTGAGAATTATCTTTAACAAAATCTTCTTTCAGGACTTTCTTTTTTGCTTCAATCGCTTTGTCGAAGTTCTTGTTCGTCACATAAAAATTAGTCAGCTTCTGATTGATTTCCAGTGCCTGCTGCGGTGCCTCTTCTTTTGAGATCTTGTAGGCATTATTGAGATTTTCTTCAACTTTAGGCGTATTTTTCTCCTGAATATTAATATCCGCCA
The DNA here is from genome assembly GCF_000737705.1 of Chryseobacterium soli. Lineage (GTDB taxonomy): Bacteria > Bacteroidota > Bacteroidia > Flavobacteriales > Weeksellaceae > Chryseobacterium > Chryseobacterium soli. Next base: position 380,270 of record NZ_JPRH01000003.1, on the reverse strand, counting down.
TCTGGCTGTAGCTTGCCGCCAGGTCCGCTTTTTTATTATCTTTCAGGCTAATGTCTATATTACTTTGAATGGCTTCCGCCTTTTGTTCCTGTGTAGGAGAAGAAAGTCTTGTGGCATCATTGATGTTAACTGCCCTGCTTTTTTCTGAGTGATTCATGTCCGCAGCCATATTGTAATTAATGATGGCTGGTGTTATTTTATTCTGCTTTTCCTGTGACTGAGCCAATTTCCGGGTTACCATTTCAAGATTTTTCTTATCATTTAAACGCTGGTAGATATTTTTGGCTTTTACCAGAAATTCTTCGCTTTTTGCATAATTTCCCTGGTTGTAATAATCATTGGCAATGCCTACATATGTATCAGCAACTCCTTTATTATCATTATTATCAACGGCTTTTTTAAGTCTTGAAGCAGATTTAAGTACTTTATCCACCTGCGTAGAATCCTGCGCAAAAGAAAAATTTCCAGCCGCAAGGAGCACAATGAATAGTATGTTGAAAAGTGATTTCACAGAATTTCAGATCTTTACTGCAAAGTAACTAAAACTTTGGATATAGTGTCCCATTCTTTACCAAGTGAAAGCTTCCCTTCACCAAGTTTCAGATTCAAAATATTTGTACAATATTGCCTTACAATATAGTCATGTTGCAAGTTGGCTCTTTTATTATCTTTGTAAGATAACCAAAAACTCGACCGAAACCATGAATAAGAAACTACAACTCCTGCTGATTGCATTTCTCTGTATCAATCTGACCGATGCACAAACGTATATTCAAAATGTCAATATCGTGGATGTAGTCCATCAGAAAATCATTCCTGCCCAAACTGTAATGATCAGTAACAGCATTATTACATCCATCAAACCGGGAAAAAAAATGAAAATTCCGCAGGGGGCAAATATTATTAATGGAGAAGGCAAATTTCTGCTTCCCGGCATGACGGATTCTCATGTTCACTTTTTTCAGAGTGGCGGTCTCTATACACGACCTGATGCGTTGGATCTTAGAAAACAGGTTCCTTATGACAAAGAGATTACCTGGACACAATCTCACATGGAAGATATGCTCCAGCGTTACCTTAAATCCGGAATTACTACTGTGATTGATCCGGGCGCCACTTACCATTTTCTCTCACTTAGGGATTCATTTAAAAATAAAAAAAATCTGCCTACTGTATATATGTCTGGCCCTCTGATTACCACTTATGAGCCAGAAGTATTTAAAAACCTTGGTAACAATGAACCTTTTAAACTGGTATCAACGGTAGAAGATGCTAAAAAACTGGTTCAGGAACAGCTTCCTTATCACCCTGACTGCATTAAAATATGGTATATCGTATTTGGAGAAGGCAAAAAAAAGGAAGAGCAGGCTAAAAAACTGGAACCGGTGATCAAAGCAGTTATTGATGAAGCTCATAAAAACAATCTAAAAGTAGCCGTACATGCCACTGAACGCTTTACAGCACAAATTGCTGTACAAAATGGTGCTAATTTTCTGGTTCATGATATAGAAGATGAAGTGGTTTCTGATGATTTTGTAAAACTTTTGAAATCCAGAAACGTTATTGTAAGCCCTACCCTTACGGTAATGGATAATTACTACAGTACTTTTGGACAGCATAAAAACTATACGACCTACGAACTGGAAAACTCCAACCCGAAGACCATCGGCTCTATTGATGACCTGAAATATCTGTCGCATTCTGATGATTCAGTGATGATCCGAAGGCTAAAAGCACAGGTGACTTCCCCTAAAGTAATTGATCATGTAAATACAACCAATGAGATAAGAAGAATTAATCTAAAAAAATTAATGGATGGCGGTGTTACGATTGCAGCAGGTACCGATGCCGGAAATATTGGCACCCAGCATGCCACTTCATTGATCGAAGAATTGAAAGCCATGAAAGCAAGCGGTCTCACCAACTGGCAGGTTTTACAGTCTGCAACGATTAACCCAACAAAGATTTTTAATACAGAAAACAGTTTGGGAAGCATCACTGAAGGTAAAACAGCTGACCTTGTCTTGCTGCGCTCTAACCCGGTTGAAAATCTGGATCATCTTACTGATATTGATATGGTCTTTAAAAATGGACAGGCAATGCCCGCTGACAACATTCTAAAAGTAACGGCAGAAATGCTCGTACAGCAGCAGGTAAACGGTTATAACGCAAGAAATATTGACGCTTTCCTGGAACCTTATGGAGAAGATGTAGAATTATACACTTTCCCTGACACTTTGCTGAGTAAAGGAAAAGAAACTATGCGCAAAACCTACACCAATATGTTCAGTACATTGACTGATCTTCACTGTGAGATCAAAGAAAGGATCATCAACGGAAATTTTGTGATTGATAAGGAAATAGTTTCAGGATTAGACCGCCCCGGAAAAATGGAAGCCACAGCCATCTATGAAATAAAAAATGATAAAATTTCGAAGGTTTATTTTCTGCCTTGATGGTTGGGTGGTGGTTGATGGTGTTTGGTTTTTAGTTTTTAGATCTTGATTCTTTACTCTTTCTCTCTACCATCGTCACTTGCCCGCCCGTTCATTCCTCCACCAAGTGAAAACTCTGTTTCACCAAGTCTCCCGGTTTCCGGTTCTGAATCTGCCTAATTTTACAGTAGAATTTAAAACCAGAAATTATGAAATTGAGACATTTTTTATTGATCGGATTATTAACTGCAGGAAGTTTTATCAACGCGCAGGAAATAAAGAAAAACGCAATTGAAGTAACAGGCGTTGCCGAAATGGAAGTAGAACCGGATGAAATCATCTTCAGCATCGGAATAAAAGCAGACAACAAAAACCAGCTGGCCGATAATGAAAAGCTGTTATTTGAAACACTCAAAAATAATGGAGTGAAAAATGAAGACATCAAATTCAAGTCGATGTACCAGAATGTATATGCCAAAACAGGCAAGTTTACAAAGAGTTTTCAGTTTAAAGCAAGTGCAAAAACCAATATCAGTAAGCTTTTTGAAGAACTGAATCAGAAATGGGTAAGCAACCTGAATATTGCTGAAATAAAAAACACCAAAATTGCAGACTTTAAGAAAGCAGTTAAAATCAACGCTTTAAAAGCCGCGAAAGAAAAAGCAGATTACCTGTTGGAAAGCATCGGCAAAAAAACAGGAACTCCTCTGGAAATTGTAGAAATTGAAGACTACACCAGTGATACCATTATGCCGGTTGCTTACAGAAAAGGAGCCATGGCCAATGTACAGTTGGAAGCTGCGGATACGGCAGCAGACTATTCTTTCGATAATATAGAAAACATCAAGCTGAAATACAGCATCAAGACAAGATATGAAATTCTTTAAATCATAACATGATAAGAGGCAGTTCGAAAGAGCTGCCTCTTTTTTTTGTTTTTTACAAGCTTCACCAAGCCAAAATACCCTTTCACCAAGTCTCCAAAAAGTCAGTCTTTAATTCAGATAATTTTACCATAGAATTTAAAACAATATACTATGAAACGCTATATTTTACTATTCGTAATCGGCTCAGTTTCTCTCTTCAGAGCTCAAGCTCAGGAAATCAAAAAGGAAATTGACATCAAGCAGGCCACCGTATTCCTGCAGGGTGCAAAAGTGTTCGGCACAACGAATGTGAGTCTTCAAAAAGGAAGAAATAAGGTGAAAATCGTCAATCTACCTAATGATCTTGATGAAAACACTTATAAAATCAATCTTGAAAAAAGTACTACCCTTCTTTCCATTACTCCTCAGAATAATATTTTGAAAAATGATGAATTGACGGATACAGAAAAGAACCTGGATAATGAAAGGAAAAAGCTGCAGCGGCAGATTAATATTCTGGATATCCAAATCAATACTTTATCCGGGGAACAGAAAATCATTAATGACAATCTGAAAATTTCCACTAACGACAGGTCTACTCCTCAGGAACAGCTGATCAAGCTGACTGATTTTTATAGGAAAAGAATGCTGGAGATCGACAACCAGACCTTTCTGCTTAATGAACAAAAAAGTATTTTAGATGAGAGCGTCGCCAGAATCAACAAAGATTTTACAGAAGAGCAGAAACATAAAAATCCCAACACAAAAGAGCTTGTCCTTGAAATTCTTGCAGATCGTGAAACCAATCTGACGTTAGGTATAAGCTATATTGTCGCCAATGCAGGATGGGTTCCTTCTTATGACCTTCGCGCAGAATCTGTGAAAAAGCCGCTGGAAATGGTTTATAAAGGCAAAATTTATCAGAAAACGGGTCAGGACTGGAACAATATCAAGCTGTTCGTTTCTACCTACAGGCCTTCCTACAACCAGAACAGACCTGTTTTATCACCATTGTATGTTGCTGAATACACTGGATATAATTCACAATCAGAAGTTGCTGATTACAAAATGAAAAAAGTATCTGCCGAAGTCAATTCTTACCAGATGAGAGCAGATGTTGTACAACCCAGCCAGGTGCCTGTCGCTGTAGTTTCCGATAACCAGATGAATATGATGTACGAACTGAATTACAGCCAAACGATTGTAAGCCAGGAAAAAGAACAGTACGTGATTCTTGATAAAAAGCAGATTGATGCAACGTATAAATACCATACCGTTCCGAAGCTGAATAATCAGGTATTCCTAATGGCGTTTGTGAAAAACTGGCAGACCCTAAACCTGATTTCCGGGGAAGCCAATATTTATTTTGAAGATAACTATATCGGAAAAACCAATATTACCAGCAATTATGTAAAAGATGAATTCCCGATTTCCCTGGGTGTTGATGAAAGAATTGTTGTCAAAAGAATAAAGCTGGAAGACAAAACCTCTCAGAAAACCATGAACACCAATAAATGGGAGACGGAATCTTATCAAATCAGTATCAGAAATAACACGAAAGAAAGTATCGAACTGGAAATCCTGGATCAGCTTCCGATCAGTGAAAATTCCAAGATCCTGGTAAAAGCATTAGCTATCGGCGACGGAATCCTTGATGAAAAAACAGGAAGCATCCTTTGGAACAGAAAACTCAATACCGGAACCATAGACACCATTACCTTCTCTTATGAAGTGAAATACCCAAAAGAAATGCATATACAATATTACAGCAGATAACCTTAAAGAATAAAATTATGACAACTTTAAAAATCCTTACCCTGGCTGCAGGTACTGCTTTTTTAAGCGCCGGCAACCTTTCAGATGTACGATGTTCTTCCAAAAGCACTATTGCACATCAAAAAGCACCCATACAGAATGCGTTTTTAGCTCCTATTCCTGCGGCAGCAAAAGAGAATAAGATCCAGGTTGCTCTTTTACTGGACACCTCAAACAGTATGGACGGACTGATTGATCAGGCAAAATCCAGACTCTGGAACATCGTTAATACATTAACCACCTTAAAGTACAATGGCCAGGCTCCGCAGATTGAAATCGCTCTTTACGAATATGGAAATGACGGCATCCGCGATGAAAACTACATCCGGCAGGTGACTCCCCTTACCCAGGATCTGGATCTGGTATCCGAAAAGCTTTTTGCATTAAGAACCAATGGCGGAAGCGAATATTGTGGCGCCGTGATTCGAGATGCTGCCATGAATCTAAACTGGGACAGCAATGAGAAAAGTATGAAGCTGATCTATATTGCCGGAAATGAATCGTTTGACCAGGGAAGAGTCAATTATAAAGAAGTGATCGAAAAAGCAAGAAGCAAGAATATTTATACTAATACCATTTTCTGTGGAGACAAACAGGAAGGAATCCAAACGTTCTGGCAGAACGGAGCAACCCTGGGAAGCGGAAAGTATTTTAATATCGACAGCAACAGAAAAGTGTTCTTTGTTGAAACTCCTTATGATGTCCTGATCTCTAATACGAATGCAAAACTGAACAGCACTTATCTGTATTATGGAAGCCATGGCTCCGAATACAAAAACAAACAGATGCAGCAGGACAAAAATGCGGAAGTGCAGTCTGCAGCCACTTTTGTGGAGAGAACCGTAGCGAAATCTAAGAAAAATGCCTACAACAATGAACACTGGGATTTGGTGGACAAGGCAGAACAGGATAAAGATTTCATGGCTTCTGTTAAAGAAAGTGAACTTCCTGCAGAACTGAAAGGAAAAAGTAAGGAAGAAATACAGAAAGCTGTTGCCCTAAAATCTTCTGAACGCGGAAAAATTCAAAAAGAGATTGAAGTATTGTCTAGAAAACGTCAGGAATATATCGATCTTGAAATGAAAAAGCGGGGAAATTCAGATTCAGACGATCTGGGAAAAGCGATTGAAAGATCTATTCTGGAACTGGCAAAAAAGAATGGATACAGCTCATAATGATAACAAGAATTTTCCATAATCTCAATTACCCAGCAATTGAAACTCTTATTTAAACCTAAAACAGGTGGCCTCGAGTATCTCAGCCACCTGTTTTTTATCTTCCGAATTTAAAATATTTCGTTAATGGATGCTTTTTATTCTGCATAAACAGGGAAACCATTTCCATTCCGGCCACAGAAAAAGTAATGCCGTTTCCGCCAAATCCCAATACAAAATAAGAGTTTTTAAATTTTTTATGTTCCCCGATGTATGGCAAACCGTCTTTTGTTTCTCCAAAAGTTCCTGCCCATACAAAGTCTGTATAGAATTCATAATCGGGTTTTATCTTCTTCAAAGATTTTAAAATCGATTTTTCTTTTGTATTCAGAAGGCTGTCCCGTTTTTCAGCATCATAAAAATCTTCATCTCCGCCTCCGATCAGCAGTCTTCTGTCGTCTGTTGTACGCATATAGATGTAAGGATCATCCGTGTTCCAGACCAGTGTACCCGTAATATTTTTGAATTTATCATGATCAATTTCAGATACTACTGCATAGGTACTTTTTAACATTACAAAATGTTCTTTGATCATATTTTTGCTTTCATAGCCAACACAGTAGATGATTTTCTTCGCTTTAATCGTTGGTCCGTTGACTGTAGAAACCAGATTATAATCTCTGCCAGATTTGACAGACTTCATTTCTGTTTTATCAAAAACCTGCAACCCTTTTTTGACATTATATTCCAATAATTCATGGGCAAATTTAAAAGCGTCAATACTTGCTCCTTGTTTCGAAACAATCCCGCCGTACGTCTTTTCAAAACCAAATTTCTCAAATATCTCATCCGGTTCGAGCCATTTCACCTCAAAACCTGCCAATTTTCTCGCGACAAACTCTTTTTTCAGCCAGTCAACATCTTTCTTTTTAGCCGCAAAATACAGTGATTTTTTTCTTTTAAATCCTGCATCAGACTTGATTTTTTTTGCAAGTTCGTCAATTGTATCAATTGCTTTTGAACAGGCTTTATAACTTTCAACAGCTCCTTTTTCTCCTATTTGTTCTATTAATTCAAAAAGCGGAACATCAATCTCATATTGCAGCATAGAAGTCGTTGCAGAGGTACTGCCGTTGCAAACTTCACGTTTGTCAATAAGAATGGTACTATATCCGTCTTCTAGCATCTGATGGGCAATAAGGCTTCCCGTAATTCCGCCGCCAATGATTAAAACATCGCATTCTCCATCTGCTTTTAACGAGGGATAAGACTCAATAAGTCCATTTTTCAACAACCAAAATGGCTCATTCGATTTAAGATCCATATTCATATTTTACACTAAAGTAGGAATATTTATGAATATTTTAACGATCCCTCACCTATTCATGGTGCACTTCTTGTTGGTTAACATAATATAAATCACATTAAAATATAGTACTATGATAACGATTATACCAGACGCTCCGGAAAATGTTGCCGCTTTTAATGCAACGGGAGAAATAACGAAAGAAGATTTTGAAAAAGTTGTTATTCCATGGGTGAAGGAAAAAGTAGAACAGTTTGATGAACTGAATTACGTATTGTATTTGGATACGGATCTGGATAATTTTACCATGGGAGCATGGCTTCAGGATGTCTTCTTAGGATTAAAAAACTTAACCAAGTGGAACAGAACTGCTATTGTCACCGATAAAGAAGGCGTGCAGAATTTCACTGATATTTTCAGTGTGTTAATGCCCGGAGAGTTTAAATCTTTCCCGAAAGAAAATTTATACAATGCGCTGTACTGGTGCAAAAACGGCAATGAAGTAGAAGCATAAATTTATTACATCAACACTTAAAAATAACAATATGAAACCTAACTTAGGAATTACAGATAAAAACTTAAAAGCCGTCCATACCATTCTAAATACTGTTCTGGCAGATGGAAATATTCTTTATATCAAACTGAGAAAATTCCACTGGAATTTATCCGGAGATAATTTTATGGAACTCCATCTTCTTTTTGAAGAACAGTATACTGCGGTTGCAGAAAGTATTGATGAGGTCGCAGAAAGAATAAGCACCTTGGGAGGAACCGCTATCGGAACTACTTCAGAATTTGCCAGTGGTTCCCAGTTAAAAGAAAATCCGGGAAAAATACCTACCAATCAGGAAATGCTGAAGGAACTGGTAGGAGATCATGAAGCGATCGTAAGAGCATTGAGAAAATTTGTAGATGACACGGAGGAAAAATATGGGGATGCAGGAACTTCAGATTTCCTTACAGAACTAATGCAGAAGCATGAAAAGATGGCCTGGAAGCTTAGAAAATATTTCAAAGATTAATATAAAAAAAGAGAAGCTATTGCTTCTCTTTTTTTATTTGTCACATGGAACACATTCCACTTCTATTTCATTTACTTTAGATGATTTGTACAGGTACATATATCGCAGACTGATCAGCAGTCCTATAAACGTCATTCCCACTCCTACTAACGAAGGGTAATTGTAAGATAATCCATGTTCCAGAGGAATTCCTCCGAAAAATGCTCCCATTGCATTGGCAATATTAAAAGCGGCCTGCATAAACGCAGCTGCCATCATTTCACTTTTTGGAGCGGCTTTCATCATCATGATATTAATCGGTGCAGCAACAGACATGGATAAAGCACCGCAGATAAACGTAAGTCCTAAAGATATACTCTGATATTCCGAAAGGAAAAATACTCCCCCTAAAGAAATCATCATCAGGAAAAGCAATAATGAACAGGTTTTTTCAGGTCCCAGTTTATCCGATAAAAATCCACCGGCTAAATTTCCTACCACCATACCCGCTCCTGCAAGGATCATTACATAAGCCATCTGACTGGTTTTTATCCCGGCTACTACCGTCATTAAAGGGGTAATATAACTGAACCAGGTAAAAAGACCTCCAAATCCTATCGCTGTAATCATAAGTACCAGCCAGGATTGTTTCCCTTTCAGGAATTTTAACTCTTCCAGAAAATGACTGTCTTCATTTCTTTCCAACGGAGGAAGCCAGAGTTTTAAAAATAAGAGGGCAAATAATCCGATCACCGCTACAATGGCAAAATACCACCGCCAGTGAAAAGTATGCCCGATATACGTTACTAACGGAACCATCGCCAGATTGGCAACGGTAAGCCCGGTAAACATGAGTGATATATAAAATGCTTCTTTTCCTTTTCCAGCCATTCTTGCAGCCACTACCGTTCCTACTCCAAAAAATGCTCCATGAGGAAGTCCGGACATAAACCTGATAATCAGCATTGTGGTGTAATCTGGAGCTATAGCAGACAATGCATTGAATATGGTAAAAATAACCATCAATGCAATTAATACTTTTTTAGGCGGGAATTTTACAGAATATCCTATCAACAGCGGTGCACCAATTACTACTCCCAAGGCATATGCAGAGATCAGGTGTCCCGTTTCCGGAATGGTGATCTGTAATGTTTTGGCAATATCAGGCAGCAGCCCCATTACGGTAAATTCCGTTGTTCCAATCCCCAACCCTCCTATGGCGAGCGGGATTATTCTTCTATCAATCTTCATATTATTTAACCTTTCATTTGAATGTGCAAAATTCGATAGAAAAATTCAATTTTGCTGCTCCTCAAATGATAAAAATTTGCTCCATATTAACCTTTTTTTGTAATTTTAAATCTATAAACAATCAAATCAGAACCTAAATGAAAATTCAGAAAGAAATTATAGCTTTTGAAAAAGACACTTCCTTTAAGCTGTTTTCTCCGTCTTTGAAAAACTGTTTTTTCTGGCATTATCATCCTGAAATAGAATTGGTCTATGTAGAGGCCTTAAATGGAATACGCCATGTAGGAAGGGACATTTCAGGTTTTACAGAAAGTGATTTACTGCTGATCGGTTCCAATGTTCCGCATCTTAATTTTGATTATGGCATCCAGACCGAATGCAGACAGATGGTGGTTCAGATGAGAGAAAACTTTCTCCAGGACATTATTCTTCCCGTTCCTGAATTCGAAAATATTAAGAATCTCCTGGAACGATCTTATCTGGGGTTATCATTTTCGGGAGAAACGAAAAAAATCGTCGTAGAAAAACTTCATATGATCAAGGATAAAAGTCCTTTCAATTCTTTAATGGGACTGATTGAAATTCTACACATTCTCGCAGAATCCAACGAAGTGAAAGAACTCAACAAAGAGGATACGAGAATAAAATGGTTTCTCAATGACAAGATCAGAATGGGAACCATCTATGATTATATCCACGAAAATTACGATAAAAAGACCAACGTCAATGAAATTGCAAAGGTTGTAAGCTTAAGTACTCCTGCATTCTGCCGGTATTTTAAAAAGCAGACTAATATGACCTTTACCGATTTTGTGAATAATTATAGAATTAATCAGGCTAAAATATTCCTGCTGAAGGATTATTCTGTGACAGAAGTCTGTTTTCAGGTGGGTTTTGAAAGCCTTTCTTATTTTAATAAACTTTTTAAGCGTCATACTGGTGAAACTCCATCGGAATTCAGGAAAAAATATCTGAGAAATACGGAGGTGAGGAACTAGACTTTCTTTCCCATGGATCTTTCTTCTTATTATTTAACCACCCCGTCAAAAATTCTTTGAATTTTCGCCACCCCTCCGCCGGAGGGGAATTTTGATTCCCAAATTATTCCGTGAAGAAAGTCTGTTAATACATTTGCGCAATCGGGAAAATCTGCGAGAGATACTATTTAAATGAGATGCTTCTTCGCTTTGCGACTCGCAATGACAATCCACTGAATTTTGTTTATATAATTCAGATGCTTAACAAAAAACGCTCCCGTTGGGAGCGTTTATATATTTGTATATTAATGAATATGTTTTTCTGCGTGATAAGAACTTCTCACAAGCGGTGAACTTTCAACATGTCTGAAACCTAAACTTCTTGCGAAATCTCCGAATTCATCAAACTCTTCCGGTGTAATGAATTTTTTCACAGGAAGATGTTTTTTGGTAGGCTGCAGATACTGGCCCATCGTAATGACATCTACATTCGCATTTCTGATGTCTTCAATGGTTTGGAAAACCTCATCTCTGTTTTCTCCCAATCCCAGCATTACTCCTGTTTTTGTTCTTCTTTGTCCGGCTTCTTTCAGATACCTTAATACATCAAGGCTTCTTTCGTATTTTGCCTGAATTCTTACTTCTCTTGTCAGTCTTTTCACCGTTTCCATGTTGTGAGAGATCACTTCAGGAGCTACTTCAACCAATCGGTCAAGATGTTTTGTAAGGCCCTGGAAATCCGGAATCAGAGTTTCCATCGTGGTTCCCGGAGAAATTCTTCTCACGGCATTCACGGTTTCTCCCCAAAGAATCGATCCCATGTCTTTCAAATCATCACGGTCTACAGAGGTAAGAACGGCATGTTTGATTTTCATCAGCTTGATAGAACGAGCTACTTTTTCAGGTTCATCCCAGTTAACATCCATTGGTTTTCCGGTTTTTACTCCGCAAAATCCACAACTTCTTGTACAGATATTTCCTAAGATCATGAACGTTGCGGTTCCTTCGCCCCAACATTCACCCATGTTCGGACAGCTTCCACTCTGACAGATCGTATTTAACTTATATTTATCTACCAAAGTTCTCAGTTCTCGGTAATTTTTCCCGGTAGGAAGTTTTACACGAATCCACTTTGGTTTTTGAACGGTAGTGTCTTGAACTAAATTTTCCATTTCTAAAATTGAAGTTCAAAGTTAAGGAATTTTTAATGGAAACCATCTAACGGATACATTGATGGAACGTATAATTAAAATAATAACCGTAAATTAGATGTATAATTTTTCTCAATGAACAAACTATTTTTCTTATTATCGGTCGCTATCAGTACATTTTGTTTTGCTCAAAAAGAATTTCAGCCTGCAGGTTCTGAAATCATTGAAACTGTAGACGGAGATCTGGACGGCGATAAAATCCCTGAAAAAGTAATTATCTACAATACAAAAGATACTACCGATATGGGAAATATCCGTGAAATTCAAATCTTAAAAAAGGTCAGTGGAAAGTGGACGATGCTGGAAAAATCGAGAAATGCAATACTGGAAAGCAATGGTGGCGGAATGATGGGTGATCCTTATCAGGGAATCATTATAAAAAATAATATTTTAGAAATCACCCAGGCAGGCGGAAGCAGCTGGAAATGGGGATATTCGGATAAATACAGATTCCAGAACGGACATTTTGAACTGATTGGCTATTCTTCCACCTATGGAAAGCCAGAAGAATACTTTACAGATGTAGATTTTAATCTTTCTACAGGACAGCTCGTGTATAATAAAGAGGTGGAAAGTACAGGCAGCTCCGACAATGGAAAGTCTGAAAAAGAAGTATACATTAAAAAAGGGCTGAAAATTAACCTGCAAAACAGAAATCAAAAGGAACAACGAAAAATAATCCTTCCAAAAACGAAAGCTACGGTATATATATAATCATGGGTACTTGATCAATAAAAGTAAAAGAACCTGCTAATTATCCTCGTATTCGTTATTTTTGAGTAATTCAGCTAATACTTTTTTAGCACGCATTACCCGTACTTTGGTATTGGCAACGGAGATTCCCAGTTCTTCTGCAATTTCTTTGATACTTTTTTCTTCAAAAAACCTCAGCTTAATAATATCCTGATAGTTTGCGTCTAACGATTCTATGGTTTTAATGATTTTCTTCTGTTCTTCGGCAGAAATCATCAGTTCTTCCGGAGATTTGGCAAATTGATTCTTTACTTCATCAAGAGTTTCCGTTGGATCCTGATTTTCACGGCTTTTCTTTCTCCAAAAATCAATGATGGTATTTTGAGCGATCGTTAAAATCCAGGTTTTAAACTGAAAATGAGGATCATACATGTCCAGTTTGGACAGAACTTTTGAAAACACATTCACGGTAATTTCATCTGCATCATTTTCATCGCCTACTTTTTTCATCACAAAGGAGAAAACATCCACCCAAAAAACATTAATGAGTTTAGTCTGTGCTTTCTGGTCTTTTTCCTTTGCTTTTTGGATGAGCAGGAATAATTGTTCGTCTTTCATTACTAACAAATATAATTTATTTTAGGGAAAAGGCAAGAAGCTGTCATCACTAAAAAGTAAATTTGTCGAATACTCCCTTAACAGCAAATTTTCAAATACGCTAATCTTCCCTTTTTACCATTCGCTATTTCTGAATTTATTATCTTTGCACCGTTAAATTCTAAAGATAAAATATAATGAATTCCTTTATTGAAGAACTAAAATGGCGTGGTCTGTTTGCCGATATGATGCCCGGAACCGATGAACAACTGAATAAAGAGGTAACCACTGCGTATATTGGCTTTGATCCAACTGCTGATTCTTTGCATATTGGAAGTCTTATTCAAATAAAAATTCTAGCTCACTTCCAGCAACACGGTCATAAACCGATCGCTTTGGTAGGAGGTGCAACCGGGATGATTGGTGATCCTTCAGGAAAATCTGCGGAAAGAAACCTGTTAGACGAAGCTACGCTACTCCATTATGTTGAATGCCTGCAAAATCAACTTTCAAGATTCTTAAATTTTGACGGTAATGAGCCTAATAAAGCTGAGCAGGTGAACAACTATGACTGGATGAAGAACATCTCTTTCCTTGATTTTGCTAAAAATGTTGGAAAGAACATTACGGTAAATTATATGATGGCGAAAGATTCTGTAAAGAAAAGATTCTCCGGAGAATCCGGTGCCGATGGTATGAGCTTTACGGAATTTACGTATCAGCTTATTCAAGGATATGATTTCCTTCATTTATATCAGCATAATAATGTGAAACTTCAGATGGGAGGTTCTGACCAGTGGGGAAATATCACTACAGGAACAGAATTAATCCGTAGAAAGGCTCAGGGAGAAGCTTTTGCCTTAACGGTTCCCTTGATTACTAAAGCGGATGGTTCTAAATTCGGAAAATCTGAAAGCGGAGAAAACTATTGGTTGGATAAAAAGAAAACTTCTGCCTATAAATTCTACCAATTCTGGCTGAATGCAACCGATGCAGATGCAGAAAGATTTATTAAGTTCTATACCTTCTTAAGTAAAGAAGAAATTGAAGGTCTTGTGGAAGAACATACTGCAGCTCCTCATGAGAGAAAACTTCAAAAGAAACTGGCTGAAGAGGTAACCGTTTGGGTGCATGGAAGAGAAGAATATGAAAAAGCGCTGAAAGCATCTGAAATTCTATTCGGACGTTCTACTGCTGAGGATCTTGTAAGCCTTGATGAGGAAATTTTCCTTGAAGTTTTTGACGGAGTTCCACAGAAGGAACTTGCAAAAGCTGATGTATTGGAAGTATCTATTATTGATCTTCTTTCTGAGAAATCAGGTTTTCTGAAATCTAAAAGTGAAGCCCAAAGGGAAATGAAAGGAAATGCTATTTCCGTGAACAAACAAAAAGTAAATGATACTTTTACCGCCCAGGAAAGCGACCTTATTGACGGTAAATTCTTACTGCTGCAAAAAGGTAAGAAAAGCTACTTTATTGTAAAAGTACTATCATAAAAATAATCCGGCGGCTTCTTCGAAGCCGCCGGATTTGATATAAAGAAAGACTCAAAATTGTGTTTTTAGTTATTTTGCTTCCTATATTCCGGAGAATAGCAAAGCAATAAAAAAACCGCCACTGCGGTTTTTAATAAGCATATAAGAATAAGCTAGAAAGTATGATTAGCCGATGCCGACAAGTATTGTCCGCTTGAGGTTCCTTCTTTTTTCAATACACCATCTACGTAGATCTGTACTTTTAATGTAGAAGAGGCATTAACCCCTGTTGCATTAACAGCTGCGTTTAAAGTAAGAGCTCCAGCCGGAACTGTAATCTCCGGACTTGACCATGAAGTTCCGCTAAGGCTTGTGGCAGTAGTTGCATTCGCATCATACCCATACACTGCTATACTGATATTACTTCCGGAAGATGCTTCCGCTTTAAAAACTACTTTGTGTGTTCCATTAGATCCTACGACATTGTTGTCATCGTCATCATCTTTGCTGCATGAGAACGCTATTCCCAATAACATAGCCATTGCAAACACATAAAAAGTCCCTTTTAATAGTTGGCTTAATTGCATTTTTTTCATAATCTTTTTTGTTAAAATTTTACTGATATTAATTAATTCTATGATTCAATAGATTTGGTAACTGCAAAGCTATTATTGTAAGCAAATAGTATCAATCCTGAAAAATGAGTATTTATTTTTACCTAATTTCAGGTATTGTTTAGTGTTAAAATTTTTAATTAAATTGGACGTTTTAATTAAAATCACCAATCACCTTCTGAACTGATCACCATGAAGCCATTACTTATTGTAGTAAGTATTTTACTGTCATTAATTTTACGATCCCAACAAATTATTCCGCTTAATGAAAAACCTTATTTAGACAGCCTTAAGAATGTTGCTAACGGCAAAACGGGGAATGAGCCCAGAGCCAACGCCTATTATCTTTTATCAAATTATTATCGGAATACCGATTCTATTGTAAGCAAAAAGTATTTGATGGCTGGAAAAATATTAGGCAAAAACAATTCTTTTCTTACTGCCAAATACTCTTATTATGAAGGACAATATTATTTGGATAAAAATAAAGAAAAAGCCGGTTCATCTTACCAGCAGAGCATTAAAGCCTTATCAAAATTCAATACTGAAGAATCGCATTTTTTACAGTCTTTAGCCTGGTACAATTATGGTGTCAGTCAAAAAAACAAACAGGGATATCCTTTTTTAGTTAAAATAATACTCGAGAAAAGCATTCCGTTAGTAAAAAAATATGAAAACAGTAGGAATTTAGGCTTTCTGTATACTCAATTCGGAATCATCCTTACTTATAATGCTGAATTTGAAAAAGCACAGCAGTACAATGAAAAAGCGATTGCTATCCTTGAGAAAAATGCAACTAATTCTTCCGAACTGTTTTTTGCTTACTTTAATATGGCCAGTAATTTCTGTTATCAGAAAAAAGGTGATGAAGCCAAAAAATTGATGGATAAGGCTGAAAAACTAATTAAACCTTATCCGGAATCTTCTGCTAATGCATTCTATTATTACGGTAGAACATTATATTTTATTACTAAGCAGATGAATGTAGAAGCACTGCCAATGATTGAAAAAGGATTGGTTTATGCTAATGCATCCAGACAAAACCTCCTGGCTCAAATGTTTTATTTAAATAAATATGACATTCTGAGAAAACTGAAAAAATATCCTGAAGCTAAAAGCATACTGGAAAATATTCTGGTAGAAAAAACACTGATTATTGATGCCAACAACAGAAAGGCAATTTATAAGCAGCTTGCCAGCCTTAATGAAGAAATGGGGAATCCATCACAGGCTTTGAACTGGGAACGAAAATATTCAGCGCTTAATGACAGTTTGCAGACTGAAAATGTGAAGCTTGAAATCAATCAACTGGAAACCAAATTCAATACACTGGAAAAGGAAAGAAAAATAATTGCCCTGAATGCCGAAAAAAAACAAAAAGAATTTGAAGTCAGCAAAAAGAACTCGTATTTATGGGGATTGAGCCTGATTTTATTATTGATTGTAAGTCTTTTAATTTTCCTGATGTTGATCTACCGAAAAAATAGAAAGCTTTCTGAACAAAAGGAAATTAACTTTCAACAGAAGATAAAAGACAGCAAGCAAAGAGAAGAACTGACCCTTACAAAAGCTATCCTGGAAAGTGAAGAACGGGAAAGGGAACGTATTGCAAGAGATCTGCACGACGGTTTAGGCGGTATGCTGGCAGGCGTAAAAATTAATTTTTCAGTCTGGTCTTCCAACCATGTGGATGCTTCAAAAGATAAGGATTTTAATAAAATTTTAGGACAGCTGGACCGTTCTGTCAGCGAACTCCGGCATGTAGCAAGGAATCTGATGCCTGAATCACTTCTTACATTTGGTTTGGAAACTGCTTTGAATGATTTGTGTGAATTTTACATCAGAAAAGATCTGGATATTAATTTCCAGCTTCTTAATATTGAGAAAAACATTCCTCTGGCTGTACAGCTTAATATTTACAGAATTATACAGGAATTAATGGCTAATGCGGTAAAACATGCCCAAGCTACCAATATCCTGCTGCAGTGCTCGCAATCTGGAGATCAATTCTTCATTACGATTGAAGATAATGGAAAAGGGTTTGAAAAAGATGTTGAAAATTCTACAAAAAGTATGGGACTTCGCAATCTTAAAAACCGGGTTCAGTATTTAAAAGGAAAAATGGAAATCAGCTCAGACAGCCAGGGAACAACTATTAATATAGAACTTACTATTCATGGAGAATGATATCATCAACATTGTGATTGTAGACGACCACCCTATCGTGATCGAAGGATTGAAAATGATGCTGCAGAACCAGCCTTTTCTAAGGGTTTCCGGAAGTTTCACATCAGGTTCAGCAATCATGGAATATCTCCGTTCTCATGAAGCCAATATTGTTCTTCTGGATATTACATTGCCTGATACCAGCGGAATAGAGATCTGTAAAGAGATTAAAAAAATGTCGGCGGATACCTCTGTCATCATGTTCAGTAACCGTTCTGAACGCAGTATCATCATGCAGTGTATTCAAAACGGTGCCAGCGGATATCTTCTTAAAAATACATCCATTGATGAATTGACAGAATGTATAAAAGGCGCACTTTCAGGAAATATTGTATTCTGCAACGAAACCAAACAGATGATCAGTAAACCCTCTCAAAACCACCTGACGATTCCAAGGCTTACGAAAAGAGAAAAACAGATTCTACAGCTCGTTGCCCAGGGAAAAACCAGCATGATGATTGCGGATGAATTATTCCTCAGTCCTCTGACGGTAGACACTCATAGGAAAAACCTTATTCAGAAATTTCAGGCAAAAAACTCTACAGAGCTTATTCATCTGGCAGTTCAGTACCATATGATTGAAGTATAAACACAAAAAGACCGCTTTAAAAGCGGTCTTTTTTTATGTAGTGAATGTACCTTATAATTCTAAGAAGCTATAATCAATTGAAGCTACCATTGGGCCCGCCCCTTTCTTCTTATCAGTTTTTGCAATTTCTCCGTCTATATAAAGGTTAATTACCAATTCTGAATCTGCACTTGGAAGTACTGCATTGGCATCCAGGTTCAATTGTGCCTGACTGGAGTTCACAAAAAACTCATCGCTTGTCCACGTAGTTCCTACCGGATCAAATATGGTATTCTGAGAAGTTCCCACTTGCGTTACTACTGTTTTAATAACCCCTCCTGTCGTTGTTTTTACTTCAAACTTAACCACATGGTCTTTGAATTCTTCATCGTCATCTTTTTTACAAGAATTAACAACAGAAATCACAGAAAATAGTAAGGCGAATAAAAAAGAAAGTCTAAGTAAACTTTTTGATTTGTAAAATTGCTTCATTTCTCCAAATAGATTTTTTAATGTTCCAAATATAGGTTTTTTATTAATATAAAAATAACTTTTATGAAAAATTTCCAACAAAAATTTACAAACAATATCAAATCAATAAAAAACACAAATCCGGTTTTTATTCCTGCATATTGACGTTAAATAGCCCAAATCCGGTTTGTTATTCGGCAGAAAAAAAACAGGTGCTAAAATGGTATTTTCAACATGCATTATTAGGAGCACAGGATTTCAACATGAGCTTTTATTATTTATATTTGCTGTATGAATTTAGATTATATAGTAAGAGAACCGGAGAATATCAGTTCCACTACCCCTATACTTTTTATGCTTCATGGTTATGGAAGCAACGAGCAGGATCTTTTCAGCTTTAGAGAAACCCTTCCTGCCGACTGGATTATTGTAAGTTTCAGAGCACCCAGAGCGACACAATTTGAAGGATATTCATGGTTTGATATCGATTTCAACAATCCTGAAAATTTCATCGATGTCAGCCAGGCAAAGGAATCGCTGAACAGCGTTCTTGAAAACATCTTAAAAATCATCAACCATTACGGACTTACGGACAGCAAAACCCACTTATGCGGTTTCAGCCAGGGAGGAATGTTATGCTATGCCCTTGCACTTAAGCACCCTGAATTGTTCAGTTATGTAGCGTGTTTAAGCAGTTATCCTGAGGAAAAACTTCTGGATGGTATTGTAAAGGATAAAAAGAAACTGGAAAAATTACGTTTTTTTGTATCTCACGGTACAGATGATGCTGTAATTCCTATGGAATGGGGAAGAAAAGCTGCAGATCTGCTATATGATTTAAGCTGCTATTTCACGTTCAGGGAATACATGAGCGGACATGGCGTGAATCAGAAAAATTATATGGATCTGATGGAGTTTTTCTCAAAATAAATCGAAACATATTTTACGAAAATCATGATATTTAATTTGATTTCCGGTATTATGTATACGGATTCGTGTATTTGGTAATGTTTTTCATGGAATATGCGAAATAAATCGCTATATTCAGTAGATGAAATTCAAGATTTTTTTACTGGCATTTTTGATAAGCATTGTAATGAATGCTCAGAATATTTTTGAGATCAAAGATGCCAAAAAAGTAATCATTCCTTTTAAGCTTATTAATAATCTGATTTTCATTCCTATCACCATCAATGGTGCTGAACTGACTTTTCTTCTGGATACCGGAGCTTCGGAAACATTGCTTTTCAGCTTAGACAATAAAGAAATCAAACTCGGAAATATTGAAAAAATAAAATTTTCCGGATTGGGAGGAGACGTAAGTTTTGACGGTTATAAATCGGTAAGAAATGTAGCCCGGATCGGTGATCACATGATCAATACTTCTCTTTCTGCCTATATTATCCTGGATCAGGAATTCAATATCTCTTCACATGTAGGAATTCCTGTAAACGGAGTTATCGGATATCATTTTTTCAAAAATCATCCTGTCCTCATCGATTATACGGCAAAAAAAATAACAGTGTATGAGGATTTTGAACTGTTTAAAAAAAAGGTTAAAAGATTTGAAGAAATTCCTTTAACGATTGAAAAAAGCAAACCCTATCTTTACGCCGGAATAGAGATGACCAATGAAAAGAAAAGTTCAAAATTATTGGTTGATCTTGGAAACAGCGACCCAATCTGGCTTTTTCCTGCTTTAATTAAAGATTTCGTATATAACCGTCCCAATATTGATGATTTTCTAGGCCGTGGATTCAACGGAGATATTTACGGGAAAAGAAGCAGGATTCACTATTTTTATCTGGGCAGCTTTAAGTTTGAAAAACCGCTTACCGCAATGCCTGATGAATTTTCTATCCAGCATGTGAATCTGGTGGAAGACAGAAAAGGTTCTGTAGGAGGGGAAATTATAAGACGTTTCACAACAGTTTTTGATTATACTCACGAAAAGCTTTATCTGAGAAAGAATAAAAACTTCAATGATCCGTTTCATTTTAATATGAGTGGACTGGACTTCCAGCAGGATGGCCTGCAGTGGGAACAGGATGTCGTAAGAGTGGAAACAAGCCAGATTCCCGGAACCTCCAATGATCTGATGAACAGCAACAACAAAAACAGTCTTCAGTATAAATTTGTCCTTAAACCTGTGTTTTCTATTTCCGGAGTAAGAAAAGATTCCCCCGCAGATAAATCCGGTTTTAAAAAGGGTGATCAGATCATAACCATCAATGGAAATAAAACTTCTGATATGACGTTGGAAAAAATCATTGAACTGATGAAGTCTGATGAAGGAAGAAATATCACGATGCTTATTCAAAGAAAGGATGAAAAACTGACGTTAAGCTTTGCATTAGAAGATCCCATTCCCTATCAAGAATAAATTATGAAAACAGAAGAAACCACTTTAGACAAGATAAGGACCCGTCCAAGATTCAAAATGCTGACGCATCTGACTAAGGAAGAGTATGCCGAAAATTTAAAGAAATACCTTGCTGCACATAAGGATGAATTTGCAGGCAACATCAATAAAGAGATCGCTACGATCTGGGTAGAAACGCCTTATGACAATTATTCGAAACCCAGACTGTCTTTACGCATAGAAATTGAGGATGAACATACAACGATACGGGGTGTATTTGGTCCCAGTTCTGCCGTATGGACGTTTTTTATGTTCCTGTATTTTTCTTTTTCTATTTTCTGGATGGTTTTTTTCACCATGTACTACGTGGAAAAACAAATAAAAAGCGCCGAGTTCCCGTGGGCCCTCAACGCTTCTTTTGTGATGTTATTTTGTATTCTCCTTACGTATATCGCCGCAAGATTCGGGCAACATAAAGGAAAAGAGGAAATGCTTAAATTAAGGAGATTCGCTGAGGAATCTACCCTGCAATTTGAAAAGAAAATTAATTAGCAGGAAGTTCTTCTGGCTTTTCATTCTGCACAGGAGCAGCACTTGCTTTTGCTGCTTTAATGGAATCCGCTACTTTTTCTCTGTTATCCTGTTCTTTGATCATTTTATCGATATTCGGTTGCAGAAGTTTAGTCATTTCTTCCACAGAAATATTATTGGAATTGGGATCATCCAACAGTTTTTTCCATGGCTTTCTTCCACCCCATTTATAATCTCCAAAGACCATGACCGGGGTTCCTTTTGCTTTTGTGGTAGCTCCTCCGGGATTCAGAATCCAGGTATCTGCATAAGAATACAGCCATTGCGCATCTTTCATCAGCAATCTTAAACAGGAGTGTGAAGCCGGATAACCGGGCAGATCATACTGGTGCCAGCCAATCCCTCCGATATTATGGATATTAAAGTTATAAGGAAGTTTCCATTCAGTACTTACAGTAGAGATAGACAATTTCTTTTTCCAGTTGGCGAATGTAAGACCTCTAGTTGTCTGAGCTGCTTTTTTACCCATACTGGTAGGCCCCCATTTCACAAGACTTCCGTTAGAATATACTCCGTACGCCTGAATTGGGTAGGAAAAAATTACAAACTTTTTCACGCCACTCAATATATCAAGCTGCATCGGAAAAGGGGAATATTCCATCAATGTGGTATCTATTTTAGCGGGAACCACTAATGTATCGGCATTCCATTTATTTTTTGAATCCAATCTGTTTAAAGCCAGAATAGCATAACGCTCGCGTTCATTATATTTTTTACTGAATTCCGCATATACAGAATCCCGCATTTTTTTATCTTTCGGTAAGACAAATGCATTATAGAAGCCATTTTCCTGCATGGCCGGCGGAACAGACTCTTTTTGTACTACCGGTTCTTTTTTCACTGAATCTTTTTCAGCAACCGGCGCTTCTGATGAAGAAGCAGTATCTTTAAATGTATCGCTTACTTTTTCAATTTCTTTTTTACATGAAACCATGAATAATGCAAGCAGGCAGGTATACAAAAATGATTTTTTAACAACTATGTTTTTCATAAATAGAATAGGCCGTTTAGTTTCGCTATCCACTACAAATATCAGACCTAAAATTGAATCATGAAAACTATTGGTACAAATACCGTAAAAACCCGGATACTCCCACCCCAAGGCTATCGTACGCTTTTTTCATGATTTTTATAAAAAAGTAGAGATATGAATAACAAAAATGTAAGATTTGGCGGTATATTTTTATAATAATTTGTTGGTTTTTGCATAGGAAAGTGCCTCCGCAATATTGTTGGCCCCAATTCTTTCAAAGAGTTTTTTCCGGTGGAACTTTACCGTATCTGAAGTGATAAACAATTTTTCGGCAATCTCACTGATCGTTAATCCGCTGGCATAAAGGCTCAGGATTTCATATTCTCTTTGTGAAAGCTTTATTTTTTCCTCCTGCTCCCATTTCTGGACAGCAAGATCATATCTCCAGATCTCATCAGAACCGTCCTTGCTTATCAATATATTACCTGCTGTGCTGCTGTTAGACAACGAAACAATGCACATGGCCATCCAAATTTTTCCGTCTTTGGTAAGGAATACCGGAGTAAGCTTATGATTGATCAATACAGCATTCTTTTTCTCATTAATGATGTGAAAATCATATGAAATGCTATACTGTTTTCTTTCTTCAACGGGCAGTTTTTCATAAAATTCAAAACCTACTTCGTTAATTCTGATCAGCATTTCCAGGTCTTCCGGTTTCACAAACTGGAAGTAAAATCCATAGCCCAGTTCCTTTACCTCTTCAGCTGATTTTCCACAAAGAAATAAAGGATTATCGGATACGTATTCAAAGGATTTTTTCTGATAATCTATAATGTATATACTCTGATAGGTTATTCTTGAAAATGCTTTGACGATTTCCAAATAATCATTGGTTTGTCCAAAATCAATTTCTGCATTGCTGCTGACTTCATTTTTATCGTTAAAGAATCTTTTTATTTCTTCCATAGATCTATCAAAAAAGAGACTACCCTAAAGTGTAGTTTTAAATTGCTGCACGACAAATCTACACAAAAGTGTAGCGCTTTCCAATAGGGACAATTATACCTTTACAAAAAAATAAACAACATTAATATACATTACTTATAACCATGAAAACTCCTTATTTCTATCCCTTAACTCTCTTCTTCGGAATACTGATCATTATTTTATCCTCCTTTTCATTAGAAAGAGGAAGACATATGTACCGTAATCAATGGATGATCCCAGCTCAAAAGAATTTGACCGTAAAAAATTCATCCAAGGAAAATCTGAACGTAGTCCTTTACAATCCTTCCACGACAGATGCTTTACAGTACTTATCCCTTAACAATGAAATAAAAGAGATTCCTAAGAATGATTCAGTGGTGACCAAGATCAATTTTAAAAATAAATTGCAGGTTGTTAACAATTCTAATCATGAAACTATTTTCAAATTGAAAATTTTAAATAACAGCGGCAGAATTAAAGCAGCAGTAAGTAATCCCACCGTTCAAAAATAGAATTCCAGAACAAAAAAGCACAAATCGAAACGCCATATCAGTACTTTGATTATCGTTATTACTATCCGCCAGGATAGTAATTTTTTTTATCCCATTTCTCAGTTTCTTCTTTTGAGCAAATTCAGAAAAAAATTTTCAGAAAGTTCTTTCTTTACAGCAAACCCTCCAGCTGTTGGAAAACAGGAATCAATGATTTTCCTTTTTCAGTAAGATAATATTCTATATGCAGGGGTTTTTGCTTAATAACAACCTTCTCTAATAAATCGGTTTCCTGCATTTCTTTTAATGCAATTGATAAGGATTGTTTATTAGAACCTTTTATATCCCGTAACAAGCTGCTGAATCGTAGGCTAGATTTAGCTGCAAGGCAGAATATTTCAGGTTTCAATTTTCCGGAGAGTAATCTTAAAAGCTTTTGGGCAGGGCAAATTTCCGTAGTATTGGATACGGTTTTAGCAGTCACATTTTTCTGACTCATTGTGTGTGTTTTTTTAACCTTGTATTTTTGCAAAAATAACCATTAATAATAAATATACTCTCACGCTATATTTATTAAAAAAACACAAAAAAACTTAATAACCATCCTCTATAAAAAAACACCTTTTATTGTATTTTCTAATTTACACTGATTGCAAGCCTGCAATACTGTGAGATTTGATTATCAATTATTCTTAAACATACATACATACTAACTAACAAAAAACATGCGTATGAAAAAAAAAACTTTATTATCGACTTTGATGGTAATATGCTCTATTACCTCAGTCTATGCTTCATCACGAGGTGATACGAGCCTGCGGCTCTATCATGATCATCCTATATTGGAAAGCGTTATTCCGGTAACGACTTACACCTTTGATCTGGATCCCCTTATCGTGATTTCACAAAATGTGAATGAAAAAGGAGCGGTTGTAATGAGTGGCCAGCTCGTAAAACCTGTCACAGACAGTGACATTCTCATTTCTGTAAAATATCAGAATGCCCAGGGAGAATGGATCACCGCCTGGTGCAAAACTTTATACTCTTCCAATCAGTATAATGAAAATCTTAATGCTACTTTTGAACTTCCGGCCTCGCTTCAGAGTCCATACAATCTCAAAGTACAACTAAGTTCGGATTCAAATAACTTCTCCAATGTCACATGGAATAAAACTGTAACGCATTATAAATTTGGTGATTATTCGACAGGCAACTGTGAACTGGATGAGAATGAGTATACTATTTTATTTACGCCTAAAAAAAGCGGTACCGTTTTATATAATACCGACGGAAGTGTTTCAGGAGTAAGAGACAGGGTAAAATCACAGCATCTGTATAAGAAACTGGATGATATTGTTTTATCAGTGAATGCAAACGGTACGTTAGATAACACGAATGCCAATGCACCTGTGATCAACATTGAAAATCCTAATAATCTCGGTACGATTGTCAGCTCACAGAAATATATCTATCAGGGCAGCGATACGAGCCCTTTTGAATTTTCTTATCATGATCCTGTGTATGTATTTGCGGGTAAGTTTTCAAGCTCAGGTTTCTTTATTAACTTCAGTAACTGGTTTTTACCTCCTGAAGAGGGCGGAGAACCTTGGGGCAGAGGATATTTGGATTTTACCAATCCTAATGCTTTAGTTAACAGGTATTACAATCTTTACAATTACATCAACGAGAAACTGACCGATATCATTGCGGATCAGGAACCTGTAGTGATTGTTGTAAGCAAAATAACAGGCTTCAGGGTATACAAATCCTCCGGACAATATATCACGGTCAATGCATTAAGCAATTATAATACAGTAAATGATTTCGGCTACCCCCCTTTGTATCAAAAACAGAGAGGACCGGGATCAGAAAATTTTTCATTGAGCAATACTTCCAAAGCTTCATTGTATGGAATAGGAGCCATCAGAAACAGAAAGGTACTGGCCGACTGGAACGGTCCGATGAGACCCCTTCCGGAAGTGGAAGCTGAGATCAAAAAATTTATAAAATATGTAGGTGTTTTTGGAAATTCAACAGCTTATGATTCAACAGACTGTTCGAACGGCTGCGTTGCGATTAATGCAGGAGCACAGCCTGATGATACCGTAAAAGACTGGACTAAAGCTCCAAACAGCTATATTTTCACAGGAAAAGATAAAAACGGCAATACTGTAGACGGATTATATATTCCCGTAAAAAAAGCCTATGAAATGTGGAAAAACGGAAGTTATATGAAAGGTCAGGATCTGCCTGCCGGAACCATAACAGCCGATGTATTATGGGAAGATAATATGGGACTGATAAAATCTAAAGAAAATTATACTTTAGATATCATTGGTAGTGATGCCAATGCAGAAATAAAAGTGCCTGTAAATAAAGTAAAAGAAGGAAATGCCGTCATAGCTTATAAAGTAAATGGAGTGATTTTCTGGTCTTGGCATGTATGGGTGACTGATGATCCGACAAACGGTTCTACGTATAAAAGTTATGATGACGTAAAAAGAGAATTAAGCAACGGTACTGTAGAAACTATTCCAAATTCTGAATGGGGATGGATGGATAGAAATCTTGGTGCTTTGGGGAGTTCCCTTAACGGCGATGGCTGGAACAGAAGCGGCGGACTTGTGTATCAGTGGGGAAGAAAAGATCCTTTTCCTTCATTAACAAATAATGATGCCAGCTTTTATCAGATAACCGGTAGTATGGGTAAAATCGTGTATGAAGATGCTGCAGGAAGACTGAAATATACCAACAGTCCTTTTAATGATTACAAAAACTTTAATGATTTAAGACTTTTCACCAATAAATCTACCGCCAATATAACAGACAACATCAGAACATCGGTAAAAAATCCTTTGAGTTTACTCTATGTAAATGATGATAACACTACAACACCTTCTGTATATGGGACTACAGCTGATGGTATTCCGTACTATTACAACTGGTTTGGGCAGGTACCAGGATTACAGACCAGTGAATTGAGTAAAGTTAATTTATGGTCAGATAATTCCAAGGGAATACCAACACCAACATCTGATATTACAATTCCACAACCGTATAGAAATAAATCTTCTTATGACCCATGTCCTAACGGATGGAGATTGCCTTCGGTTTTAGTGGCATCGTCAACAAAAAATGTAAGGATGGATTTTACCCCTTTCGGGCCTAAAGTTAATAGTCCGCTTTCAGCTTTGAACGGCGTTCAGTCTAATATTCCTCCTGGATTAAATAATCTGAAACCTTATCTTGCCGGTATAAAAGTATATCCTCAATATGGTTTTGATATGACTAATGTAGGAGGTAACAACATCGGTATATTTCCGGGGACAGGCTGGATAGGAAGAGGAAAAAGCGGTGATGGAAGATATCATACTAAAGCAACATTCACAGACCAGCTTGAAACGTACTTATGGACTGCTACAATGACCAGCTATAGCGGGTATTCATCAATAGCCAGTGCGTTAAGATTAACTCCGTCTTCAGATCAGATCGTCAACGGATATCAGCCGGACGCTGCCAATTATCCTAATGTGTATGGTTTGTATAGTTATAAACCAGCAGACGATTATCCAACGAATAATGCCCATGCATGCAGATGTATCAAAGATCCGTTATTTACCAAAAATAATTACGATTTCGAAACTAAATATTTTACTGAAACAGAAACTTACACAGTAGGATTAGATAACCCAAACAGCTACATGATTACAAAATCTACCGCAGATCAAGTAATCTCAATCCCTGTGAGCAAAGCTTTTTCTGTACAAAGTAATTATTTAGGGAATACCCAGATTTTAAATGCTGCAAGTTTTACTGATTTAAAGGCGAATGTACTCTGGACTGACAATAATGGTTTAATCACTCAGTTAACCATAGATAATCCGTCTTCTAAAGATGCTAATATCAACGTAAAAGTAAATGCTAACAAAGCAGGAAATGCCATCGTTACATTGCATAATGGCTCCATAAGCAATCCTGTGTATTGGAGTTGGCATATTTGGGTAACCAATACACCCGCAAGTTCTCTTACCTACGCAAATGACACCCCTATTACTACAGATAATTATATGAATTATACGCAACAGGGAACGATCATGAAAACAACAATCCTGGATAGGAATTTGGGAGCTATTGATGCTATGCCCACATCATATGCTCAGTCGGCAGCCGAAGTAACCCAACTGAATAATTCACAAGGATTACATTACCAGTGGGGCAGAAAAGATCCTCTTCCTACCTTTACGAATATAGCTCCAAATAATACTAAATTCAATGTATTCTTGGGAACTACTACTAATGGTACTGTAACGTATTCGGCTTTAACAGAAGCCACATATAATTCAAGTAATGTGGTGAATTATAACACCTATAAAAGCAGCATTAATGCAACTGACAAAATAGATGTAAGAATAGAAAAACTACTTGGATATTCTGTAGCAAACCCGTTAAAATTCATGATGCCGACCGTTACATATCCTACACGTCCTGACGTAACGTACGTTCTAGGTTCAGACTGGCTGTTTGATACCAATTATCATGGTTTATATGCTGAAAGATGGGGACTAGGCAGTAAAAAATCAGTATTTGATCCATGTCCGGGTGGATGGAGAATCCCGGAGACCGGTACAAGCCCTATAAAATCTTCTCCCTGGAGTTTAAAAAACAATCCTGAATTTTTTACCAGTGGCGGAAGTGATGGTAAAGCTGTTGATGGTACTGAAGCAGGATATTACGGATCGGTTATTACTCATTACCCTGCCGGAGTTACCAGCCCGTATGGCAGAACGGTAGGATTTAGATTTGATAACAGTTTATATAATGTAGGAGGTTATCCTAAAGGCTATATGAGAGGTAAAAGATCTGTGATGTATACAGGTGCATTAAACAGCACAATTGATGCAGCTTCAGCCGGCGGAATCTGGTATGCTAATTTACACCAGAACCTTACAGGCAGAGGCACCTTTATGAGTTTTGACAGATTCAACAGGATTTTGGTGAAATATACAGATGCAGACCCTTATGCAGCCATGAACTGCAGATGTGTAAAACAGGAAGATAATGGTGCACCAAGAGGTCCATTGCCAGGTATTCCTGTAACACAAAATACAGGGGTGCAAGCCAAACAAGCTTTTAGCAAAGCAGTGATAGAAGAAAAAGTAAAAGATGATAAACTAGTTTTATATCCTAATCCTGTAAAAGATATCCTGCATATCGATGCAAAAGATGACAAGGAGTATTACTATCAGATCTATAATATGTCTGGCCAGCTTGTGAAAGAAGGTAAGTTCACAGATAAGCAGACAGATATCTCTTCCTTATTGATTGGAACTTATCTGATAAGAATTAACAATTCTGAAACGATAGTAAAAATTAATAAACAATAGATTTAAAAAATCAACAAAATGATTGGCCCCCAGAAAGTATCTGACTTTTTGGGGGCTTTTTTATGGAGAAATAATCTTTTTGATACTATTTCTCCGTTTCTTCTTTTGAGTGAATCCATTTCAGTGTTCCATTTTTACCGAAACGATAAGTATCCTGCCACCATCTTGCCCCACCTCTGCATCCGGTATTCAGCAGTTTTTTACTTTTATCTATTGACACATCACACAGACACGAACATTGAGATTGGGAATAATCCGGTTCTTTAAGTTCTTCAAACCGTTTGTTCACAGGATTATACAGCCATATGGTAAACGTCCTGTACACTCCCATTCCGGCATCGGGAATTGAAAACGCAACATCATCATAGCCGTCAAAATTATAATCGTCTATGATACTTTGTCTTGCTGCATCAGCGTTATCAATTGAAGGTAAAACAGTTTTAAAATAAGTTCCGTCTGCATATTTAAAGCTGAGATCATCGCTGTAGAAATGATTGAAAGAAATCATCACCCCATTCAGGAAATATTTATTGATGCCGTCATAGGTGTCCTTTTTATTTTCGGTCATGGCCAGTTTAAACTTTCTGCCGTCTTTTTTTCGTTCATAGCTCACATCCGAAATCTGACGAAGTCCTTCCGTCAGACGGTACGTTCCATTCACTTTTCCATCTGCTATTTCATCCCAGACATAAGAAGTAAAATCGGGTTGTCCATCACTCCGCCCAGTGCTGTCAGTTGTCACGCTTTTTATTTGTAAAGGAATGATCCCTTTCTCTCCTTTATATTGTACAAATGCTCCCCTTCCTACCCTTCCATAATATATTTGCAGGCTGAATTCCTTTGGCTCCCCGACCGAGTGTAAGGTAAATGGTTGCGCTTTAATAAAAACGGACATGATAACAATACAGATCAGCAATAATTTTTTCATGATCGATAGATTATTAATCAAATTAATTTCAAGAAATGTTATACTACAATATTAAAATTAAAATTAGAATAATCACTAAAAAATAGCATAGCTTCAAATATTATATGCTTCGAAAATGACTTTGTGAGTCTTAAGATATCTTCTCTTTCCGAATGTCTGTTAATTATTTAAATTCTTAATATATTCTGATGGTGTCATGTTGATTCTATCTTTAAATGCTTTAATAAAGGTCGTTGTACTTTTATAGCCAATTTCTTCAGATATTGCCTGAATCGTATATTTACGGAAGGTTGGATTGTGTTGTAATTCTACCAACAAATAATTTATCCGAAGATCATTTACATATTCTGAAAAAGACATTCCCTTACGCTCATTGATTATTTTAGATAAATAAGCGGTATTCGTATCGAGCTGTTTGGCAATACCTGCAAGTTTAAAATTGTTTGATAAAAATTTTTTCTTTGATTCAAGCATGTCCAGATTTTTAAGAATGCGATCAACTACCC
Organism: Chryseobacterium soli; assembly: GCF_000737705.1. Taxonomy (GTDB): domain Bacteria; phylum Bacteroidota; class Bacteroidia; order Flavobacteriales; family Weeksellaceae; genus Chryseobacterium; species Chryseobacterium soli. The sequence continues at coordinate 349,385 of NZ_JPRH01000003.1, read as the reverse complement.
TATCCTCAATAACTACTGTTAAATTTTCATGCATTTCGAGGGCAGTCGGTTGAATAGGAACATTACTTTTTTCCTCTATTTTTTTCTGAAATTCTACAAAAATTCCATTTTTGCTTTTATTATAATCATATCTTATATAAAAAACAGCAGAGATAAAGAGGAGTGTTATGAAGAATATCAATAAAAATGTATTTTTCCTGTTCTTCTTTATCGTTTCTTCAGAGGCATATTTAATCTCTGACTTTTCATAGACCCCAAGAAAATTATTTCCGGAATGAGCCTGAATATTTTTTTTATTTATTTCAGCGAGGCTTAGTTTGGCAAATTTGTATGCATTCTTATTATCATTACTATTTTCGTAGTTTATACTTAATAAATGGTAACTTTTTAATTTATTCTCATATGTGCATTTAGGAGATAATTTTTCATTAAAGATTTTGTTAATATAATAAAAAGCGGAATCAGTTTTTTTAAGGAAAGTATATATTTCAGCCTTTCCCATCCAAACGGCTTCCCGGGAGAAATTTTTATCCATTAGTACTGAATCTTTTTCACATGCATTATAGAGTAGTAATGAATTCTTGTATTGCTTTTTCAATAATTCGATATTAGCCCGTCGACACATAAATAATGCTTTTGAGTATACACAAAAATCCGGAAGGCTTTTCATTATTCTGTAGGCATTTTCATAATGATGATGGGCAGAATCTAATAGTTTTTCATTACCCGTGTCTTTATACCATTTAATAAACGTGTCTCCAATAGTATTATAGGTTGATGCAATTTCTTCATTTTTAAGAAAGCTTCTGTATAAGAAATTTTTTGAATCTAAATGAATATCTTTTAAATGCCTATTGAGCAGTTCAACACTTTTTTTATAATTCCCTAATTCTGCATGCGCAACAGCATAAAAAATGATTTGCTTTTTCTTATAAACTGCACCCATCCCTTGTGAGAATATATTTAGATATTTCAATCCCTGTGAAATGTTACCTAATCTCTTTTCAATATAAAATAATCTTGTTATCCCAATATGTTTTAATCCCTCATATTGTAATACACTTAAATTACTTTTATTAATCTCTACCTGATCTAAAGATAACAATACTGCATTTTTCGCTTCCAGATATTTTCCTTGTTTATAAAGTACGGAAGCTGAGTCCAGCTTAATCAATAAATGATATTGTAAGGGATACATTGATATTCTTTTAAATTTTAAATTTTCATTAAGAAGTTTTAAATGCACTAAGTCCCATTGATTTTTTTTGATCAGGCTGTCTATTTTTACGGATTCTTTTTCAGAAAATGAGTTTTGAGGAAATATCTTTATATATAAAAATAGGAAGATAACTATTATCTTTTTTGTTGAAATCATTTGTGTTTTGTGTTTAATTAGTTTTGTACAAATCTAATATAAATTTATGTGCTGAATGCATGTAAATACAAGTGTTATTTACTCTGTAAATGTATCTTCAATCTAATAACTTTTATCATCATACATCTCATAAAATAACCCCTGCAATTTGCAGAGGTTATTTTTTAAAATGTAAATTGAGTTGTAATTACCTTTAGGCTATTCTTTAATCATTTTTACAACCGCTTCAGAATCATTAATTCTAATCAGGTAAGCTCCGGAAATTAAAGAAGAAACATTTGTCTGCTTATTCTCGAACTTACCGGTCTTCACAAGCTGTCCGGACATATTATAAATCTGGTAATAGTACTCTTTATCGTCTCTGGCATCGATATACAGGATATCTTTTACTGGTATAGGATAAAGTACCAGCTTATCTGTAATTACTTTTTGTTCAATTTCTTTTTTCATAAAAGTATTCACAGCCTGTTTTCCTGTGTTTTGTGTTACAGGAAGAGCCTGGATAGCCCCCTGTTCTTCATTACCTTCATATCTTACTTTTACACAACGGCAATTCATTCCAAAATAGGGATCTGCCCAGTCATTATGAGGAATTAAAACATTATCAGCTTTGCTGATCAGCATATTATTAGCCCGCCCATAATAGTTTGAATTTAAAGAAGCCGTCCAGATACCTGCCAATGCTGATTGGAGTTTGGTGTAATCCGGAGTTCCTCCTTCATTCGCATTTTTAAGGATATCTCTATACCCTCTGATTCCGATAAAAGGATAGTTTCCAATTTTATAAGAGCTATCATTAAACTGGTAGCCCAGCCCGTTTCCAACACGAACTCCTCCATACACACTAATATTTTGAGCCTCCATTTCATTCACATCTTTTTTGGCCCATGGGAAATTACTGAATTGCGCACTAGATGATACAGAAGCTACATCAGGGATTCTCCATCCAGCCGGACATGGATCGAACGGTGACTTTTTATCTCCTCTACCCCATCGGTCCGCACCTATATTGGTTTCGTTAGATAACCAGTCTGACCCGTTAGTGTAGTTTTTATTATTATTAAAGATCGGGGCAAAATTACTCGGGACCATAAATACTAAAGGATTTTTAACGGAGTAAGAAAGCACCTTACTTACTTTTGTACTGATCTTGTCTGTTGCTGCTACGTTAGCATTGGATGTATTCGTATACGTATTATAAGGGATGATATAATTTCCACTCGCATTGTTATAAATCCCGCTGTTAAGAACAGAATAACTTATAGTACCGTCTGCATTCACGTTTCCTAAATAGATCTCATATGCCGTTCCATCAGGATTTACAAACGGAGGAATAGGATCTTTTCTTCCCCACTGATACTGCATTCCACCTGATAATTTAATTTTCTTTAATTCTTCAGTATCTGGTGAAGAAGGAGTAACAACTGTCGGGAAAGCTTCTTCTGCTCCCAGGTTACGGTCCATAAACTCTGTCTGTAGTACAGTTCCTTTTTTGACATAGTTCACATAATTAACAGCAGCTGCTATAGGTTGTTCGGTAGCATAAGGGTCAATAGTAGCTATAGGCGACTTCGTCACCCAAATATGCCAGCTCCAATATACAGGGTTCGTAATACTGCCGTTATGTAAGGTCACCACTGCATTTCCAGATTCGTTTGGCTTAATTTTTACGATAAGATTTGTACCGGAAATATCTGCTAACGAAGCTACGTTGCCACTCATTGCAACACTTTGGATCAGATTGGTATTAGTCGTCCATAAAACATTCGCTTTTAAATTATTGAAGCTTTCAGTTTTTAAAATATCAGGATTGCCCAGTAGCTGACTTTGAGCAGAAAAAGCTTTGCTTACAGGTATCTGCTGCTCCTGTACTCCACTGCTCATCACAATCTGATAAGTATTCGGATTATATAATCCTTCACTATATTTTGGAGCATCCTCAATAAAATAATCTGATGGTGTTATTGGAAAATCATATTCATTTTTTACAAACAAAGGATCTTTGATACATCTGCATGCCAATCCTTCTGAAGTCTGGTTCTTCCATAATGGATAGTATTCATATCTCCCCCATACATTTGGGAAGTTAACAGCATCCGGACGGTAATTATTGATATACTGCCCTGCATCAGGTAATAATCTTAAACTTCTTGCTACTGTTGAAGGGGTAACATCATACCATCTGGACATCGTTGCGGTCCAAAGATAAGTTTCATGTCCATCCGTATATTCTGAATTATAAGCGTATAAATTACCTGTACCAGGAAAAATACCTAAATTATTTCCTGAAATATTCCTCATATCAAAACCTGTTTGAGGATATATTCTGAAGTTCTGCATATATGCCGGCATATTAGTATTAGACGGCAGTATCGTTTTTGGCATCGTATTATAAGTAGTTCCTGCATTTGGATTGATTCCAAACGGGGAATAATCAATTCTCACATCATCTACATAGCTATAATTTCCAAGGTTAGCCACCAACATAGACGGTATTCTCCATCCATTAGGACATGGGTCATACGATGATTTATTCTTATAAGGTCTTTTTTGAGAATTAAAATTATAATTTGAAGGGGTAATCTGCCCTTGAGAATTATCCGACCATAAATTCAGTTCTCCCAACCTTTCTGCTGTAAGTGATGAAGAAGTTCCAAACCAATTATATGGAAGGTTTAGATTATTGTTATAAAACGCCTGATTACTATCATTATTATTTTGGATATAAATCAAACTCAACGGATTTCTTATAGAGAGCTGAATATTGTTTTTTACGCTGGCATCCTGCAGTTTTACACGCCTTTCCAACTCATCAAGTGAAGTACCTACCCATTGATTGGTTTCATGAGCATCAAAGTGTCTTACTCTTTTTCCAATAGAGCCTGTAACTTCATAAAAATCATCTCCTTTGGCCACTAATGCAGGAAATGGATCTTTTCTTCCCCATTGATACAGAAGACCTCCATTCTTATTCAAGTTTGTTCCTGTCATAGAATTACCAATGGCACCTAGATTTCTGTCCATCCATCCCCAATCTGAATTAGGAATATCTTCCAGAGTCCCATTTTTTAATTGTCTCTGCACAGCTGTATAACTCTTATAAGTTGATCCGTTAGTGGGGTCGTCCGTCACCCAGATATGCCAGGACCAATACGTTTCTCCATTTATTTTATAGGTAACAACCGCATTTCCTTTTTTAGCTTTATTAACAGGTACTTTTATTCTGGCATCTGTTCCTGTTCCTATTATGTCTAAAGCATAATTCTCCCCAGTTTTTATTAAACCATGAACATCTTCCCAAAGTACATCCGCTGTTACAGTTCCACTCGGAATAGGATTTCCAGCAATAAGATTAGTTGTGCTATTCCACATCGTGTACGCCTTTTTTACGGGAATATAAATACCGTCTACCTCATTATTATTTTGGTCTTTTCCTGTAAAAATATAAGAGTTAGGAGCTAAAGTCCAATCCCTGCAGTCTACTGAATTTATAACCGCTGACGCAGAAGCTGTACAGCCATTTGCACTCTTTACCATAATGGAATAAGTTCCTGCTGCAAGACCCGTTTTCACATTAGAAGTCTGATAAGTTACTCCTCCATCAAAACTATACTCTACTCCTGAAGCAGGAGAAGTTATGGTAATATTGCCTGTATTGACAGGGCATGCAGGTTGTACAATCGTAAATACAGGTGCATTTGGAACAGCAGGAGCCTGGTTGATAGTAACACTTGTTGCATCTGAAACAGCACCTTGTATACTTTTTACTTTTACCAGATAGGTTCCTGAAGCTAAACCGGAAATCGTGTTCAAAGATTGAAAACTATTACCATTATCAAAACTATAAGTCACCCCCGTATTTGGAGAGGTAACTGTAATAGATCCGCTCGGAATACTGCATGAAGGCTGTGTAGCAACAGCTGTTGGAGCATCCATTTGGATGGTTTGTATATAATTATTGATTTTTAATGAAGAAACTAAACTATTACCATAGTCTGCATTCAGTTCCGCATGGTGACTACCCACGGTAGAAAAAGCTATAGCCGGATTATTTAGCGTAGAGGTGAGTACATTGGTACCGTCTTCAAAATTCCATAATACTGATGAAGGTGTTCCTTGTGAAAGGTTTGTAAATTGTACATTACTGCCAACAGTAGTAGAAGTTGGGGCAGCAGAGAATTCAGCAAGTGGAGAAAATGTAAAGCCGTAACCAAAATTTACATTAGCATTCACATCTATTGCTTGTCTTTGCGAACCATTATTGGTATATAATTTTACCTTTATATAGTATTTTCCTGGAGATAAAGGATAATTGATCACCTCAGGGCTTCTGGAGTTAAGCCATCCCTTTGCACCATCACTCATGTATGTTGTCAGGGTAATTTGTGTCTCCGTTTCAGTTCCGTCAGTATTCTTTTTTACCAGATAGGTCCAATTCCTTACAAAAGATAAAGATCTTAAATTTAAAACTGCTGTAGTAACTCCTGTAGGAATTTCAATTTCTTTACTCTTATACTCATGGTAACCTGTGATGGCATTATTTCCTGTTATCCATCTTGAAATACCCGCTACATCACCTGTAGATGCGGAAGACCATCCTGTAAATGTATAACGTATAACAGGTGTACTTACCACTCCATTGATATCAGCATATGACCAATCAGGATCAGGATCAGGATCCGCCATCAGAGAACCATCATTATTTCTGCCAGTGCATAAATCAATAATGTTTCCCGTAGTCACTTTGACTGTTCTTGTTGAAACAGAACTTCCCGAAGCATTGCTTACCGTAAGTTTTGCAGTATAAGTTCCTGCCGCCGCATAGGAGATACTGGGAGTAGAACTTGTAGAGGTTGCAGGATTTCCTCCTGCAAATTCCCATGAAAATGAGGTGGGATTCCCATCACTTGTACTCGAAAAACTTACGGTATTGGCTCCTGTAGCGGTAGCCGTAAATTTAGATAATGGACTTTGTGCAGTGACAAGCATGGCACAAAATAAGAGAAAAAGTAAAATGTTTTTTTTCATAAGTTGGATTTTTTAGAATGAGATATTTATTTATCCTATCTAAATCTATTGAAATCCCCTTGCGTATAAAATATATTGTTCACCAAATTTATAAAACTGAGGTTTCATTTTTAAAAAAAAATAAATACTCAAAACACTGAATATCAACAATTTAAACCATCAATATATATCTCAATGATAATCTGAAAAATTGGTCAACTTGACCAATGATTCTCTAAGATTTATTTGTACAGATTGATATTGAAGACCTTAATCCAGCCTTATGATAAGCTTGAACTTATTGTTTGCATATCATATCGAAAATACCCTGCTCATTTCAAAAACTCTTTGGCTGTTTTAGGAAGGTTCATAACGTCTCGGGCTTAAACGTTCTGCCTTTTCCGGAGAATTATTCCATTATCCCGCTAAATTCCATTATAGGGGCTGTACTCTACCTTTTGTATTGATGTCGGATAATTTTAATGTCTCTGGTAATTCGTAAGTAAATAGAAGTCTTTGCTAGAGAATTAGCTTTAGTTTCTTTATTATATTCAGATTGTGATCTTTAATGCTCTTGAGCCGATATAAAACAAAAAATGCTTTAAAACATATGTTTTAAAGCATTTTGTACTACTCTGATGGATCAGTTGCGATCCGGACGGGACTCGAACCCGCGACCTCCGCCGTGACAGGGCGGCATTCTAACCAGCTGAACTACCGGATCAATTTTTTTAAAGTAAATTGAGAAAACTTCTGCGATCCGGACGGGACTCGAACCCGCGACCTCCGCCGTGACAGGGCGGCATTCTAACCAGCTGAACTACCGGATCAATTTTGTTTTAAAAGTAAATTGAAAAAAACTTTTGCGATCCGGACGGGACTCGAACCCGCGACCTCCGCCGTGACAGGGCGGCATTCTAACCAGCTGAACTACCGGATCATTTTCTGTTTGTTTAAAGAACTTGTTTCTTTTTTGTGATTGCAAAATTACACCTTTTTTCGTTACCTGCAAATTATTTACCAAAAAAAAGCCTTCCAAAAGCGGAAGGCGTTCATTATCAAACTTATTTTTTTACAAGTGTGCGCTTAATTTTTCAGCGATCACCTCTTTTGGAGTTACACCAACTAATTTATCAACCACCTCACCGTTCTTAAAAATTAGAACTGTAGGGATATTTCTGATACCATATTGCATAGAAATTTCCTGATTGTTGTCTACATCTACCTTTCCTACGACTGCTTTTCCTTCAAAATCATTTGCTACTTCCTCGATGATTGGTCCCAACGTTCTGCAAGGTCCACACCATACTGCCCAAAAGTCTACTAATACTGGTTTATCAGATTTTAAAACCGTTTCCTGAAATGAGCTATCCGTAATTTCTAAAGCCATTTTGTTTCTTTTATTTAAATTAATATTATATTTCTATTTAATGTCCAATTGGATATTCAAAATTACAATTTTTAAGTAATAAGACTATCTATGCTCAACATTTGTTTTTTCTATAGTAAAATCGCTTGAAATTTCTTTCAGGGCACTGGCCAGCGCATCAATATCAGCTTTGGTTGTCATATGGCTGAATGAGATACGCAATGGTGTACATTCATCCATTTCATCTTCTGATAACACCATCATCATGACCATCGAAGGTTTAGAAGCCCCGGAAGAGCATGCACTCCCCTGAGAGATCGCAATCCCTTTCATATCCAGCTGAAGTCCGATTAAAGGGTTCTTATAAGGCAGTAAAGCACTTAAAACCGTATAAAGACTATTCTCTTTTTCCGCACTTCTTCCATTGAACTTAATTCCGGGAATTGATGCTGATAACTGTTCTATAGCATATTCTTTAATGGCCTGCATATGGTTGGTATACGCTTCCATATTTTTCAGAGAAATTTCCAGTGCCTTACCAAGTCCAACGATACCGGCAACATTTTCTGTTCCAGCTCTTAAACTTCTTTCCTGAGGACCTCCGGTGATAATTCCTTTTAAACCGCTTGATTTTCTGATGAACGCAAACCCCACTCCTTTCGGACCGTGAAATTTGTGTCCGCTGCAAGAGGCAAAATCCACAAGAATATCAGAAAAATCTAAATTCATATGAACCATTGTCTGTACCGTATCCGAATGGAACAACGCATTATTGGCTTTGCACAATGCAGATATCTTTTTAATATCTGTAATATTTCCAATCTCATTGTTGGCATGCATCAGGCTTACCAATGTTTTCTTATCAGAAGCTTTCAGTAAGGTTTCTAAAGTATCAAGATCAATGTCTCCTTTTTCATTGGGACGGATATAGCTCACCTCCACTCCTTTTCTGCTCTTCATATCCAGAATACTTTCGGAAACACATTTATGTTCCAAAGGAGAGCTGATGATTCTTTCCACTCCAAGATGCTCAACACTTGATTTAATAATCATGTTATTAGATTCTGTTCCGCAAGACGTGAAGATAATCTCGGCGGGACTTACGTGAAGATAATCTGCAACCTGTCTTCTTACATTTTCAATAAGAATCTTCGCTTCCTGTCCAAAACTGTGCGTTGAAGAAGGATTCCCAAAATTCATCTTCATGGTCGCAACCATTGCATCAATAACTTCTTCTGAAATGGGAGTTGTTGCGGCGTTATCTAAATATATTTTATCCATTTTTATTTTGAATATTTTAATTCTACTGAGGTGAACTGATAGTCTGCAGGAACCGCAAACATAAACCATGGGCTGGACATCATCTGAATTTCCATACCTCCTGACTCATGAAAAGGAACTTCTACATACAACACGTTATTGAGTACGGAAATACTTTTGATCTGAGTGATTCTATGATCACCCGATCTGAAACTTCCCAAATGATACAAAATCACTTTTTTGTCTTTTGGAAACTCCGGGTAGTGTACATCAGGTTCTTTTCCCGCTTCTACAATGGTAAAGTTGTTTCCTTTGATCGCGGTGCGGAATTCCTGTTCGTTTTTAATGATCTTAAATCCTGTCTTATCCATGCCGCCTTGCGACTCAGAAACCAAAAGTTCTCCGTGTTTTTGCATGTCTGATGATTTTTGCGCTGTAGTACTGGTGCAACTCATTACAATTGCAGAACAGAAGATAAGCAGTCCTTTCATTTATACATTTTTACCACCCAAAATTAGTGAAAAAATTGATAATGACCTTCATTTGCCCATTTCAGCATTTGCCTGTCGCCGGAAGTATCCCCAAAAGCGATTATTTTATCGTATTTTGAATTGCTTATTTCTTTTTTTATCCGCTCTAATTTTTCGTTTCCGTTGCAGTTTTTACCAATGAAATTTCCTGTAAAAACCCCGTTTTTAAACTCTGCACGCGTAGAAACAAGCTCCATTTTAAGTTCTTCGGCAAAAGGCTTTACCCAGATGTCTAATGATGCGGTCACCAATAAGCTTTGTGTATTATTCCTATCGATATTTTTAATAAAGTCCAGCGCATTTTCTCTCACAATCTTTGGATAGTGATGCTCAAAAAACTGTTTGGACTTCGTTTGAATTTTTTCTTCAGTCTGACCTTTTAGAATGGATCCGATAAAGCTCTTTTTCACTTTTTCGGTATCAGCCAGTTTTAGTTTCAGTAAAATAAAAAGTGGAACATGTCTTAAAAATTGTATTCTGAATTTGGTAGAATCATAGAATTTAAGGTACATGAACATTGTGTCCTTGTAGGTTAAGGTTCCGTCAAAATCAAAACAATACAATTTTTTCATTTTAATTAAAGCTTTAATTTTTTGAATATAAATTCAGGAATATTCCTGATAATCATCATAATAATTCCCCAAATCGGTAATACATATGCCACATTTTTCCGCTTTTTAAATGCTTTATAAATGCATGCTGCCGCCTGTTTTGGGGTTGCCGTCAGTTTCGGATTTAATGGAAGTCCTTCGGTCATTTTGGTGGCCATAAATCCTGGTTTTACGGTAAGAACATGTACTTTTTTCTCAAAAAGATAATTTCTTAAACCGCTCAGATAAGCTGTAAATGCTGCTTTTGCACTTCCGTAAATAAAATTACTCTGTCTTCCTCTATCTCCTGCAACGGATGATAATCCGATAATGGTTCCGGACCTTCTGCTTTCAAATTTATGAGCAAAATAGTTCATGACAGGCACCAGCTTTGAGTAATTGACAGCAATAATACGCTCTGTATTTTTATTATCATATAAACTTTCCTCGGTACCTTCTCCCAAATATCCGGTAGCACAAAATAAGACATTTGAATTGACATTTTCAAATTGTGTGTAATCAATTTCTTTCAGCAGGTCCAGTTCAATGACTCTGGACTGCTGCAAAAACTTTACATCAATATGTCTTGCAAACCTTTCAGTGGTTTCTTTATTTGAGGTAAAAAGATAAATTTTTTCAAATTTCTCGCCTTCTTCCAGCATTTTTTCTACAAAAGCCTGTGCTACTTCAGATGTACTTCCCAGAACTATCATTATGAATTGTTGTTTATGATTCTTTTGTGCTGTAAAGACACAAACTTAGAATTTTGAATATTTTTCAGGTAATTGGTTAAAGATGATTTGCTCATGCTGTCTTTGGTAAGATAGATCCTTCCGCCAAACTGCAGGACAATATCATCCAGTTTCTCAACCAGTTTTTTCAATTTTGAATTGACTTTAAAATCAAGAGCCAGCGTGTATCCTTCTACCGGAAATGAATTGTAAGCCTCCGGATTATTTTTCCCGAAAAGCTTTAAAACGGCTAAAAATGAACCATTTCCGCTGTTGGCAATGGTCTCAAGGATTTTTTTCATTCCTTCTTTTCCCGCTTCTTTTGGAATAACCATCTGATATTGTATAAAACCGGATTTTCCGTAAATTTTATTCCAGTCGGAGATAGCATCCAAAGGATAAAAGAAAGTTTCATAATCGATGAAATTCTTCACCTCCTTCTTAGACTGTTTTTTATAATACAACAAGTTGAATAACTTCACTGTAAGGGAATTCAGGACAAAATTTGGAAAATAAAAAGGAACAGTAGGCTGCAATTTTTTCTTCAGTCTTAATGGATTTTCAGTCATGTTCTGAGGAAGTTCATGGTAAAAAGCATGCTCTCCTCTCATTAAAATACTTCTTCCTATATTTTTTCCTTTCTGAAGGCAGTCGATCCACGCAACCGTGTATGTCCAGCTTTCACTTTCCTCAAAAAGTCTGAAAATTTCATCCAGATTTTCTGCTTTAATACTTTCCTGACGGATATAAGCAGATTCTATATTTTTAAGTTTAAACTTTGCGGTAAGAATAATTCCTGTAAGTCCCATTCCTCCGATAGTAGCCCAAAACTGTGCTGAATTCTCTTCCCGGGAACAGGTGATAATTTCTCCTCTTTCCGTCATCAATTTAAACTCGATGACATATTCTGAAAAGCAGCCTTCTGCATGGTGGTTTTTACCATGAACATCTGATGCAATCGCACCGCCTACAGAGACAAATTTTGTTCCAGGTGTTACATATAAGAAATATCCCTGCGGAACAGCAATTTCAAGCACATCCGAAAGTAGTACGCCCGATTCACATTCTATAACTCCGTTCAGGCGATCAAAACTGATAAATTTATTGAGTTTTTTAGTAGAAAATATATGTTCTCCCAGAGAAGCATCTCCATAGCATCTTCCATTTCCTCTAGCGATAACTTCATTATGATCGAGTACAAATTCTCTTATTTTTTTGAAGCTGTCTTCAGACCTCATCTCCTTTTCCACTACCGGGAAATTGCCCCAGTTGGTAACTTTTTGTGTAAAATTCGGCTTCATTTTTTAAAGTAAATTTGAATTAAGAATGTGGCTACCCATAATAAAAGAGTAACCTGTATATATCTGTCGCGATAGACAATTTTTGTAGGAGATTCTGTTCTGTTGTATACCAGCGTCTGCTGAAGATACCTTAAAAAAGCAAACACCACGAAAATTACGGTATAGAAAACCCTTTCATGAAATCTTGCCTGCACTTCCGGTGATAAGGTAAACATTAAGTAACATATAATAGCCAATGTTACGGAAATAGAGAGCGTAATATCTGCAAACTGAACATTGTATCCATCCAGCGCTTTTCTTGTTTTTCCGGAAACCTGTGCATTAATAAGCTCACCTCTTCTTTTCCCGATCGCTAGTACCAGCGCCAGTACAAAAGTCAGTAAAATTGCCCATTGTGAGATGCTTATTCCAGTGATGTAACCTCCGGATAACACTCTCAATACAAATCCTGTGGCAATGATAAAGATATCAATGATCGGAACGTGTTTAAGTTTGAAGGTATAAGCAAGGTTCATCACAAAGTAAAAGCTTATGATCGCCCCGAATTTCCATAAGTCCTGATGAAAATACAGCTGGGCCCAGAAAAAGAGCGCAATATCTACGATAATAAGCCCGATAAGAATGGATATCGCTTTCGGTTTTGATATGGCTCCGCTTGCCAGCGGTCTTCTTCTTTTTTCAGGATGCTGCCTGTCGGCTTCAATATCGTTATAGTCATTTAAGATATAAACGACACTTGCAGCCAGGGAAAAAATAATAAAAGCAAAGATGCTTTTCGTAAGTAAATCCAGATTTTTGATATTTCCGGAAAAGAACAGAGGGACGAATACAAATAGGTTCTTGACCCATTGCTCCACTCGGAGCAGCTTAAGATATTTCTTCATTTATGTTGTTTCATTTGCAAAAATAAACAATTCAAAATTTATAGCCTAAAAATACAAAAAAAACCGCCGAGGCGGTCTTTTCTGAAAATATTTATATATTAAATTAATTACTGCCCTTGTTTAGCATCATTAATCATTTTTTCGTTTGCTGTAATCGCAAATTCTACTCTTCTGTTTTTAGCTCTTCCTTCTTCAGTATCGTTTGTAGCTACAGGCTGTGATTTCCCTTCACCTTTTGCAAACATTCTGCTGGAAGCAATACCTTTAGATGATAAATAGGTTTTAACAGCATTGGCTCTTCTCTCTGAAAGATTCAGGTTATAAGCATCTGTTCCTTTAGCATCTGTATGCCCGTAAATATTGATGTTGGTATCAGGGTTATTGGTAAGAACCTGAGCCAGTTTATCTAAGTTAGTTTGTGCAACAGAAGTAAGGTTGGTAGAGTCAAAAGCAAAGTTCACAATACTTTCGCTCATGGTAACTTTAATCCCGTCTCCTACTCTTTCAACTTCAGCACCAGGTAAAGTTTCTTTAATTTCTTTAGCCTGCTTATCCATTTTGTTACCGATAACGTTACCTGCAACACCACCGATAATACCTCCTAATACAGCGCCTAATGCTCCATTTCCTCCTTTACCGACGTTATTTCCTAAAATACCTCCCAATACAGCTCCGGACGCAACACCTGCTGCTGTACCTCTCTGTTGATGGTTTGAGTTTTGAACTGCCTCACAACTTGTCAGTAATAATGCTGATGACAAGAATAGAGCTCCTACGTATGATTTATTAAATTTCATTTTTTAATCTTTTATGTTTATAAATTATTTCATTCCCGCTCTCTGGAAATTATACACAACTCTTATTGTGTTTCCTTCAAATGGAACATTTTGCTCAAGCGAAAACTGATCTTTAGCCTGATTGATAATATTTAAAGAATATCCTACTGTATTCTGTTTTGCTTTTGTACCGTCTGCAATTTTTTTAAACATAAAGCTGCTTCCGTTTTTCACTTCAAATTTGATAGGCTGTGTAAATGCCGGACAAGCTCCTCCACCGCTTAATGTGTAGGCTCCTGTATAGTTGTTTGGAATTAATCTCCAGTGGCTTCCTACGAAACACTGTGCATCAGCACCTTCGTCAAAAGGTTTGATCTTATACCCTTTATCGTAGTCGATACTTACAATTTCCCAATCTCCTTTTAGCTGTAAAAAGTCTGATTTTTGGTTTTGAGATGTTTCTGCTTTTTTAACTGAGGAACAAGACACTGCAAAAAGTGTTGACCCCAACATTCCAGCAAGTAGTAACTTTTTCATTTTGTTGTTTATTATTTTGTTGTTATAAAGTTACAAAAAACCGTGCCAAAATTGAAAAATAAAAATAAAAAAAGTCCGGAAAATCCGGACTTTTTGTGGTTATTCCTTAAATACAGGGAGATATATTATTTTTTAACAGCCTTTTTTACGGATTTCGCAGGCTTTGTATTTCCTGAAGATTTACCGTTATAAAAATTGGTGTAAGCGTATTCAGCAGCTTTCTTTACATCGATTACTCCTCCGGCCTGAGAGAAATCACCAAATTGGTTCTCTGTATTCGGGTTGCTTGATTTCACCAATGCTTCAATTACCTGGTAAGGCTTCAGATTAGGCATGTATGCCAGTAAAACCGCAGCAGCACCCGCTACTACAGGTGAAGCCATTGAAGTACCCTGCAGGTATCTGTATTCGTTTTTAGGAACAGTAGAATAAATCTCTTCTCCCGGAGCGAAAACATTGACCATTTTCTTATTAAAGTTGGAGAAACTTGCTCTCAATTCATTATTTCTGTTCGTGCTCGCTCCTACTACCAATACGTTATTCACAAACGGTTTATCATCTGTAATGTTTTTAAAGTTGGTAGGATATGCCAAATGTTCCGCTACATCTTCATTTTCGTTACCGGCTGCTTTTACTAACAATACATTTTTATCTTCTGCATATTTGAAAGCATCCCAAACTACATTTTTACCAGGAGATACAGGCTTACCAAAACTCATGTTCAATACTTTGGCACCGTTATCCACTGCATATCGGATCGCGTTGGCTACGTCTTTATCTCTTTCATCACCATTTGGAACGGTTCTTACAGACATGATTTTAGCCACTTTTGAAGCTACTCCATGCTGAACTTCTTTTCCTTGCGGAAGTCCTGCGATGATTCCGGCAACGTGTGTTCCGTGTTCTGCATCCGGTCCTTCGTAATGGTTATTTCCATAATTCTTTTCAGAATAGTCATCATAGTTATCGCCTACGATTTCTTTTCTGGTATCATAATTCACATCATACTGCTTAGCCATAGGCGCAAAGTGGTCAACCGCTTCTTTCATCTGCTCTTTCATCAGCTTTTCAAATTCTGCAGGAGACTTTCCTTTGAATTCAGGGCTTTGAGAAACCTGAGTCAAAATACTTAATGCAACAGCATCTTTCTGTTCTGTTGGGGCTTTAATTCCCGCAACGGTTTCAGGTGTCACTGATTTTCCTCCTAATAATTTTACCATATTAGGAATCAGGTCAGTGATCATGGTATAAGTTTGAAGGCTTTGTTTTGCTTCTATACTTTTTTTACCGAAAAGATCTTTAGATTTCATGTACAGGGCAAATTCTTCAGGCATTTTAGCCTGATTCGCCTTGTTTTTTGCAGAATCGTCGCCTTCAAAAACAGGTTTGTATTTGGCAACAACCCTTGTTACTTCCATGTTGTCGATATCTACATCTCCATTTTTACCACCGATAAAATTCCATCCGTGTACATCATCGATATAGCCGTTTCCATCATCATCTTTACCGTTATTGGGAACTTCATTTGGATTAGTCCAAACGTTTTTCACCAATCCCGGGTGGTCTACCTGCACTCCGCTGTCTAAAACCCCTACTACAACGGTAGTTGGTTTTAATCCTTTGGATTCTAAATATTTATACGCATTTTCTGTATTTACACCATATACTTTTGTTGTAGAAAAATCTTTATGATACCAAGTCATCAGATCTTTATCTTCATTCGGATCAGTGGTTTTCGCCTGTGCTTCCTGAGCATAAGAGAAACTAAAACCTGCTAAAAAAACAGCAGCTAATAATACCTTTTTCATATGTTGATATTTATTTTTTAAGGTCATACACAAACGCCATTTCATTGGTGAAATTTCAGAGAATTTCATGAATAGCGATTTTATGTTACTATGAATATTTAATATTTTTTATATAAGTCATCGATTCAGGCCCTTTGTTACAAATAAGGTCTACAATCGAAAGGTCAGCTAAAAATCCTAATTTATCAGTGAACGTCTGATAATATTCTTCCATTTCAAATTCTGAAGGAAGTTTTGCGGAAAATTTTTCTCTAAAATTAACAGCATCAGGATTTTTGATATATTCTTCATTCAAAGACTGTGCCTTTTCTGCCTTTAAGATCTGTTTGATAATTTCCAAGGCTTTAATATTGAAATCCAACAAATATTTTTCTTTCAATTCAAAGATCTTCTTTAATTTATCTTCATAGTATTCGAAGTAAGGAGAACTTTGGTAAGCAGTCTTTATGGATTTCCAGTGAATGCTTCTCCAGTCTTCACTGTAGGAGATCTCAATGTCTTTAAATTCCCTTTTACCATTATGTGTAATTGGGATGATCAGCGAAAGTTTGCCGTTGGCACCATAAATATTCGTTCTGCTTCTGTAGGTTTGTTTCGGGAAGCTTTCGAATTGCTCAAATACAACATCGTTTACAGGATCTAAAAACACTGAAAACCAAGAAATTGGTGGTAAATAAAATACCGGTAATAATATATTTTGCATTATAATTTAATTTTTAGGATAAAAAACCCTACCAACTAGATCTTTTTTATCTACGAAGCCTAAATATCGTGAATCCAAGCTTCCATTACGATTATCCCCCAGAAAAAACAACTTATTTTTTGGTATAATGAGAGGACCAAAATTATCAGCAGTCCATTCTTTATGATAAATATTAAAAATAGCCGTATCCTGGGTTGTATTTATGAATCTTTCATAAAAAAAATCATCATTAAGATCACTTTTACTTAATTGAGCTATGAAATATTCTTCTCCAATAGGAAAAATTTCATTTTCACTTACTCCTTTATTTAACATAAGATGATTTGAAAAAGCTCTATCTATTTTATAATTATGCTTTAAATTAAATCTACTGTCAATCAAAGTATCATTAACGTAAAGAACACCATTCTTGATATGAATTTTATCATTTTCAATCCCTACAAGCCTTTGTACATAAGTCCCTTTTTCATAACGTGTATTGTTTTGATTATAAACTAGCATCTTATATTTGTCATAAGGTAGAATATTGCTCATGAATACCAGTGATCTTCTTTTAATCGTAGGTTCGTTTCCAGCCTGGGGTACAAAAGCATATTGCAAAACCCCTGAGAGTTTTGCAATAATTAAAAGAGTTACAATAAAGCTTCCCGTAAGAAGTACCTTATTAAATATCTTGTTTTTAAACACTATTCTTCTGTCTTATTCTTTCCAAATAGTTTCATAAAATATTCCCATCCGAAGAATAGAATAAGAATCATGGCTGCTACCCACCAATAAGAGGTTTTGTTAGCTTCTCCGGTATTGGTTGCTTTAAACATTCTGTCCCAACGGATCCTCCAGCCATCAGCTTGATAAGAAGAACCGGAATCCTTAAATGCTCCTTCAATACTCATCCAAGTGAACATTGGCTTACCAACGATATTTTCTTCCGGAACGAAACCAAAGAATCTTGCGTCTAAAGAAGCATCTCTGTTGTCTCCAATCATCATATAATAATCCTGTTGGATAGTATATTGATTGGTTTCTTTTCCGTTAATGAAAATTTTTCCGTTTTTCTTTTCTAAATTATTATGTTCATATTCAGAAATGATCCACTGGTATTCAGGCAATGTTTCTTGGTTAATCGCTACTACATCACCTTTTTTAGGAATTTTAAGCGGACCATACCAATCCTGATTCCAAGGTTTGTTGATAGGGAAAATAGATTGAGTGGTATCAATACTTTTCTTTAACTCGTCTCTGTAAGCCACCGCAGAATATCCTTTTTCAAGAATATCTTCTTTCATACTCACTACCTGAGGAAGTTGCTTTATATCAGCAGCCGTTTTATCAGTAAGACCCTGAAAACCATATACAAAACCACCTTTATCCATTTGCTGCTCACTAACAGGAAGAAAACCATATGTTTTATACAATCCAGGAATATCTAATTGACTTGCCGTTATCACAATATATCTGTGCTGAACTTCCTGATCTCCTAAAAATGTTTCTGCTTTTCCATTTACGAAAAGTCTTCCGCCTCTCATCTCAAAAGTATCCCCTGCTACAGCCACACATCTTTTTACATAAGGGTCTTTTCTGTCGATTGCGGTATGCACAGAATCCTGAGGATAGTTGAAAACAACAATATCCTTTTTTTGAGGTTTGTTGAATTGTAAAATTCTTTCGTAAGGCAATTTTACTGCGTCTACATATGATTTTGGATCATCTTTAGGATTCCCTTTTTCGCCTGCATCAAAAATAGTTCCCTGAAGGAAAGGTATTGATACGGGACGCATGGGAAGTCTGTATCCGTAGCTCCATTTATTCACAAAAAGGAAATCACCCACTAGAAGCGTTCTTTCCATGGATCCTGTTGGAATCCCGAAAGGCTGCGTTACAAAAACGTGGATAATAGTTGCGAAAACAACAGCAAAAGTAATAGAACCTATAAAAGAATCTTTTTTCTTTTCATTTTTCTCTTCGTCTGTCATGAACAATTCGTTGGCTGCTTCGTCTTCCAACTCTACATCTTTTGAATAATTAACGGTTGCCATATAGATGAATGGAAGAATAACCGTCAGTAGCTGGTGTTGAAATAAATGCTTTCCAAATTTTTTCATTAAATAAATATGGAAAACCGACATCATAATAGGCCCAACGATCGGCATATATGATAAAATTGCCCACCATTTAGGATGTTTTGTCTCCTTTAAAATAATGAAGTAATTATAGAAAGGTACGAATGCCAATAAAGGACTATACCCCATTTTCTTGAACAGCTTCCAAGTTGAAGCTCCCATTAATACGGATAAAATGAGAACGTATACTGCGTAAGTTAAAAAATAATTCATAAATTTTCTGTGCCTATTCTAATTGAATTTGTGTTGAGCAATTCTTTAATTAGTTTATGATTTGATAGATTTGTTACAAACTTAAAGACCTAAAACGTCTTTCATTCCAAAGTTTCCTTTTTTGTCTTTGATCCATTCTGCTGCCACAACTGCTCCCAGTGCAAATCCATCTCTGTTGAACGCAGTATGTTTTATTTCTATTTCATCGACCTCACTTTTGTAGAAAACACTGTGGGTACCGGGAACTTCATCTTCACGAACCGCAAAAATACCTAATTCTTTACCCTGCGTTTCTTCCAGTTTCCATGCTTCAAATTTAGGGTTATTTTCGATGATTCCTTCTGCAATGGAAATTGCGGTTCCGCTTGGGGCATCTTTTTTGTGAACATGATGAATTTCTTCCAACTGGCAAGAGTATTCATCTACGTTTTTCATAAGAGCAGCTAACTTTTCGTTTAGAGCAAAAAATAAATTCACTCCCAAACTAAAATTCGAGCCATATAAAAATGCTGTATCATTATCTACAGCAATTTTTTCTATTTCAGCCTTTTTCTCCAGCCATCCGGTTGTTCCGCAGATGACAGGGATTTTATTTTCCAGACATGTTTTTATGTTATCAAAAGCTACCTCAGGCAGTGAAAATTCGATAACAACATCCGGATTATTCAGATTTTGAGCAGTTGGGGTTTCTTTCAGCCGGGCAACGACTTCATGTCCTCTTTTTTGAGCAATCTCATCAATGATTTTACCCATTTTACCGTATCCAACTAAGGCTATTTTCATGTGGTATTGTATTATTTTTTATCTGCTTATATCTTGTGGTTTACTGCAGACTGTGTATTAAAATTTGTAACTTAAACTCAATCCTGTTTTTGGCGGTGCAAAACCATATTGATCCTGGATTACCGTAGGACTGAATGTAAGATCCGGATCATGACGGCTTTCATACAGGTGGGCATCTACTACCGCATCTACAATATTCAGAACATAGATCAGACCTGTAATTGCAATGGCATAATCCCTTTGTCTTTTTGATCTGTCCTGTGCATTTCCCAACGCTACTTTATCTAACCAGGGGTGACTGTCAACAAATTCATTGGGCGTCCCGTTCAATTTGGCTACATAATATTCTCTGTATTTTTTGTACTGCTTATCATTCCATGCAGCAATTCCCACTCCTGCACCTACAGCTCCCCAAACGATAGGAATTTTCCAGTATTTTTTATTGTAAAACTGTCCTAATCCGGGAAATACGGCAGAATACAACCCCGCTTTTGTAGGATTTAACTTAAGTGTCTTTTTGGTGGGGCCGTTTGCTTTTTCCAGATCGTCAACTACCGTAGACTTAGTTTTCGCCGGTTTTACCAATGCCACACTGTCTTTCGGAGATTTTATCAACCGAATGGTATCATTGGGACTGACTTGTGAATATGCGGATGCAAAAATGCACAAGAAAAGGATGAAAACTATTTTTTTCATTGTTTAATATGAGACAGGATGTATTCCAGCTCATCTTCATTTTTGAAGTCCAGAACAATCTTCCCTCTTTTACCGTTTCCAGAGGATTTGATCTCCACTTTTACATCAAGGATATCAGAGATCGTCTTCTGTACTCTTTTATAATTGTTTGAAAGCTCTACTTTTTCTTTTTTGGCTGCCGGTGATTTAGGATTTTTCAGAGCCATAGAAACCTGCTCTGTCTGACGTACATTCAGATGTTCTTTAATGATTCTGTCAAATAAAATCTGTTGCAGCTCCTCATTGTCAAGACTGATAATTGCTCTGCCATGCCCTGCAGAAATTTCTCCGCTTCTAATGGCATTTTGAATATCCGGGCTTAATCTTAACAATCTGATGGAGTTGGTGATTGTACTTCTGTCTTTCCCTACTCTGTGGCTAAGATTTTCCTGCGTAAGCCCAATTTCATCCAAAAGCCTCTGATACGTCAATGCAATCTCAATCGCATCAAGATCTTCTCTTTGAATATTTTCAACAAGAGCCATCTCAAGAAGCTCCTGATCGTTCACCAAACGGATATAAGCAGGAATAGCCGTTAAACCAGCAATTTTACTCGCTCTGTAACGTCTTTCCCCTGATATGATTTCAAACTTTTCGCCATCTTTCCTTAGGGTAATCGGCTGGATCATTCCTAGGTTTTTGATTGACTGTGCAAGTTCGTTTAATGCTTTTTCATCAAAATAAGTCCTTGGCTGAGTAGGATTGGGATAAATATCTTCAAGTGCTACTTCTACAATATTCCCCACAAATTTGTCTGCCCCTTCATCGGTAGCAGAATTGATACTCGCTTTGGATTCAGCACTTAAAATTGCGCCTAAACCGCGCCCCATAACTCTTTTTTTGTCCTTCATAGATATAATTGATAAATGATAATTAATAAGCGATCATCAGTATTTGAAATAGCAAGACTCGCTTACCGTCCATTTATTATTAATTTAATTCTTTACTAAATTTTCATTCCTTAGCAACACTTCTTCTGCCAACTGGATATACTGAACAGCACCTTTACTTTCGGCATCATAGTTCAGAATACTTTCCCCGAAACTTGGAGCTTCACTTAATCGTACATTTCTGCTGATAATGGTTTCAAAAACCATTTCCGGGAAGTGTGCATTCACTTCTTCTACTACCTGATTAGACAATCTCAATCTGCTGTCGTACATGGTCAAAAGAAGTCCTTCAATATCTAAGTCTTTATTATGGATCTTCTGAACATTTTTAATGGTATTCAAAAGTTTTCCTAATCCTTCCAATGCAAAGTACTCACACTGGATCGGGATAATCACAGAATCTGCCGCAGTAAGGGCATTTACCGTAATAAGACCTAAACTCGGTGCACAGTCGATGATGATATAGTCATAGTCGTCTCTTACGCTGGCCAATGCTTTTTTCAGCATGTACTCACGGTCTTCTTTATCCACCAATTCAATTTCTGCTGCTACCAAATCAATATGAGAAGGAACAATATCCAAATTGGGAGTAGTTGTTCTTTTAATACATGTTCTGGTTTCCACACTGTGTTCAAGCAGATTATATGTAGAATACTGAACATCTTCAACTCCAAGACCGGAAGTTGCATTCGCCTGAGGATCAGCATCAATAATCAGTATTTTTTTCTCTAATACCCCTAATGCCGCAGCTAAATTTACAGCTGTTGTTGTTTTTCCAACTCCTCCTTTTTGATTAGCGATACCTATGATTTTTGCCATTATTAGAACTTTAAGCTTCAAAAATACACTTTTTTCTTTGCTCTGGATGAACGGTGAAAACCAAAATTGAGTTAAAATATTGTTAATAAGCATTTTAACAATAAAAAAAATTATCCACAAAAAATCATTCTTTGTGGATAACTATCTTAATTTGTTTTGTTACTGATTATTCAAATCTCATGGAAACCGGAAATTTGAAATAACTTCTTACCGGTTCTCCCTGTTTATTTTTTGCAGGCTTCCAAGCTCCTCTGATCGATTTGATCGTTCTGATCGCTTCATTATTAAACGAAGCATCGCTACCATTAGCCTTGATTCCGGAAATTGTTCCGTCTTTTTCTACTACAAAGGTAATAACGGTTTTCATGGTATCGCCGCTTCCTTCAAAACCGGAACCGTCAAAATTATCCATTACTTTTTTTCTGAATGAATCAATTCCGCCGCCGTAGCTGGCTTCCTGACTCAATTCTCCCGGGCTTGCAATAGTGTTCCCTGCATCTTTGATCACCGGTGGTGCCACATAAGGACCAGGATGCCCTGTTCCAATAGTAGGTGGCGCAGGAGTAGAGCTATGAGGTGTTACTGGTTCTCCTTTTAGGTTATTTATCAACCCAGGAACAGCGTCATCAGGTTTATCTTGTTTTGCAGGTTCTACTGCATCTCTTTTAGGAGTTACAACAGAACTGTTATATTGTTTCGTATTAGGAGGAGAGACCGGTTTTACAACATCCACTTTTACTGGAGGAGTATCTGTTCTCTCAACCTTTTTTAATATAAAAACTGTCGGTGGAACATCTGTAGGTATTTCCACGGGTGCATCGCTTCTAAACGCAGAGATAATTAAAGGTGTTATTGAAATAGCAGCCAATAAACCTACCCCTACAAAAAGAGACTTGGTTAATATTCTGTCTGATTCGTTTCTTAATGCGTAGGCTCCATACGCTTTATTACGGTGTTCGAAAAGAACTTCATTAAATCGAAATTCCTGATTGTTTTGTAGGTACTTCATCACTATAAAATATTTAAACTGTTAAAACGGTAATTATTGCTTTGACCTGTTATCATCAATAAGCTTTAAGGTGATATCAAAATTTCTGCCAAAAAATTGTTAAAATCTCATTATTTTAAATAAAACCATAATAATCTATCAAAAATACCATTCTCGAAAAAGTAAAATACTGTCCATAAATCACTTATACAGCTGTTTATGAAGAATATTTTTTTTCATTTAAAAAATCACCATGCAACACATAAAGCCCCGAGTTCTTTAAGATGAAAATTATTAATCACAAAAAAGAGACCGCCCTTTTGGACAGTCTCTTCTGTATTATTAATTCTAAAATGCTTAGAATAATTCTTTTCTGATAATATTCTGGCTTCTTTCAGGGCCTACAGAAACTAAGTATACATTGATTCCTAAATATTGCTCAATAAACTCTATATATTTCTGAGCTGTATCCGGAAGTTCATCATAGCTTCTCACCTGAGTAAGATCTTCAGTCCAACCTGGAAGATCCTGATAAATAGGTTCGTAGTTGTATAGTTTTTCTGTTGATGAAGTGAAATAATCGATGATTTTTCCATCTTCAGTTTTGTAATGGGTAACGATTTTAAGGTTTTCAATACCTGTAAGAACATCTAATTTCGTAATTACCAGGTTATTGATTCCGTTGATCATACAAGCATGTTTTAAAGAAACAAGGTCTAGCCAACCTGTTCTTCTCGGTCTTCCTGTCGTTGCTCCGAATTCACCACCAATCTGTCTGATGCTTTCTCCTAATTCATTATCCAATTCAGATGGGAAAGGTCCGTTTCCTACTCTTGTACAGTATGCTTTTGCAACACCGATCAGGTTTTGAAGGGATGTTGGAGGCACTCCTGCTCCGGTACACACTCCTCCTGTAGAAGGGGAAGATGATGTAACGTACGGATAAGTTCCGAAATCGATATCAAGCATCAATGCCTGAGCTCCTTCGAATAAAACGTTTTTACCGTCTCTGATGGCTTCGTTCAATTCAACTTCCGTATCTACAATTCTGTCCTGAAGCTGCTTTCCGATAGCTAAAAATTCGTTATAAATTTCTTCTACGTCCAATGTTGGTTTTCCGTAGTATTTTTCAAAAAGAGAGTTTTTAACCTTAAGGTTTTTCTCAATTTTATCTCTTAAAATTTCAGGATTTAAAAGGTCTACCATTCTGATACCGATTCTTGCGATCTTATCTTCATAGCAAGGTCCGATTCCTTTTTTAGTCGTTCCGATCTGAGTTCCTCCGTGCTCTTCTTCACGGTAAGTATCCAAAAGAATGTGGTAAGGCATGATAACATGCGCTCTTCTGCTGATAAAAATGTGGTCCGTTCTTAATCCTTTGCTTTCAATCTGGTTGACTTCCTTGATGAAAGATTTAGGATTTACCACTACTCCATTCGCAATGATACACTTCCCTTTACACTGCAGAACTCCTGAAGGAAGAAGATGCAGAACAAATTTTTCTTCACCCACATATACTGTGTGGCCAGCGTTATCACCACCCTGGAAACGTACTACGTAATCCGATTTAGCTGATAAAACATCTGTTATTTTTCCTTTACCTTCATCTCCGTATTGAAGACCTACAACTACGTAAGTTGACATATTTTACTTTTATTTTTAGATTCATGCAAAATTACTCTGAAAAAATAGGGTGGGCAAATTATAGGGGAAATTTATTTTTATGTGGGGTGAAAATCATGGGGTTGGGATTGGAAAAAATATTTTTATTTTGACCTTTTATTTACTGAAAATAACACTTATCGATCTGTAGACATCCCTCTTTTTTCCCATTTATTCTGTATATTTGATTGTTCTCTATACTCATTAAACATCATTAATCTTTATGACCATCTCACAAAAATCCGGCTACCTTTCAAAAAATCCTGATGATCAGCCCAAGCTTTTTTACACGACATTTACACCTGATACTGCCCCGGTAAAAGCTACTCTGTTGATTGTTCATGGGATGCAGGAGCATAGCGGCAGATATGCAGCAATAGCAGATTATTTTGCAGGTCATGGATTGGCTGTACTCACTTATGATCATCTGGGGCATGGAAAATCCGTCAAAGAGAAAAAAGATATCGGATTTTTCCAGAAGAACAAACCGGATGAAAGGCTGATTAATGATGCCATCATGATGAGCAGTCACCTTATAGAAAAGCATCCCGATGTTCCTCATTTTATCCTTGGCCATTCGATGGGATCTTTTATTACGCGTTGCGTTCTGCAAAAAATTGGAAATCAATTTGCAGGAGCGGTTATCACTGGAACCGGAGGATCGCTGACGGGACTTAGTTTATTAAATGCTTATTTTTCACTAACCAATACAATCGCACCGCATTCTAAAACTTTTTTCAATGCTCTTTTTAATACAGTTAATAACAGCCATTTTAAAAAGGATACCGATTTCAGTGATACCAGCTGGCTGAGCCTAAATCCTGCCAACAGAAACGCTTTCTCTGAAGATCCACTTTGTGGAGTTCCCTTTACCAACAATGCATTCTATGCTTTATTCAATATATATAAAAAGGCAACGGCCAGAAACTGGGCAGACACAATTCCTAAATCTTTACCTCTTCTGCTGATAAGCGGACAAAATGATCCGATAGGAAATTTCGGAAAAGGAGTCATTGAAACGGTCACTCATTTAAAAGATGATCGATTTGAGGAAGTGAGTGTGAAATTATATCCCGACATGCGTCATGAAATACTGAATGAAGAGATCAGAGAAGAGGTTTTGAATGAGATCTATCAATGGATCAGTAAAAAATTATGACCATCACTTTGGCTATTAGGTTAAAATAATAAACCTTATAGATTTTCAAATCTATAAGGCTTGAGTTACAAAGATTAGATAGAATTAAAGTATTACTTCCCTTTCCACACCAATCTCATGCAAAAAGGTCTTGTCATGAGAGATCATGAGCAGGGTACCCTGATACTCTTTAATGGAATCTGTTAAAATTTCCACATTTTGCAGATCTAAATTATTCGTCGGTTCATCAAGAATGATCATATCCGGAGCTTTATTACTGATGGAAAGTCCGCATAGAAGGAGCCGAAGGCGTTCACCACCGCTCAATACTTCACATTTTTTATCCCAGGTTTCTTTTCCGAATAAAAATCGGGCTAATAATGTCTTTACTTCAGATTCCGGCAGCGCTTCATCATTAAACGTTTGGGCAAATTCATAGCCGGTCAGAGATCTGTTGATCAGTGAATATTCCTGATCAATGTAAATGGTCGTACAATCTGCCTTCGTTATCGTTCCGGTATGCGGTTGTATATTTCCCAGCAGCAATCGGATCAAAGTAGTTTTACCGGAACCGTTTGATCCTTTGATTGAAATTCTTTCACCACTTCTGATTTCAAGATTAAGATTGTTCTTCCATAATAACTTTTCATCATACTGATAATTAATTTCTTCTGCATTAATAAGGATTTTCCCGGTATGAAGACCAGAGTCACTAAAATTAACCTTCATTTGGTCAGCATTTCTTACAGAGGAACGAAGTTCACGGAGATCACCTGAAATACCCTCGATTTTTTCGGCATGAATATTTTTCAGTTTTGAAGTGTTCTTTTCAGCATTATTGCGCAGAGTATTCATCATAATCCTTGCTACGCCTGATTTTTCCTGCTTATTTTTACCGCGTGCATCCAGTTTTTGTTTTCTTTCAAGGGTCTCACGCTCTTTTTCCTTTGCCTTTTTCAGAGCGCGTTCTTTGGAATGGATGTCATTATGCAAAGCTTCTTTTTCAATTTCTTTCTGTTCGGTATAAAAATCATAGTTCCCCCCATAGGTTGAAATCCCCTGAGTGCTGAGTTCAAAAATAGTATCTGCCAAATTCAGCAAAGCTCTGTCGTGGCTTACAATCACAACGGTTGCATTTGTTTTTTCAATATGATCGTAAAGCAGGTTTCGTCCTTCAAGATCCAGATGGTTCGTAGGTTCATCCAACAGTATGATATCCGGCTGATTGATCTGAATTCCGGCAAGAAAAACTTTGGTCTTTTGCCCTCCGCTTAACGTTTCTAATGTTTGATTTAAATCCAAACCTTCAAGTTTCCAATATGTTAAAGCTTCCTGACTGCGTTCTTCGATCATCCAGTCATCATTTAATATTTCAAAATACTTTTCATCAACTTCTCCATTCGTGATATTTTCAAGCGCATCGAGTTTCTTATCAATTTGTAAACAGGCTGCAACGGACATATGATTAAAGTTTCCGAACATCTGAGGAACGTAATATAAGTTACCCTGCTGGTTGATGGTTCCGCTTAAGGGTTCTATTTCTCCTGCGATAAGTTTAAGCAGCGTGGATTTCCCCATACCATTACTTCCGACTAAAGCCGATTTTGAATGTGAAGGTATCGTTATATGAATGTGATTAAAAAGAAGGTCCCTGTTAGGAAACCTATAGGATATATTATGTAGAAAAAGCATGATTTCTTTCTGTATTATAGTTAAACATCAATAACAACGGTGACGAGGTTATTGTTTTGAGTACAGTGGAAAGAAATTGGATCCTACATGTTTGGTGTTTGGTGTTTGGTGTTTGGTGTTTGGTGTTTGGTGTTTGGTGTTGCAAAGATAGTAATTTCGTTTTTATGGTTAAAAATTTCAAAATCTTTACCATATATATTTTTATTAATGGTAACAGAAAAATCTTAATTCAACTATTATATGATGCGGTAAAATAAATTTTTGGAAAACATAATCTATCATGTTTCGTGAATGTGAAACAATCAGGAAAATATTTTAATCAAAAATCCGTAACTTTGCCAACTACTAAAAATTTTTATGGACAGTATTCAAATTCACGACAAAACTTTCGTTCCTTATCTGAAGGACGCCGAAATTCAGGAAATCGTAAAAGCAACCGCTTTAAAAATTTACGAAGATTATAAAGATGAAGTTCCCGTTTTCATTGGTGTTTTGAACGGAGTGATCATGTTCTTCTCAGATCTTTTGAAGCATTATCCGGGAAACTGCGAGATTGCCTTCATCCAAATGAGTTCTTATTCAGGAACTGAATCTACAGGAATCGTTTACCAGAAAATGGAATTAACGAAGGACGTAAAAGACCGTCACATCATCATTGTGGAAGATATCGTTGATACTGGAAATACAGTGGAAAGCCTTTTCAAATATTTTAAGGAAACACAACGTCCGAAATCTGTAAAACTGGCTTCCTTCTTATTAAAACCTGAAGTGTATAAAAAAGATTTCAAACTGGATTATATCGGCTTGGAAATTCCGAACAAATTTGTTCTTGGTTATGGGTTAGATTATGATGAGTTGGGAAGAAACCTTCCTAATTTGTATCAGTTAGAAGAAGGACAAATCAACCACTAACAATTGCTACTGGCTTTTAGCTTTTAGCTATTAGCTTTTAAAAATTATATCTTAATAAAAAGTAAATACTAACTAAAAAAGCTAACAGCAAGAAGCCCACCCGCTCATTGCCAAAAGCGAATCAACATTATGATAAACATAGTTCTGTTCGGCCCTCCAGGAAGTGGAAAAGGTACACAAGCTCAAAATCTAATTGAAAAATTCAACTTGAAGCAGGTTTCAACCGGTGATCTTTTCAGGTTCAACATGAAGAATGATACTGAACTTGGGAAATTAGCAAAATCATATATCGATAAGGGAGAATTGGTTCCGGATCAGGTAACAACAGATATGCTGATTGACGAATTGAGAAAACCAACGGATACCAATGGTTTTATCTTCGATGGATACCCTAGAACTGTTGCTCAGACAGAAGCGTTGGAAAGAATTGTAAAAGAGGAACTGAATGATAAAATAGACATTTGTCTTTCATTGATCGTAGATGATCAGATTTTGGTGGAAAGACTTCTTAAAAGAGGTGAGACAAGCGGAAGAACTGATGACAGCAACGAGGAGATCATCCAAAACAGAATAAAAGAATATTATGCAAAGACAGCTGAAGTAGCTGAGCTTTACAAACAACAAGGAAAATATATCGAGGTAAACGGTGTTGGCGGAATTGATGAAATTTCCGAAAAGCTTTTTGCCGAAGTAGAAAAAATAAAATAATTAATAGTTATGAGTGATGAGTCATAGGTTCATTTTTAAATTCATAGCTCATAATTCATAACTCATAACATTTATTAAATGTCAAATTTTGTAGATTACGTAAAGATTCATTGTAAAAGTGGCCATGGTGGTGCAGGTTCTGCTCACTTACGTCGTGAAAAATATATACCCAAAGGGGGACCTGACGGTGGTGACGGAGGACGAGGTGGTCACGTTATCATGAGAGGAAATGCTCATGAATGGACTTTACTTCCCTTACGTTACACGCGTCACATCAAGGCTGAACGTGGTCAGAACGGAGCAAAAAATCAGTTAACAGGAGCTTACGGAGAAGATGTATACATCAATGTTCCGATTGGAACCATTGCTAAAAATGAAGAGGGTGAAGTGATCGGTGAGATCCTTGAAGACGGACAGGAAATTATCCTGATGGAAGGAGGAAAAGGAGGAATGGGTAACGAGCATTTTAAATCTTCTACCAATCAGACACCAAGATATGCACAGCCTGGAATGGATGGTCAGGAAGGCTTTGTAGTTTTCGAGCTTAAAATTCTTGCTGATGTTGGTTTGGTAGGATTTCCTAATGCCGGAAAATCTACTCTTCTGGCGTCCGTATCTGCGGCGAAACCTAAAATTGCCAATTATGCATTTACCACACTGACTCCCAATTTGGGAATCGTGGATTACAGAAATTACAAATCTTTTGTAATGGCTGATATTCCGGGAATCATTGAAGGAGCAGCAGAAGGTAAAGGTCTTGGACACCGTTTCTTAAGACATATTGAAAGAAACTCTATTTTATTATTCCTTATTCCGGCAGATTCTGAAGATCATTTCCAGGAGTTTAAAATTCTGGAAAATGAATTGAAGGAATACAATCCCGAGCTGATGGATAAAGATTACATCGTTTCTATTTCAAAATCCGATCTTTTGGATGATGTGCTTAAAAAAGAAATATCCGCAGAATTTCCTGAAAACAAGCAACCTATATTTTTCTCTGGTGTAACCGGAGAAAACCTGATGGAACTGAAGGATGCAATCTGGAAAAAGCTTCACGGATAGAACACTTATATTAGTTTTACACTATATCAAAATTAAAACCTCAGGATACGTCTTGAGGTTTTATTTTTATATTTATATTAAATTAAAGAAAAAATATTCTTCTGCATCAATCTGCTACATTCCAATGAAATATAGCATTGATCGCACTTTAAAAGATATCACTGACAATAGATCTGCTTTGTTTTGGAACAGTTATTGAGAGAAAACAATCAAATAAAAACTATGAAATATTTATTCAGTCTTTTCGCTTTTGTGTTGCTATTTTCTTGTACTTCTCAGAATAGCAGCGTTAAATCACCCTATTCAACGATTGAATATCAGGCCGGCGCATGTTTCGGATTCTGTCCTATTTTTAAAATGACCATTAATTCCGACAGAACCGCTGTTTTGGAAGCTGAGCATTATAATTTCAGCAAATCGACATCCAAAGATGAAGTTTCAAAGGAACGTGAAGGAACTTTCACCACCACTATTAAAGAAGTTGATTATAAGAAGCTTGTTGCATTATTAAATGACCTGAATGTGAAAAATTTACAGGACAAATATGGCAGTCATAATATTACGGACCTTTCCACAGCGTATTTAAGAATTAAATTTGAAGACGGAGCGTCTAAAAATGTAGAAGATTATGGGAAAAGAGGAAGTGAAAAACTGACAAAAGTATATCAGTTTTTTGAGGCTTTAAAGCATAATCAGCAGTGGACAAAGGTAAAATAATACGATTAAATTATTTTAGTCTATATTTGCACTATATTTCGCGGCATTCTCAGCCATATGGTAATCTATATTACTTAAAATTCTGTTAATCTTTTTTAGCAGATATGCTAAAAATGATGAAGTATACTACTTCGACCGCATTATTTTAATACGCAATATATTTTGTTATTTACAGACTTAAAAATTATCAAGCCCATTTTAGATGCGCTTCAACAGGAGGGTTATGAAACACCGACACCTATTCAGCAAAAAGCTATCCCTTCTATTTTAGAAAGAAGAGATTTACTAGGAACGGCACAGACGGGAACAGGGAAAACAGCAGCTTTTGCGATTCCTATCCTTCAAAACCTTACTGAGCGCCAGGGGCCAAAAAACAATCATATTAAGGCCTTAATCCTTACTCCTACCAGAGAGCTTGCCATTCAGATTGAAGAAAACATCAATTCTTACGGAAGAAATCTTTCTTTAAGACAGTTGGTGATCTTCGGTGGTGTAAAGCAGGGAAGCCAGGAAAATGCTTTAAGAAAAGGTGTAGATATTCTGGTAGCCACACCGGGAAGACTTCTTGACTTTATCGCACAGGGAATTGTAAGCCTTAAAAACCTTGAAATCTTCGTCCTTGATGAAGCTGACAGAATGTTGGATATGGGCTTTGTGCATGATGTGAAAAGAATCATTAAGCTTCTTCCGCAAAAAAGACAAACGTTGTTTTTCTCGGCAACTATGCCTTCAGAAATTCAGAAATTAGCAAGTTCTATTCTTCAGAATCCTATACAGGTAGAAGTAACTCCAGTTTCTTCAACCGCAGAAACGATTAATCAGTCGGTTTATTTTGTACAGAAAGAAGATAAACTGGATCTGCTTTCCCATATTTTAAAGGAACGTATTTCAGATTCCGTACTTGTTTTTTCAAGAACAAAACACGGTGCTGATAAAATTGCAAGAACTCTACATAAAAATGGTGTTGTAGCAGAGGCCATCCATGGGAATAAATCACAAAATGCCCGTCAAAATGCATTAACGAACTTCAAATCCGGTAAAACCAGAGTATTGGTTGCCACTGATATTGCCGCAAGAGGAATTGATATTGACGAGTTGAAATATGTGATCAACTATGAACTTTCTGACGTTTCTGAAACGTATGTACACAGAATCGGAAGAACGGGAAGAGCCGGTGCAGAAGGAAATTCTATTTCTTTTGTAGACGGATTGGATTTAATTAACCTGAAAAGTACTGAAAAACTAATCGGAATGAAAATTCCGATTATCAAAGACCATCCGTACCATACAGATAATCTTGTTGCCCAAAAAAGGGATTCCAACAACAAGCCTATGTCAGCTGGAGCAGGAAGACCTAAACCATCTTCACCAAGGAATGACGGAGGCCTTAAAAAGCCCAAAAATAAAAGTTTTTTCAGAAAGAAATAAAACTAAAGCCTTCTCAAATTGAGAAGGCTTATTTTTTTAGTATAAGATGATATTTTTATTCAAAATAGTCTAAAGGCTATTCTTTTTAAATATTCTATTGGCATTTTCTGTTGTAATTCTATCAATTTCAGTAAAATCTGTATTGTAAATATTAACCAGTTTACCGG
The DNA here is from genome assembly GCF_000737705.1 of Chryseobacterium soli. Lineage (GTDB taxonomy): Bacteria > Bacteroidota > Bacteroidia > Flavobacteriales > Weeksellaceae > Chryseobacterium > Chryseobacterium soli. The sequence goes on along the minus strand of NZ_JPRH01000003.1, from coordinate 316,480 downwards.
CAACAAGGTCCAGGTAAGAACTTTCATTTCTCTTTCCTCTGTACGGAACCGGAGCCAGATAAGGAGAATCTGTTTCCAGAACAATTTTATCTAACGGAATTTCATTTAAAAACTGATCAATCTTACCATTTTTAAAAGTCACTACCCCACCGATTCCTAATATAAAGTTTAAATCAATTGCATGTTTTGCCTGTTCAAGATCCCCTGAGAAACAGTGAAAAATTCCACGAAGCTTCGGGTATTTTTTTCTTTCCAGCACTTCAAATGTTTCATCAAAACTCTCTCTGGTATGGATCACAATAGGAAGATCTTTTTCTATTGCCCAGTCAATCTGCTGTTCAAAAGCTTTTACTTGAATATCAAGGGTTGTTTTGTCCCAATACAGGTCAATTCCGATCTCTCCTATGGCAGGAAAACTTCTCTGTTCCAGATAATTTTTAACAATCTCCAGCTCTTTTTCCCAGGTTTCGGGTTTTACATAACATGGATGAAGTCCCATCATTGAAAAAATCCGGTTGGGATATTCTGCTTCCAAAGCCAGCATTTTCTCGTGAGATTCTGAATCAATAGCCGGAAGATAAAATTCTTTGATGCCTTTATCTACAGCTCTCTGAATTGCTTCTTTTCTGTCTTCATCAAATTCCTCAGCATATAAATGGGTATGTGTATCAATCATTATTTCTAAAATTTTAACAGCTCTTCATAAGGATCTTCCAAACCGAGTAAAAGTCCAAACGCGGGCTCGGTTTTTATTCCTTCTTTCTTTAATTCTATTATTTTTTGTTTAAAATTTTCTCCTTTTTCTTGTAATATTTTGTGCTCGGTGATCATGTGACGGTAGGCATTCTGCTGAAGTGGCGCTTTATTCTGGCCAAAGATTTCTATGAGGAATCCCTCCAATGCATAGTTGATGACAATACATTGTTCTTCATTTACTGCCCCATTTTCAATATGGACTTCCGTATTGTCTGGAATGAAACTTCTTACAGTCTCAATAAACGCTTCCTGAAACTGAAGATCAACTTCACAGATGATATCCAGATCGCTTCCTTCAATATCAATTTCAATAGGAATCGTTCCGGCTAAAACAGGAGAATAGGCATCCAGCTTTTCAAAAATTTCATATTTTTTGAGGATCTCAAAAGCCTGTTGCTGCCTTTTATTTCCATTTTTAAGATATGCAATCGTTGTAAAATCAATCATCTGTGGTGAATATTCTGTGTTTCACTTTTTTCTGCTGTGCTTCAATCTTCTGATTTAATTTTTCCCTAAACTCAATATATTTGGGGCTTTTTTCATCGGTTGTGCGATGTTCCAGCGCTTTATAAATTTTAAAGTTCTCTTTGATAAAATCCTTGGTTTCCGCTGAAAAATAAGCTTCTCCGAATTTCTCGAATATATAATTGACAGCCTGGGCGTTCGGATGGATCATGTCTTCTTTGTAGAACCGGTAATCCCTGAGATCATCCATCATCATTTCATAAATGGGAAGATAATGACAGTTTTCCATATCGGATAGTACCTCATGAACGGCCATAATCAGCTTGGACTTACTTAACTGATTCTCAATCATTCCATCTTTTGTATGACGGACTGGTGAAACCGTGAATAAAATCTGAACATCATCTTTACAGATATCTTTCAGATTCAAAATAGTATTATAAATAGAATCAGTAAGCTCCTGATGGCTCAACAATCTCTTTTCAAAGAATTTCTGAGGAATTTTATGGCAATTGGCCACCAGTTTTCCCTTCGGAAGAAATTCATAGATGAATGAGGTTCCATAGGTGATGATTACCCAGTTAGTAGTCTGAAGGAAAGAATTTCCCTTTTCTAATTCGGCATTAATTTTATTTAACGTCTGATGCACATATCGGGTATCAAAACTCGAATGGTGATCCAAAGAGATAAATTCATCGTTAAACGCAATCAGATCATCCTCTTCATAGGAATCTGCATCATGAAGCCTCTTCACGGCGTTATTGATCGAAAAGGGATTGAAAATCGTTCCAAAAGGATTATTGAAAGACTGGAGCTGGCCCTGCATCAGCAGATCAGACATTTCAGCAGCAAAACAGGATCCTATTGAAAACAGGCTGTCTTCAACTTCAATCTTCTTTTCTGATTTCTGGATGTCAACTTCAGTACGGAACTTCATTACATTAATTTGAAAATTGAAAAATGAGATAACACGTATATCTATTATCTCATTTTTAAATTGTTTTTCTAGCTCTCTCTTCTTAAAAGATAATTAGCCAGTTCTATAAACGGTTTTTTCTTGTCTTCAGGAATATTGATCTTCTCCAGATAGCTTTGACCGATTTCGTTGTGTTTTTCGATCAGACGCAAGGCTTTTTCGTCTACCTTAGTTCTTCTGAAGATCTTTTCTACATTGTATACTTTATCGATATTGTCGGTCTTTTTAGAGTACCAGTAATCCAGTTCTTTTCTTTCTTCTTCCGTTGCATGTTCTCTTGCCATCAGATAAAGAACCGTTTTCTTATTTTCATAGATATCTCCTGCATGTTTTTTACCAAACTGTGCCTGATCTCCGAATACATCAAGATAATCATCCATAATCTGGAATGCAATACCAATGTGTTTTCCAAAATTGAAGATTGCTTTGGCATCTTTAAAATTAGCCTTGGCAATCAATGCTCCGATTTCAAAAGAGGAAGCACTTAAAACTCCGGTTTTATAGGTAATCATTCTGATGTAATCATCAAAAGTTACATTTTCCTGGGTCTCAAAATTAATATCATACTGCTGACCTTCGCATAAAAGAAGTCCGGTATGGGTAAATATCCTGATACAGGCTTTGAAAATTTCAGGCTCCAAATCTTCAAAAAACTTGTAAGCTTTCAGCATTAATCCGTCTCCGGAAAGAATCCCTACATTAATACCGTGCAGCGTATGAATGGTAGGCTTATTTCTTCGCAACGGCGCTTCATCCATGATATCATCATGAATCAGGGTAAAATTATGGAAAAACTCTATTGCTAAAGCAGGCTTGATTGCCTCTTTCAGATCACCTCCAAATAAGTCGCAGGCCATCAAAACCATAATAGGACGAAGACGCTTTCCACCATGGGAAATGATGTAATTCATCGGATCATATAATTCTGCAGGCTTATCTTTAAAAGTATACTTATTAATAGCGTCCGCAACAATCTGTTGGTATCTGTCTAAAAATTCCATAAATTATTTTTATAGTTTAAGCAAAAATACGATTTTTAAAGGCTTTATAAAACAAAAAACTTTGCCTGATCAGGCAAAGTTTTTATGTTTATATAATTAAAAGTGATTTCTAAGAAATAAAAGTAATAATAAGGTATGTAATTCCTGCAACAATAGCTGAAATAGGAATTGTTAATACCCAAGCCCAAAGTAGACTTACAGTGATTCCCCAACGTACTGCAGAAATCCTTTTCGTCAATCCTACCCCAATAATAGATCCGGTAATCGTATGGGTTGTAGAAACCGGGATCCCGAAGTGATCTGTTATAAATAAGGTAATCGCTCCTGCTGTTTCTGCACTTACTCCTTCCAATGGAGTAACTTTAGTGATCTTGGTCCCCATGGTTTTGATGATCTTCCAACCACCGCTCATTGTTCCTAAAGCAATTGCAAGGAAAGATACCAATGGTACCCACAGATAATGCTGTGCAAAGTAATCAAAACGGGCAGCTGGTGCTATATCCAGATAAACCGGATCTTGAAGCATATTCACATGATAATAAATTAATGCCGCTCCAATAATACCCATTACTTTCTGAGCATCATTTAAACCGTGTCCTAAACTGAATAATGCAGAAGACACCAACTGTAATCTTTTAAAAGATTTATCTGCTTTATATGGGTTTGATTTTTTATAAAGATGAACAATAATTAATGTAATGATGATTGAGATGACCATTCCTATAATCGGTGCCAGGAAAATGAACAGGAAAATAGGAATTACTTTACTAAATTTCACGACATTCTGTGTTGACACCTGATAAGCAGCCTGTTTCATGGTCTCAAAGAAACCTAAGCCTGGATGCTCTGCAACCACAGCATGATAGTCCATAATGAAAGCATGCATCAGCGCAGCTCCCAAAAATCCACCGATAAGGGTGTGAGATGATGAGGAAGGAATACCAAACCACCATGTTAAAAGATTCCAGGCAATAGCAGCAATAAGCCCGGAAAATATTACTTCAAGCGTAATAAAATTCTCATTTACTGTTTTGGCAATCGTATTACCAATTTTAAATTCTCCAATAACATAAGCTGCAATAAAGAATGCTGCAAAGTTCCAAAGAGCGGCCCAAAGTACAGCCTGGAAAGGGGTTAAAACCTTTGTAGAAACAATAGTCGCAATTGAGTTGGCCGCGTCATGAAAACCATTAATATAATCGAAGATTAAAGCCAAAGCAATAATAACCGTAAGTAAAATCGGAAATTCCATTTTTGTTATTTTGTTTAGGCGTATTTAATCATGATGTTTTCAATCGTATTGGCAACATCTTCTGCTTTGTCTGTTACGATTTCAAGATAATTAAGTACCGATGAAATTTTGATGATATTGATAGCATCATTGGTTTCAAATAACTCCACCATTGAGTTTGAAAGCAAGTCATCTGCAATATTTTCAATTGAGTTTACTTTGATACAAGCTTCTTTTACCTGCTCCATATTCTTGAATCCTTTAAGATTCTTCATTGCGTTCTGGATTTCCAGACAAGCTTTGTGGATCAATAGGGAGAAATCTGCGTAGGCCTTCATCAAAGGCGATTTGTATAAGAAAATATATTTCGTTGAAGCGTAGATATAATCAGCAATATCGTCTAGTCCAGTTGCCAGTGTGTGAATATCTTCACGGTCAAAAGGGGTGATGAAATTTTTACCCAGTTCTATAAAAATTTCATGAGTAAGCTCATCATTTTTATGTTCGTAGTCGCTCATTTTTTTCAACATTGAATCATCGTTAAGATCAAAATCTTTAATTCCGTTGTTGAATTCCTCAGACATTGCTACCAGGTTTTCAGTTACTTTTTCAAAAAGGACAAAAAAGATTTTATCTTTTGGTTGAAAAGCGTGGAAAATATTACCAATTCCCATTTTTAAGTATTTATAATTTTGAGTGCAAATTTCCTAAAAAAGCTTCTTACCTGAAACTATATAACATTAAGTTTTGTTAACATACTGTTATCTCCTGATTATCAAATAAAAAAACCGGCTGTAAAGCCGGTTTATATGATTAAGAATGAGTTTTAATTCGCCTCTTCAGCTCTCATATCTTTTCCTTTAAACTTCATTGAAGAAATGTTATCTAAAAGCTCTCCTTTAAATGATTTTTCGATTTCAAAGAAAGAGAATTTCTCTAAAATTTCAATATCCCCGATTTCAGCTCTTTTTTTGCTTCCTCCGGCAGGGGTTGTTGCTTTATTGATAATGTCCAAAACATCCAGTTTTTTCAATTGATCTTTTTTACCCAGGTTAAAGAAGAATCTTACCATATCTTCATTCTTTTTCCTTGGTTTTCCGCCACGTTCTCTTCCTCTGTCTCTATCTCCTCCACTTCTGTTGTCGCGGTCTCTTCCTCTATCCCTGTCTCTGTCACGACCTCTATCTCTGTCTCTTCTAGGATAGTCATCATCTCTGCTGTTGAATTTCTGGTCAACAAGATCATGTTTATCTTTGTAATACAGGGCAAGATCTTTCAATTGGAACTGTAATAACTTATGTACCAGTTCTTCTTTAGTGAAAGCGCTTAGATCCGGGATTAAACTGTCGTCAAATTCAAATATATCCTGGTGCTCCGTAAATAATTTTTCGAAAACACCACCCACCTGAGCTTTGATTACATCTTCTCCTGTTGGGATAAATTTTTCAATGATATCAATTTTCGTGGTAGATTTTATCTGCTTTAATTTTCTGCTTTCTTCAGGCTTGATCAAAGAGATTGAAATACCGTCTTTTCCTGCTCTACCTGTTCTTCCACTTCTGTGAACGAATACTTCAGGATCATCAGGTAAAGAGTAATGGATAACGTGAGTTAATGAATCTACATCCAATCCTCTGGCTGCAACGTCTGTTGCCACCAAAATATCGATGTTTTTCAATCTGAATTTCTTCATTACCGTATCTCTCTGCGCTTGAGAAAGATCTCCGTGAAGTGCATCAGCGGCATATCCGTTCTGCATTAAGAAATCTGCAACCTCCTGAGTTTCCATTCTTGTTCTACAGAAAAGAATAGAATACTGGTTAGGGTTCGCATCAATTAATCTCTTAAGAGCTTCTTTTTTGTTACGATATCCTACAACATAGTATTCGTGCTTAATGTTCTTTTTAACTTCGTTAATAGAACCCACAGAAATACGGTGTGGTTTTGTAAGATAATTTTTAGAAATTCTCTCCACTTCTTTATTCATCGTTGCAGAGAATAAGAAAGTTTGTTTTGTTTCAGGAGTTTCTCTTAAAATGGTTTCCAATTCGTCTTTGAAACCCATTGAAAGCATTTCATCAGCTTCGTCTAAAACTAACCAATGAATAGCAGAAAAGTCAAGTGCTTTTCTGTTGATAAGGTCGATAACTCTTCCTGGAGTACCTACAATAATCTGTGGCTTATCCTTTAAAGAACGAATCTGATCCACAATACTGCTTCCACCATAAACTGCTGTAGTTTTGATGTCTTTCATGTACTTAGAATAATTCTTTATGTCTTTAGAAATCTGAAGACATAATTCTCGTGTCGGACAAAGCACCAAAAATTGGATTTTGCGACTCGTATCGTCAATCATATCCAAAATCGGAAGCGAAAACGCTGCTGTTTTGCCTGTCCCTGTTTGCGCAAGTGCGATCAAATCGCGAATATCTGAAAGAATAAAAGGGATAGTCTGTTTTTGGATTTCTGTTGGGCTTTCATAACCCAGTTCGCCAACTGCCTTAAGAATGTCAGGACTTAAATTGGACTCCGTAAATAAATTCATTAAATATTATAAAATTTCTGCAAATATACAATAAATATTTGAATTTTTTTTGAACAAAGTGTTAAATAACTAAACTTAATTTCAGAATCCTTTAATATTTTTTTAATTTTTAAAAAATTATAACCAAAAAAAAGCAGTGTCTGTTAAAAACTCGTTAAATATTGTTTTTTTTTATTAAATTGGATTGATTTTTTCTGTCTTATTAATGAATTTTCAAAAATAAACTCATGGAACGGAAATTTTTATTTTTAGTATTTCTATTGAAAACTCTTGATATATTCGCTCAGACCAGCCATTATCCTGAAAATTGGACCTTAGAAAGCTGTATTCAATACGCAAAAGAAAATAATATTTCCATTAATTCTTTACGGTTATCGAAAAATTCGGCAGAACAAGATCTGCTGCAGGCAAAAGAAGCCAAATATCCCAATGTAAGCGCTACTGTTTCCCAGGGACTTTTTGCCGTGAACGGCAGCAACGGGCTTCATCTTAACGGTGCCCAATCTCAAAGCATCGGTGCCAGTTCTTCCATGACACTCTATCATGCCGGTTATATTAAAAATAATGAAGTTTCTAAGAACTTGGAAGTTCAAATGGCTGATTTATCCGTGCAGGAATCCGAAAATAATATCACTCTAACTATTGCACAGGCATTTCTGAATATTCTGATGTCTCAGGAAAATATTGTCTCCCTTGAAAATGTCCTGAAAACCACCCAAACCCAGTTGAAACAGGGCGGACAGCTCTACGGTGCCGGAAGTATTTCAAAATTAAATTATCTACAGATTCAAGCCCAGGTTGCTCAGGATGAATACAATCTGGTTTCTGCTCAAAACGGATTAAAAACCAATATTGTTAACCTTAAACAGATTCTCCAGCTACCTTCTCCGTATAACTTTCAGATTGCCCAACCAGACTCTATTATCGTTGATGACAACATAAAAGCATTGCAGGATGTTCAGGATACCGCACAGAACCAACGTCCTGAAGTGAAATACGGGGAACTGAATATAGAAAGTTCCAATACCAATCTGAAAATGGCAAAAGCTTCCATCCAGCCCACGCTGAACCTGGTAGGAAATATTTCTACCAATTATGCCAACGGCAACGGAAATTATTTTAATCAGCTGGGAAATAATTTTTATACTCCCATCGGATTAAGTCTTGGAATTCCCATCTATAACAACAGAATTTATAAAACTGAAATTGAAAAATCGAAAATTGCCATTCAACAGGCCAATTTAGACCTTCAAAACACGAAAACAGTTCTTAATCAACAGATTGAACAATCTTACATCAGTCTGCAAAATTCACTTTCCCAATATGATTCTGCCTTAAAACAGATGAACATCAATAAAGAAAGCTATGACATCGTCAATGCACAAATGAAACTCGGAAGTATTGATTATGTTCAGCTTCAGCAGCAGAGACTGCTCTATATACAAGCAATCCAGAATTACCTGCAGGCCAAGTACTCTGCAGTTCTCAACAGAAAAATTTATGAATTCTACGCAGGTAACCCTATAACGCTGAAATAACTATGAAAGCAAAAAATAAAAAATGGCTGATCTGGCTTATCGGAGGAATCATTGCTATCGGAGCCATCTGGTATTTCTTCATCAAAAAAGAAGAGGTAAAAATCCAGCTTGAAACCGTGCATCCTTCAATGGGTGAAATTTCAAATTCCATTACCGCAACAGGAACCGTTCAACCCGTAGATACCGTGGCTGTAGGTACTCAGGTTTCAGGAATCATCAAAAACCTGTATGTTGATTTCAATTCTCAGGTGAAAAAAGGACAGCTTCTCGCTACGGTAGATCCTGATCTGCTTCAGTTTCAAACAGAACAGATTAAAGCCAATCTCCAAAATGCAAAAAGTAACCTGGCCTACAATGAGATTAATATCAACAGACAGTCGCAGCTTTATAAAGTAGGCGCCATCAGTAAAGCCGATTATGACAATGCAACCAATCAGTATAATGCAGCCAAAGCCCAGGTGGGTGCTGTGAATGCACAGCTTTCTACGGCAAATAAAAACCTGTCGCTTACCTACATCTACTCTCCTATTGACGGGACTGTTCTGAACAGGAATGTAAGTGAAGGACAGACGGTTGCCTCAAGCTTCAGCACTCCTACTCTTTTCAGCATCGCCAAAGATCTTACCAAAATGCAGGTCCGGGCATCTGTGGATGAAGCGGATATCGGAAATGTAAAAGTGGGACAGAAAGCAACCTTCACTGTTGATGCATTTCCTGATGAAGTTTTTAAAGGACAGGTCTCTGAGGTACGCCTTCATCCAACGGTTTCTTCCAATGTAGTGAACTATACAACAATTATTAATGCAGATAATTCAGGGTTAAAATTAAAACCGGGAATGACTGCTAATATTACTATTTATACCAATGTCCTGGAAAATGTCATGAAGATTCCTGTCGCAGCAACCAGCTTTATGCCAGACAGCCTGGTTGCTGAAAAATACAAGATCAATTCCCCTTTCTTGAAAGGCAGGAAAAAAGGCGGAAAAACAAAACAAACCGGACAAAACAATACCCATAAAAATGGTACTGGAGTATGGGTCATTGCAAAAGACAGTACCATCTCCCACAAAAAAATAAAAACAGGAATGGATAATGATACGGAAATCCAGGTAATTTCTGGGTTAACGACCTCCGACAATATCATTACAGGATATAAAACCTTATCTAAAAAATCAGGCAGCGGCGCTGCAAAAAGCCCATTCCTTCCTCAAAGAGGTGGTGGTAACAGAAACAGCGGCGGCGGCGGTGGCGGTCCAAGATAATTTTCACAAAAAAATAAGGTCATGACAGGGAAAATTCTTGAAATAAAAGACTTGAAAAGAGAATTCAGGATGGGCGAAGAAACCGTACATGCTCTGAAAGGAGTTACGTTTTCCGTAGAACGCGGCGAATTTGTTACCATTATGGGAAGCAGCGGTTCCGGGAAATCTACTTTACTTAATATTTTAGGTTGTCTGGACAAACCTACCAGCGGAGATTACAGCTTAGATGGCGTTAACATTAAAAATCTTGACCGGGATGAATTAGCCCTTCTTAGAAATCAAAAAATAGGTTTCGTTTTTCAGTCTTACAATCTGCTGGCAAGAACTTCTGCCAAAGAAAATGTGGAGCTTCCGCTGCTGTATAATTCAAAAATATCTACAGAAGAAAGACACAGCAGAGCGTTAAAGGCATTAGCAGCCGTAAAACTGGAAAACAGAGTCGATCACCTTCCCAACCAAATGTCCGGCGGACAGCAGCAAAGAGTTGCCATTGCCAGAGCATTAGTGAATGAGCCTGTTATGATTTTAGCTGATGAAGCCACAGGAAACCTGGATACAAGAACTTCTTATGAAATTATGGCGCTTATGCAGGAATTGAACAAACAGGGAAGAACTATTGTTTTTGTAACCCACGAACCGGATATCGCAGCCTTCAGCAGCCGTACCGTAACGTTAAGAGATGGTGTCGTTATAAAAGATGTTACCAATGATAATATAAAATCCGCCAAAGAAGCACTGGATAATCTTCCGGTAAACGACGATTACAACAGTCATGAATTAAAACCCTAAGCACAATGAATCTTTCAAACCTCTTCAGAATCGCATGGAAAGCCATTTTCCGGAATAAGCTCCGGGCCTTCCTTACCATGCTCGGGATTATCATCGGGGTTGCCTCTGTGATCGCTATGACCGCCATTGGTGAAGGCTCCAAGAAAAGTATCAGTGATCAGCTTTCGTCTATGGGTTCCAATATGGTTACAATACGTCCCTCTAGTAACATTAATGTTTCTGGAGGAGCAAGAATTGGTGCTTCAGGTCTTCAAACACTGAAACCTCAGGATGCTGATGCGATTGCAAAAGGGGCTCCCGATGTTTCTTATGTGTCACCGGCTGTTCAGACTAACGGACAGTCCATCAACGGTCCCAACAACTGGCCTACCCAGCTTCAGGGAGTAAATTCGGATTATTTCAGCATCCGCGACTGGAATGTATCCAGCGGAACGCTTTTCACATCAAAAGATGTTACCACCTCTAACAAAGTGTGTGTGCTTGGGCAAACGGTTGTTTCCAATCTGTTTCCTAATGGTGCAGAACCTATCGGAAGTATCATCAGGTTTAATAAAGTTCCGATGAAAGTTATTGGTGTATTGGCCTCAAAAGGTTCAAACGCCTTCGGACAGGACCAGGATGATGTGATTATCGCACCGTTTAATACGGTTCAGCGAAGATTTTTAGGCATCACCTATGTGCAAACTATTTATGCATCTTCAACGAATGAAAACACTTCTCAACAGGCGACGGATGAAATTTCAGAAATTTTAAGAAAACAGCATAAACTTTCTCCTGATGGCAATAATGATGATTTCTCTGTAAGAACACAAGCCGAGCTGATCTCTACCATGAGTTCCACCAGCCAGCTTTTGACCGTTCTTTTATCTGCTATTGCAGGAATTTCCCTGATTGTAGGCGGCATAGGAATTATGAATATCATGTATGTTTCCGTGACGGAAAGAACAAAAGAAATCGGTCTCAGAATGTCCATTGGAGCCAGAGGGAAAGATATTTTGTACCAGTTTCTCATTGAAGCCACCATGATCAGCATTACAGGCGGAGTTATTGGAGTAATTTTAGGAATTGTGACCTCAAAACTCGTTACGGTATTCCTTTCCTGGCCTACTTTTATTACAGAATCTTCCATCATTGTTTCGTTCATCGTCTGTGCCATTACAGGAGTCTTTTTTGGATATTATCCGGCTTTAAAAGCCTCCAAACTTGATCCTATCGAAGCATTGAGATATGAATAGTTTTTTTTACTTTTGATTAATCATTGTGGGTTGACAGTTGTTAGTTTTGAATTGACAGTTTCTAATTGAAAGAAATTTAATTATCTTTTTTACTCTAAAATAAACTGTTATTGATATCTCACTATTGAATTTAAAACAGAAAAATACAAAATTATGTCGGCTACCATTGCACCCAGCACTTTTGAATTTATTAAAAATTTAACGAAGAATAATAACCGCGAATGGTTTACTGAAAATAAAGCTCTGTACACAGAAGCTCAGCAGAATGTCATTACTTTTCTGGAAGATCTGATTGCCGAAATGAGTGGCTTTGATGATGAGCTGGGAAAAATTGACGCTAAAAAATCACTCTTCAGAATTTACCGGGATACCCGGTTTTCAAAAGATAAAATTCCATACAAAACGAATTTCGGAGCCTCTTTAGGAATGGGAAAAGGGAGTCAGAAAGGAGGATATTACCTTCATATAGAACCTGGAAAATCTTTCTTAGCAGGTGGAATTTACATGCCGGAACCTGCTGTATTAAAAGAACTACGAAAGGAAATTTCTTTATATGGTAACGACTTTATCAAAATCATTGAACAAAAAGATTTCAAAAAACATTTCCCGGAACTGGATCAGGCTGACAAACTGAAGAAAATCCCTCAGGGCTTTGAAAAAGAAGATCCAATGGGAGAATACCTAAAGCTTAAAAACTTTATTGTAGTTTATAATGTGAAAGATGATGAAGTTCTGGATAAAAATGCTGTAAAAAACTTCAGCAAAATTTTCCAGCTCATGAAGCCGCTTAATGATTTCCTGAACGCCCCATTTTTGTAGGAGCCTCTCTTTATTTAAATGTATTAATAATCTATATTTTCAGTTAAATCACCCCTTCAGGTGCAGCCCTATCATTCAATTTCACAAAAAATAATAAATTTAATTACTGATAATCAATTCATTAGAATCAAAGTATTTTAACATCAGTTTAACATTTTTGCTTATCTTTGCTGTTCGTCAAAAAACCAGGGATGTCTTTATACCAAACAATTGCAGAAAAGCTACAATACATCAGTCCGAATTTTTACAAAAAAAGATATTTTAAAAATTTAAATAATCTTACTAAAGACAATTTTTCGGCACGGAATGTAGAACCGGAATTGGTCTGGATAAAAGACTATTTGCCTAAAAATGCAGTTATCCTGGACATCGGAGCCAATGTAGGAACTTTTCTTTACCAGCTGGAAAACAAGCTGGATCATGAAAATGTGTATGCTTTTGAGCCTAATAAAAGGCTGTACAACCGTCTGAAAAGGCTGTTTCCATCCATGAGGGTTCTTCCTCTGGCACTTTCCGATGAAAATACTACGGCTACCTTTAAGGTGCCTATCATCAACGGAAAAATGATCGCATCGCGTGGAACGCTTAATACTGCCTACAAAGAAAAAGGCGAGGAAAAAAGTTATACGGAAAAAGTAAAGGTCATCAAACTGGATGAATGGGCTGCCATAGAACACTTCAGCAAGCTGGATTTCATTAAAATAGACGTAGAAGGAAATGAAATGAAAACGCTTTTCGGAGCGAGAGCAATCATTAAACAGTTTCTTCCGACGTTAATGGTTGAAATGGAGCAAAGGCATCACGACAATCCAATCTGGAATGAGATTTCAGAGGTAGAAAGCTGGGGATATGAAGCACGGTATCTCAACCGGAAAACTTTTGATCTTGAGAGACTTACCGAAGAAATCATCCTGCATAATACAGACGACGAGAAAAACAAAACGAATTATATCAACAACATTATTTTTATACCTAAAAACCATTAAAACAACGTTATGAGTGTAGTAGCGAGACAAGGCTTCAAATATTCCATTATCGGTTATATTGGTTTTTTGCTGGGAACAATTTCAGCAATATTTATCTTTCCGAATGATTTTGAATTTTACGGAAAGCTCCGCTACATTCTTCCTACTGCTGAAATGCTGGTGCCTTTTGTAGTTCTTGGAATCTCTTACTCCAACGTTAAATTTTTTCATACGGTAGAAAAAGACGGCAAAAAGCAGAATATGCTTTCTCTTTCTCTGCTCACGGTACTGATCAATTTTGTGATTTTTACTGCCGTATTTTTTGTGCTTCCTTATTTTTACCCAAAATTCAGGCATTCAGAAGCCTGGAAGACCAAAGAAATGATTCTTCCTTTGATTCTGATTCTTTCTTTCTGTGCCATTTTCAATAAATATACTTCCAATTATAAAAGAATTGTTGTTTCCAATATTTTCGATAATCTTTTACCCAAAATAGCCAATTTAGGGGCTTTCTGCCTGTTTTTCTATTTTGCGTTATCACAGAAAATTGCTTTTGCTTTCTTCTTTGCTATTTTCAGTCTGATGCTTTTAGGGTATGTTTATTATACCAACAAATTAGAAAAAATACAGCTGGATTTCAGCACGGATTATTTCAAAGAAAATAATTTATGGAAGGAGTTTTTCAATTATAGCTTTTTTGGATTTTTAGGAACCTTCGGAAATTATTTAGCGATCAACAGTTTTATGATCGGTGAGTTTATGGGAATGGAGGAAGTTGGGATCTATTCTGTACTGTACGCACTTATTTCATTGATTTCTATTCCTCAGCTGGGGCTTTTCAATATTTCGGCTCCGATTATCAACAAAACACTTGCTGACGGAGATATGGAGGAACTGGACCGGTTTCATAAAAAAACTTCTTTATCCTTATACTTTTTAGGGGCAGTTTTATTTTCATGCATCATGGTAGGATTTCCTTTCCTAACGCAGTTTATGCCTAAAAACGGAACGATGCTGAGAGAATATGAACCTGTAGTCTGGATCTGGGGATCTGCAGTATTAGTGGATCTGGCGACCGGATTTAACGGAAATATTATTTCTCTTTCCAAATACTACCGTTTTAATATTTTAGTAATGCTTTTGCTGGCAGGACTTACGATCGGCCTGAACTATTATTTCATTAAAAACACGGACTTAAAATTAATTGGAATTGCTTTATCCACCGCTATTTCATTAACGACGTACAATGTTATTAAAATCATTTTCAATTATATTGTATTTAAAGTCTCGCCGCTTACGATTGAGATGATCTTTGTTTCTATTATCTGTACACTGGCGATCACCGTAGCGATCGTACTGCCTACTTTCAATAATAATCTGATCAACTTAATATACAAACCTTCTGTTGTTCTGATATTGATCTATATTGGAAATTATTTTACTAAAATATTCCCGCTTGAAGATTATCTGAATATGAGATTTATTAAGAGTGTATTCAAGTTTAAATAGAAATCAAGCCGCTTATTACTTTCTCAATTTCTTGCTGTACTTTGTCTCTGTTATAGTTTTCCTGAAAATCGAAATGATGGGTTGTAAGGGTTTTAAACTGTTCCATCACATTTTCCTGCTCCGGAACAATAAACGCTAATTGCGAAGAATAGTCCGCGGGAAAAATCGCAAATTTTCCATATTGGATGGCATCGCCCAGGTTTCCGGTCATTTTGGTACTTCCATATTTTTCTTTTCTGCTGAAAAACTCGGTTTCCGGCTGGATAGGACACCACAACACATCTGCTTTCTGCATCCATTCTTCAAAATCAGCTGATGACACCCGCTCTGTGAAATACGTAATGGAAACACCTTCTGAAAGATTCTCAGAGAGTTTTTTAAGTTGCTTTAATTCCCCATCCATGGCTTTCCCAAGAAATACAAAGCTAAATTTGCCGGATGATTGTATATTTCGAATGATTTCAAAAATGCGGTGATAATCCCGTCTTTTTTGTGAAACTCCGCCCGGAATTACGATGGTGATATTTTCGTTTTGAGTTTCCTTAAAATTTTTGGTATAAAAAAGCGGAAGAAATTTATACAGTTTTGAAGACAATTGCTTGTCCAGCACTAAAATATTTTTTGCTTTCCGATAAGTCTTTGGGGAATACAATAAGCCTTCTTTCCACCATAATTTCAGTCTGTAGATTACATCTCCTTTGAAAATGCTTTTCAGTAAATCCAGTTTTGAGGCTTTTGTAAAATTGATATTGTGAACAATCACTGCCGTATTATATTTTCCGGCAACCGCCATGAATGTATTGAAATAGCGGTGAAGGGTTCCAATGATTACGAGATCATATTTTTTCAACTTTAACTGATCCGTAATCATAGAGCTGTCTGATAAGAAAAACGTTTCTCCCGATTCACTGATTTGATCTCTGATCTTTTTGGAAAAATAGTAATCCACGTCAAATTCCCTCGATCCACGGGTGATTTCCATGAAAGCCTGTGCAATTTCTGCATGGGTGTCTATTTCTATGTAGGCTATTTTCTTCACGTTTACATGTTAAATGGATTTTAAAATCCAATTTAGTAAAATGGGTTAAACCCGTTTCTATTGAATGGATATATTCACGAATAGATTACATTCGCAACCATTTCTTTTTCAACGCTTTCCAACGTTGATTATTAATTGTTTTTTGTTCTTCTTTGGAGATTTTCAACTCCAGTTTTTTGGTACGGCAGGCTTCGTATGATTTGACGATCTGAAAGAAAAAAGAGACCGATTTGCTTTTCATGGCTTCTTTTGAGGAGGCGATATACGCTAAGAGTCTGTTTAATCCTAAAAAGTAAAAATACCTTCCGTAATACTCTGATTCTCTGACCGTATAATCCGATCCTTTCACTTTGATCAGCTTGACCTGAAGTCCTGGCAGAACGATTTCTTTCCAGCCTAAATTTTCAAGCAGTATCGAATCAATATTGTCCCAACCCAGTGTTTCCCTCAAACCACCCATCTGAATGAAACATTCTTTCCGGTAGGCTTTCATAGGGCCTCTCACGTGATGTTTATTTGAATTTCCTTCGTACCCCCAATTCCCTTCTTTTTCTACATATAAAAGACCACCAACCAATCCATACTCAGGGTTATCCTGAAAAGCTTTTTCAATGGTTTTAAGATAGTTTTCGGGAAGAATAATATCGGCATCAAACTTACAGATTACATCAAAATCATCAATATTTTGTGTTTGCAGACCATTTTTGAAAGCATTAACGACTTTTGATCCCGGCTGATGAGCTGACTTTTGAAGATTAACCGTTTCAAAACGCGGATCATGGTCCATATATTTCCGGATTACTTCTGCTGTCCTGTCTGTGGAACCATCATTTACCACCACCACTTTAAAGTCTTTACAGTTTTGCTGCTGCAAGGAATCCAGGGTAAAGGAAAGGTGATCTTCTTCGTTATGAGCAGGGATTATTATTAAAAACCTCACGATTGAATGGATAAGTATGAGAAATAATTGATAAATAATGGGTTTGAAAGATCAATCATTATTTATCAATTATCATTAATATTATTTGTTATGCGGCTTCAGCATATTTTTAGGATCCAGGATTTCGTCCAGCTTCTCCTGAGAAAGAATACCTTTCTGCAGTACCAGATTATACACGCTGTTCCCTGATTCTAAAGCTTCTTTTGCAATCTGTGTAGACTGTTTATATCCGATATATGGATTAAGTGCTGTTACAATACCGATGCTGTGCTTTACCATGTTCAGGCAAACCTCTTTATTGGCCGTGATTCCAACGATACATTTTTCACGCAGGGTATCCAACGCATTAGACAGGAAATTGATGTTTTCCATGATCGCATGGGAAAGCACCGGTTCCATTACGTTAAGCTGTAACTGTCCGGCTTCTGCGGCAAAAGTTACGGTAAGGTCATTTCCAATCACCTTAAAGCATACCTGGTTAACCACTTCGGGAATAACAGGATTTACTTTTCCGGGCATAATCGATGATCCGGGCTGCATTGGCGGAAGATTTATTTCGAAAAGTCCGGCTCTTGGTCCTGATGAAAGGAGTCTAAGGTCATTGCATATTTTAGACAGCTTTACGGCAAGGCGCTTCATTGCTGAGGAATAAATGACATACGAACCTGTATCCGGTGTTGCTTCCACTAAATTCGGAGCGGAAACAATCGGAAAACCTGTGATACGAGCCAAATTCTTCGCACAAAGATCTGCGTAGCCAACAGGAGCATTTAATCCTGTTCCGATCGCTGTAGCTCCCATATTGACTTCTACAAAAAGATCGGCGTTATTATTCAATTTAGAAATATCTTCTTCCAGATTGGCAGCATAGGCTTCAAATTCCTGTCCCAACGTCATAGGAACGGCATCCTGAAGCTGCGTACGTCCCATTTTTATCACATCCTGAAACTCTTCTCCTTTTGCTCGGAAAGCGGATACAATTTTCTGAAGTCTATCTGCCAGTCCTTCATTCATCTGAAGAAGTCCCATTTTTATGGCAGTAGGATAGGCATCATTCGTTGATTGGGAAAGGTTAATATGATCATTGGGTGAGCAGAATTCATATTCACCTTTATTTTTTCCCAGTTTTTCTAAAACGATGTTGGCGATCACTTCATTCGCATTCATATTGATTGAAGTTCCGGCCCCACCCTGAATCATATCAACAGGGAACTGCTCGTGAAACTTTCCTGCAATAATATCGTCACATGCTGCGGCTATTGTAAAATACAGACTTTCGTCAAGCAATCCTAATTCATAATTGGTTTTGGCCGCTGCTTTTTTTACAAAGGCAAGCCCTTTGATAAAGTACGGATATGAAGACAAAAGCTGTCCTGAAATTTTAAAATTATCAATCGCTCTTTGCGTCTGAACCCCGTAATAAGCGTCAATGGGAACGTTCAGTTCTCCCAGTAAGTCGCTCTCTTTTCTGAAATTTTCCATTACAGATATTTTAACTTTTTTTATCGTCTAAAGATAGCAAAAACGCATCTAAACGATGCGTTTTATATTGATTATTTCGTTGGATATTTTTGATTTAAAGACTGAAGGATTGCCCATGTTTCAGCATCCATTATTCCATCATAATTCTGAGGACGGAAATGATACTGGAAGGCTTCTATTGTTTTCTTTGTCGTATCATCCCATTTTCCACTGAGTTCCAGTCCGTATCCGAATTTCTGGAAAGCAGTCTGGATTAAAAAGATGAATGATGCATCGCTATACCTCACTGCAAAATCACTTTGTGCTGTATTGAAGAAATTCTGTTTTGAGGTTTCATCATACCACATTCCTATCTGATACTGGTCATAGAGTTTTTTCCAAGGGAACATTGGTCCCGGATCCTGCTTTCTTGTAGGAGCAATATCTGAATGCGCAAGAACGTTGGTTGCCGGAATCTGATATCTGATAATAATATCTTTAGCCAAAGCTGCTACTTTTTTCACCTGATCGTCACTAAAAGGGGCAAATATTTTTTTACCTGTAGAATCTGAGGCGTACCCTGTATTGACAATTTCGATTCCAATAGAGGTATCATTAAGGTTTTTATCACTTCTCCATGAGCTTACTCCTGCATGGTATGAACGTTTGTTTTCGTCCACAAGCTGATAGATCTCGTTATCTCCGGTATTATTCACCAGGTAATGGGCACTTACGGATTGCTGGGTAAGTACAGTAATGGATTTGTCATCCGGAAGTGCGGTATAATGAAGTATTAAATATTTCTGTCTGAAATTTTGCGCGATGGCAGGAAAATAAGTTTTTACCACCTTATATCCAATCGGTTTTGCCGAAACGATGGAACCGTAACTTGCGGTGTTATCATTTTTGGTTGCATCGGCAATATTTGTTGTAAAAAATTCCACTCCATGATCGTTGGTAATTTGCGGTTTTGGAGTTTCCGGAGTTTGTGGTTTTACCGCGGGTTTAGGCTGTGCCACGGGGTTTTTCGGTTTGTAAGTATTTTTTTTTACATTTTGTTGCGAAGTACATGAAAAAACAAAAACGCTTAATCCGATGATATATAATGTTTTACGCATTGGTTTACTTTTTTAATCATTTATTAGCTCAAAAATACACAAATTTTTCTTGAATTTTATTTGGTAAATAAAGAAATCTGTTCTATATTTGCACTCGCAATAACGGAACAACGATCATTAAAAAATAAACGTAAAGGAGGGTTGCCAGAGTGGTTAATGGAGCAGTTTGCTAAACTGTCGACGCGAAAGTGTCGCAAGGGTTCGAATCCCTTACCCTCCGCTTTTTTATTATACTTCGGGGCGTAGCGTAGTCCGGTCATCGCGCCTGGTTTGGGACCAGGAGGTCGCAGGTTCGAATCCTGCCGCCCCGACTTTTTTTGATAATTTTCGTAAAAATTATACAATGGGTGCGTAGCTCAGCTGGATAGAGCATCTGCCTTCTAAGCAGACGGTCTCAGGTTCGAATCCTGACGCGCTCACAAAACCGACATCAAAATTCTCAACAATTTGATGTCGGTTTTTTTATTTATTAATCTACTGTTAGTTGTTAGTCAAACAGATATACCTTTTTATATTCATTTCTTTAGTTCAAAACACTGTTTCATCAGATTCCAGTTTTCCAGGATAAATACCGAACTGCAATCATCCTTTTTGCTTCTACCATTTAGGCCATTATCATGCCTGGTCTGAATATCAAAGTCTCTTAAGATGAAAATGCACATTGCACAGAACCTTTCTACCAGATCTGTCTTCCCCCTTTCTTCTTATCTCAATACACCATATTTCTCATAGCACTTATAAAAGAATTTCTAGCCACCCCTCTATTTTATCCCTGATTCATCGCCCTAACATGATCTGCTGGAGTAGGCCCTTAGCTATTTCATTAAATGTCCAATATTGCGAAGCACCTTCTATATTCGGTAAATATTTTTTGAATAAAAACTTATTTTTATTGTTTATCAATAAAATTTAATTACTTTTGACACATCATATTTAATTTCAACAATGATGTCAAAAACAAATAACTTCGTATTTAAAGGCTTGTATATTGTGGCTTGGGTCATTTTTGTAGGTTTGTGTGTTGAAGCAGGAGGTTTAATAGTTAATTTCTTTTTCAGTTTGTATAAACCTGAATTTATTCAAAATCTCTATCAAAAGTTAGACTTAACTGAAATGTATAAAGACAGTAGATTAGCTTTTTTCGGTATCTACAGCTTTATTATAGCCATTTCAATTTTAAAAGTCTGCCTATTTTACATAGTTATCAGATTAATGCACAAAATGGATTTATCAAAACCGTTCAACACATTTGTTGCGAGACGAATTTCAGAAATTAGCTATTATACCCTTTCAATTGGACTGTTAAGCTACGTTGCCAGACAGCTAGCTGAAAATTTAATGCATCATGGCTTTGTTACCGATAACTTGAACCAATTTTGGGCAGACAGTCAGGCATTTATTTTAATGGGAGCTGTAATCTATATTATTGCGACTATTTTTAAAAAAGGAATAGAGATTCAAAACGAAAACGATTTAACTTTTTAAGCTATGGCAATTGTAGTAAATTTAGATGTTGTAATGGCTAAACGAAAAATGTCACTTAATGAACTTTCTGACAAAGTTGGTTTGACATTATCGAACCTCTCAATATTGAAAACAGGTAAAGCAAAGGCAATAAGATTTAGCACTTTAGAAATAATTTGTAGTGTTTTGGAATGCCAACCGGGAGACATTTTAGAATATGTTGAAGACAAATAATTAAATCTTCTCCTCTTGTAGAACCTTTTTATTTTTATTAAGATCTCGTTTCATTTTTCTGTATTCCCAGGGAGCTACCGCGTGAATATCCTGCCAAAGACCTATCTTTTTATATTGAGCTTTATCCTGCAACTCCCCTAGTGAGGCATTTTTAGAAAAAGAATAATACCACCAGCCCATTCCCGCTCTTATCAACTCTTCTGACAGGTATTTCCCGTTGTCATAGTACACTTTCGCAATGGTGCGTCCATAACGGTCTGTATCTGTTTCAATAAAAGTAATGGTTTTCCCGAAGACTTTATCCGAGGTAAACTGTCTGGCATTTTTCCCAAAAGCTTGTCCTCTTTCAGGGCAATCCACTTCGGCAAGTCTGAGTTTTTTTTGTTCTTTCCCTCTTAACAGTATGGTAATGGTATCCCCATCTGAAATTTTTATTACTTTTCCTTTTGTTTGCGATAAGATAAACACAGGAAAAAGCACATACATTAATATCAATCGTTTCATCCGGCAAAGATAGGAATTAAGAGATATTGAACGCTGCTACTTCCATTTTTCAGACTTTAAAAATACGAAATGTCAATTCGTCACTTTTCCTTCCAGGGTATTATTTTCGGGATCAGTACTAAAAATCCATATAAAAATTTAATATATTGTATAGGAACTCATAATTTAAAAAGGAATGTTTATATATTTAGCAACGGTATAATTTTTTAATGAATGAAGAAAATATTTTACGCTTTTCTGGCTTCTGTTGCAGGCATTTTTATACTCAATAGGATTGTTTACAAAGAAGTTCCCGAAACAGTAAAAAAACCGTTGCTTTCAGAAGTAAAACGGTATCAACATCCTGTTAAAAGTATTTCGTTCAACGATACAGATTTTAATGATTTAAAGATCTTTGATTCAATCCTTACCGGAAACAAGGTATTGATGCTGGGAGAAAACACTCACAGAGACGGCCAGACTTTTAAAGCCAAAAGCAGACTGATCCGGTATCTTCATGAACATCTTGGATATAACGTAGTGCTTTATGAAGCCGGCCAATATGATTCCTGGATGATGAATCAGGAAATGAATACTCACAAAATGAAGGTTTCAGCTGATTCTATCGGCGGCCTTGGGCTTTTTGATTTCTGGTGGGCCAACTATGAAACCAAACCTCTGATCAGTTATTTCCAGCGTACGAAAGCAATGAAAAACCCTATTACTGTTGGAGGTTTTGACATTCAGATGTCGGGAGGAGTTCTGTTTGATAAGCGTGCAGGGCTTATTAAAGATTTCTTATCCCGAAATAAAATTGATCTTAAGAAATACCCTCTTTTTTCTAAAAATATTGATAACTTATATTATTTCATCTATGACTATTACGTTAATAAAAGACTGAATGAAAAGCAGAAAAAACAGTTTCTTGAGGAGATAAAACATATTGAAAATGCAGTTTTACGATTGAATAAGAATGAAGAAAATACCATCTATGCAAGGTATTTCAATGATATGCGGAATAATTACTATAAAGCCTGGAAATTCAAAGTGGGATCTATGCCCAGCATGCAGTTCAGAGATTCTTTAATGGCCAAGAATGTAATCCATCAGATCGACTCGGTATACAAAGATCAAAAGGTGATTATCTGGTGTGCTAATATTCATACATTTGCCCAACGATACAGCAAGGATTATCTTCCATTGGGAACTTATATAAAAAACAAGTATGGAAAAGCCTCTTATATGATCGATTTTTCCTCTTACGCAAGGCAAAACCCAGTCAATGGCAATACCATTGAAAAGCCTGGCAAATTCGCTGTGGAAAATGTATTTCATGACACGAAAACACCTTACTTTTTCATCAACTTAAGAGAAATTCCTTCCACTTCGTTCCTCAAAAAAGGATTTGTATCCACCATCAATCAGGGAATGGATGAAAAAAAACAATGGAGCAGCCTTTTTGATGGAATCTTTTATATCGACATTAACAAAAACCCAACGTATCCAAAGAAATAATGGAAAGCATCACGACTACAAATTTAAACTATACGATAGGCTCTAAAACCATTCTAAAGGATATCAGCCTTCATGTACCGAATGGCAGTATTTATGGCTATTTGGGAAGAAACGGTGCCGGCAAGTCAACCACAATAAAGCTGCTGTTAGGACTTTTGGAACAACAGAATGACAATATTTTAATTCAGGGGAAAAGTTTGCAGAAAGACCGGACGGAAATTCTTTCCGCAACGGGAAATCTCATTGAATCACCCTGTTTTTATACGAAACTGACCGTTTTTGAGAATTTAAAGTATCTGGATATCATTTATGGCAAAGGGACCAAAAGAATTGATGAAGTACTGGAATTGGTGGACCTCCACAGAGAAAAAAAGAAAAAGACCAGTGCCTTATCGATGGGGATGAAACAGCGTTTAGGAATTGCCATGGCCATCTTCCATGATCCTCAGCTGCTGATCCTGGATGAGCCGTTGAATGGACTGGATCCACAGGGTATTTTTGAAATGCGAAAACTTTTTCAGCATCTTAATGCTCAAGGGAAAACTATTTTTCTTTCGAGCCATATTTTAAGTGAACTGGAAAAAACAGCAACCCATATCGGGATTATTGAAGGGGGAAAAATGATCTTTCAGGGTACAAAAAATGAATTGTTGAGCCGGGTAGAAAAAACAGTTGTCGTAAGGGTAAATAACACTGAAAAAGCAGTCTCTGTTTTACAGGGAATACATTTCCAGGTTTCACAAAGTGATGGAAATAAAATTTCAGTAACGATCAATGATGATCAGGCATTTCATTCTTTATTAAAGGTCCTTATTCAGCATGATCTCGAGATCTATGAAATTGAATCTCAAAATGCGAACCTTGAACAGATCTTTATTAACTTAATTTCCAACAGCCATGACTAATACTTTCTATAAAGCCTTTTCTTCTGAGCAATATAAACTTTCCAAAAATAAAGAGCTTTTTGGGGTATTGCTGCTTCCTGCCCTCATTATTTTTGCGGTTGATATCTACTTTATCTATGGTATCTTAACTTCTGGAAATGAACCCGGCGGTGGAACCATGAATCCATGGAAAAACATGCTTGGAAACACCGTATTCCTGTTTTTTTACATGCTCTACCCTATTCTTATCTCGATATTTGTGTATGCATGTTGTGATGTTGAATATAAAAACAACAATTATAAGATCCTCTTTACGATTCCTATTTCAAAATCGAAAATATTCTTCTCCAAAGCATTATTCATACTGATCACCATTTTATTTTCCACCGTTTTATCATACCTTGTATTTTTACTGAGCGGTTATTTTTTCAGCGTTGCTTTTCCTGCCATAGGCTTTCAGAACTATGATTTCAGGGAAGTTATTTTTTATACTTTTCTAAAACTGTATATCACACTGTCTTCAATTGCTATGATTCAATTAGCATTAAGTCTCGTATTCAGAAACTTCATCTATCCTATTGGTTTCAGCGTATTTATGATTATCTTCTCTATAGTGGTGAATGAAAAGAAATTTTCTGACTTTATTCCTTACACCGGAGGCTTTAAATCATACGCGAATCTGATGACTGAGAATATTCTTTTTGAAAGACTGGATTATTCTAATATTGCTATGACATTAGTTTTTATAGGATTGAGTTTTTATTTGTTTGTAAAAAAGAAAGGAGCCTAAAAAGAATGTCTGAAAATAATCGGAACTCATTATAATCAGGTTTTTGTATATTTAAGATTGTTTTAAAAAAATAATTAAAGGATAAATAATGGCAGCACACGAATATTGGGGAGAAGTAGAACAAGACTGGGCAGGTTTTTCATCTGACATATCATTCTCTCATCCGTTTTTTGACGAACAGAATATTTCTGTTTTTTTAGGAGAAGAGTTTGACGATGAAGGGGAAGAAATTGATGAATCTCCTACTGAAAATCAACTGGCAGATTTTGCAAAGACCTATCAGGATTTTTTAGCGGCTATTGAAGCTAATCTGAGCGCCATTCAGCATCAGGCGTTTGATTATTATAAAAATTATTATGCCCATTACTTTGAAAATCCAGAAAAATCCGGCGAACCGGCACTTCATATTGACACCGTAGAAAAGCACAATGAATACATTAAAGAATTGCTGCATCTAAGAATTTCAAAAGGCGGCACGATCACCATAAGTATCCATTATAAGCTGGATACGGAACATGGAATTGAATTTAAATTTGTAAATGGACGTCTAGAAAAAGTTGGTGGTATTGCTGATACGTAGGCGTTGTCAGTTGTCAGTTGTCAGAAAAAAATAAAGTATCATGCATACTTTTCCAATACACCCTGGATGCTTACTGATTTTACTATTTAAAAATATTTTACGAAATAGTAAATCATAACAGATAAAATATTGAAATCTTCTGCATCAATATATTTTATGAGATTTCCCAAACAGGCCCTTTCATTCAGCATCTGTGAAAAAATTAATCCACCTGAAAAACAGGCTACTATTAAAATCCTTCTAAATTATTTTCATGTTTTGTTTTTTTATTCGAAAAAACATTCTATCTTTGCACCCGCTAAAACGAAGTAATATTCGTTACAAATGACCACCATCGGGGCGTAGCGTAGTCCGGTCATCGCGCCTGGTTTGGGACCAGGAGGTCGCAGGTTCGAATCCTGCCGCCCCGACTTTTTTAATAGTTTTCGTAAAAATTATGGAATGGGTGCGTAGCTCAGCTGGATAGAGCATCTGCCTTCTAAGCAGACGGTCTCAGGTTCGAATCCTGACGCGCTCACTTAATGACGTCATTAGGATAATTTATTCCAAATGACGTCATTTTATTTATAAATATCTCTCAATCAGCCTCAGCCTATTTAATACATTTTACACTCTTTTTCTTTGTTTTCTAAAACATAATTTCTCTTTAAAAAACAAATATTTTATCATTTTTAGATTATTTTTAGGCTAAAGCTTTTACTATTGATACAAACCTGACAGGATTCGAATCTTTTCAAGAGGCTTATCCTATCAGTCTTTTTCAAAATAATTTCCATAGAGAGTGGACTTTGAACCAGAAAATTTCTTAACTGACCAAATAAAGTGGGGTTGGTCTGCATAATCTAACTCCGTATAAAAATTTTCCACTTTTAATGTATATAATTGAATTGCAGAATTTGATGATATCAATATAGCTTTTTAAGCTCATCCCAAACCATTTTCTAAAGTATCGGTTGATCTCCCTACTACTCCATCCAAGTTCTGTTGCGATTAGCCAACCTTAAGTTTGTCCTTTTGACCGATTGATCAGATCAAATAACTTTAGTTTCCGGATAAGCTGTATCGTATTGCATGTTTTCTTGTATAAGGCTTCAAAATCGTTCATTCCTCTCTGAAGAGTCCCTTAAAACCAGTTGCCACAGTAATTTATTAAGGGAGGCTGGAAAGGAACGCTTAAATACGAGTTCTGCTGCTATCGGGTAAAAACTTACAGTGAACATTATAAATTTGGGGAAAGAATGTTTTACTATTTTCATTGAATATCCCACTTATGAAAATTTCGAAATTCGATCCATGATCCAAATACAGGAAAAGATCAATCTTACCATCTGGAAGAACTGTTCCTTCCACACTCTTTTCAGAATGATTTCTTACCATCCAAATACTTTCTATAAGATAATGCAACTATAGGCGGTAAAGAAATACACTCCAACTCAGTTTTCAAGATAAATTTATTTAATAAGTCAACGACAATAGAATCCTAGTCCTTATAGCTGATTCCATCTCATAACAAATTTAAAGAATTTGTCAATTAAGAATAATTAATATTTTAGTTTTTTACCAGCCAGAAATCCGCCATCAACAATCCAGATGGCTCCAGTACCGCTGCTTACAGAGGACTTATTAAAATAAAAAATAGAGTTGGCAATGAGCCAACTCTATTATATTTACAAATTATAATTTCATGCGTTTTATAATTTATAGCAGTCTTTTCCTCCCATTGTACTTAAGCTCCGGAATACTTCTTTCCTTTAATAAGTCTCAGAGTTAAGAAACGCTACGCAAACCCAGCAAACCTATGATATGCCACAACTGCTGATAGTATAAAAACTATAATCAACATTGGAAGCATTTTGTATTCTTGCTTTGAAGTATGAACAAGCATACCCGCTACCATAATTATGCAAAAGCAAACAGCTGTTATTGGCGTTAAAATTGGCGCAATACCAGTGAGCCACGGGACTATAATGCCGACACAACCTAACAATTCAAGAACTCCTAATATTCGAATTGGTATTATAGAACTATTTGTTTTCAAATGTCCGTCTGCGATGTGTTTTTCTTTGCTGCCAGTAATTTTCCCATAACCAGGCATAATAAAAAATGCAGAGAGAAGCCCCTGTATTATCCACAAAATTATATTCATTTTTGTTCTTTATGAATTAAAAAATTAAGTATAGTAAACGTAGATGAGCAAAAACTGCCTGAAAAGACCAAGCTTGCTCACCAAAAGATCTTATTTAAACAAAATCTCTTTATTTCTTAACGTTGACTAATCCTTTCTCGGTTGGTCTAACCAAAGCCTAACTTCTTCCATTTATGAACTTATTTGTGGTAAACTACGCAAAGGTATTAAAATAATATTGGGCAATAGTTCTAAAAGTGAAGTACCGTTTCTATCACAGTAACCAGTCAATCCTTTATGAGCATTGAAGGGAAACTACAGACTACAGAAGAAGACAAGCAGCCTAACATCAACATTAAACCTTTTGGTGTATGTAGCATTTTAGGATCTTCCTGCGTTCCATTACCTAGTTAAATGGGACAACACCTCTAGTTTTGAAATCGAAGGTAAAAAAGAACTGTTAGACTGCTCCACTTGTGCTTGTTCCATTGGAGGCAGAATATCAGTGATAAATCAGTTCAAAACTTTGTTGAAGAATAGAAACAAAAACAGTAATTATTCAAAGCAATTAATCCTCTACATTTGATTCTTTATTTAATCTCTTTGCTTTGCCAGACACAGTACAAAGAAATTTACAGGAATATGCAAATATCAATGGATTTTTGGAACGGATCATTCCATTTTTCCAGAAACATTTGTACAAGTCAGAAGAAGTATCTTTCGACTTTGTTGCAATAAAAAGCAAATTGTTATAATTTTGTTCCCTCTATTCTAATTCAATGAAAAATTTCAATCACATTATTGCAAGCTGTCTTCTTGTTTTCGTCATATCGTGTAAAACAGCAGCTCCGGTTTCAAAAACTTCTATTCAGGATGCACCTTATCACAACCTTGGGCGTGATGGAAAAATATATGCAGCGTTTTATCAGCAAAGGGCAGCAGAATATGAAGCACTTTGCCTGCAGGCATATAATATTGCAAAACTCCGTTTGGATGAAGCTTTGGCGCAAAAATCAGGAAAACCTTTAGCCATTATTTCAGATATTGACGAAACTTTCCTGGATAATTCATATTACGCGGTTGAGCGTGCAAAAATGGGTAAGGATTATGACCAAAAAACGTGGGAAGAATGGACAGCCAAAGGCATTGCCAAACCACTTACCGGTTCTCAGGAATTTTATCAGTATGCTGCAAGCAAGGGCATACAGGTTTTCTATGTGACTAACCGTATGGAGCAGGAGCGTACAGGAACGCTGAAAAACTTAAAACAATTCAATTTCCCTCTTCAAAATGACACGAACCTTATCCTTCGGTCAAAAGAAAGCAGTAAGGAAAACCGACGAAAAGATATTGCTAAAAATTATGACATCGTTTTGCTGTTAGGTGATAATCTTGCTGATTTCTCCGACCTGTTTGACAAAAAATCAGAAACGGAACGTTCTGCAGCAGTGAAAAATTCGGCAAAAGATTTTGGTAAAAAATTCATTATTATTCCGAATGTTGGTTACGGTGACTGGGAATCCTCATTCTATAACTACAAATACGATTATACCGAACAAAAGAAAGACTCTATGATGTATGATGCGGTGAAGACTACTCCTTAACATAAGATGATCTAGTATCATAAAGTGTTTCATCAGAATTCGCACAAGATCAAATATAAGAGTTAGAAAATAATCCTCTCAAGCTCACCAAAAACTCACAAAGTATTGTGAGTTTTTTATATCTTATCTCATCATACAGCAGACCTGAATCAAATTAAATCATGAAATACGGTTTTCCGCAGGCACTATTCAAAGAATTGATTTATTTTTGATAAAAAAAGGAAAAAGATCCATTCTTCAGTAATTTCCCTGATGGGAAAATAAGCAAAGTTTATGAAAATCCTCCACACCGCAGACTGGCATATTGGTCAGCTCTTTCACGAATATGACCGCACTTATGAACACCAGCAGTTTCTGGACTGGATGATACAGGTTTTGCAGACAGAGGAAATAGATGTTTTGCTCGTGAGCGGAGATATTTTTGATATTTCCAATCCGGCGGCAGCTTCGATAAAGATGTTTTATACATTCCTGAATCAGGCGACTAAAGCAAATCCCAATCTGCAGATCATTATTACAGCCGGCAATCACGACTCCGCCTCACGATTGGAAGCTCCAAAACCATTGCTGGAATCATCCAAAGTTCACATCATAGGATTGATAGAAAAAAATACTGAAGGCTGTGTAGACTATGAAAAACTAACAATTCCTATCGTGGACGGTTCCGGAGAGACTATAGCCTGGTGTCTTGCTATTCCTTTTCTACGAATGGGAGATTATCCTACTATACCGGACTGTACAAATCCTTATACTGAAGGAGTTGCTGCATTATACCAAGAAGCGTTTGAATATGCCCATCAGAAAAAGCAGGACGGGCAGCCCATTATTGCCATGGGGCATCTCCATACCAGTAATGCAGAAAAAACTGATATGGATGATTCGGAAAGACCTATTATGGGCGGTGTGGAATGTGTTTCTGCTTCAGCTTTTCATGAGGATATTAAATATGTGGCCCTGGGACATATCCACAAGGCACAACGAATCGGCGGTAAAGAGCACATCCGTTATTCCGGAAGTCCGCTACCCATGTCCTTTTCAGAGCTAGCCTATAAACATCAGGTCATCGTTTTTGAACTGAATGAGGAGATCAGCAACCTCAAATCCATAGAAATCCCGGTATTTGTTCCTCTTCAAAGAATTCCGGCAACCCATCAGCCCCTGCATGAAGTACTCGCTTTATTAGAACAGTTACCTGCAGCAGACAACGATTTAGAAACAACGCCTTACCTTAAAGTAAATGTGCTGCTCGAAAGTCCGGAACCGGGTTTACGCCACAAGATAGAAACCGCATTAATCGGTAAAAAAGTAAGGTTAGCAAAAATTGATTCAAAATATCCAGCTTCAAAAGAGAAAACCAACGAATTTATTACTCAGGAAAAACTGAATGAACTGCAGCCATTAGATGTATTTTCCAATATTTATCAATCCAGATACAATACCGAAGTTCCCGAAGAGATCCTGCGTTTGTTTCAGCAGGCTGCCCAGGAAGTAAACCAAAAAGAAGAATAAGATGAAGATCATAGCCATACGCACGAAAAACCTGGCCTCTCTGGAAGGAAATACGGAAATTGACTTTACAGCGGAACCTTTATCCTCTGCCGGAATTTTTGCCATTACAGGGGCTACAGGTGCCGGTAAATCGACTTTACTGGATGCTCTTTGCCTTGCATTGTATGGTAAAACACCCCGATATCTGCAGGCTAAAGAAATGGGGATAGAAATCTATGATGTTCAGGGAAGTACTATCAGCCAGGGAGATGTGCGTGGTATTCTCCGGGACGGGACCGCAGAGGGTCTTGCCGAAGTAGAATTTATAGGGATCGACGGTCAGCAATACCGCGCCACCTGGAGTGTAAGACGGGCCAGAAATAAGGCGGAGGGCAGCATACAATCCGATTCAGTGCTGTTAAAAAATATGACTTCCAATTTTGATATTCCAGGAAAAAAAGCGGAAACATATAAAGAAATAGAACGGCTGGTAGGATTGAATTTTGAACAGTTTACCCGTTCGGTTTTGCTAGCACAAGGTGATTTCACTGCTTTTATGAAAGCGAATAAGGATGAAAAATCTTCGCTGCTTGAAAAACTGACAGGTACTCATATTTACTCTGAAATTTCAAAAAAGATTTTTGAAAAATATAAGTATGAGGAACAGCAGCTGCGTGACCTCAACATTCGTAAGGAAGGAATCATTACTCTTAATGAAGAAGAAATAACTGCTCTGCAAACGGAACAGGCTCATCTGGAAGCTCAAATTACAGCACTGGACAAAGAGCTCGAAATTCTCACCAAAGAGATCAACTGGCATGAACAGCTGGCTGAATTACAGATCGGCCGGAATGAAGCCCAAATAAGCTTGCAACAGGCTACTGAAGTACAAACACAAGCCATCCAGCGTAAACAGAAACTGTTTCAGGCAGAACAGGCACAAAAAGCAAGAACCTGGACGGATGCTTTACGGTATACCCAAAAACAGCAGGCAGAGAAAATAAAAGCATTAGAAATAGTAAAAGAAAGTATTTTAAAACTTCATCTGAAACAAGAAGGACTTGAAAAAGAATTGCTTGCTTCGGAAGAAGAACTTTTAGCCAAAAACAAACTGCTGAATGATGCTCTTCCTCTATTGGAGGAGGCTAAAAAGCTGGAAACCCTGCTTTCTGAAAAAACAGTTCAGCTCACAAAAGCTAAGGAAGAATTTGAAAATGCCTCTGCAAAAAACAGCATGCATCAGCAAACTTTAACGGATCAAAAAACGAAATTATCAACTCTTTCAGCAGACATAAAAATACTTGAAGACTGGAAAAAAGACAATTCAGACCGCAGTGCTATTGCTGAAAACAGGGATGTGATCATCTCTAAGCTTCAGGATGCCCAAAAGCTGCTGGATTCTTTACTGGCATCTGCAACAATTTCTGAAGAATTGCAGCAAAAAATCAAGTCTAAGGAAGCTGAAAAAACAGGTTTAGAGGTCAGTCTGAAATCGTATCAGAAAGAATGGGAAGCCCTAAAAAGCAAGTATGATGTTCAATCAAAGGAGCTTCTTTTACTCCCAATAGAAGCTTTACAGCTGGATAAATCCAACACTGATCAGGCAGTACATCGTACCATCCAGGCACAGGCTCACTGGCAGTTGCTGTACAGTCTTCTGACGGATTTCAAGGCTTTAGAGCAAAAACAGATACAGGATCAGACGGATTATCAATCCAAACAGGAGAATTTTAACCAAATCACTGAAAGATTATCGATAGAAAATACACAAAAAGAAACGTCTGCAAAGCTATTGCAGCAGGCCCGTCTGGCAGCTTCTGAGAATGTAGAAATGCTTAGAGAAGGACTTGTTGATCACGAACCCTGCCCTGTATGTGGAAGTGAAAATCATCCTTACGCCTTACACAATCCGCAACTCGAAAATGTTCTGTCTACCCTGGAAACTACACATCAAGCGAATGAAAATACTCATGTAACCACATTGCGACTTCACAGCAGTTTAAACCAGGAATGTAAAAGTCTTCAGCAGACCATCCAAAAACAACAGGAAGACCTCAACAGTAAGCGTGCGAGCATTGATCTTAAAAAACAGGAATGGGAAAAGTTTGATATAGCCCAAATCATCAGCAATATTCCGGATTCTGAGAAAGCAGAACAGATGGAGAAACAGCTTCAGGAGCTTACCCTCAAACAAAATGATCTGCAAAACAAAATACAGGAGCATTCCAAACAGAAATTACAGCTGGAAGCAGATAAAACAAAACTGGAAGAATTAAAGGAACATATTGACAGTATTACTAATCAAATAAAGGATAATACGAATGCCCTAACTTTATACCTCGAGCAGCAAACTGCCACGATAAAGGAACAGGAAAGAGGATCATCGGCTCTTGGCGAAATTGAAAAAATGCTTAGTCCATATTTTGTAAGTCCGGACTGGATGGAAAAATGGAAAGCAGCTCCTGCTCCGTTCATCGACCGTATTAGTACATTTTCTAAAAAATGGAAAGAAAGCATTGAAGAACTGGAGCGTCATAACCGTCAGCATGATATTATTTCTGCTACGGTGAAAGAACTTGAGACTCAAGCTGAAAATATGGGGAAAGATGTTGCTGAAAAAGCAGAGCACTACAATTCTCAACATAAAACATATCAGGAACTGCAGGATCAGCGAAAGATGATCTTTGAAGGGAAAGCAGCAGCAGATATTGAGCTGCAATTCAAAAAAGAAGTTACGGAAGTACAGCAAAAAGTTGAAACCTTTACAACTGAAAAACAGCAATTAAGCATTGACAGCACCAAAGCAAATACCCAAAAAGATGAACTGCTGGCAGCATTAACCACTTTAGAAAATGATGCATTAGGTGCTGTGAATACAATACAGAAATGGCTTGATGATTACAACCAGAAGTATCATCAACATTTAACCCAGGACGAACTCTACCAATTACTTTCGCTCAGCAGCGACTGGATCGATACGGAACGAACTGCATTACAAACCATTGACGAAGAAGTAACTAAAGCAGCCTCTATCCATAAGGAAAGAACCCAGCTTTTAGAATCACACAAGCAAAAAGTCATTTCCGAAAGGTCTTTATCTGATCTTACGGAATTACACCGTACCACAAAATCTGATACTGAAGAAAGAAAACGCATCAAAGGGGAAATCAACTTTAAACTTCAGCAGGATGAAGCTAATAAAGGGAAAATCGGTGATTTGCTGAAAAGCATCACCGCGCAGTTATCGATTACGGAAAACTGGGGCAAGCTCAATGATATCATAGGTTCCGCCGATGGTAAAAAGTTCCGGCAAATCGCCCAGGAATATACACTGGACGCCTTATTAGGATATGCGAATATTCATCTCGAAATACTGACCAACCGATATACTATTGAACGTATTCCTTCTACGCTTGGACTTCAGGTCGTGGATCAGGATATGGGCGGTGAAGTGCGAACCGTATATTCACTTTCGGGCGGAGAGTCTTTCCTGATCTCTCTGGCATTGGCTTTAGGACTTGCTTCCCTTTCTTCCAGCCGTATGAAGGTAGAATCTTTATTTATCGATGAAGGTTTTGGCTCTTTAGATCCGGCTACGCTCAATATCGCTATGGACGCGCTGGAAAGACTTCATAATCAGGGACGGAAAGTTGGGGTAATTTCTCATGTTCAGGAAATGACCGAACGTATCCCGGTGCAGATCAGGGTAAGCAAAATGGCTAGTGGAAGAAGTAAAGTGGAAGTTGTAGGGA
This sequence comes from Chryseobacterium soli, assembly GCF_000737705.1. Taxonomy (GTDB): domain Bacteria; phylum Bacteroidota; class Bacteroidia; order Flavobacteriales; family Weeksellaceae; genus Chryseobacterium; species Chryseobacterium soli. The sequence continues at coordinate 281,912 of NZ_JPRH01000003.1, read as the reverse complement.
ATTATTAATCATTGGCTTTCGTAACATATTATCGTGTTGAATAACATTTTTGACAGAATGGAATATTCCATCATCTCTTTTAGATTCAAAAGTGATTGAAAAATCTTCTTAACGGGTAAAATAATAGCGTTTGCCTGCATTTTCAATCATTACGGTATCTCTTTTCTTCGTCGATTTTAATTCTTTATTAAATATATAAGGTTCTTCTGATGTCATAGAGATTTCACCGTACGCAGTGGAAAACACTTTATATTTCTTTTCTTTTACATGGTTTAATTTTACAGTCAAATATGTTTTTTTATCTATGAAACTATGCAGGACGCCCACCTTTGCACGGATAGTGTCAGACCCATCAATCAAGTCATAGTATTCACGGTAAGAATCGTTGTCGCTACCGACCAGTTTATACATTACGAATGAGCTCGCAGGGCACGAGCACAACAGCATACAGCTTCCTATAAACAAGACAATTTTCAAACTTTTTTTCATAGAGATCGGTTATTATTTTTTAATCATCTTATAAAAATAAAAAAACCGCTATAAATATACAGCGGTTTTCAAATTATACTTTAAAAATTTTATTTCAGTTGATAAGAGCTTCCATTCCATAGATAGGTTTTGGAAGACCGTTTCTTCTTTTCTCTGTCACGGTCGTCTCTTTCCATTTCCTCCATTTTAAAGATAAAAGCATTGGGAATTCCTCCTTTATCATTGGGAAATATGAATTCTTCACTGTGATAATAGACATCTGCATCCCCTACATTCATCAATTGAGGAAGGGCAATCATTTTTTTATCTTTAAAAAGAACATACTGGCTATACCCCGCAATACCGCAGGCCTCACCGGAAACTGTCGCTCTGAGGGTCATTTCAACATTCTGCAGTTTATGATTGCTTTCTATGACGAAACTTCCAAAGCTAAGTTCTTCGCCTCTTCCGGTATCAAAGGAAACCTCATCGATCAGCGTATTTCCTTCTAGCACTTTTATCGCAGCAATATTTTGTTGAAAACTTTCATTGAATTTTTTATCTTTCCGATCAATTGTTTTTGTCAGTCCGAAAAGGAAATCATATCCGTTTTTATTCCGGTAGCCTACACAAAGATTGGCGCCCCAGACATAACCTTCAGATGTTAAATCTCCTTTTTGGTAAGAAACCTTGTACCAGTTGGCCCGTCTTTCTCCTAACTTCAAAATAGTTTCATCCTGTTTTAGAACCAGCACCTGCTGATTGGTTTGTAAAGAATCAAGGATTTGGGAATTCACATTCGGTTCCTTTCTTACTCTGGTCCAATCGGTAAAAATCTTCTGTGTCTTATTTTCTTCAAAATTAAAAACTCCGTTAGAATAAGCCATTTCCTCTTCCTGTGCCGAAAAAAACTGCAGCATGCATATAAAAAGAACAGTCAGTAAAGCTCTCATATCTGTAGTTTTGTTGATTATTTTTCCAGCAGTAAGCTTACCCACTCTTCACGCTGTAATTGTTTTTTCAACTCCAGACCGCTTTCTTTGCATACTTCCAGAATATCATCCACATCAAAGAAACATAATCCGGAAAGCAATAGTTGTCCACCAGCATTTAAAACAGAAACATAGGTCGGAATATCAGAGATTAAAATATTTCGGTTGATATTCGCCAAAATAATATCAAAATTTTCTTTTCCTAAGTTTTCAGCAGTACCCAGCTCAATATCTAATGACACATTGTTTCTTCCTGCATTTTCTTTTGAGTTTTCAACAGACCATTCATCAATATCAATAGCTTTAACATCTCCTGCGCCCTGCTGTTTTGCATAAATCGCCAGTACGGATGTTCCACATCCCATATCCAGGACTTTTTTACCGTTAAAATCAATATCCATCATCTGCTGGATCATCAAATGGGTCGTTGGATGATGCCCTGTCCCGAAAGACATTTTAGGTTGGATCACAATTTCGTGCATTCCCGGAACGGATTCATGAAATTCTGCTCTGATCAGTACTTTATCATCAATATTGATTGGAGAGAAATTCTTTTCCCATTCTTCATTCCAGTTGATGTTCGGCATTTCCTGGAATGAATATTCAATTTTCACATTTTCATTTTCAAAAATCGAAAGGGCTTTAAGCTCATCTTCTTTGAATAAGTCCTTCTGGATATAGCCTAAAATTCCCTCAATTTCTTCTGTAAAACTGTCAAAACCGATTTCGATAAGCTCTGCCATTAATATATCACTCCAAGGTTGCTGTGGAGAAACCTTAAAATTGAATTCTAAATAATTTTGCATGTGAATAATTTGTTGCAAAAATAAGGAAAAGCGGACTAAAGCCCGCTTTCATTCTTGTAAAAGTTAGTGTAAATGTTACGGATTCGTAGAGAAAATAGAAGCATTCGCTATTAAAGCTCTTCTGTTCATTTTCAGGATATCTCTTACCCATTCTGCAAAATCTTCCGGCTGAAGAACTTTGTCCGGGTTTCCGTCTGTAAGTCCTCCCTGAATACTCATATCGGAAGCAATGGTACTTGGCGTTAAGGTGATAACACGGATGTTTTGTTTTCTCCATTCTGCCATCATCGACTGTGATAAGGAAACCACCGCCGCTTTTGAAGCTGCATATGCAGACATATTCGGACCGCCTTTTAATCCTGCTGTTGAGGAAACATTCACAATATCTCCTTCTCCTTTTGCTTTCATGAATGGATATACTGCTTTTGCAGCATAATACACTCCGAAAAGGTTGGTTTTAATCACCTGCTCCCATGTTTCAGAAGACATTTCTTCAATGCTTCCAAAATCTCCTATTCCTGCGTTATTGATCAGGATATCTACGCCGCCCAATTCTTCTCCCAGAGATTCAATTCCTTTTTTTACTTCAGCTTCATCATCAACGTTAAATACAGCATATACTGCATTCACACCCAGGTTTTTGATCTCTTCGACCGTGTGTTTAAGGTTTTCTTCGTTCCTTCCTGTTATCGCGATATGGACTCCTTCATTAGCCAATGCCAACGCTACTGCTTTACCAAGACCTCTTCCACCACCTGTTACAATGGCATTTTTTCCGCTTATATTCATAATGATTGTTCTTTTTTCGTGGTACAAATTTACGAAAGAACATTTTTATAGTGGGTGGAAATTCCGTATTTAATAGTTTTTTAATGATTGAATGAATTTGACTTTTTGGTTCAAATTTTTATAACCACAGATTTCTCTGATTTACACAGATGAATATGTTAATCGTTTGCACATGATGCTTATTAAAAACCGAGATTGCTTCGTTCCTCGCAATGACAGGGGCGTGATATCTATATACGTCTGTAAAAAAAGTCTGCCCCCTTTCTAAAGAGGCAGACTTTGGGTATTGGTTGTGAATTTAAAAAAAAAACGTTATTTATTTTTTAACTGATCAGGAATATTGGTTGTGATAAAGCCTATTCCCTGCTTTTTCAGTGCTTCGTAAACCGGAAGATCATTTACCGTCCATGAGTTGGTGATCAGACCCAATGCTTTTGCTTCAGCGATCCAGGTTGGATTTTTCTCAAAAATACTGTAGTGGTAGTCTAATCCATCCAGTCCTTCACTTTTAATCTGTGCCGGAGACAATTCCCCGTTCAGGTACTGAACTTTAAATTTAGGCTCCACTCTTTTAATCTCTTTGCAGATATGTAAGCTGAATGAAATGAATTCACTCTGAGATTCCAGCTTCATGTCTTTGATCATTTTGATGGTTTTCTGAACGATCTCGCTTTCTTTTTCCTGAGATTTAATCGGCTTAACTTCTACAATAAGTTTTACAGAAGGATCTTTTTTGCCTTGTTTTAAATAGTCTTTTAGGGTAGGAAAGTTCTCACCGTTTGATAATTTTAATTTTTCCAGGTCTTTAAAATTGGTTTCAGAGATTTCCATGTCTCCGTGGTGTTCATCATGATTGATCACTAAAACACCATCTTTAGTCATCCTTACATCGAATTCTGATCCATAAATTTTTAATTTCTGGGCATTTTCCAATGACTTAATCGAATTTTCCGTTGTAGGAGGCTGCGTTTGCCAATAGCCTCTGTGTGCGATAATCTGGGTTTGTGCCTTCATGAGTACTGTACTTAAAACTGCTAACCCTAAGATAAAATTTTTCATAATAATTTAGATAATTAAAATATAAAAGTCTTGCGACCGTTTGATAAAGGTACTATTTAATTGTTAAAAGCTATACTTTGCTCCAATCTGAATCTGATAAGGATTCCCTGATAAAGGGGCTAAACCATTGGCATTTTTCACATATTCAAACTGTTTGGTATCCTGATTGAATTTTGTGACTCTGTACAACGCTACGTTACCGTATGATTTGTTAACCCCCCATTCTTTATTAAGAAGGTTGGCCACGTTGAAGATATCTACAGAAAGTTCAAATGCTCCTATTTTATCAAATTTGATTTTTTTCGCGACACGTACATCCCAAACTCCGTAGAATCCGTTTTTGCCACCGTTACGTTCTGCAATTTTATTGTTATAATCCGTGATATAATCTTTTAAAGCTTTACCTACATCCGGATCGCTAAGCAGCGCCTGTGTAAGATTCGGGAAGATATAGGCTAAATCGTTGGAATCCACAAAATCTCCATTGACGTTCCCTCCTGTTGTTAAAGAGAAACGTGTTCCTCCAATCCCTGAATATCGAAGTCCTACAGTAAATCCTGCAATGGTAGGCGAGTTTCCGTAAAGCACTACTTTATTTCTGAACTGGCTGTCAGAATAGCTCATTCTTAAATCTCTCGGATCACTCTGAACCGGAGTAGAAAGGGTTGCAGAGTTTGCTACATTTCCGTTGTATGAAGTATTGTCTTTGATATCAGACCACGTATAACTTGCTGTGATTTCCCCATCTTTCCAATATCTGTAACTCGTGTCCACTACAAATGAATATTGATTCACTTTACCATCACTCACCAATTCCAGTACTCTTCCAAAGTTTTTATTAATTCTGCCTTCTTTCCAATCGATACTCACACTTTTATTAGCATCATTATTGATGATCGTAGATGCGGGTACATACACCCCTCTTCCTCCTTCATTAGCCAACGTGAAATACGGGTTGGCCACCATGTTTCTGTCGTAGTAGAAGTAATTATTTCTTCCCAATGCCATATATCCTGCGATTCCGGCTCTGAATCTTTCATTAAAGAAGTGAGTATACGATATATTCGCTTTATAAACGATTGGAATCTTTGCATCTTTTCCTGTGTAATTGATGGTCGGAATCTGATATTGTGAAAGGGTAGGAACCGTTCCGTAATCATTTCTGTACCCAGGGAAATCAGGAGTCAGTCCAATTTTACCGGGGTTCACATCTACTGTTGCCAAATGTTTCCCGTCAAAAACAAGGTTATTAATCACCATATAATTGTTGATATCGGAAGAGAATACTCCCGCACCAAATTTTAAGAAATCTTTATTTCCTTCATTGATATTCCAGTCAAACTGAAATCTCGGCTGAATCACAAAAGATTTGATCTGATTATCGGTTCTGATCCCCATTTCGTCAAAAAGCTTTTGATTGAATTCAGCTTTCGGGTATCCTCCGTAATCAAGTCTTAATCCGGCCATAAAGTCAAGACCTTTTGCTATTTTAGCTTGAAGCTGTCCATATACTCCTGCATTCCAGATACTGGATTTTACAGACGGATCATCCATCAAAGGCACTTCTCTGTAAAATCGGTAAGGGGTAAGATTGGCAAAATTCGTCATCCCCTGAAACTGAAATCTTCCGTTCACTTCACTTCCGTAAATCGATTTGGATCTGGTATACATCAGGTCTGCTCCAAACGTATATTTAATTTTGTCTGTGTTGTAGTATAAATTATCTACTACCTGGAATACATTATTTCGGAAACCTTCCTGACCAAAACGATGTCCTCCGATCTGGATATTGGTAGCTCCAACACTGGATAGAACCCCTTCAACCACAGCTCTTGGTACAGGTTTACCCAATTCATTATTCTGATAACTGTCCTGGAAAGTGTATAAATACTGTGCTTTTAATTCATTCGTGATGTTTGACTTCACATTCGTTCTTAATGTTAAGAGTAGGCTGTTATCCAGGTTTTTATCATTCCCGTAAGATTCGAAGAAATTAATCGCCGTATTATCTACCAATCCGTTTTTATTCAGATCATACGTGAAATTATTTCTTAACGTCAATAAGTTTTTTTCGTTGATCTGCCAGTCCAAACGAAGGAACCCAGCATCTGAATTTCTTACTTTATCAAAACTTCCAAACTGCGGAGTATTTCCTACCCCATATTTTGATCTTGCAATATCTAAAAACTGATTAAGCGTCTGCGTGGTTGTATTAAGTCTTTTCTCATCATCTGTAGATTTGATATCTGCAATCTGCAACGGTCTTGAATCTAACTGGTGATCCCAGGCTACAAAGAAGTGTAATTTATTTTTAATGATCGGACCTCCTAATGAAAATCCAAACTGAGAAGTAGAGAAATCGTTCTGTCTTTTGTTTCCTCTGATATCATACGGACTGGAAAGCCAGTTGGTTCTTAAATATTCCCAGGCGCTTCCTGAAAATTTATTCGTTCCGGATTTGGTCACCGCACTTACGGTACCCCCACCGCTTCTTCCCAGTGTGACATCATACTGGTTGGTGGTGATTTTAAATTCACGTACGGCTTCAATGGAAATAGAAAAAGGCGCCCCACTTCTGCTGGTGGTAGACCCTGCTGATGTGGGATTTTTTGCAGTCATCCCGTCAATCGTAAAGTTGGTAGAAGAACCTAACTGCCCGGATAAATTACCTCCTTTTCCACTTAGAGGAGACAATTCTGTAAGGTTGGCAAAATTTCTTCCGTTCACGGGAAGCATACTGATGTTTTTGGCAGAAATAGCGGTTGCTGCTCCCAGGTTTCCGATCTTATTTTTCAGATTTCCGGTTACCACTACTTCGTCAATAAGTTTTGCTCCATTTCCCAAACTTACGTTTACAGTTACCTGATCTCCAAAGTTGACATTATATCCTTCTTTTTTCTCATCATTTACCATCACCGTGTAAGGCCCGCCAAGAGGAATTTCTTTGAAAATATATTCTCCTTTTGAGTTGGTTTCAGTCTCGGTTTTGAAGCCTGTAGACTCATTCACAATCGTTACTTTCACTTTTTCCTGGGCCGTGCTTCCCAAACCGGTCACTTTTCCGACAATGGATGCCTGAGTGGTCTGTGCATAAGCCATCGTCCCAAGTCCTAAAAACAATAATCCCAATACAATCTTTACTTTTTTCATTTTCTTCAAATTAGCTTGGCAAAGGTATCCAGACATTGAGTGTTTGCTATTTAAGAGAATTTTAACAATTATTGAATTAAATGCAAACGTTATGTTAACGTATTGTCAATATCAATTTTATCTTCTGTTGAATCAATTCATTAAAGGGTATTACGTGTTTTTAATGTTCTGGAAATATTTAATTCTCTTATTTTTTAAATGGAATTACTTTAACTATTTTTGCTAAAAAGATAGAAAAGCAATGTCTGAAAACATTCAACAAAAGATAGAAAAGCTTCGTGAAGAGCTCCATCAGCATAACTACAATTATTATATCCTGGATGAAGCCAGCATTTCAGACTTCGAGTTTGATACGCTGTTGAAAGAGCTGCAGGAACTTGAAGCACAGTATCCTGAATTTCATGACGACAACTCTCCTACGCTGCGTGTAGGAGGTGCTGTTACCAAAAATTTCCCTACCATTCAGCATAAGTTCAGAATGTATTCTCTGGATAATTCTTATGACTTTGAGGATCTTGAAGACTGGGAGAAAAGAATTATCAAAACCATTGATGATCCTGTAGAGTTTGTTGCTGAGCTGAAATATGACGGTGCTTCTATTTCTATCTTGTATGAAAACGGAAAACTGGTACAGGCTGTTACCCGAGGGGACGGTTTTCAGGGGGATGAAATTACGCCTAATGTGCGTACCATTTCAGATATTCCTTTAACTCTAAAAGGAGATTTTCCGTCTCATTTTTTCATGCGTGGTGAGATTTATCTTACCAGAAAAAATTTCGATAAACTTAATAAACTTCGTGAGGAGGAAGGTTTGGATCCGTTCATGAATCCAAGAAATACCGCCAGTGGAAGTTTAAAAATGCAGGACAGCGCGGAGGTAAGAAAACGTTCCCTGTCATCTGTGTTATATCAGTACATTTCAGAGGAGGTTCCGGCAGAAACGCATTGGGAACTCCTTCAGAAAGCTCAGGGGTGGGGTTTTAAGACTTCCCAGCAGGCGAAACTTTGCCGCACACTGGATGAGGTAAAGGAATTCATCAGTTTTTGGGATGTGGAACGTCATAATCTCCCTTTTGAGATTGACGGAATCGTTTTGAAAGTAAATTCTTTACAACAACAGAGACAGCTTGGATATACGGCAAAATCACCGCGTTGGGCCATGGCTTATAAGTTTAAAGCTGAAAAGGTGGAAACTGAGCTGAAAAGTGTTTCTTACCAGGTAGGAAGAACCGGAGCCATCACACCTGTCGCCAATCTGAAACCCGTTCTGCTAGCCGGAACAATTGTAAAAAGAGCTTCCCTGCATAATGAAGATATCATCAAAAAACTGGGTTTACATGAACATGATTTTGTGTTTGTGGAAAAAGGAGGTGAAATTATTCCCAAAATAGTTGATGTCAATAAAGAAAAACGAACTTCTGACAGTAAAGCAATCGAATACATCAAAAACTGCCCGGAATGTGGAACAGAGCTCGTAAAAATCATAGATCAGGCGATCCATTTCTGTCCAAATGAATTGCACTGTCCACCTCAGGTTGTAGGAAGAATGATTCATTATGTTTCAAGAAAGGCTTTAAATATCGATAATCTGGGAAGCGAGACAATTGAACAGCTGTACCGTGAAAAACTGATTGAAAATCCAGCCGATTTTTATACGTTGACCAAAGAACAGATCCTTCCATTGGAAAGAATGGCAGAAAAATCTGCTCAAAATATTATTTCAGGAATTGAAAAATCCAAGGAAATTCCTTTCGAAAAAGTACTGTACGGAATTGGGATCAAACATGTGGGAGAAACGGTTGCGAAGAAACTGGTTAAAAATTTCGCAACGATTGATGAGCTGAAAGAGGCCACTGTAGAAGAACTCTGCCAGGTGGAAGATATCGGAGCTAAAATTGCCTTCAGTATTGTTGAATTCTTTAAAAATTCTGAAAATATTTTAATGATTGAACGTCTGAAATCTTATGGAGTTCAACTGGAAAAAGGAGAAAGCACGAATGAAGTTTTATCCAATGTTCTGGAAGGAAAAACCTTCCTTTTCACCGGAAAACTATCGCTGTTTACCAGAGAATCAGCGGAAGAAATGGTGGAAAAACATGGCGGAAAGAATATTTCTGCGGTTTCTAAAAACCTTAATTTCCTTGTGGTGGGTGAAAAAGCCGGAAGCAAACTGAAAAAAGCACAGGATATCGGAACGATTGAAATCCTTGATGAGCAGCAGTTTCTGGATCTGATAGAAAAGCAGTAAAAAAGTCCGAAATCTGAGATTAATAAATACATGCAGGCTGTGAAAATTTCACAGCCCTTTTTTGTTTGAATATTCAATTATCAATTTTAATATTCAATACAAAATCAAAAATTAATTAAACATATCACAACAATACAAGGCTTAAATCCCAAAATACAAGCTTAAAATTAAATATCTTTAATAATAATTATTTTTTGTACATTTAGCAAAACTAAATATCACTAAACCATGAAAAACATTTACTTTTTTGTGCTATTCTTAGCACATCTTGCATTAAATGCGCAGAATATAACCATTCCTGACGCGCATTTTAAAGCTAAATTACTTTCCGCTAGCCCTACCAACGAGGTTGCCCAAAACCTCAGCGGCGCCTGGACTACCATTGATACCAATAATGATGGGGAAATACAGGTTTCGGAGGCAGCTAACATTAGTGACATCTCTATTTATAATCCCGGTATTTCTACCTATTACATTCAGTCTATTGAAGGAGTGAAATCATTTCCCAATCTAAAATATCTTACGGTATCAGATTGTCCGCTGCTTACTTCCGTAGATGTCAGCGGAATGCCCAAACTGGCTCTGGTAAATTTCGACAATAATGTAACCATGTCTTCTGCCAATTTTACGGGATGTCCCATCCTTGAAAACATCAGTGTGAGAAATGCCAATATTGTTCACCTTGATATTTCCAATCTTCCAAAAATGAATAATTTAAACTGTAGCAGCGGAAAAATACAGACCATTAATTATTCAGGAAGTAGCACTATAAAGTATTTATCTTGTGATTACAATGAGATGACCAGTATCGATGTAAGTTCACTGCCTGATCTTTACAGGTTCAGTATTATCGGAAATTCATTAACAAGCCTAAATGTAAGCAACCGTACCCAGCTTGAAAGACTTTCATGCTCGGCCAATCAGCTTACTTCAATTAATCTTCAAAATACTCCGAAACTTGAATATATTGAGGCAAGTTATAATAACTTATCTGGCCTTGATCTCAGTCAGAGTCCGAAATTAAACTATTTAAGGATTATCAATAACCAAATCACCACTATTAATTTTTCAGCAGTTCCTTTATTGAAAACCTTGATGATCAGTGATAACCTATTGACTTCAGCAGATATATCCAATAATCCACTGCTTGTCTATCCCAATTTTCAGAATAATAATCTGGAGACTTTGTTCTTGAAAAACAATAAAGTTCAAAGTCTCAACTACGCAAACAACCCGAATATTCATTATATATGCTGCGATGATGCTGAAATGAGCCAGATCATAAGCAGTAATACCGGTTATGGTTACAACAATGTAACAGTTAATTCCTATTGTTCATTCACACCCGGCGGGACTTTTTATACGGTTCAGGGAACTACAAAATATGACAGCAATGCCAACGGATGTGATGTTAATGACATCAGTAAGGCATTTCAGAAATTCACTATCGTTGGGTCTGGAACTACAGGAAGTATCATCGCTGACGCTTCAGGATCATATTCAATTCCTGTACAGGCAGGCTCTCATATCATCACACCGATTCTTGAAAACCCAACTTATTTCAATATTTCACCTACAGGATTCACAGCCAATTTCCCAGCACAAGCAAGTCCGATGAACCAAAATTTTTGTCTTATTGCAAATGGTACGCATAATGATCTGGAAATTATAACTATTCCGGTGACACAGGCTGCACCAGGCTTTAATAGCAAATACAAAATTATTTATAAAAACAAAGGAACAACAACACAGTCTGGAACAATTGTACTGAATTTTGATGATAATGTGATGGATTATCTTAATTCAACCACTGCTCCAACTTCACAGGCTACAGGTGCTTTAGATTGGAATTTTATCAGTCTCCTTCCTTTTGAAACGAGAGAAATCACCGTAACCTTTACATTGAATACCCCAACACAGGTTCCCCCTTTGCAGGGAGGCGATATTCTGCAGTATACGACTCAAATCAATGGTGCAGTCGATGAAACACCTGCGGACAATACATTTGTTCTGAATCAAACATTGGTTAATTCTTTTGATCCCAATGATAAAACATGTCTGGAAGGAACAACCATCAGCCAGACTCAGATCGGAGACTATGTTCATTATCTGATCAGGTTTGAAAACACAGGAAGCGCCAATGCTCAAAATATTGTGGTAAAAGATGTAATTGATGCTGCAAAATTTGATGTGGCTACCTTAAGACCGCTGGATGCCAGCCATAATTTTGTAACAAGAGTGACGAACAATAATGTGGTAGAATTTATTTTTGAGAATATCCAGCTGCCATTTGATGATGCCCACAATGATGGATATATTTCTTTCAAAATCAAAACAAAATCTATCTTAACCCCTGGTGACAGTTTCAGCAATACGGCTAATATCTATTTTGATTATAATGCTCCAATCATCACGAATACTTACACCACAACAGTAAGAGGGGTATTGGCTACCTCAGAAACCAAGACAAATAAAGATCAGCTGAGTGTTTATCCCAATCCTGTACAGGAAGTATTGTATATCAAATCAAAAGACGCAGTGACAAGAGCTGAAATATATGATGCAACCGGAAGGATTATAAAGACTTCCGCAGTAAAAGACAATGCTCTATCAGTTTCAGAACTGGCAAAAGGAAACTATATCATCAAATTATTTACGAAAGATGAAGCAACTGCACAGAAATTTATAAAGAAATAATAGTATTTCCCAATAGTAAAAGAGACTGTCCTGTAATATGACAGTCTCTTTTTTATTTTACGAACCAGATAAGTAATATCTCATTTCTCTATTCCCCATTAAACATTTTCAAAAGATGATCTACTGCACCTTCAGCATGTATCAGATTGGTATTATCCAGTGTAGCTGCTGTCATTTCTGAAGCTCGTTTAAGCATATTTTTTTCATACTGTTTAAGGGCTTCTTTGATGGTCCTGAATTTTTGATCTGCTAAACATTCAGCGAGCTCAAAGGCATCCTGCATGGCCATATTTACCCCTTCTCCTGCATACGGAGGCATTACATGGGCAGCATCCCCAAGCAGGGTAAGATCCGATTGTGTTTCCCAAGCCTGATCAAGCGGATAATAGTATTGCGGCCGTGGAATGATTACAACGTTTTCACTTTCAAATAATTCATTCCACCGTTTGTCCCAAGTATGAAATTCATTTTTAAACCATTCAAAAACCTGTTCTTTTTTACTAAAATCAATTCCTGATTCCCGCACCCAGTTTTCATCTACATTACAACCCGTATAAAAAGTGAGCGTTCCGTCTCCTTTTATACTGAGCAATAATGATTTACTTTCATCCAATGCAAATATTTTACCTCCGTTAGCCCATTTAAAAATCTCCAGAGCATTGATTTCTGCATTCGCAATATTACCCTCAACCATCGTTACGCCGGAATAGACAGGTTGTATCCCGGTAAGATAAGAGCGTATTTTTGAACGCGCTCCTTCTGCTCCGATTACGAGATCTGCATAATAAGATTTATTGTTTTTACAATGCAAGAGCCAGCCGTTATCTTTCTTTTCCATGGAAATAAAATGACTGTCCCACACTACAGTGTCCGGCTGCAAAGATTCTAAAAGTATTTTCCGAAGCGGAGATCTGTCAATTTCCGGTCGGTCTTCAGAATGGGAATTCAGCAAAGAATGTTCATCCAAATACACTTTAAAATCTTTATCCAGAATCTTCAGCTTTCCTGCATCGGGACGATAATTGGCGGTAAATCCTTCCATCAGGCCTGCTCTTCTCAGTGCTTCAAGTCCGGATTCCTCATGAAGATCCAATGTCGCTCCCTGAACTCTTACATTTTTATGGGCATCACGTTCATATACTTTCACATCTGCACCTTTCATCTGCAGTAATCTGGCAAGGGTAAGTCCTCCAGGCCCGCCTCCTACGATTGCAATTTTTTTATGTTCTATTACCATAATGTTGAAATTATGGGACAAAATTACTTTTTAGGCAGCACGGAAAATTGTATAAATCGGTCGTTTTTATTTTGATTGAGTTCTTTAGGCAGAAAACCTGAGAGTTTTTTTATTTCTTTAATGAAATGGGACTGGTCGCTGAAGTTCTGTTCCGGAAATAATTTTCCTTCTTTAATGTGTCCGAAAGAGGCTCTGAAACGGAGAATTCCACAATAGGATTTTAAGGAAATCCCAAACTGTTTATTGAAATAACGGTTGATCTGTCTTTCGCTCCAGATGACTTTTTCAGATAATTCTTTTACACTGAGCGCACCTCTTGATGAATAAATCAATTGGAAAAGCTTACGTTTTCTTTCATCCATTTTTTGAATCAGAAACTGTTCCTGAATTTTTTCTGATGCTTTTTGACAAAATTTATCAAAATCATTAAAATCCTCAACAGAAAAACCCCAGAAATCAGAAGGGAGATTCTTCGCTCCATTTACAAGATCTGAAACCGATTCATGGAGGATATATTCTGCAGCCAGTACATTGAAACTCACCGCAAAAATTTTAGTCTTTTCAGCAAGAATAATCTGCTCGGGATGGGTGCCAATTCCTAATAAAACAATATGAAACGGATCTCTATCCGACTGGGAAAAGATTACATCTATCCTGCCGTCGGGGAGCAATACTACTTCTTTATCACCTGAAGGATTATCCAGCATCCAGAAGCTTTCGATGAAATCTGAAAGTAATCTATTGGGTTGCTCGCTCCTGTAAACAAGATCTTCCACAATAATAATTTTAATTGAAAACCAATATCGTATAAGGTTCGTTAGGCAGGTCTTTTTTCGGGGAAACCAATCTGATTCTGGATTTTTGTTTTACATAATCGATATAAGTCTCACCACCGAATATTTTACCGGTACCGGATGGTTTATACCCTACCTTTTTTACGGTTTCCTCATATTGGTCGTATTCCTTTTTATCCTTAAACTCCAGCTGGATCATATTTTGGGAAGGATCATTTTTATATTCGAACTTTCCGATTTTATATTGAAAATCCGGACTGTCGTATTCATTCAGAAGGAATTCATTACTTTCTGTTTTGTCGTAGAAAGTGTAATCCTGCTTTTTAATTTCCTGTTTAAAAGTGGACATATCAACCGTATTGAATTTCTGAAGCTCTTCAATTGTAAAATGCTGCCCAAAACACATCATATACGATGTACTACTTAATAAAACCGTTAAAAATAATCTAAACCTCATCATGAATTATGTTTGTCTTTTTGAATTTTGGTGACTCTGGAAAATCCAAATCACTTTTCATTCAGCCATTCTTCAATATCCTGATTGGCTTTATCTTCCGTAAGATACACTGCATTTTTACAGTCTTCTCCAGCCTGGAAAACCCGGTCATCATAAGAAGTATGAGAAACAGAATCGTGCTGATTCTGAGGCATTTCAACATCTAAAAAGTTATGGATTTCCGCAATAATCCTGGGATCCTGCAATTGAGTAATTCGGTTTAATAAATCAGTTTTTAATTCTGATGTTTTCATCGTGGGTGAATTTATTCTAAATATAGAAAATTGTATTGGAAATCAGCTTAATTTTACCGCTGAAATACTATAAATAATTTTTTACAGCTTCTGCTGTTCCTTTATTGTATTGATATAATCGCTTAACTGATCACTTTTAATCTCAATATCCGCAGGAATTCCTTTTCCCACTTCCTTATATAGGTATTTGGTACGGTCGATTAATGTTCCGGTAGTAAGTACCAGAAAAGCGTTATCCGGCAGCCTGAAATCAGAATTGTCAGACGTTAATCCCGTCGTATTACATCCGACAATTTTAACGTTTTTCTGTCCTCTGAAACTTGCCACTACAAATTCTCCGGAACTTGCTGTTACTTTGTTCGTTAAAATATAGATTGGTTTGTTTTTATTTTTGATCACAATATCCGGAACCGGGATCGCATCTATTTTCCGTTTTCCGAAATAGATTCCATCTTTTTTGCTGTTAAAAAAGCTTATATCTCCTGCACTATCGCTGGAGCCAGAGGTATTATCACGATCTAAAAAAGGCCGGATTGCTTTTAACATGGGCGAAAACATTCCTCCTTCATTATTTCTAAGATCGATAATCCATAATTTGGGATTACTTTGATCCAGTTTTTTTACTTTATCATAAAATGTCTGTACATATTCATTCCAGTCATCCTGGTTAAGATTTCCGATGGCAGGTACTGTTATATATGCCATTGTATGATCAATCAGGCTGTCTTTTGGATACGGAAACGGAGCTCCTACCTCTTTAAATCTTTTCAAATAATCCACAATAACTTCAGGCTCGTACAGTTTGGAATGATGATCTCCTAAGTTCCCAAGAATATCCCTGATGATGGGATACGTTTCCCTTACCGTCTTTTTTTCGCCGGCCTGCTTCAGATATTTTTTTCGTATTGTCGTCCAGTCGATTGTTTTTTTATTCACGGAATTTTGCTCCATCAGCTGAATGGCTTTTTCAACATAGGAAACAGGGGTTTCCTGAGAGAGAAGTCTGCCTGTAAAAAGAAATAAACTGAATACTACGGTTATTAGAATTCTTTTCATAAAATCATTGTTTTTAAAGAATCTAAAAGTAGCTATAATATATGAAAGTTAAATTTATTAATTTAAAACCATTGAAAAGTGCTTGTTTTTGATTATTTACAGTCAGACAACAAGTATTAATGTACTCTGAAAGCTTCAGAAATACCCAACATTATTATATTTGAGATTTTACTTGAATAAAAATGCACTGCTTTCATAGATTCTTAGGGACATATTGATAAAGCCCAAAGATAATTTTTTGTTTTTAAACCGATGATACAGGCAGTATGAAATAAAAAGTACTTCCTTGATTTAAGGAACTCTCAACTCCAATTTCTCCGTGCTGCTTTTCAATAAAGTTTTTTGAAATCGCCAGCCCAAGCCCGGTTCCGTTCTGGTGCTCCCCGGGAACCTGAAAATAGCGGTCGAAGATCTGACGGTGGTATTTTTCATCAATTCCGCTTCCTGTGTCTGAAATACTGAATTTCACAAATGAATCCTTTTTTTCAACCACAATCCTGATTTTTTCATCCTGAAAAGAATGTTTGACAGCATTACTCAGGAAATTATTCATCACCCAGACTGTTTTGTCAAAATCAGCTGCAATAAGATCATTATCCTCCAATTGATAGTCTGCCTGGATAGAAATATTTTTCTGTTCCGCTAATTTTTCTACATTTTTTATCGCAGTCTGTACGATGTTTTTGGGCGAGCAGCTTTCAATATTCAGACGGATATTTCCTGTTTCAACCTGTGAAAGATTTAGCAGTTCTCCTGTAATATCCAACAACCGCTGTCCATCTTCATTAATACTTTTCAGCAATTCTTGCTGCTGGTCGTTCAGTGCTCCGAATTTTTGATTTCCTAATAACTGGACACCCATTTTTATAGCAGAAATCGGAGTTTTCAGTTCATGGGAAATGGTGGCAATAAAATTAGTTTTTGCAAAATCCAGTTCTTTAAAAGGCGTGATATTTCGTAAAAGGATTACTTTTCCAATATATTTTTTTTCCTTCTCACCCGTTTTTGTAATGTTGATCGGAACAATTTCCTGTTCAAAATAATTCTCTTTGTTATCGCTCACAATTTTAATCGGTTCTTTTACCGGATGATCAATGTTTTTGAGAAGTTCTCTTATTAAATCATTATTAACAGCCACTTCATGAGCAGTTTTCCCAATGATTTCTTCCTTCCGTAGATTGGTGATCTTCAAGGCTTCATCATTGATCATGTAGATAAAATGATTTTCATCAAGGCCAATTACAGCATCATGCATATTGTTAACCAATGTTTCGATCCTTTTTTTATCCATCAACTGGGTAGAAAGGGTGCTGCTTTCGTATTCCTGGAGTTTTTCTGCCATCACATTGAAAGAAGAAGCAAGATCGTTGAATTCCTCACTGCCTTTGAAATGAACCCTTTGATTATAATTCTTATCTGCAATCTGTTTAATACTGAATGTCAACTGGTTGATTGGTTCAGCAATCGTCTGTGGCAAATTAAACAGCAAAATAAAAGCAATTAAAAAACAGACCGTTCCTAAGCTTACAATCCAAAAAGTGGCATTCTCCGCAGTAATGATCGCAATATCACTTTTTCGTTCAATCCCTTTCATATTCAGAGACATGATCCTTACGAGATCTTCGCGGATCAGTTTTTCTTTTTCATGTGTAGGCTCCTGGATATAGCTGTTAAAATGCAGGTCTAAATTCTGGGTAACTTCTTTTTCACCAAATTCGGTGAGATTTTTTTCCTGCAGCGCATTATTTTTTCTAAAATCTGCTATCGCAACCGTACTGTCTGTTCCTATTTTATCTAAGGCAAGCAGCATATTTTTAGAAAACTCCAAACTGTTGTAGTTAGCGGTAAGAATCTTCTCCGTATCTGATTTCAGTTTATTGATATAGACAGAGCCGATTACTGAAAGCAGCACAATCAGGAAAAATAAGAGGCCTACGCCTAAGGTGAGTTTTGTTTTAAGTTTCATCACTTTTAAGATAAAATAATAATATCAATCTGTCTTTCGTTCAACCGGTTCATTAAGGTATAAATCCAGCTGTACCCGGAGATGCGCTGCCAGAACTTAGAATGGGGTTTTCCAATACAGACCGTTGTTATATTATGTTCAACCACATAGTCCAGAATTCCTTTGTGGACGCTGTTTTCTTTGATCCGCACAACCTTCGCCCCCAATTCCTGTGCTAAATTAAAATTATTAATCAAATACCGCTGTTTATCAAGGGCTATTTTTTCAGGATTCTCCGAAGACCTCTGAATGTACAGCACCGTCCACGGACTGTTATAATAGCTTGCCAGACGGGCGGTTTTACGGATGATATTTTTTGCTATTTTCTCATTGCTGCTGATGCAGGCCAGAAATTTTACAGGCTTAAAATTTTCGGTTTTAATCTCTGTCTCTACCTTTTTTTCAACATGAGTTGCCACTTCTTTTAAAGCCAGCTCACGGAGCTGCAGAATATGTCCGCTCTGGAAAAAATTTGCCAATGCGGTCTGGATTTTCTCTTTTTTATAAATTTTCCCCTCTTTAAGCCTGGTGAGAAGCTCATCGGCTGTTAAATCTATATTCACCACCTCATCAGCAAGAGCCAGGATTTTATCCGGTACTCGTTCTGTAACTTCAATCCCGGTGATTTTTTTCACTTCTTCATTCAGACTTTCAATATGCTGAATATTCATCGCACTGATGACATTGATCCCATTATCCAGAATCTCCAGCACATCCTGCCATCTTTTTTTATTTTTTGAACCTTCCACATTCGTGTGGGCAAGCTCGTCTACCAAAACAACTTCCGGATGCTCATTGATAATACTCTGAACATCCATTTCTTCAAGGTTTTTCCCTTTATAAAAAACGGATCTTCTGGCAATCTCAGGAATTCCGTCCACCAATGCCACTGTTTCTTCCCTTCCGTGGGTTTCGATATAACCGATCTTTACATCAATGCCGTTTCGCAGCAAAGCATGAGCTTCCTGAAGCATACGGAACGTTTTTCCGACACCGGCACTCATCCCGATATAGATTTTAAATTTTCCTTTCCGGGATTTCTGGATCAGTTCTAAAAAATGCTTTGCTGATGACATTGGTTTTATTCTTTTTAATTGTATTTTACCCTGAAACATTTCAGATTTTTAAAACTTTGGAGGTTAGGTTTATTTTTTTTAAAACCACAAAAGTCACAAAAGAGGTCTGTAAAATTTAAAACCACTTTAGTTTATTTAAGTTTAAATGTTTGAAAACAAAGGTACACGTAAGCAAAAACTTTGTGATCTTGTGGTTTACATTGCTGCAACCACAGATTTCTCGGATTTACACAGATGATTATGTTATATTCGCTTACATCTTATTTAGCCTGCTGTTATAATGAATAAAGAATCTTTTATTTTTTTTTAAACTTATTTGATCTTTAATGAACTTCTATTCACAGATCTATTCAACTTATGTGCTAAAAACTTTGTGCCTTTTGTGGTTTATAATATACTTTTTACATGATATTCTAAAACCACGCAGCAAGGCTGGTCGTGATAAAAAAGTTTCCCTGCTTCATCTGATCATTTTTCACGAAAATGGCATCCTTAGAAGTAAATCCTCTCGCCTCTGTACGGAATACCACATTTTTCATTACGGCATAATCAACATTGAAAGAATATCCAAAAGTCTGAAACCCATTCGGTGTTTTTGTACTGATGATCACTCCGTTTTTATCATCGTAATATTCCAGTCTTCCTGCTAGAGCCCATCGGCTGTCTAATTGATATTTCATCAAAACATTCGGGCTGTACCAGATATTATACTGGTCGCTGCCTTTTAATTTCTGTTCTGCTCCGATATCCAAACCTACAATGGTGGAAAATCGATCCGTCAGTTGAAAAGTCCCATATAAATCATGGAAATACCGCATTCTTTTTTCTTCTTTTGTTTTGTCATTCCCTATAAAAGAACTGCTGTTCAGGGTAATCTTATCATTCGGTTTATAGGTTAGCTGGTGTCCGAAAGACATACTTTGATTCCCTTCTGTTTTGGCAATCCGCTGCCATCCGTTTAGGAGGAGTGCACTCAGAAACCATTTTCCATTATCTGAAGTGTAGGAAATCTTTGCTCCCGTTTCAAAATACGGGGAATTTTCGGCCGCCAAACTTCTGGTAAGGTTGTAATTATCTTTTCCGATAGCACTTTCCCAACCGATATGGGAAGGCATTATCCCTGCATCGATCCATAGATTTTTAGTTTTGGAGATCTTAATTCCTATATTCGCCTCATTTACATATTGTAATCCATTTTGTTCTGCAGCCATATTATCCTGGGCATACGCACCGGCCATCAGCGCAAAATTCGCCCGGAGGTTTTCATCTTGGTAGGCTGCTTTTACCAAGCCAAGGTTTAGATTCACTTCATTATGTCTGTTATAAGAGTATAAAAAATTTTGACGGAGATGATTACCCGGCTCATCAAAATCATAGGTGTAAAAAAGCTCTGCATACGCAGAAAAAGTAAATTTATGATTTGTTTTTAATGAATCTGAAGACTGAGCTTTTGGAAGAAAAATCCCCAACATGATCCCAACAATGATGTATTTTTTCATAATAAATTTCGGTTATTTTAACTGGTCCAGCGCTATGTTCAATTGCAGTACATTCACTTTGGCAGGACCAAAAAGTTCTATAAGAGGTTTTGAAGTATGGGATGCAATAAGCTGTTCTACTTTTTCTTCTGAAAGGCTTCTCTCTTTCGCAATTCTTTTTGCCTGGTACAAAGCGCCTGCCTCAGAAATATCCGGATCTAATCCGCTTCCGCTTGCGGTAACCAATTCTACGGGAACTTCAGTACCGCTCATTTCCGGATGCTGCATTTTTAAGGTATCTATTCTCTTTTGTACGAGGTCCAGGTATTCTTTATTGCTGGGTCCTTTGTTGCTTCCTCCGCTTCCTGCGGCATTATAATCCACGTTAGATGGTCTGCCGTGGAAATATTTTGGAGATTTAAAATCCTGGCCGATATTGGCATAAAATTTTTGCCCGTTATGGGTAATGATTTCAGCATTTCCCTGGGTTGGTAATACTTTTGATCCGGCATACACAACGAACAGATAAACACCTACAACAGCCAGCATAACAAGGGTCAGCCTGAATGCTGATACAATATAATTTTTCATTTTTTTAATTTTAAAAGAATAAACTGATGAATAAATCGATGAGTTTTATTCCAATGAAAGGAACAATAACTCCTCCTAAACCATAGATCAACAGGTTTCTTCTCAACAGTGCACTTGCACCAATCGGTTTGTAAGCAACCCCTTTTAGCGCCAGCGGAATCAGGAAAGGAATAATAATCGCATTAAAAATAATAGCTGATAAAATGGCCGATTCCGGACTATGGAGATTCATGATATTCAGTTTCTGAAGCGCGGGAACAAACGTGATGAACAGTGCGGGAATAATGGCAAAATATTTGGCAACGTCATTCGCAATACTGAATGTAGTAAGCGTTCCTCGGGTCATCAGCAATTGTTTTCCAATCTCAACGATTTCAATAAGCTTCGTAGGATCATTATCCAGATCCACCATGTTTCCTGCTTCTTTAGCAGCCTGTGTTCCGCTGTTCATCGCTACCCCTACATCGGCCTGTGCAAGAGCCGGAGCATCATTCGTACCATCACCCATCATCGCCACAAGTTTTCCTTCCTGCTGCTCTTTCTTGATGTAATTCATTTTATCTTCGGGTTTGGCTTCCGCAATAAAATCATCTACTCCTGCTTTTTCAGCGATAAATTTGGCGGTTAGAGGGTTGTCACCTGTTACCATTACGGTTTTAACACCCATTTTTCTCAACCTTTGGAAACGCTCCTGAATTCCGGTTTTTATAATATCCTGAAGTTCAATAACGCCCCATACTTTTTCATTCACAGAAACCACTAACGGGGTTCCTCCATTTTGGGATATCTGGGTCACAGCCTCCTGAGTTTCCTGCGGGAAAGTATTTCCGGCTTTCTCAGTTAATTTTTTAATGGTGTCATAAGCTCCTTTTCTTATCCTTGTGTCTTCAAAATCGATTCCTGAGGTTCTGGTTTCAGCTGAAAAATCAATGTATGCAGGATTGGGAACAAGCAGATCTTCTGATTTAAGCTGGCTGAGTTCTATAATGGATTTTCCTTCCGGAGTTTCATCGGCTACTGAACTTAGGGCAGAAGCTCTAATGAAATCATCCATTTTGATATTTTCCGAAGGGTGAAACTGTGTTGCTTTACGGTTTCCGATGGTAATTGTTCCGGTTTTATCCAAAAGCAATACATCAATATCTCCGGCAGTTTCAACGGCTTTCCCGCTTTTGGTGATGACATTGGCTCTCAATGCTCTGTCCATTCCCGCAATTCCGATTGCAGACAGCAAACCTCCAATCGTTGTCGGGATCAAACAAACGAAAAGTGATATAAACGACGCAATAGTGATGGGGGTCTGCGCATAATCTGCAAAAGGTTTTAAGGTAACAGTAACGATCACAAACGTAAGGGTAAATCCTGCCAACAGGATCGTTAAAGCAATCTCATTCGGTGTTTTCTGTCTTGAAGCTCCTTCTACAAGGGCGATCATTTTATCCAGAAAAGATTCTCCGGGTTTTGTGGTTACTTTTACTTTTATTCTGTCGGAAAGCACTTTGGTACCGCCGGTTACAGAACTTTTATCCCCACCAGACTCTCTGATGACAGGAGCACTTTCTCCGGTAATGGCAGACTCATCAATGGTTGCCAGTCCTTCGATGATTTCTCCGTCCATCGGGATCTGATCTCCGGTTTCACAAAGGAAGATATCACCCAGTTTCATTTCGGCAGACATCTTTAATGTGGTTTCTACCTGAAATCCGGGTTTATTATCCACCACTAATTTGGCAGGAGTTTCTTCACGGGTTTTTCTCAGGGTATCTGCCTGCGCTTTTCCTCTTGCTTCTGCAATAGCTTCTGCAAAATTGGCAAACAAAACGGTGAAAAATAAAATGATAAATACTAAAAAGTTATAGGCAAAGCTTCCCTGCGACGTATCGCCGGACAGACTGAAAAGACTTACTATTAACATCACCACAGTTCCTACTTCTACCAGAAACATGACGGGATTTTTAAACATAATTTTCGGATTCAGCTTTACAAAAGACTGTTTGACAGCTTCGTTGACCAAATCTCTTTGAAATAATGTCTGTGACTGATTTTTCATTTTTTGAATGAGTTTAATTTTTAATTTTTTAAACGTAAAAAGGGATCGTGAATAGCACTTTTCTTTTTAATGGTTTAAGCAATTTTTATGAGTTATTTAGAAAAATATTGAAGCTGTTCTGCAATCGGACCTAATGTAAGCGCCGGGAAGAAAGAGAGGGCAGCAATAAGGAGAATAACGGCCAGCGTCATAAATCCAAAAGTTGCCGTATCCGTTTTCAGCGTTCCTGAACTCTCCGGAATATATTTTTTCTGGGCCAGTAAACCTGCAATAGCAACAGGACCGATAATCGGGATGAATCTTGACAATAAAAGAACAATTCCTGTAGAGATATTCCACCACGGGGTATTGTCACCCAATCCTTCGAAACCGGAACCGTTGTTGGCTGAAGAAGATGTAAATTCATACAGCATTTCACTGAATCCGTGGAATCCCGGGTTGTTTAGGGTTTTAGCTCCCAATTCAGGCATATAAGCGGTTAAAGCTGTTCCTACCAGAATTAAAAAAGGATGGAATAAAGCAACAATCATGGCTATTTTCATCTCTTTGGCTTCGATCTTTTTGCCTAAAAACTCCGGTGTCCTTCCTACCATCAATCCGCTAATAAAAACTGCCAGAATGATGAAGATGAAGTAATTCAGGATTCCCACTCCGCAGCCGCCGTAAAAGCAGTTGATCATCATCGCAAGAAGCTGGTTCATCCCAGAAAGAGGCATTGTGCTATCATGCATCGCGTTGACTGATCCTGTAGAGATGACAGTGGTGGCAATACTCCAATATCCTGAAGCAGCACTTCCAAACCGGATTTCTTTACCTTCCATGGCACCCAGATGGCTGTCTGCTCCCATCTGTGTAATCAAAGGGTTTCCATTGGATTCATTTATGATATTGGGAACTGCAAGGGCAAGGAAACCAATCGTCATAACGACAAATATGGTCCAGGAAAGTTTTCTTTTTTTCAGGTAAAATCCTAACGCAAAAACCATCGCAAACGGAATGATCATTTGGGTGACCATCTCGGTCATATTGGTCATATAGTTTGGATTTTCAAGCGGATGGGCAGAGTTGGCTCCAAAAAATCCACCACCGTTGGTTCCTAAATGTTTGATTGCTACGAATGCGGCAACAGGACCTCTGGAAACATCAGATTTATGGCCTTCCAGTGTCGTGATGTGATCTTTTCCTTCAAAAGTCATGGGAGTACCATTCGCAGAAAGGATAAAAGCCACCACAATACTGATCGGAACCAGGATTCTGATCATAGATTTAGTGAAAAAGTCATAAAAATTCCCCAGTTCGGTGGTTGTTTTATCTTTAAATGCTTTGAAAAGCACAGCCATAGCAGCCATTCCCGTTGCTGCGGTTACAAACTGCAGAAACATTAAGTAGAGCTGGCTTAAATAACTTACTCCTGTCTCACCGGAATAGTGCTGCAAATTACAGTTGACTAAAAATGATATGGCGGTATTAAAAGCAAGGTCAGGTGACATATCAAGGTTTCCATCAGGATTTAAAGGAAGCCAGGACTGATTTAACAGGATAAAAAATCCGATAACAAACCAGACCAGATTGATCGTCAGCATCGCAGACATATTCTGCTTCCAGGTCATCTGACGGTTGGGATTGATTCCTGAAATTTTGTAAATAATATTTTCAACAGGCTGAAAAACCGAATCTAAGAAGGTCTTTTTATACCCGTACACATTAGCGATATATTTACCTAAAAATAAACCAATTACTAATGTGATGACGAACATCGCTATGATGCCTAAAATTTCTGTATTCATGAGGGTTTAAAATTTTTCAGGTTTTATTAAAACATAACAGATATACACAAAGGCAAGGATGGAAAGGAAAAATAAACTCCACATAATTTATATTGTATCAAAAAATTCAACAGATTTATATAAAAGCCAAAACATCACTGCTACAAGCAGGATTAAACATATAAGCATCATATCTTTATAATTAAGGTTAATAGAGTGAACAGGACATACGATACGATCAGCAGGCTGAATCCTGCATGCTTCCGTTTTTTGAATGCATTTCTTGAAGTTGTCATTTTAAAATATTTTATTTAAACTCTATATGCCAAAAGAAAGTCCACTTCATTAAAGATAGAAACAACATACTGTTAATGAATAAATTACACAATTATCACAACAAGTATAAAAATACAAAAGCCTATCAAAATGATAGGCTCGTTATTAAAATGATAAGATGTATTTTATCTTAGTTCATATTCTTCCAGTTTGCGGTACAGCGTGGCAATGCCGATCTCCAGCAGTCTTGCAGCTTCTGCTTTGTTGCCCTTCGTGTATTGCAATACTTCTTGAATATGCTCCTTTTCCAGAGATTTGATGCTTAAAGAGTCTTTTTCAGCCGTTATTTTCTCAGAATATACAGGAAGGCTTTTAGCATCTAATGTATTGTTATCCATTAAAATGAGGCTTCTTTCTATGGTATTTCTCAACTCCCGGATGTTACCTTTCCAGTTGTTTTTTTCTAATATTTTATAATATTCCGTACTTACCTCAACAGAGGTTAAATGCAATTTTTGAGAAAAAATATCAATAAAGTTTTTAGCAAGTATTTTCAGATCTTCTTTTCTTTCTCTAAGCGGCGGAAGATTGATCTCAAAAACATTGAGTCTGAAGTAAAGATCTTCCCTGAAATGCCCCTGCTGGATTTCTTCTTCCAGGTTTCTGTTGGTAGCAGCAATCAATCTGAAATCGGATTTTGAAACCTTCGTCTCCCCCATTTTCATGAATTCTTTGGTCTCTAACACACGGAGAAGTTTTGCCTGCAGCTCGATCGGCATTTCTCCGATTTCATCTAAAAATAAGGTTCCGCCATCGGCTTCTTCTATCAATCCTTTTTTATCCTTCACAGCTCCTGTAAAAGATCCCTGCTTATGTCCGAAAAGTTCGCTTTCCAGAATTTCCTTGCTGAATGCGGAACAGTTGATGGCAACGAAATGATGTTTCCGTCTTTCACTTCCTTCATGGAGCGCATTGGCAAACACTTCCTTTCCGGTTCCTGTTTCACCTGTCAGAAGAACTGTAGCATCTGTCAATGCTACTTTTTCGGCCAGTTTTTTAGCCTGAAGAATGGCTGGAGAGTTTCCAATAATCTGATTGAAACCTTTCTGAGTACTGCCTTTTTGAATATACTTCGATTTGTTATCTTTTGCTTTTTCCAGCGCTTTGTATACGAGAGGAATGATCTTCTCGTTATCATCACCTTTGACCAGATAATCATAAGCGCCATTTTTCATGGCCTGGACAGCATCGGTAATATTCCCGAAAGCCGTCATCAGTATAATTTCCTGTAAAGGATATTTGGTTTTGATAGACTTCACCAGATCAACTCCAAAAGCATCGGGAAGACGGACATCGCTTAACACAACATCAAAGTCATACTGCTCCAGCATCGTCATAGCTGAGCGGGCTGTAGAAGCTTCTTTTACGTTAAAATTTTCTTGGGAAAGAATCATTCCTAATAGTTTCAGGAGCTTGATCTCATCATCGATGATCAGAATGTTTCCGGACATGGTATATTTTTTTGGAAAACCTGATGCAAACTTATATCATTTTACGCCTGCAACAAAATGATTATTCCTTTATTTTTTATGTCCTTTTAACTTGAAGCAAAAGGTATTCATGTTTTTTAAGTTTAAATGATTACATATAAGTTAAGTTCATATAATTTAAAAAATCAAAGATTTATTCATCGTGGGAACAAAATATGCTTAATGAGCATTGCATACAGTCCTTTACCATAATCATCTGTGCAAATCTGAGAAATCTGTGGTCCTGAAATTATAAAGAAATCCTGTTCACTGAAAATTCTAAAATATTTGCGAATCTGTCATGGTTCTTCGGACATCAGAAATGCCTTTGAATATGTATTCACTTTTTCAAATCATTACTATAGATTGAATAGTAAGAAAATCATAAAACATTCTTTTTTGATTCCTTACATTTGTATGGCATTCTGGATTGTAAAGAATGAAATGAGTTTATATATGATTGACAAAAAATATAAGGAGACAATACATACTGATAAAAACAACTACGAATACCTTACCATCATCCACGACGAAAATAATGTAAGAATTTACACGTTAAAAAACAGTCTGAAGGTTTTTCTTGCCCAAAATTTTGATGCCCCAAGGATACAGACCTACATTCCTGTAAAGACTGGAAGCAATAATGATCCGGCTGACAACACGGGTTTAGCTCATTATCTTGAACACATGATGTTTAAAGGTACTTCCAGAATGGGAACCCAAAACTGGGAGAAAGAAAAAGTGCTGATCGAACAGATTGAAGCACTCTATGAGCAGCATAAAGAAGAACAGGATCCTGAAAAAAAGAAAGAGATCTACAACAAAATAGACGAGATTTCTCAGGAAGCAAGTCAATATGCGATTGCCAATGAATATGATAAGGTGATTTCTTCTTTAGGCGCCACCGGAACCAATGCCCATACGTGGTTTGATGAAACGGTTTACAAAAACAATATCCCCAACAATGAGCTTGAAAAATGGCTGAAAGTGGAGAAAGAAAGATTTTCAGAGATTGTATTACGTCTGTTTCATACGGAACTGGAGTCTGTGTATGAGGAATTCAACAGAGCGCAGGATAATGATGCCAGACTGGTAAGCTATGAATTGATGGATGCTCTTTTTCCAACCCATCCTAACGGGCAGCAGACTACACTTGGAAAGCCTGAGCATCTTAAAAACCCTTCGATGAAGGCTATTCATAAATATTTTGACGAATATTATGTTCCCAATAATTATGCAATGGTATTGGTGGGAGATCTGGATTTTGAGGAGTCTATACAGCTTATTGACCAGTATTTCGGAAACCTGCCTTATAAAGAAATTCCGAAGAAAACACCAATTATTGAAAGCCCTATTACGGAAATCGTTGCAAGAACAGTACACAGCCCAACAACTCCAAGGGTTCAGCTGGCATGGCGAACGGAGAGCTACGGATCAAAAGAAGCAATACTAGCCGATATTACCGCCAATATTTTAAGCAACAGAGGGGAAGCCGGATTATTGGATCTTCATATTAACCAGACTCAAAAAATGCTTTGGGCGCAGGCTTTTTCTGTAGGATTAAAAGAATACGGATACTTTTCAATTGTGGCCGTTCCCAAAGAAGCCCAGACCATGGATGAAGCGAAAGAAATGGTTCTGGAACAGATCAAACTGGTAAAAAAAGGAGATTTTCCGGACTGGATGCTCCCTGCTATTATCAATGATTTCAAACTTCAGAGAATGAAAGCTCTTGAAACAGCGGAAGGCCTGGCCACCAACCTTTATGATACGTATATCAAAGGAAGAAGCTGGGAAGAGGAATTGAATGAAATGGATGAATATGCCACTTTTACCAAAGAAGATATCATCAATTTTGCAAATACTTTTTTCAAGAATAATTATGTAATTGTTTATAAGGAAAAAGGGATTAATGATAAATTATTAAGGGTAGAAAATCCGGGCATCACTCCTATTAAAATCAACCGTGATGCGCAGTCTGAGTTTTTACAGGAAGTCCTGTCTGAAAAAACAGAAGAGATCATCATCCCGGAATTCATCGATTATGACAAAGAAATAACGAAAGACATTGTTAAAGATAAGCAGCTGAGTTTCGTTAAAAACAGATACAACAATCTTGCACAGGTTTATTTCATTTTTCCTTTTGGAAGTGATCATGACAGGGAATTGGGACTTTCAACACAGGTTCTGCAGTATCTGGGAACGGAGAAGTTTTCTCCTGAGGATTTGAAGCAAGAATTCTTTAAAATTGGGGTAAGCAATGATTTCAAAACAACGAACAATCAACTTTTGATCTCATTAAGCGGATTGGAGGAAAATCTTGAAAAGGGAATCGAGCTGCTTCAGCACTGGATGTACAATGTGATGCCTGATCAGGAAATCTACAATCAGTTTGTAGAAACCATTCTGGAAAACCGGGAAGCGGTGAAAAAAGACAAAAACCGCATCATGACCGCCTTGACCAACTATACGAAATTGGGCAAATTTTCGCGTTTCACTGATGTTATTTCTACGGAAGAACTTACCAGCAGCCGTGTAGAAGTTTTCACAGACCGAATGAAAACCCTGTTAAAATATCCTTACCAACTGTTTTTCTATGGAAGAAATTTTGAAGATTTCAAAGGATATATCAGTAAATATGTGGAAACTGAAAGTCTTGAAATCCCTGAACCGAAAAAATATCCAGAGCCGGAGACTACAGGAAATGTATATTTTACAGACTACGACATGGTCCAGGTGGAAATGAGCAAAATCGGGAAAGGGAATGAAGTAAATCCCCGGAACTTTGGAAAAGTAAATGTTTTTAATGAATATTTCGGAAGAGGACTGTCGTCTATCGTCTTTCAGGAAATTCGTGAAAGTAAGAGTCTTGCCTATTCTGCCTATGTTTCTTATGCGGCCAATTCAGAATCGGGACACCCGGATTATGTAACGACGTATATTGGAACCCAGCCTGATAAGCTTCAGATTGCCGTCGATACCATGACGGAACTGATGAATGAGATGCCGGAAGTACCTATCCAGTTTGAGAATGCCAAATATGCAGCCCTGAAACAGATCGCGTCAGCCAGAATTACCAGAACCAATATATTTTTCAATACATTAAGACTGAAAAAGCTGGGTATTTATCATGATTTCAGGAAAGACATCTATGAGCAGATCCAAAGTCTGAATTTTGAAGATATCAAACAGTTTTACCAGACAGAAATCAAGCCTGTACATTTTAATACGGCCATTATCGGAAAAAAAGAAAACCTTGATATGGATGCTGTACGAAAAATGGGACCTTTTACAGAAGTAAGTCTGAAAGATATTTTCGGACATTAACTGATAAATCATTTATAAAATAAAAATTCGAGAACTGTTTCTCGAATTTTTTATTGATATCTGGAGAAAGAATCTTTCAGGATTTCTTTTGCGTTTTTTTCTATATTCTGATAGGAATAAAAGCCATAAATCGTATCAAAAGGTATGTCCTCAAAACGCCCCTGAATTCTTCTAATTTCATTCAGCGGAAGCGGAATCCTGTTGGGATAACTTCTCATCACCGCAAAATGTTTTAAAGAAGGAGACAGATACATGGTATCACCGATGAGTAATGTCCCTTTTTCACTCATCCATGGAATTTCAATGATACTGCTGCCATCAAAATGTCCGCCTATGTTGTGAAGCCGTAAGCTGTCCCAAAGTTCCTTTGTATCATCAGTCCAGTATTCTACGGAATTTCCACCGTTCATTACCCATTTCTGATCTTTTTCGTGGATTAAAATGTTGCAGCTGAAGGTTTCTGCCCACATTTTCATGATCGAATAGTAATGTGGATGTGAAATTGCAATGCTCTTTAATCCGCCTTTTGATTTAATAAACTCGATTACTCCTTCATCAAGTAAGGGAATACAGTCCCACATTATATTCCCGTTTTCAGAAATGATAAACAGTGCCCGCTGTCCTATAGAAAACCTGGGATTTACCGTAAATTCATAGAGATTATCATTTATTTTATTGATTTTTACACTGTGCTTTTCCAGAAGTTTTTCATGGGTAGTCCAAGATTGTCCGCTCTGAGGAACAGACTGTCTTTCATCTTCACAGATGATACAACTATTTTCAGTGTAATTTTCAGGATACTGTGTACCGCATTCTGCACACATTTTAAGAGTGTTGCTTTTCATAAAAATGTTTTATCTAAAATTACATAGATAAATACACCTATAAATTATTTTTTCAATAGAAACCATCTATATACAACGCCATGAAAATTTTCTCTGTTTTCAATGTCTAAACTTATTTATTGTGGAAATACAGCTGAAACATTCTGGATAATCTATCTGTAAACACAGACATTGAAGTACAGACTTTAAGAAATAAAAAAGAATCTATTTACATGGAACCGGAGAACAATGTAAATAGATTCTAAAAGATATGATTTAAAATTAAGGTAAGAATATATAATTTTACAGGCTCTATTGCCTACTTATTTTGCTGTCATTCTGAATGTAACGAAGTGAAATGAAGAATCTAATCTATAAAAGAGATTCCTCCTTCGTCGGAATGACATTACATGTAAAATTGTATATAATAGCCCTAATTACTTTATAATTTTCATCTCATCGATCAGCCATTTTGAATCGGCAAATTTATCAATGATGAAAAGGATATATTTGGTATCCACCATAATATTTCGGCTGAAACGCGGATCGTAATTGATATCACTCATCGTTCCCTCCCACTGTCTGTCGAAGTTCAGTCCTACCAAATTTCCGTTGGCATCCAGCGCCGGGCTTCCGGAGTTTCCACCTGTTGTATGGTTGGTAGCGGTAAATCCTACCGGAACATCACCTGTTTTGTCTTTATAGATTCCATAATCTTTCTTGTTGTAAAGATCGATCAGTTTTTTAGGAACATCAAATTCATAATCTCCCGGAACATATTTTTCAATAACTCCGGCTAAATGGGTTTGATACCCGTATGAAACTGCATCTCTAGGGGTAGAACCTTTTACTTTTCCATAGGTTACACGAAGAGTGGAATTGGCATCCGGGAAGAATTTACGGTCTTTATCTGTTTCCATCTGCTGTGCCATAAATTTCTTCTGCAAAGCATCTATCTTCGTCTGAAGAGCGGTAAACTGCGGATCAGCAATCTTCATATACGTTTCTTTCATGGAAACATACAGCTGATAAACAGGATCTTTCTTTAAGGTTTTTATTAATTTATCCTGATTAGAGAATGCTTTATCGATATCCGCGGTCAGAGAAGTTCCGTTTACATTGGTTCTTCCCGAAATGATAGAGTTTTTAGACATGTCTTCTATCACAGTAATATTCTGGGTTTCATTTTTATATTTATCAAATCCTGAAGGTAAAAACTGAGGAAGCGTTTTATTAGCATATAAAGCCAGTAATTTTGCAGTTACCTTAGCATCCAGTTCTGCACTGTAATCTTTGTAGAATGTCGTGAGTTTAGTTTTTAACGTTGTCAGCTCTTTTTCGTCCATTCTTCCGGCTTCTACAGAGGCTATATAATCGTAATAGTCACCTGCAAGCTTTAAGGTTTCTGCATTTTTAATAACTTCAGTGAAGTAAGCATTATTTAAAGCATAAGGTGCCTGATCATTATACAATTTATATAATTGGTCTAATGTCGATTTGATTTCATGATTTTTAGCCACCAGAGATCCTTCATACATTACTTTTTTCTCAACAGCATTGGATTTCTTCAATCCTTCTACTTCACCAATCCATTTTTTCCAGTAATTGGCTACTGATGCATATTTTGAAGCATATTTGATGCGTGTTTCGCTATCAGTACGCATTTTTTCGTCCAGTGTCTTCAGGGCTACCTCACGTACTGCAATTCTGGCAGGATCAATATCCGTCATGATCTTTTCTACTCCAACGGCAGGAAGATATTCTGTAGTTTTCCCCGGAAATCCGAATACAAAGGTGAAATCATTTTCTGTTTTATCCTTTATGGAAACCGGAAGATAATGTTTCGGAACGAAAGGAATATTGTCTTTTGAATATTCTGCAGGCTTATTGTTTTTGTCTGCATAAATTCTGAACATCGAAAAATCTCCGGTATGTCTTGGCCAAACCCAGTTGTCCGTATCACTTCCAAATTTCCCTATGCTCTGTGGCGGAGCTCCTACCAGACGAATATCTTTGTAGGTTTCAATGGTGTATGCATAATACTTGTTTCCATAGTACATCGGCTTTACGATAATCGACTGGAAAGGTTCTGTTTTCTGAGAATTTTTATAAATCTCAATATTTTTATTGATCTTTTTAGTCAGCTCAGGTTCCGTAAGGATTTCTGTGCCTTCTAAAATCTGATTACTAACTTCTTTGATATCAACAATAAAATCTACTTTCACTCCTGGATTAGGAAGTTCTCCTTCGGGATTTTTTGCCCAAAAACCATTCGATAAAAGGTCATTCTGCACTGTTGAATGGGCCTGAATCTGGCTGTAACCACAGTGGTGGTTGGTTAATAATAATCCTTTAGGCGAGATGATCTCTGCGGTACAACCGCCGTTAAACTGTACAACCGCATCTTTAATGCTTGGTTTCTGAGTGTTATAGATGTCTTTGGCAGAAATCTTCATTCCCAGGTCCTTCATTTCCTTTTCATTCAGCTCTGTAGGGATCCACATTCCTCCATATTGTTGTGCAAATGCCATGGCAGCCGGCAAAAGAAATACAGATAAAAGCATCTTTTTTGTCATAATCAAAATTTTGCTCCAATTTACAAAGAATATTAACATAAGTCCTTATGAAAGCCCATCGAAAATCGGGTTTTTACAATATTATGTACCGGAACAGAGGGAATTGAGAGATCGATTTGAGAAACAAGAATAAAGAGCAAAGAAACGAGATACAAGATACAAGATGCCAGACATCGGACATCAGACATCAGACATCAGACATCAGACTATTAACAGAGCCGTACAGGCTAAACACCAAATACCAAACACTAAAAACACTCAACCAATCCACTGGCTTAATTTTTGTTTCCTAATTGTCAGCCTGAAATTAATTAACATCACAAAATATTTGATTATGATAAAAAGCAAAATGTTTATTGCAGGAATTGCAGCTGCCGCATTTCTGTCTTCATGTACATCCAAAGAACAAGCTCCCGGCATAACTTCCGTTTCAAAACCGGATTCTACAGGAATGCAGACTGCATCTTCTGATACTTTATCAAAGGATAAAACAGTCGCTACCGGCGATAATTCTGAAAATTCACTGGACTGGAACGGAACTTATGAAGCAGTAGTTCCTTGTGCAGACTGCCCGGGTATTAAGACTTCCCTGACTCTGAATAAAGATAAAACTTTCAGTATTGCGGAAGAATATATCGACAGAAAATCCAAAAACCAGGATAAAGGTACTTTTGAATGGGATGCTACAGGCAGCTTTATTACTTTAAAAGGCAAAAGTGCCAAATACAAATATAAAGTAGGCGAAAACAAACTGATACAGCTTGATATGGACGGGAAAGAAATTGACGGTCCTAACAAAGATCTGTATGTTTTCAAGAAAAAATAAAGGCTCAGTCCTTTATTTTTTTATTTTAAAACTGATAAGCCGTTATTTTCGGATCACTGATCAGGCTCCTCATTAACGCTTCATGATTTTTATTTTCTCCTGTAAGTCTCCAGCGGATGGTTAAGCTGCCCTGTGTATACTGCTGGCCTATCATCATATACCTGAGATGGTGCTCTTTAAATTTAGCTTCGCAGTGACTGACATCTCCGGCATTGGATACGGATATCCTGTATTCTCTGATTTTGTGATGGTTGTCTATAAAATTCTGGAGATAGGTAAGGGAACTTAAGATAAAAAGGACGAGTGCTGTCCCCAGCATGGATAAATATACATACCCTGAACCTACCGCCATTCCTATTGATGCAGTAGCCCATATGGTGGTAGCGGTGGTAATTCCCTCAATTTTATTATCTCCTTTAAAGATTACTCCCGCGCCTAAAAAACCTATTCCTGTAATGATATTGGCTGCCAAACGATCCGGATTTCCCACTCCTATTTTGATAGAAAGAATGGTAAAAAGACAGGATCCGAAACACACTAAAATAAAGGTACGCAGCCCTGCGGATTTATTTCGGTATTCGCGTTCTGCACCGATCAGCAGGCCTAAGAATACGGAAATAACGATCAATAAAAGCTCATTCTGAACGGCGTAATGATCCTGTAAAAAATTCATTATATACATTTTAATCTTGAAATAAAATTACAACAAAAAATGTTATTCTATTTCTTTAGATGTTATGACTCTTAAAAAAGATCTTCGTTCCAGGCTAAAACCTTTATTAAACCTATCCGTTCTGCTTTTATCTAATCAAAAAACTTTCGTAATATTACAGTCTGAACAGCATAAAGAATAACTACGATGGTTCCTCTATTTTTTGCCACGAAGGAGAAATTCAGGGAGTGGCTGGAGCATAATCACCTTACCGAAAAAGAAGTAGTGGTAGGTTTCTATAAAAAAGGAAGCGGAAAACCATCAATGAACTGGTCTGAATCTGTAGATCAGGCGTTGTGTTTTGGATGGATAGACAGCACACGACGTTCTATAGATGATGAAAGCTATTCTAACCGGTTCACCCCTCGAAAACCCTCCAGCATCTGGAGTGCCATCAACATTAAAAAAGTTGAAGATCTCATGGAAGCTGGATTAATGAGACCTGAAGGCCAAAAAGCATTTGATCTGAGAAAAAAGGAAAAAACGGGGATCTATTCGCACGAAAAAGAAACCATTGCTCTTGATCCTGTTTATGAAGAACAGTTTAAAGCAGATCAAAAAGCCTGGAATTTTTTTGAAAAGCAGGCTCCTTCCTACCAAAAGATAGTGATCCATTGGATTGTGAGTACCAAACAGGAAAAAACCAGGATATCAAGGCTGGAAAAAGCCATTAGCGAAAGCGCGTCAGAAAAAAGGTTAACATTATAGAACCCCAAAATAACAGAAAATTAAAAAATAATATCAATACAGTTTTAGCATGGAGAAAGAAATTTTACATTTATGGATAGGAAGTTTTAGAAACGAGGAGGATTTTGATGATTTCATCGAAGAGGACGAAAGCTATTATATGGAAGAAGAGGATGATGGTCACTATGTTTCAAAATTTGCGGAATCTCAGGACACTCCGTGGATCGATTATGATTTTCTGGAAGCAGGTTTTGAGGATGGAAACAGAAGTCTCTACGAAAAGTTTGCCGATTATTCGTTTGCTGACCAATGGCTTCCGGCCGCGCAGAGAAGAATTAATGAACTTGATCTGAGTGTTGATATTAATGCTGTCGTTTTTGTAGGTAAAAAAGCAGTGCAACATCCTGTTACGGTGGAAGATGATTTCTTTTCATTATTCTACCTTGGTGAATTTGAATATGAAATCTAATATATTTAGGAGCTAAAAACTTTTATTGTTATTAATAAATGTTGGCTATCTCATTGAATTCCGGTGCAATGAATACTAATTTTATCATTCATTGCACCGGAAATCAGAAACAAATTACGCATAAAGATGATTTCCTTAAAGCCATAAAACCATCTATTGCGCAACGCCCTTCCTCATGATCATTTTAAATAAAAACATCACTTCTATTCCATGAATATTAACATAAACAACGGACAAGGTATTATCCGGATCATTGCATCCGGTATGGTTGAATGTTTAATGATACAAAGACCTGCTTTGGCAATCTGGCCTGATTTCCAGGGAAGTATCGGCGAATATTTTTCGGCTTCGGCTCATACCCAGGAAGAGAAAAAAAACTTTACTAATACCATTGATCACTTTCTGCTGCAGGGCAGCGAAGATCAAATTCTAAGCAGTATCCCTGATTTTATGGATCTTTTTGCCAATGGCGACTATGAAATCCGTTTTGGAGATATTGACCTGCAGAAAACAAAATTCCACAAATACCATATCTTTCACTATGACGGGGATCCTTCAAAAAAGGTATTCTATGGCAGTCTTTATCCTTATAGTGAATATGAAATATTTTACACCCTTCATTACAACCAGATTAATACAGATCGCGTGGACTTTTATAAGAAAATGATACAGGATGGTGCACGGCCAAAAGCTATTGTTTTCAGCAATCCCAAAAGTTTGCGTCACTATGTATTGGACGGACATCATAAAATAGAAGCCTATACTGCCCTTGGAATAGATGTTCCCACAGTTTTTATCACGACTGAAAACATCGAATCTATTTCTATTCCGGAAATGATGGATCTTATCTATCCTTTGCTGACGAATCATGAATTTGAACATCTCATTTCTATCAATCTGCCTGAATCATTAGATTTTTTAGCTAAACCTGAACTGACAGCTGTCATTGACAGAATCCTTCAGAATGAAAAAAAGATCAGTTATTACCTTAACCCTGTCTTTGTAAAATATAAAAATACAGCATGGCTGGATGAAAGGATGGACAATCTTAAAAAGAACATCCATCTATCCCAGCAAGGTGTCAAAATGTATGAATGTTCACTTCAAATGCACGTTAGGTGGAATCAAATTATAGTGACTCATGAAGCTGAAATCAACCACTGGATTAAAAATCTGATCATTCATTATCGTTCTCAGGATGAATAATGTTGAAATATCTGATTGATTATAAGAATAATAAAAAAACAATATTCCTTTTTACAATAGTAAAGCTTTTGAAAAAAACACAATTTCCCTCAATACAATCTATTTCCAAGTGGTTAAAAAGAAGCCTGCTAACTTTAGTTATTCTATTCCCGGCTACTTTTATGGAACTCTACTGGTCGATGGGACAACTGTCGGACCATACTTCCAGCAGCTGTTTAGAATGCAGTTTCTTTGAGGATGCATTTTTAATAGCATTGATGACCGGGATATTTTTAACGCTGCTGTTTTCTCTGCTTTCTTTAATTAAAAACCTTTTTATCAAAGCAGCTGCAAGCTTCATCATCATAGCTTCCGTATGGTTTTTCTGGAACTATACTCTGTTTGTTGAAAGAGAATCTTCCTGGAGCACGTATCTTTTCAGGGAAGAACTTTATATTACGGCTTACTTATCTTTTTTACCGGTTATTATCCTGAGCTGTGTTTCTATTTTCCTTCTCTATTTCCGCGAAATAAAAACTACATTTGTAAAAACCACCATATAAATACCCTTGAAAAAAATTATTACTTTATTCGTTGTATGCTTTCTTACAGCCTATTCATGTCATAAAAATGAAACAAATGGATCGCATCCAAAAACTGATACGATTACCAATACAACCACACCACAGACTCCACCAATCCAGGAGGCCGCGGAACAGATTTCCGGATTCCCGGCAACGGGTAAAAAAGCTTCTGATTTTGTTTCTGGTAGTTATGAAATACAATACGAAGCAGAAGGGGATCTCAACCAGGACGGACTTCCCGATCTGGCACTGGTAGTAAGAAAAAAAGCAGACACCTTAGCTGGCCGTACGATTTTAGTGATCTTAAAAAATCCCGATACCACCTACAAACTGGATAAAGTTTCAACAAAGGCGTTTCCTGATGAATACAATGGTGATGGCTACAAAATGCATGATCCGGAAGACATCAGCATCGAAAAAGGAGAACTCCATATCAATTTATACGACATCGGGCCTAACGGAAATCTGTTCTGTACATTTAAATACCTCAACAATACTCTTGTCCTTACTTACATTGAAACCTACAATATGGGAGCAGGAAGCCATCAGGCTTTGTATTATGAACCTATGAAAGGTAAATTTGTACAGGAAGTTACCCATACCATGGAAGAAGATGCGCCTACAACTTCTAAAACATTCTATCTGAAAAAAGAAAATTACCGGTTTGAAAGTGCTTCTCCGGACAACATTATACGGAAGGTTTACGGTTCTGTAGATGTTGAATAATCATTTTATCCCGTTTTTAAGCCTTTGAAAATTACACAAAAGGGTAATTGACTGAAAACTTATATTTTATAACCTTTGTTATGTATTCATGATGAATATATTATACAATTTATAATCTATAAAACTTACAGCCATGAAAACTTTTGAAACAAAACAGAAAAATGCAACACAAAGCAGTAATTTAGTAATGAAAAATCTGCTTTTCACAATCTTATTTTTACTAATTAATTCTTTTTCATTTGGCCAAGCCTCTGATGCTATACCACTCATTGGAGAAACCAAAAAAGTAGTGATTACAGTCTGCAGAATTGATGTAGGCTGGAACGGAAAAAAAGGGATCAACAATATATATGCAGCACCAAGTGGCTGGCAGATCTTAGAATTTAAACCTATCATAGTATCTAAAAGGCAGCGTGCAAGCTATACATTTGATCAGACTCCATCTAACACAGCCATATTAAATACTTCAACTATTGACAGCAAGTTCAGTGAGCTACAGGAAATGGCAGCTCAGGCAGGTAAGAAAGACAAATACGAAGGTAAAATCAATCAAATGAGAAATGATTATGAAAAATATTATAAGAAAATTGTCACCACACATTCACAAATTACAACTACAGGTTCTGTAAGGGGAAATAATGAAACACTTTCCAGAAAGCCCGGAAGGCTTTATTTAGACTTGGAAATAACTCTTGTTTATTATCCGGACAATGAAGAACAGTTCCAACGCTCAATAGAGGTGATAAAAGAAATGATTAAGAATGACCAATAAGATATCACACAAATTATGAAGATAAGAAGACTAAAACTAGTCTTCTTTTTTAGTCTTTAATATCTTTATTAAGTCAATTGTTATACTATTGTATTGGCAAAAAATAACATTTTGTTAAATAACCTTTATAAAAAAAACTCCGCCCAAGGGCGGAAGTTTATATTTTTACATAAAGAAATATGGAAACCAGAATTAATGTGCTTCCAGCCAGTTCTTCCCTACTCCAACTTCTACCAGTAATGGAACTTGTGTTTCGAGTGCTCTTTCCATTTCGGTTTTGATCAGTTTTGAAGCAGCTTCCACCTCATCAGCAGGAGCTTCAAAAATCAACTCGTCATGTACCTGAAGGAGCATTTTTGTTTTAAGATTCTGTGCATCCAGTTCTTTATCAATTTTAATCATCGCCAGCTTCACAACATCCGCAGCACTTCCCTGAACAGGAGCATTTACGGCATTCCTTTCTGCATGTCCCCGTACTACGAAATTATTGGAATTGATATCTTTTAAATGACGCTTTCTTCCTAAGATAGTTTCTACATAGCCTTGTTCACGGGCTTTGCTCACCTGGGCAGCCATATATTCTTTTAATTTCGGATAGGTTTCGAAATAAGCTTCGATCATCTGTTTGGCTTCTGTTCTGGACATTCCGGTCTGTTCTGCCAGAGCAAAAGCGCCCTGACCATAAATGATTCCGAAGTTAACCGTTTTAGCCTGTCCTCTCTGGGTTTTAGAAACTTCTTCCAACGGAATTTTAAATAGTTTTGCAGCAGTAGATGCATGAATATCTTCACCATCCTGGAAAGCTTTGATCATATTTTCTTCTCCTGAAATTTCAGCGATCAGACGAAGTTCGATCTGCGAGTAATCGGCAGAAATGATCTTTTTACCTTCTCCCGAAACAAAAGCTCCACGGATCTGCTGACCTCTCAGTGTTCTGATCGGAATGTTCTGCAGATTGGGGTTCACACTTGCCAAACGGCCTGTTGCGGCTGTTGTCTGTGAGAAATTGGTATGCACACGGCTGTCTGACTTATCAATCTGTGAAGGCAATGCATCTACATACGTTGATTTCAGCTTCTGATAAGTTCTGTATTCCAGGATATGCTTGATGATCTCGTGTTTGGACGACAGCTTCTGAAGAACATCTTCCGAAGTCGCGTATTGTCCGGTTTTGGTTTTTTTAGCTTTAGGATCCAGCTGCATTTTTTCAAACAGGATTTCACCTAACTGCTTGGGTGAATTCATATTGAATTCTTCTCCGGAAATTTCAAATATTTTTGATTCCAGCTGTCTGAGATCATTTTCAAGATCGATACTTTCCTGGGCCAGCCATTTTTCATCCAGAGAAATTCCTTCCAGCTCCATTTTAGCCAATACCTCCATCAGAGGCATTTCTATATTGAAGAAGAGGTCTTCTAAATTTTCTATTTTTAGTTGCGGGGCAAACAATTCGTATAGCTGAAAAGTGATATCAGCATCTTCTGCTGCATAATCGGTCTGTGTTCTTAGATCAGCATCTCTAAACGTCCCCCGGTTTTTTCCTTTTTTCCCGATGATTGTCTCAATGGAAACCGGTTTATAATTTAAATACACTTCTGAAAGATAATCCATTCCGTGCCTTCCGTCCGGATTCAGCAGGTAGTGGGCAATCATGGTGTCGAACATTGCTCCTTTTACGGTAATGTCATATTGTTTCAGGATTTTATAATCGAATTTTAAATTGTGGGCAATTTTCAGAAGGTCTTCTTTTTCGAAAAACGGTCTGAAAATTTCAAGCGTCTGCAACACTTCGCCCTTATCTTCTGAAAGAGGAATATAGTACGCGAGTCCTTTTTTATAAGAAAAGCTCATTCCTACCAGCTCAGCTTCCAATTCATTTAAGGAAGTGGTTTCGGTATCAAAACAGACTGCTTTTTGCTTCAGTAAATTATTAACCAAGATCTTCTGAGCCCTGGGATTATCTACAAACTGATACAGATGGTCGTTCTGTTCAATGGTTGATTTTGTAGAAGTTGCCTGATCCAGTTCTTCAAAGTTGGCAAAAAGGTCCAGCTGCATGGTTTTTCCTTTGATCTCCGTTGCGGTTGGAGTTTGGATGACCTCCACTTCACTTACTACGACTGTTTCTTTCGTCACCGCAAAGGCTCTGTAAAGATTTTCGTATAATCTGTTGAATTCTATTTCGTCAAAAACTTCTTTTGCTTTCTGAAAATCCGGAGTTTCAAGGTCATATTGTTCCTGATGAAATTCTACAGGGGCATCGCAAATAATGGTTGCTAATTTTTTAGATAAAATACCGCGTTCTGCCGAAGCTTCTATTTTTTCTTTAAGTTTTCCTTTTAGCTGATGTGTATTGGCCAGCAGATTTTCAATGCTTCCATATTCTTTCAGGAATTTCATTGCTGTTTTTTCTCCAACACCCTCCAATCCGGGAATATTGTCTACCGCATCTCCCATCATTGCCAGGAAATCAATCACCTGCTTAGGATCTTCAATCTCGTATTTTGCTTTTACTTCTTCTACGCCGAGAATTTCTATATCCCCTCCTTTTAATCCCGGTTTATAGATTTTAATATGCTCGGTCACCAATTGGGCAAAATCTTTATCCGGAGTAACCATGAATGTGGTATATCCTTCTTTTTCTGCTTTACAGGCAATGGTTCCTATAACATCATCCGCTTCATAGCCTTCTACTCCTAAAATAGGAATATGCATGGCTTCCAAAATTTTATGAATATAAGGAATGGCAATTTTGATGGCTTCCGGAGTTTCACTTCTGTTGGCTTTATAGGCTGCGAAATCATCTGTTCTTACACTTGCTTTTCCAACATCAAAGACTACTGCCAGATGGGATGGTTTTTCTCTCCTGATCAATTCAATCAAAGAATTGGTAAAACCAAAAATAGCAGAAGTATCCAATCCTTTGCTGGTAAGTCTAGGGTTTCTGATCAATGCATAATATCCTCTAAAGATCATCGCATAAGCATCGATGAGAAACAACCTTTTGTCTTGTGTTGCGTCCATATTTTCTATAATGAACAAAGATAAGAAAATAGGAATATTTCTGTTCTACATTTTGGGTTGAGAATCATAATGAAATGCATTTAGTTACAAAAAGCCATTAACAGGAGGCTACGGTTCTTTGCTGCTGATTATAATTTCTTTCTACATTACAGGAAACTTTCTTTTCTCTTGACGATTACTCTGCATCATCAGATAAAATAGAATCGTTCAACATATTCAGTCATTCTTTAATAAATGGCAGTTTCACCCATAAAAAAACAGAATAGTGTACTTGGGTGAGTATACTATTCTGTACCAATTTATTTTTACTAAGATGATGATTTCGAGATTTATTTACCTGGCCACATTCCTTCATAAGGAGCTGTTCCGTAGGTAATTTTTTCTGCGCTTATGATAAAGCTGATCAGCATATTATTGCTGTCGATTGCATCAAAGTCTACTTCATGCTGAATAACGTATCCGTTTTCCCAGTCCAACGTAATTAAAGTTCCTTCTTCGTGAGATTTATTGAATGTTATTTCTCCTTTTGTAGGTTTGTATTTTCCATTTAATAAACTTTCCAGGATATCTGATTTTTCAGTCGCTTCTACGGTAAGTTTAATGATTGCATTGGAAGGATCGGATGCTACTCTGCCTGAAACATCGGTAGATCTTGAAACGCTGTAATTCAGCTTTAATAATTTCTGTCCTTCTCCGCCATTGAATTTTAAGATTCCTCTTGAATTTGCTGCCATAATGGTAAATTTAATCGTTAATATTTTGTGATTTGGTGATTGATTCTTTAGCAAATATAGACCCCTTATTTGTCCTGTAAAAGTTTTACGATACAATTCTCAGTTTTTGTAGTAGTTCTACGATTTGTTGTAGTAATTCTACGACTTTAGATTTAAAAATATTCACAATTAATTAAAAATCAATATATTATAAACAATTAACAGGTGTTTAAAATACTCCATTTTTACACCAGACTGAGAAATACTAAGATATT
The DNA here is from genome assembly GCF_000737705.1 of Chryseobacterium soli. Classification (GTDB taxonomy): domain Bacteria; phylum Bacteroidota; class Bacteroidia; order Flavobacteriales; family Weeksellaceae; genus Chryseobacterium; species Chryseobacterium soli. The sequence goes on along the minus strand of NZ_JPRH01000003.1, from coordinate 238,395 downwards.
TTAATCTGCTTTTTATTTCGTAACGGATCATGTATTGAAATATATATTCAAGAAAATTTCAGCCCTTTATTTTTCTGAAAGTTATACTTCAAAAAAATAGTGCACCTTAACGGATGCACTATTATACTAATTCATGGTACTAGGGATTGTACTTAGTTATTACGCTGTAGGCCACATTCCTTCATAAGGAGCAGTACCGTAATTGATTTTTTCAGCGCTTATGATAAAGCTGATCAGCATATTGTTGCTGTCGATTGCATCGAAATCTACTTCGTGCTGAATAACATATCCGTTTTCCCAGTTCAAAGTAATCAATGTTCCTTCTTCGTGAGATTTATTGAAAGTTACTTCTCCTTTTGTAGGCTTATATTTTCCATTTAATAAACTTTCCAGAATATCTGATTTCTCAGTAGCTTCTACGGTAAGTTTAATGATTGCATTGGAAGGGTCTGATGCTACTCTTCCTGATACATCAGTAGATCTTGAAACACTGTAGTTCAGCTTTAATAATTTCTGTCCTTCTCCGCCGTTGAATTTTAAGATTCCTCTTGAATTTGCTGCCATAATTGTAAATTTTAATCGTTACTGTTGTATAGTTTGGTGATTTATTCTTTAGCAAATATAGACGCCTTACCTGTCCTGTAAAAGTTTTAGAATACAATTCTCAGTTTTTGTAGTAGTTCTACGATTTCGTGTAGTAATTCTACTACTTTGGATTAAAATTTATATTATAAATAATTGTAAAGCAAAATATTACATTACAGAAAATTTAAATTATTTTACACTTACAAGAAAAATAATAATTTTCCTATTTTTCATTTTCTATTTCTGTCCATTCAATTTGTTTATCTTCCTTAACGATTTCTCCTGTTTTTGCATTCACTTTTGCTTCCAAGAAATACCACGACCTGTTTTGTTTATCATGTGTAGGATCTGTTTTGTATCCAAAATAATAGTACCCATTCTCAAAATAGTAAAAAAGTATATCTAATTCTTTAAATTCATTTTCATTATGATATTTGAGAAATAACATTTTCGCTTGATCAAATGTTACTTCTGATGAATTCTGCACTTCTATAAATTCTGTTGTATTCTCAAAAATTCTCATATCTTTTTGTTTTTTCTCTTTACATGAAACAATTAAAAAAGCTACCAAAAATAATATCCGTATATTCATATTCTATCCTTTAAAATCTTTTGATTCTTCTTTTATAATTTTATTTTTAGCAAGTGCACTTGCATGCTTTTTAGAAGTACTTACAAATGATTTTAAATCTTCTAATAAGCCCGCAGGAGCTTGCGTTGTATCAGGAATCCAATTTTTACCTCCTAAAAGCTGAGTTATCTTAAAAGGAAAAGCCTGCTGAATTGCTGTTTTAACAGCAGTTGTACATTGTTCACCCGTCCAAGGAAATACACTATATACTTTTAAGTGTTTGTATCTTTCCTCCCACCATATAATCATTTTATGAGCTTCACTTTCTTTAACATAAAATTCTATTGTATGCACTTCTCCATAAATTCCTGTTAATTGCCATTTTAATTTAATATAATCCAAAACCTGATTTAATTTAACATCAGTTGGTTTAATTCCTAATTTTTTTGCCACATTTTCGCCCCACCAAGGACGACCAGGAGAATCCATGTATGATGGACTAGCTAAATAAACGTCATCATCTTTATCTCCATCTTTATTAAAATCTACATCATAGTCTTTTTCAGAATATGTTCCTGGTCTATTATCTGGTCCATAATCAAAATACCGTTCTCCAATAGACATTGCAGAATGCCCAGCTAATCCCAAACTATTTACGGCCATTGTTTGTGCTTCATCCCACTGTTTTCCCCAAGCAGCTTTTGCAGCCTTGCCAAATGTATAATGTGAATGCGGAAGTTCAACTATTACCGTTATCAACACTTCTTTCTCATACAAAATAAGATAATCCCATGTATTTACCGGAAGATCCAGCTGCTCGTTTTTGTAGGTGCATTCCACAAACATTTCTAATTCATTTCCTTCAAGAGATTCGTTAAGCAATGCGCGGCTTGCTTCTCCCGTCGTCCATTCTACATATCCTTTACCACCCTTTATCGTTATGGTAGTGGATTCTTTTCCGGTATCTTTATCGGTAAGTTCCAGCTTATCATTCATCCATTTCAGATTATCCCATTCATAAACGGTGAAGTTCACTTTTTCACCATCCTTGATGTTCTGGGTCTGAATATGAAACCGAATGGTATCACCGATCACCGCTTCTTTAATAGGTTGATCTTTGGCATCCGTCCACCAACCTTTTATAAAAAATTTCCCAGCCGGAGGCTGATCCGGTTTTCCATGATTGGTTGTACTGGCCTTGAATGCATTATTTTCTCCGGCACTCATGGCTAAAGTATCATAGAAACCCGTAAAGTTCTCTTCCACTAATGTAGAAGAACCTCCTAATGCTATTCTTGTGATGGTTCCGCCAGCCATAATTAGTGAGATTTAGAGTTTTGTCCGCTGTTGTTATTAAATTCTCCCTGAGTATGCCAGTTGTTATTCCCTTGTACTGCTACTTCTTTAGTCTGGGCATTTTCTTTCATTTCTTTTGCCCTGGATTTTCTCTCACCTTGTGCTACTTCCATAATATTGGCCGCCATCAGACTGTAATCCAATACAGCATTCTGCGTCATCATTCCTCCTGCTACGCTGGTATGGTTCATTCCGGCACCTTCCGTAATATTCATTCCTGCATTGGATGTAATATTTTCACTCGCCGTAATATTGATATTTTTAGCATTGATATTGATCGTTTCCGGAGCCGTAATATTAATATTGCTTCCCGTAGTATCCAGGTGGATCTCGTTTCCGGATTTATCGGTGATGATGATGCTTTCATCTTCAGTAAAAACAATTCGGTGTCCGCTTCTGGTCTGGATGGATTTCACTCTGTTGTCTGCACCGCCTCCCAGGCCTACTCCCCCATGGAACATTCCGCCCATAACGAAAGGTCTGTCGGGGTGGCTGTGAACAAAATTCACCATCACCTGATCACCTACTTCAGGAACGGCTACATAGCCTCTGTTTTGGGTGATCTGATCGGTTCCTCCGGCGTCTGGACTCATTACACGAACATAGTGAGTCATATCATTTGTCTGCCAATCAAATCTCACCTGTACTCTTCCCTGTCCTTCCGGATCAGCATTGGAAACTACGGTTGCCATCTGAGATTCTGCCTTAGGCATTGTGAAATCCGGTCTCGGAAGAAATCCGGTATCAGCAGCAATAGCTTCAAATGTTCCTGAATAATGTCCTATCGTATCGATTTCGTGGGTAGTTTCCGTTACCATGATTCGGGTAAAATAAGACGTTTCATTGGAATCCTGCTTTCTCATCTGGATATCAACAATACATCCCGGATGTAGAAAAGGTACAGTAGTAGAACCTTCCACTGAAAACACATTGACGGCAGCACTTCCTGCCACACTTCGCTGCGAATGTTCTATATCGAGATGGGTAGCTCCTTTTATTGGTGCAACCTGTAATGCCGGTGTTTTAAAAATTTTATCATTATGTCCATAAGCCGTTTTTGCAAGATCGCCTACATGACTGATTGGTGTTGCTCCTGAGATCAGTTTTTCATTTTTACTGCTGTTGTAGCCGTAAAACTGCGGTTTGGTGTGTACTGCTTTCAGTTCAACTCTAATGTCGTTGGCATTGCTTCCATAAATCAGCCGTATAGGTTTGTTCTGTGGCGGAAGCTTGCCGAAATGAAGTACTTCACCATCATAATAAAACTGTTCCCCATAGGCTTCTGCCATTCTTGCCAAATAATTGTAATGGGTCTCATCGTACTGACTGCTGTAGATGATCTGCGAATAGTCATTGGTATCAATTCTTACATCAAAACGGCTACTGTCGATACCTTGTTTAATGACTTCTTCTGCAATTATTCCCATATTGACAGGCTGGGTACCTCCAAAACTTTGAATATGCGGTGCCCCATCCAGTAGAATAGTCGGGCTATACCCGGAAAGCACAATATTTCCAAGACTCATTTTTTCCTGACTGAAACCCACCTTGGTGATGATGCCCACAAAGTTTCTTTCCGGACTGTTTTCAACATCTTTATAGGAAATAACAGCGGTAAGGCGTTTTCCAAGAAATTTATTAGCTTCTTCCAGGGTGTGGGTCTGCCGGTCTCCCAAGGCATCATGCGCCAGTGTAAGCGTAAATTCATGGTGACGCTGTGCGCTCTGTTTGAGTTTAAAATGCTTGTAATATTTGATTACTTTTCCTTCTACTACTAAAGAAAGCTTCACCAGACGGTTGATTCCGGTGTGATGACTTTCTGAAACGCCGTCAGCATTTTGTGCCGGACGAAACGAAGGGGCTTTCGGTATATTTTGTGATTCTGTTTTCATATTCTCTGTGTTTGGATAGGTTAAATAATCTCTTAGTGTGTGGTGTGGTATTTTGTGGTGTTATCTTGCTTGTTTTATCGAACGGGAAAGTATTTTATTTTTTCTTAAAAGAAAATCAGGCATCAAATCCATCGGGAGATAGAAAGTACTTTCTCCTTTTTTCTCAAGCTCCTGTTCAATACCGGGATTCCATGCCAGTATTTTATCTACATCTACCTTAAGTTCTTCGGCAATGATATTGAGGTTAAACCCGGCATTGATATCCGTTTCCGAAAGGGATTCATCATTTTTTCGATTTCCACCTTCGGTAAAGAAAACGGTGTTCATACGCGAGCTGTTATAGTTGCTCAGAACGCTTGGCAGTTCTCCTGTGGCATAGCACGCGTTAAGGTATTTTTTTACGTGATTGATGGTTTCTCCGGGAAGATATTTGTAAAACTCATGATACTGAGACGAGCCTGCAGCCTGCATGGCTTTGGCGATATTCCCTTCTCCGCAATTATAGGCGGCCACTACGGTAACCCAGTTATTATATTTCTTATAGAGGTTGGCAAGAGAGATCACTGCTGTTTTTGTACTTTTATACAAATCATTACGGTTTTGTTCTGAAAGCCCATATTGGTTGGCATGTGCGGTCATAAACTGCCAAACCCCTACTGCTCCTGCTCCCGAAGTGATGTTTCTGTTAAAATGAGATTCAATTAAAGCCAGATTTCTCAGATGCCTTGGCAGCCCTTTTTGAACAAGGCTGTATTCTATAAAATCAACAATATCTTTATTAGCATTAATGATACTTTTGTATTTCCGGACACTTCCTTCTGAGGTATCCGAAGCTTCAAGAAACTGGGCATTCGCAAAAGTGACAGTTCCCATCAACAATAATCCTGTCAGGATATTTTTGAAAATAATTTTCATTTCCATTGGTTTATATTTAACAGTGAAAAGTTCATTCGCTGGTGGCCAATTCGCTTTTCACTTTTATATTACTCTACTTTCCAGCTTAGCTGTTCTTCTTCTGTATTCCAGTCTACCGAAATGGTCTGTCCGGCTTTTACTTCTTCCCTCACAATCATTTTGGAAATCGGTCTTGCAAGCTGTGCACGGATAACTCCCGAAATCTGTCTTGCCCCATATTTACTGCTGAATCCTCCCAATGCAAGATTTTTAACCGCTTCATCAGTTATTTTAAGGACAATCCCCAATCTCGTCAGTGAAGTGTGAAGTGATTTCAATTGGATGTTAAAGATTCTTTCTGCAATGGATTCTGTGATAGGTGCAAAAGGAATAATTTCCGTGATTCTGGCTAAAAATTCAGGCCTGAATCTTCCTGAATTAGACATAATCTGCATTAGTGAGGAGGACACAGGTACTTTTCCTTCTTCAAACTGTTTTACAATTTCCTCACTTCCGATATTGGAGGTGAATAAGATCAGAGCATTGCTGAAATCTCCTTCTTTACCGAGTTTATCATGCACTTTTCCTTCGTCCATGATCTGTAGAAACACATCAAAAACAGAATGGTGTGCTTTTTCAATTTCATCAAATAAAACTACGGTATAAGGTTGCTGTCTTATTTTGTTGACCAGCATTCCCCCTTCTTCATAGCCTACGTATCCCGGAGGCGCTCCGTATAACAATGCAGCAGAATGTTCTTCTTTAAATTCAGACATATCAAACCGTACCATTGCTTTTTCATCGTTGAAAAGAAGCTCTGCCATTGATTTCGCCAATTCTGTTTTTCCGGTACCGGTAGGGCCCAGAAGAAAGAATGATCCGATAGGCTGTCCGGGTTTATTAAGACCACTTCGGTTTTCAACAATGGCATCGGAAAGGATTTTTAAAGCGTGATCCTGGCCCACTACTCTATTCAGGAGAAGGGTTTCCATATTCAGGAGCTTTTCTTTTTCCTGAGCCTGGATCTTACCGATAGGAATATTGGTTTTTGCGGCCATCACGGCTGCCAGTTCCAGGCGGTCTACTTTTTCTCTTTTCTTTGAGGCATGCTGTACGAGTTCTGCATAGGTTTCTTCAATAATTTTCTGAATTTCCTCAACCGGCATTGAATTGTCGATCTGTGGCTGCTCACTCAGTGAACCCCATAAAATCGGACTGATTTTATCTCTCAGTAAGTTATAATTCCAGATCAGTTCATCGGCTTTGTCTTTTTCATCCAAATATTCTTCTTTGAGAATGGTTTCATAGATTTCTTTCCAGCTTTCAAGTTCTTTTTCAGAGAGTTCATCCAGCATTTTGATCGCTGCCATTGTTCTGTCTAACAAATCAATCGCCGCATCCGGTAATTTTTTCCCTTTTGCATATCTTTTTGCTAAACGCACACATTCTGGAAGCGCGGTTTTTTCCACTTCAATGCCGTGGTGTTTTTTATAGCCGTCTAAAAGAACATCGATCATTTTAACACATGTTTTTTCATCTGGCTCATGAACTGTCAACACTTCGAAACGTCTGTTAAAAGCCTGTTCCGGCTCGATGATTTTTCTGTATTCTTCCTGAGTGGTTGCACCGATTACGGTAATTTCACCTCTCGCCAATTCAGGTTTCAAAAGATTGGCAACGTTTCCGATGCTTCCTTTTGGATCCAGCAGGGTGTGAATTTCATCTATAAAAAGTATTGCTTTTTCAATTTTTTTGCATTCGTTGATGACCTTTTTCAGACGGTCTTCAATTTCTCCTTTATAAGAAGTTCCGGCAAGTAAAGCGCCAGTGTCGAGTTCTAAAAGGGTGCCGTTTTTAAGCATGTCAGGCACATTTCCTTTTATAATTTCAGTAGCAAAACCTTCTACCAATGCTGTTTTTCCTACACCGGGCTCACCGATGATAATGACATTCGGTTTGCTTCTTCGGCACAGGATTTCAACGAGCATCCTGAGTTCCTTGTCACGGCCTATAATATTCTCCAGATCGCCTTTTCTGGCCTGCGCAGTTCTGTCTACACAATAGCTTTTAATTGATGGAAATGATGAATCCGAGAAATCAGACCCATTTGAAAAGAGTGAAGCAAATTCACCATCTTCAGATGCATTGAACGGATTATCTTTTCTATATAAATTAAATATCTCGTGTTCTCTGAGCGGCAGGGATTTCAGTTGCTGCAATGAGAAAGCAACCTGCGGTTTTACAATAGCTGTCAGGATACAGATCGGAGTAATTTCGTCCAACCCCAATTTTAATCTTATATCATCAGCTTCTTCGATAATGGTATCCACGGCATCATCTTCTTTTATATCATCCGGAAGATGGGTGGTTTTAGGATAATCTTCAATGCGGACATCGGCCCATTCGTAGAAATATCCGGGGTCTTTATCTATATTTTTCAGAAATTCATTAAGCCCGATATCTTTATGCATTAAAGCCTGCAGAATATGCGGACCGCCATACGCGGCATTATAATTTTCCTTAGCGATCGACTGAGCAATGTGAAATAATTGTTTTACTGTCTCGTTGGTTACTAGTACTCCCATTTTAAAATTTTTCTCAAAAATTAATAATATATCTGATATTGGTGTATTTTCAGAATTCTGTCTTTTGTTATATTTTAAACAACATGATGATCTATAATCATATAAGATTTTATGTATACTAAGATATTAGTTTTTTTCCAATAATGTAAAGTATGTCTTTCAAATGTGACATAGTCTCTTTTTTGTCATAAAAAAGTGAATCGGAAACAGATATATTTTTTTCCTAATGGTAAAAAAAGACCGTCTTTTTTAGGGGACAGTCTTTTTTTATGAATGTTGATGATGTGTAGCGTATTACTACATATTTGGCCAGATTCCATCATAAGCAGAATTACCATAATTGATTTTTTCTGCACTTACCACAAAACTGATCAGCATACTGTTTTCATCTACCGCATCGAAATCCACTTCGTGCTGAATTACGTATCCGTTTTCCCAGCTTAGAGTGATTAATGTTCCTTCTTCATGAGATTTGTTGAAAGTAATTTCACCTGTAGTAGGCTTGTACTTTCCGTTGAGTAAACTTTCTAGAATGTCTGATTTTTCTGTAGCTTCTATGGTAAGCTTGATGAGTGCATTTGAAGGATCTGATGCTACACGTCCTGATACGTCAGTAGATCTTGATACGCTGTAATTCAGCTTTAATAATTTTTGTCCTTCGCTTCCGTTGAATTTTAAAATTCCTCTTGAATTTGCTGCCATGATAATAAATTTTAATCGTTATTATTATTTTGTTATTTGATGATTTCTATAGCAAATATAAAACGCGTTTTTTTTTCTCAAAAGCTTTTGAATATAAATTTTAAAATTTGTCGTAATTCTACGATTTGATGTCGTAATTCTACGATTATTGATTTTTAAAAACGATATAAAACACTCAATAACAACAATTTAAAATAATTCATCAACTGCAATTCTTGTGGTATATTTTACCCCAAAACGGAAAACAGAATATTTTATCCAGGCCTTTTTTATCATTCCATCTTCCAGAGTTATGGTATATGTTCCGTCATATTCTACAAGATCCGGAGCTTCTGATTTTGACAGATTCAACAGAAGATCTACCTCATCCGTGTAGTCTTCATCTTCGATAGTCTGTTGGATGATTACCGGGATATTTTCATCAGAAATTGATTGCCGGAAGTAGGATTTTCCATTTTTAAAGTCATTTCTTAGGCCCGCGAAATAAATCCTCAGGAACGTGTCTTGCTTCATCCGTTCGCTAAACAGTTTTTCATCGGATATGACATATTCAAAATCCTCAATATATCTGGATGCATAGGGGTCAGGGAAAAGATCGGCCAGTCTTTCTTTAGCTTTTCCGAAATTTTTAATGACTCCTGGTAAAAGGCTGATGTTGAGAATTTCACCTTTTGAATCTGTTGTGATCTGAAAAGGATGTAAGGATTGAATGCATTCGATGGCCAGACCGGACATCTTGCTCTCATTGTCAGTATAAAAATCTTCTTTCGAAAGATGAAAAATGTGAGTATCGAGATCCTTTTTCACCCATTGTAAAGTGATGCTGTACGCAATATCACTGCTTTTACTGTCGCCTTTTTCTTTTTCGTGAGTTTCTGTGATGGTAACACGGTATTTTCTTTCTTTATGTTCCGGAACAAAAGTAATCTCAGGATTCAGCGCAACTTTTTTGAAAGGTGCATCGTTTCTGCTGTTGTATTCCCGGATTTTATCCATTTCGGGGATTAACAGTTTTTTCCTTGGAATTAATTGATCATAAATATAATCTTCTTTTGCACAATACCGGTTGTGGTATTCTTTCAGGTATTGGGGGTTCTCAAGGTGTATTTCTTCAGCAATGCTTTCCAGCGTTTCTCCGGAAATGATGAAATGGATGATCATAGTTCAGTGTTAGTTTGGGCAGCAATCAATTTAGATCAATTTTCACTATTAATCTTTTTATTTGGTATAAATCTGTAGTACACTACTTTCTTGTGAATTCTAAATATTTATCTTCACATTGTGTGAAGTTTTCATATTCATTCATAGAATTTCCATAGTTCTGCACGGTGATTTTATCGTCAGCAAACCTCCCGCCCATCTTTCCCATTCCGATGGTGGTACTGCCGTCATCATTGATGGAGGTTTCTGCTTTTCCGGAAAGAATTATTTTGGTTTTATCGTAGATTTTGAATGTAAGCTTATGGTTAACTTCAGCAATGACAATGGAAAATCTTCCGTTTTCACAGTTTTCCGCTACAAACCGGCCTTCTATCTTGTTGACATTCTTTTGTGTTGCGTCAGTTTTAGAAGATACCGTTTGGCTATCTGGAACCGTTGTTTCCGTATTACTTTGTTGAAAAGATGCAGCGTTGTTTACGGAATCTTTTGGTGCCTTATTCTGGACAGCAGTAATGTTTGTGCTTTTTTTCGGCTGGGCGTTTGTATTTTTCTTACATGACATCAGGCAAACTGCCGATACCATTACCAGACTGAGAATATTTTTTCTACTCATAAACGCTTTATTTTTCATTTTAAATATACTCAAAAAAGCCGGACGAATAAGGGTTGTCCAGCTCATCTTTTTAGATTTTGGAGATGCTGCCATCTGCCTGTATTTTATATTTTCTGATGGTTTTCTTTTTGAAATCACTGTAATTCACCTCATAGATATCCACGGTAAGGTCTTCATTCACGGAAAACGACTGATAGGTTTTATTTTCCGGCATTGCATAGCCTACTGATTCCTGTGATACGATCTGATTTCCTCTAATGACAACCATTTCTTCGGAACTGGAGTCTCCGTCAAAACAAATAATATAAATTTTAAGGTTATTTTTCTGGCTGGAATGTAGTTGAAAAATCCTTTCGGGGGTACCTTCCAGCTTTGAAGACAGTTGAGTCATCAGCTCTCTGGATTTTCCTTCGTTCAGAAGCGGATATCTTTCAGCACATTCGGAACCTCCTTTTTGGATGCATAAAGTGGTGTATTTTTCAAAATCAAAAGGCAGGGCAACGAGTTCTGTACCGGCGTTTCCGGTTACAGATGCCATATTGGTTACAGCCTCGCTTCCCGTTGTAGTTCTTTCCAACACAGATTTTGTCTTGGACCTTTCTGTACAGCAGATCAGGAAAGCAAAAATGAATATAAAATGAGTTTTATAATACATGAATTCTGTTATTTGTTTTTAACCGTTTACTTTTATTAAACAGCAGATATTTTATTTCCCCTGTAAGGCTTTAAGCCTTGTTTCGGCAGCTTTTAGAACTTTAACATAAGCAACGTCCACCATCTTATTTCCTTCTTTCTTTTTGACATAATACCGTATGCCGCTTAGTCCGCTCATTTTTTGAACATTATACCAATTGGTTTCCTCAAATGCATCGCCGGCAAGGGCTATGAATCTTGTATAGCCTTCAATTGCCTTGGCTTTATCTTTGGTACAGCCTGATTTATCCAGATCAGGATCATGCCACAATCCCCAGGCAAAGGAACCTCTTTTATCGTTATACGCCTTGCTGTCTTTAAAGATGAAATCATCCGTCTTTTTATCATCTTTATCTTTACAGGACGCATAGAGATTTTCATAGGCTTTTTTGAAATACTTCAGACGGTCGTTATAACCGTTTAATCCACCATTGATGATCCTAGTAATGTAAATTAAATCATTAACATCTGCATTTTCATTGATTTTTTTAAGCTCTGTCCAGTACCATCCTGCCGATCTTACACTGTAAGGCAAAGCTTCCAGTTTCTTTTTATTATCTAATGATGAAGTGAAATCCTGGTTTTCATAATCTCCATATCTTTTGTAATTGCCGGCACCCGTCAGCTGGATAAGTCCTCTTCCTTTATAGCCTCCGTATGCAGTATCTGCAACATTTAGCTCAGCCGTATATTTAAAGTTTCCGGATTCGTGGATCAGCTGTGCCAGGAAATGAGATTTTCTGAGACAGGTATTGATTTTATAATCCGTCATGGTTTTATTCAGTGCTTCAAGATACGTTTTGGCTTTATCTTTAGCCACTCCAATCGATACAAGCACTTCTTCTGTAAGATCTTTTGTACAGTAGCAGGTTCCGGGTTTATTGGCCACCGGTTTTTGTGCCTGGAATCCGCTTAAACATTCGCATACTTTGGTTTGTCCAAGTTCTTTGGCGAGTTGTACAATGCTTTTTCCATTAAGTTCTGTAGCACTTTTGCAGAAATATTTATCGTCAAGGTATTCTGTACTGAATTCCCTTACGTCCATATGGATCCAGCTGAATGTATGGTCATACCTGGGATTTTTGTTTTTATCATACAGCAGATCAATAGGTTCTATCGAGAATTTATCTTTATCGGGCCATTCTTTTTGAGCTCCAAGGTATTTAACGAAGATGTTATCCCTCATATCCCTCAATTCTTTAAGGTTTTTATCCTGTGCACCTCTTATCGCCCAAGTTCCTTTACTGAACTGCATGTCTATTGCTTTACCCTGATGATTGGTCGTTGTATAGTTCTTAAAACGGCATCGGTATCCGGAGCTGAAGGAGTCTATCGTATAGGTTTTCTGAAGACTGAAATAATACTGCAGCGCTTTGAATCCAAATAAAAGTGACCTGTGAAGGCCAGGATATTCATATTTATGGAACGCCTCTGTTTTCGTAGTCGATTTATAGGTTCCTTTTCCGGTACCGTCACCAAAACCTTTGCAGTTATTGGTTTCTTTCGTTCCTCTGAGTTTACTGGTTGCTTCTTTTCCTTTTGTGCCGCAAGAGCATTTAATCTGTCCCCAAAAGGTGCTGCTGATATCAAATTTTGTAGAAAAATCATCAATGGCCCGCAGAACATTTCCACAAATCTTCCCTGTTTCAGGAACTTTCATATAATCTTTCTGGAATTGCTTGATCATTTTTTCCGTTCTGTCCGTAAATACATCTGTAGGAACATTCCCTCCAAAACCGGAAAGACGGATGTTAACTTCTCTGATGAGTTCGCTTTTATCTCCTTTTTTAATGCAGTATTTCCCGCCACAATCTACTGTATTCTCCTGGTCATTTACTTTAGTGGTTGCTTTACCGTCTGGTTTCTGAGGAGTTGGAGTCTGTTTAGGCTTTACCGTTCCGCTGGATTCTCCCCAATCCCAAAGTTCCTTGAACCAGTCGACTGCCTGATCTACCATTCCTTTTTCTTTGTTGGAAGGCTGCTTTTGTGCTGCTGGAGAGTCTTTAGCTTTCGGAGGGGTTTTTCCTGGGGCTGGAGACGGTGATGCCGGAGTTTTGGGCTGTACAGGAGGTTTATATTCAGGATTTTGAACGTTTACGTTGTCTGATGCGTGTTTTTTATCTGTATAATATTCTACAGTGACGTAAAATTCAAGTTCTTTATCCATTTCTCCTTTGGCCGCTTTTTGCACCATAGCTTTTGTCAGCAGAAATTCTACACTCGCCACGCCATTTGTACCTACTGTCCCTTCTTTTTTATCAACAAAAAGATTGCTACCATTGTGGCCTTCTCCTTTGGCATCATCTTCCCAGAGGGTAAACAGCAGTTTTTCACCGGCAAGATTTACACATTGGGCCTTGGCCACGAGTTTTTCCATGTAGCTGAAAACGGTCCCTTTTGTATCATCTACATACAGCAGTTCTACTTTATTAATTTTCGGAACAGCAGTTGGCTGAGGGGTAATATCTATCGTGGTTAATCCTTCTCCTTCAGGTTCATTAAGATAGGCCTCCAAACGGTAGGTATGTTTATAGGAAACTTCACCAAAGGTAAATGTTCCGTCGCCCTTTTTCTTGATATTGGTGGTAGTAAAACTTCCGTTAGAACGCTTTTTAAATAACTCCCAGGTAACCATTGCGGGATTTTTTTTCTCTTCAGGGGTACCGGGATACCATTCTGTAACGGTATAAACTGTCTTCTCGCCTACTTTGGGAGAAGGGTTTCCGGATATTTTTGAAACTCCTTGTTTTGTTGGCATCGTAGAAAATTTTAACAGTTAATAAGCGTCGATTTCACTTTCCTCGACAGATTCTTTAAAGTCATCCATTTTCACCAGAGGATTGATATGCTGTACCGTTTTACTGTCCGTATTCTGCACATTCTTCTTGCTCATCTGTCCGCGCTGCCCGTGATCCTTTATCGTAATTTTCCCGCCTGTTGTACACTGAAGCTCGGAAGCTTCCGTCACACAGCTTTTTCCCATGACTTTTACTTTTTCATAGGTTTTCTGCCACTTTCCTGCCGGAGCATAGGCACACGGCAAATATCCTCCTGCCGTTGGCTTAAGCTTGCATTTTCCAAAACTGGGACCTGGAGGATCAAATTGCAGATCATCTTCTGTTACGGCAAGATATTCTGCACTGCCTTCCGCATCATTCCAGTAGTGCTGTTGATGTGCCGTTACTTTATGCTTGGGAAACTGGTCGCCCTGATTACATTGGGACTTACCCTTTTGAACGACAAAATATTTGCCGTCCTGAGATGATGATTGATTTGACATACTTCATGATTTGGGTAATATCAAAGATAAAAAATTTCCTGTAATACATAAAAAAAGCAGAAATAAATTTCTGCTTTCTAGTATTATAAGTTGTTAATGTTTAGTATATTCCGGTTCTTCAACTGGCATCATCGTTGGCATAAAGTACTCGTTCAGCCAATAGAAAGTCTGTCCGTTTTGCTGGATTTTCACCGCTGGATCATTTCTATGGTTCAGCATTCTGTCTGCTAATACTTTGTAATATTTGAAATACGTTCTTACGGTTTCTTTATTAACGATTTTAGATTTTTTCCAGCCTTTCAGCTTGTATTTAGACATGGTTTCCTCTTCGGAATTATCAAAACCTGTACTCATTCCTACCGAATAAGACATTGGAAGCTCATACAATTCCGATTTATCCAGAAATTTGATCGTAGGATTGTATTTTTTCAAAATACTTACATATTCCTTGATCGCTGCTGACTGGCTGAAGCTTACTTTTTCAGCATCGGTTTTTTGATAAATTTCGGTGTAGAATGCTTTAAGATTATCATATTCTACTTCAGAAATCAGGATTCCCTTTTCAATACCCGGTTTATAATCTTTCAAATCTTTTGGAATATAACCTTTTACCAGGAATGGGTTTCCATAGTTTATCAACTGGGCAGCAATTCCTGCCGGTACAGGGTTGGTAAGACCCGGATACAGATATTTGTATTTCATATCTACATCTGTTCTTCCCGCTCCTACTGTAGAATGGAAATATTCATTCAATGATTTATCAATAGTCTGGTTATCTAAAGTCACCTGAGCAATCAGGCTGTCCACCGATTTTTTCAGATATCCTGGTGTTGCAATATCACCTTTTTTAGGAAATATTACAAATCCCTGGGACATACTTTGCTTCGGGTAATCTAATGAGAAGAATCCGGCATCACCTTCTATCAGGCTGAAATTATTTTTTGTAAGGACATCGCTCTGGTTGATGATCTTTTGCTTCTTAAGTTCAGCAATGTTCTTAGCGGTGTTGGTCACAATATTTTCTGCCATTAGCACAAAATCATTGTAAGTATCTGATGATCTTGCACTGGTTTGGAACATGATTAACCTGGCTTGTGCCTGGGTAAGTGAACTGATCACACTGTACATATTTCCGCTTTGATTGGCTGATGTTCCTACGGTGATCACGATATTCGTTTCGTCCGGAACATTGGAAAGAAGATTTCCTGCTGCGGCAAGGGCCTCGCCTACCGGCTGATACCCATTGTTGCTTGGACAGTTCATCTCATTGGTTTTTTCGTCTATAAATTTGGTGATCTTACTGTAATCCGTACTCAAATTGGAAACGGAAACATTGCTGCCACATGAATTATTTTTATATAATACCACTCCATATTTCACATTATTAAAATAAGAAGGTTTTTCAAATCTAAGCTGAAGATCCTGCAATAAAGACTTTACAATAGGAGAATACGGAGCATTTTGTGCGCTTACATCGAGTGCGAAAACAATATTAATCGCTTTATCTTTTTCGGTGATTTCTCTATAGCGGTCAAACTTGATTTTCTCTCCTAAAACATTGAATATATAATTATTGCTGTAATCTAGTATATTCGTAAAATATTTTGTTTTGGAATCTGGTGTCTGAGCCTCATTTAAAGCTAAATTTACCGGATAAATATTTTCCAGCGGTGTTCTTTTATTAACATCAGTAAGGAGAATCGCTGTTTTATTTTCTGCATCGGCTCCTCCCGGATACCCTTCATGTATTCCTAATGTTGTTTCTGTAACTCCGGTATTGTTTTTCAATTTTATGGCAGAACGTTCCCCCCATGCAGACACTACATTGGAGCTCACCCAGCCATACAGACTCGTGCTGATACTATCCATATCAATTGATGGTTTCTTACCTACCAAAAATCTTTTGTTGTTTTCGGCCTGTTTGTAGACGTATACCATCTGTCCGTTCGGAATTTTAACATTGGCGGTTTCTATAAGACTTGGTGAATTAAACACCATGATAGAATCGTTTTTGTAATACCGGTCTGAGCTTCTGATCACTTCACTGTTGCTCGGAACAACTGCTACTCTTATAGGATATCCTGTTTTTTCGCTTTTTAAAGAATTGTTCCACAGAAGAAGGTCTGATTCGGGAATCCAGCCGTATGTTTTGATAGACTTTGATGAAACTTTTTTCATTAAGGCATCCGGAATATACTCGGCAACTTTTACCATTCCGTCTCTATGTTTTAAAACCATTAAAGGTTCCAGAAACTTAACTTCTTTATATGATTTCTCATCATTTTTATCAAGATAAGCCGTATTTCTTGAGCGGTCTGAAACCACAATCCACGGAGTAGCTTTTTTCGGATATCCATTTACGACAGGTGAATTATCTACCTGACCGTACTGTGCAGGTTCAGGTGTTCTTTTCGACGGTAGTTTTACCTGACAGCTCGTCAGTAAAACCGAAAGACCAATATAATATGCTGCTAGAGGAAATTTATTTTTCATCCTATTTTTCTTTTATGAGTGGTGTGCATCCAGGGGTACTGAATGATATTATTTACTTTGGTTTATATCAACTTTGGTAACACAGTTTTGTTTGTCATCAAAATTAACTTTTACAGTTTGAATGACCGTATTCTTGTCAAACTGAAGTCCTGCGCAATACATGTAAAAATTGTTCGTTTTGCTATCGTTCACTTTTACGACTGTATTTTCGTTGTTACAGAGATAGGTTCTCAGCAGATAGTTATAATTCATATTGAAATTATTACCGTTAGCAATCTGCTGCAAACGATATTTAAAATCATTATCAATTCTTGCATAAGAATCTTCTACAGATACTTCTTCTTCCTGCAAAGCATCGTAAGCGGGAAGAATTTTGATACGGTGATAAACAGGATCCTGACTTTCTTCAGTATATAATGTCACTAAATAATCTCCGGGCTTTTTATAAGAATAAATTGCCATCTTATCTTTGGAATCTGTATTTCCGGTTTCCCCGAACTTCCATGAAAACTTTGTTGCATCGGAAATCGCACGGAACTGTACGTTTTCATTCTGCATCGCCTGCGTCTGAGCATCAATTGTTGTTGTAATTTTTGCGGAATCTTTTGCCTTCGGAAGTCCTCTTGCGGATACCATTACCGGGAAGGATTTTGTGTATTTGTTATCAACAATTAAGCTTACCTGATAGTAACCAGGCTTGTCATAAAAGTGGATACCACTGTTTTTATCAGAGGTTCTGCCATCCCCGAAATTCCATCTTTTTGTCTTCGCAAATTGGGTTTTATCTTCAAATAAAAGCGTATCTCCAACTAACAGCGTAGACGGGTAAACAACCCCAACAATATCATCAGCAGAATGGATCACCTTTTTTTGAAGCCACAATGCTACAAGCGCTGCTATCAGCAGAGCTGCAATAACACCAATAATAATGTTTTTTTTGTTCTTTTGAAAATAATTCATAGTTAATAATTGTGATGTGTTTTGTTTTCTTATATTCTGATTTGATTACTGCGTCCTTGATTTTAATACATTTTCCCGCTGAAAAAGCCGGGTTTGCTTATCTTTAAATCCAATCCTGCAATCTTCCACCTGCTTTTCAAACTTTTTAATATCTTCTGTCGTTGAAGAAATGACCTTCTTATCATCAAAATACATTTTATAGAATTTAGCAATCTGCGGATAAGCATCTTTTCGGACATCAGTAATATCATTTTTTGCATTAAAATAATTCTGCAGATCATTGATACCAAGTTCGATATTGTCTTCTACAAATGGCTCAGGAGCCACATCTGTAATCCTGGTGATCATGGAATAGGTACTATCCATAATAGGCAGAACAAGCTTCTGATGCTGTTCAAATTTTGATTTCTGCTCCAGATTTTGAATGCCCCGTACATCTTCATCAGAAAACGGTGAATCATACCCTTTTAAAAAGAGTATTCCTAAAAATATCATTGCTGCAAAAAGCATCAGTATTAAATAAAAAAACTGATAATGCTTTTCTTTTTTAGATAGTGTAACGTGTCCCTGCATATGTTTTTATTTTCTTCGGCCTCCTGTAAATTTTCTTGTAGGATCAATCTTAAGTTCCTTATTCACAACGTTTGACTTGTTCATGCATTCATTAAGATCCCTTATGGCAATATTTTTCCTGTATTTTACACTACTTATATTACTTTTCAGGGTAAGCATCGTTTCAATCTGCTTCATCAAAACAGCGTAATGCTTAAAACTTCCGGAACTGTCTTTGCCCATAATGTTATTAGCATCTCTTAAGTTATCTATAATATTGGTTCTGAGGAAAATTTCGTTATCCACCTTATCGGTACTAAGCTGGTTCATTCGTTCATAGATATTATCCACATGCTGCTTCAGAGCATCGCTCCGGTCGATGAGATCTTTATACGCTTCGGATTCTCTCCTGATTCCTTCCCGCTGGGTATCATAACTTTTAAAAAAGAACAATACACACACAAAGGTGACTACCGATAAAACGGCAAAAGACAGAATAAACTTCCAAATGCCTACTCTGACGTCAGACTTGTTTAATTTTTTCTCCCTGTTTGAAGACATATGTTTGTGATTTGTTTGGCCAGTGAAAATATAAAAAAAAAATTTTATGTACAATAAGTATTTTCCCCCTGTATTTATCCGGGAAATATTGTTGTGTTATTAATTAATTTAAGATTAACTTTCACATTCATAAGTTTTTCATAAATTAGGCCTCTAAATTTTATAATATCCTACACCAAATCGATATTAAAAATGAATAAGATATTAACTAATACTGTGCGGTTTTCGATTGCAGACAGTGATTTTTATTTTAAAAAGATCATGGTCAAGACGCTGTTGGAAAATCCTTTTTATATGCTTCTTAATGACTGTAACAACGGGCATGAGCTTGTTAACAGAATTTACAGAAGACAGGAAGATGTCTTCGTAATTGAGCTCTTTATGCCGGTATTAAGTGGAATTGAAGCAATAAAATACATCAGACAAAGCAATACGGAAACCCCTATCGTTACCTATTCTGGAACCTATCAGGAAGATATGGCCGAGATTCTTTCAAAAATACCCAATATCTATTACTGCGAGAAAAAAAGCAGCATTATTAAAGATATTATTAAAGGTAAAATAGCTGCCGACACCTTCGATTATGAAGTATATTCCAAAGAATGGGAACAGCAGCCGCTTGCCGTTATGGAGTATATGGACCGACAGAAAAAAAGCCAAGAAGAGCTGTCTCCAACTGAAATCCAGCTGATGAAATTCTGCTATGAAGGCTTCAGTAACAAGGAGATCGGAGAAAAACTGAGTCTAAGCACACGAACAATTGATACCTATATCAACAGGCTTACAGAAAAGCTGGGATTGAAGACAAAACTCCACCTCATCCGCTTCTGTGTAGAAAATGGCTATTACAATTCCAGCATGTAACCTTATCGTAATGTAATCTTAATATAGATTAAATACTAAAATCTCAACTGTTTAAACAAAAATTTTTTGCGACTAATTTGCTAGTATTCAATTTTTTTAACTAAATTTGCACACCTAAAATTTAAAATTAAAAAAGGAAATGACAAAGGCAGAATTGGTAAACACCATCTCAAATAAGTTGGGAACAGAAAAGAATGAAACACAGAAAGTTGTAGAAGCTTTTATGCAGGAGATCAGGACTTCTATGTATAATGGGGATAACGTTTATCTAAGAGGTTTTGGATCTTTTATCATTAAAACACGTGCTGCTAAAACAGGAAGAAATATTTCTAAGAACACTGCAATTGAGATTCCTGCTCACAACATTCCTGCTTTCAAACCTTCAAAATCATTTGTAGAGAAAGTAAAAACAAAGGTCGCAGTAAAATAAAACATTAACTGAATATTAACTAGTTACTAAAAAATTTAAAATTATGCCAAGCGGAAAGAAAAGAAAAAGACACAAGGTTGCAACACACAAGAGAAAGAAAAGAAGAAGAGCGAACAGACATAAGAAAAAGTAATCTCTTTTTCTCGAGATTTACAATATAATAATATAGTTGGTAGCTTTATTTTTTTAAAGTTTACCGACTATATTTTTGTTTGCAACTATAAGATTTCGTGGAAATAATAACATGTTTTTAATTTATTATTAATAAAATATGATGGCTTTAATTCTAAATCCTTACATTTAAAATATTTTTAATTTGATAAAAAACATGCCAATTCCCTATAATCTTAACAATTTTATCTTAATAACAAAATGAAGAAAGAACTAATAGTTTCGCATGAAGATGATCTTACAAAGATTGCACTACTGGAAGACGGAAGACTATGTGAACTTCATGAGCAAGAGGACAAAAGCGATTTTATAGTTGGAGATCTGTTTATAGGAAGAGTAAAAAAACTGGCTCCCAACCTGAATGCTGCATTCGTTAATATCGGATATGACAAGGATGCATTTCTACATTACCAGGACCTGGGCCCGCAATATCTTACATACAAGAAGTTTTTAAAAGACACTATTTCTAAAAAACAAAGCACTTCAAGCTTAAAAAATTTCGAGATACAACCCGAAATAGACAAAAATGGAACGGTAGAAAAGGTGATCGCAAAAGATGATCTGGTTCTACTACAAATCACCAAAGAGCCGATTTCAACCAAAGGACCGAGGATTTCAACTCAGGTTTCTTTGACAGGACGTTTTTTGGTCTTAATTCCTTTCGACAATAAGGTTTCAATTTCTAAAAAAATCAGAACTTCTGAGGAAAAAGAAAGACTGAAAACCCTTATTGAAAGCATCAAGCCTGAGGGTTTCGGTGTGATCATAAGAACGGTTGCCGAAGGAAAAAAAGTTGCAGACCTGCATAACGACATGAATCAGCTGATTCAGAAATGGGAAACAACTTTTAACAATATCCAGAGAAATAAAGTTCCGTCTAAAGTTTTAAGCGAAGAAGATAAAGCTTCAGCTATTTTAAGAGACAATTTCAACCAGGATTTCGTGAATATCTTCTGCGACGACGAGCAGATGGTAACTGAAATGAAAAATTATGTAGAAGTAATTGCCCCGGAAAGAAAGAATATTGTCCAGTTTTACGATTCCCATATTCCACTTCTGGAATATTACAACGTCGAAAAACAGCTTAAACAGAGTTTTGGAAAACACGTTAACATTCCAAGCTCGAAAGGTGCCTACCTTGTTATTGAACACACAGAAGCACTACACGTAGTCGATGTGAATTCTGGTAATAATATCACTACCGGAAATACTGCCAATAAAGAACACGCTCTGAATGTGAACAAAATGGCAGCCACAGAAATCGCCAGACAGCTGCGTCTCCGCGATATGGGAGGAATAATCGTGATTGATTTTATCGACATGACCAACCCGGATCACAGGAGAAATCTGTTCGAACATCTAAAAGAGGAAATGAGTCGCGACAAAGCTCGCCATAAGATTCTGCCTCCAAGTAAATTTGGACTGATCCAGATTACCAGACAAAGAAACCGTCCGGAAAAACAGATCGAGACCAAAGAAGAAAACCCGAACAAAGACGGAGAAATTGTAGCTCCAATTGTGATCGTGGAAAGGATGGAAGAAACCATCAGAAATATCATGCAAAAGGATAAAGGAAAAATTTACCTGCATGTACACCCATTCGTGGAAGCTTACCTTACTAAGGGAATTAAAAGCATCCAGATGAAATGGTTTATCAAGTATAAAAAATGGGTAACCATTATCCCAAGGGATTCTTTTAAATACTTAGAATACAAAATTTACAATTCTAAAAAAGAAGAAGTATCAGGATATTCTAATTAAAACAAAATTTAAAGCCTCTAGTTTTCTGGAGGCTTTTTCTATTTCTGTAGAAAAGATTTCCCTACTTTTAACCCATACTTTTTTTACAATTAAATTATTTCAATCCAAATGAGCAAAGAACATCATTACAAAACTACCATCCAATGGACCGGAAATAAAGGCACAGGAACTAGCGGGTACAGAGATTACGAGAGAAGCCATACCATTGCTGTCGATCATAAACCTGTTATGGAAGGTTCTTCCGATCCGGCCTTTCGTGGTGATAAGACAAAACACAATCCTGAAGATTTATTCTTATCTTCTCTCTCTTCCTGCCACATGCTCTGGTATCTGCATTTTTGTTCTGAAGCAGGCATTATTGTCGTAGACTATCAGGATACTGCAACAGGGATTATGACGGAAACACCCAATGGCAGTGGGCATTTCACACAGGTTATTTTACATCCAACCGTTACAGTAACAGATGAGTCTATGGTGGTAAAAGCCAGGGAACTTCACCATAAGGCCAATCAATTTTGTTTCATTGCAAACTCCGTAAATTTCCCGGTACAACATATCCCTACTGTGTTAGTTAAATAAATTACACATCAGAAATAAAAGCTGTATAACCTGCTTAAATACTAGACTTTAATAGAAATAACTCTAAAATATTTAAACACAACTCCATAAAAAGAGAATTATTTACAAAATAATCAATAAAAAATACATTTTATTATTCATTTATATCGTATAATTCATTATTAATTGCTAATTAATGCCAAAATGTAAAGTTTTTTTTATATTTTTATATAACCAAAACTAACCATGATGAAACCAAGATTAACTATTTTTGATGAACCTATGCTGTATACAGAAGGATTATCAAAACTTCTTTCTCAAAGTAAAATTTTTAATACAATTAATATTTGTAATTCTTTCGAAACGCTTTCTAAGCAGCTGCAGGAAGAGGCTCCTGAAATCCTGATGATAAGTTCCAATATGCTGATGCTTACGGATCTTTACAAATCTATAGAAAATATTACCGCCGAAAACAAAGACATCAAAATCATCATTATCGGCAATAGCTATGATGTAATTGATATCAGAAAGCTTTTTAACAAAGGAATAAAGAGCTACCTCGATAAAAACAGCCGGTATGATGAGTTCATGAAATCCATCCAGGCATTGCTTTTAAATGAAATCTATATCTGCAATCACGCCAAAGAGAGCATGATCCATTTTTTAAGCAATGAACAGGAAAAAGCAAATTCTCATATTAAAGATCCGCTCACAAGGCGGGAAATGGAAATTCTGAGGCTGATATGCGATGGATTAAGCAGCAAAGATATCTCGGAAAAACTTTTTATAAGCATCAATACCGTAGAAACCCACCGTAAAAGGATCCTTTTAAAGCTCAATGTAAAAAACTCCGTAGGCGTCGTGAAATACGCACTTGAAAATCATATTATTGATTAAGAAAAAAATCCAAACCTGAAGGTTTGGATTTTTTTTGTACACTGTAAAAAGTAAAGTGTATTAATGGTGATGACTGTTGAAGCAACAAATTTACTGATCCTTAAGTCTTTTTTTGTACAATGTAAAACGTACAATGTATTCATGATGATAATGGTTGAGGCGACAAGTCTTCTGATACTTAAAGTAGTATTTTTCAAAATCACCAACTAGACCTATAAACTGTCTACACTATACACTATACACTATACACTATACACTATACACTATACACTATACACTATACACTATACACTATACACCGTCAGCCATAAACCAACAACCATCAGCTATCTATTCATAATCCGGCATTTCTGCATTATTGAAGAGAACTGCTCTGGAAAGGTCTGTCATAGAACTGTTGAGATCTATGGTCATCACGTTTTTCTGAGAAATATTATCATTTGAAGTATTCATGAAAATAACCTGTGCATTATTGGGTGAAAATCTGGGGTCCAGGTCGTTTGTTCCCAATGGTTTTTCGCTTTCCAAAGAAATATCATACACTGCATTGCTTACCAGATTATAGACAAAAATATGGGAATCCAGCTGACGGTAATTGCCGCTGCTATCCTGATAACCGGACATATCCCGTGTATAGAGAAGAAGCTGTCCATCAACAGAAAAATTCAATCCTCCGCTTGCTCCGGCAACTCCAGTCACCACTGTCTTTAAGACAGTCCCAATCATATCAATAACATAGATCTTTGTATTGTATCCACTGAAATCATTGGTTTTTAAAGCGATTTTGCTTCCATCGTAACTCCAGTCACATTCTGAGATCATACTTCCGTCTGGTGTCGTATACACAAGATTAAGACCGCTTCCATCTTTATTAATTCTGTATAATTTATTGAAATTAGAATATAAAAGTTCCTGTCCATTGGTACTCCATGCAAAATCCATTTCATAATTATTAAATCCGGCAGCAGGTACTGTGGTCACTTTAAAAGGATTTGAACCATCAGGGTTTGCAGTATACAGATGCGTGCTTCCGCCTTCGGTTCTCAGGAATGCAATTAAGCCAGCATTGTTATTTTTCCTTGGGCGCCAGCTGTTGTAGGATGAATTGGTGAACTGAAAATTATTTCCCTGAGCATCACTTGAAATGATTACAAAATTACCGTCCTGTTTTTGTACATAGTGATAACGGTTTGTAGGAACGGTATTGGTCGTGAATTTACCAATAGCACTTAAAACTGGCGGGTGAATGTCGTCCGAAACAGACACCTGCCAGAAGTAACTAACACCAAACTTCAGATTTGAGAGTGTATAATGATTCACTTTCAAATCATTCACCTGAATCACATTAGTATCCAGATTATTTTTAATTGTCAAACTATATTTTAATACATCTGCCGTATCCGGATCGGTGGACGTCCAGGTAAGCTCTACATTCAAAGGCTGGTTGACTGCATTATCTACCGGACTCAGCAATTGCGGCGCTGTGGGCGGAGAGTTTAACGACGTATCGTCATCCATCTCAAAAACCACGGTTACCAGCTGATTTTGATTTTGCAGATTAACCCCCTGAAAAGTCGTGATATACCCTGATAATTCTGCTTTTACAGAATAGTTTCCTACAGGCATATTAGAAATTTCAAAGGTTCCGTCAGTCCCACTGAAAACGGTTTGGGTGGTGGGTGCTGTAAAAATTTTCACATTGGGAATCGGCACATTGGTGCCTCTTTTCACTACTTTTCCTTTCAATATTCCTGTTTGAGCCTGATCTGTAAGTTCTTCATTACATGAAAACAGGCAAAAATAAAGAATGAATATGCTGATAATTTTTAGTAAAGTTTTCATAGTGTTTGTTTTTATTTTTTTCCAATATAAAAGTTGACTCCCAACGCAAACCGTATCGACTGATCTTTATGTTTTCCCTTGATCAATCCTTCCCAGTCGTCTTTAAAACCTATATCATACTGAGATGAAACCCTCAGAGCGACATTATTGTCGATCATATATTCAAGGCCGCCTCCTACCTGACCTTTATATTGGGGACTCTCTTTTGAAAACATAGCCCCCAAGCCTCCATACAGATATGGACTGAATTTATATCTTGGAAAAAGAAGGTATTCCAGATTGATCTCCGGAACGTAATAGCTCTTTTTCGCAATATTTTTATTTTCTAAGGTGAAATAGTTGCCGTTCAATTCAAGATTAAAGCTTGGGCTTAAAAAATATTTAACACCCACCTTTCCGCCCACGTTCATGGTAGTCCCCACATAATCATCTTTTACTTTCTGCCCTTCCACATTGGCAAATACAGAGAGTTTCTGTCTGTAATTTTCAGGCATCCTGTCTCCTATGGTTCTGTTCATATTTTTATCCTGTTCTCTGGTATATTCATCGATAAGAGATTGATAATCGGTGGTGCCTTCCACTGCTTTTCCCCAGATCTTATCCTGAATCCCTTCCACAATTAAAGATTTCACCGCTTTTTCTATAGCTTCGGTTACGGCAAGCTGTACAGGTTCATTCTGGGTAAGCCCTATTTCGGCTTCCAAAAGTCTTTCGGTATCTATATACCTGAAAAAACTTCCGTTAACGCTCGTTGAAAGTATGGTTTTGGAGGTGTAAACGGTTTTCAGAATTTCCCCGTTTAAGGTAGAAACCGCACGAAGGTAGATGGTAATTCTGTCTTGGCGGTATTGGGTAGAGGCGCCGATGCCAAAATATCTTGCTCCCAGCCCGCCAGTCATCACATTGCTGTCATAAGAAATCACGCCTCCTTCCAGAAGAATTCCGGCATATAAAAGCGGTGGCAGCGACTGGCTGGTTTTATCGGCATCTTTTAAATATTCCTGCCGTGTGGAGCGAATGATCTGTCTTTCATTCAAAAGATTTGCTATATTTTCTCTTTCAATAGGAACAAACCACCTGCTGTCTTCTAATGCTTTGATCAGAATCGTGGTGGTTCCCTGCGGTACGGCTGTGCTCCAGTTATTACCGTTTTCAGAGGGTTTGTACTGGCCGGTCTGATCCCGGAATTTATAAACTCCTATAACTACTTTTTCTTTGGGAAGGGGGAGGTTTTTCAATTCTGTGGTATAGGAGGTGTTCTCCCCCATCGTAGATTTTTGGGGATCTGAAGGCAGTCCCAACAATGAGCTGCACGCCTGCATGATACATAAAAAGGCGGCACAGAAAAAAATTCTGGTGTAAATGTAAGCTCTCATGGTAAGTTTAGTTTTTAGTTACTTTTTTTATTTTGGAATTACGATCTCGGACTGATCACCAGTACTGGTATCCAAAATATTAATTAAAAGTCCTTGAGCAGTTGTGGTAATCTGCAGGTATAGTGATCCAAAAAGATAATTTCCGGGTTGTACACTGCCTTGTCCAAACTGATCTTCAAACAACTTTCTCGACAGTTCGCTCAACACCTGACGATTGATGCTTTGGCTGAAGCTGTCCAAGGAGTTGGCATTCCCCAATAGATTGCTGTAATCTTTTTTTTCATCAAACTGATTTTGGGCATTTGCCGAGCTTAAAAGCCACTGATAATTGAAGGTATCTCCTCCAAATGCAGGATTTACAGGCTTATAAACCAACTGCTGGGCTTTTCCGCAGAATATGCCCGCAATAAAGGTGAAAATGATTATAAAAGTTTTCATAACGGACGTTTTTAGTAGATGAATTCATTTTTTATAAGGTTTTTTCTGGCATTAAATTCTTTGATATATTTCAGGCTGCCGGCAAGCTGTTCTTTCAGATAATCTTCACTGGGATTGGTCATAAAGCTGTAAATCACTTTATCTTCTATTTCAATATTGATCTGGCTGCTGGTACCCCGAACGGGAAGTTCTGAAATGGTAACCGGAGCATTCGATTTGTCCGGAAGCTGGCTGTACTGCATGTAAAACAGGTCATAAAAATCTTTTCCTATTTTACTTTTCGTTTCATCAATGGTCAGCCCTTTTAATTCAAATACAGCATCTTCTTCTACCCTGCCTGCTTTCTTTTTAAACCAGTCATTATTAAATTCAAGGCTGTCTTTAGCCACAAGCTTCTGGGTTTCCTCGTCTTTGATGTACAGAAAGGCTTTCAGGGCATCTTTTTTATCAAGATTTACACTGATTTCCGACAATACTTTTACCTCATTGGGATTGATTGAAAATTTTCCGCTCTGACGGTTATTGGAAAGATTACCCGCCCCACCTTTTTTAATGGAAACCAACAGGTAATTAAGTTCTTTGTAGATGGCTGTATTGTTGGTAACAGTAGCTTTCAGTTTCATCTGATTTTCCACCGTACTGTGTTCAATTTTAGCAATAACCTTCTTGTCTTCCTGTCCGTAACTCATTACAAACAGGAAGATAAAAAAGGTACACGGATTCAAATACAGATTTTTCATCATTTATGTTTTTAGTAATTCCTCATGAAAACGGTTTTATTATCTCCTTTTACAGTTACCTGCATTCCGTCAGATACGCTGTTGCTTCCGGTAATATCAATAATATTGTTATTTCCCTGGGTGGTAACGGCTGTTTTGGTTTCTGTATCCGTAAAAGAATTAATAAAAAAAAGAGTGTTGTAATCTCCAAGCTGCCGTACTGAAATATCCGTTTTTTCATTAAGAGAAAGAGCTGCTTTATTGAAATCCCCCACCTGAATAATGTTGGAGTAGAAAGCATCAGATCCATTATTTTGGATCGCAATCGCTGCAAGTGCATTATTACTGTTGATATGCTCCCAATCAACCTGCTGTGATTTGAAAGACTGCAGTATGAAAAGTGTACAAACACTCAGTCCTAATTTAAACATGGCATTAATTTTAGATAAGATGTCGATAGAGAATCGGAAAAAAACACCCAGGCAGTATGCATGAAACTCATGGTTTCCGGGTATATTCTGCATGGTAAGCCTAAAAAGGAGAAACCAGAACAGTCTCTCCTTTTAATACTGACATTCATAATACGGCTTATACCTCTATTAGTTCGACTGATTGATAGTCATAGAGTTTCCGTTACCGATCTGAGTTCCTACATGAACATGGGAATCACCGGTTTGGGTTACCCAGGTAAAATTACTGTTACCCATCTGAACATCTACTGCCGTATTGGAATTTCCTAACTGAATTTGGTATAATTGGTTATTATTCCCAGCCTGTGCTCCCATGGATGTATTATCATCACCAATCTGAACGGCGGCGGCTATGTTGCCATTACCCACCTGATCATTGGATGCACTGTTGTCATTTCCATCCTGATATTGTACCAGGAAGTTTGAATTCCCAACCTGAAGACCAGTTGCTTCATTTCTTCTGCCTAATTGAACCTGAGCAGCAGTATTATTGTCGCCCCATTGGATCGCTGAAGCATCATTTCTTCTGCCATCCTGGTATTGAACCACTGCGTTGCTGTTACCCAACTGTACGGATGATACCTCATTTCTTCTTCCTATCTGAGTTTGGTCCGTAGTGTTGAATGTTCCCAACTGCCAGGTTACTGCAGAGTTTCTGTTTCCCTGTTGGCTTACGTTATTAGAGTTTGCCAATCCTGTTTGATCTACATCAATAGAGTTTCTGTTTCCAACACTTTCAGCAGTATTGACATTCAGGATTCCTACCTGGTCAATGTCTGCGGTGTTGCGATTTCCATCCTGTGTTAAAGAATTAATGTTCAAAAGACCTGTTTGGTCTACTGTAGCAACGTTTAAGTTTCCAAGTTGGGCAGTCATATCAATATTTGACTGAGCGAACCCAAAACTCATAGCCATTAGTGTAAACACACCTGTAATAAAGCTTTTCATCTTAGTATAAATTAATTGGTTAATAGTCTTACAAAGGTATATTCTAAAGCAAAGTGAAAAACCACTGCAAAAGTGTAAATTTTAAAAATCACTAATTACAGTTCCTTACGTCATTATTTCCCGGTGGCCGAGAATCACCGGCTTCAGTTACGTATAAATACGGAATAGGATGATCTTACCAATCCCTCACAATGATGGTTAATTAATGTTAAGGGGTATTCTTTTCTTCAATTTATATTGCTAAATTTGAGCTATGGAAAGTTTTGGAAAAGATTTATTGAGGAAAATAAAAAACGTAGAGTTACCCGGGACCAATGCCCACGGTGTATTTTCTCCGCCTTCACGTCCCGTTTTCAGCTATGATGAGGTTTTGGCAAAAAATCCAAAGTTTGCTGCAGTGAATATTGTTTTATATTTAAAAGACAACGAATGGTATTTCCCACTGATCCAACGCACCATCAATGAGCATGACAGACACAGCGGACAGATATCCCTTCCGGGTGGGAAACGCGAGGAAACGGATAGAGATTTTGCTGAAACTGCCGTTCGGGAAACTTCAGAAGAAATCGGAATAGAAAAACATTATCTGCGAGTAATCCGGGAAATGTCTCCGATTTATGTTCCCCCAAGTAATTTCTATGTATATCCTTACATTTCATATACTAAAAAGAACCCGCTTTTCGTTTTGCAGGAAAGTGAAGCGGTAGATACCATTGAGTTTCCGATCACTTCATTTTTGAATCTCCCCGACAATCCCGAAATTATGGCACTTCCAAGTGCAGGCGGGCATGAAGTACCGGTGATTAATTTCAACGGATACATCATCTGGGGGGCCACAGCAATGATATTAAGCGAATTCAGCCAGTTGCTGAAAAAAATGTAACTTTGCGAAACCGTGTTTAATTGAAAAATGGCGAAGAAAAATATTTTCACCGATGCATTCGGAACACCTTATTTATTAAAAAGGTTAATAATTTTTATTTTAGGAATTGTATCCTATAGAAGGTTCAATGGTTTTAATAAATTGAAGATAACCGGTACGGAACACCTGGTGGATCTTCCGGATTCCAATGTCCTTTTTGTGTGTAACCATCAAACCTATTTTGCTGATGTAGCCGCTATGTATCATGCATTTTGCGCGGTAAACAACGGCTATTTAAATACCATAAAAAACCCGATCTACCTCCTCAACCCTAAGATTGACTTTTATTATGTTGCAGCTGAAGAAACCATGAACAAAGGGATTCTTCCAAAGATTTTTAAAATTGCAGGTGCTGTAACCGTAAAGAGAACCTGGAGAGCGGAAGGACAGAATGTGAACAGAATGGTAGACCTTACCGAGGTAGACAATATTATGAAAGCCTTAGACAATGGCTGGGTAGCTACTTTCCCTCAAGGAACTACGTCGGCATTTGCACAAGGAAGAAGAGGAACTGCCAAATTAGTCAAAAACCAGCGTCCTATTGTGATTCCCATTAAGATCAATGGATTCCGTAGAGCGTTTGACAAAAAAGGGCTCCGTGTAAAGGTAACAGGCGTAAAACCTACCATGGAATTTAAAGCACCTCTGGATATCGATTATGACAATGAAAAAGCACCAGAAATTTTGTTGAAGATTATGACAGCTATTGAGCAAACTGAAGATTTCAACCTATTACACCAATATGATGAAGAATTAAAAGCTAAAAAATTAGAAAAAAAAGATTCAGATAATTAAAGCATTTAAAGTATGAAAGGAATAATAGGAATTTTATTCGCAGTCATCGTATTAGTTTCATGTAACAGCCAGAAAGTATATTCAGATTTTGATATTAGTTATGCTAAAAGCGGAGGTATAGCACCCGTTTATGAAAATTTATTGATAAAGGGCAATAGTGCACATTATTCGTTTGAAGGACAGGGCAAGAAATACAAACAGGATTTTAAAGTTTCTGATGAAGATTTAAAAAAACTGGATCATGTGCTTTCTCAAAATAACTTCAGAAGAATACAGGAAGATCATAAAAAGTTGTACGACAATGTATCGACTTCAATTAATATAAAGAAAGGGACTAATGAAGGCAGCAAGACAGATGCCAGCATGATTATGCCCAATTTCAAGACCAACTGGAACAATATACTCACTGCTTTTCAGGAGATTATTAATAACAATGTTAAAAAACAGTAAATAAGTTGAAAACCCATTTTATTGCAATCGGCGGAAGCGCCATGCATAATCTTGCTATTGCGCTAAAAGACAAAGGATATCAGGTTACAGGTTCAGATGATGCTATTTTTGAACCCTCTAAATCCAGACTCGAAAAGAAAGGAATCCTTCCCGCCGAAATGGGCTGGTTCCCTGAAAAAATAACTTCTGATATTGATGCTGTCATACTTGGTATGCATGCTCATCAGGACAATCCTGAATTAGCCAAAGCCAAGGAAATGGGTCTGAAAATATATTCTTATCCCGAATTTCTTTACGAACAATCTAAAACAAAAACCCGTGTGGTCATTGCCGGGTCTCATGGTAAAACCACTATTACTTCCATGATCCTGCACGTCCTTAATTTCCATCAAAAAGATGTAGATTATATGGTAGGTGCACAGCTTGAAGGTTTCGACTGCATGGTAAAGCTTACCCAGGATAATGATTTTATGGTACTGGAAGGTGATGAGTACCTTTCCTCTCCTATTGATCTTCGATCTAAATTTTTACTTTACCAGCCCAACATTGCTTTAATGAGCGGTATTGCATGGGATCA
This sequence comes from Chryseobacterium soli, assembly GCF_000737705.1. GTDB lineage: Bacteria > Bacteroidota > Bacteroidia > Flavobacteriales > Weeksellaceae > Chryseobacterium > Chryseobacterium soli. The sequence continues at coordinate 206,279 of NZ_JPRH01000003.1, read as the reverse complement.
TATCAATGTGTTTAAGACGTTTGATGATTATATTGAGCAGTTCAGGAAATTTACAGCAAGCATTACTCCCGGTGGTGTTCTCGTATATAACGAAGAAGACGCTGAGGTGGTAAAAGTGGTGGAAAGTGCTGAAAACTATTTCAGAAAAATACCGTACAAAACCCCTGAATACGAAATCACCAATGGAAAAGTTTTCTTAAAAACAGAAATGGGCGATATTCCGCTTTCTGTTTTTGGAGCTCATAATTTGCTGAACCTGGAAGGTGCCCGTCATATATGCCGTCAGTTGGGGATTATGGATGAGGATTTCTATGATGCCATTATGAGTTTTAAGGGTGCTTCGAAACGTCTGGAAAAAGTAGAAAGAGAAGATAAGGGAACGCTTTATAAAGATTTTGCCCATGCTCCAAGTAAGGTAAAGGCAGCTGTAAAAGCTTTTTGTGAGCAGTTTAAAAAGGAAACGAAATATGGTTTCCTGGAACTTCATACCTATTCAAGTCTGAATCCCGTATTTTTAGAGCAATATGACCATGCTATGGATGGTTTGGACGAAGCGGTGGTTTTCTATTCTGAAGATGCTTTAAGGATCAAAAGAATGGATCCTATTTCTCCTGATTTGATTAAAGAAAAGTTTAAAAATGAAAAATTAAAAGTATTTACCAACGCTGAAGAACTTCATGCCTATTGGGAAACTTTAGATAAGACCCAAGGTGTTTTTCTGATGATGAGTTCAGGGAACTTCGGCGGTCTGGATTTAACGAAATAATATCGTAATACATAAAAAACACCTTCAAATGAAGGTGTTTTTTTATTTTAAGCCCATAAGATCAGCTTAATGTATGTGAATTTATATCTTAAATATCTGCCACTACATTCAGCATTTTCTCTTCCCAGTCAGGATCTTTCGGATCAAAGAATAATCTTTTTCCTGTATCTAAAGAACGTACGGTATTCATTTCATCTTCTGATAATTCAAAATCAAAAACATTGAAATTTTCCTCAATTCTTGAAGGCGTTACAGATTTTGGAATCACAACAAATCCTTCCTGCAGATGCCATCTTAAAATGACCTGCGGCACTGTTTTATGATACTTTTCTGCAATAGCTTTTAATGCTATATTATTCAGGAGTTCTTCATTTCCGTTTCCAAGCGGGCTCCACGGCTGGGTGATGATATTATGTTCCCTGTTATACACCTGAAGTTCTTTTTGCTGAAAAACAGGATGCAGTTCGATCTGGTTGATAACAGGAGCAACTGTTGAATGGGCTTTTAATTCCTCCAGTTTTTCCACCGGAAAATTACATACGCCAATTGCTTTGACTTTTCCTTCATGATATAACTCTTCCATAGCTTTCCAGGATCCTAAGAAATCTCCGTAAGGCCAGTGTATAAGATACATATCCAGATAATCAAGCTGTAATCTGTCCAGTGTTTTTTGAAATGCTGCCTTTGTTTTTTCATATCCGCTGTCCTGAACCCAAACTTTTGAAGTAATAAACAGATCATCTCTGTTTACCCCACTGTTTTGGATCGCTTTCCCCACTCCTACTTCATTTTGATAAATAGCGGCAGTATCTATCATTCTGTATCCCGTTTGGATGGCCTTTACTACCGTATCCTCACATACTTTCTGATCCTCAATCTGCCATACTCCAAAACCTAACGCAGGAATATCAATTCCATTATTTAACTGTACCACCGGTTGTCCTGTATACGTTTTTTGATGCATATTTTTTTATTTAAATTATATAATACAATGTAAACAAATTTCCAATAATAAATTGAAATTAATCATTAATTATGGAATTAAAAAAAAGATCATCATCATAGTTTTTAACCATTATAATAAGGCTTTATCACTAGATATTCTTTTTTCCTTGTCAATATATGGTTCCTATTTTTTTAAAACAACTTTATCCCTTATTTTTGTAAAAAATGTGAATTATGTCTCATTATATCAGGATAGCTCATGCAGAAGACTACCCCAAAATTATGGAAGTTTGGGAGTCTGCTGTACTCGCTACCCACGATTTTCTTGCTGAAGAAGATTTTACGTATTTTAAAAAAGTTATTCCCAGGGATTATCTTCCCAATCTGGAAGTGTATCTGATAGAAGATGATCAGGAGGTGAAAGGTTTTGCCGCTGTGGCAGAAGGCAATTTAGAAATGCTGTTCATTCATAATAATGCCCGGGGAAAAGGCTACGGCAAGGAATTATATCGTTTCATGAAAGAAAAAACAGGTTTAACGAAAGTAGATGTTAATGAACAGAATCCTCAGGCAATCGGATTTTACGAAAAAATGGGGTTCAGGCAGACAGGAAGGTCAGAAACAGACGGTTCCGGGAAAGAATATCCTATCATTCATATGAGTTTGTAATATGGATCATTTAACATTCAGAAGAATCGGGCCTGATGATGAAATTCCTTACGAATTGCTTCTGCTGGCTGACGAAACGGTAGAAGCTATCAACCAATACATCTTTACCTCTGAAGTGTATATATTAAATAAGGGAGATCAGGACATCGCTGTTATGGCTCTTCATGAAAACAGCACCACAGAAATAGAATTAAAAAATATCGCCGTTACCGAAAGCTGCCGAAATAAAGGAATCGGAAGTATTCTGATCGATAAAGCAAAAGAACTGGCAACAGAAAAACAGTACACTTCTCTATTGGTCGGGACTTCAGATACAGGACTCCAGCAAATCAGGTTTTATGAAAAAAATGGTTTCGTTAAAAAAGGAATCCGCAAAGATTTTTTCATTGAAAATTATCCATTTCCGATATATGAAAATGGAATGCAGATGCGGGATATGGTGATCTTAGAGTTTTTGATTATACGTGAACGTTAGCATCATCAGCTTTACCCATCATCTGTCTGAATAATCCCTTGATATGCCCGATTTCAGATTGATAACTGGTATTCTTACGGCATCCGAAATACAGGGTATTTTCCAGCATTTTATTTCCTTTCCAGATCAGTTGGATATCTCCTTTTTCAATTTCATCTTTACATAAAAAATCCGGAACCACAGCCAGCCCGGTTCCTCCTTTCAGGCAACGGATGATAGAATTCATGTTAGGAACAATATAATTGGGACGGAAATTGGGCTTATGTCCGAAATTAAGGATCCAGAACTGAAAAAGATGCTCCATATCGCCCGTAGTTCCATACCATTTCTCCTGCTTCAGCCATTCTTCAATCTGATCGGTGTCTTTGGTTTTTACTGCTTTTTTAAAGCTGGCTACATCCACATCTTTTCCGCCTACCAAAATGATTTGCTCAGATGAAAAAGCTTCATGCAGAATATTGGGCGAAACCCCTTTCTTAGGAGTAATGATAAGATCAAGAATTCCTTTGTCCAGCTGATCCAGCATTTCAGGATACTCTCCAAAACTAATAATCAGGTTAAAAGGTAAGGTGGAAACATACTGCTCCAACGTGGTCTGAAAAGTTTCAAAGCACATTCCTATGCTTATCGTCGGCGTATGTTTTTCCGTAGATTTCTGGAAATTTTTCTCTACATCTTCAAGCTTTGTCAACGGTTCGGAAACTGCATTAAACAAAACCTTTCCTCTTTCTGTAGGAATCATTTTCCGTCCTGTCCTGTCAAACAATTTATATCCTACATAGGCTTCCAGAGAGCTTAAATGAAGACTAACCCCCGGCTGTGAAATAAACAGCGTATCTGCCGCACCCGTTAAGGTTCCGGTTTTGTAGATCGCTTTAAAAGTTCGGTACCATTCTAAATTAACCATTCCTTTAATATTATTATTGTTTTACAAAAGTACAAAATAATCAGAATACTGATACTTTTTCATTTCGTAAAAAAGAAGCATAATACTTCGGAATGCCGCTTAGCTCAATCTGCTGGGCTGTTTCTTCAAGGGGATATTCAATCTGAACAATTTCCGGAATTATTTTTTCTTCATCCATTGTTATAATAACATACGAAGCCAAGCGGTTCTCTTCTTTAGAACGTCCTACCGATCCGCAATTTACCGCCCATCTGTCGTTATCAAACCTTTTTTTAAAAGATAAATGAGTATGCCCCATCATCACAAGATCCGATTGAGATTGTTGTAAAATGTCTGTAAAAACCTCATCATTTTCAGATTCGTACAAATAGGTTTCATTGCTTTCCAGCCCGGAATGGACTAATTGAATATTCCAGTGTTTCCTTCCAATTTTATAGTTTAATTTTAAATGAAAAGGCAGCTCAGCCAGATATTTTTTGTTATCCTGCGTGATAGACTTTTTAGAATGGTCTATGGCAATAAACCTTGCATTCGTTTCTTCTTCAGAATGCTTGCTTAAAGGAATTACAGGAAAATCAAAAGCAATTCTTTCATCATGATTTCCCATGATACACGGAATATTCAGATTTCTTATTCTTTCGATCACCTCATTGCCCCAAGGAGCAAAATCAACCAGATCACCTAAACAGAACTTTTGTTGGATTCCTCTTTGTTCAATATCTTCCAGCACTGCTTCCAAGGCAGGAAGATTCCCATGTACATCACTGAAAATTGCAATTTTTATCATACTCCATTAAAAATTTCTACACAAAGTTACAGGAGAACGATGATAAAAAGACTCAGCATCAATATGATATTTAACCAATTTTCAATAAATCAATACTATCACAATTCTGATACTTTAGTATAATTTACATTATTTTCATTATACCAAAACTGAAGGTAACTTTGCAGAGTTAAATATAAACAATCATAAAACAATGAAAAAAGTATTAATCATCAACGGCGGACAAAACTTCGGACATTCCGGGGGAAAATATAATCAAACCATTGCAGACAATACCCTGGAAGTATTAAAACAATTTGATAATGTAGAAGTAAAAATCACCAATATCAACGAAGGATATGATAAAAATGAAGAAGTTCAGAAATTTGTTTGGGCAGACGTTATCATTTACCATACGCCGATCTGGTGGTTCCAGCTTCCGAATGGGTTCAAAAAATATATTGATGAAGTCTTTACAGCAGGACATGCTAAAGGAATTTATATGAGCGACGGAAGATCAGCAGATAATCCGAAGATCAACTACGGAACAGGAGGAATGCTGGGCGGAAGAAAATATATGGTAACCACAAGCTGGAATGCTCCCGAAACAGCCTTCACGCTTCCCGGAGAGTTTTTTAATGAAACGAGTGTAGATAACGGACCTTTATTCGGGTTCCATAGAATGAATGCCTTTGTTTCTTTACAAAAAATGGAAAGTTTTCATTTCCACGATGTAGAGAAAAATGCCAACATAGAACGTGACATGAAGCTTTACAGAGAGCATCTTACAACAGTTTTTAAAGAACAATTAAAACATCAGTTAGCGTAATGAAAATTTACCTTACAGCAATAATCAAGGCCAAAGTAGAACACCAGACTGAAGTATTGGAAGTTCTCCAGAATATGGTGAAAGAAACCCAAAAAGAAGAAGCATGCGAACTGTACAGCCTTCACCAGGGAATTGATGATAAAAACCAGTTTATCTTTTATGAAATCTGGAAAAACGAAGAAGGATTAGCCCTGCACAACCAGCAGCCATATATTCAGGCTTTTGGAGCTTTGATTGACGAAAAACTACAGGAAAAACCCCAACTCTACACGACTCATATACTATCCATATGAAAAAATTAACGTTTTTAGTGCTTGCTCTCTTTACGATAGGATTTGTTCAGGCACAAAAAAATACCACTATGAAAAAGAAAATTTTATTCGTCGTTACCAGTCACGATAAGAAAGGTGATACAGGTGAAAGCACCGGTTATTATCTGGGAGAAGTTTCTCATCCTTGGGAAGTGCTGCATAATGCAGGCTATGAAATAGATTTCACCAGTCCTAAAGGCGGTACCCCTCCGGTAGATGGCTTTGATCTTAAAGATCCGGTAAACAAGGAATTCTGGGAGAACACAGAATATAAAAATAAGATAGACCACTCACTGCAGCCATCACAGGTAAATCCAGCAAATTACACTGCTATTTTCTATGCTGGCGGACACGGAGCTATGTGGGATTTCGCAGACAATGCAGAACTAGCCGGAATTGCTTCAAAAATTTACGAGAACGGTGGTATTGTTGCTGCAGTTTGTCACGGACCGGCTGGTTTGGTTAATATTAAACTAAACAACGGCCAGTATCTGGTGGATGGCAAAAAGATTAATGCATTTACCAATGAAGAGGAAGCTGAAGTGAAGTTAACGAATATTGTGCCTTTCCTTTTAGAAAATAAATTAAAAGAAAGAGGAGCAAAATTTGAAAAATCAGGGCTTTGGCAGAATCATGTAGTGAGTGATCAGAGAGTGATCACGGGGCAAAATCCACAGTCGGCAAAAAGTGTTGGCGAGGCGATTTTAAAAGAATTAAAGAATAAATAACATTAATTTTTCAACCACAAAAGATTCGAAAATTTTTCGCCGGTCCATAGTTGGCATGTTTGTCATTCAGAACAGAACGAAGTGGAGTGAAGAATCTATCGTATGAATAGAGATTCTTCCTTCGTCAGAATGACAAACTAAACGGAATTTTTTTAATCATATAGAATTTAAAATGTAAAACTTTTGTGGTTAAACGAATTCAAAAAATTAAAACAAAAAATGGAATATAGAACATTAGGAAATACTAATCTGGAAGTTTCAGTGATTACACACGGAGCATTCGCGATCGGTGGAAATATGTGGGGTGGGAATGAAAAACAAGATTCTATAAACTCAATTCATGCCTCTCTTGACCACGGGGTAACCTCAATCGATACCGCACCATTCTATGGATTTGGATTGAGCGAAGAAATGATCGGTGAAGCGATTAAAGGCAGAGATCGTTCAAAAATACAGATACTGACTAAATTCGGTTTGGTCTGGGACGGAAGTAATCACGGGAAAGGTGAATTTTTCTTCGATGCAGAAGAAAATGGACAAAAAATTCCGGTATATAAATATGCTTCCCGACAAAGTATCATCAAAGAAGTGGAGGAAAGCCTTCAAAGACTGGGAACAGATTATATTGATCTTTTACAGATTCACTGGCCGGACGGTACAACTCCAATCAGCGAAACGATGGAAGCCCTGGATCTATTGATTCAGCAAGGGAAAATCCGCGCTGCAGGAGTAAGCAACTACAGCATTGAACAAATACAGGAAGCTAACAAAACGTTGAAAATAGCAAGCAATCAGGTTTCTTACAGTATGCTGAACCAAGCCATCGAACAGGATCTGGTTCCTTATTCATTGGAAAATAATTCAGGAATTATCGTCTACAGCCCCATGGAAAGAGGACTTTTAACCGGTAAATATTTTAAAGAAACCCAATTAAAGGATAACGATCATAGAAACGGTTATTTTTCCCAGTTTGATTTACAAAAAGTAAAAACATTCTTAGAAAAAATTGAACCTATTGCTCAGGAAAAAGGCGCTACCCTATCACAGCTGGTATTACGCTGGACTTCCTTACAACCGGCAATCACCGTAGTATTGGCAGGCGCAAGAAACGCCCAGCAAGCTATTGAAAATGCGAAAGCCATGTCTTTCGGTCTTTCCGAGGAAGAAATGAATCTCATCAATACAGCATTGAAAGAGATTTAGTTCCCAAAAACTCATGGTAACATTCTTCTATTATCGAAGAATGTTGCTTTTCTCTACAATTCTCAACACCATACATTACTGAAAAATGAAAAATCTGACCCAAACATTCGGATTGGCAATCCTATTGGTTCTTAACAGCATAACTGCAAAAGCACAAACCCAATCGATTAATCCTGAAGATAAATCCTGGTATCCTTCTCCATATGGCGCCCAGGATGAAATTGGAGCAGCCAATTTATTAACTCCTGAAATAGTACAACAGGCACTTTCTCTGGTAAAAAAAGGAAAAACCCTTTCCCTGGCAGTTCCTATCGACAAAAATCTGCCTGCTTTTCGTCACAGAAGTTTTAATTTATACAATATCCAGCCTGGTGAACAAGCCGGGAAAAGCATAGGTCCTAATAAATTTACCTTTAATGATGAGCTGGTGAACGGCTGGACAGGGGTTGGAACACAGCTTAACGGCATCGGCCACATTGGCATCGACAATGTGTATTACAATGGAAATAAAGCTGCTGATTTCGTAACCGTAGAAGGTGTGAAAAAATTAGGCATAGAAAAAACGCCACCATTTGTGACCCGCGGTGTGGTTTTAGACATGACCGCTCATTACGGAAAAGCGATCGTTCCCGGCGGAACTGAATTTACTGTAAAGGATATTACAGCAGTGCTGAAAAAACAGGGAATCAGTTTAAGAAAAGGTGATATTGTTTTATTCAATACCGGATGGCTGGAACTGATCGGCAAGGATAATAAGCAGTTCCTAGAAGTGGAACCCGGCATCGGAATGGAAGCCGCCCAATGGCTGGCGGACCAGGGAATTGTTGCTTTTGGCGGTGATACCTGGGCTTCTGAAGTATATCCGAATCCAAAAAGCAAGGAAGAATTCCCGATCAATCAGTTTATGCTGGCTAAAAAAGGAATTTATAATCTCGAACTGATCGACACCCGCCCATTGGTGAAAGAAAAAGTATGGGAATTTATGTTTGTTCTGGGACAACCTTTGTATGTAGGTTCCACCCAGGTCAATGTAAATCCTGTGGCCATTTATTAAAGTCAATTCAGATTATAACAATTTATATTTAACATTTTCTAAGTAAGGAAAAAGGGCCCTTCAATGTTGAAGAGCGCTTTTTATATTCCGTTGTATTAGTTTTTAGGTACCTGCAGATGAGTGCTTATCCCAATTCTGTTCCATGCATTGATGGCTATAACCGCCATGATAATCTGTGCAATCTGGCTTTCATCAAAGAATTGTGTTGCTTTTTGGTACGTTTCTTCCGTTAATCCTTTTTGGCTGATCAAAGTAATCTCCTCTGTCATCGCCAAAAGTACCTGTTCTTCTGCAGTATAGAAGTCTGCAGCCTCTCTCCATGCATTTAAAAGAAAAATACGCTGTGGAGTTTCCCCATATTTTACAGCATCCTTCGTGTGCATATCCAGACAGAATGCACAACCGTTGATCTGAGAAGCTCTGATCTTGATTAATTCTTTCTGGATAGGGTTTAAAGAAATCGTCTGAAGATATCCTTCTAATCCCAACATTGCTTTGTAAGCGGCAGCATCTGTGGTTGCCATATTAAATCTTGCGCTCATTATGATATATTATTTTTAATTAGTTGATCGATACTTATTGAATATTTTGACTGTACAGCCAGTAAAAATGCACCCGCACTTCCCATCCATACTGAATAATCAAGAGGAACTTTAATTCCTAAAGCAACCGTCATGGATAAGGCGAAAGTTAATAACAGAAAACCGGTACCATAGGCTGCTATTTTAGTTTTGTATCCTATTAAAAGCAATACAGGAAAAAGGATTTCTAAAAAAGTGGCACCATACGCTGAAATCCTGCTGAGACTTTCCGGTAAAAAGAAGGTAAGCTGCCGGGTATACTTCTCAAAATTCTCCCAGTTTCCCCAGGCTGAATTTTTCCCCCAGCACCCAAAACGGTCAGCAACTGCAGAAAGCATGGTTACCGCAATAGTAAGCCTTAAAAATAGCTGTGGAAACTGAACTTTTTGATCTGTCATGATATTGGTATTGAATTACATGACAAAATTGAGCATTATAAATGGTAAAAATCTTAAACTGGTTTAAGAACGTAATTTCGCCCTTATTTCACTCAGGTATTCCGGAGTAAACCCTAAAAAAGAAGCAATGAGATATTGTGGAATTCTCTGTATGAACCAAGGATATAATGTACTGAAATGCACATAATACTCTTCCTTTGTCATTTCATAAATATAACGGATTCTTTTCTCAGCAGCAGCATAGGCCGTTTGATAAACCATTCTGAAATAGCGCTCCATAATAGGATGCTTTTCCAGTAAAAGCTCGTGAGATTGAAAATCGATGGCTAAAATTCTGGAATTTTCCACAGACTGAATATTAAAGCTTGATTTTATCTGTTTTTCATATGCAAAAGTATCAGCAATCCACCAGTTTTCTATGGCAAATTCTGTAGTTTGCTCTACTCCTTTTTCATTGACAAAAAACTTTCTCAGGCATCCTTCTAAAACAAAATATTTACATGTACAGACATCACCTTCAAGCATCAGATTTTCTTTCTTTCTCACATGTACAACCTGAAAAAAAGAAAAGATAGAAGCATATTCTTCCTCACTTAAGGTAATAAATTTATCGAGATGCGCTTTGAAACTATTCATTTTGCAATTTAGTATTCAAACTTAACTTTATTTTTTTAGTTTTACAATCTCAAAAACAATAAATAATGGAAATCGTTGCAAAAATTTTAATCGCTTTAGTCGCAATAGAACACATCTACATTCTCTGGATGGAGATGTTTGCCTGGGAAACAAAAGGCAAAGAAGTTTTCAAAGCTGCACTACCTCCGGAAATGTTCAAACCTACCAAAGGATTAGCAGCTAATCAGGGACTTTACAATGGATTTCTTGCTGCCGGATTAGTATGGTCTTTCCTCATTGAAGATCCGAAATGGCAAACCAATGTGGCTTTATTTTTCTTAAGCTGTGTTGTAATTGCCGGAATTTATGGTGCTGTCTCTGCAACAAAAAAAATATTCTTTGTTCAGGCACTACCTGCTATTTTAGCAATTATTGCAGTGCTGTTAAAATAATTTTCTCGCTACTTAAAATTAATTACCTATCCCCTTATTCTTATATCTGATTATACTAAATATTGACCTGAATATTCAGTTCTATGATCCGGCTTAAGACCAGCTTCTTAAGCCCTAAAATTCCATTTAATATAAAATTCGTAAATTTGCACCATCATAAGAAATTGATGTACAGCTTTTTTAAAGCTGGTCTGCATTTTGATGCAATGTAGAAATTCAAGTTGTTCAGTACACATACTTTTAATTACTTCATCAGTAATTAAATTTTTTAAGTCTGTAAAAAGATTCATTTCTTTTTTGCATGATGCGCTCTTTTTCTAGAGTATAATCTATCAGAATATTTAAAAACATAACATCAGACATCAGTCTTTTGTATGTGTTTTTATTTTTTGTAATGGGGTTTTAATTATTAAAACTCTTATCGGCTATGTTGTACTGTGATCAACAGAACACCTTAGATTAAACGTATAATCAAGGCATTTATTAATTGAAAAATCTTACTATGGATATAATTGAAAACAGTAGAAAAGTAAAACTTAAAGTTGAAGATCTGACTATTATTTTCGGGAAGCACAAAGAAAAAGCACAGGAACTTCTGGACCAGGGCTTTTCCAAGAAAGAAATTCTCGAAAAAACGGGTTGTACAGTGGGAATCAACAAAGCTAATTTTGAAATCTATGAAGGAGAATTCTTTGTAATTATGGGATTATCCGGAAGTGGTAAATCTACGTTGCTGCGATGTCTTAACAGATTGAATGAGCCCACCTCAGGAAAAGTATACATCAATGATGATAATATCACCGTTAAAAATAACAAAGACCTGCTGGAAGTAAGAAGAACGGAGATGAGTATGGTTTTTCAAAAGTTTGGATTACTCCCTCATCATACCGTTTTAAGCAATGCCGCTTTCGGACTGGAAATCCGGGGAGAAGATAAAAAATCCCGGGAAGAAAAAGCACAAAAAGCCCTCGATATTGTTGGCTTAAATGGTTTTGAAAACCAGTTTCCGTCACAACTTTCCGGAGGAATGCAGCAAAGAGTCGGATTGGCAAGAGCATTAGCCAACGATCCTGAAGTCCTGCTTATGGATGAAGCCTTCTCTGCACTGGATCCCCTTATAAAATCTGAAATGCAGGATCAGATGCTTGAATTACAGGCTACCCTTCAAAAAACCATTGTCTTCATTACCCATGATCTGGATGAGGCCATTAAAATTGGTGACCGTATCGTGATCATGAAAGATGGGGTAATAGAACAGATGGGAACTGCTGAAGATATTTTAACCAATCCTGCAAGCGATTATGTGAAAGCTTTTGTGGAAAAAGTGGACCGTAAAACCATCATCACCGCCAAATCGCTGATGTTCGACAAACCTACCGTAGTGCGTTTTAGAAAAGACGGTCCGGAAGGTGCCCTACGAAAAATGAGAGCGACAGGTTTCGATACGTTACCTGTAGTAGACTTTCAAAATAAATTCCTGGGTTTTGTAACCCTTAATGAGGTAGTCCACATTGCAAAGAAAAAAGAGCCTACCGTAGAATCGGTTATCAACAGCAACGTTCCTTCAGTGTACAAAGATGCAACCGTAGAAGAAATGCTCCCGTTAATTTCAGGAAGTAAATCTTCTATCGCTGTTGTGGATGAAAACAATAAATTTTTAGGTCTCGTCACTCAGTTATCTCTGATTATAGAAGCTACCAAGTTTAACGAAGAAGAGATCATTGAATTAAAAGAAATCGCAAACAATCAATAAAATGAATAAAACTATAGATATAGGTCAATATGTAGAAACTGCAATCAATTGGCTGACAGAAAACGCAAAACCTTTATTTGATGTCATAAAAAATGTAGGAAACTCTTCTATTATGGGAATTGAATGGGCTTTAACCCATACTCCTTTTTATATTATCATTCTCCTTTTTACCTTACTTGCCTGGTGGAAAGCCGGAAAAGGGACTACCATCATGACGGTAACCGGGCTTACTTTAATATTTTTAATGGGACTATGGAGAGAAACCATGGAAACGCTGGCCCTTATTTTTGTGGCAACACTCACAGCCCTTGTTATTTCTGTTCCCTTGGGAATTTGGGCGGCTAAAAGTAAATTGGCTGCTAAAATTATCCGACCGTTACTGGATTTAATGCAGACAATGCCTGCCTTTGTTTACCTTATTCCTGCTGTATTATTTTTCAGCATTGGTAAAGTCCCGGGTGCTTTTGCAACGATTATTTTTGCAATGCCGCCGGCAGTTCGACTAACAACCTTAGGAATTGAGGCTGTTCCGAAAGATATTGTAGAAGCAGCACGTGCCTTTGGAGCCACCAACCGTCAGATTTTATTCAAAGTAGAACTTCCTTTAGCCATGAAAACTATTCTAGCAGGTATTAATCAAACCATATTGTTATCATTATCCATGGTCGTAATTGCCGGAATGATTGCCGCTGGTGGATTGGGTGAAAAAGTACTGGAAGGAATTAATAATCTGGATATCGGACTTGGGTTCGAAAGTGGTTTATCTGTAGTGATTTTAGCAATTGTCCTCGACAGGATTACTCAGGGATTTGTAAAGAAAAAACAGTAAAATGAAACAAATAAAATACCTATTATTTCCCATGGTAATCGTCATGTTCGCGCTGTTAAATTCATGTGGAAATATCAAAAATTCTAAATATATAACCATCGGAATGGTGGATGGCTGGGCCGAAGATGTTGCCATGACCCATGTTGCCAAAGCAATTCTGGATGAACAAGGCTATCATGTAATTATTCAGAAAGCTTCAACAGATATGATTCTGGCTTCTATGAATAACGAAGATACTGACCTTTTTATGGGAGTATGGCTTCCGTATACCCATGCTAAAAAAGTGTCCAAATTTCCGGAATTAATTCATATCGGAACCAATTATGAAAGTGGCCGTATCGGTCTGGTAGTTCCGGACTATCTACCCATTACATCAATAGATGAACTAAACCAGCATCAGGAACAATTCAGTCACAGAATCATTGGAATTGAAAAAGGAGCAGGACTGACATCCGCTACAGATAAAGCGATTATTGATTATAAGCTTAATTATCAGCAGATCAACTCCTCTACTATCGCCATGATTACTGAACTGCAAAATGCTATGCAGCGTAAACAATGGATTGTGGTCGCTGGATGGCAGCCCCACTGGATGTTTGGTAAAATGAAACTGAGGTTTCTGGAAGACCCAAAAAAAGTATTTGGGGAAGCAGAACAAATTAAAACGTACAGCAGAAAAAGTTTCGGTAAAGATCATCCCGAGCTGGTCGCTTTTTTTTCCAACATGCATTTTGATGATCAAACAATGACCGATCTTGTAACGAAAATGGAAGACAGTAAAAACAAAGAAGCCACTGCAAAGAAATGGGTGAAAGACCATTCCCTTTTAGTGAGATCATGGTTGGATAAAAATTAATTTTAATAATTTTCTCGCAGATTGAGTAAATTCAGTAGATTTTTTTAAAAGTACGATCTGCAAAATCAGCATAATCTGCGAGAGATCTTATATATACAAAAAACCTCAGTCCTTAACAGTCTGAGGTTTTTTATTGAGCAATCTATAGTTCAGATGAACTCATCGATTCTTTAATCTTTTCACGGTGAAGCAGTCCCCATTTCACCAGGGTTTCCGTCACTGGAAAAACAGATTTACCGTATTCCGTGACGGCATAGGTTACAGTAATCGGTTTTGTATCCTGAATGGTTCGGGTAATCAGCAGGTTTATTTCCAGTTCCTTTAATTCTTTACTGAGCATTTTTGCCGAAATCGAATCGATTCCCCGCTGGAGTTTTTTAAAATGAATATGCTGGTCGGTACGGTTCGTCAGATAACGCAAAATCATCAGTTTCCATTTCCCGCCTAACACATCCAGGCTGTCACGCATAGCAAACAATTCTTCGGTACACGTTGCTTCTCTTTCCTGTCCGTTTTCTATAATTTTTGTCATAATAGTTTCATTAAAGTAACCAGTTACCAAGAGTTAACTAGTAGCAAATATAAACCATTCAGTTTTTACATTTGTACTTCAAACTACCATTATGAAAGCAGTTATTCTCAATACAAATTTTCAACTGGAAAACGGTTTTGTTGAAAAACCTCATCCCAACAGCAATGAAGTTCTCATTCAGATAAAAGCCAGTGGTTTTAATCCCATCGACTATCAGATGCTTGAAAATGAACTCGAACGTAAACTCATGAGCTCACCTATTCTAGGTCGCGAATTATCCGGAATCATTGTGGAAATCGGTGATAAAGTCACTCATTTTACCGTTGGTGATGAAGTGTACTGCGGTTCCGGTTCCATGGGAAGCAACGGTTCTTATGCCGAATACATTACCGTTCCCGAATCTATCGTTGCCTTCAAACCCAGCAATATTTCCTTTGAACAGGCCGCAGCTATTCCATCCGTAGGGATGACAGCCCTTCAGATTTTTAACCGATTGTCATTAAATGAACACACAAATCTTTTAATTACCGGAGCCACCGGAGGCGTGGGATCTTTTTTAATTAAACTTCTGTTGGCAAATCATTACAACAAGATAACGGCAACCGTCGGGACTGAAGAAAACAGAAATATTCTATTAAAAATGGGACTCCCAAACCATCAGATCGTCAATTATAAAGAGGACAATCTGGTCGAAAACCTTCTAAAAGCAAATAACAACCTGCTCTTTGATATTGGAGTTGACCTGGTAGGAAATTATATGTCTGAAATTACGGCAGAAGTATTGAAAATGAACGGTTCCTACTTCGATGTCACCGCTCTAACCAATCCCGAATCCCGTGAAATGCTGTTCAATAAAGGAAATGTAATTGTCAACATTTCCAATTATACCCACAGTCTATCCAAAAATTACGTGTATTATAAAAACAGTCTGAACGAGATTTCAAGGCTCATTGAAAATAACATCATTGTTCCTCCAAAATACAAAACAGTGGGAAATCTCTCATTGGAAACTGTTCTTAAAGCACAATCTATGCTTAAAAATAATCAGACTCAAGGAAACAAATTAATTATGACTCATGAATAAAATACCAAGACGTATCATCACAGGAATTCAAAACGGAAAATCAACTATTATTGAAGATCAGCAGGTAGAAAATGCGGTGGAACACTTAAAAGGGCTGATCATTTCCGACATCTGGAATACTCAGCAAATGCCCGCCAGCTTAGATTGGGAACAACGAATTCCCAATACCGGATTTCCGCAGACTCCAAAGAATGGAACTTATTTCCGGTATGTTTCTATCCCGCCTGATAAAGATCTGGGCGTTGAATTCAAAGCGGGCGAACCTCATCCGATGATGCACCAGACGCCAACATTAGATTATATTATCATTCTTTCAGGAGAATTGTATTTAATTATGGAAGAAGGAGAAACCCTGTTAAAGCCAGGAGATATCGTTATTCAAAGAGGAACCAATCATGTGTGGAGCAACCGGTCTGATGAGCCTTGTATTCAGCTGGCTGTTTTAATAGATGCAGCTGAGGCTGAAAATTCAAAGATTGAAACATTGAAAGATTAAAAGATTAAAAGATTTAACCATAAAATAAATCTGCTCTATCTAATAGCTATTGATTTGAAGCAGAAATTTCCAACAGTTTCTGTTTCATTTTTTCAGGTTTAAAAATACCTTCATGGTAATACAATAGCTGTTGATCCTTATCCAGAAAAATCCACAGCGGATAAACGGGTTGGTTTTTATGCTGAGATAATGTTAAAGCCAGTTCATGAATCCCGGAATTTCCATTAGCCAGATAATGAAAATCTTTACCCTGAAAATGGATCGTATTTTTAGTCTTTTCTGCTTCAAATTGAATGACATAAAAATTTCCGTTAATCATTTTGATCAGTTCTTTATCTTTCTCTATCGCATGTTTTTCAATCTTACAGATCCCACACCAATCTGTATACACATGGATGATGACAGGTTTTTTATTTTGTATCGTTTCAAGCTCAGAAAAAGAGCCTGTCTTCATCTGTGACAGACAAAGACAAGGCACCCACATTAAAAATAAAATTAAGATTCTCATTTCAGAGTATATTTTACACCCAAAAACCCTCGGATTCTTTGCATCGGTGCATAACCGTATGTCGTATCGAAAGTATAATGATTGGGATTGTTTACAGGATCATCAACGTTTTTATCGAATGGATCAAAAGGCCTCATCAACGGATCTTTAGGCGTGAAGTTGAACAGGTTTTTAATCCCACAGTACACTTCAAACCCAGACTTGAAACTTTTAGAAACCTGAATATTGGCCAGGGAATACCAGGGAGAATATTCCGGACGGAAATCATTAGGCAATACGGGCAGTCTCATCGGACCATAGAACTGGCCTGTAAAATCCACGGTTAATGCATTCGGGAATTTATACGTCATACTGTAAGTTCCACTCCATTTAGGGGCATGCAGCTGGCGGATTTTTTCATTTTCACCCTCTAATTTCTGATATACATCAAGGTAGGTGACTCCCATATTGACACTTAAAGGAAACCCGAAACTGAAATCAATATTCATAGAAGCTCCCCTTGAAATTCCATATCCATGCAGGTTATCGTAAATGATCTTATCAGGATCCGTATCAAAATCGCCTACAATTTTGTTGCTGAAATAAGTATAGAACGCTGAAGCATCCAGATTCACAATCTGCTCACCCACAGGAATTTTCCAGATGTAATTCAGATTTCCATTGACCGATCTTTCAGGCTTTAAATTAGATTGAATGACTACTTCACGGGAACCCGTTAAGGCAGCATGGTCTTCCGTAAATAAATTCACTACCCGGAAACCTGTTCCGAAATTAAAACGCAACGTGTGATACGGATTCGGAGAAAATTTCCATGCCAGCCTCGGTGAATGAACGGAGTGATGGATCTTATCGTAATCAAATCTGTATCCCAGCAACAAAGTGTTTTTATCATTAATTTCCCACTGATCCTGGATAAAGGCGCCCCAGATCGGAGATTTCATCGGTTCATTGGTAATTCCGTCTGCAGCCATTGTTCCCGGCGTATTGTCATCATAAAATGTTCTTTTGAAGGTAATTCCCGCTATCAGATCGTGCTTTCCAAACTTTTTGTTCCAGTATGTCTGTGTAAAAGCCACTTTTTGGGTCGCATCAAACGGATTTGCACCATAAAATGAATTCTGATCGTGGAAATTATAGGAAAACTGAGTTACAATCTGTTCTTTCAAAGGCCATTGATAGACTCCGAATGCCTCTGCCCTGTTCGTATAGATGCTTTCACCATATACCTCATTGCTTCCACGGTAGCTTTTATTCCACTGCATTTCACCACCAAAACGGTCTTCATATAAATACCTCAGTGCAAAACTTGCCAGTCGGTTTTCTTTCCTTTGAAAATTCCATTTATTGAAAACAGAGATTCTTTTCTGCAGGGCAGCATCGGTAAAATTATCTTTATTCTGATCTATTTTTTCACTGAAATTAAAATAGTTTACACTTAGCAGAGAAGCTGCATTGTTGCCAGCCTTAAACTTGGTTGATACATCAAGGTTGTTTTCACCCCAGGAAGTGGTCATCAAATCTACACTGAATCTGGGAGCTGTGAGCGCATTTTTCGTAATAATATTAATCACTCCTCCCATTGCTTCAGAACCGTACAGTGAAGATGCCGGTCCTTTTACTACTTCAATTCTGTCTACCAGACTATTAGGGATTCCACTTAATCCGTATACGGTGGAAAGTGAGCTTACAATCGGCATTCCATCAATTAAGATCATCGTATAAGGCCCTTCCAAGCCGTTGATGTGGATATCTCCGGTATTGCAGACCGAACAGTTCAGCTGAGGTTTTACTCCGTTCACCATCGCAATGGCTTCAAAGATATTCGGCGTCGGATTTTTTTGGAAAAACTTTTGGCTGTAAATTTCTACAGCCACCGGGCTTTTGGATCTGCTGACCGGTTTTATTGTTCCTGTTATGACAATATCATCAATATCATTGGTGGTTACCTTTTTCTGTACAAAAGCTGCAGAATCATTTTTTTTGATGGTCTCTGTTTGTAAACTGTCTGCTTCCTGTGAGAAACACCTGCAGGATATAAAAATAAAAAATAGAGATATTTGTTTCATGAAATAATAATTGTTAGACAAAACTAACAATTATTTTCGAATTACAAAACTCCATAATAAATGTCCTTGAAAATTATTCGTCAAAAATTATTAAATTTGAGAAACATATAAAGGTAATCATGCGATATAATCAATCCGGGAATATCCCACCAAAAAGACATACGATTTTTAAATCTCCCGAAGATAAGTTCTACTATGAGCAGCTTTTCGGCACAGAAGGCTTTCATGGTATTTCTTCTTTACTCTATCATATTCACCGTCCAACACAGATAAAATCCATTGGAGAACCTAAAGATGTTACTCCGAAAATTGCTGTTGAGAAAAATGTTACTCCAAGAATGTTTAAAGGGATGAATGTAACACCGGAGGACGACTTTCTGGACAGCAGAAAAATCCTTCTGATGAATAGCGACCTGAAAATGGGATTGGCTAAACCAAGGCATTCTATGGATTATTTCTACAAAAATGCTGAATGCGATGAGCTTTTATTTGTTCATGAAGGAAGCGGAGTACTAAAAACATTTGTCGGAAACCTGGAATTTTCTACCGGAGATTATCTTATTATTCCAAGAGGTACAATTTATCAGGTTGAGCTAAAATCTGAAGGCACCGTATTTTTTGTATTGGAAAGCCACTCTCCTATCTACACTCCGAAAAGATACAGAAACGAATTCGGGCAGCTGCTTGAACATTCGCCATTCTGCGAGAGGGATATCGTTGCACCAACCTTTTTTGAACCGAAAGATGAAAAAGGAGAATTCTTAATTAAAGTAAAAAAAGAAAATCAGATCACCGATTTCATCTATGCAACGCATCCATTCGATGTCGTGGGATGGGACGGATATTTTTATCCTTATAAATTCAATATCAAAAACTTTGAACCGATTACCGGAAGAATTCACCAACCGCCTCCAGTTCATCAGAATTTTGAAGGACATAACTTTGTGGTGTGCTCATTCTGTGCAAGGATGTATGATTACCATCCGCTGGCTATTCCGGCTCCTTACAACCACTCCAATATCGACTCTGATGAAGTGCTGTTCTATACGGAAGGAGATTTCATGAGCCGTAATCACGTCGACCTGATGGACTTCAGCCTGCACCCGGGCGGTATCGTTCACGGACCTCATCCGGGAGCTATGGAAAGAAGTATCGGTAAAAAATTCACAGAAGAATACGCCGTAATGGTTGACCCTTTCCGCCCTCTGAAAATTACAGAAGAAGCGATGAAAGTGGAAGATCCTACCTACAAAACATCTTGGTTAGAGAGTGATGACCATTTTTGAGATCAACCACAAAAATAACAAGATGCTTTTGAAAGATTTAAAATCACTTAACTGATCATAAAAAACGGAATATTTCAAAATATTCCGTTTTTATTTTGAAGGATGTTTAATTCCTTATTTTAAGGAAATTAAAGTTCCAAAAATATTTTCTTCACTTCATTTCTAAATTCATCCTGACTCACCGATTTTCTCAAATTAAAATAGGCTTGAGCATCGGTTCCTGCGATATATTTCAGTTGGTCTTTCTCGTCAGTAACGGCCTCATATACAACAGCAGCAACCTGCTCAGGGGTTGAATAATTTTCTCGTCTTGCCGGATCTTGAAAAACACCTGCAATTTTTTCAAAAGTTTCGGCATATGCTTCATGTTGAGAAATATCCAAACTTCTGCCTGCAAAATCAGTTGTAATACCTCCGGGAGCTACAGTTTTAACTTTAATTCCAAAAGGTTCCAGTTCATAAGAAAGGCTTTCACTCCAACCCTCTACACCAAATTTTGCAGCATGATATACTGAGTTCATGGGCATTGTAACCGTTCCACCGATAGAAGTTGTGGTGATGAAAAGCCCTCTTCCTTTCGCACGAAAATGAGGAATAAAAGCTTTTGTAACACGCATCACGCCCAAAAGATTGGTATTGATATTTCTTACAATCTGCTCGTCGGTTGCCCCTTCAAAAGGACCGGCTAAACCGTAGCCTGCATTATTGAAAACCACATCTATGTCATAATTTGACGTTACTTCTGCTGCAACTTGCTCTATTTGAGCTAAATCTGTTACATCTAAAGCCATCAATTTTACATTGGGAAGTTTTTCTAATTCTTTTTCATTTTCAGGCTTACGCATGGTCGCAATAACCTGCCACCCTTTTTCAGCAAATAATTGTACTGCCGCCTTTCCTAATCCGGTTGAAGTTCCGGTAATAAAAATTGTTTTCATCTTTTTTAAAATATAATTGTTTTTATTATTTACATTCTGGAATGAATGTTCATTCCAGAATAATTTGAAAAATTTAGTCTTTTACAGCGTCCCAAACCATTTTCAACTGTTGTTCTAATTGATTTTCAGCATCTATATTGTTATTTCCCAATCTCCATCTTACAAAAGTAGTAATAGTGCCTCCCAAAAAATTAAGCATTGATTCTATTTCATACTTTTTAATGATGCCATCTTGTTGTCCTTTAATGATAAGTTCATATACCGGAAGTAATGCATTTTTTCCGATAATTTTTGTTTCTTCCTTTATTACTGGTGAATTTTGCATTTGGTCGATGAAAGTAAAACTCTCTGGAAATTTTAGATAGAATGTAACAAAAGAAGTATAATATCCTAAAAATTTAGACTTTACAGAAGCATCCGCAGGAATATTTTTTAGAGTTTGATTAATTTCGGATGTTTTTATATGCAGATAAATCGCATTGATTAAATCTTCTTTCGTAGCAAAATAATTATAAATGGTGCCCATTCCTGTACCTGCAGCCTTAGCAATAGCCGACATTGGTGTTGCCTGTATGCCACGTTCAACCAATAGTTTCATTGCCGCCATTATAATTTGCTCTCTCTTATCCACTGTACAAAAATAGAATATTGGAACGAATATTCCAAACAAATTTAACCTTTTAAAAATATGTTTACATATTAAAATGTTCGTTGAATTGGCAAATAATAAATCTGTGATACAAATGACTCCCGCTAATGCTATCTATTTAAATTAATTGAAACATGATAAATGTTTCTCAAAATTTAGACTCTATTAAAGTCAATATAAGCTATCTTTAAGTCACAGAAAATAGTAATTATAAAATTCAATATGTACAATTATATTAGCGCAGAAGAAGCCATTTATACAGTAAAAAGTGGAAATCGTATCTTTTTCCACGGAAGTGCATGTACTCCAAACTATTTGATTGATGAGTTGGCAAGACAATCCCACAGACTGCAAAATGTAGAAATGGTTTCCATTACTCAGCAAGGGAATATAGAAATTGCAAAACCAGAATATAAAGATAGTTTTTTTGTTAACTCGTTATTTGTTTCCACACCGGTAAGAAATGCAGTTAATTCCGAAAATGGAGATTATGTTCCTATTTTTTTAAGTGAAATTCCTATTTTATTCAGAAAAAATATTTTACCATTGGATGTTGCTTTAGTTACCGTTTCTCCTCCGGATAAACATGGATTTTGTACCCTGGGAACTTCTGTAGATGTTGCCAGAGCAGCAGTAGATACTGCAAAAATTGTTGTAGCCATTGTCAATCCTTTAATGCCCAGAACTCATGGAGACGGAATGATCCATATCAGTAAGATCCATAAGCTGGTATGGCATGAAGAGGAACTTCAGACCGTAGATTACGGGGCTAAAGTAGGCCCTGAAGAAATGCTGGTAGGGAAAAACGTAGCAGAGCTTATTGAAGACCGGTCAACCTTACAGATGGGAATCGGAACGATTCCTGATGCTGTTTTAAAATGTCTTACCAATCACAAAGATCTGGGCGTCCACACAGAAATGCTGAGTGACGGAGTGATTGATCTGATACAAAATGACGTTATCAACAATAAATATAAAGGCTACAATGATAACAAAACCATCACCAGCTTCTGCTTCGGGACAAAAAAACTGTATGATTACGTGGATGACAATACTGTTTTTGCCTTCAAAGATGTAAGTGATGTCAACTTCCCGATCAATATCATGAAGAATAAAAAAATGGTGGCGATTAATTCTGCGATTGAAATTGACCTTACAGGGCAGGTTTGTGCAGATTCCATCGGGACTATGCAGTACAGTGGCATCGGAGGACAGATGGATTTTATGAGAGGCGCCGCCCTAAGTGAAGACGGAAAACCCATCATTGCCATTACCTCCAGAACTAAAAAAGGAATATCCAGAATTGTTCCTTTTCTTAAACAGGGCGCAGGCGTGGTAACCACCAGAGGACATATTCATTATGTGGTTACAGAATACGGAACTGCTTACCTGTATGGCAAAAACCTTCGTCAGCGGGCACAGGAACTGATCAGCATCGCGCATCCGGATGACAGAGAAATGCTGGAAAAAGCCGCTTTTGAAAGGTTCAGGCATTAGACTATGATCATGAAGTTTTTTAGCGAATATGTTTTCTTTTTGATGAAATAAAACGTATTTTTAACTTAGCAGAAAGGAATCATGAAAAAGTCTTAAATTTTTGGCAGTATTTTTGATCAAACCCTTTCTAAAACATGGAAATTGAAGACGATATATAATTCGATACGAGAGGAGGTTACAAAGCATTCAAAGGTAAGAAATTCGGTTTTGGGAAATGTAAAAGAATGGAAAAGGAGCCATTATATTATTCTTTCCGAAATCATCAAAGAAGAATTATCCGAGTCTGAAGAGCTCAAGGGGAAGAAAAAATTTGAAATAGGCAATACCATATCTCACGTTACCCTGCAGCGTTTTTTTGAAAATGATTATCAGGACAAAACTCATAATGATCTACGTTTTTTAAAAACGCTGGATAAAATATGCATTTTTTTGGGCTATAGAGATCTCAATTCCTATATACAGTCTGTAAAAGAACTACGGAAGGAGAACCATCAGGAAAGCGACCAGGAATTTCTTACGCAGATTGTGTATAATTATTGTGCTACAGTTTTTGAGTTTTATAAAGAATTTCCCAACCATAAAACTTTACTTTTCAAAGACCTGGTATTTGATGACTCTCCCTTTTTAGAAAGAGCCTCACAGTTCAGCAAAGAATTATGTGACAGGGATTTTCAACTGGTAACAAAAAACAACCGATCAAATTATGAAGTTTTTGACATCCATCTGGTAACGGATGAACCCGATAAAAAAGTATTGGAATCTCAGGAATTCTGGAATCTGCTGTTTAAAGTAGGTGAAACAGGTGAAGAGCATTTTGTCAATCAGCTGAACACTCAAATATATTTTATCCGGAAAATTGATAACGTCTGGAAAATATGGGATAATTACAACCCTGATGCCGGAAGGTTAAATAAGAAAAATTAATCGATATATAAAATTGAAAGCCGTAGAAATCTACGGCTTTCAAAATTTCGAAATGTTTCCCCACTTGTCTTTTGTTATACAAATGTATATAACCACTTCGTGAAATAAAGAACTTAAATATACTTAAATGAACTCTTCTTTAATTTTATGTTAAGTATATTCAACGAATGGCTAGTAATATTTTCGTCATCTCTAAGATTTTTGTAATTTGCATACCATTAAAATAAAAGTAAAGAGAAAAATATGTCAACACTTACATTTGCCGAAAAAATTGCTCAAGCAGAGAATTTTTTGCCAATTAATGGTACAGATTACATTGAGTTTTATGTAGGAAATGCTAAACAGTCTGCTCATTTTTATAAAACCGCTTTCGGTTTTCAGTCTGTAGCATACGCCGGTCCTGAAACAGGAGTAAGAGACCGTGCATCTTATGTTCTTCAACAAGGAAAAATAAGATTGATCTTAACAACTGGTCTTACTTCCGAATCTCCAATCAGTGAACACGTAAAAAAACACGGTGATGGAGTAAAAGTTTTGGCACTTTGGGTAGATGATGCTTACCAGGCTTTCGAGGAAACAACAAAGAGAGGTGGAAAACCTTATTTGGAGCCTGTAACCTTAACTGATGAGCATGGTGAAGTAAAAATGTCCGGAATCTACACTTACGGAGAAACAGTTCACATGTTTATTGAAAGAAAAAATTACACAGGTCCTTTTATGCCTGGGTATCAGAAATCGGAAAGCACCTATCAGCCTGAAGAAACAGGTTTACTGTATGTAGACCACTGTGTAGGAAATGTAGGTTGGGACAGAATGATCCCTACTGTAGAATGGTATGAAAAAGTAATGGGGTTTGTAAACATCCTTTCTTTTGACGATAAACAGATCAACACAGAATATTCTGCTTTGATGTCTAAAGTAATGTCAAACGGAAACGGTTTTGCAAAATTTCCTATCAATGAGCCTGCAGAAGGTAAAAAGAAATCTCAGGTAGAAGAGTACCTTGATTTTTATGAAGGAGAAGGCGTACAGCACATCGCTGTGGCCACAAAAGATATTATCCATACGGTAACGGAATTAAAAAAACGTGGGGTAGAATTCCTTTCAGCGCCACCTGAAGCCTATTACAATATGGTTCCTGAAAGAGTTGGCCACATCGATGAAGACCTTAAGAAACTACAGGATCTTGGCATCTTAATTGATCATGATGAAGAAGGCTACCTTTTACAAATCTTTACGAAGCCTGTAGAAGACCGTCCTACCCTTTTCTTTGAAATCATTGAAAGACATGGTGCACAAAGCTTCGGAGCAGGAAACTTCAAAGCATTATTTGAAGCATTAGAGAGAGAGCAGGAGAAAAGAGGTAATCTCTAATTTACAATATAACTATTGGGTTTTGTCAGGATAATAAGTTCTGACAAAACTTTTTTTATAAAACACATGATATGAAAAAATTATTTATCGGAATTTTATTTTTTGGAGCATTGGGTGTAAAAGCACAATACGGATCAATGAATGAAATTCTCACTATCCTGGAAGAAAGAAAAGGCATTAATCAACATCTGGAAAATGTAAATATCGACAACAAGAAGTTTGTTTTCATTAAAGATTCGGATGATCATATAGAAAGGGATTTTATTATTATTAAAGGAAATAATGCCACTTATGTGGAAGTTTTTGATGATAAAGCAACCGGCGAAAGCAGTTCCAATGTTTTCACAGGCGATATTATCAGAAAAAAGAATATTGTTTCTTTACGGGCTGATATGCTTGAAAATAAAAAAGTTCCCCTTCCGGTCACCAAAACTTTACTGCTTACCAAGCAAAAAGATATTTTGTATCTTATTGATATCAATACCAAAGACCGGTGGATTGATGAAGCATCTTATTCTAATTCTAAAAAATAACAGTAAGAAAATGTTTGTCATTTCCTGTATAGTGAAAACTGTCCCAAATATTCAGTCTTTGTTCTGAAAGACGAAATAAATTTCAGGCATTGAACAGTACAACTTAACAGATTTATATTTAAATCTTAACTAAATTACAATCTTATGAAATCATTTGTAGAGTATTCCTCGAATTCAGATTTTTCTATACATAACATTCCTTTCGGAGTAGCCGTTTTTAATAAAGAATATATCGGATGCTGTACAAGAATCGGTGATCAGATTATTGATCTTGCGACCTTGTATGATCTTAGTTATTTTGAAGATATTGAAGGATTAGACGACAATATTTTCGAAGCGTATACCCTGAACGAATTTATCGAGCTGGGAAAACCAATAACCAATGCCGTACGTGCTAAAATTCAGGAATTATTACAGGAAGGGTCCATCTTGTCTAAAGATCAGAAAACCATCGAAGATGCTTTCTATGATTTGGATAAAGTGAAAATGATGATGCCTGTACACATCCCGAATTACACGGATTTTTACAGCAGCATCGAGCATGCAACGAATGTTGGAAAAATGTTCCGCGATCCGGCCAACGCATTATTACCTAACTGGAAACATTTACCGGTAGGATATCACGGAAGAGCATCCTCTATCGTAGTTTCCGGAACAGACATCAACCGTCCGAAAGGTCAGACAAAACCTGCAGATGCTGAAAAGCCAATTTTCGGACCTTCAAAACAACTGGATTTTGAATTGGAAATGGCATTCATCATCAACAAAAATACAGACATGGGAGAAAGCATTTCTACCCAGGAAGCTGAAGATGCTATTTTCGGAATGGTGGTTTTCAACGACTGGTCTGCAAGAGATATCCAATCTTGGGAATATGTTCCGCTAGGACCATTTTTAGGTAAAAACTTCGGTTCATCAATTTCACCATGGGTAGTGACTATTGAAGCGTTAGAACCTTTCAGAACGGCTTCTCCAATACAGGATCCTGAGGTATTAGACTATCTTAAATTTGATGGGGATAAAAATTATGACATCAATTTAGAAGTGTACTTACAGCCTGAAAACGGTGAAGAAAATCTGATTTCTGAAAGTAATTATAAATTCATGTACTGGAATATGGCTCAACAGCTGGCACATCACACAGTAAACGGATGTAATGTAGAAGTGGGCGACCTGTATGCAAGCGGTACCATCTCCGGAACCGATCCAAAATCTTTCGGTTCTATGCTGGAATTGACTTGGAGAGGCCAGAATCCTTTATCATTAAGCAACGGTCAGGAAAGAAAATTCATTGAGGATAACGATACCGTTACGATGAAAGCCTGGGCTGAAAAAGATGGAGTGAGAGTTGGTTTCGGTGAAGTTTCCGGTAAAATTATTCCTACAAAATAATCTTTAACCACTTAAGTTGATTAAGGTAAATAATAATGAAAAATAAAGTCACTTTAGTCTTATAAACACTAAAGTGACTTTTGTGGTTAACAAGAAAATATGAAAACAGTAATTCCATCCGAAATATCTGCCGTACAGCTTCAAACGATCATGCAGACCGCCGTGTCACCACGACCGATTGCTTTAGCTTCTACGATAGATAAAGACGGTAACCCTAATTTATCCCCGTTCAGTTTCTTTAATATGTTCAGTACGGTTCCCCCAATTTTGATCTTTTCGCCATCGAGAAGAGTTCGGGATAATACGACTAAACATACTCTGGAAAATGTTCAGGAAGTTCAGGAAGTTGTTATCGGAACCGTTAATTTCCCGATTGTACAGCAGATTTCCCTAGCCTCTACTGAATATGAAGGCGGAGTGAATGAATTTATCAAATCTGGTTTAACCATGAAAGATGCAGATCTGGTTAGACCTAAATTAATAGAAGAATGCCCCGTTAATTTCGAATGCAAAGTACTGGAAGTAAAACCTCTGGGAGATCAGGGTGGAGCAGGAAATTTAGTTATTTGTGAAGTTCAGAAAATCCATATCAGAGAAGAATATCTGAATGAAGAAGGAAATCTGGATCAGAAAAAACTGGATATGGTCGCCCGCTTAGGAAGCAACTGGTATTCGAGAAATAATGAAAACAATCTCTTTGAAGTTCCCAAACCATTGGTAACCAAAGGAATTGGTTTTGATCTTCTCCCAGATGCGATTAAATACAGCAAAGTCTTTACAGGAAATGATCTGGGAATGCTTGCGAACGTAGAAGTTTTACCTTCCGAACATTGTCATGAAGATGAAAATATTCATCAGAATGCTCAGAAATTATTACTGGAAAGTAAGATTGAAGAAGCCTGGAAGATTTTAATTAAATAAAAAATTTCAAGTTGCAATCAACATAAAAGGAGTGAAAAAATTTTTCACTCCTTTTTTATTTCTTAATAGAAAGCATTTAGTAACAGCATTGCCAACGTCCATTAGCATTCTTACTTTCTGTCCCAAAATTAGGAGCTGTACACGGTGGTACAATACATCTTCCTGAACCATCGCTCAGATAATTACTGTAACAGCCGCTTGCGCATATTAAAACCTTGTCTCCTCCCGCAATTTTCTTTTGCTCCTCTCTGCTTAATTTCTGTCCATTTTTTACGTTTGAATTTTTCATAATAATTTGATTTTTTGGTATTATTAGTTTTCACTAATCTATGAAAATAAATAAAATCAAACACAAAAAGATTAAAATTCAATACGTTAAAAGAAAATAACTACATTTTTTCTGTAATAAATTCAATACATTTTTCTGTAACTACATCCAGATCTTTTGGCAATTCATGTTCTTTCCAGGGTTCTTTTGCTCCAAAAGTATGATTGGCATTTTCCACTAAAAACAATTCTGAATTAGGGTGCAGCAAATGAAGATGTTCTGCACTTTTAACGCTTACACTTTCATCACTGGTTCCATGAACAATCAAAACATGGGCTTTTGCCATTTCAGTAGCTCTCTCCACATCAAAACGGTGGATATCTTTTTCAAAATCCTCATAGAACTGATAATAATGAGGCATTTCCTGCTTGGTCCTTCCGTTCACTACATAATATACTCCTTTTTGTTTCCAGTTTTCAAGTGCTTCATCCTTTGGGAAACGTTCTAAAGTATCAACGCTTGCCAATGTAATTAAGCCATTAATCCT
This sequence comes from Chryseobacterium soli, assembly GCF_000737705.1. Classification (GTDB taxonomy): domain Bacteria; phylum Bacteroidota; class Bacteroidia; order Flavobacteriales; family Weeksellaceae; genus Chryseobacterium; species Chryseobacterium soli. The sequence goes on along the minus strand of NZ_JPRH01000003.1, from coordinate 177,127 downwards.
CTCATCCTCGGCAGTAGTAATAATGGAAATCCCTCCTCCCCTGCTGTGACCGATCAGAACTATCTTTTGGCCATCAACTTTAGGATCCTGATAAAAATGGTCAATCACCACCTTCAGGTCAGACATTTCTTTAGAATAATTATTGTTTCCGAAAGCTTCCAGGTCCGCAAAATCATGAGGATTTTCAACGGTGGTTCCGTTATGGGAAAAATTAAACTTTACAAAGAAAAAACCGGCACGGGCAAATTTTTCCGCCATCAGATCCCAGGCACCCCAGTCTTTATACCCTTTATACCCATGAACAAATATAACCAGAGGTAATTTTTCGTCTGTTTCCGGATAATAGGCATCGGCGAGAAAATCTTTGGTTTCCGGGTTTGAAATGAGGATATTTTTATTTTTGGTGACTTCCATATTTTCTTTTTACTTAAAAATATTAAAATTTAGGGATAAACACAAAGTTATATTTTAAATCCAGTTATTTAAAACCTGATTAAAAATCTTAATTTTGCAGTATGTTGGATTTAAGAACGGTAACCGTAATGCGTTATATTCTGCCACTTCGCGAGGGAGGCTCACTTCCTGCGTTGGCAGAAGCTGATGACGATTTTAAATATGTCCTGAAATTCCGCGGTGCGGGTCATGGCGTAAAAATGCTGATCTCGGAACTGCTTGGCGGAAGGATCACAGAAGTTTTAGGACTGCAGATTCCCGAATTGGTTTTTGTGAATCTTGATGTTGATTTCGGAAGAACGGAAGCTGATGAGGAAATTCAGGATTTACTGAAATTTTCAGAAGGGCTGAATTTGGGACTGCATTATCTTTCAGGCTCTATTGCCTATGACCCGAGTATAACAATAGATCCGCTTTTAGCTTCAAAAATCGTTTGGCTGGACGCCTTTATCACCAATATCGACCGTACTTTTAAAAATACCAATCTTCTGATGTGGCATAAAGACTTGTGGGTAATCGATAATGGTGCGTCTTTTTATTTCCACCACTCCTGGCAGAACTTTGATACGGCGGCTAAAACGCCTTTTAAATATGTAAAAGACCACGTTCTCCTTCCGCAGGCTAAGATGCTTGATGAAGCAGATCAGTTCGCAAAAAAAGTATTGAATGACACTATTTTTAGGGAAATCGTTAATTTAATTCCTGAAGACTGGCTACACTGGAATGATGCCGATGAAACGCCTGAGGAGATCCGCGAGATCTATTTCCAGTTTTTGAAAACACGATTAGAAAATTCTCAAATCTTTGTAAACGAAGCCCAAAATGCAAGAGGATAAAATATACGAATACGCCGTAATACGTCTGGTGCCTAAGGTTGAGAGAGAAGAATTTTTCAATATCGGGCTGGTAATGTTTTCCAAAAAGGAAAAATTCATCCGGGTAGATTATTATTTATGTCCGGATAAATTCAGGCTGATGCACAGCAAACTGGATTATGAAGATATCATTCAAAATCTGGAAAGCTTTCAAAAAGTTGCACACGGTGCCAAAGATGGCGGACCGATTGCCCAACTGGAGATCCCGGAACGTTTCCGCTGGCTGACGGCTGTAAGAAGTTCCGTCGTACAAACTTCAAGACCCCATCCGGGAAAATCTAAAGATCTTGAAAAAACGTTTGGTAAACTTTTTGAGGAGTTAGTAAAATAGCTACTCTTTAAAAAATATCATATGAAATCATCATCAAACAGTATATCAATCTACAGGTTTTCAATAAACCTGTTTTTTGTTTTATTTTTAAGCCTATTCAATTTAAGTTTTTCTCAAAATATTATTGAGCCTAAAACTCCAAAAAGCATATTGCTTCCTGAAAAGGCAACCGTATCTGAAAATATTGTATACAAGACAGGTGAACATGGGAGTTCGCTAGCACTGGATATCTACCGGCCAAAAGATACTTCCTCCGAAAAACTTCCCGTTGTGATCTATGTGTATGGCGGGGGATGGGTAAAAGGGGATAAAATGATCCGCTCTGAAACTTATATTGAAGAGATGATTCTAAAACTGCTGGAAAAGAAATATGCCGTTGTAGCTATTAATTATACTTTACTGAATAAAGACACTCACTTTCCGCTTCCTTTGCAGGATACCAAAGATGCAGTACGATGGGTAAGAAAAAATGCAGAAAAATATAATTTTGACACCAATAATATTGGATTCTTCGGAGCTTCATCAGGTGCGCATCTTTCTATGATGGCAGCATATACTCCGGATAATGAATTCATAGGAAGCCCTGAGCTTTCGTCCTATTCTTCAAAAGTAAATTATGTTGTAGATAATTTCGGGCCGGCAGATCTTAATACGCTTCTTCACACCCGTACCGGTAAAATTCCTGTTTTCTTCATTGGATTGATTTTCACAAAGAAAATAATAACGTTAAGAGAAAACCTCATCGACGGAATTTCCGGGTATGATATTAAAAAAGACAAAAGAAAAGTAGTTCAGTATTTTAAAACGGTATCCCCTGTGGCTTATGCTGAAACTGGTGTCCCTACTTTGATTCTACAGGGAGATAAAGATAAAATCGTTCCCTTACAGCAGTCGAAAAAGCTCAGTAAAAAATTGACAAAAGCGAACATACAGAATTCTCTGATCATTGTAAAAGATGGAATTCATGGTTTTGGAACGACAGATAAAGCATATCTGGACGAACTTACCAATAAGATGGTGGATTTTATTGTTTCACAGCGAAAATAAATTATTAAACCTTTTAAAACTGGCAGTATTGATATACTGCCAGTTTTGTTTTACGATGATAATTTTATACATTTGTTTTGCTTTAGGGGTATTCTGAAAAAGAATTGAGAGAGTCCCTTTGAACCTGATACGGCTTACACCGACGTAGGGAAAAGCAAAAAGACATTCTTTTGCAATGGACTTTTGTTTTGGATTTTTTCCTAGAGCTATTTTTATTTTAATCAATAACAATGGAAAAAAAACTCTGGAAGCACATACAGCTTGTTAAACAAAATGCTCCTCTCGTACACAATATCACGAATTATGTAGTCATGAATACTACAGCTAACGCACTGTTAGCTGCTGGAGCTTCTCCGATCATGGCCCACGCAAAATCCGAAATTCAGGAGATGGTCAGCATTGCCCATTCCCTTGTCATCAATATGGGTACCCTTGATGAATACTGGGTAGAATCAATGTTGATGGCGGCAGAAACCGCCCATTCAACAAAAAAACCATGGGTACTGGATCCTGTAGGTGCCGGCGCAACTTCGTTCCGCGATCGTGTGGCAAGTCAGCTTTTAGCCTATCAGCCTACCGTCATCAGAGGGAATGCCTCTGAAATCATTGCGCTGGCCAAGGCTAATACAACTGCGACAAAAGGAGTCGACAGTACTGCACAAAGTAATGAAGCTATAGAAGCAGCAAAAACTCTTATTAATCAATACCATACTATGGTCTGCATTTCCGGTGAAACAGATATCATCATGGATGGCAGCCAGACTATTTTCCTTAAAAACGGACATCCTTTAATGACCAAAGTAACAGGTCTTGGGTGCTCTGCATCAGCATTAGTCGGTGCCTTTATTGGAGATACAGACAATACCATTGAAGCGGTAGCAGCTGCTATGTCATTGATTGGAATAGCAGGCGAAATCGCTGTTCAGGATAGCAACGGCCCAGGCAGTCTGCAGGTTAATCTTATCGATAAACTGTATACGATCTCTGAAGAAGAGTTTATGAGCCATTTAAAAATCGAAAGACGATGAGCGTGAAGCCTTTCCCTTACCAGCTCTACCTTGTTATTTCTGAAGCAGACTGCAAAGGACGAAACTTTCTGGAAGTTGCAGAGCTTGCCATTCTTGGAGGTGTAGACTGTATTCAGTTAAGAGAAAAAAATGATTCTAAAGCAGAATTTATTCATAAAGCAAGACAGCTGAAAGATATAACGGATCAATATAATGTCCCACTGATTATTAACGATAATCTTGAGGTGGCTCAACACATACAGGCAGCAGGTATCCACGTTGGAAATAAGGATGCAAAACCTGTTGATCTGAGAAAATTACCCTTCATGCAGGATCGGATTATTGGTTACTCTATTGAATATCTTTCTCAGCTTGAAAATGAACAAACCGCTGCAGCAGACTATCTGGGAATAAGTCCTGTTTTTAAAACCGACACAAAGAAAGATACGGTCACAGAATGGGGTCTTGAAGGCATCAGAACCATCAAAAAACTTACAGATAAACCATTGGTGGCCATCGGTAATATTCATTTGAAAAATGCCAGGGAGATCATCAAAGCCGGAGCTAACTGTATCGCAGTCGTATCTGCGATTTGTGGGGCTAAAGATCCTCAAAAAGCAGCCTATGAACTAAAAAATGAAATAGTACAATGAAACAATACAAATATCCATCGGTATTAACTATTGCGGGATTCGACGGAAGCGGAGGCGCAGGAATTCAGGCAGATATTAAAACAGCTTCCGCTTTAGGATGCTTTTCTACATCGGTATTAACTACTTTACCGGTACAAAATACACAGGGAGTACGGAAAATATATCCTATCCCGGTAGAAGCAGTTGCAGATCAGATTGAAGCGATTCTGGATGACATTGTTCCTGATGCCATCAAAATCGGAATGGTCCATACTCCGCAACTTGTTGAAACGATTGTTGAGACATTAGGTAAATATAAAAAGATCCCTCTGGTATTTGATCCCGTGATGGTAGCAACCAGCGGACATCGCCTGATCGAAGAGGAAACCATTGCCGCTATTACAGAAAAACTCTTTCCTATTGCAGATATTATTACTCCCAATATGGATGAAGCGGCTATTTTATCCAATATGCCCGTAAAAACCCTGGAAGATATGTACACGGCCGGAAAGCATATTAAAAAACTCGGCTGCAAAAGTATTCTTCTCAAGGGCGGACATCAGGAAACTTCAACCATCACTTCATTATTTTATGATGAAGAGGGCAATTACCATTCTTTTGAAACCGTGAAATTCAGCACCAACAATACCCACGGTTCAGGATGTACTTTATCCTCCGCAATCGCCTCCTATCTCGCTCAGGGAAAAACGTTATATGAATCCGTATCTCTTGGACAGCAGTATGTTTTTCAAGCAATAGAAAGCGGAAAAGATGTACAAACCGGACTTGGAAACGGTCCGTTAAATCACTTTTTTAATCCTCAAAAACTTATTAAAAATGAAATGGTCTGAATACACATGGCAAGTTATAGAAGAACGGTATCAGTCGATCCTGGAAATGCCGTTTATCAAAGAATTATCAGCAGGAACTCTTCCTCAGGAAAAATTCCGTTTTTACATGATGCAGGATTCCTTATATCTGGAACATTTTGGAAGAACGCTTTCCGTGATTGCAGCAAAAATTCATGATATCAGGGATGTCCTTGCTTTTATGAGGTTTGCCGAAAATGCTATTGTAGTAGAAAACGCCCTGCATGAATTTTATTTCCAGGATTTCGGAGTTACGGATAAAGGAGTATTAGAGCCGGCATGCCATCATTATATTCATTTCTTAAGAAGCACAGCAGCCCTAGAATCTGTTGAAATTGCAGCCGCTGCAGTCCTACCCTGCTTTTGGATTTATAAAAAAGTCGGTGATTACATTTACAGCCATCAAAATACGGTTAATAATCCTTATCAAAAATGGATTGACACGTATGGCGGTGATGAATTTGCCGTTGCCGTTGAACAGGCCATTGCCATCTGTGATACTCTCGCTGAAAACAGTACTCCGGAAACACAAAAAAGAATGACGGAAGCATTTGTTATGGCTTCACGAATGGAATATGATTTCTGGGAAGCAGCGTATGAGTTGAAAACATGGAAATAGTTGCTGCCCCACAAAAAGCCGGCATTTTTGATAGGAATGGAATTCTTGTTGACAGTGCAAAATTCTGGAAACAGGCCAAACATGAGGCTTTAAGCTCATTAGAAACTTAATAACCACTTCTGAAGTACCCTGCTTCTGGCATAAAAAATACCCCTGGGAAAACACTGTGTTGCAGAACAGCAGGTTATCTCAAGGGTTATTGAATCGATACAGACAGAAGACTGTGCTGTAGAAGGTATAAAGTTAGCTACATTTAGACCTGACTTTATTTAACCTTTAAAAATTGAAATTAAGTCTTGAAAACACATATCTTCCGTTCTGCCCGAACTGAGACGTTGAACGGGAATAGATGAACTGGTCATTATTCGTAGATGCCGTAAGGTTTTTGGTAGGATAAATATCAAAAAGGTTATTTACTCCAACCGTCAAGCCTACATTTTTGGTAAACTGATACGCAAAAGATACATCTGTAATGATCTTAGCTGCAATTTGCTGATGTTCGTTAAAGCCAATAATACCGTCGCCATTGGCATCAATGACATCTGCACCGGTTACTTTTCCGAAGTATGTATTTCTAAGATAGAAGCTTGCACTCTTCCAGGAAAGCGTATGGGATAAACTTGCTTTTACTCTTGGCACGGCCTCTTCCAGATATACTCTTGATTTTTCAGAAAAATAAATTTTCTCCAGATTCGGAGACTGCAGCAGCCCTGAAGAATGGATATTTCCTACTTTTCTGGTCTCGTTAAGATTAACAGCAAAATTATTATCCAGTTTAAAGCCGGAGAATCTTGTATTGTGCGAAATAACGATATCCAATCCTTTGGTTTCCGTATCGATGGCATTGGTGAAGAATTGAGCTGCATTCACTTGTGCTTTATCATAAGCTATCTGTGCAGCAACAGGGACATCTGCTCTCAAAAACTGGTCGGTAAGGATGATTCTGTTTTTAATTTTAGTAAAATATCCATCTGCTGTAAAGGTTAGATTGACAGAAGGAATTTTATAGGTAAATCCTACACTTGCCGATTGCGAAGTTTCCTGTTTTAATTTTGGCATTTGCAAAAGTCCTGCGATCTCGGAATCATTACTGAAAGTTCCCACGTCCAACAGCTGACCATTGGTAAATAAAGTGGACGTCACATTATAGTAAATCTGATGGATGGAAGGCGCTCTAAACCCTGTAGAACCTGCCAGTCTGAAATTCAGATTCTTATCAACTTTAATTCTTGAAGCCAGCTTATAATTAAATGTAGACCCGAAATCTGAATAATTTTCATATCTCGCTGCCGCATCCACCAACAACCAATCGGTAAAATTAAATTCAAAATCTGCATATCCCGCTACTGACTGTCTGTTTCTATCCACTGCATTTGCCGGTGTAAATCCACTGAATACCTGCGAGCCACCCGGAAGTGCATTTCCAAAGAAATCTGTTGGACGCTGAGAATTTCCTGTCCATACATTTCCTGAAACATCGTAGGTTGCATACGAAGCTTCATCTCCTGCTGTTATTTTAAAATTTTCATAGCGGTGCTCTGCCCCGAAAGCGATATTAATCCCGCTCCATACATCATATTTTTTAGCCAGATCCAAATTGATGGTATTCTGAGAGAACCTCAATCCTCCGGCATTAAATTCACTCGGTGAAGCAAATCTTAAAGAAGTATTTCCGGTATTCTGAATAGTATAGGTAAAAGAATTCTGTCCGAACGTATTACTTAAATCCACATTCCAGCCATTCCAATTTCCTTTAATTCCCGCTGAAAGCGAAAGATCCTGGATATCCGTTCCGATCTGTGGCAGATAACCATCGGCATACAATCCTGTAAATGTTCGGCTTTGGTTAGGCCTTCTGTAAAAACCTCCCGAAGTTCCGTGTCTGAAGCTATAGCCACCAAAAGTATAAACCTTCCAGTCGTCATTCAGAGGAACTTCAATATTGGCAAAAAGCTGGTGATTATTCAGTTTAGACTGTCCCACCTGCATGTTAAAATCTTTTCTGTTCAAACCTCTGTATGCCAGTTCCTGGTCCGTTACATTTGCTCCTAAAATTCCCTGAAGCGCGCTAATGGTGTTCGCTCCCTGAATCTGACCTTGTAACGTAGGAGAAAAATAATTTACATTTTGGGCATACTGATGAATATAGTTAACGATCTGCTGGGAATTGGGTGTATTTCCGATATTGTTAAACAGTGATGAAAGATTCACTCCATCATTTAACGCTCTCTTCTCAATCGCGTTATAGGCATTGTAAATGGCTCCGCTTTCTGTTCCTGCTCTGTAAGTAGGATTTCTGAATTGTGAAGACCAGGTGATATTATAAAAACCGCCTTTCTTTCCTATTTTATTTCCGTAATTAAGGTCAACCTGAATATTTTGTCCATCAAAATCTCCGGTATGGTCATTGGCTGTAGGCGTTAGATTTCCACCGTAGCTCAACTGTCCGGTCAGTTTTCCGGTATCTCTTTTTAATTCAAGGTTAATCACTCCGGCAATGGCGTCTGAACCGTACTGGGCCGAAGCACCATCACGAAGTACTTCAATCCGGGTTAAAGCAAAAGAAGGAATCGAGTTAAGATCTGTTCCTACCGTTCCTCTTCCGGGTGTTCCGTTTACATTCACTAATGCTGAGGTATGTCTTCTTTTTCCATTCACCAACACCAATACCTGATCCGGACCAAGACCTCTTAACTGAGCAGGATCCAGGTGGTCTGTTCCATCCGAATTAGTCTGAATGGTAGAAGTAAAAGACGGCGCAATGGCATTCAGAATCTGCCCGATCGTAGATTGCGGCAAAACAACGGAAGATTCTTTGATATTGAACACATCTACAGGAACCGGACTGTCTACTTTTGATCTCGCTCCGCTTCTTGATCCTAAAATCACCACTTCCTCCACATTAGTAGATTTCACCGTATCCTTTTTCTCTTGTTTCTCTTGTCCGTAGGCATAAGATCCCAGAAAAAATAAAACAGATGCGGAAAAAAAAGTCTTTCTATTTATCATAGCTTTCTAATAATTTATTATAATTTATGTTTTTTTTGAAGGAGCAAATGTAAAACATATTTATAAGTCTACAAAACAGATAGACTAATATGTGATAGAAAATCCCTATCATCTATTTCATATCTTTTATAATAGATCCTAAAACGGACCCTGATCTGTTAATATACATCACAAAAAAAAACGGATTCGTGTGAATCCGTTTCTAATTATTTGATCTGTATTAAAGTTAAAATTTCACTTTAATTAAATTTTTGTCAGCTTAGCATATTTCAGGATGAGATTCTTTTCGCCTTCATGCATGAATATCACTTTTGCTTTTATATTCTGTGGATCCGTACCGTCTAAGAAAGTAACCTGTCCAACCCCGAAACGATCGTGTCTTACTTTATCTCCCACTTCAATATCCTGAGAAGAAGATCCGCTTGGGTTAATAATTTTCGCAGTACTTACCGGTTTCAGTTTTCTCGGTTCGGCAATAGGTTTTGAGCTTTCGGTCTTTTCAATGGTTTTCTTTTCCACTTTTCTGAAACTTCTGGCCTCGGTAGGATATTCATCAAAAATATTGGATTTAACGCCTGAATTATTGATAAATCTTTTTTCCATCACCGGATTAACGAATTCTATATATTGCTCATCAACTTCACTAAGGAATCTTGAAGGTTCGGCATCGGTAATTTTACCCCATTGAAAACGGGAAACAGCATAGGAAAAGAACGCTTGTTTTTCAGCTCTTGTTAAAGCAACATAAAACAGACGTCTTTCTTCTTCAAGATCTTCTCTGGTGGCAGAACTCATAAAGCTCGGGAACAGATTTTCCTCAAGACCTACCAGGTGAACCACCGGGAACTCCAGTCCTTTGGAAAGGTGAATGGTCATCAGAGAAACCATATCTTCTTCATCATCTTTATTCTGGGTATCTGCAGAAAGGGCTATATTTTCAAGGAAATTGGATAGACTTGGATCTCCATCTTCCTGCTGAATCTGTTCTTCAATGAATCCCTGCATCGAGTTCATTAATTCCTGAATGTTTTCCACACGGGAAATCCCTTCGGGAGTCTGATCATCTTTCAGAAACTTAATCAAACCGCTTCGTTTAGCCACTTCCATAGCCACATCATAAGCGGTTTCAGTTTTTAATAAGACCTGAAATGCTTTGATCATGGACCAGAAATCATTCAGTTTATTAAGAACTCCATTATTGAACCCTAACTGAGGGGCATACATCGGAAGATTATCCAAAACTTTGGAAACAGAAACGTTTTGGGCATCTGCAAAAACAATCAGTTTATTCTGGGTAGTCTCCCCAATTCCTCTTGTAGGATAATTGATGATTCTCATCAGCGCTTCCGAGTCATTTTCATTGATCAGAAGACGCAGATAGCCGACAAGATCTTTTACTTCTTTCCTTTGGTAGAAAGAAAGTCCGCCGTATACTTTGTAAGGAATATTTTTACGTCTTAAAGCCTCTTCAAAGGCACGCGTTTGAGAGTTGGTTCTGTATAAAATAGCGAAATCGCTGTATTTTCTCTGGTCGCGGTTTCTGAGTTCCCAGATATTTCCGGCAACGAAGTTGGCTTCATCAGCATCGGAAAGTGATCGGTATACTTTAATTTTATCGCCTTCTTCATTATCACTGAATACATTTTTCTTGAACTGCTGTAAGTTTTTAGCAATCACAACATTCGCAGCATTCACTATATTCTGGGTAGAACGGTAATTCTGCTCCAGAGAAACCGTAACGGCATCAGGATAATCTTTTTTGAAGTTAAGGATATTGTAAATATTCGCTCCACGGAAGGAATAAATCGACTGTGCATCGTCTCCCACCACGCAGATATTTTCAAATTTTGAAGACAGCGCTTTTACAATCAGGTACTGAGAATGGTTGGTATCCTGGTACTCATCCACCATGATATATCTGAAACGGTCCTGATATTTTGCTAACACTTCAGGAAAACGGGTCAGTAATTCATTGGTTTTTAACAACAGATCATCAAAATCCATGGCTCCGTTTCTGTAGCAGGCATCTACATATTTCTGATAGATCTGCCCGATGAATTTCATGTTGGCTTTTTCATCTGCTTCAATCAATTCCGGGTTGTTGAAATACGCTTTTACCGTAATCAGGTTGTTTTTATAGGTGGAAATTCTTGACTGAACTTTTTTAGGTTTATAAAGATCAGCATCGATATTCATGTCTTTCAATACTTTTCTGATGACATTCAGGGCATCCTGCTGGTCATAGATCGTAAAATTGGAAGGATATCCCAGAAGATGGGCTTCACTTCTCAGAATTCTTGCAAAAACAGAGTGAAAGGTTCCCATCCAAAGGCTTCTTGCATTGCTCATCCCTACCACTTTTGCGATACGGTCTTTCATTTCACGGGCCGCTTTATTGGTAAAGGTAAGCGCCAGAATGTTGAATGGGTCTATTCCATTATGGATCAGGTGAGCGATACGCATGGTAAGCACACGCGTTTTTCCGGAACCGGCACCGGCAAGTACCATCAAAGGGCCTTGTATCGTAGTAACAGCTTCATGTTGTGGTTCATTGAGTCCTTTCAGATAATCCATACGGCAAAAAAAATTTGGGAATACAAAATTAATGTATTAAAAGGAGAATTCAAATTATGAATTCATTTATAAAAATTAATGCATCTGTTACTGACCGTTTTTGTGTTTCGATAATAATTAATGGATCTCTCCTTTTAAATTTTTCTCGCCAGATAATTACCTACAATCTTTCTTTACTGACAGCTTTTGAACAATGATTGTTCACTTTAATTTCATGGATGATTATTCTTAATAACCGCAAGAACAAAAAGGTGGTACACAAGCATTTGCTATTAGGTTTTAAGAATTATTTTCCGCGGACAAAAATCATTAAAAAAATATTCACATTATTGTAACAATTAGAATATTTTGAGGACTTATTTCTAAAACAATTTCTACTTTTATGAAAAAACGACTTCTTTCTGTTGCTGCTGTGGCTTTCTTCGGAATGATGCTGAACGCGCAACAAATTAAATTCGAAGAGTACGACCTTCCAAACGGTCTTCACGTAATTCTTCATCAAGACAATTCTGCACCGGTAGTTACAACGGGTGTAATGTACCACGTAGGTGCTAAAGATGAAGTAAAAGGGAGAACGGGTTTTGCACACTTTTTCGAGCACCTTTTATTCGAGGGTACCCCAAATATCAAAAGAGGCGACTGGTTTAAAATTGTTTCTTCAAACGGAGGACAAAACAATGCCAATACAACAAATGACAGAACGTATTACTATGAAACTTTCCCGTCTAACAACGAACAGTTAGGTCTTTGGATGGAAGCTGAAAGAATGCGTCATGCCGTGATTAACCAGATTGGAGTAGATACCCAGAGAGAGGTAGTGAAAGAAGAGAAAAGATTAAGAATGGACAATCAGCCTTACGGAAATCTTTTCCCAACCATTCAGAAAAACCTGTTTACCAACCACCCATACAACTGGCCGACAATTGGTTCTATGGATGATTTAAATTCTGCTAAATTAGAAGAATTCCAGGCATTCTATAAAAAATACTATGTTCCAAACAACGCTACGCTGGTAGTGGCTGGAGATATTAAAATTGGAGAAACTAAAAAATGGATCGAAGACTATTACGGAGGAATCCCTAAAGGAACTCTTTACCCTAAAGACTATCCTAAAGACGCTCCTATCACTCAGGAAAAAGAAGTAACAGCAACTGACCCGAACATCCAGCTTCCGGCTTATGTTTTCGCGTACAGAACCCCTGCAAACAAAGAGAAAGATGCCTACATCCTTGATATGCTTTCTTCGTATTTAAGCAGCGGTAAATCTTCAGTTTTATACAAAAAATTAGTAGATCAGGAGAAAAAAGCGCTTCAGGTAGCTGCTTTCAACCAAGGTCTTGAAGATTACAGTATTTTCGCATTCTTTGCAATCCCAATGGGGCAGACTACCAAGCAAACGCTGCAGGCTGACATCGATGCTGAAATCAAAAAGCTTCAGACGACTTTAATTTCTGAGGAAGATTATCAGAAACTTCAGAACCAGTTTGAAAACCAGTTTGTAAATCAAAATTCAAGCATTCAGGGAATTGCCGCTTCATTGGCAACCAACCACGTATTGATGGGAAATACCAACCTTATCAATAAAGAAATTGACATTTACAGATCTATCACCAGACAAGATCTGCAGAATGCGGCTAAGAAGTATTTGAATTCTAACCAAAGAATAATCATTAATTACGTTCCTGAAAAGAAATAATCCCCAAATAGATACAGATATAATATTCAAGATATAAGACGTACAGTCGGTCAATCTTACATATTATCAATGATTTAAAACAGGATTAAAAAACAATTTTTTACAAATGAAAAAGCAATTAACATATATGGCGGTAGCATTTTTATTCGCAGGAATGCTTTCAGCACAAAAAATAGACCTTAATGCAATGCCTAAGCCGGGGCCTACTCCAGCGATCAACATTGCGAAACCAAAGACTTTCCAACTGAGCAACGGTCTTACAGTAATGGTTGTGGAAAACAACAAACTTCCAAGAGTAAGCGCAAGCCTTTCTATGGACAGACCTCCTTACTATGAAGGAAATATCACAGGGGTAAGCGAAATCATGGCAGAACAGCTTGAAAACGGAACTACCAATATGAGCAAGGATGAGTTCAATAAAAAGGTAGACTTTTTAGGAGCTAACTTAAATTTCTCTTCCGGAGGTGCTTCTGCAAGCTCACTATCTAAATATTTCCCTGAAGTATTAGGATTAATGGCTGATGCTATCGTGAATCCAAAATTCTCTGCTGAAGAAATTCAAAATTCTAAAGAAAGAACGATTGAAGGTTTAAAATCTGATGAGAAGAATGCTTCATCTATTGCAGCAAGAGTTTCCAATGCTTTGATGTATGGGAAAAATACTTCAAGAGGAGAATTCGAAACCGTTGAATCTATCGGTAAAATTCAATTGGCAGACGTACAGAACGTGTACAAAAAATATTACGCTCCGGACAATGCGTATTTAGTAATTGTGGGAGATGTGAAATTCGATCAGGTAAAACCTATGGTTGAAAAAGCATTCAGCAGCTGGAAAAAAGCCAATACCACTTTTGCTCCTCTGGAACCTGCTTCTAATGTAGCAAAAACAGAGATTAATGTAGTTGACGTTCCTTCCGCTGTACAGTCTGTGGTTTCAGTAAGCAACCTGAACAACCTGAAAATGAAAGATCCGAACTACTTCGCTGCAACAATGGCCAACTACATTCTAGGTGGCGGTGGTGAAGCAAGACTTTTCATGAACCTTCGTGAAAAGAACGGATTTACGTATGGTGCTTACTCAAGTATGACAGCAAGCAAGTATTCTCCGGAATTCTCTGCTGAATCAAGTGTAAGAAACGAAGTAACAGATAAAGCAGTTAAAGAATTCATGAATGAACTTAACGCTATCTCTACGGTAAAACCTGAAGAACTGGAAAATGCTAAAGCTAAATTGAAAGGATCTTTCATTATGTCTTTAGAAAAACCAGAAACAATTGCAAGATTTGCTTTAAATCAAAAAGTTCAGGACCTTCCTTCTGATTTCTATACGAATTACCTGAAATCTATCGATAAAGTAACGACTGTAGATATTACCAATGCTGTAAAAGCTACGATCCTTCCTAACCAAAGCAGAATTTTCATTGCCGGTAAAGCATCTGATATTTCTGAAGGTCTGGAAAAATTAGGCTACCCAGTAAAGTATTTTGATAAAGATGCCAATCCTGTAGCTAAAGCTGCTGCCCAAAAAGTGGACGCCAGTGTTACTTTAGGATCTGTTGCAGATAAATACATCAACGCAATCGGAGGATTGGCCGCGGTACAGAAAGTAACTTCTATTGCTACCGATGCTACTACGAAAGTACAGGGAATGGATATGACCATGAAGTTAATCCAGGCTAAAGGTGGAAAAATGGCTATGGAAATGAAAATGATGGGTAACACCGTTCAAAAAATCATCTTCGACGGTAAAAGCGGATATGTAGAAGCACAAGGACAGAAAGTTCCTCTTAATGACAAGCAGAAAGCTGAAATGTCTGATCCTGAACTTTTCCCGGAATTAACTTTTGCTAAATCAGCGGAATACAAATTAGCCGGAATCGAAAAATATAACAATGAAGATTCTTACGTGGTAAAAGGAGCAAAAGACACCTACTACTATAGTGTAAAAACAGGCTTAAAAACCGGTGAAGTAAAAGGCGGTGAGCAAGGTTCAGTTCCTACAAGCTATGCCGATTACAAAGAGGTATCAGGGGTAAAATTACCATTCACGATCATCCAGAATATGGGTGGAATGGATATCAACCTTGCAGTAAAATCTTATGTGGTAAACCAGGCTAAAGATTCTGATTTCAAATAAGAGCACCTTAATAGATAGAAAAACGGTAGCAAATGCTGCCGTTTTTTATTTTTAGTAATATTTACGGGCTTTTTTTTGTCATTCGATAAAAAAAGATTAAATTTGCCCATTCAAAAAGATATCAAAATTAATGGATACTATATTTATACTATTGATGGTTCTTATTATGATTGCTAGTGTTTTACTGGTAATTGTTGTTATGGCTCAAAACCCGAAAGGAGGTGGCCTATCAAGTACTTTCGGAGGTGCTTCACCTGCACAGTTTGGAGTACAGAGAACAAATGATTTCATGGAAAAATCTACATGGACTCTAGGCGGAACAATCATTGTTCTTATCCTTTTAAGCGTTGTGATTACAGGTAAGCCTTCACAAGTAGCTGCTGCAAAACAACCCGTTAAGAAAGAAGCTCCGGCACAGCAATCTGCTCCTGCTTCTTCTACACCAGCTCAGGCACCGGCAACGGCTCCCGCTAAATAAGCAAATAGCTCATTACATACAAAATAAAAGCAGTTCAAATTGAACTGCTTTTTTATTTTCTATTTAAGTTTAATCTTCTCGATTTTATGCCTTAAGTTTAGCCCTGCTTTCAAAAACGAATACTGCACCGGTTTAGCATCCCTGTAATATTTATTAATGAAGACCTGCATGGCACCGTAGAACCGCTCCAGATACACCTCATCCTTTATTGTACTCTCCCCTTTATGATGCAGAATGGAAGCTTTTCCGTAATAATAGTTTTTATATCCTTTTTTCAGCAAAGTATAACAGATGTCGATATCTTCACCATACATAAAGTAGGTTTCATCCAGGCCGCCTGTTTTTTCGTAAACCTCTTTCTTTATCAATAAAAATGCTCCGGTAACCACATCAATTGATGTTGTTTCGTATTCCCCAATATCATTTCTATAATAGGATTTTGAATTATTCTTTTTAAAGTTCGTAAATAGCTTTTCAAAAGAATTGAACATATCAGGAACCGAACGCTTGCTTTCCGGCAGGAAATTTCCCTTTGCATCATGCATCCTTACGCCCAGACATCCGAAACTTTCTTTTGCATCCGTAAAGTCCAATATATCTTTCATATAATCCCCTTCCAACTCTGTATCAGGATTTAACAACAAAAGATACTCTCCTTTTGCTGTTGTAATGGCTTTATTATTGGCTTTTGCAAAACCCTCATTCGCTGGAGATGCTATAAAATGAAATTCAGGAAACTTGGTGATAAGATTTTTCCACGAACTGTCTGGCGAGGCATTATCAATAATAATGACCTCATGGTCTACTTCTACATATTTCTGAATAGAAAGTAGACAATTGTTAAGCAATTGCGTGACGTTATAATTAACGATAATGATGGACAGCTTCATGGTTATTCTTGTTCAATTTAATCCTTTTCGTTATACGGAAGCCTGTTGATGATTGATCTTCCTAAAGAAATTTCATCCGCATATTCAAGTTCGTCTCCCACTGAGATTCCTCTTGCAATGCTTGAAAAACTCACATCGAGATTTTTAAATTTCTTATAAATATAATAGGCTGTCGTATCTCCTTCCATCGTGGCACTCAGCGCAAAAATAAATTCTTTCACTTTTCCTTCATTCAGCTTTTTTTCTATACTCGGAATATTAAGCTGATTGGGACCTATGCCTTCCATCGGAGAGATTTTTCCACCTAAGATCAGATATTTTCCTGTATACTTCCCTGTATTTTCTACGGCAATTACATCGCGTACATCTTCTACAATACAGATCAGCTCGTCATTTCTTTTATGATTACTGCAGATTTCGCAGACCTCAAAATCGGAAAAATTGTGGCATTCTTTACAGTACTTAATTTCTGTAACAAGGTTAATCAGTGAGTTTCCAAGACTCAATGCTCTGGAATTCGGCTGTTTCAATAAATGTAATGCTAAACGCAAGGCAGTTTTCCTGCCGATCCCCGGTAATCCGGAAATTTCATCTACCGCTTTTGCCAGAACTTTACTAGGATAATCCATACTACAAAAATAAGACAAAAAGATGATTATCCGTGATTTTACGGTGGTTAAATAATGATATAATTCCAATAAATAAATTATCTTTGGAATATATTAATTTGAGAAAATAATAAACTAATGGTACTTAAAAACCTTAATTATCCCCTTGATTTTAAATTTAAAATCTCCACCTTAGCCAGCGACTTCAATATTACCGATAAAAACGGTAATTATGTAGCCTATGTTCGCCAGAAAATGTTTAAGCTAAAAGAAGATGTCATTGTTTTTAATGATGAAAGCAAATCCAAAGAGCTTTTCAGAATTAAAGCCAATCAGTGGATCGATTTTAATGCTTCTTATTCTTTAAATGATCTTATCGACAATAAAAATTACGGAAGACTGGCCAGAAAAGGAATGCGTTCTATCTGGAAAGCATCATATGACATCCTAGACTCTAATGATCAACCTAAATTCACAATTAAAGAAGACAGTGCATGGGTAAGATTTTTTGACGGAATGGTTGGAGAAATTCCCATCATAGGAATGTTCACCGGATATTTCCTGAACCCTTCTTACACGGTAACCGGAGCTGACGGAAAAGAATATTTCAAATTAAAAAAAATGCCTTCATTCTTTGGAAGAAGATTCCAGCTTGACAGAATAATTGACATTCCGGATGAAGACGAGAGTTTAGTAGTACTTTCTTTATTGATGATGGTGCTTTTAGAAAGAGCCAGAGGATAAAACAATACAGACAATGAGATACTTAATTATTTTCTTTTCAGCATTTCTGCTGACTGCATGTAAAAAAGATAAAGAAACCGTTTCAGGCGCTGTATCTAAAGATTCAATGGCTACTGTTCACGACTCCACGAAAGTGAATGCTTCTGCAGGTAAAATCTTAATCGAACCCTTTCCTTTCCCTAAAGAAATTAAAGAATGTTCATGCTATTTCGCCAAAAACAAAGCAGATTTTGAAGCGGAAAAATACATTTACGCTGATGATGCGGGAAAAACAGCTTATATGAAGCTGGATGGTAAAAGACTGGCTATGAATCTTATCTCTTCAAGCGATATGGAAGCGGATGAAGAACTGAGCAAAGAAATAGAAAGCGGCGATTATAAAATCTCCGTAAAAGGTAAAAAAATAAAAAAGGAAGAAGCTTTATTGTTTGAAGGTACCATGACGATTGAAAAACCTGATGGCAGTATTGAAACCACTCCTATTTACGGCGAATGCGGATGTTAATAAAATAGTAACCGCTGTTATGTACCAACATATAGCCTGCCTATAAAAAAGAATGCTTCTGAATTTACAGAAGCATTTTTTATTTCGTAATTTTGATAAAAATAAAATTTCATGGAATTATCTAACATAGAACCACAGATAATCTGGAAAAATTTCTCCAAATTAAATGCGGTTCCAAGACCATCAAAGAAAGAAGAAAAAGTAATTGCATTCATCAAAGAATTTGGTGAAAGTTTAGGATTGGAAACTATCGTAGACGGTGTAGGAAATGTGATCATTAAAAAACCTGCCACTGCAGGAATGGAAGACCGCAAATCAATCGTTCTGCAGTCTCACCTGGATATGGTTTGCCAAAAAAACAATGACGTTACTTTTGATTTTGAAACGGAAGGTATCAAAATGGAGATCGATGGCGATTGGGTAAAGGCAAAAGGAACAACACTGGGAGCCGACAACGGTTTGGGAGTTGCTACCATCATGTCTATTCTTGAAAGTTCAGACATTCCACATCCTGATTTGGAAGCATTATTTACGATTGATGAAGAAACGGGTATGACCGGAGCCATAGGTTTGCAGCCAGGACAGTTAACTGGTGAGATTTTATTAAATCTTGATACGGAAGAAGATGATGAAATCGACATCGGTTGTGCAGGAGGAATTGACGTAACCGTTACACAGGACTATCAAACAGAAGCTTCAAAAGGACAGATTGTAAGAATTGAAGTAAAAGGTTTGCAGGGCGGTCACTCCGGAATGGATATCCATAAAGGGTTTGGAAATGCCAACATAATCATAGGAAGACTTTTATACAAAGGATTGGCAAAAGAAAATATCCAGCTGATTTCTATCGATGGCGGTGGCTTGAGAAATGCCATTCCAAGAGAAGGTGTTGCCCTTGTTTCGGTAAGAAACGCACAGGAATTTATTGAAGAGGTTACATCAGGACTGAAAAAAGAAATTTTAGAAGAATTTGCAACAATAGAGCCTCATCTTCAAATCAATATTGAACACTCAACAACTTCTGAAAAAGCAGTTTCTGAAGCAGATTCCAGAAAAATCATTCTGGTTCTAAAATCTCTTCATAACGGTGTTTACAGAATGAGTCCGGATGTAAAAGACCTGGTAGAATCTTCAAACAATGTAGCAAGGGTGGAACTGAAAGGAGGAAACTTAAAAATCCTTAACCTTTCAAGATCATCCGTAGATTCTTCAAAAGATTCAGTATCAGAGCAATTAAAATCTGTTTCTGAATTAGCAGGAATGAATGTAGAATTCAGCGGTTCTTATCCGGGATGGAAACCAAAACCGGGTTCTGAAATCGTTCAGTTGATGGAGAAGCTCTATATTGATAAATTTAAAGAAAAACCTCAGGTAGTAGCCTGTCATGCAGGGCTGGAATGTGGAATCATCGGTGCCAATTATCCTGCCATGGAAATGGTAAGTTTTGGTCCTACCATTCGCGGAGCTCACTCTCCTGAAGAAAAAGCAAATATTCCATCTGCACAAAAATTCTGGAGTTTCCTGAAAGATATTTTAGCGAATATTCCGAAGAAATAAAATTTAAGCCATGATAGGAACTTGGAAAGGAAAATATAAATATAACATGAATCAAAATTCTGAATTCAACAATAAAGAAGTTGAATTTATATTAGAAATTAAAGAATTTGATGGTGAAAAATTTATTGGAACAGTACAAGATATTGATGAAAATTATGGCACCAAAGGTTTAGGAACAATTGAAGGAAAGCTAAGTGGTAATCATATTGAGTTTGTCAAACAAATGCCAATCAAAACCATGCTACTTAAAAATAACAGAAAAAAAATAGAAGATGAAAAGAAAAAACATAATCCTATTTTATATTCCGGTGTTTTAAATTCTTCAAACTCTTGTCTCGGAAACTGGAAAATCAAAGGAGGAATTAGTTTTATACAGAAATTATTATATATTTCCTTCGGAACTAAGGGAACTTGGGAAATGATTAAAACATAATAATTAAGCATAAATTTTTTATATTGAATATCCAAAGTCAGATGATTTTGGATATTCTTTTTCTAAAAAAATGAACAATGAAAAGTATCACTGTATTTTGCGGTTCAAGCTTCGGCTCGGACGAAATATTTAAAAATCAGGCCGTATTGCTTGGACAAACATTGGCTCAACAAAATATTCAATTGGTATATGGAGGTGCTGATGTAGGGCTTATGGGAGCTGTTGCAGATGGCGCATTACAGGAAGGCGGAAAAGTAATAGGTGTACTGCCGCGTTTTTTACAGTCTAAAGAAATTGCCCACACCCGGCTTACCGAGCTTATTGTAGTAGAAACGATGCACGAAAGAAAGACAAAAATGAATGAGCTCTGTGACGGAGTCATCGTTCTTCCCGGTGGTTACGGAACATTGGAAGAGTTCTTCGAAATGATCACCTGGGCACAGCTTGGACTTCATCAAAAACCTATTGGAATCCTCAATATCGATGGTTTTTATAACGACCTCATCAAGTTGGTTCAAAACATGGTAGAAAAAGGATTTTTAAAACAGGTGAATCAGAAAATCCTGTTGATCAGTGATTCTGTTAATGAACTGCTGGAAAAAATGAGAAACTATAAAGCGCCAGCTGTTGGTAAATGGATTTCTAAAGATGAGATATAGCCAATCTAGAAACTCCAAAAAAACAATCTAATATAATTCATAAAAAAAACTCCTGAAAAATTATTTTTCAGGAGTTTATATTTTGTATGAGGTTAACCGTAAGGTTCTCATTTAAGAGAGTAATAATTTTATCACATGAACACAATAGAATAATTAAGAACCTGCAGCAAGGATTAAATCAAGTTGAAATTGCAAATAAGTTGAAAAAAATGACATCAGACCTAATAGTCTAAGTTCAATTAAAAAGAAAAGAAAAGAAACCAAATCAAAGAAAAATATGAAGCAAAAACATTATTTCACCTCACCTGTATCCTATACAATGACAAAGTTTTAGAAATTATGGAATCCCGCAATGGTGAGTAAAATATTTGTTGTAAAATTGTCTTGTTTCACATTCATTAAATTATTCATTTGGTTGTGAAAAATACATTATATTTAAAAAACAAAAAACAAATGCTTATGAAAAGAAAAATACATCTTACCAGAATGCTTCTGGTGATTGTAACAATACTCAGTATGAGTTCTTGTGTCCGTGATGATCTGGCTGCTGAAAGCCAATCACAGAAAAATTCAAAAAATATGTCTGCCAAATTTGCTTCACGGAGTTTCTGGAAAGAAGATAATGTGTATATCAATAAAGTACAGCAGGTTTTCCTGAAAGTTGCCAATCTGGAACATGTAAGGACTCGATATGGGGAACTGAACTGGGATTATGCCATGACTTTTGGTAATTTTAATGAAACATATGCTCTAGTACCTATCATTAAAGATAATAAAGTAGTACTTTTAATGGAGGCGGTTAGAACAGGAAATAAAGTGTTTTTTTATGAAAAAGATAATAAGGACCTTGTTGAATTTTTTAATCTTGCCATGTATTCCAATGTTACTAAATATGATGAAGTAATTGAAGCAAAAGCTGGCGTATTATCTAAAACTCCCGCTTTCGTATGTACAACAAGATGGCTGACAATAGGATGTTTTGAAAATGAAACAGATTGTGTACCTTATACAACATCTGTTACCAATTGTGAATATCAGGGTGGTACCGGCATCCCGCCAAAGACATTTGATCCTATTGGAATGGATGGCGGTGGAGATGGAAACAATGGATATGAATATCCTGAAATACCTGAAGAAATAGATCCTTGTAGAAAAATAAAATCACAAAGAAGTAATGTAGATTTTTATAGTAAAATTAACGTATTGGAAAGCGATACAGGTTTAAAAAAAGAAACAGGCTTTACACAGAGAGTAAATGGTCAGTATGTTTATCATGATAATGCTTCAGCAACAAATACAAATAATTCATTGAGTTTGCCAGATCCTAATTTACCAGAAAATAAAAATATAAAAGGCTTTCTTCATACACATGTAGATAGTTATACTTATTATGATGATTTTCAGCAAGTAGATGTTACAAGAACAGGAATTAAAATATTATCTCCTGCAGATATCACGTATTTTATGGATTTAGTTAAAAATGCTCATGATGAGGGTAGACCTTTAAATGATGTTTACGCAGGAATGATTGCTACTATACAGAATTATCAAATACGATTTACAGGAAATCAGTATCAAATCAAGACTTTCACCGATGAGGAAGCGGCAGCATTTAGGGCTCCATATACTATTTTTATGCAGAAAAGCATTGATAATCAAAGTAAATTAGAACTTGGATTTCTTCAGTTTTTAAGTGAAAAAATGAATCTCAAAGGCATTACTTTATATCGGATGAATGCAGACGGAACAAATACTGAAATAAGTTTAAATGATGATAAAAAAAGTACAAATGAAACAAATTGTCCAAATTAATTAAAAAGTAAAAGTATGAAATATTTAATTGTTATTATTACATTTTTTATAAGTGCGTGCAATGCTCAAACTATTTCTTTGGAATCAGCAGCACAGTGTTTGAATAATCCCAATTGTGCAGATTACAACTATGCAAAAGATATAAATAATTCTTTACATCAATATATCGGTGTTTGGAAAGGAAACCATAATGGTAAATCTTATGAAATTAAATTGAATAAAATCTTATATGAAGATCTGGGTCAAAAGACAGATATATTGGTAGGAAGGCTTCAATTAAAAGATAGTAATGGGAATACTTTGTATACTTCATTTAACGTGACTGATGATACTAAAACTAATTTTATAGGCTTAAACTTTCAAGCAGATCTTAAAGCATATAGAATGTATTTTGTAGGAAATAGTCAATGTGGTGAATATGGAACAGTATATTTAAGGATAAAGCAGGAAACACCGAATCAAATGAGCCTATTTATGTTGGCAGATCAAGAAATTATCAAAGAAGGTCTTTGTCCATCTAATTTTTCGCCTACAATACCTTATAAAACTACAATATTTTTAACGAGACAGTAAATGAAATTTTGTAAGAGAGTATTTATAATAACTTCTATATTCAATATTTTTAGTTGTGCACAGATATATCCACTGGTAATACAATTAAAATGGAGCTTAATGAAAAAAATATTTTTATTTATATTATTTAGTGTAGCTATTTACACTAAAGCACAACAGGTTTATTCACTAAGACCTACAGAAATAGATCTTCCTGAAAATTCATATCAAAAAGACATCAATAATGAACTGCCTGCATATGAAGGAACCTGGAAAGGGACTTGGAATAATAAAATTATCTATGTAAACTTTAAAAAAATCTTAAATACCTACAATGCCGTAACTAAATATTATAGAGATTATTTAGTGGCAAGATTTAAAGTGACAGACTTAAATGGTAATATTATTTTTGATAATACAAATTTAGAAGACAATAAGACTAAAATTGTAGGTGTAAATTTTAGAAGATATGGAGACAAGTATTCTCTCATCTACATAGATAAAGATCTTTGTGATACATCAGGGAATATTGTTATAAATTTTACAGATCCTTCTAAAACACAGCTTAATTGGAAATACAATGAGGGCAGTAACATGATTACGACAGATTGTCAATATTATAGTACAACTCCTTTTCCTACAGCACTTCCAAAAGAAATTGTTCTAATAAAACAATAATGTAAAGATTTTATGAAAAAAATATTCATTTTGATAACTTTGCATTTGATACTTTTTAGTTGTGCACAAGTCTATCCATTGAGTACGAATACAGATGTTCCTACTAATGCATATATTCAAGACTTAAATAATGAGCTTATTCCTTATGAAGGAACCTGGAAAGGGAATTGGGATAATAAAACTTTCTTTATCACATTTAAGAGGATAAAAAAATATTTAGATCATAAGGAAAGTAATCCGTATTATAAAGATGTTTTAGTAGGTAAATTTAAAGTAGTAAACCCTTCAGGAACTATACTTTACGATAATACAAACTTATTAGATAATAATACTAAAATTGAAGGAACACGATTCTTTACTATTCCAAATAAAAGGTATTCATTATTTTATATAGACCCTGATATTTGTGACATTTCAGGTGATATATTTATAAGTTTTACATATAGTTCTAACTCTACCTTAGATTGGAAATTTATGAATACAACGGATATCATTACTTCATCCTGTCAATATTATAATACAAATCCATTTCCTCAGCCATTACCTGACAATATTACTTTGACAAAACAATAGCTGATAATTCGATAGATATCAAAAAAACTCCTGCTATTTGCAGGAGTTTTTTATTTTAAGAGTAAGGCATTCTAAGGATAAGGAGCAATCTCCACTTCCAGTCCTTCCATTTCTTCTACGATATGCAGCTGGCATCCCAATCGGCTGTTTTCTTTAACATGGAATGCCTCAGCAAGCATGGCATCTTCTTCATCACCCATTTCTACAAGTCCCGGATCATTGATCACATACACCTGACATGAGGCACACATCGCCATCCCGCCGCAAACTCCGATAGTTCCCTCTTCTGCTAATTCATAAGAACGGATGATCTCCATTAAGTTCATGGACATATCCGTTGGTGCTACAATATCGTGAGCTACACCGTCTCTATCGGTGATTTTAATATTAATATCTGACATAATTTTGCAAAATTAGTCAATTTTTTTCACAACAGCCTTCTCTGCTTCTTTTCGGCTTCCGTCGAAACCATCTACTCCACTTACGGTGGTATATTTTAAGACGTATTTTTTTCCCGGATTTAATCGGTTGTAGACACTCTGACACATTAAAGTAGCTTCATGGAAACCACATAAGATCAGCTTTAATTTTCCTGGATACGTGTTGATATCTCCGATCGCATAGATTCCTTCGATATTCGTCTGGTAATCCAAAGCGTTATTCACAACGATAGCGTTTTTTTCAATATTCAATCCCCAGTTGGCAATTTCTCCTAATTTTGGAGTCAGTCCGAAAAGCGGAATGAAATAATCAGTTTCAATATCCTGGGCTTCTTCACCATCTTTCACCACAGTAATCGCCTCCACTTTACCATCACCTTTAATCGCAGTAACTTCAGCTGGAGTGATCAGTTTGATTTTACCCTGATTTTTAAGGTCCTGTACTTTTTCAACAGAATCCAAAGCCCCTCTGAATTCATTTCTTCTGTGGATCAAAGTTACTTCACTCGCTACATTGGATAAGAAAATACTCCAGTCCAATGCAGAATCACCACCTCCGGCAATGATTACTTTTTTATTTCTGAAATGTTCAGGTTCTTTGATGAAATATTCCAGTCCTTTTTCTTCATAATCAGCCACATTTTCTATAGCCGGTTTTCTAGGTTCGAAAGTTCCCAGCCCTCCTGCGATGGCAATTGCCTTTGCTCTGTGCACTGTTCCCTTATTCGTAACCACTTCAAACCATTCATCATCTACTTTCGTGTAAGAAACAGCCGTTTCTCCCAACGTAAATCCTGGCTGAAACTGTTTGATCTGCTCCATTAAATTATCTACCAGATCTCCGGCATTTACTGAAGGATAACCCGGAATATCGAAAATAGGTTTTTTAGGATAAAGCTCAGCCAATTGACCTCCCGGTTGAGGAAGTGCATCAATAATGTGACACTTCATTTTTAATAGACCTGCTTCAAAAACTGCAAAAAGTCCCGTAGGTCCTGCCCCTATGATTAATATATCAGTAGTTATCATAATAGAAAGATAATTTAATTATACATGTAGCCGCAAATTTAGTAATTTTAATGCGAAGCATATTTAATTGAGTCTAAATAAAAACCTGAGATTTATCAAATCTCAGCAAATAATTGAAGATATTAAATTTGGCAGTCTTTTTGTAGCCCTTTTATTATGAAAAAAGTTTTAAATTTTATTGCAGTATTTTTATTTTTTCTAGGTTCTGCTCAGATTGATAATATCGCTGACGGCGAATCAATTACCTTAAGAATCCATTATGGTATACTGAATGCCGGGACCGCCAATCTCACCACAAAAAAAACCAATTACAAAGGAGTTCCTCATCTGTATGTAAAAGGTACCGGACAAACTACCGGCGCCGTAAAAGCATTCTTTAAAGTGGAAGACCTGTATGAAAGCTTTATTAACATAGAAACAGGTTTACCGAGCTTCTATGTGAGAAATGTGCGTGAAGGAAGTTACCGCCAGCATTTTGAAACGGTTTTCAACCATGACAATAATACTTTGATATTAACCGATAAAAAAACACCGGCCAACGGATCTAAGGTCATCAAATCGGTAAGAGGAATTCAGGATATGCTTTCTTGCTTTTATTTTTTAAGAAGTAAAAGTTCAGCCGAACTTAGAGTAGGAACCGTCATCAATATGAATGTATGGATCGATGATGAAATGTTTCCTTTTCAGCTGAAAGTGATCGGTACGGAAGATTTAAAAACAAAATTCGGTACCATCAACTGTCTGAAAATTATTCCATCTGTAAAAAGTGGAAGGGTTTTCAAAGAAAAAGAAGGGGTAACCATGTGGGTTTCCAATGATGCCAATCATGTTCCGATGCTGTTGAAAGCAGAGTTGGCAGTGGGTTCTCTAAAAGCAAGTATTGATGATGTTAAAAACATAAAATACCCTTTAAAGTTTACCAATTAAGCACATAATAGTTAGTTTTTATATAAAAGAAATGTCTGCAAGCGTATTGCAGACATTTTTTCGTGTTATGTAATAGATTGTACTATTGAACTGTCCTATAAGTACGATAACCTACAGACGAAAACTAAATTCTTCAATGACAGAATCTCAAAAAATAACCATAAGAACAATCAGCTTTTAGGTACGTTTTGTTTCTAAGGTCAGTACCTGAAAGTAAAAAACCTCCGAAATTTCGGAGGTTTGATTGTATTATAAAGTTTTAAACTGTTCTAACGTTCGGATATCATTTTCAAAGAACATTCTGATATCACTCATTTGATAAAGAAGCATTACAATTCTTTCAATACCCATTCCGAAGGCATATCCTGAATATTTCTCAGCGTCGATATTCACATTTTTCAGAACGGCAGGGTCTACCATTCCACAACCCATGATTTCCAGCCATCCTGTTCCTTTCGTGATTCTGTAATCTGTTTCAGAGTTTAATCCCCAATATACATCGATCTCAGCACTTGGCTCAGTGAACGGGAAGTAAGAAGGTCTCATTCTGATTTTAGATTTTCCGAAAAGTTCAGTAGTAAAGAACTGGATCGTTTGTTTCAAATCGGCAAAACTTACATTCTCATCAATATATAATCCTTCAATCTGATGGAAAATACAGTGTGAACGTGAAGATACCGCTTCATTTCTGAATACTCTTCCCGGAGATAAAATTCTTATCGGCGGCTGATTTTCTTCCATATAACGGATTTGTACCGAAGAAGTATGCGTTCTTAAAAGAATATCAGGGTTTTGCTCAATGAAGAAAGTATCCTGCATATCTCTTGCCGGATGGTACTCAGGTAGATTAAGGGCCGTAAAGTTGTGCCAGTCGTCTTCTATTTCCGGTCCATCGGCTACAGCAAATCCGATAGATTTAAAAATTTCTATAATTCTGTTTTTCACCAGATTGATCGGATGCCTTGATCCCAGATCCAGTGGAAACGCAGGTCTTGTAAGATCCTCTTTTTCGGTAACAAGAGAAGATTCGGAAGTATTTTTAAAATCTTCCAATTTTATAGCAACAGCCTGCTTCAAAGAATTAATCTTCTGTCCGAATTCTTTTTTCTGATCATTAGGAACGTCTTTTAATGTTTCGTAAAAATCATTCAGTACTCCTTTTTTACCGTTGTACTTAATTCGGAAGCTCTCTATCTCCTCTTTAGATGTAGCATTGAAGCCGTTTACTTCAACCAGTAGCTCTTCTATCTTTTCTATCATTATTTTTACCCTTTCAAAAATGTTTTGCAAAAATACGGTTTTTAAGTTTAATAATTAATTTGTCATAAAAAAATCTGCCTCTTTTCGGGGGCAGACTTCAATCACTTATTTCACTT
Source organism: Chryseobacterium soli (assembly GCF_000737705.1). Taxonomy (GTDB): domain Bacteria; phylum Bacteroidota; class Bacteroidia; order Flavobacteriales; family Weeksellaceae; genus Chryseobacterium; species Chryseobacterium soli. Next base: position 148,617 of record NZ_JPRH01000003.1, on the reverse strand, counting down.
AAATAAAAAAATTATTTCTTTTCTAAAGCTTTAACGTTGATTTGAAGAGTTACCTCATCTTTAAGAACACCGTTTTCCGCCGGAGCCTGGAATTTCACCCCAAACTCTTCCCTTTTAATATCTTTCGGTTCAGTAGCCACACTCACCACACCATCTTTTACAGAAACATTGGCTTTAAACTGAACAGGTTTTGTAATTCCTTTGATGGTTAAATTCCCATCTAAAAGAGTATTGTAATCCCCTCCTGCAGCAGGAGCAACTTTCGTAATCTCAAACGAAGCGGTAGGAAATTTCTCTACTTCAAAGAAATCACCACTTTTAAGGTGCCCGTTGAGTTTTGCTAACTGTTCTGCATCATCTTTAAGGTCAACAGAAGTTAAAGAATTCATATCCGCAACAAACTTTCCACTCTCCAGCTTTCCGTCTTTTACGGTAACGTCTCCACTTTCAAACTTGATCGTTCCAAAATGACTTGTACTTTCTGATTTGAATACTTTATATCCTTTCCATTCCACTTTACTGTTCAAAGTATCCAATGTATACTGGCTGCCATCTTTGGTCGTTGACACTTCATTGCTTTCGCTCGTCAGAGGTTTGTCTTTTTTACAAGAAACCACTACAGCCGCGGCAAAAAAAGCAGGAATAACTAATGAAAACAGTTTTTTTATCATTTTTGGTATATTTTTATTACAACTGCTAATATAATAAAAAAAAATATTTTTTCATAAAAACCTTACATTTGTATTATGCTTTTAGAATTAAACAACCTATATTTCTCACATACCCAGGACAAACCGCTCTTTCAGAACCTGAATCTCAGGCTTGAAGAAGGAAAAATCATCGCATTGGCGGGAGAAAGCGGCTGTGGAAAATCTACGTTATTAAATTTGATTTATGGACTTTTAGACTGGGAAAGCGGAGAAATTATCTTCGACGGTACAAAACTTTTAGGACCAAAGGGAAATCTTGTTCCAGGGGAAGCAGCCATGAAATTTGTAGCTCAAAATTTTGATCTGATGCCTTATGCTACCGTAGCTGAAAACGTAGGGAAATTTATTTCAAATATCAATTTAGCCCAAAAGAAAGAAACCGTAACAGAACTGCTTGAAATCGTAGGTCTTCAGGAATTTGCGGATGTTCTTCCTAAAAATTTAAGCGGCGGGCAGCAGCAGAGAGTGGCCATTGCAAGAGCCCTTTCCGTACTTCCCAAACTTCTTATCTTGGATGAACCGTTCAGTAATCTGGATTTTCCGCGAAAAATTGAGCTTCGTGAAAGACTCTTCAGATATGTAAAACAGCATCATATATCGTTGATTATCTCGACGCATGAACTTCATGATATCATGCCATGGCTGGATCAGGTGATCATTCTTAAAGACGGAAGACTGATTCAGAATGACAGCCCTGAAGAAACCTATAAAGCTCCTTACAATGCTTATGTAGCCAAACTTTTTGGAGAAGTTAATATTTTCAGTGAAAGTGAAATGACAGATTTTAAAATTAATAAATCCTGCTATTATCCTCATGAAATAAAAATGGCTTCCAACGGATTTGATGCAGAAGTTCTGGAAAGCAGATTTGCAGGAAATCATTTTTGGAATAAAATTAAAGCTCTGAACAAAGAAATTATTCTGTACAGCGACAAAAAATTACAGGATCCTGTTACCATTTCTTTTGAATAGACTTTAAAGAAAGAATTCCGTATTGCGACAGACACTGTAACCAACAGGCATTCTTATAGTTATTGTTAAATTTTTGATAAAATTTTCAATAGTAACGATATCAATTGTTATAGTTTTCTTACATTTGTGTATCCACAGCATAAGGAAATTTTTGGTTAATTCTCTTTCTGCCATTAGACGGACATTAGCAGCGCCCTGCAATTAAGTTTATGAAAGATTACACTGTCCAATTCTTTCCTTTTTTTATGCCTAATAATTTCATTTTTAAGCACAAAAAAATGCACCTTACGGACGCATTTTGTATAATTGTATATTGTGATGTTAAGCTTTCTTCACAAATTCGGATTTCAATGCCATTGAACCAAATCCATCAATTTTGCAGTCGATATTATGATCGCTGTCAGGTCTTAAGCGGATATTTTTCACTTTAGTTCCGGCTTTTACCGGTTTGGGAGCCCCTTTTACAGGTAAATCTTTAACCACTACTACAGAATCTCCATCCTGAAGTTCATTTCCATTGGAATCTAATATCTTTCCCGCATTGGCAGTTTCAGCAGATACTTCTTCAGGATTCCATTCATAGAAACACTGGGAACACACCATCATATTATCGCTCGGATACGTAAATTCTGAGCTGCATTTTGGACAAAGTACAGGATCACTCATATTTTTAATTTTTGCAAAGGTAAAGTTTTTTTAAGAAGGTAGAAATTGTGGACACCAGATATCAGATGCCATATATCAGGTATTTCTATGAAAATTGTAAACCAATGCCTATATTTGGATACCATGATCAACACCATCGAATCTGCCCCTGCAATTACAAAACTCACATTCTTTCCAACCCGAATCTGATGACACAGATACTGACAATGTATTTCACAACATCAACTCTCAACTATAATTCGTATTTTTGCAGATTCAAAACAGCATATAGCAATTATGGAACTTATTCACAGAAACTTGGCGATCGGAATTCACGATGCTTTACAAGAGACATTTTTCGAGAAAAACAAATACGCCGATAAAGTAATCGAAAGACTTTTAAAAGCTCACAGAAAGTGGGGAAGCCAAGACAGAGCCGTTGTTTCTGGGATTTTTTACGATATCATCCGTTGGAAAAGACGTCTGGAATATTATATGGGTGAAAGCGTAAAACCTGACAATATCTATAAACTGATCATCGCTTATCTGCTTTGGAGTAAAACCAATTATAAAAAATTTGAGGAATTCGACGGAATAAAAATTGCCGACATCCTTACCAAACTTAAAAAAGGTACTGTTCCTACCAAATCAATCGAGCATTCTATTCCTGAATGGCTTGCTGAAACATTGGAAAGAGAATTAGGTCCGGGCTGGGAAAAAGAAATGAGAGCTTTAAACGAGCAGGCTCCTACCGTATTAAGAGCAAACTCTTTACGTACCACCACAAGAGAGCTTATTTCTGATCTTGCAGAAGAAAACATCGTTGCTTTTACGGTAAAAAATTATCCTGATGCTGTACAGTTAGAAGAAAAAAAGAATGTTTTCCTTACTACTGCCTTTAAAGAAGGACTTTTTGAAGTTCAGGATGCTACTTCACAAAAAATAGGATATTTCCTTGATGTAAAAGAAGGCCAGAGAGTTGTTGATGCGTGCGCAGGTGCAGGTGGAAAAACACTTCACTTAGCAGCATTGATGCAAAATAAAGGTCAGATTATCGCTTTAGATATTTTCGAATGGAAACTGGCTGAACTTAAAAGACGTGCTAAAAGAGCCGGTGCCCACAATATTGAAACCCGTATGATTTCTGATAATAAAGTAATCAAACGTCTTCATGAAAAGGCAGACAGACTTTTAATTGACGCTCCATGTTCTGGATTGGGAGTTTTGAAAAGAAACCCGGACAGCAAATGGAAAATTGATCAGGACTTTATCGACAGAATCAAAAAAGAACAACAGCAGATTCTTCAGGATTATTCTAAAATCCTTAAAAAAGGAGGACAGATGGTTTATGCAACATGTTCTATCCTTCCATCCGAAAATAGCGGACAGGTTGATGAGTTCTTGAAAAACAATCCGGATTTCAAAATGATCAAGGATCAGAAAGTAATGCCAAGTGAAGGCTACGACGGATTCTATATGGCTTTGATTGAAAGGCTGGCATAATACAATCACTTATATCAATATACAAACTACTCTACTTTTTGGAGTAGTTTTTTTATGGCTATTTGAAAAAATAAAAAATACTCACAATTAAACAAATGAGTTATTTTTTTTCACTTTGATGTAACGTATAGAGCCATTATCTATACTTATAAGTATGAAACGCTCCTGCGATAAACGGGAGATCGTGGGAAATTCAATAACATCATGCCTGAAAAAATTTTAACCAGCCTCTTTGCTATCTTCTTATTTTGTCTGATGCCCGCTCAGACTTACGAAATCCAATATACAAGTTCTTATAACGGAAAAGTACTGACGGATCAGTCTCCAACGATTGTCTGGGTGAATGAAAAAGAGAATGTGATCCTCAGCCAAAAAATAAAAGATCAAAAAAGCGAATATCCATTTGAAATCACGAAGATTGAAAAACCTTCTCAAACGGTCATTTCATATGCATTTTTAAAACCGGGAGACATTATTTCCGCTTCCGATGCAGAATCTGTAAAAAAACAAACCTTTGAATTCACTCAAGAAACGAAGAAAATATTAGGTTACACCTGTAAAAAAGCAGTAACCAAAGTCAATTCCAATACCATCGAAATCTGGTATACTGCTGATGTAAAAATCAATGGTGGCCCTTCTGTTTTAGGGCAGAACTTAGGATTGGTTCTGGAAGTGGAACGTAATAAAAATTCATTAATAACTGCCAGTTCTATTAAAAAAATTCAGAAAACAGGTATTGAAAACATCCTGAAAGGTAATATCAATACTACAGATCAGTTAGGGTATAAAGATCTGCTTTGGAAAAGCCGGTTTACGACGCTTCCCGTTTTTGAAAATGAAACCATCAATTTTTCCGATGAATCAAAATCCAATGAGAAGATAAAAAAATTCGCTAACGGAACTATTATACTTAAAAAAATAAAGTTTCCAACAATTTCAGAAAGCGAAAATATTTTTGTAGAATTAAAACAGCAGTCCAATGGTGACGCCTATGACAGAACAGGAACCGTATTTTTTATTCCGCAGGATCAATCGCAATCCTTTTTTGACGGATTGGAAAAGGGGGTGAAAACCCTTCCTGTTTATGATAACGGAAACGGAAAACAATATTACGGAGTGATTTCTACTGAAAATTACGCTCCCGCTGTTGAGATGATGAGATTTTTCACTGCTTTTGGGATCCAAAAGTTTAATCATATCCAGCTGAAAGGAAAAGACTGGCAAACGGTCAGTCCATACCGCCAGGACATCACTGAACTAAAACCTTCCCTTTCAGAAAAAGAGCTTTGGGTTGGAGCTTTTATCGGCAATTATGATAAAGGCGGCCACAAAGTGAGCCTTGAAATCACCATCCATAAAAGTGATCAAACAATTTATAAAAACAATACGGCGATTCCTTTATTTAATACTTTAAATATTATGGAAATGGCCGGACAGGACTACTCCACTCTATTTAATCAGGAAAAAGGGCTTTCTGTAGAGTTTATTTTAAAGAAGGATCTGAATAATGCTCAGCTCAGGTATATTACTACCGGACATGGAGGCTGGGAAAATGGTGACGAATTTGTTCCTAAAACCAATTCTATTTTCCTTGATGGCAAAATGGCATTTTCTTTCGTTCCCTGGAGAACAGACTGTGGTTCTTACCGCCTTTATAATCCTGCTTCAGGTAATTTTCCTGACGGACTTTCATCATCAGACTTAAGCCGGTCAAACTGGTGCCCGGGAACGGTAACCAATCCCAACTTTATTCCTCTTGGAAATTTAAAAGCCGGAAAGCATATTATTCAGGTAAAAATCCCTCAGGGACCTACGGAAGGTACAAGTTTCAGCTCATGGAATGTATCCGGAATTCTCTTAGGATCAGAATAAAAAAAAACCTTCTCGCAAAGAGAATTGCAAGAAGGTAAAAACACAAATGATGAAAAAAAATTATTTCGAGCGACAAAGTAAGGACTAAAATTTCTATAATATCTTATCATAGATTAATAAATATGTTGTTTTTATTTTGTATGATAGGCAAGGTATTTTTTCACAGCGAAAAATATCAACTAAAAACATGTTTATGGTTGATTATAATTAATATTTTTCTTTAAAATAATTTATTAAGTTAAAAATATTCACTTTTAAACATTTTTTATTGTTATTTTTAAATATCAATTCTATTTTTGTTTCAAATAAATGATAAAAAATGTGTGGAATCGTATGTTTGTTTGATGCCAAACAAAAAACCGAAATATTAAGACCTCAAGTGTTGGAAATGTCAAAAAAAATACGTCACAGAGGCCCGGATTGGAGCGGCGTATTTCAGGATGAAAAAGTAGTCTTTTCGCATGAGCGCCTTGCCATTGTAGATCCGACTTCAGGGAAACAACCTTTGTTTACAAAAGACGGCAAAGTCGTACTCGCTGTGAACGGAGAAATCTACAACCATAGAGAACTCAAAGAAGAGTTTCCGGAATATGAATTCCAGACTCAGTCGGATTGTGAAGTGATTTTAGCATTATACAGAAAATATGGCGGGAGCTTTATTGAAAAACTGAATGGTATTTTCGCTTTTGCTTTATATGATATTGAAAACGGCATCTACCTGATCGCTCGTGACCATATGGGAATCTGCCCTCTTTATCAGGGTTGGGACAAAAACGGAAACTATTATGTAGCTTCTGAATTGAAAGCACTGGAAGGCATCTGTAAAACCATTGAAAATTTTCTACCGGGACATTTTATCTACAGCAAAGACGGAATGGAGCTTCAGCAGTGGTATAAAAGAGAATGGGAGAACTTCGACAGCGTAAAAGACAACGAAACAAGTATTGAAAAAATAAGAAAAGGACTTGAGGATGCCGTACACAGACAGCTGATGAGTGATGTTCCTTACGGGGTACTTCTTTCCGGCGGACTGGATTCTTCTGTTATTTCCGCGATTACAGCAAAATTTGCAAGACAAAGGGTCGAAAGTGGCGATACTCAGGAAGCCTGGTACCCGAGACTTCACAGTTTCGCTGTAGGACTGGTAGGTTCACCGGATCTTGCCGCCGCCAAAAAAGCAGCAGAGCATATCGGTTCGGTACATCACGAGGTAAACTTTACCGTACAGGAAGGTCTGGATGCCATCCGTGATGTGGTGTATCATCTGGAAACTTATGATGTGACTACAATCAGAGCGTCTACGCCTATGTATCTTCTGGCAAGAGTCATCAAATCGATGGGGATAAAAATGGTTCTTTCGGGAGAAGGTGCTGATGAATTATTCGGAGGATACCTTTATTTCCATAAGGCACCCAATGCAAAAGAGTTCCATGATGAGACGGTTAGAAAACTGGGGAAACTTCATTTATATGACTGTTTAAGAGCCAACAAATCTTTGATGAGCTGGGGAATTGAAGGCCGTGTTCCTTTTCTGGATAAGGAATTTATGGACATTGCCATGACGGTTAATCCTAAGGATAAAATGATCAACGTAGCTGAAGGGAAAATTGAAAAATGGGTATTGAGAAAAGCCTTCGAAGATCTTCTTCCGGAATCTATTGCGTGGAGACAAAAAGAACAGTTTTCTGATGGAGTTGGATATTCATGGATTGATACTTTGAAAAGTGTTGCAGAAAAAGAAGTGACGGACGAAATGATGACGAACGCAAAATTCAGATTTCCATTGAACACGCCTCAAAATAAGGAAGAATACCGATACAGAACTATATTTGAAGAGCATTTCCCAAGCGAAACCTCAGCAGCTACGGTTCCATCTGTACCTTCTGTCGCATGCTCCACTCCTATTGCCCTGGAATGGGACGAGGCATTCAAGCAAATGAATGATCCCAGCGGAAGAGCTGTAAAAGTACATGAGACGTCTTACGAATAAATCAAAATCTCATTAATATTATCAATCCCGTAGCAATACGGGATTTTTTTTTGAATAACCGACAACAATATTGATATAATTTGACTGACAATCAAAAATATTATCTAATAAATAATTATATTTGGAAAACGAAAATATCAATTATAAAAAAATGAGAAGAAACCTTACTATCTTATTTGCTTTATTATCTATAAGTTTTGCTTTTGGACAGGGAAAATACGGCAAATACCTTAACTCAAAAAAGCTTGCTTTAAGCTATAAAAGCGTAAAAGACGCTGATAAAGACGATTATTATCAACAATATTACTGGCTGGTAAAAGCTGAACAGCTGAAAACTTATCCTCACCTTAAGGACGTAAAGCCAATGGTTTTATATGAGTTTGTGAAAAAAATAAATCCTCAAAACTTCACCAAAAAACTGGATGAAAGAGGAAAAGAACTTAGAAAAACTGCAGAACTTTCCTTAAATCAATATTTCAAAAACAAAAATTTCGACAACAATCCTGTGTTGATGCTTAATCTGGAGACGTATGTAGATCCTTCAAAAGGTGAATACTACACAAAAGTAGATCCGGAAAAAATTAAGGAACTGGTACCGAAAGAATTATTTTCTTTCAATTCTCTCAACAGAAATACGGGTGAAGAAAAAACGTACTATTTGTGGATCGACAAGAAAAAAGATGATTTCAATATTGTAGATATCATTCCTAACGAAAAAGAAGACAAAGATTTTTATGTAAGACTGAAACAATATCTTCCAAGCTATAAATTCTCAAAATATGTTCCTAGTGTGAAAAAAGGAAACAAATCGGATAAAACAGATGTAGATTATTATTACATCATGCCTTTTGAACAAAACACCGATAACATAGAGTATAAAACAAAAGATTTTAAAACTTACATCTTAAGCCAGTACAGAAAAGCCGGTGACGAATGGAAAGGAGTAGAAAAGCCTAGAAAATAAATTAAAAAGTCCTGTGATATTTCACAGGACTTTTTTAATTTTATACTCATTTCTTCATCTAAGGTAAAAGCTCTGATCAAAAAGAGCCTCACTTTACAACCAATCAAAATCCCGGAATATAAAAATTCTGGCCTGTACTATGTCTGAAACCCATACGAACGAAACGTCAATAAAAAAGATACTTCCATTGATTCTCGGTACTGCAATTTTTATGCAGATGCTGGATTCAACCATTCTGAACACTTCTCTGCCATCCATCGCCAGAGATCTGAACGAATCTCCACTTAACATGCAGAACGCCATCATCAGTTATGTATTAACGCTGGCTGTTTTTATGCCTGCAAGCGGATTTTTGGCAGACCGGTTCGGAACAAAGAAAGTTTTTATTTTCTCACTGGCTCTTTTCAGCATTGGTTCCCTCCTTTGTGCGATGTCACAAAACCTTACCCATCTGGTTATTTCCCGGGTCATTCAGGGAGTTGGCGGAAGTTTAATGACTCCAGTCGGAAAATTAGCGTTAATTAAAACTTTTGATAAAAATGAATTACTAAAGGCTATGAATTTCGCCATTATCCCAGCCCTTATCGGTCCGGTTCTCGGTCCGTTAGTGGGTGGATATATGGTTGATTATCTTTCATGGCACTGGATTTTTCTTATCAATATTCCTATTGGTGTACTAGGGATTGTTTTAGGATTCAAGTTTATGCCCAATTATAAATCGGATGATGTAGATTTTGACCTCAAAGGTTTTATGATCTTCGCGGCGGCCTCTCTCCTGCTTTCTATCTCTCTGGAACTTTTCGGAGATCTGCAGAATACAACTCCGGTTCTGGTAGTCTTTATTTTAGGATTCCTGTTTCTGTACTATTATTACCGACATGCAAAAAGAAGCGGAACTCCTATTTTCCCACTGAATCTTTTTCAGGTGAGAACGTTCCGTGTGGGAGTGGTAGGAAATCTAGCCACCCGATTAGGAATCAGTTCTGTCCCATTACTTCTTCCGCTGATGATTCAGATTGCTTATAAACAGTCTGCAGTCACCTCCGGGTGGATTATTGCACCAATGGCCCTGACGGCAATGTTTGGGAAATCTTATGTCATTAAAATTCTGGACAGATATGGATACAGAAAAACACTGATGGTGAACACTTTCATTATCGGAACATTAATCTGCCTGCTTGCAATCCCGAATATCCATTCTTCCTTATATTGGTTTGTCCCTATTATTGCTATTCTTGGGTTCTTCAACTCTATCCAGTTCACTTCAATGAATACAATTTCTATTGCAGACCTGAGAAACTTTCAGACCAGCAGCGGCAACTCATTATTATCCGTGAATCAGCAGCTGGCCATTGGCTTCGGGATTGCGTTCGGATTGATTGTTTTAAAATTATTTGAAAATACAGATCTTATTGAGGGTGAGATCCACAATGCCTTCCGATACACTTTCCTAACCGTAGGAATCCTTACCATTTTATCAGGTTTCATTTTCAGAAGGCTTCATGTTTCAGATGGGAAAAACATGCAGTCGAAAGAAGATAAATAAATCAATGTGTGTATTGATCAAATACGATTCACGCTCACTTCATGAACTTACCACAGATCAATGTATCTGATCTTTATCTGCCCTATTTTTGTGTTAATATAAAAGCACATCGTTATGGCAACAAAGAAGATAGAAATCGTAGCATCTCCAAAACCTGCACATTTTGTAGGGGATGGTTTCAGAGTTCATAATTTTATTCCCGGTATACAAGGAATGGACATGAAAAGAATGGATCCGTTCATCATGCTGGATTACAATTCGAAATTTCATTTTAACGGATCCGACAATCCCAGAGGTGTCGGTGTGCATCCTCACAGAGGTTTTGAAACCGTTACCATAGCCTATCAGGGAAAAGTTGAACATCATGACAGCGCAGGCGGTGGAGGAATCATCGGTGAAGGAGATGTTCAATGGATGACTGCCGCAAAAGGAGTTCTTCACAAAGAATACCACGAAACCGAATGGTCAAAAACCGGGGGTACCTTCCAGATGGTCCAGCTTTGGGTAAACCTTCCTTCCGTATATAAAATGAGCTGTCCAAAATACCAGGCGATTAAAAATGCAGACATGGAAAAAGTGGACTTGAGAAACCATGGATATGTTGAAATTATTGCCGGAGAATATAACGGTCATAAAGGTCCTGCCACTACTTTCAGCCCTGTCAATATGATGAATGCAAAGCTAAAATCAGGAGGAAAAGCGGAATTTGATTTTCCTGCTTCTTTTAACACCGGGGCTTTGGTTATCGAAGGAAGCATTATAGTCAATGGTGAACAAAAGGTTGCCACGGATCATTTTGTATTATTTCAAAATGAAGGCGAAACATTTATTATAGAAGCTGCTGAAGATGCTGTGGTATTAATTATCAGCGGACAGCCTTTAAACGAGCCTATTTATCCGCACGGCCCTTTTGTGATGAATACAAGAGAGGAAATTATGCAGGCATTTGAAGATTACAATACCGGAAAATTCGGATATCTTGAGGACTAAACCGGCATCATAATTAAACTAATCTTAACTTTTATTAGGAGATTATTGATCATGATTTTCTTATATTTATCTAACCTAATGTATTTTATAAGCATCATGGGTATGATGTTGTACACTGACGTCAAACCCATGAATTACTCAAAATAATCCACTATCATGAAACCAGAATTTGAAAATATAGACTTAATAAAGACCGGGAAAAGATTTGAAATAGAGGTCAACGGCTATGCTGCGTTCATCGATTACCGCGAAATGGGACATCAGATCGCATTGGTCCACACAGAAGCTGATCCTGAATTAGCAGGAACCGGAGCCGCCGCAGCCGCTGTTGTTGAAAAAACACTGCATTATATAGAAGACAACGGTAAAAAACTGTTACCATTCTGCCCGTATGTCTTTGCCTACATCAAAAAAAATCCGGATTGGAAACGTATTGTAGATGAAAGATTTGACGGCTATGACAAACTTTAGTTTCCACGAAGCATACGGAACATTACGAATATTAATTACATTAGCGTAAACAAAAAATTAAAAACCACTTTAATCATGTCAAACATCGGACTTATCATTGAAGAAAAAGCAGCAGATATAGGAAACTTTTTAGTGGGAAGGCTTTTACCTTTTCGTGAGAAAAGAGCAGTCGGACCTTTTGTTTTCATTGATCATATGGGACCTTCTGAATTGAAAGACTATCAAAACCTTGATGTTCCGCCACATCCGCATATCGGATTATCTACGCTGACTTACCTGCTTGAAGGATCCATTTTTCACCGTGACAGCATTGGAAGTGCCCTTGAAATAAAACCGGGAGCCGTCAACTGGATGACCGCCGGAAAAGGTGTCGTACACTCTGAAAGAACTCCCGAATATCTGAGACACACTGATAAAAGGCTGCATGGTTTTCAGATCTGGGTGGGACTTCCAAAGTATCTGGAACAGGCTGAGCCTACTTTCCATCACATCGAAGCAGAAGATATTCCGGTTTGGGAAGAAGGCGGTATTCAGTATAAATTAATCGCAGGCGAAGCATTTGGCAGAACATCTCCGGTTCCTGTTCACAGTAAATTATTTTTCATTGAAATAAAAACTGAGACTGCACAAAAAATAAGTATTGGAAAAGACCTGTATGGGGAAGCAGCTATGTATGTTCTGGATGGCACCGTGGATATTGAAGGAAACAAATACGGATCAAAACAGCTTTTAATAGCCAAAGACACCAAACTGTGTGAGTTTGACATGAGTGAAAACGGGACCGTTTATCTATTCGGTGGTGAACCTTTTGACGAAGAACGTTTTATCTACTGGAATTTTGTCAATTCAGATAAAGAATTACTGGAACAGGCTAAAGTGGACTGGAATGATCAAAACCATGAGGCATTTCCATTGGTTCCAGGCGATGAAACAGAATATGTTCCCCTACCAAAATCCATTTTAAACAGAAAATAATTTTGAGGTCAGACTCTAAAAAAACAGCCATGAATATATTAGTATTTGCAGGAAGCACCTCTTCCACCTCCATCAACAGAGAACTTGTAAAATTTGTTTTAAAAGATTTTCAGGATGAGGACGTCAATTTTATCGACCTTAATGATTTCAATATGCCGGTTTTCTCGGTAGATCTTGAAAAAAAGGGATTTCCGGATGAAGCACACCGTTTTTTAAAAGCTATTGAAGAATGCGATGCAATTATCTGTTCTCTTGCCGAGCACAACAGATCTTACAGTGCCGCTTTCAAAAACGTTTTCGACTGGGCTTCAAGAATTAACGTAAAAGTTTTTCAAAATAAACCCATGCTGCTAATGAGTACTTCTCCCGGAGGGTATGGCGGTGGCAACGTGATGAATACAGCCAAAACATTTTTTCCGCAGTTTGCGGCTGATGTTAAAGATACTTTTTCCCTTCCGAAATTTTATGAAAATTTTGATCTGGAAAGCGGCGTAATCAATCCGGAGCTGTTAAAAGAATTACAGGAAAAAATTGAAAACTTTAAAATTCAGATTAAGAACTCATGACAAAAGGAAGATTAGAAGCTTTCAGCGACGGTGTTTTAGCCATTATTATTACCATTATGGTCCTTGAATTAAAGGTACCGGAAGGAACAAGCTGGGAAAGCCTCAAGCCTATTCTTCCCAAATTTCTAGCCTATATTTTCAGCTTTATTTATGTTGGAATCTACTGGAATAATCACCATCACCTGTTCCAGGCGGTAAAAAAAGTGAACGGAAGCATTCTTTGGGCTAATCTTCATTTATTATTCTGGCTTTCGTTAATGCCTGTCGCTACAGAATGGCTGGGCACTACCAATTTTGCAAAAAATCCAGCCGCGGCTTATGGCATCGGGTTGATTATGTGTGCTATTGCGTATACAATTCTTGAGAATTTAATTATAAAAAACGAGGGTGAAAATTCGAGTATAAAACAAGCAATACATTCTAAGTTTAAAGAATATATTTCAATTGTATTCTATATTGCAGGGATCGCAACTTCATTTTTTTATCCTTATCTTGCTATAGGTTTTTATTACATCGTAGCTCTCATATGGCTGATTCCGGACAAACGTATTGAAAAAACATTAAAAGAAAATTAATATGGAAACGCATGAATATATCAATGGAGACATCACAGTGATCTGGCAGCCTCAAAAGTGCATTCACTCAGCTGTTTGTGTAAAAACACTTCCAAAAGTTTATGATCCAAAAGAAAGACCCTGGATAAAAGTAGAAAATGCAACTCCAGAAGAACTTAAAAACCAAATAGACTTATGCCCTTCCGGAGCATTAAGTTATACATTCAAGACAAAAAAATAATGGGAGTAACGGTAAAAGCAAGCTTAGGAAAAGAAAAGTATTACACAGAAGTCATCGCCGGCGATAACAAAATCATCACGGATGAACCTATAGACAAAGGCGGACAAAATAAAGGATTTAATCCCTTTGAAATTCTGGCAACCTCTCTCGCAAGCTGTACAGCTGCCACTTTGAGGATGTACATCGACAGAAAAGAATGGAATGTGGAACAGATTCATGTAGAAGTAGATCTTGAAAACTTTCCATTGACCAAAAGAGCAGTTTTCACCAGAAACATCAGCTTTGAAGGGGATGTAGATGAAGAGCAGCTGAAAAGACTTCATGCTATTGCAGATGCATGTCCGGTGCATAAAATATTAACAAACGATATAGAAATACTAACCAAATTTTCATAAATATGATAGAAGTAAAACAAAACAACGACGAAAAACACGGAAGTTTTGAGGCTTTCATAGATGGTATCTCAGCAGGAAAAATGACATATACCTGGGCGGGTGAAGAACGATTCATCATCGATCATACCGAGGTAGCCGAAGAATACAACGGAAAAGGTGTTGGTAAAGAAATGCTTTTAGCTGCTGTAGACTTTGCAAGAAAAAATGAAAAGAAAATTATCCCGCTTTGTCCGTTTGCAAAAGCAAGCTTTCAAAAAAGTAAAGAACTTCAGGATATTTTAGTTAATTAATTTGAATTAAAACCAAAAGATAAAAAACCTCTCAGCCCTAAAGTCTGAGAGGTTTTTTTATGCTCATAATGTATTTAATCTGCAGTATAATTTATGAATTGCTCTTTTTAATAACTGGTACAGTTTTGGATTCGTATGATAACAAATAATTTATTCAAAATTAAAACCAAAAACGATGAAAAAGACCAACGCCATTTTTAAAAAAAATCCTGAAAAACATGATTTCCCTGCAGCCAAAGATTATTTGGAGCTTTTATATGACGAATCAAAAACGGTAACTCTTATCAAAGAACTCACTGAGGCCAAAACCATTTACAAAAAATGTAAAGATATTTTCCGTGCAAGCGAACTTCCACTGCTCCCGCGTGAAAACAAATATGTACGGGAAGATCTTCAAAAAATAAAGAAAGGGATCAAACTTTCACCCATTTTACTGGTTCGAGGAGCTAACAAACTTATTATTGCCGACGGCTATCACAGAATATGTGCAAGTTATTCCCTGAACGAAGATCTGGAAATCCCCTGCAGGCTGATTTAATTTCGGGGGATCATTCATCCTGAAAATAAATTGCTTTTTTAAACTTCAAAAGAATTTCTTTAAAAAAACTATATTTGTGAAATTTAAAAATTCATAAATATGTCGCCGTATCTATTACTGGTTATCATTATCGCCTATTTTGCACTGCTGCTCTGGGTAGCCTATAGAACAGGAAAAGGAAGCGACAATGAGAGTTTCTTCATTGGAAACCGTAAAAGTAATTGGATGCTGGTCGCATTCGGAATGATTGGAACCTCACTTTCCGGAGTGACGTTCGTAAGTGTCCCTGGAGCGGTTGGAAAAGACAGCTTCGCGTATTTACAAATTACGTTAGGATATCTAATTGGATATATTGTCGTCGCGTATGTTCTGCTTCCCCTCTATTACCGGTTAAAATTAACCTCTATCTATGGATATCTCCAGCAGAGAATGGGACAGCTTTCCTATAAATCAGGAGCATGGATTTTCATTGTTTCAAGATTGGTGGGCGCTACAGCAAGGTTGTACCTGGTTGTTAATATTCTTCAGGTAACGATACTCGACAGCTTGGGCGTTCCTTTTATTTTAACCACTCTGATTATCCTTGGAATGATTATTCTTTACACCTATGAAGGAGGGGTAAAAACCATTGTATGGACCGATACTTTACAGACATCCTGTATGCTTTTAGGACTTATCATCTGTACAGTTTATATGCTTAATCATTTAGATCTGAGCGTAGGACAGAGTTTAACGGCAATGAATACTAAAGGTTATACCAAAATATTTGAATTTGACTTTAATTCTCCGGGATTTTTCATCAAACAAATTCTTGCAGGAGCCTTTATTACCATTACCATGACGGGAATTGATCAGGAAATGATGCAGAAAAGTCTTTCAGTAACTAAATTGAAAGATTCCCAAAAGAATATGGTGACGCTTGGTTTTATTTTATTGGGAGTAATCTCTTTATTCCTATATATGGGAGGACTTTTATATCTTTTCGGAGAAAGCGAAGGGGCTCATTTTACACAGGCTATTGTTGACGGACTTCCTAAAAAAGAATTTTTACTGCACGGAAAAGATATTTTCGGGGATAAGATTTTCCCTGAAGTAGCCCTGAATCATATGCCGCCATTTATTTCCATTATATTTATCATTGCTTTAATTTCAGCATTATTCCCAAGTGCGGATGGTGCCATGACGGCTCTTACCTCTTCATTATGCATTGATATTGTGGGAATGAAAGATAAACCGTGGGATACCAAGAAGAAGGAAAGATTCAGAAAAAATGTACACTTACTCGTGGCAGTATCTTTCCTGGTGATGGTAATTATTTTTAAAGTGATTAATGATAATTCCATGATTGGATTAATCCTTAAGCTTGCCGGATTTACGTATGGACCTCTTTTAGGACTTTTTGCTTTTGGAATTTTCACCAAATATAAAGTTCACGATAAGCTTGTTCCGTATGTTTGTATTGCGGCTCCTATTATTTCTTATTTCATCGATAAATACCAGGTTTCCATCTTCGGAGATTTCAAGATCGGTCTGGAATTACTGATCATCAATGGTTTATTGACATTCTTTGGCTTATGGTTGATTAGAAAGAAATAGCTTCTCAAAATATTTAAAAAATATTCTGAAGATTTTAACTTTGAGTTAAAATGAAAAAATGTAACAACAGACTCTTTAATGCTGTATTACCATTATTCTTTTTCGAATGGTGGTATATTTTGATTGCATTTGTTGCTGTTATAATTGTTGAAACATTTATTTTATCAAAATTTTTTAGAATCAAATTCAAATTTATCTGGCATGAAGTTTTGATCATGAATATTTTTTCTACTCTTGGCGGTTTCCTCATTCAAGGTATTATAAGGCTCCTTTTAGGAATATCTATATTTAATAATTTTGAAAACTATTCTGAATTTCCGCTTCTAGATATTATTTTTGGAAATGTTGCGTACCCTGTAAATTCAAAAATAACAAACGAAATTATTTTTGACTTAATTATAAGTCTTCTAATTACTCTAGCTATTTCAATTTTTATGGAATATTATTCAATAAAAAGAAATAAAATTTTTAATGATCTAAAGAAGCATAAAATTTTAAAAGGTGTTGTCATTGTAAATGCAACGTCTTATATTTTATTAAGTATTTGGCTTTTTTATAAACTAAATCATTTCTAAATTAATTTAAGAATTTACATATCACACGATCCCATTTACATTTCCGTAAGCCGGTAAAAAATTGTAAATTCGCGTGTAAATAAATCAGATATAATGAGTAAAAGTATCGAAGAGTTAAAATCTCTTACTACACAAATCAGAAGAGACATTTTAAGAATGGTTCATGATGTGAATTCAGGACACCCGGGCGGAAGTTTAGGTTGTACAGAATTTTTCACAGCACTTTATGGAAAGGTAATGAACTATAGCCTTCCTTTCACAATGGAAGGGAAAAATCAAGATCATTTTTATCTTTCAAACGGACATATTTCACCGGTATTCTATTCTACTTTAGCGAGATTCGGCTTTTTCCCGGTTGAAGAACTGAAAACGTTCAGAAAATTAAATTCAAGATTGCAGGGTCACCCGACTACTCACGAGGGTCTTCCAGGAATACGTATCGCTTCTGGATCTCTAGGTCAGGGACTTTCTGTAGCTTTAGGTGTTGCTCAAGGTAAAAAACTAGACGGAGACAGCTCTTTGGTGTATACTTTACATGGAGACGGAGAATTGCAGGAAGGTCAAAATTGGGAAGCTTTGATGTATGCTTCTGCTAAAAAAGTAGATAACATTATTTCTACCATCGATTATAACGGACAACAAATTGACGGAAGTACAGATAACGTACTTTCATTAGGAAATCTTCATGCAAAACTGGAAGCTTTCGGATGGACTGTTCTGGAAGAGAAAAACGGTAATGATCTTGAATCAGTAATTGCCATCCTTGAGAGAGCAAAAACAGAAACAGGAAAAGGAAAACCAGTGGTAATTCTTCTTCATACGGAGATGGGTTCCGGTGTAGATTATATGATGGGATCTCATGCATGGCATGGTAAAGCTCCTAATGATGAGCAGCTGGCAACAGCCTTCAAACAATTGTATCTGGAAGCTCCTGCAGATTATTAATCATCGGCAGCACAAAAAAGGATTAGCAATAAACAATTAGTAAAAAAATGAAATATACATATACAGAAAAAAAAGATACACGTTCAGGATTTGGAGCCGGATTGGCAGAACTTGCTGACAAAAATCCTAATGTGGTAGCACTTTGTGCAGACCTTATCGGTTCTCTAAAAATGGAGAAATTCATTGAAAAAGCTCCTGAAAGATTCTTCCAGATAGGAATTGCAGAAGCCAATATGATGGGAATTGCTGCAGGATTAAGCATTACGGGAAAAATTCCTTTCACAGGAACTTTCGCGAACTTCTCTACTTCAAGAGTATATGACCAGATCCGCCAGTCTATCGCGTATTCCGGAAAGAACGTAAAAATATGTGCATCTCACGCAGGTCTTACTTTAGGGGAAGATGGGGCTACTCACCAGGTATTGGAAGATATCGGTATGATGAAAATGCTTCCGGGAATGACTGTGATTAACACTTGTGATTATAATCAAACTAAAGCGGCAACTTTAGCTATTGCTGACTTCGAAGGACCGGTTTACCTAAGATTTGGAAGACCTGTAGTTCCGGTTTTCATTCCGGAAGATATGCCTTTCGAAATCGGAAAAGGAATTCTTTTACAAGAAGGTACCGATGTAACAATTGTTGCAACAGGTCACTTAGTTTGGGAATCTCTTGTAGCTGCAGGCGAGCTTGAAAAAGAAGGTATTTCTTGTGAGGTAATCAATATCCATACAATTAAACCTTTAGACGAAGAAATCATCTTAAAATCAGTTGAAAAAACTGGAAAGATCGTTACCGCTGAAGAGCACAACTATCTTGGTGGTTTAGGTGAATCTGTTGCTGGAATGTTAGCAAGAAAAAGACCTACAAGACAGGAATTTGTTGCTGTAAATGATACTTTCGGAGAGTCTGCAACACCTGCTGAATTAATGAAAAAATATAAAATTGATTCTACGGCCGTGAAAGAAGCGGTGAAGAGAATTTTAGAGAAATAGTTTTCTAAGAAGAAAAAAAAGCATCCGGTTTTGGATGCTTTTTTTTGTTACATTCAACAAAAATAAAAAACAGATTATATAATTATTTATATTTTTAGAAAAACAAAATGTATGAAAAAAACAATTGCATTATTATTACTGTTGTACGCATGCCTATTGTATTCTCAGAATAACCGATTTGTATATGAAATACATTATAAAAGAGATTCTACTTCTCATGAGATTACAAAAGAGAATTACAATTTAGACATTACTCCGGAGGGTATAACTTATTATAACAGGTTGTATTACATCAATGATTCTTTATATGCTAAAACTAAAGCATTTGGTTTTGAAAAATTTAGATTAACATCGTTTTTATCTAAAAATACTAAAAACACTTTTTATGAAAATTATGAATATATAGGAGATGTAAATTTTTATAAAATAGAAGAATCAGTACATCTCAATTGGAAAACCACAGATAGTACAAAAATGATAAACGAATTAAAGGTACAGAAAGCAGAAGCTAATTTCGGTGGCAGAAAATGGATCGCCTGGTTTGCCGGAGAGATTCCCTTATTGTATGGTCCGTACAAGTTTAATGGCTTACCGGGACTCATTATACAGATTTATGATACAAAAAAAGAATATCTTTTTACATTAATAAAAAGTGAAAAAATCCCTCAAAATTATCAAAGTTATACACTACAAAACTATAAGACTAATGCCATAAAAACAAACTATAAAAAATTGAACACTCTAAAATCAGAGCTTTATGAAAGTCCTTTTAAATATGTTCTTAATGGCAGTGCAATGAGTCTTGCGCTTGAAAGAGGTAAAAAGCTCCAATTAGATGACGGTACAATTTTAAGTAAAGAACAGCTAAAACCGGCAGAGAAAAATGAAAGATTAAAATTAAAATCATTCAATAATCCAATAGAATTAGATAAGGCTGTTATATACCCAAATAAAGATTAGCGCAACAGAACCAATCTTTATCTGGCAATATTTTTAGATCCAAAAAATTATATGTTTCGTTATTTACCAGCAGACTCTTTGGGCTGATACCCCGGAAGGCCTACCTGCCAGGCTGCAAAAGCAAAAATTTCTCCCACGTTGCCATAAGCCTTTAAAAGATCAACTCCGCCTCCGTGGCCGCCTCCATAATCCACTTTGAAAAGGATCGGATGGACGGAAGTATCACTGTCCATTATTTTTGCTGCAAATTTCGCAGGCATCCATGAAATCACACGGCCGTCATTGATTCCAGCTGTAATTAAAAGGGCAGGATATTTTTCTCCTTTTTTAATATGATGAAAAGCATCCATTTCCAGTAAGGCTTTAAATTCATCAGGTTTGGTAACCGTGCCGAATTCCGGGACATTTCCAGGCCCATTAGGTGTGATTTCATTTCTTATGGCATTGGTTGCTCCCACATCAACGATCGCGGCTTTAAACAGGTCGGGTCTTTCCGTAATGGCTCTTCCTACTGTAATCCCACCTGCACTTGCTCCCCAGATTGCTATTTTTTCCTTTGAAGTATATCCTTCTTTGATTAAATACTCGGTACAATCAATCAAATCTCTCCAGGTATTAGGCTTTGTCTGCTTATATCCTGCTTTATGCCATTGCTCGCCTTTTTCACCTCCTCCTCTTACATGCGCAACCGCAAAAATCCCTCCTTTTTTAGCCCACATCATATAGCTTCTTGCAAAGAAAGGAGAATAAGGTTTTCCATAACTGCCGTATGATTCTATCAGAACGGGCGTATTTTTGTTTCGTTTAAGGTTTTTATCATAGATTAAGGTCAATGGAACTTCGACCCCATCCCTTGCCTTAAAGCTTGTTTCTTCAACAACAGCTCCTTCAAACTCTGGATAATCAATTAATGGAACCAGGTTTTCCTCTTTAAAAGCATTTGTTTTTATATCATATCTGAATCTCCTCGGCTCATTAGCCCAACCGGAACAGGTAATCCAAACCTCTGAATAATCTTTCCCTTTTGTCTGAATCGACACACTTCCTGAAACAAAAGGTAATGGGATCGAAATATCTTTTCCATTGCTGTACAGATAAAACCTTGCATCCACTCCATTTTTTGTTGTAGAATAGTACACACCGTCTTTGGTCAGCTCAAAGCTTCGGATCACTTCATCCTTCTTTTCAGGAACCAAAATTTCAGGATTTCTGAAATCAGGTTTTTCAAGGTTGGTTACGCAAAGTTTAAAATTAGGTGCGTTATATCCCGACATAAAGTATACCTGCTTTCCCGCAGGTTGCTTATCATATACTTTGTCAGCTTTATAGTAGAGCGGTTTCCAGCTTTTAATTCCTTTTTCAAAATCTTTTCTGTTGATGATAAAGGTATCCGTGTAATCGTCCACATCGCCCAAATTTCCAATAAAATAAGGATCGCCCTGATTAAACTGCACAATTCCGGGAAATCTGCTTTCATCAATATTCAGTTCTGGATTATGGATTCTGGAAAAAACATTGTTACGGTTTTTCGGGTCCTGGCCCAGCCGGTAAAAAGTGACCTCTGTATTTTTTGTGTATTCCGGTGAATCTGTATCAATCACAGGAAAATAGGTATAGAAAAAGCTATTGTTGTCTTCCAGCCACTTTACCTGACCCACACTGGTAGGTTCAAGGTTGGTAATGACCTGCGGATGGATATATTTTGTAGCAACATCCATGATAATGACTTCAGAAGCTTCCTTTCCGTTTTCAGAAAGAGAAATGGCAATCTTGCTGCCGTCCCAGCTTGGACTTAGAAAATTAATGCTGAAATGATGTTCCTGTTTTGAAGCAGGATCAAATGTAGAAACAAAAGTGGCCGGATCGTATAAGAGTTCTTCTTTTCCTTCGAAACCTTTTCTGTAATATAATTTCTGGCCTTTTTCGTCTGCTGCTTTTTTTAAATAAAAATACAGATCACCGCCTGTTATTTTTAAGTCTGAAGTAGAATATCCGCTTCTTTTATCAAACTTTAACCGCTCGTCTACAAAATATTTTTTATAAGGAAGCTGACCAAGTACGGAATCTGCATAATCGGCTTGTACCTTCATCCAATGTATGGTAGCAGGTTCTTTTAAGTCTTCAAGATTTCTGTATTCATCAACTACCTGAGTTCCAAAATAAGTATCTGTAACGGGTTTAGACGGTGCCGGAACGGTTTTCTGGGCGTATAAAGAAACTACAGGAAAAAAGGCAATGAGGGGTATGAAAATTTTCATAGTACAGGATTATAATCTTCCACTTAGGGGTTGGTTATTTCTCTATCGTCATTACCATATGGCAGCAGAACATTCTTCTCTTTTGTAGTCCGCCTTCCCTTAGTCGTTGATTTTTTTATTAAAAATGATTTAGTTAAAACTTTTTATTATTTAAAGAACTTCCACTTTGGAATAATTGCCAGCATCCCAAATCCTGTGAAAAGGAAAAGATTGGTAACATCGGTATATAAAAATGTGGATAAATAATAATTATGCATAAAGAAATGCAGGACCAACAGAACAGGAAACATAAAGATCCCCACTTTTCTGTAAAAAAACATTAATACAAGACTGATCATCATTAATGCATCGACTGAAAAGATCACATAGAAATACCATTTTGGAATGTTAAGGAATTCATGCTGTAAATATTCATCTCCATCGATCCCCAATCCCATGGCCGTAAACAACATCAAAGCGGCAAATGCTAAAACAAAGCCCCACCCTTTCTTCGGATCTTCGTCAAAATAACTGTATTCTTCCATAGGTACAAAAATAAAGAACTTATGAGAGATTTCATAAGTTCTTTTATAATTATTCGTTTAAAATTTGATTAGATAGAAATAGCGTTGATCAACCTATTTTTATCACTTAAGAATTCTTCCATAGAGATCATACTCTCAGTTCTCATTACGTCCTGAATGTCGTCTATTTGATAGATAATTCTTTTTGCATCTTCAGTATTCTTAGCTCTTACTTTACAGAAAATATTATATTTTCCGGAAATAACGCTCGCTTCGATTACATTTGGAATACTTGTTAATTCTTTTAAAACCTCCTGCGTACGGTTTGATTTTGTTAAAAGAATTCCAATAAATGCTGTAAAGTGATAGTCTAACTTACCATAATCGATATTAAGGGATGATCCCAAAATAATACCTGCATCCTCCATTTTTTTCACTCTTACGTGAATTGTTCCTGCAGAAACATCCATTTGTTTTGCAATTTCAGTAAAAGGCATTCTTGTGTTTTCTACTAAGAAATCAAGAATTTTCTTGTCTATTTCGTCCAGTTGATAGTTCATATTAGTTAAATTACAATTTCTTTAAAAAATCCATGTATTTTTTGCAAATTTATAAAAAATAATTTAAGTAAAAAAATTATCTTAAATATTAACAATAATTAACACATATGATAAAGATCATTAAAATATTCTAATTATTTACCTATGGATTTTGTAGAATCCGTTTTTATTTCTGTTTTAGGTACAGGCTCTTTTTTATCTTTTCTCTTCTTTTTAAATAGAGAATTGAAGCTTTTACTCCACACAACACCCCCACCATACGCTTGATTAGCAGATCCATTTGTACTTACCATACCAATATTGGTAGGTTTGGAATAGCCTCTTAAAAGCAAACTTCCGTCATTCTTTTTAGAGACATCATACTCAATAGATCCCTCTCCGGAGAGATAATTAGCCTGTGTACCCTCTGTTTTATTTAACGGAATTCCTAAACCGGTCTTAATATTGACCCTTGGCGAAACCGCAACACTTACTCCGGCATTGGCCCGATCTCCGGTATTGGAATACTGGTCTCCTTTTACATAATTTAAGTCGATCTGAAATTCATTACTCATGGTATTCAACACAGAACCCAGTTGTTTCAGCAACATATTATATCCGGAAGACTCAGCAACACCAGCTACATCAAAATCTACGCCACCCGTGTTGGAAACATTAAAAGTATTTAATAATAATATAGAACCGAACTGAAGAACCTTCTCTCCTTCCTGGCTCATTTTTGCCGCTAACGTCTCTTTTACCTGACTGGATACATCCAATGCCGTAACGTTAAGGTCTACTTTAGGATTGATCAGGGACTGGGTAATATTGGCCTGTAACAGAACGCTGATAGGCTGTAGTTTCCCCATACTCAGGTATTCTCCTGCATTGGAAACCATTCTCACGTAATTGGCTGTAATATCCAGTGCCGGCTTCATCGCATCTCCATCCCAACGGATACTGCTGTTCTTTTCTATCTGGAAGGTTTTATTAAGGATCGCTTTAGAAACAAATGTTCCGTTATCAACCTTGTAAGTACCATTCATGGCGATATTTCCCTGTCTGCTCATCTGGAACCTCAGGTTGTTGGCAATTCCTTTTACCGTAATATTTCCTACATCATCACCAACAAGCACATTTACGGTAGTTCCTTTGTCTACATCAAGATTGAAATCAATATGCATATTGGCCCCTGACTTTTTCTTTTCCTCCAGTGTAATTAATCCGTCTTTCCCTTCTTTCAGGAACCTCAGCATTTTAAATTCTTCCACATTGGAGGTAGAACTTGAGTTGAAAGTAAATGTACTTCCGGTAAGCGCCTTCATATTCGGCGTCGACAGACTCAGGCCGGAAACCGGTCCGGAGACATACAGATCTCCCTGTCCATACACTCTTCCCCAGAAAAGATCATAATCTTTCTGAGTGGTATTCAATACCAATAGGTTATCAGTTCTCATTATGAGTTCAACCCCCATGGAAGAAAGTGTTTCAAAACGAATCAAACCGGAAACCGTTCCTTTAGAGTTTGATCTTCCGTCATGCACTTCAATATCGTTAAGAATCGCAAGACCTTTTGAAAGCGGAATTACTGTATCATCAAATGAGTAATCTACTCCGGTAAACAGAAGTTTCAATCCAAAACCTTTTAAAGCAATATCTCCGCTATAGTCAAGATTATTAAGCTTACCATTAATTTTAAGATCACCGGTTGCTTTTCCTCTTAAATTCCCAAAAACAGACTGAACGAACTGTTGGGCAAAAGAGATGTCAAAATCACGCATTTCAGCGGTCAGATCAATCGTTGGAGAACTGGTGTTATTGTTTACTGTACCGGTTAAATTCAAATTGTTATTTCCCAGAACACCGGCAGAAGTCACTTTTACATCTACATCATATACATTGAGTGAAAAGCCGTTGGTAGCAGAGATAGTAAGATCACCCATATCATTTCCGTTCATCATGATGTCATCCACCGTAAGATCTACAAGCGGCTGAAGGGTATTTTTATCCATTTTGATCTTTACAGTTCCGTTGGCAAGCCCTTTTATGCTCATGGCATTTCCTCCGGACTGCATTTCAAGAAGTTTTTCAACGGCAAAATCAGTAATATCGGCATCTACATAAAATTCTTTAGCAGACTTAAACTGAGCTTCTTTGATAAACAGCGCACTTGAATCGGAATAAATTCTCAAATTCCTGATATCAAAATCGCTGGTATTTTTTCTGTAGGTGATGGAATGATTAAGCGTAGGACTGGTATCTATTGCCCAGGTAACGTTATTAAATTTAACTTCAGTAGGTTCAAATTTAAATACATAATCTCCAGCTGCATTCGTCGACTGATCGACATTGATGGCATATTCCTTAAGTTTTTCATTTTGCTCATCATCCGCATTACCATGTTTAAAAGTAGTGGCCAGATGTAAAGCAGTGCCGTTTTCATTGGTCCCTTTTAAGATAAAATCTTTGATAATATTTTTATTGTACTCAAGTCTGCTGATCTTTGCATATACCTGCTCATCAAGATTGGCGGTATTAATCCTTACCTTAACACTGTCGATCATAGCACTGTCTCTGCTGATGGTATTCCTGTCATTAATTTTATACTCAGGGTTGGATGCTGCGAGTGCCTTATCTGCATCCGTAATCTCTTCCTGTTTCGTCATGATATACTTCAGGGATGCCGCATCAAGGTTCAGGATCAGGTTATTGGTATTTCCGTCGTATGCCCCGTCCACTACAGCTCCTTCAGGAAGCTTCAGATCCGGCAAAAAGTAGTTAACCAACCCCTGCTGCACATCAAAATTCATAGTAAAATTCTGACCTCTGTATAATTTTCTTGGCGGCGGACCTACTAATATTTTTCCCACTCCGTTTTCTACCATTCCCATCAGGTCTGCAAGATTGTATCTTCCGGAAATCTTACCGTTCGCTGCGCCCGGTGCATCTACATCGATCACACGACCTCCAGATTCAATAAAGGTTTTAACTTTTGCATTAGGAATGATGTATTTTTGAGTTGCTGTTGCAAAATTCAGATTATTGGCTTCTACATCAAGGGTAAGGTCGTTAATAGAAGTCATGGACATTTTCCCGTTAACTGTTCCACTCACGATTTGATTTCCGGGCTTGCCGGTAAAATAATTCATGTTGAGATAGGTCACATCTGCATTTACATCCATTGCCACTCTTGGTGTACTGAAATCGATTAATCCTTTTATAGAAGCTTTCGCCTGGTCATCATTAATTGTAATGAGCCCATTGTATTTTTTATGATCCAGTAATCCATCCAAATATACATTACTGATATTCTTATCCATGATCTCAATACTTGAAATCTGAGATTTTGTGCTCAGCTTCATTGTATTGACATCAAAGCTTTGTCCATTGATATCGAATTTACCGGAAATAAGACCTACTGATTTATTTTTAGTAATTACCGAGGTATTCAGATCTTTTACTTCAAGATATCCTGAATATTTTGGCATTGGAGTACTGTAAGCGGTCAGAGAAAGCTTTGTAATTTTAGCCTGCCCAATTCCAGTCATTAAATTTCCGCTCGGAACATATACTTCTTCAGGGGTTACTCTGGCAGCGCCGTTATATTTTAATTTCCCAAAATCATCCGCAAAATTCTTCATCTTTTTAGAAATAAATGAAGGCATCATTGCTTTTAGATCTTTATAGGTAAAATCTGTTGACAGGTCTTTCGTTTCGATAAAAAAATGTCCTTTCAGAAGATTATTGACGGTCATTGTTTTGGTGGCAATATTCACATCAGGATTGCTGATCAGAAAATTCTCCAGATGAAACTTATTCAATGGTCCCGTCATCTTTCCTGCCAGGTTGAATGGTTTAAAATTGTCCCAGTTGGTCACAAAATAACTGATGTCATACCCGCTGAGCTGGCTTCCCTGCTGAATATCCATATCCCAACGAACCCGGTCTGCAAAACCTGCCCAGGATCCTTTATTCAGTTTGAATTTAATATTTCCCTGCAATAAAGAATGGTCTGTATTTAAGGTAAGATCTTTTAATGAAAGAAAATCCTGAGTTAGGGACAACTCTGTAGAAAAAGTATCTACAAAGTGAGATTTCCCCCATCGGGAAGTTACAAAAGACATATTATTGACCAATGCAAAAACATTGGGTCCGTTTACTTTAACTTTCGGAGCTTTCAGGTTAAATTTTGTTGCTGTCAGCCATTTTCCTGGTTCTCCGGGAGAGTTTTGGTTAATAATGGAAACTTTAGAATCGATGATCTGTACCCGTGAATTAAGCTGGAAAGGTGGTTTGCTGGGATCTCTTTTTTTACCACTGTCGAATAATTCCGTAAAACGTACAAAATTGGAAATGCTGTCGCCCTTATAAGTAATAACCTTCACATCAGCGTTTACCAGAGTAAGAGAATTAAAACTTAACGCATTACTGTTTCCGGAAATAGCATTGACCGCAAGCGACATCCAGTCTGAATTGGCACGAAACTCTCTTGCTTTAATAAATTCCAGGCCTTTATAATCTTTTATTCTTAGTCCTTTTATGGTAACGTCTCCAAAATAATCCACTTCTACACTTTCGGTAGACATTCCGGCTTTAAAATCTCTATTGACAAGCTGAAGTGCCTGATCGGCAGCCCATTGTTTGGTCACAGGAAGGTTTACGATGATGATAATCAGTGCTGCAAGGCCTACAACCAACCAAAAAAGAATCAAAAGAAGCCTTGCCCACCAAGTATAGCTGGTGACATCTTTTACGGCCTGTTTGCCAAACTCTTCAGCGGTTTCTACGGGATGATGAATGGCATCTGACGCTAGTTCAGACGCTTCTTTAACTGTTTCCTTTACTTTTCCTTCAACATTTTCAACAGTCTTCTGTACCTGATCTCCTAAGTTTTCAGCTACCGATTTTTTGTTCTCATTCTCGTTATTATTCTCTAACTTTGCCATTATTATGAGCGACTCTATAATTTTAGGTATTGAATCGTCTTGCGACGATACATCAGCAGCTATCATCAAGGGAAATTCTATTCTATCGAATATTGCTGCGAATCAAGCCATTCATAAAGAATATGGCGGTGTGGTTCCCGAACTGGCATCACGCGCGCATCAGCAAAACATCATTCCCGTTGTTGAAAAATCTCTAACTAAAGCAAATATACAACAAAATGCTATCTCTGCTATAGGATTTACACGCGGACCCGGACTTTTAGGTTCACTTCTTGTCGGAACTTCATTTGCTAAGTCTTTGGCAATGAGTCTTGATGTCCCACTGATAGAAGTTAATCATCTCCAGGCCCACATTTTAGCCCATTTCATTGACGATGCAAATCCTATGCCGCCTGCATTTCCTTTTTTATGCCTTACGGTAAGCGGCGGACACACCATGATTGTCCTAGTAAAGGACTATTTTGACATGGAAATCATAGGAAAAACTACGGATGATGCCGCCGGAGAAGCTTTTGATAAAATTGGAAAAATATTTGACCTCGATTATCCTGCAGGCCCTATCATCGACAGACTTGCGAAGGAAGGGAATCCTAATGCTTTTACGTTTAATAAGCCCAGGCTGGAGGAGTACAATTACTCTTTCAGTGGAATCAAAACTTCGGTTTTATATTTCATTCAAAAAGAAGTCAAAAAGAATCCTGATTTTATCAAAGAAAACCTGAATGACCTGTGTGCCTCTGTACAAAGGACTATTATCGAAATTCTTATGGCCAAGCTTGAAAAAGCAGCAAAAGATTTAGAGGTAAAAGAAGTCGCCATTGCAGGAGGAGTTTCTGCTAATTCTGCATTAAGACAGGCCATGCAGGATAACCACGAAAAATTAGGATGGAATATTTACATTCCAAAGTTTGAATATACTACCGATAATGCTGCGATGATCGCAATGGTAGCACAATTAAAATTTCAGAGAGGAGAATTTACCGATTTGAGAACTACTGCCACTTCAAAATACGATTTATGAAAATATTACTGGAAGAAAAAATACTTGGAACGCAATCTAAAAAGAATTCAAAATATTATTGGGTTTTAGAAACTGTTATAGGAAAAAATGCAGTGACAGAAAAATCTGAAGAGGAAGATTATTTAATGATATGTTCAGAAATTGGATATGTTCAAAATATAAAGGAAGAGATCGTAGAGAAAATAAATTCAGAAAATGTATTTAGTTTTACTTACGAGCCCAAAGAAGGAGACTATTTATCCATCAAAAATAATTTAAGAAAAAACGAATATTTGAATTTGATTTTTATGAATAATAAGTGGATTGAAGAAATTTACGCATGTTCATATAGAGATTGTGAAGGTGATATTTATACTACGATAAAAACCGGCATGGCATTTTTAAGCGAGAATGAAATTAGCTTTTAATAATCATTTATCAATACAATTCAGGCAGCTTCTAAATATCAATATATGAAACTTTTTTTTGGCGAAATCAATAACGGAGAAGTAATAATTAATGACGAGGAACAACAGCACATTGTAAAAGTTCTCCGTATGAAAAATGGAGAGGAAATTCATGTAACGGACGGAAAGGGAAACCTTGCTTCCGGTACATTGATGATCGGTGGTAAGAAGGCAGAAATAGAGGTTTCGGAAATTAAAACGGCACTGCCGGATTTTGATCCGAAGCTGCATATCGCTATTGCTCCGACAAAAAACATCGACCGTATCGAATTTTTCGTTGAAAAAGCTGTTGAAATGGGGATTTCTGAAATCACTATTTTACAGACTGAAAAAACAGAACGTAAAAATATTAATATTGAAAAGATCAGAAAACAGGCTGTTGCCGCCTCTAAACAAAGTTTGCGGTTTCATTTCCCTGTCATTCATGATACGATAAAACTTGCTGACTTCTTAAAGAATATTGACCCTGAACATACTTTCGTGGCCCATTGTCATGAAAATCTGGAAAGAACAGAACTTAAAGATATCCCTTCATTGGAACAGATTACTTTTTTAATTGGTCCTGAAGGAGATTTTTCTGGAAAAGAAATTCAATTTCTATCCGACAGTAACGTAAAAGCTGTTTCGCTGGGCAATCAAAGGTTGAGAACGGAAACCGCAGGCGTATTTGTGGCTGCGTGGAATTATTTTAATATGATGTGAGAAGTTAGACCTTTCTTCCTAATTAATTTTTTTCAGCCAATGACTTTTGCTGCAATGGCTGAAAAGTATTAAAATCAGACTTATATTCTTTTTATATCTGAATATTGTGATCTCTCATATATTTTTCAAAAATCTGTGGTCCGCTCCGCATTGAATTCACGGCCCAGCGAATCTGCATTTTCAGACGTTTTTCTTCACTTAATTTATAATCAATTCCTGAATTGATCAGTTTCTGTTTCAATTCGTACATGCATATTCCTGCAGCCACGGAAACATTAAAACTTTTCGTCAGCCCATACATCGGAATGGCCAGCGTTTCATCAGCAAAATCAATGACTTCTTCTGAAACCCCTTCCAGTTCGGTTCCAAATACTAAGGCTATAGGTTCAGTGATTGTATAATCCGGAATCATCACTGCATTTTTTTCGGGAGAAACGGCAAGAATTTTATACCCTCTTTCTTTAATACTCTTTAAAGAAGCCATATTTTTCGGCATTCTTTCTACCTCAACCCATGTTTCAGCTCCTTTTGTTACGGTAAGATTGGGATTAAAGATATTCTCTTCCTCCAGCGCAACTACTTTGTGGAAACCGCAGGCTTCCACCGACCTTACAATGGCCGCAGCATTTCTGAACTGAAAGATATCTTCCATCACCGGAAGTACGAAATCTGAACTTTCCAAAGAGAAATGTTCTATTTTCGTTACCCTTTCGTCTGTTAAAAACTGCTTTAAATACTCAAAAGTTTGTGCTAAATCTTTCATTCATTTTCAAATCTTTGCAAATTAACGTAATTTTGAGGTATGAACCTGAAACGGGTTCAAATTCTTAATAAAAAGTATACATGAAACGAAAAGTCCTGCTTATCTACACCGGAGGAACCATCGGGATGGAGAAAGATTATGAAACCGGAAGCCTGCGTGCATTTGATTTTGGAAATATTTTTGAGAAGATGCCCGAGATGAAACTGATGGAATGTGAAGTCTTTGTGCATCCTTTCGCCAAACCGCTAGACTCTTCGGATATGGGACCTGAAGAATGGAAAATTATCGCCAATTATATTCTTAAAAATTATGAGACGTATGACGGTTTTCTAATCCTTCACGGGACGGATACGATGTCTTATACTGCTTCAGCATTAAGTTTCATGTTAAAAGGATTGAGAAAACCAGTGATCTTAACAGGTTCGCAGCTTCCCATCGGAGACTTAAGAACGGATGCTAAAGAAAATCTTCTTACCAGTCTGTATTATGCCAGTCTGTACGAAAATGATGAAGCCATTATTCAGGAAGTAGCCATCTATTTTGAATATAAATTATTAAGAGGAAACAGAACATTAAAGTATTCAGCGGAGTATTTTGATGCCTATTCAAGTCCAAACTACCCTATCCTGGGGCAATCCGGTGTTCATTTAAATATCATCAAAGATAATCTTTACCGATGTGACCCGAATGTAGACTTTCATGTAGATGAACATATTTCTGAAGATATTCTTTTCTGGAGGATTTTTCCGGGAATGCATCTGAATCACTTTAAAGAAATTCCTAAAATGAAGGTCTTGATTCTTCAGGTTTTTGGTTCCGGAACTATTTTCAGCAGTGAAAAAGCTCAGGAAGCCCTTCAGGAAATCCGTGATAATGGAACTGAAATTGTAGTGGTAAGTCAATGCATATCAGGCGGTATTTCATTTGGAAAATACGAAAACAGCAATATATTTTCAAGGATAGGTGCGATCAGCGGAAGGGATATTACCGCAGAAAGTGCTATCACTAAAGCAATGCACTTGATAGACAATCCCAGCTACCCGGGAACTTTTGCAGATAATTTTGCAAAAAGTCTTTGTGGAGAAATTACCGACTAATTGCATTAATAATTTGCAGGTTCCAGAAAATACTGTATTTTTGCAATCTCAAATAGAGAGGTGTCCGAGTGGTTGAAGGAGCTACCCTGGAAAGGTAGTATACGGGTAACTGTATCGAGGGTTCGAATCCCTTCCTCTCTGCAAGCATTCATTATGACCTGTTGATCATCAACAGGTTTTTTTATTTATAGATTTTTCCCCAGAGCTTACAGTCTTCATTCAAAGGTGAACTTTATCCATATTTTCTAATAATATACACAGTGGAAATTACCAATTTTATATTTTAATAATATTTTAATTTTATAGCACTTATTTAAAATCATTCTTAATGAAACATTTCATAGTTTTGATTAGTGAAAAAGTTTGTTTCCATATTTTTATTGATGCTATATTTGGTTTCTACAACCGAACTGTATCAGCTTCTAAAAATTCCGGAACTGATTGAGCATTACATAGAACATAAGAAATTAAATCCGGAAATGACACTTACCGCATTTCTGAAAACCCATTATGATCATCCGATTAAAGATGGAGATTACGGAAAGGATCAGAAACTACCGTTTATCATTCATTCTGCTCTTTTAACTTTGATTTTTACGATTAATCAGGGATTTAGTTTTGAACTTGTGACATCGAATTTCAATTCATTAACTTTCCATAAAATCCCCTCAAAAGATGAGGATCTTTACTATAAAGGATTTCTAAGTTCTGTATAGGAACCTCCTAGGTTTACTTTTGTATAACTTATTCGACAATTATTGATTACAGCCTGTAATTCAATATCATTAATAATTTTTATTTATCATTAATTTCAAAATAATGAAAACAATATTTTCAGCCATATTAATGGTTGTATTCGCTGTTGCCATTCAGGCTCAAAACCGTTTCGAGAATGCAAAAAAACAATCATCCGAAAACAAAGAACTTATTTTACTCAACTTTTCAGGTTCAGATTGGTGCATTCCGTGTATTAAACTTCATAAAAATATCATTGAAACAGATGAATTTAAAAAGCTGGAAACAGAAAATGTCATCGTTTATATTAACGCAGATTTTCCAAGAAATAAAAAGAACCAGCTTTCTCCTGAACTGAAAAAAGAAAATGCTTCTCTTGCCGATAAGTACAACCAAAAGGGATTATTTCCCTACACGCTTTTACTGAATTCGGAAGGCAAAATACTGAAAAGCTGGGAAGGTTTGCCATCTGAAAATGCTTTGGCTTTCAGTAAGGAAATCAGAGAAATCAAAGACAATCAAAAACCGTAAAGTATGTTAAGAGAATTCAAAAGACCTCAAAGGTTAATGGGGAATGCTTTTGAAATTACCGTTGTAAGTGATGATGAAAAGATAGCCAACAGCCACATCAATGCTGCTATTGAAGAGATCCGAAGAATCGAAAAACTTCTGACTACGTTCAATGATGAAAGCCAGACCAATCTCATCAACAAAAATTCAGGGATACAGCCTGTAAAAGTTGATTGGGAAATATTTGAACTGATTGAAAGAAGTTTGAAAATCAGTAAGATTACAGACGGATATTTTGACATTTCCTATGGCGGAATTGATAAAAGTTTCTGGAACTTCGATCACAATATGGAACAGCTCCCTGATCCTCAATCAATTAAAGAACATCTGAAATTAGTTAACTATCAAAACATTCTTCTTGACCGGGAAAATCAAACTGTTTTCTTAAAGGAAAAAGGGATGCGTATCGGTTTTGGAGGAATTGGAAAAGGTTACGCTGCGGAAATGGCAAAACATCTACTTCAGAATCATGGAGTGGTTTCAGGAATTGTAAATGCTTCAGGAGATTTAACGACCTGGGGAAACCAGGCAAACGGAAAATCATGGACTGTCGGAATAGCTGATCCAGATAATTCCAAACAGCCATTTTCTTACATGAACATTACGGATATGGCCGTGGCAACTTCAGGAAATTATGAAAAATATGTAGTCATTAACGGTAAAAAATATTCTCATACCATCAACCCGAAAACCGGAATGCCTGTTTCGGGTGTAAAAAGTGTTACAGTTTTTTGTCCGAACGCAGAAATTGCAGATGCAATGGCAACGCCTATAAGTATTATGGGAATTGATGCTGCCCTGCATATGGTGAATCAGATCAATCATCTGGATTGCATCATCATCGATGATCAGGACAAAATTTATTCATCTCAAAACATTAATTTAAAATGAAAAATTTCATAAAAATAAAAACAATAATTTGTTTTTTCCTAATAATTGCTTCAATACAATCCTGTACAACAGTAAAAGAATACGAAAAAAATAAATTAAATGATGCAGAAATGGTTCTCGGAAACCGAACGATTGAAAAGACAGAATTAAATTTTCAATCTTATAGAGAAGGTGCTTCAGGAGCCAATGCCGGTAAAGTTGGAGGCGGCTGTGGGTGTAATTAAAAAAGAGTAATCGTACAATTTAATAGTGATTTAAAATGAAAAAAATTATAATAAGTATCATTGCTCTTTTCGGAATTTTCAATGCACAAGCGCAAGAAAACACAAGCAGCGAACAGCCGAAAAAACTTACTTTGGATGAAGCTAATTTAGTTTCGAGCTACTATAAACAGGATGGAAATAATTCTGCGGTAACCGGAGGAATAGGAACTGAGAAACTTACAGATATTTCCAATACTATTGATGTGACAATGGTAAAATATGACAAGAAAGAGAGAAAAAATAAATTCGGATTCAGTGTAGGTATTGATCATTATACATCTGCTTCTTCTGATATGATTGACTTGAAAGCCAATTCATCAGCTTCTCACGCTGATACCAGAATTTATCCTGCATTAAGCTGGAGCAGAGAAAATGAAAGTAAGGGGACAACATTAATGGCCGGTGTTTCTTATTCTACAGAATTTGATTACCAATCGATTGGGGCTAATATTGGTTTTTCACAAAAAACAGCCAACAAAATGGGTGAATTTACGGCAAAGTTCCAAGCTTACCTCGATCAGGTAAAACTCATCACTCCTATCGAACTGAGACCAAATGGAAGTACTGGTGGCGAACACGACAATTACGGAACAAGTGGTAGAAATACATATGCTCTGTCTTTGTCTTATTCGCAGATTATCAATCAAAATTTTCAAGTTGAACTTTTGGCAGACGGCGTTCAGCAAACAGGGTATTTAAGTTTACCATTCCATAGAGTTTATTTTAACGATAACTCGGTTCACCAGGAAACTTTGCCGGATAAACGATTTAAAATTCCTTTGGGATTAAGGGCTAATTACTTTCTTGGAGACAAAGTGATTCTAAGAGCCTATTATCGTTATTATACCGATGATTGGGGCTTACGATCAAACACATTCAGTCTGGAAACTCCTGTGAAAATTTCACCTTTTGTTTCTGTAAGTCCGTTTTATAGATATTATTCTCAGACTTCTGCGAAATATTTCGCACCTTACCAGGAGCATACAGCTTTTGATGATTTCTATACCAGTAACTATGACTTATCGAAATTTAACAGTCATTTTTACGGAGCCGGAATCCGAATCAATCCAAAGAATGGCCTATTCGGAATACAGTGTCTTAATATGATCGAAATTCGATATGGTCATTACACGAAGTCCGTCGGAATGAAGTCTGATATTATTTCCTTGAATCTAAGATTCAAATAAAATCAATGTAATTTTTACTTGTCAATATAATGGGCAAGTCAAAATTTTAAAAACTAAAAATTATGCATCATCAGTTAGAGAAACATTATGTAAACAGGGTCGGATGGCTCCGTGCAGCAGTTTTAGGAGCAAATGACGGTTTATTGTCTACTACAAGTATTGTAATTGGTGTAGCGGCAGCAAGTCCCGATAGAAATACCATCATTCTCGCAGCACTTGCCGGAATGATCGCAGGAGCAATGTCTATGGCAGCGGGCGAGTATGTTTCGGTAAGTTCACAGGAAGATACGGAAAAAGCTGATCTTTTGAGAGAAAAGCGTGAACTTGAAGAAATGCCGGAAGTAGAATTAAGAGAACTTGCAAAGATCTATGAAAAACGTGGTGTTAGCAAAGAAACCGCTTTACAAGTTGCAACCGAATTAACAAATCACGATGCTTTGGCGGCTCACGCTCACGACGAATTGGGAATCAACGAAATCACTCAGGCAAAACCTTTACAGGCTGCAATAGCATCATTCGGTTCATTTGCTTTGGGTGCATTATTGCCTTTTACGGTCTCACTTTTAGCTCCGATTAACCAAATGGTTTATTTCCAATATGGATTTTCAATTATTTTTCTGATGATTTTAGGAGCAATCTCAGCAAGGACAGGTGGATCAAAAATGAGTATTGCTGTTTTGAGAATTTGTTTCTGGGGAACGGTTGCAATGGGTGTTACGGCCTTAATTGGACATTTGTTTGGGGTGTCTATGTCTTCATTATGAGAGTGTGGAGACATAGCGTATTCAAAATAGTATTAGTCAGATCAGTAGGAAAATGTTAAAATAATAGATGCTTTATTTAACCCTTCCTCTTTGTACATATGAATTTATTACAGCCTGCTGAAAAATCAGCAGGCTTTTTCGTTCCTAAAATATTCCTAAATCTCCCGGTTAATTTGTCATGTTTTTCAATAGTATTGAAAACATTTAAACAATCATTTACTCAATAAAGTATCTACATTTCGCTATGACAAATTATCAATTCCATCCATCACGTATTGTTAGGACGAATCTTATACTTCTGCAAATATTAAAGAGCCTGCTCAAGAGGTTCTGTAAGATATTCAGGATAGAAAAAGCTGTTGTTGGGATATTGTTATTATGCTTAACGGGAAATTCTGTACAAGCACAGATCAGCCCGCCAGGTTTAGGAGAAGCTAACGCCGCTTTTTGGACGGCATTCGGAATAAAAAGGCAGCTCGATTCTTTAGGAAAAAAACAGTCTTTAAGCTATATCGCTCTGGGACGGAAAAGCAGTCCTGACAATGATAATTTATTTTCTAAACAGGCAATTTTTGTACTTAATCATGAAGTCTATCATTCCTTTGCACCTCATCAGCAGTACAGCTATGCCATCAGCTACCGCCGCCAACCGGTGTATGAAGATGCAGCGCCCTATGAAAAAGAAGGCCTGGAGCAGGAGATCAGATTGTACGGAAGATATGCTTATACTGTTACACTCGGAAAAAAGTGGAAACTGAAGAATACCATCAGGCAGGAATTCAGGAAGTTTTTTGATCCTGATTTCCATCCTGTTGAAGAAAATTTTCAGTTAAGGACCCGTCTTAAAACTCAGCTTACCTATAATCTATCAGCCAAAAACAATCAGAAATTGGCTGTAAGTGCAGAAGGATTGTTTTCCATCAGTTATCTTCACGAGCCGGAACCTCAATGGACTACTTTTGGATACAGGGAGTTGCGTCTTGGTGTTTATTATATGGTCAATATTCCCAATTCCCCTTTTACTGTGGATATCGGTTATGTAAATGATCTGATCAGAAACAGCAACAGTATTACCAAGGGAGGCGTCCATTATCTGGCGGCAGACCTGGTTTGGAACCTGCCCTATAAAAAGAAACAGTACTGATTCTAATTCAAGGTAAAAAATCCTGACCGCTTTGATCAGGATTTTTCTTTGGAAAACTTTTAACGATTTTCCGACAATATAATTAAAAATGAATGTTTGGTGTATAATTTAATTGCAGATGGTCAGAAACTGATGGCTCATCTGTACTTTGAATTTCGCTTCTGATCTTAACTTTGCATGAATGGAATGTTCAAAATTCTGAACTTCTTTTAATTTGTGATCGATAAGAGCTGCAATCTGTACCACAGAGAAGATAAAATCCCGGTATACTGCAATATCTATGGTCTGTCCATAGCATGGGAGATAGGCTTTCAAAAATGGAACTACGGCCTGATGCTGTGTGTAATTAATACAGTACCCCGCTCCTTCTCTCGGGCTGATTACCGCATCATTATTAATGTAGTCCAGAATATTTTCATTTTCTTTCGCCATCCCGTATTTTGAAAAAAATCTATTAACCTTATCCAAAATATGCTGGGCATACTCCATCATCGTCACGGTCTTCCATTCGAACATATGGTTCATGTTTTTTATATTCCTGGATTGTTTTCCGTTTCCACAGCTTGTACAGAAAGAGATGCCCATCCTGTCGTAATATGGGAAAAAGCAATCCTTGATCTCTATGGAAGCGTCCGCCTGAAGTCCATCTTTTGCAAAATTATAATACAGATAGGGACTGTATAAGTCTGCAAGCGCTTTCAGATAATCTATCTCGCTGGTATTATGATATTCCTCAAACCATTGTTCAAGATTATCGTAATAATGGCTTTCAAATTCTTTATAACTTAAGTAAAACGGCAATTCCATAGCTCTGTATTTTGATTGAAGCAAAGCTATTGCTGTAATGCGACAAAACTTGACGTGTTATATTTAGATTTAAAAATTAAAAAATTAAAGCATTAAAAGATTTTTGTTTTTAGCGCAAAGACGCAAGAGTTTATAATGCGGATGTTTTTAAGGTGCAAAAATTTATCTCTGATATAATTGATGATTGATCATTTTACTCCATCTTCTATCTTACTTACAGACTAAAATCCCACTCTAAAAACCATCAACCATCAACTAAAAATGCTACTTATCATAATTCTTCATAATGTACCCAAAG
Organism: Chryseobacterium soli; assembly: GCF_000737705.1. GTDB lineage: Bacteria > Bacteroidota > Bacteroidia > Flavobacteriales > Weeksellaceae > Chryseobacterium > Chryseobacterium soli. Next base: position 109,390 of record NZ_JPRH01000003.1, on the reverse strand, counting down.
TAATGAATCATTTTCAGATAATTTTCGATGCTGATGTATTCGTTGGTGCTGTGGATGCTTTGCTGTTCGGCGCTGTTGATTTTGATAGGCATGAATCGGTAAATATTTTTACTCACAATCTGGTATTTATAAGCATCTGTTCCGGCCATTGTCAGATATGGGGTTACAATAGTCCCGGGATTAATCTGTTTAACCCCTGCTTCTATCAGCTGATAGGCTTTGGTATTGGTGGGTGATACTGCAGACGCTTCTCTTGTATTGTCGATTTCTTCTACCTCAACGTCAAATCCTTTGGTTGCCTTGGCAATATGTTCTCTGACATCTTTAACGGAATTTCCGGGAAGAAGCCTGAAATTAACCACAAATTCAACTTCGGGAGAAAGGACGTTGGTTCCGTCGCTGCCTTTCATCATGGTTAACGCTGTGGTAGTGCGCACCAATGCATTGGTGGTGTTATTTTTGGTCAGCTGGGAAATCAGGAGGGGCTTCAGCAGCCATTGGTTTGAAATGGCAAGCCTGCTGGTGAACGGCATTGATCCACCGATATTGTTAAAGAAATCCTTGATCAATGGAGTAATAACAGGCTTCATCTGATGATCTTCCAGCCGCTGCATGATAACCGCTGCTTTTCCTATGGCACTTTCCATCGGAGGCATTGAAGAATGTCCGCCCAGCCCTTTAACTTTGATCTTCGCAGAGAGGAATCCTTTTTCGGCACAGCCTACTGCTGCAACATCGGAATCGATTCCTGCTATATTTCCTTTTCGCAAGATGAGTCCGCCTTCATCATATACTGCGTCGAACGTAAGTCCTTTCTTTTTAAAATCTTCTGCAATCATTTTGGCTCCGTTTTTACCTCCTACTTCTTCATCAAACCCGAAAGCAAGATAAATATCACGTTGTGGCATATGCTGATTCCTGATAAGATCTTTCATTGATTCCATCAGCGAGAACAGCATTCCTTTCATATCGATTGCTCCCCTACCGTAAATCCTTCCGTTGGCAACCGTCCCTGAAAAAGGGGCAAAATCCCAGTCTTCCGACACTTTTGTTACCGGTGGCAGCGGCTTATCATCGGGTCTGAAAATATTTTCCGTGGTATCTTTGACATCTGCTTCTCCGGGAGGTACTACATCGATATGGGACAGAAATAAGATAGGTTCGAGGTCTGTTCTTTTTCCTTTTAACCTAAACACGAGACCGTATTTATTAACTTCATAATTTTCGGTATTCTGGTATACCTCGGGATAAGAAGCTTTTAAATATTCTTTAAACTGATCAAAAGGACTGTAATTAAATTCTCCCAGGCTTCCTGTAGAAACCGTAGGAATTTTGATTCCATTTGACAGTCTCATGACCGCGGAATCATTTTTTACCGGTTTCCAAGCTTCAGAATTTGCAACCTTATTTTTTTTGAAAGGGTAAGTAAAGGTTTTGATCAGCAAGGCAGCTATCAGAATAATAAGAATACCCAGAACGGCTAAAAAGAACTTTTTCATGGTGATAGGATTTTGTGTGGTGATTGTCTAACAAATATAACAAACAAAATATCTATAACCGAGCTAAAAGCTAAGTATTTCCCTGATAACGGATTAATTTGTTGTGATAATAATGTAGAAAATATTCTATTCCTCGCAGTAGGTTTTCGTACATTTACTTTATTGAAATGAACTAAATATGAAAAATCCATCGAAAAAACAGATGATCTTACTTTCTATAGGACTCTCTTTAAGTTCGTGTGCTTTTCTCCTATCTCAACGGATCGGAATATCAGATTCTGTTAAGGGGATTTTATTTGGGATTCCTATTGGGATAATGCTGTTAGCACTGATTAAAAATCGGGTTAAACGAAATCATTCTTAGGATACTTTTTTTGAGGGATACTAGAAAAAATCTTTGCTTCAGAAAATAAGAAACCAGGAATAGATATTTTCATGGTTTTAACTTTACTTATATTGATACGAGCAAACAAACTATATTTACTGAATTATATTTCCTTTTACATCAAAAGCAAATGATTTTATTTTCAATTTTTTATTCTTCACAAAATCATAAATATAATATGGATAACTACTTTCTGCTCCACTAAATGAATCTTCTAAAGACAATAAATAATCCTCTTTTCCTTGCAAATAATTATCTAATATATAATTTAATTCTCTAAAATTTACATTTGACAAATCATCCGATGTTATTATCTGCTTAGGCTTTTTTTCAGTAGTCATTATTGCTCTCTTAGCCTTATTCAAGGGGTTATATATTAATGCTGAATAATAAAGAGCTCCATCTTTTACTAAAATGTTTTTTTTCCATGAAATAATTAAAATAATCGGATTTTTTTCCTTGGAAAGAATAGCTTTTGTAGCTCTCAATTGCTCATCATATAAATTATTTTTTAAACTTTCTTTATTAATTTTTTGATACTCCTTACAGAAAGGATTACAGCTAAAGCATAAAATCAGCGATAATAAATAAATACATTTTTTCATCTTTATATTTTATCTCTCATTTGTATCATTTGTGGTATAAACAATAATAATCTGTGATCTCGAGGGTACCTGCACTGTTTCTTCCGAAGCTTAATCTGACATTGCCCAAGTGATCTTTATAGTTGTAAATATAATTATTGTTTCAAAATAAATATATAGCTTTTAAATACAAAACCACTGCTATTGAGCGGTGGTTTTGATGTTATCACTTCACCACACGATGCAATCGTACAACGAGGAGATTGAAATTAGGATATCCAAACCTTGCAGTTGCAAGGTTTTTTCTTATCTGTTACACTATATATAATCATCTAGTAACAGGCAAGCAATTATTTACTAATGTTATGATTCAATAATTTCTTGAACATACTCATCTGATTTATAAAAATCACTCAATTTTTGACCACAAAAAGGACAATTATTTATAAATAAGCTCATTGTTTTTTCATCATTAATAGTATTAACATAGCCTGATGTCAAAACATATCCTTTATCAAATATTAAGGGATCGATTACTTTCAATTGATTAAATAATTTTTCAGAAAATTTAAGTACTCTAAAATTAAGACCAAATCCATTTCCAACACTATATGCTCCTGATAATCGTTCGCAACAAAATTTTTTATTATTCATTTATTTAAAGTTTAAGGGTGGGGGGTCGCTAGTTTATTCACAGCGTTTACAATATCTTTCCCCATAAATTTATATTCAGTAGAAATTATATTTGAACCTTGATTAATTCCTTTATAAATATCTAATTTCCCAGTATATTTAAGTTGATATAATCCTGAGTTACTAATATCATATTTCATCAATTGTCCACCATTTTTTATATAGCTTGAAGCTACAACTGCATCATCAGTTAAAAATAATAAAGAACTTCCACTTTCAGATCCAGTTGTACCTCTAAATAATGTCACTGTAGGGTCAAATTCACTCGTTGAAGAAAGTAACTTAGATATATACTACTACCAGATTCTTCTATTGCCCCTAAAGCTTTTATTGCTCTACCAAAACCTCCATACATTAATCCACCACCACTTCCTTCATCATGCATTATTTCTATATGACCGCTGTTCATTAACCTAAAAGACCTGTCTAATCTAGATTCTCCTTCATTCTCAAAAGGATTGTCTCGTTTAGCTCTATACTCTTCCATTGGATTATAATGAGCTCCCGTTATTAATCCAAATAATCTAACCCCATCTTCATCATAGTCAGGAGCAGCAATGCTTTCAACAGGACCAACTTGAAAATTACCTGAACTTTTTTTACCACCTCCAAAAAGACTTTTAAAGAAACTCTTAATACTACTTCATGTGCTATTTTTACCTGGTGTTCCTTTGGTATTAGAGCCATCTCCACCACCGCTTCCGGCAAGCATCGTTGCTCCGGCAAAACCTGAACGTGGTGCATACTCAGAATTTTTAAACCAACTGGATCCTTCAATAGTGGTAGCCGGATCAAAATCCCAATGCATCACATCCCCAGCATCATTGTATATCTGCGGCTTTCTTCCATCCCCACGCTACTGCACGAATCCTTTCGTGTGGTTAAAAAACTATAAATTAAACATTCTGAAAATTACAATCTCATCCAAAGTCCTTTTTCATCAGAATAATCAACCTCTTTGCTCTATCTATAATTTGTTTTACGTAAAGATATAAAATGAGGTAGTTTACTAAAAGTAATTATTAATAAAAATGCCACACGAAAGGATTCGTGCCTTTACTTTGTATTGATAAAAACAATCTAAATTTATTAAAAGGAAAACAGAGGTGAACTAAGAATCGTGCTAAGTTTGAGACTTTTCTGCCGCATTAGTCCTCTGCTTTCTCCTTGAATCTCGTTGAATGGCTTTAGATAGAATGATAGACTTGGAGGTCTAATAAAGGCTTTAAAGAAATTCAACATTTTTGTTTAATGCAATACTAAGTTATGAAAAATTACAAAAATTACATTGGAATTGATGTTTCCAAAGAAACATTGGATTTTTACGTTACCAATTTTTCTGCACAATTTGTTATCAATGGACAGATCACTAATGATGTGAAAGGAATAAAAGAACTTTTCAGAAAACTAAAAAAACATAAAATTTCCAATAGTGAAAGTTTATTCTGTTTTGAAAATACTGGTGTTTATTCAATGAACGTAAGTATCATTCTATCAGAATATGAAGTAGATTTCTCACACTGTTCAGCTCTTGAAATAAAACAATCAAAAGGTATATGCCGTGGTAAGTCAGATAAATCAGATGCCAAAGATATTGCCATGTATGCGCTTAGGAATATTGATAAAATTGTACTCAGTGAAGTTCCTGATTCTGATATAATGAGTTTGAAATTATTGTATGCAGAGCGTGAAAAATTGGTTGATGCGATTAAGGATTTTAGCTCTACCATAGAAAATAAAGATTTTTTGCCTAAAAAAGTCTATGGCCATACCGAGACGATCAACAAGAAAACTTTATTGTTTTTAAAGAAAACACTTTCGGAAATTGAGAAAACCATCAGAGAAATAATATGTAATAATGAGGAGCTGAAGCAAAAGAAAAAATTACTTATATCAGTACCTGGAATCGGAGAAGTCACCTCACTTTATCTTTTGCTTGCAACCAAAGGTTTTAAAAGTTTTGCAAACTGGAGGAAATTTGCCTGTTATTGTGGAATTGTACCTTTTGAATATTCTTCAGGAACATCCATCAAAGGAAAAAGTAAGGTAAGCCACTTTGCAGATAAAAAAATGAAATCTATTCTACATTTGGCTGCCCTTTCAGCAATTCGACACGATGCAGAAATGAAAACTTACTATGAGAGAAAAAAACAGGAAGGAAAACATTCCCTTCTGGTTATAAACAATGTAAAGTGTAAAATTATAAGTCGTGCATTTGCCGTTATAGGAAGAAACGAAGCTTTTGTAAATACTTATAAATTTGCAACATAATTTTAACAAATTTTTATTGGTTTTTATCATAGAATGCGGTAGCAGGGCAGTTTTTTGTTTGAAATACGGTTTCCCGTAAGGAAATAATATATTTATATTTTATATTTGATGATTAACAAATAGATAGCTAAAACCAAAACAACATTAGCTCAATGTATAAATCTTGTTGTTATAAACAATTTTCCAAAAACATCAATATCATAAAATTTTATTATTTTGCAATAAATTAATACCATGTCACTAATTAAGAAAAATTACACTGAAGAACAATTCAACATTATTAATATTAAAATTCACTCAAAAGAGGAAAATAAACAGGCTTTATATTCTCAAATGATTAATCAAATTTTTAATTTTACAGATTTTTATGCTAAAATTGGAAATAAGAATGGGTTAGTTTTAAAGAAAATTTTTAAAAACCCAATTAGTAAATCATTACTAGGTAGTGAATTTGATGAACTTAAGCATAAGAGTTATGAAATTTATGAATGTGAATTTATTAAGTATAAAATTGAAGATGAAAAAGACAAACATTATGATACTAAACTTAAAGAAATAAAACCAGGTAACCCCAATGCTGTTGTAAAACCAAATGCATACGAAATATCTTTTTATTTCATACCAGCAATCCATAGAATATTACTTCCAATAAATTCAAAAGCGACTCCGAAACAAGTTGAATTATTTTTTAATGAAGCTTTACTTAAAATTTATGAAAGTGAACGTTACTTCAATATAGATATCGCAAAAAGTGTAGACGAAATTGAAAAAATATTCTCTTTCAAAACGTTAGACAAACTTCAATTAGAAATTAGTTATACTAATGATGATTTAGGAGATGATGAAAAATTATTTATGGATGCTTTATTAAAAGAATCAAATGTAAATAAATACAAAGCTGAATTTGATTCTGAAAAAAAGGAATCTTTAAATTTAGATTCTAAGTTAATAAAAGGAGGAATTGAATTAAGTAAAGAAAATGGCACTCTAAAAGCAACTGGAACAAATTCTTTTGATAACAAGGTGGTTATAAATACAAAAAATGAATTTGAGAATTTTAAAATTAAAGTTAAAAAAGAAATTAATCCACTAATTTCCATTTTACAAGATTCATTAAAAAAATGGAGACTATAAATAAAAAAGAAGAATTTGAAAATTCTTTTAAAGGTTTATTCAGTATAATTTGGGATAGAAAATTATACAAAAAACCTGTATATATAGTTTCTGGATTGTTAATTATTTGTATTAATGTTTTATTCTTTTTTGTAAAGGATTCTACAACAGACAGAGAGTACTTTGATCTATTAAAAATTTATGTTACTACATTTTCACCTGCATTTATAACATTTTGTGGATTTACAATGACCGCATATTCTTTAGTTGTTGGTTTTTTAAATTATGGAGTCTTCAAATCTACAATTGAAAAATTTTATAGTCTAAAAATTCGTACTGAACAAATTGGAAATGATAATAAACTTCCCAAATTTTCAGTTTATCAACAAGCAATAGCATTATTTGCTTTGGCAATCTTAGTATTGTTATTTACTGTTTGTTATTTTCTAATTGTAAAGCTTACTACTGAAATTCAATTTGAAATCGAATGCAAATTAGTAGAAATATTTAATGCTATAAATTTACTAATCCTTATGCTTTTAACTAATTATAGCTTTATATTAATTGTTTATAACATTGTAAATATTTTTACACTAAGCCAATCTCTGAATAAGCTGATATATAAAGAAGAACTGGAAAAATTAACAAAAGACAAATAAAAACTGCGTATACATCGTATTGGCTAAATGCAAGAAGAAGCACCAAAGTGAAAAGCAGATACTTTATTCCTCTCATGTTTTCAATTCTGCATTTTTTTTGTAAGTTAGGAGTACTCAAAAGCAGTTACAACATACAGTTCTTTTTGAACTAAAATTCTTTGTATTCCCACACTTCTCCAATTCTCTTCCGTTATACATAATATTTTCCAAACCTACCGCTAATGAACTATAACTATACTACAGAATCAAGAAAAGAAGTTAAAGAAAATGTGAAAATAGAAAAGTCAAATTTAAAAACAATTATTATTACTTCTATTGCAACCGCTATACTGACAGCTTCTACACAATATTTATTACAAAAAAAATCAATTATCCAATGAACAAGACTATTGGACAATAAGACATAACATAGAGAATATTCAAAGCACAAATAATGTAAGGCTAAAACTAATGGAAGATATTAGTGACGGTATACTACAGCTTGAAGTTCAAGCAAAGGAAATTAAAATATTAAACAATTCTGTTAAATATTCAAATAATTCAGATGATATAGAAAAACTAATTAATCTTATGATTCAGTATCATAAAGATTTATATAAGGTATCCTCAAAAATGGAAATCGCATCTATTTATTTTGATAAAAATGTTGATAATAAATTGTTGAAATTAGGTGATGCTCTTACTGAAAACTATCAAAATAATCTTGTCAAAATTCCAGTTAATTTACCAAATATACCTGAACTAAATTTAGACTTTGAGACAATTGAGAAACTCCCTAAAGCGAAAAAAGAAGTTTTTGAAGAAATGTTAAAAAATATGAACAATGATTTTGAAAAAGTTGATAAATAATATAGATAACAGTGTATTAACAAATAACGGGATAAAATCTGAATTGAAAACCCTCTCCTTTTTCACCGATACATTCTCCATTACGGGATAGATTAATAAAGATAAAACCCAACTTTCGTCGGGATTTATTCATCAATTTTATATTTTTCTATATCGAATTCAAAATCAAATAGTTCCTTAGGAGGGATTTTGAATGCTGAAGCCATTTTAAGGATAGTTTCAATAGTCGGATTTCCTTTACCATTTTCATATTTGTTATAGTTACTGGAATCGAAAACCGAATTTTGTGCAACGGCATCCATAGAAGTATATTTTTCCTTTCTTATCTCCTTGAGATGTTCAGAAAAACTTTGCATATACAATTTTAAAACGTCTTTGCTATCCATTAATTTATAATTAATAGCAATTTTAGAATTTCAATCAAATATTTCATGGTAATATATTACCATATATCAGAAAATTTATTATATTTGTCAATAGATTACATCTGAAGATGTAATTTTGCGATACTTCAAAGAAATATAGAAGCTATTGCTTAGAATCTTGTAATAGAAAACTGGTAATTTTTAATGCAACAAGATGATAAGTATGAAGCTCACGACCTAGGCGTGGGCTCTCTTATCTGTTGCACGGTATACCAGTACCTCTATTACAGATATTGTAGAGTCCCATGCCGTTTTTATTTTCATGCTGTTCTGCTTTTCTACAATCATCTTTTTCTAAGCCAGCTTTACCACATACAGTATCATGATATGTTACAATGGCGTGTACAATCCATTGCGGCTTTCGGGCTTTTATAAAACACAAATTCTATCATATTTTTTTGGTAAGAATATACAATGTTGCACCAGACTGTATGGTCTGCTTACTGTCATTCAGAATGTAACGAAGTGAAATGAAGAATCTAATCTATCAATGAGATTCCTCCTTCGTCGGAATGACAGGAGGGTGTAAAATTGTATACAATACCCTTTATTTTTTGTCTTGTATGGGCAGGAAGTTCAGCATTGCCCAGACTTCCTCCTTTACAGGCAGTAAACATTTAGTAGAAAAGTATAAACCATTAAGGAAATGAAGAGATTGACGAGTTAAGCTCCAACAAAGATGAAACAAGCAGCTCGCTTCATCCATAGCTTCAGCTATGATCTTAATGATTCTTAAACCCTTAAAAGCTCTTAATGGTTAAGAAAAAAGCATTGTAAATCACATATATTCTCTCACCTATAAAAACATACACACACATGAAAAAAATTAAAACAGACTTTGAAACCCATCTTTGGGCAGACAGCAGAAAGCGCTCCGGGCTTCAGCTGATGGAAACCTTTTTTCAGTTCAACGATCTGGACGCCTCTAAAAGAACATTACACAGCATTATGAACCACGCGGTAAAAAGCAATAGCTGGATCAAGGAAGATCCGTCCGTTCTCTTTCACTTTCGGCAGTCGATGCAGTCGTTTGTCCGTGCAGGCTATCTCATCACGCTGAAGGAAAAGAAATGGGGCGTCAATACTCAGTTGGAACATGTTTCTCCTTTGGTTCTTGGCTTACTTTCGGAAAAAGAATACCAAAACCCTCTGCTGGTCTTTAAAAAAGCATTCAAAGAATACAGCATCAAGGAATTTGATTATTTTATGTCCGGAATGGTCTATTTCTCACTGGGAATTTATGACCATCTTCCGGAAAGGAATATCATGAATCCCTACATTTATCTGATTAAAATGCTGGATGCAGCGCACCTTATTCTTGAAAGGAGAGGAAAGAAATAAAGATAACACAGCTCTGCAACGTCTCCCAACTTTACGCCAGTCAAATGAATCCGAAATCTGAAGACGTTGGAGAGCAAAGTTTTTTACAAAAAACATCTTATGTTTGGAGCTTTAAAAAAGTCAACAAAAAAATTCGCTTACACTTTTTTCCTATATTTGAACTTCAATGTTCTATTGATATTCGGTGCTAAAAGAATTCCAAATTTTTAACAGAAAATCAAGGAAACCAAACACTAAATCTTAATACCAATGAAAACAAAATTATTACTCCTTTCATTGTTGAGTTCATGGTTAGCTCATGCACAAACACTTCAATTTAAAAATCTCGCCAATATGTCTGTAGGCAGAGGTGCCATAACCAGTGTAATCGTGAATGATAATATATACGTGAGCAATGGCTACCAGGAAAAAGCAAGTGATGCAAAATATGTTGAGAAATATAGTATTACAGACAACCGTTGGAGTATCCTCAATTCTACCCTGCTTCCCAAAAGATTTGCTAATTCCGAAACTTACAATAATAAAATTTATATTTTTAACGGTTGGGGAAACAGCCATCTTGAAATTGTAGACCTTGCAACCAATACCATAACGAAGGGGGTTGTTAATCGTTCCTATACAGGAAATTCAGGTTCAGCAATCTATAATGGCAAAATATATGTGTTTGGCGGCAGCGGACTCAATGGAGCTGCAACCACAGTATTTTCTAATAAATTCCAGTATTATGATATTGCTTCCAATACATGGAATCCATTACCCAATATGCCCACAGCCAGAGAAACAAAGGGTAAAATTGTTAATGATAAGCTGTATGTAATTGGTGGCTTTAATGGTACCCCATCTCGTTTGATCAATGTTTATGATCTCAAAACTAATCTTTGGATTGATCAATATACGATGCCTGCTGGTATATCCGGACACGCATTAGCGGTATCCGATAATAAGATTTTTATTGTAGGCGGTTTTAACAATCAATCTTTTCTGGCCTATTTTGATACGACAACTAATAAATTACATCAGTTATCATCCAATATGATTCCCAGAAGACATGCTGCAGCGGAAGTATATAACAATAAATTATACATCATCGGTGGAAGTACAACATCTCTCACCAGCTCAGCTGTTAAAAGCATACAAGTGGCAGATATTAACGAAAGTGTACTCTCTGCAAATGCAGCCAATGAAGATCAAGTGATTAAAACAAAGGTTTATACCAACGCATCCAGAGACGGTTTTGTCATCAGTAATAAAAATAACAGTAATCAGTTTGAATACACTATCTTATCAATGGATGGAAAACTAATTAGCAGGGGTTTTGCCTATTACAATAAAAATATAGATTTATCAAACGTACAAAAAGGAACTTATATTTTTAGTTTTAAAAATGAGAAAGGAATTTTACAACAGGTTAAAATTATAAGATAATTATAAGCTTTCAAACATGAATATCAAGATTAGTTCTCTCGTTTTAATAATTGCAAATAAATTCATTTATAGAAAAAAACACTATTGGTTGTAACTACCAGAGTCCTCCGGTGGTCTCCAACTTGCACGAGACTTCCGTACTGCATATTTTATTCCAACCACTAGTGTTTGTAACTACCGGAGCCCTCCGGTGGTCTCCACCAACTTGCGCGAGACTTCCGTACAGCGTATTTTATTCCAACCAATAGTGTTTGTAACTACAGGAGCATTTTATGACAACCACATATATTTTTAACTTCCGTCGGTTGTGATTGATAAGAAACAGGGGTGGTAATGTAACTCGAAATAGAAATATGCAGCATTACTACCTTTTATATATATTTAATAGGTACTCAATCCGTAAATTTGGATGTTGGTGGCAAAATCTAAACAAACCTTGCGTAAATTGACACACGAACATAAAATAGACAATTCAAGACTGTATGTAGACTTTAACGAATGTATCGAAATAAATTAACTACCCAAATATCAATAAATGCAAAATTCAGAAAAAGAAAACAGCGCATGGACCTTAAAAAAAACCATTGTCCGAGTTTTTGCTTATTTATTTTGTGTATTCCTCATTTGGCTTGGATTTTATACACTGACCAATTCTCCAACGACTCCGAAAGATAAATTGCGTGGAATTGGAGAAATTGTGGCTGCTTGTGTTTACTTATATGTAGATATTAGAATTTTAATCTCAAAAAATAAACGCCCGAACCAATAACAGCAGTTTCACGCATTTGCGAAGTGAAATGAAGAATCTAATCTATGAACGAGATTCGTTCTTCGTCGGAAGCATACAACCACCTTAACTTATTATCAGAAAAATAACATCTTTCTTAAGTTTGTTGGTGAGGAAAATGAAACAACTATTTTATTACATTTGCAAACAAAAAAATCACCCTAATAATCGGACCTCAACACTAGCAATGGAAGAAAGTTTTAAAAATTTCGAAAGAACAATCAAGAAAAAACACAGCATCAATTTCACCCCAAAATATAAAGAAGAATTCAAAACATCTGTCAATAAAACACTTTTTATAGGTATTGCAGAGAAAACATTTGAGAAGTTGGATTGGGACCTGATTTATAAAGATGATCATCATATAGAAGCAAAGCGTAAAGAAGCAGGCTGGATAAGTCCACGCTGGACAGAAATCATTACAGCCACATATAAAAATGGGACTGTTTTGGTAAAAAGTGAATCCTTAGGTAACGAAACCTGGGATGCCGGGAAAAACTCTAAAAGAGTAAAGCTATTCATTTATGCCTATCAGGAAGTCTTAAAAACTTTTGACAAACAATCTCTTCAAGAGCTTGAAAATGAAATAGAAAGAAGAAACAATTGGGATTATTATATCATTCCTGAAACGTTGCCAAAGCCAACACCTACAAAAGTTCCCGATATTACACTACCTATTATTGGAGGCTTATGCCTCTCGCTAATTCTCGGTTTTATCTTAGCATTCCTTTCTCTAAAAGGAATATACATTATTATGCTGTTTGAGTTTTTGGTGGCAACGGCTATTACTTTTGTGATGAAATATTTAATTAAGTTTTCAAATTATACAGATGTTAACAAATTGCAATATCTGTTGGGAGCAATGATTATATTGATTTATGTATTAAACCAATACTTTCAATATGAACTCATTCTGAATACAAATAATCTGGAAAGAATTGGATTTTTGAATTTTTTACAGATAAGATTTTCGCATGGTTTTATTGTCAACAAAATTAATTTAGGCTGGATTGGGTGGATAATTAGTTGGCTTTTACAGCTTGGGCTAACGGGCTTTTTTGTTTATTTAAGAATAATTGCTGTACTCACCAAATATATCATTGAAAGAGTTCCCATTGAAGTCGTTGACTTCGCCTATTATCATGTAGTAAAAGAAAAATCAGAACAAGAGGTTAGAAGTGAGCTTTCTAAAAAAGGTTGGTCCGACAAACAGAATCAAGACGAAGTTTTAGAAGCCATTGGAGGCTTGCACGCTGCGAAAGAACTTAATAGAATCAAATAATTAGCATTTAAATATGATTAAATTTGAACGTTAGCTGTCATTTCAACACAAAGTACATTAAAAAAACTAATCAAAAAATGAGAAAATTGAGTATCCTTTTAATTTTCATTTTCGCTTCTTCTTTAGTGTTTGCTCAAAATCAAAGATTTATCTATGAATATTCTTTTAAAATGGATTCTTTACACAAAGAAAACGTTGAAAAAGAAATCATGAATCTTGACATTACAAAAGAAGGTTCCAACTTCTACAGTGCTTTACTGATCACCCGAGATTCCCTTTTTAAAGCAGAAATTGAAAAAGGAAAAGCTTCTCAGTCTGTTGTCTTTGATATGAGAAAAATTAAAAGAGCCAAAGTTAATTTTCGGATTTCTAAATCCTATCCTAATTTAGAAAACATTTACCATACTTCTCTCAACGCCAGCAACGTCGCTTTAAAAGAAAATCATAAAATAAACTGGACTATTTTTCCTGAAACCAAAATCATTGAAGGTTTTAAAGTTCAAAAAGCAACCACCACTTTTGGTGGAAGAAATTGGATTGCCTGGTTCACCAATGATATTCAAATACAGGACGGGCCTTATAAATTCTGTGGTCTACCGGGTTTAATTTTGAATATCGGAGACGAAAAAGGAGATCATGTTTTCAACCTGATTGGAAGTAAAAAACTCAATGATGAACCTTTATTGATGGATTCGAAAATGAAAGAAATTTTTCTGACCAATGAAAAATTTAATCAACTCTGGAATGAATATAAAAAAGACCCTGCAAAGAACATAAAAATCATTCACAGTTCTTCAGAAATGTCAGAAACCATATTTTCTGATGCCAATGGAAGCCCATTAACAAAACAAGATTTAATTAGACGAAAAGAACAAATAGCAGCAGAAACTTTAAAAAAGAGTAATAATTTTATTGAAAGAGAATTATATAAATAAAAAAGTTGACGAAAACAGAACTGAAAAATATAATTGAGCAACTAAACGACAATAAATACAAAACGGAATACTTACATTGGATCAAAAATTGGGGAAATAAACCGAATGCACAACATGAGCTTTGCATCAAGCGGGCTGAAGTACAAAATTAGCATTTGTGCATTTAGGAAACTTTTGTAAATTTATCAATTGTCCTGCTATTTAATCGCGATCTTCGGCAATACCAAAAATCGTTGTATGCAATGTCAAACCATATCATACATCGAACAAATGAAATAAAATACTATGAAAAAATCAATCTTTTTACTGTTATTTTTGATGACAATAACTTTTTGTAACGCACAGAAAAATAAGTCTCAAACACCTAACAAAATATTGGAAGCTAAAAATTGGCTCATTAAAAATATAGAAAATCAATTAAACAGTAATAACGGATTAGCTGAAAACACTAACGAGGAAGCTGATGGGGAAGGCAAAAGCATTTATACAAAAGATTATGAATTGTACAAAAGTGATGCCTTACAAATAGACTTAGACGGTGGAATGACATCAGCGCAATTCAAGAAAAAATGGGAGAAAAAATTTCAGACAAAATTCGCAGGAGAAAGTGTTGGTTTCCTTATCTCTGCTCAAGATTGGGGTTTGATAAAAGTTATTAAGTGTGCCCCTTTGATTAGCACAAATGAAAAAGTTTTTTGGTTTAAAACAACAATTTATGATACAGAAAACAAACTAAAATATAACCGAGATATCAAAGTTATTCCATCAGGAAAATCGTTTTTAATTGCCGATGTTTTAGAATATAACTAAAATTTATTTTAGGAATAATCAACAAAATCCAACAGCAGTTTCAATTAAACTTTAGCAATAAATTCAGCTTTTGCACTTCGATTTCCCGCTCAAATGCAAAGCCCCGAAACATTAGTGGCACTCGTAACCAACAGACCTACCATGGACAAAGAAACAGCGAATTATATCAGAAATTATTTCAGCAATTTAATGACAGACGATGAAAAGCTGGCATTAAAATATCAGATGTATACTTATAAAACTGAGGGCAACCCAAAAATGAGAAAAATGATGGTTGACAGAGGTTGGATTAGTGAACAACCTGACATAAAAGAGTACCTCAAAGACGGATATGAAGAATTTGAATTAAATGTTGCCCAGCGAATAATGCAGGAAACACCTGAAAAAGTTTTTCTGAACAATTGTCCAAAATGTAACAAGCTGGCAAGAACACCATACGCAAGACAATGCAGACATTGCGGAAATAATTGGCACGACTTAACTGTTGCACAGTTTAAACTTGAAACCTCTTTTCAAATAACAGGCAGATATTTTTTTCTACTTGGACAAATAACAAAAGGAGAAATTAAACAAGGACAATTGATGGACTTAACTATGTTAGGATTGAACAAAAAACCAAAAATTGAAGCCATTGAATTTGCTCTAAAACGGCAAGACGGAAAAGTATGGGAAGACATTGGACTTGGAACCAATGAATTAACGGAAGAAGACAAAAAATATTTGAAAAATATGGGTTCTTTCACAACACCATTTGACATAATTAACGAACGCTAAAACGACTGCTGCTATCAGTCATAAAGAAATGACAGACTATAAAAGAATACATGGAACCGTTCTACTTTTTCAGAATGGTTTTCTTTATTTTTACCCCCACAAAAAGTGAATAGAACATGAAGAAAATAGAACAAAAAATTGATGAAGCTTTTACAGACACTTTTCTACTTCCCAGAGAAAAAGCAGTTACGGATTTCCTGGTGGATGTTCTGAGCTCAAAATACAAATTCAGGGAGGATGATAAAAAAATTGAAGTGATCAGTTTGTATTATTATGCTTCAAGCCCTTTAAGTGCTTTATTTGCGTTGCCTAATTATGAATACTACTCTACCGATAAAACCGTTCAGATCGCAGAACTTCATTTGAAAGAGCATTCACTGGAAGATTACTCTCCTATGGATGTTCAGGAATTATGCAAAAAAGTATTGGATGAAAATGCGATCGATTATTCTGCCTATCTGGATGAAGACGGTCAATTGGATTATGCCAATTATTGGGAAAACCAATTTGGTTTGGAAAGTGATTTCCTAATGAGCAGCTGGAAAAATGTCAAAGAAAAAACACAATCTAAAATGCTCGGATTTTTAGAATCTTCAGACGGGGAAAGCGGCATGTTTGATCTTGATAATAATTATGTGATTCCTTTTGATGTAGATCTTGATGAATACCTGCAGTCTCATGGTTTTATCATTGAAAAGGAGGGGTGGTAAAATCAGATATAACCAAATGCAAATATCCATGATACCAAAAATTCTCCTATCTTGATACGCTAAAAGAAATGTTCAGATAAAGAGGATAAAAAAGATGAATACAACACCATTTTCGAAAATTATTGCCGGTACCATGACCTGGGGAGTTTGGGGTAAAAACTGCAACACGCAGCAGATGATTGAACTGATGCACTGCTGCCTGGAAAACAGCATCACAACGTTTGACCATGCAGATATTTACGGAGACTATACTACGGAAGCCGCTTTTGGAAAAGCTTTTAACGAAAGCAAAATAGACCGCAGTACAATACAGCTTATCTCCAAGTGTGGCATTCAGATGGAATCCGACAAAAGAAATAATTTTGTAAAACATTACGATTATTCTACTTCATATATCATTGAGTCCGTGGAACAGTCATTGAGAAACCTGCAAACGGATTATTTAGATTTACTGTTACTGCATCGTCCCAGCCCGTTAATGAGAGCTGATGAAATTGCAGAAGCCATCGGAAAGCTCAAACAGGATGGAAAAATCCTGGATTTTGGTGTTTCTAATTTTACTCCATTACAAACGGATCTGATTGAGACAAAAATCAAAATCAATTATAATCAAATCAGTTTTTCTATTACCGATTTTGAAGCGATGACCAAGGGAAGTTTAGATCATATGCAGGCTCGAAATATTACACCGATGTGCTGGTCACCATTGGGAACCGTCTTTAAACAGGATGACGATCAAACGCAGCGTTTGAAAAAGATGCTGACCGATTTCTCAGTAAAATATGAAGTTCCTGCTGATATTATCCTTCTGGCATGGATTCTAAAACATCCTTCTGGAATTTTACCGGTTTGCGGTACCGCTGATCCGTCCAGACTGGCCAACCTGATGAAGGCCACAACAGTCAATATGGAATTGCAGGATTGGTTTGCGCTTTGGTCAGAAAGTGCAGGGGTTCCGGTTCCATGATCTTTTACTAGGTCTATAAGTTATTGCTAGGGATGCCTACGCTAATATTGGGTTGAGACTAATGTAATATTTGCAGTCTCACGATTTTACTATTGAAAATAGTATTATAAACATAGATTTTGAATGAAAAAAATAATTGTAATAAGCTGTATAATTGTAGTGCTTATTTTTTTTAATTACCCTGTTTTTGAAAGTAAAGGTATATCTTATCTTATTATTTTTGCATGTTTCGTTGCTATTTGTTTTTCAGGTGCAAAAATATATTTCCCCAGCGATAAAGAGGATTATGATTCTGTTGAAAAAGAAGCCGATCAATTAGAGAAATATGATGGGGACTTCCAATATACAAATGCAGGATTTTATAATAAACAGAAAACCCCGTTGGAACTTATAAAATGGGATGAAATCATTTCAGTATATTCATTTAGTATTCCAATTTCAAAACATAGAAGAGAAACAGGTTTGGAAATAATTACTGAAAAAGGTTGTTATGAACTCGGGGGAGACACACCGGGAATCGAAAAGCTATCCAATGAGCTGTATAATCATCTTCCAGATTGGCAATTAAACACTCCTACCATTAGAATTAATAACTACGGACTTCAAAAAACAAAATTATATGAACGAAATGATGAGAGAATAAAAATTTGAGGCTTTCTGTTCAGAAAAAACTACTGTTTCAGTATATCTTATTTTTTGTAGCTTAGTTGTATTGAAGCTTAATAAAATCCCTTTTTCATTTATACGGATTAAAAAACACAGTACTACACATGAAAATTATTTTTCTTTTTATTGCCGCATTAATGGTTTTAACTTCCTGTTCAAAAACAGGATATCTGAAAAAAGACGGAAAATGGATTTACCAGTTTTATGCTGGCGGGGATTTACAGTTGTCGACAAAACCCGTATATGATGCAGATGATGCTACATTCGAGCCTATTGATAAGCATTATGGCAAAGACAAAAATTCTGTTTTTATCTATGGTATGAAAATTAAAGGCGCGAATCCTTCCAGTTTCAAACTCTTATCGGAGACTATGGGTAAAGATAAAGACCATGTGTATGAAGATTCAGTGATTGTTAAAGGAGCCGATCCTAACACTTTTGTACATATTGAAGAAGAATTCTATAAAGATAAAAATTCCGTTTTTTTGAAAGGACAACCCATTGCTTTCGCAGATCCCAAAACTTTTGAAATTATAAAATACCCGTACGTAAAAGATAAAAATAACATTTTTTGCGGTACAGTTCCTCTACAAGTAAAGGATAAAGCATCTTTTAAAGTTACCAGCAGCGGCGGGATGCGGTTATATGAAGATACGGAAGGATTTACATTAATGTCTCCTGAATACGAATGGATGAATACGACTAAAGACTATTACCCGGTATTTTATATAGAAGACGCAACAGCTAAAACCAATACGCAAAATTTTAGAAACTTTAAATTGGTAAAATAGATCATTACCTTTTCTTCATAAAGTCATTTTTGATAATTATTCAAAGCTAAATTTAATGACTGAACATTCATTCTTTCATTAGTAAAAAACACCACCATGAAAATCCAACGAGAAGACCTATACCTCATCAGCCGCCACAGCAATATGACGGAACAGGGCATAGAAAAGACCCTGAAAGAAAACATTTACCATGATAAAGAGATGTGGCAGAAATTCCTGCGCCTGTTTTTCATCGCTCTGGGGATCGGGTTTACCACGGCAGGAATTATTTTCTTTTTTGCCTATAATTGGGCAGATCTTAATAAATTTGCTAAACTGGGACTGACAGAAATCCTCATCATTGCAACGACTATTATTGTTTTACTTCCTAAAATAAACAGCACGACCAAAAATATCATTCTGACAGGCTCTGCATGTTTGGTTGGAGTCCTATTTGCAGTTTTCGGACAGATTTATCAGACTGGCGCCAATGCTTATGACTTCTTTTTAGCCTGGACTCTTTTTATAACATTATGGGTCGTAGTTTCCAACTTTGCACCGTTGTGGCTGCTGTATATTGTGTTACTCAACACCACGTTTTTTCTATATACAGAGCAGGTCGCCAAAGATTGGTCCGCACCATTGGTCATTACACTGCTTTTTCTTTTCAATACAGCCATACTTCTTACTTTTATTTTTCTGGATAAGGATAAAAAAATTAAAAATGTCCCTAAATGGTTTATCTATATTCTGGCTTTAGGTTCTGTGACCTTCGCGACTCTGGGCATTATTTTCGGGATTCTTGACGGATATGATCCTGTTTTTCCGGTCTTATTTCCAATCGTTGCACTGGTTTTTGCACTCGGAATCCGGCACGGCATCCAATCGAAAAATGGATTTTATCTTTCGGTAATTCCATTAAGTATCATCATTATTATTTCAGCTGTACTTCTTAAAATATCAGAAGGCGGAAGCATGCTTTTACTCGTCAGCCTGTTTATCATCGTAAGTGTTACGTTGGTGATTATGAATCTGATTAACCTTCAAAAAAATGGAACCATGAGAAATAAAGAAGAAATAAAAGAACTGCTGAATTATTTCCGGACTACAGAAAATAAAGATCTAAAGTTTGATGAAGATGCCATCTTCGCTGCCTATGAAAAAAATGATGACCATCAGTCTTTAGCAGTAAAAATTCTTTCCATTTTTGGAGGTATTTTAGCCAGTCTTGCTTTTTTGGGCTTTCTGTTCATCACAGGATTGTATGATTCAACTGGAGGGTTACTGATATTGGGAATCCTTTTAATCGCAGGAGGAATATTCATCAATACCATCTACAATACCACCATCTTTGATACCTTAAGTGTTTCTTCTTATATTATTGGATTTGTCCTTCTGACACTGGGTTTATTTAAAATGGAAATGACTGAAAATACAGTGAGCCTTATTTGCATTCTCATTGCATCGGTTTCATTAGTGATTGTCCGGAGCTATATCATTGCCTTCATCGCTGTATTAATGATCAGTGGATGTATTCTAACGCTAATTATATCGAATCATAATTCTGAGCTGATTCATCTTTATACTTCTTTTCTGGCTATTATGGTTACAGCCTTTTTCCTGAAAGAAGCCAAAATCATTACGCTGCATCCCGCCTTTTCAAAACTGTACAATCCGGTTCGTATCGGACTGATTTTTTCATTCCTTGCAGGACTGGTTTTTCTTGGTAATGATTTTATTGAGGTATCCGGGAATTATATTTGGATATCCTCCGTCGTGATTATCCTAACCATTATGTATGTTCTTTCCCATCTTTTTGAAGTATTGAATATTTCCCAAACCTCACAAAAGGCAGGGATTTATATCGTGACGATGGCCCTGTTACTACCTACTCTCCTGTCTCCTGCCATATCCGGAGCTATTTTAATTATTCTGTTGAGCTTTTTAGTGAATTACAAAACAAGTCTGGCCATTGGTATTATGGCATTTATTTATTTTGTTTCACGATATTATTACGATCTTCATTTTACCCTGCTGACCAAATCCATACTTTTATTTTCGTCTGGAATTTTATTTCTGGGGCTTTATTTATTAACCCGTAAAAAACTGACAACCAATGAAAAAGTATAAATGGATTATCATGCTGCTGAACCTTGTTATTTTGCTGGTGTATTTCAATTATTCCGTTGCTAAAAAGGAAGAACTCTTAAAAAGCGGACAATTGGTTCTTTTACAGCTGGCTCCAGTTGATCCCCGTTCTTTGATGCAGGGCGATTATATGAATTTACGGTACAGCATATCAGAAAACATCTATTCAAAATACCTTCCTAAACGAGGATATTGTGTTGTACGTCTTGATGATAAAGGCATTGCGGAAAGAATAAGATTCCAACAAGAAAAAACACCTTTGAATAAGGGTGAATATGTCATTAAATACACTGCTCCCAACGAATGGAATATCAATATAGGAGCAGAATCTTTCTTCTTTCAGGAAGGACAAGCTAAAAAATATGAAAAGGCTAAATACGGCGGCGTAAAAATCGATGAAAACGGAAACAGCTTGCTGATAGGTCTTTACGATGAACAGCTGAACAATATCAAATAAAAGCATTATTCCACCTGCATTCAGACTTTTAATTTCATTTTAAAAATAAACCCTAAAGTTTATATGACTTCTTTTAAAACTCATACAACAACATGAAGAAAGCACTTGAATTTCTTAAACACCTGGAAAAAAATAACAATCGGGAATGGTTTGCCCAGCACAAATCAGAATATGATTTGATAGTGAAAGAAAACAAAGCTTTTTTTGATCAGATCTATACTGAACTTCAGGAATATGATAATCTGAAAGGCATTCACATATATAGAATTTATAGAGATGTTCGTTTTTCCAAAGATCAAACGCCCTATAAAAATAATTTCGGTGTTGGCTATTCCCGCTCAAAACCGATGTTAAGAGGTGGATATTATATTCAGCTGGAACCCAACAACAGTTTTGTGGGAGGTGGATTCTGGGGTCCTGATACCAAAGATTTACTCCGTATCCGTAAAGAATTCGAACTTAATACAACAGCAATAGATAAGATTACATCTGATACAACTTTCAAAAAATATTTTGGAAATATTGAAGGTGAAGCAGTAAAAACGGCTCCGCGAGGTTTCGATAAAAATCATCCCGCCATTGATCTCATCAGAAAAAAGCAATATGTCGTGATGCGGAAATTTACGGATAAAGAAGTTTTATCGGATAATTTTCAGAAAGAAGCCCTTCTTACCTTATTGGCCATGCGTCCTTTTTTCGATTATATGAGTGAAGTGCTGACAACGGATCTCAATGGAGAACCTTTATTTTAAAAATACTAATAGAGCGACTTTTCTTATCTTTACTTTTATTAAAACCCATTCATGAAGGCAACTTTTGACACCATCATTTTATACGTTAAAAATGTTGAATTGCTTAAAAATTTCTATGTCGAAAACTTTCGTTTAGAGGTAATGGAAGAAGATACGGTTTGGGTTCTTCTGAATGCAGGAGCGATACAGATTGGATTGCATACAATAAGTGATTCGTACCTTGAAAAAATAGAAGAAGGACACCTATTTGATAACAATACAAAGCTTGTTTTTGAAATTGATGTGGATATAGAATCTGCAAGAAATGAATTTGTATCCAGAAACATCCAGATGAGAGCAATAAAAACATTTGACAATTATGATTTTTGGCTGTGTGACGGAACAGATCCGGAAGGAAACGTCTTTCAGTTAAAAAGTAAAAAAGGTAATTCATAATGATTCATCAAGCTCTATTTAAGCGAAATAAAATACAATCACTCAACATCACATCAATGAAAAAAATACTTGTAATCGTACTGTTTTTGCTAACCACCCATTATACGTTCGCGCAAAAATTACCTGAAATTGAAAAAAAATTAAATGCTGTTTTTCAGAAAATAAATCCTGAAAATCAAAGCAATCCAGATTATTATGATACTCTTGAGACAGCTAATACCCAATTTGAAAAGCTGCTGCTGCAATATACCGCCTCAAATCGTGAGACCTTACATTATGATTTTAATGCACTCAAAAAAAACGGATTAATCATTACGACTTCTGAGGATGGGAAATTCAGGATTTATTCATGGGATAGCTGGACGGGCGGAACCATGCATGATTTTAAAAATGTTTTCCAGTATGAAGGGGATAAGAAAGTCTATTCTGAAGCTACAGAAACCGAAAATGAAGGTGATGGCCAGTCTTTTTATCATCAGATCAATGATATACTGTCTCAAAACAAAAAATATTATCTCGCTCAAAACACGGCTATTTTGAGTTCAGGACTCAGCTATCACAGCATCAAAGTTTTTTCCATTGATGAAGCAAAACTCAATCATAATGCGAAATTAATTAAAACCCAAAGCGGAATTAAAAATCAGCTCGGCTATGAAGTTGATCTTACCGCATCTTCTAACAGGGATAATGAAATCACCAATTATGATATTGAATACGATCCAAAAAATAAGATCATCAGCATTCCTTTAATCCTTGATAATTCAAAAATCACGGAAAAGAAGATCCATTACCAGTTCAAGGGTAAATATTTTGAAAAAATGTAATTTGCCCTTTATCTTAACGCTAGCAAAAAACAGAGGATTACAAAACGGAGTTAAAAAAATATATTGAAGACCCAGAAGACAACAAAAAACCGGAACTGTCCAAAGAAAATTCATTTATTTTATAAAAATTTTTAACGCCAACCTGCTTTGTATTGATTAAAATATATACATTTGCATTTATAATTAAATGAACATTCATTTAATTATATTAATCTGATAATAAGATAAATATGAGAAACAGAGATCTTAATAAAGAAAACAGTATTAAACAGAAAGCTATTGAAATTATTGTAAAAGAAGGGCTGAATGGTTTTACAATCAATAAATTGGCAAAAGCATGCAATATCTCTGTAGGAACTCCTTATGTATATTATAAAGATAAGGATGATCTCATTGTAAAGCTTGTCATTGAGGAAGGCAACAAAATGGAAACTGAAATCAATAAAGGATTCGATCCTGATTCTTCTTTGGAAGAAGGACTGCGTGTACAATGGAAAAACCGATATAATTATGCCCTCAAAAATCCTCTGCTGCTTCCTTTCTTTGAACAGATCAACAATTCTCATTACAGTCATCAATTTGCTGAAATGTTTAACGAAAAGCCGGGAATGTTTATGAGTGAGTTCAAAAACAATCTTTTACGTTTTATTTCCAATACAGTGCAGAGAGGAGAAATCGCTGAAGTTCCGTTTGAAATTTACTGGTCAATTGCTTTCTCTCCGTTATATACCTTATTACGTTTTCATCAACAGGGAAAAAGTATCAGTGGATTACCTTTTGTTTTAACCGATGAAATGGTATGGACTACTTTCTCAAAGGTTTGCAAAGCACTAAAAGAATAAAGAAAATAATACATACACAA
This sequence comes from Chryseobacterium soli, assembly GCF_000737705.1. Classification (GTDB taxonomy): domain Bacteria; phylum Bacteroidota; class Bacteroidia; order Flavobacteriales; family Weeksellaceae; genus Chryseobacterium; species Chryseobacterium soli. Next base: position 84,967 of record NZ_JPRH01000003.1, on the reverse strand, counting down.
GTACAATGATACACTCATTTTTAATGATTGGCCAGTCTAATATGGCAGGTCGTGGTTTTTTAAAGGAAGTCCCTCCTATTTATGACGAAAAAATTAAAATGCTGAGAAACGGAAGATGGCAAATGATGGCAGAACCTGTTAATCCTGACCGTTCTACTTCCGGAATCAGTCTGGCAGCTACCTTTGCTTCTTCATGGCGTTTATTTCATAATCAGCAAGATGATATTGCACTAATTCCATGTGCGGATGGCGGTACAAGTCTGGAAGACTGGTCGGTAGAAGGCGCATTATTTCAGAATGCAGTTCTTCAGGCAAAAGCTGCACAAAAAATCAGCACGCTGCGCGGAATTCTATGGCATCAGGGAGAAAATGACAGCAACGGGGAAAAATACAGGCTGTATGGAGAAAAACTGGCCCTTATTATAAAAACCCTGAGAGAAGAACTTAATGTACCGGACATTCCGCTCATCATTGGGGGACTGGGTGATTTTCTACAAGATGGTATGTATGGTCAATATTTTAGCGAGTATCATGAAGTCAATAAAGCACTCATCAAATTTGCAGAAGATCATGATCACTGTTACTTTGTGTCTGCTAAAGGTTTAACAGCTAATCCTGACAATATTCATTTTAATGCCATTTCGCAAAGGAAATTTGGGATCAGATACTTTAAAGCATTCCAACAAAAAACGCATATACTGGAATCATTACCCGACGAGGATCAGATGATAGAAACTATTTATAACAGACCGCTGACGAAAAACGAAAAAATTGAACAACTTCAATATCAGTTTGTTATGGGAGTTGTCACTGCAAATGAATTTCAGGATCAAATCGTGCTAATTCACTGATCGATATGATCTTGTTAATCCTGAGAAATAACAAAATCAAATGATTATTTTATTTATTTTTATAAACTAAAAATCATAAAAAATTGTTATGCCTCATTTCATCATAGAATGTTCAAAGAATATTCTTCAGCAGAGAACGCCGGAAGAAATAATGAACGTGGTGTATGAAACCGCCGATTCATCAGGATTATTTGCCCTCAATGATATTAAAGTAAGGCTTCATCCCTATGAATATTACAGGCTTGGGGATAAGAAGGATAGCTTCCTGCATATTTTCGGCTATATCATGGAAGGACGCAGTACGGAACAGAAGGCAATACTTTCAAAACAAATCTGCACGAATGTTACTGCTTTGTTTCCGGATATTTCTTTCTTCGCGGTCAGCATCCATGAAATCGAAGCAGCCACCTATTGCAACAAAGCACTCATTAATCCCGAAAATTCAGATCATAACAGACATTTCGGGCTATAATTGATCCAGATTACGATTCATTCCGTTTTTATCTTTATACAACATCACAAAAAAACCTCTATGAACACCACATCCAAAGAAAATGCTATCTACTACCACGGTACAAAAGCAGATCTCAAAACCGGAGACCTCATCGAAATTGGCTTCAGCTCCAACTATGGCACCAAGAGAAAAGCAAAATACATCTATCTTTCTGCTACTTTGGAAGCAGCAACATGGGGCGCCGAACTGGCCTTCGGAGAGGGAAAAGAACGAATTTATATGGTAGAACCTACAGGTCCGATTGAAGATGATCCCAATTTAACAGACAAAAAATTTCCGGGTAATCCCACAAAATCTTATCGTTCCCAGCATCCTTTTAAGGTGATCGGAGAAGTTACCGAATGGACAGGACATTCCGAGGAACAGCTCAAAACAATGAAAGAGCACCTTGAAAAATTGAAACAACAAGGTATCGAAGCTATTGAAGACTGATCTGTTCTGTCCATAGTGATATCAAAAACAGTTTGAAATCTTAACGGGTGTTTCGTACAGGAAATGCTTTCATTTTCCTTACTTATATTTTCACTAATTTAACCTTCACCAAAACCAGGCACCCAATATAAAAAATGAATAAACTACTTCTTCTCTTTTTGATCTCTATATCCGCTCTGTGTTTCTCCCAGGACAACATAAAGCTTTCCTATGCTTCTCAATATGATTATTTTATTGAAATCGATATAGAGATGAATAAGCCGACCAGTAAGTTCGATCTGATAGATTTTGATACCTTAACGGTTACCGATAATAAGAAAAACGTATGGAAAGAGAATAAGGAATATCCTCTTAATTACAACTACAATAACGGAGAAAACAAGGTAAAACGGTATTATATCCCGGACCACACATTCAAAACGGCAGATATAAAAGGGGTTATGAAATATTTCACCCCATCAAAAGCCAACGGATCATATTTTGATCTGGGCACCCTAGGAAATATCCCGCGAAATACCAATCTGATTGATAAAAAAATAACGGACAAAAATCCTGAGCTTTATTTCAGTATTGTAGATTCAACCGTAATCAACAAAATTTTCCCTGATTTCAGTTATAAAATACATGAAGATGAAGACTATAAAAAAATTGATTTCAAGTCGTATGATTTTATCTATGCTTACCGGTATAACAAGAAACAAAAAATAATGTATTTCATCAATGATGACGGAGATCCCGGATATGATAATCTGTCCATTCGCAATAAAAAGACAGGGATCACTTATAAATTCGTTAAACTGAAAAAAGGGATGTCTCCGTCTGAGGTCAATCAGGTACGGGTTGAGCTGATGATAGAAAACGAAAAATCCATCAGGAAAATACCTTTTGAACTGAAAGACGTCACTGTTGAAAAGAAATAACAACCTACTCACAGCCCAAATTATGACAGAAGAAATACAATTATTAATGAAATTTGTTGAAGGAAGCCTTGCCCCGAAAGAATTTGAACAGCAGCTTTACACCAGTCCTTCTCTTCAAAAATTTCTTTCTGAAACGGAGATCAACTGGCACGGAACTTACCTTGAGGGGACCAATACATTTTTGTATCTGGCTGAACAGGATTATAACAGTACAGCTGGTGTTTTGAATGCGCAAGGTACAGCAGCACTTTTTTTAGAGAGATCAGGAATTGAAACAGCTCCCACAGAAAAATATGCCAATGAATACAATCTTGCATCTGTGCTGAGTCCAAAATACATCGATGCAGATTCAGCATTTATTGAAAAACATATTTTGCCTTCAGATAAAACACTTTCAAAATCAGCTGTAAACCAATTCATAAAAGCCAGATATGCTCAGCTTTTCACCTACCAGTCGAAGCCACCAAAATGGATACAAAATCCACAATGGCCGATAAAGAATGACAAACCTTTATTTTTTCTCGCTCAGGTGGATATTAAAGATTGTGCGTTTTTTCATGATACCAGCAGCATTTATCTTTTTCTGGATACGGAAACCGGAGCTATTGAAACCATACAGCAGTTTTACTGATCATTACTTTAGGCACTATTTCATACTGGCAGTTCAAAATTTCCCGGATACTTCTAATCCTATTTTTTGTAATTTAACACTCTCACCCAAAATATAATGATATGAAAATCAACAGCTATGTACAGATAAGGCTTTATATGCTGCTATGCGGCCTCTATTTTCTCTTCAGCTCCTGTTCAGAACCTATTCCGGCATCAAAGGTTACAGATATTTCTGATATCAAAGCAGTGATTGATATCTACCAAACCTTAACTGATGAAAATGACAACAGCATTTCCGTCAGTTTATATGACAGAAAAGGTAAAATGTTTGACAACGATTCAGTGAATATTACTGTGAATGGGAAAAAAATAGAGTACAAAATTGTACAGGGACTATATTATACCAAAACGTATCTATACCACACAGAGAAGATAGCACCGGAAAATAATCAATATGAGTTTCAGATTCAATTAGCCAACGGTAAAAAGTTTTTTCTGGGCAGTGTTCCTTCCCTTAAATTAAGCAGTGCAAGAAATATTATCTATAAAGAAGAGGTACCATTAAGTCAAGATTTTTCTATCCATTGGTCCGGCCTTCAGGATGTAAACGTCTTATATCTGTCTAAAACCGTTAAAGTAAACACCAAAGAAAAAAGCAATGTGGAAACCTTTATGGAACAGCCCGCAGATACCCTAAAAATTGGACCGGCAGGAACTTACACGTTAAAAAAAGAAAAATTTTCCAAACCTGGCGAAACGCTAGATATTCTGGCATTTCAATTCACAGCAGAGAAAACCGGAACCGTCAATCCTAAGCTGTTAAAAGGAAGCACTGCTAACATCAACGGATACCATGATGAACATGCGACCTTCAAATAGTAAGATAACCAGGATTATTGATTAATCTTAAAAATTCCTTCATTCACAATATATATTCCTTTGTTCATTCTTTTTTTATTGATGGGAAATACCTATTCATATAGTTTTGTCCTATAAAATATAGCACCCATGAATAGAGAATTGATTTTTTTAAGAGCATTTGCCTTTGCCACAGTCATCGGAATGATGTTCCTTGTCTCCGCAGCTTTTAAAGATAGTGGCAATCAAAAATTCACTGAAATTGATGTCGAAAGAATTAATATTGTTGAAAAAGACGGAACGGTAAAAATGATTATTACCAATGTGGATAAATTCCCTAATGGAAAAGATAAAATCAATACCCGCCCTACAAATGAGGCCCGGAAAAAACGCTCCGGAATGTTATTCTTCAACGAAGACGGTATTGAATGTGGTGGTTTTATCTATGATGGACAAAAAAAAGAAAACGGACACAATTCCGGTTTATCATTAACCTACGATCAGTACGACGGAGATCAGGTGATGCAGCTTTTAACACAGGATTATACTAAAGGCGGCAAACGGTTCGTCACCAGCAGTCTTGCTTTTAACGACCGGCCTGTAGGAGAATTACAGCTGAAAACAGCAGAAATTATGAAAGAGCTGGAAGAACTCCGTAAAAAAGATCCCAAAGCTATGCAGCAGAAATACGATGAATATCTAAAACAGGGGTTGATAGGCGGCGCTCCGAGAATTATGCTCGGAAAATCCAGAAGTGAAAATAACGGATTGTTTCTGTTCGACGATAAAGGAATGCCTAAAGCTATGTTTTACATTGATAAAGCAAATAATGCCAAGCTGGATTTCTATAATGATCAGGGAGAAGTTACTGCATCATTCCCTGAACAAAAAACAAAATAATTGAACTTCTCAATAGCCCTTTATCACAGATAGGGCTATTTTTGTACTCACCGAACAATTTTCTATGAAAAATATTCTGAATGAAATCAAACAAAGCAGCTCATTTTTACTGTTCATATTTCTGTTTGGGTATGCACAATCTATACAGGTCAGGCTGCTGGTCAGGAAAAAACTGGATGGGTATGTTTTCACACCGGAGGCTGCAGTTGCTTCTTTTTTAAGTGCTGTCATTCTGTTTTTTGTGATGCATATCTTTATTAAGCATTGGCAGAAATCCGAGACTTTCAGTACAAAGGAGGCTTTAAAAATATTCAGTACTTCAATGCTGGTCTATGTATTGATCATGAAAATAACAGGATTGTTCCTGGCTCTTGCATTTGATACTTTCGAAAGAAACTTCAATCAAAAAACGCTTGCTCTTTCCACTCTGTCAGAAATAATGGACACTTTTATCTATGGAAGTTTCTTCCTGTCATGGTATTACTATCAAAAAAACAAGAAAAAACAAAAGCAGATTGATCTGTATAACCATGCATTTTCTGAAACTAAAATTAACCAGCTTAAAGCACAGCTCAATCCTCACTTTTTATTCAATAACCTCAATGTGCTTGACCAGTTAATTGAAGAAGATAAGAACAAAGCCTCTGATTTCCTTAACGAATTTGCAGACATGTACCGATATGTACTTCAGGTTTCTGATAAAAAATTGATCCCGATTGACGAAGAACTTTCTTTTGCTGTAAAATATTTTGGATTGATGCAGTACAAATACGAGAATGCCTATCGGTTACAAATTCAAAATAAAGGTATAAAAGGAAATATCGTTCCGCTCACGTTGCAGCTCCTGTTGGAAAATGCAATTCAGCATAACCTGGGAACAGAAAAAAAACCTGTTGTCATACAGATGGAAATCGGTAACGAAATCATCATTTCAAATAATACCATTGAAAAAAGAACAACAAAAAGCACTTCCGGCAGAGCACTGAATAATTTGAAAGAGCAATATGCTCTTCTGGCTAACCGGCAGCTGAAAATAGTTCATTCAGAAAATGAGTTTTCCGTAATTTTACCTATAATTCCACTCCAAGAAAATGATTAAAATTCTTATCATCGAAGATGAAATCCCGGCAAAGAAAAAACTCAAAAGATTCCTGGAAGAAGTAAAAGAAACCGTCTCTGTAGAAGCAGAAACAGATACTGTACAGGCAGCTGTTGATTTTTTAAGAACAGCAGATGATATTGATTTAATTTTCTCAGACATTGAGCTTCTGGATGGAAATGCCTTCGATATTTACAAAGAAGTTCAGATTTCCTGTCCCATTATTTTCACCACCGCCTATGACCAGTTTTGGATGAATGCTTTTGAGACCAACGGCATTGAATACCTTTTAAAACCTTTTTCACTGGAAAGATTCCGGAAAGCGTGGGATAAATTTATACTGTTGAGAAAAAACGGTCCTGCAGATCATGATTTTCTTTTAAAACTGCATGAGGTAATCGGAAATACCAGAGAAAAAAAATATAAAACCAGGTTTTCAGTCAATACCCATCAAGGTATTTATTTTTTTGAGACAAAAGATATTCTGTTTTTTGAAGCCAGTGAAGGGGTTGTTTTTGCCATAGAAAAAACAGGCAAGAAATATTTGCTGACTGGTTTTACTCTAAAAGAAATAGAAGTGGAGCTCGATCCTATGGAATTTTTCAGGATCAACCGAAGCGAGCTCGTAAGCAAAAAATGGATAGAAAAGATCGAACGTTATTCTAAAAATTCATTGGCAATCAAAATAGCCGGGTATGAAAAACATTTGATAACAAGTCAAAGCAATACCAGCGAATTTCGGGAATGGGTAGAAAAATAACAGATACCCCCGTTGTGGTATTATAACTAATATTTTTGTAAGTTAGTTATCAATTTACACCATACTATGCAGGATATTTTGAAAAACAAAGAAGAATTTTCCAGAAAAGAAAAGACGGAGGAAATTCTAAAAAAAGAAGGGATAAAAATTAATGTTAACCTTCCCCACATAGAAACAGAACAAGAAACAACTCTTAGAACATCCGAAGAGATCGCCACCAGAGTTACCATTCTCGCTATTACCAACTTAGTCGCTTTTGACAGCATAGACGCAGAAGAAGCCATAGGCTATCTGGAAGACTGTAATCTGTGGCAATATACAACCCCAAATGAAAAGGACTTCCTACAGCATCCTACAGAAGATAAAAAATTTCAGGAAACCTGGAAATGCGAATGCATCTGGGTTTTATTGTGGGCATTACAGATTGTTGATACACTTCCTTTTCCCAATGAATTATGTGATTTAAATGATGTTCCTGCAGAAAATTATCCTGTAGGCGGCGATAAAGATCCCAATGAATTCATCAATACATCTTATAAAATCCGTTCTAAATCGGAAATACTGGATGCTAATGATCTGTACTACAGATATCATTGGGCCTGCGTTGATGCCCGCATCAACCACCTGGAAATGACAACGGTAGATTCCGGAATTGTTTACGAAAGACATTATGCATTAAACTGGCTGATTACTTATATGAATCAGGAATGGGATGATGTATCGTGTGATACGTAATCAATTCTTTACAATATACGGCCGCTCTCTATACACAGGCGGCTTTTTTGTTTTCAGATTCTACAGAATTCTTTTTTCAATTCAAAAAACTTTCGGAGATTTGCAGTCTGTGCGTTATATATACATTAATGAAATAAAAAACAATTCAACAAACATACAGTAAAACTTAGATAAGTTTTCTTCGGGGCAGGGTGCAATTCCTTACCGGCGGTTACAGTCCGCGACTCCTTTTTAACGAAAGGACTGATTTGGTGAAATTCCAAAACCGACAGTTATAGTCTGGATGGGAGAAGAAAATGAAACAATCAATAAGGCTATCTTATGGACTTATTGGTCTGTATTTCATTTCCATGGACCGAAGTGTATTTTAACTTTTAACAGTAAAATAACATGGAAAAATTACTAGAAAAATTCGGACTTACGTCCAGAGAACGTGTAGAAAATGCACTTCTTACATTACAACAAGGCAAAGGAATTCTATTGGTAGATGATGAAAACCGCGAAAACGAAGGCGATATCATCTTTCCAGCCTCCACCATTACAGAGCAGGACATGGCCCTTTTGATCCGCGAATGCAGCGGGATTGTCTGCCTGTGCATTTCTGAAGAGAAAAGTAAGCGCTTGAATCTTCGTCCCATGGTGGAAACCAATAACTCTAAAAATCAAACTGCATTCACTATTTCTATTGAAGCTAAAGAAGGAGTTTCTTCCGGGGTTTCAGCCAAAGACCGTGTTACGACGATCAGAACCGCCATTGCAGAGAATGCTATCGCCGAACAGATCGCAAGTCCCGGCCATGTTTTTCCTTTAATCGCCAGAAAAGATGGTGTTTTTGAAAGACGCGGCCATACGGAAGGCAGTGTAGATCTTGTAAAATTAGCCAATCTGGGAGACGATGCCGTATTGTGCGAATTAACCAATGAAGACGGTTCTATGGCAAGGCTCCCGGAAATTGTAGATTTTGCCACCAGAAAAGGAATGAGTGTAGTAACTATTGAAGACATTCATGCCTACCGCACGATGATCATCAGCAACTAATACTATTAGAAATATAACGCACAGGATAACCACTCAATTTTAATGGGTGGTTATTTTATGTAAATATTTCATTAAAAATAAGTTACACACAATTACATGCCTATTTTTATCTATATTTGATAAAAAATAAACCATGAAAACAAGTCTACTCATTCTGCTGGGATCTTTCGGCCTTTGCACTGCACAAACGGTCATTACTAAAGCTTTTAATGATCCTGTTGTTGGTGATGTTGTCAATTATTACAATGTCAATGGAACCGTTGATAACACGATTTCACCAGGAAGCCCAACTTTTGCTAACGGCGGCCTGACTCAGGGAGCTGCCTCTCCTACTACCTATACGGCTCCTTCTTCATCAGAAATAACTACATTTCCGGGTTCAACCCTTAAAATGACGGCTTCCGGAAATACGGTTTTATATAAATCTTCCCCTACAAAACTTGAAATAACAGGATTGATAACACCAGATGCAACGATTAACCTGTCTGTTAATAATGGAACTTTCATCAGCTATCCTGCGGCACTCAACTATACTGAGACAGATCAGGCGCAAGGTACCTTCACCTCATCTGCTGCCAGCGGACTATGCAAAGGAACGATTACCGTTACCGCAGATGCTTCCGGAACCCTGCTCTTAGGTTCTACAACGTTTACAAATGTCCTTAGAATTAAAAGTGTTCAATCTTTCAACCTTTATCTTCCCAATGATACAAGCTTTTTCTTACCTATAGGAAGCGTTACCAATACATCGTACTCTTATTATGATAGCACGCACAAATTTCCTCTGTTAAGCTCAACACAGGCTATTATCGTTGTTCAGCTTGCCGGAATCAATCAAACTACAAACGGTGCACAGATGATAGGTCAAAGCTCTTTAGCAATTGGAAATACAGCAAAAAAAGAAACTTTCACCGTTTATCCTAACCCTGCACAGGATTTTATCGGATTTAAAGGTGATACAGAAAACTATTCAACAGCCAACATTTATAGTCTTGATGGAAAACTGATTAAAACATCTGCTATAAAATCCGGGCAAATTCAGATTTCAGACCTTCCTTCTGCTTCTTACTTTATAGAAGTCACCGGAAAAAATGCTGAACCCAGGAAAAATACAAAATTTATCAAAAAGTAATTTTTTGATTATATAAAAAATAAATCCGTCTTGTTTCAGGGCGGATTTATTGTTGTGATTATTCTTTAGATTTATATTCTCGCTGATAATACAGATTGTGCAGATTTTTTTAAAATTAAACTCTATTAAAAAGTTGCTGCAGGTGCCGTATCATTATTCAGCTTTCTCTGAAGCTCCGTTTTCTTTCCTTTGGAGAAATCATAACTCAGTCCTAACACAAACATCGATTTGTTATTCATGATCTTTGTATCCACATTATAGTTGACTAAACTTTCCGGAAGACTTTTGGTTTTATATTGAGAAGGCATTCCCATCCAGTACATCCCGGTCGTAAAAGACCAGCTTTTCAGTTTATACCTTGCGAAAATATGGTTTTGATTTTCATTGGTATTCAAAAAAGCTCCACTCAGCGTATAGACAGGAATATTAAGCTGATACTGAATGCTGAAAGATTTATATTCTGAGGACACCACAAAATTATTGGCGAGATAATCATTTTTAATCAATGCTCCCGTACTGGTTTTTACGGTTTCAGATGCCGGTGTAAGAACAGCTTTTATGACCAGGAGACTGCTTCCGAAAGGTTTATAGGATCCCGAAAGCTGTAATCCATACCGCTGGGCATTTTTCTCGTTCTCATACGTAAGAGCATATCCTCCGAATGTATCGTCTACCACATAATATTGGTTGATAATTCTATTGGTATATCGGTAAAATAAATTCGCATTAAAGTCGAAATGTTTATTATTAAAAGAATAAATAAGATTATTTGCGAAAGTTTGCTGTGACTTCAGGAAAGGATTTCCTTTTTGTACAATATTAGGAGCCATCTGCACCACATTGCTGCTCAATGCGCTGCTCCACGGACTCGTAGGACTAAAACTGCTGGTTAAACGAAGGCTCTGGTTATTTTTCAGCTGGTACCCTAAAATAAGTTTCGGAGTGAAAGACCATTCGTCAAAAGTATTGGCTGCACTTTTATTATGAATATTGGTAACCCCTGCCCCGACACGATAGCTGAATGTATTGACCTTTCCCGAATATTCCATATAAAAATATTGCTCCAGGTAGTTAACGCTGTATTCAGAGTAGCCTGCAAGGTTATTCAGGTCATTGGAAATAGAAGTATTTGAAATACGATACCCGGAAGATAATTTCCCATCTTTAAAATCATGGGTATGAGCTAACTCCCCTACAAAATCGGTCTGTTTCGTATTAAGGATCATATCATTATCATATACCGAAATTCCTGAAGGAACAATCCATTCTTTTGCAAATTCAGTAGTATTGGTGGTATAATGGGAACCTACAACATTAAGGCTTACTTCATCTTTTTTACCTATCTTTTTTGAGTAATACAAATCTAATTTCGGGATAACGTAGTCTGAAGCATTGTTTTTAAACATCGCGTGTTCTTCACTGACATCATCTTTTTCAAAAATACTCTGCCCTGTTCCCTTAGAAAACCTGCTGAAAATATCCATATTCAGTTTTGCCTGAAAAGCATAATTATCGGGTACTAATCGAGTATAACGCAGCGCAACATTCTGAAACGTATACCCAAAATGATCGGTACGGTTTTCATCCGAACGGTAATGTTCACCATTCAGATTATAGTCATAAATACTTTGAGCTTTTCTATTGTCGTAATCTCTGAGGTTAAGGGAATATTCCAATCCAAAATTATTCTTTCCTTTCGTAAAATTTGCATAGGCAGAAGCATTAACAAAACCCGTAGTTAAAGCAGAGCTTACATCAGCTCCAAAAACATATCCCGTCTCTGTTGATCTGGTAATAATATTGACTACTGTATCGGCTCTTGAAGCCCATCTTGCCGGCGGAATATCATAATACTCCACTTTCACCACTTCACTGGGCGCTACACTCCGAATCTGCAGATCGGTAGCTTCAATTCCGTTGATCAGAAATAAAGAAGTTCCTCCTTTTGTACTGGTAATGCTATTTGAAATCGGATCCAATTGCAACTCCGGCAAGGTTTCAAGTAAATCTTTTGCATATCTTGCTTTCTCAAGCGCTTCTTTATCAAAAGTATATACTGATTTATCAGCAAACTGTTTTTTACGTTGTGATTTTAAGATTACCTCCTGAATCTCCTTCGTTTTCAATGGGTTAATGGTGTCTTTTTTTACATTTTCCTGAGCGTATACAAAAACGCAGCAAACAAAAAGTACAGCACCTATAGTTTTTTTCATATAAAAAAGGAATATCATCTATAAGACCGCTAATATGCGGTATTTATTACATGTATTCCAAACGGAGCATATTCTAAATTTCAATAATTGATAAGTAATAGTTAATTTTTCACCGATTAGTGTGTTTTAATTAATTTTTGCCCGTTTTTTGCTTATTTTTTGAAACACCAACCACTAAAATATACGATCATGAAAAAATACCTCATTTTAATTCCCTGTTTTCTGTTTTCAGCAGTAGAAGCACAGGAAACAGCTGCTGTTCCTTCGGAAAGAATGAATATCATTAAAACGAATGTTACAGCCTATGCCTTCAGAAATATCAATCTGTCGTATGAAAGAGCCATTAATCAATGGTTTTCAGTGAATGTAGGATTTGGAACCATGACGGAAGGAAAAGTACCCTTCATCAATGCATTTTTGAATGATGAAGATGAAAAAAAGTTCCAGAACCTTAGGATAAAAGCCACCAACTTCACCATAGAACCCCGCTTCTACATTGGAAAAGGGTACGGAAAAGGATTTTATTTTGCTCCTTATTACCGGTATTCCAAAGTGTCTTCCAATACTTTTGATTTCTATTATGATTATACAGCAGTAAATGCTGCTACTTACCAGATTCCGCTTAAAGGAACAGGAAGCACGAATGGAAACAGTGGCGGACTTATGGTAGGAGTCCAGTTTTTCCTTACCAGAAGCCAAAACTTAGTCTTGGATTTTTGGATTGCAGGTGCCCATTATGGCAGCGGAAAGGGTGATTTTACCATGACCAGCGATTATGTCCTGACTCCTGAAATGCAGGCACAGCTTAAGCAGGAAATTGAAAAAATGGATATTCCATTTGTCGATTATACCGTAGAAACCAATGCAAACGGTGCCAGAATAAAGATTGACGGACCATGGGCAGGTTTCAGAAGCGGATTGTCTTTGGGGTACAGATTTTAAAACATAATTATTTTTTCCCGTCTCGTCTCGGAGCATTTTTATCTATTGATGAAATTTGTATCTTCGAAGCACTTTACATCAAAAAAAATGATAGAACTCATCCGTGAAAACAAATTTGAAGAATTAAAAGAAGTTTTGAAAAACTCTGAACACCCGAGGGTTCATTACTTTCTTGCTGAAATTTTAAATGGTAAAGAGGTCGAGATTAAGGACGAAAGCTTCTTACCTCCTCAATATCAGACTGAATTTCTGGAAGGATTAAAGCTGTATAAAGCATTAGAACAGTCTTCAATTGACACAGATTCATTAAGAAAATTTTCAAATCTTCTTGTGCATTTATCATTTATCATGAGCAGCTACATCCATGTTCTTTCTGATGAGGCAATGAGCCAGGGTATCTACCTTACGGATCTGGGACATATTAAGGAATACAAACTTAATCCGGAAATAAGAGGACGTATCCAGGAATTTATAGATCTGCTGAAGACTAAAAGCGGAGAAGAAAAAGCCATTGCCAATCTTGCTTCGGCCAAAGCTAAAATCAGCAGTTCTATCGGTAATATCCTTGAGAAGTATGAAATCGGAGACGACATGCTTCAATTCGCCCAACATTTTGAAAATGTGGGTGAAATTGAGATTGCCATAAGAATTCACCAGGGAATTATGAATGACTTTGAATGTGATTCTGTAAAATTAAGCAGCGGACTTATCCCGGAAATGTCTCATGTAGACGACAGACCAGAAGAAGAAATTGAGGTTTTCAATAAAGCTAAAATGCATTATGAAAGGCTGACGGGACATGAAATAGAAGAACCCAACAGGGTTCATATCAAAGATAGCCCAGCAGCTCAACATCTGGCGGAAACAGATCCTTCCCAAAACGAAAATATCACCAATCCGGAAGAACAGAAAAAAAACTCTGACAACGACATCAGACCCACTGAAAAACCAGAAGCAATGGCTTCTCCATATCCTGCCGGGACAAGACAAAATACTGAATCTAAAGCCGGTTTTTTAGAAAAATTAAAAAGAATTTTCAGAAAGAATTAATATTGCTCCTTCATTAATGATATGAATACATCTTCAATCACCACCGCCCAACGGATCAAAGCAATCGTCGGCGGATCGATAGGAAATCTTGTAGAATGGTATGACTGGTATGCCTACGCTGCCTTTGCGATCTATTTTTCCAATTCTTTTTTCCCGGATTCGGATCTTAATGCACAGCTTATGAACACGGCCGGAATATTTGCTGTTGGCTTTCTTATGCGTCCTATCGGCGGATGGCTATTCGGGAGTATTGCAGATAAAATTGGAAGAAAAAGAGCCATGACGCTTTCCGTTCTCCTGATGTCATTCGGTTCTTTGCTTATTGCGCTTACTCCAACCTATCAAAGTATAGGCATTTTAGCACCTTTATTACTTTTACTGGCCAGATTGCTGCAGGGATTGAGTGTAGGTGGAGAATATGGGGTTTCTGCAACTTATCTCAGCGAGATGGCCACTGAAAACAGAAGGGGATTTTATTCAAGTTTTCAATATGTAACTCTGATTGGCGGCCAGCTGATCGCTTTAGGGATCCAGCTTATTTTACAAAAGTTATTACTTACAGAAGCCCAGCTTGAAGATTGGGGCTGGAGAATTCCTTTTGTAATCGGAGCATTGCTTTCGGTTATCGCTTTATATTTAAGAGCCAACCTTCATGAAACTGAAGCGTTCGAGAATAAAAAAAATGTCAGCGAAAAGAAAAAAGGAAGCATCAAAGAACTTCTGAAACATCCTCAGGCATTGCTTACTGTAGTAGGACTTACTTTAGGAGGAACATTAGCTTTCTACACCTATACGACTTATATGCAGAAATTCCTGGTGAATACTGTTCATCTTACCAAGGAAGAATCTACTCTGATTTCATTTATTTCGCTGTTTATATTTGCGTGCCTACAGCCTGTATTTGGGGCATTGTCTGATAAAATAGGAAGAAGACCTTTATTGTTAGGTTTCGGAATTTTAGGCACATTATGTACGGTTCCGCTTCTTACTGCGTTAAGTACAACGACTTCAATGTGGGGCGCATTCTTTCTGATTATGGCAGCTTTGCTTATTGTAAGCGGATATACATCAATCAACGCGGTTGTAAAAGCAGAACTTTTCCCTTCTGAGGTAAGAGCTCTTGGTGTAGGATTACCCTATGCATTAACCGTCGCTATTTTTGGAGGAACAGCCGAATATATTGCCCTTTGGCTTAAACAAGCGAATATGGAAAACTATTTTTACTGGTATATCACGGCCTGTATTTTCCTTTCACTGGTGGTGTACGCCAGAATGAAGGACACGAAAAAAACCTCAACCTTAGATCAAGATTAATGTCCTCATACCAACAACAACCGCCACAGAATCTGCAGCGGTTGTTTATTTTTAATGGTAGGCCTGTTTGAATTTTTCAATCATATTGTCCAGATTATGACGCTGAACATATACACTCTTTACATCATCGTACCTCGGAGATTTATAGAAAACCTCATGGAAGTCCATGCTTCCATTTCCAACTTTCACTACTTTCTGTACTTCGATATTCAACTTTTTTAATTCCTCTTTAAAGGTTTGGAATTCATCTTGGATATTATTCATTTATATTTTTGGATTTAATTTAAAAATTTCAACTTTACTCTACACACCCTTCAATACATAAGGGCTAGTTTTAAATATTTAATAAAATTAATGATTTTTCCAATATAAAAACTGGGTAACGATCATTTTTTTTAATTAATTTCAGTATAGTGCAAAAACTATACCTATTTCTGTAGTGATTATTGTATAAACAATTTCTAGAGTTTTGAAAAACAGCAATTTGAAGAAGTAAACACTCCATACTATTTTATCATTTACAGGAGAAAAAATTCATTAGCTCTGATGTTTTTTATCTAATTTTGAAGAAGTGGGTTTTCCCTTTAAAATGGGGATATCAGTCCATTCTATGAGTAATAATGGATGCAAAAAATTTAATGATATGAAATTAAAAAAAATCGGACTTGTAGGCGGAATAAGCTGGGTTTCAACAATGGATTATTATCAATTCATCAATGAAGGGATCAACCGTAGATTAGGAGGATTACAGTATGCCGAATGCATCATCTACTCCCTGAATTTTGCAGACATCCAGGAAAAAACATGGGAAAACTCTTATGAACTGCTTCTCAACGCCTGCAAAAGTTTACAGAGAAGCGGTGCAGAAGCCATTGTATTATGCGCAAATACTGCCCATTTATTTGCCGACCGACTGGAAAAAGAAATTCAACTTCCTTTTATTCATATCGTAACAGAGACGGCCAAAAAGATCAACAACAGCGGACTTACTACCGTGGGACTTTTAGGAACCATATTTACTATGGAAATGGATTTTTACCGAAAGAAATTAGAAAGTTTCGGAATCCAGGTCCTGACGCCGGAACTTAAAGAAACGCGGGAATATGTGCAGCAGACAGTGAAAGAAGAATTGGGAAGAGGTATCGTCCTTCAGGAAACCAAAGACAGATATATTGATATTGTTGATAACTTACTACAACGGGGTGCACAAGGACTTATTTTAGGCTGTACAGAAATCCCGTTGCTGCTGAACCAAGCAGACTTTTCAATTCCTGTATTTGATACTACAAAAATCCATTCTGAAGCGATTGTAGAGTATGCATTATCTTCTCACGATCAGAAACAACTGTTATAAAAGATTTAACTTAATCTTGATTTTCCTATCTATTATAAAAACAAACCTATGAAAAACCCACAATTATTTCTTGTATTGATCGCCCTGTCTTTTTCAGGATTATCTGCTGCCCAGCAAAAAAATGACATTAAAATAACCGTTAAAGACAAGAAGGGGAAACATGATGTTCCGGCTCAGAAAGAAAAACTGCCTCATTTTATACAGTTTGGAATCATGTCTAAAAACCATGAAAACTTCAGATCCAAATACAAAACAGATGTGGTCTACGAAAACTGTGTGATAAGTCCTACCCTATCCCAGCAGGCTAAAGAAAACAACCGTGCCCTTGCAAAAAATTTAACAGCTCAGTATGGTGATGGATGGAAAAAAGATCTTGGAATTATTCCTTATGGTTTATAATGCAATTTCCATATAATAACATAAAAAAGATACTCTTCAAACGATGAGTATCTTTTTTTATGTTTACACGTAAAGTGATAAATGCTGTTACTTTGATATGGAACTTACTTCCACTTCATGCCTTAGCTGGGCTTTATAAAGGGTTGCATAATATCCGTTTCTATCCAGAAGTTCAAGATGCTTACCTTCTTCAACAATCTTTCCTCGTTCCATAACGATAATCTTATCTGCTTTTTCAATGGTGGAAAGTCTGTGGGCAATAATAATTGAGGTTCTGTTTTTAGTGATTTTTTCTGTTGCTCTCTGGATCAGTTTTTCACTTTCATGGTCTATAGAAGAAGTGGCTTCATCCAGGATAAGGATTTTAGGATCTGATAAATATGCTCTTAGGAATGACAATAACTGTCTTTGTCCAAGAGAGATTGACGAACCTCTTTCACTTACGACATATTCATATCCTCCGGGAAGGCTTTCGATAAAATCATCGACTTCAATTTCCCTGGCACCAGCTTTTATCTTATCTAAAGTAATGCTGTCATCTCCAAAAGCCAAATTCTCAAAAATACTTCCATGGAACAGGAAAACGTCTTGCAGTACCACTCCTATATGTTTTCTTAAATTATATAATTCGTATTGTTTAAGTTCCACATCATCAATGAAAATATGCCCTGAATTAATATCATACAATCTGGTAATTAAACTGATAATAGTAGATTTTCCGGCTCCTGTAGCTCCTACAATAGCAACTGTTTCTCCGGGATTCACTTTAAAATCGATTCCCTTCAATACTTCCTGCTTGCTGTCGTAGGCAAAATGAACATCCTTGAATTCTATCTTTCCGTCAAAGTGATCTTTCTCTACCGTTCCGGTATTCGGCATCGCATAATCTTCATCCATTACCCCCAGCACTCTTTCTGCTCCTACAATTCCTCTCTGGATATTGTTAAAACGGTCTGCAATCTGTCTCAAAGGACGAATCAACATAGAAATATACTGAATAAAAGCAATGACAACCCCGGCACTAATGGTAATATATCCTCCATAAAACAGGATAAAACCTATAAAAAGGGAAGAAATAAGCTCTACCACAGGAAAGAATAGTGAGAAAATGAAAACGGTTTTCAACAACGCGTCTTTCAGGGTGATATTAATATCATCAAACTTTTTAAACTCAGCTTCCTGCCTGTTAAACACCTGAATAATAGGCATTCCCGCCAGTCTTTCCTGAACGAATGAGTTTTGATTGGCAGTCCATGTTCTTTCATCTCCAAAAGCTTTTTTCAGCCTTTTCTGGAAAAACCTTGTAATAAGAACCATTAACGGAAGAATAGCAAGCGTGATGTAACTCAGATGAACGTCTGTATTGAACATCATCACCAATACGAATACAATTCTCAGAATGTCTCCGAAAACCATCAGGAATCCATCCGTATACACCGTGGCAATGGTTTCCACATCTCCTACCGCACGCGTGACAAGCTGTCCGATCGGTGTTTTATCAAAAAATGAGGTTCTGAAATAAATCAGTTTAGCATATAACCGCTCTCTTATATCCCTGATCACATTCTGGGAAATATAATTTGAAAAATATACTAAAAAAAAGTTTAAAACAGTTTCTGCAAATACCAGTCCTACCAGGATATAGATATGCTTCATCATTAAAGCTTTATCATGAAGCTTGGTGATGTCGTTATCCACTACCTCCATGGTAAGATAAGGTCTGTAAGTAGAAACTATAGACAGTATGATGGAGATAATTAAAGTAAGGATGAACCATGCACGAAACTTCATTCCAATAAAGAACAGCCTCTTTATTATTTCCCAGGTATCTTGTTTTTTCATTGTACGAATTGAAGAAAAAGAATTAAAATAAAATTCTCTGCAAAAATAAGACTTTATAATTTGACAGCCAGAACAACTTGATCAAATAGTGATAGAAAGTTTCAGATAGCTGTTATTTACAGTATGAATGAACACACTGCAATAAGAAGCAATTAAAAACTCAGCATCAGTATTTTACCGGATACAAATAAATCAAACAAAACTACCCGACCTGAATTTCGTTAAAAGATTTTAAAATTTCTGTGGAGTGCCTATCTCTTCGATTTCTATAGAAGGTTTTTTGGAATATTCTTTTTCAAATTTTTTCTCAAGTAATTTATAAATTCCCCAAACTGCGAGGAGGGAAATAATCCATCCAATGATGTTCACTAAAGAAAAGCCTGTGTAATTAACTCCTTCTAAAGATCCCGGATCAGTAGCTTCTTTATAAATTCCATAGCTAAGCCCTAAAAACACCTGAAATCCAATATAGATTGCAATCGCCAAAAGCCCATACTGCCATTTTGTTTTACCAAAACGTTCTGCTAACCCTGCATAATAGCGGTAAGCTCCTATCAAAATAAAAATTGACATCATAATTATTAGTTTTTTTAATAAATGTTAAAATTCGTAACCCACGTCTACCAGAAATAATCCGTGACCGGGCGCCGAAGTTCCCGCTGCATTGCGGTTTTTATCTTCTATAACCCTTCGAAGTTCTTCAGGTTGTATTTTTCCGGCTCCTATTTCCACCATGGTTCCTACAATAGCCCGAACCATGTTTCTAAGAAAACGGTTTGCAGAAACGGTAAATTTAAGTTCACTTCCATTCTGCTCCCACTCTGCCTTATACATTTTGCAGATGTTGGTTTTATTATCCGTTTTTAATTTTGCAAAACTTGTAAAATCTTCATATTCAAATAAAATCTTACAGGCTTCATTCATTTTACTGACATCCAGAGATCTTCTCCAGAGCTGCCATGCCGATTCCTGGGTAAAAGGATTCTTTTCCAATGAAATATAATACTCGTAGGTTCTGTATGTCGCATCAAAACGGGCATGGAAATCATCCCGTACCGGAAAAATCCTCTTAATGGAAATATCCGGCGGAAGAAAGCTGTTCAACCGATGGGTAAGTTGATCGCTTACAGGATTTTCAGTATCAAAATGAGCAAATATTTTTTTGGCGTGAACGCCTGTATCTGTTCTTCCGGCACCGGTGGTTTTAATATCTTCTCTTAAAATAGTGGAAAGCGCTTTTTCCAGTTCCTCCTGTACAGAAATGGCATCCGGCTGGATTTGATAGCCGAAATAATTTTTGCCGTTGTAGGAAAATTCAATAAAATACCTCAATGTAATAATATAACTCCACAAAATTAATTTAAATTAATGAAATAATTGTTGAAAACTCCTGCAGAATATTGAATCAAATCCTTCTGAAATTCTTATTTTTGCATTCGTATGAAAAGATGGTACCTCTATCCTTTTTCCCTTGGTTATCATTTGGTAACGGGTATCCGGAACACATTGTATGATCTGGGAATTTTTAAATCTACGAAATTCAAGACACCGATAATTAATGTCGGTAATCTGTCTGTGGGCGGAAGCGGAAAATCGCCCATGGTGATGTATCTGGCTCAATACCTATCCAAACATTACCGAACGGGCGTCCTTTCAAGGGGTTACGGAAGGCTTTCCAAAGGCTATGAAGTTACCAACTATGAAAGCAACTACAAAATAGTTGGCGACGAAGCCATGCAGCTTTTTGAGCGCTTTAAAAACCGTTTTGTCATTGCTGTTTCAGAAGAGAGGGTTCCCGGAGCTAAGAAAGTTATTTCCGATATGGATCTTGACGTTCTGGTATTGGATGATGCATTCCAGCACAGAGCGATCAAAGCAGGATTTAATATTTTAATGACTGATTTCAATGATCCTTTTTTCAGGGACCACCTTCTTCCTGCGGGAGATTTACGGGAATCCAGAAACGGTTATAAAAGAGCTGACATCATCATGGTGAGTAAATGTCCTGATGAACTGACGGAAGAGACCAAACGGTACTATATTTCAAGGATAAGACCTGAGCGTAATCAAAAAGTATTCTTTTCGTCAATCGGTTACGACGAAAATGTGTACGGAAAAGAAAAAATGCTTCCGGATAACAACCTGAACTATTATGATATCCTGCTCATCACCGGAATTGCCAATCCCAAACCTCTGCTTGAGCACCTTGCGAAATTTTCACAAAGGGTTAAGCACCTAAAATTCAGGGATCATCATAATTTCACAGACGATGATATTAAAAAAATCATTGCCGAATACAAAAAATTAGGTGAATATAAATTGATACTGACGACGGAGAAAGATTATGTCCGTTTAAAAACCTTTGACTATCTTAGAGATATTGTTTACTACTGGCCCATTAATGTAGTGATCGATAAAAAGGAAGAATTCAACCAAATCATCATCGATTATGTTAGAAAAAATTAAGGAAACAGCTCAGTTTATTAAAAATATTATTCAGGATAGTCCCGATTTTGCGATTGTGCTGGGATCAGGATTGGGAAAACTTCAATACGAAGTAGAACCTATTCATGTGATGGAATATCACAATATTCCCAATTTCCCGCAAACTACGGTAGTAGGACACGGTGGAAAATTGATTTACGGAATACTGGAAGGCAGAAAAGTCTTAATGATGAGTGGCCGTTTTCATTACTATGAAGGACATTCCATGGAAACCGTTACATTTCCTATAAGAGTTTTTCATCTGTTAGGTATTAAAAATGTAATTCTTTCGAATGCTTCCGGAGGGGTAAACCCTGCTTATAAGGTAGCAGATATGGTTATCTTAAAAGACCACATCAATATGATGCCTGAACATCCGCTTCGGGGAAAGAATATTGAAGAATTCGGGCCCCGTTTCGTAGACATGAGCGAACCTTATAACAAAAAAATGATTGCTGCTGCTGAAAAAGTGGCCGCTGAAAATACTATCACCATTCACCAGGGAGTGTATGTCGGATTGCAAGGTCCTACTTTTGAAACCCCTGCCGAATATGGAATGATCAAAGCCATTGGTGGCGATATGGTAGGTATGAGTACCGTTCCAGAAGTCATTGTTGCCAGACATATGGGAATGGATGTTTTCTGTATTTCCATTATTACAGATCTTGGCGGACCGGACATTGCATTTGCCGTTTCCCATGAAGAAGTGCTGAATGCTGCCAATAAAGCTATGCCCAACGTTATTACCGTAGTAAAAGGTTTGGTGAAAACTTACCACTAAGCATTTATAGAAAATTTCAATCTCTTAAATTTTTCCTAATTCATAAGAAATCAGGTTCTAATTGCGTTTCATTATTTAGCTTTGTATAAATGAAATTGAAAAAATGAGAAAGTCATTATTATTATTTATGATCGGTATTTTTGGATTAAGTTTTTCCCAAAAAGTTCCCACCGTCCTTAAAACCAGCTTTTCTAAAGAAGCCTTACATCAGAAACTGGAAGGTGAAGATGGAAAAAGCATTACCATACAGGATATTCTGAATCAACATAAAGGAAAAGTAGTTGTCCTTGATTTCTGGGCCGGATGGTGCAGAGACTGTCTGCAAGCCCTTCCCAAAGCTCAGGAGCTGGAAAAAAACAACCCGAATATCGACTTTGTATTCCTTTCACTGGAACGGACAAAAGAAAGCTTTGATAAAAGCCTTGATCGGTTCAACATGAAAGATAAAGACAATTACTGGTTTGCTTCCGGCTGGAAAAATGATTTCAATAATTACATTGATCTGAACTGGATCCCAAGATATATGGTCATCGATCAAAAATCTTCTATTGCAAAATACTATGCGATTTCGCCTGAAGATCCGGAAATACAAACTACCATCAATAAGCTTTTACAGTAAAAATATTCTATGATTTTAAGAGAAGCCACGAGGGAGGATTTAGATATTCTCTTAGCCTTTGAACAGTGTGTTGTTGAGGCAGAAAGACCTTACAACGTAACGTTAAGAAAAGAAAAAATTCATTATTATGATCTGGAATCCCTTATGAATTCTAGGGACGCAACACTTATTGTTGCTGAAAAAGATCATGAAGTCATTGCCTCAGGCTATGCTTTGATCAAACAACCGGAAAAAGACTACTCTACTTTTAAAGACTACGCATATCTCGGTTTTATGTTTGTAAAGCCGGAGCACAGAGGAAAAGGCGTTAATCAGTTAATTGTAGATGAATTGATCCGATGGTCCAGAAATAAAGGCATTTCTGAAATCAGGCTTGACGTCTATGATCAAAATGAATCTGCTGTAAAAGCGTATGAAAAAGCTGGTTTTGAGCCCTTATTTCTTACGATGCGGTTGAAATAACAAGTATTCAATTCCCGGAAATAAATGAATCCATATCTTTGTGATATGGATTTTCCTTTTCCTATCCGCAAAATTATTCATGTTGATATGGATGCATTCTATGCTTCCGTGGAGCAGCATGACAATCCGGCACTGAAAGGCAAGCCTGTAGCTGTAGGAGGTGAACACCGCGGAGTGGTTTCTGCGGCCAGCTATGAAGCGAGAAAGTTTGGCGTGCGCTCTGCTATGCCCAGCAAGACAGCAAAAGAAAAATGCCCCCACCTTATTTTTGTTCCGCCGCGTTTCCCGAGGTATAAAGAAATTTCAAAAATGATCCGGGATATTTTTTATGAATATACGGACCTGGTTGAGCCGCTTTCTTTAGATGAAGCTTACCTGGATATTACAGAAAACAAAAAAGGAATAGAATCTGCCAATCAGATTGCTAAAGAAATCCGACAGAAAATTTTCGAGCAGACCGGATTAACGGCTTCAGCAGGCATTTCTGTTAATAAATTTTTAGCAAAAGTAGCTTCCGATATTAATAAACCGAACGGACAAAAAACCATTCATCCTGATAAAATTGAAAGTTTTCTGGAGGAACTTCCTGTTGAGAAATTTTATGGGGTCGGAAAAGTGACGGCCAATAAAATGTTTACCCTGGGAATTTTTAAAGGAAAAGACCTCAAGAAAAAATCTTTACAGGAACTGATCACTCTGTTTGGAAAATCAGGCGGCTATTATTACAATGTCGTTCGGGGCATTCATACTTCCGAAGTAAAACCTCATCGGATTCAGAAAAGTGTCGCTGTAGAAAGAACATTTTTTGAAGACCTTTTTGATGAGCAGCAGATCAATGAAAAGCTGGAAAGCCTGAGTGCTGAACTTCATCAAAGATTGCAGAAAAACAACATCTTAGGCAGATCTTTAACCTTAAAAATTAAATATAAAGATTTTTCACTGTTCACTAGGAGCAGTACCAAAGAAGAATATTTCATCTCACCTGAAGAATATTATACCACTTCAAAAAAGCTCTGGGAGCTTCGCCCATTTGATAAGCCGGTCCGTTTATTGGGATTATCACTTTCCCATCTGAATACGGAAGAAAAAAAACAGGTTTCTATTCAACTAAAAATACCGTTTGAAGAATTTGAGAATTAATTGTTGGTAAATTATCACTAACTTGTAGTAACCAAATTTTATACTATATGAATCAAACGATAATTCAATTC
The DNA here is from genome assembly GCF_000737705.1 of Chryseobacterium soli. Lineage (GTDB taxonomy): Bacteria > Bacteroidota > Bacteroidia > Flavobacteriales > Weeksellaceae > Chryseobacterium > Chryseobacterium soli. Next base: position 60,445 of record NZ_JPRH01000003.1, on the reverse strand, counting down.
TTTCACTGGTACTCGGAAGGAGACGGAAAATTATGGCATGAAGCCGAACAACAAGCGAAATATTTATCAGAATTAGGAATTACATCAGTTTGGTTCCCTCCCGCCTACAAAGGAACGAATGGAGGTTATTCTACCGGATATGATGCCTACGATCTATTTGATCTGGGCGAATTTGATCAGAAAGGAACGATCCCAACAAAATACGGCACCAAAGATCAATACCTGCAAGCAATTTCTGCGTTAAAAAAACATAATATACAGATTATTGTAGACGTTGTCCTGGGACATAAAGCCGGCGGCGATGAACTGGAAAAATTCAAAGCAGTAAAAGTAGACGAAGAGAATAGGGATAAAATAATTTCTGATGTTATCGAAATAGAATCCTATACCAAATTTACCTTTCCGGGAAGAGGAAAAAAATACTCTGATTTTGAATGGAATTTCACCTGCTTCAGCGGAGTGGATTATGCGGAAGGCATGGATTCCCATATCTTCAAAATACAGTCTGAATATGGAAACGGCTGGGAAGAAATGATCGATGATGAAAAAGGAAATTACGATTACCTGATGTACAACGATATTGAGCACCGGAATCCGTTTGTACGGGAAGAACTCAATACCTGGGCAAAATGGTATTTTGATCAGACCGATTTTGATGGAGTACGTCTGGATGCTTTAAAACATATCTCTTTTGATTTTTATAAGGAATGGCTTACCATGCTCCGTTCCAATTCTGAAAAAAACATTTTTGCGGTAGGAGAATACTGGGCTCCCGGATACTTAGCTTTACTTCAGAAATACATTGAAGTTACGGAAGGCTGTATGAGTTTATTCGACAGTTCTCTGCAAAATAATTTCCATACAGCGTCCAAAGAAGGAAGTTCCTATGATCTGAGAAAAATTCTTGACGAAACCCTTACTCAGGCTGATCCGATGCATTCCGTAAGCTTAGTTGATAATCATGATACACAGCCATTGCAAGACCTGGAAGCTCCGGTTGAAGAATGGTTTAAACCAATAGCTTATGCGCTGATTTTATTGCGTGAAGACGGTTACCCATGTATTTTCTATCCGGATTTATATGGTGCCCACTACACGGATAAAGATAAGGAAGGAAATGATCAGGAAATATTCCTTAATAAAATTGATGGTCTTGAAGGATTGTTAAAAGCCAGAAAAGACTATGCTTACGGCATTCAGAAAGATTATTTTGAAGATGCAAACTGCCTTGGCTGGGTTCGTGAGGGTGATGATGAGCATCAGGGTTGTGCCGTAGTGGTAAGCAATAAAGATGCTTACAGCAAACCTATGGAAATGGGTGAAAAATATATTGGCAAAACCTTTTACGATTTTCTCGGAAGATCAGATGAAAAAGTGCTCATTGATGAAAAAGGCTGGGGCAATTTCCCTGTTCCTGCCGGCAATGTAAGCGTTTGGATTCCTGAATAAATATTTTTAAGCACTAACAACACCAGTCCTTCTTAGGATTTGTGTTGTTAGTGTTTTACGATTAAATAACCTTATGAAGTTCCAGTATTTCCGGTCTTTCTGAATGATCAGCAATGGAACCGTTTCGGGCAAATTCCGCCCAAAGCGATCGCATTTTTCTGCCATTTTCAGCGATATATTTCCAGGGGATATCTTTTAGCAATTCTGCATATTTCCAGACCTCTTCTTTTCCAAAAATCAACGGAAGATCTATACAGTGAGCGGCTCCCAAACTATGATTTTTTATAATGGAGTGAATTCTGAACTGATACACATTTCCTCCTGCCTCAGCATAGTTCTCAGCAAATATTTTTGCAGGTTTTCCGTAAATAACTTCTGTCGTTAACCGGACAAGTTTGTTGATGAGGGTAAGTCCAAATCCTTTTCCAGCATATTTTTTCAGGGTTAGGGATGTTTTGAGATAAAAAGCCGTTTCATCATTATTCAGGCCGATCAGCACATCATACGCTGCAGCGTTCTTTTTCCATTGTTCAATCACTTCATCTTCTCTGCATAGAGGCGGAAAGCCATACTGAACCCCAAAAGGCATCGCAGCTTTCAGTCCGTATTGTACTACAGACGGAACATATTTTCTATATTCATCCATCATTTTTAGCACGTCGTCATTATCTTTCAGAAATTCCGTTTTCCGTAACAATTCTGCGGTCATCTTTTGACGCTTTTCCCGCAGCCCCAAGGGAGCACTTTGAATAATCACTCTTTGAAACAATCCCTCCACTCCTTCTGAAATCATCAGATGGGCAATTGCATCTCCTCCTGAAGACTGGCCCATCAGGGTAACATTTTCAGGATCTCCACCCAACGAACTGATATTTTTTTTAATCCAGCGCAAAGCTTCTATGATATCGAAAAGTCCTAAGTTGGGAATTCTCTTTCCGTTTCCGCCTAAAAATCCGAACAATCCCAGCCGGTAAGAAACAGTAACCACCATAATATGCTGTTCTTTTACCCATTCGCCCGGATCAGCGGTGGGCAAGTCTCCGCATCCGATCTCATACGATCCGCCATGAATCCATACCACTACAGGAAATTTTTCATTTTCATTTTCATTTTCAGGACGAACTACGGATAAAAATTGAGTAGATTCGTCTACTTCAAAACGTTCAATATGAGTAGGACCGATCATATTTTCCACCAATGGACTGATCGTTTGCGAGGCAACTGGAGTTTTATGGGGGAAAATGATTTCTGAGGATGAAGACTCTACCGGAACAGGTTTTTGAAATCTTTCGGAATGGGCATAACGGATACTTTTCGCCATAATAATTCCATTTTCCTTTAATGCGATGATTTTTCCTGACGGGGTCTGAAAAGTGTGGGTGCCGATATTCTGTTGTGATTTCATTCTCAAAAAAATAACTTCTCTCCTTAAAATTAATTCAGTTTTTTGAAAAGAGAAAACTTTTCCGATTGTTTTTTTCTTTTAGTCATGGTAGAAGGAGAGCATTTATTTAAAAAGAATTGCCTTTTTACATCACAGGAAAGTACTCCCCTTTTGTAAATGGAAGTCCATAAGCTGATCAATTATAGGTTTAAAGGGAAAATTTAATGCAATGTTTTATATTCACTAGGGGAAACCCCAACCTTTGTTTTAAAAAGTCTTGTAAAATGCTGGGGATATTTGAAACCCAGATCATAGGAGATCTCACTGATTGATTTTGCAGGAATAAAGATCTGTTCTTTGGCGACTTCTATGAGTTTATTATGAATAAATTCCTGGGCAGAAACCCCAAGTTCTTTTTTTATTAAATCTCCGAAATAATTGGCGGAAAGATTAAGCTGTTCTGCAAAATAGTTAACCATTGGAAACCCTAAGTTTTTAGGCTTGTCAGAACGCAGATAGTCATCAAGAAGATGTTCAAATTTACCAATGAATCCACGGTTCACATGATCTCTCGTCACAAACTGACGGTCATAAAAACGCATGCAGTAGTTTAAAAACAATTCGATATTATTGACGATTAAAGATTTACTGTGTTTATCAATAGCCTGTTCCAGTTCATGTCTGATATTTTTGAAACATTCAAGAATAATTTCCCGCTCTTTTTCGGAAAGGTGCAACGCTTCATGTACGTCATACGAAAAGAAAGAATAATCATTGATATGCTTCCCGAGATTGGTCCCTTTTATAAGATCCGGATGAAATAATAAGGCATATCCTGCAGGCTGTCTGTACGTTCCGTCACCGGTAATTCCGCTAATCTGCCCGGGCGCAATAAACACCAGTGTTCCTTCCTGATAATCATACGTGTGTTTGCCATAATACATATCTCCACAATTGACGTCTTTCAGAAAAACCGTATAAAACCCATAATTCCTGCGGTACTGACAGATCGGATCAGATTTTGAAAAATCGACCACACTTACCAGTGGATGAAGGGTTTCCTGATTCACCATTCTGTTATAATCCGAAACATTATCTATTATTTCAACTTCTTGATTATCCATGAAATGCATTTTAAGCGCATTCAAAATTACTACTTTCTGATTTACCTTCTATGATGTCTGTAAAATTGGTAAGTATTTCCGTAATTTGTATAAGTCCGGTTCATCTAAAAGTATCGAATTTTGCATCGTTATGAAAACATTCAATAATGGTCGTTTTCCTATGACGATATCGAATGAATGAAGCCGGTACCGGATGAGGAATAATAACAATATAGAGTACAAACAAATATTAATAAAAAAATTAAATGAGCACAATCACAGTAAAAGCTTACGGAACTGAGTCTAAGACAGCAGACTTACAGGAAATGAATATTGAAAGAAGAGAGACCACTCCCAAGGATGTAGAAATTGAAATTCTATATTGCGGGGTTTGTCATTCTGACCTTCATACGGCACGTAATGACTGGGGCGGAACAATGTATCCTGCTGTTCCGGGACATGAAATTGTAGGGAGAATTACCAAAATCGGGAATGATGTCACTAAATTTAAAGTAGGAGATCTGGCAGCAGTAGGTTGCTTAGTAGATTCATGCGGAACTTGCGAAAGCTGTAAAAAAGATTTGGAGCAATACTGCCTGAATGGATTTACAGGAACGTATAACGGAAATGATAAGCATTTAGGAGGTCATACTTTCGGAGGATATTCTGAGAAAGTAATGGTAGATGAAAATTTCGTTTTAAGAGTGCCAGAAAATTTAGATCTTGCTGCGGTAGCACCCCTTCTTTGTGCAGGAATTACTACATGGTCGCCTTTAAGACACTGGAACGTAGGTCCGGATTCTAAAGTAGCGGTTGTAGGATTAGGCGGACTTGGACACATGGCAATTAAACTGGCAAAAGGATTAGGCGCTGAAGTAACATTATTCTCCAGAACTCCCGGAAAAACTGAAGATGCTAAACAACTGGGTGCAGATCACGTCGTGATCTCTACAGACGAAAATCATATGGATTCTGTAAAAGGAAAATTCGATGTTATTATTGATACGGTTCCTTATGTACATGATGTAAATCCTTATGTAGCTACTTTAAATATCAGCGGAACTTTGGTTTTAGTAGGATATTTAGGTGGATTAGAGCCTATTTTAAATACAGTTCCGATGATTATGGGAAGAAGATCTGTAGCAGCTTCTTTAATCGGGGGTATTGCTGAGACTCAGGAAATGCTGGATTTCTGTGGCGAGCACAATATTGTTTCCGAAATCGAAATGATCAAAATGCAGGATATCAACGACGCCTACGAAAGAATGCTGAAAAGTGATGTAAGATACCGTTTCGTAATTGATATGAAATCGTTGTAAAAACTCTTTCATTATTATAATATCATAAGACTGTTTACGTATGTAGACAGTCTTTTTATTTTAATGGTAACTTTTTATGATGATAACTATATAAAATATTACTATTCAATTATTTGCAAGTATATTTTCCATCCATATCTTTAAATGCCCACTCTGCCATTTGATGAATAACAGGAATTAATCCCTTCCCGGATTCACTCAATTCATAGGTGACATGAGGCGGGATGACAGGTTTTGCCGTTCGAATCACCAATCCATCTGCCTCCAGTTGTTTTAAATGTTGAATCAACATCTTCTCGGTAACCGCAGGAATTGCCCGTTTCAATTCGCTGTATCTTTTATCACCGCCTGACAGATGATACAAAATAATAGGTTTCCAGAATCCACCGATTTTTTCCATAACATAGGTTACCGGACAAAGATCGAGGGCGTATTTTTTATTCTGCTGAATGGTTGAGCTTTCTTTAATGGCTGTCATGATACATACTTTAGGGTAAGTACTTGTATAAAAGTAAGTACAAATATACCTTTGTTATCAGAAATAAAAAAATATTTATTATGAAAATTATCATCACAGGTTCTCTGGGAAATGTAGCAAAGCCTTTATCCCAACAATTGATCGCAGAAGGTCATGATATTACAGTGATCAGCAGCAATCCATCGAAAAAAAATGAAATTGAAGCATTGGGAGCAAAAGCAGCCATCGGTTCTATTACCGACGTACATTTTTTAACCACCACTTTTGAAGGAGCAGATGCCGCTTTTTTGATGACACCTCCCAATATGGGATTTGAAAATATAGTGGAAAACACAATTCAAGGAGGCAAAAATTATGCAGAAGCTATTTCAAAAACAGGAATAAAAAAAGTGGTTATGCTCAGCAGCGTTGGAGCAGATTCTCCAATCGATAATGGTCCTATTAAAGGACTTCATCATATTGAAAACTTATACCGTACACTGGAAAATACCTCCGTTGTTTTTCTAAGAGCGGGTTATTTCTATATTAATTTCTTTAATGATATTCCCTTACTTAAAAATGCCGGAATTATCGGTGGAAATTATGCTGGAAATATAAGCATTCCTTTAGTACACCCTACTGATATTGCTAAAGCAGCCGCAGAAGAGTTGGTAAAAAATTCTGATGGCAAAAAGGTAAGATATATCGTAAGCGATGTTCGACCGGCTAATGATTTTGCTCAAGTGCTTGGCGCTGCGATTGCAAAACCCGAATTGCCATGGATAGAATTTAAAGACGAAGAATCTCTAAATGGAATGCTTCAGGCAGGTCTTCCACAGGAAATAGCTAAATTATACGTTGAAATGGGGAAAGGAATCAGAACAGGCGTTCTTCAGGCTGATTTTATCAAGCAGGGTTCTCCGGCTAACGGAAAGGTTACATTAGAAGAGTTTGCGAAGGAATTTGCGACTCAATATAATTCTTAAATTTATTATACATATAAATATTCCGGCGCACCTTTGGTGCGCCGGAATATTTTATAAGTAATCTTATTTAGTATGTCAAATCTATTTTTTCAAGACTTGTTTCAGTACTTTAAGTTTCCCATCTACATGCTGATCTATTTTTAGTCCTAATACATCTGCAACCAATGGATAGACGTTTACATTCGAAAATTCGTCAATCACCAGATTATTTTTAAATACAGGTCCCCAGGCATAGAACGTTGCTTTCATTTCCGGGACTGTTTTCGGATTATAGCCATGCTTTCCTACGGAAGTCTTCTTCCCTTTTTCTAAAAATATTTTGGGAGCTTTCGGAATCAGAAGAATCTGCCCGATTCTGTTATACCGGTCATCTCTGGTTGCAAAATGAAGATATTTGGGAAGCTTTTTATCTAAATATACTTCGTAATCATCTGTTTTTTCTGCAGCCAATTGCTTATAAACCGCTTTCACCTCATCCGGGTTTTTAACGTATACCCTTAATAACGTCTGAGAATTATAAAAATCAAACTGGTCTTTATTGAAGAGCATTGCAGGAATTTCCAAAGGAGCTCCCCCATCTACTTTAATCATCCCATGATCGGAAACAAAAACAAAGTTTACATTGTTCAATCCTAAATCATGGACTTTCTGAACAAGGTCTCCTACGGCTTTATCTATTAAATGAACAGCATCTTCCGTTTCCCTGGTGTCCGGTCCGAAATGATGCCCGCTTCCATCCACTTCCGGAAAGTATAATGAAATAAAATGCGGTCTTTTATCCATTGGTAATTTCAACCAATTGACTACTTTATCTACTTTTTCAGAAGGGGTAAATTTTTCGTGGTAAGGGTAATAATACGTTGGTCTCATGCCACCGGCATCACTTGCCGAACCTACCCACATCAAAGATGCGGCAAGCATTCCCTGCTTTTCGGCCAATCCCCAAAGTGGAGTTCCGCCGTACCAGCTTCCGTCTTCAGCATTTTTTTTATTGCTCATCGCATAGGTCTCTTTTCTTTTGTAATCATAAAAAAAGTTATCAATTAATCCATGATGAGAAGGGTAAAGGCCGGTAACTAAGCTCCAGTGGTTGGGAAAAGTGATGCTTGGATAACTTGGAATCATTGCTTTAGCCTGGACTCCTTCACCTGACAGTTGTAAAAGATTCTGAGCATTATACTTTTTAGCATAATCATAGCGGAAACCATCTGTAGAAATCATAATGACATACGGTTTGGTTTGTGCATCAACGGAGTTATATCGATTGGGAATTACTACCTGTGCTGTATCTACATTTTCTTTTTGTGCAAAAGCAGTTAAAGAAATCAACAGTAGTAAAAATTGTAATCCTCGTTTCATTATAGAAATTTTCTACAAAGTTACAGCCCGGAATTCTTACAGAAAAGTTTCATGGGTTAAAAAAACATTAAATTGAGAAAGAAGAACAGAATGAAAAGTATTACAATTGAATATTCTCAGGATTGTCTTTTTCCTGTATATGGTTTTTGAGAAGAAAAAAACATTTCGAAATGCCCATAAAAAATATATCAGGCTATGAGATAGAAAATAAGAAATTAATTATTTTTATTACACAGCAATAAATATAATACCAAACACGTCAGGATATATTATACTTTAAGAGGCATCACTAGTCAGCAGGTAGATACTATAAAGAAATCTCTCGAAAAAATATAAAAAAAGTATTCTAGCTTCATTATGTAAAAGAAGTTGAAGGCTTTCCTTTTTTAAACACTTTACTATAAATATGCTCTAATAAGCCAAAGATTCTTTAGCAAATAAACAAGGAATCAATGCATTTTACTATTGTAACAATCTAACAACCGTAACCTTCCATTGATAGAAGGCAGGCACAAGAGGCCCTATGTTCTGATATGTACGAAAAAATAAAAAAAAGCTTACCCACAACTATATTCCGAATATAGCTTAACTAAACTGTCATATTCCGAATATAACTCGATTAAAACACTGGTAAACAAAAACATAAATACTTTAAACTGTTGTTGGAAATTAGCTTATCCTTGTTTATTTTGATTTACTAAGACACATAAATTTGTAAAATTAAAATACAATTAACTCCCATAAGACCTCTACATTGAATATCCATTTTCTCATTAAAAAAATATTGATCAGCATGATGTTGGTCCTATTTATTTTTGCCAATGCGCGCGAGAATAATGATTCTGTAGATCAAAAAAATATAAACCAAGATCCAGAAAAAGCAAGCATCTTTATTTCTGAAGAAACATCTATTTACGGAAAGGAGATTATTTATAACGCAAATTATATTGTAGTAAGAAAGAAAAAATCCAAAACAAATTATAAGCTTTCACTCAATAAAAATAAGCCCGTAAAAACAAAAAATAATATACCTGTTATAAAGAGAAATTTTTTAAAAAACATAACTCTTTATAATCCTAAAGAACTTTTTCCTTCTACTGATCAAAAAGCTCAATATATAAGATTAATAGAGCGACATGAATTAGGTCTGACTGTTATTGATTACACAGGTATACAATTGCATTATTTTAGGATGATATTGTTATCTGCTTATAATCAAATTTCAATTGAGCATGATAAAAATATAATTTTGAGTATCAGACCTCCTCCAGCGAATGAGGTTAAATACATACAAACAATTAAAAGAAGAGCATAAAGCTTTTCTTTATTTACTCTAAAATTTAAACCCAATAAGATGAAAAATAAAATATTTTATATGTTCTTGCTGATATGTTTCTCTGTAAGAATATTTGGACAAGTAGGGATAAATACCTCTGCTCCTAATACTAAATCTGCATTAGATGTAGTTTCCAAAAGCAATAATACAGGAATCTTGATTCCCCGCCTTACGACTGCGCAAAGAGATGCTATTGGAGTAGCCTCTACTGAAGATGGATTAACCATCTATAATACAGATGAAAAATGCTACAACTATTATCAGTCAACTAATGCAGCATGGTTAAGCTTATGTGGTACCTATCAAAAAGCAGTATACACAGTAAACTGTGCTAACATTAAAGTATTTGGCACCTACACACAAGGGACGTCGCTAAATACCAGCAATTATATTACAATGCCTATTACCGTAACAAAGGCAGGTACTTATAGCATTATTGCTAAAACAACTAATGGATATTATTTCGAAAAATCCGGTGTATTTCCGAATACAGGTACTTTCACCATTACTTTAGATGCTTCCGGAGCTCCAGTTGCCGGACCACAAACCGATACGCTTTCTTTTATATATGATGGAGTAACAGATACTACATGTACCAGCAAAACGATCAGTGTTTTGGGCTCTCAGGTGAGCTATACTATCAATTGTGGCAGTGCAGTGGTAAACGGAACCTATATGCAGGGTGAGTCTCTGGATGCAAGTAATTATGTAACGATACCTTTGTCCGGTGTTACTACAGGAGGTACAGTTACTATTGCTACAGGTACTAATAATGGCGTTACGTTCTCTACTACAGAGACTATTACTACATCCAGTACTTCTATTACACTGAAAGGTCAGGGTATTCCAACAAGTGCTGGGACGTATACCTTCACCTTTATTACCAATGGTGCAACCCCCGTTACTTGTTCTTTTAACGTGAAGTTTAATACCACAGTTGGAACTTTCGCCAATCCGGCAGACAGATGCTACCAGATATTACAAGCTGACGCAAGTAAGACAGATGGAGAATACTGGATAAAAACAAGCTCTTCTGATGCTACCCCTGTAAAAACACTTTGTGATATGACGAATGGCGGCTATACCCTTTTATGGTCTTATTCTGAAAAAACAGCGTATGTATCACCAGCAGATTTGTACGGAAATAGTGCTAATAATATGGAGATATCTAGTGGTGATGCATCTCGTTTTACACAAAATAGACCAAGAAATGTAGTTACTGCTAATGGTTCAAATATAGCAGGTACTAACATCGGACTATATAATGATTACAGACTTTCTCTAGCTACCATGCAAAATGTACGTACTGCAAATCCCGGAGATTACAGGGTGAGGATCACCGTAAGCCCAACAGACATGAGCGATACATGGGGAGTGAATAATTTTTTCAGAATAAAACCCACCTCAGGTTATGACTATATCGCAACTGTTAGCGCTAGCACTTGTGCTGAGTCTATCGTGCCCGCGTCTGGTAAACTATTTGGTAGGTCTTATGATGGTACAACCAATACAGCAACATATAATGGTGTTAATACTCCTGGAGATATTTGTCCTTATGTAGGATCTGGATATGGAAACCATTTTGATGCAGGTACGAGAATTGCCAATAACCCTACCAATTATACTGTAATCCCTGGAGGGCAGACATTCAACGCTTATTATTTTAATAACCTGTTTGGTTTCTTTGGAGAAACAGAAATCAACCACCATTTTGGTAAATGTGGTGCAGGATCAGATGATTATCTCTTTACAACAAACAACTGTAGCAATACCCAGTTAGTTCCACACTCATTCAACAGTGGAGAAGGAAGGGTATTGCAGTGGTTTGTAAAATAATGAAAAAAGAAGCCAGTTTGTAAAGGCTGGTTTATTTTTCAACTTCAAATACAAACATAAATTGTATATAAAAATATCCTGCTGTCTCTTATTATATTTTTTTCATAGACAAAATATAAGATTCAGCGGGGTATTTAATTTCAACCCATTCATATCCGATTAACATACAATGATTTAAACAAATTATTTTCTATCCCAAAACACAACATTATGGACCTATTAGAAAAATTTTTCAGCATCAGTATGATTGAAATGATTCGGTACATATTAATATCAGGTATTTTTTATTTGATCTGTTATATGATCTATAAAAAATCATTGGCTTCTGCCAAAATACAAACAGCAGAAGTTTCAAATAAAGATGTAAGAAGAGAAATCTATCATTCTTTAGTCTCTTCTGTCATCATGACATTTCTTATATTTTTCATTATAAGCACACCTATTGCTGCGGATACCAAATTATATCTAAATATTTCTGATTATTCTATCGCTTGGCTTATAACAAGTATCCCTATTGGAATGTTTATGCACGACACTTATTTTTATTGGCTGCACCGCTTGCTGCATCATAAAAAAATATTCAGGCATGTACATCTTGTACATCATCAATCTAATAATCCCAGCCCTTTTTCATCTTATTCGTTTCATATTCTGGAAGCAATTGGAGAAGGATTGATTATTCCTCTGCTGTTATTCATTATTCCGCTTCATCCTATTGCCATTTATAGTTTCATTTTCTTTTCTTTTATCATTAATGTATATGGTCATCTCGGATACGAAATTGCTCCTAAATGGTTTAGAAAATCGTTTTTATTTAATATTCTCAACACCTCGGTGTATCATAATATGCATCACAGTAAATTTCATGGAAATTATGGTTTATATTTTAGGTTTTGGGACAAGATCATGCACACAGAAAATCCCAGGTACATAGAATTATATGATGAGATTCAGTGTAACAGATTCCCAAGTTAATCCCAAATCTATTTTTATGAAGGCAATATCATCATCAAAAACCCATTCATCCCTATAAATTAATTTCATCTCATGAACCAGGATTCAAAAGAAAAGTTCAAGCATATCCATATAGGAAAATATCTGAAAACAAAAGTCGAAGAGCAGCAAATATCACAAGATAGAATCTGTAATTTTTTGAATGTAACCGATGATGAAATTCGAACCATGTACAGATCTGAAAGCATAGATACATATCTGCTATTAAGATGGAGTAAATTGTTAGGATATGATTTTTTCAGGCTGCATTCTTATCATTTACTACTGTATTCCCCCCTCCCCAAAAAACATATAGCAGATACCAGCCTGCCTATATTCAGAAAGAATACTTATACTAAAGAAATTATAGATCTGATCTTAGAAATGGTGAATACCGGACAAAAAACCAAGAAACAGATTATTAATGAATACGGGATACCAAAAACTACGTTACTTGCGTGGATATCAAAACAAATCGATAAAACCCCATAACATTATATTACATAAAAAAAATCTCTCACTTTGTGAGAGATTTTTTTGTTATTTTATTATTCTTTAACCAATTTTTCATACGTCAAACCGCCATCTTGTAACGTTATTTCAAGATAGTAAGTTCCTGATTTCAGATCGGAAATACCAATATCCCCGCCGTTCAGTTGTAGGGATTTAACCTTTCTTCCCGTAGATTCATAAATGTCAATAGATTTGATCTTATCTGCATTTTTGAAATGGACTGTGGATTTTGCAGGGTTGGGATAAAGACTTATTTTTTGACTCTTTAAAGCCGCTTCATCAGTTCCTAAAGTCCCAGCAAAAGAAACAGCAGTGGTACCACAGCTGTTAGAACCATGATAAGCAATCGTAAAATTTGATAATCTACGAGCATAAGTAATGTTCAAAGGGCCTGCCGGAGGCATTGTAAAAACATAATCATTCGGATCTCCCGTGTTTAAAGCTCTTGTAGCTGTTACAGTACGTACGCCTGCTGTTACACTATTGGATGTTACTGTCCAATTTTGCATCCCGTCCAACGGTGGTACAATCCCTTGGCCGTTAAACGTTCTGTCTGTTAAATTTGTTCCGTCAAAAATTACAGCATCCTTTCCCAGGTCATCCATATTAGTGGTATTAAAAGCCATGCCCAGCCATCCTGTAGATGGTCCGACAAGGGTGAGGGTAACCAAAGAAGGGGTAAGGTCTATCTTAACTGAATAAGCTAAATCTGTTCCTCCCGGAGTAGAAAAGAGAGGGACAGTTCCTGTAGAATACGTTTGACTTTTCACATTAAAAAAAGTCAAAAATCCGATCAGTAATAGGGTAATTTTACATTTCATACGATCAATTTTTTAATAAGTTAATAATATCTTGATTTTTAGAAAATAAAGCATATTCAAAAACAGTTTTTCCCTGTTTATCGGATAGCTTTTTATCTGCTTTGTTCTTTAATAAAAGTTCTACCATCTCCTTATTCTGGGCCTGGACAGCATACATGAGTGGAGTTACCCCACTGGCATTTGCAATATTCGGATCAGCCTTATTTAGCAGTAATTTTTGAGTGATATTTTTATCTCCTTTAAATACTGAAGCTGTTAAAGCCGTTCCTTCTCCGCTTACATAGTTTATATCCTTAACATGAGTGATTAAAAATTCTGCAACGGGAGTATTTCCTCTATAACATGATAAAATCAATGGTGAAAATCCATTTTCATTGGTCTGGCTGATAATATTGGGATTCTGCTTCATAAGATCCTGAACCTCAGCTACCGTTCCGCTTCTCGCAATATCAAAGATTGATTTTGCTTTTTCCTGTGCCTGCAGGCTTAAACATAGCAAGAATGCTGTTAATAGGATTATATTTTTCATTGTTTTACCAATATATAATTATACTCTACCGAAACATTTTCAGCTACTTTTTTAGTAACCATTTTAGGAATGGTCACATTATAATCTACAGGTTTTGCTGCAAACGTTCCCTGCATATAGATCTTACCGTCCTTAGCATAAAGTGTTGCGGCAGAAGAAACTGCCCTGTCAACTCCATGAAAATTCAGTTTGCCCTGAACCGTATATTTCTGAGGAGCGGGCGTAAGTTTATCCTTATCAAAATTTAGAATTTTTCCGGTAAAGGTCGCTTTAGGATATTTTGTGGTTTCCGCATAGTTTTCATTGAAATGTTCTTCCATTAATTTGACTTTAAAATGGAAATTTTTAACAATTGAAATAGAAGCCATATCTCCTGTATCTGCATTCAGGACAACAATATTATTGTCATCCTGTGCATGCACGTCTTCAAACAATGGTACTGAGGCCTCAAAAGTGACTTTTCCTGTTTTCGAACTGTATTTTTGGGCAAAAGTCAGAGAGGTCAGCAGTAGCAACGCGGTACATAATAATATTTTTTTCATAGTAATTGATTTAGTTTTCAATAAGCCCGTCGGTATTCCATTTGATAAAAATAGCAATCTGGGTGGGCGATAATGAACCACCTTTCGGCATTTTCTGAGGATCTCCGTTCGGCCTTTGGATCCGGTCAAGGATGCTTGCAATATTTGTTTTAACCTCATTATAGTTCGTTAGCGGTTCATAAGCAGCGGATCCTCCCGGAGCGTGACATCCGATACAATTGGCTTCTACGATAGGCTTCACTTCTACTGCATATCTTACCTGATCAGGCACTGGGGTTTTATCTGAGATTTCTTCATAAGTCCTGCTGTCACAGGAAACCATGAAAATGATAACGGGTAATAGGTATATTAACTTTTTCATTCTAAAACACTCTGTAAAGATTAAACCCAAAGAAAATCTGTCCTTTAGCCCACTTTCCCGCAGCATTGCTGAGATAGCCTATGTCTGAATTGAGCTGAGAATTACTGAATACAAGCTGAAAGACATGTCCCCCCGTTTCTATATCCATCCCTACGGATAATGGATTTTTATAGTAACTGTGATTGTCAAAATTCACAAAATATTCTGCATTAATAGAAATTCTTTTGGAAATTTTATAGCGGCCACCTAAACCTGTCAGAAACTGATTTTTATCTTCAATATGCTGGTCATACAGGTTTTTGTGAATAAAAGACGGTGTAAGCTGCAATGAAAGATTATCATTAAACCTTCTGGAAATAAGGGCTTGCGTAAGGTAAGACAGCCTGTCGCTAAATTTGAGACCTGGATAATTATCTTTATCCAGATCTGTATTGATTGCCAATACATTATAGCCTACCAGATCAACAGGAATGTCATCGTTCTGTTTCAGCACCCTGTATTTTGCAGCCAATTCAAAAGTTTTCATATTGGTTTCTCTTGAAAGGCTTAAGGAAAGACCGTCTGTAAGTCCATAAATAACTCCCAGTTTAGTAGATGCTTCATCCAGTCCGAAGAAGTTTTTAAACCCTGTGCTAATGTCACCAAAACGATGGGCTACCACAATATACCATTCATTTTTTGCAGTAAGTTTTGTAGACTGTGCAGTGACAATCTGGAGTCCTTTGAAAGCTGGCGGTGAAATTTCGGTGTTTGTTTTGATCGTGTCGATATCTTTCAGCAAGTCTTCCTGAGAAAAGACCAGACCTGATGAAAGGACCGACAAAAATAATAGAGTTTTTGTCATATAAAATTTAAATTATAATATGACAAACTTATAGAGTTATGAATTCAAAAGTGTGTGATAAAAGTCACCGATCAAATAGTTTTTATCAATCATATTTATAAATCATTGAAACTTTATAAATTAGTAATGTCTAACATTTTCATTTACAGGAATTTTTATGCCTTCTTTGGTCTGAATAATTTCGCCTTCATTTTCAATTTTTTTCAAAACACGGCTCACTACTTCTCTTGAAGTCCCAAGATTATTGGCAATTTCCCGATGCGTCAATTTTATAGGATTATGACCTGTAATGGCAATCTGCTGTTTGATATAGCTTAAGATTCTTTTATCAAGCCTGTGGAATACTGCTTCATTGACCATATTCATAACATCCGAAAACCGTTTATCATATTCACTGTAAAAAACCCTGTTGATTTCAGGGTAGCGGATCAGCCAGTCATGCATCACGGATACCGGTATCAGCAAAACTTCCGAATCTTCTTCTGCGATGGCATACACCCGGCTTTTATAGTCACTGAAGATAGAGGAAAAGGTCATCATACAGCTGTCATTAGGTCTGATGTAATAGTAAATCAGCTCCCGGCCGTCATTCAGGGAATATACTTTGATTGATCCTTTGATAAGAAAGGGAACAAATTTTATCTTCTGACCCTCAGCGATTATTTCCGTTTTCGCCTTTATAATACCTACATCTGTATACTTCTGTATTTCTGTTGAAAAATTTTCACCCAGAAAGCCAAATTTATTAAGAATAAATTGTTCATATACCATATCTATTACCATTTTCAAAAACAAATATATAAAATGGAATACTGATATTCATAAAAAAAAATCAATATAAGAATAAAGACAATTATTTAACATTTGATTATTTAAAGAAAAACTGCTTCACTTATGTGAAACAGTTTTTTAAAATTATAATCTGTATTTTAAATTCAGCCCATAAAAGAAATAGGATTTGTTTGGACCAGGATTGAGATCCGTAGCGACTCCTTTCGGGTAACCATTGCCCGTATCCGAATCATTAATACTATTTCCTAAGAACAGGAATGTATAATTGATTTGATTGGTTAAGTTATTTCCCATTATATATGCATCAAGATCGAATCTTCCAAAAGATTTTTTATAACCTAATTTTGCATTAAGTAAGCCAAAACCTTTTACGAGATTGGTATTTGCAAAATCTGAGTATACATTACCCAGGTAATTATAAGTATTTACAAGATAAAAGCCAGGTTTTGTATACAAATCCAATCCTATTGCATATTTATTTCTTGGAACTCCCACAACAGTTTCATGATCATACGTTTGTTCGCCACCCAATAATCTTGTCTTAAAATCTTTATATTTCGCATCATAATAAGAAAGATTCACAAAAGATAATATTCTGTTAATGAATGAATTGTCATTTTTATATTGATATCCAATACTGACTTCCAGACCACTATTTTTCTGACTTCCTGTATTTGCCCAATAGGTCTGGTTGTTAGAATTAGGTATCGTCAATTGTGTTAATTTATTAGAATAATCTATTCTGAACAAAGAAACCTGATAATCCAGCTTGGTATCCAATAATAGCCCATGCACACTGAAATCTATCATCTTTGCACGTTCCGGCTGTAGATCATTATTAGCGGTATTGGTATAATTTATAAAAGATGAACTTGCTGTAGGAGCATTATACCCTTCACTATAACTCACATTAAAAATCTGATGTTTCCATTCTTTTTGCAAAGCAAAATGCGGAGTATAAGCCGTTTCATACTGTTTTCCGAATGACTGATCTTTTCGCCCAGCAATTAATCCAGGCAGCGCATACAAATCTCTTCTGTCATAATTAGTTTTATTTGCACTTATTCCTGCAAGTAAAGTTAAGCCCCAAGGTTTATATGTTAAATAATCTATTGCAAAATAAGTTGCCTGATTATTATTATACTTAAAATAAGTAGCACCAGCAATTCCTGTAGTTTCTAACGGATTTGTAATTGAACCTGTAAAACGATAGCTTGATGTAGTAGATATTGAATTCTGAATTTCTGTACCAAAATCCAACCTGTTTTCGAAGTCTTTAAATTCATTTTTTAATGTAAATGTGGAACGTAAGCCTACGTTTGGTGCGCTTGTTACTCCATAAGCTCCCGCAGAAACACTTTCCGTATTTCCATTGTAGTAAAATAAAGTGGTGTAATTCCTAAGGTTCGGAAGAATATTAACAGAGTTACTAAGTCCCACTCTGGTAGATTTTATCTTTGTTCCTGAATTTTTACGAATGTATGCAGGATTTCCGTTATCGATTCCTGCATAATAATCATCATAAGAAATCTGTCCCGACGTGTGCTCATAAGAATAAGCCTGGCTTCCAAAGAAGCTCAACTGATCATTTTTTCCAAGTTTTACCGTTCCGTTTACGTTAAAAAAGTTTTTTAAACCACTTCCGTTCGGTCTGTAGCCATCGGTTTCAAGATGACCATAAGCTGCATTCACCGAATAGTTTTCATCAGCAACATTCAACTGAGTACGAGACTGAAATGTTTTAAAAGCTCCCACCAAAGCATTTTCGGAAACTGTAGCTCTTTTTGTAAAATCAGGACGTGTATAAAAGCGAACCACTCCGCCTACTCCGCCGCCATACATTGTTGCTGCAGGACCTTTGATAACCTCAACATTATTTACATATGCAAAATCCACATCATCCAAAATGGTGATTCCTTCGGCATTCGTTAACGGCATATTATTCCAATATGCCTTTACTCCCCAGTTATTGAACTTTTGATCGTTTCCGTATCCACGGACAACTAATCTCTGACCTCCGAAATTAGTTCGCTTATCAACCTGTAATCCGGGCATTGTGGATAAAGTCTGATCAATTGCTGCCGGATTATTTCTGTTTAATTCTTCTTCCGAAAGTGTTTCTACAGATTGAGCGTGTCTTTTAAACTCTGCACGTTCCTGTTTTATTTTTTTTCTTCCCTGGATCACAACTTCATCTATATTGCTTTCTGATGATTGCTGGGCATTTGCAATTGCACAGCTTAGTAAAGCTGCAATGCATATATATTTTTTCATTGATTAAAAATTAATTATTTGTCGTTTAAAAGTTTTACAAGAGTTTAAAACCATTCTTCCGGAGGCGGAATTATAATTGACAAGCAAGATGTATTTTCTAATCTTTTTACATATCCGGATTTTAATTTTAAGTAAAAATTGAAAAACTGTAATTCTTCACAATCAAAAAAAGCAAAAATATTGGAGATTTTCATTAGTTTTTTCCCTTGTAAAGGCACATCGAAATGTCGCCATGCATATACTTTTTTGGTCACGAAAAACCCGGAGAATTTTAAAATGGAATTCAGAACTATATCTTTTTTATCCAGATAACAATAAAAATATTTAGTTCCGTTTATAAAATTAATGTTGATGACATCATAAGAAAAACCATTGAGTATAAATTCCTTTTCCTCTTTCCATTCGGCATTCGTTAAATCTTTTTCAGAAAAACAAATAGTTTCCGATTTATTAAATTTGCGTTCTAAAATATGATATTGTGTTTTTTCGTATACTCCACTTTTGATATAAAAAATAACAGGATTAATCATATTAAAAAATATGATTAATAAAGGAATACATAGAAATATAAAGAATAGTTTTTTGTGCAAATGAAAAAAATTATTGTCTTTGAGGAATTAATTCTCCCTCAGGTTCTGCCGAAACAAATTTCGGAATATGTATTTTGTAGATTTTTTTAGAATTTTTTGACGTGTACTCTATCCAATTATCTTTTGGATTTAAAACAAATGATGGTTTATGATGTTCAACAGTGGATCCGGAAGGCGCATTTTCAAAATTATCCGCCTGATCTGTACTTTGCAAATTACCTTTTACGGTAATCATATTTCCAGAATTAGTTTGAGTAAAATTAATGATATTTCCTTCGGCTTTCAAAGATTTAACACTGATATTATTTTGTGATTGTAATGTAACTGTATAAACCGTACCCCTCACTCCTGGCCTTCCTCCAAACCAATCTGTTTTTTTAGCCGAAACTAAAACCACACGATCCTGATATAATGAGGAAACCGGCGCTTTACAGGAAAACGCCAGTATCCAAAATATGATTATAAATAACTGATTATTCATTTTTTAATCGTCTTCTCCATTATCACTTATTTTGCCTAAAACCAAATAATTTCCACTGTAAATAACTTCACCTTTGGATTCAGCTTTAAGGATATAATTTCCAGGCATTAATCTTTGTCCAAATTCCTCATCAGATTTCACATTTTTCTTGCTGTACACTAATCTTCCGGAAGCATCAAAAATACTGATGTCCACAGAATTGTATTTAGCAGAATCAAATCTCAGGTGCGAAATTCCTTTTGACGGATTCGGATATACTCTGGTTATATCTTTTTTAGATTTTACCTCTCCTGTTGCTAATGTAACTGATGTGTTTTGAGTCGTCCAAGCTCCTCTTCCATAAGTAGAAACCAACACTGTTCTTGTTGCAGGTCTGTAATCTAAATTGGTAACTCTTACATTGCCAATATTTCCGGTAACGGAAGCCCAGGTTGGCAATGCAGAAAGGAAATTTGTCGTTCCCCATACTCCCATTTCTGTTCCTACAATTACTTCATTGGCATCATCCGGATTTCTTAAAACTGTTCTTACCGGCATATCAGGAAGGTTTCCTTCTTTATTTTGCCATGTTGTCCCTCCATCTGTAGAATAGAAAATACTTGTAAGATTATAGTTGGAGAATGTTACCATAATTTCGTTTTCATTGGCTCCAAATTCTATATCGGAAATTGTTCCTACCGCAGGTGTTGTAATGGCAGTTGAAACATACGAAGTTGTATTAGCATTGGTTATTTTAAAGATTCTTCCCAGGTTAGTTCCTACAAACAGTGTTGTAGAAGCAGTTGTGTAAGGAGAAACCTTCATCCAGGAAATCTGCTCGTTAGTTTGTGCAGTTCCGGCTGTAACGGTATTATTGGTAAATGTTGTCGCTGTAGCAGACAAACCACTTGTTCTGAATAGTGTTAACCCTGAACGATAAGAATAGAACACATTATTTATCCTGTCTAACGCGATCTCGTTTACAAAGTGTCCGTAAGCATTTCTATTAGCACTAGAGACAAGATAATATGTACTGCTTGTCAATAAATAGTGATTATTGTAAACATAACTTGCAATTTCATAGTTATCCTGATCGTCATATTCCGTATACATTCCGTCTCCACCTGTAGCAGATTGAGAAGTCAGAAAATTATTTGCCTGAGGAACACCATACAACCACCAAGACCCATTATCCTGGGCGCCGGCTAACAGCTCTTCATCTGCAGGAGTTTTAGTAGGATTTAACATTGCAGTGTAAAACTGTGTAACATTATATCTTGTATTCCTTGGAGCAAAGCCTGCTGTTGTTCCGATAGTATTTTTATTAGCCGCAAAATAAATTCCACCATCATTTCCAAACATCATCTGATTGGTAGAATAGTTATTAAAAGGATTAAACACTATTTCATGTTGGTCTGCATGCACCTGAGAAACCGGCAGGGTTGCCATATTGTTATTATTCGACCATTTTGAAATCTGCGTCCAGTTTACCCCTCCATTTGTAGATTTATACAGATCAATTCCTCCTATATAAACGGTATTATCATCCAAAGGATCTGCAGCAATGACAAGGTCATAGAAAGACTGACCTCTTGTAAAATCGTTTGCAGCAATACTCGTATCTGCGGCTGTAGGAAGCGTAATCACAGGCGTTGTATCATTAGTAGCCTGCCAGGTTGCACCTCCATCTGAAGATCTTGCAATTCGAATCGGCTCCGAAGTACTGTTTGCTCCCTGCATGAATGCGTACACTTTATTAGCATCTGTTCTGGAAAGTGTAAAATTCACTCTTGAACCATTATTTCCAACATTATACACTTCGTTAAAAGTATTTCCATCTGCAGATTTTAAAATTCTTCCTCCTGAAGCTATATTAGAAAATCTTGAAGATATGGTAGAAACCCAAACAGAATTATCTGCTCCAATTTCTATTTGCTCAATAGAATATCCCGTTGAGCTTGTGGTATTTGTGGTTGTATTCAGTGCTAATAAACTGGTATTTTTGGTAAATGTAGCTCCGCCATCTGTAGATTTGTATAATCCTGCCTGATTTAATCCTTGCCATGCTCCATCATTATAATTACCGCTTACTCCTGCATACACCTCAGAAACTCCTGCATTATTTCTAACTTTGATATCATTAATATAAAAGTTTCCGTTTCTTATCGTCCCAGAATAGGTTGGTGAAATGGTGAAAATTTGGGTCCAGGTAGTTCCTCCGTTTGTAGATTTCCAAATTCCCGAACCTATCGCATCAGCTGTAGAAGATTCTCCTGTTCCAACATATAAGATTTGTGGATTATTTGGATCAAAAGCTATACAAGCAATGGAAGTATTTGCCCAAAATGTACTTAACGGTGTCCATTCATTCGTACTTACGGAAGGATCCTGATTTATCCAAAGGCCACCGGAAACACTTCCTGCAAAAACTCTTTTCCCTGTAGGATCATTCGGATCAAACATTATAGCCCGAGTTCTTCCTCCTACACTGTAAGGACCTCTTTCTATCCATGGCTCATTTATTACTTTTGCTGTAGAAGATCCACCTGCAGTGATAAAAGACATTGGCTTTGTAGGAGCATACTTTCCTTCAGTAATTTCCTGATTCAGTTTGGCAAGCTTATCAAAATTAGTTCCTCCTGTAACTGGATCCATGGTTCTTTTATAATCTTCTTCATTATAAAGATTGGGTGGAATTCCCGCTGACTTCGAAGATTTATGTTTCTTTTTTAAACCTTTATCATATTTAGAATATAATTCCTGAAGATGTTTTTGATTAGCTTTAAGTGTATTATCTTGTGCATAGAGGTTTCCAGCCATACACAACATAATACCAAGAATAGTATATCGTTTCATTTTTTATATTTTCCACAAATATACTCAAGTACAATAATAATCACATTAATTTCTATAAAATATTACAAATTTTACAAAATAAAATCTTTTAAAATGTGAAAATACAATTATTATGTTAAATTAAAAAAAATACTCAACTAAACCGGGTCTCAACTTCTTTGATTTCTCCAAAATTGTTGCTCGTAGTTTATGATATTTTGCTGAAGAGCTATAAGTTGTAAATGAGAAAATTTGAGCCCCTGACTTGTTGATAGGAGTTGGCATAATTTCAAGATTTTATCAATCCTTTATAGTAGTTTCATAGGGATAACAACTTGCTAGAAAAAATAAATATATCAATTAAACACATTTACAACCATTCATGTGTGTCAATTTTATTCAATTTAATTATCAAATACATAATTGTTATTCATTATTTTTTATATATTTGATTTTAACCAAAACTAAATTATTACCATGAAAAAAACAATTGTACTTTTAACAAGTTTATTGCTCTTATCTTGCAGCACTTCGGAAACCAGTCTTTTAAATGACAATAACACCCAATTAAACTCTAAAGGAAATTCTGCAAAAACTGTTGATCCTCAGGTGGGATATGAATCTCCATATGATATTTCCAGGTTTGGTACAGATATGATTTATAAGTTTGAAAATGTAACTCCGTTTCAAATCAAAATTAAAGCGTATGTAGGCCTGGCTTACTATGACAGCAGCAATCCAACCTCACCTGATTATATGGGCGTTGATTTGAGTAATGGTTATTATCCATTACTTTATAGTTCCAGTTTAAAATATGGTAATACGATTGTTTCAGACGAATTAATTCTCCCAATATCTTCAAACGGATTTGGTGTTGATTCTACGATAGGACATTTCCCAATTTCTCCTATAAGCCCCAATGTTTTTCCTCAAAATATTGCTTTTAGTTTTATTACCTCTGGTGCAACTGATAAGGAATTAGACTTACTTTACAAGGCGGGAAAAATATATTATATGAGCTATGAAGTACTTGATGCAAGTAATAATCTTATCACTAACGGTTTCATAAATTCCGGCTTTAAGCCAGGTATTGGTTCGTTCGGTATACTTCCTTCCAATTGGGCACATCTTAGCTATGATGCTAATTTTGGTAGAGAATTGATTTCAGAAAATAATACAAATGAAATAGTTGTAACAGATGATCTGACCTCTTTCGGATCTGTAGTTGATTTTGCATATGGCGGAAGTAATTATCAGTTGAAAATGTATTCTTATCCCGATGTTGTAGCTTTCGGAGCATATACAAATTAAAATAAAGGTAAGAATATACAATTACTAGACTTTATTCCTTCTTATTTTGTTGTCATTCTGAATATAACGGAGTGAAATGAAGAATCTCATTTATGAAAAGATTCCTCCTTCGTAGGAATGACAATAATTGCAAAATTGTATCTTATTTGTTAACTGTCAAAAGCCTCTTTTCTTTCACAGTAAAGAATGATACTACAGGAGACACTATACATAAGAATGCCCCAGCTATAGCTGGGGCATTCTTATGTATTGATAAGATAAATCTTAAGCTTGTATGTTGTTTGTACCTAATACGAAAGGCTCAACTTCTTTGATTTCTCCAAATTGTTGCTCGTAGTTAGCGATGTTTTGTTGAAGAGCAGATAAAACTCTTTTAGCGTGAAGTGGAGCAAGAATGATTCTTGATCTTACTTTAGCTTGTTGAACACCTGGCATTAATTGGATGAAATCTACAACGAACTCAGATGGAGAGTGGTTTACCAATGCTAAGTTAGCATATACACCTGCAGCTACCATTTCGTTCAATTCGATGTTGATGTTTCCGTCTTGAGGATTTTGATTTTGATTGTCCATGTTTTCTTTAAATATTTTTTGTTTAAAAAGTTTCAGGCCTCTAATTTAAAATTTAAACTCGAATCCTGAAACTTTTCTTTATTTTTTAGTTAATATCTTCGAATTCCTTTTTAGAACCTACGATAACATTCTGGTACTCTTTAAGACCTGTACCTGCAGGGATTCTGTGTCCTACAATTACATTTTCTTTAAGACCACTTAAGTAATCAACTTTACCAGCAACTGCTGCTTCGTTCAATACTTTTGTAGTTTCCTGGAATGATGCTGCAGACATGAATGATTTAGTTTGAAGAGCTGCTCTTGTAATCCCTTGTAATACAGGCGTTGCTGTAGCAGGAAGTGCTTCTCTTACTTCAACTAATTTTTGATCTTCACGCTTCAACTTAGAGTTTTCGTCTCTTAATTCTCTTGCAGTAATCATCTGACCTGGCTTAAATTCTTTAGAATCACCAGCTTCAGTTACTACTTTAAGACCAAATACTCTGTTGTTTTCTTCTAAGAAATCATATTTGTGCTCCAATGCTCCTTCAAGGAATTGAGTATCACCTCCATCAACGATTGATACTTTCGTCATCATCTGTCTTACGATGATTTCAAAGTGCTTATCGTCAATTTTCACCCCTTGTAGACGGTAAACTTCCTGAATTTCATTTACCAGATATTCCTGAACCGCGGTTGGACCTTTGATTCTTAAGATATCGTCTGGTGTAATAGAACCGTCAGAAAGTGGAGATCCAGCTCTTACGAAGTCATTCTCCTGAACCAAGATCTGGTTTGAAAGTTTCACTAAGTAAATTTTTCTTTCTCCTGTTTTAGCTTCTACAATAAGTTCACGGTTACCTCTCTTGATTTTTCCGTAAGAAACTACCCCATCGATCTCTGTAACAACCGCCGGGTTTGAAGGGTTTCTTGCTTCGAATAATTCGGTAACTCTCGGAAGACCTCCGGTGATATCCCCTGCTTTTGCAGATTTTCTTGGGATCTTGATTAAAACTTTACCAGCCTTAATTTTTTCACCATCGTTTACCATTAAGTGGGCTCCTACCGGTAAGTTGTATGCTTTTTGCTCAACTCCTTTAGAATCTACCACCTTCAGGGTAGGTACGGCTTTCTTATTTCTAGATTCAGAGATTACTTTCTCTTCGAATCCTGTTTGTTCGTCAATTTCCAGTTGGAATGAAATACCCTGGATGATATCTTCATACTCTACCTTACCAGCAGATTCTGCAATAATAACCGCGTTATACGGATCCCATCTACAGATTACATCTCCTTTTTTCACTTTATCACCTGGTTTCACAGCTAATATAGATCCGTAAGGCACGTTAGCGATCATTAACGGTGTTTTGGATTCGTTATCAGCAACCAATCTAAATTCTGTAGAACGAGATACTACTACTTCAGCAGTTTTACCAGCTTCATCTTCAGATGTAATGGTTCTTACATCATCCATTTCAACGATACCATCTCTTCTTGCAACAATTGATGGATTTTCTGAAACGTTACCTGCAGTACCCCCTTGGTGGAAGGTTCTCAACGTTAACTGAGTTCCCGGTTCACCAATTGACTGTGCTCCGATTACCCCTACAGCTTCTCCCATATGGATTACTTTACCTGTTGCTAAGTTTCTACCGTAACATTTAGCACAGATACCTTTTTTAGCTTCACATGTTAATGGAGAACGAACTTCAACAGCTTCTAATCCTGTTGCTTCAATTCTTTTCGCTAATTCTTCATTGATTACCTGGTCAGCTTCAGCGATAAGCTCATCTGATTCAGGATCATAGATATTATGAAGAGAAACTCTACCTAAAATTCTTTCTGATATTTTCTCAACGATCTCATCATTTTTCTTCAATGCAGTAACTTCAGTACCTCTTAAAGTACCACAGTCTACTTCTGTAACGATAACATCCTGAGCAACGTCTACCAATCTTCTGGTTAAGTAACCCGCATCGGCAGTCTTAAGAGCGGTATCCGCAAGACCTTTACGTGCACCGTGAGTAGAGATAAAGTACTCAAGGATCGAAAGACCTTCTTTAAAGTTTGCAAGAATCGGGTTTTCAATGATCTCCGCACCAGTAGAACCGGCTTTCTGCGGTTTTGCCATCAAACCTCTCATCCCTGATAACTGACGGATCTGTTCTTTAGAACCCCTTGCCCCAGAATCAAGCATCATGTATACAGAGTTGAACCCACCTTGATCGGTTTTCATTCTGCTCATGATCATTTCAGTTAATCCTGCGTTGGTATTCGTCCAAACGTCAATTACCTGGTTGTAACGTTCTGTATCTGTAATAAGACCCATGTTATAGTTAGCTCTAATTTCATCTACTGTTTCAATTGCGGAAGCCACCATCTGCTTCTTCTCAACAGGAACTACAATATCCCCTAGTGAGAATGAAAGACCTCCTTTGAATGCATTTGAATATCCTAAGTCCTTCATTGCATCCAAGAACTTCACTGTTGTAGGGAAGTCTGTATCTGCAAGAACTTTACCGATAACATTTCTTAATGATTTCTTCGTTAGAAGTTCATTAATATATCCTGACTGTTTAGGTACGATCTGGTTGAATAAAATTCTACCTACAGAAGTTTCGATTAATCTTGTAACCAATTCTCCGTTTTCTTTTACCGGTAGTCTACATCTTACTTTAGCGTTAAGAGAAACTCTACCTTCTGCGTAAGCAATCTCTGCTTCTTCAGGAGAATAGAATGCCAGTCCTTCACCCAATACTTTCATATCATCTGTTGAACTAAGCTCTTTGGTCATGAAATAAAGACCAAGAACCATGTCCTGAGATGGTACTGTAATTGGAGAACCGTTCGCCGGGTTCAAGATATTCTGAGAACCTAACATCAATAACTGAGCTTCCAAGATCGCTTCAGGGCCTAACGGTAAGTGTACCGCCATCTGGTCACCATCGAAATCGGCGTTAAATGCCGTCGTTACTAACGGGTGTAGCTGGATTGCTTTTCCTTCGATCATTTTCGGCTGGAAAGCTTGGATACCTAGTCTGTGAAGCGTAGGAGCCCTGTTCAATAGAACCGGGTGACCTTTCATCACGTTTTCAAGGATATCGTATACTACTGGTTCTTTTCTATCAATAATTCTCTTCGCAGATTTTACTGTTTTTACAATCCCTCTTTCAATTAGTTTTCTAATGATAAACGGTTTGTATAATTCCGCAGCCATATCTTTAGGAATACCACACTCGTGAAGTTTTAGGTTTGGACCTACAACAATTACCGAACGTGCAGAGTAATCTACCCTTTTACCTAGTAAGTTCTGACGGAAACGACCTTGCTTACCTTTCAATGAATCTGAAAGTGATTTCAATGGTCTGTTTGATTCAGATTTTACAGCTGAAGATTTTCTTGTATTATCGAATAATGAATCTACAGATTCCTGAAGCATACGCTTCTCGTTTCTTAAGATTACTTCAGGAGCTTTGATCTCCAATAATCTTTTCAAACGGTTGTTTCTGATGATCACTCTTCTGTAAAGGTCATTTAAGTCAGAAGTTGCGAAACGTCCTCCATCCAATGGAACCAATGGTCTCAATTCTGGTGGAATTACAGGAAGTACACGCATGATCATCCACTCTGGTCTGTTGATCATTCTTGTATTAGCACCTCTTAATGCTTCTACAACATTTAATCTTTTCAGAGCTTCTGTTCTTCTTTGCTTAGAACCTTCGTTGTGAGCTTTGTGTCTTAAGTCGAAAGACAATGCATCAAGGTTGATTCTTTTTAATAGTTCCTCAACAGCTTCAGCACCCATTTTAGCGATGAATTTGTTTGGATCAGAATCATCAAGATACTGGTTTTCAACCGGAAGAGTTTCCATGATATCCAGGTATTCCTCTTCTGTAAGGAATTCTTTATCATCGAAATCTGAACCGTCTAATTTTTTAGCAATACCTTGCTGAATCACTACATATCTTTCGTAGTAGATGATCATATCTAATTTCTTAGAAGGTATTCCTAAAAGGTAACCGATTTTGTTTGGTAAAGAACGGAAATACCAGATGTGAGCGATAGGCACAACAAGGTTGATGTGTCCGATTCTCTCTCTTCTTACTTTTTTCTCCGTAACTTCTACCCCACAACGGTCACAAACGATCCCCTTGTAACGAATTCTCTTGTATTTACCACAAGCACATTCGTAATCCTTGATAGGACCGAAGATTTTTTCACAGAACAACCCGTCTCTCTCAGGTTTGTGCGTTCTGTAGTTAATAGTTTCCGGTTTTAGAACCTCTCCTCTTGAATCCTGTAAAATGGATTCCGGAGAAGCTAAACCGATGGTTATTTTATTAAATCTACTTGATTTATTTTTATTTGACATAATTTAATTTTTGATTAAAAGATTAAAAGATTGAAAGATTTAAAATCACTTTCTATCTTATCATCTCAGAGTTAATTAATTCTTTAATTTTTTAATAATTAAATCTTTTAATTATTCCTCCAATCTTACATCAAGTCCAAGTCCTTGTAACTCGTGAAGTAATACATTGAATGATTCCGGAATACCTGGTTCAGGCATTGCTTCCCCTTTCGCAATAGCTTCATAAGTTTTTGCTCTTCCAATCACGTCATCCGACTTCACCGTCAAGATTTCTCTCAGGATATTAGATGCTCCGAATGCTTCAAGAGCCCAAACCTCCATCTCTCCAAATCTCTGACCACCAAACTGAGCTTTACCTCCTAATGGCTGCTGAGTAATTAATGAGTATGGTCCGATAGAACGCGCGTGCATTTTATCATCAACCATGTGTCCTAATTTCAACATATAGATGATACCTACTGTTGCCGGCTGTGTAAATCTTTCTCCCGTACCTCCATCATAAAGGTAAGTGTGTCCGAATTTAGGAAGGCCTGCTTTTTCTGTATATTCAGTAATCTGATCAAGAGTAGCACCATCAAAGATCGGTGTAGCGAACGTCATTCCTAATTTCTGACCAGCCCATCCAAGAACTGTTTCATAAATCTGTCCGATGTTCATACGAGAAGGTACCCCTAGTGGATTCAATACGATATCTACCGGTGTTCCGTCCTCAAGGAATGGCATATCTTCTTCACGAACGATTCTTGAAACGATACCTTTGTTACCGTGACGTCCTGCCATTTTATCCCCTACATTCAGTTTACGTTTCTTAGCGATATACACTTTAGCTAACTTCATGATTCCTGCTGGAAGCTCATCTCCGATTGAAATTGCAAATTTCTCACGGTTTTTAACCCCTTGGATATCGTTGAATTTGATTTTGTAATTGTGAATTAATTGTTTGATCAATTCATTTTTATCATTATCAACAGTCCAATCTGCACCACTAACGTTTACGTAATCTTCAACTGAAGTTAACAATCTGTGAGTGAATTTCACTCCTTTTCCGATGATTTCCTCATCAAGGTCATTGGTAACTCCCTGAGAAGTTTTACCGCTAACAAGAGTATTTAATTTTTCAATTAAAGTATTTCTCAGCTCATCAAACTTAGCCTTGTAAGTGTTTTCAATTTCTTCAAGTTTAAGTTTTTCTTCGCTTCTCTTCTTTTTGTCTTTGATGTTTCTAGAGAACAACTTTTTGTTGATCACCACTCCTCTTAATGAAGAGTCTGCTTTTAGTGAAGCATCTTTTACATCACCCGCTTTATCACCAAAGATTGCTCTAAGAAGTTTTTCTTCAGGAGTTGGGTCAGATTCACCTTTAGGGGTAATCTTACCGATCATAATATCACCAGGCTTCACTTCAGCACCTATTCTGATCATACCGTTCTCATCAAGATCTTTAGTAGCTTCTTCAGAAACGTTAGGAATATCTGCTGTCAATTCTTCCATACCTAATTTGGTATCACGAACTTCAAGAGAGTATTCATCTACGTGGATTGAAGTAAACCAGTCTTCACGAACAACTTTTTCGTTGATCACGATCGCATCCTCAAAGTTATACCCTTTCCAAGGCATGAAGGCAACCACTAAGTTTCTACCAAGAGCTAATTCTCCGTTTTCAGTAGCATATCCGTCGCAAAGTACCTGTCCTTTTTGCACTGTTTCACCAATTCTTACGTTTGGTCTTAGTGTAATGGTAGTACTCTGGTTGGTTTTTCTGAACTTAGTTAAGTTATATGTTTTAGTTGCAGATTCGAATGATACAAGATCTTCGTCATCGCTTCTTTCATATTTAATAGTGATTTTATCAGCATCCACGTATTCTACAATACCTGTACCTTCTGCATTAATCAAAATTCTAGAATCTCTTGCCACCTGCTGCTCAAGCCCTGTACCTACAATTGGAGCTTGTGGCTTCAATAAAGGAACTGCCTGACGCATCATGTTGGATCCCATCAACGCACGGTTCGCATCATCATGTTCCAAGAAAGGAATCAATGAAGCGGAGATACCAGAAATCTGGTTTGGTGCAACGTCGATAAGGTCAACCTGCTGAGGCTCAACTACAGGGTAATCACCGTCTAGTCTTGCAATAATTCTATCTGTTAAGAATTCACCGTTATCATTCAGTTCTACGTTAGCCTGAGCAATTACTTTGTCTTCTTCGTCTTCTGCATTCAGGTAAATAGGATCAGCCGTAAGATTTACAGTACTGTTTTCTACTTTTCTGTATGGAGTTTCGATGAAGCCTAAGCTATTGATCTTCGCATAGATTCCTAATGAAGAGATCAAACCAATGTTTGGTCCTTCCGGAGTTTCAATCGGACAAATTCTACCGTAGTGAGTATGGTGAACGTCACGAACCTCGAAACCTGCTCTTTCTCTAGATAAACCACCAGGCCCTAATGCAGAAAGTCTACGCTTGTGCGTGATCTCTGATAGAGGATTGGTTTGGTCCATGAACTGAGAAAGCTGGTTGGTACCAAAGAATGAGTTAATTACTGATGTTAATGTCTTAGCATTTACCAAGTCAAGAGGAGTAAATATCTCGTTATCTCTAACGTTCATTCTTTCCTTGATTGTTCTGGCAATTCTTGAAAGACCTACCCCGAACTGTCCTGCTAACTGCTCTCCAACTGTTTTAATTCTTCTGTTAGAAAGGTGGTCAATATCATCAACCTCTGCTTTAGAGTTTACCAATTCGATCAAGTGTCTTACGATCGCAATGATATCTTCTTTAGTAAGAACTTCAGTTGTTGTAGGGATATTAAGACCTAACTTTTTGTTTAGTCTGTAACGTCCTACTTCACCAAGAGAGTATCTTTGCTCAGAGAAGAATAATTTTTCAATAATTCCTCTTGCTGTTTCCTCATCGGGTGGATCTGCATTTCTTAACTGACGATAGATGTATTCTACGGCTTCTTTTTCAGAGTTCGTAGGGTCTTTCTGTAATGTATTCTGGATGATAGAGAATTCATTGCTGTTTTCTTTGTGAATCAGGATAGATTTCACACCAGCATCAAGAATAAGATCTAAGTGTTCTTTTTCAAGAATCGTTTCTCTGTCTAGGATGATTTCGTTTCTTTCGATAGAAACAACTTCCCCGGTATCTTCGTCTACGAAATCCTCGAACCAAGTGTTCAATACTCTCGCAGCCAATGTTCTTCCTTCTACTTTCTTAAGGGCAGCTTTAGAAACTTTCACTTCTTCTGCAAGGTCGAAAATCTGAAGAATATCTTTATCAGATTCAAAACCGATCGCTCTTAAAAGCGTTGTTAATGGTAATTTTTTCTTACGGTCAATGTACGCATACATTACGCTGTTGATATCCGTAGTAAATTCCATCCAAGATCCTTTGAAAGGGATAATTCTTGAATAGTATAATTTAGTTCCGTTTGCGTGGTAAGTCTGTCCGAAGAATACACCAGGTGAACGGTGTAACTGCGTAACGATAACTCTCTCTGCACCATTGATGATGAAAGATCCGCTGGCCGTCATGTAAGGAACCGGGCCCAAATATACATCCTGAACTACGGTTTGGAAATCCTCGTGCTCAGGGTCTGTACAATACAATTTAAGTCTTGCTTTAAGAGGAACTGAATACGTCAATCCTCTTTCCACACACTCATTGATTGAATAACGTGGAGAATCTACTAAATAATCTAAAAACTCCAATACGAATTGGTTTCTAGAATCCGTGATCGGAAAATTCTCTTGGAAGGTTTTGTACAAACCTTCGCTACGTCTGTCTTCAGGAAGGGTATCAAGCTGGAAAAAATCTCTAAAAGACTCGATTTGGATATCCAAGAAGTCTGGAGTGATGATTTTTCCTTTCGCTGATGAGAAATTAATTCTCTGGTTTCCCCTAGTTGTTGCTGTTGTTTTACTCATAAAACTTTTAAGAAAGGGTTAAAAAATATTTTGATTTTACAAAAAATATCAGAAAAAGACTGACAGATAAAGAGGTAAGAGAAAAGACATTTGATGTTTGGCGCTATCAGAAGTGGTCTTTATTCTAATTCTTTATTCTTATACTCTAATTCTAACTGCAACGCTGGTATATCTTTTCACAGCGTAATGCAAAATATTTTTAATGACTTTTGAGGCAAAATGCCGTAACATGTATAAACAAGAAATCCCTTTCATAATTACGAAAGAGTTGATTTACAATATTTTACTGATTTACAAACAATTATTAGCGCCAAAAGAGTTGCAAATGTACAAAAAATAATTCAGATACACAATATAAACATCTTCATTTTGAAGCAGTTAAATAATTCCCAAATAAAAATACTTCGCTATGCAAAGAACCTTAAAACAAAAAAGCCTGAGCAGTTATGCCCAGGCTTATTATGTAAGAGTAAAATGAATTACTTCACTTCTACTTCAGCACCAGCTTCTTCAAGTTGCTTCTTAAGAGCTTCAGCTTCGTCTTTAGAGATACCAGTTTTGATAGCAGCAGGAGCTCCATCTACGATATCTTTAGCTTCTTTAAGACCAGCACCAGTTAAATCTTTTACTAATTTAACGATAGCCAATTTAGAAGCACCAGCAGCTTTAAGAATTACGTCGAATTCAGTTTTCTCTTCAGCAGCTTCTCCACCACCTGCAGCAACTACTACAGCAGCAGCAGCTGGCTCAATTCCGTACTCATCCTTAAGGATAGTAGCTAATTCGTTTACGTCTTTTACAGTTAGGTTTACTAGCGTTTCAGCTAAATTTTTTAAATCTGACATTGTTGTAATGTTTTTGTTGATTATTTATTTAATTTCTTGAGTGTAATTATTCAGCACTTGGAGTTTCTTCCGTGCTTTCTGCAGCAGCTTCTGGAGCTTCAGCAGGAGTTTCTTCTACAGCGGGAGCAGCTTCTTCAGCTTTAGCTTCTACCGTTTCAGATTTGTTTTGAAGAGCAGAAACAACTCTTTGAATTGGAGATTGAAGTAATCCGATGATTTCTCCGATCATTTCTTCTCTAGACTTGATGTTAGCAAGTGCAGTTAAGTTTTCGTCTCCAACGTAGAATGTTTCCTGAAGGTAAGCAGACTTTAAAGCTGGCTTCTCTTCTTTCTTTCTGAATCCCTGGATTAATTTCGCTGGACCGTTTGCAGTCTCAGAAACCATTAATGCAGTGTTTCCTTTAAAAGTCTGGAACATTTCAGAGTAATCTACTCCTTCAATTTGTTCCATTGCTTTTTGTAAAAGTGTATTTTTTACAACTTTTACTTTGATATTTTGCTTGAAAGCCTGTCTTCTGAATTCTGAAGACTTAGCCGCGTTCAATCCGTCTAGATCTGCTACGTATACTACTTTTGCATCCTGAAGCAAGTCTTTGATCTCTTGTATTGCTACAACTTTTTGGTCTTTTGTCATTGTCTTAAGGATTTATATTAGTTAACAGATTTAGTATCAATTGCAATACCTGGGCTCATTGTAGAAGACAAATAAATGCTTTTTACATAAGTTCCTTTAGCAGCAGTAGGCTTCATTTTGATCAATGTCGAGATTAACTCCTGAGCATTTTCCTTCAATTTATCAGCATCAAAAGATACTTTACCGATACCAGCATGGATAATACCATACTTATCTACTTTGAAGTCAATTTTACCTGCTTTTACTTCAGCTACTGCTTTACCAATTTCCATAGTTACAGTACCTGATTTAGGGTTAGGCATCAAACCTCTTGGTCCTAATACTCTACCTAAAGGTCCTAATTTACCCATAACAGCTGGCATAGTAACGATAACGTCAACGTCTGTCCAACCTTCTTTTATTTTTTGTAAATATTCGTCAAGACCCACATAATCAGCACCCGCTTCTTTAGCTTCAGCTTCTTTATCCGGAGTTACAAGAGCTAATACTTTAACATCTTTACCAGTTCCATGTGGAAGAGATACAACACCTCTTACCATTTGGTTTGCTTTTCTTGGATCTACACCCAATCTAACAGCGATATCTATAGAAGCATCAAACTTTGCAGTATTTACTTCTTTTACAAGAGCTGACCCTTCGTCAAGGCTATAAACTCTACCTTTTTCTACCTTGCTTAAAGCTTCTTTTTGCTTCTTCGTTAATTTTGCCATTTCTCTAAGTTTTAAGCGTTAGTTGGTTTTGTTCCTGTTACTCTCAATCCCATAGATCTAGCAGTACCTGCAACCATAGAAAGAGCAGAGTCTAAAGTAAAACAGTTAAGATCAACCATTTTATCTTCAGCAATTTTCTTTACTTGTTCCCAAGATACAGCACCTACTTTGTTTCTGTTTGGTTCCCCGGAACCTCCTTTGATTTTTGCAGCATCCATTAACTGAATTGCAGCAGGAGGAGTTTTGATTACGAATTCAAAAGACTTGTCTTCGTATACAGTAATTACTACTGGCAAAACTTGCCCAGGCTTATCCTGAGTTCTTCCGTTAAATTGTTTACAAAACTCCATGATGTTTACACCGGCAGAACCTAATGCAGGACCTACTGGTGGAGACGGGTTTGCTGCCCCTCCCTTCACCTGAAGCTTTACCATTTTAAAGACTTTTTTAGCCATTTTTTATTTTTTAAATTTGAATAATTAATGAGTTTGGAAGCATTATTTATTCAGCAGGTTACCGCACTCACATATAGTAAGCCTACTTTTCGGACTGCAAAATTATGAAATATTTTTGAATTACCAAATATTAATTCTCTAAATGCATGAATAAAAGTTAAATATGTACTTAAAAAAAATTACTGCTCATTTCTGAACAGTAATTTTTTTCTTACTAACAATTAATTGCTTTATTATTATTTTTTAATAAATTTTTCGGTTACCACTTTATTTTTTGTTTTGATTTCCAATAAATACATTCCCGACGGAATAGATTGTACATCTATTTTCTTTTCTTTCCCGGTATGATTTATGATTCTCTGTCCGGAAGCATTATAGACTGAAACTGATATTATTTCATCATCAGTCTGGATATTAATAAAATCACCGGTAGGATTTGGATAAATTTTAAATGAATCGGCAGCTGCTACTTTTTCATCTCCTTTCATTTTTGCTGTCAGTTTTATGACCTGATTATCTGCCACTTTACCGCCCGGCAAAGGAGTATTATCCGTATAGACGTAAAAATACCCGTTGTCTATTTTTGTATCAGGTAAAATTAAACAGTAACCGGTTCCTTCTACTTTTATACCATTCCAGGAAGAATCGTTTGCTGATCTCACATCTGCACCTTCAATGATAAAGTTGCTTCCGCTTTTAACAACAACCCTGCTTTGAGGGGCCATTATTAATTTGCAGGTTGCTTTTAAACTTGAATTATTATCAATTTTCACATTGGAATAATTCCTGAAGTTAATATCCCACAGCTCATCAGAATTTACGTTCAAGTAGGTATTTTTAAATGAGTTTTCTGTGAAGTACTGTCGTACATTTGTTATTGAAGCCGTTTGAAACATCATTGAAACATCTTCAACACTCAGATAATCATGATTCCCTGCTGAATAGCTCATAAGATTTGAACCGCAGTCATGATGATACAGTCCCAGATTGTGCCCTAATTCATGAACCATAGCTCTCGCTCCCAAATCAGAATAATACCACTGCTTTACCGTATCCCAGGTAGGACTTCCAAAAACAGGATTGCCTACGGTATCATGTTTCCTGTAAAGAAAACCATTATAAATATCCGGCCAGGACTGTCTTGATTTCGCATCAAACTGATTATAAAGCGGAAACTCTGAAGCGGCCCAGCCTAAAGGAATCTGGCTATAGTTACCATTTTGGAATTGAGAATAGATCTGTCCGTTATTGGCAAATGTAATATTAATTCCGGGAGGGATGCTTGGATCATTATCATAATAAGAATAGTAATAGGTAGATCCCGGTATTAAAACACTATTATTATCATACGGATTATTGTTGGCCGGGTTAAAACCTGTTACCAGATAATCCCATGCAGGATCTACTTTCCAAATTTTATTGACAATGACTCTTATCTTGGTATCAGAGATCTGCTGGGAAGCGTTTTCACATCCGCTTACCGGACTCCCCAGATTGGCCAGCCGATAATTAATCATATCAACAAAGCTGTTAAGAAACGCGGTGTGTTCTGGATTATTCTGTTCAAAATTACCAGTACCATCCGGTTTGGTAGGGAAAATAAAATTCAATTTCACATAGATCACATCATCGCTTATCTTAGGAATATATCGCGGATTATCATGATAATTCTGATTATAGTACAACGATGTATTGCCACAATTCGGAAGGTTTTTCTGGGATTCGTTAGCAGAATTCTTCTTACTGATATCTATTATACAGCTTCTTGACTGAATGTCTGTCTGTGATTTGAAAGTAACGAATACATTGCATACAATTAAGAAAAAGAGAATTTTTTTCATAATTTATGTTTTTCTAATTGTTGTATTTTTTTGTCCTGCTTTTCAATCTTTTCATTCAAATCAATCAGATGCAAGGTAAGTTCCTCTATTTTTTTCAATAAAAGGACATTCATTTCCTTTAATTCAACCCCGTTTTTTACAACTTCATCTGCAGAAGGAACTTCAGGCAGGTGTTTATTTAATGTGATAAATTTCTTTACTTCATCTAAAGACTGCAGTTTATAACTGTCACTGAATACATAATCAGCCCAGCCATTAGCACTGGCAATTTCCACTTTAATTTTTTCAGTTTTAATGCCATCCTTCACAAACAATCTGTAACTGCTGCAGTCTGTACAAGAAGCCAGAGAAGAATTGTACGCATTAACTCCCATTAGAATTTTTCCGTTTTCTCTTGCAGAAAATATAGGATACTGCCAGTTTGCAGTAGATATGCTTAAAAGCCCAACATCATTAGCCTGAGGGTGAACACTTTTAATCCACACCACATCTGTTCCACTATTCTTGTTCGGAGTGTTGTCAATAATGTCAATACCATCTCCATCAATTGTATTAATATTGAAAAACGCCCTGCCATCAGCAATTTTAAAACGCTCCTCATTATTAGTCTTGAAGACTAACTCTTTATTATCTGTTGTCCCGATAAAGTTTGTTGCAGGATTTGTTCCAGAGTTACCCGTTAATGACCAACTCTGTGCTTTATTAAAAGCCATACATGACAATAATGTCAAAAGAAAAATTTTCTTCATGTTATTAATTTTAGGTTTAGGTTTTAGTTTACTCTATAAATTTAAATAATATTTCTCAAACTAAAGATATACTTTAAGAAAATTTAACCCTGAATACTGCAGATAGGTTTCTTTTAAGTTGATTGCATTCGATGAAACTAAATTGTATTCTGATGTAAATTTTAAGATATAACATTTGAAAAAATAACATTCAGCACAAATGAGTTTAGCAGATCATTAAACAAGTTTCAAAATAATACAGAAAGTCTACTAAACAAAAAGATCATTTTTGACAAAATGATCTTCAATTTTTATATAGATAATCAGTTAAAACAAATTCACTGTTTCTTTGTCAGATGGTTGTTTTTTGTTTAAATATTTCAAAAATATAAATAATGCAATTACTGAGTTTTGTATCCATTCAAAATCCAGTTTAAACCGGATATTCGCTGCATGCCCTACCAGATAAGGAAAGGTAAAGCCGGCAAATACGACACACAGAAACAGGAAAAGTGATTTGTTATTTTTAAAAAAGTATAGTAAGCTTAACAATAATAAAATATTAATGATCATCACATAGGCTTTTCTTCCAACGAGGATGGATAAACTATTATCATCAAAATATCTTTTAGGAACATACCATAAACTGATCAGGTTATTGATTCCTTTCTTTAGGGGCGCCCACTGATCTGCTTCAATGATCTTATGAACTTCATTTTCATAAATCTGTTCCCCTACAAATTCATCATTTTCCCCTATATGAACAGCAATTTTTTTCTCATCCTGCTCAGTAATAAAATGATTATCCGGTAGGATCTGATATTCTGAAACATATCCCAGATATATATTCTGCCAAACGGGAGATTTACTCATCACTAGTTTATCAAAACTAATATAATTCCGAATTACCCAAGGAGAATAGCAAATCCCGGCTATTAAAAAAACAAGTGCTATATTTTTTACTAAAAGTTTTTTATAAAAAAATAGAAGTAAAATCATTAATATCATAAGAGGTATAGCCACCACCTGAGTTAATGCCAATATAGCCGTCATCACGGAAAAGGTTATTAACTTCCAGAGTGATCTCCTTTGCATCCACAATTCTGAATAAAGATAGAGCCAAACAGCAAAAAACAAAATAAATAGGTTAGTTGCCTCCAGAATATTGGAATAATAAAAATATGACGGAGAAAAAATAAAAAGATAGGCAGATAAAAAGCCTGCGACTTTCAAATTTAAGTTTTCAAAAGTTTTAATGATTACAACAGGAATACTAAAATAAAAAATGTGCTGGGTAATAATAATAAACTTCACAGCCCCCAGAGCTCCGAATATTTTTATAAAAAAGCTTAAAAACAAGGGATAAACAGGAAGCTTATATGCAGAACTACCGTATTTCAAATTTAATGAATATACTTCATCCAGAGCTACATTTTTAGCAATTCTCCAATCTTCAAAATACTCAGCACTAAAATTGTGATATACTGAAAAGAAAATTTTAATTGCGAAAATAAGTACATTAAAAATAAGAAAGGTTTTCCAATTAAGAAAAAAATCTGCAAAGCGCATTTTTTGGGGACTCAACATATATAA
Organism: Chryseobacterium soli; assembly: GCF_000737705.1. Classification (GTDB taxonomy): domain Bacteria; phylum Bacteroidota; class Bacteroidia; order Flavobacteriales; family Weeksellaceae; genus Chryseobacterium; species Chryseobacterium soli. The sequence continues at coordinate 20,688 of NZ_JPRH01000003.1, read as the reverse complement.
ACTTCTAATAGACAAAAATAAGAAAAGCGGATTAAAAAATCCGCTTTTCTTGTATGTATTGTTTTCGTTTATACTTTTTCTACCTGCATGTAGCTAAGCTCCATTGGAGTTTTTCTACCGAAGATAAGTACAGAAACTTCAATTTTCTTTTTGTCTTCAAGAATTTTTTCAACAGTTCCGTTAAATCCATTGAAGGGTCCGTCAATTACTTTAACGTTTTCACCTACCACGAATGGAATTTCAACATCACTTGCAAATTCAGAAAGCTCGTCCATTCTTCCTAACATTCTGTTTACCTCAGATTTTCTCATTGGAACAGGATCTCCACCTTTGGTTAAACTCAAGAAAGAGATTACACCAGGGATGTTCTTAATCGCATGAGGAATTTCACCCATCAATTCTGCTTCGATCATTAAGTAACCAGGATAGTAAGGTCTTTCTTTAGGAACTTTTTTACCGTTTCTAATCTGAATTACCTTTTCCATAGGAATAACCACTTGAGTAACGTACTGCTCAAACCCTAAACGTTTGATTTCTGTCTCAATATAGTTTTTCACTTTATTTTCCTGTCCGCTGATTGCTTTCAGCACATACCATTTCAATTCGCTCATTATGGGAAAATACTTTTTGTTAGTTGAACAAGTTGATGAGTATTCCTATTATGTTGCTGATTGCTTTTGAAAACAATTCATCAACTCCAAAGGTAAATAATGCCAAAATAACTGTCGCTATAGTCACTACGATGGTAGAAGACTGCAGGTCAGCCCACTTCGGCCATTCAACTTTATGTCTGAATTCGTTATAAGAACCTTTTAAAAAATCAATTAATGAACTCATAATTTATATTTGCACGGGCACAAGGATTCGAACCCTGATCAACGGTTTTGGAGACCGGTATCCTACCATTGGACGATGCCCGTAGATAAAAAGCTTCCGTAATTCCTTACGGAAGCCTTATTTATTTTAAGATGATTAGTCTAAGATTTCAGTAACCTGACCTGAACCAACTGTTCTACCTCCTTCTCTGATCGCAAATCTAAGACCTACGTTAAGAGCGATTGGTTGTAACAATTCTACAGTGATTTCTAAGTTATCACCAGGCATTACCATTTCTACACCTTCTGGTAAGAAGATCTCACCTGTAACGTCAGTAGTTCTTACGTAGAACTGAGGACGGTACTTGTTGTGGAATGGAGTGTGACGTCCACCTTCTTCCTTAGAAAGGATATAAACAGATGCTTTGAATTTTTTGTGTGGCTTCACAGAGTCTTTCTTAGCGATAACCATACCTCTCTTGATGTCAGTTTTTTCAATACCTCTCAACAATAGACCTACGTTATCACCAGCTTCACCTCTGTCTAGGATTTTTCTGAACATCTCAACTCCTGTAATTGTAGAAGTTAATTTTTCTTCACCCATACCGATGATATCAACAGGATCACCTGTGTTGATAATACCAGCCTCGATTCTACCAGTTGCAACAGTACCTCTACCTGTAATAGAGAATACGTCTTCGATTGGCATCAAGAATGGCTTATCTGTATCTCTTGGTGGTTGCTCGATCCAAGTATCAACAGCATTCATTAATTCTTCAACACTTTTGAACCACTTATCTTCTGTGTTAACAGGAGTTGCAGTAGCTGCAGTAAGTGCTCCAAGTGCAGAACCTTGAATTACTGGAGAGTTATCTCCGTCGAAATCGTAAGTAGACAATAAGTCTCTAAGTTCCATTTCAACAAGCTCTAACAATTCTGGATCATCCACCATGTCAACTTTGTTCATGAAAACAACGATTCTAGGTACGTTTACCTGACGGCAAAGCAAGATGTGTTCTCTAGTTTGAGGCATTGGTCCGTCAGTAGCAGCACATACTACGATTGCACCGTCCATCTGAGCAGCACCAGTTACCATGTTCTTTACGTAATCCGCGTGACCTGGACAGTCAACGTGAGCGTAATGTCTATTTTCAGTTTCGTACTCAATGTGAGCCGTATTGATAGTAATACCTCTTTCTTTTTCTTCTGGAGCAGAGTCAATAGAAGAGAAATCTTTTTTCTCAGCAAGACCTTTGCTCGCTAATACAGCAGAAATAGCAGCTGTAAGAGTAGTTTTACCATGGTCAACGTGACCAATAGTACCAATGTTCAAGTGTGGTTTGTTACGATTAAACGTTTCCTTTGCCATGATTTAAAATTATTTATTTATTGTTTATTCAAATTTTCGGTGTGCAAATATAATGAATTTTTAAATACTAAAAACTTTTTTATACAAAAAAATCAATATTCAAATCCAAAGAATTACAAACTCTATATATTTCTATAATTGAGACTGCAAATCTACACAAAAATCTCTATTTAAAAAATCCTTACTCTCTATTTTAACGAATGTTTTAACAAAAACAGGTCCCTCTTTTGTTGGTTTTTCTTCTTTTCGTCTGATTTTCAGGAACATGTTTTATCCTTTTATGAACTTTTATTAAAAGGTATAGTGTAAAAAAACATATCAAAATCCACAATACATTTTATATCGTATATAGAATATGAATCCATAAAATATGTATTATGAAAAAACTATTACCTCTTTATTTAGCATTTTTTGCCTTTACCATCTTCTTTTCGTGTCATAATTCTGACGACAATCCCATGCCTGAAAATACAATCATTGGACCTGATCTTATGGTTTACGGAATAACAGGAACTAATGAACTGGTTTCTTTTAATACCAAAAATTCAAGCACATTTACTTCCAAAACATCCATTACAGGTATTACATCGGGTGAAAAATTGTTAAGCATCGATTTCAGACCGGCCACCGGCGAACTGTACGCTTTATCCAATGCAAGTAAGCTTTATATTATCAACCTTTCGAATGCTACAGCAAGAATGGTGGGAACTACTGCTTTTTCTCCTGCTATTTCGGGAACGTTTGCTTCTATTGACTTCAATCCAACGGTTGACCGAATTCGGTTGGTGAGCAATACCGGGCAAAATCTTCGCCTACATCCTGAAACTGGAGCCGTTGCCGCAACAGATATGAATATTAATGGTTCCGGAACTCCTTCCATAGCCGGAGTTGCTTACACCAACAGCAAGTCAGGCGCTTCTTCCACTACATTGTTTGATATTGATATGAGTTCCGGTAAATTATTTAAACAGGATCCACCGAACAATGGGACGCTGGTAGAAGTTGGTAATTTAGGAATAACCTTCACAGGTCAGGCTGCTTTTGATATCAAATATGACAATAGTGTTGCATTACTCGCTACCCAATCGGGAACCAATGGTCATCTTCATGTATTGGATTTAAATAACGGAAAGGTTGTTACTCTGGGAAGTCTTCAGCAGCCTATTCTGGATCTTGCGATTCCTACTGAAGCAGTTGCCTATGCGATTGACAATTCTAATAATTTACAAATCTTTAATCCCAACAACCCCAATCCGGTATCTAAAACCATTGCAGGCCTGCAAACCGGTGAGAATATTCTTGGAATTGATTTCCGTCCTGCAAACGGCCAGTTGTATGCTTTAGGAAGTTCCAGCAGACTGTATACAATTAATCTTGGAACGGGTGCAGCAACTGCAGTAGGCACCTCCCCTTTTCCCACTCTTCTTGCAGGAACGGATTTTGGATTTGATTTCAATCCAAGCGTTGATAAAATAAGGATCGTAAGCAATACCGGACAAAATCTACGTTTAAATCCCGCTGACGGAACTGTAGCAGCAGTAGACGGAGTGCTTAATCCGGGAATACCCTCTATAAGCGCAGCTGCCTATACCAATAATTTTGCAGGCACTACGACAACGACTTTGTTTGTGATTGATCATACCACTGATAAGCTGTATCAGCAAAATCCACCGAATAATGGTACTTTAACAGAAACCGGTTCTCTGGGAATCAATATAAGTAACGCTAATGGTTTCGATATTGGAAGTGTAAGCCAAAAAGCATATTTAATGGCCAGTGTCAATGGTTCCACAAAAATCTACACGGTAAATACCTCCAACGGAGCTGCAACACCGCTTGCTGATTTTCCGAATGCAGTAAAAGCATTTGCTGTAGGGTTAGGATTCTAACACAAATTATATATATTCAACAACAAAAGCCTGAAATACAATGTATTTCAGGCTTCAATTAATATAAAATAAAAGAACTCTAGATCTGTTGCGATTTTTTAGTTCGGTTAAAGATCCAGAAAATGATCGGGAAAATAAGAAGGGTGAGAACAGTCGCTGTAATAAGTCCGCCAATAATCACAATGGCAAGCGGTTTTTGCGACTCGGATCCGATACCGGTAGATAATGCAGCCGGCATAAGACCAATAGAGGCCATCAGAGCAGTCATTATTACAGGTCTGGTTCTGGATTTCACCCCATTTAATATGGCAAGGTCCAAATGCAGCCCGTTTTTAACATTTTGATGGAATTCTGTAATGAGGATTACCCCATTTTGTATACAGATTCCCAGAAGGGCAATCATTCCTACCCCGGCTGATATTCCAAAATTCATTCGGGTAACGTGCAAGGCAATAATTCCTCCGATTAAAGCAAAAGGAACATTGGCCAATACCAGCAGTGAATCTTTTATATTTCCGAAGAGAATAAACAACAGGAAGAAGATCATCAGAATACTTACCGGTACAACCTGCGCTAATCGGTGCGATGCCCGCTGCTGATTTTCAAACTGACCTGTCCATCCGACTGAATATCCGTCCGGAAGTTCAATTTTAGCTACTTTTTTCTGTGCATCAGCAATGGTACTTCCTAAATCACGGTCACGGATTGAAAACTTCACTCCAATATATCGTTTGATATCGTCCCTGTAGATAAAGGCAGCTCCATTGTCTTTAACAATCGTACTGATTTCTTTTAATGGAATTTTTGCTCCGTCCTGTGTAGGAACCATCAAAGCAGCAATATCATTTTCATCTTTTCTGTATTCCTGTGAATATCTGAGACGAATCGGGAATTTCCGTTCTCCATCAAACATTTCTGAAGCTGTTTTTCCTCCAAAAGCCATTTCAAGAACGGCCTGTGCGTCTGCAGGCATTACTCCGTAGGCCGCCATTTTATCCCTGTCTAATACCACACTTACTTCCGGCTGGCCAATATTTTTAATGATTCCCGGATCTTTTACCCCATCAACATCTTTCACCTGCTGTAAAACTTCTTCTGCCAGTCTGTCCAGGGTTTGCAGATTATCACCATAAATTTTAATTCCGTTTTCTGCTTTGAAACCGGCAACGGCTTCTGCTACGTTATCTGAAATAGGCTGGGAATAATTAAAGGTAATTCCCTGATAATTTCTCAGTTTTTTATCAATTTCTTCGATCAGTTTCTCATAGCTGATTTTACGTTTCCAATCTTCTCGGGGCTGAAGATTGACCGCAAACTGCACGAATCCAAATCCATTGGGATCGGTTCCGTCATTACTTCTTCCGGTTTGCGCCAGCACATCTGTTACCTCAGGGAAACTCATAATATCTTTCTTGAGAAGATCTGCTGTTTTCAAAGATTCCTTTAATGAAGAACTCATCGGCATTTCTGCAGTTATCCACAGGGAACCTTCATTAAGCTGCGGTAAAAATTCAGTTCCTAAAAATTTTCCAGAAAACAGCGTTACTGCCAGAAATGAAATGGCAACGATTAAGCTCATCCTTTTATGTCTGAAGGTATAGTTGAATCCTTTTATCACAATTCTGTCCCAGAAGTTGACAAACGGATTGTTCTTTTCTTTTACATTTTTGTTTAAAAGTATATGGGAAAGGACGGGTACTAACGTTAAGGTAAATATCAAAGCTCCTGTTAGCGCAAATCCCAAGGTAAAGGCTAATGGTGAAAACATTTTACCTTCTACTTTCTGGAAAGAAAAAATAGGGATCAATGAGGTAATAATAATCAATTTTGAAAAGAAAATTGCTTTTCCAAGGCCAGTTCCGGTTTGTTTGATCCAGCCTCCTTTAGCCATTTTATTAAACTTTTCTTTTCCGTATTTCTGAGCTTTGTGGTCGAGCATTACAAAGAGCCCCTCCACCATGACGACGGCTCCGTCAATAATAATCCCGAAATCTACGGCTCCCAATGAAAGCAGGTTGGCACTCATTCCAGCCAGTTTTAAGCACAAGAATGCAAACAACAGGGATAAAGGGATAATAATGGAAACAATCAACGTGGTTCTCCAGTCTGCCATGAAAATTAAGACAATCACCGTTACTAATACAATTCCTTCAATAAGGTTATGCATTACGGTGTGTGTGGTAAAATCCATCAGGTTGTCCCGATCATAGAAAGTGACCATTTTAACATCTTTTGGAAGGATCTTTTCATTCAGCTCTTTAATTTTTGCTTTTACACCTACCAACACATCGCGTGGATTTTCTCCTTTTCTCATCACGACAATACCCTCTACAGTATCTTCGTGGTTATTCAGTCCTGCCTGCCCTACTCTAGGCATTGAACTTTCATGAACATCTGCCACATTTTTAACTAAAACAGGATTTCCATTATCATTCTGAATCGTAATATTACCGATATCCGCAACAGATCTCACCAAACCTATTCCCCGTACGACATAAGCTTGTCCGTTTTTCTCAATCACATCTCCGCCAACATTTAAATTACTTTTGGTAACAGCATCATAAACCTGAAGCGGTGTCAGATTATATTTATCCAACGCTCTGGGGTCAATACTCAATTCAAAAACTTTATCCTGACCTCCGAAAACATTAATATCTGCGACTCCGGGGACTCCTCTCAAAGCCCTGTCTACTACCCAGTTCTGAAGGGTTAAGAGCTCGCGCGAATCTTTTTTCTTACTTTCAAGGGTGTATCTGAAAATTTCTCCGGTTGGCCCGTAGGGTGGTTGTACTTCCGGGTCTACGTCATCAGGAAGGCTGACTGTTCTTAACTGGTTATTGACCTGATTTCGTGCAAAAGTATCGTCCACCCCATCATCAAACAGAATTTTAACAATGGAAAGTCCAAACATGGTGGTACTCCTCACACTTGTTTTCTTCTGTACCGGGCTCATTGCCAATTCAATGGGTGTCGTCACAAAGCGTTCTACTTCTTCCGCGCTTCGTCCATTCCATTGGGTAATGATTACAATCTGTGTATTGGTAACATCAGGAAAAGCTTCAATAGGCATATTTTTGAAGCTTATAAATCCTGCAACCGCCAAAATTGCCACCCAAATAAAGGTAAACGCTTTATTTTTAAGGGAGAAAGCAATTATATTTTTGATAAATTTATTCATAACGCTATACTAAATCTGAAAGTGAAAACGAAGACTAAAAAAACTAACGGGTCCTCTTGATTGATTATATGCTGGATGATTTACAAATTGGTAATCGGCAGAAAGATTATAATATTTCATAAAACAAAGATTATAATAAGCTTCCAAAGCAGTCTCCCTTCCATAATTAAGATTTCCATCCCCTATGATAAATCCATAGTGTCCATCTTTAAGATAATTCTGATGATCTTTTGAAATTCCGTTGATAACTAAAGCAATTCCGAAATTATCATCCGATCTGTGCCAAAGTTTACCATTTACATTAACGCCTGCACTCAAACTATTATCGATCTCAGTAAACGCCCACGTCTCATTTTTACCATCATTCCAGGACGTTCTCATAAAGCCTGAAAGATGTTCGGATAATTTTTGATAAAGGTTAAGCGAAAGCCCATATTTTGTATTTCTCTCTCCATTTATTTCTGTCAGATTTACATTTTGCTGTATTGCTAATCTGTAGGGCACCATTGGAGCCTGATTTCTATATCCCAGCAACATAATTCTTGTAAACAGATTACCCTCTTTGTAAAAATCCTTTTGAATTTCAAAAGTCAGCCCAAAATCTTTTCCCATTTTGTAGCTTAAATCTGCTCCATTTGCTGTAGTAGGTTCCAATGCATAATTGGCTCTTAACGACCAGTTATTCCGGAATACATATTCTGCCAGCAGCCCCATCGTATAGCCTCTGACATTGGCGGGATAATCCCAGGCCCCGGAACTCATCAAAGACCAGTTCATAAACTGTGTTCTGGGATCATGTGCTATGGGATTGTTATCAAAGTAGTCTGCTAAGCAATATTTTCCGACAACAAACCTTAACTGATTATCATTCTTAAAATCAAATCTTTTTTCCAAGGCTAGTCTGGCAATATATACTTTAGGGGTTGGCTCACCCACTCTGAAAATTTCACCGTTTGGAAATCCTGCAACTCCTGTAGCCCCGCTTAACCCTTTCCCACCTGCCACTTCAGGAGTAAAGATTATTTGAGTATTTTTATTAAAATGATAATTAATATATAAGGTTGATGTTAAAGATGTTGCAGATTCAGAGTTTGGCTGTAAACTGTTATCCCCTGTATAATCTGCAGAAAATTTAGGATGATGCTGGCTGATGATTGTTGCCTGAAATCCTATATTCAGTTTATTTTTTAAGCTATCCTGAGGCTTCTCCTGTGCCAACAAATATGAAAAAGCTGATGAAAAAGCTGAGCTTACTGCTAATATTTTTTTCATGCTCATCATAATTAGTTATTTAATGAACGATAAATTAACAACTGGTTATTGGTGATTACTTCTTCACCTTCTTCTAATCCCTCTGAAACATAGGTCGTATCACCGGCCTGTTTCATGACTTTTATTTCTTTAACTTTCAGATCTGCTCTGGATTTATAGATGACCACAAAACTTCTGTTATCATCAAAAATTACGGCTTTGGAAGGAACCGTAAGTGCAGTACTGTTTTCAGACTTTGAAACTTTGATAGTCGCCTTGCTATCCGGAATCAATAATCCATTGGTATTATCCAGCACTACCCTGGCCTGCATTGCATTCGTCTGCGGATCTATAATTTTAAATATTTTATCAATTTTTCCGTAAAAAATTTTGTCCGGATAAGAGAGTGTGGAAACTTCGGCTTTCATGCCCAGATTTATCTTATCAATATCGGATTCGTTCACGTTCATAATTGCCCATACATTGCTTGTATTGGCTACATCAAAAATATTGTCGCTTCTGTCCGCTCTCAGCTGCATATCTTTATTGATATTTTTTTGAACAATATAACCGCTGATCGGGGCAACAACACTGTAAATATTTCCTCTTTTTACATTATATACTGTACTTACGGCATTGGCTCTCTGCATTTGGTCCTGCGCTTTCTGCAACTGGCTTTTAGCTTCAAGAACATCTCTTTCGGTATTCAGTTTTCCTTCGTACATTTCTTTGGCAACCCGCACATTATTTTGGGCCACTACAAGATCAGTCTTTGCATCACTTACATCTTTTTGCACTTCTGCAAGCTCTGTACTTCTTATGGTTGCCAGGATCTGCCCTTTCTTCACATAATCTCCAAGTTCTACATTCACACTCATAACATTTCCACCCACTAACGGATAAACATCAATGTAGCTGTTTTTATCCGCAGATATTTTTCCGTAAAAATTGTATCCATCTTCTATATATCTCTTTTCAACTTTCGCCAAAGTGATTGATTTAAGCATGGTATTGCTTAATTCAAAGCCTTTTTTTGCTTGCGGTGCCTTATTTTCCTCTTTTTTGGAACAGGATAATAAAGACAAGGCTACCCACACGATAATAATATATTTTTTCATTGTTTAATAGAAGATTTTCGTTTGTACTAGTTGATTGAGCTGTTCTGCCGACTGGATGATATCGTTTTTCATATCATAGATCTGAAGTGCGGTCTGCCGGTAACTTTCCATAAAGTCTGTAAATTCGATCAGGCTGACGTTACCGCTTCTGAAATTTTTCAGCATTCCGTTATAAACCAAATCCATATTATTAAGATCTGTAGCTTTAATTTCTGAAAACTGGTCGTATTGTGTTTTCCATGTTCTGAAAGCAGACTGGACCTTCGTTTCAAGATTTAATTTTTGGTATTCTGCGTTTTTCTGATTCTGCTGGATGGCAAATCCTGCTTTTTCCACATTTCCTTTATTGCTTTTCCAAAGCGGCAACGGAATCCCAATCATCAGGTTGACCTCATTCTGGAAAGTTCCTCCATTTTGGTCCCACCCTGCTCCGAGATTAAGATCCGGAACATTCAGTGATTTCTGCCATTGGGCAAAGAGTTTGCTGTTATCAATCAATTTTAAATTGTATAGATAATCTGCATTATGTTCCAGGGCTTTCTTTTTCAATTCCTCTTCGTCTCCAAAAGGCTGGGAGGCCAGAATATCTGTAGCTTCAGCATCTGAAAGCTGCGGTTCTATATCGTCCATAACTCCTGTTAATACTTTTAGCGTTTGCTCCACTTCCAAAATTGTTTTATTGATTTCTACCTTATCATTGTTGAGCTGAATAACAATACTCTGCAGCCTCACTTCGTCCTTAAGGGAAACATTCCCTTTTGCAGACTGTACTTTATAGGCATTCAGCAACTCTTTCATATATCCAAGTTGCTTGTTGGTGTTTTCGAGTTTTAGTTTTTGAAAGTAAAGATTGTAATAGGTGGTGTGGAGCTGTGTTTTAAGCTCAACCAAGAGTTGGGAAAACTGAATCTGAGCAAGTTCTTTATTTGATTTGGCAAAAGCAATCTCATTTTTCTTTTTGCCACCCATGTAAATGAGCTGTGTAACCTGCGCTCCTTTTGAATGGCCTGCATCAAAAACTTTTTTATCCTGAGGATTATATGCGTTGATTTGTCCGCTTAACTGCGGGAGTTCCCATATTTTAGCCTGCAGAATATCTGCATCTGCCATATTGATATTATATTGTTCAGCAAGCAGTTGAAGATTGTTCTTCTGGAAAGCTTCTTCGCAATCCAAAAGCGACATATTCTGTTGTGCTGCCATGAATGAGGAAATGACAATAAACAGCCCTGCAATTTTGTTCATTTTTTTACTTTTAAATTACAAAATTGCCTTGAATCGATTAAAACAAACTTAAAGGAGGATTAAAAAAAAATTAAATTTTTTCGCTAACAGCTGTGTTTATGGGATTTTTTTAATTGTTATTAAGATATAAAATGTGCATTTTTCATTAAAATTGTACCGAATTTTTATAAAAAATCAACAAAAAACCAATGCGCGTTTCACTAAATAAGGAATTATAAAATGAAAAAATTACTTTTCAAAGATCACGCTGAATTTGTTGGTGCTTTCTGCGGGAGAAGAATAGATAATCTCTGCGCCGTGATATTCCAAAATTCGCTTTACTATTCGCAACCCTAATCCTGAACCTGAAATATTCTGTGAATTATTCCCTCTCATAAAGGCCTCAAATAGTTTTGACTGTTCTTGTTCAGGAATTGTTTTTCCTCGAGAAATAACATCCACTATCAGTTTCAAATTTGTTTCGGTAATCAGTACATCTACTTCTGTATGATCTGAATATACTGCTGCATTTTTAAACAAATTGATAAAAACAATATCCAGCAGTGACTGGATTCCATTTATGGTTAAAAGAGGGTTTTCAGAAGTTTCCTCAGAAATTAAAAAGTCCATTTTTAGCGTTGGATAACTTTTTTCTACGGCTTCAAAGGATTCAAAAATGACTTCATCAATTCTCACTTCTTCATAAATACTTTGAATATTTTCTTTGTCAAATTTAGTAAGCAGTAATAAAGAATTTGTTAGATCCGACAATTGATACACATCTTTTTGAATCTGTTGTAAAGAAAGCAGGGTTTCTGGGGAATGCTGCTTGAGCTTGATTAGATTTTCCAGCTGAAAAGCCATCCTAGTAATGGGTGTCCGGATTTCATGGGAGGCACTTGCGGTAAAGTCTCTCTGTGACTGAAAAACATCATCTAATCTGGCGATCATGGTATTGAAGGACTTGGCCAGAACATTTATTTCGTCATTGGATTCCTGAACGGGAATTTGGGTGGTTAATTTATGAGCAGTAACTTCTGAGATCTCTTTATTTAAATCTTCCAAAGGGCGGAGAAACTGCCCCATAAAATAATAGCTGAAAAATCCGATAAGAAGCGTACTCATCACGTAAGCCGCAATCAGCAGGTATTTAAGATAATTCAGTTTGGATTTTCCATTGGTATCGAAAGCACTGGTAAGAATATAATAGTTTTCCCCATTAATTGTTCTCAGGGCCGCATAAATTTCAGGAACTGTTTTTTCAGTATAAATAATCTTCTTTTCATCCAGCTCTTTGAGCAAAGCACTGTCCCAGGTGACATTACGGTCTTTTATTGTACTGTATATCAGTTCTTTTTCACCATTGAAAATTAAAATAGTTTCATTGAGAAGTACATTGTCCGCATTTTCGTTAAAAAAAATGGGAGCCTCTTCTTCAAAATCTTTTGACTTTGAGATAAAATGCGTTGTAAATTCTAACCGCTGCCTGAATCTTTCTTTGAATTCATCTCTTCTGAAATCATTAAAAGAGAGATAAATCACCGCCATCACCACACCAAAAAGCAGTGAAAAGGCAATACTGATCGTGAGGGCTATCTTTCTCTTTAATGACATTTTATAATGGGCTTAAATAATATCCGAATCCGGAACGGGTATGAATCAGTTTAAGTTTAAAATCTTTGTCGATCTTTTTTCTTAGAAAATTAATGTACACTTCTACCGTATTGGTGTTCGTATTGAAATTATGCTCCCAGACATGTTCGGTAATCTGCTGTTTAGAAACCGTTCTGCCCTGTGCTTCTGCAAGGTAAGCCAGCAGTTGAAATTCTTTTAAGGTCAGGGTAATTTCATTCCCGCCGCGATACACTTTCTGTTCGGTTTTATTAATAATCAAATCGTCTATTCTGATGATGTCCTGATCTGTATTCTCTGAAGGCATTTTTCTTCTCAATAAAGAATTGATCCGTAGCAGAAGCTCTTCAAACTGAAAAGGTTTTACCAGATAATCATCTGCCAGTCGGTTGAAAGCATCTTTTTTATCGGAAATATCGCCGTATGCAGAAATGATGATGATGGGTGTACTTTTATCAAAAGAACGAATGGTTTGGCAGACATCAAGCCCGTTGATCTTGGGAACATTGATATCAAGCAGGTAGAGTTCATAACTATTGTTTTTAATCTGGCGAAGAAATGTCTCCCCATCATAAATCTTATCACAAGTAAAATTATTTGACTCTAAGAACTTACAAAGCTCTGCCGAAAGAATAAGGTCGTCCTCTAATAAAAGAATATTCATCAAATTTATTTTATACGAATTTAACGAAAATTTTTATGATTTTGAATCAATGATAGAAGGGACTTCACTTTCTCAGGTATTTTAATTAAATTTTAATAGAATGTAGTGTGTTGCGGAAGTTGTTTTCAGGGGAAGAATATTGAAACTGAAAAATGCTATTAAACAAATCTCTAAATATATTTTCGGTAATAGCTTTAATAGAACATATCATTGACTCCAAGTCAGAGAATTTCATGATAAATTTCGGGCAAAAAAAAATCCCGATAGTATCGGGATGAAAAGTGGAGCCAACTACGGGACTTGAACCCGTGACCTCTTCCTTACCAAGGAAGCACTCTACCGCTGAGCTAAGTCGGCCTGAAACAAAAAAATCACACTATCTAGCATGATTTTTTTTGAGCGGAAGACGAGGGTCGAACTCGCGACATTCAGCTTGGAAGGCTGACGCTCTACCAACTGAGCTACTTCCGCAATTTTGTTTCCAAAATTATTGGTAAACGCTTTGCAAATCTAAGAAAATTCTTTCTATTCTGCAAATTATTTTTTCAATATAAACTGTGGGAAGAGCAGGATTCGAACCTGCGAAGCCGAAGCAACTGAGTTACAGTCAGTCCCATTTAGCCACTCTGGAATCTTCCCTAATGTTTATATTAAAATTGAGCCTCCAGAGGGATTCGAACCCACGACCCCGAGATTACAAATCACGTGCTCTGGCCAGCTGAGCTATGGAGGCAATTTTAAAAAAAGTACTGAACACTTTAGAGAATGCTACTCTATGCAATTCAGCTGTAAAAAAAAACCACCCTGTTAAAGTGTGATTTTATTGAGCGGAAGACGAGGGTCGAACTCGCGACATTCAGCTTGGAAGGCTGACGCTCTACCAACTGAGCTACTTCCGCAATTTTGTTTCCAAAACTATTGGTTAACGCTTTGCAAAGCTAGGAAAATCCTTTTAAACCTGCAAATTTTTTATTAAATAAAATGTGGGGAGAGCAGGATTCGAACCTGCGAAGCCGAAGCAACTGAGTTACAGTCAGTCCCATTTAGCCACTCTGGAATCTCCCCATAAGTTTATATTAATGAGCCTCCAGAGGGATTCGAACCCACGACCCCGAGATTACAAATCACGTGCTCTGGCCAACTGAGCTATGGAGGCAAATAAAAAAGAATTCAAAAGATCAACTGTTCCCTTTTTGCGAGTGCAAATATAGAACTGATTTTTTGAATTCTCAAACTTTTTGCTAACTTTTTTTAACTTTTTTTTCTAAGCCATTTCTTTTTTCTTGATTAATAGCTTTTTAGCTGCATCAACGCAAAGATCCAGACTTTCTTCAAAAGAGCTAGAAGTCTTTTTTACTACAATATCGTCTCCCGGAACAGCCAATATCAACTCTGCAGTTTTGTTTGCTTTATCCGATGTGTTTTCTACTTTTAGGAAAATTTTACATTCATGAATCTTGTCATAAAATGTTTCCAGTTTACTAACTTTTTTTTCAATGTGTGATTCTAATGGTTCGTGTGGAGTTAAACCAATTGATTGAACTGTGATCTTCATAATTCTTCTTTTTTAGATGCTCTTGGATGAGCCTGATTAAACACTTTTTTCAATTGTTCAATATTGGCATTCGTATAGACCTGAGTACTTGCAAGACTGGAATGCCCTAATATTTTTTTTACTTTAGAGATCTCCGCCCCATTATCTAAAACGTGTGTAGCAAAGCTGTGTCTTAGAATATGAGGACTTTTTTTCTGTTTCGTAGTTACAAGACTAAGGTACTTATTAACGACAACATAAACAAATTTTCCTGAGAGTTTTTTCCCTTTCGGGTTGACAAAAAAACATGATTCTTGTTTGTCTTCCGGTTTCCTTATTTCCAGGTAACTTCTCAACAGATGAGTTAAATCTTCAGATATAGGAACAAAGCGTTCTTTATTTCCTTTACCTATAATTTTTAATTCATTTTCGTCTAACTTAACATTGTCAAACATCAGGCCACAAAGCTCTGCTTTTCGAATTCCTGTCTGATATAATACTTCAATAATACATTTTTCCAGCAGATTGGGCTCTTCTTCCAAAACACGGTCATTAAGAGCCTGCATTTCTTCTTTGGACATAGGAGTCTGCTTTTCAGCATAAAACTTAAGGGAAGGAATTGTTTCGGTAGGAGAAACTTTAATTTCGCCTATTTTTAAAAGAAATAAATAAAAACTTCGGAGTGAAGACAATTTCCGGTTGATGCTTCTTTTTGCAATATTATTTTCACTGAGATCAACGATAAAATTTCTGATTACTTTTTTATCTGCTTTGGAAATATCGTCGGATGATTCTGTTTTGAGATAGAAATGAAGGAAATCTTCAAGGTCTTTTTTATAGCTTGTAATGGTGTGAGGTGAATACCTCTTTTCGAATTGTAGATAATCTAAAAATTTTTCTAACATGGTTGGGGCGCAAATAAAAAATTCACTCCTCAAATATAGTATTTAAGAAGTGAATTTAATATGTGTTTAAGAAAAAATTCTTAAGCCTGCTCTTCCTTGCTAAGTCCTCTTTGCTTGTAAGCAGCTTTCAACCTAGCTTGTCTTAAAGTTACAGAAGGCTTGATAAACGCTTGTCTAGATCTTAATTGACGAACTGTACCTGTTTTATCAAATTTTCTTTTATATTTTTTTAAAGCTCTGTCGATGGATTCACCATCTTTTACTGGAATTATTAACATATTTTACATCTCATTTTGGATTGCAAAACTAGACATTTTTTATTTAACTGCAAAATTAAACTCCATTTTCTTTAAAAAAACACATTAATAAGTTATCCACAATTATGTGTAATAATGTGGATAAGTCTAATATCTTTACATTTGAGTTTTCCTGTATCATCCTTTATATTGTTAATAACACCCGTAAATATGGCTATCCCGGGATTATCTGAAATGTATGTCATATTATGAACGGTATGTAAACAAAAAGTTTTATATTTGCAATCACTTAATTCATGGGGTTGACTGGTTTCGACAGCAAGATCAATGGGTAAGTAAGCATGCAGAGAACCGTAGCGCGATCTCTTTAATCCCTTGCTACACAACTTTAACTGGCAACGAAGAGTTCGCTCTTGCAGCTTAATCCGAATAAAGTAAGATTCAAGCGCTTTCCCGAAGATAGTAAGGAAGCAAGATATCTCACAAATGCTCCGTTCTACGGCGTTTGATCCTGAGATATAGGAATGTAGAAATAAGGTTTCAGATGCTTCGGCTGAAACTCGAAAACCTTAGAAGATAAGCTGGATGTTGGGTGTCTGCCCTCTGCCTTCAGTCGAAAATCAATGGTAGAATAAGCATGTAGAAGTCTTATGTGTTGCTTGTTTGGACGAGGGTTCGAATCCCTCCAACTCCACTTTTTAAACTAAAGAGAATTTGTAAATTATTGAATTTTAAATAATTACATTTTCTCTTTTTTGTTTTTGTGTCCGAAATTGTTCCCAATTTCTATAAGCTTTCTAATTTTATTATCTAAAGAACGGATACATTATTAATATTCTACAAATATAAACAATTACATATTTTTGACTAATTTATTTATAGTGCGAAAATGTATGAAAAATCAATCAAGAGTCCAATCATCCAATTCATTAAAATTAATGATTCTTGAATTTCTTGAAATTACAGGAAATCGTGAGACTACAAAATGTTTTATCTCCTCTATATCTGTGACTTTCTTAATCAAATATTCACGTTCTTCCTCTTTTAATAAAGCTTTTTCATAATATCTACACAATCTATTATTGTTTCTTGCTATTAAATTATAATTCAGGCTAACTGTTGAAATATCAATGAAATTATTTTTACATTGAAAATTATAAACTTTATTGTCTTTAATTGTAATTACATCAAACTCTCGCCTATCAATTCGAACAATTTCGGTTAATAAAAATCCTTTTTCTTTAAGTATTTCAGAAACTCTATCTTCGAATACAAAACCAGAATTTATTTGAAAAGACCTATTTTTTAATAATTTATTTGTTAAAGTTTTATATATGAATCTTTGAAGTAAAACCACAGTAGAATAATAATTATTTTCTGATTTCTGAAAGGGGGCAAAACTGTTTAAATTGTCAAAATAAAAATCACTTTCTAAATATAGCTGTAATAGTTTATATTTATTGTTTATTCTATTAAATTCATATTTATCTAAAACAATTTCATAATCATCAACTACAAATACAGCAATATCCACTAAAAATAAATTTAACTCTTTGTAGACTTTCAGCTCATCAATATTATATTTTTTGAACGCAGCCTGAAATGATTTCATTGCATTTGCAACCTCTACAAATGAAAAAATCTTATTATAACTAGTCTCTAACATTTCGATTTCTCCAATCAAATCTTGTCTTAATTCTAATTGGTCAATAAGAGATAGTCTTTCTGGCTCTAAAAAGAAGTTTTCAAGATGTTTATACTTATAGTTTCCTGTCAAATATTTACCATTAGATTCCATTTCAAAATCTGGCAAACATTTATTTAAAACAAGATTATAATATGCTGTTGTTATATTTAATAAACAGGCCTCTAAACCTGGCAGTATTTGATTTATTGTGTCAATATAAGGAAACTCTTTCTGTCCCTTTGAAATTTTTGACACAAGATTTAATGTCGTTCCTAAATATATCCTCCTACTTTGAAAATATGCTATACTATTTTCTATATTATAAAGATTTAGCTCCCCCAAAAACTTTAAAGTTCCTTGAAGACTAAATGCTCCATTAATTGCAAAAGACATTAAAAATAAATCTTTAAATCGTTGGGAAACATCTGTCCCAAATCTAATTTCTAAAATATTACAAGTGCTTTTAATTAATTGTAAATTTTGAGCATCGGAGAAATCAGAACTAACTTTTAAGAAATTCTCACATTCATTGGCATCATATAACTCCAATGGGATATTTATAAGTTCATCTGTAGACCTAACAAGATTCCTAATATTATCAAAAAGGGTTACTTTTTCGAATCCCAGTAAAATCTCATGAAATGATTTTATGTGATAATCTATTGATTGTAAGAAAAAAGCTTCAAGCTTTTCTCCTGAAATTTTTCCAACAGGTAATTGCATTAAATTTTATTTAAAATTTCATTTTTTCATTATTCTCTTTTGATAACAAAGTTGTTAACATTATTAGAATTAATAATAATGCTCATCAGATATATTAAAATCAATTCTTACATTTTCGTTAATTACTTCTATTTCTATATCGTCAGAATAATTTTCAGCATTTTCAACCTCTACATAAATAATCATAGATGAGTCAAATTCTTTTTTGTAAGTCTCAGTTGTTGTTTCTAAGTAATGATAACTTCTATCATCAGAATCATAATATTGGTATTCTTCATCGTCTGTTAAAATATCTACTTCCACAATAACCTCAGCTGTTATTTCTATTACTACAGTATCTTTATCAATTTCAATAATACTATGCTGTAAATCTCCAACTTGAATACTTTTAATACTGATATCATAAACATCTTTCCAATTTACCGCCTGGTAATAAAGAGACATATCATCTAGATTTGTTTTATACCACTCTTTAAATTCATTTCTAATTTTGACTTCATTCGATATGACAACCTGCTCTGCAATTTTTGCTTTTTCAATATTGGAATACTCATCATTTAAAAAGGTTTCGTAATCTTTACTAATTGTAGCTTTAGAATTGAGATTTGAAAAATCATTATCTAAAGAAAAAATCACAATATCTGTCAATTTTTTTTCATCAATATACTTTTCAATTAATTCTGAAGTAAACGCATCAGGAAATTCATGCTTTTTATTACCTATTCCAAATGGCGGTTGGGAGTTAAAATAATTATCAAAAACATTTGAAATATCTAGAACTCCATAGGGAATGATTTTTAATTCACCAGTTTTCACTAAGTCGTCAAGCCTAGTTTTAAAATCATTAAACACCTCTTCTTTCTTTATTTCTTGAAAAAGAATTTTAAGTCTATCATTATTTCTTAAATACCGTGCATCTTTTTTAAACTTTTTGTACAATGTCAAAGATTCAAATGAAAACTCATTAAATTTTTTCAATATTTCGTTGTAAGTAATTTGAGTAATGTAAAGATTTATACGACCATTACTACTTAGTTTTATTAAAGAGTTTATTTTTCTACTATGAAGAAAATTTTCACTTACAAATACACAAGTATCTAAAATTATATTTTTCATAAAATAATTACCTATTAATTATATTTTAATTTTCGTTTGTCAAATGCAGGCATTGTCCCTTCAAGAACATCAACTATTGATTTATTTATTGTGGGGTCTTCAATACCGCCTGATATGAAGTTAAATTTATAATTGTTTTTTTTGTCAATTGACACATGTATAATTTGCTCCGAATCGGAAACTACAGCTAAGTTCGGATTATGAGTAACAATTATTAATTGTCGCTTAATCTTTGCTGATTTAATAAATGGAACAAGAATTTGAAATACACTTTGATTATCTAAATTGTCTTCTGGCTGGTCAAATATTAATGGTATGTCATTTTTATCAAGCAAAAGATAAAAAACAATTAGAACCGCCCCTCTTTCGCCAGGAGAAAGTTGGTCTATTTTTTTATCATTAAATCTAAGTTCATAAATTTCCTCTAGATAATCTAAAGAAAAAATATAATTATAAAGCTCTCCTAAACTATACCCATCTTTTATTTGATTAAAAATATCATCATTTTTTTCATTCAGACTTTCAGTATTGTATTCAAGGTTATAAACAACATTGTCTAAAATTGTATACAAATTGTCAAAGTGCATTAAGTCCTTATCTTCTATTAGGTTATATACCTTTAAATTGCTTTCATTAATACCTTTAAATGAACCTCTTTTACCTTTGTCAATAAATTCTAAAAATCTATTTTTAAAGTTACCTAACAAAAAAGCTACGTTTATAGAAATATTATACTCTTCTATTTCTTTATCTGTTAATGCATTATCTATATTTGTTTTAATTTGAGAATAAATTTCAATTATTTTTCTTTTTTCATTGTAAATTTTCTCAGCAATCTCTTTTCTCTTTGCTTTTAATTCAACAATACTTCTTTCCAATTCATTTGAAATATATTTTTTTTCATTCTTTAAATACCTTAATGTTTCAGGAGCTGGTATTATCTTACTTTTACCAATTAGAGACAATGCTCTTTCTCTCCACTCTTCGACTGCTTTTTTATAATCCTCATGCTTTTTTTGTTTTTCATTTAAAGAGTTAGCCAAAGTTTCATATCTCTTTTCAAGGTTATTAATTTTAGTTTTTAGAGATTCATAATTGATATCAAAAGAAGGAGGTTGAGGTAATAAGTTCATTTCGACTTTTAAAGTCAAAATTTCTTGTTCAATAGAACTTATTTGTTGAATAATTGGTTGTGTCTGAATAATTGGCAATGGAAAAATAATGTTAATATCAATATTAAAATTGTTAATCTTATTATTCAACGAATTCCTAAATTCAATAATTCTATTAAATTCCAATTCAATACTTTGTTTAATTAAGTTTAAT
>NZ_JPRH01000002.1 GCF_000737705.1 Chryseobacterium soli | reverse complement strand
GTATCGCAATTTAATTATAAAATTTTCATTTATTTTGTAATTTAGCAATTTCAATACTAAATATGAAACAAAAAATTACGCTTTTACTTCTAATCGCTTTTGTATCAATACTTTGGGGCCAAAAAACAACCATTGAATGGGACGGCTCCAAAATTCAAGACTTTGGCGACACAAAATTGAATCTTCCCAATTTTAAAAATGAAGGTTTTTCGTTCAGCCAAAATAACATTTTTATAATAACTAAACAAAAAATAGGGGAAAAGCAGTTAAAAGTTTCAAATCTTTCATGGGAAGGGGTTTCCAATAAAGATTTATTTGAATTAACTAAAGACCGACTCCCCGATTATGATGTTGCCGACATTACCTATTATTATTTTGAAGGAGAAAGGTATGCCAGCATCAGTGTAGCTTTATTTAAAAATACGAAAGGACGAATTCAGAGACTTTCATCATTTGATGTTACTGAAACTTCAGCTTCCAATATGATGGGAAATGCAAATAAAGTAGGCGCAACAACCAATCCTCTTTCGGCCGGGAATTTTTACAAAATAAAAGTTGACAAATCCGGGATATTTAAAATTACCGCTCAGTTTTTAAAAGATAACGGGATAAATCCTGCTTCTGTAAATCCTAAAAATTTCAGAATTTATGGAAATGGAGGGATCATGCTTCCTGAATATAATCAGGATACAAGATACAGTGCCCTTCAGGAAAATGCGATCCAGGTGGTAGGTGAAGATGACGGCGTATGGAATGATGGCGACTATGCACTTTTCTATGCACAAGGTCCTAATGGCTATAATCTCTACGACAATTCGAACGGAAACGGCTATAAAAGAATAGATACCAGAAACGACAGAAGTAACAACCTCAAAAATATATACGAAGACTTTTCCTATTATTATATTAATTTTGACAAAGGTGCGGGGAAAAGGGTTCAGAATATTGACGGAAATCTTCCGAACACGCTGATCACGCGATATGACAGTTACCAGGTCATCAATAATGATCAGAAAAACCTGCTGAAAGTAGGAAGAATCTGGGTAGAAGACGCTCCTTTCACCACAGATAAAACAGTAACATTTACTACCAATTCTCCTATACAGTCATCTGATGTAATACGATACAGAACACAGGCAGTAGGTTACAAAGCGCAGCAAAATAGCCTTCAATTCAAAATCAATAACCAGAATCCATCTACGTTGGTGGTACCAGCCAACACTCAAGATTATGTATTTGATTTTTATCAGATGAGATATGATGGAACAGTATCCAATCTTAGTGGCAATCAGATTAGCTTCAATTACACTCCTTCTATTTCGGTGAATCCGAACGGGACATTCTATATTGATTATCTTGAAGTACAGTATAAAGAAAATCTTTCTTTCAACGGATCACAAATGAATTTCAGAGATTTTTCTTTGGTGAGCGGATCCAATACCAATTACGGATTCAGTATTTCCAATGCCGCCAATGTAGAACAGGTATGGGATGTTACTGATATCACGAATGCCAACCGAAGAGTGAATAAGGCAGGCGCAGGAAATTTCAACTTCGCTTATATTGCAGCTGATCCAAGTTTCAATAATGAATTTGTTGCTTTCAGAGCAGATGCAGCCTATAGTCCTCAGTTTGTAGAAAGGATTGGAAATCAAAATCTTTCTGCACTGCAAAATATAGATTATCTGATCCTTACGGTTCCTGAAATGATGGGACAGGCACAAAGATTAGCGAACTATCATCAGACAAAAGATAATTATACAGTAGAGATCGTAGATATCAATAAAGTATATAATGAGTTCGGAAGCGGGAGCAGAGACCTTACTGCGATAAGAGATTTTGTAACCAAATTGAGTGGTTCTGGAAGACTTAAATATGTATTTATTTTAGGAGATGCATCATTCGATTATAAAAATAGAATAGCTAACAATTCCAATATTGTTTCCAGTTATCAAAGTGAGCATTCTGCAGATTATGTAAGCTCTTTTGTAACGGATGATTATATTGTAATGACTAAACCACAGACCGCATCGTCTATTGAAAATAACCTTCCGGACATTCCGGTAGGAAGAATCCCGGCAGCCAATGGTACTGAAGCGGCCAATATGATCGATAAAACCCTTGCCTATTACAATTCAATGTCCGGACAGTCTACTCCATTTGGAGAATGGCGTATGAAACTTGATTTCGTAGTGGATGATGATAAAGAAGACGGAGGACCTTTCCATGATGTGATGAACGCCACACTTTCTAACGTTTTTGAGCTTCCGGGGCAGCAGGATCTGAAAGAATATAATGTAAGGAAATTATATCTGGATGCTTTTCCGGCACAAAGTACATCAGGAGGACAAAGATACCCTCAGGTAAACCAGGCGATTTCCAATGACATCGGAAACAGTCTTTATATTTTCTATTTCGGACATGGAGGGATTAACGGTTGGGCTCAGGAAAGAGTATTGACCAGTACAGAAATTCAGAATTCCAACAATTTCTCTAACGTGTACAGCAGATTCCCTTTTGTATCAACGATAACCTGTGAATTTACTTTATGGGATGAACCGGGAACTTCTTCTGCAGGAGAGCAGTTTATTAAACTTAAACAGGGAGGTCCTGCTACAATGATTACTTCAAGCCGTGCCATCGGGGTTAATTACGGACGTAATTTCACGGATATTTACACTAAAAATATATTCAAATTAGTCAATGATGATTTCGAATCTTTAGGAAATGCTCATTTAAATGCTAAGAAACAAAAAGGGGCAGACATCAATCACCTGAAAGTAAACCTGCTTGGAGATCCGGCAATGAAGTTGAGCAGACCTCAAAGGTTACTGATCATTGATAATATTGACACACCGGTTCCAGGATTGATCAGAGGGCTTGATTTTGTAAAAATTAAAGGACATATCAATAATGCAAACGGAACACTGAACAATACCTTCAACGGAAGGGTTTCTATCAACATCTTTGATAAGAGACTTAATAAAAACACATTGAATAATGATGGTGGTTTAACGCCTATCCTACAGTACACTGAGGAAGGAAGTGCGATTGTAAAAGCTTCCGGAACGGCTGTAAACGGAGTGTTTACCGTAGAATTTTATGTTCCTAAAGACATCAACTATGCTGTAGGACAGGGAAGAATACTTGGATATGCTGATAATAAGGTCATTGATGTATTCAACAATCAGGCTGTACAGGTAGGTGATATTAACCCTAATGGAATCAATGATAATGAACCTCCAAAAGTAAAGCTGTATATGAACAATACCAACTTTGCAGACGGAGGAATTACCAACCAAAACCCAATGCTGCTTGCCTGCGTTACCGATGATACCGGAATAAATTCCACAGGATCTGGTGTAGGCCATGATATTACAGTATATTTGGACGGGCAGATCATTAACACGGTTGTTTTGAATGACTTCTATGCTTCCGGAGAAGGAAATGGATGTTTAAGCCCAAGTTTGGCAGACTATCAAAAAGGAAATGTAACCTACCCTTTCAGAAATCTGGCGGTTGGGCAACATCAGTTAACATTTAAAGTTTGGGATATAAACAATAATTCGACAACTGCTACGTTAAACTTTGAAGTTAAGGATGAAGCTGATCAGCATCTGACAATCAACAGACCGCTGAACTGGCCTAATCCATTTACCAACAAGACGTACATCCAGTTTGAGCATAATTGTGATGATATCTTGAATGTAAATGTTCAAATTTATACCATAACAGGAAAATTAGTACGAACATTATCTCAGCCGGTAGTCGCAGAACCCTTCCTACAGGGCTTTAGAACGCCACGTCAAGCAATTGAATGGGACGGAAGAGATGATTTTGGGGCAACAGTAGCAAAAGGTACGTATATTTTTAAGATATTTGCAAAAAGTCAAAATCAAGAAAAATGCAAAGGAAGTGCTACAGCTGTAGAAAAAATGGTACTTTTGAAATAATTAAATAATACATAGATAATAATATTAATAAAAAACTGATAATATATAAAAGACAACATATGAATTTAACTACTAAGCTGCTTTTAGGATTTGGTTTAAGTGCTGGTTTTTTAGGCTTTTCGCAAGACTTAAGTAAAATAAATCCAGTATTGACCGGAGCTCCTTTCCTTAGAATCGCACCAGATGCCAGATCTGGAGGTATGGGGGATCAAGGGGTGGTAAGCTCTCCTGATGCATTTTCACAATTCTGGAACGCGGCGAAATACCCTTTTAGCAAAACAAGTTCTTCTGTCGGTTTAAGTTTTACTCCTTATATGAGTAAGCTTACCAGCGATACATATCTAATGTATGCAGCATTCCATAAGTTCTTAGGTCAGGATGAAAGATCTACGATCTCTGCAAGTATCTATTATTTCAATATGGGACAGGTAGACCTGACTCAGTTGGTAGGTTCGGAGGTAACTTCAATGGGTACATCTAAACCAAACGAATTCTCTATTGACGTTGCTTATGCCCTGAAGCTTTCTGATTCTTACTCTATGGCTGTAACCGGTAGATTCATTCGTTCGGATTTGGCTGGTGGTTTCAACACAGATACGACGCTTAAACCTGCAAATTCATTTGCAGTAGATGTATCAGGATACTATTCTTCTCCAAAATTTTCAAGCTTTGGTGGGTATGACGGTAAAGTAAACGCCGGTCTTGCCATTCAAAACTTAGGTCCTAAACTGGATTACACAGGAAATGAAGAATCCAGATCTTATCTTCCTACCATGGCAAGATTGGGTATCGGATATGATATGTATTTAGATGATATGAACAAAATCGGATTATCGGTTGAAGGTTCTAAAATCTTAGTACCAGGTTCAGAATTTGTTGGGATGGATCCTAATACAAGACAGCCTATTTATAAAGTACCGAATGTAGGACCAATCCAAGGGATTACAAAATCATTCAAAAATCCAAACAGTATCATGTATAGTGGTGCTTTGGAATATTCTTATGACAATGCTTTTGCAGTAAGAACCGGTTATTTCCACGAAAGTGAAGAGCAGGGGGCAAGACAGTTTGCAACTGCAGGTATTGGTTTGAAATACCGTTCTTTCGGACTTGACATTTCTTACCTTATTAATATGTCTAAAATTAATACTGCTTTAGATAACACCCTTCGTTTCGGTTTAACCTGGAACATCGGAGATGAAACTTCTAATGTAGATTATTAAGATATCTATACTTTAAATCAAAAGCCTCATTTTCATGAGGCTTTTTTTGTGCATTACAAATTAGCCCTACTCATTTGCTTCATCCATCATACTCAATTCGTCATAAACACAACCTTCCCAATCAACCGCCGCTGTGTATTAAAAAAATATAATATTTAAGTTTATAAAAGTCTCCTTTTTATGGGGCTTTTTTGTTCTCAATGGTTATTTTTGTAAGATGAACTATTCTGCGGAGCTCAAAAAATTTGTTACCAGCCAGTATGTGTATTCTGCCATCAGGATTACACTGGCTACCGTTCTGCCGTGTTTGGTTCTGGCCCACTTTGGAATTTTAAAAGAATATTTCCTATTTCCTCTCGGTACCAGCTTTGTAGCTCTTACCGACCAGCCGGGACCGTTTATCCGAAGAAGAAATGCGCTGACATTTGCCATCTTCTGTTTTGTGGTGGTAGCCCTCATTGCCAGTTTGGTCATGACCGTCAAGATTCTTGTCCTGATGGAAATTATTGTCTTCGGAATGTTCTTTTCACTGATAGGAGTTTACGGACAAAGATTGGCTGCCGTAGGATCTTTATCACTTGTTGTTTTGGCGATTTTCATCGATGGACATCTCACCGGAAGCAATATTTTTAAAAGTTTACTGATTTTTGCTTCGGGTTGTACTTGGTTTTTACTAATCTTCCTTATTGTTACTACTATTCAGCCTTATAAGCTGGCCAGCCAGATGATTGGGGAAAACTACCTTCAGTTAGCTGAATTTTTAAAAATCAAAGCCAATTATTATCAAAAAAATCCAGACTTCGATAAGCTGACGATTCAGGTTATTGCCAAGCAGGTAGGTATAAAAAATCTTCAGGAAGAAACCAGGGAAACGGTTTTCAAAACAAGAACCATCGTGAATGAATCTACGACAACCAGCAGATTGCTGATGTTGATGTTTTTGAATTCAATGGACTTGCATGAGAAGCTGATGACCTCGGAAAGTGACTATCAGAAACTACAGCAGAGTTTTGAAGACAGCACCATTCTGGTAAAAATTCATGATTATCTGAATTTACTTTCAGAAGAAATTACCAATATCGGGATCTCGCTTCAGATCGGAACCCGGGCAAAACCGATGTTTAATCTTGAGCTTGAACAGAAGAATCTGAATGCTGATTATTTCGAACTGAGAAGTAAGCAGCTGACTCCTGATAATCTGGAGAACTTTATGATCCTGCGCCAGATCTTAATGCGTATCAATGAAATCACCAAAGAGATCAATGAGATCTACAAGGTATTTTCACAAAATGTAAAGCTGGCCAAGAGTTTATCTACAGGATTGGATTTGAAAAAATTCATGCCTAATGAGGAAAAACTTAATTTTAAGGTGCTGAGAAATAATATTTCTCTTTCTTCCTCTCATTTCCGTCATGCGTTAAGAATTACCATAGCCTTATTATTGGGGTATCTTTTTTCATTATTCCAGTTCTTTGCCATTGGTCATACGTACTGGATTTTGATTACCACCGTTGCAATTTTGAAGCCCGCCTACTCTATTACCAAGCAGCGGAACCTGCTTCGTTTGTACGGAACAATCGCCGGAGCTACCATTGCCTATGTAATCCTGCATTTTGTACACTTCAATGCAGTATTATTTGTAACGCTCCTACTCAGCATGATCCTTTGTTTCAGTCTCCTGAAAGGCAGATACTTCTGGGCTGTTTTATTTATGACGATCTATGTCTTTATGAGTTTTAATTTCCTGAGCCCAGGAAAGATTGATGTGATTTTTAAAGACAGAATTCTGGATACTGTGATTGCAGGAATTATTGCATTCCTGGTTTCCTATATTGTCCTTCCGGTTTGGGAACACACCCAGAATCTGGATTTAATGAAAAAATCTGCGGCAAGCAACCTCATCTATTTTCAGAGTGTGATCTCCAAATTCCTTACTGAGGATTTTGATCTTGAAGATTATAAAGTGAAGCGTAAAAATGCGATCATTTCTCTCGCTAACCTTTCCGATAATTTCCAAAGGATGATCTCTGATCCAAAAAATCAGCAGAAAAAACTGGAGGTGGTTCATCAGTTTGTGGCTACTTCCCATTTGATTACGGCTTATACGGCTTCTCTTTCGCAATATTCAAAGAACAATGAACAGTATCCGGAAATCGATGCCGAAAGCTGGAGCAGAAAAATTGAAGCGGAAATGCAACAAACCTCTGCCCTTCTGAACGGAGAGGAAATGAGTGAAACCTTAAAAATGGAAAGCCGCATTGAACCGGAAGATTCATCTATTGATGATATGATGATGAAAAGGAGAACTGAGATTGAAGAAAATGAAATCGTAGATCGCAGAGATCCCGATAAAATTTCCCATCTCACAGAACTGAAAAACATTCATGATATTCTGGAACTCATCTATGACGTAGCTAAAGAGCAGAGAAAAGTAATCGAAAAATACAAAACCGAGACCGCTACTCCTCCACAATCGTAAAGCAATAGTCATCGAAAAATTCTACCCTGGCCTTCAATTCGTCGGAAAACTGCTCGTCATATACTCTGCAGCTTATTTTATGAAGATGCTTTAACTCAAAAGGCTTTACTTCATAATTTTTCTTCAGTGACCAGTATTTTGAATGGTGGATCTTGTACATACTTTCCTTTACACTCCAGATGATGGTATAAAAAGTATCTGCTTTATCCTCAGGAATAAAACCTCTCTCATTTTCATAGGTGAATTTATCAATCACCCTTAATATTTTGGGATTAAATTTTTCAACATCAATCCCTATTTTATTTTTTGAAACGGCAATAGCCGCAAAGGGAAAAGAATGGGTAATGGAGATTTCTGCATCCTTAGGAGAAAGGAACGGCTCTCTTTCTTTGTATAAAATTTTCGAATCGGGTTTCAGGCTCTTTAAAAGCTTACGTACCATCAGTACTTCCAATAGTTTTTTGGGATGATAATCTTTTACTTTTTCAGCATTTTCAGGCTCTAAAAGGGTATGAATATCTAAATCTTCGGTTTCATCGTACTTCCATACGAGGATCGTGGCATTGTCATCTGAAAAATCGCGATAAAGAGGCATCGTTTTTTTATTCGATAAAAGTAGTGAAAAGATGTGGAAATTGGAAGTATTAGAATAATAGAAGTTGGAAGCGGAAAGATCGGAATTGATGGCAGTTTACCAAAAGACTTGTAGAAGTTGAAAGTATTAATAAATTACAAGTTAGAAGCAGAAAAATTAAAGCTGCATATCTTTAAACTTTTATCTTCCCGCTTCTCTCTTTCTTTTCCATTTATTTCGGCTGATGATTAACATCATTTCGATGCTCCATAATCTCTAAATTTTCATCTACAAAATAGGCACTTCCAAATCCGTTGACATATGAACCTTTGGTCGGCTGCAAAGCAATCAGGATAAAATCCTTCATTTCTGCAATCACATCTACTACTTTTCCATGCGTCTCTTTTAAATGAGTGACTACCGTATTCCACGTTTCAGAATCTCTTTCAATCTGGGAAGCTGTTGCTTCGATCGTTAAACGTTCACGGGCGTAAATCTGTTTTGTAGCAGATTCATCTTCAATAAACATTATGGAAGTTTTTCTTCCTTCAGCCAGATTCTTCGTGTGCCTTGCCATAAAAGATACCAGAATATAGAATGTGTTTTCTACCTGTACAAAAGGAGCATAGCTGGAATTGGGATTTCCTTCTGCATCCACCGTAGCCAGAATGATACTTTTGGTATTGGCGATCAGTTCTTTCACTTTGGGTGCAATAGGTTTTGCTTTTTTCTGGGCTTCGTCCTGGGTATTTGTATGATTCATCGTATATTATTTATGAAGACAAAAATACATTATTTAGATTAAATAAAAATAACAAAATACCCTGTATAATCTCATCAACAGAACTTGAGGTCCCGTTTTTATATCTTAATTATTAATTGTAATTTTGTAGCTTATTATCAACCGAATTTAAATTGATTCATCACATATGAGTACTACAACGCAATATGTTCCTTATAAAGTTAAGGATATTTCCCTGGCAGAATGGGGAAGAAAAGAAATTACTCTTGCTGAGGCAGAAATGCCGGGTTTGATGTCTATTCGTGAAGAATATGGTCCATCTCAGCCTTTAAAAGGAGCAAGAATTGCCGGATGTCTTCACATGACGATCCAAACGGCTGTGCTTATCGAAACATTGGTAGCGCTGGGTGCTGAAGTTACCTGGTCTTCTTGTAATATTTTCTCTACACAAGATCACGCTGCGGCTGCTATTGCTGCTGCAGGAATTCCTGTTTATGCCTGGAAAGGTTTAAACGAAGAAGAATTTGATTGGTGTATTGAGCAGACTTTATTCTTTGGTGAAGACAGAAAACCATTGAACATGATCCTTGATGACGGTGGAGATTTAACCAATATGGTTTTTGACAAATACCCTGAATTCACTAAGGATATCAAAGGTCTTTCTGAAGAAACAACTACTGGAGTACATAGATTGTACGAAAGAATGAAAAACGGAACTTTGGTAATGCCTGCAATCAACGTTAACGATTCTGTAACTAAATCTAAATTCGACAACAAATACGGATGTAAAGAATCTGCAGTAGATGCTGTAAGAAGAGCTACAGACTTAATGTTGGCTGGAAAAAGAGTGGTAGTTTGCGGATACGGAGACGTAGGTAAAGGTACTGCTGCTTCTTTCAGAGGAGCGGGTTCTATCGTTACTGTTACTGAAATCGATCCAATCTGTGCGCTTCAGGCTGCAATGGACGGTTACGAAGTAAAAAGACTGGATACTGTAGTGGATAACGCAGATATTATCATCACAACAACCGGTAACTTTAATATCGTAAGAGGGGAACATTTCCTTAAAATGAAAGATAAAGCGGTAGTTTGTAACATAGGTCACTTCGACAACGAAATCGATATGGCATGGTTAAACAAAAACTACGGTTCTACAAAATCTGAAGTGAAACCTCAGGTAGATATCTATACCATTGAAGGTAAAGAAGTAATCATCCTTGCAGAAGGAAGATTGGTAAACTTAGGTTGTGCAACAGGACACCCAAGTTTTGTAATGTCTAACTCTTTCTCTAATCAGACGTTGGCACAGATCGAATTATGGACTAATTCTACTGCGTACGGAAACGAAGTATACATGTTGCCAAAACATTTAGATGAAAAAGTAGCTGCTTTACACCTTAAGAAATTAAGCGTAGAACTGGAAACTCTTTCTCCTGAACAAGCTGAATACATCGGTGTTGACGTAAAAGGGCCATTCAAGCCTGAATACTACAGATACTAAAAATGGTATCCTGAGCTTGTCGAAGGATCTCAACATATAGAAACTCTCCAACTTTTGGAGAGTTTTTTTATTTTAAAAACCAAGCAATTAAAATTGGCAAGCAAATCAAATTGACTATTCGCTTTTTTTACCACCCCGTCAAAAATTCATTCTGAATTTTCGCCACCCCTCCAAAGGAAGGGAATTGTATTACTGTATTTTCCTTAGGTTTGTTTATATAAATAATATACAGTTCTCCAAATTTGAAGAGTTTTTTATACATCCTCTTTCTCCTGTTGAGATCACAGTAGTTTTTTTCAATTCATCTTCCTGAGTCTAATAAAATATCAATAAAAACAGGATTAAACCATATAATTTATTACGATTTGCAGGGTTTTATTTATTTATCTATATTTATTTCTCAAAATATTGATTTATGATTAAAAAACTACTAACCTTCTCTTTATTAATTTTTCTACTCCAAATTAAAGCCCAAAATGAGTTTATTACTATATGGAAACCCGGCAATACTTCCCCACCCGTTAATGCTCCTTCACAAACAAATTCTAACCAAATATGGTTTCCCGGTGTAGGAGAAAATTACACCATTGCATGGGAAGAAGTGGGCTACCCGCAACATTCCGGTACGATGCAAAATATAAGCTCTACTCTACAAATCCTCGTCGATTTCGGAACCCCATTGAATCCCACCCCTTCAGCAGCAACGTACAGGCTGAAAGTAAGTAATGGTAACGGAACTTTCAAACACCTGAAATTCGGAATTCCCAATATTGTAGTCCTTTCCGGCGTTGTATTGTCGTGGACTCTATTTGGCAGTTCAGAAAAACTGATTGATATTGAACAGTGGGGGCATATTCATTGGGATTCTATGAATGCAGCATTCGTTGAGTGTAAAAATATGCAGATGAGTGCAACGGATATCCCTGATCTTTCAGGGGTTACAGACGCTTCTTACATGTTCCACAATGCTATGAAGTTCTTTGGAAATTCTTCGATGGCCTTTTGGGACACCTCTACCATTAAAAACTTCAGATCCATGTTCGCATACGGGGCCAATAATTTGACTGTTCCTCCGGATTCTTTC
This sequence comes from Chryseobacterium soli, assembly GCF_000737705.1. GTDB lineage: Bacteria > Bacteroidota > Bacteroidia > Flavobacteriales > Weeksellaceae > Chryseobacterium > Chryseobacterium soli. The sequence goes on along the minus strand of NZ_JPRH01000002.1, from coordinate 425,441 downwards.
AATCCTCCTGTCAGCTCATGGAATACTTCGTCTGCAGAAAATCTGAGTTTTATGTTTAATAGCAGAAAATCATTCAATCAGAATCTGAATAGCTGGAATGTGTCAAATGTAAAAGACTTTTCATTCATGTTTGCTTCGTGCGATTCCTTCAACCAGCCTGTAGACCAATGGGATGTTTCCAATGCAAAAGATATATCCTATATGTTTCATTATATCCCTGATTTCAACCAGTCACTCAGTACATGGAATACTTCTAATGTTGTTAATATGGAGCACATATTTCACGGGGATGCAGCCTTCAACCAGCCTTTGGAAACCTGGAATGTAAGCAATGTGACCAATATGGATACGTCTTTCTCCAGTGCCTCCAGTTTCAACCAGCCCTTGAGTACATGGGATACCCGAAAAGTAACCAATATGATGTCTTTATTTTCGAATGCCACAAGTTTTAACCAATCTCTTGAAACATGGAATCTTAGATCTTTAACATCACCACTTTGGATGATTACTGAAGCTGGACTGGACTGTAACAACTACAGCCAAACATTGAAAGGATGGGCACAGAATCAGGAAACACCTAATAACCTTATGCTGGGGCCACTCTCACCCTATGTATATTCTCCTGATGTTTCAGTATGGAGAGATGCCCTTGTCAGCAAAGGATGGACATTCATTGGTGATAATATCGGAGAATGCAGAATGCTTGGAGTTTCTGACACATCTCCAGCCAGTGCTCCTACTATATTTCCCAATCCGGCAGAGCATTTTATTTATATCAAAAATATCTCAAATATGAAAAGCTATGTAATTCTGGATGCATCGGGCAGAATAGTAGCCAAAGATGTTTTTACAAAAGATGCTGTTAACGTAGAATATTTAACTCCGGGAAATTATATCCTGCAGGTCATTTCAAAAGAAAATATTCAATCTTTTAAATTCATCAAAAAATAATAAATAAACACTAAAAACAATAACCCAAACACAACTAATATGCTTCGAAAACTTTCAATCCTTATTCTTTTTGGATTTTTATTTCAGTCCGTGAGTGCACAAGGGGAGTTTATTACCATATGGAAGCCAGGCAATACATCACCACCAGTAAGTGCCCCTTCAGCTACAACCAATACCCAAATATGGTTTCCCGGTATCGGCGAAAATTATACGATTGCCTGGGAAGAAGTGGGCTACCCCCAGCATTCCGGTATCATGCAAAATGTAACCTCTACCCTGCAGGTCCTGATTGATTTCGGAACCCCATGGCATCCTAATCCCGCAGCAGCAAATTACAGGGTGAAAGTAAGCAATGGCAATGGAATGTTCAGGCAGATACAATTCGGTATTCCAAATGTGATCATGAATAACGGAACTATACTGTCATGGACCTTATTTGGCAGTACAGAAAAGCTTGCCGCTATTGAACAATGGGGAAATATTCATTGGGACACGATGAATGCAGCATTCGTTGAGTGTAAAAATATGCAGCTGACAGCAACAGATGCGCCTGATCTCTCCGGAGTTACCGATGCTTCCTATATGTTCCATAATGCCTACCAATTTTCCGGAAATCCTTCTATGGCATCGTGGAATACTTCCGCTGTTAAAAATTTCAAATCAATGTTTGGATTTTCCACGAATAATGGTAATACACAGCCTGATTTTTTCAATCCTCCTATCGGCTCATGGGATACTTCTTCTGCTGAAAATATGAGTTATTTGTTCAATGAAAGAAAGGCTTTCAACCAGAATCTCAACAGCTGGAATGTTTCTAATGTAACGAATATGTCTTATATGTTTGCGGCCTGTAATTCATACAACCAGCCCATGGATCAATGGGATGTTTCTAAGGTAAAAGATATTTCTTATATGTTTCATTTCATTGCTAATTTCAACCAGCCTCTGTCCGCATGGAATACTTCGAGCGTCGTTAATATGGAGCACATATTTCATGGTCTTATGGTTTTCAACCAGCCTCTCAATACATGGAATGTAAGCAATGTCACCAACATGAATACTTCTTTCTCCAATGCTGCAAGTTTTAATCAGCCTCTGGATAGTTGGGATACCCGTAAAGTAACCAATATGATGTCTTTATTTTCAGATTCACCGAGCTTTAATCAATCCCTAGCAACCTGGAATATAAAAGCGCTCACCACCCCACTACTGATGATTTACCACAGTGGGCTGGATTGTAACAACTACAGCCAAACATTGAAAGGATGGGCACAAAATCCGGAAACTCCTAATAACCTTATGCTGGGGCCACTTTCTCCTTATGTATATTCTCCTGATGCTTCTGTGTGGAGAGATACCCTTATCAGCAAAGGATGGACATTCAGCGGTGACAATATCGGAGAATGCAGAATGCTTGGAGTTTCTGAGGTATTTTCTGCCAATGCTCCTGCAATATTTCCCAATCCGGCAGAGCATTTTATTTATATTAACAACATCACGGATGTCAAAAGTTATGTGATTCTGGATGCATCAGGCAGAATAGTCGCCAAAGATTCTTTAACAAAAGATATGATTAACATAGAGACTTTAACTCCAGGAAATTATTTCTTACAGATTATGACTAAAGATAAAATCCATACATTGAAATTCATCAAAAAGTAAATAAAACAAAGCCCAGCTGAAATAGCTGGGCTTTGTTTTTAATTATTTATCATATTGATTAGGATGCTGTGCTTTGATATCATCCACAGTTCCCAATACTTTATCTTTTAAGGTATCCTGATATTTTTGAAGCTTTTCTGCTACTTCAGGGTTTCCGCTTCCTAAAATTTTAGCTGCCAGAATTCCTGCATTCAACGCTCCGTTTAAAGCTACTGTAGCTACCGGAATACCTCCGGGCATTTGAAGGATAGACAATACAGAATCCCAACCATCGATGGAATTGCTTGACAAAATCGGCACTCCGATCACAGGCAATGTTGTGCAGCTGGCCACCATTCCGGGAAGGTGTGCTGCACCTCCTGCTCCTGCAACAATTACTTTCAGGCCTCTTTGCTGTGCCGTCTTGGCATAGTCGAACATTCTTTCCGGTGTTCTGTGCGCTGAAACTACGGTTAATTCATAGGGAATATCCATACTTTTCAGAAAATTTGCTGCCTGTTCCATGATCGGCAGATCGCTCTGGCTGCCCATAATAATTCCTACCATCTTCAATTTTTATTAGATGTTCAAAGATAAAGAATTTTAAAATTGTAAAAGGGTGAATTGTCAATAGTGAATTCATTTTCATAATCAAGTTTTAATCCCTGCCAATTTACTTGTCAAGCAAAATTCACCATTAACTATTCACAAAGTTCTTTCTGTTTCCATTCAAATTAATCAAACTGTATCCATCCCGATCGTTTCAGAATAAATATATTTGCCAGTTAGTTCATCCTATATTTTGAAAGATTACAAACTTATTTTTGCAGTGATTACCGTTGCTCTCGTATGGGGAACAACCTTTCTGGCGATCCGTGTTGCCGTGGAAACAATTCCTGCATGGTTTGTAGCAGGAATACGGCAGTTTTTAGCCTCCATCATTATGCTTATTGTGCTATTATCACGAAAAGAATTCAAGTGGATTGGCTGGAAGAACCTTGGGTATCAGATTGTTTTTTCTACATTAATGCTGATTGTTGCCAATGGAATGACTACGGTAGCTGAAGAAAGTGTATCAAGCAGTGTCGCTTCACTTATCAGTGCCTCCTCTCCTATTTTGGTATTTCTTGGAAGCGTGGCGATTGGATTGCAAAAATTCAGCTTTAAAGCTTTGACAGGGGTTTTAATGTGTTTCAGCGGTATTCTTTTTATCTTCTGGGACGGACTGCAGGATTTGGCGAATCCCGATTACAGAATGGGAATTATCTTTTTATTCTGTGCCATTACCGGATGGGCCTCAGGAACTATTTTCACTAAGAAATTAAATATTCAAAGCGGAAATATCTCCCTGAATTTATTTTACCAGTTCTTATTCGCGGGAATCATTCAGATTATTTTTGCTTTTATCTTTTCAGAAAGCTATCATTTTGAAAGCTGGACCCTTAAAAGTATTTTTGCTATGCTGTATCTGGCTGTTTTCGGTTCTGTAGCTGCTTTTTTCGCCTTTCATTATGCTTTAACCAAGATTTCTCCGGTGCAGGTTTCTATACTTGCCTATATTAATACGATTATCGCTATATTTTTAGGCTGGCTGATTATGGATGAAAAAATCTCTGTAAAATTTATTATGGCGGCCGTTTTAATTATCTGTGGGGTTTTTATCATCAATTATAAACCTGAAATGTTTAAAAGACAGAAAATTGAGTGATATGTAATGAGCAATAAAGGAATACAAATCCCTGTTTTATATGTCGTGATTTCTATTATTTAAAGCTCTTTTCCTGTATACAGCCATTTTCCCATCTCCCTTTTTTTTCCTATATTGTTTACGCCAACATTTACAATATGCTAAAAAACACATTTTTCATCCTTTTTACGGCGTCTTTTCTTTTCATAAGCTGTGATTATAAAGAAAAGGAGAAAAGCCTGATAGAAAGAGAGAAACAACTGCTCGAAAAAGAGAAACTATTTGCCAATAAAGAATCTGAATACCGCTCTTTATTAAAAATGAAGGACAGCATTTTTGCAAAAAAAGATTCTGGGGCCATTACACTTTGGCCAATCGAAGTTTCCGGCCCATGGACCGGTAAAGTAATCTGTACGGAATCTAACTGCAGCGATTATGTCATCGGTGACCAGCGGACGGACCTTTGGGAGTTCGACAGTGATTCTACCCACCTGACAACGAAAATCATCAACAACAATAATCTGGTAAGACAGTACTCCGGAAAGTTTGAAAATAATGAGATCAGACTTAATTTCAAAACCGATTCTACAGCCAAGAAAAATGTTGAAATGAACGTTCTTCTCAATGAAATTTCTGCCAACAAAATCAAGGGCACAAGAACCATCATGACCGATAACGGCTGTACCGCAAAATTCTCTGTTGAATTAGTACGTCCCACCAAATAAACACTTATGACTTTACTGAGTATACATAACCTGACTTTTCCCATAGAAGATCCGGTACTGAAATTTTTATTGGTACTGATTATCATTCTTGCCGCTCCTCTTTTACTGAATAAGATTAAGGTTCCGCATTTATTGGGTCTTATTATTGCCGGTGCCGTCATAGGTCCCAATGGTTTTAATGTTCTCTCACGAGACAGCAGTATTGTGGTAACGGGAACTACCGGGCTGCTTTACATCATGTTTCTGGCAGGCCTGGAGATTGATATGGGTGACTTTAAAAAGAACAAATGGAAGAGCCTTACTTTCGGAATTTACACTTTTACCGTGCCTTTTGTTTTGGGATATCTGGGTGGATACTATCTGCTGCATTTTTCGATGCTTACCTCTATCCTTTTTGCCAGTCTTTTTTCTTCTCATACCTTGATTGCCTATCCATTGGTGAGCAAATTGGGAATCGCAAAAAATAAGGCCGTTAATATTACCGTTGGAGGCACCATGATTACGGATATTCTCGCACTATTGGTGCTTGCCGTTATCGTAGGAATGTCACAAGGTGATGTGGGTACAGAATTTTGGGTTAAACTTTCGGTTTCGTTTGTAGTCTTTGCCTTAATTGTGCTGATTGTATTTCCTATCATAGGGCGATGGTTTTTCAAAAAAGTGGATGATAAAATTTCACAATATATTTTTGTACTGGTGATGATCTATCTGGCAGCGATGCTGGCTGAGCTCGCAGGAGTTGAAGCGATTATCGGAGCATTCTTTGCAGGATTGGCGCTGAACAGGTTGATTCCACATACCTCTTCTCTGATGAACAGGGTAGAATTTGTGGGAAATGCTATTTTTATCCCGTTCTTTCTGATCAGTGTTGGAATGCTGATTGATTTTACAGTCTTTTTTAAAAGCTGGGAAACACTGGAAGTCGCAGCTATCATGCTAGTGGCTTCAATCGGAGGAAAATATTTATCGGCAGTGGCCACTCAAAAAACATTCAGGCTTTCTAAGGAGGAAGGGAAACTTATTTTTGGACTAAGCTCTGCTTCGGCAGCCGCTACCCTTGCCTCTGTTATGGTCGGTTATAATATCATTCTTTCTGAAACTGAAACGGGAGAACCGGTGAGATTATTAAATGAACACGTTCTGAACGGCAGTATTCTGCTGATCCTTATTTCATGTACGATTTCGTCCTTCATTTCAATGGCCAGTGCCCAAAAGATTGCAGAAAGCGATAATGAAGATACCGTGTCCGGAAACAGTCATGAAGAAGAAAATATCCTCTTGGCCATCAACCACGAAGAGACGGTGGACAGGATGATCAATCTGGGAATTCTGATAAAGGCCCATTCCAATATAGAAAATTTCTTTGCCCTGAATGTGATTAATGAAGATAAAAATGAATCTTCCGTAAAGAATGCAGAAAAACTGCTTCACCAGGCAGCAGATGCGGCCGCGGCCGCAGATGTTAAGTTACAACCTCTTAAAAGATATGACAATGATGTGATCAACGGGGTTAATAATGTCATCAAAGAGCAGAAAATAACTGATCTGATCATCGGAATTGAAAATGAAAAAGGCTTCTCGCAGTCTTTTGTCTACAACCTGTATAACGGTTACCTTCAGAATGATGATGTCAACATATTGGTGTATCATGCTGCTCAGCCTGTATCTACCATAAAAAAATATGCGGTAATGCTGCCTCAAAATGCCCATAAGGAAGCCGGATTTTTCCATGCACTGCTGAGAGTATGGAATATTGCAAGAAACTCAGGAGCTACATTGGTGTTTTATGCTCCGGAAAACATTTTGGACATCCTTCAGAAGATTATTAAAAAGGCCAATATAGAAGCTGAATTCATCATTATGAGTACGTGGAGCGATGGTGAGAAAACCGCAGCCCAGCTGAAAGAAGATGAAGCATTAATCCTCTTTATGGCCAAACGCGGCATGCCGTCGTACATCCCAAGGATGAGGCTGATCCCGGAATTGTTGAACAGAAATTTAAACAGCAATAATTATCTTCTCATTTTTCCGTTCTCTGAATATGATAAAAACAGTCCTGAAATTCGTGCCGTGGGTAATCATGGTGATTTTATGGAAATCGGAAAAATCATTCAGAAGGTTTTTAAATAGATGTTAGATTTCAGACATCAGACGTTAAATACTAATTTGGGATGGTGTAAAAAATATAAGTTCAATAAAATCTGGTAAAAAAATAGGGAAATCAATTTATGAAAAAGACCATAATCATTATATCATCAATTCTGTTACTGATCGTCATCAGCTTCACTATTTACTGGAATCTTCCAATTACGGTGACCAGAAGTTCAGATATTCAATTCGGAAATGGACTGATTCAACATATTGAAACCTACCGGAAGATCAATAAAAAACTCCCTGAGAATAACGACTGGAAAACCCTGGATCAATTGGGTTTCAAAAAAGTTGACTTGGGAACACAACCGGATTACAAAACTGACAACAACGGCAACTATGAATTAGTCTATTTTGATTCTTTCGACGGTCCTTACCTGATGTGGAATTCGAAAGAAAAAGACTGGGGCATCGATTTTCCTAAAATATATAAATAAAGCTTTCTTTTTTTACAATGTCAGGAAGTTTGAAGCTGAAATGAAAAATCTAATCGATGAACGAGATTCCTCCTCCGTCGGAATGACATCATATTAATATTCTTAAAAGCATTATACAGAAAAAGAGCTGTAACACATCATTACAGCTCTTTTTTATGGTATTGGTAAGCGATTAAGCAATCACTCTTACCATTGATTTTACTTTTACCAGCTTTTCCATCAATTCTTCTCTTGAATCTGCAAGCACATTGATATGGCCCATCTTTCTTCCGGGTTTGGTTTCTGTTTTTCCGTATAAATGAATGTATGTTTCAGGAAGCTTCAGTACCTTTTCCATCCCTTCATAGATTACTTTTCCAGCATACCCCTCTGCTCCTACTAAATTCAGCATTCCGCTATACGTTATCGCATCTGTATCTGCTAAAGGCAGATTCTTTACCACACGGTACATTTGCTCAAACTGTGAATTGGTATTCCCTTCCTGACTTTGATGTCCTGAGTTATGTAGCCTTGGTGCTGTTTCATTCACCCAGACTTTGCCTATCTTATCTAAGAACAGCTCAATGGCAAAAAGACCAGGAGAATTAACTACGTTTAAGAACTTTTCTGTAATTGCATCAATCTGTTGCTGAACATTTTCGGTAAGTAGAACCGGGCACACATTAAAGTCAAGCAGATTAAGTTTTGGATCGGCAACCATTTCTGTCACCGGAAAAATATTAGTTTCTCCAGCTTCATTTTTGGCAACGATCACAGAAAGTTCTTTATCAATATCTACAAGGCTTTCAATAACCGAAGCTTCTTTCCATAGATGTTGATAATCATCTTCTGTTGTAATCACCTGCACACCTTTGCCATCATAACCGCCTGTATTCATTTTCTGAACAAAAGGCAGAGGCATCATGATTTTTTCATCACTATTCCAAACCACCTGAAATTCTGGACTTGGAATATCATGAGTTTTATAGAATTCTTTTTGAAGAATCTTCTGTTGGATGGTTTTGATAATCCCTGCATTGGGAACAACTTTTACACCTTGTTTTTCAAGTTCGGCTAAAGCATCGGCATTAACATGTTCTATTTCTATAGTTACCACGTCTTTATCATTTCCGAAGTTCAATACCGTTTCATAGTCATTGAAATTTCCCTGGGTAAAGTTGGAAATGGTATGGCAAGGCGCATCAGAAGCCGGATCCAGTGTATAAAATTCATCATCATACTTCAGTGCTTCCTGTATCAGCATTCTTCCCAGTTGTCCGCCTCCTAAAATTCCTATTTTCATTTTCTTTTTTTATTAGATTTCACTTTCAATTACTTAGACTTTATCAATTTTCAGATATCCTAATCCGATTGGATTTTCCTGATGTTCCGCATCAGATTTTTTCAAAACAATGGAATATTTTTCTTTCATTTTTTCAGGAAGGATATCGTTTACAGGGAAAATATCATCGATATCTACTCCATGCTTATCATCAATATGACTTACTGCTCCTTCAAAACCCATTGTTTTATAAAACTCAGTGGCTTTAGCTCTCTTAATGATTTCTCCCATCGATGTTCCTACCATCAGATGCTGCTCATGAAACTCTTCAAAAAAACCTCTTTTATATCCTCCCAAATTAAGAAAGTACAGCTGATCTTCTAATTTCTGTTGTGTTTTTTCAACAATTTCCACAGCATATCCGTCTGCAAACTGGACTTCCTGCCAACAGTCGATATGGATTTTCCCATCCGCTTCTTTCCAGAATTCTTTCATATCCGGAACAAGGTCTTTCAGGCTTTCTGCAATTCCAAAAAACACATCATGCTGTTCGATATTCCTGCCTTTAGGGGTTGCACCCAGGATGATATAGAATAATTTCATTCGTTTTACGTTTATGCAAAAATACGTCAAATTTATCTTTTTTAAACGTTTGGCAGAGAACGCCAATAGTTTTATATTTGTACCATGTCAGAAATCATTATTCTCTTCCTCGGAGCTATTTCAGCCGGACTGTTGGGTTCGCTTACGGGTTTAGGAGGAGGGGTTATCATCATTCCTTTATTAACACTTGGTTTTGGCGTTCCCATGCATTATGCGATCGGAGCGTCTCTAATTTCTGTAATCGGTACTTCTTCCGGCGCTGCGGTAGCTTTCGTAAAGGAAGGTTTTACCAATATGAGGATCGGGATGTTTCTCGAAATCGGAACAACGGCCGGTGCTATCATAGGAGCTTTAGTTTCGGGAATGCTTAATCCCAATACCATCGGGATTATCTTCGCAAGTATCTTACTTCTTACCGTAGTGTTAAATCTTAAAGGAAAACCTGATCATCAGGAACCACTGATAAAAGGAAGTCTGGAAGAAAAACTGAAACTGTACGGAACTTTTCCTGATAAAGGAGTGTTGAAAAGCTATTCTGCAAGAAATACAGTTCCTGGATTTATGATGATGATGTTTGCAGGGGCCATGTCCGGATTGTTAGGAATCGGTTCCGGTGCCCTGAAAGTATTGGCCATGGATAATATGATGAAACTGCCATTCAAAGTTTCTACTACTACCAGTAACTTTATGATCGGTGTAACCGCAGTTGCAAGTGCCCTGATCTACTTCCAGAGAGGTGAGATTATTCCTGTGATTGTGGCTCCGGTATTGATTGGAGTTGTTGTAGGAAGCTTCATCGGATCAAAAACGTTGATGGTATCCAAAACAAAAAAGCTGAAAGTATTTTTTGCTATTGTGATCACCATTCTGTCTATCTACATGATGTATAACGGTATAAATAAAAGTTTCCGATGAGAAAGAACTTCACTGATTTAGACCTGAACCGCTCTGTAGGAAATCTTCTGAGACTGGGAGTTATTTTATCTGTTATTACTTCACTGATAGGGTTTGTAAAGCTTTTTTTAGAAGGTTTTAAAATGCCTAAAAAATATACCAGCCTTGATATTGGGACCTCTTCCGAAAAAATATGGGCACATTTCTGGACCTCTTTATGCAAAGGTGAAGGAATGGCTATTATTCAGCTGGGGATTTTATTATTGATCTTCACACCTTTAATGAGGATTGTCTTTGCTCTGATAGGGTATTTAAAAGAAAAAGACTACGTATATGTAGTCATTTCTTCTATTGTTTTGGTGATTATGGCGATCAGCTTTTTCACTGGCTACGCCCATTAATATTACATTTCATAAAATTCTAACGGTAACTGGTCCGGATCCTGGGTAAAGAAAAATTCTTTTCCGGTGAATTCGTCTATCCGTATGTCTTCACATGCTAATCCTTTTTCAACTAATTCCTGCCTTTTTTCACTGACATTTTCTACAGAAAAAGCAAGATGCCTTAATCCACAGGATTCAGGTCTTGAAGGTCGTTGAGGCGGATCCGGGAACGAGAATAGCTCGATTACGTAATGATCTCCTATCGCTAAATCCAGTTTATAAGACTGTCTTTCTTCACGATACACTTCACGAATAATGTTCAGTCCCATCACTTCGGTATAGAACTTTTTAGAAACGGCATAATCTGAACAGATAATGGCAATATGATGGATCTTCATTTTTTAATAACTTTTAATTTTTTCTGAGAATAATTTCGTGTATATTTTCTGATTCTTTTAGTCCCTTGAAAATATCCATGTCAAGGTTTAAAACCTTGACATGGATAACAAGTATCCTATTGTTCATGGCAGTTTTCCTTTCTTCTTGTATCAATTATATATTGAATCTTCCAAACTTTATTCTGTTGTACCAATTGGAAACTGTTTGCTCCACAATGAGAAAATTTTCCTTTGTAATAGAACTGATAAGGGGTAAAAACACTCGCCAGATTACCATCCACCTGGATGGATTCTATGGTTATTCTCTCATCCAGATCTCCTTTTACAGCCTTGGAAATGGAAGAAATAAAATCTTTTATATCTTCATTTTTAACGGCTCCGTCCTTGGTGATGGTCTGCAGGACAGCAGTTTCAGTCAATGAGGATTTCAATAATCCGGAATCTGCATTTTTCATCGCAAGAAAAAGGTCGCGGATTGGTTTTTCAATTTCTTCGTGTGCCGACTGTCCGAAAGAAAGAGCACTGAACAGCAGGGTTACTATAACAATTTTATTCATATTCAATTACACTTCATCTGATGGAATAAAAATAGTGAAAAATAAATTTTAAATCCTCTGATTAATTAACAGCTTTTAAATTACAATTCATTTGAATTTAATAAAAAAATAAATTACTTTTATTCGCTTATTCTAAAAAAATATGTGGAGTACTTATTTGTTTTTAACTATGTTGCTGGTACTGTTGACGGTGCTTCCTAAAATTCAAAATCCTCACTGGATATTTCGCGTTCCGGAGTTTGGTAAAATCCAGATTACGTATTGTATTCTGGGGACTATTATTCTGGGATTTTTAGTGGGCAGGTCAGAAAATATTTGGTATTCACAAGCTCTTTTAGGCGTATTATTTATACACCACGGAGTTACGCTGGTAAAATACACACCGCTTTATCCGGTAAAGAAATACCAACGGCGGAACCGCTCTTCAAAAAAACTGCACTTTATTTCAGCGAATGTATATCAGTTTAATAAAGAATATAACCGTTTTATCAACCTGATTGAAACCTGCAAACCAGACGTTTTTCTGACCATGGAAAGCAACGGAGACTGGGAAAAAGCAATGCGCCCTCTCGAAAAAAATTACATGTATCAACATAAGGTTACTTTAGAGAATACCTATGGGATGCATTTTTATTCCAAAATTAAAATCAAAGAGGCACAAACCCATTATTTTGTAGCGGATGATATTCCAAGCTTTGAAATTCATCTTCAAACCGAGGACGGTTTTAGCTTTGTATTCTTTGGGGTTCATCCACCGCCGCCAAGTCCGACCGAAGAGGAAACATCTAAAGAAAGAGACGGCGATCTTTTAAGTACGGCAAAACGGGTGAAGGATATCAAGGAGCCTGTTATCGTGGTGGGAGACTTTAATAATGTAGCATGGTCCAAATCATCGATATTATTCAGAAAAACCAGTCATCTCATCGATCCCCGGATCGGACGTTCTTTTGTTTCTACTTTTCACGCTAAATACCGTTTATTGAGGTTTCCTATCGACCTCATGTTCCATAGTGAAGATATCTTTATTGAAGAACTTAAAACACTGGAAAACTTCGGTTCAGATCATCTTCCCGTGTATTGTGAATTTTTTATAGATCATCACAATGAGGAGCAGGAACAGCTTGTGGAAGAAGCCAGCCAGGAAGAGATACAGGAAGCGGAAGAAATGATCCGTGAGGGAAAAGAAGAAGACGGCGAACGTGATACTATAGTTACTGAGGATTGATCCAACATATGATTTCATAAAAAAGGAACAGGTTTTTCGCCCGTTCCTTTTTTTATTGATTTTGAATGGGTTAAAACCCATTTCTATTGAATTTTTATATTGAATGATTATTATTTTGTGAACGGGTTAAAACCCGTTTCTATTGAATATTACCATCAATTTTTAAAATTTCATAATGTCTTTTACGACACCATTTTTCTGGGTGTTCTGCAGTAATTCTGTTTCAATGAATGTTTTTATATCTTGTTCAGAACCGTTATTCGGAAATAAGACATGAACATTAGCTCCGGCATCTAAAGTAAAGAATAAAGGAAGACCTGTTTCTCTCCTAAAATCCCAAATTTTATTGATTACCTCCAACGTTCCGGTTTTCATAAGGATAAAGGCTGGATCGCTCATCATCATCATGGCATGCAGCGTAAGAGCTTCATGTTCAACCAGCGTGATGAAACGTTCCATATCACCGCTTTTGAGAATCTCTTTCATCGGAACAAAATTTTCACGGGCTTCCTGAAATCTTCTTTCCGCGTATACATTCGTTTTCATCAGTCCATGTCCTACCGTTGAAGAAACGCTTTTCTGTCCTTCATGAATCAATAGTACCCAATCATTAAAATCTTTAAAGATCTCATGAATTTCATTATTTGGATACTGTACAGCAAATAAGTCTGAGCTTCCGGAAACCTCATTGGTTTCACCCCAAACCACTAATCCGTTGTACAGACTGCGGCATGCACTTCCGCTTCCCAATCGAGCCAGAAAAGAGGCTTTTCTTAAAGATTCTTCTTTTGAAATATTTTTTGAAAAGGCTTCATCTAATTTCATCAGACACTTGGCAATGGCTCCAAATCCTGAAGCGGAACTTGCAATTCCTGAGCTATGAGGAAAGGTATTTTCTGTTTGGATGATATATTTCCCTTTCAATATCCAGGGAAGATACTGTTCTATATTTTTAAAATATTTTTCAATTTTTTCCGCAAATTTCACTTCTTCATTTCCTGATAAGTATGTCTGTACGGAAAATGGTTCTTCTGCAAGAAATTCCATCGTGGTATTGGTCTTACAGTGATTTAAAGTATAGCTGATACTTGGATTGGCCGGCATCTGCTGATCATATTTTCCCCAATATTTAATTAAGGCTATATTGGATGGACAGCTTTCTGAAACGGCCTGTGAGTGTATCATAAAATTTTGATTTCCTAAAAATTCCTGTGTTGTCATAATTTAATTTAAACTGATAAAACTTCCCATTTTACACTTCAAAAGTTCCATAAAATCTTTTCGAAATGCATCTCTTCTTATCGTCTGTTTAATACATTTTTTCAATGAGATCTGCATATTTTTTAAGCACTACATTGCGTTTTACTTTCAGCGTTGGAGTGATTTCACCGGTGTTGATTTCAAATTCAGCCGGCATGAGGATAAACTTTTTTACCTTTTCATAGTCCGAAAGATCATGTTGCAACGCGTTGATTTTATCTTTGTACAAGTGGATAATTTCTTCTTTTCTTACAAACTCTTCCCAATTGGTAAAAGGAACGTTATTTTTCTTACGGTAATCTTCCAGAAACTCAAAGTTAGGAACAATCAACGCAGAAACAAACTGCCTTCCTTCAGCAATTAATACAATCTGCTGAATATAATTATTGTTGGTTAATAGATTTTCTATCTGTTGCGGAGCGATGTATTTTCCGTTGGACGTTTTCATCAAATCTTTGATTCTGTCTGTAATGATCAGGTTTCCTTTTTCATCAATTTTCCCTGCATCTCCCGTTTTGAACCAGCCGTCTTCCGTAAATACTTTCTGTGTTTCTTCCGGTTTGTTGTAATAGCCTTTCATGATGCCATTTCCTCTGGCCTGGATCTCATCGCTTTCTCCAATCCGCAATTCTACTCCCGGCAGCGGTTTTCCACTGGTTCCGTGTTCGAAATGGGTTAAAGGGAAAAGTGTTAAAGTGGCAGTAGTTTCTGTAAGCCCATATCCTACAGTCACATGAATTCCAACAGATTCAAAAAAACGGGTTACTTCGGAAGATAAAGAAGCTCCACCACAAGGAAGAAACCATAGCCTGCCTCCCATTCTTTCTTTTATTTTACTGAAAACCAACCGGTCTGCAATTGATTCTTTAAATTTCAAGCCAAAAGGAATCTGTTTCTCGTTTCTTCTCAGTTCTGCGGTTTCCCATCCTGTTCGTAAGGCCCAGTCAAATATTTTTTTCTTTAATGATGAACCTTCCTGGGCTTTATCTAATACTCCGGCATATACTTTCTGGAAAAACCGCGGTACAGCACACATCATGGTTGGTTTTACTTCTTCCAGTGCTTTTGCTATATTTTTCGGATCTTCCAGAAAATAGACTCTGGCACCGCCATACAGACAGAGCAGACTCCAGCTTCTTTCGAAAACGTGGCTTAACGGTAAAAATGCCAGTGACAGCTCTTCTTCAAAGTTTTTAAATGTAAAAAATTCAAAATGGGCATCGAACGCTTTGATGAAATTTCCGTGGGTAAGCATCACTCCTTTCGGCGTTCCTGTAGTTCCGGAAGTGTAGATTAATGTTGCCGTATCTTCGTATTCTTTTTTACAGATCTCTAATTCCGGGGAGGCTTTTGCGATAAAATCTTCAAGATAAAAACTGCTGAATTCTTTTTTAATCCAAACCGCTTTCTTTGAAATGATGATCGTCTGAAGACTGTTTTCTTCTTTGTTTAAAAGCTCAAAGCAGGCGTCATACTGAGCCTGATTTCCTACCAGTACAGCTTTTGCTTTGGAATCATTGATAATGTATTCTGCCTGTTCTGCATTATTGGTGGAATAAATAGGAACGGTAACCGCTCCGATTGCCATCGCCGCCAAATCAAAAATCATCCATTCTGAAGAGTTATCGGAATAGATGGCAACATTATCATGCTCCTGAATTCCTGAATCTCTCAGCGCATTGGCTGTTTTGAAAACCATATCACCGAATTTTTTCCAGCTCAGCTCTTTCCAGCCTTCTTTCTTTTTAAATCCGATTGCTGATTTTAAAGGATGTTTTTCTATATTTTTATGGATAATTGCCTCTGCAAGATTCATTTCTTCAGCTTTTTGTCGTTAATATAATTTTCGAGGTGAAAATCAATACTATCCTTTACGGGAATAAATTGATAATTAAGTCTTTCTTTTATCTTTTGATGGGAAATGGTGTTGAATGAGGTGATAGATTCGATATTGTTTTTGGTAATGATCCTCAGCTTCGGAATAAGCCACCCTAAAAACAGATTGGCTATTCTGCCGGCGTTAAGCTCTGTGTTAGACAAAATTCTGGCATTTTTTAACCCTAATCTTTTTCTGATCTGCTCTCCTACGGCTGCATATCTTTTGTTATCGGCCACCAGGATAAAACGTTCTCCGAAGGTATTTTTTTCCATCAGCTCTATGGCAATTGCTGCTACATCTCTTACATCTACGTAGCTCGAACCGCCTGAAAATGTGAAATTATTGTCTTCAAACGTACTGAAAAGTTCTCCGCTGCTCTGGTTCCAGTTTCCGCTTCCAATGATGATTCCCGGATTGATAATTATGGTATTCAATCCTTCAGCAGAAGCCCTCCAGACTTCCATTTCGGATAAATGTTTGGAAATAGCATAGGCAGGATGTTCTATTTTAGGATTAAAATCAGACTCTTCATCTAATTCTCCTTTTTCATTAAAACCGTCTAAAACCGCTACAGAACTTACATGCAGAAATTTTTTGACTCCTGATCCTTCACAGGCAAATAAAAGGTTTTCGGTCCCTTTAATGTTCGTATGGTACATTTCTTTTTCATCTTTCGGATGAAAGCTTACTTTTGCCGCACAGTGATACACCTCTTCTACTCCGTTCAAAGCGTGTTGTAAAGAATCAATATCCTCAAAATCGATATCCACCCATTCAATTTTATTAAAAAAATCGTCTGGATTTTCCGTATAAAACCGGAATGAATCTTTTACTTCGTTTAAATTGCTTGCAGGTCTCTTGGAAGCACGTACATTTTTGCCTTTTTTAAGAAGCTCTAAAACGATTACTCTGCCCAAAATTCCGGTTGCACCCGTTACAAAAACCATCAATATATATTTCTACCTGATTGTTGACTAAATTATGACAATATTTTTTATTCGGCAATTCTACATTTCCAGTACAATATGCCTTCAAAAAACCTCTGCAAATTTGCGATTTTTAAAGGAGAATCTGCTTCAATTTTCTACAAAAGTTTTCAACCATCACTTTTACATTTCTCCTTTACACGAATATTTTCCGGTGAAAGCCATTTACCGTTATCAAACAAAAAACGGGCTTTAGCCCGTTCTTGATTGAATTATGTACAGTTATGTTTTTTAAGCTAAAACCATATTATTTCTTCTCGGTGCTTTATCACATAAAACATCGGCAATACTTTTAGAGATCAGGTTGTCTTCGGTAAGATTATCCAGCCAGAAAAACTCACCGGCGGCATTAATTT
Source organism: Chryseobacterium soli (assembly GCF_000737705.1). Taxonomy (GTDB): domain Bacteria; phylum Bacteroidota; class Bacteroidia; order Flavobacteriales; family Weeksellaceae; genus Chryseobacterium; species Chryseobacterium soli. Next base: position 408,047 of record NZ_JPRH01000002.1, on the reverse strand, counting down.
CAATGAAATAATAATCATCTTCCGGAGAAACAATCATGTCTATAGCTCCGTAATCTACATTATAGACATTCAGAAGCTCTAATATTTTTGTTTCAACGTCTGCAGGAAGCTCGGTTCTCACCCATTTATCGATAAGGTTTACTCCATCTTTTCTCCAGTCTACTTTTGCATCTTCAAACTGCTGAGAATCGATTTCGAATGCATATACATCCTGACCAACTACGGTGATACGAAGCTCTTTTTTCTTTTCAATTTTTTTCTGAAACTGCATCGGGCAATAGAGTAAAGAATCTAATTCTTCCAGTTTATCTTCCCCGATTACATTCGTGAACACCACACTTTCTACACCGTCTTCATAAATAGCAAAACCGGTCTGCATTTTCGCTACGACATTTTTGTGCTTAATAATGAACTGTCTGGCATCTTCAGGATTGTTGGTAAGACAGGTTTCAGGAATTTTAAGTCCTATTTTATCTGCAATTTTAAGCTGTTCCTCTTTACTGTCCAATCTTCTGTAAACGCCCGGCTTACCAAGGGAATAAGCATCAATAGATTCTAAAAACCCAAAAAGCGTATTACGGATTTCTCCCATGGCAGCTCCATAGAATTTAGCATCCAATTCTTCTTTCAGTCCCCGGCCGATATTGTATGCTCTTCTATACCATACTGCAGCGATATCATCAAGGCGGTATTTGGTTTCAGGGGTTTCCAGAATGCTTACCCAACTTCCGTTTTCAAAAATAGTGGACAGCTTGTTTTGCAGCGGATAGAGATCTACATCAAAACGGATGACCTCAAAGCCGTTTTTTTCAACATATTCCGTTACTTTTTCAATGGAAAAATTATCTTCAGTATGGGTAATTATTAAAATTTTATTGTTCATGGATAGGTATTCTTTTTATAAGGTTGTCGGCAATTCTTTGTGCAATCGGAAAATTCAGTTCTTTCTGCAGCATTCCCCATTCTCCCTGTGGATTTACTTCAAGAAAATAATAGATTCCGTCGCGCCCTTTTATCATATCTATGGCTCCGATATAGAGACCCATTTCCTTCATCATCAAAGTTAACCCTGTTTTGATATCTTCCGGCAGTTCATATGCTGACCAGAAATATCCACCCTGGACAACTCTCCAATCTGTATTTTCGCTGTTATTGATTTGTCCTGTAAAAAATTCTCCATCTACATAGACAATTCTCAGTTCATATTCTTTATCAATATACGGCTGAAAAATCATGGGACAGTAAGCAATATCCGAAAGATGTTCCAGGCTGCTTTCTTCAATAAGCGTTGTGGAAAGCATATTTTCTCCATCCATTGATTTGGAGATTACCCCGTGAAGTTTGGCAACAGCTTTTCCGTTACAGTATTCATGGAAAAATGCAGTAATGGCTTCCTGATCATTGGAAAAAATGGTTTTGGGAATAGTCAGGTTATGCTTCTGTGCTATTTTTAACTGGTATAATTTATTTCCGTCGGTTTTCATTTCGTTCTCGAATGGATTGATCCATGGAACGTTTTCCAACACGGTAAAAAGGTTATACCGGAGGCTGCCATATTCTTTCAGAAAAATTTTTTCGTAATCTTCGTCCAGTTCTTCGGGTATTTCTATTTTCCAGGCTTTCCTGTGCCATACACCTTGTACATCTTTTGAATGCAGGGTATTGCCCAATTCATCGGTAAGCTGAAATGAGTCTTCATTCACACTGATCTTCTGAAGGTGGTTGAGACGATCCGAATTCAGCCGGAAATAAGGAATATTCTTGGCGGTAAGATATTCAAAAAAGATATCGATGTTGTAAAAATCCTTGGAATGGGTAATACAAAGAATCATTTGCCTGTTTTTATTAAAAAAGGAAACTTAGAGATTAAGTTTCCTTTCGATATGATTTTGTTAATATGTTTCTAATGGATAAAAACAACTCATTTCTACACTGTTGGAGAATAATCATCTCCGTCAGATGGATATTTCATGGTATGAGCCAGATCATCTTTTGGAGATGTTACTGAATCGATCTGAGGTTTTGTAACAGCGTCTCGTTCAGGAATTGTAATAATATCTGTTCCTCCTTTTACCTTTTGAGGATCTTTAAGTTGTTTTTCCAGAAATGAAGCAAAAAACGGTTTCTTTTGTGAATTCTTGTTTTTCATAATAATTTTATTTTGGGTGAATTAGTATGGTGTTGATTGTTAGCTAAGTTCTCCAGCTTCATCACTGTCAGAAGGATATTTCATCGTTACCTGATCGTTGCTTTGAGTGGTAGCACTATCTCTAAGGATGGATGTGGTAGGCGAGTCAACAAGAACTGAAGTGATAGCTCCTCCTGTTACTGCCTGTCCATCTTTCACTTGTTTTTCAAGAAATGATGCGAAGAAAGGTTTTTTTTGAGATTTTTTGTTTTTCATAACGTTTTTAGTTTGTTTGGTTTTACTTAATGATTTACTTATACTTCGTATCCAGCTTCATCGCTGTCAGACGGGTATTTCATTGTTACCTGATCTCCACCCGGGCCGGTAACATCGTCTTTAAGTACAGATGTTGTAGGTGCATCTAAGGTAACCGCAGTCATTACTCCTCCTTTTACACTCTGTCCATCTTTAAGTTGCTTTTCTAGAAACGATGCAAAAAATGGTTTTTTTTGAGATTTTTTGTTGTTCATGATGTTGTATTAGTTTGAATTTGATTTTATATATGATTTGTTGATTAGTCTAAATCTAATGCCTCATCGTTATCAGAGGGGTATTTTAAAGTCACCAAATTATCTTTTGTAGGTAAAGTTGCATTGTCAAATGTGGGAGAAGTCGTTACGGTATCTTTTGCAAGTGAAGTAACGATATCAGTGGCAGGTGTTGTAATCCCACCTCCCTGAATTTTCTCCGGATCCTGAATTTGTTTCTCTAAAAATGAAGCAAAGAAAGGTTTTTTTGAATTTTTCTTTTCCATATGTTACTATTTTTAATTTTTTGGCAAAACTAAAATACAAAATTTTCAACATGTGGAGAAATAAATATCCGTTTTAATAAAATTTTAACAAAAACATAAAAATCAAAGGATGAATTTAATCCAAACCTAAAAAATCTTTAACAACAGCCGCAAAATCCACCGGATTATCCGCCTGAACCCAATGCGCTGCATTTTTCACCGTTACGATTTTTGCCTTTGGAAACTGCTGCTTGATGGCATATTCATCCTGTGGCAGAATATAATTGGATTTCTCTCCTGAAATAAACAGTGTATCCCCTTCAAAAACACCGAATTTTATAGCATTAGAAACGAATTCGTTATATTTTTCAGATAAGGTTGCAAGGTTGAATCTCCAGTTCAGTTTTTTCTGATCGTCCCAGTATAAGTTTTTAGTTAAAAACTGGATCGTCGATTTTTCAGGAATATATTGGTTCAAAACAGCTTCTACTTCATTTCTTGAACTAACGGTATTAAAATCTACGCTTTCCAGTGCTTTAATAATCCCTTGATGATGTGGTGGATAGGCTTTCGGAGAGATGTCCACGACAATCAATTTTTCTACTTTTTCTGGATATTGTATTGCAAACTGCATTACGGCCTTTCCGCCTAAGGAATGTCCTAAAACATAAGCTTTCTCCATTCCGTAATGATCCATATAATTAGCTATATCATTGGCCAGGTCATCATGTGACATACTTTCGGAATGAAAGCTTCTTCCATGGTTTCTAAGGTCAATAAGGTGAACGGGAAGGTATTCTCCCATGTCTTTTCCAAAACTTCCCCAGTTATCCAGCATTCCAAATAATCCGTGAAATACCAAAAGCGGTGTTGACGATACATTTTCGCCAAATATTTTTGAATTTAAAATTTCCATAATTTTCTTTTTTAGTTGATAAGATTTCAGATGCTAAATGCTAGATATCAGATATTAGATACTAGATTTCATATAACCCATGTAACGGGTGCTAGTCAAATATCAGCATTTCAATCTAATATCTGATGTCTGATGTCTGATGTCTGATGTCTGAAATCTAACAATGAAGTCTATCCTACCATTTTGCCAATCTCTTCAAATACGCCTGAACCGTATTTTCCAGTCCCATATATAATGCTTCAGAAACCAATGCGTGGCCAATAGAAACTTCCAACAGATTTGGAATATGCTGAGCAAAATATTGTAAATTTTCAAGGCTCAGATCATGTCCTGCATTGATTCCCAATCCGAATTCTGACGCCACTACCGCTGTATCATAATAAGGTTGAATGGCCTGTTCTTTATTGATCAGATAATTTTTTGCATAGGCTTCAGTGTACAGCTCAATTCTGTCGGCACCAGTTTTGGCTGCATATTCCACCAATTCCGGGTTTGGATCAAGAAAAATGGAGGTACGGATGCCGGCATTTTTAAATTCAGCAATCACATCTACAAGAAAATCATACTGCTTCTTGGTATCCCAGCCTGCATTGGAGGTAATGGCGTCATCAGCATCCGGAACCAGTGTTACCTGTTCAGGTTTTACTTCCAGGACCATATCGATAAACTGACGGTGTGGATTTCCTTCAATATTAAATTCTGTTGTCACCAACGGCTTCAGGTCATAAACATCTTTTCTTGTGATATGTCTTTCATCGGGTCTTGGGTGAATGGTAATTCCCTGCCCTCCAAATTCCTGAATTTTTACGGCAGCCTCTGTTACGCTTGGCGTTTCGCCTCCTCTCGCATTACGTATTGTCGCAATTTTATTGATGTTTACGCTTAGTTTTGTCATTGTTATTTAAGATGATATTAATGTAAGATGGAAGATTAAAACAGAAATTTTCATTACAGACTTCTAATTTCAATCTACTCATTTATTTTAATTATTTATTATTGAAAACGCTCATGAGTAGACAAGGAATCTTCCTGCTTCTGACGACCAGCTTCCTGCTCTTTATACTTTTACACTCACCTGCATTACCTGCAGATCAAATTCTTTGGAAGCGACCAGTAAATGGTCGAAAATATCCGCCTGGATCTGTTCAAAACGTTCCCATTTGGAATCATTGGCAAAACAATAAATTTCCAACGGCAATCCCTGAGGAGTTATATCCAGCTGACGCACCATCATGACTCCTTTTTTTTCTACATCAGGATCATTTTCTATATATTTCTGGGCATAATATCTGAAAACTCCAATATTCGTTAGCTGTCTTCCATTCACAATCTTATCCTTATGGGCCAGCTTTTCTTTTTCTTTTCTGATCTCAATACTTTTCCCCTCCAGATATTCGGAAATCAGATTAATATCTTTCAACCGCTCAATTTCTTCATCATCTAAAAATTTAAAGGAATTGATATTAAAATAAATAGATTTTTTAATTCTGCGGGTATTGGATTCAGACATAATCTGAAGGTTTTTTATTTCAGTAGTCAGCAAATCATAGGTTGGAATCGTGGAAACCGTTTTATCGAAATTGGTGATTTTCGTAGTTAAAAGACTTATATCAGAAATATTTCCTTCTATATTATATTTAGGAATACCAATCCAATCCCCTACTTTCATGCTTTTGGAAGTAGCAACGTGAAGACCGGTAACAAACCCCAGAATAGTATCTCTGAAAACCAGGACCAGAACAGCCGTTATAGCTCCCAGACTTCCTAAAATGGTTCCGCCCTTGATGCCAAAAATCACACAGATTCCCACTACGGTAAGGATAAAGATTCCAAAAATCTTAACCGATTCTGAAATAGCGTTTAATGCCATTATCTTATAGTAATCCTGCTTGATGACAAAATAGTTCCTCAACGCGGTTAATGCCCTGAATAACATACCTGCGATAACAAAAATAATAGCTACGCTTACGATTACGCCTAAAAATTCAAAACTTTTAGGATGTCTCCAGAATACAGACCGCAACGCAGTTTCTGCAAAACTCAATGCTCCCAGATGAACAATGGAATTCGTTATTCTTGATTGATAGATTGATTTTAAAACCGGAAATTTTTCTTTGTCAAAAAAATATTTAAAAACGGTATTGACCAGAATTTTAAAAAGAAAATCCAACAGATAAACCAGTCCTGCTAAAAATACGAACTTAAGGATAATCTGACAGGTCAATGCCAAATCACTCGGCACATTATCTCTGACGAAATAATGGATCTTGTCACTTATATCCTGCAAAAAATCTTTGGTATCTTGTAGTTCGTCTTTCATGTACAGCAAATTTAGGAAATTAACGTTGGTTTTAATTAAAACTTAACCATCAATTTTCATCCCAAAATGATTTCTTTTTTTATTATTTATTGAAAATTATGAAATCCTCTTAAACTTTGATGAATAAATGGAAAATTCGCCAAAAATCAGTAAACAAAATAAATAATATTAAAAGTTTATCACATTTTATGATTTTATATTTAATTATTTATTAAATTTGGTTAAAACTAAACAAACCAAAATCAATTAGATATGAGAAAACACTACTTATTTATTTTGTTGTGTGTATTCACACTTTTAACGAATTGTACAGGAGGTGAAGATCCTGCAATAGTTTCCGAAAATATAGGTCCGGCGGTGATAAAAACCGGAAAACTTACCGGAACAGTGATATCACAAAACGGCGCCAAACCTATTGGAGGTGCTTCCGTTTTCACTTTTGATGACAAGTATAAAATCTACTACACCACTTCTGATGCAGACGGTAACTTTACGTTGGAAGCTCCGGTTGGAAATCGCACCATTCATATTCAAACAGGGAATGGCAGCAACTTCCGCTCTGAAATTTCCGCGAGTGTAAAGGATAATTCAACTGTAAATCTAACAACGACTCAAACCAAACTGAACCAGGTTGCAAAAATTGCTTATGTAAAAGGATCGTATGATAAAATCGAAGATATCATTCAGACTTTGGGGTATACTGCTACAGCAATTACCAATAACGATCTTGCGAATTTAACGACGATCTCACAGTATGATATTATTTTTCTTAATTGCGGCTCAAGAAATTATTATGTAAATCAATCACTTTATCCTGCAATTGATGCCAATTTAGCCACTTTTGTTGCTAACGGCGGAAGTATTTATGCTTCAGACTGGGATGTTGCTTATTTAGTAGGTGGTACAGACAATACTTCCAACTGTTCACCTGCAGGTGGATTTGTTCCGGACACAAAACTCTGCTCTATGAATCAGGGAAGCCAGGGCATTGTTCCGGCAGTAGTAACCAATACAGCGCTTTCTTCAGCATTAGGATTTACTTCATTTAACATCGATTTTGATCTGGGAGCGTGGCAGAGAATTACAAACTATGATCCCAATTATTGGGAGGTATTAGTTAAAGATACTTCAAACAGTGCCTTGATGATCAGAACCAATCATTTTACAACCACAGGTGCTGCGACTACTCCGATAGGAAATGCTCCAACATCAACATTTGTAACGGTTTGCATTACACTGCCGGGAAATATTCAGGTTAGTATTTCAGTTCCTCAGGTATTGGTTCCTTATCTGGTAGCATTGGGCGCAACAGTAGGACCTTGCTCAGGGTCTTCAAACAGCGGATATATTTATTACACTTCTTTCCATAATCATGCTTCAGGAAACATTGGAAATGCGGGCGTAATTCTGCAATATGTAATCTTAAACTTATAATAAAATTTTTAACTTAAACTGAAAGGTGGCTTTTTTAAGGCCACTTTTTTTTATCTTGCATGTATATATTTTAAGAATGGACACTGCACTTATTAATCTTCTCTGTCTTATTTTACTGTTCCTGGGAATGCTGGGAACATTTCTGCCCGTTTTACCGGGCCTATTATTAAGCATCTGCGGATTGTTGATTTATAAATTCGGGACTGATGCCGATCTGCCTATGATCTACATCTGGGCATTTGGGATTCTTACGGCAGTTTCTATCATTTTAAGTTATGTAATTCCTGCTAAAACCAATCAAAAGTATGGCGGAACGCGCTGGGGAAGTATTGGTTCTATTGTCGGAACTATCGTCGGAATGTTTCTTCCTATTCCGCTAGGATTTTTAATCGGAATGTTTGCCGGAGTTTTCATCGGAGAACTTCTTCACGACAGCAAAGACATGAATAAAGCCCTGAAATCTACCAAAGGAGCCTTTATTGGCTTTATTTACGGGACAGGATTCAGCCTTGTGGTTGGAGTGGCAATGTTTTTGGTGGTAGTACTCAATATGATTGGTCTCATTTAAAAAAGAAAATTATGCTACATAAAACCCTATTAATCAGCCTCGGGTTATTAACTCTGGCTAACTGTAATGCTCAAAAGGAAGCTAAAAATGCCACCGGAGTACCTGTTACCCATAATAATTCCCATCCAACAAAAACTGCTCAGAACAAAATAAATGTGATTTACTTTAACGAAGGGGAAAACAAATTCCTCAAAGAATATGACATGAATGTCACCTTTAAGGGGATATCTGAGGACAGCCGCTGTCCTCAAGGCGTCAACTGTATATGGATAGGTGCTGCGGTAGCACAGGTAGAAGTAATGGGAGTGGCAACAAGACCTACGACATTATCCCTTTCCACCATAGAAAAAGCTGATCGAAATTATCATCAGTCAGAATATTTTAACGGATATACCATTTCATTGGCAGAAGTAACGCCCTATCCTACTTCCGAAAAAGACTCAAAAGCTCTTCAGGGAAAGTACAGAATCGGAATCATCATCAGCAAGGAAGATATGCAAAAAGGATCTACCACGAAATAGGTTTCTTTCCTTTTGAAATCAGATATTCATTAATTTTTGAAAAAGGTTTGCTTCCGAAAAATCCTCTGTATACAGAAAATGGTGACGGGTGCGCCGATTTAATAATAAAATGCTTAGCCGGATCAATGAATTCAGCTTTTTTCTGTGCAAAAGCTCCCCACAAAACGAAAACTACATTTTCTTTTTTATCGGAAATTTCTTTAATGATAAAATTGGTAAATGTTTCCCAACCGAGATCTTTGTGGGAATTGGGTGTATGGGCACGCACTGTTAAGGTAGCATTCAATAACAAAACTCCTTGTTTCCCCCAATCGTCAAGTTCTTTGGAAGTTCTTACGACTCCAACATCATCTTTCAGTTCAATAAAAATATTTTTAAGAGAAGGAGGTGCGGTTACCTGTTCAGAAACAGAAAAACACAATCCATTGGCTTGAAAATCATTATGATAAGGATCCTGCCCGATGATTACGACTTCAATATCATCAAAAGGAGTAATCTCCAGCGCTCTGAAAATCTGATTTTTAGGAGGGAAAACTTTTGTGGTTGCGTATTCATGCTTTACTTTTTCCCACAGGGTGGTAAAATATTCGGTGCTTTTTATGGGAGCTAAAATATCGGTCCAGGTCATGCGTATTGATTTGATAATTTGAAAATATTTAATTTATAGGTATCAATTCTAAATATTGATCTTTTCCAAATGTGATATAAAATAATGCCAAAAATGGATTTCTCCCACTTAAATTAAACCTTAAAGTTTCATCAGAATTTATTTTTAAATTAATCGGATTCGAACGGCACCAATCAATCTTAGCTCTTAATCTATGTTCTCCTTCCTCAATCTCAAATTCCTTGGATTCACCATCCGCAATATCTCCTATTTTTTTATCATCCAAATAAATTCCGATTGATCTCAGTTTGTTTGAATATTCTGATGAGCGATTGATAATTATTTTTGCCATTTTTACAGTAATAGATTTAATAAACTCACTTACAAATAACAAAATTATACGTTTTTATTCAAACTAAAAATAATATTATCAGGAAAACCTTCATCCTTCCTCCCCTCTTCCAACACAAATTGATGCTTTAGAAGAAGTCCTTTCGAATTTTCATTGAACTTATTGGTCATTGCAACAATTTCCTGCAATTGTAAAGTATTAAAAGCAAAATGTAAAACCGCAGCCAATGCTTCCGACATAATTCCTTTTCTGTGATACTCAGGTAATAATTCATATCCTACTTCTGCTTGTATTCTGTCTTCGGTAAATTTCCAAAGACAAATAGTTCCGATAAGATTCGGCTGGTCTTTTAAAGAAATTCCCCAATAAAAAGTCTCCTTATTTCTGGTTCTTTCTTTAATGGTCAAAATAAACTGCAGGGCATCGTAATTATTTTTCGGAGAATTTCTCTGAACAAATTGATTGATCACTTCATTGCTTCGAATCCGTAAAATATCTTCAACATAGCTTTCATTAATTTCTTTTAAAATCAAACGGTCTGTTTCTATTTTCATATTTCAAATGTACTAAAACCATCACATTCAAAGATTATCTCAATTTCAAATTATTGCATTCATAATTTTCTCACTAAATTTGCATTGTGTATATAAATAAAGAAGATTTAAACGAATTAGAGTTTCCGCAATTGCTCGCGGAAATTTCTCCTTTGGCCTATTCTCCGAAAACGAGAGAAAAAATTCTTCAACTTCGTCCCATGGAAATTGACGAGGCAGAACTTTCATTGAAAAAAACGTCCGAATATCTGTCGAGTTTTGAAAGTTCAAATGCGATTCCGTTTGATGAATATGAAGATATCGAAAGTGAGCTGAAGCTAATGCTGATCGAGAATTACCGTCTTGAAAATAATGCTTTCATCAGAATAAAAACCATCACGGAACAAATAGGAAAACTGAAGAAGTTTTTCCCAACCATGCCGGACACCTTCCCTAATTTAATGGGAGATGCAGCGGTACTGGAATTCAGAAAAGAAATCATTGATAAGGTTGATAAGGTCTTTAACCGTTTTGGTGAGGTAAAAAGTGAAGCTTCCCCCATTTTAAAAACATTGAGAGCAGAAATCCAGCAGGCTAAAAAAGCCATTCAGGAAAATTTCAACCGTGTTTTATTTAATTATGGACAGAGTGATTTTCTGGATGATATCCGGGAAAGTATTATTGAAGATCAAAGGGTTTTAGCAGTAAAATCTGCCTACAAAAAAAGAGTTCCGGGAAGAGTGCTCGGACTTTCTAAAACAGGTTCTATCACGTATATCCAACCGGACAGCGTGGTAAAACACTATTTCAAACTTCGTGAAGATCAGGAGGAGGAAAAGAAAGAAATTGATAAAATTCTGAGAAATCTTACGGCAGAATTATCGGAGTTCCAGCCTCAGCTATGGAAATATCAGAAATATATTTTTGATCTTGACCTTACGAGAGCCAAAGCCAAATTTGCAGAGATGATTAATGGGATTTTACCCAAGATCAACCGTCATAAAACGCTGCGGTTAAAAGATGCCTATCATCCTTTGTTATGGCTGAGAAATAAAGTGGAAAACAAAACGATTTTCCCGCAAAGTCTGACATTGACGGATCATAACAGGATTATCTGTATTTCTGGGCCGAATGCGGGTGGAAAATCAATCACGCTAAAAACAGTCGGATTGTTGCAGCTGATGATCCAGAGTGGCCTTTTAGTTCCTGTACATCCAAAATCTGAAATGTTTTTCTTTAAGAAAATAATGACGGACATTGGGGATAACCAATCGATCGAAAACCATCTTTCCACTTATTCTTCAAGATTGAAGAAAATGGCAGGAATCATCCGTGAATCGGATGCTGATACGCTGTTACTGATCGATGAATTCGGAACAGGTTCTGATCCTGAATTGGGTGGTGCCCTCGCAGAAAGTTTCCTTGAATTTTTCTACGACAAGAAAAGTTTCTCCATCATTACCACGCATTATACCAATATCAAACTCGTAATAGAACAACTTCCAAATGCTGAAAATGCTGCAATGCTGTTTAACGAGGAAACATTGGAACCATTGTATAAACTTGAAGTGGGACAGGCAGGAAGTTCATTTACGTTTGAGGTTGCTGAGAAGAATAAAATCCCAAGATTTATTATTCATTCTGCAAAGAAAAAAGTAGAACACGACATCGTGAATCTGGATAAAACGATTGTAAAACTTCAGCAGGAAAAATATGAGGTTGAAAAACTGAAAACGGATCTTGCGGAACGAAAAGAATCTGTGGAAGACAAGCGAGATAATCTCCAAAAACTTAACGAGCAGCTTCAACAAAAACTGTTCAGCTTTCAAAAGCTGTATGAGGATGAACACCGCAAACTTCAGTTCGGAAATAAGATCGAAACTTTTATTGACAGCTATGTAAAAGGGAAATCCCGAAAAGATGTGGTCAAAGATTTTGTAAAACTGTTGGAACAGGAAAAATTCCGTAAAGTAGGTGCCGATAAAGATGAAACGAAACGCATGCAGGTGGTAAAAAGGAAAATCACTCAGCAGCTGAAGAAAGAAGACGTCATTGAAAAGATTGCCGAAACCAACGAAAAGATTGAAGAAAAACGTAAAAGCGACCGTGAAATCTGGATGAAAATCGGCCAACGGGTACGTATTACGGGAAGCACCAGTGTGGGAACCATAGAAAAGATCTCAAAGAATAAAGTTATCGTGAATTATGGAACATTCAAAACCACGATTAATGCTGATGAACTGGAAAGGATTTAATGGTTTACAAACTATTTTATAAACAAAAAGCGCTGATGAATCAGCGCTTTTATTGTTATTTTTTAATCAATTTTAATCGTTTAAGATTTTCTTTATTTTTAATCTGGATAAAGTAAACTCCTTTTGCAAGATGGCTGATCCTAATTGTACCATCAGAAGTTTTTCCTTCCATCGCTTTTTGTCCTGCCGCCGTAAAGATTTCAAAATCTGCTTGCGAACTGACCCCGGAAATATGGACAACATCTGAAGCAGGATTAGGAGATATGGTTATTATCTCTTTGAATGCAGCGGTTTCTTCTACGGCAAGCGTATGGCTTTTAAGTATTACCCCATAATCTTCTACCTCTCCATACATAAATGTACCACATGAAGGAATACTAACAGTCTGACTGGAAATTACCCTCATGGTAACTCCACAAGGTGAAATGGTTGAAATGACAGACAATGCTGGAATATTAAATGTAGAAGTAACAGTAGATGTTGTACTCAAATTGGTCAACAGTAAAGCTTCGGAAGACTCAAAAATTCCATTGCCATTAAAATCTATCCATGCCCGAACTGCAGCTGGCGTTGGAACACCAGCGGACCAGGTCTGACTGACAGAAAGTTTATTATTAGCAGTCCCCAGTTCGAACTGTATTTGGCGCGTAGGATCACTCCTGTAATCTGTATAGTTAGAGGCACCGGAATTACTGATCATCTGCGGAAGTCCTGCGGAAGGAATAACCGTTACATTAGAAATATGCATCACACTGGTGTCTGAAGAAGCTGCTGTACAGTAATTTAAATAGGTTGAAAAAATAACAGAACCTGAATTACCTCCTGAAATGACATCAATAACCTGAACTTCATAAGCTGTGCATGACTGAAGACCTGCCAAGGTATATTGAGTATTATTGATTACCTGTATGGAAGCCCAGGCACCAACCCCACCGGGTCTGTATCTTATCATATAATCCGTGGAACCGGGAACAGGATCCCAGGTTACTTTTCCAGCGCTCGTGGAAATATTCGATACGGCAACATTTGTAGGAGCAGTAAATGATTTTTCAACACAAATTTTATCAGCTACAGTTTTGGCCTGAAGATGTGTCATTACCGGTAATAAAAGGAAAAGATAGAGTAGATTTTTTCTCATAGTTTTCGATGGTTATAAATTTTTCTGAAAAATAGTTTAAAATCCAAATATAACCACACTTTTTAGTGAAATATTATACTTAAATTGAATTTTGTTAATTTATTATCATAAAATCAGAAATTGCATCATTATCTTAACTTTTCAGATTATCCTTTCAAATATGGCATTAGAATTATGATTTAGATACCTACCGAAAAGCATTTAATTTATATATTTGAAGAGTCAAAAATTTTTCATGATGATTTCTGTAAACAAAGCATTCTGTGTATCCATTTTCAGTGTTTTTTCTTTGGCTTCAGTCAAAGGCCAGCAAAAAGTTCCTTTTGGAGTAGTAAAAGCTGAAGAAGGATATGCCAACGTACGTGTTCATAAAGATAACTACAGAAAAATTGTAGACAAGATCCGTATGCGCAAAGGGGATGTTTTTGTATATGTAAAACCAGCTCCGGGAGAAACGGAATGGATATGGATTAAATATCCTGAAAAACAGGATGCTGACAAGCCTTTTGTACGGTATGAGGATCTCGACAAAGAAGGTATGGTGAATAAAGAACGTATTGCTTTTATAGACCAGCTGCCTCAATACACCCCTTCAAAATCCAAAAACGGAAGATCACTCATTTTTGTAGACAATAGCAATCCGAAAATACCGACTGCGCAAAGAAGTAAAGTAGTCATCGATGTATATCCTTCGAATGCCGGCTACCGTAAACAGGAGAAAGATGCCAACGGAAATATTCTTACGATTGATAAAGTAAAACCATGGGGAATCAGCAACGAACTTCCTGAAGGAATGACGGAAATCAAATCCATAAGGGTTCAGCAACCGGGCCGAGGTTCTGTTTTTGTACGGGAGGCCATCAAAAATATGTTTATGCCAACCATGGATTTCAATAATGTCGGAGTAACCGCACTGGACAACGATCATATCTTTTTGTATATGATTAATGGAACCGGAGAAAACAGGTATACTTCACTTTGGACCATCAAAGAAGGAAGAGTCATCAGCCAGATTATTTATAAAAGTCCGGAATAATACTTCGTTATATTCTTATTATTCTTATTTTTGCCACTGAAAAGCATCATGCTTATTCATCATAGAAATGGGTTCTGCTTAACCGCAGATTAAAAGGGAACTGTGTGAAAATCACGGACTGTCGCGCAACTGTAAGTAACTAAAGTCTTGATCAAAAAATCCACTGTGCACGCCATGGGAAGGAGATCAGGATGTTACAAGTCAGGAGACCTGCCTCTTTCGTTATACAAGAAACTTTCGCGGTTTGAAGTTTATTGGTCTGATGGATTGTTCAGGGATTTCATTATTCCTGTCTATATTCTGTTTGTCCCGATACTGTTCATTCTGCATTAATTAATAATGAATATGACTACAGAAGAAAGAATTGAAGCATCCGAAACCAGAATTTTTAAAGCGGTTTTCCCCAACACAACGAATCACTACGATACTCTTTTTGGAGGTACTGCCATGCAGCTAATGGATGAAGTAGCCTTCATCACCGCCACCCGTTTTGCAAGAAAAAGAGTGGTAACAGTAAGCAGCGATAAAATAGATTTTAAAAAACCGATTCCTGCAGGAACTATTGTGGAGCTGATCGGAAAGGTATCCCACGTAGGAAAAACGAGTATGAAAGTAAATGTTGAAATCTACACTGAGCAAATGTACTCTTATGAAAGAGAAAAGGCCATTGTAGGAGATTTTACTTTTGTGGCGATTGATGAATTTAAAAAGCCTATTCAGATCTTGTAAGGATTTATTTAACAATAATGTTATAATCCTTTAGTCACTGTAAAATACTATATAAACCTGTATGAAAAGTGCACTCTAAAATAAATTCTAAGAATCAGTTTCGGCGGCCTTTGGCCGCCGAAACTGATATAGAATAAAAAATTCCTACAATTATTTCAATACTTTTTCAGTATCCAGGCTTTTGATCAACAATAACTGAAAAGCTTCTCCCATTTCATCAGAAGCTCTGGTAATGGCATTTTCAAGCATATTCCGGATTTGATTTTCGGTTACTTTAGCTTCGGTCCAGCTTTTCCCGGAAGTATGGGAATTCAGAATAAAAGGCATAATACGGTCTATAGCACAGGCAAAAATAGCATCTGGAGTTTCCTCTTCTTCAAATTCAAGCCATAAATTAAAAAATTCTGAACGTAAAGGTTCATCCAAAATCCCGAAAATATTTTGTGCTGATTGTTTCTCTCTTTCAAACTTACCGATCATCGCTTTTTCATCAAAAAGAAAGGTGTCACCTGCTTCAATCTCCACAAGATCAT
Organism: Chryseobacterium soli; assembly: GCF_000737705.1. Taxonomy (GTDB): domain Bacteria; phylum Bacteroidota; class Bacteroidia; order Flavobacteriales; family Weeksellaceae; genus Chryseobacterium; species Chryseobacterium soli. The sequence continues at coordinate 392,184 of NZ_JPRH01000002.1, read as the reverse complement.
GAATGGAAAGCATTCGTATTACCCTTAGTAAATCAATATCTGCTCTGTTTTTCGCATAGGGAAAAAGAATCTGTGCCAGAATAATAATCTGCCATGAATGTTCAGCCGTGTTTTCTCTTCTTGAATCATCAGCATTGTAATTTCTTCTCTGTACATTTTTTAAAGCATCGACTGCTAAAATAAAATCAATTTCTTTCTGTATTCTCATCTTATTTTCCTTTATAATATTCTTTTACCGTATATTTCTTTGTTTTGGTAACCCATTTATTGTTTACTTTTTCTTTGGTCGTCACTTGTACAGTTTCTTCTTCGCTGGTATCTTCTATTTTTTCAAATACTTTATCCAGGCCTTTATTGGGAATTACGGTGTATTCGGTAGTGAAAATCCTGCAGCATCCTGATTTCCCGTAAGCAATGAGGCGTTTGCGTTTCGCATCAGTTTCAAACATATCCATATTTACCGTCGCGAGTTCGGTAAGTCCTTTACTGAGCACAAATTGTTTTTTTGTAGAATTGAATACATAGACATCATGAGAAGCACTTCCGTAATTACCCATGTTTCCGTTTCTGACAGCTACATCTTCGGTTCCGTCAAAATTAAAATCCCCAAAAACTAAGGGACTTTGATCTGCATCCAGCCGAATATTCGTTCCGGAGACTGGTTTTTGATTTTCATTGATCCTAAAAACCAGATCTTCTGAGATAAGAGACTGGATTTTTTTATTGTTTTTATCCAATAAATCAATTGTGGCCTTTCCTTTACACTGATCGGTATCGCAATTTTCAACGTTGATTATGACATTATATTTTTTTGAAGAAGCGTTTACTTCAAAATGATTTTGTCCCCAAACAACGACTCCCAAAAACATAAATGGTAATAAAAATCTGTAATGTGTCATACGTATATTTTAATTTATACTATTGTAAGTAATTATTTCAACTCAACATTACAAAAATAAGGGTTTTGATTTCAAAGTTAATTTATATAAAAGATTAATTGTATTTTTAATAGAAATATACAAGATGAATTCAGAGTTTAATTATCCGCCAGAAATTACAGGAAAAAGAAAGGTATACTCCTTGTTTAAAGGCCTTAATCACCCGTTAGAAGTTATCAGCGGAAACCATCAGTCTTTAGGTGATAATTATTATATCAAAGCAAGTTTCACCGATAAAAATTTTATTTTTTCCCAGGATAAAGAATTCGTTGAATATATTTTAAAACAGAATCACAAAAATTATCAAAAATCAGAAATACAATCTGTCACATTAAGCAAATACCTCGGAAAAGGCTTATTGACAAACAATGGAAAAGACTGGTTACGACAAAGAAGACTGATTCAGCCTGGGTTCAGTAAGGTGAAAATTGCCAATCTGGTTTCCATTATGGAAGAAGAGATTGATACCTCTCTAGAAGTATTCAAGACCGAGCATGATGTAGATCTGTATGATTTTTTTCATTCTCTTGCCTTTAACATTGTTGCTAAAACACTTTTTAGTTCTGATGTTGACGAAAATACCGTGGGCGAATTAAGTAAAATCATTACAGAAATACAGGAAGTGTTCACCAAAGAAGTTCGTCTACCTTTTTACACCAGTATATTGAATATCTTTGGCGTAATTGATAAAAACATTGAAAAAAGTAAAGCAGCAAAAGCTATTATTCAAAGTATTCTAGATAAAAGAAGAGCTTCGGAAGAGGAAAAAAATGATCTGCTGGATATGCTTATTCAAACGAGATACGAAGACACGCAGCTTCCCATGTCCGATGAACAGCTCGTTGATGAAATGCTCATTCTTTTTATTGCAGGTCATGAAACAACGGCTAATGCTTTGAGCTTTATCTTCTTTGAAATCAGTCAAAATCCAAAAGCTGAAGAAAAAATAAAAAAGGAAATAGAAAACGAAGGAGAAATGGTTTTTACTCCAGAAAACTTAATGAAGAAATCCTTTACCGTCAATGTAATCAAAGAAGGAATGCGTCTCCACTCTCCGGCCTGGGCAATTGATCGGGAAGCGTTAGAAGACGATCATTTTAAGGAATATTCCTGGCCAAAGGGCACTTTGATCATCCTCTACATCAGCGGCCTTCATAGAAATCCAAAATATTGGGAACATCCGGACTCTTTCATTCCTGAACGTTTTGAAGATGAAAATGCTAAAAACTTTGCTTATTATCCTTTCGGAGCTGGTCCCCGGCTTTGTATCGGTGAACATTTTGCCATAATGGAAATGGCTCTTATCGTTCGTAAATTCTATCAAAAATTCACTTTTATATCAAATCAGAAAGAGTTGAAGAAAAAAGCTCTTGTTACATTAAGACCCATCAGCTTAAAAGGTAAAATTATTAGCATTTTGACCTAATTTTTCAAAATATTCCATTCTATAAAGGTAGCACTTAAAAAAAATATAACTGATTTTCAAATAGTTATGTATTATATTTATAATTTTACACTACTTTGTATTGCATAATACCATTTTAATTACATATCTTTGTAATGTAAAATAAGAATAGACTCAACTAGCTAGGGGTCATGATTCTAAAAATTACACTAATCAACAAAACTTATAAAAGATGAATACTGAAAATACCAAAGCGCAAATGCGAAAAGGAATTCTGGAATTCTGTATTTTAAGTCTCATAAATAACCGTGAAATGTATGTTTCCGATTTAATAGATGAACTGAAAAAAGGAAAACTGGATGTAGTGGAAGGAACCCTCTACCCTCTTTTAACCAGATTAAAAAACGGGGAGTTTCTTTCTTACAGATGGGAAGAATCTACAGGAGGACCACCCAGAAAATATTACCAAATAACAGAAAAAGGCAAGTTGTTTTTGGACGAACTGCAAAATACCTGGAAAGAATTAACAGATTCTGTCAACCAAATCACTCAAAAAATTTAAAAACAAAGCTATGAACAAGACACTCTCAATAGGACTCGCAGGTTTTTCTTTTACGATAGAAGAACACGCATATATAAAGCTCAGCGATTATCTGAATGCACTGAGAAGCTCTCTGGATGCTTCTGAAGCAGATGAGGTAATGCATGACATAGAAATAAGAATGGTTGAAATCTTCAGAGATTCTTTAGGAAAACGTGAAGTAGTGAATGATTCAGACGTAGAAAGAGTTATTGCACAAATCGGAACTCCAGAAAAAATTGAAGAACAGGAAGAAGCCTATTACTCTGAAAAGAATACTAAAAGCAATACTAACAGCCAGGGAACGGCATACAGCGATAAAAAGCAGTTATTCCGTGATCCTGAAAGACAGAAAATTGCAGGGGTTTGTGCAGGTTTAGCCCATTATGTAGGAATGGACATTACCGCTATGAGAGCCATCTGGCTAGGGGTTTTCATATTAGGAATCTTTACAGCGGCTATCTCCTCTTCATTAATTGCTTTACTTTACATTATTCTCTGGATCGTATTGCCAAAAGCAGAAACGGCTGCAGATTACCTGAAAATGAAGGGAAAGCCTATGAACTTCGATAATTTGAAAGATGAGTCTAATAAACTGGTTCAGTTTGCAAACGAATCTACTCAAAGAGTCGGAGAGATTTATAACGAAAATAAGCCTTACATCAACAATGCAGGAAGCGGTATCTGGAATATCATCAAATATGTAGTGGGAGGACTATTTGCCTTAATGGCTTTAGGAAGCATTGTAGGAACATTTTTCATCGTTGGACTTTTCGGAATGGACAATGATTTTCCGGGAGCTAACCAGATTCGTTTTTATTTTGACGACAATGGAATGGATAAGGTGCTAACAGCGATGATGATTATTGGAAGTTTGATTCCTGTTATTCTATTCAGCTTGTTAAGCATCAAAATATTCTCGCCAAAAACTAAACTTAGAAATATTGGCTGGGTATTGGGAGCATTATTGCTTGCTTTGATTGCCTTAGGTTCTTTCTTCGGATTAAATATGGCAAAAAAGGAAATGTTCCTGAAAGGCCACAAGGAAGATACTGAAGAGATTGCGATCAACACCACTTCCGACAGTTTATATGTTGATGTAAAGCAGATCGCTATTCCGCAAAACTTTATAGGCTATGAGGACGATCTGTATTCGGATAAACAATCTGTTTTTGAAAAAGATTACATCTATATGGAAGTTACCAGAAAAGCAAACATCAAAACACCTTATCTGGTTATTAAAAAGGATGCAAAAGGATATAATATGCCTCTTCAGATTAATGTGCCGGTAGAAATTTCAGGGAATAAGATCATACTGCCTAATTATGTAAAATACCCATACGCTCACAGATTCAGAGATTACAGTATCAATTATGAGCTGGTAGTACCTCAGAATACGGTAGTAATTCCAATGAAAAAAGATGCTATCAGTTTTGACGGAGACCTGAACGGAGACGGTATCGACGATGATGACCAGGAAAGAGATCAACAAGGGAATATCAGAATCGAAAAGAATAAAATTTCCATTAACGGTTCTACTATTGAATACAATAATGATGATAAAGACAGCATCATCATCAATGGAAAAAAAGTTCCCAACTCACAAGCGGATCAGGTAATTGATTCTATGAAATCCAATATCAAGAAATTGAACAAGAACGTAGACATCAAAATCAAAGAAGGAAAAAACGAAATTTCCATAAAAACTAAATAACGAACTGCAGAGAGTGGCAGAAGGTGTGGATGGAGGACAACCGTTTGAAATTCACACTCTTCTTCTCTCAGAACAGAACAAAAACATGAATATTTTGTTTACTATGTTAAAAAATTATCATACCTTCGTATAATTATTATTTTAATAACCAAATCAATAAAAAAAACACCTCAACCATGGTACAAGTTGCACTAGAAATTGTAATGAAGATCGCAGATTTAATCAGCGGTTTGTTTTAAGAGCGATAATATTTCAATATATTTGTAAAGTATAACCAGATTGGTTATGCTTTTTTTTATTTTAAATTCAAAAGAGATCTATGAAAAAACTAATAGGCAAGCTGGTGCTGAAAATGATAGGTTGGAAGGTCGTTTTACAGGGCGATGTCAACAGTCTGAACCGATGTATTCTTGTGGTAGCACCACATACGCATAATATGGAGTACATATTAGGAAATTTAGCCTACTGGTCTTTGGAAAAACCCTTAAAAATTATCATTAAAGATGCTCATACTAAAGCATGGTATGGCAGTGTAGTTAGAAGCTTAGGAGGAATAGGGATCGACAGAACCCAGAAAAATGATCTCGTTAACTTCGTTGCTCAGCAGTTTGCCAAGGAAGATTTCAGTTTAGTCATCACACCCGAAGGTACCAGGAGCTGGGTTCCGAAATGGAGAAAAGGGTTTTATCATATGGCGTTAGCCGCAAAAGTGCCTATTGTACTGGCTGCCGGAGATTTTAAAAGGAAAATAGTGTATTTAGGATATACCATTCCTTATGAAAGAATCGCCTCTGTCCCTTTTGTTGAAATTATGAAAGAAATCGAAGACTACTATATCAAAAACGATATTAGTCCAAAAATTCCTGCCAACTGGAATCCGAATATTATGGGTACAGGAAATGACAACGAGAGCAATTAGAAGCTAAATTAATCATACTTATAATTAATTATCACTGATACAGATGAAAGGCCAGACTAAAGAAGAACTTCTTATATTTTTAAATAACTGGGGAGAAGACATAACGCTAGCAAAAACACTCGAAATAGAATTTATTGACATCGATACCGAAAACGAAACCCTTACAGCGACTATGCCTGTACAGCCAAAGGTTCATCAGCCTTTCGGAATTCTGCATGGAGGTGCAAGCTGTGTACTCGCAGAAACTCTGGGTTCAAGCCTATCCAATATCTTCATTGACGGAACTAAATATTATGGAGTTGGAACCAACATCAATTCCAATCACCTAAGAAGTAAAAAAGACGGAATCGTAACGGCTACGGCACGTTTCATCAGAAAAGGAAAAACCATGCACGTTTCTGAAATTGAAATTCGTGACGAAAAAGGTATTTTAATTAACCATACAACAATGACTAATAATATCATCAATAGATAGTCAGTGATCATAAAAACAATAAAAAGACTCAAAAAATTGAGTCTTTTTTTATGGACTTATTAACCCTAAAATAAGTTCACACTAAATGGGAACATTTCATTAAAAAACAGCTCATTTGATTTTGACATTTTTAAGACTAGTAATACCTTTGCTGAAAGAAAAATCAACATGGGAATTTCCTGTATTATTTCCAACTAAAGATTTTCAAAAGTATCGTACTCATGATTTATTTCAAACTCCCTTTCAACGAAAAACTATATACAACCAATCAAAAGCCAGGAACAGATCATGTGAATTTTTATTCATTTGACGGACTGAGGCAACTTAGTTTTGAAGGAGATTTTATTGAAGCAGATCCCGTTCAGTTTGAACAGGTTATCATTACTAATGAATCAGTCAAAAAGGACGACAGCCGTTTTAATCCAGAATCAAAAGACGAATATCTTCAGACTTTGCAGGAAGTCATTGAAGTGATCAAAGAAAATGAGCTTCCCAAAATAGTTCTCTCCAGACGAAAAATTTTCAAAAATTTTAATCATATCGATTATAAGGAAAGTTTCAAAAATATGTGTCAGGCCTACCCTAATGCATTCAGATATTTATTTAATGATGGCGAGAACGCCTGGATGGGTGCCTTTTCTGAGGTATTGGGGAAATTCAACAAGAACACCCATGAATTCGAAACCATGAGTCTTGCGGGTACGCTGCCGGTCTCAGAAGACTGGTCGAAAAAAGAAATTGAAGAACAACAACCTGTTTCCTCTTACATCCGGAACATTCTGGAAACGTATGCAGAGAACATAGAAGTGTCAGAAACCTACGACCATATTTCAGGAAACATCAAACACCTTCGGACGGATTTCAAAGTAACTATTCAACCGGAAGATCTGGATACCATTATTCATGAGCTACACCCTACTCCGGCTGTATGCGGTATTCCTAAAGATTTCTGCAAAAAAAATATACAGCAGTTTGAAAAATTTCCGCGTGAATTCTATGCCGGATATATCAAAATTGAAACTGATGATACCGTACAGTATTTTGTGAATCTCCGCTGTGCTAAATTATATCAGGATTCCGTTCATGTATTCGTTGGAGGTGGAATTACAACACAAAGCAATCCGGAAAAGGAATGGACTGAAACAGAACTTAAATCTGAGGCAGTATTAAAGAATCTGGTTATTTCCTAAACACAGCTTAAGTAGAATCTTTTTTGCAAAACAAGGATGATAGGTATAAAACAAAACCTCTTTCAAGTGATTGAAAGAGGTTTTTATATAGGAGTATTCTATTAAAATTATTTTTTTATCTTCACTCCGATCTGGCTCCATGTATGCAATACATACAGTACAATAAGGCCGATAACTGCTGAAGCAATTGAAAATACAAACTTCAAATTGTCTTCAGATAAAAGATCTGTGCTCCAGTCTAGTGCGTACACATTAATTGCGGTAAAAACTACAAAAACTACTAAAAATACTTTATAAAACTTCTGCATGATTCTTAAAAATTAATATAATTCTGCACCAATTGTGCAAAGTTTGCGGTAAATAATTTAATGGAAATCGCCAAAAGAATAATTCCGAAAACTTTCTGAAGGATTGACAAAGTTGCCTCTCCCATTTTATTCTCCAGCCATTTCGCTGATTTCAGCACCAAATATACGAAAATTGTATTGAGAATAATCCCAAAAATAATATTAATGTCATGGAATTCAGCTCTCAGAGACAAAGTAGTGGTTAAAGTTCCTGCTCCAGCAACCAGCGGAAATGCGATAGGAACAATGGAAGCCGCCTTTGCTTCAGTAGTTTTGTTGATTTCTATTCCCAGGATCATTTCCAGTGCTATGATAAAAATCACAAAAGCTCCGGCAATAGCAAAGGAATTTACATCCACACCAATCAGCTTAAGGATCTTATTTCCTACAAATAAGAAAACAATCATGATGGCTCCCGCAGTTATTGAAGCTCTACCCGCTTCGATCTGCCCGAATTTTTGCTGTAAACTTACCACAATAGGAACAGAGCCGATAATATCGATAACGGCGAAAAGAACCATAAAAGAGGTCATAACTTCTTTAATAGAAAAATCATTGAAAACTTCCATCTCTTCGTTTTTAAATATTTCGCAAAAATATGAAAAAAAATTGATTATTTGCTAATTTGAGAATAGAAATTAACAACTGCTATTAAAAGCTCATCCATTGATTCTGAAGATTGTACCGGAGAATACTTTACAAGCTGAATTCTTTGCAATAAGCTTCTGTATTCATCAGCAATAGAAGCACTTTTATGACTTTCCAAATAGGTTGCAAAATCTTCTGAAGAGGTCTGAAGATACTGTTTTCTTATGTCAAGATCCAGTTCATCCAGGGTTTCAAAAAACTTTTGATAATCTCGGTTATCTTTAAGATTTTCTAAATAACTGAAATAATCGTTAACATCCGTTGTAAGCTTTTCTCTTATTTCCTTTTCTGTTTCAGCAACAGAACCAAGAGATTTAGGCTCTACATTTTCTTTAACTAAGGTACGCTTTTTTTGCCATGTCTTAAATAAAAGATAGGCAATGAATAATCCTAAAAGAATAAAGATATTGGTTAACAGGATATTCCAGTGGAACCTGCTTTTTTCTTTTACTTTCAGTGATGTGGTCTTCAAAACAGGAGTATCCACCGTTTCTAAAAAGCTGTTCGTGTATTCATTTACTTTTTCAACCGTTGAACGTGATTCCAGGATCTGCTCATGAGAAAATGCATTTAATGCCAAGGTTTCCTGACCAAGGTCTACATATTCTTTACTGGCAGGATTAAAAAAGGCAAACTGTTCTGTTTTAATGGCAATCGCTCCTGCCTTTTTAGGAATCACTACATAATTCGCTGAAATTTCTCCTTTGATTCCTGTTGTTCCCGGACTTACTTTGGAAGTGATTTTAGGGGCAAAAACATCATAATCCGGAGATGCCGCAATTTTCGGAAGTTCCATGTCTGACAGGTTTCCTTCACCTGAAACTTTAATCACCACATTCAGAGGTTTCTTGATTTCAGGTTTCTCTTTAGAAGCATTATACACACTTACATTAAAATTTCCCACGGCATTTTTAAAGCCTTCGGGAGATCCTTCCGGAAGTTTTCTAACATTAAGCTTTACTTTATTGGAAACAATTTTATTTTTATTGGCAAATGAACTTACTGAAGCTGATACAGAGGGAACCTCAACATATCCAGCTTCATTAGGAAATACCATGAATACAGCTAACACCTGGGAAGGCATATTTCCGTACCCGGAAGGATCAATTTCAGACTTAACAAAACTCACCGGATGTACATTGATATTGTCCTGTTCCGGAAGACGGATATTTTTCACCTTCCTTAAATTGTCCATATTTTTAGAATAGACTCTCAGAACGGCAATGGTAGGCTGATCCTGGTAGACTTCCCTGTCTTCGATTTCCATGTTCAGATAGACGTCATTCAATGTATTACTGGCGATGGGTTTCTTTTCTACATCCTTTATAAGTACATCAAAAGGTTCTGTTTTATAGATCTTATTATTGATGGTAACCAATACGGATCCTATTTTTATTTTCCCTTTTTTCTTGGGTTCAAGGGCAATTCTGGAAATTTTCTGGGTGATGAGGGTATTGGTCGCAGGATCAATGAATGTATTGGTTACAGATCCGCTTCCAATGATATTGAATTTTGACAAATCCGGAAGCTGTAAACCAGTCTGCTGTACAAGATCACTTCCGTTAAGTTCTAAAACAATGGTAAGATTAACAGGTTCTTTTCCGCTGTAATCGTTTTTATCAGATTCAAGAGACAGATTTACCTGTCCGTAAGAAATTACGGATGCGAGGATAAATAATATGTAAATAAATCTGTTCTGCATTACCAATCCTTCTCGTTGCTTTCAGGCATCGAATAAGAATTTTTGTTTAAAATTCTTCTGGCAGTCTCTTTTTCTTTTTCGTTTACTTTATCTAGAATTGCATTTTCAAGATTTTTCGGCATTTTACCTTCCTCATTCTGGTTTTGCTTAGGAGTATTCCCCTGATCGCTTTTCCCTTCATTCTGCTGGCCATTTCCCTGATCCTGCTTTTGATCTTTTTTATCACCTTTCTGATCATCTTTATTCTGATCATTACCGCCGCCTTTTCCTGAATTGTTCTGTTTATTTTGATTTTGCTGCTGCTTTTCTTTTTCTTTCAGCTTGGCAATCTCATAATTCTTTCTGGTGGCTTCATTGTAAGGATTCTGTTTGAGAGCCTGCTTGTAATAATCTGCCGCTTTTTCCGGCTGATTCATCTGCATGTATGTATTGCCCAGATTATGAAGTGCTGCCGTTTTATCAGGAAGGGTCTGAGAAAGCTTTTGCGCCTTATCAAACTCTGCCTTTGCTTCTTCATACTTTTTATTTTTATACAGTGCGTTCCCTAAATTATAATGTGCTGCAAAATCTTTTTCATTAGTTTTTATAGCTTCCATATACTTTGAAGAGGCACCATCATAATTTTTACCATCAAATTTTTGATTGCCTTCGTGTACCAAAGTCCGATAATTTTCCTGCCCAAACAAAATGCCTGAGAATGAGAAAGCAATAATAAACGATAAAAATAAAATTTTAGTATTCATCAAGTGCAAAATTATTCCTTTATATGTTAATAAACAGACTTGTATTTGTTAAAGTTCGGTTAAAGTATGGATTCAAATTCCTGAAAAATAAGGCCGGAAGCTATACATTAAAGTCTCTTTTGGGATTTAAAATAAAAATCAAAAAGAAAAAGAAGATAGATACTCCCAGAAAGTACTGATAATAGTGATTGGCATTTTGTGATTCTACCAATGTTTCAGAGGAAGATGATTTTCTGTTGACTGCATCAATAATTTTATTGGGAGCTTCATTCACATTGTTGCCATCTATATATTCTCCTCCGGTAGATCCTGCCATTTTCTTAAGCGCTTCCGTCTGTCTTTTAGAGATCACAGTTTCGCCGTTCATATCTGTTTTATAACCCATCAGCTGGCCGTATACATATTCGGGAACAGGAGCACCTTCATCAGAGCCTATTCCAACTGAATTAATGGTTATTCCTTCTTTATTCGCCAGTCGGATTGCTGCATTGTCATTTCCTTCGTTATCTTCACCGTCACTTAGCAGCACCACTTTCCTTGATCCTTTATCTACATTTTTAAATTTCTCTACCGCAGCCTGCATACCTTTCAGGAAATCCGTTCCCTGAATCTGCATAGAATTGGTTTCCACTGCGCTTACATAAGTTTCTGCAGAACTGTAATCTGTAGTTAAGGGCATGATAGAAGTAGCCTGCCCCGCAAAAATTACAATTCCGATTTTGTCATTCTTCATTTTCTGCATCGTACTGATCATGACATTTTTTGCTTCCAAAAGACGGCTTGGATCAATATCTTCTGCATTCATAGAATTGGAGACATCGAGCATGAAAATCACATTGTTCAACCTTTGCTTTGTTTTCACTTCTTCTGAACCACTTAACAGATCAATAATTGAAAATATTAAAAACAGCGTAGCAAGAAGATATAAAGCCGGAAAAAACTTCGTAAATCCTGATTTTTTTTCAAATAAGCTTTCATGAAACTGGCTGTCTGCAAAAACCTCTCTTTTCCTGTTTTTCCATTTCAGAAAACGGACCAAAAGAAATCCTAACAGCGGCAGAAGCAACAGTAACAATAAATACCAGTAATTTCCTAAAGACCAATTCATCAGCTTAAAAATTTATAAAATACCCATCTTAATATTGCGTCGAAAAACAGCATTCCTAATGCTATCCAAAGGAAAATTTTAAAATATTCATCGTAGTTATAAAGCTTCGAAACCTTTACATCCGATTTTTCCAATTGATTGATCTCGTCATATACTTCTTCCAGGCTGCTGTTGGAAGTCGCTCTGAAATACTTTCCACCGGTAGTCTGTGCAATTTCACGCAGTGTATTTTCATCAATCGTTACTTCACTTTCCGTAAAGATAAGGTCTCCAAAAATATCCTGCTGTGTAGGCATCAGCGCATATCCATTGGTTCCGATTCCTATCGCGTAGACTTTAATATCATTATTTTTTGCCAGTTCTGCAGCAATCTGAGGGGGGATCGCATTCTGAATATTGCTGACTCCATCCGTCATTAAGATCACCACTTTGCTTTTCGCTTTACTTTTGATCAAATGATTCACAGCTACAGAAAGTCCTTCTCCGATTGCCGTGCCGGGCTCAAGACCTGCTGAATTGAGGTTTTTAATTTCATCAATAACTACCTGGTGATCTGAGGTAACGGGTACTTTGGTAAATGCTTCTGCGGCATAAGCCACCACCCCTATCCTGTCATTGGGACGCTTCTGTACAAATTTCACCGCAATATCCTTCAATGCCGTGATACGGTCCGGTGTAAGATCCTTTGCAAGCATACTGAGGGAAACGTCTATTGACAACATAATGTCAACGCCTTTGGTATCGTCTCTGTTCTGCGAAATGGTAAAAGTTCTTGGTCTCGCCATAGCGATAATAAGAGCGGAAAGAATAATATACTTTGACATCTTCAACAGCACAAGCGCCGCCTGAATACCTCCACTTCCCTCCATATTCTGTACGGTGGGAACTTTTATGCCTTTCTTCTTCTGTTTCCCCGCATCTTTAATGAAGAGTGGAATAAACAGCAGGAAAAGCAGTAAAAACCAAGGGCTGTAAAATTCAAAATCAAAATCAAGCATCCTTTCTTAAGTTTTCGAATTCCAAATCTTTTGATGAACGCTTCACAAACTCACGGATATCTGTAAAATCTTTCTCCATAGCAGATTGATCCGGGAAGCTTTTGGCAAATTTCACCAAATCTCCTCTTAAAAATACATCCTCTACTATTTTTTCGTTTTCCTGGGAAATCGTATTATTTTTTTTCATTAACTGAATCAGATCATCGGTAAGAAGAACATCGGCAGGCAGCTGATACTGCTTACTGATGAATTTTCTGGAAATATCAATCAATTCAACATAGAATGAACGGTAATCTCCTCCTTCGATGTATTTTTTCTTTTTTAAAGAATCCAGTTCTTTTAAAGTCTGGTTAGTGGCAATAACAGGGTCGCTTTTTGATTTTCTTCCCCATTTTACAAACATAATAATCGCAATAATTAACGCAATCAGTGATAATGCTGCTAAAACATACCATTTGTACAGTTCCCAGTAATCTTTTGCTTCAAGCTTTACCTGTTTATTATTCATGATATCATTAATCTGATCTGCCTTTTGAGCGGTATTAATGACCTCAATTTCATAGGGAATTGTTTTTAAAATCTTGCCTCCAACATTGAATTCCAGCTCCGGAATGGTGAATTTACCTTCGTCATAGACGGAAAACTCAATCTTCCTTTCGTACGTTATGTAATTTTCCCCGATGTTGTCTTTAATTTCTTCAAAATGAAAAGGCAGTAACTCATTTTTGGGTGCTGAAGTAACCGGCCGCCTGTCAAGATTATCAATCCTTATAATGAGATGATTTATCTCCCCCAAAGCAATCGTACTCTTCTCGAGTTGGGAAGAAAGAATCTGTGAAAATGCATTAGCACAGATAAAAAAAGACAGTATTAAAAGTATTTTTTTCAATTTCAAACAATAATAATTTTTGGCTTACGCCTGTTTTGTATACGGATGGCCCTGTTATCCATTATTTCTTCTGAAAATAATTATACAGCAGTTTGGAATAATCCTCACCGGTATTCACATTCATAAAACTTGCCGAACTGTTGGCAAAATCTTCTTCCAACGTTCTTATTTTCTGCTTCTGGGCCTCTGCAAAAGTATACCTCCATCTTGCGTTGGATGTATTGGCCCAAACCTGTTTTCCAGTTTCCGCATCATAAAGAAGAGCATATCCCACATCGGGAATCTCATTATCTTTTTCATCATAAATCCTCATTCCCAGCATCTGATGCTTTTTTGAAGCAACACGGAGTATTTTGGAATCATAGGCATCTTCAAAATCTGAAAGAAGAAAAACCAGGGATTTCCTTTTGAAAACTCCCATCATGTATTCCAGTGCTTTGTCAATCTGAGAGACGGCCGGAACATAATCCGCCGTTAAAATATTGCTGATGATCGACAGGATATGTTTTCTGCCTTTTTGCGGTGGAATCACTTTATATACTTTATCCGCAAATAAGATCAATCCCACTTTATCATTATTCCCCGCTGCTGAAAAACCTAAACTTGCTGCAATTTCTGCAACGTATTCTCTTTTCAGCTGGTTTTTTGTACCATAGTCCATCGAAGCTGAAATATCCACCAGGATCATCATTGTCAGCTCCCTCTCCTCCTCCATTACTTTTACAAATGGCTCCCGGAAACGGGCTGTTTTGTTCCAGTCGATCCTTCTGATCTCGTCGCCAAACTGGTAAGGACGGACTTCCGAAAAAGTCATTCCCTGTCCTTTAAAAGCACTGTGATATTGTCCCATCAGAGAAGCTTCCGTCTTCTTACGAGTCCGGATTTCTATCTGCTTTACTTTTTTTACAATATCTTTAATCTGCATTGTTGGTTGACAGTTGTTGGTTGTTAGTTTTTGGCTCTTGCCTTTTAATTATTTTACTCTTTAAATTCAATCGATACATTAAACCATTCATCATCGAATTTTGGACTGTATTTTCTGTAAAAATTAATCGCGGGCTCATTCCAGTTCAATACCTGAAAAACCATTCCGCTGTATTGGTTTGATTTCCCGTATTCCAGCGTGGCGTCAAATAAATTCTTACCGATCTGCTTTCCTCTCAGTCTTTCTGTTACAACCAGATCCTCCAGATACAATCTTCTTCCTTTCCATGTTGAATACCGGTCATAATACAATGAAATCCCTACAATTTCTCCATCGAATTCCGCTACAAAAGCTCCCCAAACGGGCGATGCTCCAAAGCCGTCTTCAATAAATTCACCTAGTGTTAAAGTAACTTCATGCAAAGCTTTTTCATATTCAGCCAGTTCTTTGATGAGTGCTAACATTGAAGCACAATCCGTTTGAACAGCTTTTCTAATAATAACTTCACTCATTAGGGTGCCTGAATTTTTGCTAAAATCCTGTTGACGATTTCCTCTGTTGTAATTTCTTCTGCCTCAGCCTCGAACGTTAAACCAATTCTATGTCTCAACACATCTTTAGCAAGCTCTTTTACATCTTCAGGCACAACAAATGCTCTCCCTCTTAAAAAGGCGTACGCTCTTGAAGCAATCGCTAAGTTGATGGATGCTCTTGGAGAAGCTCCGAAACTGATATAGTTTTTAAGCTCAGAAAGGCCATAATTTTCAGGGTAACGGGTGGCAAAAACCATATCCAGAATATATTTTTCAATCTTTTCATCCAAATAGATCTGGTTGATGAGTTCTTTTGCCTCTACAATATCCTTAAGGGTAATCACAGGATTGATCACCGGTTGATGGGACGTGGAAACCATTCTCATGACGGTTCTCTCATCTTCAAATTTCGGGTAATCGATGGTGCATTTCAGCATGAAACGGTCACTCTGTGCTTCAGGCAGAAGATAAGTTCCTTCCTGATCGATCGGGTTCTGCGTGGCCAGCACCAAAAATGGTTTAGGAAGCTTCATCGTCTCGTCCCCGATGGTTACCTGTTTTTCCTGCATCACCTCCAGCAATGCGGACTGTACTTTTGCCGGGGCACGGTTAATCTCATCTGCAAGAACAAAGTTCGCGAATACGGGTCCTTTTTTTATGGAAAAATCATTGTCTTTGATATTGAAGATCATGGTTCCCACTACATCAGCAGGAAGAAGATCCGGGGTAAACTGAATCCTCGAAAAATCACCATGAACAGCTTCTGCCAATGTTTTTATGGCCAATGTTTTAGCCAATCCGGGAACTCCTTCCAAGAGAACGTGACCGTTACCCAAAAGACCTACCAAAAGGCGGTCGATCATGTACTCCTGACCTATAATAACCTTGTTGATTTCCTGTCTAAGAAGAGAAAACAAGTAATTCTTTTCCTTTACTTTCTCTGTTAGTTGACGAATGTCTTCTGCTTGATATGTATCTGGCATAGCTTGATTTAAAATAATTGGTAAATTTCTAATAAATACTTGCATTAGTCAACACAATTAATGCCATTTTTGAGTTAAAGTTTGTTAAATATTCTAGTATTGGCAACATATAGAGCCTTACTTCCTAATTGGTAAAATCAATTGAGGCTGCAAAAGGGATATTGCAGATTTTTATCAACAGTGAATTGAATCAGTATTATGTACACTGAGAAATTATATATCAGAATTTGAAACCGAGGTATTACAGTTTAGTGATGGTAATGGTAAATGTATCTTCCGGCATATCTTGCGTTTCTTCATAGGATCCTACATTCACAAAATAATCAGTTCCTGCGGTGGTTGTAATGGTCATTGTTTCTGCTGCTGCGGCACCTCCACTATCTGCTGTACCCACACATGCGAGGTTTCCACAGGCACCACTGTAAATATCCAGCTGGGGATCAAAAGCACTTCCTGCAAGCATCGTTATTTTAACGGTATATTGACCGCCGTCTCCGGTGAATTTAAACCAGGTTCCATCATTCATAGCATCAGGACAGGCATTAATAAATCCATTGTTGTTGGTCGCAGATATTGCATCACTCTGGGTATACGTATAAGGAAAAACCGATGCTACTAAAGCTCCGGAACATGCATCATTTATCGGTACAGGAGGAATCGTCTTAAAAACGGCCTCTGCACAGCCTGAAGATTGAGTATTTCCTGAAACAGCAGTTACTTTTAAATAATAATTGGTATTGGGAGCAAGAACTGTTGATGGAGAAAAACCAGTAGCCGTTACTGTTTGCTGATTGATAACATCAGTACTTCCCGGACTCGTTCCCAATGAAATTTTGTAAGAATCTGCCCCGGAAACAGGAACCCATTTAATATTCGGTGATAAGGAAACGAACTGGGTATTGTTGAGCGGATAAAGGAGTAAAGGACATGAAGGAGTAGCACTGGCTGTTAATCCTGAAAATGTAATTGCCGATTTGTAATCAGCTCTTATTCCACCGGGAGGAGAGGCTGGATCAACGACCGCACGATCTCCTTTATAATACAGCGTTGAATACGGAGTATATGGATATACGTGAAATGCTTCATCAAAATTATTAATATCAATACTTTGAGAATTTTCTTTTGCAGCAACAACTAAGTTATCCGTATTATTATAAGCAAACGGTGTGGTAAAAGTGACTTCCACCCTATTGTTATTTTTAGTCACACTTCCTGCATACACCTGAGTCAGCTGTGAAATGGGAATCCAGTCCGCACCGGATGTAAAAGCCGTCTTTGAAGTATGCCCCAGATAAACGGTCCAGTCCGAAGAATCTCCAATAGTAGATGACGGATCTGTATAAAATACAAGACCTGTGATATTTCCTGCTGCACTGGCATTTATTTCCTGCTTAGGATATAACTGCTGCACATAGGAATAGGAAAAAAAACTACTTACGGGTGCTGTTCCGACATTTGTGCTTCCAATATTTAAATTGATTTGGGCATTGAACATGCATGCCGCCAATAACAAAGATAAAAGTAAAATTTTTTTCATCTACTGATAAATTAATGTTGAACAATGGGCTAATTTAATGATAAATTTTCAATATTTCAATTAAATGTGATTTTTTAAAGAGATACACCAATACTTTAGACTTATATTTAATATATTTGTGATAAATACCGATCATATGTATAAAAAGCTATTTTTTCTGAGTCTTTTTTTTGCCGGCCTTTCCCATGCACAGACTACCTCAAGAATGGATGTGATTTCACAAGCCACCTATTATGACGGCTATGCAGCTACGGTATCCAATCCTGTTCCCACAGGTCTCATCAGGCTGTCCAATGCCAGATATGCCCGAAAGCTTACCGATGCAGAACTTGATTCTTTTAAAGCAAAAATTGCCATGAGGGTAACGATAGGTGCTCTTTGTGATAATTATGACCGTCTGGGAAGCGTCTATCTGGCGATGGTTCCCAAAAATCAGCCGACTTATACCATAGATGATACTACGGTAAAAAGAATTGAAATAGGCCGGTACATTACTCCTTTTATGAATAAAAACCGCTCTCCTCTGGAGGTTCCCTATACCTATAATTTAAGCAATCTGTATAATGTATTTCATGATACAGCATTACGCAACTCATATGATCTGTATATGGAACTGGATGTTTTCGGTGTTCCTTATGCTGCCCAAACTGAAGTGGCAGGATGCTCTGGCAGGAACGATGTTTTTTCCGGAACACTTACTTTTTTTTCAACAGATACGGGAGCCACATCTACCGATTATAATCAACTTCTTCCTTTATTAAGCAACAACAGACTTAATAACTACAACAGCACTGATGTTGCCGGTGAAACGGTAAGAATTGTAAACTTCAACCTATCAAATCCGGTTACCAATGCCCGCTTTTTTGTGATTTCTACTCCGCATGGTGCCAATAGCGGCGGTGAAGAATATGTAAGAAGACAGAATTACACCTATATGGATAACGTACAGGTTCTTACCTACACTCCGGGCGGAACTTCATGTGAACCTTACAGGATATACAATACGCAGGGTAATGGAATTTATGGTGCAGTTCCGAAAACATTTGATGACTGGACTTCATGGAATAACTGGTGCCCGGGGAATGCTGTTCCGATCAGAGGATTTACCTTACCTACTATGACTGCCGGAAATCACACCCTCAAACATACAATTCCAACGGCTGTTTTTAATCAACAGCAGGGAGATGTTTATTTATCTGTTTATATGCAGGGTAAAGGCAGTACTGCTCTTGATGTGAAGGACATTAAGACGATAGACGTCAGTATTTACCCTAACCCAACCTCTGATTTTGTTACTGTACAATCAAAGGTAGATGTAATGTCACTAACAGTTTTCAGTGTTGACGGAAAAAAATTATCAGAAAATTATAAAGAAAACAGAATTGACCTTTCAACGTATCCAACAGGAGTTTATTTTGTAACGATTGCCTTAAAGGACGGAACTACTTTTAACCATAAGATCATTAAAAAATAAAGAAAAATACATGAGTTAAACTTTAATAGAAGTTTGACAATATTGAAACTACGTACTCTCAGTACTAACATTTAAAAATATAAAAAAACCTCCTCTTGAATCTCATAGGAGGTTTTTTTATATGATCAACTCTATATTTGAAAATCTTAACCTACTATCTGCAAAAATCTGTAAATACAGTAAACAGGCATGATTCCCAAAAGCTTACAGACAGATAGGACAAAGAAATTCCATTTCTGAAAAATCGGTTGCCTGCATAACATATTTCCTTTACAGAAAACCTGAAATAATTTTTCACCTTAATTTTTCAATCAAAAATTGTCATTTCCAGTTTATTAAACTATTTTTGGTGATTAAAATTTTGTAAAATGAATTATCATTTTCAAGCCCACAGACAGGTAAGAAGAAACCTCCTGGATATCCTTCAGAACACTTCCCATGAAGATCTGCTGCTGATCCCGGACGGCTTCAACAATAATATGTATTGGAATATTGCTCATACAGTTGCTACCCAGCAATTGCTGCACTATTACCTGAGCGGCAATCCCTTCAGAATTGATAAATACTGGATTGAAACCTATAAAAAAGGAACCATGCCGAATTTAAATGTTCAAAAATCTGAAGTGGAAGACCTTGAATTTCTTTTAACGGAAACTTCAAAGACCTTAATGAAAGATTATGACAGCGATTTCTTTTCAGATTACACTCCGTACACCACCAGTTTCGGAATGGATCTTAAAAGCATTCAGGATGCCATTATCTTTAACAACATGCATGAAAGCCTGCATTATGGATATGCTATGGCACAAAAAAGAGCAATTTTAGGAGAAAAATATTAAAATGACAGACAAAAAAGACGATTTTATTTTCGGACTTCGTCCCGTGATAGAAGCTATTGAAGCAGGAAAAACAATTGACAAAATCTTTGTACAGAATGCGTTACAAGGAGAGATTTATGCAGAACTGAAAACGAGTTTATCGAAACATAAAATACGTCCTAATTACGTTCCTGTTGAAAAACTGAACCGTTTTACAAGAAAAAACCATCAAGGGGTGGTCGCTTTTATTTCAGAAGTTCCGTTTCATAAAGTGGAAGATATTGTTCCTCAATTATTTGAGCAGGGGAAAACGCCATTTCTATTAATTCTGGACAGACTTACCGATGTAAGAAATTTCGGAGCGATCTGCAGAACGGCAGAATGTGTGGGAGTAGATGCCATCATTATTCCGGAAAAAGGAGGTTCTCCTATTAATTCTGATGCTATAAAAACTTCTGCGGGAGCTATTTACAATATCAAAATCTGTAAAGAAGCTAATCTTGCCCACACAGTAGATTTTCTTCAGCAAAGCGGCATCTCTGTATTTGCAGCCACTGAAAAGGCACAAAAATTGATTTATGACGTGAGTTTCACAGAACCTTGCGCTATTGTAATGGGTAATGAGGAAACCGGTATTTCTAAAGAAGTACTTCATCATGCAGATGAAAAAATAAAATTACCTATTGAAGGAAAAACGCAGTCATTAAACGTTTCTGTAGCATGTGGAGCCATTTTATATGAGGCGATGAGACAGAAAATCACAGCGGTTCCTTCTTAAAAATTGTACCTGTTTTATTTTCTGCTTTATATTATTCGCAATAAGGATCATAATGAAGAAGGTGGATGGTATTTTGAAATGAACTGGATGAATTTTCACAAAGAAAAACGGTAGTTATCACAGAAAATATAATAAAAATAGTAGTAAAAATTAAAAAAAATCAAATGAAAAACATAGCAGCATTAATGCTTATATCATCTATTGCACTGGTGTCTTGTAAAAAAGAAACAAAGACCATCACTAAAGTAGATCCTAAAACAGGAAAAACCGTAACCGTAGAAGTTCCGGCTGATTCTGTAGCAAAAGTAGCAGAAAATCCAGCCATCAAAGACTCGTTGGGAATCTATACTCAAACATTTAAGCTTGAAAAAGGAAAAACATATCCGTTAACAACCTATCAGAGGGATACAAAGACGATGACGGATCCTCAGGGAAAAACGATTAACGGAACCAGCGAGGCTACCGATGAGATGAATTTCACCGTGGATGACATCAAAGGAAACGTATACGATCTTACTCTTAATCTTGTTGGAAAAAGAAATTCTCAAACCGCTCAGGGAAAAACGGTTATCGTAGATACCAAACTTCCAATTCCGAAAGAAGATGATCTTAAGATGATCTGGAACATCAACAAAGCTCTTACCGGGAACAAACTTAATATGAAAATGGACACGAAAGGAAATGTAATTTCTATTACAGGTTTCGACGCCATTTATGCTAAGGTTTCCAAAGCAGTAGGAACTCTTGTGAAGGAAGCTAACCAAAGAGAAAGTGTAGTAGCAAGCCTTAAAGAAAGTTTCAATGAAAAAGTGTTGAAAGACCAATTTTCTAAAAACCTTACGATTATCCCTAAAAAAGGAGCTAAAATAGGTGAGAAATGGACGAATACTGAAAATGCAGACCCAACCGGAAGCATTAAAGTAACGTCAAACTATGTGTTGAAAAGCGTAGGAAACGGTGTAGCGGAAATCTCTGTAACCGGAGGAATCCCTAAGAAAACCGAAAAGAAAGCACAAGGCCCGATTACCCACAGCATGAGCAGCGAGCTTGTTCAGAACGGGACTGTGAAGTTTGATCAAAATACAGGATGGATCACCAATCAGAATATCACCGTAAAAACCACACAAATTGAAAGCATTTCGGACGGAAAACAAACCCAGTCTATGAAAAGCGTTTCAAACTCTTCTGTTATGGTAAATCCTTCTGCAAAATAAGGTTGAAGTTTTAAAGTAAAAAATTATGAAGTACATTCTTGAACTGGTACTCTCTGCTATTATTATTTTCTTTGTCTGGAATATTCTCAGAAGAATTTTCTTCAAGACATTTTACAGTTATCGATTCAACAATAATCATAACAAGCAGCAGGATCTCCACAACTCGAATAAGACTACCAAGCCGAACCTGAAATGGGACGCGGAAACGGTAGACTATGAGGAAGTAAAAGAAAGTAAAGACAAAAGGTAAAATACCCAGAAATAAAAGATAATAACCAGCATGGCGAAAAATAAAAACTTAATTTATATTGCAATTTCATTCGTTGTATTTATAGTTTTAGCCTTTTTATATTCCACTCCTGTTTTTACAGGGAAACAGCTTTTCCAGCATGACATCGTTCAGTACAGAGGAGGCGCAAAAGAACTTCTCGACTACAGAGCAGATACCGGAAACGAAACCTATTGGAGTGATTCCATGTTTGGCGGAATGCCAACCTATCAGATGGGAAGCCAGTTTAAAGGGGATATCATCAAAAAGATTGACAGCAATCTTAATTTCCTGCCAAGGCCGGTTAATTACCTATTCCTGCTTTTTGCAGGTTTTTTCCTGTTGGGGATGGTCGTGGTAAGAAATTGGAAGTACGCCCTTCTGGGAGCAACTTTCTTTGGATTGTCCACCTATTTTTATATTATTATTGCCGCAGGACACAATGGTAAAGTAAACACCATTGAATATTTTGCCCCGCTGCTAGCCGGAATTTTACTGGTCTATATCCGGAAAAAATACATTCTCGGATTTATCGTTACGACTCTGTTTATGGGGCTGCAAATTGCTGCCAACCACCCGCAGATGACGTATTATCTGTTTCTGGCATTAGGATTCTTATTCATTTCTGAATTAGTAAGAGCCATCCTTAAGAAAACGCCAATGAAGCACTTTCTAATCTCATCAGCGATTATTGCAGGCGCTTGTATCATCGGGGTAGGAATGAATGCTCAGAGGATCATGGCTAACTCCGAATACATCAAAGAAACCGTTCGTGGAAAGCAGATTCTGGACACGGAAAGCCATACGTCAGGCAAATCAGGGCTGGATAAAGGAAGCATCTTAATGTGGAGCTACGGAAGGCTTGAAACCTTGAACCTTTTTATCCCAAGATTAATGGGTGGCGGAAGCCAGGAAGTGGAAGGAAAAGAGATGATGAACAAAGTTCAGGAAATGGTTCAGGAGAATGTGAGTTCACAGGCTGAAATGGACAGGATATCAAAAGGATTCGGCGGAATGACTTATTGGGGAGACCAGCCCGGAACTTCAGGACCTGCCTATCAGGGTGCTGTGGTATGTTTTCTTGCACTGTTAGGCTTCTTTTTTGCCTCCAAAAAATACCGTTACTGGATACTGGGAGCTTCTATTCTAACCATATTATTGGCTTGGGGAAGTAACTTTATGCCTTTATCGGATTTCTTCATTGATTATGTTCCGTTCTACAGTAAGTTTAGAGCACCATCTTCTATTTTGGTAGTCGTGGAATTGTTATTCCCGCTGATTGCCATTATTGGATTATATAAATTCTTTACCGATGAAAAGCTTACGGAAGAGTATAAAAAGAAAATCCTTCTGTATGCAGGTGGCGGAACTTTAGGATTTGTATTGATTCTTTTAATTTTCGGAAAATCGTTGCTTGGTTTTTATACCGACAACGAAAAACTATACTTCCCTCCTTTCCTGCTGGATTATCTGACGGAGGAAAGATTTAAATTATTTAAAATCGATGCAATCAAAGCATTCATTTATGTTGCGATAACCGCTGCAGTTTTATTCCTGGCTATGAAGCAAAAGCTAAGTCAGAATATTGCTTTAATCATTATTGGAGCAGTGAGTTTATTTGATCTGTGGACCGTAAATAAACGCTATTTAAATGATGAGAATTATGTAGATAAGGTATTTGCTGAAAATCCTTTCCAGACGGAAAGTTCAGATCTTATGACTGAAAAAGTGGCTGAAAACCCCAATCTTGCATCAATTTTATCAAGTGTCAACGTTAACAAAACCCTTGAGACCATTGCTGAAAAAGATAAAACCCATTATAGAATTTTCAATAATATTTTAGGGACATTTAGTGAGACGAATACCTCTTATTTTAAATCATCGATCGGTGGATACCACGCCGTGAAACTGAGAAGATATGATGATGTCATCAATGAATATTTTCAGGTGATGGATTCTGTAAAGGTTCCTAACATCCTTAATTTGCTGAATGCAAAATATTGGGTGGTAGGCGGACCGGAGCAGCCTCAGGCAATGCCAAATCCAAAAGCTAACGGAAATGCATGGTTTGTAAGCGATCTGAAATTTGTAAATACCCCCAACGAAGAAATTAAATCTATCGGAGTGATCGAGAGTAAAAGAACTGCAGTGATTGCTTCTTCGGATAAATCCTACTTTACGAACAAAACGGTTCAGGCAGATTCTACAGCATCTATTAATCTGACCAAATATCAGCCGAATGAATTGGAATTCAGATCAGAATCAAAAACACCGCAACTGGCTGTGTTTTCTGAAATTTATTATCCTCACGGCTGGAAAATGTTTGTTGACGAAAAAGAAGTTCCTTATGTCAAAGCAGATTACCTGCTCCGCGCTGTACACGTTCCGGCGGGAAGCCATCACATCAGAATGATTTTTGAACCTGAGGTGATTGAAAAAGGAAAATGGATCTCCTTGTTATGCTTCGGACTTTTCATCGCCTTAAGTGCCTTTGGGATTTACTGGATAAATAAAAATAAGAAGAAAGAAACTATAGCAAAAGCCTAACGAAATTGTATTCATACGGTTCTTAATTTCTTATCAATGGAACAGAAGAAAATACTGATTATCACCTATTACTGGCCTCCTGCGGGAGGTCCTGGTGTTCAAAGATGGCTGAAGTTTGCCAAATATCTTCCTGATTTCGGATGGAAGCCGGTAATTTACACCCCTGAAAATCCAAGCTATCCGTTGTTGGATGAAAGTTTATTAAAGGATATTCCGGGCGATCTGGAAATCGTTAAAACTAACATCTGGGAACCGTATCAGCTGGCAGAAAAGCTTAATAAAAGTAATAAAAAATTTAAAGCCGGCCAGTTTGATGTAGGCAGTAATCAAAGCTGGAAATCAAAGCTTTCGATTTGGGTGAGAGGTAATTTTTTCATTCCCGATGCCAGAGTTTTCTGGGTAAAACCTTCCGTAAAATTTCTGGAACAGTATTTAAAAGAACATAAGATTGACACGGTTGTGACTTCCGGGCCACCGCACTCAATGCATTTAGTCGGTTTAAACCTTAAAAAGAAACTTCCCCATCTAAAATGGATTGCCGACTTCCGTGATCCATGGACGGAAATATCGTATTATAAACATTTAAAGCTGACTAAAAGTTCGGACCGTAAACACAGACTGTTGGAAAATACAGTCTTCAACAATGCAGATATTACCCTGGCTACCAGCTATACTGACGCTGAAAATTTCCGCAGCCATGGGGCTAATGCTTTTTGCATAACAAACGGCTTTGACGAAACAGATGCTTCTGCTCCACTCCATATGACGACCGGAACAACAGGGCAATCCGGAAAGTTCACTTTAAGTTATATCGGTGTTTTGGAACAGCTCCGCAATCCTGAAAATCTTTGGAAAGTACTGGATGATCTGGTACAAACCGATACTGATTTTGCCGAACATTTTACCTTGAAATTCGCAGGTAGAATTGATGATAAGATCTTACAATCTATAGAAAATTCAGGGATAAAAAATCATATTCTGAATTTAGGGTATCTTTCTCATGACAAAGCTATTGAGGAGATGCAGCAATCGGATATCCTGCTTATTACCAATTTCCCTAATGAATCTTCAAAAGGGATTATTCCCGGGAAAATATTTGAATATCTGGCCACAGGGAAACAGATTATTTCCTTTGGACCTGCTGAAGCAGATGTTTCCAGAATTCTGGATGAAACGGGTGCCGGAAAGCATTTCAGCTATACCGATTCTGAATCTGTAAAGCATTTTATCCTGGAAAAGTTCGGATTGTGGAAAAAGGGACTTCTTCTTGAAAATGCTCAGAATATTGAACAGTTCTCAAGAAAAAATCTGACTAAAAAACTGGCTGAAATTTTAGAGTTTAAATAGTCCATTGATCGTTAATGACGGCGATCAGGTAGTATTTACCCTGAAATTCATCAAACACGAACCGGAGCGTTTTCCAATCCATTTCGCCATTCTTTTCAGTGCCTTTTATATAATTTTCGGTGAAGTCTTTTTTAGGATACATCTCTTTAAGATTATTCAATGAATTGCCTTTTCCCTGAAAGGTATTGACTGAATACTTACCTGATGTAAAGTCTTTGGAGAATACCCACTGGTTTAAATATTCATTGATTGTCACTTTATAGGCATCACCTGAGCCATCATGTGCTCCCCAGGTAAACAGGGTTTTCGTAGGTTGAAATTGTTCAAATTCAGCTTTGGAAAAATGTTTGTCTTCCTTTGGGTTTATAAAGGCATACATAGAAAAAGTGATTCCTTTTTCAGGATGGATAAAAGAGGCAAACGTTTTATAATCCTTAGCTTTCAGCGCTTTTAAAATATCATTATTGGTTTTCTGTAAAGCGACTTCCTTCATTGTTTTATTTTGAAATTCAATGTTGGTTTCTGTTTTTATCTGAGCCGTGGAATCTCCCGTTTGGGTAACTTTCTGCTCCGGATTTTTCTTACAGGCAATGACAAGACTGATTACAAATATGGAAGTGATTAATTTTTTCATTTTTGACCATTTAATGATAACAGGCACCAAAACTGATGCCAGCTTTCAACATATATCATATTGAAATTCACATTAAAATCCTGATTTTCTAAAACTTACAGCATTCTATTTTTAATGAATTGAAAATCTTTTTCAGGAATTTCTAAAAACCCAAACCGAAAAGAAAAGCCCCATTTCTTTTTATCAGCAATGAAATCTAATTGTTCAATAAGAGGAATAATCGATGTTTCTGCACATTCATAAAAATGTACATTTCTGCGAAACGGCTGGAAATCCGAAGACATCATTACGCCCTGGTACATTTCTTCATCTTTAATCTCCCCTATTGCCGTAAAACACTGGCATTTTTCATCTTTCTCAAAATACCGTTTGGGTGAGTAAAAAATAATCCAATCTCCGGTTTTAAGTCTTTGTAAGGAAGCTGCTTTTCCGTGATTCGCCTGCATGAATCCGCCTTCTACTCCTTTTTCAACATGATCTTTGGAGGCAACAGCTATATAATATTTCATTTCCTGATATTCATAATTTCAATGAAAGATAAGCAAGTTTTTCAATATCTTAGCATCATGGAAGTGTTAGATATTCTCATTGTCGGAGCCGGTCCCATCGGTCTCAACTGTGCTCTTGAAGCTAAAAAAAACAATCTTACCTATGTAATTGTAGAAAAAGGAACCATCGTCAATTCATTATACAATTATCCTTTATACATGCGGTTTTTTTCTACAGCTGAGAAACTGGAAATTGACAACACTCCTTTTATATCGACTGCTCCCAAACCCGGCAGACAGGATGCACTGGAATATTATCAGGGCATTGCCCGGCAAAAAGACCTCAACATTCATCTGTATGAAAAGGTCCTGAAGATTTCAAAAAACAATGATCTTTTTGATATTGAAACGACAAAATCAACTTATCAGGCCAGGAATGTAATTATTTCGACAGGATTTTATGACATTCCGAACACAATGAATATTCCCGGAGAACATCTTCCGAAAGTAAAACATTATTATACGGAACCTTATCCTTATGCCAGACAAAAAATAGTGGTGGTGGGTTCCAGCAATTCAGCAGTGGATGCAGCACTGGAAACGTACCGGAAGGGAGCTCAGGTAACGATGATTATCCGTCATTCTGAGATTTCAAAGAATGTAAAATATTGGGTGAAGCCAGACATTGAAAATAGAATTGCTGAAAGAAGCATTACCGCTCATTTTAATTCAGAGCTTATAGAAATCAAAGAACACACTGTTGTTTTTAGGGACGAACATCATCAGATCCATGAAATTGAAAATGATTTTGTATTGGCCATGACCGGATACCTTCCTGATTTCGATTTTTTAAGAAATTCAGGAATTGATCTTCAGGGAGACTGCCTGAACCCGGTTTACAATTCTGAAACTATGGAAACCAATGTTAAAAATCTATACCTGGCAGGCGTGGTTTGCGGGGGTAAGGATACCCATCTATGGTTTATCGAAAACTCAAGGATGCACGCTGACTTGATCGTCAAAAATATTCTTTTACAACAATAATTTTTCGTTTTACGAGATAAGATTTCATCCTTCATATCATACCGGAAAATAGGGGGAATTATCATATGAATTTTTCGTAAATTTTCTTATTCAGCCTTTCCAATTTGGCCATTTTTCAATAATTTAGTCCAATTAAAAATATTTACGATTTGTGTTCGAAATTAAGTTTTCGTTCAATGCATATCGTATTTCAATAGTATAATTCCGGTAACAAAATCTTATCAAAAAAATCGAAAAATGAAATTGATTATAAGAACTTTATTCATCATTGTATGCTCTTTAACTGTATTGAATTGCAATTCTCAAAAAAAAGAATCTTTCCAGCCTAAGGTTGTATACCAATCGAATGATCTAACTATAACTCAAATTTCTGAAAACTCATATGAACATACTTCTTATCTAAAAACTCAGGATTTTGGAAATGTTTCCTGCAATGGTTTGATTGTAAGGAACAATAATGAAACAATTATTTTTGATACAACCACCAAGGATAAAAGTTCTGAAGAGCTGATCCAATGGGTAACCGGAACTCTTAACTGTAAGATAAAGGCCATTATTCCGACTCATTTTCACGAGGATTGCCTGGGAGGTCTTAAAGCGTTTGATGATCATCATATCCCCTCTTATGCATCTGTAAAAACAGTAGAACTGGCTAAAGAACATCATGTTACCGTTCCCAAAAACAGTTTTAATGATGCTATGGTACTAAAACTTGGTAATAAAGACGTTATTGCCAGATTTTTCGGGGAAGGACATACCAAAGATAATGTTATAGGATATTTCCCCAGCGAAAATATCATGTTCGGAGGCTGCCTGATCAAAGAAATAAATGCGACCAAAGGATATCTAGGAGATGCAAATGTTACGGCCTGGTCCGGGACAGTAGAAAAAATTAAGAAGCAATATCCCAATGTGAAAATCATTATTCCGGGGCATGGAGATTATGGAAACAGCAAATTGCTTGAGTATACGATTAATTTGTTTAAAACTAAATAAAACATATTTTATAAAGATATAATTAAACCATCTTATCGATCTAAATAAATCCGTCTCATTGGTTGTGAGACGGATTTATTTTATTTAAAAATGTTTCAATACATGAAATATTTCAATATAATCATTCGAAAAAGCTTTAATAAATTCGTAAATTGCAGTAACAGCTATGCTATAATTGTATATTCCAGATCAATTCGCTAAATCAAATCAATTCTTAAGATGGTAACCTACGAAAATTTACATGATACCCTATCATTTTACAGCATTGACTGCCGCCAATCTTACTATATTTCATCCGGAAAACCCATTTTTAATTTCCCTGATGCTCCTTTCAGAATGGATTATTACGCATTATGTGTTTGTATTGCAGGAAAAGTAACTATTGAAATAGATAATGAAAAATACCATATCGGAAGCAACACTTTTCTTATCGCAGCTCCTTCCACCATTGTCCGTTTTGTAGAAACCAGTAAGGATTTTAAGATGAAATTACTGTTTTTTGATAAAAATTTCCTGCTTAAAAATATATCCAATCCTTTCATTATTGAGAAAATGAATATCTTCTGCAAAGGATCCTACAGCATTGCCACTACTTGTGATAAAAATGCTTCACAGCTGGTTACCCTACTTGAATACCTGGAAAAAAAATCAAAAGAGAATGGTAAATTTACAGAAGAAATCATCCGTACCATTATTTTTAATCTGTTATTGGAAGTTGCAGAAATCATTAACCGGGAACAGCATATCTATCCTGACCAGGAAGACGCAAAAAAAGATCTTTACCTTAGATTTAATAGGCTTGTACAGGAAAATATCCGGCAGTACAGAACGGTGCAGCTGTATGCTGATAAGCTCTTTGTTTCCAGTAAATATCTGATAGAAGTCGTGAAAAAGGCAAGCGGAAAAACACCTCATCAGGTGATTGATGAAATATTACTGAAAGAAGCTTACATTATGCTTGGGAATTCCGCCATTACGATCTCTGAGATTGCTTTTGAATTACAGTTTAATTCGGCATCTGCGTTCGGCCGTTTCTTTAAAAAACATACTTCCTGCTCACCTTCCGAATACCGCAACAAAGAAAACATACAGTCCTAAGAATTTGGGGACGACAATTCTGACATTAGGGACATAAGATCACTGCTGAATGGAGGTACCTTTATATTGTTAATTAAAACAATACAAAATGAGTATAATCAATTCAAAATTCGAAAAAGTTTTAAATGCTTCTACTGAGTTCGGAAAAGTAAACCACGAACCGGATTCAAGCAAAGAAGTTCAGATTAACACCCCTGAAAAAACAATGCCTTTTTCAGACCAAATCGGAAACTACCAGCGTAATAAAGGAATTCCTACAAAATCCTATGAAAACAGTAAAATTTATATTGTTGGAAGCGGTATTGCAGGGATGTCCGCAGCATATTATTTTATCCGGGATGGTCATGTGCCCGGCAAAAACATCATCTTCCTGGACCAGTTGAATGTAGAAGGCGGATCTTTGGATGGCGCCGGAAATCCTGAAGACGGCTACATCATCCGTGGAGGCCGTGAAATGGATATGACGTATGAAAACCTTTGGGATCTGTTTCAGGATATTCCCGCATTGGAACTTCCGGCTCCTTACAGTGTCTTGGACGAGTACCGATTGATTAATGATAATGATCCCAACTATTCTAAAGCGAGACTGATTCATAATCAGGGAGAGATAAAGGATTTTAGCAAATTCGGGTTGGAGAAAAAAGACCAGCTGGCTATTGTAAAGCTTTTATTAAAGAAAAAAGAGGATCTTGATGATCTTACGATTGAAGATTATTTCAATGAAACTTTCCTTAATAGTAATTTCTGGTTCTTCTGGCGTTCCATGTTTGCTTTCGAAAACTGGCACAGTTTACTGGAATTAAAACTGTATATGCATAAGTTCCTGCACGCAATAGACGGAATGAAAGACTTCTCTTGCTTGGTGTTCCCTAAATACAATCAGTATGATACATTTGTCACTCCACTGAAGAATTTCCTTATTGAAAAAGGAGTACAGATCCAGCTGAATACGTTGGTAAAAGATCTGGATATCCACATCAATACAGAAGGAAAAACAGTAGAAGGTATCATTACGGAACAGGATGGTAAAGAAGTGAAAATTCCTGTAGGTAAAGAAGATTATGTGATCGTAACAACAGGTTCTATGACGGAAAATACCTTTTATGGGGATAATAAAACGGTTCCTATCATTGAGATTGATAACTCCACCAGCGGACAAAGTGCCGGCTGGAAATTATGGAAAAACCTGGCTGCCAAATCTGAAGTATTCGGACATCCTGAAAAATTCTGCAGTAATATTGAAAAATCTTCATGGGAATCTGCAACGTTAACGTGTCGTCCTTCTGCCTTTACAGAGAAATTAAAGGAATTATGCGTTAATGATCCTTATTCCGGAAAAACCGCTACAGGAGGAATTATTACGGTAACAGACTCTAACTGGGTCATGAGTTTTACCTGCAACAGACAGCCGCACTATCCTACGCAACCCGATGATATTTTAGTGGTTTGGGTATATGCCCTGCTGATGGATAAAGAAGGAAATTACATCAAAAAAACAATGCCGGAATGTACCGGAGATGAAATTTTAGCTGAGCTTTGTCATCATCTCGGTCTTACTGATAAGCTTGATAATGTGGTAGAAAATACGATTGTACGTACTGCATTTATGCCGTATATCACGTCCATGTTTATGCCGAGAGCGAAAGGTGACCGTCCAAGAGTCGTTCCTGAAGGCTGTACCAATTTAGGATTGGTTGGACAGTTTGTGGAAACCAATAATGATGTGGTATTTACCATGGAAAGTTCTGTGAGAACAGGAAGAATTGCAGTGTATACTCTTCTCAACCTTAACAAACAGGTACCGGATATTAATCCACTTCAATATGACATCCGCCATTTACTGAAAGCAACTCAGGCATTGAATGACTATCAGCCATTCCTTGGAGAGGGCATTTTAAGAAAAATTCTGAAAGGAAGTTATTATGAACATATCCTGGTAGACCGTCCTGAAGAAAAAGAAGAACATGAGTCTTTTTTTATGGAACAGATCAATAAGTTCCAGGACTGGATTAAGGGAGTAAAAAGCTAACTTATATTCATGCTTAAACAAAAAACAGGACCTGCAACGGGTCCTGTTTTTTATTGATTATAGGTAAACTTCCGTATTAACTAATAATATTGACTTCATTTTCACCATCGGCAGTTTTATCTTTCAGCATCCAGGGAATGATGAAGTAAAAGGCAATGGCAATCAATACTGCCAGCGCTCCGGTTCCTATCCATAAAGTATTGAAACCATACTTTTCTGCGATTAAAGTTCCTATATAAGGGGTGATCACAAATGCGATGGAAAACGATATCCCGTTAAGTCCCATATAGGCTCCTTTATTATTTTTACCCGAACGCAATGCGGTAATGGTTGCCATAAAAGGCAGCGTCCAGATCTCGCCGATACAAAGGATGGTCATCGATACCATAAGCGTAATCATGCTGTAATCGAACGCCAGCATTGCATAAGAAAACCCACAAAGAAATGTCCCCAGAAACAGCGCAAATCCAAGCTTGAAATACTTTTCTGCAATCTGTACAAATGACATTTCAAGCAGAACAATCAGGAATCCGCTGTATCCTAAAATATATCCGATATTCTGCTGGCTTATATGAGCAATATCTTTGTAAAACATCGTCAGGGTACTGAATAACTGGAAAAAACAGATGGAAAACAGCATACAACATACACAGTAAATCATGAATTTACCATCTTTGTAAGGTGAATTTTCTTTTTTCACTACAATTGCCTCTTTTACTTTCTTCGCTTTTCGTACTGCTAATTTATTGCGCTTTCTGAAGAACCAGATGTACATCAAACCTGCCAGCAGAGCCCCTAAAGCATTACTGAAAAACAAAAACTCATATGAAATAGCAGACAGAATTCCACCCAACGCAGGACCAATAGAAAAACCTAAATTCACGGCCATACGGTTTAATGAAAATGCTCTGGTGATATTTTCAGGTTTTGCATATTTGGTAATGGCAACCGAGTTGGCAGGACGGAAAGTCTCGCTCACAATACTCTGCGCCAGAATAATACCCGCGAGCCCTACTTCCGTTCTGAAGAGCGGTATCATGCAGAATAAAGGCACACTGAGCAGCAAACTCAGGTATTGTACATGGTATTCTCCTATTTTATCCGTAATCATGCCTCCCAGCCATGACCCGAGTACAGAACCGATCCCGAAAAAGCTTAAAACAATTCCCGAATTTTCTATACTAAAATGCAGCTGGCTGATCATATAAACTCCCAAAAACGGAAGTACCATCGAACCCGATCGGTTAATGAGCATTACTAATGCCAGCATCCAGCTTTCCTTGGAAAGCCCTTTAAATGAACTTGTATATATACTTATTAATTTCACAACTTTAACTTTTTTAATAAAAAAAACAGGGCTTACAAAATAAGCCCTGTTCCTTTATATGAATATAAATAGATTTTACTCCGGCTTATAGGAGTCTTTTAATGTCACAGTACGGTTAAACACCAAATTGGTATCCGTGGAATCCTGATCTTTCGTAAAATATCCAATTCTTTGGAACTGAAGAGGTTCTCCCACAGCAATTTCTTTTAAATTAGGCTCAGCGAATCCTTGAATAGTCTTTACAGATTCAGGATTAATGAAACTTAAGAAGTCCACATCTTTCTCAGCATCAGGCTGTTCTACCGTAAATAAATTTTCGTAAATTCTGACATCCACAGGAATTGCATGTTTTGCAGATACCCAGTGTAATGTACCTTTTACTTTTCTCAGACTTTCTTCTGTTCCGCTTCCAGACTTACTTTTCTCATCGTAAGTAGCAAAAATGGTGGTAATTTCCCCATTTTCATCTTTCTCTACTCTTTCTGCTTTAATAATGTAAGCAGATTTCAAACGGACTTCACCTCCGATTTTTAATCTAAAGAATTTATTGTTCGCTTCTTCTTTAAAGTCTTCACGCTCAATATATAATTCTCTGGAGAAAGGAACTTGTCTTGTTCCTGCATTCTCCTGTTCAGGATTATTTTCAGTCTCCAGCCATTCTTCATTTCCTTCAGGATAGTTTTCAATGACCAGTTTTACAGGGTCTACTACTACCATCACACGTTTAGCCACTTTATTCAGGTCTTCACGCACACAGAAATCAAGCAATTGAATCTCAATAAGATTCTCTCTTTTGGCAACTCCTACTTTCTCAATAAAATTCCTGATGGAAGTCGGCGTAAATCCTTTCCTCCTCATTCCGGAAATCGTAGGCATCCTCGGATCATCCCATCCGGTTACTGCATTTTCAGCAACAAGCCTTTGCAGTTTCCTTTTGGAAGTAATCATATAAGAAACATTCATCCTTGCAAATTCTCTTTGCTTCGGCGCTACCTTAGATTCGTCATACACCTGATCCAAGTACCAGTTGTACAATGGCCTGTGGTTTTCAAATTCTAAAGAACACAATGAATGTGAAACTTGCTCTAAATAATCAGACTCTCCATGAGCCCAGTCGTACATTGGATAAATTTTCCAATCTGTCCCGGTTCTGTGGTGAGGTCTTTTTAAAATTCTGTACATCACAGGATCACGCATATTCATGTTAGGTGAAATCATATCGATTTTCGCACGAAGAGACATGGCGCCTTCTTCAAACTCACCGTTTTTCATCTTTTCAAATAAATCTAAAGATTCTTCGATAGGACGGTTACGGAACGGAGATTCCACTCCCGGTTCGGTAGGATTTTTTCTCTGCTCGGTAATCACCTCAGACGGCTGTTCATCTACATATGCTTTTCCTTCTTTAATCAGTTGTACAGCCCAATCATAAAGCTGCTGGAAGTAGTCTGATGCATACAATTCTTTATCCCACTTGAAACCCAGCCATTCAACGTCTTTTTTAATAGAATCTACAAATTCCTGTTCTTCTTTCTCAGGATTCGTATCGTCAAAACGCAGGTTTACAGGAGCATTGTATTTTTCACCCAGCCCAAAATTAATGCAGATAGCTTTTGTATGCCCTACATGCAGATAACCATTCGGTTCAGGGGGAAAACGGAAACGGATCTGATCTCTCTTCAAACCGTTTGCCAAATCATCTTCTATAATTTGCTCAATAAAATTGAGTGATTTTTTTTCTTCTTCCATTACGTTAGCTTTAATAACTTATACAACAAGATCATTTCTTGTACAAGAATCTGCAAATTTAAGAAATTCTCAGGGTTTATGAAAATGCAATATTCAAAAAATACTGTGTTAATTATTAATTATTTTCTTTCAAATAACAATAAAAATACTTAATTTCACAAAAACCAACTCCCATGTCTGTTTTTATTTTAAGTAACAGAAAGATTGTCCGTCACAAGGGTGAAAAAGAAGATTCATTCTCTAATGATGAATATTCTATCCCCAATTTTAGAATTGCAAAATGTGATTTCGACGGGTATAAAGACGCCAATCCAACCAGGAAGAAAAAGGATTATACCAACAGAAACATTCTTGATTACAAGCTTTTTTCCGAACCTGAAAAACAGGGATATGAAGATGTTCTGGAGGTTTTATTAAGTGAAAAAGGCCTGAAAAAATCAAATCTTACAGCCGATAATCTCGGCGGAACCCAGCGAATGTTTTATGAATTGTATAAAAACATGTCTTCCACAAAAAAGAGAAGTGATGTGTTACTCTTTATTCATGGGTATGCTTATGATTTTGATGATGAATTAAAAGCTATTATCGATCTTAAGAAATTGTTTATAGATCAACCGGAATCTCCCATAGAGCATATTTTATTCGTAAGCTGGCCGGCTTCCAGCAGCCTTGTTCCCCTCACCTATTTTGACGATAAAGCTTCCAGTATTAATTCCGGGACTTCTCTGATGAGGCTTTTTTATTTTTACACCCAATTTTTAAAAGATATATTTTCGAACCGTGATTTGGTTCCGTGCAATCAAAGAATCCATTTAATGGCACATTCTATGGGAAACAGAGTGCTCCAAAGCATGCTGTACAGCTTGAAAAGGGAAAATATATTGCGGGTGATCGATCAGGTTCTTCTGCTGAATGCCGATGTTACCTATAAAGTTTTTGATGATTCTGAAGATTCATTTAATAAGCTTCCATTACTGGCCAACAGAGTTTCCATTTATTTAAACAGGAAAGATACCATCCTCGGAATTTCACAGTTTACTAAAAATATACTGACACCAAGATTGGGTAAAAATGGTCCCGGTGACATTGAAGCCCTAAAAGATATCGTTTCTGTGATCGACTGTACTTTTATTGATAATGACTTAAAAAAGACCTTAAAATTCGAAATTGGAAATCATTGGGGATACTTGTCCAGCTCGCAGGTTCAGGATGACATTTTCCAAAATCTGAATGGAATAGACCGTAATCTTATCACGGGCAGAAGAAAAGAAACTGAAAATATTTTCACAATTATTTCTTAAAGATCATTAAAAAAAACATGATGATTCATTTCATATGTTAAAAATTCTTATAGAAATATAGAATGGCATAAAGATTGTAAAATTCACCAAACAAAGACATTCAAGTATCATGAAAAAAGTTAAAAAAAATTTTTCTTATATATTAAAATATATTAAGAAAGCGATTTTCATAAAAGATGTAATTTAATACACAAATTACTAACCCGTAAACACTAAGATTATCCGACTCTAAAACTACTATCTCCTACCCATTTCCTACAACCACACCTAATAACGCTCCAGTTTATTAGGCTTTTTCACTTTCACTATATACAGATTTTTGTTTATTAGAAAGTTAATTCCATTAACGTCGCGTTAATTTTGGTTAAAATATTGTGTAATAAGAAAAAGAAATTGATATTTACAATACTAATCAATAAAATATTATTATGAAAAATCTAAATGAAAACATGAAAAAACTTAAAAAGGGAGAATTAAAAACAATCAAAGGAGGTATAGCACCCATAGGATGCAATAATTGGAACCCACTTTTAAGATGCTGCAGAGCCTGGGATGAAGAGCACCAGAGTAACCCAACATGCGCGAATTAATTTTCCCTTATCACTTTAAACCATAATAATTCATTATTGAGTTCTAAACTCGATTCTAAATTATTAACAAATAATGATCCGGTGCCCAATCCCTGCGGCATCGGATTTTTTTTCGTGAATGTGTATTGTGCAATAGCATTCAACCCCAAATTACTTTCCAAGGCAGAGGTAATCCACCATCCTATTTTTTGTTTTTCAGCAAGGGCAATCCATTCATCTGAGCCTGTAAAACCGCCTATTAAAGAAGGTTTTAAGATAATGTACTGCGGTTTAATTGTCTTCAGGAGTTTTTCCTTTTCCGAACGATCTGTAACTCCTATCAATTCTTCATCTAAAGCAATCGGAGTAGGTGTTTCAGCACATAATACGGCCATATCTGCCCAGTTTCCTGCTTTGATAGGCTGCTCTATCGAATGGATCTCAAGGTCTGCCAGCTGCTGTAATACAACTTTTGCTTCTTCCGTACTAAATCCACCATTAGCATCCACACGCAGTTCTAATTTTTCTTTGGAAAATTTTTCTCTTAATTTTTGAAGAATTTCATGTTCGGATTTCCAGTCGACTCCTATTTTAAGTTTAATACAATGAAATCCCTTATCCAGCTTATCCTGGATCTGCTCTTCCATGTACTGAATATTCCCCATCCAGATCAAACCGTTGATCGTAACTGAGGAAATCCCTTGGGTAAATTCACTTGGAAAATAGAGATTATCTCCATGTTTCAGATTTAAAACAGCTTGTTCATAGCCTATCCAAATGGATGGAAATTCTTTTAATTCTTCTTTTAAAAATTCCGAATCCTGATCGATATTCCGGCAAAGCCACTGCAGCTTTTCTTCATAATCTGGCCTGTCATCAAAACTTAATCCTCTGAAAATGGCACATTCGCCCATTCCCTTTTTACCGTTCTCAGAAATTTCGAGAACAAAGGTTTCCTTTTCATGCAAAACGCCACGAGATGTTCCACTCGGGCGCTTGAATTCTAATATGTATTTATAATATTCTGCTTTCATTTATTTTACGCTGTCTATCCGCATAAATTCTTCCGCTTTTTCTACCATGTCTACACTTCCACAGAAGAAAGGAATTCTTTGGTGAAGTTCTGTAGGTTCCACTTCCAAAATTCTTCTGAATCCGTCTGTTGCTTTTCCTCCGGCCTGTTCTGCTAAAAATGCCATTGGGTTACACTCATATAAAAGTCTTAATTTCCCGTTAGGTGATTGAGAATAAGACGGATAAATATAAATCCCTCCTTTCAGCATATTCCTGTGGAAATCCGCAACCAGAGAACCGATATATCTTGACGTGTAAGGACGGTCTCCTTCTTCCATCTGGCAGTATTTAAGGTAATTTTTCACTCCCTGAGGGAATTTAATATAGTTTCCTTCGTTAATGGAATAGATCTTACCTGTTTTCGGGAACTGCATATTTGGATGAGAAAGATAATAAGTTCCCAATGATGGATCTAAAGTAAATCCGTTCACTCCGTTTCCTGTTGTATACACAATCATTGTTGATGAACCGTAAATAACATATCCGGCTGCAATTTGATTTACTCCTTTTTGCAAGAAATCTTCTAATTGAACTGGTGTACCTGGTTCGCTCACTCTTCTGTAAATTGAGAAAATTGTTCCCACTGAAACATTGACGTCAATATTTGAAGAACCATCTAACGGATCGATCAATACAACATATTTACTTAAATGACCGTTTTCACCACATTTAATGTCAATAAAATCATCATTTTCTTCAGAAGCAATACCACAAACCACTTCTCTTTGGGACAACGCTGTAATAAAAATCTCATTGGCGATCACATCAAGCTTTTGCTGCTCCTCTCCCTGAATATTTTCATTTCCTGCTTTTCCAATGATATCTGCAATTCCTGCCTTGTTTACTTCCCTGTTTACCACTTTCGAAGCTAGTCTTATTGCACTTAGCAGACGAGAAAATTCTCCTGTAGAATATTGAAAGT
This sequence comes from Chryseobacterium soli, assembly GCF_000737705.1. Lineage (GTDB taxonomy): Bacteria > Bacteroidota > Bacteroidia > Flavobacteriales > Weeksellaceae > Chryseobacterium > Chryseobacterium soli. The sequence goes on along the minus strand of NZ_JPRH01000002.1, from coordinate 352,873 downwards.
CGTCTTGTTTATCAATAAGAAATTCTCCTAAAGTCTGTAATGGTTGATCTGACATATTTTACTTTTTACGATTTGCTCAAATTTCGTAAAATTTATCACAAAGAAAAAGAATTTCTCATAAAAGAATCTATCCCCTGTATATCAATAGAATACACTCATAATTATCTTAATTTTAAAAAAATAATCCTTAAATAAATGCCCAAATTAAGTCTCCGGGACAAGATAATTTCAAGAATCTTCATTTATTTCATATTTTAATGAAATCTTAATTCCCCGATATCGTCCAGCTATTTCATATCTCGTTGTAAATTTATAATTTTGACGTCCGTAAAAAACTCATATAAATTTTATCTAACAATTTTATTTATAACAAATTAATGAAAGTTTTCAAGTTTGGTGGAGCATCTGTGAAAGATGCCGAGAGTGTGAAAAATGTGTCTATGGTATTGGAAAGCCAGGGATTCGCTAAATGCTTGCTGGTTATTTCAGCAATGGGCAAAACGACGAATGAACTGGAAAAAGTCGTAAACCTTTATTTCAAGAAGGATCACTATCAAACTGAAATTGAAAAAATAAAACAAAAACATATCGAGATCTCGCAAGGATTATTTCCTGAAAACCATGCTGTTTTTGCTGAAATCAATCTTTTTTTCGATGATATCGTTTCTTTTTTAAGAAGAAACAAATCTCCTAATTACAGCTTTGTGTATGATCAGGTTGTAAGCTGTGGAGAAATGATTTCCACTAAAATTCTAAGTGAATACCTGAATGAAATTCAGTTTACCAACCAATGGCTGGATGCCAGAGACTATATCAAAACGGATAATTCTTATCAGGAAGGTGTAGTAGACTGGAAGAAAACGGAAGAATTCATGTCTATTTTAAATCCTGAGATCTGCTATGTAACTCAGGGCTTCATCGGTTCCGATGACAATAACTTTACGGTAACTTTAGGAAGAGAAGGATCCGACTACTCTGCGGCTATTTTCGGATACTGCTTGAATGCAGAGGCGATGACCATCTGGAAAGACGTACCGGGAGTTATGACAGGAGATCCGAGAAAATTTAAGGATGTTACCTTGCTTTCGAATATTTCTTACGAGGAGGCTATCGAAATGGCATACTACGGAGCCAGTATCATTCACCCTAAAACATTACAGCCCTTAAAACAGAAAAACATTCCTTTTTATGTAAAATCTTTCGTAGATCCTACAAAAGAAGGAACCAAGGTTGGAGCTTCAGAAAAAAACCAACACGAGGAAACTTATATCTTAAAAGAAAATCAAACGCTGTTAAAAATCTCAACCCGGGATTTTTCATTCATTGCAGAGGATCATATGAGTTTAATTTTCGGATATTTGTCAAAATATAAAATCAAAGTTTCTTTGATGCAGAATTCTGCAATTTCATTAGCTTTATGTCTGGAAGATAAATTCAATACTATTGAAGAGCTTAATGAAGAACTTCAGAAAATTTTTAAGACTGAAGTGTCCAAAAATGTATCTTTATTTACCGTAAGAAATGCGAAGAAAGATAACATTGATAAATTTTACCATGAAAAGAACGTATTATTGGAGCAGATTTCAAAAAATACACTTCAAATGGTAACACAATAATATATAATTGCGACTAAACACACATGAGTTTAATTTCGAAAAATGATTTAATCAAAGCTTCCGGCTTGAATAAAATAGGATTCCTAAAGAACCCAGTAGCATCTGCTGTGATGAGCATTGCTAAAATAAATGAAGTTAATAGACTATACGATAAACTGAAGGACAAGGAAGGTAAAGATTTTTTCGACTCATTTGTGAGAGAGAGAAACCTAAGCTATATCGCTTTTGAAGAAGATTTGGCTAAAATCCCTAAAACCGGACCGTTTATTTTGGTTTCCAATCATCCTCTTGGAGCGATTGACGGGATATTGATGTCCAAAGTCTTATTAGAAGTACGTCCGGATTTCAAAGTAATGGGCAATTTCCTTTTGGAAAAAATAAAGCCTATGGAACCGTACGTTATTTCTGTAAACCCTTTTGAAAACAGAAAAGAAGCATACAGCAGCTCTTCGGGAATGCGCGAAACATTAAAGCATTTACAAAACGGAGGCTGTATCGGTATTTTTCCTGCTGGAGAAGTTTCCAACAAAAACAATCCATACGGGGAAATATTAGACAGAGAATGGGAAAAACCAGCGCTTAAGCTTATTAAAATGGCAAAAGTACCGGTAGTTCCTATGTATTTCCATGCCAAAAATAGCCGTTTATTTTATCAGGTTTCAAAACTACACCCAAGTTTACAAACCCTGATGCTTCCTGCAGAAATGATGAACGACAGAGAGAAACCTATCCGGATTAGAATCGGAAGACCTATCAATGTAAAGGCTATGGAGGAGATGGAGAATATTGAAGAACTGGGAGAATTCCTGAAACGTAAGGTTTACATGATGAAATCTTACTATGAAAAGAGAAAATCTCTTGCTCAGGCCATCAACCTTCAAAATCTATCGGTTAAATTTCCTTTGCTCAGAGAAGAAAATATTGTTCAGAATATCATCGATGAAACTCCGAAAGAGGATATTATTAATGATATCAGCAAACTGAAGGGCACCGATAAAATGCTGTTCAGCAACGGTAATTACGAAATTTATTTTACCACCTATGAGGAAATCCCTTCTGTAATGAGGGAAATCGGACGTCAGAGAGAACTTACATTCCGTGCTGTGGGAGAAGGAAGCAATCTTCCTTTCGACCTTGATGAATATGATAAACACTATCATCATCTTTTCCTTTGGGACAGTACTGCAGAAATGCTGGTGGGAGCCTACAGAATGGCTTTAGGGAAAGAAGTCATGAAAAAGTACGGTATCAAAGGCTTTTATACGAGTTCTTTATTTGAATTTGAACAGGATATCCATCCGTTCTTTAAAAAAGTAATTGAAATGGGACGGGCTTATATCTGCCAGGAATATCAGCAGAAGCCTCTTCCCTTGTTCCTTCTATGGCGGGGAATTGTGCATGTATGCTTAAGAAACCCTGACCATAAGTTTTTGATGGGTGGCGTGAGTATTTCCAATAAGTTTTCGGAGTTTTCAAAATCTTTAATGATTGAATTCATGCGTTCGAATTACTATGATTCTGCCGTGGCTCAATACATCACCCCAAGAAATGAGTATAAGGTAAAACTTCGGGACCGTGATAAAAACATCTTTTTTGAAGAGATGGAATCCGACCTTAACAAGCTGGATAAGATTATCGATGATCTTGAACCGGAACTGAGATTACCTGTTTTAATAAAAAAATATATTAAACAGAATGCAAAAGTGATCGCATTCAATGTGGATCCCAACTTTAATGATGCGATTGACGGACTGATGTATATCCGGATCAGTGATCTTCCCGAAAGTACGATAAAGCCTGTATTGGAAGAGATGAGCGAGCAAATTAGAAAGGAACAGGAAAATAATCCGGCTGAAAATCAGTAAGTTTTTATATTTGTTTAAAAAAAATTAGGTTAATACTTGCTTCATATACGAAAACTTACTACTTTTGCATCACTTTAAAACAACGAAGTAACAAACAAAAATATAATGGTTTCTTAGCTCAGTTGGTAGAGCAATGGATTGAAAATCCATGTGTCCCTGGTTCGATTCCTGGAGAAACCACAAACTGCCTTTACGGAGGCAGTTTTTTATTCCAAACTGCAAAAACAGTTGTCTGGTATAGAAAAAAGTATTATTTTTGCAACCACCTTAAAAGTAACAAACTTACCATATAAGGTTTCTTAGCTCAGTTGGTAGAGCAATGGATTGAAAATCCATGTGTCCCTGGTTCGATTCCTGGAGAAACCACAAACCGCCTTTTATAAAGGCGGTTTTTTTGTGTATATATTTTCAATAACAGATATAGCTTAAAAGTATTCACGTAACTTCAAAAGGGATCAGAGACAACGTCCAGTCTTAAAATTAGTTAATATAAGCTTATCCCTCTTAAATTCATAGCCTATCTTTTTAAAATTAATTATCTTCGCGTACAAATTTTAAATAAAAATGAAGAAGATCATCTCCGGAATATTTGTTTTCTTATCTCTCATGATATTCTCTCAGGAGGCTATGCAGTTCCAGGATTTACCCTTTAAGGATATTATCGCAAAGGCAAAAAAGGAAAACAAGCTGGTTTTCATTGATGCATACGCTTCATGGTGTGGCCCATGTAAAATGATGGAAAAAAATATCTTTACCCAAAAATCGGTTGGAGATTATTACAATACCAATTTCGTCAATGCAAGATTTGATATGGAAAAAGGGGAAGGAAGAGAAATTGCTGCCAAATTTGGTGTACGCTCTTACCCTACTTATCTTTTTCTTAATGGTGACGGAGAGCTGATCTCCCAAAATTATGGTTATATGGAAGAAAGCATGTTCCTTTCCATGGCGCAGGACATCAATTCCCCAAACAATAAAAAAGGATCTTTAAAAGACAGATTTGCTAATGGAGAAAAAGACCCTGAATTTCTGATCAATATCATGAAATTGAATTCTACTACCGATTACGAATTTGCCAAGAAAGCTTCTGAAAGGTATTTTGAAAATAAGAAGAAAACTGAAGTACTTTCAAAAGAAGAAATCGGCTATATGTTGTTCTTTTTAAAATCTGTAGAAGATGCCAATTATAATGCTTTCGTTTCCAGAAAAGCAGAGATCATTAAATATCTTCCTGAAGACACCTACAAAGAGTTTGACAATCAGCTTAAATTATCAAAGGTAGCAGAGCAGTCTATTGATGACAAAAATAAAAGAATCAACGATGATTATTTTATGAAAACTGCCGAACCTTTAGTGGGAAAAGAAGCTGCAACGGTTAGGCTTAACCAAATGAAGTTAAGTTACTACGAGCAGACCTCCAATTTCCCTGAATATGAAAAGGCTGCATTGGAATATTATAAAAAATCTGAAGCATTTGAACCTAATGAACTCTTAAAAGCCGCATGGATCTTCAGTGATCATGTTAAAAATCCTGCTTCCTTAAAAAAGGCTTCGGAATGGGCAGAGAAATCTGTAATGGCAGGTGAAACTGCTGAAAATACTTATATTCTGGCAAAACTCTATTTCTTAACAGGAAACAAAGAAACGGCAAAAAATTACGCAGAAATGTCTAAAAATATGGCTGTGCAGGCTAATAAAGATGCTAAGCTTGCAGAAGAACTATTGAAGCAAATAAAATAAATGATGAAACATACACTATTGACAGGCTTTCTTGTCCTATTTTCGACAGGAACATTAATGGCACAGGAACAGGAAAAAAGCCTTTACATAAAAGGAAATGCAGCATTTGCTCCACTAGGAATACTTAATGTAGCAGTGGAAAAACAACTGACTCAAAAAATTACATTGCAAGGGGATGTTTTGATTTCTCCTTGGAAATCTTTTGCAGGACATGAACTTCAGTATTATTCTGTTTCTGTAGAGGGGAGATATTACTTTAACGAAGCTTTCAAGCATTGGTATATTGGGGCAAATATTGCAGGAGCAGCGTTTACTACCCAAAAATGGAATTACTGGAATGATCGAACTTTTGTCACAGACAGTGGAGAAGTGTTTACAAACTCTAATATTTACCAAAAGGGATATTCGATAATATTTGGTGTAACAGGAGGATATCAGTTCAAAGTATCTGATCGTTGGAATATTGATTTATATGCATCCATAGGATCTTCGCAAGACTTTTATAAAGGATATGAACGCGGGACCGGCCAGCGTTATGATAGTGCTCAAAAATTCAATAAAAGTGGCGAGATTATGCCTTACAGAGGAGGTGTAATGATATCCTACAAATTAAAATAATCTCATGAAATTATTCGGAAGAAATCACCTTATCATCTCAGCTATCACTTTTGTGATTGTTTTTTTAATGAATTATCTGGGAAATGAACAACCTGATAAACTTCAAACAGCATTACTAATTGCTGTTGCAGGAGTTATAGGATTATCAATCGGTCTTCTTATCTTTAATAAAGGGAAGAATGACAATACTCCACCACCGGATTTTGATTAAACAGATAGCTGATTTCAGATAACAAACTTGCCATCACAGGGTGGTACGATTAAAAGAATATATTAAGTAAGTAATTTTATTACTTACTTAATTTTTGTACATAACATATTGAGCTCTTATTTTTTCGAATTTCTCCAAATCTTTTTTCCATGAATCTTTGATCTCCGAAATTGATTTACCTGCAATAATCTGTTTTCTCAATTCGTCAGTTCCGGCTAATGTATCAAACCATAAATTTTTCAGGAAAAACCCCTGGTCCGGATTTTTATAATCTTTATAGGCTTTAATAACCCATTCCAGATTTAATTCACGCAGATCTTTCTGGTAATTAGAAAGATTCTCACCATAGCATAATTTTCCGTTTAAGAAAGGATCTTTGGCACCGGAGTTCGGCTTTGGAGTAAACTGATAAGGAAGGTCTTTCGTCCAGGGAGATCCATAGAGCTGGAAAGGCAGCCCCGTTCCTCGTCCTACAGAAACCTGGGTTCCTTCAAAAAAACATAAACTTGGATATAGATTGATAGATTTATCATTGGGAAGGTTAGGAGAAGGTTTATCCAAAATAGGATACCTTTTCATTTTTTGATACCCCTGCATCGGGATAACCGTATATTTAGCCTGAACTCCTTTGCTCAGCCATTTTTCACCATTAACCATTTTTCCGTACTCTCCTATGGTTAGTCCATATACGACAGGGACTTCATGCATTCCCACAAAGCTTGCCCATTTTTTCTTCAATACAGGTCCATCTGTATACCCGTCATGAGGATTTGGGCGGTCCAGTACCAGCACTTCAACATTATTTTCAGCCCCGGCTTCCATCAGATAGGTTAAGGTAGAAATATAGGTATAGAATCTAACTCCCACATCCTGAATATCAAAAACTACGATATCAATTCCTTTTAACTGATCCGGTTTTGGTTTTTTATTATTTCCATATAACGAAACGATTGGAATACCCGTTTTGGTGTCTACTCCATTCTTTACTTTTTCGCCTGCATCTGCATCCCCTCTAAAACCATGCTCAGGTGCGAAGATTGCTTTGATTTTAATATTATTTTTAACTAAAAAATCAACAAGATGGGTTTTATCACTCATTAATCCTGTCTGATTGGTAACCACTCCTATGGTTTTACCTTTTAACAAAGGCAAATAGAGTTCAGGACGGTCTGCACCTGTTTTGAAAACCGGTTGATCTTGAGTCTGAGAATAATATTGGTTGAATACTCCTAAAAAAATTAGGCAAATAAGAAGTAAATTTTTAATTTTGAAATCTAAATTCATAAGCTTGAAATTTCCTTTATATTTCTCTAGAAAAATAGCATTTTCCAAAGATAACAAAAATAACCTTTCGAGGGTTATCATCTTCATAGGCCGACTTTCTGTTGCTTTAGGGATCATTGTTTCTCTCATTACGGTAGCTACAGGTTTCGGTTCCAAAAAAGCTATTAAAGAAAGACTGGCAGATTTCAGCGGGCATATTACCGTAAGATCTACGAGATCAAATTCTTCCTACAACACCTCTGTACTGGATAATCAGGGACTGAATATTCCCAAGATTAAAGAAATTCCAGATGTAGAAAGTGTACAGAAATATGCTACAGTAACCGGGATTATGCGTAATGAGCATAATTTCGCAGGGATTATATTTAAAGGAGTCGGAAAAGATTTTGACAGCCTGAGGTTTAAAAAATTCCTTATTGCCGGTACTACTCCGAAAGTAACTGAAATAGGATTTAACAATGGGGTTACCATTTCTCAAAAAATAGCCAATGATCTTCATTTGAAAGTAAAGGACAGTATTGTGACTGTTTTTTCAAAAGCTGATCAAAAACCATTATACAGAAAATTCGAGGTTGTTGGAATTTACAGAACCGATATTAAAATGATTGACGAGCAGTTCGTTATCGGAGGTATTAATCACGTAAGGAAAATTCAGGATATGAAACCCGATGAGATCGGCGGCATTGATATTTTTCTAAAGAATGTAAATGATGTTGACAAAGATTTTCCTGAAATTGAAAAACTGATCGGGTATAAAAACTATGCGGAAAAAGCCACTGAAAAGTTTCCGCAGATTACCGACTGGATAAGCATTTTTGATACTAATATCGCATTGATCATCATCATTATGCTTGTGGTTGTCGTAATTAATATTGTAATGCTTCTTCTGATCCTTATTATTGAAAGAACAAATTCTATTGGTCTTCTTAAAACATTAGGAGCAAGCAATGCGCAGATTCGTGCAACGTTTATTAATTATACACTGATAATCATGATTCCCGGACTTTTATATGGAAATGCTATCGGTATCGGATTATTGCTGCTTCAGAAATTTTTCGGAATCATTAAACTGAATCCTGAAAATTATTATGTGAGCACCGTTCCTGTAGATTTGAACCCAATTGCTATCATTTCAATTTCAGTAGGAATTTTGATTATTTCAGCACTGGCTTTGATTATTCCAAGTTACCTGATCAGTAAAATCTCACCGGTTAAGGCCATCAAATATAATTAAGATAAGATCAACGTTGGATCATGAACAGTGGATTATTAATTAGAAAAATTCACTGTCTGTTATGCAGATCATCATACATACACCATACGGCTAATTTTTAAAGCCTTATCTTTGCACCGCATATAAACCATTTATGAAATACGCAAAAAATATTCTTGAAACGATAGGAAACACTCCACTGGTAAAGCTTAATAAAGTTTTAGGTGAGGATTTTCCAGCATTAGTTTTAGCAAAAGTAGAAACTTTCAATCCTGGTAATTCTGTAAAAGACAGAATGGCTGTTAAAATGATTGAAGATGCCGAAAAAGACGGCAGATTAAAACCAGGCGGAACAATCATTGAAGGAACTTCCGGAAATACGGGTATGGGACTTGCCCTTGCCGCCATCATCAAAGGATACAAATGTATTTTTGTAACCAACTCTAAGCAGTCAAAAGAAAAATGCGACATCCTTCGTGCCGTAGGTGCAGAAGTGATTGTATGTCCTACGGATGTAAAGCCTACCGACCCGCGTTCTTATTATTCAGTGTCTAAAAGACTGGCTAAGGAAACAGAAAACGGATGGTATGTAAACCAATATGACAACTTATCCAACAGAGCGGCCCATTACGAATCTACTGCTCCGGAAATCTGGGAACAGACGGAAGGAAAACTGACGCATTTTGTAGCCGGTGCAGGAACAGGAGGTACCGTAACAGGTTGTGGAACATTCTTTAAAGAAAGAAATCCTGATATTAAAGTAATCGGTGTGGATACGTACGGGTCTATTTTAAAGGAATTCCATGAAACAGGAGAACTTCATTATGATCATGCTTACACCTATATTACGGAAGGAATCGGGGAAGATATCATTCCTGAAAACTACGATATGTCTGTGATTGATCATTTTGAAAAAGTAACGGATAAAGACGGAGCAATCTATGCAAGAAAATTGGCTAAAGAAGAAGGAATTTTCTGCGGATATTCTGCGGGAAGTGCTATTGCTTCTTTGATCCAGATGAAAGATCAGTTCACCAAAGATGACGTAATCGTTGTACTTCTTCATGACCACGGTTCAAGATACGTAGGGAAAATTTACAATGACGAGTGGATGAAAGAAATGGGCTGGCTGGAGTAAAAAGTGCTAAGGTGCTTTTCCTAAACCCTTTACTATAAAATAAAAAATCAGAGCAATTTGCTCTGATTTTTTTATGGTTTAATATTGTCTTTTATTGCTTTTTTGAGCAGATTATAATCCTTGTCATTCATTGATTTTTTAGGAAACATATAATTGAATTTTCCTTCCAGGGAAATAAACTGATCATTGATCTCAAAATTTGTAAAATCTTTCCAGAGGCTATATTCTTCCAGATGATTGATCGCAACGTTTAAAGATTCATTACTCAGTCTGATTTCGTATTTTTTAGAATCTTCAAGCGTTTTTAAATATCTGTACACCTGCTTTTTCCATCTTGAAACTTTATTGATACTCAGGGAAAGATACACCGCACACAGAAGAAAGATAAAACTTAAAAAATATAAGATTCCAACATTCTCCTTACTTAAATTATCTTTCAGCAAAAACACAATCAACAACGCGGTGATTACAATAATCGTTGTGATGGTTTTACTCTTTGTTGTCGGCGAAAAAAACAGACTTCCCTGATTACCGCTGAAATAGATTTCTTCGAAATATTTCCTGTTAGGGGTTAAGGTAATAACCTTTTCGTCACTCATTACTTAGAAAAATTTTGTTAGTTACTTTTAAAGTCTACAAAACTAAACTAAATATCTTCATACTGCGCACTGATCGCAGAAAGTTTATTCATCAGTTCGCGATTCTTCTGCTGCAAGTGTTCCATCTTTTGCAGCATATCATGAATGACTTCCAAACCGGGAATATTAATTTCCAGATCATAATACCAATTCGTAAATTTTTCCAGAGCAGGCAGATCTTCATACATCAGGTACCGGACATTATTTTCAGTTTCTACCCGGAGCAGGCCGTAATCTACCAGTTCATCAAAAAAAGTGATTTCTATATTATAAATTTTTACGAGATCTTCCCGTGATATTCTTTCACTCATCGCCTAGGAATTTTTAAGTTGTTCAAAAAGTTCTTTCTGCTTTTCAGTAAGATTTACCGGCATTTTCACTTCATAAGTGACAAAAAGATCACCGAAGTGGCCTTCTTTTTTGTACACAGGAAACCCTTTTCCTTTTAGCCTTACCGTCATTCCGTTCTGGGTTTCGGGTTTTACTTTAAGGTTTACACTTCCATTCAGAGTGTCTACTTTTACATCTCCACCTAATACTGCAGTATACAGATCAACGGCAACCTTCGTTTTAAGGTCGTCACCTACTCTTTCAAAATCCGGATCTGCCGGAATATTGAATGTAATATAAAGATCTCCATTAGGTCCGCCATTAAAGCCCGGGCTTCCATGTCCTTTTAATTTAATCTGCTGCCCGTCATACACGCCTGCGGGAATAGTAATTCTCACTTTCTTCCCATTAATATCAAAAGTCTGGGAATGGGTGGTAGCTGCATCCCGTAAATTGAGATTTAGCTCCGCATGAACATCCTGGCCTTTGAACTTTCCGGATGCACTTCCTTTTGAACTTCTGCCAAAGCCTCCCCCAGATCCGCCAAACATACTTTGGAAAAAATCTGAAAAATCTTCGCCTTCGCCAAAATTGGCACCGGAATATCCACCGCTATGGTTTTGCCCCTGATACTGTCTTTGCTGCTGCTGTTGGGCTTTTTCATACTCCTCACCATGCTTCCAGTTTTCACCGTATTTATCATATTTTGTACGATTTTCGGGATTGCTGAGCACTTCATTGGCTTCATTAAGCTCTTTGAATTTTTTTTCAGCTTCTTTATCGTCGGGATTAAGATCAGGATGAAGTTTTCTTGCCTGTTTCCGATAGGCTTTTTTGATATCGTCCTGAGTTGCGCTTTTATCTACGCCTAAAATTTTATAGTAATCTATATAAGCCATAGAAAGGTTGTTTACTCAAATTTATGAAATTTAAGCCTGATAATTCTATAACTAAATGTTAAAAATAAACCTATCTTTGATAAAAAGCACCGCATGAAAGAGGTATTACATAACTACGCCGGAATTATATTTTTATTATTGGGAATTACAGTTGGAAGTGTAATCGGTATTGTATCTCCCGGCATTGTAGAGTATATTAAACCTTTAGGAGATATCTTTCTTAATCTTCTTTTTGTAAGTGTGGTTCCATTAGTATTCTTTGCTGTCTCCAATTCTATTGCTTCTTTAGAACAGCAGTCAAAATTTGGGAAAATCATTTTAGTGATGTCTTTCACATTTCTGTTTTTCATCCTGACTGCAGCTATTTTTACGATTTGTGCTGTGTATCTTTTTCCTGTGTCTGGAGTTTCGGGAAGTTCGGGAGCTGTCGTGGAAGCAGCTAATGAAGAAGGCTGGGGAAACAGGATTGTAAGTTTTTTCACCGTAGGAGAATTTACCGCCCTTTTTTCCAGACAAAATATGCTGGCTCTTTTAATATTTGCTTTTATGACCGGTATTTCAGCAAGAAAAGCAGGTGAAAAGGGACAACCTTTCAGGGCTTTCATCGCATCAGGATATGAAGTGATGAAAGAATTACTGCTGTTGATCATGAAGCTCGCACCTATTGGTCTGGGGGCTTACTTTGCATTTCAGGTGGCTACACTGGGACCTCAACTTTTCGGATTTTATGCTAAACCTCTTGGATTATATTATGTTGCAGGAATTATTTACTTTTTTGTATTCTTCACCTTATATGCTTTCATGGCGGATGGACAGAATGGAATCAAAAGTTTTTGGAAAAACGCGGTCTATCCAACCCTTACAGCATTGAGTACCTGCAGCAGTTTTGCCACTATGCCCGCCAACCTTCAGGCCGCATCAAAGATTGGTATTCCGAATTCCATTGCTAACCTCGTGATTCCGATTGGTACCACGTTGCATAAAAACGGGTCGTCCATGTCTTCTATTATTAAAATATATGTTGCTTTTCTTATTATCGGCAGAGATTTTTTTGAGCCTACCAATTTATTGCTGGCATTGGGAATTACTGTTTTTGTAAGTATTGTAGCGGGCGGAATTCCCAACGGCGGATATATCGGTGAAATGCTGATGATTTCCGTGTATAAACTGCCACAGGAAGCTATTCCGGCAGTAATGATCATTGGAACCTTAGTAGATCCACTAGCCACTGTATTGAATGCTGTGGGAGATATTGTGGCGGCGATGTTTGTGAATCGGTTTGTGAAGGTCTGAAATTATTTTCTAAATGAAATTTATGAATCTATTTTTTAAAAGTATTGGTTTATATGACCGTTCAATTCTTAACATTGAAATAAATAAAAGTATACTCGCCGAAAAATTAAAGAAGATAACATACACAACAAACTTAAATTTTTCCTTGATATCAGATTCTGCAATTCCTACCAGGTTTGAGTACAGAGGACAGATTAGCAATACCCATTTTATGATCAGAAGAAGAAAACGCTTTTTCGATATAAATAATATTAATGCTATTATAAATGGTACTTTCTCAGAAGAAATTGGGAACACGTCTATCACACTAGAAATTACGCCTTCTCTCTATCATACTTTACCCTTTATTGTAACAATTATCTTTTGCCTTCTATTCGGTTTTACTTTTATTAATGAAAAAAATATTGAAATAATATGGCCATTAACTATCGCAGTAATTACAAATGTGGGTTATTATTTAGCTTTAAAAAATAATATTAAAAGAAATAAATATGATTTTGAAAGAGAGCTCAATTTTATTGTCCAGAAAGGTAATTAGTATAATATGACGCGAATTATTCACTGCGCTTCACAGGCTCCAGGTTTTCATATTCATCGGGGGTAAAAAGTCTGTATACTACTTTAAATGTCTTTCCCAATGGAGTTTCCAGAGAAAATCCACCCGGACCAAATCCGTCTACCACATCCAGCGTAAAGTGTGAATATTTCCAGTACTCAAACAAATCGCGGTCGATCCAGAATTCATGCTCATTAATGGTTCCTATCATGGCATCATTCATTCTAGGGAAAAATCCACCTTTTTCAAAACATTGTGGCTGGGTGCCTTCACAGCATCCTCCTGCCTGATAGAACATCAGGTCGCCATATTTTTTCTCCAGTTCCCAGATTACTTCAAGCGCTTTTTCTGTTGCGGAGAGTCTTGCTATTTTTGTTTCCATTTCTATTGGGTATTTGTTGGATAATCGCAAAGGCGCTATCTTTTTTATTTTGACACGTTTCTAATGCGAAGGGATTTTTATCTGCGATAAAAATTGAATTGAATAGCGTTATATATTACTTTTTCATTTCATTTTCAAGATGGCCTCAAGAGCTTATTGCTTATTGCTTATTGCTTATTCAAATATAGTACCTTAACTCAATTAGTTTTAGCATTATTAAAGTTAAAAAAAACCTGGCAACTTTATTTTGCCAGGCCTCTTACATTAACCTCAATATATTAATTAGAACCGGCAATATCTAAAACGATTCTGCCATCAATCTGTCCTTTTTTCATTTTATCGAAAACTTCATTGATATCTTCCAATTTGGCAGCGGTTACCGTCGCTTTTACCAATCCTTCATTGGCAAAATCCAATGCTTCCTGCATATCTTTTCTGGTTCCTACGATAGATCCTCTCACGGTAATTCTCTTTAACACCGTTTCAAAAATAGGCAGCTCAAATGAACCTGGAGGAAGCCCGTTCAGTGCGATGGTTCCTTTTCTTCTTAACACATCAATGCCCTGCTTGAAGGCTATTGGAGAGACTGCAGTGATTAATGCGCCATGCATCCCTCCTACTTCTTTATGCAGGTATTTTCCCGGATCTGTATCTTTTGCATTCACCACAAGATCTGCCCCCAGCTTTTTTGCCAGTTCCAGTTTATCATCGGAAACATCAATGGCAGCAACATGCATTCCCATTGCTTTTGCATATTGTACTGCAACGTGCCCCAATCCTCCAATTCCAGAGATGGCCACCCATTCTCCCGGTTTTGTTTCTGTTTCTTTTAAGCCTTTATAAACGGTTACTCCTGCACAAAGAATGGGTGCTATTTCCAGAAAATTGGCATTTGATTTTAAATGCCCCACATATCTTGAATCGGCAATTACATATTCTGCAAAACTCCCATCTACGCTATAGCCGCCATTTTTTTGAGCTTCACAAAGAGTTTCCCAGCCTGTGATACAGTAATCGCAGCATCCGCAAGCACTGTATAACCATGGGACTCCTACAGCATCACCTTCTTTTACGAAGGCTTCGGGGCCACATGCTACTACGATACCGACTCCTTCATGTCCGGGAATCAAAGGCATTTTCGGTTTTACCGGCCAGTCGCCATCTACCGCATGAAGATCGGTATGACAAACCCCACAGGCTATTACTTTTACCAAGACTTCATATCTTCCGGGTGCTCTTACGGGAACTTCTTCGATTTTTAGGGGCTGTCCGTAGCCTTGTACCACTGCAGCCTTCATTGTTTTTGGAATCATAGTTATTTTTTTGAGTTAGTTTTTAATTAAATTAAAAAAGCCTTGTCAAGATTTTGAACCTTGTTAATGCTAATGAAACTTCCTGCTCACCTAAAATAGTTCAGGCAAGGACAAATGGTTGTTCGCGTGAGGGATTGGAAGGGCGGCGAGGAACGAGCCGGTGCGCAATGAAATAGAGCACCGTAACGAAGTGAAGCCCTGGAAAGCCCGACCGTTTTGCCCTGCTATAGCAAGGCAAACGGGCACGCCCTACTATTTAAAATTAAAAGAAACCTAATTTGTTTTTGTTGTACGAAATCAACATATTTTTAGTCTGACGGTAGTGATCCAGCATCATTTTGTGGTTTTCTCTACCGATTCCGGATTGCTTGTACCCTCCGAAAGGTGCTCCTGCAGGGTAAGAGTGGTATTGGTTCACCCAAACTCTCCCCGCCTGAATCTGACGCGGAACATTGTAAAGCTGGTGGGCATCTCTGGTCCACACTCCTGCTCCAAGACCATAAATGGTATCATTCGCGATTTTTATTCCTTCTTCCTCATCTTTGAAGGTGGTGAAGGCAAGCACAGGTCCGAAAATTTCTTCCTGAAAGATTCTCATTCTATTATTTCCTTTGAAGATCGTCGGCTGGATGTAATATCCGTTTTCCAGTCCTTCTCCAACATGATTAACGTCTCCGCCGACAAGGACTTCCGCTCCTTCTTCTTTTCCTAATTTAATGTAGGAAAGAATTTTATCTTTTTGAATCTGAGAAGCCTGCGCTCCCATCATCACGGTTTTATCCAGTGGATTTCCAACCTTGATTGCTTTTACTCTTTCGATTACTTTTGCAATGAAGGCATCTGCAATATCTTCCTGAACCAGCAACCTTGAAGGGCATGTACAAATTTCACCTTGATTTAAGGCAAAAAGAACAGCTCCTTCAATAGCTTTATCTAAAAATGCATCATCTGCATCCATTACTGAGCTAAAGAACACATTGGGAGATTTTCCTCCTAATTCTAAGGTAACCGGTATAATATTTTCTGTCGCATACTGCATCACAAGACGTCCTGTAGCTGTAGAACCTGTAAATGCCGCTTTGGCCACTTTTGGATTGGTTACTAAGGCTCTACCCAATTCTGCTCCGAAACCGTTTACAATATTTATTACTCCCGGAGGCAGTAAGTCGCCAATGATTTCCATTAAAACCATAATAGAGATCGGAGTGCTTTCTGCAGGCTTCAATACAACACAGTTTCCTGCTGCCAATGCAGGAGCCAGCTTCCAGATAGCCATTAATAAAGGAAAATTCCATGGGATGATCTGTGCAATTACTCCCAGCGGTTCGTGAACGATCAGGGAAACGGTATCTTTATCTAATTCGTTGTGAGATCCCTCATCTGCACGGATTACGGAGGCAAAGTATCTGAAATGATCTACTGCTAAAGGTAAATCTGCGGCCAAGGTTTCTCTTACGGCTTTACCATTGTCAACGGTTTCTACAATCGCAAGATATTCCAGGTTCTGCTCGATTCTGTCGGCAATTTTATTAAGAATGATGCTCCTTTCTGTAGAGGATGTATTTTTCCAGGTTTGAAATGCTTTTTCTGCTGCATTTACGGCTAATTCCAAATCTTCTTTAGAGGAATGTGCTGCCTGGGTAAAGTTTTTACCGTCAACGGGTGAAACTACGTCAAAATACTGACCGTTAACCGGTGCTGTAAATTTACCTCCGATATAGTTATCATATTTGCTTTTAAATTCAGGGCGCTGTAAAACGCTGTCTGATTTCTGTTCTGTAATAGTGCTCATATTAGTATAATTTTGTTTTTTCTCTCCAACCAAATTACATTTAACTGAGACAACGGCATAGCAAAATCCTACAAAAAAACATCAAAATCGTACAGAGCTTCAATTTTATCATTTTATTAACAACTGTATCGTATTAAAATTTCTATATTTGAGTAAGAAGGCAACAAAAAATGTTTAGAAATGAATAATAATAAATTTTTATTAAATACTCCTGAAGTAAAAACAGAAAATCAGCTGTTGAGCCTTATTGAAAATCAGACTACCTTCAATCTAAACAACTGCGAATTCAGCATCTATGAAACCCATAAGGCTGCTTTTAATGTAAAACTGCATTTTGAGAATATTGCTTTTACGGCAATGCTCCGTGGTAAAAAACATATGAAACTGGAAAATAAAACGAATTATTTTGATTATTTCCCTGGAGAAAGTGTTTTAGTTTCCCCCGGAGAAACCATGGTCATTGATTTTCCTGAAGCGGATGAAACACCTACCCAATGCATTTCTTTAAGCCTTAATCCTGAATTTATTGAAAATTCTCTTAATTATTTAAATTACAGTTTACCGAAAGTGGATGAAACCTCAACATGGAATCTCCAACTGGATGAATATTTTCTATTCAACAATAAGTCCCTTGTTTCTGCGACCAACAATATCATGAGAATTGCTATGGATGACAATTCACAAAAAGATATCATGGCGGATTTTGCGTTGAAAGAATTGCTTATACGGCTTATGCAAACGCAGGCCAGAAGCATGGTAGAAAAGAATATTGCCAAAAATAAATCGAGGATAGGGTTTGCGGTAGATTATATCAAAAAAAACCTTCATCAGAAACTGTCGATTGAAAGCATTGCCCAACTGGCGTATGTAAGTAAATCTAATTTCTTTAAAATGTTTAAAGATGAACTGGGAACTTCCCCGAATGATTTTATTTTACAGGAAAGAATTAATAAAGCCAAGGAATTATTAGCGGGACAGAACAGCATTAAAGAAACGGCTTACCAGACAGGTTTTTCCGACACCAATTATTTTACCCGCGTATTTAAACAATTGGTGGGCGTTACCCCCAAGAGCTACCAGAATGCTACGATCTTTTTAGAATAAGTAAATATCAACAGCATCGATTTTAGATTATTACCCTCTCTAACTTATGAAATCTCTCATTTGTTTTATCGTATTGTTTGCTGCAGGAAACCAATATCAAGCACAATCCCCTGAAAAATACCAAATTTCACCTGATCTGGAGCAAATCCCTTTATGGGTAAACAATATGCCGGATACTGGCGGCTCAAGAGGAATGGAACTCATTAGTTCTAAAGGATCTGTTACTGCTATATCTAATCCAAGATTAATTGTTCACTCACCTAAAAAACCTAATGGCACTGCTATTTTAGTGATCAGTGGCGGTGGATATTCCCATATTGAACTGGGAAAAGAAAGTACTCCTGCTGCCAGTTGGCTTCAGTCTGAAGGCATTACTGCTTTTGAACTGATCTACAGACTTCCACAGGAAAACTGGAAATCCGTGAATGTTCCTTTTGAAGATGCTCAAAGAGCGATACGGATGATTCGAAATCTAGCTCCAAAATATGGAATTGATCCTAATAAAATAGGAATCTTAGGGTTCTCCGCAGGTGGACATTTAGCCGGAATGACAGCAACGCAACCTGATAAAAAGTTTTATCAACCTGTGGATACTATTGATTCTCTATCAGCAAAACCTAATTTTGCGGGACTCATTTATCCGGTTGTTTCGATGCTTCCTCCTAATAATCATACCCATTCTTTTAAAAGTATTCTCGGGAATACGGCTTCTACAACAGAAGAAACGGCTTACTCTGTAGAAAAACAAGTGAACAAAGCTACTCCGCCCATCTTTTTAGCGCACGCAGTTGATGATCCTATTTCTCCCGTAGATAATAGTGTCTTGCTCTTCCATGCATTACAGAAAGTGAATGTGGTGACTGAATTGCATTTATTTCCGACTGGCGGTCACGGCTGGGGATTGGGTAAAAAGGGCAGTCCTGTAGCTGCATGGCCGGATTTATTTAAAACCTGGGCACAAACTCATGGTTTTTGGAAGTAGAAATCCCCTTAACAACTCATCTATATCATTCTTAATTGGTGACTGAATATACATAACAACGATTTCCATTCTGAAAGTAAATTGTATTGGCAGCAGCTTTATTTCCTGTTTGTATATTCCGTTCCCCATATCCATCCCAAAAATAGAATGAAAAGCCTGTTCCCTATATAATACCCTCTTATTCTTTTTAGACAAAATACCGCTGAAAGCATTGAAATCCTTTTCCGCTTCAATTTTTTTCAACTTACCAGGATTAGCAAAAAAATAGAGCTTCCCATTATCGTTGATATATAAATACCTTCCAACAAGTAGGGAGTATTGAATTTGATTTCCGGAAAATCTTCTTTCTTAAAATTTTTCATTTTTTTCATAAATCTTTTATCAACTGATCCTCACTGCCCAAAATACAGAGGAATAAAAGTAAAAAGAAAATGTAAAATCTTATTCATCGTCTTAATTTTAGAACATGAAAATACTACCACTCTAATTATTATAAAAATACATATTTCATTTAATATCATTCATATTCCCTTACAGGAGTTCATGTTTAGCATACATTTGTTTATAATATTACAAGTTTATATAGTAAAAAGCCCTGCTTGAGCAGGGCTTCAAATTTTAATGATCAGGATAGTATATTAATATCCCGGAAATTGTGAAATCAATGTATTGGTGTTAAGTTCAGCCTGTGGAAGCGGGAAAGCTTTAAACTGAACTTTAGATGGAGTAAGTGCCACCTGTGTCTGAGGATTTACGAAAGAAATCCCGTTTCTTTTCAAATCACTGTATCTGAATCCTTCCAGAAACATTTCCAGGTTTTTCTGCATTAGAATTTCTTGCAACAGATTTGTGCCTGAGCCAGAGTAGCTGTATCCAGTATCTCTATATCCTTTCACCCATGCATTTAACTTCGTAAGAGCATCTGCAGGATTTGTATAATATAAAGCTTCCAACTGATTAAAAACAGCTTCTGTCTTTCTCATCACTACAACGTCTCTGTCTGTTACGGTGTATTTCATAACATCTATAGGTTTAGGATTATCATTCAGAGTCAGAACATATCCGGTATTTCTGTACCATGTTCCTCTTCTGACGTCATTAGTTCCTAATTTATTAAAGAATGTCTGGGTAGCAAAATTCTGCTTGTATCTGCCTACAGAAGACCATGTTGCTGTAATCCCATCGTTATCTCCCGGTAAGTCTAAAGCATTATAATCAATCTGGAAAATTGTTTCAGGATTTCCTTCACCGTCTACTCCAAAGAAATTAGCAACACCTGAGGAAGGTAATAAAGTATACGATGAGTTGTCAAGAACTTTTTGTGCATATGTATTAGCCTGGGCATAGTTTTTCACGGCCAGATAATATCTTGATAGTAAAAGATCAACAGCAACAGCATTAAACTTTTTATTACCATTGTCAGTCCCTATTAAAGAACCTGCTTTCGTTAAATCAGAAAGTATCTGGTCATATACCTGTTTTACACTCGCTCTGGGCAGATTTGTTCCCGGTTTAAAATCCAAAGGAAGTGGAACTCCGACATCCGGATTCGAACCATTAAAATTATCGCTAAACAATGATACCAAAGATGAATATGCCATTGCTCTTACCACGTATGCCTGACCAAATAAATTCTCAGGTGTTCCGGATGTATTTGGATCATCAGGAATTTTTCCTTCATAACTTATAACGAAATTAGCATTGGCTATAATCTTATACAAACTCAACCATAGTGTAGCAATATCAGCATTATTTTGTGTGTAAAAAGTAAGATTGGAATCTCTTGTAGTAGAAAATCTGTTTGAGTTTTTTATAGCAACAAAACCATTATCCGCAAGGAGTTCCTCTAAAGTAGGAATCATCGCTCCGTAAGAATTCAGCGCATCACCATTGGTTTGCGTCTGATAAAGTCCATACAAACCATTTACAGCTGTATTTAATATTTTTTCATTGCTGATGGCCTGATCCAGAGGAAGTGTTACACGCGGCAATTCTTCAGAAAATTCTTGTTTACAAGAACTTAATGTTGCCCCTACCAATACTATTAATAAAATTTTTATTTTTTTCATTTTTTTAAGATTTTAAATAATTAAAAATCAACCTGTACCCCAAAAACATACTGTCTCATATTGGGTTGTGTCATGTCATATGCTCCTAAATTAGATACCGTGTAACTGAAAGCATTGGAGTTGGCTTCAGGATCAAAACGGAGTTTTTTATCAAATGCATACGTATATAAATTCACTCCTCTTACATAGGCGTAAATCCCTCTAAGGCCTTTTACATTAAGTACTGACCCCTTAAATGTATATCCCAGTTCTACATTTCTTAACCTGATATTATCTCCCTTATATAAATATCTTGTAGAGTTGGCATTTGAAGATTTATTACCATTAAATACTTGTTTAGGCATTGAAGCATTTGGATTGCTAGGACTCCAGGAGTCATATAATGCTGCAGTAGATGTATTCACCGTTGAATATTGTCCATCAGATTCATACACAAACCCCCATCGATCCCATACTGAATAATCTCCCTGATAATTCAGCATGAATGATAACTTCAATCCTTTATAGGTAAACTCGTTGATCAAACTCGCAATATGAGTAGGCAGTGCTTTCTGACCTGTGAAGGACAATTTCGCTTTATTTACATCATTAGTGGTTGCCGTTCTTGTATCATCTGTATACCACAGCGGATCACCATTTGAAGGATCTACCCCTGCCCATAATCTTGTGTAATATTCGGTAGGATTATGTCCGGGAAAAAATGCTTTTAACCCAGGAATAGTCGTAGGAGTAGGATCTCCTTTGATGTAGGTTACTTTGGAATCGTTGTAAGAATAATTGGCTTTCACATCCCAGCTAAATGATTCATTGCTTGTTCTATACCCCAATGATACTTCAAAACCATTAGATTTTACCTCCGCCTGGTTTTTAATAATTGTGCTAAATCCTGTAGAAGGAGAAATCGGAACATCGTATACCTGATCAGGATTTATATTGGAATAAACATCAAAGCTTCCGTATAAATTTCCTTTACCCACGGAAAAATCTAATCCAATATTTCTTTTCTTGGATTTTTCCCAAACCAAACCATCAGGGGCTCCCGGAGTCAGAATATAACCGGCATTGGTCTGAAGATAATTTCCATTCAGCGTATACTGTGGATATTTCGCATAAGGGCTTGCAGCCTGATTACCATTTTCTCCATAGCTGGCTCTCAATTTCAGCATGTTTATATAAGAAGGCAGAAAATTCATTTTACCTAAATCAAGGCTAAGTCCGATACCGAAGAAATTCCCGGCTTGAGTGTACCCGGAATAGGTATCCCTTCTGGCAGAACCTGTAATGGTTACAAATTTATTATAGGTATAAGATGCTCTTGCAATATATCCT
Organism: Chryseobacterium soli; assembly: GCF_000737705.1. Lineage (GTDB taxonomy): Bacteria > Bacteroidota > Bacteroidia > Flavobacteriales > Weeksellaceae > Chryseobacterium > Chryseobacterium soli. The sequence goes on along the minus strand of NZ_JPRH01000002.1, from coordinate 330,501 downwards.
ATAAGCGTCCATGCATCGGTATTTCCCGTTGCGTCGGTAACATTGGCTGCTGCATCCGCATACTGGATTCTGGTTCCCGAAGGAAACCCTCTTTTGGTATAGGTATTATATTCCAAAGTTCTTTTCGTGGATTCCATACCGATAGAGGCAGAAACATCATGTACTCCGTTAAATGTTTTGTTAAAGTTTAGGAAGTTATACCAGTTCCAGGTAAAGAAATTCCTCATCGATTTGAAATAAATCCCGTTGCCATTGGAATTAGACGGATCATATCCATCTCCAAAATCGGGATTCCAATACGTGAACTCATTTGCTGAAGTATTATCAATTCCAAAATTGGAATTAAACGTTAGATAAGGTAAAATTTTATAATCAACATTTATTGAAGTTAATACCTTATCAAAGGTTCCTTTTGTAAGGTTTGCCTGCGTAAGGGCTAAAGGGTTAAACTGAGGATTTAAGTATACCAGGTCAAGGTTATAGGAACCATCAGCCAGGTAAGGGTTTTGCGTAGGGGAAAGCAATGTTCCAGAGAAAATAGGATTCGAGTAGGACGATGCATCTGTTGGTCCAGACTGAACCGTTCTTGATAAATTGGTTGCAAAAGTAATATTTAATTTATCGCTTGCTTTCCAGTTAGCTTTTATCGTTCCTGTATATCGGTCAAAAGCGGCATCATATGACAATCCTTCCTGTTTCAGATAGGCTAACGATGCATATAGCGTAAAATCTTTAAACCCACCTGAATAACTCAGGTTATACCTGTTGGTGATAGGAGAATTTCTTCTGGTTAATTTTCTCCAGTTGGTATCCGTAGTACCATCCCAGTTCAATATATCCGTTTTTGCATAATCCGTTGCCTCCTGCAGGCTTGAAAAACCATTAACCGGATCGGTTGACGGATATTTATTATATAATGCCTGTCCTAAATAGTTCACATGTTCCTGGGCATTAAGCATCTTCAATTTATCAAATGCCACATTTGAAGCTCCTATCTCACTTATAAACTGAAAATTAGATTTCCCTTTTTTTCCGGTTTTTGTGGTAATAACAATCACTCCGTTAGCCCCTCTTGAACCATAAATTGCAGTGGCAACCCCATCTTTTAAAACCTGTACATCTTCAATATCAGCAGGATTTATCAGGGACAGCGCATTTTGTGATGATAAAGCTCCTGAAATATCTCCTGACTGTACAGGAACTCCATCAATAATATACAACGGATCATTACCTGATGTCAAAGAAGAAATCCCTCGAATCAATGTAATGGTAGAAGCACCCGGCTGCCCTGAGCTTGCTGTAGTCATTAATCCCGGAACAGTACCCTGTAAAACGTTATCAATAGATATTGCAGATGGTTTGTCAAGTACATTCCCGGAAACCTTAGATGATGAACCGGTAGATTGTTCAGGTGTAATTTTCATCCCGTAGGAGCCTGTAAGAATAACCTCATCAATTTTAGTTTCTTTTGACTTAGAGATCGTATCGGCCTTAGTTTTTTGTGCCCAGGCAGTCTGTCCGATAAAAAACAAAACTCCCGCACTTAATACACGTAATTTTACATTCATATTAACAAAATTTAATATATTCAGGAGACAAATATGTTAATAAACATTAACACTGTCAATATTTAAATTATTGATATACAACAAATTAAAGAGTATTAAATTCGTGGAAATTACTAGTAAAATAGAATATTGAATGTTATTACAATCAAAAAGAAAAAAAGATTCTCATAAAAAGATTCTTATTAGGATTTTATGAACTTTTAAAAAATATAGAAGGGTTCTGCATATCTGCTTAAGTGATAAATAAAATTCAGAAAAAAAACATTATTAGAAAAAAAATTAAACAAGCTCTCCCTCAAATTTTGCCCAAAATCCAGAAAATTAATAGTTAATTTTTCAAAAAATGGTAGTAAAACATCAAAAACGAAAAACACCCCGGTGAAAGAATGCTTTTTTAACGTGAATTTGGGTTAAGAGTAAGGGAATTGAAGAGCGCCCGAAGCTGGAAGAGAGGCTGGAAACAGCTGTTGGCAGTTGTATTTAAAAGAAATTAATAACTTCCTATTCCGGGCTTCCTGCCATTAAACAAAAATGTTTTATCAATTTTAGTTTTTTATTATGCAGTACTAGAAGCTTCATAAAAACAAAACACACCGTATGAACAGTGTGTTTTGAAATAAACTTTGAGGTATTTTATTTAAAATCTTCCATCGTTTTATGGATGGCATCGATTTGTTTATTGATACTTGATGCATTCTGAGGATTCTGTTTCAGAAGATCCATTTTCTTATTAAGCCCGTCTTTCAGCATTTGAGAAATCATCATCTTCACCTGTGGATTATCACCCATTTGTCCTTTTGCACGGCTCAGGAGTTTCGTAATACTTTCTGTAGCCTTTAAATTATCGGAAGTCATGATCCAGTTGAATCCCTCTTCTGCAGATTTCCCCAGTTCCGGATTCTGGAATTTAATAAATGGATAAAATGCTGCTATAGGCGCAATATTAGCGATTTGGGAGGTTACTTTATTTTTAACGACAACAGGGAGAAGCAATGCAAGCATATCATCAGAAGCGCCTTCGAGATCCAGTTTGTCCGCCAGCGCATTTGCTCTGGACGGGTCGATGGTAATAACGGCTCCTAAAGAATTTCCTTTTACCGCATTGGAAACTGCATTAATACCTTTTTCAAAGATGGGAAGGTATCTTTTATCTTTTGTTTTTGCCAAAGCTGCTATTGCCGAAGCCTGAACCAGAGTTTTAGGATCGTTGGAAGCCAGTTTTTCGACTTCTGAGCCTAATGCCTTCATCTGTTCAGGATTGGTAAGATCCATTAATTCCAGAGCTTTCATGCGTACTCTAAAGTAAGGATCTTTCAATGCTGCCGCCAATAGTTTTGTTGCTGCAGGATTTTTTCCTACCTGATCTTTAATAGCAGTTAACGCTGTATATCTGCTTTTGAATTCCTTAGAATTGGTAAACTGCAATAAATTCTGCTCTGGAGTTTTGGAATCTGTAATATCTGCCAGTAAAACACCGTCTGCATTGATATTAACTAAATCCGGACTTTTGGAAACATCAAAATTAAACGTATTTTTAGCTTCAGCAGTTACCCAGACATTGTATCGCTTCGGTTTTCCGTTATCATACACATCAATAGCCAAAGGAAATTCAAACATTTGGCCCTGAGTCTGGTTAATGGTTACTGCCACCTGTTTTTTAACCGGCTCAAAAGTAGATAAATAATTAATTTTTGGATTTCCGCTTCCGAAATACCATTGGTTAAAGAACCAGTTCAGATCTTTTCCTGAAACTTTTTCAAAAGATAATCTTAATTGATGAGCTTCGGCATTCTGATATTCATTGGATTTCAGATAATCATTCATTCCGGCAAAGAATGCGTCATCTCCCAAGTAATTTCTCAACATATGAAGAATTCCGCCTCCTTTCTGATACGTCACCAAATCGAACACATCTTCACGGGAATCATAATTGAATCTTACTAAGTTTTTCTCAAAGTTCCCAGGTGTCGTAAGATACATATTAACATCCTTCATTTGATGATAGTCTGCCTGGTCTTTTCCATACTTATATTCATTCCAAAGATATTCTGAGTAGTTGGCAAAAGATTCGTTAACCGTAAGATTGCTCCAGCTTTCCGCTGTTACCAGATCTCCAAACCATTGGTGAAATAATTCGTGAGCGATAGTGTCTTCCCAAGTATTTTCATCGATTAATTGTCCAGGTTTTTGTAAAATATCGCTTCCGTGAAGTGTTGCTGTCGTATTTTCCATGGCACCACTCACGTAATCTCTTCCTGAGATCTGTGCATATTTAGCCCAGGGATAATCGTAACCCAGTTTTTTTGAGAAGAACTCAATCATTTCCGGAGTATTTCCATAGATCTGCTTTGCGTAAGGCTCATATTCTTTTTCGATATAATAATCAACAGGAATATTTCTCCATTTGTCTTTTACAATCGCATACTCGCCCACTCCCATGAAGAAAAGATACGTTGAGTGTCTTTTATCCATGACCCAATGGTCGGTTCTCATGTTATTAGCTTCTTTCTGAGAATCTTTTAAAAGTCCGTTGGAAAGCGTCACATATTTATCAGGAACCGTCATATAGATTTCCTGAGTTGTTTTTTGATTGGATTTATCAATAGTCGGAAACCATGCAGAAGAAGATTCCGTTTCTCCCTGTGTCCAAATCTGGGTAGGTTTATCCGGGTCTTTTCCCTGAGCATTAATGAAATACAACCCTTTTGCATCATTAATTGCCGCACTTCCCTGTTGTTTCACTTCGTTCGGACGAGATGTATATTTGATATATACTGTATAATCCTGATTTTTCTGATAGGTTTTATCCAGAATAATTTTCAGCACATCATCTTTATAGTCGTATTTTAAAGATGATTTTTTACCATTAATATCCAAGGCTACTTCATGAATCAACATTCCCTTTGCATCAAGCGTCAATTCGTTGGTAGGATAGAAAAAAGGAGCGGCAGTCAACCATTCTTCCCCGTTCATTTGTTCCTTTTGATAATCGAAATTTACTTTCAGTTTGGTATGTTTTAGTTCCGTTACTTTGGTATGGGTGGCTCTGTAAACTTTTTCCCTCCCTGAAGTTTCGGTTTGTGCTGATACATTGGCGGAAAAGAATATTCCCAGTATAGCAATTGATAAAACAGCCTTTTTCATTTATTTATTATGAATTATATGTTATACAAGAAAACTGCACCAGAATATTCTTTTCTGGTACCTGTTTTTATTATTTCTTAGAATTATTTTTTGTGATGATTTCAAAAATATCATTAACTAATGTTTCATAGTCTCCTTTTTTCAACTGTTCTTTTGTTTTTGCAAAAGCTTTTTTCAGTTCGCTTTCAGGATTTTCTTCGTCAATGATTTCTACAGAATCCACTCCTTTCATTTGGAGGATGGCGTTTTTTAATGCCTCCAGATCGGTTGCGCCGGCAGTATTTATTTTTAAATATTTCATGTATTCTTTCGTGAACGTATTTTTCGTTCCGCCCTGTGAAATTACAAATTCTTTTTTTGCCGGGGTTACAATCTGCTCTAATTCATGGCACATCAGTGTAAAATTTGTTTAAGAAACTGCTTTTAAAAGAATTGACTTCCTTGAATGATCTACTATTTTGTACGGGTCATTTTTCCGTTTTTATATTGGAATATTACTGTACAGCCTTCTTTTGTTTCCACATTATGAACATGGATTTTCAGAGGATCAATACCGTTTATTTTACAAAGCATAGGGCTTTCCCAGTCTTTATAAAAAAGAGGTTCCCTGAAGGTAAGATTCGGATTGTTCTTAATTTCATTAAATACATCATAATCCACACAGATCTCTCCGGTTTCTATATGATGTTCTTTGAGTGCTGTATTCAGCTTGCCAAATAATTCATTGTTAAACTTACTTGCATACATCCAGGAGTTTTTCACACTTATATTGGTAATGATAAAAAAGAAAGCGATCCCTGCCAGAAGAGCACTGATCATTCTGCTGTGTAATTTCAGCTTAACGGAAAGATATATCACTCCGGAAATGATAAATAATGTATAGAAAAGTCTTATGGCACCCAGATTTCGGTTCTCGAATCCAAAAAGGGTGGGAATATAGGAGGAAAAAAGATAAATGCTCAGTCCTGCCAATATGGAAATAAAGGAAATAATAGCCAGCTTTTTATAGTCCTTCATTTTGCTTGTAAAGTCATAATTGCAAAATATCTTATACACTGCTGAGGTTATTAGTAATGACAGTATGATTTCAAATACATTCATTTTTCTGAGATTCAGAAATGCCTTATAAATTCCTTCAAAAAAATCTCTGAAGAATAATTTTGCAGTACACATGGCCACAAACACCATTCTTTTCAATTCAAATACCTTCCCGATTTCATCTCTCTGGTAGGAATTGGCAAATACATTTGGCTGAATAACTTTTCTGAAAATCACGATGATTCCTACTGTAAGAACTACAAATACAATTCTTTTTTTATTTTCTTTAATAAGAAACAGGTTAAGGAGTATTAATGGAAGAAAAATTTCATAGCTGAATACGGAAGCGATAAAAAACAATGAGCTTATGAACGTATTTTTCCGGACATATGCATAATAGATACTCAATGCAAAAAAGATCGTTGCCAGATTTGAATTGAGCATAATCGTAGAAAACTGAATACTTGTTCCTATCGAAGAACATAAATACAATAAAGTAAAAAGGCCGGCCAATTCTTTTGACACCATCTTCTTAGCCACCCAATATAACACCATCAATGAAAGCGGGAAAAAGAGCAGCCCCATAAAGTAAACAGATTCATTATTCTTCGAAAGAAAAGCTAATGTCCCGGTCACCACTCCTGATACAGGTCTGGCTGCCATTATTTGGGAATCAAGAAAAGAATATATAAAGCTGAAATAGGATCCGGAAACGGATGGCAACACATAGAATCCAGCCAAATCATCTGTAAGTACGGCTTTCTCTTTGAAAACAGATAAACAGATATAAAGACTGTAGACAATAATTAAGATATTCAAAAATACCACATAATTATTGTTTATTATTTTTTTCATACTATTTTTTCAAAATTTGTGTAGAAGCTCAGCTTCTGATGGGGTCAAAAATAATAGAAATTCTGTAATAAAAAAAGATTTCAGCAATATATAATCTAAAGCTAAATTGCTACCGGAGCCTTAATTCCGGGATATGAATCGTAATTTTCTACCGTAAAGTCTTCAATCCTGAAGCAAAAAATATCTTTCACTTCAGGATTAAGCTTGATAATTGCAGTGGCCAATATGGTTATTATTCTTTTGTAAACGTATTTTTCGTACCGCCCTGTGAAATCACAAATTCTTTTTTAGCCGGATTAAAATCTATTGTAATTCCTGCTGCATCAAATGTAAAACTTGTTTTAGAAACAGCATCTAAAGGAAATGCACTCTGGCCTGATGCCTGCGCCATTAATTTTTTGTCTTTAATAAAAATATTAATTTTCAATGGAACTGTGGGACTGGAGTAGTTCCCTGTCAATGGTTCAAGATCAACATCTGAAACTTCGACTACCTTAAAGTCTGGTATCTGGAAATCCCTACCATAAGCCGCCTGTAATGCTACAATAGCCATTTGATTATTATCAAAATCAGACTGATTGGTGATCATTGCAATTGTTTTTTCACCGTCTGGAAAATAGTAAAGTACGGAACGAAATTCATCAATTCCTCCGGTATGTCCAAACCCTTTTTTCTCTCCGAAAGGGACTTCTACCAGTGCAAAACCATAATGATCTTTGAATTGCTTCATCGCATCAAAACTTTCTTTGGAAACCAGCTTACCTGAAGTTAACCCATTCATAAAAGTAATCAGTTCTGTAGGGGTAGAAATAATACATCCCGCACCACTGGGAACTGACATATCGGTCTCAGGACTTTTTACAAATTTTCCGTTTTCGTATTCATATGAATAGGCATTGTTTTTCGAAACATTAATTTTACCGCCTACCTGAGTATATTGTAACTGTAGAGGTTTTGCAATATATTTTTGAATTAGCTCCGAATATTTTTTACCATATACTTTTTCCAAAATATAAGTAAGAATGGTATAGTTTGAATTGCTATACTGAAACTGAGTATCCGGTTCAAAGTCTGAACCACCCTTCTCTATGATTTCAATTAATTTTTCTTTGGCAATGGGCTGTGTGTAGTAGCTCATATATTCCTTATCATCAGTATAGCTGTGAATTCCGCTTCTATGGTTCAGCAGGTATTCTATTTTTATTTTATCTGCATTCTTTATGGTAGGAAAAAACTTGCTTAATTGAGTATCTAAGGTCAATTTCTTTTCTTCCACAGCTTTCATGATCAAAACAGCGGTAAAAGTTTTTGTGATAGATCCGATTCTATAAATGGTATTGATATCTGCCTTTTTTTGGCTTTCTGCATCAGAAAATCCAATAGCATGAGTATAGACTACTTTTCCCTTATCAGCGATCGCAAAACTGCCCATTACTTTATGATTCTCATCCAAAGCATTGAAGTAATGATCTAGTTTTTGTTTGTCAACATTCTGAGCAAATCCCAGACTAAAAGCAGCAATGGAAATACTGATTCCTATTTTTCTGAACATGGTAATAATTTTCAAAATAAGTCCTAAAAATAGGGATTTTGTTACATGAACCAATAAAAATCACTAATAATCCTGACCTGGAAAAATTCCATTATTCTCCAGTTCAATTAAAATTTCATGTTCTTTTACGGAAAGACTATCTTTTTTAATATAATCAAGAATGACTTTTTTATTAGCAGGATTTCTAAAAGATAATAAATCAGCTAAAGCCTTTTGCTTATTAACGTCCATCAGAGTATCATTGGTAATGATTGAGCTGAATTCTTTCTGAAGAAGATTCGTGTAATCACCTTTATACCAACGGTTGAGATAATTGATTGCCGGAATCTTGTGAGTGGTAAAAGCTAACTTCTCAATCTGTTTGTTGTACTGTTTCGGATATAGTTTATATCTGAAAACTTCCGTTAAAAGGCTCTCCGAAGGATTTGGACTGAAAATGATCAGACTGTCAAGCTTTTTCAGCCTGGCATCATGTATGACGTCCTTATCATCTAGAGCATTAATATATTGAATGTATAGAGGTTCAGCAGGATTTTGATCATCCACAATACAACCATTCCGGGTATGAATCTGAGTTTTTAGCTGTAAAAATTGCTGAAATATCTGATCGGTAAGTTCGGGCTTTTTTTTCCAAAGTGCGATCGTTGCATATACAGCAACTACTTTATTTTTATTGTTTAAAAGGGATACAAGTTCATCATCTGAAGCAATCTCTTTTAATTTTTTGAAATTTTCAAAATTTTCGGAAACGATAGTGCCTTTCGCTAAAGCTGAGGTTTCATAGACATTAATACCGGAAATATCTTTTACGATTTTTCTAATATGCTGAGGAACTGCAATTGTATCAAAAACAGCATCCTTTGTTACATCGAAATCTTCTACAAGATTAATGGATTCGGCTTTACTGTTGTCTTTTTTACATCCGTACATAAAAATAGCAGCAACCGCTATCATGATGACTTTTATACGGTTCATCAGATGGCCACAGGAGCTTTAATTCCAGGATGCGGATCGTAATTTTCTAAGGTAAAATCTTCAAAACTGAAGCCAAATATATCTTTTACTTCAGGATTCAGCTTCATGGTTGGAAGTGGCCTAGGATCTCTTGCCAGCTGTCTGTTGACCTGTTCAAAATGGTTATTGTAGATGTGAACATCCCCAAAACTGTGTACGTAATCTCCTACTTCAAGATCACAAACCTGTGCCACCATCATTAAAAGCAGGGCATAGCTTGCAATATTAAACGGAACGCCCAGGAAAACATCAGCACTTCTCTGGTACAATTGAAGCGACAGTTTCCCGTCTGCTACATAAAACTGAAATAAAGCATGGCAAGGCGCCAATGCCATATTGGGAATCTCCGCTACATTCCATGCAGAAACGATCAATCGTCTGGAATCAGGGTTTTTCTTAATCTGGTCGATTACTTCTGAGATCTGATCTACCACTTTCCCGTCTGCACCATTCCAGCTTCTCCACTGGGCACCGTAAACCGGACCTAAATCTCCGTTTTCGTCTGCCCATTCATTCCAGATGCTTACGCTGTTGTCGGTTAAGTACTTAATATTTGTATCTCCTTTCAAAAACCAAAGCAGTTCGTAAATAATAGATTTCAGGTGTACTTTTTTAGTCGTTACCATAGGAAATCCTTTTGACAGGTCATATCTGAGCTGGTATCCGAAAACACTTCTGGTTCCGGTACCGGTTCTGTCGGTTTTATCTGTTCCGTTATCAATGATATGTTGTAAAAGGTCTAGGTAATTCTGCATTTTGAAGGCAATTTTGAGAGCTCAAATTTAGAAAAAACTAACCTAAAAAACTATTAAAAAAGCATCCATTTTCATGAATGCTTTGTATAGTAACTACATAAATTTTCTATTAAACGGCAGTATACCCTCCATCAACAAGGTAATACCCTCCTGTCATGAATGAAGATTTTTCCGAGCTTAGGAACAATACCAGTTCTGCCACTTCCTGGGCAGTTCCCAAACGTCCGATCGGATGTTTTGCAATTAAAGATTCCTTTTGGTCGCCACTCATATTTTCTAAAAGCGGTGTTTCGATATATCCCGGACCTACAGCATTACAACGAATGTTTTTCTGGCCGTATTCAGCGCCAATATTTTTGGTTAATCCTACAACGGCATGCTTTGCAGTGGTATATGCTGAAGACATGGGAGCGGCCACTGTTCCGTGAATGGATGCTATATTAACGATAACTCCGCCTCCATTTTTTTCCATCTGCTGCAGTTCATACTTACAGCCGTAAAATACACCGTCCAGGTTTACACTTAAGACTTTTTTCCAGCTATCCAGACTGTAATCCCCGGTCAAGGCAGATTCGCCACCGATTCCTGCGTTGTTACAGGCAATATCCAGCCTTCCGTATATTTCAACTGTTGAATTCACTAAGGCTTCTACTTGTGCCGGATCTGAGGTATCTGCCTTCACAAAAGAAGCTTCTCCACCTGATGATTTGATCTGTTCCACAGCCTGTGCACCATGCTCTTCATTAATATCTGATACAATCACTTTTGCCCCTTCTTTTGCATAGGTAAGTGCAATGGCCAGCCCGATTCCGGAACCAGCGCCTGTCACTACTGCGACTTTGTTTTCTAAAATTCCCATATTGATAAAATTTTATATGATTTTCTTTAAAATAACTAAGTTCAATTTACGACAAAATCAAGGGTCATTGTAAACTTTAACAATAAAGTTTTCTTAATTTTCGACGATTAATACTAAATTATTTAAAAATATCATCACAAAAACAAAATATATTAATTTTGCCTACATAACAATTATTATATTCTATTAAATTTTACCAACTGTTTAATTATAATACAGCAATAAAACACTTAAAATTATCTGCTACCAAATGTTTTCAATAGTTTGAGTGATTGTGTTGATCGTAAATACATCGCCTTTTTTCTTACCAGACATCGCCTTTATCAATGGGGATTCTGCAGAGACTGTCATTATTTTTTGCTGATCAATACTGATTTCCCCTACGGAAGCGGCCACATAAAATAATCCCCGATCGGTTTTCACCAATGCTCCATTCTGGACTTTAGGAGAAGGTTCTGAAGTTATTTTCTGAATTAAAGCCTGCTGGTTTACGGTTTCATTGAGCTGTCTCTGAAGGTTATTGATTTCCTGCTGAACCATTTCACGACTGGTTTCGTATTTATCACCCATCGAACTTTTTGTTTCGTTGTTGGAAGCCCGGGTTTCACCAATCAGCTTTTCAAAGGTTTGAATTTTGTCAGCGATTTTAGTTCTTATGGTATCGATTATTTTGTCCTTATTCATTTTATTTGGTTACTGTTTTTTTGATATGAAATATGAAAAACGGGCTAAAGCCCGTTTTATAATATTATGATCTTTTGTTAAAATCTTATGGCTTATTTTTCAAATACAGCATAGTCTGAAACTTTGAAGTTAAAGTTTTTTCCACTGTCGAAATTTCTTTTTGTAGCATCAAATATATTCCTGAAACTTCCGGACAAATTGTTGTCTTCAATACTGAAATCCACCGGTTCTTTTGACATATTTAAAACAACCAGAACTTCATTTTTACCATTTTTTCTAACGTAGGCTAAAATTTTGTCATTTGCCGTCGTATTCAAAAGATAAGTTGATACATTGGGATCTCCGCCACGCAATGCAGGGTTGGACGCTTTGATATTTAATAAGGTCTTATAGAAATCCGCATTCTGGTAAGTATTCGTCCATTTGATTACATCTTTTTCAAAAAACTCTAATCTTTTCATGTTTGGAAGTTCCTGCCCTGAATAGAGCAATGGAATTCCATTCCATGTCGCAGAAAATACGGCCATTGGCTTTGTAATCACTCCATATTTTTCATACTCGGTACCGTTCCATGAATTTTCATCGTGATTGCTGGTAAACCAGGCTCTCATTGAAGCGTCTCCAATATTGGAATATTTTATTAAAAGATCTTTCAGGTCCTGTAAAGGAAGATTTTTATTGTAATAATCATTGGACTTATGCATCCAGGTCCAGGAGTAGCTTGCATCAAAAACTTTTCCGTATTCCGGGCTTTCCAGTTCGTCAAATTCTCCTAACCAGAACAAAGGTTTCAGGGTTTCTACTTCCGGACGGGCCTGTTGCCAAAAATCAACTTCAACCCAAGAAGCAAGATCACATCTGAATCCATCGATATCGGTTTCTTTTACCCAGAATTTCATGGCTTCGATCATTGCCTTACGCATGTCCTGGTTTTTATAATCCAGTTCGATAATATCATCCATTCCGGAAGCAATATGAAATTTGCCGTCGGGATCTTTCAGATAAAATTCGGGATGTGTTTTTGTCCATATATGATCCCAGCCTGTGTGGTTGGCGACCCAGTCGATAATCACTTTAAAACCTAATCTATGGGCTTCATTCACCATGTGTTTGAAGTCGTTTAACGTTCCGAATTCAGGATTGATGGAAGTGTAATCTGCAGCGGCATACTGGCTTCCGAGACTCCCTTTTTTATTTTGCTGGGCAATGGGTGTGATCGGCATAAACCAAAGGGTCCGTACGCCCATTGTTTTCAGGCGGGGCATTTCTTTTTCAAATGCTTTAAAGGTTCCCTCTTTTGTATATTGTCTTATATTGACTTCATAGATATTTGTTGTATGCTTCCATTCTTTCGGCAAATCCATAGTATTTTTTAAATTTTGAGTGGTACAAGAAACAATTCCCAGACCAATTACGGCTAATAAAATTAATTTTCTCATTCGTTTATTTTGAACAAAAATAGGAATTGTTTTTCTAGTGAAAGAATAAAAAAGCCCCGAATAAATATCCGGGGCTGTATGTATTGTGTATTATCTTTCGTCGTTATCGTCTTCTTCATCGTCGAAAACATCATCATTGTAATCATCTTCGTCTTCATCATCGAAGCTGTCATCCTCATCTTCAAAACTGCTTGCGCTGCTGAAGTCATCTTCAAAGCCGAAATCATCATCCATCAAAGGCATAGCTGATTTCTTTTTTGATCCTCCGCTTTTGCTTGGTGCTTTTAAAGGAACATTTCCGAATCTGTATACGGTAATCGGGTAGTTCACCCCTTTTGTTTCTTCAATTACTTCCACAAGTTCGCAGAAGAATTCCCAAAGGTCAAGAAAGCCATATTGGAACTGAGCTTTGTCACCTGCTTTTGCAAAGGCTTCATCTATATAAACATCCGACATAATTTCTCCATCACCATCATCACTCATATCCTCTAACGGAACACTTTTTACGATTGTTCCATCTTCTTCCAGTAAATTAAAAGTCGAAAGCTCATCTCCCTGCAAGCTGAATGCACTTTTAATTCCTAAATGTAAGTTCCATAGCGTCTGTTTCCCTTTAACTTCGATATCACGGAAAATATCTTCTTTCGCATCTAATATTACGCGGATTTTGTAAACCATATCAGTCTTTAAATTACTTTTTTGCCTTGATTATTATGATAAATTTCTCCTGCAAATATATAATAAATGACATGTGACAAAAAAATATTTCAGGATTTTTTAAAATATTTTTTTTTCTTACATTTTGCCGGAATTATTTACTTTTCTCCAACATAAAACTGAACTTCGTACCCTCAAGGTATACACTTTCTACTGTAATGTTTTCGTTATGAGCCTCCAGGATGTGCTTTACAATAGCCAGCCCCAGCCCTGAACCTCCTTCCCTTCTGCTTCTGCTGGTCTCTACCCGGTAGAATCTTTCAAAAATTCTCGGCAGAAGTTCTTTTTTTATTCCCATTCCGTTGTCGATCACTTCAATCAGGACCTTATTTTTAAGGACGCTGGTTTTTACGACCACTTTGGCTTCCTGCCTGTTGGCATAATGGATCGCATTGGAAACGAGATTGATGAAAACCTGGGATACTTTCTGCTTATCTGCATCTACAAAAATCTGAGGATGCAGCGTCTGGATCTGCAAAGTAGTGTTATGCTTTTCCGCTTCAAGGTCCAGCAGGTCAAAAATTTCTTTGATGAGAAGGTTGACGTCAAATCTTGAAACCGTAAGGTTAATTTCTCCTGCTTCAAGCCTGTTGATCATATCCAGATCGGTAACAATGGCAATTAATCTTTCTACAGAGATGTCTATTCTTTCCAAATATTTATCCCGGATGGTAAGATTATCTACCCCGCCATCCCTTAAAGTCTCTACATATCCCTGGATGGAAAAAAGAGGAGTCTTCAGTTCATGGGAAACATTGCCGATATATTCTTTACGGTAACTTTCCATTTCCTTCAAAATATCAATCTCCGTAACCTGCTGCTGATTGAGATCGGAAAATCTTTCTCCCAATTCTTTAATGGTAATATTCTCATCCTGATTCTGCACGATCTCCTGTGGCAGCATTTGTGAAAGCCCGCGGACCTGCTTTTTCCCATAATAATTGAAAAGCAGCTCCAGCACGACATAATTGATTACGAAAATAACGATAAGACAGATGATAAGTCCTATTTTAAAGAAAGGGGTCCGGTCATAGATATCCTTTAGTGAATCAAATATAAGCACTAGCAGAAACATGACCAATGTCAGAAGACATGAGGCTATAAGGGTAAGTCTGTAAAATTTCAATTTTACAACGTTTTTATGGGTTGATAGGTAAAGTTAGTTTTTTTTAACTATAAAACTATGAGTTTATAGCCTATTCCTTTTAAGGTCTGAATGGTGTTGATTCCCAATTTTTCTCTTAATCTCCTGATGTGTACATCAATGGTTCTTTCTCCCACAATCACATCATTCCCCCAAACTTTTTCTAAAATCTCTTCTCTTTTGAACACTTTTTCGGTGTTGGAAGCTAAAAGATAAAGCAAGTCAAATTCTTTTTTAGGAAGCAAAAACTGCTGTCCGCTTTTAGAAACTCTAAAATTGTCTTTATCGATGACAAGATCTCCGATTTCAATAAGCTTGGCATTATCGGAAACCTGAGAGGTCAGCTGCAATAAAGCGTTTACTTTAGAAATAAGAATTTTCGGTTTAATCAGTTTAACGATATAATCGTTGGCTCCGGCCTGAAAACCCGCTAACTGAGAAAATTCTTCACTTCTTGCTGACAGAAAAACGATCAGTGTTTTTTGAAGTTCTTTTACTTTACGAAGTTCCTGACAAGTTTCTATACCATCCTTTTCAGGCATCATCACGTCCAGTAAGATAAGATCGGGGATAATTTCCTTGGCTTTATCGATACCTTCGTTACCGTTTGTGGCTGTATAGATGTCGTAGCCTTCCTTTTCCAAGTTGTAAGACAGAATCTCTAAAATATCCAGTTCATCGTCTATTAAGAGGATTTTCTTTTGGTTCATTTTCAATTTTTACTGAGTCAAAGTTAATAATTTTTAAATCACAGATTAATAAATCTGTTATCGTTCACATAAAGTTAACAATAATATCGTTTTGTTAATGTTTAGTTAAGGAAAAATTAAATTTAACTAAACCATTTACCCCACTAAACTTGTCTTTCTTTGCGTCGAAAGAATATAGTAAGATAAAGTAAAATGAAAAAACAACTCCACAAGAGCATTATGCTACTTGCCTTATTTTCTGCTGGCTATGCTTTTGCACAAAGTCAGGTTTTGGAAGGTAGGGTACTGGATGAGAAAGACAATAATCCTATAGAAGGTGTAAAAGTAAAAGTGAATGATCAGGAAGTAACAACTGACATTTCCGGATACTACTCTATTAATCTGTCACCTGGAACCAACTATGTTATTACCGTAACGTCCAACGGATACAACAGGAAAGAGATCAGTGAAGTTACGGTAAAAAGCGACAACACGACTCATCTTGATATTGTTTTGGGTAAACCATCCACTAAAGAAATTGAGGGTGTTGTTATAAAATCCAATGCCAGAAAAGAAACGATAGCTTCTACTATAGGTTTGCAAAAAAATTCTGGGGTCGTATCTCAGGTGATTGGGGTGGAAGCGATTAAGAGAAGTCCGGACAGAAACACAGGAGAAGTACTGAAAAGAGTTTCCGGGGTGAGTTTGTTTGATGGAAAGTATATCGTTGTAAGAGGATTATCTGACCGTTATAACCAGGCGATGCTGAACGGTATTCAGCTTTCAAGTACTGAACCGGACCGAAAGACTTTTTCTTTTGACCTTTTCCCGGCAAACGTTATTGAAACTTTGGTGATCAATAAAACGTTTATCCCTGAATACAGCGGTGAGTGGGCTGGAGGACTTATCCAGGTAAATACCAAAGATATTCCCAACAAAAATTTCTTCAATGTTCAGGTAGGTGTAGGCGGAAACTCCATCACCATGAATCACGAATTTCACATGCAGCAGGGCGGAAAATGGGATTTTCTTGGAATCGATGACGGATACAGAAAGCTTCCGAGCAATATGCCTGCAAAAAACAGTTTCAGTATTTTAAATGAGAATGATAAAACCAATATCGGTAAGGAGTATGTAAAAGGATTAGGATATAACAGTATTGGATATCCTGAAAATGTAAGCTTACAGGTAGACGGAGGTTTCAACACGAAGGTTTTCGGAAAAGATTTAGGTGTTATCGCCGTTCTTAACTACAGCAACACTAAAAAAAGAACTGAATCTAAAAACCGTTTCTTTACCATCAATGACCAGCTTGCTGACACGAATTTTGACTATTTCACTGAAAAATACAGCAACGACGTCATTTTGGGAGGTTTGCTGAATCTTACTTTAAAGCTTAACAGCGACAATAAAATATCCCTGAAAAACATCATCACCAATAACACGGTGAACCATATGTCTTTCAGAACAGGAAAAGATTTTGAATTTGATCCGATCAACGGAACGAATATCATGGCGCGAGAAATCGGATTTAAAGAAACTACATTCTACAATTCAACGCTTAACGGAACGCATAAACTTAATGTTTTAGGGGGTGTTACTTTGAACTGGTACGGAAGTTTTGGTATCCTGGATCAATATATTCCATTATTACAGCGTCTTCAGTATAATCAATATCCTGATATCACAGGAAGCCCTTATCTTGCTTTGATCTCTAACGGATTATCGCAAAAATCAGGAAGTGTTTTCTATTCTACCCTGAGTGATTATTTATATAATGCAGGTGGGGATCTATCGAAGACTTTCACCATGTTTGGACAGAAGCAAACGGTAAAAGGAGGATATTTATTTCAGGTAAAAGACAGAATTTACAATTCAAGACCTTTCTCTGTAAGACTTGCAGGATACAACCAGGGATTACTTTCCCAGCCATTTGAAACGATTTTCAATCCAGAAAATTTTGGAACGGAAGGCGGTAAATTTACTTTCGACGAAATTGCAGGAAACCAGTACAGATATATTGCCAATACTATTCTTAACGCAGGTTATTTACAATTGGACAACAATTTTACACCATGGTTCAGAGCGGTATGGGGGTTAAGAGTAGAAAACTTTGACCAATTGGTGGGAAGTACGAAAAGAAGTGACGATCGTTTTGTTAACACGCGTGTTACAGACTTTTTACCTGCGCTTAATTTAACTTTTAAGGTAAACAACAGCATGAACATCCGTGTTGCCGGTTCACAAACGGTGGTAAGACCTGAATTCAGAGAAGTTTCTCCGCTTGCATACTATGACTTTGATTTAGGAGCTACAGTAATCGGTAATAAATTTATTCAGAGAACGAAAATTACGAATGCGGATCTTCGTTGGGAATGGTACCCAAGAAACGGAGAAATCCTTTCTGTGGCGGGTTTCTATAAGAATTTTAAAAATCCTATTGAATTATATTTTAACCAATCCGGGGTAGGAACAAGTAATACGTTTAACTACATGAACGTAGATAAAGCGGATGCTTACGGTGCTGAGCTTGAATTCAGAAAAAAACTTGATTTTGTGAGCGTACTTAAAAACTTCACTTTCGGTGGAAATTTCGCCCTGATCAAAAACAAAGTAACGGATGAAGCTACAAAAACTGACCGACCAATGCAGGGACAGTCTCCTTATACGATCAACTTAAGCATGCAGTATGATGCTGAAAAAACAGGCTGGACTTCAACTGTACTTTTCAACATGATTGGAAGAAGAATTCTGTATGTAGGAAACGATCAGGTTCCACCAATTTGGGAAGCACCAAGACCTTTGCTTGATTTCCAGGTTGCTAAAAAGATCTGGCAGAACAAAGGAGAAATCAAACTTAATGTTTCAGACATTCTAAACCGCCGTGCAAAGTTCTATCATGATCTGAACGGTAATAAAAAATACGATGGTGCCGATGCACTTGCTATAGAAAGATTAACGGGTACTAACATCAGTTTAACGTTGGGCTATAGCTTTTAATACAATTAATATTTATAAATAATTTAACTCTTTACAATATGAAAAAATTCGTCTTATATTCTTTTATGCTAGGTACTTTAGTAACTACTACTGCATGTAGAAATATAGAAGAAGATGGTGAGACCATCGTTCAAAATGGTGGCTCAGGAAACGGTGAAACTGAAAACCTTATTCTTTCAGGAAAGATCACATCCAATCTTACCCTTAAAGCTAATAAAACTTATAAGTTAAGAGGATTGGTTTACGTATCTAACGGAGCTACGTTAACCATTGAACCGGGAACTAAAATTGTAGGTGAAGCCGACAAAAACGGTTCATTAATTATTACCAGAGGAAGTAAAATCATGGCAGAAGGTACTGCCAGCAACCCGATTATCTTCACATCAGAGAAACCAAGTCCTAAAAGAGGTGACTGGGCAGGTCTTGTGATATTGGGAGCTGCGCCTACCAATGCTTCTTTCAATGGGCAAGCGGGAGTTGGAGAAATCGAAGGTGGTATCAACAATACGGAAGGCCTTGGTCTTTATGGCGGAACCAATGCTGCTGACAATAGTGGTATATTAAAATATGTAAGAGTGGAATATGCAGGATATGCTTTTCTACCGGACAAAGAAATCAATGGAATTACATTCGGAGGTGTAGGTAACGGAACGACTGTAGATTATGTGGAAGTAGCATACGCTAATGACGATAGTTTTGAGTGGTTTGGAGGAACGGTAAATTGTTCTCACCTTATTTCTTACAAAGGTCTTGATGATGATTTTGATACAGACAATGGATTCTCAGGAAAAATACAATTCGGAATTGCGGTGAGAGACCCTCAGGTTGCAGACGTTTCAGGTTCTAATGCATTTGAGTCTGATAATGATGCTAACGGTTCTACGTTAACTCCTAAAACATCAGCTACGTTCTCGAACATGACGATCATTGGCCCAATCAACTCTTCAAGCACGGGTACCAATGCAGGATCAATCAACTCTCTGTTCCAGCACGCTTTACAGGTGAGAAGAAATTCATCAATTTCTGTATTCAACTCTGTATTCACAGGATTCCCAATCGGTTTATTCATTGATGCAACGAAGGGATCACCAACTGATGCGAACATTGTTAATTCAAGTATGGCTTTTCAGAATAATATTTTAGCAGGAAACACGACTCCTTTAAAATTCGGACCTTCTACATCATCTCCAACCAGCTATACGTTGGCAGATCTTACAACATGGTTCAACACTGGAGCAAACACTACTTTAACGTATGCTGCTGATGTAAAATTAACAAATGCATGGGCTCCGGCAGGAACTACTCCTAACTTCTCCCCTGCAGCAGGATCTCCTTTATTAACAGGTGGTTTGTTTACACACACTAAATTAACAAGCTGGTTTACTCCGGTAACGTTCAGAGGAGCGGTAAAAGATGCTAATGATACCTGGTATGCAGGTTGGACTAACTTCAATTTATAAGCTTATCACAAGAAGCAACTAATTTTATTCATAACAATCAAGAAACGGCCCGGAAAATTTTCCGGGCCGTTTCCGTTCAAAAAACAAGGGATTAAAAAATATAAGTTACGTGAGTTTTTACTATGAGGTGAGCCAGAAGCTGGAAGAAGGAGGTTGGAAGCTGAAATTGAACCGTTAATACTCCCCTCTCTTCCAGCTTCACACTTCCTGACATTATTCTGGTTAAGGATTCAAATTTCAGTCTTTCCAAAAGAGATTTCCATGATGCATCAAAGCTTTCACTTCAGACATTCTGGATACGGCTTCCGCAGAACAGCCGGCATCCACTAAAACAATCGCTGCATCATCGCCTGCCTTGGGCCACTGCTGATTTCCCTGATCATCTAATGGAAGAATATCCTGCGTGGCAAATTCCAGGGTTCTTGAAAGCTCAAATTCCGTTTCATATCCGTATAATTCTGCAATTAAATGTGCCTTCTGAAGCATATTTCCAGATCCGAACGTGCTCCAGTAGTCCTGCACATTGTCATTTCCTATGATCACTTCTACCCCATATTTTTTCAATACAGGAATC
Organism: Chryseobacterium soli; assembly: GCF_000737705.1. GTDB lineage: Bacteria > Bacteroidota > Bacteroidia > Flavobacteriales > Weeksellaceae > Chryseobacterium > Chryseobacterium soli. The sequence goes on along the minus strand of NZ_JPRH01000002.1, from coordinate 310,009 downwards.
GGCATGATCGTTCCTCTGAACGGCACCGAAGATGCGATTCCCACTTTTCCGGCAGCTAATCTTTCGGCAATATGTTCCGTTTCTTTTGGAGAGAGATGTCCCAATGCAAAAGCATGGCTTATAAATATTTTTCCTTGAAGCCTGGGATTTTCAATGGCTTTATCAATGAGATAATGAATGGTTTTCATCCCCGATTCTCCAGATTCATGGAGATGAATATCAATTCCTTTTCCGTGGTCCAAAGCGAGTTGTACGGTAAAGTCCATTACCTTTTCTATATTTCCGTCAATACTGTAAGGGTCCAGGCCACCGATAAAACCGACACTTTCAAATGCCGCTACTTCTTTCATCAAAGGAACTGAATCAGTATAATACAGTCCATGCTGTGGAAAAGCAACAAGTTCAGCGGTAAAAGAATCTTTCTTATTCTCCAGCGCCCTTTCTAAATTTTCGAGTGATTTCAGACCTGAAGTGGGATCAATATTAAAATGCGTTCTTGCAAAGTGGGTTCCGTAATGCTGCAGCAGACTGATCAGCTGTTCTGCACGTTCCACTGACGTTTTTAAAAGTTCGGGAATAATTTCCTGCTCGTAGGTAATCATATCCTTTACCGTTTTTCTTTTCGGGGAAAGAGCCTGCCACGGAAGTCCATACAACGTTTTATCCAAATGGACATGCATATCTTTGAATGCAGGAAGCATCAAAAAACCTTTCCCATCCACCGCATCTGCAGCCGTATCATTGGGATGTACTGCTTTGATTTTTCCATCTTCAATATCAATACAGAATACATCGGTTTTAGTTCTTATGACCTCTCGATCATCATATTCAAAACCCGTTTCAAGACGGACATTTTTCAGTGAATATTTTCCTTTGACGGGTGCTTGATAGGGAAACTGCATAGTCTAAGTTTTAACCCTACAAAATTACACTCCCTGTTTCGGAAGAAGAGGTATCAATTATGTCTTGTTTTGTATAGATTATTCTTTGAACTGTGATGGTGTCATTCCGGTCTGCATTTTAAAAAACTTTGAAAAGCTGGCGTGATCGTAAAAACCGAGGTCATACACAATATCTTTTACCGACATTTCAGAAACCTTCAACAGTCGTTTCGCTTCCAGGAGAATCCGATCCTGAATGAGTGATGAAGCCGAAGTATTTAAATTTTTCCGGCAGACAATATTCAGATAATTGGCAGAAATGTTCAGTTTTTCTGCATAGAAAGAAACCGAACGTTCTGTTTTAAAATGAATGGAAATTAAGTTTAAAAATTTAGTAATAATAGGATTTGAAGTATAATTTTCAAAATCTTTGAAAGTACCTTCCACGGATTTACTCACCAGTAAACCGATCAGTTCGCTTCGTTTACGGATCAATTCCCAAAAAGGATTTTCTGCAGCAAGCTCTTTCTGAATCGTTTGAAATTCATACAAAAGAGATTGAAACACTACTTCTGAAACACCAATAACTGGATGGTTCTGATAATACGAAGCAGAAAACCGTAAGGCCGGAAGAAAGCTCTCAAACCATCCCCGGCTGATCATCAGCTGATAGCCTATTGTCTCTTTTTCAATGATCCATTGATGCACCTGATCAGGGAAAACAAGATGGATCTGATGATCCTCCACTTTATGTTCTATAAAGTCAATTGTGTGTATTCCTCTGCCCTTTTCGAAAAGATTAATGATGAAAAAATCGTGCTTGTGAGGTTCATCAATAGAACGTTCTCCATGCAGTTCATTAAACACCAGATGAGATCCCAGCGAATGATTTTCACTGAATTCATGAATTCCTAACACGGGAAAATAATCTGGCTGGTGGCTCACTCTGTTAATTTACTCTCTAAAATAAGTAAATTTCCCGAGGTTGTATTTAAAAAACTATATTTCCCTGATGAACTAACGATTCAACGTTCGAAATTCTGGAAACTGCCTCCGCAGAACAGCTTGCTTTCAAGAAGACAAAATCAGCCTGATCTCCTGTTTTCGGCCACTGCTGAATTCCTTTATCATCCAGCGGCAGTATATTGGCTGTAGCCAGTTTTAAACTTCTTGACAATAAAAATTCAGTGGAATAGCCATACAGCTGAGCCATCAGATTGGCTTTCTGCAGTACACTTCCGCTTCCGAACGTATTCCAATGGTCTACAATACTGTCGTTTCCTGTGAGAACGGTCACCCCATGTTTATATAAAGTCGGAATCGGCATAATCAGACTTCCAAACGGGATTGTTGATACAATTCCGATCTGTGCATTTCCTAATTTTTCGGCCATCTCTTCCTGTTTTGCCTTGTCTAATTTACCCAATACAAAACAATGGCTCAAATATGTTTTTCCTTTTAAAGCAGGATTTTCATTGACTTTATCAATTAAATATTCTACGGTTTTCAGGCCTGATTCTCCACTTTCATGCAGGTGAATATCAATACCTTTATGATGATCCAATGCTAACTGAACGGTAAAATCGATTGTTTTTTCGATAGCACCGTCGATGGTATAAGGATCTACCCCACCAATGAAATCAATATCCATTTTCGCCGCCTCTTTCAGGTACGGAACCGAATCTGTATAGAACACTCCATGCTGCGGAAAAGCAACCAGTTCTGCTTCAAAAGTTTTCTTTTTATGATCTAAAGCTTTCTGTAGATTTTTTAAGGATTCTAATTTTGAAGTCGGTTCAATATTCACATGGCTTCTTGCAAAAGAGGTTCCCTTTGACTGAAGCAGTTCAATCATTTTCTCCGCCTTCAACGTTGAGTTTCTCAGCATTTCAGGAAGGATTTTCTGTTCGAGGGCAATCATTCCTTTTACTCCGCCTGTTCTTTTTCTTACGGCCTGCCAATGGTCTCCATAGAATGTTTTGTCTAAATGAATATGCATATCCTTAAAGGCAGGAAGCATCAGCATTCCTTTGGCATCCACTGCTTTTGCATTAGGAAGATTTGCAGAAACTTTCGTGATTTTTCCATTTTCGGTTTCAAGATAAAACAAATCGGTTTGGGTTGAAACGACTTCACCTTCTTCATAGATAAACCCGGTCTCCAAACGGACATTTTTAAAACTCATTTTCCCGTCTGCTGATTGGTTTGGGTCATCAAAAAATGGTGTCGCACTGATGATATCAGGAACTAAAGTAAGTCCTGCCATGGCCCAAGCTGAATTTTTAATAAAAGTTTTACGGGATATACTGTCTGAAGGGTTCATTTACAATCTGTTTGTTACAAAATTAAAGAGAATAGAAATGAATAGCGTGTATGGTTTATCACAAGATTTGTATGATTTATTGGGGTAAGTAGTGATCTGTATTTTTATAAGATGGCTTCATCGCTTTTACCTCTATTGTCATTCCGAGGAAGGAGAAATCCCGTTTATCAATTAGATTCTTCATTTCACTTCGCTACATTCAGAATGACAGCAGCATAAGTAAGCAATAAAGGCTATGATCAATTGCATATACTTACCTAAAATAAAAAGGGATGAAGTTGTAAAACCTCATCCCTTTTTTATCTGTAATGATTGACTGTTAAGAAAAATCAAATTTTCTAACCGCTTCTAATGTCATATCAATCTCTTTATCTTTGATGGCATCACTGATGAAATACGTTTCATAACCACTTGGCGGAAGGTAAATTCCATTGGTAAGCATCTGATGGAAGAAGTTGTTGAACAGGGCATGATTGGCTTCCTGAGCTTCGTCAAAATTTGAAACACTTTTAATATTGAAGAACACCGACATCATCGATCCTTTTCTGTTAATTCTGTGGGAAATTCCTTTTTCATTTAAAATTTTTCCGATTTCAAAGTCTAAGGTTTCTGCTGTTTTATTAATTCTGTTATAGAAGTTTTCGTCATTTTTAATGATCTGTAAAGTCTTCAACCCTGCTCTCATGGCCAGCGGATTCCCACTTAATGTTCCTGCCTGGTACACTCTTCCTTTTGGTGCCAGTTGATCCATAATTTCATTTCTCCCTGCAAAAGCACCTACCGGAAGTCCACCTCCGATTACTTTTCCATAAGTCACCAAATCAGCCTTTACATTGAAAAGTTCCTGAGCTCCTCCGAAAGCCAGTCTGAAACCGGTCATTACCTCATCAAAAATAAGTAAAGCTCCGTTTTCGTCACAGATCCTTCTTAAATTCTGTAAGAAATTATTTTCAGGCAGCACGCAGCCCATGTTTCCGGCAACAGGCTCAACGATAATTGCCGCAATCTGTCCCTGATTATGACGGAAAAGGTCTTCCACCTGCTCAACATCATTGTAACGGGCTAACAGGGTATCTTTTGCTGTTCCTTCCGTTACTCCCGGAGAATTGGGATTTCCGAAAGTGGCAGCACCACTTCCTGCTTTAATCAAGAATGAATCTGAATGGCCATGATAGCACCCTTCAAATTTAATGATCTTATCTCTTCCCGTAAATCCTCTTGCCAATCGTACCGCACTCATACAAGCTTCCGTTCCTGAAGAAACCATTCTTATCTGGTCGATATTAGGAACATTTTCTACGATGAATTTTGCAATCTGCGTCTCCAGTTCTGTAGGGGCACCGAAAGAGAATCCTTTTTCTGCCTGCAGCTGTAAAGCTTCTAAAACTTCAGGGTGTGTATGTCCTAAAATTGCCGGACCCCATGAATTGATATAGTCGATATAGGTATTGTCATCTTCATCTGTAAGGTAAGCTCCTTTCGCAGATTTCATAAAAACAGGAACTCCTCCTACTGATTTGAATGCCCGAACCGGTGAGTTTACTCCTCCGGGAATGTATTGGTAAGCTTCATCGAATAAAGCCGAACTTCTTTGATACTTCATATGTTGATTGATGGTTGATCCTGGCTGTTAATGGTTACCTTACCATTGTAACAGATGACGATCAATAAAAATTAATTTCTAGGTTTTTTGTCTATTAAATAAATCAGCTGCCCTGCAGATGGTTGTTGTCCTTCATCCATTCTGTTTTTAGCATATAATTTGTTTAATTTAACTCCAAATTTTTGAGCGATAGCATGCATATCTTCTCCTGATGCCACTTTATATGTAGCTGTATTTCCTGTAGAATTTTTTGATTCCAGGAAGACGATTTCGTTTTTCTTTAAAACATCACTGTCCAGCTCGTTCCACTTCATCAGTCTGCTTTCGCTAACTTTAAATTTATTGGCAATGAACTTCACGGTGGTATCTTCAGGAATCACAATATATTTCAGGCCTTCATTAGGATGGCTTAAAATTAAAATAGAATTCAGGATTTCTGCTTTTGATTTGATTCTTTCGACTCTTTTCTGTTGCTGGGCAAAAGTGGTCTGCTTGTAAGGTACCGTTACGGTAACCGGTTCTCTTTTAGGTGTTGCTTTTGATGGCTCCAATTTTGCCATAAAGCTTCTGTCATCCTTTAAATCAGGATACATTCTAAGAACGGCATACAGAACTTCTGAAGAGTTGGTATTATCGTATTCGTAGAGTTTGTACCGTTCAATTTTACCAATAAGAATAGAAGCATAACGGGGGTTTGTAGCATATCCCGCTTTTTTAAGGCCGTATGCCCATGCTCTGTAATCTTTCATGTCCAGATTGAAAAGATTCGTGTAATATTTTCTTGTTGATAAAAATATTGAATGATCTTCATACGACTGTCTTGGATCATCATACACCCGGAAACACTCATTGGGAGCATCATCCGTATGTTTCATGGTTTTTCCTGTCCAGTCTTCTTTACATTTTATTCCGAAGTGATTTTTACCTTCCTGAGCCAATCTGCTTTGTCCGCCGCCCGTTTCCAGAAGTCCCTGGGCAAGCGTGATGGAAGCAGGAATTTTATACTTTTCCATTTCTTCTACCGCATATTGGGCAAATCTCTGGATGTATTGGTCTTCAGTAGCCCAAGTCTGGGCCGAGAATTTTGATAAAACTAAAAGGCTTACGAGTAAGAAAAGTCTTTTCATGTTTTTCAATTTTACTTATATAATTAAATTTCTATTTTGTCTCTTTAAAAGCAAATTTGCTCCTTCAATTCCCTGTAATCCTCCGGTATGAAAGCACAGAATTTTACTGTTCTCAGGAAAGTATCCTTCATCGATGAGTTCAAACACCCGCTGCATCATTTTTCCTGTATAGATCGGTTCTAACGGAATTCCAAATTTCTCTTTAAAATCATTAATAAAACGGATGTTTTCATCTTTTATTTTACCATAACCGCCCCAACATGAATCTATTAGATTGAAATTTCTCTTTAAAGTTAGTTCAAAAATTTTATTTTCCAAAGAGGAGTCGTCTACGACCTTAAATCCTATAACTTTCTGATTTTCTTCACAAAATTTGGATATCCCGGCAACGGTACCTCCGGTTCCGACTGCGGTGCAAAGATAATCAAAATCTTTTGTTTCGTTATTGAGCATCATTTTCACACCTTCTATAGCCTCTTCATTGGTTCCTCCTTCAGGAACAATCAGTGCATCCGGGAATTCCTGCTGTAAAAATTCGGATAATTTTTCTTTGTTCCGATATTCTTCCCGGGTTACAAATTTCAGATTCATTCCTTTTTTAAAGGCGAAATATAAAGTGGGATTATCTCTCCATTTGTCATGGAGTTCCTCCCCCCGTATGATTCCCAATGTGGGAATTCCTGACATTTCTCCAACGGCAGCCACAGCAGCAATATGATTGGAAAAAGCACCGCCAAAAGTAATGATATAAGGTTTTTCAGAATTCTTATTTACATAGGTATTCACATTATAAAACAGCTTCCAATATTTATTCCCTGAAATTTCAGAATGAACAAGGTCTTCTCTTTTCATGAAAAGGCGTACATTTTTATTGACGGGAATCTCCTGAATGGATACAGGTTCGGATGGAATTGGTAATAACATTTTTGGATTAATGATAAAATTAATTAATGTAAAAATTTAGGATAACAAAATTAGTGTTTTTTAAAGTTGATGGTTTGTTTGGAGATAAAAGTCATGGAAAGTCTTTTCTATTACCACAGATTACACGGATTTTCACAGATGTTGGGGGTATATTTTGTGGGATTAAAATGTGTATTTTGGCTAAAGCCAGAGGAATTTTGTTTTTTTTATTTTATTTTTAAACGGGTTAAAACCCGCTTCTATTGATGTTTATTTCAAAAAATCTTTAATCTTTAATCTTTAATCTTTAATCTTTAATCTTTAATCTTTAATCTTTAATCAAAAATATTTCCGAAAACTCCAGAATTTTCTTTTGTTCAGATAATGTAAATCATTTTCATGGGCATAGGCTTCTCTTTCAAATGAGATTCTTTTATAGGCGAGATAGCTGTCTTTTAGGGTAAAAAACCAGTAATAATATTCAATCACGTAAAAAATATAAAAGAAAATGATCAGCATTTCCAGCTGTTGTCTCAAATGGATTTTTTCGTGATTGATAAGTTCTTTATTTTCCTTATCTTCGGGTTTCCTTACGAAGATAAAGGGAAAAAGAGCAATGCCGTTAATTTTAAGTTTTTTTAATGGCTTTTGGCATACAATTATCATATAACAAATATAAAAGTTTTTTGACTTAAGATTTAACTTATGGCCCATTTTGACATCAAAGAACACGAAGACTTTTACTATAACGAACAGGGGTACAAGGTTTTCACGGAAAAATTCCATTTAAAAAGGGGACATTGCTGTAAGAGCGGCTGCAGGCACTGCCCTTATGGATACGATAAAAAGACTGATACATTCATTAAAAACGATAAAAAAAATAAATAAAATGAAAAAATATATTTTTATTTTGTTAGCCTCGGCTACTTTGGGCCTCACGTCGTGCAGTCCTTTCCAGGTACGTTCTGATTATGCCGACACTGCGAATTTCAATTCTTATAAGACGTATAAAATAAGAATCGATGATTTGAAACTGAATGATATTGATAAGGACAGGGTGTTAAACGAACTGTCGAAACAACTACAAAGTAAAGGTCTTCAGTCGGGTGAAAATCCTGATCTGATCGTGAATGTAAAAGCAAACCACAAAAAAGTAACCGATATCAACAGCAGCGCTCCTTATGGAATGTGGGGTTGGGGCGGCCCTTTCGGATGGGGTGTTGGAATGAACAGAACCTGGACCAGCAATTATAATGAAGGAGCCATTATCGTTGATCTTGTAGATGCAAGAAGTCAAAAATTGGTTTGGCAGGGTATCGGAAGCGGAATTTCTGTAGATTCTCCGAAAGCAAAACAGAGACAGATTCCGGAAATCATGATGGAAATTATGAAAAATTATCCTCCTCAAAGAAAATAACAGGATTTAAATCAATCATTATATTAAAGCCAGCGCAATTTTTTGTGCTGGCTTTTATTTTGCTTAGCAATCATTTCCCTATTCATTATAGTGATATTCTTAGACGCTAGGCGATCTTTTAGTTGAATTTAAATGCAATGCCTATTAAATTTAACAATAATGTAATTTTTCATTCAAAAAAATATAGTATTCTTACGGTACATTATAATATTACTATGAAAAAAATCATCTTATTTCTTGTATGGGCCGGAGCTGCCAATGCTCAGGCTCCCACAGGGTATTACACCTCTGCAAACGGATTATCGGGAGCAGCTTTAAAAACGGCATTGAGCTCGATCATTACCAATGGACACCAGGATAAAGGATATAACGGACTCTGGACCGCCTATAAAACCACCGATATCGATAAAACTTATGAAAATGACGGTTCTATTATGGATATTTATTCTGAAAAACCAACCGCAGCAGATCCTTATAAGTTTACGCCGGGTACCAGCCAGTGCGGTACTTATTCTGTAGAGGGAAACTGCTACAACAGGGAACATATTGTTCCTCAAAGTCTTTTTAATCAGGCTTCGCCAATGGTTTCTGATATTAACTTCATCAGGGCTACGGATGGAAAAGTGAATGGAATGAGGTCTAATTATCCTTTCGGAAAAGTAGGGACCGCTAGTTTTACTTCTAAAAATGGTTCAAAGCTTGGAAATTCTATTTCGTCAGGATATTCCGGGGTTGTTTTTGAGCCTATTGATGAGTTTAAAGGGGATGTAGCGCGAATGATCTTTTATTTTGTAACCCGTTATCAAAGTAAGCTGTCTACTTTTTCTTCAGGTGATATGCTGGGAAGCAGTGCTTTTCCCGGACTTCAGACCTGGGAGCTGAATGTTTTACTGGCCTGGAACAATCAGGATCCGGTTTCCCAGGCTGAAATTGTAAGAAATAATGCTTCTTATGCGTATCAGGGAAACAGAAACCCATTCATTGATAATTCTAGCTATGCGAATCAAATCTGGGGTTCTCAGCAACCTGCATCAGACACTCAGGCTCCTACTACCGTTGCTAATCTTAGTATTTCAGCAAAAACCTCCAACAGTATTTCTCTTGTGTGGAATGCCGCTACGGATAATGTAGGTGTTTCTTCTTATGCTGTTTATATGAACGGAAGTTTACAAACTACAGTGAGCTCTACTTCAGCAACGATCTCGGGACTCACTCCTTCAACGGGTTATAATTTCTATGTTGTGGCAAAAGATGCTGCCGGAAATTCTTCATCCAACAGCTCAACAATCTCCGGAACGACCAATGCAAGAACTGTTTCATCTACCAACTGTGTGAATGAAACGTTTGAAACAATCCCTGCAAGCAGCGCTTCTTATGCTACAAGAACATGGACCAACAGTGGTATCACATGGACTGCAACGGATGCAAGAACAGATCAGACGATTTCCAATAAAGCCATTACGGTAAGAGACGGTTCATTAACTTCGAGCAGCTCAAGCAATGGTATTGGTTCTTTGACGGTAACTACGCAGCTTAAGTTTTCCGGAAGCAACAGTTCTCTTACGGTTAAAGTAAATGGTACGACCGTAGGAACGATTCCTTACAGTACTACGGCAACCACTACCACTATCAACAATATTAATATTTCAGGAAATGTGGTTGTAACGCTGGAAAATCCTTCATCTTCCAACCGTATTGCTATTGATGATCTAAGCTGGACATGTTATTCAGGTACCGCTAAACAAAGTATTTCTGCTGCGCTGACTGATTCCAAAAGTCTTCAAATCTCCCCTAACCCGATCTCACATCAGGAAATTTTTGTGAAAGGGAATACGGAAGGTATCAAAAAAGCGGTGATCTATAATCTCCAGGGTAAAGTAATGGAAAGTATTGACCAACCTTTTACAGGAAATAGAAATTCCATTAGAATTAAAAATCTTGAACAGGGAGTTTATATTTTAATGCTTGATACGACTTCTTTAAAGTTTATTGTGAAGTAAAAACATAGGGTAATAAAAAAATCCTTCTCTTGATTCAGGAGAAGGATTTTTTATTGATAACCAATATTTGTTTTGTCAGTTTTGAGACTTTTTTGTTCTGTTATTTACGTTTTACATATTTATTTTCAAAGCCTTGGTACGTAATGATCAGAGTATCATTTTTGATGGTATAGTGACTTTCATCTTTTTCATTGGCTTTATCTGTAGAAATGATTGTATTGTTCTGAGCAGTATAGGTAGATGGGATGATGTTTTGCGAATTTCCCTGTCCTACATACTGGACGAATTTTCCGTCTTTGGTAAATTCCAGCACAATTTTCCCGATGGGATTTTCTGTCTGTGCATCTTTAAGGGTTCCCTCCCACTGGCCCAAAAGTCTGGGATCTTCATCTTTTTGCGAATTGCACTGCAACACGGCTAAACAACTTAAAAAAATTAAGAGGTATTTCATTGTATTTATTTTAAGAGTCTGCACTCAGTGAATCTTCGCAGATTTATTTTCTGATGATTTTTATCGTATGATTTCTAAAGGCTCGCCTTGTTTTTTCCTGTGGAAAAACAAAATCAAACTGATTCCTAATCCATTTTCATCTTTAATTTTCGGATCGTAGGTAAATCCTGGTAATTCATCAGGCAATTTAACACTTGCCAGCTTTCCACCTGCATAAAAAACCAATTGATATAAATCATTGGGCAAAGCTGTTAAGTGTTTAAATTTTGAATGAAAAACATCTGAAGTATTTTTTTCATATTCAATATAATATGCAGCGGCAAATTCTTTATCCCGGTCAGTATATATTTTATTGTATTCTTCAATATTTGAAGAGGTGTAAATATTCAAAAGTTTGGAGTTCCATTGCAATATTTCCGACAAAAGCTTTTTTCCGTCTTCTTTTTCTATGTTCATTGAATTTTTCCAACCTGTATTTTTATAAGGAATCTTTGCGTTGAAAGTACCTTTATGGATGAAGGCTGGTAGTTGCTGTTTATCTGAAATGGAAACTTCTTTTCTTTCCAGGATTTCTATCCTGCTATCATCATCTGCATCTACGGAATGTATACCGACTTCCAATTGTGCTTTTTCAGACAGTGTTTCATGATTTTTGTAAGGCAGTATTTTCACTTCAAAAGATTGAATTCCAGCTTCCAACATATATTGATTTATTGGCCAGTCCACCCATATACTCCCATTTTCTTCATAATGACAAAAGACTAGAATATCATTAATTTTCAATTCTATCAAACAATAAAATGCTTTTATCTCAAAGTTATATATAGGTTTGTTCATTGTTTATATTTTTGTGGCATTGTTTCTATACTCTTTCAATTCTCCTTCACTATGGCTTCCTTTATCAAATATTTTATAAAGGCCCGTTGTTATCAACAATTTATCATAAGGAATTCCTATGATTGTATTTTCTTTTTTACTGTATTCTACCTGATTTCCAAATTTGCCATTTAAGAGGGTCGATGGCATTTTTTCGTTTGTTAAAAACTTCTCTATTGACGGATACAATGTATTAAAATCGATATTATAATAATCATCAATCTTAATCATTGGGTATTCCTGTTTTTTAGGAGCGGGCAAGATTTTATCATACCATTTTAGTGGTTTTTTGTTTATAATTACAGGTTCTTTATTTAGAAAAATTCTGTATTCTTTATTATGATACTCCCCATCAAGAGGTGGTGTGTTTATAAAAAAAACAGCTTCTATGGTATTCCAGTTGACAACAAAATCCTTGGAATAGGTAACAATCGTAAAGGATTCATTATTATAAAGTATTTTTCCTTTATATTTATTAGCTTCTTCTTCTGTCTGAAATTTTCCTGTACTCATAAAAGATGAGATAAATACAAAAATAAAAACTGCCATGGTAAGTAAAACCACTCCCCATATGAGAACTCCTTTCACTTTATTTACGTACAATAAATACAGTAATACACCACAGATTAATATAGGAATGAGTGAGAAAACAGCACGCATGTAGTTTATTTTCATATGGTATATTCTTTTTCCGATTTTGCAATTGGTTCATCGGGCTTTTCTATAATAGTAAAATCTTTCCGGTAGCTTTCATTATATTTCATTCCCTGTTTTATAGAATATACAACAATTGTAGCTTTAATACCAGTAAATTCTAATTTATGCTGGCTGTATTGTCCTTTTTTATCTGAACTGATTTCATAAGTATACACAAAAGAGGTTGTCCCTGAAGCCTCGCCTTTCCATTTTTCAACTTTTACTGTTTGTGGTTTTCCATCTGGTTCAGGGACTATTACCGTCACAAACTCTGTACTTTTAGCGCCTCCTTTAATGGCAACTCCGGCTTCAATCTGAAGTTTTCTTGGTCCAGGTCCAAACCCTTCTATTTTATTATAGGCCATAGTGAGCTCTCCTTTTGCTTCCAAAAAAGCTTCAAATATTACATAGATTGTAAATTTATATTTGGCTTCCAAAACATTTTTTATCCAGTCTGCGATCTTCCCTCCCAGTCCCATAAACTGAAGTAATGACATCAGATCTACTCCAATCTTGAATTTAACGATGGGCTTTAATGCTACTCCACCCGTTATTTGTGTTACAACTTGCTGGGTATTTCCTACTTTCCTATTTGTAAATCTAAGGGCTAAGGCTATATTGGGAGGTTCTACATCAAAAGTCCATTTAATGCCTGGTCTGACTTTATATTCTAAATCCTGGCTCTCCTTGTTACCAGCATCAAACATCGAAAGATATTCATTGAGTTTATAATAAAAATCAATAAGTCTTTTAATTTGAGATTTTGTCCTTCCTAATTCAATTGATGATTCAATATTATCAACTTTTACTTTAGCCTGAAGTCCAAACCCGAATCCCCCTTTTGTGTGTATCAATGTTTCTACCTCATCCCTAATTAGCTTTAAACTTTTTTCTTTATTATAGCTCGTTAAAGATTCTTGCTTGGTAAATTTCAGGTTTCGTTCCCTATTATAAGTGGGAAGCATTGTTAAGACAAATGCAACTTCTCTTTCCACATTGGGATATACCACTATCTCAATAGGATTACCAGGTTGTGCACAGGTTCTGCTCACCACTCTATAGGTAGTTGGAGAATCCGGGGTAATAAAAAAGACTTCCGGACTTGTCCTCAATAAGACCGTATTGGCACTTGCCTGAATCGGTAGTGCATAGTTATCCCCTTTCAGAATTTCTGTTCTCTGCTTTTTCCCGTTGATATAGATTTCAACTTCTTTTTTATGGGAAGGTTTTGTAAAGCATCCCTTATTGGTTGTTTTTTCAAATGTTAAATCAATTGTTTTTCCTTCTTCATTGCTTTTTGCCAGTGTTTCGTATCGTGTAATATTTTTCTTCTGTAAAGGATCATATAATGTAAAGTCAAAGGCATCTTTATTACTATCCTTATCATGAACAATGATTTTATCATATCTGCACGGCTCGTATCTTTTAAAATTTATATCAGGTTTATCAACTTTGGTCGGGGTATGGTTGGTGGGCGTTTCTACATTTTTACTGACCACCTGATTTTTTATTCTAAGAAACCGGGCATGAATTTTATCCTTTCCGTCAGTGACATACTGCCCGGAAGCATCTTTTACTTTTACATAAAATTCTTCAGTCGCATTGGGTCTTTTTATTTTCCCAAACCATTTATAGGTATTCCCCATTTTCAGGTTGACCTCCCCATCTATTACCTGAACATTGGTGTAGGTATCCATATGCTGATCATCATCTGCCCCGCCGCCGCCAGGTACGCGTCTGTAAACGTCTACAATCACTTTATCGCCATTGAGCCCTTCTGTTTCGAGTCCTAAATACACCAGATGGCCATAGGAGAAAACATAGGTTTTTCTGACGTCTTCTGCATCGGGTTTTGTGCACCATTTGCTGGTGACTATTTTTTTCGTTGCGGTTCCGAAGACATCAAGACCTGTATTGGCTTTAGGATCTTTTTTACCGGATAGGCTTGCTTCTACATAATACCGGTAAGAACCTGCCAGTTTTGAAGGTATTTTAATGATGTAGCTGTCTTTTGAATCCAATACTCTTGTATCCAATGGGGTTTTCCTGTCCTGTGCAAAACACAGCCAAGTTACTTTTTTATTTTTGTCAGCTTCTGTGGTTCCATCATGCCATTGATCTACGACCAGATATACACTGGTACCGACTACCTGCTGCTGCTTTATACTTTTTATCCCTTTTGCCATGGCTTACCGTTATTGTTTCCCAAATTCTATACCTTCATTCTTAGGCTGTTTGCTGTACATTGATTCAGCATCCACCAAAGGATTAATCTGCTGCTGTACATCCTGATCAGCATTTTTAAAATTTTGCTGGCCCGCTTCGGCTCTTTGTCCGTGGTCGATTATTTCAATGCATGGAGTACCTGCAATGGCACACACGGCCTTGCTGTCTTCCAGAATGATGTATCCGCCGTTACTGAGCTGTACTTTTTCATAAAACTTCTGCCATTCGGTGACCATAATTTTACATGGCGGTGGCGGCACTCCCATTTTCATACAGTTTCCGAAGGTATTTTTCTCAAATGTTGCAGCTCCAATTTCTTTCGTGGTAACGATCAGTTTTTTGGCTGCGCTTTTATCATTGGCATATTCTTTCTGATGGGTAAGTACTTTAAGCTTATCCGGAAGCTGTCCGAACTGGCATTTGCACATAGCGCCTTGTACTACAATATGTTTTTCTGCCATATTAATTTATCTTTAGTGAAATGGTCATTTAATTTTCATCTATCTCTGAAACGGATGCAGAGATTTTCTTTTCTTCCTCCAACATAATACTGCATTCTACGTAGAGTGATTTCGGCAGCGTATGTTCTTCATTCAGATAACACATTAATCTGAAAGTTCCCTGATGATTGATTGTTGGATGATCATCAATAATCAGTGAGAAAGGCGACCGATTTATAAAATCATAAACGGTTCTTTCATCATTCAATCTTCCTTGTCCTTCTATATTAATAAGACCGTATTCATCTTTCAGAGGGTCTATTTCCAGCTGTATTCCATACTTGGGCTCTACCGGATTATTAACAACCGGAAAGGTTTCTATGAGCTCTGTTTGATAGTCCTTTCCAAAACTTTGATAGATTCCGAAAAATAAAGCTCGGAGGAAATAATCATTTTTCAGATAAAGGCTTATCCCGTCCGGCTGCAGTATTATTTTTTCGATTTTTTCACAGTACTGATCTACGGTTTCTCCATCAAATTCCTTGTACACTTCTTCTTTAACACCTGCCCATCTTTCTTTAAAGACCGAAAGGTTTTCAATATCATTGAATTTTCCGGTCTCATCCACACTTATCTGAAGTGGATATAAGACTTTGGATGTTTTGTATGCCAGAAGATCTGCTATTTCATTCACTTCTTCTTCGTTCAGATACAAATTTGATGTTCTGTCGATTTCAAAAAAATGCAGCTTATTTTCTGTATTAAGCCATCGCACAGAAGTTTCATATTTTAATTCATTTTTACGGTCTCCATTTTCAATAGTAATGGTCACCCCGTATCTTGAAAATGTTTTTTGAGGCTGGAACATCAGGCTGTTTCCCCGTCCAAATTCCACCAACCTGTTTTTATCTGTAACGGCTGTTCTCGGGACAAAAATTTCTTTCTGACCGGTGAGATCAATCAGGATCATATCTTTAACATCGCAGGAGTTGTTATGAAAGCCTTTTACCACATCGGTGGACAGATTGTATAGAGAAGCTATACTTTTTAAGGTTTCATTTTTCTGAACGATATGTTTGTTAAATTTCTCCATACTAATGATCCCGCATCAGAAATATCCTTTCTGCAGGTAGATTTTATTTAATAGTGGCGATGTATATACCCAGAAAAATAATTCCTGCTATGAGTAATACGACATTTATACTTCTGTTTTCTTTATTTCTTCCTGTGAAAAAACTTACAATCATTTCTATCAAAATGAACAGACACCAAAGGGCTCCCCAGCTGATATTCAAAACAAGATCCATAGGAATTGACATTCCATCGTTTCCTCCTATCGACTGATGGGTATGAAACCAGGAATCCCAGTGAGCATAGCAGTAGATCAGCACAAAACCGATCAATGCAATTCCTATTCTTACTGCGAGATATTTCTTCATACCGTAAAGATTAATGCAATACTCTTACTCTGTCGGATGTAGGATCCATTCCGATGCCTTCTCTCCTTGCCGACCAGTGAAGATACTTGTTTCGGAGAATTCTGAGATCATCCTGTTCTTTCATCTCCTTCTGGTAATCCGCGTATTTTTCTTCCGGTATGGAGGCACCTCCATAAGCTGTTTCAATATCTTTATATCTTTTAAAGGTGTACTGTTTTCCGTTTTCCATTGCATAAGGTCTCAGACGGTCTTTTACCCTTACGAGTAAAGGATCTTCTGAAATAGAATAGGTTTCCGCCGTCAGCTTTTTTACGGTCAGCGGAACTGTTTTCTGGACTCCATGCTCAGCCATAAAATGCAGCGGGATGTAGCTGTATGTTTTTACTAAATCACGAGTTCCTTTTAATGCCAGATAAAACCCGGGAGTGATGGTAAGCTGATCTTCTTTATACCATGCGTCTGCTATAAGCTGGCTTCTCAGAGCCTTTAATTTCGTACTGGTTGTCCATGAGGTTTCAATCTCTTCCCAGCTCTCCTCACCATTCTCATAGGCGCCTCCGACATCGCAGTGTACCCCTGGAAATATTTTTTCTATGCCAACATGCACATTGGTAAGGTCAAAGTTTTCTCTATGCTCATTTTCTGCTACAAAATGAATAACTGTCTGTGCTCTTCCGATATCATTCAAGCCCAGTTCTTCCACATCATTGCTGAAATTGGGCACCGGAGTCAGATATTTTGAATAGGAAGATACTGTATCATAAATACCCAGAAATCTTATTCTCAATACATCCACAGTAATTCCAGCTTCCTGTAACTTAAGTCCCAGATGTCCCCATTTCGGAAGTTCTTCATCAGTCACACTGTTACCGTCGCTATCATAGCGTGAAGTAACCGTCATTCCTTCATGGGAAACCGTTGTGGAGCTTGCTTTATATTTTGCTTTTCCTATTTCATGGACGAAATTACGGGCGGCTGCCGCACCACGGCTGAACCCGAAAACATCAAAAGTAAGGACTGCAATTTTATCTGCTTTTTTTGAGCTTTTGATATTTTTTACTTTTTTCACAATCTCTTCACAGCCTTTTCTCACCTTTCCACGGATTCCGGTATCTCCTGATCCGAAGGCGTACCCCATCATGGAATCTTTTTGTTTATCTTCGGTACCAATTCCTTCGATATAAATGCCGGAATTCTTATCGTAATTATCCCACAAACGCGCTACATTACTCCAATCGTTGTTGTAGCTGTTATTATCCGTTGGATTGCCTCCATTTTTCTTGTATTCAGGAGTTTTCTCCCTTCTTTCGATGGTATTGGTTTTATTATTCAAAGTCCCGTCAAAAAACATCCCGAGGGTAATGTCTATCACTTCCTCTTTGGTTATTTCCGGGGTATATTCTCCAAATTTATTATTGTGCATCGTTTTTATTTTACAATTGATAATGAAAAATACGCTATTCTATTTTCCGGGATAATCTGATCTTTGCCTTGGTAATAGGAAGTTCCTGTTTTTCGCTTTTTAAAGACAGCGTTGCTTTGGTATTATCTTCATTGATTTTGATGACAAAATCAATGTTCTCTTCTTTCCCGAACTTTTTAAAAAGTTCAAAAATTTCTTTCTCATCGAAAGCATCCACCCACATCGCATATCTGTTTTTGGTTTTATCTTTCCAATAAAAACCGCAGAATTTAGGAACGGCTCTTTTTGTATAGGTATCGGCTTTTAAGCTTTCTCCGAAAAGATTTTCCTGCTCACCGTTATAAGCTGTGAATCCGAAATCTATCCATTCTCCGCCTTCCTGAAGTATAACCGAAGGTTTCCAGCTGTATCTTTCTCTGTATAGATCATAAATTTCTGCTGCAGGATACCCCTGTGCTTCTATTTTCTGCCTCACTTCCTGTTTAAATGTTTCATATGATGGATCATTCAGCATCCGGTCTGCAAAGCCTTCTTTCAACATATATTTTGCATTTTCGTAGGCTTTTTCTTTAGTAATAATGGTATCATGCGCCTGAAAAACACCTACTTCTTTCTGGTTTCCCGGGCCGTTTATCCATAATACAACTCTTCCTTTTGGAGCTAATCCTACTATAAAATTAGTGTAGGTGGCTTTTTTATGGGTATCCTCATCTATAAAACCGTTATCAAACAGTTCTTTTATTTTTTTCTGATCCAAATCCCATTTCCCGGTGTAAAATTTTCTTTCTACCAAAGAGTACCAGGTAAATTTCAACTGATGCGGGATTCCCATTTTGCTGGTTTCCACGCTCATCGTTCCGCCTTCATTTCCCCAGCCTGTATTCTGCGTTCCCCAGATGGCATCAAAACCATACGTAAAATCGTCAGCAATAATAGCTCCGCCGTAGATTTCCATTGGATATTCCTGAGGGGCAGAAATAGTTCCTAACCAACTGTATTTTTCTTCCATTTTTTTATTTTGACAACTTATTAACGAGAAACTGCAGAGCACAAAAAGAAGGAGAACTTTTAATTTATTTGTTTCCATGGGACGTTATCTTTTTGTTGCTTGCCAGAACGAGGTTTTGTTTTTGTGCTTCTACATTAATTTTCTTCGCGATTTTTTCAACCTTTTTTCCCACATTCAAATGATAAGAGTCTGTGACTTTTATGTGTATATTTTTTGCAGTCTTTATGATAGCCATATCAGAAAAGTTTTGATTTTTCAGCACTGTTGAATTCCACAATCTTTCCACTCTGCATCGTCATATTTTCCATCTCGCTGAACATTGATATTTCTCCGGCTATTTCATTAGACGTTTCCGACTGTCTTTTGAATTCTTTATCTACCATTTCTGTTCTGGTGTCCGAAGATTCCCGAATGTCACCCGTCGCAGTCTGTACAATATCTTTTCCTGCTGTGGAAATAATATTTTCATTGGCAGAACTCGTGATGCTTTCTCCCGCACTTACTGAAATTTCTTTTCCAGCCGTGATATTGATATTTTCTCCGGCATTCAACGTAAAGTTTTTAGGAGCGTTCATGCTGATATTTCCTTTACCGTCCATGAAGTAGATATTTCCGCTTGGATCCACAATCTTCACACTTCCTTCTTCATCATTCATCAGAATTCTGATTCCGCTTCTGGTCTGGATGGATTTCAGATGATTGTTGATTCCACCGCCAAGGCCAGCCTCACCGTGGAACATTCCACCCATTACAAAAGGTCTGTCGGGATGATTATGTACAAAATTAACCATCACCTGATCTCCTACTTCAGGAATGGCAACATATCCTCTGTTTTGGGTAATTTGGTCTGTACCTCCCGCGTCCGGACTCAT
Source organism: Chryseobacterium soli (assembly GCF_000737705.1). Classification (GTDB taxonomy): domain Bacteria; phylum Bacteroidota; class Bacteroidia; order Flavobacteriales; family Weeksellaceae; genus Chryseobacterium; species Chryseobacterium soli. The sequence goes on along the minus strand of NZ_JPRH01000002.1, from coordinate 290,323 downwards.
CATGCGTATAAAATGAGTCGTATCATTCGTCTGCCAGTCAAATCTCACCTGTACTCTTCCCTGGTTTTCAGGATCGGTATTTGAAATGACGGTAGCCAGTTGTGGTTCTGCTATAGGCGTTTTATAATCCGGCTTGGGAAGGAAGCCTGTATCGGCTGCTATTCCTGCAAAACTTCCATGGTAATGGCCTATCGTATCTATTTCGTGAACCGTTTCCGTGATCATGATTCTGGTAAAATAGGATGTTTCATTCGTATCGGTTTTACGCATCTGAACATCCACAGCACAGCCGGGATGTAAAAAAGGAACAGTGGTATTTCCTGATAAAGAAAAAACATTTACGGCTTCACTACCTGAAGCACTTTTTTGTGAATATTCTACATCAAGATGAGTCGATGCTTTGATCGGAGCCATCTGAAGAGCGGGTGTTTTATAAATGCTCTCATTATGATTATAAGCCGTCTTTGCGAGATCGCTTACATGCTGAATAGGAGTTGCGCCTGATGTCAGTTTTTCGTTCTTACTGCTATTATATCCATAAAACTGCGGTTTCGTATGCACGGCTTTCAGTTCTACTCTAATATCATTGGCGCTGCTTCCATACGTTAGCGTGATCGCTTTATTCTGAGGAGGAAGTTTCCCGAAATGCAGGACTTCTCCGTCATAATAAAACTGCTCGCCGTACGCTTCAGCCATTCTTGCCAGGTAATTATAATGGGTCTCGTTATATTGGCTGCTGTAGATGATCTGGGAAAAATTATTTGCATCGACCCTTATGTCAAAACGGCTTTTATCGATGCCCTGTTTAATCACTTCTTCGGCAATAATTCCGACATTCACAGGCTGTACTCCGCCAAAACTTTGGATATGAGGCGCTCCATCCAACAGGATCGTTGGACTGTATCCGGAAAGTATGATATTCCCCAGGCTCATTTTCTCCTGGCTGAATCCTACTCCGGTGATCACTCCCACAAAAGTTCTTTCCGGGCTGTTATCGATATCCTTATATGAAATCACCGCTGTCAGACGTTTTCCAAGGAATTTATTGGCTTCTTCCAGTGCGTGGGTCTGTCGGTCTCCAAGAGTATCGTGTGCCAGGGTAAGAACAAACTCATGATGGCGCTGTGCGCTTTGTGTGAGTTTAAAATGCTTATAGTATTTGATCATTTTTCCTTCTATAACGAGAGAAAGCTTGACCAAACGGTTGATCCCTATATGATGATTCTCGGATACTCCGTCTGCATTTTGTGCGGGACGGAATGACGCACCCCTTGAGTTTTCAGGTGTGGTAGACATAATTTGTAAGTGATTTTATTAAAATTATAAAAATTATTCAATCATATGGGAATTTATGGATATGAAACAAAATTCCCCTCCAGAAAGTGCACTTTCATAACAGGTAAAAAAAGACCGTCTTAAAGGACAGTCTTTTTTGATATTGCTACTCCTGTGAACTTAGCTGGATGGCCAAAGTCCTTTGTAAGCAGAGTTTCCGTAGTTGATTTCTTCGGCACTGATCACAAAACTGATCAGCATGCTGTTGCTGTCTACTGCGTCAAAGTCTACTTCATGCTGAATAACGTATCCGTTTTCCCAGTTTAAAGTAATCAATGTTCCTTCTTCATGAGATTTATTGAAAGTGACTTCTCCGCTTGTCGGTTTGTATTTTCCGTTCAGTAAACTTTCCAGAATATCCGATTTTTCCGTTGCCTCGACTGTTAATTTTATAATCGCGTTAGATGGGTCTGATGCTACACGTCCTGATACGTCTGTAGATCTTGATACGCTGTAGTTAAGCTTTAATAGCTTTTGACCCTCGCCTCCATTGAATTTTAAGATTCCTCTTGAGTTTGCTGCCATATTGGTAAATTTTAATCATTAAAGATTATAGTATTCATAAGATTGGTATAGCAAAGATAGCTTTCAGGGTGTATTATAAAAATTTTTTATCGATTATTTTATATTTTGTAGTAATTCTACGACTTTCTTCATCAATACTTGATATAATGTTAAAAAATATAAACCTTATTTAAGACTTGAAAGTTATTTTTTAACATTAAATTAGTATATCAAAAAAATTTACGCCATTTTTTCAGTTATGTTTCCAATACAAAATTGATGACCTTTATAATCAACAAGATTTTAATTTTCTAAGCTAAAAAAACCGCCAGAAGCGGTTTTTAGTATTTGTAATATCATTTTAATAGCTTCCCAGATGGAAATATTTGTAATAATAGGATATAATCATAATGATGACATTGATGACAGCAGCCAGCAGTAACGTATTTCCGTACTTTCTTTTTTTGTCAATGAAGCTTACTCCAACCATTCCCCAAAAAATCAACAGGGTATAAACTGCAGGGAACAAATGAAACGCTTCAGAAAACCGCCCTTCAAATACCATGACTATAGCTCTCTGAGCGCCACATCCAAAGCATTCTATTCCCAGGAATTTTTTGCTGGGACAGGTCAGCATGAAGTCTTCAATTTTCATTTTTCTGTTCGTTCAATGTGAATTTATGAAGAAATTTTCGCTCTTAAATATTGGTATGGAAAAAAGCATTCTGCTTTCATTTCAAAAGAGCCCTGTACCGCAATATAAGGATTTCTCAAGATTTCTCTTGCTACAAATATAAGGTCCGCCTCTCCTTTTTGAAGGATCTCTTCTGCCTGCTCAGCATTTGTAATTAATCCTACCGCTCCGGTTTTTACCCCGCCATTATTTTTTACCTGAGATGAAAAAGGAACCTGGTAGCCTTCAAAAACAGGAATTTTAGCACCATGAATATTTCCGCCACTTGAAACGTCTACTAAATCCACAGCGTGATTTTTCAGTATTTCAGCTAATTTGACACTATCCTGAACATCCCAGCCATTTTCAGCATACTCCGTTCCGGAAATCCTTACAAATAATGCAGTGTTTTCACTAAGCTCTTCATTCACTGTATCCACGATTTCAAGTAAAAACCGAATCCTGTTTTCAAAACTTCCGCCATACTCGTCCGTTCTTACATTGGAAAGAGGTGATAAAAACTGATGAACCAAATAGCCATGAGCTCCATGAATTTCAATGACATCAAAACCAGCTTGTACAGCTCTTTTTGCGGCATCTTTAAAATTCTGAACTAATTCTTTGATTTCTTCAACGCTCAACACGTGCGGAATTCTTTCTGTAGGATGGTAAGGAATCGGGCTTGGCGCAATAGTTTCCCAACCTTCTTCAATAGGGATCTGAAGATTATTCCACGTTGATCCTTTTCTGCCCGCGTGAGCAATCTGAATTCCAATTTTGCTTTCTGATCTGTTATGGACAAATTCTACAATTCTCTGCAGTTTTTCTGCCTGCTTATCATTCCAGATTCCCATGCAATGGTTGGTAATTCTTCCGCGTGGTTCTACGCCAGTAGCTTCCACCATAATTAAACCTGTACCGCCCTGCGACCGGCTTCCGTAGTGTACAAAATGAAAATCATTGGCTATACCATTTTCGCAGGAATACATACACATGGGAGACATTACCCATCTGTTTTTAAGCTCTACATTTCTGAATTTTATTGGCGTATATAACATATTATTATTTTGAAATTTAATGGAGATACCGGAAGAATAAAATAATATTGCCCACCTGAGTAAAAAGAGCTAATTTTATCCCCCTTTTTTAGGCCTACAATATATGAAAAAAGACATACAGATCGGTTACGAATATTTTAAAAATAGCAGTGAACTGAATGATATCGAGAAAAAATTATTCGAAACAGCAAAACAGGCCCGTGAAAACGCTTATGCACCTTATTCTCAGTTTTTTGTAGGATGTGCTGTCCTGCTGGAAAACGGAGAAATATTTTCCGGAAACAATCAGGAGAATGCCGCTTTTCCATCCGGGCTTTGTGCTGAAAGAACAGCGCTCTTTTGGATAGGAGCCAATTTTCCTACGGTGAAGATCAAAAAGATTTTCGTTGTGGGCGGTCCTAAGGAGTTTCATGAGAAAAATCCTCCCATCCCGCCATGTGGTGCATGCCGCCAGAGTTTAATGGAATATGAAACGAAGCAGAACGAAAATATTGACCTCTATTTTTCAAGCATGAATGAGGAGGTGGTAAAAGTACATTCTATTAAGGATCTTTTGCCATTCTATTTTGATGCAACGTTTCTGTAAGGCAAAACAGCCATTGTTTTGCCTCTACTATCTTTTTAAATGGAGGTAAAACATAGCTGCAGCACTGAAAATTTACGGTTCAGCATTGCCTTTTTGTTTAATACGTTTAAAAACTTATCTTTACAAAAATTTTGGTTTCCAGCATATTTGGAATTAATAGGGAATTGGGTGTAAGCCCCAAACTGTCCCCGCAACTGTAAATCGCAATAAGAAATTCTACGAAGAACCACTGTACATACGGGAAGGTGTAGAAAGCGAAAGTCAGGAGACCTGCCAGAATTATAATCAAAAAATATATTGCTTTCGGAGGAAAAGTAAAATAGTATGGATATAAAAAGATCTTTAGTACTGCTTTTGTCGTCTTATGGTTGCTTTCTTTCTGGGCAGGAGAAAGGCATAGATACTATTTATGTTTTTGACAGCCAAATGAATAAAGTGAAGCTTTTTCATAAGGTGAACACCCTTACCCTTGAAGACGCAGAGAAAAATTCCACTAATCTTTCTGAACTTTTACGTTTTCAGTCTCCGGTATATATTAAGGAAAACGGCCGTGGTGCTGTTTCTTCGCCTTCTTTTAGGGGAACTACTGCCCAACAAACGGCTTTTGTCTGGAACGGAATCAGTATTAATTCTAATTTTCTGGGTCAGGGAGACGTCAACAATATTCCTTTGTTTGGATACGACCAACTTGACATAAAAGCAGGTGGCGGAAGTGTCATTTATGGCAGCGGTGCTATTGGGGGAAGCATCCATCTTAACAATAATCTGGATTTTAATAAAGGTTTTCATGCTTCTTTATTTTCTGAAGCGGCTTCATTCGGTACTTTTAATAATTTTATAAAAGGTTCTTACAGCAATGATAAATTAAGTATCAAAGCTTCCGGAAATTATTCTATCAGTGAGAATGATTATGAGGTGAAAGAGGCGCGAAATTATATCAATCAGAACGGAAAATATTTTAATACAACTTTTAATATTGCCGGTGCTTATAAAATAGCTCCTCACCATCAGATTTCATGGATTTCTGAATTTTTTAACGGAAATCAGAATTATCCGGTACTGTTTGAAAGTGAAACCAAAACAAAATACGAAACCCAAAATATCAGAAGTCTTCTTTCGTGGGACTGGAATCAGTCGAAGTTCAGCAATTCATTTAAGGCTGCTTATACAGAAGAGAATTTTCAATATTTTGCCAATATCAATGGACCCGGCACAAGTGGCGGGATAGGAAAAAATTATATTGTAAAAAATGATTTTAATTATTTCCTGAGTCCGAAATGGAATGTGAATGTCATCGGTGAATTCCAGGTGAATAAAGCTGAAGGTAAGGGAACTTCCCAAATTTCTAAAGTGAGCAGAAATGTAGGTTCCGTAGCGGGATTGCTTCGCTATTTTGTTGCATCAGATCTGCGTTTTGAAGCGGGTTTAAAAAAGGATTTTGTAGAGGGAATCAGTTCTCCGGTTCTGTTTTCTTTTTCAGGAAAATGGAATGCTGCAACATGGTACAGCACGGAGCTTAATATTTCAAGGAATTTCAGATTTCCTTCTTTCAATGATCTGTACTGGCAGCCGGGAGGAAATAAAGATTTGAAACCCGAAACTTCCTATCAGGCTGATCTGAGCAATCATTTTATGGTGTCCGATTTTAAAATTACCGTAACGCCTTATTATATGAACATTCGTGATCTGATTAGCTGGCAGCAGACCCAATTTGGGTATTATGCTCCTTCTAATACTCATAAGGTAGAGTCTTACGGGCTGGAATCGCAGGTAGAATATGCTCGAAAATTCGGGAAACAAAGCCTGAAATCAAGTATAGGATATACGTATTCAAAATCGATCAATCTTGAAAATAAAAAGCAACTGATGTATGTTCCTCTTCATAAGATTTTTGGAAATGTAGATTATCAGTATGACTTTATGAGGATCTATGTACAGGGAATGTTCAACGGACTTACATATACTGATACGGAAGAAAAAAGAAGTGATGCACTGGATCCGTATTTTGTAATGAATGCAGGGGTTTCAGGAACATTTCTTAAAAAATATACGGTGGGATTCAAGGTGAATAATATTTTTAATGAAATCTATTACACCATGGCTTCTTATCCGCTGCCAAAGAGGAATTACAGTGTGAATTTAAATATCAACTTTTAAAATAAATTATAATGAATATCAGAAAAATTTTACCTTTTGTATTTGCTTCGGCGCTTTTTTTCAATGTTGCCTGTAGCAATGATGATGAAACTGCAGCCACCGCTATAACGTATGAAAACGGAATTCTTATCTCTAATGAAGGGGGATTCACAAGCCCGACTTCTGAGGTTTCTTTCCTTAGCAATAACTGGGGAAATGTATATAACGGAATCTATGCATCCAACAACAATAATGAAGTGCTAGGTAAGGTTTTTCAAACGATAGGATTCAGTGGAAATTATGCTTACCTTGTTTGCAATATTCCCAATAAAATTGAAATCGTAAACCGATACAGCTTTAAAAAGGTTTCTACAGTAACGAGTAATCTTGATAACCCAAGATATATTGCATTTTCCGGAGCTCAATATTATGTAACCAACAACGATTATGCGAGTGTACATAAACTGAATGTTTACAACAGCGACAATTCTTTTGTAAAGAGCATCAGTTTTGACAGAGCAGCTGAAAAAGTGGTAGAGGCCAGCGGAAGTATCGTAGTGCAGACTGACGGTGTCACCTATGCTCCAGGCGAAGTTGCAACAGGATATACCATCACTATTGTAAAGCCATCCACCAATGTAGTTGACAAAACTGTAACTCTTCCAAGTAACGGAATTATCAGAGATTTGGTTTCTTATAATGGTAATGCATATGCATTGGCTTCTGACAATACCAATTCTTATATTTATAAGATCAATACTGCAGACGGAACTGCTACAACAACAACTCTTACTGCTATTCCACAGGCTCAGAAATTAAGAATAAGCAATAACACTCTATATTTTTCAACTGGCGACAACAAAGTTTACAGGATGGCTTTAGGATCTACAACTATTCCTACTACTCCTCTGTTCACTGCACCAACAGGAACTTTATATGGGATTGACGTCATCGATAGTAACATTTACGTTTCTACCACTAATTTCACTTCTGACAGTAAGATCAATATTTATAATGCCAATACAGGTGCATTGTTAAAAACATTCACTGCAGGAATTTCAACAAACGGTTTTTATAAAAACTAAATCTACGCTTCGGCGTTTATATAATTTTTTATTTTTTTTCATCATTTGTGTTTTTGTCCGGGTGGCTTCTTCGAAGCCGCCCGGATTTCTTTTATAAAATGATATAAAAGAAAACGGCCGGATCAATGATCCGGCCGTTTTTATGTTGTATTATGAATTTATTTATACCTGTAATCCCAGTTTTTCAGCTTCTGCAATCACAAATTTTGTGGCTGCTTCTTTCTCGTTCGGGATTTCACCTTCCAAAATGGCTTCTTTTACTTTTTCTTTTAAAATTCCAATTTCGCGACCAGGTTTAAGAGCAAACATTTCCATGATCTCTTCTCCTGAAATAGGTGGCTGAAAGTTTCTTACCTGATCTTTTTCTTCTACTTCCTTGATCTTAACCGCAACATATTCAAAATTTTTCTTGAATCTCTCCTGCTTTCTTGAATTTTTGGTGGTAATATCGGCTTTACAGAGTGTGAAAAGATCTTCCAGATCTTCACCGGCATCAAACAACAGCCTTCTTAATGCCGAATCTGAGGCATCATCTGTGATTAAAGCAATAGGACGGGAGGAAAGTTTCACCATTTTCTGGACATACTTCATATCGGGTCCTAATGGCAGTTTTAATCGCTGGAAGAGGGTTTTTGTCATCTTGGAACCTAGAAACTCATGGCCGTGGAATGTCCAGCCTGTTCCTTCAACAAATTTCTTCGTAGGCGCTTTCCCGATATCGTGAAGCAATGCCGACCAGCGAAGCCAAAGGTTCTCTGTATTTTTTGAAATATTGTCGAGCACCTCCAGGGTGTGGTAGAAATTGTCTTTATGGGTTTGTCCTTCTACTTCTTCAATTCCTTTTAATTCTATTAATTCAGGGATGATCAGTTGTAAAAGTCCGGTCTCTTCCATAAGTCCTAGACCGATAGAAGGCTTTTCAGAAAGCATAATTTTATTAAATTCAACCATTACACGTTCCATGGAAACGATCTTGATTCTTTCTGCTTCCTGCTGTATGGCCAATAATGATTTTTCTTCAATGGTAAACTGCAAGGTAGAAGCAAAACGGATGGCCCGCATCATTCTCAACGGATCATCAGAATAGGTTTGAGCAGGTTCCAGAGGCGTTCTTAAAATGCCTTTTTGAAGATCTTCTACTCCGTTAAAAGGATCGATAAGTTCTCCAAAATTGTCTTTGTTTAAAGAGATGGCCATGGCATTGATCGTGAAATCTCTTCGTTTCTGATCATCTTCCAGCGTTCCCCCTTCTACTTCTGGCTTGCGGCTGTTTTCTGTATAGCTTTCTTTTCTTGCTCCTACAAATTCAAGTTCCAGATCTTTGTATTTGATCATTGCCGTTCCGTAGGTTTTAAAAACAGATACTTTCAGCTTCGGGTCAATTTCGCTGGCAACACTTTGAGCCAGTTCAATACCGCTCTGTTCAGTAACAAAATCAATATCAGTAGAGGCTTTTCTTTTCATCAGTAAGTCACGAACATATCCACCTACAATGTATGCAGACTGGTTATTTTTCGAGGCTACCTCAGAAATGATTTTGAAAAGTTTTAAATTTCTATTTTGATTAAGATTAATGAACATGTTTATTATGTAGAGGTTAGAATTTAAGTTTCAGATCCATACCAGAGTTGTATATTCTTTATTGATCTGACGCATAACCGTTAAAGAATTAAGAAATCAAGCGTTGCTTACTATTCCTACATGCCTTAGCAGTTGAATGATCCTGCAAAGATAATTAAAATCTTTTCTTTTACTCGCGGAGAATCTTTATTCTGTTGTCACTCCATATTTTAATGACTGAAGAGCCAGAATATTTTGAAACTTTTTCTCTATCCTCTTCCACCGCATAATCTACCACATCTATAATTTCTTTAGAAATATCAGAAAATTTCAACGGGCTTTTATCTCCGCTAAAATTGGCGGAAGTAGAAACCAAAGGTCTGTTTAATTTGGTGATCAGTTTTTTACAAAAGTCGGTTTTTACCAGACGAATTCCTATGCTTCCGTCTTCTGCCAACAGTTCTTTAGGTAAACCTTTTGGATTTTCATACACAATTGTTACGGGTTTTTCACTTACATCAATAATCTGCCACGCCATTTCGGGAACGTCCACCAGATCCTGCAGTCTTTTTTCGGTTTCCACCAAAATAATCATGGATTTGTTTTTCTCCCTTTTTTTGATGTCATAAATTTTATTGATGGCTTCAACGTTGGTCGCATCACACCCGATTCCCCAGATGGTGTCTGTAGGATAAAGGATTGTTCCGCCGGATTTTAATATTTCGATAATGTTTTCCATAATATAATGAGTCTTACCCCCATCTGCAAAAATAAAAAAATGAATTTTAAAAATGGATTAAAAGCCGTTTATATTGAATATTATATTTTGAAATATCCCTACTTATTTTCAATTATTTGGTAATATTATATAGGATAGAATTTAAGCAAAGATTAATTGAATTAACCATGAAACAATGAACTAAAATAGCCTGTATTGGTATTTTTCGTCTTATTTAATGTTTTTTTAAAATCCAGTCTGGTAAGATGTTGAGAAAGTAATACAGGTGCATTTATTTTTGCCCCCTCTTTTATTAAAGTATAGAGAATTGCGTCACCTTTAAAAAAAATAATGGTAGTCATTTCATGATGTCCTGAATTATATACATCTGTAGGCTCGTTAAAAAATATTAAGTTATTTGAAATTTTAGAAATCCTATAATTATATTTTTTACCATACTCTAGAATTCTCTGCTTTGCGTCTTCTTTGTGTATACTGAATTTTATTTTCTTTAATCTTTTTTCTGTTGCTTTGCAATAAAGGCCGTACAGACTAAAGCTTATGACGGAAATCAAGATAATATATTCTAAACTATTATTCTTAGATGGCGTTATTTCCCCAAATAAAATTACTGAGATTACAATAAGTGATATGAAAGCCAAATAAATGGTAAATGTATCTAATTTGTCCAGATAGTTTTCATCAAAAACCAGTTTTCTGTATTTGATACTTTCGGTAATTTCTAAATTTTTCAATCTACGCATGACATTCGTAAATTATTTATCTCATTCCAATCCCGGAAGATATCTTTCTTCTATAATATGTAAGTGATGGAAATTATGTCCCACAATCAGTTTTCCGACTGTTTCTACTGCGATTTCATTTCCGTTGGCAATTCCTGTGTTGTGTAATGCTTTTGGATGCAACGTTTCCAGTAATATTTGGGATGATCTTCTTACTGTTTTATATTCTTCCAGTAAAGATTCCAGGGTTCTTTCGTTGGCAAAAGAATTGTCTGCGTACTCATTTTCGTCGAAGCCGGGTAATGCGGACTGATCTCCTCTCGCAAAGGATAGAGCCCGAAATTGAAACACTCTTTCAGTATCTGATAAATGCAGCAATAATTCTTTCAGAGTCCATTTTCCTTCACCGTATGCAAAATGAGACTGCTCTTCGGTAAGCTTAGTATAAATATCTACGGTTTTTTCTCCTGATTTTTTCAATTCGTCTAACCAGTTTTCGGAAGGAATCTCATCAAGATATCTTTGAATATATTTTTGAAAATCTGACATGTTTGTAATAGGTTATAAATGATTAGTAATTAATTAATTTTCCGGATTGGTCCATTCATAAAAGTTGACGGAATCATACAATTCAAAACCACATGCCGGATACAGCTGATTGCCAATATCATTATTTTTTCCTGTTTCCAGTAAAATACCTGCAGCTTTCGAAAATCTGCATAAAGTTTTGGCTTCCTCAATCAAAGCTTTAGAATATCCTTTTCCTCTATAATTTTCATTCACATAGAGATCATTCAGCAGCCAGTAACGGCACATTCTTGTTGAAGAAAATAAGGGATATAACTGCACAAAGCCGACCAAATTTCCGTTATTTTCTGCTACAAAAATTTCCGAATCTTTGCTTTCAATTCTTTCTTCTAAGAAGGATTCGGCACCTGAAACATCTGATTCTTTATGATAGAAAACCCTGTATTGATCAAATAATTCTGCTAATTGAGATACATCCTGAATAGTCGCTTTTCTGGTATTACTCATAATGATTATAAATGATGGTCATAGCTTAGTACTCTTTTCATTTTCCAGTCTTTGCCATCCAAAATCCATAAGATGGTAAATTTCGCACGACTGCCTTTATTCCATTTTCCTTTATCAAGTTCAGCAAAATCATGTTCTCCTTCCTGAATGAAAGCATACAACACTTTGTTGTTGTACAACGGATACACTTTCATGCTGTTGGGCACCAGTTCTCGTCTCACTTTATTAGGATTACCGCAAATATTATTTTTGATGGAAGCTGTAAAAGCCTCTTTTCCCGAAGTAATTCCTCCTTTGTCATGATAAAATTCCAGATCATCACTGACAATGGAATCATAATGAGAAAGATCACACTTATTAAAACCGATATCGAATATCAGACTGTCGAGCTTTTTTGCTGTTTTATACAGCTCGTCAGTTGGTTTAACCTGAGCATATACCATCTGACTGAAGAAACCCAGAAGAATTAAAAGTTGAATCTTTCTCATTATAATATGTTTAGAAATGGTTAAGAAAAAGCTTTTTCCAGATCTGCAATCAGATCTTCTGCATCTTCGATTCCAACGCTTAGACGAACTAAATCATCTGTAATGCCTAATTCTGCACGTTTTTCAGCAGGAATTGAAGCATGCGTCATCAAAGCAGGATGATTGGCCAAAGATTCTACTCCGCCTAATGATTCAGCCAGGGTGAAAACTCTTACTTTTTCTAAAAACTTCACAGCATCTTCTTTTTTCCCGGATTTGAAGGTAAATGAAACCATTCCTCCAAATTCTTTCATTTGAGATTTCGCAAGCTCATACTGAGGATGAGATTCTAATCCCGGATAAATTACTTTGTCTACTAAAGGATGAGTTTCCAGGTATTTTGCCACCTTCAATCCGTTATCAGAATGTCTCTGCATTCTTAAGGCTAAGGTTTTAATTCCTCTCAATACCAAATAAGAATCGTGTGGACCTAAAATCCCACCGCTTGCAAATTGAATAAAGTGAAGCTGCTCTCCCAGTTCTGCGTCTTTAGCAATAAGGGCACCTGCAATTACATCAGAGTGTCCGCCTAAATATTTTGTAGCAGAATGCATCACGATATCTGCCCCTAAATCAATTGGTCTTTGGATATAAGGAGTTGCAAAGGTATTGTCTACCGCTACCAGTATATTTTTCCCTTTTGCTATTTCTACCACAGCTTTGATGTCTACAAGTTTCATCAATGGATTGGTTGGAGTTTCTATCCAGATTAATTTTGTTTTATCTGTAAGAACTTCAGCAATTTTAGAAACATCATCAAAATTCACGAACGTAAATTTCAATTGATATTTTTCAAAAAGTCTGGTGAACATTCTGTACGTTCCGCCATATAGATCATCTACCGCAACAACTTCATCTCCCGGATTTAATAATTTCAGCACACAGTCGATGGCTGCAAGCCCTGAACCGAACGCCAATCCTCTGGCACCGTTTTCAATACTTGCCAGAGAATCTTCCAATGCCTGTCTGGTAGGGTTGGCTGCTCTTGAATATTCATAACCGGAATGTACTCCCGGACTTTTTTGTGCAAATGTAGAGGTTAAAAATACAGGAACATTTACCGATCCTGTAGCAGATTCATGATGCTGCCCTCCGTGAATAACTTTTGTATTAAAATTCATGATTTAAAATTTAACAATTTAATAGTGTAACAACTTAACAATAATAATGCCTTTCATCGGTCACTATTAAATTGCTGTAGTGTTATATTTTTACATTTTAATCGCAGACTTGATGGCAAATTCTTCAGCAATTTCTTCCAACCACTGTGCTACATCTTCCTCACCTGTTGCTCTCTGATAGGTACTTCCTAAAGATACCATAATCTGGTGGATAAACATCTTCATTTGATCTACAGGCATTTCTTTAGTCCATAAATCGATTCTTAATGCTTCCATAGCTTTATCATCCCAAACGGAAATCATCGTAGCTTTGGTTTCTTCTTTTTCAACCCCCCCATCCTGTGCGTTCCAGGTAATGCTTTCCGGGATGTGATTTTCATCCAATTCTACGTCTATCGTTATTTGAGTCTTTCTCATTTTTTCTATTTTTCTAAATTGTATACTATCTATTCTTTTAACTTCGGTTTATATCCTGACTGATTAAAAATTACGGTAGCATCCATTTTCAGGAAGTCTGTAAGTTTTGTTTCAGGTTTTTCTGCCAGGTATTTTTTACAGATCTGCCATCCGGTAAAAATTCCAATCTGTGGAGAAGATTCGTTGTCGATCTCCGTATAAAACTTTGAAAATGGTCCCGGCGTGATGAAACGTTCTTCCAGCCTGTGGTCATCTCCAAAAATCAAATTACTTTCCACAAAATAATTCCAGATATTCGCTTCATTTGCTTTCGCCCATTCATATTGTTTCTGGGTATAGTTTATTTTAAGATAATCAGGAACATCCGGTAAAAAGGCATCCTGAAGGATCATGATTTTTCCGTTAAGGACCATCTGATCTATAAATTTCTGGTGGTCAGGAGATGCGGTCACAATATTTTCAGCAAAAAGGCGCGAAACTTTAGGAACAATATTCTGCGGATTCATCGATTTCTGAAAGTACATTTCCAGGCCTTTATAATTGGCATTTCCATCACCCATAAAACCGGTAATATCAATGAATAAAAGATTCCCCTTGTCATCATAAAAAATAGGATCCTGAATCATCTGCAGCGCTGATGAAAACAGATAGACCTTAGGACTCTTAAATTTCGGAAAATAATATTTGATATGGGAAAACAAATCCTGTAACTCCTTTTGAAGTTTATTCTGGTCTATTTTGGCAGCAGCTTCTTTGTAGATTTTAATCTCAGACTCATCTCCTCTTCTTTTTTCAAAATCCGCATCGCTCACAGTGCCCTGAAACCAGGGAAATTTGGCTTTAAACTGATCCAACGGCATTTGCTGGTTGTAAAATTCTTTTGAAATATCGGTAAGTTCAACTTTTTCAGCTGTATTTTTCACTTCTACTTTCCATTGGTTTTCAGGTTCTTTTTTGCAAGAATTTAATCCTAAAACTAAAAGAGAAGAAAGCGTAATAATTCTAAAAATCTTCATTATTTTTACATGAAATTTATGTTTTACAAAAATAAGGATTAAAAACACAATTAATAATGAAAAATAAAATATTTGCAATCCTCTGCCTTATTTCTGGTCTTTCACTTTTCTCCGGACAAAAACTCGACTTTAAAGATAAAAATCTTGAAAAGGCAGTTGTGGAAAATTTTGACGTGAATAAAAGTGGCTCTATCGAGCAGTTGGAAGCAGATCGGGTAACCAATTTATTTTTGGTGCAAAAAGGGATTACCTCAACGGATGATCTCCGATTTTTCAAAAATGTGAAAATGATCATGCTGGATGACAACAACATTTCCAATGTAATGATCAGAAATATGGATCATCTGGAGCTGTTTTCATGTACCGGCTGTAATATTTCAACATTTGAAGCAGAAAACCTTAAAAGCCTGGCATCTCTCTATCTCGACAACAATTCGCTTCAACACATTTCATTAAAAGCAACTCCCAGAATTGACCAGCTAACGGTATCTTTAAATAAATTAAAAACAATTGATCTGACAATGCTTAAAAATTTAAGGAAACTGAATATTGAGCATAATCAAATCCAAAAACTCGATGTATCCGGAAATCCAGGCCTTCAGACTTTAAATGTAGGGGGAAACAAGATGAAGGAATCTGATATTAAAAAGGGAATGAAAACTGACTTTACGATTTTTGGGGCTGAATAATAATTAGATACAAGACATTCGATATCAAACATCAGACTTTTTATCGAATGTTACAAATTAAAAATAATTTACCTCAATCTGGTTAGGAAAAAACCAGTAATTTTGACATCAATTTTTTTGAGATTCCAAAAGAAAACAATCTGATAAAGACATTAAAAATATAAAAGGGAAAAATACCCCTAAAGAATTTGAATAGACTAAAAAAATAAACAATGCAGACACAAAAAGTAATCGATCATATTGTAAGCTGGCTAAAAGATTATGCTAAAAAAGCAAATGTAAACGGATATGTATTAGGCGTTTCCGGAGGAGTGGACTCAGGAGTTGTTTCTACCCTGTCCGCCATGACGGGCTTAAAAACATTATTAATAGAAATGCCGATCCGCCAGAAAGAAGATCAGGTAAACCGTGCCTGGGAACATATGAATGATTTGAAATCCAGATTCCCGAATGTAGAAACCATGTCTGTTAATCTAACGCCTGCCTTCGAAGAGCTATATAAAACCTTTGACGTACAGGAAGAAATTTACCCTAATGAAAAGTTAGCTTTCGCGAATACAAGAGCTCGTCTGAGAATGCTTACTTTATACTACTACGGGCAGCTTAACGGGCTTTTGGTATGTGGAACAGGAAATAAAGTGGAAGATTTCGGAATTGGATTTTACACCAAATATGGAGACGGAGGTGTAGATGTCTCTCCTATTGCTGATCTGTACAAAACCGAAGTATATAAGCTTGCAAAGGCATTAAATTTGGTAAAAAATATTCAGGAAGCGATTCCTACAGATGGACTTTGGGATGTCGACAGAACCGATGAACAACAGATTGGCGCCACTTATCCTGAGCTGGAAAAAATTCAGAAAGAATATGGAACGAAGACCGCTGACGATTATGAAGGCCGTGATAAAGAGGTATTCTTGATTTTCGACAGAATGCACAAAGCCGCAAGACATAAAATCGATCCGATCCCGGTATGTGATATTCCTGAAGAATGGAGAAACGATTAAGATGGGAAAAGTGAATGGCGAATGGTCATTTTTTAACTTATAGACTGACGTTTGCAATTTACCGCTGACAATTAATAATCTGAAAAGTAAAAGTGAATAGTGAATGGTCAATTTTTTAGTTCACAATTAACATCTTACTGTAGACGATTGATAATATCGTAATAAAAGTGAATGGTCAAAAGTCAATTTTTTAATTCACAATTCACAATTCACCATTGACTATTGATGATATGGAAAATAAAATTGAATAGTGACGTTCAATTCACAATTGACAATTCACAATTCACCATTGACCACTGACTTTTAACCTTTCAACCTTGATAATAATGATATGAATAGTAAAATAAGATCTCTGTTTTTCATCTGTTTAGGACTTCTTTTTGGGATGTCTGTAATGTACGTTTATAATAATTTTATAGCGGAGAAAAAGAATAATCACAACCCTGTAACAACAGAAACCGCCAGTTTGGGAAGCAGTTCTGCACCATCTCAAAATACCGGAGGTTATTCGGCAGATCAGCAGTCAATTGAAAAATTAACGGAAGAGAAAACCGTCATCAGTTATGTAAAACAGCAGCACCGGCTGCCCGACTATTATATCACAAAAAATGAAGCAAGAAAGGAAGGCTGGAATCCATCAAAAGGGAATCTTTGTGAAGCCCTTCCGGGAAAAGCAATTGGTGGTGACAAATTCAGCAACAGAGAAAAAAGACTTCCGGATGGTGAAAAATACTTTGAGGCAGATGTGAATTATCAATGTGGCGGAAGAAATGCAGACCGGATTATCTTTACAAAAGAAGGGGATGTATACCTGACCAAAAACCATTATAAGAGTTTTGAAAAACAGTAATTAATAAGTCATTGCGAGGAGCGAAGCGACGAAGCAATCTTTAAAACTTACAGGTCCATGAAACCAGGCTTTGTTTACATTATGACCAACAAGAATCATACAACTCTTTATACAGGAGTTACTTCAGACCTACCCAAACGAATTCAGGAGCATAAAGAAATGTATTATGAGCAGAGCTTTACATCAAGATACAAATTATATCTATTGGTTTAGTGGGAATCTTTTCAAGAAATAGGAGATGCTATTTTTCGGGAAAAGCAGATCAAAGCAGGCTCAAGACAGAAAAAATTGGATCTCATCAACGCTATGAATCCCGAATAGAAAGATTTGGCTGACAATATTGAAAATATCATGGATATTTTTTGAGATTGCTTCGTCACTTCGCTCCTCGCAATGACAAAAAATGATTAAATAATAGAATATGAAAACAATATATATCGATTTTACAGACATAGGTGACTATGAAGATTTTTATGCGCAATTAAAAGAAAAGATAGCGCTTCCGGAATATTTCGGTGATAATCTTGATGCGCTGTCTGACATCATTACCGGCGGAATGGAAATGCCCCTTCACCTTGAATTCGTCAACATGACGGTAGACCAATTGGAGATGTTTGAAGATCTGCTCGCTACCCTTGAAGATGCAGAAGATGAAATGGAAGACTTTAGTTTCACCTATTATCTGGAGCAATATGATGATGGAGACGAAGATGAAAGTGAGGACACAGATGAGGCTGAATAATTAAAAACATCAATATCAATAGTTTAATAGAATATTATTCTCTTTTTAGCTTGTTTTTAGAAATAAAAGATCAATATTTGCAGCCTAGCAATTATCAATCTACATGTTAAACTAAACCATGAAAAGAGTACAATTTTCTCTTCTATTCTTATTTACGAATTTCACGCTCATCATTGCACAAGTTGGTATTAATAATCCATCACCAGTTTCCACCCTGGATATTACTGCCAGGAATGCTACAGGAACTTCCACCAATACAGATGGATTGTTAGTTCCCAGAATAGACCGGCAGAGAGCACAAAATATGACTGGAGTTCCCGTATCCACGCTGATTTATATTAACAGTGTCGCTACGGGAACATTAGCCGGCACCGCAGCCCTCATCGATTCAGTGGGCTATTATTATTTTAATGGAGCGGTATGGACAAAACTTATTACTTCACAGAACATTTATAATGTTGACGGAACTTTATCCGGTACACGAACGGTAACGACCAACGGAAATTCCGTAACCTTCAGCAATGGGGCAAACATCATAAAAATAATCACTTCTGCAACGGATGGAGCCTGGTCTGCCAACAGCTCATCAAGAGGATGGTTAAATCTGGTCGGAGGCTCAGCCAATCTTGATTATTTTGTGAACGCTACCGGCGCACAGCTCGTTTCTTACGGAAATTCCACCCAATTAAGTATCGGTTCTACCAATGCCAGCCCGCTTGTGTTAAAAACAAACGGAATCGAAAGACTTACCATTTTAAATAATGGAAATATAGGTGTAGGAACGTCAGCACCCAATGCAAAACTGGAAATTTCTTCCGGTACAGCCAATACTTCCGGCACAAGATTTACAAACCTTAACTCTGCTTCGCCAATCAGCACCGGACAGACTTTGGGAGTGGATGCTGCAGGAAATGTAATTACACTCGTCAACCCATCACCTGCCAGCGTGACTACCGCTTCTGTAAACAGTACGACAGGAGCGAGTTTTAATGTCAATGACGCTACTGCGGTCATGGTACCGGGAACTTCACAGTCTGTGAATATTCCTACGGGTGGGAAAGCTTTATTTATCAATTTTATGTTGGGGATAGACTATGGCAGCAATCCTACTGGAAGCGGTTCTTCCTATTATGAAGCCAGACTGTATATAGATGGCGCTGCTACGGATTGCTATATGCGTACCCAGGAATACGGTCCCGGTGGATACAGCGCACAATTCAGCTTTAATACGGTGAAATTTCTTACAGCCGGAAATCATACGATCGATGTAAGGATGACAAGAACTTTTAATAATGGGATCGCTTCGGGGGTCAATATGCTTTGTATTCCGATTTCTATGTCATTTAACGCAACCTATTTAAATTAATTTAAATAAAAATCATTTTAAGAATTATAATTTTTCATCGTAAAAATGAATATTCTCCTTAAACTATTTCCTATGAAAAGTATACAACTTTCTATTATACTATCACTTACCACTTGTTCATTAGCCTTCGCACAAATCGGAATCAATACCAGCACTCCATTGTCCACCTTAGATATTAATGCTAAAAATCCCACAGGAACCGCCTCTGAAGTAGATGGAATCCTGGTGCCGAGAATAGACAGACAAAGAGCACAAAGCATGACCGGCATTCCAATCTCTACCCTGATCTACGTTACTACCATTGCTACGGGAACACAAACCGGAACGGCTGTCAATATAGATGCCCCCGGCTATTACTACTATACCGGGACTTCCTGGATAAAATTAAATCCTTCTGTTAATATGTATACTTCAAATGGTACTCTAAGCAGCTTTAGATCGGTAACAACCAATGGGAATCCTATTAATTTTGTGAATGGAACCACTACAGCCGGCATTATCAGCACTGAAACTGAAGGTGGATTTTCTGCAAACGGATCTGTAAGAGGTACCGTAAGCTTATCTTCAGAAACAAATACAGTAAACACATATGCAGAACATGGCAACGCAACGCAACTCAATGTTGCAGGAACGACTCCAAAATTCAGTATGGGAACTACTAATTCCACTCCTCTTGTCCTTAAAACCAACAATTCGGAACAACTGACTCTGCTGAGTAACGGAAATGTAGGTATGGGTACGAATGTTCCTAATACAGCTTTAGAATTAACCTCAGGAACAGCCAATACATCCGGTTTAAGGTTTACCAACCTTACTTCTGCTACGCCCATAGCTGCCGGCCAGGCATTGGGAGTAGATGCAGCTGGAAATGTAGTAACCGTTGCCAATCCCAGTCCGACAAACGTAAGCACTTTTTCGGTGAACAGTATCACTGAGGCCAACTTTAATGTGAATGACCTTACAGCAACGGTTGTATCAGGAACATCACAATCTATTACGATTCCCACTAGCGGTAAAGCCTTATTTATCAATTGCATGCTTGGGATAGATTACATCAGTACTCCTGTAGGAAGCGGGACCGCTTATTATGAAGCAAGGTTATACATAGACGGTGTAGCAACAGACTGTTATATGCGCGCTCAGGAAGTAGGAATCAGTACGAATGTATTTTTCAGCATCAGTACTATTAAATTTCTGGCCGCAGGAAATCATACGATTGATGTAAGAATGCAGAGAACATTCAATAATGGAACAAATTCTGGTGCCAATATGCTTTGTACACCAATTTCAATGTCGTTCAATGCTTCTTATTTAAACTAAGTTTTACCCAATAGGATAAAGCAGTATTGCAATCCTTCATTATCTTAAACATCCTCCATGAAAAGATTTCAACTTTCAGCCTTATTTTTGTTTACGGGAATTGTATTTGTTATAGCCCAAACGGGAATTAATACCAGTCTACCCTCTTCAACCCTAGATATTACTGCAAAAAATGCCACCGGACCCGGTACTGCCGTTGATGGATTGCTCATCCCAAGAGTAGACCGTCAAAGAGCACAAAGCATGACTGGCATTCCCAATTCAACATTGATTTATGTAAACAGTATTGCGACGGGAACATTAACAGGAACTGCCTCCAATATAGATGCTGTGGGATATTATTATTTTAACGGAACAGCCTGGGCAAAATTAGGGCTATCCTCCAATATCTATAATTCGAATGGTGTACTGACGAGTGCAAGAACGATTACCACCAATGGAAACCCCTTACTTTTCACCAATGAAAATACCAATGTCGCCATTGTGACAAGCTCGGGCTTGGGAACACTTGCTGCAAGCGGATCTACCAAAGGATCTATGACCTTAACCGGAGGATCTTCCAATCTCGATATGTATGTAGATGATGCCGGCCAGGCACAGGTAAATTCTTACGGAAACTCAACCAAACTGAGCCTGGGGACTATGAATGCCGCTCCACTTACTTTAAAAACCAATGACATAGAAAAAGTAACTTTATTAAGCAATGGAAATATCGGTATAGGCACAGCAACTCCCAATACAAGATTCGAAATAGCTTCAGGAATAGCCAATGTTTCCGGATTAAGACTGACGAATCTTACCTCAGCAGCACCAATAGGTACAGGGCAGTCTATAGGTGTTGATGCCGCAGGAAATATAATCACTGTGGCGAATCCTACACCGGCCAGTATCAATACGGCTGCCGTGAACAGTACGACCGGAGCCGATTTTAATGTTAATAATCTTACGGCTACAATCGTCACAGGCACCTCACAATCTGTTACCGTTCCTGCGGGTGGTAAAACATTATTCATTAATTTTATGCTTGGAGTAGATTATGTTGGAATTCCTGCCGGAGGCGGACAGGCTACCTATGAGGCAAGATTATATATTGACGGCATTGCTACAGACTGCTATCTCCGAACTCAGGAAACAACAGCAGGAACGAGTACGCAATTTACCATCAACACCGTAAAATCCCTTACTGAAGGAAGCCATACTCTGGATGTAAGAATGATAAGAGCGGTAAATAACGGAACGACATCCGGCATCAATATGCCATGCAGGCCTATTTCCATGTCTTTTAATGCTTCTTATATCAATTAAAGCTAAATCTAAAATACAAAACTCGCAGAAAAAATCTGCGAGTTTATGGTCTAAGTCTTTTTAAGTGCGTCTAATTTAATTTTTACTGTTTGATGAATTTATGATTGTGTGAAACTTCCCCTTTCACGAATATCTGCAGTATATAATTCCCTTTTGACAGGGAGGATACATCAATTCTGTCTTCCCCAGAACTGAATGTTTTTACTTTTTGACCGACCATATTGTATATTTCAGATTTCTCAATGCCTTTAATTCCTTTAATGTAAATAATGTCTGTCGCAGGATTAGGATAAATGGATACATTATTATCCTGTTTTTCATTTTCCCTGGTAGAAAGAAATTCTGACAGATCAAGATAAAATGCAACGATCTGTCCGGATGCATTAGTCCCTACTCCCGCAATTTTTTTCCCGTCTCCGGATATTGCCAGCGGCAGTGACATCGTAACCCCTTGCGTATTGATCCCCAAGCCAGCTGCATAATCATTCAGATTAATACGCCCTGCTGCTGAGGTCCATATAAAGCCCTCTCCAGACATCGGAGGTGCCGAGAATGGCCTGAAAAAGCCAATTACTCTTCTGCCGTCAGCAGAAATTCCCGTTGCCCCGCCTCTGAAGAAGGCAGAGGAATTTGGATGTGTTATATAAACAAGGCCTGCTGTAGCATTCCAAACATAAGGATTGGGCATTGCAGCGCCTATAATTGTATTTCCGTCAGCAGAAACGCCTCCCGCTTCTCCTACATTATCGCCATTGCTATCTGTGATAAAGCTTTCTACTCCGTTTACCCATTTTGCCCCGCTTCTGGTTCCGTCATCTTCATCTTGCCATCCTACAATCACGGTACCGTCGTTATTTACAGCATTGGCTCTCGAACTTCTTCCGGCAATGATGCTTCCCAGATCCGTTACCCCATTTACGGCATCCCATTTTATGGCATGAGCACTTGCTGCTGTAAGCCAGCCCAGCCCTACAATGGTATTTCCATCAGCTGTCATTCCCCAGGTGGAACTTACACTTCCATCCCATCCCGTAGGAACAAGGCCTCCATGATTCGTCCAAGCTGCAGTTCCGGTATCATACGTCGCTATCTCATTAAAATTCGTGTTGGTATTTGTCACCGAAGATGCTATTTTCGTTCCATCACCAGAAACAAGAGTCCTGCCTGCTGCAGGATATCCGTTCGTAAGGTTTCCGATCTGAACCAGACCGTTTGCAGCATCCCATTTAAAGATCCCGCCTCCACTCGTATGCATACTTACCACTCCATTATCAGAAATACTTCCTACAGTATAATTTCCCACGCCCATCACGGTAAGCTGCGCACCCATGTCTGAAAAACCAAACAGCACACAAGCATATAAAGTTTTCAATGAAAGGTTGTAAATTTTTTTCATGTTTCTTTGGGGTTATTATTTTGAATTGGTGGAAACAATATTAATATTATATTTGAATTTTAAAAAGAATTAGGCTTACATAATTCGTGAAATTCAAAAGAACAAATAATATAAATCATTAAAAAACAAACCTATACAAAAACTCTACTTTGAAGACAAATCATAAGGATACAAAAGGAAAAATCAATAAAAATATTTTTTTTCATAAGTGGAGATTGAAAAAAATCATCCAGTTACTGATTATACTGCTCTGCTCAGTTTTTATAAATGGCCAATCCGGTCCTGATTTTAGCATTTTATCAGACAAAGCTTTTCAGAAACTATATCAGAATCCCGATGACTGCATCAGCTATTCCCAGAGCTTACTGATCAGCGATCAGAATATCGAACATCGAATTGTTTTGCAAAATATCATCTCGCAGGCCTATGCCATGAAAGGAGATTATGTACAGTCCGTGAATACATACAGCCAGAAGGAGGATTCAGGAGAAAGAGAAAATCTTTCGTATTTTTTACAGGTATTCGGAGACTATAATCTTGCAGATCAATATCAGAATTTAGATTTATACAACCAGTCAACCAGAATAATTTCTCATTTGCTGGCTGATTCCAGGTTATTGAAAAGTGATGATGCAAAATTAAAAATAACCACCGCCAAACTTTATCAGCTTCAGGCTCTCAATTTTGGACTGAACAGAAATTATCCGGCAGCTTTAGAAAACCTGGGAAAAAGTGATCAATATCTTGGTTCCGGCAATCAGGAAAATCTGATTCTCGGCATTGAAAATAAGATTTTTAAAGCTTTATATCTGATGAGGTCAAATCATTTAGAAGAAGCCCGATCACTTTTAGAATCAGCTTTACTTTTTACAGAAAGCAAAACGGATTACGCCTACCTTCAGGCGATGGTTCATGAAAGCCTTTCCCGCTATTATTTTTTTAAGCAAGAATACACAACTGCTGTAACCCATTTGGAAAAAGCATTAACGAAGGTTCAGAATCTTCCTTACAGTGATTTGAAATCAAAAATTTACGAATCATTATCCAAGAATTATTTTGCGTTGCATAATGATAAAAAATACCATGAATACAACAAGTATTACACAGAAATACAGGCAATACTGGACTCCAATACGAGAGAAGGTATTCGTTATATTATAAAGCTGGTAGAAGCTAATCAAACCAAAAACCTGGAATTTCAGGAGCAGAATGAATCAAAAAAAATAAAGGTATTAGCTTCCATTTTTTCTCTTCTCATCATTATTTTAATCGTTTATTTTTTATTCTTAACTAATAAAAATAAAGAGGTAAAGAAACAGTCTGAATTCTTTGAGAAACAAAAAAAATGGGAAGAAGGCATTCAGATTCAGCCAGCAAATCCAGCCGAAGAAACTGTATTTTCAGCAGAAAAAAGTCCGGAAAAAGATGCAAACAAAATTTCTAAGGAAAAAGAAGATGAAATCCTCCTAAAGCTAGCCGAATGGGAAAAATCTGACCGCTACCTCAACAAAAGTATGTCGATATCGATGCTTTCTGCGCAAATGGGCATTAATACCAAATATCTTTCTGAAGTCATCAACAACAGCAAAGGCAAAAATTTCAACGGCTACATCAATGAATTAAGAATCAATCACATAGCTCATTTATTAAAAACAGATCCTGTATATCTTAATTATAAGGTTAGTTATCTGGCAGAATATGGCGGATTTTCCTCACACAGTGCATTTACCACAGTTTTCAAATCGGTAACCGGCATGTCTCCCAATACCTATATCCAGGAAATAAGTAAAAGCAATACTTTATGAAATTAGCTTTAAAAATAGCTACCGTCTTATTTTTGATGGTCTTATCACCTCTTTCCGGACAGAAGATATCGGATGATTCTCTGATGCAAAAAGCACGAATAGAGATTTATGATAATCCCGACAATGCGATCAACATCTGTAAAACCCTGTTCAAAAAAGAAAAAAACATCAATAACCAGATCAGTATCCTTCTTCTTATTTCTACTGCCAATATTGCCAAAAGAGATTTCGACCAATCTCTGCAATATATTGTAAAAGCTAAAGAATTGGCATTACAGACCAATGATCTCAAAACCCAGATTAAAGTTCTGATTTCAGCCGCCGTCCAATACCAGCAAATGGAACTTTACAGTAAAAGCCTTGAAACCCTTAATGAGGTTGAAACCTATATCGCAAAACTTCCGGACGAAGCCCCTGAAAAGCATACTGAAAGCGGAAGAAGTTATGCCATTCGGGGAATGATCTATAAAAGCCAGTCGAATCCTGAAATTGCCTTAGAAAAACTGCTTATTTCTATCCGGCATTTTGAAAAAGTAACAGCCAGGGAAGGGACCTATGCCAATATCAGTGTTGTTTTTTATAATATTGGCTACTGCTATCTTAAACTCAATCAACTGGAAAAAGCCCACCAGGCATTCCTACAGTCGATGGACTTTGCAAAAAAGAATAAGGCGAAAAGCTTGGAAGCATTTGCATTAAAAGGTCTGGCTGAAGTTTATAAACAAAAAAGAGAAAACGAAACGGCTTTGAAACTGCTTGTTCAGGCAGAAGAACTTTGCAAAAACACGGGTGATTTAACTCTTAATGAAGGTATTTATAAGGAAATGGCTGAAAATTATTTGGCACTGGGACAACCGGCTTTTTATCAAAAATACAATAAGAAATATTTTGAAATGCGCTTTCAGAGGGCACAGAATGAATTGAAATCCATCAATCACGCGATCAACAACCACAACAGAGAAACTCTGATGAAAAGCAGGGAACTGACTTCACATTACCGGTTTCTTACAGCAATCATTGTGGGGCTAAGCCTATTGATCATTGGAGTATTATTATTCTTCATTGTTAAGGTGAGGAAAAAGAATATAAAGTTCCAGAAACACATCCAGCAGATCATCCGGTCGTAGCATTTATTTAATCAAAAAAACACCCCTGAAAAGGAGTGTTTTTTTCTGATATTTTGTTTGATATTATCTGCCGATCACTTCAGTAATTGGATTTCCGATATTTCCGCTTGGAAACTGGATTTTCAATAAAGAAGAAACCGTTGGTGCAATATCAGTCATATTATATGCTTTGTTGCTTTCTCCATGCTGTATTCCCCAACCCATAAAGATTAACGGAATGTGGGAATCATAAGAATTCCATACACTGTGGGTCGTTCCTTTTTTAGCATAAGAAGGAAGCATAGAATCATGGGAGATCAGCTGGATATCACCACTTCGCTGTCTGTTGATACCATTGATGATTCTCTGTTTTATAGGTTCCGGAATAGTAGATTCCTGAACTTTGGTAACGGAAACTGCATATAAAACCGTAGGATCTTTTTCAAGCTCTTTGATCGTAAAATCTCTTACATCATCCAATTCAAGCTTGTTGTCTGCCAACAGTTTTCTGTCAAAATACACTTGATAGTTATCCACTGCATTGATCAGTTTATCCACCCCGAATTTATCTTTTAATTTTTGGTTGATATCCTTTTCCATTCCTTCACCGAAGAAACCCGTTGCTATTTTATGCTCTTGTAAGAATCCTACAGAATGTGCACCTCCATGGTCTGCAGAAAGGAAAATTGTATACTCCCCTTTTCCTACTTTTGAATCCAGATAGCTGAAGAATTGAGCCAGATCCTGATCCAGTCTTATATAAACATCCTCCACTTCAATAGAATTAGGACCATATTTGTGGCCTGCATAATCGGTAGATGCCAGGTTGATCGCTAAAAAGTCTGTGACAGCATCGGCCCCTAATTTTTCGCCTTCCACAGAAGCTTCGGCTAATTTCAGGGTTAATGTATTTCCGAAAGGAGTATAGCGGATGTTATCCTTTTTATCCTGATAATCTTTTGCTAAATTGCTGTAAGGGAAAGTCGGCGTTTTTGCGCTTCCCAAAAGCCCTTCCCATGAAGAGTTATCGGGTGAACTTTCTGTATATTGATTAATAGGAAGTAAGGTATTCCACCCGTTTGCCACTAATTTCTCCGGCTGTTTCTGTGCATTGAAGGATTTCACCCACTGTGGTAATTCATTCATGTACCAGGTACTCGTAATAAAGTCTCCTGTAGAATCATCAAACCAAAATGCTCCGTTTGGAGTATGACCTGCTGGAAGAATAGAAGCACGGTCTTTCAAAGAAACACCAATCACTTTCCCTTGAAAATTAGTAGCCAGCCTCAATTCGTCAGTTACCGTAGTAGACCAAAGATTCTTTGGAGAGTGACTTCCTGCTTTGGCATTCGTCGTTCCTACCGGCTGTACGCTCTCGTCTGCTGTACAATACACATTTTTACCGGTTTCTTTATCCGTCCAGTCGTTTCCGGCAATCCCATGAATGGCAGGAACTGAACCTGTATAAATACAAGTATGTCCCAAAGCCGTAATGGTAGGCACATAGTTGATATGTACATTATTCAGAGAGTATCCCGTATTCAGTAATCTTTTGAAACCATCGTTTCCAAATTTATTATAAAAACGGTATAGATAATCCCAACGCATCTGGTCTACCACCAGACCTACGACTAATTTGGGCCTTTCTACCTGAGAATTTTTGGTCTTCTGAGCATTAATTGTAATTACGGACAAAGCGGTAGCGGCCGCAATTGAAATTTTCCTAAGCATCTGGTACATTTTTATTGACCACAAATTTAAGGGTTTTCAAAGTTTTGGAATGTGAAATTTTATTTAAATTTGAGAATCATACATTTTCATCAATTACTGCATCCATGATTTTAGGAGTATACTGGTATTATCAATTTCCGGAAAATTTATACCACTTCAATTTTTTTCATTTTTTCAAAGGGATTGGAGGGCATGCCAACAACCCCGCAGAACTGGAAGCAAAAGTTTCAGTAGATGATGTCGACCGTTTCCTTGAAAAATTAGAACACCTGAAATCTGAGTTTAATAATACCTATCTGTCATGCAAGATCAATGGAAATCAGCTTATGATGACTATCGGTGATTATAGTCTTTTCGATTATCATTTTGAGTTGGTCCTTGAAATAGAAAAATTACTGATCTTAGAAAATGCAGTTTCACTGGGGCCACGATTTCCATTCGAAATAAAATCAACTAAAAACTTCAATCCTGAAGCAGAAAAATTTCAGACAATAGAACACCGTTTTATTCAGCTTACCGGATCCGATTTCAAAAAAGATAATGCTGAAAATTTTTCCATGAGAATCGACTGCAATCTGCCTTTGGAAGATAAAATAAGTTTTATTCATGATCTTGTACAAATTTGCCATGAAGAACATTTGTCTGTATTCTATTACAACGATTTTGATTTTAAAAACCATTGTAACCTGATGCTCATTTTCAGCAATGGAAGACAGAAAAAAGATCATATACAATCTATTGACATCAATTCTTTTGGAAGTAAAGTCAGGCATCTTACTCAGAAATATCCGCTTCACTTTGGCCACTTTGAAAGTCCGAAATATTATCCTTTACAGGGTCCACATATCGAATTGATGGTGGATGAGGAGTATATTATTAAACGGTAAATTTTTAATACCAGCAACATCTTATCGACAGAAGCTATAAAAGATATTGATATTTTTATTTTGTACCGAATGGTACAATTATTTACCTTTGCTTCAGAAAATAATCCCAATGGCAGGAAGACCCAAAATATTTAACGAGCATGAAGCGGTAGAAAAAGCAACTGAAGTTTTCAGGAGCAAGGGCTATGATACTGCTTCCGCAGACGAATTGCTTGGAGCTATGGGAATCGGAAAAGGAAGTTTTTATCTGGCATTTAAAGGGGGAAAACAGGAACTCTATGTAAGATCTCTCCAGCAGTTTTCAGAACAATTTTATCAGAAATTTTTGGAAAGTGTGGGAAATGCTGAAAATAAAATAGAATTTATTAAACAGTATTTTTTAAGCCTTGCTGATGCTCCCGACTGCGATAAAGAGCGCGGATGCTATTTGGGAAATGCGTTGGTTCAGCTTTCAGAAAAAGACCAGGAAATAAAAAAGACCACTGCTTCCCTGTTGAAAAATTTACAGCAGCTTTTTACAGATATCATCAGAAAAGCACAAAAAAACGGTCAGATTAAAAGTACCGAAGATCCGGAAATTTTGGGATGGCATTTAAGCAATTTATGGAACGGAATTCATGTGACCAGAAGGATGGAGAATTCTCCTGAAACTCTTCGTCCACTCATTACACTTAATCTCAAACTCATCGAGTAAAATTTTTTATCCAATTTTGTACCAAATAGTACATAATCAAAAATACGTTATAATTAATCAACAACAAACATTATGAACATTACCAACAACACCATTCTGATTACCGGAGGAGGATCAGGAATCGGATTAGAAATCGCAAAAGCATTAAGTCCTGACAACACCGTTATTATCACAGGAAGAAATAAGGAAAAGCTGGATACTGCGGCAAAAAATTTAGACAATGTGGTTACCATTCAGGCCGATATTACGAACGAAAGTGATGTTGACAGATTGGTCGAAGAGATTAAATATACATTCGGATCTCTGCATATCCTTATTAACAATGCCGGACACGCTTATGCTTATACACTTTCAGAAAATTCAGACAGCTACAACAAAGCCGTAGCTGAATTTGCAACCAATTATTTCGCTCCGGTAAGACTTATCGAAAAATTTCTTCCCTTGTTGAAACAGCAAACTGAAGCAGCCATCGTCAACGTTTCATCAATTGTTGCTTTTGTTCCCGCATCAAATATTCCTACTTATTCTGATTCTAAAGCAGCTCTGCATTCTTATACTCAATTACTGAGATATGAACTGGCAAAAAATACTGATGTTAAAGTATTTGAATTAATGCCACCATTGGTCAATACAGACCTTTCCGAAGAAATCGGTGGTAAAGAAAATGGAATTCCGGCTTCCGATGTCGCGAATGATTTGGTAAAAGGCCTTCAGGAAGATATTTATGAGATCCGTGTGGGAAATACAGAAGTGATATACAGCAATTTCTTTGCTAATTCTGAAGCTTCTTTTAGTGTATTAAACCCGTAATAAAACTTGCCTTCTATCATTTTTTAATATAAAGATGAATTAAAATGTAGAGCTGAATTTTTCTTACATAGCTTTACTATAACTTCCCGCAGATTGAGCTGATAATGCAGATTCTTTTATGATGAGCTGTTGAATGAGCTAAGTCTGTGGGAGATTTTTTTTAAGATTAAATCGAACATATCTTATCACTTAAGTAAAAAATAAGCTTATACTTTAAGGTTTTAAACAAACACTTAAATCACCTTAATGTGTATTAAATAATTTCATATCTTAGTAATACCAAATTAAAAATAGTAACTACTATGAAAAATTCAAAGAAATTAACACGAAAAGAGTTGGTATTCATTAGTGGCGGAGATACTCCGTTTGCTATTTGTGACGCTGATGGCAACTGCCCGCCTGGATTTCCAAGTGGAGGTGGAAACAGCTACTGCAGCGGCGGGATATGTTATAGAACCAGCCCTGGAGGCGGCGGTCCCGGTGGCGGTGGATGTATTGAGCCTCAGCATCTTTGCCAATCATGGGAAACAGGATGTGGATGTGTTTATTTGTAAATATTGTTAGATAAATGAGAGGGCGGTTTTTACCGCTCTTTTTTTGGCTACAGAAAAAGCAGATCCGGCTACATCTGATGTTCGGGTATTCCTGAACTTTGTCCATATAAAAATAGTTAAAATGAAAATTATTGTAACAGGCTCGTTAGGAAATATCAGCGAACCGCTAACTAAAGAATTAATACGTAAAGGACATGCTGTTACGGTTATAAGCAGCAGTTTTGAAAGAAAAACAGCCATTGAAGCATTAGGTGCCAAAGCCGCCATAGGCACAATGGAAGATATTGATTTTCTAGCGGAAACATTTCGGGGAGCTGATGTAGTGTATGCCATGGAGGCATTGAATGCCGGCAGCTTTTTTAACCACGATCTGGATTTTATTGAAGCCAATACTAAAATCGGAAGCAATTATAAATCTGCTATCGAAAAATCAGGAGTTAAAAACATCATCCACCTCAGCAGTATCGGGGCTCATATGAAAGAGGGAAACGGTATTCTTACCTTTCATTATAATGTAGAGCAGCTATTGAATGAACTTCCTGAGGATGTATCTATTAAATTTATGCGTCCTGTAGGATTTTACTACAATATGTTTGCTTTTATTCCTACTATAAAATCTCAAAATGCCATCTTCCAAAACTATGGAGGCAATAACAAGGAGCCATGGGTTTCACCATTGGATATTGCCGCTGTTATTGCTGAAGAAATTGAAAAGCCTTTTAACGGAAGAGAGGTCCGCTATATTGCCAGCGAAGAAATTTCACCAGATGACATCGCAGCAACATTAGGGAAAGCCATTGGAAAACCAGATTTGAAATGGATTGCCGTTACCGATGAAGAAATGCTTAACGGAATGATCGGTGCAGGAATGAATCCTAAAACGGCAAAAGGTTTTGTAGAGATGAATGCAGCAAGGGGAAACGGTCTTTTATATGAAGATTACAGACAACATAAGCCTGTACTTGGAAATGTGAAACTGAAAGATTTTGCTGAACAATTTGCGGCAGCGTATCATCAATAATATGTAATTTAGTATCGTGAAACAGCCCGTAAGAATAAAAACTATCACTGAGTTCCATCAGTTCAGAGCGCTGCCTAAGCCGGAACATCCACTGATCAGCATTATCGATTACAGCACCATCAGGCACTATTCGGAAAGTACTGAATTGAGCTGGATTCAGGATTTTTATTCTATTTCCATTAAACGTACCTCTAATGCACGGATACAATATGGCCAGCAGGAATATGATTTTGATGAAGGGGTTATGTTTTTTATGGCTCCGGGGCAGGTTTTCAGTATTACGATAAATCCAAATTCAAACAAAGAACATACGGGATGGATTCTGCTCATCCATCCCGATTTTCTATGGGGAACTTCTTTGGCGAAGACCATAAAACAGTATGAATATTTTGATTATTCAGTGAATGAAGCATTATTTCTTTCTGAAAAGGAAGAAAATACCCTGCAACAGATTATACTAAATATCCAGCAGGAATACCATTCCAATATTGACCCATTCAGTCAGAATATCATCATTTCCCAGATTGAAACCCTGCTGCATTATGCTGAACGCTATTACCAAAGGCAATTTATTACCCGGAAAATTTCCAATCATAAAATTCTGGATACGTTAGAAGATCTGTTGGAAGATTATTTCAGCAATGAAGGCCTTCTGACCAAAGGTCTGCCATCTGTGCAATACGTTGCAGCACGCCTTAATCTTTCACCCAGCTATCTTACAGGTTTATTAAAAGTACTCACCGGACAGAGTACGCAGCAACACATTCATGAAAAACTGATTGAAAAAGCAAAGGAAAAACTGTCAACCACCCCATTGTCTGTGAGTGAGATTGCATACGAACTGGGATTTGAGCATCCTCAGTCTTTCAGTAAATTATTTAAAAATAAAACCAACCTTTCTCCTTTGGAATTCAGGCAGTCGTTTAGTTAAAATAAAGAAACAATGATTTACAAAATTTGTTGTAGATATGAGAACTCCCGGAAGCTTAAAACATATGATCTGATATATCTACTACTCTATCAAAAATTGGTGTAGCAAATAATCGACAACTTATGTTATAAATTTATGTAGTTTTGCCGATTGAAAAAAGGTAATTCCACTATGCTTAAATATTTTATTGTCCTACTTACATTTATTTCTATCCCATTAAGTTCTCAGATCAATACTTCTCTCCTTTCCAACAGCTGGACCCGAGTGAAGGTAAAAACTGAAGATGGCAGCAGGGCTCTCAATGATAATTCATCTACATTTATTCAATGGAAACTGGTTAATAACAGATTGTGTAAAAATTACAATCCAAACATTTCTTTTGACAGTGGGCATTGTACTGATTATAAAGTAGAAAAAAATTTCATTAGATTCTCACCTACAATTGCCTATGAAATAGAGAAGCTTGATAATGATTCATTAATTGTGATAGAAAGATTTGAAGCAAAGAAAGATCCTGACAAAGCTTTAAAATTTTGGTTTGTAAAAACATCAAATATTGAAAAAAAAGACGTTGAAAAAAATCAAAATGATTCTGTTCTCATCGCCGACACACATTTTGCTCCTAAATTAAGGGGTGAATTCTTATCAGATAAACTTACCGAATATGCATTAAAAGGAGATTTCAAATTAATTGGAAACATACTAATATATCCAAAAAAACAAAAAGTAATTTTTGAAATAGACAATTCTGCAGATATTAAAGGAAGTGCCAAGGTGATAAAAAATATACAGCAGGTAATTGAAAATAGTTATTATGAATGGAATTTAGTTGGTTTTAAAAATTTTGAAAAAATATACGTTCCTTTTACTGTTGAAAGTTTTCATAAAAATTCGCAAGAATATAGTATTAAAATAAACTTTCCAAAAAAACAATCAGTAAACACAGTTACTATACCCAAAGAAACAGTATCTATTAAAAGTGAAAACCCCTCACTCTCTAAAGAAAATTTCACTAAAGGTATGGAAGCTCTCAAATTAAAAAAATATGACGCAGCCATAGGATTATTTGAAAAAGCTTATGGAATGGATAATACCAATACTGATGCTTTATACAATATTGCAGCGGCAGCCAGTATAAAAAATGATATTGTAACCGTATGCGATGCATTAAAAAGATTAAAAGATCTTGAACAAACTGAAGGTACAAGATTATACCACCAAACCTGTCAGAAACCATAACAGAAACGCTCTCTACAGAGCGTTTTTTCTTTTATTTAATCTAAATAGACCTTACGTATTAGGATAAAAATAATATATTAGTGGCATGAAATATTTTGAAAAAATTCAAGGACTTCTTCCGTTGGGGTATTTATACCTCATCATTCTTGGACTTTTAAAGGAAAGTATTTTTTTTTATCCGCTGGGAATACATATTTTAAAATTTTCGTCCATTACCGATATTCTGATCAGTCCTATTTCTGATATTACCTCCAACCCTATTCTCATTATTCTGATCACTTTTATATTCCTTGCCTTTTTTATATATCAGGCAGTCCTTATTAGAAACAGTCATAAAGAATGGGGTAAAAAAATACTCAAGTCTTACCGGCTCAATGCAGATGTAGAAAAAAAAGAACTCCAAAAGGCTATGATCCCTGTTTTCGGGGTGGTTGTGGCATTCGCACTTCTTTCTCTTTTTGTTGGTCTTGGAATAGGACAAGGTAAAATGGTGAAAAATAAACTTGAGAAACAAAGTTTTAGGAATAATTATATAGTGACTTTCAGTTCAGGAAAAACAGCAGAAGTTTATATCATAGACAACAACAGTTCCTACTATTTCTATGCAGAAAAAGGCAGTAAAACTGTGAAAATAGTCCCCACCGGAAATATCAGTTCCCTGGAAGTAATTAATCCCAAATAATATGAAAAACAAACTAATAACCGACTACACCGATGAAGAGCTCATAAAAAATGAGAAAACATTAAAAGTAATGACCATAATGCTGATGTGCACACTTGTCCTTCTCTTTTGTGCACTTCTCTTCCTTACCATTGAGAAAGGATTCAGCCCATTGCTTATCGTTCCGGTTTGCCTATTCCCTTTATTACTCATTAATTTCATCAACTGGAATAATCTTAAAAAAGAAAAAGCCAGAAGAAATCTGAAATAAAAATTCATATTTCCTTTTTAGCAACAAGCTGTTGAAAATTGATGAAATACATTATCCTATATTAAATTTCACAACAAAACATACAAATTAATATTTAAGATCAGGCATTATCAATAAAAAAATCACTATTAAGCGATCTTATAAATTAAAAAAAACCCCCGCGCCTTCGGCGCGGGGGTTCATATATAAAGTTTAAAATATTAAAACTTCAAATCACCATTCACTTCTCTCACAGCATTAGCTGCTTCAGCGAATTTTAACTGCTCATCAGCAGTCAGTGTAATGTTTACGATGCTTTCCACACCGTTAGCTCCGATGATCGCAGGTACCCCTAAACAGATGTCATTCTGACCATATTCACCCTCAAGCATTAGAGAACAAGGGATCATTTTCTTCTGGTCGCATGCAATTGCCTGAACCATTACAGAAACAGCAGCACCTGGTGCATACCATGCAGAAGTACCTAACAGTTTAGTTAAGGTAGCTCCACCTACTTTAGTTTCTTCGATAACGTATTTTTGTTTCTCTTCGTCTAGGAATTCAGTTACAGGAACTCCGTTTCTTGTAGCTTTGCTCAATAATGGAAGCATTCCTGTATCACTGTGTGCAGCGATTACCATTCCGTCAACGTCAGAAATCGGGCTTTCCAATGCTTCAGCCAATCTGTATTTGAATCTTGCAGAATCCAGTGCACCACCCATACCGATGATCTTGTGCTTAGGAAGACCAGATGTTTTGTGTACCAGATAAGCCATCGTATCCATTGGGTTAGAAACCACAATGATGATTACTTCAGGAGAATGTTTTACTAAGTTAGCAGTAACATCTTTTACGATTCCGGCATTGATACCGATCAGCTCTTCTCTCGTCATTCCAGGTTTTCTTGGAATCCCTGAAGTGATTACTGCTACATGAGAACCTGCAGTCTTGCTGTAATCTCCTGTTGTTCCGGTAATTTTTGTATCGAATCCGTTAAGCGATGCGGTTTGCATCAAATCCATTGCCTTACCTTCAGCAAAACCTTCTTTAATGTCTACTAAAACGACTTCCGAACAGAAGTTTTTCATAGCGATGTATTCCGCACAGCTTGCTCCTACAGCGCCTGCACCTACTACAGTTACTTTCATATTGTATACTTTTAAAAATTTATTTTTTAGTTAAGTCTAAAATTATAACGCCCAAATTTAACAATTCCTGAAAAATTGGGCAATCTTTCAGGAATTTTATTAAGGTTTAAAAGAAATTAATTGACGTTTAACAGAAACGTATATAATTTTTTAGCTCCGGATAACACTTCGTTGTAATTTTCTTCACTCACTTCGGTATCCAGAACCTCTTTGAAATTTTTCCACATCGGTCCTGTATTTTCCTGATAGCATCCAAAGAAATTAAAGCTTACCTGATCAAATCCTTCCGTTTTAGAGAGTTGTTTTGCGATAACGTTTCCACCTAAGGTAGATCCTTCAATCACATACATGGCTCCCAGTGCTTCATGCTCATTGCTGAACTCAAGATCATGGGAAACTGTTTGATTTTCCAGAGAAAGACTTTCAAGATCTTTCTCAATTAAAGGAAGTTTTTTTCTATTGTTCAACTGAAGCTTTTCAGCATATTTACCAGAAAGGTTGTTGAATATTTTATCTTCAGAATGCAGAAGCATCAGATAATTGGTGTTGATAATCTTTTTGTAGTCTTCTAAAGTGAAAGTTCGGTTAAAGATTTTTTCAGAATTAAAAAGTTTTTCAGCAGCATCGTGATATTCTGCTGTATTTTTTTTAAGATATTCAGATACCATAGTAAGTATTTAAAAGTTTCCTCAAATTTAAGGCTTTTTAAACGTTAAAATGAAAGAAGTACCATCTTTATTGCTTTCGTAGGCCACATTTCCGCCGATTCTTTTCATAATACGGTGAACAATAGACAGCCCTATTCCGTTTCCTTTAAATTTCTTCGCATTATCCATTCTGTTGAAGATTTTAAACATTTTGTGTTTTTCCTCTTCCGGAATTCCAATTCCGTTATCTGAAATCCTGTAAATAATGGTTTCGCCATCCTCACTCCCTTCGATCTCAATCTTCGGCTGATCCCTGTGGGAAGAATATTTCACGGCATTGTTGATTATATTTAAAAATACCTGATGAAGCATGGTTTTATCCGCTAATACATCCGGACATTCTTTAATAATGATTTCACTTCCCGGGCTTTCGAAAGTGATCTTAGCATTTTCCGAAATCTTTTTAATGGTATTTACGGTCTGTAAGCTTTGAAGATCTATTTCGCTATGCTTCGCACGGCTGAGCTGTAATACATCATGCATCATCTCTGCCATATTGTCGATCTCCTCGATAATCGAGTTTAATTTATTTTTATTCTTATCTGTCTTTTCAAAATTAGAAAGAAGCATTTGGGCATTCAGTTTCATCACAGTGAGTGGTGTTCCCAAATCATGCGAGATCGTGTACGAAAAACTGTCGAGTTCCTCATTTACTTTTCTCAACTGATTATTCAGTTCTTTGATGGCAGTATACTGCTTATGTGAAGTTTCCAAAATCACATCTCGTATAGCCTGTACTGCACTGATATTTCTGGAATTCCATCTTCTTGAATTCCCTTTAATATTTTCTGTAAATACCTGAAAAGATGTTCTGGGAGAAATAATCTGCTTCTCCTCTCCGTTCTGCGAAAAAACACCTATTTTTTTCTCTGGGTTTCCTGCCCAGTTTATATGTTCATCAAATTCTTTACGGAACCAGATCAGCATTTCGTTTTTGCTTCTTTCCACAAAATAGATCGCAATTCCTGCTGCTCTTTCATCCAATCCTAATACATCACCGAAATCTTTAAGAAAACTTCTGCTGATATAGATATTATCTTGTGTATTTTCATGAGCCCAGTCGATAATCTTTTCAATAACAGCCCGTTCGGGAACATTACCTTCTGTCACGATATTATCCTCTGCGATAATAGCCAGGCCATCAGCTTCCGGCAGTCCTTTGATTTCAGATTTATTCCCAATAAGAGAATCGAATAAAGTTCCATGTTTTAAAAAGTCTGATTTCAGAGCTGCCGCTTTTTCATTCAGCGCTATACGATAATTCAGTTCTTTTTTAGACTTAAAGGAAGAATAGGCATTGGCGGCCAGCGCTGTAAAAATCCCTGCCTGCACACGGTCTTCAAGATCGATATGTTTAGGTTCAGAACTCTGGCAGGTAACGAGCCCCCAAAGATAATCATCAATAATAATAGAAACACTGAAACTGGAAGAAGCCCCCGAGTTTTTTACATATTGCCCATGGATGGGAGACATTCCTCTCGAAGCAGTAAGGCTGAGATCAACAGTCCCAATTTTTTTACTGATGAGAGGGACATTTTCAGCATATACATTACTGAAAATTCTTTTTCTCTTTTTTAAATAAAGTTCCCGTGCCTGTCTTGGAATATCAGATTCCGGGTAGTGAAGTCCCAGACAGCTTTCCATCCTATTATTACTTTTTTCAGCAATTACTTTTCCGGAACCGTCTATCATAAATTTATAGACCATCATCCGGTCGTAATTCACAATTTTCGAAAGAGTGCTCAGGAGCTGTTCCCAGATTTCCTGTGCATCATCGATGATATAGAAATTATCATATTTATTGGAAATACGCTTATTGGGATTTTCCAATACGGCTTCAAACTCTAAAAAAATATGGTTATTACTTCTGAAAACAGAAAAATGGTATTCTTTTTCGCC
Source organism: Chryseobacterium soli (assembly GCF_000737705.1). Lineage (GTDB taxonomy): Bacteria > Bacteroidota > Bacteroidia > Flavobacteriales > Weeksellaceae > Chryseobacterium > Chryseobacterium soli. The sequence goes on along the minus strand of NZ_JPRH01000002.1, from coordinate 251,691 downwards.
AATGAATATTTTATCAAAATGAGTTTCGTTTTCTCTTTTTGTAAACTGATCTAAGGATGCAAAAATATCGGCTTCTATAATACTGGAAAAAATTTCTGGAAAGTCAGTAACTTTCTTATCGAAAAGCTGTGTGGTGTTCTCGACAGAAAATATATCCTTGATATTTTCACTAAAAAAGGTAATGGAGTGAGAGACTGCGTCAATGCCAATCAGATATCCAAAACTTTGTATATATCCTGGGATATGTATTGGCTCCTCATGGCACTCTACAAAATTCATATATTTCTTTAATCTATCAAATATAACGATTTTTTTAAAGATATAGTACTTTGTGGTACCGAAGATTCAAGGCCATATAATACTATATGCCTTGCATTGCTTATAGATAACTATTCAAATATCAAGCCAAAACGTAATTAATTCTTCGATAATAACAGGATATTTTATTTTAAATATAATGAAATTTTTTCAATCCTTCAAGAAGAATTCCGCAAACTGATACTTAACATAAATTTCATATTAAATCTTAAAATAATTATGTTAATTAAACAAAATTTATTAAATTTATATCACCAAATAATGAATTCAATTCGTAATCGTTGAATTTCTTACAGAAATTTCAATATAAGTTCTACATCAGTTCAAAAAATATAATACTATGAAAAAGTTCCCTTTACTATTACTATCATTTGTCCTTTCCATAGGAATCTGGAGCGAGTATGAAGCCTGCACGAGGCTCGTTTATAAAGGTCCGGACAAAACCGTGCTCACAGCCCGATCAATGGATTGGAAAGATGAAATTCCAGCTAATCTCTGGGTACTCCCGAGAGGCATCCAACGTACCGGAGAAGTGGGACCACTTTCATTACAATGGACCTCGAAATATGGCAGTATCATCAGTACTTCATGGGATATTGCTACAGCCGACGGAATGAATGAAAACGGCCTTGTAGCCAATCTTTTATGGCTGGGTGAATCCCAATATCCTGCATTCAATCCTAAAGGAAACAAAAAGGGACTTGCCATTTCCTTATGGGCACAATATTTCCTTGATAATTTCGGAACGGTAAAAGAAGCCGTTGATTATTTGAAAAACGATCCATTCGTTATTGTCAGTGATTATATTCCGGGAACTGAAAAATTTGCTACCGTACATCTTTCACTTTCCGACGCCACAGGCGATAATGCTGTTTTTGAATACATAGACGGAAAGCTGGTGATTCACCACGATCCTTCTTATACCGTAATGACGAATTCTCCTGTTTTCGACCAACAGCTTGCTTTAAATGCCTACTGGCAAGGAATTCCGGGAACTATGATGCTTCCAGGAACCAATCGTGCAGCAGACCGTTTTGTGAGAGCTTCCTATTACATAAATGCCATTCCACAGACCAGTGATACGCGTACAGCTGTTGCCAGCGTATTCAGCGTGATCAGAAACTGTTCCGTTCCTTATGGTATTTCTTCAGAGACAGAGCCTAATATTTCCTCTACGAGATGGCGTTCTGTTTCAGATCAGAAAAATCTGGTCTATTACTTCGAAACTGTATTTACTCCTAACACATTTTGGGTAAACCTTAAAGATTTTGATTTAAGCCCGAAAGCAAAAGTAATGAAACTGGACCTCAGTAATTACCAGACCTACAGCGGGAAGGCCAATACCAGTTTTAAAGAATCCAAACCTTTCAAATTCTTAGGAATATAATTAGGGTTAGCGTTTATCGATATATTATTAAATACCAATTTTATGACCTTTTTTTCAACAAAAAAGAGTGGTCTGTTCTTTTGCCTTATGCTCTTTTGCGCATCAGCAACCGCACAGATTCCAGACTCTGCTCAAACCAAACAGGAGGAAGATAATGTGAAATATCCTCAGCTCCAGATCAAAGGTCTTTTTCAGGCCCGGTATCTGGTAGGCATCTCTAAGGATGTGGATGTTAACGGGCTTCATCATTCTGACGGATCAGGCACAAGCAATAATTTCATGCTCAAGTACATGCGGGTGCAGGTTCGTGCTCAGATCAGCAAACGTACGGAAGTGGTAGCATTGGCTAATTTTGCTGATTTTAAAAATGATCCTAAAAGCAGAGTCCTTGAAAATGCTTACCTGAAATATACTTTTAATCCAAAACTAGCTTTTACCGTAGGACAATTCAGACCCTGGTTTGGTATTGAGGAAACCTACCCTATCGACATTATCAAGTCACTGGATTGGTCCAACCAATATACTGAATTCGGAAAACTGGGCTGGACAAGTTTCCAGATCGGTCTTTCTGCTACAGGGCAACTCCAGTTAGGCCAGATTCCTTTTCAATATGCCCTATCTGTCGTTAATGGAAATGGAAAAAACCAGGTAAATGATAATGATAACGGAAAGCAGTATTCCACCCGGATGGTTTTTGGACTGAATAAAAAATATGCATTGAATTTAGGCCTTAATGGAGGTATTGGTGAAGTTTTCAGTAAAAAAATATACGCTGTAGGTGTTGACCTCAGTTCATTAGTCAATTTTGACCCTAAGTGGAGCCTCGATATGCAGCTGGAAGCCAAGCAGGCAACCAATCATCCACTTTATTTTGCAGTAACCCCGGAATTAAGGCCTCAAAATCCGGACGAATATCTGATCAGAGGAGTTTATTTTCTTCCGAATCTGAGGTATGAAGTGAATCATAAAAACCTCAGTGCTTTTGAATTGTCATGCCGTTACGAATACATTGATACTAATTTTAGAATCAATTCAAACCCAAGGCAAACCGTTACACCGATGGTAGGATTAGAGTTTCTGAAAAATTACGGTGCAAGAATACAGCTCGGAATGCAGTTCGACCGTTACAAATACCAGATTGACAATACCTCACAATACAACAACAATCTATTTATCGTTCAGGTACAGAGTAGATTTTAACCGCTAATACATTGATTATCATGAAAGAAATTAATCTTAAAAATATAGCGATAACGTTTGCCGTTGCGCTTATTATATGGTTTATCCCTGTACCCAAAGGGGTTTCCCCGGATGCATGGCATCTGTTTGCTATTTTCGCCGCTACTATTTTAGGAATTATCCTTAAAGCAGCTCCCATGGGAACGATGTGTATGATGGCCATTGGGTTTACAGCCCTTACCCAGGTTGCAGCTCCCGGTGATGCGGGAAAATCAATTACAAAAGCTCTTTCAGGCTTTGGGGATAAAGTGATCTGGCTGATAGGAATTTCCTTCTTCATTGCCAGAGGCTTCATTAAAACAGGACTGGGAAACCGGATTGCCTTTTTATTCATCAGAATTTTTGGTAAAAGTTCTCTTGGATTAGCCTATGGATTGGGGCTTGCCGACGTTTGTCTGGCTCCAGCTATTCCAAGTAATACGGCAAGAGGCGGAGGAATCATCTATCCAATCATGAAATCCATGGCAATCAGCTTCGATTCTGTTCCGGAGAAACCTGAAACCCACAGAAAACTAGGTTCATTTTTAACACTGAACAGTTATTATATGAATCTGATCTCGTCTTCCATGTTTTTAACAGGTACGGCCAGTAACCCGATGTGCCAGAAATTTGCAGCTAATTTAGGAATCAATATTACCTGGATGTCCTGGGCTGCTGCCGGTTTTGTTCCAGGTCTGGTGGCTTTCTTTATCGTTCCGTTAGTATTATACAAACTTTATCCGCCTGAATTGAAAAAAACAGGTGATGCACCGAGAATGGCCGCCGAAAAACTAAAAGAAATGGGGCCTATCTCTAAAAACGAATGGCTGATGTTACTCGCCTTCTTTATTTTACTGGGACTCTGGATCTTTGGCGGAGCTCTTTCTATTGATGCTACCACTACGGCTTTTATAGGCTTAACTTTATTATTACTTACTTCAGTACTGACCTGGGAAGATGTAAAAGCCGAAAAGGGAGCCTGGGATACCATTGTATGGTTCGCCGTACTGGTTATGATGGCAAGTACTCTTAACGAACTTGGATTTATTGGCTGGTTCAGTGATTTAATTAAAGCAAAAATCGGAGGATTAAGCTGGCAGGTTGCCTTTCCGGTTATTGTTCTGGTGTATTTCTTCAGTCATTATATTTTTGCCAGTGCCACAGCCCACGTGGCAGCAATGTATGCCGCGTTGTTAGGAGTAGGCGTTTCTTTAGGAATTCCGCCCATGTTGTTAGCAATGATGCTGGGTTTCTTAGGATCAATCTACGGAGTACTCACCCATTACGGCCATGGTCCGGCACCGGTCTTCTACGGAAGCGGATATGTTGAACTGAAAGCATGGTGGCTTCGTGGCCTGGAAATAGGAATTGTCCTTCTGATTATCTACATGGGTGTCGGTGGACTTTGGATGAAAATTTTAGGATATTATTAATTTATATATAAAAAATATGCTGTCTACCTTATCAAGAAAAATGCTGATGTGCCTTACAGGACTTTTCCTGAGCTTCTTCCTGTTGATTCATTTCTTGGGAAACCTTCAGCTTTTTTTACCTCAAGAGCAGGCTCACCTGCAGTTTAATACCTATTCGCATTTTTTATCCGGAAATATTGTGATCAAAATAGTTTCATACGTTCTGTATGCAAGCATTCTTATTCATGCACTGGATGGATTGGTAATTACTTTACACAATAAAAAAACGGGCGGAAGCTACCGCAAAGACCAGCGGGGAAGAGCCAGTAAATGGGCTTCCAGGAATATGGGAATTTTAGGAACCTTGATTTTGATCTTTTTAGTGATTCATTTTCAGAATTTCTGGTATATCTATAAGTTCGGAAACCCGCCACTGGATGATAATGGAAATAAAGATCTTTATATTCTGGTAGTCACTGTTTTCAAAGAATGGTGGTATGTCATTATTTATGTACTGTCTATGGTCGCCCTGTGTTATCATCTTATCCATGGGATACACAGCGCTGTCAGAACGCTGGGACTTTATCATCCGAAGTTTGTACGATGGTTTAAAACGATTGGAATTGCCTACTCAGTGATCATCAGTATCGGTTTTGCACTGATGCCTATTTATGTATACTTCACTGCTCATTAAACAGAAAAGTCATGATTTTAGATTCAAAAATACCACAAGGTCCGTTGGAACAGAAATGGGACAACTATAAAAAGAAAGCAAAACTCGTTAATCCTGCCAACCGCAAAAAATTAGATGTCATTGTGGTGGGAACAGGTTTGGCAGGAAGTTCAATTGCCGCCTCTTTAGGAGAAATGGGATATAATGTTAAATCGTTTTGTTTCCAGGACAGTCCGAGAAGAGCACATTCCGTAGCGGCACAAGGAGGCGTAAACGCAGCCAAAAATTATAAAAATGACGGTGACAGCGTCTACCGAATGTTTGTAGATACTTTAAAAGGGGGTGATTTCAGAGCAAGAGAAGCCAATGTTTACCGGATGGCAGAATGTTCTTTAAACCTCATCGATCAGGCCGTAGCGCAAGGTGTTCCGTTTGGAAGAGAATATGGGGGCTACCTGAACAACCGCTCTTTTGGGGGGGTACAGGTTAGCAGAACCTTTTATGCCAGAGGACAAACCGGCCAACAGCTGCTGTTGGGAGCCTATCAGGCTTTGATGCGGCAAGTTGGGAAAGGCAGTGTACAGCTGTATTCAAGACATGAAATGCTGGATCTCGTTGTTATTGACGGAAAGGCCAGAGGAATTATTGTAAGAAATCTGGATACCGGCGAAATCGAAAGACATGCTGCCCATGCCGTAGTGCTTGCGACTGGAGGATATGGTAAAATTTATTATTTATCAACCCTGGCGATGGGCTGTAATGGTTCTGCGATCTGGAGAGCTCATAAAAAAGGAGCATTAATGGCTTCACCAAGCTGGATTCAGGTGCACCCTACTTCACTGCCTCAGTCCGGGGATTACCAGTCGAAGCTCACCTTAATGTCAGAATCACTGCGTAACGACGGAAGAATCTGGGTTCCTTTACAAAAAGAGGAAACCAGACTTCCCAATGATATTCCTGAAAGCGAAAGAGATTATTATCTGGAACGGAAATACCCGGCTTTCGGAAATCTGGCACCAAGAGATATTTCTTCCCGGGCTGCTAAAGAACGGATCGATGCAGGATTTGGAATCGGACCCTTGAAAAATGCTGTTTATCTTGATTTTTCGAAAGCAATACTGGAACAGGGAAAGGACAAAATTCAGGAGAAATATGGAAACCTGTTTGATATGTATCGCAAAATTACAGGCTACAACGCTTATGAGGAGCCTATGATGATTTCCCCTTCTGCTCACTTTTCTATGGGCGGCCTGTGGGTAGATTATGAACTGATGACCACTATACCAGGATTATTTGCACTGGGAGAAGCGAATTTTGCAGATCACGGAGCCAATAGATTAGGGGCCAATTCTCTATTACAGGCTTCTGTGGACGGTTATTTTATCGCACCTTATACGATTGCCAATTATCTTTCCAATGAAATCCATACCGGGAAAATTTCAATTGACGATCCTGCATTTGAACAGGCAGAAAATAAGGTAAAAAAACAGATAGAACAGTTTATCGGAATCAATGGAACCAAAACCGTAGATTATTATCACAAAACCTTAGGAAAACTCTTATACGATTATTGCGGATTGGCAAGAAATGAAGAAGGCCTGAAATATGCCATTGATGAAATTAGAAAGCTAAAGCAGGAGTTTTATCAAAATGTAAAAGTTTCCGGAAAAGGAGACTCTATGAACTCCGAACTTGAAAAAGCAGGCCGTGTGGCAGATTATTTTGAAATTGGTGAGCTGATGTGCTACGACGCCCTTACCCGAAACGAATCCTGTGGTGCCCATTTTCGTGAAGAATATCAGACACCGGATGGAGAGGCATTAAGAAATGATGCTGAATTTCAGTTCATCTCCGCCTGGGCATGGAATGGTGAAAACAAAGAACCCGAATTGATTAAAGAACCTCTGGTATTCGAAGAAATACAACCTACGGTAAGAAGCTACAAATAAAAAACAGAAATTATGGATTTACATCTTAAAATATGGAGACAGAAAGACAACCAGTCTGAAGGAAAACTGGTAGATTATGAATTGAAAGAACTGAATTCCCATATGTCTTTTCTGGAAATGCTGGATACCCTGAATGAAAAGCTCATTACGGAAGGAGATGAACCTGTAGAATTCGACCACGACTGCCGGGAAGGCATCTGCGGACAATGCGGCATGATGATCAACGGATTAGCTCATGGTCCGTTAAAAAATACAACGACCTGCCAACTTCACCTGCGGTCATTTAAAAACGGAGAAACCATTGTCATAGAACCTTTCCGGGCACAAGCATTTCCGGTAAAAAGAGACCTGAAAGTCGACCGTTCATCTTTTGACAGAATTATTTCTTCAGGTGGTTTTGTATCAGTGAATACAGGCCAGGCACCTGATGCCACCGCTATTGCAGTTACTCATCAGCTGGCTGAAGAAGCCTTTGACGCAGCTGCCTGTATCGGTTGTGGCGCCTGTGTAGCAACCTGCAAAAATGGAAGTGCTGCTCTTTTCACTTCAGCCAAAATTTCTCATATGGCTTTACTTCCCCAAGGAAAAGAAGAAAGAAGTACGAGAGTTCTCAGTATGGTAAAACAGATGGATACTGAATTATTCGGGCACTGTTCCAATACGGAAGCCTGCGAGGTGGAATGCCCACAGGGAATCTCTGTACTGAATATCGCCAGAATGAATTACGAGTACAGCAGAGCGTTGTTCTTTTGGAAAAAATAAAGAAAAGGGCGAAAAGAAACGTATCTTTTCGCCCTTATTTCTAAGTCACTATGGTGATGCTTCTGCGGACACTTTTGGAATAGTAATTTCACTGTATTATTTCCGGCAGTGATGCCTCCTCCGTTTAAACTTCTTTATCGAAATACAGCATATAGTATTTCCCTTTTTCATCTTCTCCCGTAGCCAGTTTCTGACGATCACCGTGGATGTAGATGTGGAAGTTCTTATCTAATTTAATGATACTTTTGAAATGACGCTGGGTCTTTTTCACAGCAGCTTCACTTATCGGAAATTCTTCCGCGATATTGATCTGCATATCCTGTTCGTAGTCTGTTTTAAAATTATTAAAACTCTCAATTACATGCTCATCTCCCAAGACTTCACTTGCAAATTCATCCAGTTTAAATTCTTCTTTTTCTTTGAAGAAATTAATTGATTTATTTAAGAAATCTGCCTGATCTGCTTTTGATACTTCAAATTCCTGAGGCAGCTGCTTAGTGATATAATCTTTGTACACCATCAGGGCTTCCTGTGTGTGGAAATATTCGTCGTCACGTTGTTTTACCTTTAAGAAATCCTCGAACCAGTAGTACATATCTCCATTTTTGTTGTTATCAACTACAGAAAGTACATATCCGGTTTCTTTGTGGTTATTGTAGATCAAAGCGGCTTTATCAATTTTTGACAGACCAATTCCGAGGTCTTTTTCAATGTCAAAACTTTCGCCCTGAGGAGCTATTTTTAAGAATGGTTCTCTTTTTTCAGTTTTAAAAATCCCGATTTTATCTACTTTTTCATCACCTTCTCTATCGTCTTCAAAATAAACGATAAATAATTCTCCGCCCATAACTCTTGGATTTTCAGCAGCTTCGAAAAGGTGTTTGGCAATATTTTCAGCTTCCCAAAGAAATTTGGCTTTATCATCAAAAATTTCAGATACAGAACTGAAAACAGGATTATTCACCAAATAAGTATCACTGTAAAAATTGAACGTTTCCTCAGATTTGAAAGAACCTAAAAAGTAATCTTCAAGCGATTCTGCCACTCCTTCTTCCAACTGCAATTCTTCCTGAGAAAGTATTAAAGACTCTCCGTTGATTTTATTTCCTACTCTGTGTACTACTATTTTTGAAAACATTTTTGATTTTTATAGACTGCAAAGATATTAATTATCTTAGAGAATGAACAGCTTTCGTTTTGATAAAAATGTTCTCATTTTGATAGGTTTTTCTGCTGTTTCCAATTAGCACGAAATACAATAAACAACTAATTTACAACGACTTAAATGAAAATATTATTCAAAGGAACACAATTGGTACCTCTCTATTCAAAACAGAGAAAAAATGGACTTAAAAACTTTAAACAGAATCGACACCTTAAGGAGATTAAAAAGCAAAGGACCTGAAAAACCTAAGTGGCTAAAACCTTATCACTTGCTGTTCATCGCATTTTTGGTCATCTTTATTTTCGGTGGATGCATAAAACTTTTAGAACAAAACCCTACTTAATATGAACTATTTACAAGCCGTTCAGGAAATTACAGAAGTAATTCCCGACATACAGAATGAATTAAACAAGAATACGGTACAAAATTCTTACAGCACCATCAGAATTTTTACCGATCAGATCAAAAAAATGATCCGGGAAAACAACAGGAACCTGTTATTTAAAAGTTTACAAAAGATGGATATAATTTATAAAAATGGTGATCTGATGCTGAGGAATGCTGTGGAAAGTACATTCATCTATTCACTGGATAGCTGTACCGCTTTCTGCAATGAAGAATACCGAAAAACAATATTCAGTCATATTTCTCAGGATCTTCAGAAAATTTATTCAAAACAAATTTATAATCATGGGATATAATGTCCACTATTTTAGAGACAGCTTATAAATTGTCATACAAGGATGACTTTTTAGAGAAATTCATTCCTATTTACTGACACCCTATTTTTTTATTACATATTTCAATGATTTCATTACAAAATTAACCACATTATGAAAACAAAAATCAGAAAAGAATTCGATTGGAAAAGCTGGAAAACATCGAATTCCAGACACAATACAGAGATATTGGCAACTCACATTGCCGTGATTATCGGGGTATTTATTTTTGCAGCCTGTTTATAAGTTTGGTACAGTTTTCGTGGCTATAACAACTGTCTGAAAAATATTAATTATGACGAACGTACCAATGCAAACTATTAATCAAAAAATAGCAGTAGAGTATTTAAAATTTTTCTATCCGCCGATCCGAAAGGAGATCTCCCAATTATCTGTGCAAAATAACTTTGCAGGGATCATGCAGGCAACGATCAACTATTTGAAAAATCTGTTGTCAGAATCTAAGATCAACATTATCGGCCACCACATCAAACTGATGGAAGGAATTTACAGCAATGCAGATTCTTATGTAAAGGATATGATCGAGAACCTTTTTATACGGTCTTTTGGAAGCTTTAAAAAGCACACCAAGATCCAGCACTGGAATCTTATTTTCCAGTATATGCCCGCACAGTTTCAGGAAATATATCTGAATCAGGAAAAGCAGGATCAACTGTTCTTTGGTAAAAAATAACTTTTAAAAATAAAACTCCCCGAAACTAAAAATTTCGGGGAGTTTTTTCATCTCTATTTGATGTATTGAACAACTATATTAATTCCATAAAATTCTTGCGATAATAATACACAATCCTATACACCTAGAATTTTTCACGAAAATATAAAAAACTCCCAAACATAAGTCTGAGAGTTTATTATCTTATTTTTATATTCCTGATAAGAAGTCTGTAAACGTACAAATTCTTTAGGTACTTCTTTTGCCGTGTTATCTTACTGAGCTTTTTTCACAAATACTTTCTGGATGGTCTGAAGCTCTTCTTTATTAAGTTTGGAAGATTTTTCCAGTTTGGCTAAAAAAGAATCAACTTCTTCCGGTGTTGCCGGTGATCCAAGATTGTCGCCTTTGGCATCAAATGAATCTACCAATACCTCTCCTTTAGGATTGAGTACCAGCCAAAAAGGAAGTCCTGCATTCTGGCCTTTATATTTGTTCATCATTTCCTGTCCGCCTGGATTTTCAAGACTTTTCTTCTCTCCTCTTTCCTGAACATCAAGATAAGTGGTGACAAAACTTTTCTCAAATAAAGGTTTTGTTTCCGGAAGATTCATATTCTTTTCCATCATTTTACACCATCCGCACCAGGAAGCATGGAATATTAAAAGTACATTTTTCTTTTTCGCTTTAGCTTCTGTAAGCGCTTTATTAAGGGCTACATCGGCTTTTTCCTGGGCAAAATTTAACTGGAATAACAATAGACCAATAATTAAAATTATTTTATTACACTTCATCTGAACTTTATTTTTTGTGATTAAACTATACGAATTTAACTCTTTTTCCTTTAATTCCGAATACAAAAAATCCCCAAGCTTTCACTTGGGGATTTTATATTTAATCATTCTGTGACTGCTTATTTTTTCCGTTGCAGCCGTAAACCAAAACTACAATGATAAAGTTTAAGAATAATAAAGGCGTAAAATATTTAGTTGCAACCAGAAAGTCATTATAAGAGTGTATAATAAATCCAGCCAACCAAACCATCAATGATATAGCGCTCGTTACTTTTGCTATTTTGAACTTAGATTTAGAATTAATTGTGGTTATTGATAATAGATTTAAAACACCACAAATCGTTAAAAAAAATCTTATGAACATTGCGGTAATTCCCTGGTAACATGATCCACCTTCAATTTCAAATTTGTCTGGAATACAAAAATAAGAATAAGCCAGGACCATAATTAACGTTATTGAAAGGAAAAATACAATTCTTTTACTCATATTAATTATTAATACTTCATGAGGTTATTTTGCAAACTCACGCTTGCCATATTTATTCTATTCGTTGTAATAATCTGTAATAAATTACATTTCCGTTTCCATCATCCAATGTCATTATTAAATTTCCTTTTTTAAAAAAATCATCGATGTCAACCGCAAATAGATTTACTCCCCAAAGTTCTTGGTAGTCCTTAATATCTTTATTATCAATAGTCAAAAATTGTCCATCTAATTTATAATTTGGCGTTTTGCCGGCTGGCAAAGTGGCAAATATTTCCTTCAAGTCTTTTGCCGAGTAGTCAGAATCTTGATCAGACATCATTGAATACACTTTGCCATTTTCGTAGAATGCAAACCATTGAAATTTTTGAGGCCAAGGGTTGGATTTATTCAGTTTATCTTCATTCGGAAGCTCAACCTTTTTCCAAAAACCTAACAATTCAGAAAGTTTTGGTGGTCCGCCTGCCTCTGATCCTTTTTCTTGTCCAAAAACAGAAAAGGAAAGGAATGACAATAGAATTATGATTGTGTTCTTTGCTATCATATTTGAAAATTTGTTTTTTTGTCTTTTATAATTTTGCTGAATATAACAATTCCATCCTTTTTGAAAAAGCTTAATATGCCTTTTTAATATACCTTGATATTAAATTTATCCGAAAATGTTCCATCAGGGTTTTCTTCTAAAAATTTATTATGAATGAAGAAAATATATTTTTGCAATATCGGATTTTTGCAATTTCACACTTGATTGGCATCCTGCAAAACTAAAAGCAACACAATTGAAATGATGTGAAATCGATATTTTGTTTTTATTTCAAAAGTTTACTTTCCTTAATTATTTTTCTGATTTCCTGCTCAAAATAGTAAGCAATATCAAAATTTTCATTGCCTACATTTTCCATTATAACTACACTGGTTTTGGTTTTGGGGTAGTATAAATTAACAGCGGTGAAACCTTCTCCCGGATGAAAACCTGTATGCCCAATCTCATTGATGCTGTCTTTATCATTTATTCGCAAACCATAACCGTAGCCAATAGGAGTTTTGCTGAAAACCTGATGGGTGTCGGTTATGACATAACTGGTCATCATTTTATATGTTGAAGGTTTTAGAACTTTTCCATTATGTAAACATTCGTTCCATTTTGCCAGATCGGGGACAGTAACAATTAAGTGACTTCCAAAATAATTGTCAGCATCAAAACTTAATTGTTCATTAAGCTTAAAAGTTCCGTCTTTTTTTATGGTATGTCCTTTCGTCAACAATTTACTAGTGGTTTTGTTCGGATAATAGCTATTGTTCATTTTACATTTTTTGAATAATGCTGTTACTAACGTTTCAAAATTTTGACCACTTTGCTTTTCAAGAACAAGCCCAGCAACATAATAACCAACATTGGAATAACTAAAAGCAGAACCTGGTTTAAATTTCAAAGGCTTGTCCATATTTTCGCTGTACAATCCCGAAGTGTTATTAAGTAATTGATGAACGGTAACAGTATCTGCCCAGGAATATTTAAAATCAGGTAAATATTTGCGAATAGGTGTTTGCAGATCAATTGTTCCTTTTTCTACCTGCTGTAAAATAAGTGCAGCCGTAAATTGTTTGGCTATCGACATTGTAGAGAATTTATCATCAATTCTCAGCGGTGTTTTTTTATTGAAATCAGCAAATCCATACGCTTTTGCATATTTCATTTTCCCATTTTGCTGAATGTACACTACTCCGTTAAAATCTCTTGGACTTTTAGTTTTTAGTAAACTATCAATTTTATTTGAATAGTTATCTTTTTGTTGTGCTGATGAATTGCAACTTGTCAATAGAATGGTTATTGCAAGAAATGTCAGTTTGAAAATTTGTCTCATTTATGTTTTTTGAAAATTATTATTTTTTGTTCTGCTTGTTATAGAATAGCCCACCCAAAATTGAGACGGGAGCAAATATGAAAATTGCCAGCAATTGTGTCCAATGATTACCTTCGGATTTGAAGAATGAGAATGTTGCAAATCCTGCAATAATAAAAGCAAGGATATAATTTACATTTAAATTTGATGTCTTAGCAATAAGTTTTGTGAAAAGTCCTGCAGCAAATGAGGAAATAACTCCAAAAATTGTTGTCGAAATTATAAAAGAGATTACTGGATCAGAATGAGGGTTTTGTCCCATAATTCTAAAAAACGCAAGAGAAGTCGCTACAAAAATTGCGTAACCAACTATGATGCTTACCATTTTTCTTATCATATTGTGTTCTGTCTGTTGATTCTGATTTGTATATAAAATGCTGGCTAACTCTCAAATGTACACTAAGCGTATTTCATATATTTTAACAATATTAAGAAATTTCCAAGGATGAAAATCTTTTGCGCGGGTAATTTCAATAAATTCTTCCAGCAATCTTCAGGGTTTTCTATTATACTTTCTATAAATTTTCCCTGATTTTGTTCTGTAATGATTCTAAATTCGTTACAAATAATAAGAGTGTAAAAAAATGTAATAATGTTTTCACTATTTTATCTATTAATTCAACTCAATCTTCACTGCTTTTATAGTTGTTTAGTTTATAATTTCAGGAAAAGAATCTTTCAGATTTTGTACAATTTTATCTTTAAATTTCCGAAGCTCCTGAAACAATTCAATGATTCTAAATTGCAGGATACTCCGTTTGGATCAGGTTCAGGCCACAAAACACCCATACAAATTTTTAATTCCATACGATTATGAACTTTTTTTATCCAAAATTTTCCATAGCACAACTCTATTTTTATCTAAAATTTTTGCGTCACTATTTTCACCACACCAATATTCACGGGCAATATTGATAGCAGAAATCCCATTCTATAAGTTCAATTTTTTATTTTTTTCAGGATTAACACGCTGTCCTTTTCTTAAAATTCCAATTACGGATATTAAGATAAATATAATATATAATGGAAAGCTTAACAAACCAATATATATTGCGAGTGACGGAATGAAACTACTCGTTGTAATATCGGAAAAATCTGCATAAAATAATAGTACAGAGATTATAAGCAGTACAAAAATAAACAAGCTGCCCCTTTTGAAGAATCTGGGAATTATTTTGCCTGTTATCTTACTAAGAATAAATATTCCTAAAAATGTAACCATAAAAAGAATACCGCTTGCTATTGTACAAAATAGCACAATTATCAAGGCTTGTCCAGCCCACTCACTTATATTCCACATATTTTGTTTTAATTTTTATCTCTTAACATTTTGTTTTATTAGTTGTTTCTGATAGTACAGAACTCATTTTGAAAGCTTTTTGCCAGTGGATCTTATCGATATCCATATATTGTAAAAGTTCCGTCTTCTTCTTCATAAGGGATATGAAGTTCTTTTAAAAGATGCTCAAATTCTTTCGTCTCGTCAAATATTTTTGGAGCTAATAAATGTCCGGTGTATTCAGCATAACGGGGCCTTACTTTTATAAACTCAATAGTGAAAAATAAAGACATACCTTCTTTGTAAAACGGTTTCCAATCACCCAGCCATTGTGGAGCATCACTTATTGTACTTCTTCAAAAGTTTTATCTTCAAATACAAGCTTATCAATATAAGGAGGCGGAAATGATAATTTCCCTACTGAACTTTGAAGTTCCAGCCATTTCGTGTCGTTCATCACAGAATTCAAACCTTTTTCTGAAACAATTTTTCTTATTTTTTCTTTTGTTTCCAATGTATAAGTATCATTTTGTGTATGATATTTATACTTTTTTCTTTCAGAAATATTGGGCTTCCATAGAAATCATTATATCGTTTTTGTTTTTCTATATGATCCATATTTCTATTTATTTGTGTTATCATTTATTTGATGAAAATATTACTAATAAATATAAAATATTGTGAAAGAAATGAAAGTGGCAAACAATCTACACTTGAAAAAAAACATATACAAACCATCTATATTTATTTATAAATCACTAAATATAAGCATTTTACACATTTTTCGTATTTGTTATTTTATTATGTTAACAAATTTTGAAATTATATCATTTAAATTATTTTGAAATTTTCTGTTATTCATCTGGAGGCAATCACTTTAAAGTTTGAACTTACAGCTTTACTCCTTTGGTAAGGATGCCGAAGTATAGAATATGATTACTGAGTAGAACTATCATAACAAAAAGAACAACTTCAATAATTGAAGTTGTTCTTTGAAATTTTTCTAAAAATTATTTTTTTAGATCTGCTTTTACATCTTTATACCCATCTGAAACGGCATCTTCGCCTTTCACAGCGGTCTTTTTAACACTTTTCACACCTTCTGTTGCTATCTTTCCAACCCATTCTGCACCAATTTCAACTCCTTTTCCTGTAGCTTTTGCCCCTTTTTAAATGGCAATACCTACATTTTTCACTTCTTTTCTTACTGTTTCCTGAGCATTAACAGCTGTTGCAAATAGACCGACCGCTAATAAGGCCAATACATTCTTTTCCATATTTTTGTTTTTAAATTAACTTTAATACATATAACAAGCCAAATCTGTATCATAAAAAATGTAATAAAAACAAAAAAACATTCCAAAGGAAATTCTTTAAAATATCATTTTTAGGAAAATACTTAAAAAAACAAAAACCACCATAAATATATAATTTACAGCGGTTTACTATGTATTTTTAATTGATATTAATCAATAATTATTTCACTTCTTCGAAGTCTGCATCCTGTACATCTTCTGCACCTCCTGCATTTCCTCCAGGATTCTGAGCTCCTGCGTCTGCACCCTGAGCTTGTTGCCCTGCTGCATACATTTCTTCTGAAGCGGCCATCCAAGCTGCATCTAAAGCTTCTGTTTTAGCTTTGATATCATCCGGGTTTTTAGCTTCGAAAGCTGTTTTCAATTCTGCTGCTGCTGCTTCTACTGCAGCTCTCTTGTCAGCAGATAATTTATCTCCAAACTCTTTCAATTGCTTTTCTGTTTGGAAAATCAATCCGTCAGCTTTGTTGAAAATTTCAACTTCTTCTTTTTTCTTAGCATCCGCTGCAGAGTTTTCCTGAGCTTCTTTTTTCATTCTTTCGATTTCTTCGTCAGAAAGACCTGAAGAAGCCTGAATTTTAATAGACTGCTCTTTACCTGTTCCTTTATCTTTAGCAGAAACACTAAGGATACCATTTGCATCAATATCAAAAGTTACTTCAATCTGAGGAACTCCCCTTGGTGCTGGTGGGATATCGGCAAGATCAAATCTACCAATCTCTTTATTGTCGTTGAACATTGGTCTTTCACCCTGTCCTACTCTGATGCTTACTGCCGGTTGATTATCAGAAGCTGTAGAGAATGTTTCAGATTTTTTAGTTGGGATCGTTGTATTCGCTTCAATTAATTTAGTGAATACAGAACCCATTGTTTCAATACCTAAAGAAAGCGGGGTAACGTCAAGAAGCAATACATCTTTTACGTCTCCTGTTAAAACACCTCCCTGAATGGCAGCACCAATTGCTACTACTTCATCCGGGTTTACTCCTTTAGATGGTTTTTTACCGAAGAATTTTTCTACTTCTTCCTGGATAATAGGGATTCTTGTAGAACCACCTACCAAGATTACCTCATCGATATCAGAGATAGAAAGTCCTGCATCAGAAAGAGCTTTTTTGCAAGGCTCCATTGATCTTCTTACTAAGTCTGCAGCTAACTGCTCGAATTTAGCTTTTGTCAATGTTTTCACTAAGTGCTTAGGCCCTGTAGCTGTAGCAGTGATATAAGGTAAGTTGATTTCTGTCTGAGCAGAAGATGATAATTCAATTTTAGCTTTTTCAGCAGCTTCTTTTAATCTCTGTAATGCAATAGCATCAGATTTTAATTCTACTCCTTCTTCAGCCTTGAACTCATCAGCCATCCAGTTGATAATTACATCATCAAAGTCATCACCTCCAAGGTGAGTATCACCGTTTGTAGACAATACTTCGAATACTCCATCTCCTAAATCAAGGATAGAAACGTCGAAAGTACCTCCTCCAAGGTCATACACTGCAATCTTCTGATCTTTATGGCTTTTATCCATACCATATGCCAATGCTGCTGCAGTAGGCTCGTTGATGATCCTTTCTACTGTAAGACCAGCGATTTCTCCTGCTTCTTTAGTAGCTTGTCTTTGTGCATCGTTGAAGTAAGCCGGAACCGTAATTACCGCTTTTGTTACTTCTTGTCCAAGATAATCTTCAGCAGTTTTCTTCATTTTCTGAAGCGTCATTGCAGAAATTTCCTGTGGTGTATATTCTCTGTCGTCGATTTTAACTTTTACAGTGTCATTCGGTCCTTTTACTACTTCGTAAGGAACTCTTGAAATTTCACTTGCATCATCTTTAAAATGAGTTCCAATAAATCTTTTGATAGAATATACTGTCTTTTTTGGATTCGTTACAGCCTGTCTTTTTGCAGGATCTCCTACTTTTCTTTCACCATCTTCTGTAAACGCTACGATAGAAGGAGTTGTTCTTTTACCTTCTGCATTAGGAATAACAACAGCATCTTTACCTTCCATTACTGCAACGCAAGAGTTAGTTGTTCCTAAGTCAATTCCAATTATTTTACTCATAATATTTATATTTTTTCTAATTTTTAATTATTAATTACATTCTCTATTTCTCAATATCTGTACCAGATGAAAATTTATGACAAAATGACACAAAACTCTTTTTTAGGCCTGAAAAATTATCCTTCAACAAGTCCATTAGGCAGCATTGACATTGACAAAATTTAAAAATTAATCAAAGTTTAACCTTGCCTATGATGTAAAAAGCCTGTGAATTATTATTTTTGATAAATTTTACACAAATATGTCATTACATTTTAATCCGAGAGACATTACATGGCTGGCCTTTAATGAAAGAGTGCTGCAGGAAGCCATGGACGAAAAAGTTCCTCTCCACCTCAGAATCCGTTTTCTTGGAATCTTTTCCAATAATCTTGATGAATTTTTCAGGGTGCGGGTTGCCGGATTAAAACGTGCCATGGATTTTAAAGAGAAAGTAATTGCTGAATCTTTTTATCAGCCTCCTTCCAAAATCCTGCAAAGAATCAATGAAATTGTAATCAGACACCAGCATAATTTTGACAAAACCTGGAAGAAGATTCTGTCTGAAATGGCTGACCATAAGGTTTTTATTAAAAATGCAAAAAATCTAACCGCACAGCAAAAGGACTTTGTAAGAGATTATTTTGATGAAGTCGTTGAATCCAACGTTATTCCGATCCTGCTTCATGAAAATACTCCGATGCCTTATGTAAGAGATAAAAGTCTTTATCTGGGAGTGGCCATGCGAAAGAAAGACTGGCAGTATCAGAGCAATTATGCCATTATTGAAATTCCGTCCCGCTTTGTGGGTAGATTTGTCCTTCTTCCGACAGAGGATCCGGAAGAAAAAAATGTGATGCTTCTGGAAGATGTTATTACCTTCAACCTTCCGCATATTTTCTCGTATTTCGGGTATGACGAATTTGCGGCGAATGCTTTCAAAGTAACAAAAGATGCCGAACTGGACCTGGATAATGACATCAAAACCAATTTTGCAGAAAAAATAGAGAAAGGTCTTAAGAACAGAAGAAAAGGAAAACCTACCCGGTTTGTCTTCGATAAAGATATGGATAAAGCACTGCTGGAACTTCTGATCCGCAAGCTTAATTTAACTAAGAAAGACAGTATTATTCCAGGGGGAAAAATTCATAATTTTAAACATTTCATGGATTTCCCTGATGTTTTTGAAAAGTATGAAAAGCCTGTTGAAAGAACGTCATTTACCCATCCTGCATTTGAGTACGGGGAAAGAGTAACGGATGTTATTTTAAAGAATGATGTTTTGCTAAGTTTCCCTTACCATAAATATAACCCGGTCATTGATCTCCTAAGAGAAGCCGCTATGGATCCTGATGTGAAATCTATTCAGATCACGGCATATCGTCTGGCCAGCAGTTCAAAAATCAGCAATGCACTGATCTATGCGGCAAGAAACGGTAAAGAGGTAACGGTAATGCTGGAGCTCCAAGCGAGATTTGATGAGGAATCCAACCTTAAATGGAAGGAAATGCTGGAGCCGGAAGGAATTACGGTACTGGTAGGAATTCCCAATAAAAAAGTCCACGCCAAACTATGCGTCATCAAAAAAAGAGCGCACAACAAGACCCTTCAATATGGTTTTGTAAGCACCGGAAACTTTAATGAAAAGACGGCAAGAATTTATGGTGATCATTTACTGATGACTTCCGACCGTAATATTATGGCGGATATCAATAAGGTCTTCAATGTTTTGAAAAAACCCAAAGAAGATTATCTGTCTGTGTTGAGAACCTGTAAGAACCTCATGGTCTGTCCGCAGTTTATGCGCGAAAAAATTGTGCATCACATCGACCGGGAAATTGAAGAAGCTAAAGCCGGCAGAAAAGCAGAAATGATCATTAAGGCCAATTCTTTCAGTGACCGTGCCTTAATCATCAAATTATATGACGCTGCAAAAGCCGGTGTGGTGGTGAAAATGATTGTAAGAGGAATTTACTGCGCGGTTAATCAGAAAGATTTTAAGGAAAAAATAAAAGCCATCAGTATTGTAGATGAATATCTTGAACACGCAAGGGTGATGTACTTTTATAATAAAGGTGCCGAAGATCTGTATATTTCTTCTGCGGACTGGATGACCCGAAACCTGGATTACAGAATTGAGGCGGCTGCAAAGATTACGGATAAAGATCTTAAGAAAGAATTAAAAGATATTATCGACATCCAGTTGAGAGATAACGTAAAAGCTCGTATTTTAGACAAAAATTTGAGCAACGAATACATCAGCAACACTAAGGAAGAGTGCCGTTCTCAAATCGAGACGTATAAATATTTAAAAGCTAAAACAAGCGTAAAATGAAGATCGCAGCGATAGACATAGGAAGTAATGCAGCCCGACTGTTAATCAATGAAGTAAAAATCAATAATAGGAAACCTGAATTCATCAAGTTAAACCTCTTACGGATTCCTTTAAGACTGGGAATGGATGTATTCACTCTTGGGAAAATCGGGGAAGAAAGGGAAAAAATGGTCGTAGACTCTATGAAAATTTTCAGTGATCTGATGAAGATCTATAAGGTAGACCATTACCGAGCCTGTGCTACAAGTGCTATGCGTGATGCTGCTAACGGAAAGGAAATTATAGAGCGGGTAAAAGATGCCTCAGGAATCGATATAGAAATCATTACCGGGGATGAGGAAGCTACCCTGATCTATGAAAACCATGTAGCAGAAGGCTTAGACAAAGAATTCGCTTATCTTTATATTGATGTTGGCGGAGGTTCTACCGAGCTTACATTCTATGAAAACGGGAAAATGATCTATGAAAAATCTTTCAATATAGGAACCATCCGTTTATTGAACAACCTCGTGACCGTAGATAACTGGCACGAAATGAAAGAGGAAATCAAGGAAAACATCACCAGCAAAAAACCGATTGTTGCCATAGGTTCCGGAGGAAACATCAATAAGGTATTCTCCATGAGCAAAACCAAAGACGGAAAACCGATGACACTGTCTCATCTTAAAAAGGTATATAAAGAATTCAATGAACTTTCTGTAGAGGAAAGAATGACGAAACACAACCTAAGAGAAGACAGAGCAGATGTGGTTGCACATGCGTTGAGGATTTTCAACAATGTGATGACCTGGTCTGAAATCAACAGGATTTTCGTTCCTAAAATCTCTGTAGCTGACGGGCTGATCCATAATATATACAGCCAGTTACACGACAAGAAGAAATAACTTCAAAGAGTTTATTTGGGCTTCCCAATACAACCATTGTACTGAATGTATACTGTAAAATATCAGTATATATTCAGTATGAAGGAAAACAAAAAGAGTACAGCAGTACCATCGTCTGACCGGATTTCCCGGTAATCATCAACATTTTTCAATTTTTTACAGCAGGTTTGTAAAGTAAAAACCATCATCAGAACGTCTGATAAAAAAGATAATGTTCTGAATATGCTTAAAAACAGAAGAATTCACCATTTCGACATCATTTCTTTTGTAGAATCCAACTTTAGCCAAGACAAAAACTATGGCTATATCTTGCATTATGTTTCATTTATGCATTTAAAATTTGCAAAACATGAGAATGAAATGTCCTACCTGCGGTGGAAGAATCAGTTGGTGTTTCAAAATTCTTTCAAATAAAATTATTCAAAATTATCTGGCTTAAAATCTTAACTTTAAGCAAGTTCACTTATTAATATATTTTTTTAATTATGAATTCAAAACCAATCAAAATAATTCTTACCGGTGCTACAGGAATGGTAGGTGAAGGTGTTTTAATGGAATGCCTTGAAAATCCTTCTGTTTCCGAGGTACTGAGTATCAGCCGAAAACCGTCCGGAAAAAAGCATGCTAAATTAAAAGAATATCTGGTACCGGATTTCCTTGTTGTAGATCTGAATGATGAAAATCTAAAAGGCTATGATGCCTGTTTTTTCTGTGCCGGAATCAGCAGTATAGGAATGAGCGAAGAAGACTATACCAAAATCACATACGATACCACGGTACATTTTGCGAAAGCTGTTCTTCACCAAAACCCGGGAATGGTTTTTACCTACGTTTCCGGAAGCCATACCGACAGCACGGAAAGTGGAAAAACCATGTGGGCAAGAGTAAAAGGAAAGACGGAAAATACTTTGAAAAAAATGGATTTCAAAGGGGCATATAACTTCCGTCCCGGATTTATGAAACCTGTAGACGGCCAGGTGAATGTAAAATGGTTCTTTAAGCCATTTATCTGGTTGTTTCCTGTGCTTTTACCATCAAAATCTCTAACCCTGCATGAAGTGGGGAGAGCAATGATCCATGCCGTACAGCAAGGATATCCGACATCCGTTTTAGAAATAAGGGATATTAAAAGGTTGGCTCAATGAAAGCAATGCTGAAAAGGATCTTCCTTGTCATTTTTATTTTGGGTATTCTCACCGCCATTTCAGCGTTTATACATATACAGCCCCAATTTGGGAAACTCCCATCAGGTGAACGTCTGGAAAGGATCAAAAAGTCTCCGCATTTCAAAGATGGGGAGTTTCATAATTTTTCTGAAACTCCTACCATTGCTGAAGGTCATAGTTTTTGGGGTGAGCTTTATGAAGCAGTATTCAAACAGAATCCTAATGGAATACCTCATCAAGGTATTCCAGCCATCAAAACGGATTTAAAAATCCTGCCGGCTGACAAAGATTATATTGTGTGGTTTGGTCATTCTTCGGCATTGCTGCATCTTAACGGGAAGAATATTCTTACGGATCCTGTTTTCAGTGACAATGCTTCTCCAATACCGTCATCGGTTCCTGCTTTTCAGGGAACTGCCATATATTCTGTTGATGATCTCCCGGAAATCGATTATGTGGTGATCTCCCACGATCATTATGACCACCTGGACTACAAAACCATTAAAGCATTGCAACCCAAGGTGAAAAAAGTCATCTGTGGCTTGGGCGTTGGAGAAGATTTTGAATATTGGGGATATCCGAAAGATAAAATTGTTGAACTGGATTGGTTTGAGAAGTATCAGGATCCCAACGGAGCACTGATTTTCAACACAGAGCCTGCGAGACATCAATCCGGGAGAGGATTTACTCAAAACCAGACACTCTGGGCTTCTTATGTAATCCAGTCTAAGGATAAAAATTACTTTGTAAGCGGAGACGGAGGTTTTGACAAGCATTTTGAGCAGATCGGAAATAAGTATAAAAACATTGACCTGGCCATTATGGAAGATGGGCAGTACGACAAAGCCTGGCATTTTGTCCACAACCTGCCGGAAGAAATTATTAAGGCTTCAAAATATCTTCATGCTAAAAGAATTCTGCCTTATCATAATTCTAAGTTTAATCTTGCCAAACATGACTGGAATACTCCGCTAAACGCACTTACTACCCTGGCGAAAAAAGAAAAAATTCCTGTTTTGACTCCTAAAATAGGGGAAGTCGTATATCCGGATGACAGTCTTCAACGGTTCACGGAATGGTGGAAGAAGTAGGAGTTGTTTTGGTGGATGGTGTTTAGTTGTTAGTGTTTTGATTAATGTGACGTTTGGGAGTATAGGTTTGGGTATGGAAATCTCTGATAAGGCCTTATAAATTAAATATTGAATAGAAAGTACTTATTATTAAACATTTCTTAAGATTCCCGTAAAATGTTTAGAGATAATAAAGTTCATTTTTGCATGAAATAAAGTAAAGTAAAAATGACCAATAACTACTTCTTAAAAGGGTCTGTCATCGCCGCTTTTTTTCTTCAGGGCGGCCTCTTCGGACAAACTCTTATCCATTACTGGAATTTTAACAGCAACACTTCGGTTTCCTCTATTACCACGCCGACTTCCACGCTGGCAGGAGCATCTCTCGCTGCTATTGCAGGAGGAACAAGCGAAATAGATCCCGCAGGAGGAGTCAATCAGAATTTCAATGTAGACAATTTCAATGCCCGGAATAATGATCCTTCCGGCACACACCTAAGGTTCAACAATCCCATCGGTGGAGCTTTACAGTTTTCTCTGCCTACGACGGGTTATAACAATATTATTGTAAAATTTACCACCAGAAGATCGGGTTCCGGAGCAGGAACTCAAACCTGGTTCTACTCTACAGACGGTCTTACTTTCCAGCCTTATCAAACCGTGACTCCACAGGATGCAAATCCGCAGCTGATTACCTTTGATTTTTCATCTGTTTCCGGAGCCGCAAACAATCCGAATTTTAAATTAAAAGTTGAATTTTCCGCGGGTACAGGAGGAACTGTTGGTAACAACCGTTTTGATAATTTCACAATGGATGGTTCCGCAACAGGCAGCGTTGACACTACTCCACCAACGGTTTCTTATCTTCCCAGCAACAACACAAATAATGTATCAGGTACTGTAAATCCCACCATTTCTTTCAATGAAAATGTAAGACAAACAGATAATTCCGCGATCACCGATTCTAATGCACAAAATCTTGTAGAATTCCGTTTAGGAAATGCTTCAGGTACTCCCGTTCCTTTTACCACCACATTCAGTAACAATAAAATCACCGTAATTCCAACAGCCGGTTTAGTTCCCAATCAATCATATTATGTAGCTTTGAAACCCAATACCGTTGAAGATTTCAGCGACAATGGTGTTACCTCAGTCACTTCAACAGTATTTACGACAGCCGGAACATCAGTTTCTCTGGACAGAAATTTTATTACGGTCAATGAGAATGCAGGAACTTTAAGTTTTAAAATTAATGCTAATAATCCTTCCACATCGAGTGTCAACCTGGTGGTAAAACCGGCTCCGTTCAGTACTGCAGACAGCAGTGATTTTACATTCAGCAGCCAAACTATCAATATCACTCCTTCTGCGACTAGCTATACGGTAAACATTCCGATTATTGATGATACCCTTGAAGAGCAGAGTGCCGAATATTTTGTATTAAGTCTTGAAAATCCAGTAGGCACCACTATTACCGGTGATAATACAGCAACGGTTTATATCGTTGATAATGATAAAGCTGCACCGGTTCCCTCCCATCAGATCCAGCTGAATTATCTCGGAAGCTTTGACCCATCAGGAAACAGTACCAGTTCTACGGAAATTGTGGTGCATGATCCTGCCACCCAGCGGTTATTTACGATCAGCTCCCTTACTGATGTTTTTGATATTATCAATTTCAGTACTCCTGGCTCTCCATCTGTCATTAGAACAGTTAATATGGCTCCCTATGGCGGAATTACAAGTATTGCCGTGAAAAACGGAATTATTGCAGCGGCTTCTCCTAATGCCAATCCACAGCAGAACGGTTCTGTCGTTTTCTTTGACATCAATGGAAATTTCCTGAAACAGGTTACTGTTGGAGCATTACCAGACATGATCACTTTCAGTCCGGACGGTACCAAGGTGATTACCGCCAATGAAGGTGAACCGAATGATGCCTATACTGTAGATCCGGAAGGAACCATCAGTATTATTGACATCTCCGGAGGCATAGGAAGTCTTGGTCAAAGCAACGTAACGACACTTAATTTTAATAATTTTGAGTCACAGCTGGCTGCTTTAACCGCTACCGGATTACGAAAGGTAAGGAACAACAATACCCTTTCTCAGGATCTGGAACCAGAATATATTACCGTAAGTGCAGACAGTCAGAAAGCCTGGGTAACCCTTCAGGAAAACAATGCCGTCGCTGAAGTCAATCTTGCTACAAAAACAATCACCAGCATATGGGGACTGGGTAAAAAAGACATGAGCCTTCCCGGAAACGGATTCGATGCGTCTGATAATAACGGAGAGATTCTGATTGCCAACTGGCCTGTAAAAACCTATTATACTCCGGATGCGGTGCAAAACTATAAAATAGGAAATACCAACTACATTGTAACCGCTAATGAAGGCGATGAAAAGGATCTTGCCGGTTTCAGTGAAAGAACAACGGTCGGAGCAAACGGGTATGCTTTAGATCCTGTTCTTTTCCCGAATGCTGCTGTTTTAAAAGCTTCTCACAATCTGGGGAGATTCAGAGTAACCAATGTCAACGGAAATACGGATAGCGATGCTGAATTTGAAGAAATCAATGCATTGGGAGCCCGTTCATTTTCAATCTTCAATGCAGACACTAAACAAATCGTTTATGACAGTGGAGACCGTTTTGAACGGTATATTGCAGCCTATCATCCTTTGATTTTCAATGCTGACAATGAAGCGAATGGTTCTAAAAACAGGAGCCGTGCAAAAGGACCTGAGCCGGAAGGAGTGGCACTAGGTACGATCAGCGGGCAAACGTATGCGTTTATTACTTTAGAAAGAACCGGTGGTGTCATGGTCTATAATATCACAGATCCCAACAGCCCGATATTTACAGATTACAAACATTCCCGTTCCACTTCAGCTTACGGAGGCGACAACGGACCGGAAGGAATTACCTATATCGCTCCTGAAAACACCACAACCGGAAAAGGGTATGTGATCGTTGCCAACGAGATCAGCGGAACTTTATCCATCTATGAAGTGGCTTCTTCTCCTACTTTAGCAACCGGAGAAACAAAAACTGAAAAAGCAACCTTCAATGTATTCCCTAATCCTGTAGCTAAAGGAAACACCTTGTACTTCAACAGGGCCCAGGATTATGAATTGTATGATATGTCGGGTAAATTAGTCGGAAAAGAGAAAAATGCTCTGACGATCAATACATCACAACTCTCTACAGGAGTTTATCTTGTAAAAACTTCGGAAGGACAGATTAAGAGAGTCATTATAAAGTAGAATTAAATATTGAGTCCATCGCAAAGCTCCGGAAATTCCGGAGCTTTTTTTGATTATCATCATTTAGCTAACTGATTAAGCAATAAAAAAACCCTGAAAGATTACTTTCAGGGTTTATATTTTATACTTTGCTTATGCTTTTGGAGGTTCTTCTTTCGGAGTCTCTGAAGTCATATCATCAAAATTCTGTTTCTCTTTTTTCTCGATAACTTTTACAATTTCCTTTTGTACTTCTTCAGGTTTTCCTTTAAGATACTCGGGTAAATTCAATCCGGCCATATTAAAAAGATCGTTAAGAGGCGGTACAGATTTCATCATGCCGGAAACAAAATTAGAGGTTGAGGTTCCGCCATCCTGTCCGTTTCCGCTGTCCCAAACAGTAATTTTATCGATCTTAATATTTTTAACAGCTTCTACCTGAGTTTTTACCAATTCAGGAAGCTTTTCAATTAATAACAACTGGAAGGCACTGTTGGTATCACCACCCGCAGCCTGTATTATTCTGTCATATCCTTCTGCCTGCTTCGTCAGGATCTCATACAAACCTTTTGCTTCAGCTTCCATTTTTGCAAAAATAGCATCTGCCTCTCCTTTGGCCTGTACCCGAATCTTTTCAGCCTCTGCCTGTGCATCAATAATGGCTTTCTGTTTTGCAATTTCTGCATGAACGACGATATTAGCCTGTTGTGTAGAACGCTCTCTCTCAGCTCTTGCAGTTTCTGCTTTCTGTTCCGCAAGATAGGATTCTTCCAAAGATCTTGCCGCCTGTACTTTTTCTGCCGCGGTAGCGATCCTTAATGCTTCCGCCTCCTTTTCTCTTCTTTCGGCATCAGAATTGGCAATGGTAATCTTAGCTTCATTCTCTCCTTTTACAGCGATTGAGTTGGCCAATGAAGTGGCGATACGGGCTTCTTTTGCGGCCTCTGCTTTACCAATGGCTTCATCTTTACCTGCTGCAGCAATACTTACTTCTCTGTCTTTTTGCGTAATGGCAATTTTTACGTCTCTGTCTCGCTGCGTTTCTGCAATCTGAGTATCTTTTTCTCTATCCGCGATGGCCTTTCCGGTTTCCCCGATTTTGGTTTGTTCAGCTACACTGATGATCGCTTCGTTAATCGCTTTTGCCGCCGCTTCTTTTCCTAATGCTTCAATATATCCGGATTCATCTCTGATATCCGTAACGTTCACGTTAATTAATTTTAATCCTATCTTCTTTAATTCATTGTCCACATTTTTAGAAATATTATCCAAAAATTTATCCCTGTCTGAATTAATTTCTTCAATAGTCATCGTTGCAATCACCAAACGAAGCTGCCCGAAAAGAATGTCTTTAGAAAGCTCCTGAATCTGCTCCGGAACAAGTCCCAGCAAACGTTCTGCAGCATTTCCCATAGAATCCGGTTCTGTAGAAATAGCAATAGTAAAACGACATGGCACATCTACACGGATGTTCTGTCTGGATAACGCATTGGTAAGATTGGCTTCAATAGAAATGGGTTTAAGGTCCAGATAAGCATAATCCTGAATAACAGGCCATACAAAAGCTCCTCCTCCATGGATACATTTTGCAGAGCTTCCACCGGTTTTACCGTAAATCACCAAAATTTTATCCGAAGGACATCTTTTATACCTCGAAATAAGGGCTAAAAATGTGACGAATAGCACCAGTGCAATGACTAGTGTAAGAATAAGACTTCCTGGAATTTCCATATATAGTTTATAAAAGTTGATAACATATTAAACTTCAGCAACGACAAGCACTTCGTCATAGATATAGATCACCCGGACAGAATGACTGGACGGAATGTTTTCTTCTGATTCTGTCATCGCCTGAAGCTCATGATTGGCTCCGTTTACAGAAATCAAAATCTTTCCTTTGCCACTCATTTTAGCAGGAATGGTAAGGTACACTTCTCCCACTCTTCCGATCAGATTCTCCATTTTAAAGGTATTGTCTTCAGTGAGTTTTAAGATCTGAAGGATCAGAATGAAGAACAGAAAGATAAATCCGGCCCCAATCACCACTGAAATGAAGATCAAAAGGGTTTTATTGCCTATCGAATTGTAAAATGCGACTCCGCTCCACCCGAATCCTAACAAAAAATTAATAAGATTTCTAAAAGAGAATAGTTGAAAAGGAGTATCAGTATGCCCTGCATCACTAAAGTCAGCATGAATACCGTCTCCGTGGCCACCTCCTATAAAGGTAAGAACAGTTTGAATTAAAAATATCAAACTGGCTGCTAAAGCAATATACCAAAAGCCTTGATTAAGCGGCTCCAGGTTTTGAAGAAATCCGAACATAATTTGTGCGTTTTCTCAAATATAATTAAAAAAAATGACATTTTCAATTAAAAATAACAAAAAACGCCTTGTTTTTTAATATAAAAATATGACTGCTTAATTTCCAATAATGTTGGAAAGTTTATGCTGTAAAAATAGAGTTTCAAAATGACGAAAAGGGATCCAAAGAAACTGATCAATTGTTAATCAGTTTCATAAAAAAAGACAGACTTAAAAGCCTGTCTTAAAAAAATATATTTGTTGTATTTTTTACTCTACGTTAATTACTTTTTGAATTTCCGGAGCATGCTGTTTGATGGTATTCTCCACCCCTAATTTCAGGGTAGAAAAATTCAGTGAGCAGCCTGAACAGTTTCCTAAAAGTCTAACGAAAACCTGATTATCCTTCACATCGATAAGTTCAATATCTCCACCGTCTTTATTAAGGAAGGGACGAATGCTTTCCAATCCTTCCATTACTCTTGTTACGGTATCTTCGTGTTTTATATTTGTTTCCATATTTTCTTCACTTCAATTCGGTTTTTTTTCAATATACTTGAAAAATTATTTTTTTGCCTTTGGCGAGCATCCTGCTATGGTTGTAATTTTTACAGCTTCTGTAGGCGGAAGGCTCTTATTTCTTTCTACAAGGCTTTCGATCATTTTACGGGCAGTATCTGTATAGATTTCTGCAATTTTAGAATTTTCCTGCAAAGCAGCCGGTCTTCCGACATCTCCTGCTTCTCTGATGCTTTGGATCAAAGGAATCTCTCCCAATACAGGAATTCCCAAATCTTCTGCTAAATATTGTGCTCCCTGGTTTCCAAAGATATAATATTTATTGTCAGGTAATTCTTCCGGCGAAAAATACGCCATATTTTCGATTAATCCAAGAACCGGAATGCTGATACTTTCCATCTGGAACATCGCAATCCCTTTTCTAACGTCTGCCAATGCAACGTGCTGAGGCGTACTCACGATAACTGCACCGGTTACCGGAACTTCCTGAATGATGGATAAATGGATATCTCCTGTTCCCGGAGGAAGATCGATCAGTAAAAAGTCTAATTCTCCCCAGTCTGCATCTCTAATCATCTGGTTTAATGCTTTTGAAGCCATAGGACCTCTCCACACTACTGCCTGATTAGCTCCTGAAAAATATCCTATTGAAAGCATTTTCACACCATAATTTTCAATAGGTTTCATCAGATTTTTTCCGTTTACTTCTACTGAAATTGGCTTCTGTCCTTCTGTATCAAACATGGTAGGAACAGAGGGTCCGTAGATGTCAGCGTCTAACAATCCTACTTTGAAACCCATTTTCGCTAACGTTACGGCCATATTTGCAGCAACGGTAGATTTTCCCACTCCTCCTTTTCCGGAAGCGATGGCAATAATATTTTGAATTCCTGGAATTTGTTTTCCTTTTATCTGGCTTAGCTGGATTTCGCTCGGCTCCGGAGAAACAATCTTAAGTTTTAAGTTAATGTCTTCCCCAAACTCGCTTGCAAAAGCCTGCTTCATGGCAGCCTCAAGCTTTTTTTTCTCATGCATTGCAGGCGAATGGGCGGTCATGTCGATATACACATCGTTGCCCATTACTTGAAAATTACTTACTAAGTCGTCTACTTCTATCTCTTTAAGGAAATCCTGAACCTTTTCTTTCGTCAACATATAAATATAAATTGTTCACAAATTTACGGAAATTTTACCTATTTAGAATAAGTAAAATCAAGTATTGAGAAAATCGATAGCGACTCCAACAAAATTACAGGAG
Source organism: Chryseobacterium soli (assembly GCF_000737705.1). Taxonomy (GTDB): domain Bacteria; phylum Bacteroidota; class Bacteroidia; order Flavobacteriales; family Weeksellaceae; genus Chryseobacterium; species Chryseobacterium soli. Next base: position 220,815 of record NZ_JPRH01000002.1, on the reverse strand, counting down.
CTAAAATATTTCATTTAATAATCAATTGATTAGAAATAATACCGTTTAATTGGCCCTGTTTTTCTCATCAAATTTCACATTTCGGTCTGCTCCTTTTATCTTTTTATTTCCAAAGTTGTAAGTAAGCGAAACGGTAAGCGCTCTGGAATCATAATAATTATCAAAAAAATGGGTAGAATCCTGGTAATAGATTTCTCCGTTACTTTTAGCCTGCTTAAAAATATCGGATACATAGATGTTCATCTGAAGGTCTTTATTCATCATATTCAATTTTACTCCGGATGTAAAATTTCCGACATAGTAAGAATAGGTATTTCCTAAACTTGAAGGAAGGCGGAACCAGTAGTTGATGAAAAGCTGAACTGTTTTATCCTTATGTAAAGAAAAATTATTCTGAATATTGAAAACGGTACTGTTTCCTTTTCTAGAGACTGCATCTGTCGCAAAAACCTGAGTTTTCATATAAGAAAAGTCTACAGAATAATTAGTCTCCCAAAATTTAAACAATGTATCGGAATAACTCAGGGAAATTCCTGTACTGTTTTTATTAAAAAAATTATAGAAATTACTTACCTTATTTTCATCTTCTAATCTAACAAGCTGGCCGAATGCATTAAGCTCTCTCTGAAAATAAGCCGAAGCAGAGAACTTTCCTTTATAGATATAAGAAATTTCAAAATTATGATTGATAGAAGGGCTTAAAGCCGGGTTTCCTGAATAGTAAGAATTGATATTGGTATACCAGCGGAATGGATTGATCGCACGGAAGCCGGGTCTGTTTATCCTTTTAGAGTAGTTAATGCCAAAGGTATTATTTTCATTGGATTTATAAGTTAAATAAGCTGTTGGAAAAAACTTTCCGTAAGAATTTTCTGTACTCTGACCGGAAGAAACCGAATTTCCGTTTACAGTAGAATATTCGTAGCGGAGTCCTGCTTTTACAGACCATTTGTCGTTGAATTGTTTTTCTAAACTGATATAGGCAGCGTAGTTTTTCTCATTATATTCAAACAGGTTGCTTCTCTGAGGATCTGTAATATAGCTGCCTCCGGTAAGATTTTGATATTTGATGTCAGAATTATTATCAAAATTGGTGAATTTAATACCAGCTTCTGTTTTTGCAAATGTATACGGAAGGGTAAGATCTGCCTGAGCAGAATAAATTTTGTAATCTAATTCAGAAGGAGTTTTTACGACATACGAATTTCCTGAAGTATCTTCAGTGGTAAAATCAATATTGCTCTGCGGCGAATTAGAAAAATAATTCCCAGTGATGCTCAGTTTATTACTCAGTTTTCCAAATGTAATATCATAATAAGCGCTTATCGTATTCTGTTTATTTTCAGTCCGGTGCTCAGCGTATGTAGACAAAGTATTGGTATAATTCCCATGTTGAAAATAATCAGAAGTATTGGTAATATCCATTCCTGAATGCCCGAATCCATAATCAAAAACAATTCCTATAATAGACTTTTTACTGAGCTGATAGTCTAAAGTAAAATTAACACCCGCACCGTTCCAAAAATCTCTTCTGTCGTCTGAACTGGCTAATCCGTCCGGACCTATAATCTTATAGTTTTCATAAGAATGCTTCTGGCTGTCATACTGTCTTAATTTCAATGAAGAACGGAGCTTTTCATTTTGATAATTAACTGAAGCGGAATTAGAAAACCCTGCATAAGTAGTCTGTAAAAGACTGGTTGTCAAACTTCCGTTCCAGCCCAGATTCTGATTTTTCTTTAAAACAATATTGATGAGACCGCTGTTTCCCTGCGCTTCATATTTTGCGGGAGGAGACGTGATCACTTCTATCCTTTCAATATTTTCGGATCTGATGCTTTTTAGATAATTAATGAGCTCGCTTCCGGAAAGATTCAGCATTCTTTCATTAATCATCACTGCTATTCCGCTTTTCCCGACCATAGAAACTCCTGTATTCTCATCTACTCTTATCATCGGAGTATTTCCCAGAGCTTCTACCCCGTCTATTCCCTGGGAAGCAATAGAATTGGATATATTGTAGATCAGGCGGTCTGATTTTCTTTCAATCAGTTTTTTTCTGGCCGTAAGGGCAATTCCTTCAATCAGTTTTTCTTCTTTTTTTTCAATATAAAAATCTCTTTCTGCATCTCCGGTTACTGTAATGGTTGTATTCAACAGTTCGGTTCCATCCTGTATCAATCTGATGCTGTAATTTCCATTTTCAGAAAGGCTAAGGGTATATTTTCCTTTTTCATCAGAAATAGTGGTATGTTTCGTTTTATCTTTAACTGCCATAATCTCGATGTATGAAGCCGCCCTTCCCTCTCTGGCAATTTTGCCGGTAATACGCTGCGAAAAAGCTAAAATAGGAAGAAGCAGTACAATGGAAAATAGGGTTCTTGTCATGGTATCGTTTCTATTAAGACAATGCTACTGTTTCTTTTATTACATTTTACAGGGCCCATTTTTTTCAATATATTCGCCAGCATAAATTATCGTATGAAAAAAAGTCTGGTTATATTTTCCTTATTTATTGCTCAGATCGTGTCCTCCCAAAACTATTCGCAGTATGTAAATCCTTTTATAGGAACCGGAGGTCACGGACACACTTTTCCCGGAGCTATCGTTCCTTTCGGAATGGTACAGCTTTCTCCTGACACCAGAATAGACGGGAGTTGGGACGGATGCAGCGGTTACCATTATTCAGATTCCGTGATCTATGGTTTTTCTCATACCCATCTTAACGGAACCGGGGTTTCTGATTATGGAGATATTATGCTGATGCCTACGATGGGAAATCCCAGCTTGAATAATAAAGACTATTCTTCAAAATTTTCCCACAAAAATGAGAAAGCAACAGCTGGATTTTATGCGGTCAAACTTGATAAAAGCAATATCGATGTCCGGCTTACCACCACCAAAAGAGTCGGATATCACGAGTATACTTTCAACAGCGCAGGAAATGCCAATGTTATACTAGACCTGAACCACCGGGATAAACTGCTCGAAGGTGAAGTGAGGGTGATTGATGACAAAACCATAGAGGTTTTCAGGCGAAGTGAAGCCTGGGCCACCAACCAGTACATTTATGCACGCATTGAGTTTTCAAAACCAATGAAAATCTCTAAAAAAGACGTGAATGGAAAACAGGAAAGCAATCTGTATACAGGAACCAGACTGGCCCTGGCCTTTTCAACAGCGGTAAAAAAAGGAGAGAAAATTAATGTAAAAGTTTCTGTTTCACCAACGGGTTATGAGGGAGCCGCCAAAAATATGCTGGAAGAAGGAACATCGAATGATTTTGCAACGATACAAAAACAGACCGAAGCCGACTGGAATAAAGAACTTTCAAAAATTGAAGTACAATCCAGTGACAAGGATAAACTGAGCGTATTTTATACGGCATTATACCATGTTTTCACCCAGCCCAATATCAATATGGATGTTGACGGAAAATACAGAGGCCGCGACAATAAATTCTACACTGCAAAAGGATTCGATTATTATTCGGTATTTTCTCTCTGGGATACCTTCCGGGGTGCTCATCCTCTTATGACATTAATCGACAGAAAAAGAACGGCAGATTTTATTAATACTTTCATTAAACAATATGAACAGGGCGGCAAACTTCCGGTATGGGAACTGGCCTCCAATGAAACAGAATGTATGATAGGCTATCACTCGGTTTCTGTGATTGCTGATGCCATGGCCAAAGGCATTCAGGGATTCGATTATGAAAAAGCATTTGAAGCCTCTAAAAATTCTGCTATGCTGGATATTTTCGGATTGAATGCTTACAAGCAAAATAATTACATCAGTATAGATGATGAGCATGAAAGTGTTTCCAAAACAGTAGAATATGCCTATGATGACTGGTGTATTGCCCAAATGGCTAAAATTTTAGGTAAAAAAGAGGATTACCAGTATTTTATGAAGCGTTCTCAGAATTGGAAAAACCTGTATAATCCCAACAACGGCTTTATGCAGCCGAGAAAAAACGGAAACTGGTATGAACCGTTTGATCCGCGTGAAGTCAATAATAACTACACGGAAGGAAACTCATGGCATTATTCTTATTCTGTGCAGCAGGATATTCCGGGATTGATCGCAGCTCATGGAGGGAAAGAAAAGTTTGAACAATTCATTGATGCTATTTTCTCCGCTTCTGATAAAACTACAGGCAGGGAACAGGTGGATATCACGGGTTTAATGGGACAGTATGCTCAGGGAAATGAACCAAGCCATCATATTGCCTATCTGTATAACTTTGTGGACAAACCTCAAAAAACAGACGAAAAAATAAAGTATATTCTTGATAACTTCTATAAAAATACGCCAGATGGACTGATCGGAAATGAAGACTGCGGACAGATGAGCGCATGGTACGTTTTAAGTTCAATGGGAATCTATTCTGTAACCCCCGGAAAACCGGAGTGGGAAACAACAACCCCTTATTTTGATGAAATTAAAATCCATCTCGAAGACGGCACTACAAAAACGATTACTAAAAGTACAGATAAAGCTGAGCTCCGAAAGCTTGGTTTTGAAAATGTAAAACCTGCAAAAGATCTCAGTTATTCCCAGCTGACCACTTCACCTGTCATTGCAGCGGACCGTATTTTTGATTTTTCCACCAAAGTGGTAATTACTCCGCTGGATCCAAAAGACAAGGTGTATTATATGACCATGGACGCAGGTGATGCAAATGTGAGAAAAACGTTTACCCCCTACAAAGGTCCGTTCGTCATCAATAAAACGACTCAGGTTCATGCATATTCGGAAAGAAAAGGAGAGAAAAGTTCAGTGACGGTTGCGCAATTTAACAGAAGACCCAATCATTGGGATATTACGGTGAATGCAACGCCTACTCCACAATATACCGCAGGTGGAAAATTAGCTCTTATTGACGGCATCAACGGAAGTGAAAACTGGAGGAAGGGTGAATGGCAAGGCTATCAGGGACAAACTTTTGAAGCGATTATTGATCTTCAGTCTCCACAGCAATTTACCAATTTATCCTCCACTTATCTTCAGGACAGCAGGGCGTGGATTCTGATGCCCTCAAAAGTAGAATATTATGCCTCGATGAACGGAAAAGATTTTATTCTTCTGAAAACTGTTGACAATACAGTTGATCCAAAAGATGAAAAAGTTCAGATTAAAGAGTTCGGAACAGATATTTTGCCGACTGAAGCCCGGTATATCAAAGTAAAAGCCTACCATTTTGGAAAACTTCCCGAGTGGCATCAGGGCGCCGGCGGCGAATCTTATATTTTTGTGGATGAGATTTCCGTGAAATAAAACAAGATCTTTACTAAAAAACGACCTCTTTTCCGGTGAAAGAGGTCGTTTTATTGTATTATTTTGAAATTGTTACGATTCTTACTATTATATTTCTGATGAATTGGAGATTAATTCATTCGTTCCGACCACTGCAGTTCCTCAGGCAGTTCCCTGTCTGAAAATTCGATATGAATGACTCTTCTCTTTTTACCATTCGTTGTTCTGTTAGATCCGTGAAGAGTCAGTGGTTTCATAATCATAATTCCCCCTTTTTCTACACTGCATATTTCTTCGGTTTCCACAGTCCAATCAATGGTTTCCGGCCTGTAAATTCCTTTGGAATGAGATTTCGGAACTACTTTTAATGCCCCATTATGCTCATCCGTATCATCCAGATGAATTCTTATAGTGTACATATTTTCTAAAATATCCAACGGAGGTTGTACAGCAAACTGGTTCTGCTTGGTCGTCCATGGACCAAAATCAGGCAGATTCACTTTTTTATCAACGGAAATCGTTAAGTCCTGATGATAGGCAACATACCAATTCGATTTTTCGGGTTTATCAAAATAAATACTTTTTACCACCACGTATTTCTCACCGAAAATTTCCCGGACAACTTTTTTAATATTGTCATTAAAGATGAGGTCTTTGATCTCCGGAATTTCCTTTAAAAACTGTCTTATCGCAAACAGATCTTCAGATTTTCTGAAAGTTTCCTTTGATGTATCGATGTTTTCGAGAACGTGAATTATCTTATTAACTTCTTTGTTAGAAAAAATATTGTTGATAATTCCAAAACCATTTTCAAGAATTACATTTTTATGATCTTGTACATTCATTTCAAAAAAATTTTATAAAATATAAATGGTCAATAATGAATTTCCTGTAAACCTAATTACATTCCTTCATTATTGACCATTGACTAGCATACGCTACATTGATAATTCTTTATTTACATATCTCCACCATGGCTTTCCAGCTGTCCTTCCCACTTCGAAACGGCAGAAGTAGCTAATGCATTTCCTAATACATTGGTCATACTTCTTCCCATATCACAGAAGTGGTCAATAGGCAGGATTAAGGCAATTCCTTCCGGAGGAATTCCAAACATGGAGCAGGTCGCTACAATAATTACAAGAGAAGCCCTTGGAACTCCTGCAATTCCTTTTGAAGTCAGCATTAATACCAATAGCATGGTAATCTGCTGGCCAAGCGTCATTTCAATTCCATAAATCTGAGCGATAAAGATGGATGCAAAAGTCATATACATCATACTTCCATCCAGGTTAAAAGAATATCCCAGCGGAAGAATAAAAGATACTACTCTGTTATTACACCCGAATTTTTCTAATTCTTCAACCAGTTTGGGAAATACAGCTTCCGAACTTGTTGTGGAGAAAGCGATCAGTAAAGGAGCTTTGATTCTTCTTAATAATTCAAAAAGACGATTTCCTAAGATAAAATATCCTACCAGTAAAAGAACCAGCCAGAGTACTCCTAATGCAAAGAAAAAGTCTCGCAGATAGATCGCATATACTTTAAAAATTTCAAAACCGTTGGTGGCTACTACTGCAGCAATCGATCCTAACACCCCAAATGGCGCAAACCACATGATGTATCCAACCATTTTAAGGATGGCATGAGCAACGATATCAAATAATTTCACTACAGGTTTAGCGTATTCATCTCCCAGGTTTGCCAGGGCAATCCCAAACATAATAGAGAATACTACAATCTGCAGTACCTCGTTGGTGGCGAAAGCTTCAAATAAACTTTTAGGAATGACATGTTTCACAAAATCTTCAAGAGAGAATCCTTTGCTGCTTTTCAGGAGATCTTCTGCAGATGCAGCATCCTGGATCGGTAATTTGGTAATGTGTCCCGGCTCCAGCCAGTTGACAAGCATTAATCCAATAAAAAGTGAGACTAGAGAAGCCGAAATAAACCAAAGCATTGCTTTTGTACCTACTCTTCCGATCATTTTGATATCGCTCATTTTAGCAATTCCAACCACCAGTGTGGTAAAAACCAATGGTGCGATAATCATTTGTACCAGTCTGATAAAAACAGTGCCCAGCAGTTTTATATTCTTAGAAAACGGTTCTGCACTTTCAGGATATTGCAGATGCACCATCCCCCCAATGCCTACCCCTAAGATAAGCGCAATAATAATTGCTATAAACAGTTTATTTTGTCCTTTCATATAAATAGTTCAAGTTTCGCAAATATAATAGTTTTTCAATTGGTGTCAGATTTTATTAAAATCAGGTTAAGGCTATGTTACATTTATGATCCGATAAAATTAAATGCCTGATTCCTAAAATATTGTAAAAAATTAAAGAAATATTTCTATGGTATTTATTATTTTGGTACAAATTTTATTATTACATTTGATTGTATTAACAACATTAATAAATATACAATATGAAAAAAACTATCGCAATGGCTGCATTGGCTATAGCTGTATCATTTGGAGCTGTTTCTTGTAAAAAGAAAGTTTCTGATGCTGACCTTCAAACTCAAGCTACAACTGTAGTAACGTCTAATCCTGGTGCTTCTGTAGAAGTAAAAGACGGAGTTGCTCATTTAAGCGGAACGTTCCCTGATCAGCAGTCTAAAGATGCTATGATCACTCAGTTAAAAGCTATCAAAGGAGTAAAAGAGGTTATGGATATGTCTACAATCGCTGCTCCGGCTCCGGTTGCTCCCGTAACTACAACTTCGGCTGTAGATCCTGTAGTTCAGAAAAAAGTTCAGGATGCTGTTAAAGATTTCCCAACGGTGAAAGTAGAAGTAGTAAACGGTGAATTAACGCTTACCGGAAATGTTTCTAAAGAACAGGCCAGAAAAATCAAACAATCTGTAGATGCTTTAAAAGCTGGAAAAGTAAATTATAATTATACTGTAAAATAAGGAGAGATGAGCACATTACAAGATAAATATTCAGGTGTAATTACTGCAGCTCAGTCTGCGGGAATTGCAAATCTTCAGGTTCAGGAGCAGGATGGTATTCTGTATGTTTCCGGTAATGCTTCAAACACTGCAGCAAAAGATGCAGTTTGGAATGCACTGGGAGCAATAGATTCTACCTATTCAGCTTCAGACATCAATCTTGATGTACAGGTTGCAGGGTTGGCTGCAGGAGCCTCTCTTACAGTAGCTACTGACGAATCTAACCTTAACATCAGACAAGAGCCTTCTACGGAAGCAGCTGTTGTAGGAAAAGCAGCGAAAGGAGCTTCTGTAACATTAATCGAGCAGACTTCTGACGATTGGTGGAAAGTAAAAAATGCTGATGGACAGGAAGGATATGCGTATTCAAGATACTTGAAAGCATAATTCTTTTTAAAATCAACGATTAAATATGAACATCCCTGCACAGGGATGTTTTTTTTTATACTTTTACGCCTCGGAAAAAAACTATTCATGAAAAAAATCTTACTGCTGTGGATCCTTATATGCAATGTCATCATTTTAAATGCTCAAAAATTAAGTATTGATGGAAAAGTAGCAGATTTTGACAAAAAACCTATAGAAAATGCTACGGTTTATCTTTTAAAACAAAAAGATTCATCCATCATCAATTATACAGCAACCAATAAGGAAGGTAAGTTTTCATTAAAAATTGATGCACTGAACGAACCTTCTATTTTAAAGATTGACGCTGAAAAGCTGACCTCCTATTCCAAAAAATTTGAAAACATAGATAAATCCTTGTCTTTGGGGGATGTGGAACTTGAAAAAAATACGGTCTTTAATATTGATGAGGTAAAAATTACTGTTTCTCCTGTAAAAATTAAAAAAGATACTATCGAATTTAATGCATCCTCTATCAAAGTACGACCGGACAGTAAGATTGAAGAACTTTTGAAACAAATTCCCGGTGTGGAAGTCAGCAATGACGGGAAGATTACTGTTAACGGAAAAGAAGTGGATCAGATCATGATCAATGGAAAACCATTTTTTGATAAAGACGGTAAAGTGGCGTTGCAAAATCTGCCGGCAGATCTCATTAAAAACATCCAGTTTACCACCACCAAAACCAAAGAGGAAGAATTAAGCGGAAAAACACCTAAATCCAACAATACCACCATCAATTTTAATATTGATGAAAAGAAAAACAAAGGCCTTATCTCGAGGCTTACCATCGGATATGGTTCTGATAAGCGGTATGAGGGAAGCGGACTGGTAAGTTATTTTAAAAATGACACGAAGATCAGCCTTCTGGCTTCATCCAATAATATCAACTCACAGGGATTTTCCAGTGATGAGGTTTTCGACAGCATGGGACAGGGCAGAAATTCATGGATGATGCAGGGCGGTACTGTTACCACATCTGGAGGTAACACCTATTATATGCAAGGTGGCGGCGGCAATAAAGGAATCAACAGATCAACGACTATAGGATTCAGCTATAGTGATAAGTTCGGGAAAGATGCAGACTTGGACACCTTCAGTCTGATGCACAGTGATTCTAATCTCGAAACGCGTTCTAAAGTATCCAGAACAACACTTTTGCCTGCCAATACGTTACAGACCAATTCTGAAAGCAACGGTAAAAATGAGTCCAGACAATATAATTTTGATACTTCTGTAAAAATAAAGCTGGATTCTCTGACCAGTATTTATATTTCGCCTTCTTTTTCAAAATCCAAAGGATATAGTTTCAACAATTCCAAATCGGCTACTTTAAGGGATAATATCCTTCTGAATGAAAGTGATTCCTACAGCAGTGTTGATTCGGAAAGCAGTTCTTTCAGTCCTAATATTTATTTTTCAAAAAAATTCAAAAAAAAGGGCCGTGTAGTTTCTGCGAATATCAACAGTTCGATCTCCGAATCTAAAACAAATAATCTCAACAAATCTGAAAATATATTTTATGAAGGTTCAGATTCTAATGACAACCGAAATCAACGGGCTAATAATAAAACCCAGAATAATAACTACAGGTTTACGACTTCCTATTCGGAGCCTATCACAGATTCCTTGAATATTACAGCCAATGTCAGCTATGATGCAAAGGTTTCCCGCGATATGAGAGATGTGAATGATTTTGATGATGCTACAGGACAGTATTCTAAATACAATGTGCCGCTATCAACCCGTATGAACCAAAATATTAATAAATTTTCTCCGGAGCTTTCTCTGGAACTCAACAAAAAGAAAATTAATCTATGGGCATCGGTGAATCTTGATATTACGGATATGAAAATCAATTCTACCTTCAACGCAAAGCAATATGATCTGCAGAAAAACTTTGTATTGCCCGGATATAATCTGAACTTCCAATATGAATTTTCGCAAAATAAAAGACTGAGCATTTACCATTACGCCGATTACAATATTCCCAGTGCAGAACAGCTGACTCCTTATGAAGACACCTCGAATCCGTTGATAACCTACCGGGGAAATCCTGATCTGAAAAACACATGGACCAACCGGACGTATCTTTATTTTAATAATTTCAATATCGTAAAAAACATCAGCTACTATTTCAATGTTGGGTTTACTTACGGAAATAATGATATCATCAATTATTCTACCTATGATAATTCGGGAAAACAGGTCGTAACGTATGATAATGTAAGTGGGAATAAAAGTGTTAACGCAGGCGGAAGTTTCAGCAAAACGTTTAAATGGAAGACCAACAAACTCACCATCAGTCCGAAATTTAATATGAATTATGGCTACAACAGAAACTTTATCGATGGACAGCAATTTATCAGTAATACATACAGCCTTAATCCGGGATTAAATGTTACCTATGAAATTAAGGATAAAATGACCATAAAACCTTCCTACAGGCTTGGATACAATTTTTCAAATTATATCAATTCCGGTATCGCCAATGTGAATACCGCTAACCAGGCTTTAAAACTTGAGCTGACTAATTATGTATTCCAAAGCAAATTTGTATTTGGAAATGATTTTGAATACAATACAAGCTCGAATATTGCACCCGGTTTTAAAAAGGATTTTTATTTCTGGAATACCAGCTTAGGTTATTCATTTTTCAAGAAACAGTTTACCGCGAAAGTAAAAATCTATGATATCCTGAATCAAAACCAAAGCGTGAAAAGAACGATCACCAATTCTTATTTCGAAGACCGGGAAGATCTTATTTTAAAGCGCTACGTGATGTTTTCTCTCAGCATGAAACTGAACAAATTTGCAGGAAAAAAAATGCAATAACTCCAATATTGGGCTCAATACTGATCAAACGGCTGGAATTTCTCCAGCCGTTTTTCTGTGGTGCCTAATTTTCATTACAAGATCCTTTATAGAAAGTACGTCAGAACTATTTTTATTTTTAAATTAGCCACAAATTTAATTTATGAAAATCCACATTTCTATTGTATTTATTTTCTTCTTTATTTTTGGAAGTTCACAAAACACACCGCCAAAGGACAGTTTTGTGAAAGATAATTTTACAAAAAAAGAATTTTATATCCCGATGCGTGATGGTGTCAAGCTTTTTACAACGGTGTATATTCCCAAAGATATTTCCACCAAGAACAAATATCCCTTCCTGATGCAGAGAACCTGCTACAGCATTGCTCCATATGGCGAAAATGAATACAAAACCAAAATAGGTCCGAATGCTTATCTTATGAAAGACAAGTATATTTTCGTCTATCAGGATGTACGTGGAAGGTATATGAGTGAAGGAACCTTCACCAACATGACTCCACAGGTGGAAAGAAAAACAAAAAAAGATGTGGACGAAAGTACAGACACGTATGATACGATCGACTGGCTGCTTAAAAATGTGAAAGATAATAATGGTAAAGTAGGACAATTCGGAACTTCTTATCCGGGTTTTTATACTGCAGTAGGGGTTTTGGCGGAGCATCCCGCTCTGGTAGCCTCTTCACCTCAGGCACCTATTTCTGATTTCTGGAATGATGATTTTCTTCACAACGGAAAATTCATGCTAGGATATTTCAGAACATTTCCTGTTTTCGGCGTTCAGAAAACTCAACCTGAAAAAGAAGCCTGGTACAAAGATTCCTCCATAAAAACAACCTCAGAAGATGGTCTTAAATTTTACAGAGAAATGGGAACATTAAAGGATGGATATGAAAAATATTATAAAAATAATTTCTTCATGACAGAAATTATGAACCATCCGAACTATGATGAATACTGGCAGAAAAGAAGCCTTTTACCTCATCTTAAAAATATCAACCATGCGGTGATGACTGTAGGCGGATGGTTTGATGCAGAAGATCTTTCCGGACCTTTAAACATTTATAAAACGATCGAAAAAACAAGCCCCAAAGCTAAAAACACGATTGTAATGGGACCTTTTTCTCATGGCGGATGGTCTCAGGAGCAGGGAAAACATTTTCATAATCAGATTTATTTCGGTGACAGCATTGCGACCTATTATCAGAAAAATATTGAAACTAAATTTTTCAATCATTACCTGAAAGGAAATACCAAGCAGGATGCCGGACTTCCTGAAGCAATGATGTATGATACCGGAGCAAAAGAATGGAAAGAATTTACATCTTATCCTCCTAAAAATGCCCAGAAAATAAATTTCTATTTAGCTGACGGAACTCTGAAAAAAGCAGCAGGGCAAAACTTTTCAGAATATTACAGCGATCCGAATAATCCGGTTTTGAGTTCAGACAATCTTAAAGATTTCAATGGTTTCACCCCAAGAAATTATATGTCCGAAGACCAAAGGTTTGCAGAAGGAAGACCAGATGTTTTAACCTTTACAACGGATGTTCTGACGGATGATATTGCATTCGCAGGAGAAATCATGGCCAAGCTGAATATCGCCTCTACTTCTACCGACGCTGATTTTGCTGTAAAGCTTATCGACGTTTATCCGGAAGATTTTAAGCCTGTGGAAAAGAAAGATGGTGTGGTATATGCCAATTACCATCAGATGGTAAGAAGTGAGATCATGCCTGCAAGATTCAGGAATTCACGTGAAAAAGGAGAAGCATTGGTTGCCAACCAAAAAACGGCAGTCAATTTCAGGCTTCAGGATGTGGTCCATACTTTTAAAAAGGGACATAAAATTCAGATCCAGATCAGCAGTACGTGGTTTCCGCTTTTCTCTGTCAACCCTCAGAAATTTATGGCAAATCCGAATATGGCGACAAAAGAGGATTATACAAAAGCCTTTATCAAAGTCTACGGCGACAGTTTCATAGAAGCTGATGTCATTAAATAAAAATAAAAAGCTGTATCAAAATCGATACAGCTTTTTTTATTCTTATCTAAAGTTTCCAGTACTTACTCTTCAATCGTTCTGAAAGTAAGATTCACTCTGGGAGTTTTTACTTTGGTTGTTGGTGGAAGGCGGTGCATCCAGTGATCCTGAGTGGTTCCTTTCATAACCAGCAAACTTCCGTTTTCCAGGAAAACTTCCACTTTTTCTTTGGTATTTTTATGTTTAAACAAAAACTTTCTTTCCGCTCCAAAGGTTAAAGAAGCAATAGCTCCGTGTTTCTTAAGATCTTTTTCTCCATCGCTGTGGTAGGCCATTCCTTCGCTTCCGTCGTGGTATAAATTCAACAGACAGGAGTTATAAGTTTCTCCTGAAACGTCCTCACATTTCTGTTTTAGCATCAACAGTTCGGGAGTCCATATCCTGGCATATTTTGTTCTGTTTGAATAAGTATATTCAAATGCTTTTTCTCCAAACCAGGCGACTTTTCTTTTCGTTAGGATCAATTTTCCAAAGATCACCGCTTCATCATTTTCCCAGGGAATCTGATTGAATAAATAATCATAATAGGAAACCGATTCTTCATTAGAAAAAACCTTTCTGTAATAGTGAACGGTTCCATCATTGGGAAGTATATTGATCGGGAACGCTGATAAATCTTCGAATAGGCTCATCATTTTTGATTATTTTAAAATTAAATTATATTGGATAAAAAGGATATATAAGGTAAAAATATTAGGAATCTGAATACTCTGCACGAGTTAAAAATATAACCATTAAGAACTTTATTTTTTTAAGAATAATAAGGGAATCATTAAACCAATCTTATATTCGTGGGTCATATTCCCCTCCTCCGGAGGGGTGGCAAATCAAAGATTTGACGGGGTGGTTTAAAAATTAACAGGCTAAAACCCCTTTCTATTGATGTTAGATTCTTAACAACTTAATATATCTTAATGGTTTAAACAAAATCAATGTGCTAGTAAATTTTCAGAATACACATGAGAACTTTCCCAGCCTATAATCAGCTGTTTTCTCTCACTTCCCCACATATATCCACCAATAGTACCCGAAGATTGAATCACACGATGGCAGGGAATCAGAAATGCTACAGGATTGCTCCCAATGGCTGTTCCGACTGCTCTGGAAGCTTTGGAATTTCCAATTTTCTCCGCCAAGTTTCCGTAAGTAGATAATTTTCCCATTGGGATAGAAAGGAGGCTTTCCCATACTTTAAGCTGGAAATCGGTTCCTTTTAAATGTAATTTGACGGTATTGAGTTTCGTCCAGTCTGTATTGAAAATAGACAACGCATTTTTCTGCAGTTCATCCTGTTTTTCAAAAAAAGAAGCATTAGGAAATTTAGATTTCAAAATTCCTAATGCTGTTTCTTTATCGTTTTCAAAAGCCATGTAACAGATTCCTTTTTCTGTGGAAGCTGCAATTACATTTCCGAAAGGACTTTCAGAAAAACTGTAATTAATACTAAGGCTTTTTCCTCCGTTTTTATATTCTGCCGGGGACATTCCTTCAATATTCACAAACAGATCATGCAATCTGCTCGTGCTTGATAAGCCTGTCTCGTATGCGGTATCAAATAAACTTGCTTTTTCTTCCTTCAGTAAATTTTTAGCATGTTCAAGACTAATGAACTGCAAAAATTTCTTCGGACTCGTTCCTGCCCAATCCGTAAATATTTTCTGGAAATGAGCGGGGCTTAAGTGAATTTTCTCAGCAACTTCCTCCAAACTCGGCTGAAGTTTAAAATTACTCTGGATATATTCTATTGCCTGAGCAATTCTGTTGTAATCGATTTGACTTTGTGTAGACATATCATTTTGTTTTATCTCACAAATTTCCTAAGAATATCCGACAGAAAAAATCCGATTCCTGCGGAATTTTAGTCTTGGTTAATGTGATAATACGCTAACATTTTGTAATAAAGTTTCGCTGCCAGGAATGCACTTGGTTTAGCCATTGGAGAATCCATTAATTCTACAATATCAAAGGCAACTACATTACATTTTTCAAATACTTTTCTTAATAATTCCAACGTTGGATACCATTGCAATCCGCCTGGTTCAGGAGTTCCTGTAGATGGCGCAATCGATGGGTCAAAAGCATCCAGATCTATCGTAATATAAACGTTTCCTGACACTTTTTCCAATACATCATTGATCCAGTTATCATTTACCGCAATTGCATGAGCAAAAAACACCTGTCCTTCCGGTAAATACTGGTATTCTTCAACATCCATAGAACGGATTCCCACCTGAACCAGGTTATGCTTCTGACGGGCTTCGTACACTGCACAGGCATGGTTGGAAGTAGATCCGTGGAATTCAGGACGCAAGTCTGTATGAGCATCCAGCTGAAGTACGGTAAGATTTTCATATTTTTCTCCGACAGCACGGATAGAACCGATGGATACAGAATGTTCACCACCAAAAAGGGTAAACAACTTTCCATCATTTTCCAAAAGCTCTTTTGTTTTTTGGTAAACAGCTTCTGTCATTGCTTCAGGAGTAGAATTTTCAGAAATTTCTCCACCCAGGTATACCCCTTCCAAATAAGGTTCTGTATTGGTTTCGATGTCATAAAGCTCCATATTTTCAGAAGCATCAAGGAATAATGCCGGACCTTTATCAGCTCCTTTTCCCCATGTTGAGGTTCCATCGTAAGGAACCGTTACCAACATTACTTTCGAATTTTCTAATGATGCATTTTCTTCAGGAATTCCTGCGTATGTTTTCATGTTTTAAATGATAAAAAATTGATGGTTCAAAGATAGTTGAATTTACGTTTATGAGAAATATTTTATGAATACTTTACGATTCGTTTCGGGTTATGTTTCCTATTTTTACAGTAAAATTTTTCAATATGTCATTAAAAGCTGTGCTTTTCGATATGGACGGGGTGATTGTAGATACAGAACCGCTGCACAGAAAAGCTTATTTCAACATGTTTAAGGACCTGGGCATTGAAGTTTCCGAGGATTTATACACTTCATTCACAGGATATTCAACCAAAAAAGTTTCCACTACTTTAATTGAAAAATATAATCTGGATCAAAGCCACGAAGATCTCACTAACAGAAAAAGAGTGTATTTCAAGGATTATTTCTACCACGATGCTGGATTTGACCTTATTCCAGGGGTAAGAAAATTAATTGAACATTATTATGAAAATGGGATACAACTAATCATTGCTTCATCTGCCAGCATGGCAACCATCAACATGGTTTTTGAAAAATTTGGTCTGGAAAAATATTTCAACGGGAAAATAAGCGGTGCTGAACTTAAAGAATCCAAACCTCATCCTGAAGTTTTCCTTCTAGCCGCTGAAATGGCAGGTGAACCTCTCGAAAACTGTATGGTAATTGAAGATTCTACCAACGGGATTTTAGCCGCCCACAGAGCCCATATTTTTTGTGCCGCCTATAAAAGTGAGCATTCTGTTAATCAAGATTACACGTTAGCCAATATTACCGTATCAGATTATTCTGAATTGGAACTTGATAAGATATCCACATATTTTAAATAAAAACAGCCATCAGATTGATGGCTGTTTTGTTTATTTTTCTCGTCATTTTCCAGTAATGACAAACGTATTCAATTAATATCCCAGAAGTTTTAAAACATCTTCAGGTTCCTGTCTTTCACGGAAAATCTCATACTGGAATTCTCCATTTTCATCTTTCTGAATCAGAATATGTCTCGGCTGAGGCATCAGACAATGGTGAACACCGCCGTAACCACCGATCGTTTCCTGATAAGCTCCAGTATGGAAAAAACCGATATATAAAGGCTTCGTATCACTGAAAACAGGCAGATAAATCGCATTGGTATGCTGTTCAGAGTTATAATAATCATCTGAATCACAGGTAAGACCTCCTAAGAATACTCTTTCGTAAGTATCATCCCAACGGTTCAGCGGAAGCATGATAAAGTGTCTTGAAATCGCCCAGGTATCAGGAAGTGTAGTCATGAAAGAAGAATCGATCATATTCCACTTTTCTCTGTCATTCTGACGTTTCTGAGAAATAATTTTATAAATATTCGCACCGCTTTCTCCAACCGTAAAACTTCCGAATTCCGTATAGATATTAGGCTCTTCTACTCCTTCTTCTTCACAGAATTTTTTGATTTGCGATACAATCTCTTCAACCATGTATTGGTAATCATAATCGAACTGTAAAGATGTTTTGATAGGGAAACCACCACCGATATTCAATGAATTTACTTCCGGTGCAATTTTCTTCAAACGGGCGTATACACGAAGACATTTATACAATTCGTTCCAGTAATATGCCGTGTCTTTGATCCCGGTATTGATGAAGAAGTGAAGCATTTTCAGTCTTGCATTCGGGTGCTCGGCAATTTTTTGGCTGTAGTAAGGAATGATATCTTTATATCCGATTCCTAATCTTGAGGTATAGAATTCGAACTTCGGTTCTTCTTCAGAAGCGATTCTGATTCCGATATCGAAAGTCGTGTCGATACTTTCTGTAAGCTTATCCAGCTCACGGTAATTATCCAGAATCGGAGTAATATTTTCAAAACCGCTGTTGATCATATCCGAAATCTTAGCCAGATAATCATCCGTTTTGAATCCGTTACAGATCACTTCAATATCTTTGCTTACCTTACCTTTTTTGTAAAGTGCTTTTACGATATCCATGTCATACGCAGAAGAAGTTTCCATAGAAATATCATTCTTCAAAGCTTCTTCAATCACAAAATTGAAATGACTGGATTTTGTACAGTAGCAGTATCTGTAGTTCTTTTTATAATCGGTTTTCTCAAAGGCTTCTTTAAACCAGCTTTTTGCTTTCTGAATATTTTGAGAAATCTTCGGGAGGTAACTAACCTTTAAAGGAGTTCCAAACTTTTCAACAACTTCCATTAAAGGAATATCGTGAAACAACAAATTGTTCTCAGAAACATTAAATTCTTCGGTAGGAAAATACAATGTCTGATCAATAAGTTCCGAGTATTTTATTTTCATTTTTTGACAAGTGAATTAAGAATGCAAAATTGCTAAAAAACTTTGATTTTTTGGTGTTAAATTTATTATAAATTTCTATTAGTAATACCGCAAAAAATTCAGTAAAATTATCAATAAGTGAACTTTTGAATATATTGTTGTCTTTTATTTTCAGAAATCCCCAATACCTGTTGAATATAAATATCCATTGAACCATATTTCTTATTAATTTCATCAAAAGCCGCATCTAAATAATCGCTTTCGATCCAGCTTAATTTTTCAAGAACTTTTATATCCATTTTAGGATATATGAAATGTAAATGATCAGCAAGGTTCAATCTTTTCTGAACGAGTTTTTTCCTGAGATTATTAGACAAGAGATAATCGTTGTAAATCGTTTCTTTATCAAACTTTAAAATGGTCAGAATTAAGGCTGTAATAATCCCCGTTCTATCTTTCCCGGCCGTACAGTGATACAGAACCGGATGATCGGATTCCAGAATTTCTGTAATAATTTTCTTTATTATTTCCGGATTTTCGGTGACATAATCTTTATAAAAATCCAGCATTCTTTTGTTGGCATCGGAACCATTTACTTTTCCTTTTAAAACTAATTTTTTAGCCTGTGACAACTGATCGCCCTGGTCTTCAAAAGCAGAATAGTTTTTATACACCATATTTTCAGGAAGATGATCAGGTTTATCAGCTATTTCTTTTTTATTTCTAAGATCGATAATCTCTTTAATTCCTAGTCTTTCAAGTTCCTTAAAAGAATTGTTTTTTAGTTGATGAAGATGCCCGCTTCGGTATAACTTCCCTTCTTTTAATGTTTTTCCTTCGGTATTTTTAATATTTCCTACCGTTCTAAAGTTGTTTACCTTTTTAATCGCAAACTGATTTTCTGTTTCGTTTTTGCCATATTCAGGCGCAGAAAACTGTTGTACTTTACATGAAAAAATACAGAATAATGAGAGGATGAGAAATGATATTTTAATTGGGTTTTTCAATAATTGAAAATTTACATGGGGTTTTAAATGGGTTAAGCCCATTGATTGAATATGTATTGTTTAATATTATAAGACCATTTTAATAGATCGCCGGATATTCTATTTCATTGATTCCTACAAAAAATAAAAGATCTCCTGATTCATATTCAATAGAAACCTCATCTTCAATCGCAAAATTGCGGGTTCCTATTCTTGAGGTAATGCTCAAATTTCCTTTGGTTAGAGGCCAGTTTAATCCTTTTGTAGTAATGTTTTCTACGGAAGGAAACGGATACAGAGAGATCATCCTTTTTTTTACGTTTTTCAATGTAAAATTATTCGGAACAAAATAATACTCTGAAAATTCATCATAAAATTTGATATTCAGCTGATCTTTAAATGTATAGGCAACGGTAAGATTTCCTAAAAAATGATCCTGTTCCCCTCCACTTGCTCCTAACACATCAATAGATTGAAAGCCTTTTTCCATGATGATTTCCAATGCTTTATGAAAATCTGTTTTATCCTGATCGAGGGTAAGAATAAATTTGTCCTCGTACACTTCTTCATCGGATCCCGAATGTGAATCAAAATCTCCTGAAATAAAATCGATCCGTTCTAAAGGAAAACCTAATTTTTTCAGGTAATGAAATGCGCCGTCTGTACAGGCAATCAATCCATAATGCTCCGGATTCGGAAGAGAAGCGGGAGGTTCTCCGTTGATGAAAAGTAATGCTTTATCTTTCATTCGGATTCCAGTATTCTTCCGGTTCGTTGTTGATTTTTGAAATGTATCTTGCCAACACAAAAAGATAGTCTGAAAGTCTGTTAAGATATTTAATCAGCTCAGGACGTACTTCTTCTGCCTCGTTTAAGAAAACCAATGAACGTTCTGCTCTTCTGCAGATGGTTCTTGCGGCATGTAAAAAAGTAGCAGGTTTTCCACCACCGGGAAGAATAAAATATTGAAGCGGTTCCAGTTTTTCATCAAAAGCATCCATCCACTGCTCAAGCTCTTCAATTTCAGTATCAGCAATAATCAATGGCAAACGTGATTTTCCGTTGGCCAGCATTAACTTATCTACCGGTGTCGCCGCTTCTGAACCTACCGTGAAAAGATCAAACTGAATTTTTTTCAACTGTCTCAAAACTTCGGTATCTTCTATATGGCTTTTTGCAATTCCGATGAATGAATTTAATTCATCAATATTTCCGTAGCTCTCTACCCTGGCGCTGGCTTTAGAAACCCTGGTACCGCCATACAAAGCAGTTTGCCCTTTATCTCCTGTTTTAGTATAAATTTTCATACTACTAAATTACTTTATTAAAATTATGCTCACAAATCTTAGCCTGAAATATTGTGAACTGGCCTGCAGCAATACATCCATAAAAAAATGACCGATTAAAACCGGTCATCCACAAATTATTTATCTACCTCTACATTTAATGTAAAACGATATTAACCTAAACGGCAAAGGCAACCTCTTTATTTGAAAATAAAAAAATATTTTTTCCATGTTCAAAAAACCTACTGACAAACTGTTGTCATTACCCTGTCTTACCTTTGTTTCAACAATAACAAACTAAACAAAACTATTATGACAACTACCACAACAGCAACAAAACAATTCATTACTTCTGAACAATTATTAGAGCACTGGCAAGGACACAGAAATCTGACCAGAAGAACAATCGAAATGTTTCCGGAAAAAGATTTATTTGAATTCTCCATCGGAGGCATGAGGCCTTTTGCAAAGCTGGCAGTGGAATTAATCGGAATCGGAGGACCTGCTTTGAAAGGAATTAATGAAAAAACGACAGAAGCATATCATGAAGATGCCTTTGTTCCTACAAATAAGGCAGAGCTATTAAAAAAGTGGGACGAAGAAACAGAAGTAATCAACCATTATTTCAATATGATTTCTGAGGAGCGTTTTCAGGAAACGTTCAATTTATTTGGACAGTATGAATTCCCGGTGTACCAGAATATTCTTTACTTTATTGATAATGAAATTCACCACAGAGGTCAGGGATTCGTTTATTTAAGAGCCTTAGGAATTGAACCCCCTTTTTTTTGGGAGAGATTTTAGGATCTTTAATGGCTTTATTAAAGTTAAAAATGCTGACACAGCATAAAATGCCGAATCCAATCATTTCACAATAAAAAACTTTCAGAGGATTGCTCTGAAAGTTTTGTTTTTATTTAACTGATCTATTTTTGAATGGTTAAAATATTTTATAATTTATTTGAAATACGGGTAATCAATTCTTTTAGGCTGATTTTTAAAGATTCCGGTTCTAAAACATCCGCATAATCTGCAAAGGTAATTAGCCAACGGGGAAATCCTTCTTTGATCCAATCGGTTTCAAAAGTGAGCTCAATTCCGTTTTCGGTTTCAATTTCTTCCGTTAATCCGTAATATTTTTTAGAATTAACGAGATGGCCAATGATTTTTTTATCGACCAAAAGTCTGACCTTTGTTTTATTTCCGCTGGGATTCTGCCTGTAATCATTGATCTGGCCATATTCCTGTAAAAAAGGGTGCTGGGTTTTAAAAATCCCCAGAATCCGGTCTACCCGAAACTGTCTGAAATCATTTCTCAACGTACAGAAAGCCATCACATACCAATAATTAAATTCAAAAAAAACACCCACTACTTCAATGGTTCTCGAAGATATTTTTTCCTCAACCGTTTTATATTCCACCTGCAGCTGTTTCTTTTCAGCAATACTTTCAAGGATGATGGGAATGATATTCCGGATATGATCTTCTGTTCTGGGATGATAATTAAAAACATCGATTTGCTTTTCAATATTCTGAATTAAATCTTTATCTGAATATTTTAATACTGATCTAACCTTTTCCATGGCTGTCTGGTAATGATTTCCCAAACTTTGATGTAAAAATTTCTGCATCAGTTTCTCGGCAGTGATAAAACTTAGCACTTCTTCTTTTGTAAACATCACAGGCGGAAGCTTATAACCATCCATCAGAGAATAGCCGTTTCCCGCTTCTCCTATAATGGGAATTCCAGCATTTTCCAGTGTTTTAACATCCCGGTAAATTGTGCGGATGCTTACCTCAAATTTTTCAGCGAGATCCTGTGCTCTTACCAAAGGTTTGGACTGCAACTGGGTAAGAATCGCTGTTACCCGGTCTATTTTTTTTAAATAATGGTCGTTCATTAGTCCTCCTTATACGTTTTTACCAAACGGTCTAAATTAAGACTTCTCGCCGAAGCATCAAAAATTTCACGGTAAGTTCCGTCTTTTCCATAGAGTTCATCATGGGTTCCGCTTTCTACTACCATCCCTTTTTTCATGACATAAATTTTATCTGAATCTAAAATTTGAGATAAAGAATGGGAAATAATCACAACAGTCCTTCCTTCTTTTATCGCATCCAGGGAATTTTTGATTTGCTCAGTAGCAATCGCATCAAGGCTGGCAGTAGGCTCATCCAGAAAAATAATAGGCGGATCTTTTAAAAACAATCTTGCAATGGCAATTCGTTGCTGCTGACCTCCTGAAAGCTGTGTGGCATCATGCTGATATTTTTCCGGAAGATCCAAGATCTGATCATGTAAGTAGGCTTTTTTAGCCGCTTCTTCAATTTCTTCAAAGCTGGCATTCATATTTCCGTATCGGATATTATCTTCTATACTTCCCTGGAAAATATGGTTTCTTTGAAGAACAAGCCCAAGGTCGCTTCTGAGAAAAGTATTTTCGAATTCATTTAAATTCACTCCATCCAGCAAGATTTCTCCGGAATCCGGCAGATAAAATTTACACAAAAGATTAATGATTGTTGATTTTCCGGCACCGCTTAATCCGACCAGGGCGGTAGTTTTTCCATTTTCAATCTTCATAGAAACACCATGCAATGCCTTTGTACCGTTGGGATACGTGAAATCTACATTTTTAAGTTCAAAAGTTCCTATAATTTTCTTTTCAACAAAGGTTCCGTTTTCTTCTACTTCCTGATCTGCATTCAAAATGTCAAAATATCCTTCAGCGTAAATCATGGCATCATTCATATCATCATAAATCCTGTGCAGCTGGCGTATCGGTGCTGAAACATTATTAAAAAGCATGATATGAAGCATAATCGCTCCAATCGTCATCTGCTGATCCAGTACCAGATAAACCGTTAAAAGAATAATTAGCACCACTCCAAACTGTTCTAAAAAAGTTTTCAACCCATCGTAGATAAAGTTGGTTTTTCTTGTGAACATTTGGCTTTCCATCAACTGCATCTGAAGATCATATTGTTTCTTTCCTTCAAATTTTTCCCGTACAAAACTTTTGATCACCATAATGGAATTGATCAGGTTTAAAAGACCTGAAGTTTTCTTCTCACGCTGATTCCTGAGCTGACGGCGGACTCCGCCCAATTTTTTTGCCTGCAGAGAACTTATATAAAAAAAGATCGGAACAATAATCGTAGAAACCATTCCCACATACACATTCTGCATGTACATGATGATTAAAGCAATAATTGCATTAGAGAAAAGGGGAAGTATGTCTATAAAAAAGTTCTGAACAAGTTTCGTTAAACTTTCAATTCCACGGTCTATTCGTATCTGTAATTTTCCTGACTCATGGTTTTCATCATTAAAATAGGCAACTCTGTAAGTTAATATTTTGTCAATCGCTGATTGTGCCAGCACAGAGCTTACGTTAATCCTTATTTTTTCACCATAAAATTTCTGTCCGAAATTGATAAAAATGTTAAGCAGTTCTTTTCCCAGTAAAATAATGGAAATAATAACCAGCACATGAATTCCTTCAGACATCGGATGCGGAAGCTGGGTGAGCTTGGTAACCTCATCTACGGTATATTTCAGAACAATTGGGTTGACCTGGGCGGCGAGAGCCCCCAAAAAAGTAAGAAACAGGGTTCCGTAGATCATTAAACGATACGGTTTTATGAAAGGAACCAGCTGTTTATAAATTCCAAATAAGGTGATGGTTCTGTTAAAGGGTTTTGCCATAAAAGAATGATTAAAAATAAAAAACGTACTGTTTCCGGAAAGAAAAGGTACGTTTTATTATAATTTTCAGCAAATAAATTGCTTCACTTTTTTTACATCAGGTCTAGATTAACCTTCATAAAAATACGTCGTAACATAGTGCAGTTCAGACTTTCCTGCTGCTTTAGATTCAGCTTCTGCCTGCTCCAGTGAATATTGTGACGTAATTTCTTTTTTCTGAAACACAAATGAATTGTTGGCATTCTTATCAACTACTTCGTTGAAGATATGTTCAATCTCAGAATTTGCTAATGATGCAAAACTCATATCCTCAAACCCGTACATCAATCTCAGATCATCATACTGCGAAAAGTTTTCATCTACAAATCCCTGAAGCTGAGATTTTGAATCAAAATTTCCTGCCCAGATATTATAAGCATACTTTTTACTTTTCGGCTTGTCTAAGATACTCTGATATACGAAATTCTCCCCAAGATAAGCTTCCCTTACCTGTGGATCATTGGCAAGATCTTCCGGCAATCCTTCTTTCAGTATTTTCCCTTCAAACATGATATACGTTTTGTTTGTAATCGCCAGGGTCTGCTGTACGTTGTGGTCGGTAATAAGAATTCCGATATTTTTATCTACCAAGCTTCGTACAATTTTCTGAATATCTTCTACGGCAATGGGGTCAACTCCCGCAAAAGGTTCATCTAACAGAATGAAGTTCGGACTGGTTGCTAAACAACGTGCAATCTCCGTTCTTCTCCTTTCTCCTCCCGAAAGAAGATCTCCTCTGTTTTTGCGGACATGCTGTAATGAAAATTCTTCGATCAGCTCATCACATTTGATCTGCTGTTCGCGCTTTGACAATTTGGTAAGCTGCAATACCCCCATGATATTTTCTTCTACAGACAGTTTCCTGAAAATAGAAGCTTCCTGAGCCAGATATCCGATACCTTTTTGAGCTCTTCGGTACATTGCATCCGTTGTAATTTCCTGTTTGTCCAGGAAAATTTTTCCAGAAGTCGGCTTAACCAGTCCTACAATCATATAGAACGATGTGGTTTTTCCTGCTCCGTTCGGACCGAGCAGACCTACAATTTCTCCCTGCTGAACCTGTACAGAAACGCCTTTTACAACTTTTTTAGGACCGTATTCTTTGATTAAGTTTTCTCCTCGTAAAATCATAGCAGCAAAGATAAAGTTTTTTTGAATTCAAACTTTATATTAAAACAGAGTTCACCAGACATTCTCAATGTACAGCATGTATAATATATCTATTTAAACGAAAAAAGAAAATCCATTATTTTTAATTAGCTCTACCTATAACTATCCAATTGGACCCATCGCTTTGTAAAGTAATCCCCCGGTTTCCGACAGTATCATTAAGTGTCCAATTAGAAGAGACATTTCCTAGAAAAGAAATACTTCCGGAAATAAGTATATTGGAATTAATACCCATATACATTTTATAAATTTTTCCTTTGTTCAATGATGTGGCACCCGGCAAATTAATAGGACCCGTTGCAATAACGGTATCATCTGTATCTTGTACTGTTCCCGAAAAAGTTCTGATATTAACGGCTACAGAACCAATATTAGCCCAGGATAATTGAGCATTAATTCCATTTCCTGCAGTTCCTCCATTCGTTACCAAAATCTGATTTGCTTTCCCCCCTGTCTTAGGAAAAATATAGCTTCCTTCCGTAGGAGTCGCCGTTTTCCCAAACTCAAACTGAACACCATCTAGTTCGCGAACGTGAACAGCAGATTGATTATCCTGATTTGATTTTTGACTTATTAAAGAAACCTGATTTTCATATATCTGCATAACAGAAGATTGGTCGGTAAATCCAGAACCACCAGCCTGAATATCTACAATACCCGGTGTAACCTGTAAGGCTCCTATATTGGTCGGTGACTGTGCGACCTGGTGGATAGAATTCTGTTGGATTTGGATCATTCCAATATCTGTTGGATTGGTTATATTATCCGCATTGTATAAAATACTAACTCCCGATCCCATAAAATTTGTTTCAATACCAATGGCGCGGCCCCCTATATTCGCTTCTGTTTTGAAATCACCAACGACTTCTAATTGTTTGGTGGGTACAAAGGTTTCGTCGATACCGATAGCAACTTTACCTTTTTGATAAATGTCTTCGATATTTTCATAAGCTGGGTTTACGGTGCCTTGTATTCTCCAGGGTTCCATATTTTTCGGATCTGGAAAATTTTGTTTCACCCATTTTAAAATCAAGGCATCGAAATAATAGTACCCATTACTTGTAACATTGGCAGTCTGATCGGTAGCAAGCGGATTATCTGCAGCAGCCGTCACATAAACCAATGCTCCGTTCTGATCGGCGGTGTACGTTTTTAATTTTAATTGATTTCCGGTAATTCTTGGAGCGATAATACCATCAAAACGATTGGCATCTGATGGTGAACCGGTAACGTCTAATGTAGCTTTTGGTTCAGCGGTATTGATACCTGTTTGAGCGGATAAAACCGCAGTCAATAGTACTAGACTAATTGAATAAATTTTTCTCATGTTGTGTTGTTTTTTTAATTTATAATACTTGACTCAGCCAAGCATTACTACCTACATCAGAAGGAATACTAAGTTTTCCTCTGAATCTAATTTTTAGTGTGCCTCTTTTATGGTTACAAAAGTATATTCTGTGGTGTTTTTAGTAGAAAATCCTAAATAACCATTACATAAAGCCTCACTTATATCGTTAATAATTTTGGCTCAAAAGTAATTATTTTTTGCTAATTATATATTTTATTCAAAATATTATTGTAATTAAATTTTAATTATCATGATTTTTGTTATTATTACTCAATACAGAAACTGATTAATAGCCTTAAGTTTTGTGGTTTTTTACTTCTTTATCCAAGTCAATATATTTTTCGCTTTTTTAAAGTTTAATCATCAATACATTTTTTTTTTTGACTTATCAAAACAATAAATACACTACAAAAAATTAAATAGCGGTCTATATGGAAGAAGGCTTAACTGCAAAATAAGTTTGTATTAAGATCTACTGCATTTCTATTTTATTTCTATAATTTTATGACACGAACTAAGAACCATGCATTATGGAAAATAATCAAGACCTGACCGATCTTCTTGCTTTAGATCTGGGCATTAATATTACCAACCGCAGACCCTACGCCAAAGAAGTATTCAAATGGCAGGATATGGAATTACTTCCCCACTCTTCCGCCGACACTCTGTTGTGTGAAATTTTTGAATGGAACGGAAGAAACTGGAGAACGACAGAAAACAACCTGATTGGATTTTTATTTTCCGGTGAAAATCTGGCTATCGTTAAAAACCAGCTAATCAAGACCCCAAAACATCAGGCGCTAATTCCTGATTTTGAATTTACCAAAGACAATATGATCGAATATGGTCTTTCCCTACCTTCTTTATTCAATATTGGGGTTAACGGAAATATTAAAAGTGCCAAAAACTTTTCGGTACGGGTGAATGGCGTTACCAAAGCCAGAATTACGAATATTGACTCTCCGGGAATTGAAATTTTAAAAAATTATTCTGCCTTTACCCAAAATGAATCCAAATCGTACAGAAAAAACATTAAGTTCAATTATCTGAGTACTTCGTTATTTTATGCAGAAAGCGTTGAAATATTCCTGGAAAAAGAATCCGGAGTAAAACTTGACGTAAGTTTTCAAACAAAGGATGTAGAAGTTGATGCTAAAATTGATACGGGCACAACGCAGCATTTTGTATTAAAATATTCCGGAAACCAGGCTCCTTTTGCAGCAAAATTTACGAAGGGGAAAGATTTCAACATTATGTGACATATTTTAACTATCTTAGAGATCTTAACCTAATCAACTTTACTATGAAAAAATTAACAAAAAAAGATCTAAAGCAGATTAATGGTGGAAACATTAGACAGCCTGACGCAAACGGTCACTGCGAGTCGGGATGGTTCTTATGTCCTTCCAATATTTGTGTATATGATAATAGTGGCAAGGATCCTATTGTTCCAGGAAAGCCACATTATAATGCCTGTTTTGGATAAAAAATAGAAAAACACCTCAATTTGAGGTGTTTTTTCTTATATCATTGCTTATAATTATTTATTTAAAAGTATTGCTGCTTCTTTAGCGAAATAGGTAAAGATCAGGTCTGCACCAGCTCTTTTGAAGCACGTTAAGCTTTCAATAATTGTTTTGTCGTTATCCAGCCAGCCGTTTTGGGCAGCTGCTTTCACCATGGCATATTCTCCGCTTACGTTATACACTGCAATAGGAAGATCAATCACTTCACGCACCTTGGAAACAATATCCAGGTATGGAAGTCCCGGTTTGATCATGATAATGTCTGCTCCTTCTTCGATATCTTTAAATACTTCATTCAACGCTTCACGGGAATTGTGGAAATCCATCTGATAGGTTTTTTTATCTTTTGGAATTTCCATCTCATCTTTTGGAGCACTGTCTAAAGCACTTCTGAAAGGCCCATAGAAAGAACTTGCATATTTTGCTGAGTAACTTAAAATTCCCACATCAGTAAATCCGCTGTCTTCCAACGCTTCACGGATCGCCAGGACTCTGCCATCCATCATGTCACTGGGTGCCACAATGTCAGCTCCTGCCTCGGCATGGGATACGGACATTCTTGCCAGAGCATCGTTGGTAGCATCATTCAGGATTTTTCCATTTTCGATGATTCCGTCGTGTCCGTAGATGGAATAAGGATCCAGGGCAACATCCGGCATGATGATCATTCCCGGAACGGCATCTTTTATCGCTTTGATGGTAGTTTGCATCAATCCGTCTTTGTTCCAGGCTTCTTTACCGGTATTGTCTTTCAGATGGTCTGACACTTTCATGTAGAGGTTGACAGATTTTACTCCTAACGAAAATAATTCTTTACACTCTTTCACCGTCAGATCTATGCTCCGCCTGAATATTCCAGGCATCGATGGGATCGCTTCCTGTTTGTTTTCGCCCTCCATTACAAAGATTGGCATTACAAAATCATCAGTTGTAAGAATATTTTCTCTTACCAAACTTCTGATAGATTCATTAACTCTAAGTCTTCTATTTCTTGAATGTATCATTTTTGGAATACTTTTTGAATAAGTTTCTACAAATTTACTATAAGTTCTATAAAAAACTATTGCAGGAGATTATAGAATTATTTAATTTTGTTAGAATAGATTTAAGAAATTATAATTTGATGAAAAAACTTTTACTTTTATTTTTATTTTTAGGCACTTTTGTTGGATTTTCCAACAATTTTAAAGCTCAGCTTAGAGAGCCTGGTTCCATCTCACAGAAATCTGATGATGGTGTGCTGGTTGCCTATCCAAATCCCGCAAAGGATTTCCTTATTATTAAGGCAAAAGATTCTGCATTAAGAATCAAGAGTGTGACTTTTTATTCTATTTTAGGAACCCAAGTCGCCAATTATGCTGTCAACATGAACTCCGGAGAAATTAATATTGAAAGATTAAAACCCGGAAAATATTTGATCCGCTATATTCTAAGCGACAATACGCAAAAGGTTACTCAAATAGTAAAACAATAATTTAAATCCTGATAATCATCAGGATTTTTTCTTTTACAGCACTTCTATTTCAATTATTCCGTAACTTTCAGGACTTTTTTATACTCATTATAAAAACAATTTAATGCTAAGAGCCGAACATATTACGAAGACCTATAATGCAGGAAAAAAGACCGCATTGGATGATTTCAGCATCCACGTCCCACCCGCAAGCATTTATGGTCTTTTAGGCCCCAACGGAGCCGGAAAAACTTCATTCATCCGTATCATCAATCAGATTACACAGGCTGATTCCGGAGATGTATTCATCAATGGAGAAAAGCTTAACGCCAGCCACATCCGCGACATCGGTTATATGCCGGAAGAAAGAGGGTTATATAAAAACATGACCGTGGGCGATCAGATCCTTTATTTCGGAGAATTAAAGGGAATGACTAAAAACGATGCGCTGAATGAAGCTAAAAAATGGTTTGAAAAACTGAATATCGACCAATGGTGGAAGAAAAAACTCTCTGAACTTTCAAAAGGGATGGCTCAGAAAATCCAGTTTGTAGTAACTGTTCTTCACCGACCGCATCTTTTGATATTAGATGAGCCTTTTTCAGGTTTTGACCCTGTGAATGCTAATCTTATCAAAGATCAGATCATCGATCTTAAAAATAACGGCACTACGATTATCCTTTCTACCCATAGAATGGAAAGTGTTGAGGAAATGTGTGATTATGTAGCGCTAATCAACAATTCTAAAAAAATCATCGACGGAAAGGTTTTTGATGTGAGAGAAAAATTCAAGAAAAATATTTTCGGAGTAACGCTTTCTGAAGTGGATGATGCCCAGTTTGAACATTTTAAAACCAAGTATGAGATTTTTAATTCTTCTCATGAAAATGAACTGGTTTCTTTTGACTTAAAAAATAACAGTGATCAGAACAGCATCATTCTGGATCTTGTGAATGTTGGAAAAGTAAGATCATTTGACGAAAAAATTCCCAGCATGAATGAAGTGTTTATTAATGCCGTAAGTAATCATCCTTAATTTTTATGAATAATATTTTTTTAATTACAAAAAGGGAATTTCTTACACAGGTTAAGAAAAAATCCTTCATTATATTGACGCTTTTGGCTCCTGTGATGATTATCGCATTCGGAGCTGTGGTAGGATTAATGTTCAAAGCGAATGAATCACACAGCATTATTGAAGTGGTTGATAAAAGCGGACTTTTCAAAGACCAGTTAAAATCCAATGACAAACTTAATTATGTCTTTGTTTCTGCAGCTGATGAAAAATCCAAGATCAATAATTTAAAAGGCAACGAATCATTGGATGGTATTTTGATTTTACCGGAATTAAAGAGTCAAAATTTTGATGAGCTGGAACACAGCACAAGATTGGTCGTTAATAATAAGATCGGCTTTGATACCAAGCAGAGAATCGTTTCAGATATTATCAACGTCATCAAAAAAGAAAAAATCAAGCAACTTGGAATCCAGCAAGCCCAAATTAATGATCTTGATAAAAATTTCACGCTAAAAACCATTAATGTATCGGATAATAATAAAGAGGATTCGGATCTTTCTTTCGGTGTTAAAACCGGTTTAAGCATGGTGTTGATGTACGTCACCTTTATGTTTATTATCATTTATGGGGTAAGAGTGATGAGAAGTGTTCTGGAGGAGAAAAACAACCGTGTGGTTGAAATTATTATTTCTTCTGTAAAGCCGTTTGAGCTGATGATGGGAAAAATTTTAGGGGTAACGCTGGTTGCTCTGACACAATTCACGATCTGGATCACCATGTCGGTTATTGGAGCATTGGTTCTTAATACGGGCTTTTCGCCTTTCCAGAAAAATATTCCGGGAGGCAATGAAGAATTGGTGAGCAAACTTGATATTGGCCAGATTGCAACTCAGGTTTCGCACAGTTTACTGGAACTGAATTTCCCGCTGATTATTTTTGTCTTTATCGTCTTTTTCCTGTTAGGATATATCTTTTACAGCTCAATATATGCTGCAATTGGTTCTGCAGTAGATAATGAGACAGAAACGCAGCAGTTTACTTTATTTGCTATTTTACCGCTGACGTTGGGAATGTATGGAAGTTTTTCTTTAATGAACAATCCTGATGGTCCTCTGGGCTTCTGGCTGTCTATTATTCCCTTTACCTCGCCAGTTGCGATGATTGCAAGGATTCCTTTTGGCGTTCCGGCCTGGCAGATTGCACTTTCTATTTCGTTATTGCTGATTACCACTGTTTTCATGATATTCCTGGCAGGAAAAATATACAGGGTAGGCATCTTAATGTATGGAAATAAGGCTACTTTAAAAGAGCTCTGGAAATGGATTAGAGGATAAGATACATCTATATAAAAATAAAAATCCCGGGAATTTCTTCCTGGGATTTTTTATGTTTCTGAAAACAGAATTTTATTTAAAGATGTAGCTTAGGGTTACACTAATAACCTGTTCAGATTTGGATTTTGTAGTACCTTTAGGTTCGTTATCAAGCCCTGGATATGTATTGGAAAGACCAAGATCATATTTCAGCGCTAATTCCAGCTGTCTTTTGTAGCTGTACCCAACTCCCAATCCTATCCCGAAATTGAAACTGGCAGCTTTTCCAGTTACTCCAGGATATAATGGATTAGTAACATCCGGGTCATAATATTCTCTTCCTACTGGTGAGTTTTTAACATTTTGGCTTACCAAAAAGTTAAATCTAGGACCTACCAATCCAAAAAACTCTGATTCAGCTTCTGAAAAATAGCCTTTAAAATAAATCGGCACGCTCAGATAGTTATTAGCATATACTGCATCATATCCACTTCTTCCTTTAGCATCTTTATCTTTTCCTGTTTCTCCTGCTCCGTAATAGGTAACTTCGGGCTGAATGAAAAACTGGTTAGATTTCCCTACAGGGATTAAGGCTAAAGCACCTCCCTGAAAAGCAAATCTTGCTCCTGAAGGATTGTGGGCATTTCTTACTCGGGAATAGTTTCCTCCCGCAGTGACACCAAATCTCGTACTTGAAAAATCAATCTGGGCGAAAGATAAAGTAGAGAATGCCAATGCTGAGGCTAATAAAAGTTTTTTCATATTGTTTTGTTTTTTAATTATGCTAAAATTTTCGCAACAGTTGCTCCGATATCAGCAGGAGAATCTACTACGTTGATTCCGTTTTCTCTCATGATCTGCATTTTTGCCTGAGCAGTATCTTCATCACCTCCTACGATAGCACCAGCGTGTCCCATTGTTCTTCCTTTAGGAGCAGTTTGTCCTGCGATAAATCCTACTACTGGTTTTGTAGATCCGCTAGCTTTGTACCATCTTGCTGCTTCAGCTTCCAGTCCGCCACCAATTTCACCGATCATTACCACCGCTTCAGTTTCAGGATCGTTGATGAATAATTCCAAAGCTTCTCTTGTTGTTGTTCCGATGATTGGGTCACCACCGATACCGATTGCTGTAGAAACACCGAAACCAGCTTTTACCACCTGGTCTGCAGCTTCATAAGTTAAAGTTCCTGATTTAGAAACAATACCTACTTTTCCTTTTTTGAAAACGAAACCTGGCATAATACCAATTTTAGCTTCTTCAGAAGTAATAATTCCCGGACAGTTTGGACCGATTAATCTGCAGTCTCTGTCAGCGATATAAGATTTTACTTTTACCATATCTGCTACAGGAATACCTTCAGTAATACATACGATTACTTTGATCCCTGCTTCTGCAGCTTCCATAATAGCATCTGCAGCAAATGCAGGTGGTACGAAAATGATACTTACGTTAGCTCCAGCTTTTTCAACAGCATCAGCTACCGTGTTGAATACAGGTTTTCCTAAGTGCTCGCTACCTCCTTTTCCTGGAGTAACACCACCTACGACATTGGTTCCGTATTCAATCATCTGGCCTGCATGGAAAGTACCTTCGTTCCCTGTAAATCCTTGTACAATTACTTTAGAATCTTTGTTTACTAAAATTGACATTTTATTGTTGTTTTAATTTATTTATACTTTTATTAATGCTCACAAATTTACTTAATTTTCTTTGATTTTGGATAAAAGCTTCCAATTTGTTTATTTGAGATTTCTCAGCTTTACTTCTTTTTTCAGATAGGTTTTAAAATCTTCGGCAAACATCCCGATATAGGTTCCTTTTTCAAGGTCTCTATTGACTCCTGTTTTTCCAAGAATCACAGATCCGCTTTCAATGGTATTGCCTGATGCAACGCCTACCTGTCCCCATAATGTAACCTCATCACCAATGATACAGCAGCCCGCGATTCCTACCTGAGAAGCAATAAGGCATTTTTTTCCAATAACGGTGTCATGCCCTACCTGTATCTGGTTGTCTAATACAGAACCTTCCCCGATAACGGTAGAATCTGTCACTCCTCTGTCGATGGTACAGTTGTTTCCGATCTCAACATTGTTTTCAACAATAACATTTCCTACAGAAATCAGCCTGTCGAAATTTCCGTTCAGTTTTCTGTAGTAGAAAGCATCTCCGCCTAATATGGTTCCGGACTGAATGATGACATTATCTCCAATAACCGTTCTGTCTCCAATGACTACATTAGGGAAAATAAGGGTATTTTTTCCGATCCTAACATTATTACCGATCACTGCGGAAGAGTGGATTTTAGTACCTTCTCCAACTTCTACATCATGCAGTTCTTCGGTGAAATTATATATTCTCGTAAAGTGGGTATTGATTGTATTAAAGTCTCTGAAAGGGTCATCAGAAACCAAAAGGGCTTTACCTTCCGGGCATTCCACCTCTTTATCGATCAGGATGATCGTAGCGGCAGAATTAAGGGCTTTATCATAGTATTTGGGATGGTTAACAAAAACGATATCTCCTGGCTGTACCATGTGAATCTCATTAGTTCCCAATATTTCAAAGTCTTCAGGACCAATAAATTTTGCATTGATGAGTGATGCAATGGTCTTAAGTTTTTGTGGAGAATGAAATTTCATAACAATTAATTTTCTTATAAAACAAAATTCGGAATGCTAGTGCAAACCGAATTTTTATAAACTTTATTGATTATTTTACTCTTTCTAAGTAAGAACCGTCTTCTGTACTCACTTTGATTCTGTCTCCCGGTTCAATGAACAAAGGAACCATTACTCTTGCTCCTGTTTCAACGATAGCGTTTTTCAGGGCATTGGTTGCTGTATTTCCTTTTACACCCGGATCAGCTTCAATAACATCTAAGAAAACTGACTGAGGAAGTTCTGCAGAAAGCGGCGTTTCGTCTGCCTCTTTCAGAATGATCGTTACTTCTTCACCAGCTTTCATAAACTGAGAGTTTTCGATCATTTCTTTATCAAGATAAAGCTGAGAAAAATCGTCATTGTTCATGAAGTGGAATCCATTCTCATCATCGTAAAGATATTGGAATTTTCTTGTAATTACTTTTACTTCTTCAATTTTGTGCCCTGCAGAAAATGTATTATCAAGAACTTTTCCATTCGTTACTGATTTCATTTTTGTTCTTACGAAAGCAGGTCCTTTTCCAGGTTTTACGTGAAGAAATTCAATTACCTTGAAAATATCATTGCTGAATTCGATGCAAAGTCCTTTTCTTATATCGTTACTTGTTGCCATTAATTTATATATTATCTTTTGTTTTTTTAACTGATTTTTATAGTAAGGAAAATGTTAGCTTTCCTTACCTGTTCCGTATCCTTTTACAATACCTCTAGGAGAGTTCTGGATAAACTGAAGAATTTCATCTCTTTCAGCAGTTGGAAGCATTTCTTTCTCAATATGGGAAATCGCCTGTGAAACATTCATTTTCATTTGGAAAATAGCTCTGTAGATTTTTTGGATTTCGAAGATTCTTTCGTTGGTAAATCCTCTTCTTCTTAATCCTACAGAATTGATTCCTGCGTATGCCATCGGTTCTCTTGCCACTTTAACGTAAGGAGGAATATCTTTTCTTACCAATGTTCCTCCGGAAATCATCACGTGTTTTCCGATTTTCCCGAACTGATGCACAGCAGAAAGACCTCCCATTACGGTATAATCTCCAATTTCCACATGTCCCGCAATCCCGCATCCGTTTACGATGATAACGTGGTCACCAATAATACAGTCGTGGGCAATGTGAGAAGTTGCCATTATCAGGCAGTTTGCACCTATTTTAGTAAATCCCAGGGCTTTTGTTCCCCTGTTTACCGTTACACACTCTCTGATGGTCGTATCGTCGCCAATAATAACCTGAGTATCTTCCCCATCAAACTTTAAATCCTGCGGAATCGCAGAAATTACCGTTCCTGGAAAAATCCTGCAGTTTTTGCCAATTCTTGCCCCATCCATGATGGTTACATTGGGTCCAATCCACGTTCCTTCTCCAATTTCCACATCACCTGCAATTGTAGTAAATGGTTCTACAATAACATTTTTGCTGATTTTCGCACGTTTATCTACGGCTGCTAATTGATGAATCATTTAATCAACTTTATTTTTTGCAACTTGAGCCATCAGCTCTGCTTCTACCACTACGGTATCTCCTACATATCCATATCCCTGCATATGTACAATGCCTCTGCGGATTGGTTCAATCAATTCTATTTTGAAAATGATAGTATCTCCCGGCACTACCTTTTTCTTGAATTTTACTTTATCAATTTTAATGAAATAGGTAGAATAGTTTTCCGGATCCGGAACGCTTGCCAATACCAGGATTCCTCCGGTTTGTGCAAGTGCTTCAACCTGTAAAACTCCCGGCATTACCGGCTCTTTTGGAAAATGCCCAACAAAGAACGGTTCGTTCATGGTGACATTTTTCAATCCTACTACATGAGAATCTGAAAGTTCAAGGATTTTGTCTATCAATAAAAACGGTGGTCTATGCGGCATCAGCTTCATAATTCCGTTGATATCAAAAACAGGTTCTTTCGTTAAGTCAAAATCAGGAACATTTTTTTTCTTCTGCAATTTCCACTGGCGATTTAATTTTTTCGCGAACTGGGTATTAACAAAATGTCCAGGTTTATTAGCGATAACTTTTCCTTTTATTTTTACTCCTGCTAAAGCCAGATCACCGATTACATCAAGTAATTTGTGTCTTGCCGCTTCGTTAGGATAGTTCAGGTTAAGATTATCAAGAATACCATTTGGACGAATAGACACATTGTCTTTTCCAAATGCTTTTTTTAATTTTTCAGTCGTTTCCGGGGTAAGATCTTTGTCAACATATACGATCGCGTTGGAGATGTCCCCACCTTTGATCAGACCGTGATCTAAAAGCATTTCTAATTCGTGTAGAAAGCTGAAAGTTCTTGCCGATGAAATTTCTTCTTTAAATTCCGAAATATTTTTCAGCGTAGCATTTTGAGTCCCCAATACTTTGGTCCCAAAATCTACCATGGTTGTAATTTCGTAATTATCCGAAGGGATAATGGTTATTTCCGAACCCGTTGCTGGATCACTATAGCTAAGAACTTCTTTTACCACCAAATACTCTCTGGCAATACCTTGTTCTACAATTCCCACACTTTCGATAGCTTCTACAAAAAACTTTGAAGAACCATCTAAAATTGGGGGTTCCGAAGCATCCATTTCCAACATTGCGTTATCTATGTCACAACCCACTAAAGCTGCCAGAAGATGCTCACAAGTATTGATTTTTACGCCTAATTTTTCTAATGTAGTTCCTCTTTCTGTTGCTACCACATAGTTTACATCAGCTTCGACCTGAGGGTGCCCCTCTAAATCTGTTCTTACAAAGACGAAACCTGTATTCTCTTTAGCAGGTTTAATGGTCAGTTTTACTTCTTTACCAGTATGAAGGCCAATTCCAGAAAGTGTTACTTCTTGCTGGAGTGTTTTTTGCATATCACTCATTAGTATGATCTTTTGAGTTATCCTCAAGATTATTTATTCTTTTTACAATTTCAGTAAAATTCCTGAAATGAACATAATTTCTGCGGAAGTCAGAGGCTGTAATTGCCGGAGACCCGTATAATACCTCTTTATCTTCAATATTATTATTCACGCCGCTTTGTGCCTGAATTTTAACCTGATTTCCAATATTGATATGCCCAACGATTCCTACCTGTCCTCCAATCTGGTTCCAGTTTCCAATCGTTGTAGATCCTGCAATTCCCGCCTGCGCAGCAATCACATTATTCTGGCCTATTTTTACGTTATGTGCGATCTGGATCAGATTATCTATTTTAGTTCCTTTACCAATGATGGTAGATCCTATCGTAGCTCTGTCGATGCTGCAGTTTGATCCTATTTCCACATCATCTTCAATGATAACATTTCCCAGCTGAGGAATTTTCTTGAATCCGTCAGCTGTAGGCTGGAAACCAAAACCATCACCACCAACTACCGTATTGGAATGAATCACACAATTATCACCAATGATGCAATAATCATAAATTCTCGCTCCGCTGTCAATTTTGCAGTTCTTTCCGATTCTTACTCCTTTTCCTATATAAACGTGGGGGTAGATTTGAGTACCCTCTCCTATTTTCGCTTTTTCCGAAACATAAGTAAACGCTCCAATATACGTTTTCTCTCCAATAAGTGCGGTAGCATGTATAGAAGATCCGTCTTCTATTCCATCTTTTCTGCCCTGCATCTCCTGGTACAGATTCATCAGAATCTGAAAAGCAAGATAGGCATCTTTTACTGCAATAATGGTGGGGGTATAGTTATCTTTAACCAAAAGGTCCTCCGAAACAATAAGTACGGAGCACTTTGAGGTGTCCAAAAAGTGTAAAAATCGTTCTTGTGCTATAAATGACAGATGCCCGGATTCTCCATTCTCTATTGGTGAAACTCCAGTAATAAGTGCGGTTTCGTCACCTATTATTTTTCCGTCAATAAAACTTGCAATTTGCGAAGCTGTAAATTCCATATTCTGCAAAGATAAGAAATTCTATAATTCGCAAACATTTTTTAGTTTTGGATCGTGAATTTTAATATTATTTAAGAATTTATTTTAAAGATTTCTCTGGGGAAAGTTAAGATATACCGTACCGTTTTATTCACCATCAATCCGGATAAAAGCTGATCTTCAGACTCTTCCAATCGTATTTTTCTACCGTTTTTTTGCAGTAAATAAATAGGCTGTTTTTCTGTATCATATGGCAGAAGTTTTCTTTTGATCTCGTGTACCAATTCCACTCCGTTATCAATTCCAAAAAATTCATTCGTCTTCATTATTTTTTCTTCAATGAATTCTTTTTCAAACTGATGCGATGAAACAATTGTTTTGGGAAGGTTTCTCTGGATCACACATTTACACCAATAAGATAAAATAAAATCGTCAGAATTCTGCCATACTTTCATCGCCTGAATGACATCATTATCATCAAGCTGCGTAAATCTTTCTACGTCTTCATCCGTTGCCGCACTTTTTTCGCGGTATAAGAAATATTTCAGATTTTCCGTTGCCGGCAGATCGATTCCCTGCGACACTAAATATTTTGCTCTTTCTAAGATTTTAACCAGAATAAATTCTGCTAAAGCGGAGGTTTTATGGTAATATACCTGCCAGTACATGAACATTCTTGCTGCCAAAAAGTTCTCAATGGAATAAATTCCTTTTGCATCAATCACCAATTCTCCTTCGTCACAGACATTCATCATAGAGATAATTCTTTGGGTATTGATATTCCCTTCTGATACGCCGGTAAAAAAGCTGTCGCGGTTTAAATAATCCAAACGGTCCACATCCAGCTGAGAAGAAATAAGCTGGTTAAAAAATTTCCTGTGGTATTTGCCCCGGAACATTTCAATAGCCAATGACAGTTCGCCATTAAACTCATCATTCAGCCTGTTCATCAGCAAAAGCGATAAATTTTCATGATGCCAGTCGTCCATCAGCATACTTTCCAGTGCATGGGAAAAGGGTCCGTGGCCGATATCGTGCATTAAAATCGCCAGCATTGCTCCTTTTTCTTCTTCTTCAGAAATTTTAATTCCTTTTTGTCTTAAGGTTTCCAATGCAGTAAACATCAGGTGCATTGCTCCTAACGCATGATGAAATCTTGTATGGGTTGCCCCCGGAAAAATAAGGTTTAATAATCCGGTTTGAGAAATCCTTCTCAGTCTTTGAAAATAGGGGTGCTCGATGATATCGAATAAAATTTCGTGAGGAATTTTGATGAATCCGTGAACGGGATCGTTGATGATTTTAAGCTTATTCTGCATTGAAAGTTCCATATTAATACACAAATTTAGGGAAATTAATTTTTAGCATTATTTAATTTTTGTTCACAATTATCCTGTAATTAATAGAAAATAATAAAGTTTAAATGAAAAACTCAACCTATCTCATAAAATTTGAGTATATTAAATTTTACAAATTATTAAACAACGAAATATGCCTTCATTGTTTCACGAAATACCCCAATTATGAGTGACAAAAAATTTAATATCGCTATTCTTATCGATGGTGATAATGCGCAGGCTAAATTATTAAAAGAAACAATTGAAGAGGTTTCCAAATATGGCAAAGCTACCATCAGAAGGATTTATGGTGACTGGACTTCCCAAAGTATGAATTCATGGAAAGAGCTTGTGAATCTCTATTCCATTAATCCTATTCAAAAATTCTCTTATACCAGCGGGAAAAACTCAACGGATGGCGCCATGATCATAGATGCAATGGATATTCTGCACGGAAAAAGCGTGGAAGGCTTCTGCATCGTTTCGAGTGACAGTGATTACACAGGCCTGGCGAAAAGAATCCGTGAGGAAGGACTTTTTGTAATGGGTATCGGGGAAAAGAAAACCCCGGAAGCTTTTGTAAAATCATGCGACATATTCACCTATACTGAAAATATTTCTCCCAAAATACGGAAAGAAGCCAAAACAGACAGTCAAAAAGAGAAAGAAAATAAGGCGGCAGGCAAACAGAAAAAAGAGGCTTCAAGTGCTAAAGCTCCTCAGTTTCAAAGTTTCTTATCTCCGAAAGATGAAGAAACAATTTTAAAAGCATTTGAAATTTCTGCTAACGAAAATGATATGGCATTTATTTCAACCCTTGGCACCAATATCAGAAAAATAGATCCCAGTTTTGACTCCAGAACGTATGGCTATTCTACTTTATCAAAGCTTTTTGATGATCTTCCCCTTTTTGAAGTGGTACGAAATGAAACCAACCATCCTTTATTGAAGAGAAAATAAAATTCATCTATAACTCCTGAAATTATAAAATTTTTTACACCGCCAGAGCTAACCAACTTTTTGTTTGTTTTATAGTTTTATCTTTGTTTTAATAACCAATTATTTTAATGAGAAGCCTCTCTATTATCATTCTTTTTCTGGTAAGTTTCACTTCTCTTTCAGCGCAATCTATTTCTGAGACTCAAAAACTGGCATCACTTTGTAAAATCTGGGGATTCTTAAAATATTATCATCCCAATGTAGCAAAAGGAAATTTTAACTGGGATCAACAGCTTTCTCAAAAGATTAATGAACTTGAAAAAATTAATGATAAGGCGCAATTAAATGAATTGTATTCTCTTTGGATTGACAGTCTTGGAAACGTGGAAGAATGTGCAAAATGTGCTTTAGCAGAACCCAAAACAGAATTCCTGAAAAATTTTGATCTAAGCTGGATTGATCAAGACAATCTTTACACGAAAGAAGTCAGCCAAAAACTTCATTACATCCAAAACAACCGGAATATCGAGGAACCTTATTATTTCGGAATAAGTGAAAGAAAAGTATTTTTCAGAAATGAAAACTCTTACAGCACCAGGTTTACTTCAACATCCATCAGCCTTTTAGAATTATTCAGATACTGGAATCTGGTTGAATATTTTTTTCCTTACAAATACAAGACAGATCAAAACTGGAATGATGTTCTGACAGAAATGATTCCGAAATTCCTCAACAGTACTGATGATGTACAGTATCATCTGACCCTGGCAGAGCTGGTGACAAAAACAGATGATTCCCATGCTTTTTTATTTTCACCACTGATCAGCCTGAATCAATACGGAAGAAGAAAAATTCCTGTAGAATATTCATATGCTGAAGGAAAGCTAGTGATTACCAAAATTAAGAACATTCAATATCAGGAAGAAATTCCGTTGAAAATAGGTGATGTCATTTATAGTGTTGACGGAAAAACCATTCCGCAGATGGTGAACAGCTTTGAAAAATATATTCCGGCCTCCAATTCCTGGGGGAAAATAAAAAAAGTGAAAAGCCTGTTTCTTTTTTCAAACAAAGATTCTTTGGAGCTACGGCTGCAGAGAGAAGGACAGAATATATCGATAAAGGCAAAAACCTATCTCCCTCGTGATATCATTAGTGAAAAGAAGGCTTTACCTGAAAAATGGAAATTTATAGATCCTGAAAAGAAAATCGGTTATGTCAACATGGGAATTATTGAAAGAGATAACCTTGAGGAGATGTACCGGAATTTAAGAACTGCAGAATCCATCATTTTCGATTTAAGAAACTATCCCAAGCAAACTATTATTCCTTTAAGCAGGCTTATCCTTCCTGAAAACTCGATTTATTATCGATTTAATTTCCCTGATGGCAAATATCCCGGGAAATTTTACAGCCGGAAAAACAGCATTGGCCTGCATAATCCTGATTACTATAAAGGAAATGTGGTGATTTTAGCAGACGAAAACACCCAAAGTCAGGCAGAAACCACCACCATGATGCTGAAACAGCATCCCAGATCAAAGGTAATAGGAAGCTATACTTCCGGAGCCAACGGAGATGTAATCACTTTTAATATAGCCGGTCTTAAAACGAGTTTCACCGGTATTGGAGCCTATTACCCGAATGGA
Source organism: Chryseobacterium soli (assembly GCF_000737705.1). Classification (GTDB taxonomy): domain Bacteria; phylum Bacteroidota; class Bacteroidia; order Flavobacteriales; family Weeksellaceae; genus Chryseobacterium; species Chryseobacterium soli. The sequence goes on along the minus strand of NZ_JPRH01000002.1, from coordinate 178,071 downwards.
ATGGAAACGCAGCGAACAGGAATTATTCCTGATATTTATATACAGCCGACAGTAAAAGGATTGCAAGAAGGAAAAGATGAAGTTTTGGAAAGGGCTTTGGAATATATCAAAACCGGAAAGTAATTTTTTGAATTCAGACTGAAAATCCAGATGTACAACCCTTATCGTATACCTTTTAAAATAGGTAATTTGTGTTATGCATTTTCCGAAAAAAAACTTATGATGTATCCTTTAAATGTGGTATCTTCATGGTGAATTATGTTGATTCTGCCGCGTCAGTTTTATTTAACTAATATTTAACCTTTTATTCCCCTATTTTAGGAGATTTTGGAAAGATTTGGTCAACATTTTGATACTATAACCATGTAAAAAATAAATTATGTCGGAAAAGATATTATGGATAGATGATGAAATAGATTTACTTAAGCCCCACATCGTGTTTTTAGAAAAAAAAGGTTATCAGGTAACTCCTGTTAACAACGTGAATGAGGCATTAGAACTAATGGATTCAGAAAAGTTCGCCTTAACCCTTATTGACGAAAATATGCCTGGGATTTCCGGGCTTGAAGCGATTCCTATGATTAAAGAGAAAGATAATTCTCTGAAAATCGTCATGGTAACGAAAAGTGAGGAAGAACATATTATGGAAGAGGCCATCGGGTCTCAGATTGCAGACTACATCTTAAAGCCTGTAAATCCTAACCAAATCCTGTTGTCGTTAAAGAAAAACCTTCAGGAAGACAATCTTGTAGAACAGAAAACAATTTTACAATACCAGCAGGAATTCAGAAACCTTTCTCTTGAGCTCTCTTATTTAAGAACGTATCAGGATTGGGCAGAATATTATAAGAAGATCTTAAGCTGGGAGATTAAATTTGATAAAGTGGCAGACAATGAGTTTGCCGATCTTTTACAGTCACAAAAAGAAGAAGCCAATATACAGTTCGCAAAATTTGTTGAAAATAACTACGAAGGATGGCTTACAGATTCTGAAAAACCCCTGATGAGCCACACGCTTTTCAAAGAAAAGGTAAAACCGGAAGTAGAAAAAGAGAAAGTTCTTTTATTAATGGTAGATAATCTCCGTTACGATCAATGGAAAGTGATAGAGCCTTTATTTACCAAATATTACAATAAAGTTTCAGAGGATTATTATTACAGTATTCTTCCTACGGCTACGCAATATGCAAGAAATTCATTTTTTGCAGGATTGATGCCGTCTGAAATAGAAAAACGTTTTCCTGAAAAATGGTTCAACGATAATGAAGAAGGAAATAAAAACGAATTTGAACGTGATTTCCTTGAAGATCAAATGAAAAGAATTGGCTTAGGGTCTAAGTCTATGAAATATCTTAAAGTTCTGAATGCTGATTTTGAAAGAAAAATCTACGATGATTTTAACCAGCACAAGAACAATGATCTATTGGTGATTGTGTATAACTTCATTGATATTCTTTCCCACGCTAAAACAGACAATCATATTGTAGATCAGCTGATCCGTGATGATAAAACCTTCAGATCGCTTACTTACAACTGGTTTGAGAATTCATCCATCATCAAGATCATTAAGGCAGCCGCAGAAAGCGGATATAAACTGGTGATTACTACCGATCATGGAACTGTGTACGTTAAAAAACCAAGTAAAGTGGTGGGAGACAGAGAAACCTCTACCAATATCCGTTATAAAACCGGAAAAAGCTTAACGTATGACACCAGTGATGTTTGGGCGGTTACGAATCCGGAAAAACTGTTTTTACCGAAAGGAAATTTGAGTTCAAAATACATTTTTGCGAAGAACAATATTTTCCTTGCCTATCCAAAAAATTACAATCACTTTGTGAACTACTATAAAGAAACCTACCAACATGGAGGAATTTCACTGGAAGAATGTATTATTCCTTTCAGTGTTTTAGAACCTAAATAGTTTGTAAGGTTTACATCATTATAAAAAGAAGCGGAAAAGATCAACTGATCTTTTCCGCTTCTTTTTTTCTATAGTCTTAAAGAGTTTATATCTTCGTAAAAAAAACGCAATGTATGTTATTTCACTTACCTATAAAGTTTCCATAGATCATGTTGAATCACTGATTCCGGAACACAATTCCTTTCTTCAAAGATATTATGATTCAGGACAGCTTATTGCATCAGGAAGGAAGGAACCTAGAACGGGAGGAATTATTATCGCCAATGCGGAATCGAAAAGTAAAATAGAACAGATCATCAGAGAAGATCCTTTTTATATTCATCAAATGGCAGATTATGAGATCACAGCGTTTATTCCCTCAAAATATAATGAGAATTTTAAATTTTTTATAAAAGACCAATGAAATTAATTACTTATAACGTCAACGGCATCAGAGCCGCTTTTACTAAAGATTTTTTAGGCTGGTTAAAAACAGCAGATCCTGATATTATCTGTATTCAGGAAAGCAAAGCCGGAAACGACCAGATTGATATCGAAAGCCTCGAAAAACTTGGGTATCACAGTTATTGGCATTCTGCTGTTAGAAAAGGATACAGCGGCGTGGGAATAGCCTCTAAAATAAAGCCTAACCATGTAGAGTTCAGCTGCGGTATTGAAAGCTATGACAATGAAGGGAGAATCATCCGCGCGGATTTTGACGGGTATTCTGCTATTTCAGTGTATGTACCGTCTGCTTCCAATATTGAAAGGCTGGATTTCAAGATGCAGTTCTGCCATGATTTTTTAGCCTATATAAAAGAATTGAAGAAAGAAATTCCGAATCTTATCATTTCCGGAGATTTCAATATCTGTCATCAGGCGATTGACATTCACGATCCCATCCGCTTAAAGAATGTTTCCGGCTTTTTACCGATGGAAAGGGAATGGATGACCAACTTTATTGAGGAGTGTGAATTAATCGACAGTTTCAGGTTTTTTAATAACGAACCTGATAACTATACCTGGTGGAGTTACCGGCAGAATTCCAGAGCGAAAAACAAAGGCTGGAGGTTAGATTATACCTTCGCATCCTATACTTTAAAGGATAAGCTTTTCAGAGCCGTTATTTTAAAAGAAGCAGTGCATTCTGACCACTGCCCTGCTTTAGTAGAATTAGATGTATAAACGAAAATAAAAAAGCCAGCTGATTCAGCTGGCTTTTTTTAATTTAAAATCATAAATTAATCGACAATTTCATATTCTACCGGAATCGTACCGTGGTCGGTATTTCCGATTTCATCGAACGCGGCTTTAGAAATATCTAATGCTCTTGATGAATGGAAAGGTCCTCTATCATTTATCCTCACTATAACCTCTTTTCCATTGTTCATATTGGTAACTCTAATGTTAGTCCCAAAAGGAAGCGTTCTATTTGCTGCGGTAAGCTTTGAATTATCAAAGATCTCGCCGCTGGCTGTTTTTCTACCGTTAAATTTATCGTGGTAGTACGATGCATAACTTGTTTTTTTCGCATCTACGGCATTATTTTTGAAAGAATAAATACCTAGCGTTGAAATCATCATTATGATTACGAGAATGAATCTTTTCATCATTTTGAACTTTTATTGGTTTTGACGGGACAAATGTATCAGGAATCTTCTTAAGTCCCTACTCGATTTGTTAAAAACAGTTAACAAAATCTTAATTATTCGTTAATGAACCTTGTAACTCCCTACCAATAGGCTTTTTAGAACACATTGTTAAATAACGTTAAAATTATAGTTAAAACGTTAACGAAATTAACAAACAAGGCTGTTTTTGAAAAAAACATAAACAGCAATATACTGATAATCAATGTTTTATTAAAATTTAAATTTAACTAAAAAGGCTAGTCTCAATTTCTTTTGAAAGATAAATTTTAAGATTATCAATACTTAGAACAAGCTTAAATTTATTTTTAGAAATGCCTTTTACCGTTGCCAGACCTCATATTTAAAGTTTTATCAATACAAATACAATAAGTATTATGCTATGATTGTTAATATAAATACTTTCCTTAACGAGCTGTTTTCATATTAATTACATTTTTAGATTTATACATATTATATTTTTTTTCCAAAATTCATTACTTTTTAAGCTAGGTAATAAGTTTTGTGTGATGTTTGGTGACTTAATTTTTCAAATCAGACACAAATTTTTTATATTTCCTCTGATTTTTTCAGCCGATTCCGATGGAAATTCGTTGCCAAAGTTTAGCCACCCATTCAAACTTTTCACTTTCCTTGATACTGCAATCAAAAAATTCATTTATTTCTCTGACTTATTTATATATAGTTGGTTGAATAATATTTTAGAAATGAGAGATTATTGCTAAAATATTCTTGTTTTAGCTTTTAGCTTTTATAAAAATAAGATTGTTATCCAAAATTATTACTTTTAAATATGGCAATTCCTTGATATGAAGCACAGAAAGACAGCATGTAAGCATTATACCTATATATTAATGACAATGTTCTATATTTTTTTAACTACCGTTATATGCCACTTATTTACGAAGAAGAGTTTTTATGTTCTAAGTGGTATACAAATGATTATTAATTCAAAACTTGATTGCAAGCTTTTATGGAAGTGAGTAGTAAAAACAAAAAAGCCAATGATGAATCATTGGCTTCTATATATATATTAAAGATAAAATCTTACTTTAAATATTCCAGTACATAATCATATGTTCCAGCCGGATATACTACAGACATACTAGGAGATCCTGTAATTGCATTTCCTGCTCCAGTACCTAGTGTATAAGAGTATAAACTTCTATCATATACTACATTAGTCCCTGTTTTATAGATTGTAATTCCATACATACCCGTCATTCCAGTTGGTGAAGGGACGTTCACCGCTGTTGAAGTTCCAGTAGCTGTGAAAGTTCCTTTGATAGCATATATAGGAGCATTACCTATAGATGTATTTGTAAGTGTTTCAACAGTACCTATACTTACTTTTGGACTTGTTCCCATTGGTAACCATCTACCAGCAGTAATACTTGTAGATTGTCCAGGGTTAGAGAAATAGTAGAATCCAGGAACTACAGCAACCTGTACTCCTTGTCCTGAAACAGTATTACCTGTAGCACTGTTATAAACAATCATTCCGTCAAATGCTGTTGGATAAGTTATACCATCCAGATTAGCAGTTTTAAACGTCCAAGTTGTTAGGTTTGTTGAAGGAAAATATAAACCTTTTCCTACATTGTTAGGGGTTCCTGTAGATGCGGTATCAAAGTTTGTAGAAGCATCAAAGAAAGGGTTTTCTCCGACAATATTATTAACTACAGTACCATTACTTGCTACCTGGGCTGAAACAGAATTTAATCCAAAAGTTGCAAGTGAAAGTACTACTACAGATTTAAATATATTTTTCATTGTATTGTATTTACTAAAATTATTAATTATTATCTACTTGCAGCATTCCACCAGTTAGTTCCATCAGAGATAAACATTGCGCCTGAACCTGCAGTTAGGTTAGCAAAGTTCAAAGGCCAAGCTACTCCATCAGCACCTGTAGGAGCTATAGCAACACCACTATTATTTCTAATGCATAAAATTCTACCCGCATTTGCACCGGTTGGACTTGGTAAAGCAAGCTGACCAGAGATAGCAGGATTAGTAAGGATTACAAAATAATCACTTGTAGTCCATACAACATTTGTCGCACCTGTATAAGTTCTTACGCTGGTATTGTAAACACCACCTTGCGTCTGAAAACTTCCATTTACGATTGCTTTTGCAGTACCTGTAGTAAAAGTTAAGTTGTTATTATTTTGTGTTACCACTCTAGGACCAGCTAAAGTACCATCATTTAGGTATAAACTTGTGTCAACACTAGCACCTCCACCACCAACAGCAATCCATTTGTTGGTTGATCTACCATCATAATAATAGAATCCTGCTGTTGTTACATTTGCTGTTTTAGTAGTAGCAGTACCATCAATTGTATTTACAAATACCAATGCACCATCTTGAGCTGCAAGGTAAGCTGCGTCTTTAGCATACAATTGTGCTCTTGTCATACGAGGAACCAATAGCGCATCAGGTCTCGTAGCATCTGTTGTAGTAGCTACAACATCTAAAGTAGCTGCAGGAGTACTCGTGTTAATACCAACACGCCCTTGCTGAGCCTGAGAAAGCGCCGCAAATCCGACTAACATAGTCGCTGTTAATAAAAATTTTTTCATAAGTTTTTAAAGATTTTAATTACATTTTTTTTTCATCAATATTTTCAAATGGGAAATATATTCCAACTTGTGCACGTTCAAATCTACCTATAAATAAACGAGTTACATTCTATTTATTTGAATTTGAAAATACCTTTAAACTGAAGTATATAATTTTAGAATATTGTTTATAGTGCAAATTTAAGATATAATTTCATATAACGTATGTTTTATACAAAAAAAATACTTAACATTAGCCACCAAAACCACAACTCCCTAAATAACAACAAAGTAGAGATTTAAGCATGAAAAAGAAAGATATTAATTTTTCTTAACATAATTCAATTAACCTAAATTTATTTACATTATTGTTTAAAATTCAACAACAATAAAGGATTACTTACACTAATTCTCCATATAAATCAAACTCCTCAGCAGAAGTAATTTTTACGTTGGCAAATTCACCAATAGAAATGTAAGTTTCCTCAGCTAAAACCATAACGGTATTGTCAACATCTGGAGAGTCATACTCTGTTCTGCCAATGAAATAATTTCCTTCTTTTCGGTCAAAAACACATTTAAAAATTTTACCGATTTTTTCCTGATTTTTTTCCCAGGAAATCTGAGACTGCAATTCCATGATTTCTTCCACTCTTGCCTCTTTTACTTCCTGAGGAATATCATCTTCCAATACATGAGCAGTCGTATTTTCTTCATGAGAATAGGTAAAGCATCCCAATCTGTCAAATTTCTGTTCTTTTACCCAATCTTTCAATTCCTGGAATCTTTCCTGTGTTTCCCCAGGATATCCTACGATCAGGGTTGTTCTGATGGCCATATCCGGAACTTTCTCTCTGAATTTTGATAGCAGGGCATTGGTTTTTTCATGCGTAGTTCCTCTTTTCATTGATTTCAATAAATCAGAGTTAATATGCTGAAGAGGAATATCTATATAATTACATACCTTAGGTTCTTCTCTGATGATGTCTAATACATCTTCCGGAAATCCGCTAGGAAAAGCATAATGAAGACGGATCCATTCAATACCATCTATTTTCACTAATTCTTTTAATAAATCTCCAAGGGCACGTTTTTTATAGAGATCTAATCCATAATATGTTAAATCCTGAGCAATAAGAATCAGTTCTTTTGTTCCTTTTTTAGCAAGTTTCTGCGCCTCAAGCACTAATTTTTCAATTGGGGTAGAAATGTGCCCTCCTCTCATTAAAGGAATTGCACAGAAAGAACATGGTCTGTCGCATCCTTCCGATATTTTAAGATAAGCATAGTGTCTTGGAGTAGTCGTAAGCCTTTCTCCAACCAATTCATGCTTATAATCTGCTCCGAGATGTTTTAGTAAGATCGGAAGATCTCTGGTTCCAAAATATTGGTCTACATCGGGAATTTCTCTGATCAAATCCGGCTTATATCTTTCAGAAAGACATCCTGTAACGAATACCTTTTCAACTTCACCTCTGTTTTTAGCCTCTACATAATCAAGAATCGTATTAATTGATTCTTCTTTTGCATTATCTATGAATCCACATGTATTGATTACTACAATATCTCCCTTCTCTTCATGTACCACTTCTTTTCCGTTGGCTTTCAACTGGCTCATTAATACTTCAGAATCATATACATTCTTGGAACATCCAAGAGTGACAATATTGATTTTCTTCTTCCCTACAGATTTTGTGCGCATCGTTTTGATTTTGAGTCTGCAAAGATACGAAATATTAAAGAGTATAGATTATAAAATACAAAACCACTTTAATAAAGTGGTTTTCAATAGGGTATTTATTTTAAAAGTTCCTTTCGCTAAAGGATGCTAATGCTTTATCTTTATCTGATAACTGAACTGCTTCTAATGGTAACTTCCAGTCGATATTCAATTCCGGATCATTCCACATTACGTTTCCTTCAGATTCTTTATTATAAAAATTATCGCACTTATAAGAGAAAATAGCAGTTTCACTCAATACCGAAAATCCATGTCCAAATCCTCTTGGAACATACAGTTGTAATTTATTTTCCGGTGTAAGCTCTATCCCGAACCATTTTCCAAATGTTGGAGAGTCTTTTCTAAGGTCGACGGCAACATCAAAAACTTTACCTTCAAGACAAGATACTAGTTTTGCCTGTGCATGCTCTCCTTTTTGCAAATGCAGTCCTCTCAAAACGCCGTAAGAAGATTTTGAGATATTATCCTGAACAAAATGACCATTCATCCCGGTTAGTTCTTCGAATTTCTGCTGGTTATATTTTTCAAAAAAATATCCTCGGTCATCTTCAAAAATTGTAGGTTCTATGATATAACAATCTTTTAAAGGAGTTTCTTTTATTTTCATATTCAAGTTTTATTCTGTTATAAATTATATTTCTTTTTTAAGCTCAATTTTAATACTAAATATACACATCCCAAAGGGATAAAAACCATTGCTATTACTGCCCAAATTGAATAATTCGAATGTATTAAAAATACATTTATGAGTAATTGTACAATAGCATAAACGCTACTGATCACTAAATGAGAAGCCTTTTTTTCATTCGCAAAAAGCTGATATAAATGTCTTCTATGGGCTTCGAAAATATTTTCTTTTAATATTATTCTTTCAATAATGGTAAGTACTACCTCCATTCCATAGATTGCTAAAAGCAGGATGAATTTATATTCACCCGTTCTCATAATTAAAAGTGTAACAAGCCCAATTATCCAGAAACCAATCCCCATACTTCCCACATCACCAGCGAAGCATTTTGCTTTCTTTCTGAAATTAAAAAATAGAAACACAAGACAGGCAAGCATCGGATAGTATATAAAATCAATATCTGTAAATTGAACAACCTCTTTATTAATATAGGCTAATGAACCAAGTGCTACAAAACTATAAATTCCTGTCATCCCATTAATACCATCCATAAAATTATATGCATTCAGTGTACCTACTATTAATATAAATAGTATAGGCCATATCCAAAAAGGCATTAAAGTAAAAGCTCCAGTAAAATACAAAAGTAAAATAACCGAAATAAGGTGAACAAACAGTCTGATCTTATTTGACAGTGTTCTAATATCATCAATAAAACTTATTGTACATATTGCCAGAATTCCAAGGCCAAAAGACCAATATTCGTTGATCATCAAGTTGAAATTAAAAAATCCAAAGATGATAAATGCTATAGGAAATATAACCCCTCCTCCTCTTAAAGTGATCTGTGTATGGGCACTTCTGTGGTTGGGTTTATCTATGATGTTGTACTTATCTGCAATTTTGAAATACATCAGCATTGTGATAAACAAAATAACTATTATTACTATATATTCTATCATTTGTTTTTAAAACTTTTTATTGTTTTAAGCAGACCATCTTCTGCAGAAACAGGCATGCATTTTATATTTAAAGCGTGTTTTATTTTTTCATTAGAGACTTCATAGCTTTCAGTTAGCTTTTTCAATCTTTCAGAATTTAAAGGCAGCTTTAATATATCACCCAATTTTGCAACTGAAGAAATCATTCTGGAGGGTAGTTTCCACAATCTGCTTTTTCTTTCTGAAGCCTGACCTATAATTTTTATCAAATCATTTGTAGAAATAGATTTATCATCAGCAAAATTATAAATTCCGGAAGGAACATTTTTATTTTTAAGTATTTCATAGATTAAAAAATTTAAATTATCAATACTTAAAAAGGAACGTTTATTTTCGAAAGCGGCTAATGGCCATGGGATTCCTTTTTCTACAACCTTATAAAGAAGATTCAAATTTCCTTTATTTCCAGGACCATGAATCATACATGGACGAATAATCAACAACCTTTTATCTTCAGGAAGATTTTTAGATAATAAATATTCTTCAGCAAAGAGTTTGGATTTTCCATAATGAGTCTGGGGATTTGACACATTCTCTTCATCTAAAATTCCATCCACTGTATCTGCGGTTGCTTTTACACTGCTGAAATAGATAAAGTCTTTAATATCTGAGTTCAGAAACTCATCGAAAAGTTTTTTAGTTAGCTCAGTATTTACTTTAAAATATTCTTCCTCTTGGGAGGTATTGGCGGTATCATGAGCCTTACCAGCGAGATGAATGATTGTTTTTGTGTTTTTATTAATCTTCCATTTATTTCTTAATGAAAGATTTTGAATATTGTAATTATTATCTTTTAAAAAATTTGAAAGATTTTTCCCTACAAACCCAGAAGCACCAGTAATTGTAACCTCCATTGTTAATTTAAATTCTTAATTTTAAGTTCCAAAAATAGCAAATCTTATTCCAACAAAAAATTATTCTGCAAAAAGAAATATTTATATTAACCCTATTTCTACTACAAATCAGTATATTTGTTGTTATACCTAACTTTTCATATTCATAATATGACCTTAAAAGAGCTGCTTAGAAAGAACAAACAAATAAAAGAATTATATCATTTTTATTTAGAATCAATTTATGACATTAGAAATTACAGATATAAAAAAATTGTAAAAAAACTACTTCATAATAGTGATGAACTTGATCTTGCAATTGCAAATATAAAAAAGATAGCCTCATCATCTGAAAAAAAAACTTATTACATAATACGAAGAGATAATTCTTCAATAGGGCTTTTAACATATGTTTCACTTTTTCTAGGTCATATTGCTTATGCTATTGCAAAGGGATATATACCCGTAGTCGATATGCAAAATTTTCACAGTATTTATTTAAATGAGGAAGATTTCGGAAAAAAGAATGCTTGGGAGTTTTATTTTAAACAGCCTTTAAATTCCAATTTAGATGATATTTATAAAGCAGGCAATTATGTTTTAAGTCCAACAAAAATGCAGCCATTATCTCCTTTTATCAATTCTGTTTTCGACCGGGATGAAAGCATATTCTGGAAAAAAATATGTGAGAATTTCATTCATTTAAGTGATCAGGCTAATTCTTACATTCAAGATGAATATATAAATCTTATAAATGGTAAAAAAGTTCTTGGTTTATTGTATAGAGGAACTGATTATACAAAAATGAAGCCTTATGGACACCCCATACAACCCGACATCGATACATTTATCAGTAAAATTGAAGAGCTTATCGCTCAATGGGGTGAATTTGATTATATATATATCGCTACAGAAGAAAAAGCAGCAGTTAATAAGCTAAAAGAGAAATTTCCTAATAAAATCTTAGAAAATAAAAGAGTATACTATGATGATCTCAATGTTGATTTTCTTTTTGAAGCTTCTTTTAACAGGGAAAATGACAGGTATTTAAAGGGAATTGAATACTTATCTTCAATTTATATACTTTCTAAGTGTAATTCTTTTATCGGGGGACTATGTGCCGGAACTTATGCTACTAACTTTATGAATTCAACAGATTTTGAAAATAAATTTTTCTTTGATCTTGGAAAATACTAAATAATTATTTACCTGTTTTTTTCTCAATTTGTTTTTGATATTCCTCATTAGTAAGTTCTCCATTTCTAAGAAAAGTTATCCCCACTGATTTAGCTTCCGATACAAAGGTATTTGCTTTGTTATGAATTCCAGCACCTCCTATTTGATCGAATCTTTTTTGATCATTTCTACCTATTTCCAAGACAGCATAATCTACGGATAACAATTCTTTTTTTATTCTTTTTTCAAATTTGCTATTACCTTTCACCTTGTTTAAGGCTGATTTCAAGATTTGATAGTAATCTCTAATGTTTTGATCACTCAAATAACCATCTTTATATTGTACGGGATTAGCATAAACATCCAGAGATGCTCCTGACTGCTGAAATCTATTATTAACTGTATTTATATAGTTTTTTATATCTGTCCATACAGGACCATAATAGTTTTTCAAGAAATCATCAATTAACGTCTGAACATCTAGTTCAGGATTCCATAAAAGTTTTGCTATAACATATGACTTCAACTCTGAAAATTCGCCTTTTTGCGGGCCTATTCCCTGTTCAAATATTTTTTTAACGCCTGAAGCTTTAAAATACTGAAGATTCGGTTGGAGAGTATAGATGTTAGGAAAGGGAAACAATGAATTGAAATAGTTTACTGTATAATCCCAGACAAAAAAATTATTTGTCTGCTTTTTCCATTCCTTAAATGCTTCTTTGAATTTTGCAGCATCCTTATTTTCAGGAGACGAAATGGGTTTACTTCTATCTACATTGGTATAGCAAAACATTATCTCCACATTACTCTGCGGCTTCGTCTTAGGTGATGGATATAGTGACTGATTATATGCCAATGTACTTATAGTTTTATCTGGAAAGGCTATTGCAATTTTATTCACAAAATACATCATAGCTTCAGTGAATCCACCATTTGAATATTTTTTTTCACATAAATTACAATGGCATACATTGGGAGAGTCTAGTGGACTTACAGACCACACAACATTATTAGGTGAAAGTGACATTTCCACTTTCAGAACTTTAATAAGTTCCTGTATTGCCCCTTCACTACTGAAACACATTTGAGAAGCGTCTCTTTTACCATTAACTAAAGCAAAAAATTCCGGATTAGTTTTAAAGTACTTATCCGCAGGCAGAAGCCATCCAAATGAATGAGCAAAATATAACCTATTTTCAAAAAAATAGTTCAATTTATGAAAATCAGCATAATTCTTATCTTGACTTTCAATAAAATATTCTGATCTGAACTCAAATGTAGGAGAGTAAATAAAATTAAGATTATTCGGGATCTGAACATTTTTACTAACAGGTATAGTTTTTTCATCCAATGCATAGACTTTATATCCCATATAATTTTCAAAAAAAGTATATATCGCATAAAGTACTCCTTTTCTGCTTCCTCCTGATATAATAAGATTATTGTTCAGTGCTTTAATCACTACTCCATCTTCTGCAACATTGAAACTATTCCCAAAAGCAGAATTCTTACCTATTCTTATTTCTTTCTCTTTTTTAAAATCTGAGGTTTCAATAGGCAGGGTAACTCCTGATATATCTTTAAACATTCTCTGAAACTCCTGTGCTGACTGTTTTTCAATATTATCTGCATTCTTAGCTAGGGCTATATGATAAACCGAAGTACCACCTGAAGCCAAAACTAATTGTTGAGAATATAGTCTCAATGAAATAGCCAACAGAAAAAGAGTAATTAGTTTCATTTGAATTGTGATATTGTTTCTTTATTTACGTTTGTTCTTTCAAAGTCAAAGAACCATCCCCATTTTGAGAAATATCTATATGCTGACGCTAGAAAAATTTTAAATAATTTTTTATTTTTATTAGCACCTGATTCATATTTATGATAAATAGATACTTTTGGATAATAAATCGTTTTATATTTTTTGTGCATCCTTCTTGAGATGTCCCAATCTTCAAAATACATAAAAAACCGGTCATCATAGAGACCAATTTCTTTTAACGCAGTACATCTGAACAATGTAAAACAACCTGAAAGAATTGGCGCATTATAGATTTCAGATTGATCTACAAATCTAAGTTCATATTTATTAATAAAATCATTGTAAATAAAAAAAGGAGACTTGATCTTTCTAAGCAAGATACTCATTGGAGAGGGCAAAAGCTTAGGAAGAAACTGAACTGTCCCATCCTCATTCAGAATCTGTGGCATAAGCATTCCTATTTCAGAATCAGTATTCATATAACTAATCATATCAGAAATTACATCGCCTTTGAAATAAGCATCAGGGTTAACTACGAAATGATATTTCACCCTGCTATCTTCCAACGATTTTTTCAAAGCAATATTATGAGATGCACCAAATCCTGGATTGGAAGGGTTATGTATATATTGAATAAAATTAAACTCTTTAAAATATTTTTCCAGAGAGTTTGTTTCAGAGTTGTCAACTAGAATAAGATTAAATTCTAGTTTAAGCTGAGAGAAAGAAGAAAGAAAGTTATTAATATCTTCTGAAGAAGTATTATATAAAACTATTGAAATATTTATCATTACAATTCTAGATTCTAGATCATCATTATTATCTTCATTTTTTAGCTATGCTTAGTTTCAACAATTCTTTTTCCCTTTACATTTCTTACGGTTTGTCTTAACATTGCAAGGCTATTGGTAATACATTTTTAACAGCCTATTTCATATACTTATATTTCATTTCTGTAATAGGTTCATATTAAACTTTATCCCATGTATTAGTAGAAAAATTAAACTTTTTTATCACTTTTGCGGGACTGCCAACAGCAATAGTATAATCTGGAATATCTTTTGTTACGACAGACATCGTACCAATAATAGATCCTTTGCCTATTGTAACGCCTGGCATTATTGAAACATATTCTCCAAGCCATACATTTTCTTCAATAGTTACCGGTGAAGATTGAAGTTTTCTTTCACTTGGTTTAGATAATGGAGAATCTTGATCTTCTCCGCTATAACTACCATGGTTATGATCTGTTATAAAAACTTTACTAGCTATTAATACATTATCTTTAATGACAACTTTTCTATGCGCTGCAATGTGCACATAATCATTCATCTGTACTCCTTCCCCTATCTCAATTAGATATTTTTCTTTACTATCTGATGGAAAAGCATCAATTCTACAATTAAAACCTGTCGTAAAACCTTTGCCTACTTTGATAAACTTTCTTCCTCTTATTCTAAACGGAAAACGAATCAATCTCGCATTTTTAAAAATAAGCATTCCTCTAATCTTAAAGTATAACAGACTGATAATACCAAATATACCGTATCTTTCTAACATAAATATCGTATATTATTTTAATTTAACAATTAAGAATCTTCTTACATATTTTAAAATAGAAAAGGTACTAATCAAAACATATTCAAAACTATTAATAATTCCCATATGTAAGGAGTCTTTAATATTTTTTAATTCTCCTTTTTCCATTTCCAAAATATTTCCTGATAACCCGCTTTCTCCAAAATGGGCTTTACCACCTCCCGTTATCACTAAACTTTCATTAAGTAGATATGCATTATATTTATTGGCTATTCTAATAAAATAATTTCCTTCTTCCGCATATCTTTGATTTTCATCAAAATATCCAATATCGTCAACTATGCTTTTCCTAAACAAAATAGTAGGGGTTACAAAAACAAATCTTAATAGAAGTTGTTTCGCTGTTATTTTTGTTAAATGGCCTAATTTAATCCATAGGATATTTTTAATAACCTCTTTATTCCTGGTGGTCCCTAAAAAATCTATTGAAGGATTTTCCTTAATAATTTCAATCTGTCTTTCTAATTTATTTACTTCCCATGCATCATCAGAATCCAAAAGGGCAATCCAATCTCCATGGGCATTTTTAATTCCTGTATTTCTTGCAACAGAAACACCACTATTCTTAATATTAATTATTTGAATTTTTATTCCTGATTGATTATTGTTGATAATCTGATCAACAATATTTTTAGAATCATCTTTACTTCCATCATTAACAATAATTATTTCATCAGGTTTACATGTTTGACTAAAAACTGATTTTAATGTTTCAGTGATAGTCTTCTCGGAATTATACATGGGGATTATTACGGAAATATTCATATAAAAAAATTAAAAAGGATAGCCTTGTTCCCAAAAGAATTTATAAGGTAAAAAAGGAGTCAGTTGCGCCTCATCTCCCACACTGGTAATATTCTTCATAAACATTGCAGTACTGAATAAACTGATTATGATCATTCTGAACATAAACATGCTTCTATTTTTGATTTCCAACAAATCAATATTATTCAATATATATATAATTAAAGTGAATAAAAATGTTGTTTGAAGCCTTAATCCTGCATAAGTAAATTTAGCAATGATAAATGATATAATTTCCAAGATCAAAATAATATGCAATAGTTTTTTCGAAGACTTTTTGTTTGAATAAAATAAAAAACAAAAATAAATAAATAAAAACTGGATCAGAGGTCCAATTCCCGAAAACGCACCTGGTGATTGAATGTGCGAGTAGCTTTTCTGTTTTCCCGCCAAATGGTCCAAAAAGAAGTCAAAAGTACTTGTGAGAGTCATCAAGACAAGAAAAATACCTAAAAATACAAAAATATATTTTTTCTTTATTAAGTTAGATATAAAAACCAGCACAATAAGCAATGCAGAATACTGAATTGAAATAGCGACCATTGACAAAATCGTTGTGTAAAGGTATTTTTTTTCATACAAATAGTGCACAGCCCAAGCAGCTAATGCAAAGCTTAGCCCATATCTTATACCATTCATTGTAAAATCAAAGTAGAAAATAGGAAAAAATACAACTACAAATAGAGCAATAGTTTCTTTTGACCGCGAAAAAAGCTTAATAAGAAGAAAACTTGTCATTACAGAAATTAAAGCCACTCCAAATCTTGCCCCTAATCCTAATTTTGATATTAAAAAAGTAAGTAAAAGAAATCCTGGTTCATATCCATCCGTAACCATACCCTTTTCATGGAGAGAAAAAAGACCCAGGTAAAAAAAAGTATCTGTCCCTATATTCCCTCTTAATACAGCAATTAAAAATGCAGGCAATAAGAAAACAAATAATAACAGATTTTTTCTTTGAAAATCTACTTTATTAAAATAGTAATTTATCCAAAGAAAAAATATATAGATGTATGGTATTAAGTAATATGGCATTCTTATGAATTATAAATTTCCAATACTTTTTGAATATTTTCTATACTTAAAATTGTTTTGTCTTTCCGAGAACTCATTTTTGTATTCAATATATTCAAAGCTTTTTTAGTATAAATTTTAAATATACTTTTTGCATTTTCAATTTTGTATTTATTTTGGCTGATATTATTTTCAGATAATGTTTTCTGAGTCTCCTCTTCAATCAAATCACTAATAAACTTCCTATTGTTTATTCTTCCTTGAGCCAAAAGATAAAAAATATTAAATTCTTTTAATAGTTCAAATTCTTTCAATTCTTCTAATGCTTTCAACCCAGACTCAGCCCATATTGTATTAACACTATAATATTTAGGAATTCTTTTATCAAAAACATATCCTTCTCTATGTCTAAGATGGGGAATATTTTCTAATGTTCCTGAATGCTTTCCTGTGAAGTTTTCTGCAGTAGTACTTGTTGGGCATACTCCTGCCACTGAAATTGGCTCTTCCAATTGGAAATGGTTTTTAGCAATGCATGAAACGGCAACTGAAGAGTATATATCCGGGCTTAATCCACCATAATAATGTCCTGTTAGCTTTTTTATCTTTTCTAAAATATCTTTTTTAACTATTCCGTGATAGGTTTTAGGTAAAGGATACAGCAAATAATGTTGTAATCCATTATGTAGAAGACTGATTAAATTCTTTTTTAGAGAAATTTCCTTTATATTATTACCAAATGGCGGAATAATTAATGCTCCGGTAGGGTATTGCTCTAATGCACCTGGCCAGTAATAAGTAACTGCTTCTTTAGAACAAACAGAATCTATATCGTTATTATCTGCCCATTCGGCTATCTCAATGGCCTTTGGCAATATCGTATCATCATCACCAATCAGTATGATATATTTTCCTGTGGTAAGTTCTATTGCTCTGTTAAAGTTTTCAATTGAAGAAACCGGGCCTGAATCATATCTATATTTAACATTAGTAGATTTCAGCTCTTCAATAAAGTTCTTTACCTGGGGAGTTGCGCTATTATCTGAAATGGTAATTTCTATTTTATTACTATTAAGAGATAAAATAGACTGTATTGATTTCACACAATATTTTTCTCTGTCTTTAGTCGCTATTGCAATACTTAGTAATGGTCTCATTACAAAATTAATTTTTAAATTTAAAAAATCTTTTTATTTCCTCTCTTGGCAAAACTATAACAGAAGTGACCATCAATGTTAGAAAGGTAGCAATCCCTATCCATATAAAAGAAATAATTCTGCTTTCACTAAAGATTTGTGGAATTCTTGAAAGCATAAAAGATACTAAAAATGCTATAATGAACGGAATAAAAATCTGTTTAAAAAAAATTTTATTC
The DNA here is from genome assembly GCF_000737705.1 of Chryseobacterium soli. GTDB lineage: Bacteria > Bacteroidota > Bacteroidia > Flavobacteriales > Weeksellaceae > Chryseobacterium > Chryseobacterium soli. The sequence continues at coordinate 160,022 of NZ_JPRH01000002.1, read as the reverse complement.
AGCAAGTTTTCTTTTATGAATTTTCTATTTATAAAATAAATATATATAAATGTAGAAATAATCTGTACGAAAAGGAAAACGACAGCCGCTCCATATGCCTGGTAGTATTTAATGGAAAAATAGTATCCGGGAAACGTTATAAATATACTTAGTATTCCCAATACGTTATTTAGCTTTGTATATCCATTTGCTATGGCCACCTGGCCTGGAATTACCTGAAGCATAACAAAACCATAAGCTGAAGCTACAATTGGTAAGATTATATATACATGGTTAACGATTTCTAAATTTCCAGTCCATGCCCATAATAATGGTTTAGTAAAGAAAATAATATTAGACAAGAAAGTAAAAATTAAGATAGAAACATACAATGCATACTTATTATACAAATCCTTAGCTTCAGTAATTTTTTTTAATGAATAATAGGCTGTAAAATTTGGAAGTACAGCTGTAGCTATAGGTCCGGCAATAGCAAGCATCCCTTGAGACAACGAAACTGCTAAGGTATAATATCCTAAACTTTCTAATGATAAAAGTTTAGAAATAACAATTTTATCCATCTGCGTATTGAAGGCTGCTACTATAGCAATCAATAGCATTCCACCAGCAAAATGAGAGACATTTTTCAAAACATTTTTGTCTATGCTAAACAAAAAATTTATTTTTCTTTTATAAACTATCTTGTCAAGAGAAGCTTTCATTAAAAAAGTAAAAATAAGTGTAGCAGCACTCTGCCAGATAAAAAATGTATTTAAATCAGGATAGTAAATAATTACCCCAATAACCAGCCCATTTCTTAACATTCCCCACAACATTTGATAAACATTGGCCATCACCTGCTTTTGAAGGCCAAACAGGCCTCCCATATAAAACCTAAGCAACAGTTGAAAACCTACATCAATACTAATAATTTTAAGAAAACCAGATACCTGAGATGGTGTATAAGATTTAACCTTAATCCAATTATCTGCGATAATATCTGAAAACAAGACTATTCCTACAATAGATAGCAAAACAACTATTATATAAACCGACTCAAGTGTTTTATAAATTTTTATTCTGTCTTCTTCTTTATTATCATTTCTTGCAAATTCCCTCGATAAGGTAGCTGTGAGTCCAGAATCTAAAATTGCAATTATTCCCGCTATAATTAATATAAAGCTTATAATAGAATAGCTTTCAAATCCTAAATACTTAATATATAAAGGAATAAATATAAAATTTGAGAATATACCCCAAAATTTACCTATAAAATTTGCAACAATATTTTTTTTCATCTATTTTTCTAAGTAGGATCAAGCAGGTAAAAATCTCGCCTTATTATTGTACAAGAACTTATAAACTCTTCTTTCCAATTCTGAATTTGACTTATTGAATGTTTTATTGTGCAACAAAAAATATCCTTTTTCAGCGTTATCTTCTTCTTCCGTGGTAAATACTACATCACTATTGCTGTCAGATAACTTTGTTCTTTTTTCGTCTAATGTGATCTGTACATCTTGATTTAATGAAACGAATTCCTGCAACCATCCATTAAGCATTTCAAATTTTTTGTCTAGCGTTACATCTTTGTAAAAATTTGCTTTTTCCATAAGCTTTGCAGGACTTCCTGAATAAACTCTATTAGCTTCTAAATCTTTCGTTATAACAGAGTTAATAAGTGCTGTGCTTCTTTTCCCTAAATACAGGCCAGATCCTACAACACAGCTTCCTACAAGCCACACATCATCATCAATGGTTGTTTTTCTCTTTGCGTACAGTGTACAGCCTTCTATTTGCTCACCACTTGCCACATGCGTCCATATCTGTGAGTACATTCCAACTCTTACTCCATTTCCTATTTCAAGTCCACCTGCAGCATCAAGAATAGTATTCTGTCCAAACCAGCAATTATGTCCAATCTTCATCTCTTGTTCTGCCATTAACAACATATCATTATGCAGAACGTTCCAATCTCCTATATTCAATGAACTGTAAACAAATATTCTTGTATTATCATTAATAATATTATTATCACCAATTACAACTTCAGCATCCGGATCATTTCCTACTATTTCAATAAGTACATTTTTCCCTATACGGTTATATTCGCCAAGCCTTACATTCTTATGAATTTTGGCAGTTTCATGAATCTGATTTGTAGAACTCATATATTATATTATTATTTCAATTTAACGGGTGAACCACCATCCAGACGGTACAGCCACATATTTACTCATAAATTCATTTACTCCAATTAATTCCGTTTTATTCTGAAAAACAGAATAAACATTATTATTAATATGAACGCCTGTGGAATAGAAACCCTCTGCTTTCATCTTTTGAAGAAACTCATTTTTATTATCTGTAAGAAGTCCGTATACCCAAAAATTGGGATTAACATTTTCATTAACTTTCAGTGATTGAAGTTTAGGATCTGCGTCACAGATTTTGTTCCATGTTAAACCATTATTTCTCTGCTTTTCCAAAAGCTTGGTAACATTTTTCATCTGCTCCGTTCCGATTAAAGAGTTAATCTCACTCATTGTGGCCCCATATCCTTCTAATGTGATATCACAATCAGGATTGATTTCTCCATTTTGTAATCTGAAATTTGATCTGTCTATTCCATAATCTCTTATCATTCTCGCCTTTTCATATAGTTTGTTATCTTTAAAAGACAATGCTCCTCCATCTATTGTATTAGGCAACCTCACAGTCTGAAAAGAAAAAATGGTAATATCAGCTCCTGTATTTCCTGTTTTTTTTCCTTTATATTCAGTTCCAAAAGCTTCTATACAATCATCAACAACAGGAATATTAAATTCTGTACCTAACTGATAAACATCATCTAACTCTCCTGCGTATCCACAAAAAAGGTTATTAAATATAGCTTTTGTTTTTCCAGAAATAAGTTTTCTTAAATGCTCAGTATCAATTGTTCCTGAAGTAGGATCTACATCAACCCAATTTATTTTTAGATCTTTAACTGCAAATGGTTGGTTACTGGCTAAGCAACTTACCGGACTCGCAATAATTTCATCACCCGCTTTAAGGTCTAAAACTGATAATGCCATTAATAATGCTTGATTATAAGTAGTGGTCGTCAAAATTTTATCATTACTGATAAAATCAGAAAGAGATTGTTCAAATTCTTTTCCTATCTTGCCATAAGATAGTTTTCCGGAATATAATATTTCATTAATTTTATCTGAAATATTTTCCGGCATAAAGGGTTTATATATAGGAATCATTTACCATCCTTTTTTAATTACTTCAGCAATTGTATTACGGGTATCCTCATCTATCCACCATCCACAAGGTATATGTACCATTTTTTTATAAAAATCATCAAAAACAGGTAATTCCGTTTCAGATTCTTTAAACAAGGAATGTCTGTCATTACGAAGATGAAGTTCTGATGCTGTAATTCCATTATCGGCCATCATCTTAATAAAATTTTCCCTATCATCTACTTTCATGGTATATAACCAATAAGAGGGATCTGTATTTGGATTATAATCTAACAGTTGTATTCCGGAAGTATTTTCTAATGCTGTATCGAAAAATTTACCATTTGAAATATATTTACCAATTATATCTCTTACATATTTCATTTGTATAAGACCAATAGTAGCATTCACATTATTCATGTGATACTTATAGCCTGGGAATTTAATATCATTTTCAAGCCTAGCTACTTTCTTATCCAAACCAAACCATCTCAGTAATCTTCCTTGGTTATATTTATCTTCGCTTTTTACAGTCAAAAAGCCTCCATCCACAGTAGTCATATGCTTTATAGCCTGCAAGGAAAAAATCGTATATGCAGAATTATTTCCAATCATTTCCCCATTATATTTTGCCCCCATTGCATGAGCTGCATCTTCGATTATTGGGATATTGAATTCTTCCGAAATTTTATTAAACTCATCCATATCACATACCATTCCGGCATAATGTACAAGTAAAATAGCTTTAGTTTTAGCAGTAATTTTACTTCTTACACTTACTGGATCCAGTAGTCCTGTATTTTTTTGTACATCAGCCCAAACTACTTTACCTCCAACAAGTTTTATAGCAACGTTAGTAGGTTCAGCTGTAAGAACCGTACTTATAACTTCATCTCCTGGCTGTATTCCAACCATTAATAGAGCTATATGCAAAGCAGCAGTACCTGAATTAAGAGACAGAGCAAGTGGGTTTCCTATGTACTCTCCAAATTCTTTTTCGAATTCATAAACTTTTTCTCCTTCAGCTATATATCCGCTATATAAAGTTTCTTGTATTGCCGGCATTAAATCTTCAGCAGGTGGTAAATACGGTTTTACTATAGGAATCATATTTCTATTTTAATTATTTGGTGATCAGATTTAATTCTTGTTGAACATATTCCAGGGTCAATAAAAGTTTTTTAAGCTTTTCAACATCAAGTAGTTCTGTGTTATCCGAATTATATTCTTCTACACTAAGTTTTGGACCATCTGTTTGTACATATTTAGTATAGTTCAGATCTCGCAGATCTGCAGGAATACGATAGAAATCACCAAGATCTTCAGCTTTTGCCATTTCTTCTTTAGCACATAATGTTTCATACATTTTTTCTGCGTGACGCTCTCCAATAATTTGAATTTCATTATTAGCTGAAAATAATTCTTTTAATGCTATGGCTAAGGTTTCTATAGTTGCACCCGGGGATTTTTGAACAAAAATATCTCCAGGATTTCCATTTTCAAAAGCAAATAAAACCAACTCAACAGAATCATCAAGAGACATCATAAATCTTGTCATTTTAGGATTTGTAATAGTCAATGGTTTTCCCTCTTTTATTTGTTTAATAAATAACGGAATAATAGATCCTCTGGAGCACATAACATTTCCATATCTGGTTGCCGTGTATACAGCATTTACAGCTTGGACTCTAGGATCTCTAGCTTTAGAAACTGACAGTTTTTCCATTATTGCTTTGGACATTCCCATTGTATTTATGGGATAAACAGCTTTGTCTGTACTTAGAACAACTACTCTTTCCACATTATTCCTTGCTGCAGCTTCGAGTACATTTTCTGCTCCAAGTATATTGGTTTGAATGGCTTGCATCGGATAAAATTCACACGATGGTACTTGTTTTAGTGCCGCTGCGTGAAAAACGAAGCTTACTCCTTTCATTGCATTATTAATACTGTCGAAATCTCGAACATCTCCAATAACAAAATTTAATTTGTCATTTTTATATTCGATACGCATATCTTCCTGCTTTTTCTCATCTCTTGAAAAGATTCTTATTTCTTTAAGGTCAGAATTAAGAAATCCTTTAAGCATTGCATTTCCAAAAGAACCAGTTCCTCCTGTAATTAATAATACTTTATCTTTTAACATATTTGTTTATTTTTTTATTTAATGGGATATATTGGAATGGGCAAATAAAGTTTTATAATCTTGCATCTACCATCGTTCTATCTAAACATGCCTTTGCATCAAATACAACACCATTATCTGTTTTAATTTTCTGAATATCCAGTTTCAAAAATTCATTATGAGACACAGCAAGAATAATGGAATCATATTTTTTTCCATCATTAAGTCTATCTATAAGTTCTACATTATATTCTTGACGAACCTCTTCTTTGCTTGCCCAAGGATCGTATATATCTACTTTGATACCAAAATCAATTAATTCTGAATATATATCGACTACCTTTGTATTTCTGACATCAGGACAGTTTTCTTTAAATGTCACACCTAATATTAAAGCGTTTGAATCTTTTATAATTCCCCCTTTTGCAATTAAAAGTTTAACAACTTTAGACGCTATAAACTTGGCAATTGAATCATTCACCCTTCTTCCTGATAAAATAACATCTGGGTGATAACCGAGTTGTTCTGCTTTATGGGCTAAATAGTATGGATCTACAGATATACAATGACCACCAACCAGTCCAGGTTTATACTTAAGGAAATTATATTTCGTTCCGGCAGCTTCCAAAACATCATGGGTATCAATCCCTATTCTATCAAAGATCAGAGCCAATTCATTAACAAATGAAATATTTACATCACGTTGAGCATTTTCTATGGCCTTAGAAGCTTCCGCTACTTTTATACTTGGTGCTTTATGTGTTCCAGCCGTAATGATTTTCTTATATAGATTATTAACTTCCTGAGCAATTTCTTCAGTAGACCCAGAAGTTACTTTTTTAACACTCGTAAGTGTATTAATTTTATCTCCAGGGTTAATTCTTTCAGGGGAATAGCCAACAAAAAAATCTAAATTGAATACAAGACCTGAATATTCTTCGAGAATAGGAACACATTCTTCTTCAGTACAGCCAGGGAAAACCGTTGATTCATAAATAATAATATCTCCTGTTTTTATAATTTCGCCAAGCATTTTTGATGCAGAGATTAAAGGTCTTAAATCTGGAGCATTATATTTGTCAATAGGTGTAGGAACTGTAACTATATAAATATTAGCTTCTACTATATCAGATAATTTACTTGTTGCTTTGTATCCTAATTTACCTTCTGTCTCTTCAAATTTTTTCAATCCATTATCCAGCTTTTCTATATCTGCTTCTAATGTATTATCCATTCCATTATTAAGTTCTGTTACTCTTTGATCATTTATATCAAATCCTAACACTGGATAATGTTTAGCAAATTCTAGGGACAGAGGCAGCCCTACATATCCCTGTCCTACAACTGCTATTCTATATGGTTTCATCTTTTTGTGAATTTATTTTTAATTTTCTCCAAACATGTTTGTTCTATATGATTATTATAGCCATAACCATATTTATTGCTGTATCCCAAATTCTCTCTACTTACATCATTTAATACAAAGCCTACATTTTTAATTTTCTTTTGATCGATATTACTATTCGCAAATTCTAATAATGCTTTTTCAGTGTACTTCGATCTTGAAACATAAATAGTAACATCCGCAAACTCTGCGATCAGGAATGTATCTGTAACAAGCAATAATGGTGCAGTATCTAATATTATATAATCATACTTTAATTTAAGTTGATCTAATAATATTTCATATTTTCCATTTGATAATAATTCAGTAGGATTTGGAGGAATCATCCCTGAATAAATTACATCTAAATTTGGATTAAAAGAAGATACATGAATAATTTCATCCAGATTAGCCTGATCAGAATACAAATATTCAGTAAGACCAGCCAAGCCTTTTCTTGCCGTATTATATCGTTGTAATTGAGGATTTCGAATATCTGATCCAATAATAATTGTCTTTTTCTTTGGATTCGCTAACGTTAAAGCTAAATTAACAGATGCAAATGTTTTCCCTTCCCCTTTTACTGTCGAAGTCACGAAAACGACTTTTCCTTTCTTATTATCCTTAGGAAGCATAAAATTCATATTAGTAATCAAAATTCTAAATGCCTCTGCCATAGGAGTAACATCATTCATCCTTACTATATCGGAGTCTCCCTTCTCCAAGCTTGGCAGTTCTGCAATTACAGGTGCATGAACAAGTTTTTCCAAATCATGCTTGGTGATTACCTTATTATTTAATAATTCTGACAAATAGATAATAATAAAAGGAATAAGAAGGCCAACTGCCAAGGCCCCAAGAAGTATTATATTTTTCTTCGGGGAAACAGGTGCACTGGAAGCGTATGCTGTATCTATCACTCTTGCTTTTGGAGCAGTAATCGATAGCCCTATAGCTGTTTCCTCTCTTTTTTGTAAAAGAAGAAGATACAGGTTTTCTTTAATTTGCTGCTGCCTTTCAATTCCTCTAAAAAGCTTCTCAATAGAAGGAAGTTTAGATATTTTACTGGAAACTTTACTTTGTTCTCCTAAATATTCATTTTTAGTTAACTCTAGACCGTCTTTATTCCTTTGTAAACTCTGCATTATTGTTGTACGCATCGCACCAATTTGCTTCGTAACATCAATTACTGTAGGGTTTTCTGGCGTAGCCGATTCCAATAACCTATTACGCTGCATGATAAGCTGATTATAAGTGGAAATTCCAGCAGCAGCTTCAGGACTGTTTAAACCAACATTAGATGGTAGAACCTGAAACTGTCCTTGTTTTGAAACGAAACCAATCAAAGAATTTGTCAATTCCAGCTGAGCATCAACATCCAGTTGTTTTGCTCTTGCGGCAGCTGAACTTTCTAAATCTATTTTTGCTTCAGTTTCAAGATCCGTAAGATTATTTTTTGTTTTAAAATTTTCTTTTTGATTCTCTACTTCACCTAGCTCTCCTGAAAGTTTTTTTATTCTATCTTCGATAAAATCCAAAGTTTTTTTAGATTCTAAGTTCTTATCAGTAATCGCATCATTATTATAAGCTAATACTAGTGCATTTAGAATATCAATAGCTTTTTCTGTTTGAGGATAATTTAATCCCAGTCCTAAAACTGTAGCATCTTTATTAACAACTCCAACATTAGAAATACTTTGAAAATAAGATATTTTAGCTTCTGTCGTAGAAATTTTGAGTTGCATTTCATTTACATCTAAATCCCTAACAGTTAAAGGGTTAAAATCATTATTTTTAATAATAATAATGGTTGCAAATGGTAAATTTATAGTTGTTCCAAATTTTGAAACGATTTCTTTTCCAATTTCATCTGAAAAAAGATGTAACTCATTTCCTTTTATTGTCAAATTAATTGGCTCTTCAGGAAACTTAGCCAAAGGCTTTTCTGAAACGACTTTAATACTAACCGGAGAAGAGCTTTTATATAATTCAACACTTCCGATTTTATTTTTTGAGAAAATATCAACCTGCATATTTTGAGATTTCACAACATCTCTCATCAGTTTCTTAGATTTTAAAATCTCAATTTCATTATCTACACTATTCGTTTTCATTCCTCCGAATCCAGATAAATCTTGAAGTATTCCAACATCACTCACGGTAGTAGTTTGAGAGCCTTTGGAATCTTTTATAAGTATTGTAGTTTTTACACTATAAACTGGCGTTACAAATTTTAAAGCAAAATAAGTTATAAGAGTACATAATAGAACTGAAATAACAAACCATGGCCAATTTCTTAAATAGGGTCTGATAACTTCATTAATATCAATACTTTTTAAATCTTCCGTTTGTGATAAATTCAGAGTTTTTTGGCTGTCCATTAATTTTTTACTTCTTGATTAAACTTACTACAACAGCGGCAGCTGTAATGGCAATTGAAAGTGCAGTTATGTAGAATGTCGTATTTGGGTTTTGTTTAGATGCTAAATCCTTTGTATTATTAGAAGCTACAATGATAGCATCCCCTTGCTTCAAATTATAATAAGGTGAATTAATTAAATTGGCATCTTGTAAATTTATCTTGCCATGAATTATTTGTCCATTTTCAGTTCTAATGACCAAAACATCATCCCTCTTACCATACATTGTTAAATCTCCAGCCATTCCTAATGCATTTAAAATTGTAGCTTGTCCATTTGAAATTACATAATCTCCCTGCCTGTTTACTTCTCCTAAAACTGTAATTTTAAAATTCGAAATTCTTAAGTTTATTGTAGGGTTAATAACATAACGAGCCATTTCACTTTTAAGCACATCTTTAAATTCGGTAAATGTTTTTCCGGAAGTATTAAGTTTCCCTATTATAGGAAAATCTATATTTCCTTCATTATCTACAATATAAGTAGGTCCTGCAATGTTAGTTGTGCCTTGGGTAGGAGTATTTCCGCCAGCAAAAGTATTGTTCTGAATAGTTTCAGATGAAGAATAGTTTTGATTAAAAGGCTTCACAACATCCATATCTTTTGCCGTCACCAATATAACGAGTTGATCTCCCGGTTGAATAGTAGAACTAGAATTTCTAGTAGAAGCTTCTACAGCTACTTGTTCTATGTTCTGCATATAGTTCAGATCATTTTTTGTATTAGGATTTGTTTTGCATGAAACTAGCCAAAATGCTAGTAATATAATCAATATCTTACTTTTCATATTTTTTAATTATACAAATATACATTTATATTTTTCTTATATATCCAAAATCTCGTAGACAGAATTATTACTCCTGAATTCAGGTACGATGATTTTCAAAATTTTCACCACCTCTACTTTGTCTTTCATTATAGAAGCGTCCGTAACCAAATCTATCAGACCTTCTATTTCTAAAAATGCCATGGCTGGATCTTTAGAGATCATAATCTTTTCATTATGAGTAGGAAGTGTTTTAGCATTGTCACTCAACAACTCTTCATATAGTTTTTCACCTGGCCTTAATCCGGTATATATAATTTTTATATCAATATTGGGTTCAAAACCTGATAATTTAATCATTCTCCTTGCGAGATCCAGGATCTTAACAGGTTCGCCCATGTCAAAGACAAAAATTTCACCTCCTCTTCCCATAGTTCCTGCATGAAGAACAAGTTCACAAGCTTCAGGAATTGTCATAAAATATCTTACAATATCAGGATGTGTAATCGTAACTGGCCCTCCCGCTTCAATCTGCTTTTTAAAATGTGGTATAACAGAACCATTTGATCCTAAAACGTTACCAAACCTTGTTGTAATAAATTTTGTAGTATTTCCTTCGACATGCTGTAAAGATTGAACGAATAATTCCGCAGCTCTTTTAGAAGCTCCCATTACATTGGTAGGATTTACCGCTTTATCTGTAGAAATCATTACAAACCTGTTCACCTTATAACGGCTTGATAAAACAGCAATATTTTTTGATCCCAATACATTGACACGAATCGCCTCATTAGGATTTTCTTCCACTAAAGGTACGTGCTTATAAGCCGCAGCATGGTATACCATTGAAAAATTATAAGTCTGAAATAGTGGTTCAACTCTATACATATTAGAGACATCCGCTAAAACAAATTTAAATCTTATGTGAGGAAATTTCTCCTTCACTTCAAGCTCAATGTCATAAAGAGGTGTTTCGGCTTGATCTAAAACAACTATCAATGCAGGATTAAATTGGGCAACCTGTCTTACAATTTCACTACCAATAGAACCTGCACCACCCGTTACCAATATATTTTTATTGAAGTGCCTGCTTCTAACTTCTTCACTTTCAATTTTTATTGGTTTTCTATTAAGTAGATCTTCAATCTGAAGATTTCTAATCGCCCCTCCTAAATCACTGTCTCTTAATTTTTGAACGGATGGAGCTTTGAAAATATTTAAGTCTTTTTCTAAAAATAAATTTACCCAAGAATTCATTTCATCTTTAGACATCATTTCCTTAACAATAATAACACCATCAATAATAAGATCTTCTTTTGTTGTTTCCTCTATTCTTCTTTTTTCATAAATAGGTTTTCCTAATAAAGAAGCTCTTTTAGAATCTTTTCTTTGAGTCAGAAAACCAACCACCTGATACGGCAGACTTGGATTATCCAAAATAGCACGGGCTATAGCAATAGACTGTTCGTCAATACCCAATACTAAAATTCTTTTTTTCAGAGCACTTCTTCTATATTCTCTAACAATATGAAAGAATTCTTTCACATATAGCCTGAAGAGAAACAGGCCCATGAAAGAAATAATAAAATACAACACCAGAAAAGGTGTTAATATAAACTTCCCCCCCATAGTCCAGAAATAGGTCAGGTTTACAACCCCTATAACGGTCATAGTACAAAAACATGATATCAACAATTTGAAAAGGTCAATAAAAGTAGAATGTCTTATTATTCCTGCATAAGTCTTGAAAAAATACATAAACATAGTATTTATCAAAATTATAAAAGCAAAAACAACACTTTTATCTTCATGATAAATAAACTCTTTTTGGGTAATTTTTTCAATAGTATAAGTAGAAAGAAATAGAGACATCACCAAAATGATAATATCTATTACAAGTATTATCCATCTAGGTAAATATCTAACGTCTGAGAGATTGACAACATTATCACCTCCGAATATTTTTTTTCTAAAAGAGCTGTACATTGTCTGTATTTGTGTTCATATTCAAATGGGTTACCCCCTAGTTTTAATTAATGATAATTCTTAAGAGTGGATACAAAATTAAAATAAAATTTCATCTACGCTTAAATTAAAAAAAACAAATTTAGTAAATTTCATTTTGTAAAACATTAGAAATTCTAGCTCTGTAATCATCTGTTAAATTAGTTCCCGACGGTAGGCACAGTCCTGTATCAAAAAGTGTACCAGACAAATTATCTCCAAAAAACTTATACCCTTTATACAGAGGCTGAAGATGCATAGGCTTCCATAGGAATCTGGTTTCTATATTATTCTGTGAAAATTTTTCTTTTAAATTTTCTTTTAAAAAATCATTTTTCAGAATAACAGTATTGAGCCAATAATTAGAATAAAAGTCACTATTTGGTGCAGAAAATAACTCAATATCATTATTATTCTTCACTGCCTGTTGATAAAAATCATGATTTTTTCTCCGCTGCTCTATTTTTTTCTCGAGTGTTTCTAACTGTCCTCGTCCTATTCCAGCTGCAATATTATCCATTCTGTAATTATATCCTATTTCAGAATGACTATAAAATTCTGCATCATCCTTAGCTTGTGTAGCAAGGAAAAGAGTTCTTTTTTTAGCAGCTGCATTTCGGGATATTAAAATTCCACCTCCTGCAGTCGTAATAATTTTGTTCCCGTTAAAACTTATAATGGAAAGATCTCCAAAAGTTCCACACAGCTGGCCCTTATATTTACTACCTAGTGCTTCTGCACTGTCTTCAATAATAGGAATTTCATACTTTCTGGAAATATTGAGTATTTCTTCCACCTTAAAAGGCATTCCATATAAAGATACTGTGATAATAGCTTTAGGTTTTTTCCCTTGCTGAATAACATATTTTATTGCTTCTTCCAGCATGTCCGGACACATATTCCATGTCAGGCTTTCGCTATCGACAAATACAGGTATCGCCTTTAAATAAAGAATAGGATTAGCAGTAGCAACAAAAGTGAAAGACTGACAAATTACAAAATCTCCTTCCTCAACATTTAGTAATCGTAACGCCAAGTGAATGGCAGCAGTTCCGGAAGATAAAGCTGTGACATAAGAACTGTTTCCTAAATAATTTTCCAGACTTTTCTCAAACTCATCTATATTGGAGCCGTATTGGGAAATCCAGTTGGTATCAAATGCGTTCTGTATGTATTTAAGTTCATTCCCTCCCATATGCGGAGGAGATAGCCAAATCTTTTCTTTTTTCACTTATCTGCTTATGTTTCGTCAAAAGTATCAATTATTTTCTCATATTCAAAACCTCTACTCATCAAATATTTTATGGTCTTCGATTTTCTTTGATACTCTTTTTGGTCTTTTTGCCTGGAATAGTAATCTTCAAAAATTTTTCTGATGGTCTTTTCATAGTCAGCTTCATCTATTTCATCAAAGCATTTACTGATAAGCTTTTCAGAAATCTGCTTTTGCTTGAGATTCATTTTTATTTTACCTTTTCCCCAATGCTTTATATAAAATTTTCCTCTGATATAGCTTCGGGTAAACCGTTCCTCATTTAAATAGTTCTCTTGGAGAAGGTAAAGCATAATCTCTTCCTTTGCTTCCGGAATCAGCATAAATTCCTTCATTTTCTGCTCAACCTCAGCGTGGCAGCGATCCTGATAAACACAATAATTTACCAATTTCAGTTTGATTTCATCGAAAGTGAAAGATTTCTTATCCATATTGATAAAAAAAGAATGAGCTATCGCTCATTCTTTATATTTCTGTTGGCAATACCTATTAGTAGTTAAACAATGCTTTACCTTCCATTAATTCATTAACTTTCTTTCTTACGGAAGTAAGAACTTCTTCATTTTTGATATTGTCTACAACATCAGAAATCAATCCTGCGATAGTATCCATATCCTGTTCTTTCAATCCTCTGGTGGTAATAGCTGCAGTACCTAATCTGATTCCTGAAGTTGTGAATGGAGATTTGTCATCGAAAGGAACCATATTTTTATTACATGTGATATCTGCCAATACCAAAGCTTTTTCAGTTTCTTTTCCGTTTACACCTTTATTTCTAAGGTCTACAAGCATCAAGTGATTGTCTGTACCTCCGCTTACAATATCAAATCCTCTGTCGGTCATTGCTTTTGACAATGCTTGAGCATTCGATTTAACCTGCTTTGCATAGGTTTCAAATTTTCCGTCCAATGCTTCTCCGAAAGCTACTGCTTTACCAGCAATAACATGTTCTAGAGGACCACCTTGAATTCCTGGGAATACAGCTCCGTCAAGTACCTGGCTCATCATTTTGGTTTCTCCTTTTGGAGTTTTATGTCCGTAAGTATTTTCAAAATCTTTACCCATCATGATCATCCCACCTCTTGGGCCTCTCAGTGTTTTATGAGTGGTAGTGGTTACAACATGACAGTGTTCGAATGGAGAATTCAATAATCCTTTCGCCACCAATCCTGCAGGGTGAGCAATGTCAGCCCACAGTGTCGCTCCTATTTCGTCAGCAACCTCTCTGAATTTTGCATAATCCAAATCTCTTGAATATGCCGAGAAACCTGCAATAAGCATTTTCGGTCTTTCTCTTAAAGCTACTTCTCTCATTTGGTCATAATCGATCAAACCGGTTTCCTGCTGTACTCCGTAAGAAACTACCTGATACTGGATTCCTGAGAAATTAACTGCTGAACCATGAGTAAGGTGTCCTCCCATTGAAAGGTCCATTCCCATAATTTTATCACCGGCTTTCAAAACTGCAAGATAAATAGCTGCATTAGCCTGAGAACCTGAATGTGGCTGCACATTCACATAATCAACTCCAAAAAGTTCTTTTGCTCTGTTGATGGCTAATGTTTCAACCTCATCTACTACTTCACATCCTCCATAGTATCTTTTTCCTGGGTAGCCTTCTGCATATTTATTCGTCAATACGCTTCCCATTGCTTTCATCACATTTTCAGAAACAAAATTTTCTGATGCAATAAGCTCCAATCCGTGAGTTTGTCTTTGTTTTTCTTTTTCAATAAGGTCGAAAATAATATCCATTTACTTTTAGTTTTGAGATTTTCCACCCCAAATGTACGGAATTTCCCTCTAGATTTTGGCATCCCAAAATATGATTTTTGGAATTAAAATCATAAATATTCTATAATTCAGAAGTTCTCATCTACCAGTTCTTTGTTAACCATAGCACCTGTAAAATTGCCCTGAGAGACTGCATTTGCTACTGAACGCATCATCGTGACATTATCTCCACAGGCATATATTCCGTATACAGTCGTCTTTTGAAAAAGATCAGCTTTAATAAATCCCTGTTCCGTCAGCTCATAGCCTAAATCTTCAGCAGCCTTCAGGTTTTGTTCAAAAGGTATTTTAGAATACAGTACTTTTAATGGAAATTCTTTTCCATTTTTAAAAACTATTGTACTGATATTTCCATTTTGATGTTCTATCTTTTCAATTTCATCTTCATTAATATGGATTTGATGCTGCTCTAATTTTCCGATCTGCTCTTCTGTAAAAGTCGATTTTCCGTTGGTGAAAAGGGTAATTTCTTTAGTCCAGTTGAGGATCATTTTTGAAAATTCATAGGCTATATCTCCACTGGCTAAAATTCCTGTTGGTTCATTTTTCACTTCATAACCATGGCAATACGGACAGTGAAGAACAGAGATCCCCCAGCAGTCCGTAAATCCTGGAATGTCCGGATGTATGTCTTTAATTCCGGTGGCAATAATCAATTTTTTAGCGTTGAATTTTTCTCCTGAATCAGTTTCAACTTCAAAACCACCAGAAATTTTATTGGTTTTCACAACGATTCCATCGTATAATTTTACCGTTTCATATTTTAATACCTGTTCTCTTGCTATCATATTGATCGCCTTTGGACTTTTTCCGTCATGCGTCAAGAAATTATGAGAATACGGAGTTTGCCTGTTGCAGGGGTTTCCACTATCGATGATGAGAACATTCCGCAGAGATCTTCCCAAAGACATTCCTGCTGATAAACCTGCGTAGCTTCCTCCTATGATAATGACGTTAAAATTGTTTTCCATAGCTTGTTGGTTGTTGGTTGTTGGTTGTTGGTTACGCAAAGGTAAATAAATCTCCACTAATGCAATTAAGTTGCAATAGTGTTTTTTTTTATAAATATTTCTCGGTAAGGAAAAATGCAAACAACTGATGGTAGATCTTTAAAAACTACAAAACTTTAAATATCCCTGTCTTAAAAACAAAAAAATCCCGAAAAAATCGGGATTCCAGTTTAAAACTTATATAGTCGTTTATTATTTTTTCTTTTCTTTAAGCTCTTCTTTATCTTTATCGGAAGGATTCCATACTTTTACATTGGCATCTTTTGTAATTCCTGATAGGATTTGCACATTGATTCCATCGCTGGCACCAAGCGTTACATAGGTTTTCTTAAATTTCCCATCTGCCTGCTTAACCTCAACAAAAGGTTTGTCTTTTCCGTTGCTTTTTTCATATTGAATAAGCGATTCATCCAATAACAATGCGTTTTTCTGAGAACTTAATACAATTTCTCCGTTGGCAGAGAAACCAGCTCTGATGTATTCGTTGTTAGGATTTTGGACATCACCTTCAACCGGGAATTTTATAGTTCCGTTGGTATCTTTTCCTTTAGGAGCAATCATCGTCAGTTTTCCCGGAAAACTTTTATTCTGTAAAGCACCGATCACAATCTTCATATCCATTCCCTGCTTTAGTTTTCCTGCCTGCGCTTCATCAATATCCCCCTGAAAGATCAAAGAGCTAAGATCTGCAATAGAACAGATGGTTGTTCCGGCATTGAACGAGTTGGCTTCAATTACCTGGCTTCCTACTTTTACAGGAACTTCAAGCACTGTCCCTGCTGCTTTAGAACGAATCTGGGTTGTTGCTAAGCCCTGTAATTCCGGAGTAGCTCCTGTTTTTACAATTTGCAGTCTTTTTTGAGCAGTCTGCAGCTGTTGATTAGCATTTTTCACTGCCTGCTGCATAGAATACAGGTCCTGTTGTGAAGTAAGGTATTCCTGTTTGGAAATTACGCCCTGCTTATACAGTTTTTCCTGCATAGCAAACTGTTTCTGCTTATTGTCTACATTCATTTTTGCATTACTGATCTGCAGTTGAGAATTCATAACCTCCTGCTGTGCATTATTTACATCAGCAATATTCGGGATAATTCTTACGGTAGCAATCAGCTGTCCGGCAGTTACTTTATCTCCTTCATCTACCAGAATCTTATCGATAATCCCGGCAATGTTGGGTTTTATTTCAATTTCTTCTTTTGGAACGATTTTTCCGGTCGCCATTACTTTATCATCCATATTCTGGATGGTAGGTTTACGGGTAAGGAAATTTTCGCTCTGCTTCGTATTGGACTTTATGAGGTACCCAATTCCTGAGAACAACGCCACTGCAAATACAAGCCCCAACACTATATAAATGGCTTTCTTCCAAGTGAATTTCTTTTTCATATATCTAGTTTATTTTTTAATATTGAATTAATTGGTCTTTATTAATACTTTTATGTTTGGCCAGTTTTTCAAACGCCGGAGCTAGGTCTTCTTTCTTATTAATAAAAAGAATGATGATCATCCTGTTTTTGGCATCTATAAAACTTATATTCTGTATGGACTGGTTATATTGTATTCCTTTAATCTCCGGGAAAACCTTTTTCAATTCGTCCAGATTTTCTTTTTGATTCTTATCCAGCAGCATTATAAAAGAGGAATCGGCTTCCTGCAATTTTGAGCTTTGTGAAATATTTTTCATTGGGCTCGAAACACGTACATTGTTGGCACTGAAATACGTGAAAAGAGCATCAAATATATAATTCCCTTCCAATTCTTCCGTATACAGATTCAAGGTATTAAAATTAGGTGCATATTCATAAAGCGAATCAGGAAAAGTCTGTTCAAACTTTTTAATCGCTTCATCAATAAAATCCTTGTCAATTGCTTTATTTTCCTCCAAATATTTTTCAGTTAACGGATAAATCGCCTTTGCAAAGAGCGCAATGGTAGGATTATTATACCATTCCTGTGTATCCAAAACCCCTTTGTTTAACACTTTATATGCATATCCGTTGCCCAATGCTGTTGCCATTGCTTCATTAAAATAAGAATAGGCCAGCTTCGCATATCTTGATTTATTTTGCTTAAAGTAAGTCTCCTGCTCTTCCTGAACTTCCCTACTCTGCTCGTTATATAAAATGTGACACATCTCGTGCATCGTTACTCCCAATGTTCCTACTGTATCATTGGAATCTGTCATACTTCCGACACACAGCGCATTTCCATGAGGTGTTGCCGTAGTATTTCCACTTTTCCCGGGGATAGGATACAGCGTCACATAAAACGGAATATGCTGATCCCAAGATGATTTATAAAAGTGATTAAACTTTAAAAATAGTTCAGAACTAACAGCATTATATTTTTTAAGATCATCGATCTGTTTTTTAATCTTTGATTCATTCTCATTCCATACAAACTGTCTGAAATAAGGCTGTACATTTTTCAACGTCTGGTATACCTGCATTTGCTCATTAATAGGCAAAATCCCGGTTATTCTTTCATTAAAATCATCAAGATCTTTAGACTTCAGGGTGTTTACGATAAGCAGTGTCAAATAACTTTTCATATACATCCTGCCTTTCGGATAATCCTGTCTTGTAATGCTTTCATTAAAATCCATGGATTTAAAATCTCCGACCAATTTCTGAAAGTCTTTATCTCCTGATAGCTTTCCGTCTATATATTTCCTGTATGTAGAAGAGGTTCCCGGCATTTTTGCTGCCGTTTCCATGAAATTAAACAGGCTATAGACCTCACTTTCTTTAAAAATGAAAAAATCACTGCGCTGTCCGTAAACAGCTCCAAAACAGTAGATCATTATGAGTAAAAAAAGCTTTTTCATCTTTGTCTTATTCAGTTCTCAATGCTTCAATCGGCCTGATCTTCACGGCTCTCTGCGCCGGAATCATTCCTATTAACAATCCTAAAATTACCATTACTGCCATCGCCCCAAACACATTCAGGTAGTTGACTGTCGGGTTGTAGAAAGGAAATGAATCCTGATTCTGCGTCACCATATTTAATATAATCAAAACAAAGATTCCCGACATGAATCCCAGCAGCCCCGAGGACAGTGTAATAACCACACTTTCCAGCAGAATCTGGTTTCTTACTTCAGCAGGTTTCGCTCCTAAGGCTCTTCTGATCCCGATTTCCTTGGTTCTTTCTTTTACCGTAATCAATAAAATGTTTGAAATGGCGATAACCCCTGCAAGAATCGTTAACGTTCCCACGATAATGGTTAAAAGCTGCATTCCGGTTAGGAAACCTGTCAGCTTTTTAAATTCTTTTCCCAGGTTGAAACTTCCAAAAGCGTTTGTATCTTCCGGTGAGACTTTATTTTTAGCTTTTAATGCAAGCTTTACTCTTTCTTCTACATCATTGACGTTGGCATTAGGTTTACTTACAATCGCAAACATATCAATCTTATCTCCCGCATTGTACATTTTAGTATACGTAGAAAGTGGAATAAAAATAGTCTGGTCATTTTCAAAGCCGCCTCCTTTTTTCACCCTGAAAACCCCTATGACATTAAAGAAAAGACCTTTAACATTGATGGATTTACCAATAGGATTTTCATTCTTTTTAGAATCAAAGAAGTTTTTATATACTTCTTCTCCAATAACAGCTACATTTTTATTTCCAGAAACATCCGCATCATTGATGTATCTTCCAAAAATAAGTTTTTTCTCAGAAATTTTATTTCCAACAGGATAATCTCCCGTAAGAGAATAGGTTCCGTTTTTCCCATTTCTGGACATGATTTCTCCCGGTGTACCTGTAAAACTTCCTCTTGCATTTTGCGGAGAGATATAATCAATTTCTGAAATTTTATTTTTAAGCATCTGAATATCGGGAAGGGTAAGATCCAGCTTTCTTCCTTTCGGGAAACCTTCATAAGGAATGTTTGTGTTTTGTGCCCAAAGAAAAATTGAATTCGTTGCAAATCCCGAGAACACTTTATCAAAACCGTTCTCCATTCCTTTTGCTGCCCCCAAGAGACTCACGTATAAAAACATCCCCCAGCCCACACCAATCATGGTAAGGAATGTTCGAAGCTTATTATTCCGCAACGAATAATAAATCTCCTGCCAAGTATCTTTTTTAAATAAAATATTCACTTTCTTGAGTTATAAGTTATATGATGATCTCTAAAGGATTCATCTATTGATTGATCTTTGAGTCTGCTTATCAATTTTCTTTGTTACTATTCGCAGCAATTATTCTGTTCTTAATGCTTCGATAGGTTTAATCTTTGAAGCTCTGTATGCCGGAACAAATCCCGCAATAAGACCGGATAAAACCAAAGCAATAAAGGCCATAATAATAGTTCCCCAGCCCACACTCGGACTTTTGATAAAATATTCTTCCAGATTATCTCCAATTAAATTTAAAGCCAATACTCCAATTCCTACTCCTACAAAACCTGAAATTACCGTAATGACGACACTCTCCTGGACAATTAAGGCAACGATACTTCCGGGTTTTGCACCGATAGCTTTTCGTACACCAATTTCCTTGGTCCTTTCTTTTACGATATACACCATAATATTGCTGATCCCAATGATTCCTGCCAGCAAAGTTCCAAGACCGATAAAAGTTACAATAGCAGTAATCACAGCCATAAACATAAATGTATCATTCATATTTTTAGCGTTGTT
The DNA here is from genome assembly GCF_000737705.1 of Chryseobacterium soli. GTDB lineage: Bacteria > Bacteroidota > Bacteroidia > Flavobacteriales > Weeksellaceae > Chryseobacterium > Chryseobacterium soli. The sequence continues at coordinate 139,388 of NZ_JPRH01000002.1, read as the reverse complement.
CCATACCCGCACTCCGTTTTCGTCATCAGGAGATACACTTTTTCTGGACTTCAGTTTATCTTTTAATTCATCACCGTATTTTATGGCTGCTGCGGGAGTCAGTTTATCACTATAAGCAATGAATATTGTACTCACGGTATCAGAACCCTTTTTCATCTGCTGCAACGTGCTGATAGGAACGGTAATATGTCGTTCGTCAGAATCTCCGCCATCATCAGAGAAAACTCCTACAATTTTAAACATCGTTCCATTGATATTCAATTCTTTTCCGACAGGGCTTCCGTTCTTAATCAAATCCCGCTGTACCATTCTTCCGATAACGGCAACATTCTGCTTTCTTTCCAGGTCCATTGGACTTAGGTAACGGCCTTCCAGCATTTTTCTGTTTTCGGTAAACTGCTCCTGTGGATCAGCACCATTTACCTGGTAGGTTCCACTTTCTTTTCCATACTTGATCATTAAGCTGGATGAATACCTTGGAGTGGCATAGCCAACATTTTCTTTGTCTGTATTTACCAGGAAATCGTAGTCATCATTATTCATGGTAACCTTTCTGTCAGACTGCAGTCCTTTGTAGGCCAGCGTAGTTTTTCCTGTATAAATGGAAATAAGATTCTGGGCATCTCTGGTAAATCCTTCTGTAAAGGCATTTTGCAGCCCCGTCCCTATTCCAAAGAGAACGATGAAGATAAATAAACCTAAAGCCACCGTAAACCCCGAAAGTACCGTCCGCAATACATTACTGCGGATAGAACTGAATATTTCCTGCCAACGATCTAGGTCAAACATAGTTTTGTTTTTTACTTTATAAAAAAGTCAATTAAAATTAAATTGTGAATATTCTTCAAAGTCAATTCACTGCGTTGTCAATTTTTTCTCCTCTTGTGAATTTCACCTGCCCAATAAAATTCAGCATCATTTTGACTATTTTAACATTCCACTTAATAAAATGAAAGTTGTTTTTATTAATTTTCCTGTTTTTTCTAAATTCTCTCTTTCAATATACTTACATTCAATAGCTATATCAAAACATGAATCTAATTCTATTACCGAACCTCTTGCAATTTCAAAATACCTTTTTCTTTCGGTCTCGGATTTTCTTGAACAACCTTCTGTAATATTCAATACCACTGAAGTTGAAGCTCTTCTTATCTGATCTGTTAAATTAAATCTTTCACTATCCGGAAGTCTTGATAACATTTGATAACATTCAAACCTTAATTCCCTTGCCGATTTATAAACATCGAGTTTATAATGATTGAGATCTAAAAACATTTTTATTCTTTTTCAAATTTGTGATTTATTATATATGACGAACTATTCAATTTTTCACAAACATAAAAATTCACTTGCGAAGCAAAATTGACCATTCATCATTCACTTTCTTACAACACAATCTGCTTGATAAACTCATCGCTTTCAATAACTCCGTCTTTTAAAATAACGTTTCTTTTGGTTTGCGCTGCAACATCAGGTTCATGGGTAACCACAATAATGGTTTTCCCTTCGTTATTGATATCCTGAAGAAGCTTCATAATATCATGGGTAGTTTTGGAATCCAGGGCTCCCGTAGGCTCATCTGCCAGTACGATCTTGGGATCAGTAATCAAAGCTCTGGCAATAGCCACCCTTTGTTTCTGCCCTCCGGAAAGCTCATTCGGAAGGTGGGTTGCCCACTGGGCAAGGCCTACTTTCTCCAGATACTCCATCGCTTTTATGTTACGTTCTTTTCTGGGAACATTTTGATAATATAAAGGAAGAGCTACATTATCTAAGGCTGTTTTGTATCCAATCAAATTAAAAGACTGGAAAATAAATCCTAAAAATTTACTTCTGTATTCAGCTGCTTTTATTTCAGACAGATGCTCAATCGGAACGCCAGCCAGCTCATATATTCCTGAATCTTTTTCATCCAGAATACCAATAATATTAAGGAGTGTAGACTTTCCGGAACCGGAACTTCCCATAATGGAAACAAACTCGCCTTCGGAAATATTAAGATTAATTCCTTTGAGAACGTGCAACTTGCTTTTTCCTGTGTCGTACGATTTATTTAAATCCTGAATTACTAACATTAAGTGATGTATGTTTTATACCCAATAAGTAGACGATATATTCAATTTGTTACAAGAATAGCAATTTATTCAAATAAATTATTGTTTAACTCATTATGCATTTATTAATAGGTATTTACAGAATCCTGTTTAACCGTAAGTTTGCATTTTTATTCATTTTAGCTTCAGAACTGTGCTTAGACCATTATCAGCGCGACTTTCATGTAAATGTGGAAAACTTTTAGAGTTAAAACTCAACCAATTAGTATTTTCCCCTTTTTAAATCAGTTCTTTTTTTCGACCTTTGTGCTTCGCACGAAACAAAAAACAAAGACCCTTCTCCTGTGAAAAACTTTGAAATACAAGTTACGACAGATCAAGAAGTTGATTATTTTTTGAACGTTATCCACAGTCATGTAATTATTTTAATTTTAAAGACATTTTAATATGGGAATTTTTGATAAAAGAGTAAGCTATAAACCATTTGAATACCCTGAGGTTCTTCAATTTGTAGAGGCGATCAACAAATCGTTCTGGGTGCATTCGGAAGTGGACTTTACTGCAGATGTTCAGGATTTTCATTCGCAGTTAGAACCACACGAAAAAAATGCTGTGAAAAATGCATTGTTAGCCATTGCACAGATCGAGGTGTCTGTAAAGACATTCTGGGGAAACCTATACAACCACATGCCTAAACCTGAATTGAATGGCCTGGGTGCTACTTTTGCAGAATGTGAATTCCGTCATTCTGAAGCCTATTCCCGTCTGGTAGAAGTATTAGGATATAACGAAGAATTCTCTAATGTTATAGAAATTCCTGCTGTGAAAAAGAGAATTGATTTCTTAACAAACGTTTTGAAACACGCTAATTCTACCACTCCAAAAGAATATGTTTCTTCTCTTTTATTATTCAGCATCCTGATTGAAAATGTATCGCTTTTCTCACAATTCGCGATCATCCTTTCTTTCACAAGATTCAAAGGATACATGAAGAACGTTTCCAATATTATTGCATGGACTTCTATCGACGAGCAGATTCACGCGAATGGAGGAATCTACCTGATCAATAAAATTCGTGAAGAACAACCTGACCTGTTAACAGATTCTGATATTGAAGACATCTATACTTTGGTAGATCAGTCTATTGAATTGGAAGGTGAAATTATCGAATGGATCTTCGAATTAGGAGAATTTAATTTCTTCACCAAAGAAGATCTGTTAAACTTCATGAAATACCGTGTTGACGACAGTTTAAAGAAAATCAATATGGATACACGTTATAACATCACTCCTGAACAATATCGTCCAATGAAGTGGTTTGAAGAAGAAGTTTTCGCCAACTCTATGGATGATTTCTTCGCAAAAAGACCGGTAGATTATACAAAACACGATAAGAGTATTACAGCGAACGATTTGTTTTAATGATGAAGGCGCGAGCAAAGCGAGCGTCAAAACAGATAGTATTAGCGTTTTTGTCATTCTGAATGAAGAATTTCATCTTAATATTCTTAAAACTTAAATCATCCTTAATGGTTAAAATTTAAAATACTAAGAAATAGTTAAGAAATCAAAATTATCAAGAGATTGCTTCGTTCCTCGCAATGACAACCAGATTAAATATTAAAACATAAATAATGATCAACGTAATCGTATCTTACACCGTTAAACCGGAATTTGTTACCGAAAACAAAACCAATATCCAAAAGTTTCTGGATGATTTCAAAAATTTAGATCAGGAAACCTTTGAATATAAAGTGTATATAAAAGAAGATGACGTTACATTTTTACATTACTCCAATTATATCAATGAAGAAGTACAGCATGAGGTTTTGAACGTACCTTCTTTTAAGGAATTTCAAAAATTAAGAGACGAAAGCGGACTGAATGGTTCCCACAAAATAGAAATTTTACAATCAATATAAGCAATACAAAATTCCTGAGAATGATAAAACCATCCGGGAATTCGAAAATATAACATCTATGGAAGAGCAAAATTCAAATATATGGTGGCTCAATGAAGAGTCTGAGCAAATGCTGAACAGAGGATATCTGTTAAAAGGAGAAACTGTAGACGGAGCTATCGACAGAATCACCACTGCTGCTGCAAAAAAATTATACAAGCCTGAATTACAGCCGGCTTTCAAGGAAATGATCACAAAAGGATGGATCAGTTTTTCTTCTCCTGTCTGGGCCAATATGGGAACACAGAGAGGACTTCCGATCTCATGTTTCAACGTTCATATTCCGGACAGTATTGAAGGAATTACCCACAAAATGGGTGAGGTGATCATGCAGACAAAAATCGGAGGAGGAACTTCAGGGTATTTCGGAGAACTTCGTAACCGAGGAACTGCAGTAACCGATAATGGAAAATCTTCAGGAGCTGTATCTTTTATGAAACTGTTTGATACAGCAATGGATGTTGTTTCTCAGGGCGGAGTAAGAAGAGGTGCTTTTGCTGCTTATTTGGATATCGACCACGGTGATATTGAAGAATTCTTATCTATCAAAGATATCGGAAGTCCGATTCAGAACCTGTTCACAGGGATCTGTGTACCGGATTACTGGATGCAGGATATGATCGATGGCGACATGGACAAACGTAAAATCTGGGCGAGAGTACTGGAAAGCCGTCAACAAAAAGGCCTTCCTTATATTTTCTTTACAGATAACGTTAACAGAAACAAGCCGCAGGTTTATAAGGATCTGGGAATGCCTGTAAATGCAAGTAACCTGTGTTCTGAAATCATGCTTCCTTCCACCAGAGAAGAATCTTTCATCTGCTGTCTGTCTTCTATGAACTTAGAATTGTATGATGAATGGAAAGATACGGACGCTGTAAAACTTGCCGTTTACTTCCTGGATGCTGTTTTAACTGAATTTATCGAAAAAACAGAAGGTAATTACTACCTGCAGGGAGCAAGAAACTTTGCATTACGTCACAGAGCACTGGGCTTAGGAGTATTGGGATACCATTCTTATTTACAGAAAAACATGATTCCATTTGAAAGTTTTGAGGCAACCCAGTTCAACGCAAGAGCTTTCAGACATATCAAAGAACAGGCAGAAACTGCTTCAAGAGAATTGGCCAATATCTATGGAGAACCTGAATTATTGAAAGGTTATGGATTGAGAAATACCACGACTATGGCTATTGCTCCTACAACTTCAAGTTCAGCGATTCTGGGACAAACTTCTCCGGGAATTGAACCTTTTGCCTCTAACTATTATAAAGCGGGCTTAGCGAAAGGAAACTTTATGCGTAAGAACAAATATCTGGCAAAATTACTGGAAGAAAAAGGATTGGATAACGAAGAAACCTGGAGAACAATTATGCTAAATCACGGTTCTGTTCAGCATTTAACGGAACTTAGCGATGAAGAAAAAGCAGTATTCAAAACATTTAAAGAAATCTCTCCAATGGAGATCATTTCACAGGCTGCCCAAAGACAACAGTATATTGACCAGGCGCAGTCACTGAACTTACAGATTCCTTCTACAATGCCTGTAAAAGATGTAAATTACCTCTATATCGAAGCATGGAAAAAAGGAGTGAAGACTTTATATTACCAAAGAAGTTCTTCTGTTTCTAAAGAAATGATGGTCAATTTTGTAAGCTGTTCTGCTTGTGAAGCATAATATGGAACAATAATAAACATCAATATAGTACCAAAGCACGCTTTTTTAGCGTGCTTTTTTATTGTATTTAATATTTTAATATAAATTTAATATTGGGGTACAAAAATCTATTTTCTCTTCACACTCTATTAACACTGAAAATATCAGGTATCCATTCCCCAAGCAGTGAATCAAACCCCTGTAGCACTGAACTTTAGCTGTTTTTTGAAACAATTTTTACATATATTTGCTTAAATTCATCATATACTATAATATTTAACATAATGTTAATCAATAATAAAATATGCATTGAATAATAAAAAGGGTAAATCATGAATTTTATGATTTCTATTGAAATATGTATTAAGATGAATATTTTTTTAACAAATATGAAGAGATTAAAAAAATTGAATATTTACAAGCAAAATCTATAAATAAGTTAAAATAATACATTTTGCATTTCAACTAAAAAATTCAAACATAATAAAAACACACACCATAACAGATGAATCCCAAAATGCATGAATAGAGCCCAAAAACACACAAAAAACACCTACACAAATCACTAAACAATGAATTTAAATTCAATAAGAGATAAAAATTTAAATTAATCATAAACAAATATCAATTTATAATATAAAATACACAAATTAATCAAATTAAACAATTAATTTTCTATTGGCAAGAAGTTTGCTAATAGTACAAACACACAAAAAAATTATTTCGAAAATGTACAAAATTATTACAGCAATGTTGGTAATGGCTTTTTGTTCCATGACCGCACAGGTGGGTATTAATACCTCTACCCCTGACCCAAGCTCAGCTTTAGATGTTACTAGTACTTCTAAAGGGGTTTTACTCCCAAGAATAAGCAATCTTTCATCGGTTACTAATCCTGCAACAGGACTGGTCATTTTTGATACCAATAAGAAATGTATCAGTCAGAATGTAGGAACTCCTGCAGCTCCGGACTGGGCATGTCTTTCTCCCAATGCTACCAGGTTTTTCTATATGCCGAGTATAGTATTTGACACGACAACTACCGGAACAGGACAAACAAAGGATTTATACACTTTGTATAAAAATCAGTTTTCGAATGTACCGACTAATGCGAGAAGCGCATCTGCTCCAGCCACGATCCCGTTTTTTCCGAATGCAACAGATTTATATTATTATGTAACGGGCTATGATGCCACTGTTTTCAAAATAAACAGCATCAGCAGCACGGGTGTATTAAATTATGATGTTTTATCGAATGCTACTTCAGCCTCTTTCATCAACATCGTATTTGTCGTAAAATAAACAGCCATGAAAAAGAATTTTACAAGGCCATCATTGATGAGCCTGGTTCTCGTACTGCTTACACATTTCGTGTATGCACAGACAGACAGTACTGAAGTGGCCAGTATTTATGGGTTTTATTCCTATTCAAGTTCGCTGATGAATGCTTCTTCAGCACCGGAACTTTCGATACAGGGAAATGCCTCATATACTGCTACAGGAGTACAGCTTACGCCTGCAAGTTCAGGACAGTTTGGAGGATTATTTATCAACGGAAGAACTTTTACTTCCGTAAACGGACTTCATGTTGAATTTGAATATGACATGAAAAACGGAACACCGCTAAGCGGGACCTATGGAGATGGTTTATCATTCTTTCTTTATGACGGGGCTATAACAAACCCCACTATCGGATCACCAGGTGCAGGTCTAGGGTATGCTTACAACAGAGCAAAGGATACTTACGCATCGCTAAGAAAAGCAGGTTTATCAGGAGGATACCTGGGGATTGGTCTGGATGAGTTCGGAAATTTTAAGTCCAAGCGTTTTCAGGGTGATGCCAGAGTAAATGGTATTGCTGGGGTAACCTGGAGCCAGGCGACAAGTCATGTTTCTTTAAGGGGAGCAATGGGTGCTGCTATCAATTCTAATGGATTAGGTACAGGATTTACAGGATATCCTCTTTTGGTTACCCGATCTACCTTAAGCAATACAGGAACCGTGGGATTGGCTTTACAAAATGACAGAAGCTATCTGGCTACTTCAAATACATTAACATCAGTTTTTGATCTCAGAAACAATGCCGGAGAATTCAGGAAAGTATACCTTGATCTTATTCCACATTTTATTACTCCTACTACTACAGATGGATTTGATATCAAAGTGGATATTCAGACAACCCAGGGCGGAACACCGGTGAATGTCATCAACTATTATCATTATAAAACTTCGGTGCCTTATACTGAAAATGCAAATCCACAGGTAACTGATTTTAATACTTCAGATGTTGAGGGGTCGGCTACTAATCAGACCTTGAATGCAACAGTACCTTCAGTTTTAAAGCTTGGTTTTGCAGCTTCTACAGGAGCAGCATATCAACAGCATATTATCCGAAATGTAAAACTTACTCTTCCTTATGCCGCTGTGGCTAATGATGATGTGACTTCTACCTGTAAACTTCAGCCAGTCAATATTCCGGTTTTCAGTAATGATATCGCTTATAAAGGTCCGATCAGTATTACAACTCCTCCAACGGGAAGCAATGCCAATATTGATTACTCAACCTTCAGTTTTACAAAAAGCAGCGATACGGATCTAACATTGTACCGCAAAAAAGTGACTGCCCAAGGAACATGGACCTATAATAAATCTACAGGTATTGTGACTTTTAATCCTTCAAGCGGATTTACAGGAACAGCAACGATGACGTATACGATAAAAGGAAAAACAGTAAAAGATTCAAGCGGAAACATTATTGAACCCTATGGAGATACCGCTTACAGATCTGTTCCAGGTACCATTACCGTTAATTTAAAAACTACAGGTTGTATCTATTCGGTTGTTTCCAACAGAATGGTAACACAAGGTGTAAAATAAAACATATTCTGCCATACAGAAGCAATATAAAAACCATAGGAATTTCTATGGTTTTTGTTTTTTTAAATAAGTAAAATCCTAAGGCATCTTTATAAAAAAGGCCCGGAAAGAAAATCCGGACCCCTTGAAAGAATATATAAAGTAAAATTAAAAATTGTATCGAACTCCAAGCTGAGCCTGGAACCTTGACGCAAACTGGTCAATAGTATAAGGCAATCCTGGTTTTGTAAAATTATAAGTAGGATCTCCTGCGGCAGTTTGTCCTGCTGCTACATTTCCTACTTTCGTTAATCCTACACTGGCTGTGGAATTAAAGGTATTAGGTACAAAATATACTTTCCCCCAATCTTTATTCAACAGATTCGTAAGGTTGATGATGCTTAATGAAATCTGAATATTATTTTTAGATTTTTCACTTAATCTTATCTCATCCATGATTCTGAAATCGGCCTGGATATTCCACGGAGTATTATCACCATTACGTTCTGTAAACTTTCCTCGTCGGGAGCTTAAATATTTACTTCCATTAACAAAGTTTTCATAATCCGCGATCTGCTGCTGGGCCGTAACCACTACATTTCCTGATGCATCTTTTATAGGCACAATATATTTTGCCGCTTCAGTCGCATCCTTAAAGATATAAGCCAATCCTGCTGCCTGTCCCGTATTGGCAATCGTACTGTTTACAAATCCCCATGAGAAAGGATTTCCTGATTGTGCATTGAAGTATACATTCGCAGACAATCTGTTGGATTTCGAAACATTGAAGGCATATCCAAGGTTAGCAACCACTCTGTTTTTGATCGCGAAATTGGAAGTTGTCAATTTAGGATCATTAGGAGTCAGCGACTGATTCATCTGCCAGTTACTTTCCATAGAGTTTCGGATTCCATTGGTAATATCTTTTGCATCACCGTATGTATAAGCGGCAAAGAAATTAAACCCGAAACTGTACGCTTTTGAAATCTGTGCCGTCACATTATACCGGTATCCTTCTTTGGTATTGGATAAAAGATAGGCATTAGAAAAATTACTATTGATATTGGTGGTGTAAATCGGCATCTCATGATTCACATCATAGCTGTAATACGTTACATTGTCTGTTTTGTTTACCTGCTGGAACTTCAGATCGTAAAGTACTTTCGTATAAATTCCTTCTAAGGTTAGTTTATATCCTGCGAATGTGTAATCCAGGGCTAATGAACTTCTCCATACTCTTGGCATTTTAAAATTGTTATCGATAAGATCCACCTGCACTTTGGAAGAATTCTGCCATTTCGGGAAATTTCCGCTTACCAAAGGATCTCCATTCGTTGCAAGCTGTGCGGCAGTCGGTGCATTATAATCATAGCTGCCAAAACCTACCCCGTCATTATAATAGGCGTATCCCAGCCATGCAAAAGGTATTCTTCCCACAAAGATTCCGGAACCTCCTCTTACTACCACAGAACGGTCTTCTGTAACATCCCACGTAAATCCTAATCTTGGAGAAAGTGTCGGTTTAGTTAGATAATCATTATTGAGCTGGCTCAGTGGTGTATAGGTATAAGTATTTCCGTAATTAGGATCTGCAGGAGAACTCGTCACCTTCGGGCTTAAAAGAGGCTTATTCGGCAGATCAGTATAATCCACTCTCACTCCCGGAGACAATCTCAGTCTTCCTAAATTAATTTCATCCTGGAAATATAAGGAAAGAAGATTTACTTTATACTGTGCATACGGATTATCGAAAATCGTCTGTCTGCTATCTCCGTTGAATGGATACGTACCTCTGATTCTGGCAGGATTGGAATTATAAAAATCCGCTAGGCTTTTGTAAGAAATTCTTCCGTTAAGAGCATTTACAAAACCGTAATCAATATTATATAATTCATTGTGTGTTCCTAATAAGAACGTATGATTCCCTGTTTTATAGGTCAGGTTATCTGTGATCTCAAAAGTTTTCTGTTTCATGTTAAAAACAGTAGCTTCTCTGTCATTTCCTAATAAAATAGTTCCGCCGTTATAGGCAATTTCCACCTGTGGAAACATGTTATTGGTAGAAGTAGGATCTCTGTAATCATGAATAGAAGAATATCCCAATACCAAATTATTATTCCATTTATCATTGAAACGGCTCTTTAATTCTAAAGTCGTTGAAGAAGAGGTGTTTTTCTGGATAAAATCCATGCTGGAAAATCTGAAATTGGCTCCATCCCTTTCAAGATTTGAAGCCTGAGAAAACACAGTGTTATTCTTAATGGATAAAGTATTCTTATCGTTGATCTTCCAATCTAATTTATTAAACATCTTAGCACTTTCCGAGAAGTTGGTATACTGATCAAAACTTCCTACATTAAAATTATATTTATTTCGTACAAAGTCAGAAATCTGTTGAGCAACTGTATTGCTTACCAAAGCATTGGGGTCGCCTGCATTATAAAAAACCGGGTCTGTTCGTTTCGTATACTCAAAGTTGCTGAAAAGAAAAACCTTATCCTTTACCACAGGAAGTCCTACTCTTCCCCCGTAAATAAAATCTTCAAAAGAATTCGGCATCTTAGAATTGTCTCCCACTCTGTTTTTTCCTGTAATAGAAGCATTTCTTCCATACACATACATCGATCCCGTCACATCATTACTTCCGCTTCGGGTTACAGCATTGATACTTCCGCCAAGAAAATTTCCCAGCTTTACATCATAAGGAGCAATGTACACCTGAACATCCTGGATAGCATCTAAACTTATAGAATTGGAACGGGTACTGCTCCCGGGCATCCCCGAAGTTCCTGTCTGCCCTCCCAAAGATGGACTGAAACCGATAGCATCATTATTAATAGATCCATCAATCGTTACGTTATTATATCGGAAATTGGTTCCGTTAAAAGAGTTATTGGCACTTTGCGGTACAAGTTTCGTCACATCCTGAATTCCTCTGTTGATATTGGGAAGTCCGGAAATCTGAGCCTGGCTGATTCCGACTCCATTTTTTACACTTGTTCTCTTGGAAGTAATTTTAACTTCATCAATGGTTTTCTCCCCATTATTGATCTCCACTACCGGCAGATCATTATTTCCTAACGAAAGCTGGACGTTGGTATTAGAATAAACGATTTGTGAGCCATCAGAAATCACAATACTATACGGACCTCCCGGCTGCAGGTTATCCAGACTAAACTGCCCCTTGCTGTTACTTTTTGTTTCAAAAGTACTATTGGTAGGCACGTGAATTACTTTTACAGTAAGCTCCGAACTTGTTCCTTTCAGCCTTCCAAAAATCTTAGAGGTAGTTTCCTGTGAAAATGCAAAGCCGAAGGACAATAAAGCAAAAGCACAGATCAGTTTTTTTTTCATTTTTTTACTTCTTATTTCTAGGGCAAAATTAGATTCCCTGCTGATGAAGTATGGTAACATACAATTAACATTATGTAACACAAAGTTTAATATTTCCTTAAAAAAAACTTAATAAGGTTAGACAATCTTTTAATTCAGGAATATTTTAAGCCTATAAAAATCAGCTTACTCCGCCTATTAAAGACTTTTCGTGATATGAACACAATGTGAACAGGAAGAATAAATCCCGGATTGTTAAGAATTAGCCGTTCCTCTTTCTAAAAACTTCTATGAAAATAGTCTGTTGATTAGAATGATGTAATTTTCTAACAAAAAAGTAAAAAACACTCATTACAGAAGACGCTGACAGGGATCATTTTAACGCCAAAACCATAGAATTTTCTATTGTTTTGTTTTATATTTGTTATATCATATAATACCTAAAAATCACTCATATGAAATTCGGACAAGTAGAAGACCCTTCAAAAATAGATTTTACGTTACCAAAAGATCATCCCAGAACGAAAGAAATTTTAAATCAAAACAAAAAAGGACTGGAAACCCTTTCTGTAGGATGTGCAAAATGGAATAAAACCGACCTTAAAGGCTTTTATCCGAAAGGAACGAAAGATGAACTGACGTATTATGCGACCCAGTTTAATTCTATAGAACTGAACGCTACTTTTTACGGAATGCCGACTTCGGATCAGGTAATCACCTGGAAGGAAAAAACCCCTGCTGATTTTAAGTTTTTCCCAAAAATAACCAATACGGTTTCCCATTTCAGAAGACTGATTGATGTTACAGATCCTGTAACTCACTTTGCATCCGCAGTAATAAATTTTGATGAAAAACTGGGAATGGCTTTTCTCCAGCTTCATGATAATTTTAAACCTAAAGATTACGACAGGCTTGAAAAATTTGTCAAGGAATGGCCGAAAGAAGTTCCTTTAGCCATTGAACTCCGAAATACAGAATGGTTTACCGACGAAAACATCCTGAATACCACCTGCGAGCTCTTTGAAGCCCACAATATCACGAACATCATTGTAGATACGGCCGGAAGAAGAGATATGCTTCATATGCGCCTTACCACTCCCAGCGCTTTCATCCGGTATGTAGGAGCTAATGCAGAAAGTGATTATGAAAGATTGGATGACTGGCTCGAGCATCTTACAAAATGGAAGAAGGAAGGACTGCAGAATCTTTACTTTTTTGTTCACCAGAATATTGAAAAAGCATCCCCTCTATTATCTGCCTATTTCATCAAAAAATTGAATGAAAAGTGGAAAACTGATCTTCCGGTCCCACAAATGGCGACTGAAAGTACAGGAACTTTGTTTTAAACAAATAAAAAAATATCAACACTTGGTGAAAAAAGCAATAATCTATCTAAAAATCACCATTTAAACAGTACATCTGTAGGCTATTTTTCTTTTTTATAAAAATTATAATTAAAAGGGTTTTTATATTCGTAAATTTAATATATTCCACCCTACACAATTCGCATTCAATTTTGAATGCTCAAAAACTATAATGTTATGGAAAAAGAAATTTGTACGATAAGCATTACCAGCAACTGGCTGGGCGATGCCTATACTTTTTATACAGATAATAAAATAAAAAGAGTGTACGACACCAGCAGCCTTAATTCTAATATAACAGAATGGCTAGACGCTACGCAGATCAGCAAGCATAATAAGGACAAATTAATTAAAAACTGTCCTGAAGAGTTTAAAGAACAGGTGATGCATATCCTGGATTATCCTTAATAGGTAAAAGAAAATTCGCGTAAGAAGCCGATCTTTTGAGGTATATTCTTAACGGAGCTAAATAAGTTATTTATTTTTTCTTACGATCAATACCAAATTGAGAAACAGGAGCAGCAGATCCAATGCTACCCAGATTCCCAATTTGGTATTTTCATAATTATAGGCGTCAACCTGCTTTTTTGCAGCTTCAGAAAGCTTTAAACTTTGGTTGATATAGTTTTGAACCTCTACAATCTGGTCAATATTTTTATTAGGAACGGAATGCTGAGAGAAATACACCAGATTTTTTTTGCCCAGGTATCCTACAATCCAGTATTCGTTTGACTGATCCATTTTCAGATATTCTACCCTATAATATTCGGGACGTATTTTACCAATATGCTTGGATTCCAACACCCCATTCTTTTCAGGATTATTGACATTGATTACATAAAAATCCAATGTCTGAGGCAGTTTATTGATGACCTGCAAGCCAACCGAATTGTCGATAAACCCTACCGCACTTTTTTTGATAAACCAATAGGTAAATATGGAAACCGAAAAAACAACGGTAACGATGCGAAATAATTTCGCCCATTTTGCCATCCTTCCCGATTTTACTTTTGATAAAACCAAAGAAAGTACACAAGCCCAAAAGATAACAAAAATGATAAATACCATACTGCAAAGATACTCATTTCGGAATTTTTGAGGGAATGTTAATCAACATTCCACTCTTTATAAAACTGATCCAGGAATGTAAGCATGAAATTATGTCTTTGCTGTGCGAGTTCCCGGCCTTTTTCTGTGTTCATCAAATCCTTCAGTAACAGGAGTTTTTCATAGAAATGATTGATCGTAGTGCCGTTCGATTTTTTATATTCTTCTTTGGACATATTCAGACTGGGTGGCACTTGCGGATCGTACATCGGGTTATTTTTAAATCCTCCGAAATTAAATGTTCTTCCGATTCCAATGGCACCAATCGCATCGATACGGTCGGCATCCTGAACAATTTTAAGTTCAATAGGCAGCTCTGAAGGGGCTTCACCTCTGTTTTTAAATGATATATTTTTGATAACAAACAAAACCTGTTCAATGATATCTTCCGAAACCTGCTGTGATTCCAGAAATTCCCTGGAAATTTTCAACGCCAATGTTTCATCACCGTTATGGAATTTGGGATCGGCAATATCATGCAGCAATGCCGACAGCTCTACCACGTCATGATTACAGTTTTCTGCTTCCGCAATTTTTTTTGAAAGCTTCCATACTCTTTCGATATGGTACCAGTCGTGCCCGGCTTCTGCTCCTTCTAATTTTTCTTTTACAAATTCTACGGTGTTGTTAATTGTACTTTTCATTAATCTGTCAGTTCATTTAAAATTATATCCCAAAGGTTTTTATTATAACTTCTAAAAAAATTCACATGCCCTATCTCTTTCTTTGAGGATTCGGATGTTTCTACAAGTCTGTAAGTAGGTCTAAGGTTTGGATAGGTGTCATTCAAAAGACTTTTGACTCCTTTTTCAGTCAGCCATATATCATCTTCTGCACGGATCACAAACACTTTCTGCGTTAAATTTTTAGAATAATCATCAATTTTCTCCAGCAATCTGTTGGTTGATTTTCTGTTTAAAATTAGGGTTCTCCAGTCATATGCACAATTTTTTGGAAGACTTTCTCCAAGACCAAACCAATGTGCCGGGAAATAACCTAATAACCCGGTGGTTAGAGGTTGTGCAATTCCAAATCCCAAATAGGCTTCCACTTTTGTCCTAAGTTTTAGATTTCCTACAAAAGCATTTTGAGTTCCTACAAAGATAAATTCTTTAAACAGGTCGGAATCTTTATTCATTCCTAAGATCAATGCTCCTACGGAATGACCAAGGCAATATTTTTTATATTCAGGAAATTTGATCTTAATATAATCCGTCAATGCTTTATAGTCTACTGATCCCCAAATTCTCATCGAAGCATCAAATCCTTTCATATGCTTTGGTTTTGAAAGACCGATTCCCTGGTAATCATAGGTAATTACCGTAAACCCTTTTTCAGAAAAATAGTTGGCAAAAGAAAAATAGACCTGTTGTTTCACCCCTGTCGCAGAATTGATCAGCAGCAGTTTGCTATTACTTTGTTCCGGCTCAAAAATATGCGCAGCCAGAGAAATATGATCCCGTGTTGTGATGATTAGCTTTTCCATAGTATAAAAGAAAATATCCACCCTAAAAGTGGATATTTTACTTATATTTTTGTGTGAAGTTTATAATTTTCGATATGTAACAAATAGTTTAAACGAAATCCGACCTCCTTGGCAGCCCCGTCTGAGAACCTTTGCCACCGGACACTCTTGATGAAACTTCATTTCCAAATTTCACGCAATCTTCAATAGAATTTCCATGGCATAAAGCTACAGCAAATCCTGAAGTAAAGGCATCTCCCATCCCCATCTTGTAAACCGTTTCATCTTTATCATTCCGGTAATATTTCATTTCCGTACCATCGAAGTAGATGGTTGAATTGGTATCATCCCGAACAAAAACTTTATTGAAAAATTTTTTCAGAACTTCTTCTCGCTGTTCTTTTCCAAAAACAATATACAGCTCACTGCTTTTTGCGACTACAAAATCTACCATTTCCAAAATGGTGTCACTTACTCTCATCGCAGGGGATGCATACAATCCTACTTTTTTGCCGTATTTTTTAGCTTTTCTTACGGTATATTCCACCACTTCCATGGAAACTTCCAGTTGTACGAGAACAAGATCTGCGGTATGAAAATACTTATCAGCATCCTCAATATGTTCTATACTCAAACATTTATTGGCAGCTGGTACCACTACAATGGCAGCGTGTCCCTGGCTTGTTGTAACATATGCCGTTCCCGTTGATTCTCTGTCTGTTTCATACACAAACCCTACATTCACATTTTCGCTTACCAGATTCCTCATGATTTGCTGCCCAAGAGGATCCATGCCGACGCAGCCTACAAAATATACGCTGGCACCCAACCGGGCTGTCCCTACGGCCTGATTAGCCCCTTTTCCACCAAAATAACTGTCGGAATTAACGGCTAATACGGTTTCATTAGGCTGTGGAAGTTTTTCTGTTTCTAAGACCAAATCGATTGAGGAACTGCCTACAACAATAATCCGGGGTTGTTCTGATGAGAAATTCATTGTGTTTTATGTTAGTTTAATAATTTATATTTGGTGGAAGTTGTTCTTCAAAAATAACTATTTTTATTTAACTTATTTCAATAAATTCTGTTACAATTTTTACCGGTGATTTTTCTTTGTCATAACCGATATAGCTTGCATAAAATCCTTCGCCATATCCGGTCTCAAAAGCGAAAATTGTTCCGGGATGATCTTCTGCCGGCTTCAAAAATGCATATTGGTCTATCGCCCCGTTTTCATCAAAGAAATAATCATGGAAGAATTCTTCATAGATTCCCATAAAATCCACTCCTTTGCTGTGGTATAACCTTTTTTCGAGATCATTGAGCTTTTCCTGGGTACCCACATCCATAAAGCAACCCATTCCGCTTTCTACAGGATAGCCGAAAATTTCTCCTTCGGACAGATCTTTCAGATTCTGATCATCAGTTGTTGCTAATTTCCATTCTGCAATTTCTGCATTCGTGAAAATAATTTCAGCGTATGCTACACAGTTGCTTTCTCTTTCTTTATGCAGTAAAACTGAAAAATCTCCTTTTGGAAATTCTGTAGAAAAAGGTTTCATATCATTGGTAATCAAAGGATCACAAGCCACTAATTTTCCACTGGAAAGATAGATCTTCCCCACTTCAAAACTTTCAAGCAAAGGACTTTCTACAAAGTCTTTTGAGAATAGTTTTTTTATGTTTTCTATATGTGTCATTTTTAATTTTCAATTATATCATTAAATTCACAAAAGAAGACCAGTTCAACCAGTCTTCTTTTATGTATATCATTTTCCGGAATCATTGACAATTCCTGCAAGACTTATCGGAATGGTTTACAATATATACAAATAGTCTTCCATTTTATATAAAAGGCTTCCCGAACCGGGTTCTTGATATTTCAGCCTGATATTCCGAGCAATTACTGTTCATTTAGGATTATAAACTTTTCAGCTTTTCTTCCAGAATGGCAATTTTATCCTGCGCATCTTTTTGTTTTTTGCGTTCACCGTCTACGACTTCAGGTTTTGCATTGGCCACAAATTTTTCATTGGAAAGCTTTTTATCTACAGAGATCAAAAATCCTTTCAGGTATTTCAATTCTTCTTCTGTTTTTATTTTTTCCTCTCCTAAATCTAAATTTTCACTTAAAGGAATCGAAACTTCCGTAGACCCAATAAGGAAAGTAAAGCTTGGCTTCTCTGTCTTTTCACCGAAATGAATTTCAGAAACATTAGCTAATTTCTTAATCACCGCTTCGTTTTCAAACTTATCTGCACTGGTATATACTTCAACGATTTCTTTCGGTGAGATTCCTTTAGTCTGACGGTAATTTCTAACACCGGAAATAATTTCTTCAGCAGTCTCAAAGTTTTTAATAAGAGCATCATTAAACGCTCCAGCTTTTTTCTGCTGTGCAATTACCAACGCTTCCTCAATGCTTCTCTCAGAGATCAAATGCCAGATTTCTTCTGACTGGAAAGGCATAAACGGATGAAGAAGTTTCATTAATTCTTCGAAGAAAATAACAGTTCTGTCATATACTTCTTTAGAAATTCCTTCTCCGTAATTAGGCTTAATGGCTTCCAGGTACCAACCACAGAAATCATCCCAGATCAATTTATAGATCAGGTGCAGCGCATCAGAAATTCTGAATTTCTCAAACTGCTGATCTATTTCTACTATCATTTTGTTTAATTTATTTTCAAACCATTCGATTGCCTGGTTGTCTGCAATATTCGCCGGCTTATCTTCATGATTCCACATGTTGATCAAGCGGAATGCACTCCAGATCTTCGTCATGAAGTTTCTTCCCTGAAGCATAAGATCTTCATCAAAAAGAAGGTCGTTTCCGGCTGCAGAACTCAATAAAATTCCTACACGTACTCCATCTGCTCCATATTTATCCATCAATTCAAGCGGATCCGGTGAGTTCCCTAAAGATTTTGACATCTTTCTTCGCTGCTTATCTCTTACAATACCTGTAAAATAAACATTCTTAAACGGAACTTCTTTTCTGTATTCCAATCCGGCCATGATCATTCTGGCTACCCAGAAGAAAATAATATCCGGACCAGTTACCAGATCTGAAGTTGGATAGTAATAATTGATTTCTTTATTTTCAGGATCAAGTAAACCGTCAAATACAGACATTGGCCATAACCATGATGAGAACCAGGTGTCAAGAGCATCTTCGTCCTGTTTCAGGTTATCAGTTGTCAGTTGTCGGTTGTTGGTTTTTTGCTTGGCAAGTTCTAATGCTTCATCAATGTTTTCTGCAACAACGAAATCATTTTCTCCTTCCCCGTAATAGAACGCAGGAATCTGCTGTCCCCACCAAAGCTGGCGGGAGATATTCCAGTCGCGGATGTTTTCCATCCAGTGTTTGTAGGTGTTTTTAAACTTTTCAGGATAAAATTTCACCTCATCGTCCATTACGACATCCAAAGCCGGCTGGGCAATATCCGCCATTTTAAGGAACCACTGAACAGAAACTTTAGGCTCGATTACCGCACCCGTTCTTTCTGAAGTTCCTACTTTATTTACGTAGTCTTCTGCTTTTAACAGAAGTCCGTTTTCTTCTAATTCTTTTGCAATCTGCTTTCTTACCTCAAATCTGTTTTTTCCGGCATAATGCAGTCCGTGCTCATTAAGGTTTCCGTCATCATCCAAAGCATCAATCATTTTTAACTGATGTTTCTGCCCGATCTCATAGTCATTGGTATCGTGAGCAGGTGTGATTTTCAATGCTCCTGTTCCAAATTCAATATCAACATATTCATCTTCAATAATCGGAATCACTCTGTTAACAATCGGTACGATGACATTTTTACCTTTTAAATGAGCATATCTCTCATCATTCGGATTGATACAAACGGCAGTATCTCCAAAAATAGTTTCCGGACGCGTGGTAGCCACGGAAAGAAATTCTTCGGTTCCTTCAATTTTATATTTAAGAAAATATAGTTTTCCGTTTTGTTCTTTAAATATTACCTCTTCATCGGAAATATTGGTTTTTGCTTCCGGATCCCAGTTGACCATTCTGTATCCTCTGTAGATCAATCCTTTATTGTAAAGGTCTACAAAACTTTTGATCACCTGCTGGGACAATTTCTCTTCCATAGTGAAGCGGGTTCTGTCCCAGTCACAAGAACAGCCCAGTTTTTTCAACTGCTCAAGGATCGTTCCTCCGTATTTATCGGTCCATTCCCAGGCATGTTTTAAAAATTCTTCACGGGTAATATCGGATTTACTGATCCCTTCAGATTTCAGTTTGGCAACAACTTTAGCTTCGGTAGCAATGGAAGCATGGTCTGTTCCCGGAATCCAGCAGGCGTTAAAGCCCTGCATTCTTGCACGACGGACCAGAACATCCTGAATGGTATTATTCAACATATGACCCATGTGTAAAATCCCCGTAACGTTTGGCGGAGGGATGACCACGGTATATGGAGGCTTGTCATTGGGTTCTGAGTGGAAAAATTTATTTTCCAGCCAATACTTGTACCATTTCTGTTCTGTTTCCTGTGGATTATACTTTTCTGAAATCTGCATAAATTCTATTTCTTTAGCTTACAATTTGCAAAAATAGCTTAAAGAAAAAAAATTTTAAGTATGAATTAAAATAATTTTTAACTTTGTTTCTCAAAATTTATCTAACAAACGTATTAACATTCAAGAATATGAAAAAATTAATTGCAGGAATTGCATTATTCGGGACATTTGCTCTTGCATCTGCACAAACTATTACATTCGATAAGACTACTTTCGACTATGGTACTATTAAGCCAAGTTCTGATGGTACAAGATTTTTTACAGTAAAGAATACAGGTGATAAGCCTTTGGTAATTTCTAATGTTAAACCTTCTTGCGGATGTACTACTCCAGAATTCAGCACAGACCCGATCATGCCTGGAAAATCTGCTAAAATCAAAGTTGGATACAACACTGCTCTTAATGGTGGATTCAACAAAATGATTGAGGTATTTTCTAATGACCCGGTAAACAGCAGAAGCGTAATTTACATCAAAGGTAATGTAGACGCTAACGCTCCTGAGCCAAAGCCATTAACTGCTGAAGAGCAAAAACAGGCTGCTAAAGCTCAGAAAGAAGCAGATAAAGCTGCTAAAAAAGCTGCTAAAGTTGCAAAAGTTGCTGCCGCAAAGTAAGCTCTACTCAAAAAAATAAAAGAACCGCCTCCTTTGAGGCGGTTCTTTTATTACTTTTATTATAAATATCAACATGTATGGACACCAATTTCTCTGATGATTTCCTGGTAAACGGAAAATTCTCAATAAAAAAATCTTCAACATCTTATGAAGGAAAACTCACTAAAGAAGAAGGAAAGAAATTATTAATAAAGGAAAAAGAAAAACTTCGTGAACTTCAGGAGAAGTTGTATGCGGACGGCAGCAAATCTCTTCTGGTTATCTTACAGGCCATGGATGCTGCAGGAAAAGACAGTATGATAGAGCATGTTTTTGGAGGAGTAAATCCACAGGGATGTAACGTCACCAGTTTCAAAACACCCACTTCTAAAGAGTATTCCCACGATTTTCTCTGGAGGCATTATTTAGCCTTACCACAAAAAGGAATGATCGGTATTTTCAACCGTTCTCATTATGAAAGTGTTTTAGTATGTAAGGTACATCCTGAATACAACCTCAGTGAAAAAACCTGGAAAACGGTAAAAGATTTTGACAGTACTTTCTGGGAAAACAGATATGAAAGCATCCGAAATTTCGAAAAACATCTTTCGCAAAATGGAACTACCATTGTGAAAATTTTTCTGAATGTTTCTAAAGGAGAACAGAAGAAAAGACTTCTGGACCGAATTGAAAAGCAGGAAAAAAACTGGAAATTCTCGGCAGCAGACCTTCCTGAAAGAGCTTTATTCGGCCAGTATATGGAAGCCTATGAAACTGCCATTAATGAAACTTCAAAAGATTATGCACCCTGGTATATACTTCCCGCTGACAATAAATGGTTTGCAAGAGTAGCTGCTATACAGATTATTATTGACACCCTGGAAAAAATGGACCTCAGGTATCCGGTACTTTCGGAAAAAGATAAAACAGAATTGGAAGAATCTAAAAAAACACTGGAGAATGAATAATTTATGAGGAAGATGGGAGCTGGGGGATAAAGGTTACAATTATCGCATTAAAAAACTTCCTTCCTCCAGCTTCTAACTTCCTGCTTTTTTCAAAAATCACGAGAAAATCTGTAAGCCGGATTTTGTACTTCCGAAGAAGTGCCTGTTATTTATCTGCGTACTGCATTGCTGCAATACTTTAGCTGATTACCCCTCGGCTTTCAGAGCGAGCCGCCCCTATTTTCATTGCTGAAAAGAACCGATATACTTATCATTGCACCGCAAAGAGTTTACCTGGTTTCACTACAGCCGAACTGTACCTGCTTTCTGTTGCACTTGTCCTACCCTCACGGGTGACGGATGTTATCCGCTTTGCTGCTCTATGGTGTCCGGACTTTCCTACCCCTGCCGAAGCAGGAATCAACAAGCCGACTTTCTCGTGGCTGCAAAGATACAGGATAATTTTGAGAATGAGATAATGCGGTTATAGGTAAATTCGTAAATATATATTTCCCTTTTAGCGTCCTGTTCATAATTATGAATGATAACTCTTCATTAATCACCACATTATTATTATCTTCGTGCCGTTATACATCTATTGTGATTTCTAGAGAAAAAGAATTTGCGCAGCTCATCAAGGATAATCAGGGTTTGATTATCAAGGTTTCGCGTCTTTATACCAACTCTCTGGAAGATGAAGAAGATCTTTTTCAGGAAATTGTTCTTCAACTCTGGAGAAGCTACGATTCTTTTAAAGGAAATTCTAAAATTTCTACCTGGATGTATCGTGTAGCCCTTAATACAGCCATTACCCTTTTTAGAAAAAAAAGCAAAAGCCTTCCTACCAACGAATTAGACATTAATCACAGAGATTTTATCGAAGATGATGATGAAAAACAGCAGCAGGTATCACTTTTGTATACGGTAATAAAGACATTGCCTAATGTGGAAAGAGCCATCGTAATGATGTATCTGGATGATTTGCCTTACAAGGATATCGCAGAAAACCTCGGGATTACCGAAGTTAATGCACGTGTGAAAATGAACAGATTAAAGAAAACCCTTAAAGAACAGATGGAAAAATATGCCTGAATTTGATTTAGACAGTTTTAAGAAGACATGGCAAGAACAGCCTGTTCAACAGAAATACGATAACAGCGAGATCCTTCAGATGCTGAACCGAAAATCGCGCAATTACGTGAAATATATTTTCTGGATCAGTGTGGTAGAATTTTTGTTCTTTTCGATCATGGGGGTATTTTACTTCATAAAGGGAGATGAATCCAACAGCTTTCTTAAACTATTGGAAAGACTGGGAGCCCAAAAAACACCTGAGGTAGAAAATAGTTTTGAGATTATATATTTAATTATTAAAAGTCTTAGCTTATTGATAACAGCTTATTTCGTCTATAAATTCTATCAAAACTACCGACAGATAAAAATAGAGGAAAACCTTAAAGGATTAATTACACGGATTATACACTTTAAAAAAACGGTCAATGCATTTATTTTAATCAGCATTGTTTTACTCGTTGTTGTTACCACCGTATTTATTGGTTTTATCTTCTACTCTCTGAATTCCCAAAGTATAGAGGTTAATAGTTCTACTCTTACAGGTTTCCTGATTGGAATTGTTTTAAGCACTGCTTTAACAGTATCACTGGTATGGCTTTATTATAAACTGGTGTATGGTATTATCATGAGGAAATTGGACAAAAATCTAAAACAGCTTAAAGACATCGATTCCCAGGAAAATTAATAATTCCCAGGCTTTAGCTTACGATTTATTTACTAATTTTAGGTAACCAAATCTTTAGTTATGGCATTATCCTATGTACACGGTGCTTCCGCTATTCCCTTATTGGGAGAGACAATCGGAGGTAATCTAAAAAATACGGTTGAAAAACATGCTCACCAGGAAGCATTAATCTCAGTTCATCAAAATTACCGGGCTACCTATCAAGAATTTTATAATCAAACAACAGCCGTTGCCAAAGCCCTGATTTATTTAGGTGCCAAAGCCGGAGACAGAATAGGAATATGGGCTTCCAACCGGTATGAATGGGTAATTCTTCAATATGCAACGGCCAGAATAGGAACCATCATGGTTAATATCAATCCTGCCTACAGAACGCATGAGCTGACCTATGTGATCAATCAGTCTGAAATCCGTTTTATTTTTTCATCACTACACTTTAAAACCAGCAATTATAAAGAAATGGTAGAATATGCCAAAGAGGTTTGCCCTTCTATGGAGCATGCCATATTCTTTGATGATACCTGGGAAGAATTTGTAAACAACGGACAATATATTTCCGATGAAACCCTCCACAGTTTTGAAGAACATGTGCAATTTGATGATCCTGTTAACATTCAGTATACTTCCGGAACAACAGGCTTTCCCAAAGGAGTAACCCTCTCCCATCATAATATTCTGAATAACGGCTATTTCATAGGTATCCGCCTACGCTATTCCGAAAAGGACCGGGTCTGTATTCCCGTACCATTTTATCACTGCTTCGGAATGGTGATCGGAAATATCTGCTGTATTGCTCACGGAGCCTGTATTGTAATTCCTAATGACAGTTTTGATCCTGATATTACCTTAAAAACAGTTTCTGACGAGAAATGCACCTCATTATATGGCGTTCCTACCATGTTTATCGCGGAACTGGCTGTTAAAGATTTCGATACCTATGATTTTTCCAGCTTAAGGACTGGTGTAATGGCAGGTTCAGTCTGCCCTCCGGAAATCATGAAAAAAGTAGAAAACCTTATGAACATTAAAGAAATGAGTATCTGCTACGGAATGACCGAAACATCCCCGGTTTCCACACAAACCTTAATAGGTACTTCTCTGGAAAAACAGGTAAGCACTGTGGGTACCGTTCAGGATCATCTGGAAATAAAAATCATTGATGAAAACGGAAAAGTTGTAGAGCGCGGGGAACATGGCGAGCTTTGTACAAGAGGCTATTCTGTGATGCTGAAATACTGGAACGATCCTGAAAATACTAAAAAGGTGCTGGATGATGCCAGGTGGATGCACACCGGAGATATGGCCGTGATGGATGACGAAGGATATATTACCATTTCCGGAAGGATAAAAGATCTCATCATTCGTGGTGGTGAAAATATTTCGCCCAAAGAAATTGAAGACTTTTTATACACCTATCCCAATATTCTGGATGTTCAGATTATTGGTGTTCCCAGTGAAAAATTCGGAGAGGAAGTGATGGCCTGGGTGAAAATCAGAAAAGGATTTGATGTCACAGAAGAAGAACTTCTTACTTACTGTAAAGAAAAAATATCCCATTATAAAATCCCGAAATACTGGAAGTTTGTAGATGAATTTCCTATGACCATTTCCGGGAAAATAAGGAAAGTAGAAATGCGCGAGATTTCTATAAAAGAACTGGGAATAGAAATCGGTAAGCCTCGTTCATAACCGCACTTTTACAATATAACTTAATAAAAATGCCCAATTACTAATTAATTGGGCATTTTAAATATTCTAAATAATAAACGTTTATTATAATTCTTTTCTTAATCGTGCAACCGGAATATTAAGCTGTTCTCTATACTTTGCAATCGTTCTTCTTGCAATATTATAGCCTTGTTCTTTTAAGATCACTACCAATGCATCATCGGTAAGCGGCTTTCTTTTATTTTCCTTGCTGATGACTTCCTGAAGATGATTTTTAATCTCTTTGGTAGAAACCTCTTCTCCATCATCATTCGTCAGACTATCTGAGAATAAGTCTTTAAGATAAATAATTCCATTTGGAGTATCTGCATACTTACTTTTCACTACCCTTGAAATGGTAGAGATATCAAAGCCAGTAATATCAGCAATATCCTTCAGAATCATTGGTTTCAACGACTTTTCATCACCCGTGATAAAATAATTCTTCTGGAATTTTACAATGGCATTAATGGTCTGTAACAACGTATTCTGACGTTGGTTAATGGCATCAATATACCATTTTGCAGCATCCAGTTTTTGCTTGATAAATAAAGCAGCCTGTTTATGATCAGCTGATTTTTTATCATGCGAATATGTCGTTAAAATATCTTTATATTCTTCAGAAACTCTTAAAGTAGGTGCGTTTTTGCTGTTCAGCATTGGAATAACGATTCCATCCTTCACCTGAATCACAAAATCCGGGATAATTTCCTGATTGATTGTAATCGTTTGAGTATCAAAATTACCTCCTACTTTCGGAGACAATTTGGAAATTTCATCCAAAGCATCTTTAAGATCTTCTTCTTCGATATCGTATTTCTGGATGATCTTGTTGTAATGCTTGTTGGTCAATGCATCAAACTGATGTCTCAGGATATTTGCAGCTAAAGAAACCGCTTTATCAGAACTCACCTTTTTTTCGATCTGCAGCAACAGACATTCCTGAAGGCCTCTTGCGCCTACTCCCGGCGGATCAAGCTTCTGAACATAGTTTTCCAGCACATCATCTACTCTTTCCTTGGTCGTATAAATTCCCTGGGAAAAAGCCAGATCATCAACGATAGATTTGATTTCTCTTCTCAAATATCCGTCTGTATCAAGGTTTCCGATAAGATATTCAGCAATTTTCACATCTTCCTCATTGATATTGGCAAGATGGATCTGCTCCATCAGATAGTCATATAAAGACTGTCCTTCTGTTAAAAGGCTTTCATTATCGAATTCTTCGTCATCCGCAGAATAGTTGCTGGATGCAGTTTTATAGTTAGGTTCGTCGTCGTAGAGATAATCATTGACATCAAAATCTGTTTCAATGCTTTCTGTTCCTTCATCCTGATATGCTTCTTCTAGGGAAGAATAATCATCTTCCTTAGACTCTTCTTTTGCAATCTCCAACGCAGGATTCTCTTCTAACTCTCTCTCTAACTCTTCTTCAAATTCCAGCGTATGAAGCTGAATAAGCTTCATCAATTGGATCTGCTGTGGTGCCAGCTTCTGTCCTAATTTGAGTTGTAAGTGTTGTTTAAGCATATTAATATGTGTGTTTTAACATAACATAGTCTACGAATTTAATAAATTTATTCGAGAAAAAATATATTTAGCATGATTTTTGCATTATACTTATCAACATAATAAGCTATTAAAGCATAAAAAAAGCCTTAAATTAAAATTTAAGGCTTTTTATTTATCTAAAACTCAGCATTCTTCGGTGTTCTAGGGAAAGGAATCACATCTCTGATGTTTGTCATTCCTGTTACAAAAAGAACCAGTCTTTCTAACCCCAATCCGAATCCTGCATGAGGTACTGAACCAAATTTTCGGGTATCAAGATACCACCAAAGTTCGTGCTCATCTACATGCATGTCTGCCATTTTCTGTTTTAATACATCCAATCTGGCTTCTCTTTCAGAACCGCCGATGATTTCACCGATTCCAGGGAAAAGAACATCCATTGCTGCAACAGTTTTGTTGTCATCATTCAGCTTCATGTAGAATGCTTTGATTTCTTTTGGATAATCAAACAATACTACCGGACTTTCAAAATGTTTTTCTACAAGATATCTTTCATGTTCAGACTGAAGATCGGTTCCCCATTCTTCAATCGGATACTGGAATTTTCCTTTTTTATTTTCTTTTGAGTTTAATAAAATCTCGATGGCTTCTGTATAACTTACACGTTTGAATCGTTTAGCAATTACATTCTGAAGCTTTTCAATAAGACCTTCTTTTGCTCTTTCTTTTTCAGGTTTTGTTTTTTGCTCTTCCTCTAAACGCTTATCAAGGAATTCCAGATCATCTTTACAGTGGTCAAGTACGTACTGGATTACATATTTAAGGAAATCCTCTGCAAGGTCAATGTTATCTTCAAGGTTATTAAACGCTACTTCAGGTTCAATCATCCAGAATTCTGCCAGGTGACGTGTTGTGTTGGAATTTTCAGCACGGAAAGTAGGTCCGAATGTATAAATTCTTCCCAATCCCATTGCTGCCGTTTCTCCTTCCAACTGTCCTGAAACCGTTAAGTTCGTTTTCTTACCAAAAAAGTCCTGTGCAAAATCAATTTCACCTTCTTCAGTTCTTGGAATTGCATTCAGATCAAAGTTGGTTACTCCAAACATTTCCCCTGCTCCTTCCGCATCAGCACCCGTAATAACCGGTGTGTTGATATAGAAGAACTGGTTTTGGTTGAAGAAAGAATGCACTGCAAAACTTAAAGCGTGACGAATTCTGAAAACAGCTCCAAATACATTGGTTCTGAATCTTAAATGCGCCTGCTCACGAAGTTTTTCCAAGCTGTGCTTTTTAGGCTGAAGAATGGTATTCTGCAACTCTTCCGTAAAGTTATCTCCTAAAATAATGATCTTTTTAGCAACAATCTCCACGGTTTGTCCTGCTCCCTGACTTTCTACTACTTCACCTACAATTTTAAGGGAAGAAGCAGTACTGATTTTACTGATAATTTCTTTATCGAAATTTTCGAAATCAACAACAATCTGCAAATTATTAATTGTAGAACCATCATTAAGGGCAATAAAGCGATTGGCACGGAAGGATCTTACCCAACCGTAAACAGTAATGTCATGATGTAATACCTTTTTGTAATCCTGTAGGATTTCTTTAATTGTTTGCTTTTTCATTTGTTGACTATAAATTTTTGTATAAAAATTAACGTCTGCAAAGTTACAAAAAAACAGCGCAATTTGAATATCACGCTGTGTTTTTACAAAATCATTTATCAATTATTTAACGAATAACTATGCTTAAAATAGTATTTAAGTTAAGTTCAGATAGATTAAGGTAGCTGGAAGGAGGAAGAGGGAAGTTATTGTTTTCATCTATAATTTCTAAGAATCATTAAAAGAACAAAAATCTTTTCGTTCTCAATAACTTCCTTCTCCAAGCTCCAAGCTTCCATCTCTTATTTTTTAATTAAAGAATATGGTCTTTTTTCTCTGCTTTCCATGTCTGATTTTCCATGCATGATAACTGCTTGGGACATCAAACTGCCATTTCGGGAGTATTAAAACAATCAGGATTACATCAATATGAGAAACAAGTCCTAATCCTATGGTGAGGTAAAAAGCCCAGCCCACTTCCTGAAATCCTATTAAATATGTAAATGCAATCAGTAAACTCAATCCCCACATTTTCGATATAAATGCATGGGTACACGTTTCTTTTCCGAATTTCCAGATGCTTATTACGTAGCAAAGAGCTTCCATAATGAAGAGTAAAAGAATTCCCGGCCATTCATTTTTAATTAATTCAGCATTCAGAAAATAGGACGCAAATCCTAGCGAAAGCCAGAAAATAAGATCGGTCTGACTGTCCAGTCTTCTTAATTTTTCTGAGGAAACACCAACTTTTCGTGCAATAATTCCATCGAAGATATCGGTTAATAATCCAAAATACATTAAGGCTACAATTAAAAATCTTGATTCAATGCCCTTGAAACACGCTAATAACAAAATGATTGGAGCAAGGATAAACCTGATTCCAATAAGCAGATAGGGTAACTTTTTCATAACTTTTTATTTTTAAAATTCCAGTTGATCAAAGGCATTTTTCTTTTTCCATTTTCATTCCAAAAGCCAATCTGTATTCCCCTTGAATCCTTGCAGATATTAATCAAAGCCAGCTGAATGCCTCTGCACTTTTGACTTACATTCGCAAAAGTGGAAACCGCCACTCCTTTTGTGGTATGATGAAAATTGTACAGTGGTGAAATCGCAATTCCGTTGATCACCGAAGGGGCACTTATATTACTGGATAAACTCAATTCCAATCCATTGGTAACTGTAGGCTCCATATTGACAATAGATAGTTGCATCCCATTAATTGTATTCATTTTATCGGGTAAAGGTTCTGAGCCAATATCATTAATACCCCAGTTATCAATGGATGTAATATTGACAAGAAATAGTACGGGAAAGAAAATCCCTAAACCATTAAAGCCCAATCCAACCCCATTAACTTTCTTAGGCTGTATTTCCTGATCAATCTCATCATAATATTTAATAAGCATTCCATTTACATTTTTAGTTGCCTTCGAAGGTGAAAAAGCAATAAACTTTGGCTTATCCATAGCATTTAAACTGTCCTGAGCGTTGATGATACATACCATAAAAAAGCTGATCATCATTAAAAATTTTGTTTTCATAATTTTTAATTTTAAAATCCTATTTTTAATTTTCCGTAAACATTATCTTTATGGGTAAGTCTAAACGTAATCCCTGCCGTGAATCCTTGTATTTTCACATTACTGTTGTTATAAGATTTTGAATATCCTATTCCAATATCACAAGAATTAAATAATGATATCCCGACTACAGAATAGGCATGGGAGAAAGAAGAACCCGCCTTAACAAATAAAAGTGTTCCTATATTATAACTCAAATGCAGGTCCGGAATTCCGTGCATTTTACCATGATCGCCTACTACTCCATACCCTGTTCCTAAAAAAAGTTTATCCTGATTTTCACCTCCATCCATCAGAATAAATTCTACCCCTCCACGTAATATATGTTTGCTGGCATAAGAATAATCTATATAATAAATCGGTTGGATCTTTTGTTGTGCCTTCACCTTTAGTGATAAAATCAGGCATGATATGGCAAGAATTATTTTGTGTTTCATTTCCTAAATATTTCTTCAAATTTGAAAAGAATATTCACTTTCTTAAATGTGATAAACCATTAACATTTTGCTTACATTTGTGAAAATCACAAAAGCATGTATCAGGAACTTTTACTTAAGGAAATTCGCAGAAAAATTGGTGACAAATCTTTGAACGATGAGATTGCCAATATTCTGAATATAAGTTATGATGCATCGCATAGAAGAACCTCTCTGAAAGCAAAGTTCAGTTTTGAAGAAGGCTTGGAACTGGCCAAATATTATCAGATTTCTCTCGATCAATTGATCACTTCAGACCAGCAGCTGTTGGTTAGGAAAACTTCAGTGGTAAACGAAACGGAAGATTTACAGTCGTTTTTTCAGAATACGCTCAGTATTTTTGAAAATCTGCCGCTTTCTGATGAGATGACCATTTATTATTCTGCCAAGGATATTCCTTTTTTTTATACGCTTTCAGATACCTTGCTTTCCCGTTTTAAAATCTATGTCTGGATGAACCTGCTTAATGCGAAACAGGTTTTCATTCCCTTTTTGCAGTTTTCACCTCCTCATTTTGAATCAAATACTCAGGAACTCAAGAAAAAATATGAGGCACAAAATATAGTGGAACTGTGGAATGACAGGACTATTTCCAGTATTTTGCAGCAGATTTTATTTTATTATGAAACCGGACTTTTACAAAAAAATGAAGGGGAAATTATTCTGAAAGAGCTAAAAGAGCTTATAGGATATATTGAACAAAAGACAGAGAATGATCCAAAATTTCACTTGTATGAAAATGAGCTCATGCATCTGTCCAATGATATCTTTTTTCATCATCCGCAACAATCCCTTTTTGCCTTACCTGCGAATATGTTTGGATATATTTTGATTAATGATGCAAAAACCTGTAATGAAACGCTGAATTATTTTGAACATCAGATTAAAAATTCCAAATCATTGACGACTTCGGGAAACCGGGACCGAAAAATATTCTTCAATACCATGTATGAACAGATTGAAAATTTAAAGCAAAAACTGCAATGAATACGCTCCGTACCGGTGAATTTTTTGGACAAACCAACGAAAAAATCAATTTTGAGGGGCTGATCATCACGGATACTGAATACACCCATCCGTACGTCGATTGGCATTATCACGAAAATGCCTATTTTACTTTTCTGCTTCAGGGAAATATGGTAGAAGGAAATAAAAAAGAGGTCTACCATTGTCCTTCAGGAACGCTTCTTTACCATCATTGGGAAGACCCGCACTACAACATCAAACCGGAAGGTTTTACCAGAGGATTCCATATTGAAATCTCTGCTGAATGGTTTGAACAGTTTCATGTTTCTAAAAACGCTGTTGAAGGAAGTATACAAATAGAGAATCCAGCCATCAAATTAATGCTATCGAAAATTTTTAAAGAAACAAAAATGAACGATCAGACGTTTGAATTGTCTGTTCAGCATCTATTATTAAATGTATTCAGCCAGTTATCCGCTGACAAAATGATCCCACCGGAAAGGAATCCACGCTGGGTAAAACAGATCAATGAGCTTTTACATGAAAACTTTATGGAGAAAGTAAGCTTAACTGAACTCTCGAAAACTTTGGATATTCATCCGGTACATCTCAGCAGGGATTTTCAAAAATATTTTCATTGTAACCTCGGAGAATATATCAGACAACTCAAAATCAATAAATCGCTGATTCTTCTTCACAATAAAAACACGCCACTGACAGAGATTGCCTTGGAATGCGGTTTTTCAGATCAAAGCCATTTTATACGATCTTTTAAAGAAAATCTAGGGATCACTCCGTTGAAATACCGGAAAATGCGATAAAATATAGATGTTAATTTCATTCTATTTTTATCCGTAAAAACAGTGTAGTTTTACAAGCATTATAAGATCACCATGAAATTTTCACTTTTATCATTCCTGTTTTTCACATTTGGAACCTTTTATGCTCAGAAGAATATCGGAGAACCGGAGAAAATCGACAATTCCATTCAGAAAAAACATCTTCACACGGTTGTTTTTTTAGATAAAGCCGTGGCGCTGGAAAATCTAAAGGAAACTGATTTTCTTACCCATGCTGTACTCCAGGAGGATAAAGATTTTGGGATCAGGGTTTTTATGGATAATTCTCTGGTTAATTATTTGCATGAGCTTGAGCCTTCTTTAACGGCTGATGAATTGATACAAAAAGGAAATTACCAGTTCTCTTTTTATGTGGACGGAAAATTGATCTATCTTGAAAATCTGAATACAGGCGCAGGAACACCGGAGCAGAAAAAACTGAAAACCACCTTTAGAATTCCACTGTTCAGTTCAAGCAATGAAGATTCCTGGGGAAGGTATTTGTGGATGCGCTTCTATATGGCTCATAACGGAATTGATGCACTTACAGAAGGAAATCACAATCTAAAAATAGAGATCAGACCTTACATCAATACCAATTCTTTAAAAACTGGCAGGGTGATTGCCACCGGGGAAATTCCTGTAACCGTTCCTAAGAAACAACTTACCGAACAGCAAATTGCTATTCAGCCGATTGCACCGAATAGCGGATGGGAAATTTCTACAGAAAAAATCAATACTGAAAAGATAAAAGCTTTACATCAGAAAATTGCTGAAAACAGATTCAGAGATATCACTGGTATTGTGGTCATTAAAAACAATAAGCTCCTCATAGAAGAGTACTTCAGTAATTCCGGACGTGACAGTTTACAGGATACACGTTCCGTCGGAAAATCTTTTGCTTCTGCCTTAACAGGAATTGCCATTAAAGAAGGTTATTTAAAAAATGAAAATCAAAAACTGGGAGAGTTCTATCATCTAAAAGAATATAAGCATTACACACCCAAGAAAGACAGCGTCACTTTAAAAAGTCTTCTGACAATGAGTTCAGGATTCGAAGGTAATGATGAAGAGGAAACTTCACCCGGAAATGAAGAGAATATGTACCCTACCGATAATTGGGTGAAATTTACCATCGATGTTCCTATGACAGATCAGAAAATTGGCGAAAAATGGAGTTATTTTACAGCCGGAGTGGTCGTTGTAGGGGATGTACTGGATAAAAATATTCCCGGAGGATTGGAAGCCTATGCTGATAAAAAACTATTTAAACCTCTGGGCATCAATACCTATCAGTGGCAATACACCCCGCAGCATAAGATTTCATTGGCGGGAGGATTGAGAATGAATGCATTAGATTTTGCAAAATTCGGACAGTTGTATAAAAATGAAGGAATATGGAATGGCAAAAGACTCATAGATAAAGCCTGGATTAAAAAATCATTCACCAATTATTTTGCTGACAACAAGGATTTTGAAGGCTATGGCTACCTGTTCTGGAGAAAAGTATACAAGGTGGGAAACCGGAATTTTGAGGCGTACCAATGCAGTGGAAATGGTGGCAATAAAATTATTATGTTTACAGAAATTCCTGTAGTAATCGTAATTAGTGCAAAGGCTTACAATAGATCATATGCGCATTCGCAGGCGGAGAAAATAGTTCAGGAGTATTTGCTGCCGGCAATTAATAATGAGCGATAAACAGGATGACAACTCTTCTTTGCAGGGAATGATCTGTTCCTACAACAGTTTCATTTTATTGTAAAAACAATGTGAAAAGGGTGAACTTTTTTAGGGTCACGCAGATTGGGCTGATTAAGCAGATTAAATAGATTCAGTTGTCAGCGTTTGGTATAACCTTTACAACTTGTTGAGCAGTTTATTCCACAGTAAATGACAGGTAACTATTTTTTATACCTTACATTTTGCTATAAAATTTTTATAAAAAGAGAATGAAGAGCACGAATTATTGGCTCCGAAATGAATAGTAAAAAGAAATAATCCTTATGAATAAGGTATTATTCGTCTTTTTTGGAAGGAACCAAGAAGACATCGATAAGTCCTTCGGGAAGCCTCATTTTGATGATTCTTTCTTCACGATCAACTTCTAGAATCCAGTCTTTGATGATAGGAATTACCACTTCTTTTCCATCTAAGTTGGTTACAAAATAAGTTTGTGCCGTCTGATCATTCACAGATCGTATAACACCGCAGTCGTTATCATTTTCATCAAGGATATTGAAACCGATGATCTCATGATAATAGAACTTATTTCCTGAAAGTTTAGGCAGTGTATCAAGCGGCAGGTAAACGTTTTTACCCAATGACTGATCTACTAAAGCCTCGGAAGAATTTTTAAAGGCAAGGTTCAGAGCATCTAATTTACTCCATGATGATTTTGCAATAAAAAATGGAACCAATAATCCGTTGATTTCAACGAATATTGATTCCAATTTATTGTAAAGCTCGGGTTGATCTGTATCTAATTTCAAGATAACATTCCCCGCAAGTCCGTGTCTGCGTGTGATTTTTCCTAAAAAATAGCAATCTTCTATACGCATACAGTTGTTTTTTAAGCTTCAGTGTTTTCTTCAGTTTCAGCAGCAGGAGCTTCTCCTTCAGCAGTTTCAGCAACCACTTCTTCAGCAGGTGCGTTAGCAGCTTCTTCAGCAGCTTTAGCATCAGCTTCAACTTGTGCAGCAGCAGCGATTCTAGCTTCGTTTACTTTAACTTCAGCATCTAAAGCAGCTTTCTTAGCGTCTGCCTGAGATTTAGTTAAACCTTCTACTTTACCTTGTACTTTTTGTTCTTTAGCTTCTAACCAAGCAGCAAATCTTTTTTCAGCTTCAGCCTCGTCAAAAGATCCTTTAGCAACACCACCTTGTAAGTGTTTTTTGTAAAGTACTCCTTTGTAAGAAAGAATAGCTCTTGCAGTATCAGTCGGTTGAGCACCGTTGTTTAACCACTTTACAGCAGAGTCAACGTTCAAATCGATAGTCGCAGGGTTAGTAATTGGGTTGTAAGTACCTAGTTTTTCGATGAATCTACCATCTCTTCTTGCTCTAGCATCTGCAACCACGATGTGGAAAAAAGGCTTACCTTTTTTACCGTGTCTTTGTAATCTGATTTTTACTGACATAATGTTTGAATTTTACGGGAACTCGTCCCAGTTAAATATTTAAGTCTGCAAAGATAGTGAAAATATTTAAAGTTCAAAGCTAAATTTTGCAATGTTTTTCACCTTTAAGGCTTACCTTCCATTATATTCGCCAAGACCCTTCTTATAGGCCTCCAAAGCTCTGTTTCTGGCAAACGCATGATCTACCATTCTCTCTTCAAAAATGGATTTTTCATAGTCAGGATTCCATTTTTTTACGTATTTCAGGTCTTTGTCGAATTTTTTCGTTTGTTCATCCGGGTTAAACACCCTGAAATAAGGCGCCGCATCACAGCCACAACCTGCCGCCCACTGCCAGTTTCCATTGTTTGCAGAAAGGTCATAATCCAAGAGTTTTTTAGCAAAATAGGCTTCTCCCCACCGCCAGTCGATCAACAGGTGTTTGGTAAGAAAACTTGCCACGATCATGCGTACCCTGTTATGCATCTGTCCCGTTTGGTTCAGTTGCCTCATGCCAGCGTCTACAATGGGATATCCGGTTGTTCCCTTGCACCATTTTTCAAATTCTTCTTCATTATTCCGCCACGGAATATTTTCGTATTTTTCTTTGAAACATTTTTTAACCACTTTCGGAAAGTGAAATAGGATCTGCATAAAAAACTCTCTCCAGATCAGTTCATTCAGCCATGTTTCATTATGTTTCAGAGCAAATCTTACGCATGTTCTGATAGAAATTGTTCCAAAACGCAAAGCAATTCCCAAATGAGTGGTTGCATCTAAAGCCGGAAAATCTCTGTTTTTATCATAATGATCAATAATTGCGGACTCCAGTGTTGGAAGTTCAAACTTTAAATCCGTTTTTTCGAATCCTATTTCTTTCAAACTTATAATACTATTGAAATCTGACTGATGAAAGTTCTTATGATTAAGCACCACTGTCTGTATATTTTCGGGGCTAAAGGTCTTCTTCCACTTTTTGGAATAAGGAGTATACACCGTGTAAGGCTCATGATTGTCTTTTGTGACTTCATTTTTTTCAAAAATCACCTGATCTTTATAATCGAAAAAATCAACATTTTTACCATTCAAAAATTCTTTGACCTCAGTATCTCTTTTGACAGCTGCGGGTTCGTAATCACGGTTGCAGTACACCGATTTCACCTTATATTCGGATTCTATCTTTTTGAAAATGTCCAAAGGTTTTCCGTGATACGTTTGAAGGTTGGTTCCGAATTCTTTCAGTTCAGCATTGATTTTTTCCAATGCCTGATGGATATAATCTACCCTTCTGTCATATTTATCTTCCAGCTGATCTAAAATATCAGCATCAAAAATAAAAATCGGAATCACTTGGTATCCCGATTGTAATGCTTCTGATAAGCCGGTATTATATTCCAGCCGCAGGTCTCTGCGAAACCAAAATATTGAAATTTCTTTCATTTTTTTATTCAGTGATATGAGCTTATTCCAAACTTCCGATATAGAATAATCCTAAACATTTCTGGTTTTCTTCAATAGTAAGAGAATCCTTAAGATCATCTACAATTTTTGGGGAACTCCAGTAAGATCCTATATGATTTGCCGTACAGGTAAGATACATATTTTGTACAGCCATAGAAACGGCAGCGATTTCTTCCCATTCCGGAACCATTCCACTGAAATTAACGATAATAGAAACGACAGCATCCGCTTTGTTGATTTTAAAACCAATATCAGTATATTTTTTTTCCAGGAAAAGATGTTCCGGCTGCGATGTTTTATAGATCGTTTGCATTTCCAATGCCAGCTTTGCTTTTTCTTCTCCTTTGAAAATCTTAAAACGCCATGGTTTTGTACGTTTATGGTTGGGGGCAAATGTTGCGGAGTTTACAATTTCTTCGATCATCTCTTGAGAGATTTCAGTATCAGTATAATCTTTTGGAAATATACTTCTTCGCTGTTCTATGATTTCTTTTAAAATGGTTGCTTTATTCATAGTACAAATTTACAACATGGAATTGAATGTGCTTTATATTATACCTGCGTTTTTAAAAGACTTCCTGAATTTTTATATGCTTTATAATTGGTAATGATAAAAGTACCGGCCAATACCAATCCGAATACCAAAGAGAGCCATTGAGTATAGTCTTCTTTTATTGAACTTAGCCATAAAATTGCTATGAATGAAAACGAATAAATACTGCCCGCAATAATCCACAGACGTTCAGGATCAGGAAAAGCCTTAACGGCAGAGTGCTGATTATAGGCAAAAAGCGGATGCAGTTTATGATGATCCCAGACCAGTAAAATGATCACAGCAATCATCATCAGTGAAGTAATGATCCAGGTTCCGGTAAATGAAAGACTGATGGTAATCACCCAAATATTGCTTAATATCGCAAAAAACATCAGTGCGCCAGGTAAAGCGTACCGCTGTGTCATCAGTAAAATGCCTGCCGCCACCTGTGCAAGCCCTAGGAAATTCCAGTAAAATCCTGACTGATATAAAGCTTCAAAGAAATATCCGATAGGATTGTCTGTAGAAACCTGGGTAAATCTTTCTCCCATTACTTTTATAAGTCCCGAAGGCAAAAAGGCAAAACCTACCAGGTAGCGTAAATGAATAATGATCCATTGATTGAATCGATTTGTTCTTAGTTTTTCAAATTGCATGATGTTATAGTTTATAGTAATTTGCATTGCAAGGTACTAAAATAAAACATAAGCTCCAAAACAGGATTCGGAGCTTTTAGATATTATGCGCGTAAAATGTAATAGGATAAGAAACTGAAGAAAGGAATTATAAAACCTCAACGATCTCCTGATGGATATTATTCAAGGTAAAGGCATCACCGCCTTTCATTCCCATCATCTTTTTGGCCATTGGACTTTCGGGAGAAATAGCGTAGAACCGATCCCCCTCAAAAAAGAATTCACCCAATGAAACTGAAATATAAAAACGGGCTTTATTGGTAATGACCAGAGAGCCAAGCTGAATTTTTTCGGTAGCAGCATTTAAGACCCTGGACATATTTCTGTTAAGCTCATTTAATGCTGCGAGCTGGCGCTGCATCTGATAAATCTCCTCCTGCATTTCTTCTCTCATGCTGTCATATTTCGGAGTTTTTTTGATGTCGCGGCTTGCTTCTAAAGTAAATTCAATAAAATTTTTAAGTTTGGTGATCTTTTCGGCAATCACGCCTTTTACAAAGTTTCTTATATCATTTTTCTCAAATACGGTCTTCTCCATACATCTAATCTTTACATAAAGATAATATTTTTTAAAATAATAATGATCTTTTCGTTTTTCAAAAAACTAATCATCCGCAGAATTTTAAACTTAT
The DNA here is from genome assembly GCF_000737705.1 of Chryseobacterium soli. Taxonomy (GTDB): domain Bacteria; phylum Bacteroidota; class Bacteroidia; order Flavobacteriales; family Weeksellaceae; genus Chryseobacterium; species Chryseobacterium soli. The sequence continues at coordinate 100,628 of NZ_JPRH01000002.1, read as the reverse complement.
TTTCGCTTGGCAGTAAATGTTATTTTGGAAATGAGGATTATATCTACTTCACAGATAAAAAAACAGCCTTGTAAAAATTACAAGGCTGTTTCATTATTTTTCTGACATTTTTTTCAGGTCTCCAAGACCTTCATCAAACATTTTTTTCATATTCATATCCATCATGGGTTTCATGATTTTCATCATTGTATTCAGTTCATTGTCCATCGTCCAGGTCACTTTCGTCCCATTTCCGTCTGGTGTAAGCACAAAAGTACCTTTTGCATCCCCTTCGAATGGTTTTATGAAATGTAATTTGGTGGTTAGTTTTTCATTTGGTGCTACTTCAGTCACCGTTTGCTCACCCTCTCCTACTTTGTCATTTCCTTTCCAATGATAGGATTCTCCTACCTGTCCTGTTACTCCGGAATACGTGATTACAACATTTTTGTCTGCTTTAGAAAACGGATCCCAGGTATTAAACCCTTTTAATGACCCGGTATATTGCCATACTTTTTCCTTCGGCTCATTGATCACGATTGATCTTTCAAAATGGTAATCTTTACTGAAAAAGAGCATTGCAATCACTGCATAGGCAATAATCAATAAGATGATCACTCCAAGAATTCTCAAAATTGTTTTCATAGTATCTATTTATATTAAGGTTATCTTTTAATTGTATTCTGCTTTATCCGTTTCAAAAATAGCAATTCTGCATACCCCTCTACTTTTCCTATGACAAGATTATTAAAGATAACGCATTTTTGTCATACACTGGCAGTAAGGCATTATTTTTGCGCATTTCAGCTGTCAGATCAAGACGAATCATTATTTTTACCCCAATTAAAATTTGAAAAATGAATATTTTAACAGAAAAATTTAATACTCCCTATCATACTGCACCATTCAACGAGATTAAGAATGAAGATTATCTTCCTGCTTTTAAAGAACTGATCCAACACTCTGAAGAAGAGATTGATGCTCTGGTTTCCAGTTCTGAAGAACCTACTTTCGCCAATGTTATTGAGGCACTGGCTTACTCCGGTGAGCAGCTTGATGTGGTTTCCAATATATTTTTCAATTTAAATTCAGCAGAAACAAGTGACGAATTACAGCAACTTGCTCAGGAAGTTTCTCCCATCTTAACAGAATATTCATCAAAAATATCTCAAAACGAGGCTTTATTCAATAAAATTAAAAAAGTCTACGACGAGAAAGAGAAATATGATCTTAATGAAGAGCAGGAAATGCTTTTGGAAGAAACCTACAAAGGGTTTGTAAGAAACGGAGCATTATTAAATGAAGAGGACAAAGAAAAATTACAGAAGATCAGCATGGATCTTTCCTTAAAATCTCTTCAGTTTGGACAGAATGTACTGGCTTCGACCAATGCTTATTATAAACATATCACTCAAAAAGAAGAATTGGCAGGTATTCCTGAAGCGATCATCGGGCAATATGCTGAAGAGGCAAAAGAAAGAAATCTTGAAGGATGGGTGGTTACTCTTCAATATCCAAGCTATATCCCGTTGATGACGTACGCTGAAAACCGTAATTTGAGAAAAGAACTCGCATTGGCTAACGGTAAAAAATCATTTGATGGCGGAGAATTTGATAACCAGCATATGATTAAGGAAATCCTTGAATTAAAACAGCAAAAAGCAGAATTGCTCGGCTATGCAACGTATGCAGATTTCGTTCTTGAAGAGAGAATGGCCAAATCTCCCGGTAAAGTATTAGACTTTTTAAATGAAATGCTCACCAAAGCAAAACCTTATGCTGATAAGGAAATTGAAGAGTTAAAAGCATTAGCCAAAGCCGATGGAATTGAAGATATGCAGTCTTATGATCATTCTTTTTATGCTGAAAAGCTTCGAAAAGAAAAATATGATCTTAATGATGAAGAGCTGAAACCCTATTTCCCACTGGATCAGGTTCAGGATGCTGTATTCGGACTGGCCGGACAGCTTTTCGGGCTTAGCTTTAAGGAAAGAAGTGATATTCAGAAATACCATGAAGATGTCAAAGTATATGAAGTACAGGAAAATGGTGAATATAAATCATTATTGTATGTAGATTATTTCCCAAGAAAAGGCAAAAGAGCTGGAGCGTGGATGACAAGCTACAAAAATCAGTATATCAAAAACGGTGAAAACTCACGTCCTCATATTTCTATCGTTTGTAACTTCAGTAAACCGACAAAAGACACCCCTAGTTTACTGACTTTCCAGGAAGTGACTACCTTATTCCACGAGTTTGGGCACGCGCTTCACGGAATGCTGGCCAACACGCAGTATCCTACTCTTTCCGGAACTTCTGTAAAATGGGATTTTGTGGAATTACCGTCCCAATTCCTTGAAAACTTCTGTTATGAACCTGAATTCCTGAAAACTTTTGCCAAACATTATACAACCGGCGAAGTTCTTCCTGATGACAAAATCCAAAAGATAGAACAGTCAAAAAACTTTATGGAAGGATACCAAACGATGAGACAGTTAGGTTTCGGAATCCTAGATATGAATTACCATACGAAAGTCGCAGAACTGGAACATGAAACGATAAAAGAATTTGAAGATAAATACACAAAAGCTACGCAGCTATATCCATCAAATCCTGAAACGGCGATGAGTCCAAGTTTTTCGCATATTTTCCAGGGTGGATATTCAGCCGGATATTATTCTTACAAATGGGCGGAAGTATTGGATGCAGATGCCTTCCAATATTTTAAGGAAAACGGAATTTTCAATCCTGAAATTGCCGCAAAATATAAAATCCTTCTTTCCTCCGGCGGGACTAAAGATCCTATGGAACTGTACAAAAGTTTCAGAGGAAGCGAACCGAAAGTGGAAAGCTTGCTGAAAAGAGCGTTTGGATAAAATTTATAATAAACCCCTCTTGATCTGACAATCAAGGGGGATTTTTTTTGTTTTTAGTGAAAATTTTACTCTGTAAAAATTTTCTTATTTTTAAGATTCAAAATTTAAAACGTATTATCATGCTACTAGCCATCTTACTTCCTTTTCTATCGTTTATCCTTCGTGGAAAAATTATCACAGGAATTATTTGCCTTATTTTACAGATCACATTGATAGGATGGCTTCCCGCTGCAATCTGGGCTGCATTATCTTTGAATAATGCGAGAGCAGACAAAAGAAATGATAAATTAATCCAGGCAATGAAAGACAACAGAAAATAATCTGATGTATCTATGAAAGAAAATAAATACGACAGCCTTTCTTTTTTCAACCAATATGAAAAAATGCTCCGGTCTCAAAAAGGATTGGAAGGTGCCGGTGAATGGCATGCTTTACAAAAAATGCTTCCGGATTTTACCGGGAAAACGATGCTTGATCTGGGTTGCGGTTTTGGTTGGCACTGTCGTTATGCCATAGAAAACGGAGCAAAGTCTGTGACAGGTATTGATCTTTCTGAAAAAATGCTTGAAAAAGCCAGGGAAATCAACCATCTCGAAGGGATTGAATATGAGAGAAAAGCTTTAGAGGATGTAAGGTATCCGACAGAAAAATTTGATATCATATTAAGTTCTTTAACGTTCCATTATATAGAATCCTTTGATGTAATGGCCCAGAACATCTATCAATGGCTCAAACCAAACGGACATTTTGTGTTTTCTGTGGAACATCCAGTGTTTACAGCACAGGGAAACCAGGATTGGACGTATGCAGAAGATGGAAAAAAACTGCATTGGCCTGTGGATAATTATTTTGCAGAAGGAAAGAGAAATACTCATTTTTTAGGAGAGGACATCGTAAAATACCACCGGACTTTAACGACTTATATGAACAGTCTTTTACAGCAAGGATTTAGAATTAAAGAAGTTATCGAACCCCAGCCCAATGATACCATGCTGGAAGAGTTTTCAGAAATGAAAGATGAACTGCGGCGCCCGATGATGCTCTTGATTTCTGCGGAGAAATAATTTTCAAACTTCACCTATACTGAATATTGCTCCCATCACCTGAAACATCTGAAAAACAAAAATAATATTCTTTCATGTATTTTTCGTAAATTGGTGCTACCGGAGAACCTGCTCTATAAGGCAGACTTAGTATATATACGTTCTTATTTACTCCGGTGCAAAAACTAAAAATCTCATGAAAATACCTGAAAAATCACTACTGAATACGCAGCATTTTGATTACTCAGATTCTTTTGAAAAGGAATTTGTAAGTAAACAGACCCATATTAATTCTTCTGAACTGGGAAAATTATTCTTTTCAAGCGGTTCTCCATGGATAAAAAAGCTGTTTTCGCTAAGAAATAAAATTGTCAAAATTTTCGGGTTAAAAGCCTCGGAACATCAGGAAACAAAAGAATTCAACTATGAACCGGGTGATCAGATAGGACTTTTTAAAGTGCTGGAAAAGAATGATCATGAAATTATTATTGGAGAAGATGATAAACATTTGAATTTTAGAGTTTCTTTGATGTTAGACAATGAAAATAATCAGCAACACAATAGAAAATTAACCATCACTACTATTGTAACCTATAATAACTGGTGGGGGAAACTGTATTTTTTCCCTGTGAAACCATTTCATAAAATGATTGTTCCTTCTATGCTTAATGGGATTGTAAAGAATTTATCTTAACTGATACATCAGAGGGTATAATACATTTGTAGATTGGAGCCTTAAGTAATATCTTTGCCCATCCAATAAAATTTAGGCAATCCACTCAGACCCCCATGAAATCTTTATTATCATTCTTATTGATCAGTCTGCTCTCATTACCCATTACCGCACAGGAAAAAGCACCATTATTAACCGGAAAAGTAGCCATTTCCATCAAAGAGGGAACCTTCGATTGCGATCTTACGCTGAGTGATATTCCATATATCAGGGACTATTATATCCGCCTCAATTCCGGGATGAATCCTCTTCATTTCAGAAGTAAGAAACCGAATGACATGGTGCTTTCTTATGATAAATCTCAATCGGACAGTACTTCATCGGGAGAATCCCTGGCCTATTTCTTCCCGAATAAAAGCGGGAAATTCCTTCCGGAATCGGTACAGTTCAAATATGTAGGTAAATTTCCTGTCGCCAAAGACACCCTCGAAAATTATACAAAAGATGACTGGCGCGGAAATATCGCCTTTAATGCTAATTCTCTGCGGGTAGAAGGCACCCAATCCGCCTGGTATCCTGTTCTGTATGATATCCGAAAAGACAAAAGGTATGAGGAAGTACGGTATGATATAGAATTCACTTGTAAAGACTGTAGTACGTTGTACGTGAATGGGAATGCCCCTGTGAAAACTTCAAGCATGTGTTTTAAAAGTGATACTCCTCTGGAGCTCACGCTTTTCTTCGGTAATTATGATTTTTCCAATATTGGCAATACCTATATTTTAAATCCGCAAATCAGTGAAGCGCAGATTAAGGAGTTTAGTGAATTGATCAATACCTACAAAAAATTTTATGCGGATAAACTGGGAATTCCCTTCGGAAAACCGGTTACCTTCGTTGAAACCACTCCAACTTCTATAAAAAACGGATGGCTTTTCGTTTCTTATCCAACGATCATCAATGTCGGATGGGGTGAAAACGGACTTAAAAGTTTGTTCAACCCGAAAACTCAAAACTGGTTCAGACCTTTCATTGCTCATGAATTGGGACATTATTATTTCGGAACTTATAAACAGTTCAACTCTGAGCTTGGAGGTTTGCTATCAGAAGGTTTCTCTGAATATTTATCGTTGAAGGTAACGAAGGATATTTTGGGGAAAGATATTTATGACAAAAAGATAAAAGAAAAAATAGAAGGTCTTACTGAAGAACCGCTTTTAGGCTATTTCAGCAGCATACAAACAAAACCGGAAGATGATGATTATCTTTCTTATGCTTATGATTACACCCCGGTTATATTGGCCGCCATAGAAAAAGAAATTGGTGAGAAACAGATGTGGAACTGGATGAATACCATGCTTAAGACGCCGACCACCTTTACCAACTATGAGTTTTTAACATCGACCCTCGAAAAGACTCTCTCCAACAGCAGACTATTGAAACAGATCAAAAGCCAGTATTTCGAAACTGAAAAATCTTTTGAAAATGCAGTTAAAACCATAGAGAAACAATAGGATACACTTATAACGGCTTACATACAGGCTGTCATTAATCTTTATAAACGGAGATTCAAAAAAAGTTTGTAACAAAAAAATGTTTCCCCTACCTTCGTTCTTGATGGGAAGAATAATAAGCTCGCTGGCTTTAATACTCATAACGCGATTAGCATGAACAAAGAGGTAATTGAAACTTTTACAGATTTAGCAACAGGAAAGCTCACCGCAACCGAATGGATTCAGTGGTTTGAAGAGCACAAAAATCTTGTGGAAATCACTTGCGGAAGAACAGCTTTTTTAAAAATTAAGCCTAAAGGAAATCAAACCTGTATCGGTAATGCTTATGCCGGACAAACCGCAGTCGTCAACTGGTTAACAACCCAAAATATTAATACAGAAGTAAGTAATATCTACCAAAAAGCCTATGAAAAAGAGTTTGATGCATTCATCAAACAGGAAAAACAAAAAGATAAGCTACGCCAGCAGTACGTAAAAGATAATTTCGCCTATCTGGCAGATTTTTATCCCCGATTTTTCAAACAGCTTCAGAAAAGTTTTGATAATTCGAATACGATTGAAAAGGGCAAAACTCTTTCAGAAATTTCAGAGAAAGAGCTTTCTTTAACCAGCACATTTTCTCCTGACCTGATCACTTTTTTCTCTGCCATTTCAAAACTCAGCCTGGAAGGAATAGATATCGATTTCGACACGCTTTCCATAGAATTCTTTGAAGGCAAAAGCTTTTTGGTGTTGGGTGAATTTTGGTATTATGGAGATGGTGATTTGCTTTTATATGATCTTACCAATCACCAGTTATTTTCCTATGCCCATGAGTATCAACCTCCGAAATTAATACGACTGGCCAATAGTGTACCGGATCTTTTAGAAAAGACTTTCACAAAATATTTAAAATCACAGACTGAGTAAAGATTTATTTAAAACAGAAAATAAAACAATATCATGGATATCAAAGTAAGATTGGAAAATCTAAAAAAGCTTCAGGCAAAAAGGTGGGAAAATGAAGACCATTGGGATACCATCAATGATCTTTTAATCAAAGAACTGGATGAAATTTTACTCATTGATCCGAAAAACACAGCAGCTTTAATCAATATGGGAGCAGTGTATTCTGATATGGGAGAAAATGCAAAGGCACTGGAACATTTAGAAATAGCATTAGATCTGGGTTCCGAAGACAAAAATCTTTATATCAATCTGGTGATTGTACATGTTTATCTGGAGAATCATCAGGAAGAATATCTTGAATACCTTGAAACTGCTGAAGAAAAAACGGAAGATCCCCTTACTTTTAAAGCCTATTTTGATCCTCAGTCTCATTAAACAGTCTCCCGCAAACCGACAGAAATAGCAATCAGCCTACATATTATATTAAAAATTTTAAAAAAATAAAGTGTATGTAATCTGAGTTAATTATATTTGCATAATCAGTTATGTAATTAATTATACACTTATGAATCTATTCGAAAAAACCGGGAAAATGGCTTTAGGAAGCAGATTACGTTTGCTTACTGCTAAAGTGACAGAAGATGCTTCTAAAATTTATGATCTTTACCAGGTGAAATTTTCTCCCAAATGGTTTCCTGTATTTTTTATTCTGGCAGAAGACGGAGAAAAAACAATCACACAAATTGCAGAAGACATCGGACATTCCCAGCCTTCCGTAACAAAAATCGTGAAGGAAATGACGACGGCAGGACTGGTTAAAAATCAGCTTACCTCAAAAGACAAACGCAGGAATGTCGTTGGACTTACAGAAAAAGGAGCTACAGTGGCCGAAGAAATGATTAAGGGGCAATGCGCAGACATTGATGTTGCCATTGACGGTATCATGGCTGAAGCCAAACATAATTTATGGGAAGCTATTGCAGAATGGGAATTTTTATTAGACCAGAAATCTATGTTTAAAAGAGTTCAGGATCAAAAAAAACTTCGTGAGAGTAAAGATGTCCAGATTGTAGATTACGAGCCGAAATACCAATCTGCATTCAAATCGTTAAACGAAGAATGGATCTCCACCTATTTTGAAATGGAGGAAGCCGATTACAAAGCACTGGATCATCCTAAAGAATATATTCTGGATAAAGGCGGAAAAATATGGGTTGCCCTCTATCAAAATGAGCCTGTAGGTGTTTGTGCCCTGATTAAAATGGATGATCCCAATTTTGATTTCGAAATGGCAAAAATGGCCGTTTCTCCTAATGTTCAAGGAAAAAGTATTGGCTGGCTACTTGGTCAGGCTGTTGTAGAGCACGCCAAAAAAGCGGGAGCTTCAAAAATATATCTGGAAAGCAATACAATCCTGAAACCGGCCATTAACCTGTATTATAAACTAGGATTTCAGAAAATTGCAGGTCATGCAACGCCCTATAAGAGATGCAATATCCAGATGGAGCTCGATCTTAATCAACAATAACATCAATAGGTACGAAGGAATACAAAAAAGCTTTGATCAGTACTATTTAATGAAAACATTGGTCGCCCAGCTTACAGAAGTGGAAAAGGGACGGGTAAAAGTTTCAATGCCAAAATAATTATTTTGTATATTTAAAAAAGGTAAAGATTGGCAACAGAATAACTATGAAAAAATTTAGATTTAATGAAAACATCAATGAATTCGAAATTGATCATCGCTGTATTGAAGAAGGAGTAAAATTTGCTGAGAAAAAAAATTATCCTGCCATCAGAATCGTAGACTTAAAAGAAGATGGAAAAGCTTGTTATCTGGACTTATCTCCTTTGTTCGGAAATACATTCATAGAATCGCTTTCCATCTCTGATGATGTTAAAATTTCCAAAGTCTCTCTTGAAGCCCTCTACTCTATGGAAAGCCTGACAAAATTATCTTTTCAGGATAAAAAAATACAACCGGATTACTCAAAACTATCCAATCTGCAGGTATTATATATGAAGTTCAGTGATCTTCCTACAGGATTTTCCTGTCTTGAAAAGATGACGGACCTCCTTATTACATCATTGAATCATGAAAACTGTTCTTTTTTTGATGGATTGCATTCACTGAAAGAGCTCCGGTTAAGCGGTGGAAAACTGCAAACCCTCTTCGGTATAGAAAAAGCGGTAAATTTAATGGATGTAAAAATAGATCACTGCTCTAAACTGCATGATATTTCCAGCTTATCTGCTCTGAAAAATCTAAAAAATGTACATATAGAGAAATGTAAATTAGCCACCGATTTCTCCTCTCTCACGGATAATACTACACTTACACATCTATTTGCATCAACCATCGATTCGATCAGCTTTATTCCGACCATGCCCAAACTTACTTCATTGCATTTCTGGGATTTAACTGATGGTGACCTAAGTCCTCTTCTCGAAGCAAAATCATTGAAGGAAGTTGACTTTTATCCCAATAAAAAACATTACAGCTATACCTTTGAGGAAATCAATTCCTTGTTGGAAAAACGTCATCCACAAAAGATATCATAAATAAACTTTATTTACCTCAATACATGTTAGATTTCTATTTCCTGCAAGACAACGAATCTCAACCCAGTTATCCTGAACAGGCTCACTTATCATACGCCGGAGAACTTGATGACCATACCTTCAAAAACCTGCAGGATAAAAAAGTCATCGGTAAACAGTTTGAATACTATTCTGATTTCAGATGGCCAACGGAAGTTATTTCTCAAATGGAACGGATCATTTCAGAAAACAAATTACAGGATGATACGGATGTACAACAACTAATGTCAATTTTTGAAGCAGCTGCTATGAAAAAAAGCGGACTGATTGCGTATGGTGATTAAATATTGTCTTACTCTTATTTTTACATTATTTGTATTTGCAGTCTCATCTTCACAGCAAAAACTTAAAGTAAAGTTGATAGAATTTTCTGATCATAAAATTCCGTCTTACTGTGGTTATAATAAACAGTATGGTGTTTTAAAACTTGAACTTTTGGACGATAGCTCCATATTTAAAAAAGGGGAACATCTATTTATTTATCAGGAATACCCAAGAGAACTCATGAATGAATATGTAGGAAAATATACTAATAATGAAATATATCTTCTTAATCTTAAAGGGAAAATTAAAGAAAAGAGTCTAAATTCAGCAAAAAAATTAAGTAAAACATATTACAAAAATGAAGATTCTAGTATCATTTATTTTGGCTGGCTGGAAAAAAATAAGAAGAAATAAAATAGTCTTATTCTATAAACTAATCGTATTTATTTTTCCCTGGCAGAATATGATCAGGTACTTTAGCAATAATAATGATGACGGCGAATAAGCAAACAATATTGCTTGAAATGGCCATTTCAAATGCTTTTTGATAATTGGCTACCAAAGGTTTTTCGCCTAAAAAATAATAAAAAACACTGCCGATCATAATAATCCCAATGATGGCTGCAATCTGCTGAAAAGTAATATACACTCCGGAAGCATTTCCTATAAGATCTTTCGGAATTCCGGCCAATGCGATATTAGCCAGTGAAGGAATAATACTTCCCACGCCTACTCCATGAATAAACAGCAATGCATACAGCAATACCCAGGAAACCCCTTCAGTAAACAGATAAGCCTGCACAATCAAGACACTGATAATCAACAACAATCCAATAATTAAGATCTTTTTTCCAAATCGTACAATAAGTTTCGTGGAAAAAACAGAAGCAAGGATAAAACCAAGTCCCTGAAAAACAATAATTTCCCCGGAATCCAACGGATTAATTTTCAATCCTTCCTGAAAAAAGACCGATAGAATATAAAAATAGGAATCCAGCATGATAAAGAAAAAAGAAACAGCCAGAATTCCAAGATTGAAATTTTTATACGTAAATAATGTAAAATCAATCAAATAAGATTGATTTTTTTTAGCTCTATTACGCTGATTTTTAATAAAATAAAACAAAAGAGCTATCGAACTGAGCACCAAAAAGATACTTTTCCCATCAAATTGACCCTGCTCCGAGCTGGTTAAAGCATACGTAAAGCAAAACAGTCCCAATACCAGTATCACAACGCCAGATACATTAAACTTCGCAGTACCTGTAGTTTTGGATTCCTCCAATATTTTAAGTCCCAAAACAATTGCCAGCAGACAGATCGGAATATTAATGAAAAAAATAAGCCTCCATGCTTCATGCATAATATGCAGAGATGAAAAATACCCCCCTAAAAACTGTCCGGCAATCGTTCCCAGCCCAATAGTGACGCCATACCAGCCCATTGCTTTTGTACGCTCCTCATGGGCAGGATACAACATCTGGATCATCGATAGCACCTGAGGTGACATCAGCGCTGAGCTTATTCCCTGCACAAATCTCGAAATAATCAATACCCATGAATTGCTGGAAAGTCCACATATGATGGAACTCAACATAAACACAACCAGTCCGATGATGAATATCTTCTTTCGGCCGTATACATCTCCCAACTTTCCGCCAGTGATCAGAAAGGACGCAAACCCAATCAGATAAGAAGCTATGATCAGCTGCATATCTCCATTCGACACATGAATATCCCGCTGAATGGATGGAATCGACACATTGATAATAAAAATATCCATGATTGCAAGCAGCTGCCCGAAAAGGATAATGAGTAATTTAAGTTCTTGAGATTTCATTTTATATAGATATATCTATTTTCAAACAGGTAAAAAAATTTAAGGCAGTAAGCCCTGAATTATTTTTTTGATATGAGCGAAAGCATCTGCATTTTTATCAATGGTAGAAGTTACCACCGCTCCTTCAATCAAAAGGAAAATATGCTCTGCAACACTATCAATATCGAGAGACTTTTTCTCTACATCGTATTGCGTGAGGATCTCTCTGATCATTATTTTCTGCTTTTCTTTATGGTTTTTCACAACATCTGAAACCAGCGGATTGCTGTCTCCCAATTCGGAAATAATTTTAATAAAATGGCATCCTGCGAACGTTGAATCATCTTGCAGCTTTTTCCGGTAATTAATTAATGCTACAATTTTATCTTTAGGAGGATCAATATTTCCTATTTGTTCTTCAAAACCTTTAAACCATTCTGTCTCCTCTTTGATGAGGTAAGCCCGAAGCAGATCGTTTTTAGAGGAAAAGTGATTGTACAGTGAACCGATGGCAATATCCGCCTCTGCAATAATCTGGTTAATTCCTGTAGAATTAAAACCCTGTCTGTAAAAAAGATCAGAAGCGGTTCTGATGATGCGGTCTTTTGCTTTCTCCTTTTTCATATAAAAAGTTTTTGCAAATCTAATTAAAAAATAGATAAGTCTATCTATTTTTTGATCATTTCATTTTTACTACTCCATAAAAACACTTTAAAAACAACTGACATTGTTTACATTGCATAAGGCTACCCATGGTAAACTCACCTTAGATACGAAATATTGATTTTTGAAAATAAATTAATTATTAAGTTAAAAACATGCAGAATTTTTCTTTATCTTAGTGAAGGAAATGCTTTTAATTCATTGAAACTAAGCATTGCATACTATATGGCAGAAGAAATATACTTCATCAAAACCAATCCTACCATTGCCAGAATTAATCTGTATAATAAACTCTGCCGCGAAGAAAAAAATATCCTGGATTTTCTGGATGATGATAAAAAAACGAGTCTTGAAATCATCAAAACAAAGGTTCAGGGATCTATCAACAGCCTTACTCATGATGAGTTTTTAAGCATTTATAACTGGATTAAAAATACTTGTATTCCGGCTCATGATGCTACCATTGAAGAAGAAGTAAAAACCCAGCTTTTTATTAACGGAATAGATCTTTTTTTTGAAATCCCTGCAAAAACTTCTGCGAAAAGTTTCTCTGATCTCCTTTCCCATTATGAAACCATTATCGGTCATCATCTTCCATTCATTTCGGAAACTAACCATTTCAACCGATTTTTGATTTATTCTATGTTTTATACCGGAAAACTTAAGCTGTTTTTCGACCTGTATGAACAAAAAAATGATCCCACTGATGAACATATTTTTATGCAGCTTGATATGTTAAAGCCCAATTATAAAGACTTATACGAGCTGGCCGAACAGGAATTCAATATTGGGCTTCCTGCATTTCAAAACCTCATCAGCGAATCTCAAAAACTGGGAGAATTTCATCAGACTGCCAACAATAATCAGTCATACTCCATTCCCTCAGAATTGGTTCCTTTATTAGAAAATGAAAAAGACATTTTGGCAACTGCCAGTCTTTATCAGACCCTGTCCGGTTTATATGAACTTACCAAATATTATAAGGATTCTATCATTAAACTTCATCTTTATTAACACATTAAAGTTCTTAAGACTGCTTTAAAAGTTCTGGATGTTTCATCAGATATTTCAACGCTTCCTGAACGGCTTTTGCAGGACTTTTGGGAGCAAAGCCCAGTTCATTCCTTGATTTGGAAATATCAAAATTCTGCTGAAGTCCGGAAAACATAGCAATATCTTTTCTGGTCAGTACCGGTGCTTTTCCACTTATTTTAGCCGACAGTTCCATGATTCCGGCAATGGCATACAACATGAAATTTGGAACGGCACCCGGCACTTTCAGTTGAAGATCCGGATACAGCTGATCTGCTAATTTTGTAGTATCTGTAATCGTCATGCACTGTTCGTTGGCGAGAATATAGCGTTCACCCGAACGTCCTTTCTGTGCTGCCAGATAGCACCCTTCCGCAACATCTTTCACATCAATCCAGTTGAGAGTAATTTTGGTATCCACAGGAATTTGTTTATTCAGAATTAATTTCAAAACACTGTAGGATACGTTCAGTGGAAGAGATGCTTCACTTCCGATCATGGCTGAAGGCATTACAGAAACAAGCTCAATCCCTAATTTTTGGGCCAGTTCAAAGGCCAGCTTTTCCCCGTCATTTTTAGAATTATAATACATATCTCTCCTGTCCGGATTATAGCCGTTGCTTTCTTTCGTGGGCAGATGAGTATAATCAAGCGCGGCAATGGAACTTACATAGACAATTCTTTTGACTCCCGCTTCAGCGGCTGCTTCAATGGTATTGCGGGTTCCCTGTATATTAACGTCATAAATTTCCTTCTTCGGATCTTTAGCCCATAATTTAAAAGAGGCCCCGACCGCATAAAAAGTTTCAACCCCCTGGAGTGCCTTTACAAAAGAAGCTTTATCCGTAATATCAGCCTGCACAACCTCGCAGTTCAAACCTTCAAAAGGTTTTTTATTCTGGATATTTCTTACCGTTGCCCGTACGGGAATGCCTTTCTGCAGAAGCAATCTCACCAGATTATTTCCTAAATGTCCATTAGCTCCTGAAACCAGGCTTAGTGTATTCTGTATCATTTTTCTTACGTTTTAATGATACAAAGTTCTGTTTATCCTTTCCGGAACCGCTTGACTTTTGTTAGTTAATTATTTTTTTTCGGATACGGCTCAGGCTTTCGGGCTTCATTCCTAAAAATGATGCAATATATTGAACAGGAACATTCTGAATAATCTCCGGATAATTTTCTATCAGCTTGAGATAGCGCTGCTCTGCGCTTAGCGTTGATAATTCTTTAGACCGGTTTTCATTGTAGGTAACAGACTGCTGAAATACCGAAATACTGAAATCCTTCATTGCAGAACTGGCAGCAGTAAGAACATCAAGATTTTCTTTACTGATTCTTAACAGTTCACAAGCTGTTATGCATTCTACATTTTCATCGGACTTGGTCTGATTGATAAAATTAAAGTAAGAAGTAAAAAATCCCGGCGGACAATTGATATGCGTTGTTACTTCAGCACCGTTCTGATCTGTATAAAATAACCTCAGATAGCCCGTCACAATATAATACAGATACTGCGGCACCTTTCCAGCTGCTTCAATGATGGTATTTTTTGAATAGTTCACAGGTTCAAAATAGGTAGTTATCATTTCAATCTCGTCACTATTGAACTGATGGCCGGAACTGATAAAATGTAAAAGCTTTTCATGCATCATCGAAAATTTTATCCTACAAATTTAATTAAAACAAACAGGAAATGCTGATGGTCAACAGAAGTGATTATTAAAAAAACAGCAATATTACTATTGTCATGTAATATCACCAACCCATGAGTTGTCTTTATGGTAAATACTATACATGAATCGAAAGATTGTTATTCTTTTAAGTCTGGTTTCCTCTTCATTTATTTTTGCACAGAGTGTGGAAGGAACCATTACCGATAAAGAAAATAAACCTGCAGCAGAAACTGAAGTCCTTATCACAAAAGGTGAAGCAAAGTTTTCTGCTATCACTGATGAAAAAGGGATGTATAAAGTCCCATTGAAAGAAGACGGAAATTATCTGCTTGAAATTATAAAAGACGGCATCAAAACCAATAGTGAAAAAATTTCTGTAAAAGGAAATTCCAAAAAAAATATCCAGCTGAAAGAAGTTCCTACAGAGGAAAGAAAAATTGAAGGGGTAACGGTAACCGTTAAGAAAAAACTTTTTGAAAGAAAAGTAGACCGTTTGGTCTTTAATGTGGAAAATTCTGTAGCCTCCCAAGGTCTGGATGCGATAGAAGCCTTAGCAAAAACACCGATGGTACGTACTTCGGATGAAGCCATCAGCATCGCAGGAAAAAGCAATGTGGCGGTGATGATTAATGACAGGCTGCTTAATCTCAACGGGCAGGAACTTATCAATTACCTGAAAACCATCCGTTCCGATGATATTCTTAAGATTGAAGTTATTACCACCCCTCCTGCAAAATATGAAGCAGAAGGAAAAAGCGGACTGATTAATATTATCCTTAAAAGAAATACCAATCTCGGCTGGAACGGCTCTCTCCAGACTTCAGGAAACTATTATGGCGGAAAAGCCACTACTTCCACCAGAAGTGGCGCTACTTTTAATTATCAGGGAGAAAAACTGTCGGTTACCTCCAATTTATCTATTGGCGATAATTACTGGGAAAATACTTCCTACAATTATCTCACCGGAACTACCGATGATAATTACTGGAATACGAATACCAAAAGTTTAAGCAATTACCGGTATAAAGGCGGAAACGTAAAAGCGGAATATAAGATCAATGATAAAAGTACGGTAGGGATCAACTACAATTATTCCTTCAGTAATCCCATCGAACAAGGAAAAAGCAGTACAAAAGTTTTTAATGAAAACGGGCTTTTGGACATTTCATCCGATTACAGAAATAAAAACCGCAGAAATGCGCATAACGCCTCTGCTTTTTATGATGTAAAACTGGATACACTGGGAAGCAAACTGAGTTTGACAGCGAATGTGATGATGAATAATGCCAATGCCAGGAATTTTTATAATACCATTACCACCAATACGGTTTCTACTATGGCCAACCCGATCAGTAAATACAGGATTTATTCGGGACAGGCAGATCTGGAGAAAAATTTTGCCAAGATCAAAACGGAAGCCGGAGTAAAATATACTAAGATCAAAAATGATTCTGAGTTTAATTTCTTCAATATCATTAACGGGCAGAATATCCTGAATACCGACAGAACCAATACCTTCTTCTACAATGAAGAAAACTATGCAGCCTATGCCTCCGCAAGCTTTAAAATCAGTGAAAAATGGGAAGCAAAAGCAGGACTTCGTTATGAATACACAAAACTGGAGGGAATTTCAATGAATGATGATTCTTCAGCCAAAATCAACTACGGTAAGCTGTTTCCCACGGCATATATCAGTTACAAGGCCAGTGACGACCATACGTTCTCCCTCAACTATTCCAGAAGAATCTCTCGTCCTTATTTTGGGAACCTGAATCCTTTCAAATTCTATACTTCAGAATATGAATACAGCACCGGGAATCCTTATCTGCTGCCTTCATTCTCCGATAACTTTGAATTCGCCTATGTACTGAAAAGTAATCTGAGCTTTACGGCTTACTATAACCGCAATAAAGATAATTGGGACAGAATACAGGTCGTGGAAGGAGATCTGAAATACAGCATCGTTAAAAATTTTTACAATGAAGACCAGACCGGGATCAATATCAGCTATAACTACAATAAACTGAAATGGCTGGAATCTAACGTCTTTGTGAACGGATTTTATGCCAAATCAAAATCATACAGTCCTAATGCGGTTTCTGCACCTGCAGGGTATGGAGCCAATTTTAATTTAGATAATAATTTCTTTCTGAATAAAGAGAAAACGGTCACATTCATGCTCGGACTTTGGAGTTCTATTCCCAACCGAAGCGGAAATACGTATTTCAATGGAAATGTTTCGGTGTACACTGGGATGAAGCTAAGTCTTATGGAGAAAAAACTGTTGATTAACCTTAATGTAAATGATATTCTGAACACCAACCGTTCAAAAGGAACTGAATATTATCCGAATTATGATGTAGAATATTTCACGAAAGGAATCACCAGAAATATCAATCTTTCCGTAACGTATAAATTTGGAAACAATAATGTAAAAGGAGCCACAAAACAGGTAAAATTTGAAGAATCCAGCCGTGCAGGTGGAGGAAGCTAACTCTCATCATAAAAAATATTAACTAATAACCAAAAACTGAAACCGGCAGTATTCTTTTATCATTAAGAATACTACCGGTTTCTTTTTATGAACTTATGATAAAAGGATATCCCATTCCGCCTGCAAAATAGATATTGAATTATTATCTAAAACTCTCTTATATTTGGACCATGAAAACCAAGGAAAAGATAGCGGTAAAAGCCCTTCAGCTGTTCAACGAAAAAGGTTACAATAACATAACCACAAGGCATATTGCTGCTGAACTGAACATCAGCCCGGGAAATCTGCATTATCATTTCAAACATTCGGAAGACATCATTAACCTGCTTTTTCGTGCTTTAATCTCCAAGATGGATGCGCTGATGAAACAGCTGGAAAAAAATGAATATAAGGATTTGGAAAGCCTGTATGATTTCACGTATTCTTCTTTCGAAATATTTTATAATTATCAGTTTATCTTTTTGAACTTCCTGGATATTTTACATCGGATTCCGGAAATAGAAACTGAGTATGAACTCTTGAGTATCAGAAGAAAGGAAGAATTTCAGACCATTTTTGAGAGCTTTCAAAAGAATAAAATTTTAAAAGAAAATATCCCTGATTTTATCATGGATAATCTTCTGACCCAAATGTTTGTGTTTGGAAATAACTGGATCAGCCACAATAAAATCACCCTAAAACTGAATAAAGAGGAAGCTGTAAAATATTATACCCTGGTACAGATGAACTTTTTTTATCTTCTGCTGAATGAGGAACAGCAGAAATTGTATGAATTAAATTATATAAAGAAACCATGAAATCCACCTTACTCATTATAACATTGTTTATCTCATCATTCTTGTTTTCGCAAGATACAATCTCACTGAGTCAGAATTATTTTATTGAAGCCACTTATCTTACAGAAGGACGTTTAACGCTTAAAAAATGGACTTACGATACGAATGAAGATGCAGAAAAAGATATTTGGTATATTGTCTACTGTGATGAAGATTGCGAAGACAAAATACTGGATAAGGACAGTAAATACAGAATAAAAAATGCCTTATCCGAAGAAGAATATAAAAAATACACGGAAAAAAACACCTCTGAAGGAGTAAGCCTTTCCCAGGGAACCTATCGAATCCAAAATATAGTCGATGGTTTTAAAAAAGAAGAAATACTCTTTACAATTGATAGAAAAGGACGCTTTGAAAAAATATTGACCAAAGGAAAACTTTATATTTTTAAAGACGGAAATCTGGTTCGTTCGGAGTTCACCCATGAAAAAAAATGCTATGAAACCTGGGAAGATAGCATCTATACTCGTACTGAATATTATGCGAATGGAAATAGATTCAGCACTATAAAAATAGATAATAGTATACAGGATAAAGACAGCAATACCATCAAAACAATTTATAGCCAGGACGGCAAAAAAGTACTGCGGGTTATCAATAGTTTTACTAAAATCAACCACGCATTTTACCCAAATGGAAAAACCAAAGAATATAATGATGAAAATAAAAACATCAAAACCAAATATGAGACAGACGGCTCGAAGACGACAGAAAAATTAATAGTGGATGAAAATTCCGCAAAAAATAAAGAAAAATATATCTGTCAGGAAAAATACGACAGCAAAAATGTTATTACGTATAAACTTTGTAAAAGTAATAATGAAAAAAAAGAATATAAGTACCATAACGGAAAATTAAGTCAGGTTACAACTACCGACAGATATGGCAGATCTAAAACAGTGGATGACAAAGGAAATATAATAAACCAAACTGACGCTGCACCAGCTCCAGGCTATAGATCTAACTAATTTTACTTCGATGATCATGGAAGATAAAACGCCGGAATACCATCAACTCAGGATTTCAGTTCCTACAGAATTTGAAAATGTATTCTCGCATTTTTATTATGCTGAAAACACATCCACCGAAGCATTAACAAAGACTTTATTGCCCACCTACCAAACTATTTTGTTATTCTGTTTCGGAGAAAATGCATCTCTGACGACCCAAGAAAAAACAACCCTTACCGTGGATAAATGTATTGTCTTTGGACCCATCAGGCATGCTTTTGAATATACTTTACCTTCAAAAACCTCAATTTTAGTCGCTAATTTTAAAGATGATGCATTTTACCGTTTTTTTGGAAGAGCGACAATTGAAAATAATGCAGTCCTACATCCGGACGAACTTTTAAGAGAAAACTGTTTTACGGATCTATGGCAGCAACTGGCAGTAATTCCTTCCCCTGAACAACAGGTTGACCACATTATTGAATTTTGTAGATTATACCTGAAAGATCAGGATACTACAAACCGGCTGTTGAGCAGTTTCACCGATGAAAATTTAAATCCTGTTAAAACAATCGCAGAACAGACCGGGCAAAGTGAGAGAAACATCCAGTTGAAACACAAAGAAAATTTTGGCTATTCATCAAAGGAAATTAACCGCTACAGCCGTTTTTTAAAAGCCATCAAAACCATCGAAAAAAAAATTGAAAATCAGGATACGGTAGAATGGTTCAGCATTATTGACGAATGTGGTTATTATGACCAAAGCCAGCTGATCCATGATTTTAAGCATTTCCTGAACATTTCCCCGAAACAGTATCTGAAATTCCAGCAGGATATCTGCAATCCGAGATCAGAATAAATTCCATTTCGTTTTCTTACAATTTTTGAAACCTCATCTGCTCTACTTTTGTCCCATACAATTAGAAAACATGAGACATTTAATTATTTACGCACACCCAAACTCAAAGAGTTTAAACCATCAGCTGCTGGAAACCGTAACAGAAAGTCTTCGGTCCGCAAACCACGAAATCGAAATCAGAGATCTCAATCAGATCAATTTCAATCCTGTTATGAGTCTTGAGGACATGCAGGGACAACGTATGGGAAAAGTCGCTGATGATGTACAGACAGAACAGGATTTCATTTCTTGGGCAGAGCACATCACCTTCATCTATCCCATCTGGTGGACAGGAATGCCTGCGGTGATGAAAGGATATATCGACCGCGTGTTCAGCTATGGTTTTGCGTACCGGTATGATCAGGGCATTCAAAAAGGGCTTCTGACAGGTAAAAAGACAGTCATCATCAATACCCACGGAAAATCCCATGACGAATATGAACGGATGGGGATGGATAAAGCGCTTTCACTGACTTCAGATCAGGGAATTTTCCTGTATTCAGGTTTTGAAATTATTCAGCATTTCTTTTTTGATCAAGCCGACCGCGCTTCTTCGGAAGATGTGGAAATCTGGAAAGAACAGATCAGAAACTGCTATTAAGAATCGTGATTTTTAATCCTTATCAAAAAAAGTTTCTATATTTGTATTTCAAATGAAGCATTTAAACAGCATATTGCGCTTGCCTTTTTTCAGCGAGTATTACTACCCGGCCTATCGTTCGGGAAGACTTTCTATCGCTATTATCTAGTATAAAATAATCTACAATAGTATAGAGCCCGGACAGGATTGTCCGGGCTTTTTTAATTCTAAAATCTTATTCAATGATCAACACATTACAACAAAACACAGCCTTTATTCTGCCTGAAAACGGGTTAGAGCAGAAATTAAAACAGGCAAAGGAAGAACATAGAAAACTGAGAATCAAGCTGGGGTTTGATCCTACCGCTCCGGATCTGCATCTCGGCCATGCCGTAGTGCTCAAAAAGTTGAAACAGTTTCAGGATCTCGGGCATGAGGTCATTATTGTGGTTGGCAGTTTTACCGCCAGAATCGGGGATCCTACAGGAAAAAATAAAGCCCGGAAACCGTTGAGTATAGAAGAGGTGCAACACAATGCACAAACCTACATCAGCCAGCTTTCAAAGGTGATGGATATTGAAAAAACAAAAATTGTTTTTAACTCCGACTGGTTGGATGCATTACCTTTTTCGGAAGTGATTCAGCTTATGTCAAAAGTTACCATTGCCCAGCTTATGCACAGAAATGATTTTAATAAAAGGTTTACGGATAATACACCAATCGCCATGCACGAACTGGTATACCCAATTTTACAGGGTTTTGATTCTGTAAAAATTGAATGTGATATTGAAATGGGCGGAACCGACCAGCTTTTCAACTGTACCATGGGGCGCCAGCTGCAGGAAAGTCATAAAAAATCTCCGCAAATTGTGATCTGCATGCCTTTATTAAAAGGATTGGATGGAAAAGAAAAAATGAGTAAATCACTAAATAATACCATTGGTCTTACTGATGAGCCAAATGAAATGTTTGGAAAAATAATGTCTATTCCGGATACCTTGATTGAAGAATTTATTGATCTGACCACCGATTTTCCCGTGGAAGAAAAGCAAAGTATACTGCTGAAAATAGAAAACGGCGAAAATCCAATGAACATCAAAAAGCTGATCGCAAAAAACATCATCAGCCAATACCATGATGAGGCATCAGCAGATCTTGCGGAAGTATTTTTCAGCAGTCAGTTTCAAAGTAAAAATGTTGGAGACAAAGTTTTTGAACCGGTTTCTATTGCTTCTTTATCTCATGATAATCACAGATTATTATTAATTGAACTTTGTCATCAGCTTAAAAATGACCTCAGCAAATCAGCGGTGCGGAGATTGATTGAAAATGGCGGCGTCCAGATTGGTACTATAAAAATGACCGATCCTGATGTTTTCGTCGAATTAATCCACAGACTAAAATAAAGATTGGGAAAAGAGCATTTTTTGAACTTCTATAGATATAAAGTTTCAGAAAGAATTTTAATATATTCGTTCAATAAAGAAAAACAATGAGCTACATCATGGTGGATATAGAATCGGACGGTCCGATTCCCGGAGACTTTTCAATGATCTGTTTTGGAGCGGTTCTGGTGAATGAAGAACTCGACACCACTTTCTATGGAAAACTTAAACCCATTTCAGGAAATTTCAATCCTGATGCTTTGGCCGTTTCCGGTTTCAGCAGGGAAGAAACGATGAATTTTGATGATCCTGAAACTATGATGCTTCAATTTGAAGACTGGATCAAAACACATTCTAAGGGAAGACCTATTTTCATCAGTGATAACAACGGTTTCGACTGGATGTTCATCTGCTGGTATTTTCATCATTTTATCAAAAGAAATCCTTTTGGATACTCTTCAAGAAGACTGTCTGACTTGTACTGCGGATTAGAAAAAGATACGTTTGCCCAGTGGAAACATCTCCGAAAAACGGAGCACACCCATCACCCGGTGGATGATGCCAAAGGAAATGCTGAGGTACTGCTTCATATGAAAAAAGAAATGGGACTGAAAATCGGTCTTAAGTAAAGGTTCTCTTAATTTTTAAACCAACACCAAAATGAACACTGAAATACACTATAGAAAAGCCTCCGAAAATGATATCGATTTTTTACTGGATCTAAGGACCAAAACGATGAATGAGCATTATGCCAATTCCAGTCTTCCCACTGACAGAGCTTCCACTTTACAAAGAGTATTGTATCAGTTTGAAAAGGCGAATATTATTCTTTTAAACGATGAACCAATAGGATTATTAAAAATCGACAAAAGTAAAGATCCCATTGAGGTGCTTCAGCTTCAAATAGATCCCAATCAACAGGGAAAAGGACTTGGAAAAACTATTTTACAATCCATTCTTGAGGAAGCTTCATTAGCAGGGAAAAAAGTTTCACTAAGTGTTTTGAAAAGCAACAAAGCCCAATATTTATATTCCAGCCTGGGATTCAAAGCGGTGGGCGAAGATGAGCATTCTTATTTTATGGAGTTTTTCTGATAGATAGTTTTGAAGAACAAAGAATAAAGAAATATAATTCTATCCATCAATAGAAGCGGGTTTTAACCCGCTCATTTTTATATAAATTCATATAAAAACCATCTGGCTTTAGCCAAAATCTAATGGCATTCCCTACCTATTACTCACAAAATTCCCCATCAACCAAAAAACAACAACCGTCAACCGTCACCAAAAAACAAACCCCTATTTATTCGCAAGCGTAACGTAAATCAATCGGCCGCCTTCTTCGTTGGACAGTAATATTTTTTTACCCTCGGTGAGTTCTACCATGGTATTAGGTGGAATCTCCTTTCCTTCCGTAACATCTTTCATACTGGGAAGGCTTTGATTGACTAAAACCCATTTGCCCTGATGAAAAGTAAAATAGCCTATAGGTTTTTTATCTTCTGCCGTAAGGTTTTCATTTCTAATTACTTTTTTGGACACGTGCCATTTAAACAAGTATTGATTGTGATAGACCATCAGCCTGTGGTTTTCAGGTTTCCAGACATCATCTTTAAATTTATAATAGAGATCCAGAATGGGAAGTGTCCCGCTATGCGGAGTTCCGCAGAATGGGCATTTCGGTTTGTTGCTATTGTCAAACACATACCATTTTTCATTACATGACGGATTATTGCACGGCTGGATCAGATCTACGGTTTTCATCAGTGCCGTCTCCCATTCGTTGGCAATTGGGCGAAGAATAGGATTATGGAGACCGTCTACAAACGCTCTTTTAAATAACTCAGATAAATAAGGTCCGGTCGCCGTGTAAGGTATTTTTTTAGGATCCCCCCAAAAAGCATCCCATTTTTTAAGATGGTCCAGCTTTACTCGGTTGGTGGTATCAGTAGGATGTTCTATAAACATTGCCTTTTCACCCATGGAAAGCAGATCGTCCTTCATCGTATCCAGATCCCAGATTTTACCTCCTTTCAGAGGATGTCTTCTCAGCAAATACATATAAATAAGCACTGCAAGGGCATGCAAATCTGTTTTTTGATTAGGAAGCTGCCTGTTGGAATCTTTGATATTCAA
Organism: Chryseobacterium soli; assembly: GCF_000737705.1. Taxonomy (GTDB): domain Bacteria; phylum Bacteroidota; class Bacteroidia; order Flavobacteriales; family Weeksellaceae; genus Chryseobacterium; species Chryseobacterium soli. Next base: position 76,321 of record NZ_JPRH01000002.1, on the reverse strand, counting down.
ATGTTTTGTCTTCAATACCTCAGGCGCTATAAAATCAGCCGTTCCAATTACTTCCGGCGGAAATAAATTAGGAACCACCAACCCATCGATATCGATAATGCAGGCAGACTTCGTAACAGGATCCACCAAAATATTATTGTAAGACAAATCCGAATGTGCAAGGCCCATCTGGTGAAGCTTTTTAACCCCTCTACTGATGTTCACCGAAATCTGAAAATAACTCAGCCAATCTCCCAATTCTGCCTTGTCAAGCCGCAACGGATACTGTTGATTTCTAAACATGGGTGCGGTAAACCATTTTCCTACTTTATCCCCGCCCAAAATAATATCAGAACCTACATAGCCTTTGGCAAAAAAGAACTTTTTATCATAAATAGGAACAATAATCCCGGTCAAATCACCCTTCTGAACAATATCATAAGGCCATCTGAAAATATCATTCAGAAAATAATCTGAAGCATTACCACCTTTCATATTCGTAAGATACATGGTGACAATCCTTTTAATTCTCTCTTTCTGATCCACTTGCAGCGGAGTCCTGTAAAATGCCACGACGTAGCTTCTGTCAGGAGAAAAATAGACATCTTTCACCCCTCCCTGCACAGGATTACCCTCTACATATTCATAGCTCTTGGCAGTATCTAAAACGGAAGAAACCTTAACTGTTTTTTTCATGCTTAATAAATTATAGCCAATGTTCGGTCATCGTGATTGCCTTTGCTCCAGAAATCAGTCCATTCCAGCAATTGCTGATCGATGATTTCATCATTGGTAAAGTCCACTTTTATCCCGTCCTCATTGTTTCCATCGAGGTCATGAAAAAATGCTTTCCAGCTTTCTACATTTTCCAGCTTGTTTTCTGTCACAAACTTTGGATCGTAAATCCCGTCGGTCATCAGGATAAGATGGGAAAAATCATCTACACAGCTAATTCCGAAACGTGAACTGATCTGCGGATCGTTAAAAATTTCCTTCATGGTGATAAATCGGGTTCCCCCTCCAAATTCACCCACATCCATCTGGTTCAGGAGCTTCACATCTGAAAAATCAGGATTGATAAGATTAATCGGGCAGTCCCCTACTCCAAAAGTCAGGATTACATATCCGAAATCAAACTTTTTGGCAAGCGAAAAAATCAGGGTTGCATGCAGATCTTTTATGGAGAAAGAATGTTCGTCCGCTGTTTTCTGCAGGAGGTTATAAATATGCAAAGCACCTTTGTACAGCAGTCTGATAATGCTTTGTTTTGCGACAACCTTTGCATCTACCGTATTACCATCCGCGTCGGTTTCCAGAGCTTCTTCCTTGTCCGTATAAATAACCTTAACATTATTTTCAATTTCATTGATCACCCCTTCATTGTTGAAGAAATCCCGGATGGCTTCTGTAGAAAGCTGGGAGCCGTATCTTGCTTTTTTTGCAGAACCGGCACCATCGGACACCGCAATAATGCTCCAGGCTGAGGGCAATTCACTCAATGCAAAATCATCATCCCTGAAAGTCCCCTCATGAGCATGAGAACGGCCTCTTTTGGAAGCGATAACAATTTTTTTATCTAAAAACTTTCCTTTGTAAGCGGCTTCTTCAGGTTTATAAAAAATGGCATTCAACGGACTTGCAATGTTTTTCCAGAGATCTTTCGGATCTGCATTTACAAAAAGCTGAACGGTTTTCATCTCTATATTCTGCTCATCATTCACATGAAAAAACTCAATATCCAGATCAAAAGTATTGTTGATAACCGGAGTTCCCTTAATCGTATTATTCTCAAATACCAACCCGATAGGCTCAAGGTTTCTGATATTTTTTATTTTGATATTCGGAAACTTTTCCATGTCAAAACTGTATTCGTACGCCTGTTTGGAATTGGCATTTTTTATCATAAAATGAGCTTCCTTAAACTCTTCTTTTTCTTTATAAATCGTAGCTTCCTGCATAATGTTTTGTTTTGCATTTGAAATACGCTGCAGCTGTTTATGGACATTCGCGTTGTTAATAAGCTTAGAAACCACTTTGTCTGCCATTTTTCCCTCCAGGTAGATCGTATCTTTTAGGATGTCTTTAATATCATTTTCCATCATTACCCCAGTGTTCTGTTAATATCAAATCCTTCACTTGAAAATCCGTAATAATCTGAAGTACCACACCATGGACAGGTACTGTGTCCTTCGCCTTTCAGGCAATGGATACCGCCACAAGAGCAGGTTGCTAACGCAATGGGATTCGCACAGTGCGGACAGGAAGCTCCGCCCTGCAGTTCTTCTATTGAAATTTTGAGATTGCTCTTTTGTGAAGATGAAAGCCTCAAATAGGAATTTTCTTCAATTTTGTAAGCGCCATCCAGCCGGTAATATCGTGTAGACATCCCCTCAATTCCTGAATCTGTAAGCGCTTTTTTAAATTTAATCAGGTACAGCTTCTTCGTTTCGGAACATTTTCCGTTCAGAACCACAAAGTTGTTATCAGGAAATCTTTGCTGCATTTCGGGATTTACTTTTTCCAAAATAATAGAATCTATTTTAGATAAATTAATTCCTTCTTTATGCGCTTCACTGACGCTCTGACTGGTAGTTTTAATAGAATCGGTTACCCATTTGAAAAATTCCCGATAGGAATTTTCATCGGTATTTTTAAACAAAAGAACGTTGTCGGACAGCGATCCTAATAATTTATAGTTGGTGTTGTCTCCTATAGAAACTGCAATAGTATTGGCTTTTCCGTTATAATTTTTATTCCATCGGTCAATGGCTGCTGTAGCATCATCGGTTGGAATTCCGTCTGTAAACAGGAAAACTATAGGCTTCCAGTCGCCCTTTCTTTCGTAGGTTGTTTTTACCACTTCCTTATCGATACAATCCATTACCGTAAACAGTCCTTTAGACAAAGAAGTTCCGCTTCCGATAGGGATTTTAGGCGGATAGAATGATATGATATCCTGAAGAGGCGTAATGACTTCTGATTCTCCTGCAAATCCAATGATAGAAATCCAAACGGTTTCTAATGAATAGGGATCTTTTTTTAATTCCTTAATAATGGTAGCAATACCATCCTGAACCTGCTCGATAGGCTCTCCTACCATAGATTCTGAGATATCGACCAAAAAATAAATGGGTAGTCTTCTCATGGTTTAGTTTAAATACAAAAATTATTAGACGATAATATTAAGCTCAGACGGTGGCGGCGGTAAGGTCATACTTTCTCCGGTTCCCTGTGTTTTTCCTCCCATCGTAATGGAAGAACTCACCCACTTAAAGAATGAAGAAAGGGTAACGGCATCCGTTGCATCCAGCTTCACCACATGATCGGTAAGTTCCCTTAAAAAAGTCTCATCAGCTTTAGGGCCTGCTGCACAACCTACAATCACTCCGAATTCCAGATTTTTAATTATCGGAATCATCTGTCTGTATCTTTGAAGATCTGAAGGTTTACCATCTGTAAAAATGAATAGAAGTGGCTTCCAGTCTCCTTTTCTGTCTAGTGAACCTTTTACAAGATCTTTATGAACAAGATTTACAACCATTTCCAACCCTTCCCCTGTATGGGTAGGCCCACTTTCCGGGCAGGTAATTTCCATCGGATGAAAACTGGTCAGATCAATCAGCGGAATAATGTTTTTAACCTCCCGGTCAAAAGTAATAACACTGATATGCAGTGTATCCATCGCCTGCGGATCTGCCCTAAGCGTGCTTATAAGCCCATTAAATCCGTTATTTAATGCCTGAATAGGCTCACCTTTCATGGAACCCGAAGTATCCAGCAGGAAATAAGCCAGTAATCGCCTGGTCATTATGAAACGAATGTTAATTCCGATGGCGGAGGGGGCAGCTGATCAAGACCGAATACTTCCTTCCCTGATTCTTCCAACTTAGTGGAAGTCGTGGAAATCGAAGCAGTAACCCATTTGAAAAACTGTGCAATACTTTCAGAATCTGCATTCTGCAGGCTCACCACTTCGTTGGTGATCTGTTTCAGGATAGAAGAATCGGCACTTCCGCCTACCGCACAACCTACAAGGAATCCGTTGTACACTGCTTTCAATTTATTCAAGCCTGCCTGCCAATCGTCGGTAGGAACACCATCCGTCATAATGAACGTCATCGGTTTCCAGTCGCCTTTCTGCTCCAGGGTGGTTTTGCTCACCTCGGTCTGTACTTTATCTGCTAATAAAGCGAGTGCTCCTCCAAAAGAAGTGACACCTGAAGCTTTAATATCCACCATTTGAAAACTGGCCAGATCCGTTAACGGGATAATCTGTTTGGCATCGGTATCAAAAGTAATAATACTGATATATGCCGTTTCCAAAGCCTGAGGCATCTGCCTTAATGAATGCAGCATCATCTGTACTCCATTTTTCACGGCTTCAATAGGTTCTCCGGTCATGGAACCCGATGTGTCTAATAACAAATAAACTGGAAGTCTTCTCATCTATCTTGTATATGTGTATTGTTTTAAAAGATCTATAAAATTATCAGTGGAATGCGGTTCTCCAACAGCGCGGAATTTCCAGTCGTTGTTATGACGGTAGGCTTCAGCAAAAACCATAGAACACATGCCATTCATGCTTGAATCTCCTGAAAGACTGTACTTGGTGATTTCTTTTCCTTTGGCGTCTACCGCTCTGATGAATGCATTATCGATCATTCCGAAATGCTGATTATTTTTTCTTCCCAAATAAATGGAAACTACAAATACGATTTTCTGATAAGCCTGGTCCAGCTGATCCAGTTTAACGATGATCTGTTCGTCATCCCCATCTCCGGCACCGGTTCTGTTATCTCCCGTCAGCCAAACATTTCCGCTTGGATGCTGCATAGAATTAAAGTAGATAACATCTCCCTGATATAAGGCAACCTGCCTTCCGTCACTCGTCTGCCCCGTTCTGCCAAGGTTGGCTACTTTGCCATTGGCATCCAATAAAAATGCGATGGCATCAAGGTCATATTCAGCTTCTTTACTGAATAGTTTTCCTAAAAAGCCGCCTTGCTTTCTTACATCCCATCCTAAACCGATCGTTACTTTAGAGAGGTCATACACGTTTTCCCCACGGTCATTTTTTCTTAAATCAATCGTCTGACCTTTCTGTAAATTAATTGCCATAGTTATTATTTTGTATTAGTGTTTTTTTTATTTAATGATAGGACCTTTGTAATACTTTTCCAGGAAGAATGACAGGTCGGCTCTGTATCCGATCCCCGAAGCTTCGAATTTCCAACTTCCGTTTCTTTTGTACAGTCTTCCGAATTCTACTCCCGTTTCAATAGAAAAATCCTCATCCAGTTCGTATTTAGCAATTTCCTGGTTGGTATGGTTGTCTACGATGCGGATGTAAGAATTTCTCACCTGTCCGAAGTTTTGCTTTCTTCTTTCAAAATCCTCGATCGTTACCACAAACAGAATCTCTTTTACCTTGGAATCTACTTTTTCAAGGTCAACGATAATTGCTTCATCATCATCTCCATCGCTGTTTTTTCCGTTGGGATCGTCACCGGTGTGTGTCAGGGCTCCGTCCGGAGAATTCAGATTATTATAAAAGACAAAACATTCTTCACTCACTAACTTTCTGTCAGAATCAATCATGATAGCAGACGCATCAAGATCAAAATCGTGGCCTGTTCCTTCATTTGGATCCCAGCCCAATCCTATTGTCATTTTCGTCAGACCCAGATCAATTTTCTGGCCTTTCTGTAAATTAATTGCCATAGTGCTTATATTATAAATTTATATTTTGCCTTAAGATAAATTTGATTTATGAACTGACCAAATTTATTGATAAAAAATAATGCCTCCATTACGGTTTTCCGTAATAAGTGCTGATTACAGCCCACAAAAAAGTCCAATTAAAAAATTGGACTGTATAGAGTATATATATTTTTAATTTTAATTCTGATGTTCCTGCTGCGATACCGCTTTATTTCTCGCTCTTGCCAGCATAGGAATAGAAATAAGCCCCATCACCAGCATAATACAAATCTGCAGCGGAAGTGATATAAATGAATAGGTAAGGCCCATTTCCCCTCCAAATTCAGCACTTTTGCCTACCGACAGGAATAAGGCCATAAAGCCGTACTTCATAGCCAGGTTAAAAGCTCCGATGCCTCCACTCGCAGGAATAATCATTCCCAAAGTACCGACCACAATAATAAAAAAGCCGTCTGCAAAAGTAAAATTAGAGGTTTCAGGAAGGGCGAAGCACACCAGATAGGCCGCAAAATAATAACAAACCCAGATTCCTATCGTATACAGGATGAATTTTCCTTTTTCCTTTAGTTTGAAAATAGAGGTCAATCCCTGAAGAATTCCTTTCCCGAAATTAATCAGTTTTTCTTTTTTATATTTATAGATAAGAAGTATTGCTGCAATGATCAGTAAGACAATTCCTATTTTAACAAAATAATAGAATGAGTCAAAATCTGCTACGCCCATTTTCATCAGCTGCCTTTCTAATAGGTTGGGAACAAATTCTTCTTTTTTATCTTTTTCCGCTGTCACAAAATTATAGAAAGAGAGAATTGCATCATATTTAAAGATAACGGTTAATCCCAAGAAAGCTCCCATACACATCAGGTCCACCACCCTTTCCAGGATAATCGTTCCGAAAGATTTGTCCACCGGTACTTTTTCCACTCCGTACAAAGCTGTTGCTCTTGCCACTTCGCCGCTTCGCGGAATGGTAAGATTCATCAAATAGCCAAATGAAATTGACCAAAGTGCATTGGAACTGGAAATACGGTGGCCCATCGGTTCCAGCATCAGATTCCAGCGTATTGCTCTGAACCAATAAGCGAGAATCCCAAATACCGAGGCAAACAGAACCCAAAGATAATTGGCTTTTGCCAACGATTTTTGAATTACCTTAAAATCAAGACCTCTTAAAGCAAGCCATAAAAAAAAGCCTGCAAAAGCAAGCGATATTACTATTGTTAGTATTGATTGTAAAGGATTCGTTGATTTTTTCTCCATGTATTAGGTAAGAAGGTTTGTTTTTTCATCCGGAAAAACGATTTTCGGCTGGAAAACCTGAGCTTCTTCGGGAGTCATCTGTGCATAGGCAATGATGATAATGATGTCGTCTCGCTGAACTTTCCTGGCTGCAGGACCGTTCAGGCAAACTTCTCCTGACTTTCTCTTTCCTTTAATAACGTAGGTATCAAAACGCTCACCGTTATTTACATTCACAATATAGACCCTTTCTCCGACTACCAGACCGGCTGCCTCTATAAGGTCTTCATCTATCGTTATACTCCCAATGTAATTAAGGTCTGAGGCCGTAACCCGTACCCTATGGATCTTAGACTTGAAAACTTCTATTAACATGCTGCAAATTTATTAATAAAAATTAATAAAACGGGCTTTTAAAATGATTTTAAACTAACAGAAACACAGTACTTTAATTTTATTAAAAGTAAAAAAAATTAATTCTAGTTATAAAATCAGTAACCATATCCTTAAAAACATTAATACTTTGTACATAATTCAGGATTTAATAAATACAGAAAATAATATCTGTTTTTTGCTAAAGTCAATACACATAAGCATTTGGCATGATTTTAGTAACGCCTAACGTAGGTTTTACGTGAAAAATCAAATTATCATATTTTAACCAATTTCACCTAAAATCAAAAAAATTATACAAGTTTTAATAAATAAATTGCACAATTACAAAATATTATTATATTTGCTATAATTACGAACTAACTTAATATTAAAAATTATGAACAAGTCTGAATTAATCGACGCAATCGCAAAAGACGCAGGAATCACTAAAGTTGCAGCTAAGTCTGCTTTAGAATCCTTTATTTCTAACGTAACTTCTACTTTAAAGAAAAAAGACGGAAAAGTTTCTTTAGTAGGATTCGGTACTTTCTCAGTAGCTGAAAGAGCAGCTAGACAAGGAATCAATCCTGCAACTAAGAAACCAATTAAAATTGCTGCTAAAAAAGTTGCTAAATTCAAAGCTGGCGCTGATCTATCTAACGCAGTTTCTGGAGTGAAGAAAAAATAATCATTCAGATTAAAAAATGCAAACCTCATCAATTGATGAGGTTTTTTTATACGTAAATCTTAGTACAGGACTATAATCGGGGAAAATGATTAAGGTGCTAATCTGGAAATTTTCCAATCCAGCCCGTCTACCAGTTCATAGATGATTCTATCGTGTAATCTATTGGGTCTGCCCTGCCAGAATTCAATTTCATAGGGTTTTGCTATATATCCGCCCCAGTTTTCAGGTCTTGGAACCTCACTGTTCTCATATTTCTGTTCGAGTTCTTTTAATTTCACCTCCAAAAATTCCTTATTGGGAATTACCTGACTTTGCGGAGAAACGGCTGCCCCAAGCTGACTTCCTTTCGGTCTTGAATGAAAATAGCCGTCACTAAGGTTTTCAGCAATCTTCTCTAAATCTGCTTTGATAATGATCTGTCTTTCAAGACTGGGCCAGAAAAAATGAAGACACGCTTTATGATTTTTTTCTATGGCTTTTCCTTTTCTGCTGTCATAGTTCGTATAAAAGATAAATCCTTCATGCGTATAGGCTTTGAGTAAAACCATTCTTGTCCTCGGACAGCCATCTTCCTCTACTGTAGAAACAGCCATTGCATTCGATTCAGAAATAGCAGGATTTTCACTGGCTTCCATAAACCAATCTCTGAATTGCTCTATCGGATTCTGTTTTATCTCACTTTCAATAAGTTGGGATTTCTCGTACACTTTTCTGTGGTCGTGCAGGTTTTCCATAAATATTTTTTATTAAATTTGAGTATGAATTACTCATACAAAGGTAAAATATTAATTTCCACACCTGACATTTCCGGTGATATTTTTTCCCGATCGGTCGTATTGATCGTTGAGCATAATGAAGCAGGCGCATTTGGCTTGATTTTAAACAAGAAAAACAGCCAGATGAGCGGTAAGTTTAAAAATTTTTTTGACTTCAAAATAGAGGTGTATGACGGTGGGCCGGTAGAAAATGAAAAAGTATTTTTTATTGCCAAAGGAAAGAAAGTAACTGAATTGTATACCGACATCAGCGACGATTTTTATGTAACTGAAGACATAGAAAATATCATCAGTGCGGTGCTGAGCGGCGAATTGGATATCCAGAATGTGAAAATATTCTCAGGCTATTCTGGGTGGTCTTCTCTTCAGCTGGAGAATGAGGTTCAGCGGAAAATGTGGACGGTAGTTGATATTTATAATCTTGATTATACTCTTCCTAATGACCAGACGCTTTGGAAATCTATCATGCAGAATCTTGGCGGAGAATACCTTCTGTGGGCAAATGCACCGGAAGATACTTCTCTGAACTAATAGAAATCCTATTCAAAACGCAGTGAAATAACATTAACAAACTTTAAGATTATGTTAACCAATTTTATAGAAAGAATTTCCGTTATTTGACAAACCAAAATCACTGAAAAATGAAAGGAATTAAACTTATTGCTTTATCAGCCTTTTCTACAGCATTTTTATCTTTCACCCCTGTTAACAAGAAATATATTGTCATAGATGCCGGACACGGCGGTAACGATATGGGAGCGGTTTATCAGGGTATTTCAGAAAAAGACATCACTTTGCATATTGCTCATGAAATTGAGAAAATCAACACCACTCAGGATAAATACGAGGTTATTTTAACGAGAGGTTCAGATGATGATATCATTCTAGCCGACAGGACAGCAAAGATCAACGATCTTAAACCTGAAATGGTGATTTCACTTCACGTCAACAGCAATCCTAAAGAGGAAACTCCAGATAAAGGAACTGAAATTTTCGTACAAAACTCTGACAGCTCACGAAAATTAGCTGAAAAAATTTCCAAAAAATTTAATGTCCGCAAAATTGAGGAACGCAATCTTCATATGTTGAGAGAATCACAATCACCTACCGTATTGGTGGAACTTGGATTTGTCAACAATACTGAAGACAGACGGTACATGACGAGTGAAAAGGGACAACAGGAAATCGCAAAAAAATTCATTGAGGTTATCAAAGAATATTAGATAAAGAAACAAGTTCTGATCTATTCAGAATAAAACCCGGTAAAGGACTGTAGTATTATGTTGTTTACCGGGTTTGTCAATGTTAAAAACTTTTTTTCCAGCTTTCTATCAATTCCAGAAAACGGGAACATTCAAAAGTTTTATTTCTTATTTTACCTACAGAGAATATACCTTTCTCATCGGAAATCATTAAAATTTCTTCGGCTTTCTGAGATTCAAAAGCAATAATTTCATGTTCCTGAATGTCAGCAAGGTTATTTTTATGCAGAAAAGTAACAAAATTTTCCAGTAAAGGAGAAATGTACGCTCCTTCAGACTGCTTGGGAACTTTTATAACATCCCCTTCCAAAAACAGCAGATTTCCGGAAGTAGAACGGGCAATTCTCTTATTTGGGTTAAGAAGAATAACATCATCCAGGTCATTTTCCTGGGCATAAATACTGCCATAGATGTTTTCCGGACTGTGAACCCTGATGTTGCTGAGTAAATTGTTGTTGACGTTGATTTCTTTAATCAGATCAAGTTCCAAAGGTCTTGGATGTACTGCCAGAACATCTTCTTTTTCTTCCACTTCATAGAAGTATGAAATTGATGATTTTGCCAGTGTCATTCCATCAGAATTTCTGAATACCTGAAAATTAATGATTCCCTCTTTAATTCCTTTTCCTTCAATAACGTCTTTTTGAAAGAGTGACTGGAAAAACTCCAGGGTATAGGTTAATGGAATATTCATTCTCATCTTTCTCATGGAAGCCATTAAGAAGAAATAGCATTCTTCATCCATGATAAGCTGAGCATCCTTTATAAAAAAGGAAACCTTTACCGCATCTCCTACAAGAAATGCTCTATTCTTTGCACTGAACTGGCCTGATGTAAAATATTGATCTTCCAATTTTCTATCTGATTTAATTATAAAAAAATAATGAACGATAAATCGTTCATCAGTTTTACCATTTCATACAGCCCGACATTATGCCGCACCCAATTTTATTCTAAGGTTTTCGATAAGGTTTTCCCAATACATGGCATTTTCTTCCTCATCTCCTTCTTCACAGAAATCTGTGATATTTAAAGCTAAGTCTTCTGTAATATCATCTATAGTGATCGTCATTTCAAAGAAATGTTTTGTTCCTTCATCTTCTTCCCATCTGAAACGAACGAAACCTTCAGGCTTATATCTAATCAAAGTGGCCTTCTCAGCAGGACCCCCGCCCCAACTAAAAAAGAAATCGTCCCCTTTCTCTACTACCTCATCCGCAAACCATTCAGACAAACCCTCTGCAGTCGCCAGATATTCATATAAAATCTCTGATAGACAATGCATTGGAAATTCGTAATGGACTTTATGTTTAGCCATATAATCTTTGTTTTATCGTCCCGCAATATATAAATTAATTTTTTTATTACACAAAAATGGGTGTATTTTTTTGTACAATCTTCATGATATTTGTCACGGCTGCCAAACCTTGATTTTAAAAAAAAAATAAGATGCCATGCATAAAAAATCTCCTCCGAAACGGAAGAGATTTTTGTATTAGTTTTCGTTCAGCACCTCCAGAATAATCCGGCATCCTTCTCTGATTTCATCAAGAGAAAGGGTAAGCGGGGGTGAGATTCTTAAATATTCATTTCTGTATAGCTGCCAGAAAACGATCAGGCCTTTCTCCATGCATTTTTTGGCAACTTCCAGAGTGTATTCCGGAGAGCCAAGGTTCACGGCAAGCATCAGCCCCATTCCGTTGATATTTTTAATTTTTGGATGAACCAAAAGTTCCCTGAAAAGATTTTCTTTTTCCTGTACTTCATTCATCAAACCACTATCTAACACTTCTTTCAATGTCGCGTAGCTGGATGCTGCAATTAAAGGGTTTCCTCCAAAAGTGGTAATGTGTCCTAATTTAGGAGAATGAGATAAGGTACTCATGATTTCACGGGAGCTCATAAAAGCTCCAACGGGAACTCCACCGCCCATACCTTTACCCATCACCAAAATATCAGGAACGATCCCAAAATGCTCAAAAGAAAACAGTTTTCCTGTTCTTCCGAATCCCGGCTGTATTTCATCTAAAATTAAAAGAGTTCCTACTTCTTCGCATCTCTTTTTTAGCTTGATCAGATAATCATGATTGGGTACCAGAAAACCTGCGGCTCCCTGAATGGTTTCCAGGATAACACATGCTGTTTTTTCAGTAATCTTGTCAAAGTCATTCTCATTATTGAATTCAATGAAAGAAATCATAGGCAGTAACGGACGGAATTCCCTTTTATGGGTTTCGTTTCCGGAAACGCTTAATGCACCATGGGTATTTCCATGGTAGGAATCCTTAAATGAAACAATTTCTTCTCTTCCGGTGTACCTTTTGGCAAGTTTCAGGCTTCCGTCGATAGCCTCGGCCCCACTGTTCACCAGGTAGGTAATTTCAAGCGGATCCGGGGTCGCTTCGGCCAGCAAACGGCATAGCGCAACCGGCTTTTCCTGAGCATATTCGCCATACACCATTACATGAAGGTATCTATCTGCCTGTTCTTTTATAGCCTCAACAATTTTAGGATGGGAATGCCCCAATGTATTGGCAGAAACTCCTGCCACAAAATCAAGGTATTTTCTACCGTCTGTGCCATAAATATAGCTTCCTGATGCCTTTTCAACTTCAAAACCTGCTGCAAATTGTGTGGTCTGTGCCTGATATATAAAAAAGTCTTTCTGCATTTCCATTATTGTGAAAAATTTCAGCAAAGCTATAAAACATTCATTACATGCCGAAATTATCCTGCCAGAATAAAAATTGCCCTTAATAAAAAATTAAGGGCAATACCATTCGATGGTAATATATTGATGTGTTTATTATTGATTATAAAACTTTTTCTACGGTTACATAGCTGTTGTTCGTAACGGTATAGGATGTTGTCCCTCCGACTTCCGAAACGGCCTCCAGCGTTATGTACTGTCCCTGCACCACATATACTGAAAAATCAAGATTAATCTTTCTGTTTGTACCATCATAGTTTACCGTACTTTCCAAAAGCTGAAATCTTTGTGCATCGTTCACGTACAAGCCTGCGCCTAACCTGCTGCTGAATGATCCTGCAGGACCTGTAAAGTTTATATTTAAATTTATTCTGTATAAGCCTGTCTGCCGTACATACAGCCTATTAAGGCTAGCACCGCTCACTGCTACATTGGTTTTCAGCTTTAGCGGATCTGCCAAGAAATTAGGCTTGTCTATTAAAGAATTAATGGGCAGCAATACAGATCCGGAAGTGGTAGACACAGAATTGATCTGAAAACGTGAAATATTATCAGATTCCACTTCAAAGGCTTTGCTCCAAACAAGTCCGTCAAAAACCATTGCTTCTCCTGTACTTTTCACAAAAATCAGCATTCCTTTTAAAACGTCTATGCTTACTGATGGCGCATTCACTCCTGTATAGGGAAGATCTGTAGGAGTTTCAACAGCGGGAAGACCAAAGCCTTTTACTCCGGTTGCTTCACTGGTGTTGGTGACATACATCATTACCTTATCATTTCCGCTGGCGTTAGAATCCGGATTGGGAATATTGGTAAAATTTACCTGCGCATCGTAGATACTTATGATAAATAAAAACAAGCAGTATATATATTTTTTCATGATTAATAAGCTTTAATTAAACGTGCAGCGATATACGAGTTGATGGAATTGGTGTCTGTTCCGTACGCAGATAAAGCTCCTCCTGAAATGGCATTGGAACTTATTGAAGGAACAACTCTCAGTTCGGCACCGGCCGGCAGCGAAATGGTCTGGGCAAAGCTTGAAGATTTATTCCCCTGGGTATCAATAATGAAAACTATGGAAAAGTTAGATTTTGTAACAACCGTTTCCCAGTCTGAAGCTGGTGTATATTTTACCTGCAGGGTTAATTTAAATTCAGTAACTCCCGCCTGGGCACCAAAACTCCCGCCTGTAAAGCCTAAAGCGACTCCTATATCATAAATTCCAGCTACTTTTACCGTTACCGAACTTGGATTTTTTAATAACAGATTATCTACCAGAACCTGGCTCTTGTTATCTGGTGCAAGATAACTTGGAGTACCTCCTGCAAAACAAAATCCTATCCCGAATGATATACACGGAATCGTGATTCCGGCAGAAATCCCCAATCTGGAACCTTTAGGCTGATAAATCCCCTGTATTTGTCTGGCAGGATTCCATGAATATCCGTCATACTTATAATACTGATCATCATTCTTATTATAAATCAAACTCCCCGTAAGATTAGCGTAATCATCAAATACATCCGGTGCCGCAGCATCATATCTTGGGAAAGATGTGTAAATATTGGAGTAAGGAAGTATGACTCCTCTTGTTCCGTCTTGAATTTTCAATATATTTTGATTACTGCTCACCGCACCTCCGATCACTACCTGAGCATATAAGGAATATTGAAAAAAGAGTGCTATAATTAATATAATTCTTTTCATTTTATTGCATTTTTATTTCTTCAACAATAACTTCAGATATCGCATTTCCTGTTGTAGTCATCGAAAAAGACATATTATTGCCTCCCAATGCTCCGGTACAAATTCCTGATCCTATATCCTGGCTTCCCGCAAGGGTAAGTCTCAGTTTATCTCCTGCATTAAAAACTCCCACATAGGTAAATGCTAACGACTGTCCCACATCAATAGAACCCGGAAGCAGACTGCTTACAGAAAGGGCTCCTGCTGTAGAACTGCTGGATGTATTATTAATGGGTCTCCAGGTCGCGTCAGCAGCAGTACTTAACTCAAGACCGAGTTTTGATTGCAGATTGATCACAACCCCTACACAAAGCGGTGTACTGATATCAACGGTTCCGCTTTTAAAAGAAACTTTGTATAAGCCTTTCGTATTGATGTTAATAACATTACTGGTACCGGCCGCCAGTGAGACATCTGTAGAAATTTCGTTAAAACTAGGGCTGCTGGTAGTGAAATTAATATTGGCAGGTGTGCATGTTTTTACGGTAAGTGCACAAGCTAATCCGCAGGTACCGCAACTCGTAGTGACGTTTCCGGACCTTACAAAACGGCTCATTTTATTATTTTTCATTACTGAAACAATAGGATCTGATATTTTCCATGTTGTTCCGTCATTCTGTACAACGCTTCCGGTCTCACTATTAAAAATGACGGAGCCCTGGGTTCCGTTTCCTGTTGTACCTACAGCAGAAGCGGGAAGTACTGATGCTGTATTGGCCCTGGGTAACCGGGCGGCGTAATCGTCTTGTTTTACATGAAGTTGTGTTCTGGAATCTGGCTGAAAAGTCAGAGTTTTAGAAATCCCAACCTGTGCAATGGCCTTTATATTACACAATAAAAAAACCATAAGAATAAAGTTTGTTTTCATTTTGTTTTTATGTTACTTAAATTTAAAGAAAATTATAGTTCAACAAATATTTATCTTCATAAAAATAAATATGGGGTAAATATAAATCTTTGAAAAAGCGGGATTTTCATTGTGATACTGCGACTTTTTGATTGTGAAATAATTCACAAAACATATTTTTACTGGTTGTAAAAAGTCATTTTATTGAAAAAAGTCAGTATTTTATCACCATTTTAAACCAAAAAAATCACCATTTCTTTATTTGAAATGGTGATTTTTATTATTTGGTAAAAATTATTTTCTGGTTCGCTTTGGTTTTTTGGCTTCTTCCTTAGCTTGCGCTTTTTCTATTGCTTCCTGGGCCTGGTTATAGAGTTTATCATCTGAGGTGTATTTAATTTCCTCATAATTAGGTGTATCCACTAATATATCTTGCCATTTTCGGATCCGGTCTTTAGTATTCCAGTTAAAATCAGTAAACTTTCTTTTCGCCGGCTCTATCCTGCTCATGGGATAGGTATCTGAATTGGCTCCAATGCTGCAAGAAATGATTTGCAATGCTTTTTCTTCAAAAAGGGCACCAATAATACCACAGGTAGAAAGGGTAATCCCTATTCGCTCCGGCTTCTTAGTTTCCTTATTGACATCATCTACATAGGCGATTGACTGGGCATTCCCAACTACTCTTGCTTCTTTAATATCATTTTTTTCGTAGTAGACCGTCATATACTTTCCTTTCACCTGATTGAATTCATCTTTAAGAGTTAATGAATCAACTTTAGTTATTGCAAAAGCATTTCCAATGACTTTCAGGGAGTCAAGATCTTCGGTTGCCGTATTAAAATAGGCTTCTACTTTATCGCCGGTAACCTGTTTTTCACCGCTCCATAGGATGGGTTTAGTATACATGTGCATGATTCCGTCTGTCTCATTGAACGCTATGGAATCTGCTCTTCCCTGCGCATTTGATTTATAAAATCTTGCTTTTTTATAGGCCCGCAGGAAACTTTTTTTCACGTTAATATCCAACGCATCTGGTTTCTGATAAGAAATGATTTTTTCTGCGGCAAAATAGATAGAATCTTTTTCAAAAGCTTTTACGGCGTAAGGATTTTTGGTCATCATGGAAGAATCTTTCTTTTCGAAAATTTCTCCATATCCTCCTTTTATAAATCTCCTCTCTTTTGGATCATCCAGAGTTACATTCCCTGTTGCCTTTCCAAAACCGGTAAGCTGATTGAAGTACATGGTGTCACCAGTAAGAATCTTATCGTTATAGAACACTCTTGAGTTCTTATATAAAAACGCTTCTTTAGTGTTTGTATTATAATTTCCTTTATCTGTGACAATACGGTTTTTAGGATTCTTCTTATTGGTAATTGTTGTAGGTCCATTGATATCAACAATATTGGTACTTTGGTTCTGAACAACATTATCTCCTTCCAAAATATATTGAGCATCTTCAATTTTTACTCTTCCAGTAAGATCGATGATACGCGTTGTCAGAAAATAAGTTGCAGTTTTTGCATAGGTTGTACTTTTACCATCATTAATCGTTCCTCCAGTATTGTAATAAGCCTGATTAGAAAGCCTGTCATAATACATTGTTTCCGTCTTGATAACGGTACCTTTCGGATCGGTAAGCACTACATTTTTACGGGCCACTCCTTTTTGGGTATTGGCATCATATTCCATCTCGCCAGCAGTAATGACAGATCCGTCTGTGTTCTGAAGCTTTGTATTGCCTATTGCTTTTACAAAATTTTCTTCTTCATAGATCACGACTTCATCTGCTGTAAGAATAGAACCCTGATGTTCTATCTGTACATGTCCGGTAAGATATTGGTTTCCGTTATACTTATCGAGACTTTTCTTGACCTCATCTGCATGGATAATCCTTACTTTGTCTTCGGGTTTTGATGGTACCGGCTTAGCTTTTACCGGAGTTTGTAAATAAGGATCCCTCTGCACAGGTGTTTTTGTGTCCTGTGCAAAATTGAACGTTGAAATGAAAATTAACAGAAAAAGGACTATTCTCATTGATTAATCATTCTTAGTGCCATAGAAATACAGCGAATGAGAATCAATTTTTACGCCAAATGCATCTTCAATTGCTTCTTTAATTCCTTGAATCCGAGGGTCGCAGAATTCGATGATTTCTTCAATTTCTTTATCTGAATCTTTTTTGTAAATGACCAGGTGATCATGTTGTTTATCAAAATAAGATTTCTCGTAAGATGAAGAAGTCAGTGTTTTTTCTCCAAACTGATGCTTGCGTATAAGGCCTGCATCAAGGAAAATTTCAATAGTATTATAAATAGTTGCTTTCGAAACATGATATTTTTTCTGCATCATCAATAAATACAGATCATCCACATTAAAGTGGTGATCCATATTATAGATTTCTTCCAATATCGTGTATCGCTCAGGTGTATTTCTGAAACCTTTTTCTAGTAAATAGTTTCTTAAAACATCTTTTATTAAAGCAATATTTTTTTCTTTTTGTATAGTATCCATCAAAAAAATTATCTACAAATTTATTGATTTTTATTTAAATACATATTAGACAGTTTTGTTAAAGGATATTAACTGTTGTGACGTAAAAATTCAGCCTGCTCAATTTTATTGTCATACACAGTTAATTCCGTAATAGGAGCAGATTCCACCACTACATTGTGTGAAGTAACCCCCCATGATTTGAAGTCATCACTGCCTATATATTTAACGAAATTGTAGATATTAAGGGTAATTTTCTGTTTAACGGTCAGAAGTATATCGTTGATATAGGTGTTATCTATGACCACATATTTCAGATCCGGAGGAATATTATGGGCTCTTAACGATGGATGGCTGCTTCTTGAAGGAATAGTTCCATCGGCCATCAGATCTTTCAGCACCATATTAAAATAGTCATTAATCCTACGATCAACTTTAAATCCTAACAGGAAGTTGATTTTATAAACCGTTCCCGGTAAAATTTCATCAACGGTGTATTTAAAAGTATACGGATCTTCCTGATTGACAATACTTAATATAAAATAATGATCGGCTCTTTTCGGTTGCTTTTTGATGATAGAGTAAATAATTTTAGATTCTACTTCATCATTTCTTTTGGCTCTGCTCAGATAAGCAAGATTGGTGGCGTACTTAGGGATTGTTTCATCCAGTTTCATATCCTTGATAATCGAAACATAACTGTCAATCTTTACAAAATTGATGAATTTGGTTTTAATCAATCTTCCGTTATACCAGGCATACATACAAACTCCGATGAATCCTGCCAATATTACGGTAATCCAACCGCCTTCAAAGAATTTAATGATATTGGCACTGAAGAATCCTAATTCAATAGACATATATACCATAGCAAACAGCAAAATCAACAGTTTATTGACTCTGTGTTTGAGCAGCCAGAATACTAATAATAAAGTGGTCATCAGCATCGTCACAGTAATGGACAGCCCGTATGCTGCTTCCATCTTACCTGATTCTCTAAAGTGAAGAACCACAATAATACACAGAATAAGAAGTCCCCAGTTAATTCTGGGAATATACATTTGTCCTTTAACCCCTGATGGATAATCAATTTTTTGATTAGGCCACAGGTTAAGAGACATCGCTTCTGAGAAAATTGTGAAAGATCCGGTAATCAATGCCTGACTGGCAATAATTGCCGCCGCAGTAGCTAAAATTACAGCCGGTACGATCATCCACTCTTCCATAATTCCAAAAAACGGATTCACTACGGAAAATCCAGGTTTTCCATAATTGGTTAATAACCAAGCTCCCTGTCCTAAATAGTTTAAAATAAGCATGATCTTAACAAAAGCCCAGCTTACTCTGATATTTTTAGCACCGCAATGTCCTAAATCTGAATAAAGAGCTTCTGCTCCGGTTGTACAAAGGAAAACCGCACCCAGAATAACAATTGCACTGGGAGAATGAGCGATAAGTTTATAGGCATAGTAAGGATTGAAAGATCTTAAAATTTCAAAGTTCTCCTTTAAATGCATTCCCCCTAAGCCGCCTAACACTAAAAACCAGACTACCATTACAGGACCAAAAAATTTCCCGATAAAACTGGTTCCAAACTGCTGTACGACGAAGATTAAAATAAGAATTCCAATGGTAATAGGAACTACAGGTGTATGAGGATTGTAAATCTCAAGACCTTCAATAGCCGACATTACTGTAAGTGAAGGGGTAATCACCCCATCAGCAACAAGAGCCGCAGCACCTATAATGGCAATAAGATACAGCCAGCGTTTTTTAAGATTCTTAACCAGGGAAAATAAGGCTAAAATACCCCCTTCCCCTTTATTGTCTGCTCTTAAGGCAATGATCACGTACTTTACCGTGGTTTGAAGAGTAAGTGTCCAGATAATGCAGGAAAGTGCACCCTCTATATATTCATTGAAAGGCATCGTACTGCCCACGTCTCTTGCGTTCACAATTGCTTTCATTACGTAAAGCGGGGATGTCCCGATATCTCCGAAAACAATTCCTAAAGAGACTAGAATTCCAATAAAAGAAAGTTTTTTAATGTCAAAATGATGACCACCTTCTGTAACTTCTGCCATATCAGCTAATTTATTTTAAACGCGCAAATTTATACTAAATTTACGACCTCATGAACTATTCTTCATGCATAGAATAAATGAAAAAACTTCCTTTCGGAAGTTTTTCTCTATCGTTATTTAACGTACATTGCTTTTTTAATTTCCTCTTTTACTTTTTCAAGTTTAGGGAACCATTCTGCAAATAATGCAGCTGAATAAGGTGCAGGAGCATCAGGAGTTGTAATTCTCTTGATAGGAGCATCCAGATAATCGAATGCTTTCTGCTGTACCATATAAGTGATTTCAGAAGAAATAGAGGCAAATGGCCAAGCTTCTTCTAAGATAACCAATCTATTTGTTTTCTTTACGGATGCTAATACTGTATCAAAATCCAAAGGACGAACGGTTCTAAGATCGATAACTTCCACAGAAATCCCTTCTTTAGCCATATCTTCAGCTGCCTGAATAGCTAATTTCATGATTTTTCCGAAAGAAACCAAAGTAACATCTGTACCTTCTCTTTTAATATCTGCTTTTCCGATTGGCAAGTAGTACTCTTCTTCAGGAATTTCCATTTTATCACCATACATCTGCTCAGATTCCATAAAGATCACCGGATCATTATCCTGAATTGCTGTTTTCAACAATCCTTTTGCATCATAAGGGTTGGAAGGAACCACTACTTTAAGCCCCGGAACATTCGCAAACCAGTTTTCAAAAGCCTGAGAGTGCGTAGCTCCTAATTGACCTGCAGAAGCAGTAGGACCACGGAAAACGATTGGACAGTTCCACTGACCACCACTCATCTGACGGATTTTTGCTGCATTATTGATAATCTGATCAATACCTACCAATGAGAAATTGAACGTCATATATTCTACAATCGGCCTGTTACCATTCATTGCTGCTCCTACCGCAATCCCTGTAAAACCAAGTTCTGCAATAGGTGTATCGATTACTCTTTTAGGGCCAAACTCATCCAGCATCCCTTTTGAAGCTTTATATGCACCATTGTATTCTGCAACTTCCTCCCCCATTAAAAAGATGGATTCGTCTTTACGCATTTCCTCGCTCATTGCCTGTGCAATTACCTCACGAAAAGTATATTCTGCCATATTTATTTGAAAAATTTAGAGTACAAAAATAGTGATTTTTTATTATACACATCATAAAAAAGGCATCACATTGGCTGCAATGCTTCATAAATTTTATTTATACTCAATTTTATTCCGCTCTGCTTAATTCTCTATAATTTTTCTTAAGATTGGTCAGAACTTTTCCGTATGTTTTTTTATAGATCACATATAATAAGCAAAGCACGGCAAACAATACGATTCCAAAAATTACATAATTTCCAAATTCAGGAACAAAAGTATCCGGATGGGTGGTTCTGTAAGGATTTCCACTTCCACCATCATGAATACCCGCCATAAAATCTCTGGTATACTCATTAAAATGAAATATATTATCCACAATAATTAATAATAAAGATATTCCTGCATATCCTAAAATAGTATTCCTTAGGTTTAAAATCGTTTTCATTAATGCAATACTGGTAGATTCAGCTTTCATTCTTTGGTATAAATAGATTACCAGCACAAAGAAAACAAGGAATACAACCGTTCTTTCTACAGGAAACTGATGATAGAAATATCCATACCCCGTCCATATAAGCATTTCTGCCAGGCCTATCAGAAATAAAAGTTTGGCCGCTGATGTAGAATTCTGCTGTATCATTTTATAGATTTCCTGTTCTGAATATATTGTAAATTCATCAGAATCTTTATTCCAGTCTTTTTTTAAAAGTTCTAATTCGTCCATTTTATCCTGCGTTTATTTTTTGTTTTAAATTATTTTTGGCTCTATTCATTTTCACTCTTGCATTTCCTTCTGTAATTCCAAGAATTTCTCCAATTTCTCTATAAGGCTTATCTTCCAGATACATCATGATCAATGCCTTTTCAATATCAGAAAGCTGATAGATTGCCAGGTACATCTTCTTTAGTTTATATTCATCATCTTCATAAGCCTCATATTCTATTTTGAGAGTGGAAAAATCTACTTCCGACTGCTTAAGTTCTTTTTTCTGCGGTTTTTTAAATAGTGTAATTGCTGTATTCAGCGCAACACGGTACATCCAGGTAGAAAATTTAGCATCTCCTTTAAAGCCGGGAAAGGATTTCCATAGCTGAATGGTAATTTCCTGAAAAAGATCTTCATGGTCTTCTGTATTATCGGTATATATTCTGCATATCTTATGAATAAGCCTTTGGTTCGGTTTAAAAAAATCCACAAATGTTTTTTCCAAATCTGAGTTCATACTTTATGAGTGTGAAAATTTTATTTTCGTTACACTTTTTTCAAAAAAAAGCGGCATTTCATTGCTGAAATGCCGTCTTCTTATGTATTTTAACCTGATTAATTTACTTTTTGCCAGGTCTGTGTTCTTCCCATTAAAGAAATTCCCACATATCCTCTTACATTCAGTTTATCACCGGTTCTTGTAATCGTACATTTGTATGTTTTCCCTGTTTTAGGATCTGTAATCGTTCCGCCAGTAAATTCGTCACCGTCTTTTTTCAGTCCTCTGATGATTTCCAACCCCAAAATAGGTTTTCCTTTTCTGTCGTCTTTACATACCGTACAATTAGGATCTGCAGGCTTTATAAGCAGTTGAGAAACTTTACCATAATAGCTGCCGTCTGCCTTTTTATAGATCTCTACAATCGATTTTGCCTGTTTGGTTTCATCATCTATTGTTTTCCATTTACCTTCTATTTGTGCAAAAGAAAGTACACCAAATAATGAAAGTACGAGTGTTAATAATAATTTTTTCATATTTTTTATTGTTTTGATTCTAATAAAATATTTTTGTTATCTATTTAATGCTAAAAATATAAATTAATTTCAAACAAACAAAAACTTTTATTATCCTTCACATATATAACAATAGATATACCAAGTTATCAATTTAAACAGCTGCTCAACATTAGTTCAGCTTTCTATTGATTACTCGGTTCATATAATCCTGATACCATGCTTTCGCCATCAGCTTTCCTGATTCTACTTCCGGGCTCTTGAGTGTATTCAAAAGATTATTTTCAAGCCCAAGATCGCTCTTATCATAAACTCCACCGATTTCTTTTCCATCAAAGCGGTAAATATAATTCCCAATGATAAACTGCTCTGAAGAACCGTCTGAATTCACAATAATGGCAGGATATTTCTTGTCGCTCACCAAACTTCTTCCCCAACTTCTTATTTTCTTGTCATACCCGATTAGATCTGCCAGCGTAGGATAAATGTCAATCTGCTGCGCCACTTCAGGGTTCACTCCTTTGAGTTGGTAGGCCGGATTTGGAGAATAAAAAATAAGCGGAACGGCAAAACGGTTCATAGGTTTCTCATATTCCGGATAATAAATCTGGTTGGTATGATCTCCGGTGAACACGAATATCGTATTATTGAACCAAGGTTCTTTTTTAGCGGTTTCAAAATATTTTTTAATGGCATAATCCGTATACTGTATTGGCTCATGCATTTCTATTTTTCCTTTTTTGAATTTACCGTTATACTTTTCCGGGATTTTAAACGGATGGTGTGATGACGCAGTGAAAACGGTCGTCATAAATGGTTGCTTCTTCCCTACATTCTTTGCAAAGTACTGTAAAAACGGTTCATCCCATATCGCCCACATTCCGTCGAAGTCTGCGTCATTATTGTATTCCGTTTTACCGAAATAATGTTTAAATCCTAAAATATTTCCAAATCCTAAAAATCCCATTGATCCATTCGGTGCCCCATGATAAAAGGAAGTATCGTATCCCAACTCATTACACACGGAAACAATAGACTGAATTTTCTGATTTGAATATGGTGAACTGGTAAACGCATCAGTAAGACTAGGAATCCCTGCCAATACACTACTCATCCCATGAATAGACTGTCTTCCATTGGCAAAGGTATTAGGGAAAATTAAACTCTGTCCGGCAAGGCTGTCTATAAAAGGGGTATAAGAAACATAATCTTTGATATTCTTATCTTTATTGAATGCCCCTGAATATTCTCTTCCAAAAGATTCTACAATAAAAATGACAATATTGGGACGGTTTTCCACCTTCCTGTCATATATTTTATAAGGCTGAATATTATCGTCGATATATTTTTCGTCTACAAAATGAACTTCTTTAAAATTATTCGTTCCCAATGTTCTGAAAAATGAAAATGTACTGTTCAATACCACATTCCCCTGAATCGGATTGGTTACAAAACGGTTGGCGTCCACTAAATTAATGGGTCTTGTACTGTGCTTGAAATCGCCGCGAATTCCGCCAACCACCAAAACAGCAGTGACACAAAGCGTAAGAACAGACCAGATAAAGTAAGGAATAAGCTGTACAGGCTTTCTTTCGGTAATTTTCACTCTTTTGTAAAGAAAAACCCAAACTGCCATTAAAACAATAAACCATATCAGTACAAAAGGGTGCTGTCCTACGGAAACCATAAAAACTTTTCCCACATTGGATTCATGTTTGGCGACATCCAGAGCGGTAGACGTTAATCTTGCCTGTGCAAATTTATAATAGATAAAATCGCCGAAGTTCATGGCATAAGCAATCCCATTGGTAATGAAATACAGCCAGAACAGAACCTTCTGATATCCTTTCTTTGTATTGATAACAATAGGAATAATGCTCAGCAGGATAAACAGCGCATTTACATACAGAATCGCCGTCGTATCGAAGGCGGTTCCATGAAATGCCAGATTGAAATAATCTGAAACTGAATCCACTTTTATGAGCTCTTTATTAAAATACCAAAACAAAAGCCGGGCAATCTGATAAAAAACATATGCTAAGAAAATCCGGTATAAAAGGACCAGAACTTCTTGTTTTCTAAATTCTTTAAAAAATTTCATTCGGCAAATTTACATCAAAATGATATTAATGTATTTTTTCCTTCATAATATTTCAGGATAAAATTTTGAAAAACTGTATTTTTGTTGCCATGAATTTCATAAAAAATAATCTTGCCAATTTGCTCACCCTCGGGAATTTATTTTCCGGATGTGTTGGGGCGATCCATCTTATTTTAGGTGATTATCAAACGACTGCTATCTGTCTTATCCTCTCTTCTATCTTTGATTTTTTTGATGGATTTGTAGCAAGAGCTGTTCATTCTAATTCAAACCTCGGGCTCCAGCTCGATTCTCTTGCCGACATGGTGAGTTTTGGGTTGATTCCCGGACTTACGATGTATGCCGCATTAGGCCCTGGAAATGAGCTTCTTGGATTACACTTCCCTTTTGAGATCAAATACATTGGTCTTCTGGTGACAGTTTTTTCCTGCCTGAGACTTGCTATTTTTAACCTCGATGAAGAGCAGCGCTATTATTTTAAAGGGTTGAATACGCCTACCAATACGGTTTTATTATTCGGATTATATTATGCATTTAAAGAAACGAATGCATTCAGTTTTCTGTTTGAAAGCCCATTATTATTGGTACTCTTAACCATCCTTACTTCATGGCTTTTAATAAGTCCGATAAAAATGATGGCTATGAAATTCAAATCCAAAAAACTGAAAGATAATTATCCGAAAGCTGTATTAGTTATTGGTGGAATTGCCATTTTAGCGATATTCCAGATTGTAGGAATCCCGATGCTTGTTATTTATTATATTCTGGTATCATTGGTGTTTCAAAAACAACTTGGATAAATTTCATTTAATAAACCCCGATATTATATTTCAGCGTTAGACTTTGTCCATCCGCTGACAATCAAATTATAAAAATTAAAAAAATGAACTTAAAATTATATAAACCGCTCTGTATTTTTGATCTGGAAACCACCGGAACAAACATTGGAAAAGACAGGATTGTTGAAATCTGCATCTTAAAGGTGAACCCTGATGCTTCGAGAGAAAGCAAAACATGGCGCATCAACCCGGAAATGCCGATTCCTAAAGAAACCAGTGAGATCCACGGAATTTATGATGAAGATATAAAAGATGCTCCTACCTTTAAAGATATCGCTTCCAAAGTGATGGAGATGATTGCAGGGGCTGATTTGGGAGGTTTCAATTCCAACAGGTTTGATGTTCCGTTATTGGCTGAAGAACTTTTAAGAGTAGGTATGGATTTTGATCTAAGCAAATTCAAGTTAGTGGATGCTCAGACAATCTTTCATAAAAAGGAACCCAGAAATCTTGGGGCAGCCTATCAGTTTTACTGTGGAAAAATACTGGAAAACGCACATTCCGCAGAGGCTGATGTAATGGCTACTTTTGATGTGCTGGATGCACAGGTGGGTAAATATGATGATCTTCCTAATGAAATTGCTGCTTTAAGTGAGTTTACCTTCCATAACAAGAATGCTGATCTTGCCGGGCTTATCGGTTATAATGAAAAGATGGAAGAGGTGTTCAATTTTGGAAAATATAAGGGACAGGTAGTAAAAGCTGTATTTCAGAAGGATTTAGGTTATTTTGGATGGCTTCAGAATGCTGATTTCCCACTTTATACGAAGAAAGTCTTCACAAAGATTCAATTGTCAAGTAAATTTTAAAAAAATGTCGAAATTAGTTCGTTTTAAATTCTACGAAACTGCTCTTGAGGCCAACAGAGACAAACAGATCCTGGCTGAAAACGGTGTCAATAGCTTTATCGCCAATGAACAGCTTATCCAGTCCGACTGGCTGCTTTCCCAGGCTGTAGGTGGTATTCAGCTTCAGGTTTTTGAGGAAGACACTGAAAAAGCCAATGCGGTTTTACAGGATTATAAGGACAACGAACAATTTTCCTTGGAAGTAGAGCATACGATTGAAGATCCTGAGTTTGATTTTGTATGTCCAAAATGCAACTCCAATCATATTTACAGGGATGACAGTGCTACAAGTTTTTTCGGAATTTCTATTCTGACAAGCCATAAGTTTATCTGCTACTATTGTGGTAATGAGTTTACACGTTAGATGAGATGAAAATTGTTTCCTTAATACCTAAGTAAACAAAACATTCATATAAGATAAGGTGACTTATCATTGTCTATAAACTAAGATTGCTTCGTCGCTTTACTCCTCGCAATGACAAAAAATAAATAACAACAGAATTATGAAAATTATCTGCATAGGAAGAAATTACAGTGAACATGCCAAAGAGTTAGGAAATGAAATCCCAGACAAACCTGTGATTTTCATGAAACCTGATACAGCCGTTTTAAAAGGAAATGATTTTTACATTCCGGAATTTTCTGATGATGTGCATTATGAGCTGGAAGTGGTGGTAAAAATTTCAAAAGGCGGAAAATACATCCAGAAAGAAGCTGCCGGCAAACATTATGAAGAAATTGGTTTAGGAATTGATTTTACGGCGAGAGATCTTCAAAGTGATTTAAAGTCTAAAGGGCTTCCGTGGGAGCTTTCCAAGGCTTTTGATGGTTCTGCTGTGGTAAGCAATTTTTTCAAGAAAGAAAATTATAATCTGGAAGAGCTTCAGTTTTCATTATTACAAAATAAAGAGAAAGTTCAGGATGGCAACAGCAAAGACATGATCTTCAGTTGTGATGATATCATTGCTTTTGTTTCACAGTACTTTACTCTGAGAGTAGGTGATCTTATTTTCACAGGAACTCCAAAAGGGGTCGGCAAAGTACATGAAAATGATATTCTGGAAGCTTATCTTGGGGACGAAAAAGTGATTGATATCAGAATATTATAAAAACATAAATAAAGTGAAGCAGTCCTATTATAAGACTTCAGGACTGCTTTCTGCTTTACAGGTATTATTTTTCAAATAATCACGCAAATTATCCTTTACGGAATCAATAAGTATATATCTTTTTTTGTAGGAAGATCTTTTTTCTGATTTTATATCAGCTATCTCTTTTCTAGAAGTTCCAGATGGTAGCATGTACCAATTATTTCCCAGATCCTGCCCTCCCATTTCTTCCCAAAAGTCGTTATAAGAAAAAGGAATTGTATGCAGAAAAGGAATATGAATAAAATGTTTTCTGTTTTGGGCCTGGCATTTCCCTCCTACAGCATTAATAGATGGTATATCAAGCGTTTTACAAAACTCTTGCAACATTTCGATCAAAAAAGCCTTGGGTCGTATTCCATTCATCAATTTCTGAGCTTCTTTTGTAACGTAAACTCCATTTACAACAGGCCTACCCTGCAGGCAACCAATTCTACACAGCCATTTATTATTTTCATTTTTTTCCACAGAAAAAGATAGGGAAGCTACATTACCATCAAGGTGATCAATTACCAGAGACAACACCAATTCACCTTCTTTTCTGTATCGATCATTATAGCCAATCATCAACTTCGCCGGCAATCCGTTTTTCAAGGCAAACTCACAAACCAGATGATCTTCGCCCCGGATTATTTTTTCAATCTGCTTATCGTATATAAAATCATAGGTATCGCAAATGATTTTTATTCTTTGACGGATGGAATATTGAGTGGAAAGATACACCTTAAAAGGTTTTAAAAAAAGACGGGGTCTTTGAGAAAGAACTTCTCTATATCTGTCACTTTCTAAAATTTCAAACCAATATCTGGAAGGTTTACGGTTAAGCAATGTTAATACAAAACTTTTATATTGCTGTTTACGCTTATACTTTTGTCTCTCATTACTGAATGCAGTTTCTGCAAACTTCCATGCTTTTACGCTAGCTTTAAACATTACTTAAAAAATTCAATCATAAAACAAATTAAATGAAAATCAGGAAGCAAGTTGATTCATTATGATTAAAAAAAAATTAAATTAGTCAGCTAAACATGATGACACCATATCGCAGTCAAAACAACCAATAATTTAATGAAATCCATTAAAATTCTCTAAACTATCGACAATCAGCAGGCAATTAAATTTCAATAAAAAGAATCTAAGAAATAGTATACGATCTATTATCCTTAATTAAGTGGGCTAAGTTGGAAAAATGTATGTTGTAGAATTGCCGTTTTTGATTACTGGCACACCATTAATAGGGCCATTGATGATTAATATTATAAGTTATTTAACATAAACTTTGTCATTTTTTTCTTATCTTTAAATAGCAAAATTAAAAGGTTATGATAAATATTGTAGTGCCCGTAGATTTTGGGGACAAAACTGAGCAGCTTATAGAGGGCGCCGTTAAGTTCGCAAAACAACTTAATGGTAAAATTTTCCTCATCCATGTTGCTCCTTCCGATATTGGATTCGCTATCGGCGATATGGGGTTCCAGTATTTCCCAGAGGTTGAAGAGAACGAAATCAGAAATGAGCTGGTTCAGCTTAATAAAATTGAGCAACAGATTATTTCGCAGGATATAGACTGTGAGCATCTTCTGAAACAAGGCATTGCCAAAGACATCATTCTGGAATATGCCGGTTCCAAAAATGCTGATTATATTGTGATGGGTTCCCACGGAAGAAGTGGAATTTATGATGTATTTGTAGGAAGCTTAACCAAAGGAATTACAAAAGATTCCAGCATTCCTGTTCTTGTACTTCCCATCCATGATTAAGGAAATTAAATTTTAATCGTTATTATAAAAAAACCGATCAAACATAAAGTCTGATCGGTTTTTTACTATATAACCAATTAATTAACCTTCTTTTTTATAAATTTCAGGATCATAATATGGATTCTTCCCTTCTGTAGGAGAGAAATAGTCCTTATCTTTATTTCCGCCAAGACCTACTACCAATACATAGCACCAATAGATGAACATTACACAGCAGACGGTGAACAATATCCAGTTTAAAACATTTCCAAATGTCTCAAAAAACCCGAAGGTCCACTTGAAAACTTTACTTAAGAATAACCAGAAAGACGTCATTATTTTCCTTTTTTAAATTAACTTTGTACAAATTTATAAAAAATGTTTAAATTACTTTCAAAAGAAAGCAATATTTTTTCAATTCCTGTTTATATTGGTTTTCTTCTTTTAGTAGTAATAATATTTAACATACTGAATTTCAATACGTATGAAGCAATTGTTGCCGGAATAACATTTTTGGGAATTGCGTTGGGATATTTCTGTTTTCACAGCATCGCGCTTAATTATCAGACCCATCTGCCTTTATTCCTGTATACCTTTCTTATTTTTGGGCTGTATCCCGGAAATTTAGATATCGGTATTGCGGTTTCTCTTCTTACAAATTCTTTCCTGCTGATGCTGCTGACAAGTGCCGATGAAGATATCAGGAAAAAATCGTACGTGTTGGTAGGAGCTATTGTGGCATTAAATTTTATTTTTCTGCCTACCACCTGGCCCATGGCTGTTTTTGTGATTATTCACGTGATTGCTACCTCGGAAAAAATCAGTTTGAATTTGTTCAGGTTTATTTTAGGAACTGTTTTGATTGCATTCAGTTATTTTGCCCTCATGTTTTTCTTTGGGTTTACTTCGTGGAATATCGATTATTTCCCATTCAGAAAAATGAAACTGGTAACGGATTATACGGATTTATTTCCTTTGATTCCTATTGTGTTGATGCTTATCTATGCGGTATATGATCATTTTAAAAATTACAATAAGAAAAGTCCGGTAAGCAGATATAAGTATACGTTCCTGCTTGTTTTTTCAGTAGCTCAGCTGGTGAGCATTATTTTATATATGAATATGAGCTATGAGTATTTATTGCTTTTAGCCTTTCCGGTCAGTATTATTTTAAGCAGAATGCTGCGGTTTCTGCCTAAGTACTGGATGCAGGAGGTAAGCTTATGGCTTATTATTGTTAGTTTAGTGACCTTTAAAGCAGGTACTTATTTTGATTTATTTTAAAAAATTATGATTCAGATAGACGATAAATTGATTTCTGAGGAAATATTTTCCGAAGAATTTGTTTGCAACCTTACGAAATGTAAGGGTGCATGTTGTGTGGAAGGAGATGTAGGTGCTCCGTTAGATAAAGACGAACTTGAGATTTTAGATAGTATTTTCGATAAAATTAAGCCTTATCTTACTGAGGAAGGCGTCAAGGCTCTTGAAGAACAGGGGACATGGACAACTGATCCTTCAGACGGAATGTATGTAACGCCCATGGTGGAAGATCGTGAGTGTGCTTATGTAACTTTCGATGAAAGAGGTATTACGAAATGTGGTATTGAAAAAGCTTACGAAGACGGAGCAATCACGTGGCAGAAGCCGATCTCATGCCATCTGTATCCGATCCGTATTACGGAATACTCTTCTTTTACAGCTCTGAACTATCATGAGTGGAATGTTTGCAGCGATGCATGTACGCTAGGAAAAGAACTTCAGGTTCCGGTGTATAAATTCCTGAAAACACCTTTGATAAGAAAGTATGGTGAAGAATTCTACGGTGTGCTGACTGATGCAGCCGAGGAATGGAAAAAAGAATACGGAAATTAAAATAAAAACCGCAGACCATAACAGTCTGCGGTTTTTATTTGGAATTATATATACTTAATTTGAAACTCCTGCTTTAATAATAGCAGGTTGGGTGTCTTCTTTTTTAGCATTTTCCCATCCATCTTCCGGCATCAGCGTCGCAGTTATTCTGCCTTTTGTAAGGTACTTTTTCGCCACATCCTGAAGATCTTTCACGGTAAGTGCTTTTACTTTCTCCTGATGGTTCAGGATATCGTATTTGTCGCTTCCATCCAGCTGGTTTTTAGCCAGGCCATTCATCCAGAACATATTATCCTTCAGATGGGTTTTATTATCATTGTACTCCCCTTCTTTGTACTTATCAAGGTCTTTCTGGTCTGGACCTTTATCAATTAATTTCTGAAGTTCAGTAATTGCGCTTTTCGTTAGCTTTTCAGCATTCTCAGGGCCACATGGGAAACTGATGCTGAAATTGTAGGCACTGTAAGGAATTTTAGTCATTCCTCCTCTTGCGCCGCCACCGTAAATACCGCTTTCATCTTCTCTCAATTTTTCAATCACCTTAATAGTTGCCACCTCACCCAATGCAGACAAAGCCAACGCATCTTTTTCGTCATAAGGAGTTTCTCCGCTATAGGTAATGGATACCAAACTCTTCGGATCTTTTCCTTTCTTGTATACTTTGGTGTAATCTCCCGTTACCTGTCTGTATCCCGTATCTTTGAATGTGGTCGTTTTTCCTGCTGACGGAAGGCTTGCAATATATTGAAGAACTTCATTTTTAAAAGTGGCTTCATCAATATTTCCTACAAAATAAAACTGGTAATTTCCTGCATTGGCAAATTTTTCTTTATAGATATCGTATGCTTTTTTGTAATCCGTATTCGCCCAGTCTTTTTCCATTGGAATCAGTCCGATAAATCTCGGGTTTTTCTGATTCATGAATTTTGCATGTTCACTCGAAAAGTAAAACTGCGGGTTAGACATTAAATTATTCAGCATGGCAGACTGCTTTTCTTTATAGGCATTGAATGCTGCCGGATCGTAGTTCAATCCTGTGAAATAGGCATAAATAAGCTCCATAGCCGTTCCCAGATCTTTCTGCGTTGTTTTCCCGGAAATACCTTCTGACAATGGTCCGATTGATGGATTTACAGAAACCTGTTTCCCAGCAAGATAGTTGGTAAGATCAGATTTTGAAAATCCGTTTACCCCTGCTTCCGATAATGCAGAGAATGCAAATTGTGTTTTATTAAAATCAGCATCCGGAATAATGGAATTACCTCCTAAACTTCTTGCTGTAAATACAATTTCGTCGTCTTTAAAATCTGTTTTCTTGAAAGTAACTTTTGCTCCGTTGCTTAAAGTCCATGTAGTAGTTCCCAGCTTGGCATCCGTTTCTGTTTTAGCGATTTTCCCTTCAGATTTAAACGGTTTTACCAGATTTTTAATGGTCGCTTTTTCTTCATACGGTTTAAGGTCAGCCA
This sequence comes from Chryseobacterium soli, assembly GCF_000737705.1. Classification (GTDB taxonomy): domain Bacteria; phylum Bacteroidota; class Bacteroidia; order Flavobacteriales; family Weeksellaceae; genus Chryseobacterium; species Chryseobacterium soli. Next base: position 43,583 of record NZ_JPRH01000002.1, on the reverse strand, counting down.
TTTTCACAGTTTCAAATGTATTCAGCACCATGGCTTCTGTAGGCATGGTAACGTTATCTTTTTTAGGTCCTGTAAGTACAATTACCCTGCTGTCGTCTCTTACCATCTTTTTAATAACATCATTGGTCTGGGCCAGTGATATAGAAGGAAGGAAATTTTTTGCATCTTCATATTCCCAGGCAATTCCCGGCATCGGTTCCTGCTCCAGGAAGTTTCTTACATATTCCTCTACCAGCATATCACTTTCTGTCTTACTGCGGTTATTGTAAGATCTTTCAAGATTAGACATCACCTGGGATTTCGCTCTGTCAAGCTCTGTTTGGGTAAATCCGAATCTTTTTGCTCTTTCCACTTCTTCCAGCAAAACTTTAAGGGCATTCAGCTGATTTCCCTCTTTTACCATCGCAAAACCCTGGAAGGCCTCTTTACTTCTGGCATAGGTACCGCCATGATACACGGAACCATAGGTAAACGGTGGATTCGCTGAATTGATTAATTCTCTTAACCTGTTGTTCAGCATGGTTGTGGCAATGTTCTCCACCATGCTCTGATTATACTGCTCTACCGTAACATCCGGTGTATAAGCTTCAGCATCTTTCATGATAAACTGTACCATAGAATTGGTCGCATCGGGATCTGTTTCTATCGCTACCAGTGTTTCTTTATGGTTGGGAAGATCAAAAGTCTTTCTCTCCCTTGGTTTTGAAGGATTTTTATACTTGCTGAAGTTATCTTTGATTTTCTTTTCTACTTCATCCACATTGATGTCTCCTACCACCACAATGGCCATCAGATCCGGTCTGTACCAATCCTGATGGAATTTTCTGATCACATCCGGTTTGAAATTCTGAAGAACTTCTTTTTTACCAATCGGTAATCTTTCTGCATATTGAGATTTATATAACAGTTTAGGTAAATACTTATCTTCCATTCTTTTGTCTGCTCCCAATCCTAATCGCAGCTCTTCCAGAACAACTCCCCGTTCTTTATTGATCTGCTCATCGGAAAGCGTCGCATTGAAGGCCCAGTCTTCCATTACTTTTAATCCGGCATCCAGATTTCCGGGTTTATCGAGTGGAACCGGAAGCATGTACACCGTTTCATCAAAGCTGGTATAGGCATTAAGGTGCTGCCCGAATTTTACTCCGATAGACTGTAGAAAGTCTACTAATTTGTTATCCGGAAAATTTTTAGTCCCATTAAAGTTCATGTGTTCCATGAAATGGGCAAGTCCGCGCTGATTCTCATCTTCCAGAATAGATCCTGCATTGATAGCCAAACGGAAATCCACTTTCTTTTCCGGCAGTGTATTTTTTTTAATATAGTACTTCATTCCATTGGGAAGTGTACCTATTTTCACAGATGGATCCGCGGGAATATTCTGTGCAAAACTTTGTGCAGACATTAAAAAAATGACGGCAAAAGAAGAAATAATTTTGTTCATACAGTTTAATTTTATTTTCAGCTTAAAAATATTAATTCTTCACTAGGTGATATTAAAATTATAGTTAAAGTTGAGTTAAAATTAAATATATATCAAAAAAGCCGGGAAATACCCGGCTTTTCTATTGTAAAATAAGTTTTTTATTTAAAATCTGCATCGGTAACGCCAGAGTTCAAAACAACCTTTGTTGTTTTAATGTTAATCTTCTGTCCGCTTCCTTCTGCTTCAATTTCAGCCGGGAATTTGATTCCATCAACAGTCATATAACTTTTTACGGTTGCTTTTCCTTCAGGAGCATTAGACGTGTATAAAAGTCCGGTAGCAGTATCAAAATAGAATTTTCCTTTATCTGAAGAAAGTACGTTGTAGTCTTTTCCATCTAATTTCTCAACCGTTACGGTCTGAAAGTTAGCGGCATCATATCCTAACGCATCAATCATCTTGGTTTTTTTCAAGTCTGCAATTTTATCAGCAGGAATATCTGTTTTCTGCCCCATTTGGTCAAAATACCCTTTTTCCCCATCAAAAAGCTGGGTCATCTGCTGTCCCATTACACTTTGTACGGACTTGAATTTATTTCCCATTTTTTTAGTCGTCATGGTAATTTCCATTCCCTGTACAGAAAGAGTATTATCAGTGATGATTGTTTTTACACTTTCTAATTTATCTTTTCCTCCTAATGCTTTTATATAGTTATCAATAACTTCTTTAGGTGTCAGTTTAGATTTTACGGCTTCCGTTGTAGCAGGAGCTGCGCTTGTCTTCTGTGCAGCCACTGTAGTGGAAAAAAGTACAGCACAAAAAAACGGAATGATTATCTTTTTCATATATACAATAAGTTTAGGATGTAAATATATGAATATTGAATGAAATACAATTAGTGTGATCCCTCAATAAAAAAAGCCGCCAAAACTGGCGGCTTTAAATATTTATATCAGCTATAATTATTTCTTAAGTTCTTCTAAAAATTCGTCATGCGAAATTTCAGTTTCTTTTTTGGAAGCTTTTTCAAGAATTACATCTTTCAGTTTAGCCATAGCTACTTCAGAAGAAATTTGTCTTACCTGCTCCTGGTCTTTCAACATTTCAACAGCATATTTCTGGATTTCTTCATCCCCTAAGTGGTGGATTCCGTAGATTGCCAACTGGTTTCTTACCAACTGCTCAGCCTGAGCTAGAACATCAGCATAATCCAACTGGATTTCGTTATCAGTCATCAATTTACCTTCGATGATCTGGTATCTCAACTGGCTTTTTTCAGCTTCAAGGATTTCTTTTGCCTGCTCTTCAGACTGGATATTCTGGTTAGAGAATAATAACCATTTAACAAGGAAAGCTTCAGGAAGTGCTACTTCTTCTTTCTCTGTTACCTGCTCTAATACTTTATTCACAAAGTGAACATCAGCATTTTGCTGGAAATATTCGTCTAATTCTGATTTTACTTTTTCTTTAAGCTGCTCTTCAGAAGTAATGTTTCCTTCTCCGTATACTTTATCAAATAAATCCTGATTAAGTTCTGCCAGGTTTAAGCTATAGAAATCTTTTACTTTAACTTCAACTTCAGCGTGGTGTAAGTGCTCGACTTCTTCTTTAGTGAAACCTAATTCTTTAGCTAATTCTTCGTCAGCAGCAAGAGTTTCTTTTGAAACTTTTACAGATCCATCCATTTTCAAAGCTTTTACCAATTTGAAAGCTTCTTTGTTTTCAGCAGTAATGGTAGCATTCTTTGGGTGGTGGTGGTGCTCTCCTTCAGCATCATCTTCTACCACCTGAGAAATTTCTAAAGCAATGTAAGAATCTTTAGTAATTTTATCTTGTGGAACCTGCTCAGCGAAACGCTTCTGCATGTTTTCGATGCTCTTGTTGATTTCTTTTTCAGAAGCTTCTACTTTGTAGTGAGGTGCTTCATATTTAGCTAAATCTATAGTGAAATCAGGCTCATACCCTACTTCAAAAGCAACTTCAATTTGATCAGCATTATAGTCTAATTGGTTGACTGGCTGAGGAACAGGCTGTCCAACTAATCTTAACTTGTTATCGTTAACATATCCGTTTAATGCATCAGACACTTGTTTGTTGATTTCTTCGAATGCAATACCTGCTTCATATTGTTTTTTAACCATACTTAAAGGCACTTTCCCTTTTCTGAATCCAGGAACTTGCGCATTTTTAGCATAATTAATCAACTGCTTTTCTACTCTTTCTTTGTAGTCAGATTTTTCCAATGTCACTGTAAGCAATGCACTTACGGCATCATGGTTTTGTGCGGTAACCTTCATTATTGATTAAAATTTTAGGTTGCAAAAATATGAATTTTTTATGAAAATACCCTATTAAAGATAAATTCTTCGCCATCAAATATTTATAAATAAAAAAACCGCTGAAAAATCCAGCGGTTTTATTTTTACAGCAATCTGTTAATTAATAATATTGTATAAAGCCTGGGCATCTGTTTCTCCTCCTGACTGGATTCCATACACTACTCCATTTCCGCTTACCGCCGAAGCTTCGGAAACACTTACTGGCTCATGGTATAATGTAAGAACAAGCTGGCTTGTTGCTGCTGAATTTTTTACAGCTGTATTCACTACCCATTTTGTTTTAAGACCTACATGCTTCCCATCTGCTCTTGTGGAAGAGGCATCATCCGTACGGGTCATTACGATATCAGAATTGGGAAAGTTATAGACTAAAAAGTGCTCATCCTTTGCTGTTCTGATTTCTTCTGTAGCATCTTCATCACCATTTTTAAAGATAACTTCAACGTTGTAGGTGTGTCCGTCTACTAATTTCACATTAGGATTCGTTGTACTGTTTACCTGATAATCGTAGGTTACAGTAGTTTGTGTAGCTGCATCCGTTACTTTCAGCAATACATCAGAGAGTTCTTCCTGCGGAAGATCATCTTTTTCATCATCGCTCCTGTTACAAGAGGTTAAGCTAAAAGAAAAAGCAATTATTAAAAGGGCTACTATAAGTGTTGTATTTTTAAAGATATTTTTCATTTTTTTAAATTTTAATTAATTAAAATTGATATTTAAGAGTGAGTATAAAGTTTCTCCCCATTTCATCGGAGAAAAAGCGCAGTCTGTTCAGATAATCTCTGTAAGCGCTGTCGAATACATTTCGTACAGAGAAATCCACTCCGAAATTTTTAGTCAGATTTACCCCTGCCTGAAGGTTCCAAAGTGAATATCCCTTTGGAGGAGTAGAAATATCTACTTCCTGTTTATAAGGATTTCCGTCTGTATCATATCTTCTCACGAAAATGTTGTACACAGGAAATCTTGTTTGTTTAAGAACCGTAGTATTACTTACGTTAACATAAAAGTTCCGCCATTCTTTTTTACTGAATTCCAATGAATTATTAAAATTAGCAGGCATCATCATAATAAGGGGAACATCGTGCGTAAGATCCTGTCCGTATACATAAGAGCCGCTTCCTTTATAGGATAAATTATCATTGATTTTAAGGGCTACATCCAGATCCACGCCATACATTTTCGCATCAATCTGCTGGTATCCGTACACTACAAAATCTCCGCCCCACTGGGTATTGCTGTATCCGATAGGAACTTCATTAATGAAGTTTTTAGTATAAAATAAATATGGATTTACGGAAATATTCAATCCGCCAAGAACATTGAATTTGGCATCAGCAACCAGATTAAACTGGTTTCCGGTTTCATTTTTAATGTTCATATCTCCTTTTTCAATGATGGCTGCAGAATGATGCAGTCCATCCGCGAAAAGCTCGGCAACATTGGGAGATCTGGAAACTCTTGCATAATTCAGTCTCAAATTGAAATTGTTTGTAGGATGATAGGTAAAGCCTACATTTCCGGAAAAATTATTATAATTCAGTTTCGGTTTTGTAAGGATTCTGTTCTGATTAATTCTTACTACAAAGTTGGAAAAATCGGCAGCATAGGAATTATTCCAGTCGCTCAGATCATACCATTTGGTTACTTCATAACGGTCAAAATCATATCTTACTCCCGCTTCTGCATCCAGTTTCGGTGTCAATTTATATTTGAAAACGGAATAAGCTCCGCCGTAAAATCGGTCATAATTGGGAACCAGACGCCTTGCCTCCGTATCAGGATTAGAATAATTATTCTGGTAGCCGCCGTTAATTCCTGTTTCAAGATTCCATTTTGTTCTTTCAATTAAATGATTAACATTGAAATCGTTCGTGATCAGTTCCAGGTCTAATCCCGGTGTCTTGCTGAGTTCCTCCGTACGTCGTATATCATATTCCTTCCTGTGATTATACTGAAAACTAAAAGTTGCGGTGATCTTTCCAAAGTTTTCAAACCGCTGGTAGGCAGAGATTTTAGCAATATGATGCTCTATATCCTGTCTTGGATTATCAATATCATAGCTGAAGTTTCTTTGGTAAAGAGGTTCTTTACTGGTAAGGGCTTCGGCCATGTCTTCTGCAGAACCGGTATGGGAACTTCTCAAAATTCCGATAGAGCTGTTGGTTAAATAATAATCAAAAGAAATCCCACTGTTAAAGGTTAATTTCTGAACTCCAAAGTTAAACCCGGAACTCTGAACCCCGGTATTCATTAATCCGTAATTGGGAGCCTGTAAATCGCCCAGTTTTTTAAAACTTCCATTTGTTTTAATTGCCCAGCCATTTTCCCAGGTTTTTGCAAGTTTCACATTAAGGCTTGCTCCACGGCCGTTAGAGATTCCGGACAGGGAAACCGCTCCCATGATGGTATCTTTTTTAGGTAAGACCTGAGGTTCCAATACTACAACACCACCGATGGCTCCGCTTCCATATTTCAGGGCAGAGGCTCCTTTTATCACATCGATGTGCTCAAAATTATTAACGTCAACATTCGGTGCATGTTCTACTCCCCATTCCTGTTCTGCCAGTTTTACTCCGTCATTGAGAATAGAAACCCTGCTTCCGTACAGTCCATGAATAACAGGTTTTGCGATATTATTCCCTGTTTTAAGCACATTAACTCCTGAAATATTGGTAAGCAGATTTCCAAGATTTTCGGTAACATTTCTTGAAATTGTTGCTTTGTCCAACGTCTTTACGACGATACTTCCGTTGTTTTTATGGCTTCCGTGAAGGGTCACCGTCTCAATATCATGGCTGTGATGCTCCAGGGTAATGGTAATATGAAGATCCTTGGTAACTCCTATATTTTCAGTATAATCATTACAATCAGGATGCTTTGCAATGAGAATATAGGTTCCTGCAGGAACTTTGTTGAGTGAAAACTTACCTTTTTCATCTGTTTTGGCCGTAAAATCACCAATTTTCACGACTGCATTTTCAAGCTTGCTTTTGTCATGGAAATCCTGAACAGTTCCTTCTACAGTGTACGTTTTCTGTGCGTTTGTAAATGCTAATCCGCAAAGGATCAACAATAAACTATATATCAATTTCATTGTAAATAGATTGATTGCGTACTCTTTAACAAGTACATTTTTGTAAAAATTTGTTGGTTGGATTTTTTCTAAGATGCAAAATGATGATGCAAAAAGTATAAACGTACAATGTATGGATGTACATTATATTTTACCTATTCATTTAACCTTAGTATTCTTAAAGTATACCATGATGATTAATGGTATAAAGCCATTAAAAATCAATACTACTTTTAAAAATTCATGAAAAATCCGTTGAAATCTATCCGTTATGAAAGTGCGGGAGGCCCCCGGAGTTGAAAAGTGAATTTAGTCTGGGACCATATTTTCTCCTGAATGGCAATAACCAGCTTTATTTCTTGCGTATAGTGCTCGAAATTGAAGGTAAATTCTTCAGGAACCAAAGTATGTCCTGTCGCTAAGAAATGACAAGCCAGACAGTCGCCGACTTTTTCTTTGGTGGTATTTTTTGAAAGGGTATTTTCTGTTTTTTTAAGATTAAAATTCTTAAAATAATCTACAGAATCATGATGGTGGAAACTTTGAGAAAACAGCGCAATACAGTATATCCCAAACAAAAGCTTGGAGATAAAACTCTTTAAAATTCTGCTTTCCTTAAAAATCATATGTCAAAAATATGAAATAATAATTTAAATTTTACATTAAGTTTCCTAAATGCTTAGTAAAACTTACTCACAATACGTCGAAGCGATTGGTACTTTGTTACAAACACCTCTGCTTTGTTCAGCATCACATGGTATGCCTATACTTTATTAAGTACTTACATCCTTGTCATACTGAACGAAACCAAAGTATTTATATCATTGATTTTTATTAATCCAGCTGAGACCCTAAATATTCCCACTCCTGAAGAGCAAGCTCCAGTTCTTCTTTGGTCGCATTATATTTAGCCAGCGTTTCTTCAGAAGGGTTTTCTTTGGTGAAAGTAGCTTCCATGCCTTCTATGGCTGTTTCAAGCTCAGAAATTTTATCTTCTACTTTTTTCAGTTTATTCTGGATATTTTTTTGTTCTTTACTAAGTATTGCAGACTGCTGACTGGCTGGTACGGGTTTTACCTCTGCTTTTGCTTCAGCTTTAACCCTTACTTCTTCTTTTTCGTCTTCATTGTGAAGTTTCGCTTTTTCAGCGGAGATTTCTCTGATGGATTCTTTCTGTCTGAACTCCAGGTATTCGTTTACGCTTCCCAGGAATTCTTTCATTTTTCCATCACGGAATTCGTAGATCTTATCACAAAGTCCCTGAAGGAATTCTCTGTCGTGAGAGATTACAATTAAAGTTCCTTCAAATTTCTGTAATGCCAGCTTAATAATTTCCTTAGACTGAATATCCAGGTGATTGGTAGGCTCATCCATAATCAACGTGTTGAAAGGACGCAGCAACAATTTACAAAGCGCCAGACGGTTTCTTTCCCCTCCGGAAAGCACTTTTGTCTTTTTATTCACTGCCTCTCCCTGAAATAAGAACGATCCTAATAAATCTCTTACTCTTGGACGGGTTTCTTCGGTTGCAGAATCTTCGGCTTCTTCTAACACTGTTTTATTAGGTGTTAACACTTCTTCCTGATTCTGTGCAAAGTAACCAATATTTACATTATGTCCTAAATTCCAGGTTCCAGAGTAATCTTTGATATCTCCGGCAAGGATTTTAGCCAGGGTTGTTTTTCCCTGTCCGTTCTGGCCAAGAAGGGCAATTCTGTCTCCTCTCTGAACGATGAAATCTACTTCGTCAAAAATCTGTTTTTTCCCGTATGCTTTCCCCAGATGGTTCGCTTCGAAAATTACTTTTCCGGGAACAACGGACTGCACGAAACGGATATTGAATTTGGAAACGTCTTCGTTATCAACTTCAATACGGTCTATTTTATCTAATTTCTTAATAAGTGACTGGGCAAAAGATGCTTTGGTTGCACTGGCACGGAACTTATTAATATTGTCTTCCATTTGCTTGATCTCCGCGTCCTGATTCTTTTTAGCCTGAATCAGTTTTTCACGACGCTCTTCACGCATCACAAGATATTTGGTATAATTAGTTTTATAATCATCCACTTTCTTGTTATTCACATCAAAAGTTCTGTTACAAACCGCGGTCATAAACTGCTTATCGTGACTTACCAGAACAATAGCACCGGGATAATCTTTCAGGAAGTTTTCTAGCCAGATAATCGATTCCATATCCAGGTGGTTGGTAGGCTCATCGAGAAGCATTAAATCATTCTTTTGAAGAAGAAGTTTTGCCAGTTCGATTCTCATTCTCCAACCTCCGGAGAATTCATCGGTTATTTTCCCGAAATCACTGGCTTTGAATCCTAACCCGAATAATACTTTTTCAATATCACCTTCCAGATTATAGGCATCATGATGCATTAAAAGATCATTAAGCTCCGTCATTTTATTAATCAGGTCTGTGTAAGCATCGCTTTCATAGTCTGTTCTGGTTGCCAGCTGATGATTCACTTCTTCAAGCTCATTTTTCCATGCATTGATCTGCTCAAATGCCTGCAGGGTTTCATCCCATACGGTTCTTCCTTTCACAAAATCCAGATCCTGTTTCAGGAAACCAATCGTGATATTTCCTTCAGGAACCACCACTCCTTCAAAAAAAGTAATTTCTTTGGAAAGCATTTTCAATAAAGTGGATTTTCCCGCTCCATTTTTACCTACCAACCCTACTTTATCATCCTTTTTAATGGTGAAATTTACGTTTTGAAACAGATAGTTTCCCGAATGATGTAATCCTAGACCTTGAACAGAAAGCATTTAATGATATTATTAAGAATTAATACTGAATATTTTTCGGGTGCAAAAATACGGAAAAAGAAATGAATAGTCGGAAATAAAAAAAGCTGTTCAAAGAACAGCTTCATGCACCTAAATTTAAAATGATGATATTATGTAGTCATTTTATTAAAAAATATTAGAAATATCCGTTTTCTATACGAGAACGTGTTCTTTCAACAACGCTTTTGTAAGCATCTCCCATTGCTGATAATTTTTCTACCGCGGAGTTTACAAGAGCCTTGTGCGTTCCTGATCCCATATCTTCAACAGATAAAATTTTCGGAACAAGACCCTTTGCAGCTTTTGCGACAGGTGTACCGTCTTTTACTCTTTTTTCCAGTTCGGCCGCCTTTTTAGCATATTTATCATCTTGTAGAAGATAAACTTCAAAACTTATTTTACCATCTGCAAGAGCATCTACCAACGCTGCCTGCAATGCAATGAATTTTTTGTAAGTTGCCAAATCTGCAGAAACACGGATTCTTGTTGCATCTAAAGCTGCTGACAATTCTACATCTCTGGGGCTTTCCATTAACCTGTAATAGATTGCTGTTGTTGTAATGGCTTCGCTTCCGAAAGTTTCTTCATCCTGAATATTGATTGAAGATGCAAAAAGGAAAGCAATCGTTCCCGGAGCCAATCTGTTCATTGAGAAAGCTAAACTTGCTGCAGAATTCGATGAAGATTTTGCCGCTTCCGCTACTGCATTCACAACGTCCGAATACGCTTCAATAGCTTCCTGACTGGTAGGAGCTTGCGGATACGCCGGATTTGTTGCAGCTTTAGCCGCTTTTAACGCAGAAACGACAACACTTGCTATTTTATCAAGGCTGAATTCGCTTACATATTCTGTTTTAATATTAGATGTATAAGAAATCTCTCTAGCATCTGTTAGTTTTGCACTTGCCAAATGCTCATCAATTTGCTTATAAAAAACAGCCTTGTTGTGTGCTTCCTGAGATTCGATCATTGCCTGAAGCTTGTCTATTTGCTGTTTTGCACTTACTGTTTTATCTGCTACTCTTTCAACAGATGCTGTTCTACATGCCATAATTGTTTTAGTTTTAAAAAGTTATTGTTTTTATTTTTGAAAATCTTTTCCCATTTTATCCAGCAATAAGTGGTGGTGTTTTTTGCCCCGCTTTTACCATAACAAACATTTCATCAAGGCTTACTCTCGCCTCGTTATAGGTAACCTGCTTGATTCCGTGGTCTGATCCTATCGCATGTTGCAAAACATTCAGAGTTTTTGCTTGTGACATCGTGATTCTTCCACTTCCGTTACCTTCGCCTTGCTCACTTACACAAGCGGAATGAAGCTTACCTGCTGTTGAAAGCCATTCTGATACTGTCATAATATTTAGTTTTTGGGTATTAATATTGTGATGATATGGGTTTGAATAATTCAAAGTAACAATGAAAAAAAATCAGAATATAGAGTAAAAACCACCAAATTGCAGGCTCAGTATTTCTACTGAATCAATATTTAAAACAAAAAAAAGACTGCCCAGACGAGCAACCTTTCTTATTAAAAACTCAGCAATTACAAATACCCTTGGAACTGCTGCCATTATTATTTAATCTTAGATCAGTACATCACAGAGTTTTCATTCTACATTCAGCTAAATATTTTTATTAAGATCAAGGATTAATTTCTTGATGAGCAGAAAAACACTCATTAAAATGTTGTATTAAATCCAAACCTTATTCCGAATTTTGGAGAAACATTATCATTGTTTTTTGTAGAAATATTATTCCAAATAAAGTCTATACGTAAAGGACGAAGGTTACCAAAACCAATATTTTCTAACCCAAAACCATATTCCATATAAGGTTTTGCCGGTACATTATATTTTATATTTGAGCGGTTCACTGCATTTGACTCCCCCGAAACATGTCCCATATACGTTCGAAATAAAAGAACACTTCTCATTTTCGTTCGGTTGAGAAGTGGGATATGATTAATGAGAAATCCATTAAAATGATGTTCTACATTGAACTGAACAAATTCATCGGCAACATACTGGTAATAATTGAGCAGGGCAAAGGTATTGGGAGCATAAAAATAAGTTTGATTTGCGGAAACTCCACTTGCTAAAGACAAGGGTACTGGATTAAAAGTTTTTCCTGCAATAATGGTAGGATCCAACACCCCAAATTTTCCCGTAAAAATAGGATGATTGTATAAAATATTGATTTTTTGATATTCAAATTGAGATTTACCTACACCATTGAAACCATTTATAACATTAAGCAACAGGGTTGGATGCAGTTTTATTCCTAAATTCCGTTCCACCCCGTTTCCGAAAACTTCTCTTCTGGGCGTGTAATTTATAAAAAATGTGGTATTGAAGTCATTCGTCTGGGTTTCTAATGCCTGAGTTTTAGGGTTGATAAAAGCAAGAGAGAATAAATCTGGCGCCGCACTTTGTATAGTACTGTAATTCGCCATCACTCCAAATTGAAAATTTTTATAAGGCTCCATTGAAATTTTCGCACTTGCTTTATCAATTTTAGACAAATAATAATTTCTTCCTCTGGAAATAATAGCTTTGGATTCATCTTCAGCATTTGGCAAAATATAATCACCTACAAAACGTGTTAAACCCGCCTGCTGGTAATCATCGGTGTAGGCCGCATCTATTATGACACGTTGGTTTTTTATTAACAGATATTTTCCTTCCAACCCAAAACTTAAAGAATTATTTTTAAAACCATAGGTGGCAAAACCCTGAATTCTAAACCTGTCATTCAACGTTTGATAAGTCCGGAAACCCAACCGGAAATTAAAGCCCTGAATTTCGTTGGATGCTACAGCACTGTAAATATTTCCCAGCTGTATGCCTTTAAATGCATTAAAGTAGCCTTCCGAAAAAGAATAGAGCGCATTGGTAAGATTGGTTATTTTTTTGGTAGTGCTTGTAAATTCTACTAATTTCTGAATTCTTTTAGTTTCCGCATCAGCATTTTCTTCAATAAAATCTTTTGTAGGAGAGGATATTTGTTCTTCATCTGCAACATTATAAAAAGATATTTTTTGAGGTTCATCAAAAGTATAATTGCTGAAAAAATCTTTTTTTATGACAAATAATCCTTTTTCATCTTTTTTGCTGAGAATAGTGAAAACGCCGTTGTAATTATTACTTTCCGGAATATATTTTTGCTGTGAGTTTAAAGAATATGTTTTACTAAAATCCAAATCTTTTACAAAATTGAGGTTCATATGGTGAGGGGTTTTCAACACGATAGAAACCAACGCATAATTTATGGAGGATATTTTGAATTCACCCCTGAAACCAAGTTCTCTGCTTTCTCTTGGAAAATAATCTATAGAGTATATGGTTTCATTATCCACCTTCAGACTATCTTTTAAAACATAATCGTACGTGCCAAAGCCTTCTCTGGAAATTGGACTCACGAAGTTTTTGTTCAGTAAAACAATATTTTCTTCATAAGGATCTATATTTTTAAAAGCTGCTTCCAGCCTTTCAAAAAGCTTCAAATTCTGGGGTACACCAATATCTTTTTTTCCAAGTAATTTACTTCTTTCCAGATTAAATTTTGGAGAAACATAATGGTGTCTAAAAGTCTGCAGAAGCTCTATGGGAATATCAAAATTATCCCCTGTTCCTGTGAGCAGACCTTTTGCCATTCCCGAATCTGTTTTTTTTTTAAACACGTCATCCGTAAAGCTTTTTGTCATCCCATTCAAACCAATTTCTGTGCTGCTCAACTCATCATATTCATAAAAGGGATTGCTTATTTTTTTATTTTCATCTTTATTTTGCCAGACTTTCAATAATATTTTATAGGCTGGATTAACTTCTTTTTTGATTCGCTTTTTTGATTTTCCAGCTAAAAGAACTGTTTCAATCACGGTTGAATCTTTTATTTCAGGCAATACTTTTTCCTGAGCTCGAAAAGTATGGCTGCAAAGAATTAAAATAAAAATCAGCATATTATTAATGCCGCTGTTACGGGCACCTGATTTTTTATTTTTCCTTCGAAAAGGCCTTTTAATAAGCATTATAAAATTGGCGTTATAAACAGGATTCATATGTGTGTTAATTCCATAAACGACTTCTTTTTGGCACATTCTGGATGCGGTTCTGAAGAGGTGATCCCAAATGGAAAGAATATCACCGTAATTGGTGTCGGTATGCGGTAATCTGTAGTGGTGGTGGATACTGTGAGAGTTTGGTGTTACAAAAATAAGTGACACAAAACGGTCTATTCGCTCCGGAAGCTTTATGCTTGAATGAGAAATAATATTTGAACTGCTTTCGAACAGTTGAAACACAATAATAATCCACGGCGAAATACCCAGCACAAAAATAGTCAGGATAAAAAAACTGACCCGCAGAAAAGTTTCGCCCGGATGTTCTCTAAAAGTCGTGCTTATATCCACCTCCATATCGCTATGATGAACCTGATGAAAGCGCCAGCAAACAGGAATTTTATGCATTAAATAATGATATACAAAATTTGAAAAGTCCAGTGCTACGATTGCTATGAGATAAAATGTGAATGTATTTTCTTTTACCGGAAGATATTTTAGCAGTCCCCAGGAATTAATTTCCGTCTGGTTAGAAACAGAAAGTGCGATAACGGATAAACACATCTGCACGGGAATTACAAAAATTAAAAAGTGTGCATTCACAAACGTATGTAATACTTTCTGCCTTGAATTCTGCATCTGATAGAAGTTTTCTATCAACCAAAACACAATCAAAATAAATAAAAACAGAGAAATCTGAATGGCGAAAATGTGATTTTCTAAAAAAGTAATCATAGTTGGAAATTTTATTTATTGCCCGAAAAATGTAGTCCCCGAAACCTCAAAAAATAAATCTAAACCATACTTTTTTAAAATTTTTGTGTGATAATTACTGCTGAAACACCCGCATATAGTAGTTGCCTTTCTATAATAATAATTGATGAAAAAGTATCCCAAATGCTGTTACCAGAGACGCTGTATATTGTCCATTTTCGCCAGATTGGCTTCAATAATAACATTCCCATTATTGACTTTTTCATTTTACAATATTTTAATTCAGAATTGAAATTATTTCAAACTCTACCACAAATGTGTACGAACAATCTGTAGAAAATTTGAATTTAGTGCAACAATGAAATATTTAACATTTTTTATGATATTGAACTGAGTATTTTGAAAATACAATTCTGTAACTGTTGGTGTAAAGTTTTCACATCATCGTCTTGGAAAGTCAACTTTGATGCTTAAAAAAATTCATGAAAGAGTTATGAAATTTCAGAAAATGCACTTTTTTAGGGAAAGGCAATAAAAAAGCTGCTCCCGGAAGAACAACCTTTCTCTATTAAAAACTTATATATTGTATATGAAATACCCTTTGGATAGTATAGAATTGTAAGAAAAACACCTGCTTTATTTTCTGTTTCAATTATTTTTCAACTAATATAGCCGGTTATTTTTATTGATATGGAGATATAGAATTTTAATTTGTCTTCAGCATTTCGCATATATCACAATTCAAAGTAACCATTATTAAAAACTAAATCCTATCGTATAAATACCCAATTAAGCATCCGTATTTTTACGGTACAAGATTACAATTATGGATTTTAGCAGATTATTATTTGAAAATCCCCCTTAAAAAAAGGGGTATCCTGCCAGACACCCCTTTTACACAACCTAAATTTAAAACTGAAAAATTACTAACATTATTATATTTAATTTTTTATTTCATGAGTATTGAACGGCTCCAAATATCATTATTCGGAACGTTGGTTCCATACAGAAAGTCTGTAATGAGACTGTCTTCCGGAAGATGCAGCTCTGTAGATACTTTTAAGCGGGTTTCATGATCTGCAGAGGTAATACTTGGAACATTTAATCCGTTATTGATCAGCTCAGCATCAATATTCTCTCCAGACCGCAGGAGTAAATCATTGCTGTACAGCCCAAAATTGGCTGAAATATGGGTGTAATCCGCCAGTTGACTGTAATGATAAGCAGGCTTTAGATTTTTTGAAAAATTTTTAAGATACGGCTCCAGTACTGCATACAGTTCAATTAATAATCCATGCTGCTCCGGATCGATTTCAAAATCATCTATGCTAAATGTTGTGCTGAACATCTCTGATACAGCATTAGCTTCTTCCAACATTAACCGTCCGTACACTTTAGAAAGGTCCTGATATACATTATCTCTGGAAACATATGCCTGAGAAAGGACTTCTCCTGAATCTATCTGATAACCCGACAGCAGTGAGTCCCAAATCTTATTTCCTTCAGCATCTGTTTTTGCATTTCTTACATCTGCAACATAATCATGCAAATCATTGCTGTTGACAAAGTCTGTAGAGATGTATACCGACTGTGAGGCTTCCAGATATCCTCCTCCTACATCTGCATGAGCTCCCGGAACAAAAACTTCTTTCCAAACGGAAGTTCCCGCTCTGTATGCCGTGTCCTGTCCGCTTTTTGAAGTTTCAAAAAAACCGGTAAGCGGAAAAAAGAATCTGCATTCATTTACCGCACATAGATGAAGTGCATTTTCTACTGCCTGCGGTACACTGACATTGTAATCGTTAAAAGGTTTGGATTCTACGGTATCAAAAACACCCAGAAACTTGATGGTAATATCTGCGGATGGATAGTTTGCCAGCAACTGGTTACAGAAATTCCTTGCCAGCATACAGCCTCTGCTGAATCCGAAAATATAAAACTGATATTGTTTGGCGGTATTATTGACAATTCCCTGAACAAAGCTGTACGCCTTATTAAGTTTATCATCTGAAGAATACCCTTCACATCCCGGTGGATTTGCACAGGTGGCCATTGCTATATTGCTGTCTTCTCCTCCTGTAACGGTACCTATTCCTTCTACATATAGTTTCTGATCTCCGGTAAACAAACTGAAAAGTTTAAAGATATTGGTGCAGGCACCGTAATAACTTTCATTAGTTTTAGGAAGTTTATCTGCTGCGGAGGCATTGATCCCGTTATTTCCAGTTCCATCGAAAAAAATTCCTACAGGTACAATATTGTCGTTTCCCATCTGTGTGTTTCGCTTTAATTATTTACACTTTCTTATGTACATTTTCGTTCTCCGCCTGCCCGTAAAGCTCCATCAAACTAATGTTTCAAATTAACGGCGGAAAAAAAAAGATTACTAGCGTAAAAACAACTAAATAAAAAATTCCGTATTTCTACGGAATTATATTTTTTCAAGCGAGTATATATTGTTTATAATGGCATAAATGACTATACCGACGGTATTCTTAGCCCCTATCTTTTCGAGGATACGCTGACGGTGGCTTTCTACTGTTCTCGGGCTGATAAAAAGCTTTTCTGCGATTTCGTTGTTGGTAAATTCCTGGCAGATCAGCTTTACCACATCTTTTTCACGCTCGGAAAGCTCATCTTCCATCTCAAACAGGGATTTCTTCTTGGCAGAGCTGTTCATGTAAGAAAAGAGCATCTGGTGGTCTTCCGCTGTGAAGAAAACTCCATTTTTATAGACCATCGTTATAGCTTCTATAAACGTTTTTTTATCTGAATTTTTTGGAAGAAATGCAGAAACACCCAATTTTACCATATAACCCAAAATAGAGGTTTTGTAATGGGAGGAAAGGATAATGATTTTTAAATCAGGGTATTTTTCTTTAAGAATTTCCACCAGTTCAAATCCGTTCATGGGCTGCATCTGTACATCTACCAGAGCAATATCCGGGAATTTCTCGGGAGTAAGGTTTTTCAGATTTTCAATAAACTCAGGTCCATTACTGGAGGTAAGGCTTACCGATATATTTTTTTCGTTTGACAACAGCATTTTGACTCCTTCCAGGATCAGCTGTTCATCGTCAATTAAGGCTATTTTGATTTGGGAATTCATTGTTTTTTGGAATTTTAATGATTAAACGGCTTCCTTTATGTAATGTGCTTTTCCATTTGTGGGAAGCATTCATTGATTTGATCCTGGATTCGATATTTTTAATCCCCATTCCTTTTTTCACGAGATCATAATCAAATCCTTGTCCGTTATCGGAAATTACCACCGCCATATCCTGCGGATAGTCTCTTATATAGATCCATAAATCTGTTGCCGTGGAATGCTTGATAACGTTGGTCGTAAACTCCTGAATAATTCTGTACAGCTGAACTTCCACAAAAATATCCTTTTTTTCGTATCCCGGTACTACATGTAGGGAAATATTGATTTTATGGGCAAGATTGGTGATCAATTCTTCCACGTACAATACAAAACCTACGGATTCAAGGTTGACAGGGTACAATGAATGAGAGATGCTTCTGGCAGCATCAATAAGGGATGACATCTGCGTATGGATATTTTTTTTAATCAGATCATCGCCCTGGGTATCCAGGTTATTAAGCCACAGTGAAAGGATATTGAGCCGGTTTCCGATATCGTCATGGATCATAACGGCAATCCTTTTTCTTTCTTCTTCCTGAGCTTTGATATTTTCCAGCACCAGCTTTTTCTGGTGAAGAACATCTGCTTCGTACTGGGCATTTTTTTCTTTGATAATGCGGTCAATAAAAAATTTATACGCCAGCAAAACAAAGACTACAATAATTATCAGGACAATAATCAAAGTAATAAAGAAGCCGATATTTAAGGTTATTTCTTTAATTTTAAAAAGGTATAAATGATTGATATATATAAAAAGCAGCAAAGGAGATTATTGACATTCCAGATCAGGTATACCTCATCATTGGAGAAGGTTTTAAGCTGCCGGAGCAGAAAAAACACAAATACTGAGACGGCGTAATACATGAATATAAAGGCATCTACCAACAGGAACCGGTCATTGATTTTGGTCTTTTTAATCTCCGTCAACAGCGAATATCCCACAAAGGATATTACGATGATATTCGAAATTACTTTTTTAAGCTCATTCGTTCCTATATTGTTTCCAATAAGGAAATAGCCGATAGCAGCTACAATTGGAATGTACCAGTAATACGACAGGTTTGATTTCTTTATAAACAGAATTCCAAGTATCAAAAGTTCTCCTGAAACATAGAGAGGATATAGAAAATCTACATTCTCCAACTGTAAAAGATAAATTGAAATTTTGACAATACTTTCTATCAAAAAAAGAAAAATGATATAATACACATACCATTTTTCTATATTTTTTAAATGCTTAAATTTTATAAGTCCAATTAATGCACTTAGAACAAGAAAGCCGTTATTCAAATAAAGTATTACTTTAAAAGTATCCTCCATTTACGTTATCTTTTATTAAATTTTTATATTCTGCAAATCGGAGGACACGGCTGAGACCAGTCGTATGTATTCGAAATAGTTTGTGCACTTCCATTGTTTTCTAATACCTGATAGAAAGAAATGAAAATTAAGGTCACTAACATTCTCTGGTAAATATCGTTGTATTTCAGTCCGAATGAACATTTAATCTGTAATAATCCTGGTTTATCAGGACACAGATCGGTTGCCGGCACATAGAATCTTTTAAATACTCTAACTCCTTCAAATTCGGTGCATTCTAAGTAAAACCAATCCATTCCTTCGGTTCTCCAAAGTTCAATAGCCGCAACAGCCTTATCCTGAGACATAATAGGTCTGTCGGTAACAGGAAGAATCATACTTTCGTCATTATCCACTCTGCGAAGATCACTCGAAAGTACAGAATTTTTAACGATGGTGTATTCTTGTTTCTCCTGAAGTGTAAGAGTTCCGTCAAGTGGGCAAAGCGTACTGAATGCATAAGCTGGCATCGCTTTTCTCTGGCCTTTCTCATCAAGCGGACAAAAAATCAATATAAGTTTATCGTTGTAGATCCCCACTTCTGTACAGAAGTCTTTGTATTGGTTATTTTCCCTGATCCAATCGAGTTGTTCTTTTGGCATTTCAAAAATGTAATTGGTAGGAATTAATTTTTCGATAGCTGTGAAATCAGATACGCAACTACTCCACTCAGCGGTTGCAAGAGTATATTCATCTCTGTTTAAAGTTGTCATAAGCATGGTTTATTTAGTGGCATAAAATTATGCAAACTAAATGTGCTATGCAAGTAAACCGTTTAATTTGAATTTTAATTAATAATTCCTTACCGTAACATGATAACAACTCTGCTGCCTTTCTTTTATGTAATAAATTCTACCGGTGTTGACATAGTAATTTAAAACTTTCTCCAGAGCAGCTTCCATCTTGGGATTGTATTTCAAGACATCATTGAATCGTATATAAGAAATATCGAAAGAATTTCCATAGTTGTGCGAGCTTATTCCTAACGAAGCATTAGAGTTTACTCTTCTTAACCGGCACTGATCTTCGAGGGTTCGGGTAATCGACGAAACGGTAAAAGTATGCCCCTTGGTTTCTTTACTGAATCTGGAACCCATTTTCTCCAGAGTGGCTTTGGCTTTAGAAACCATGTATGGCCTGCTGTAATCCAGTTTTTGAATGCGGTAGCCTTTGCCGTTTTTTTTCACTTTATGAAACTTCCCGTTGTTAATATATTTCTGTACGGTTTTGGCATCTTTCAGCAGAGTCACTCCAAAACTTTTTGAAGCATCGATATGCGGTTTATAAAGAGCACTGGGCTCCACCTTCAGAACTTGTGTAAAGTCGTAACAAGGAAAAGCCTTTTTAGAGGCTTGCGAATAATGAAAATTATAAAGAAAAGGCACAAATACCCAACAAAGAAACTTTCTCATTAACCGTGCATTTAAATGTATTAACGAAAGATAAACATTTATGTTATATCATTCAACCCAGAACAGAAACCTGCTAAAACAAAATCCATAACAAAATTTAAACCAAATTGCTGAATGTTCAAATTTACATCCCCGAAATCTGAAATATTTTTGAAATTTATCTTTTTATTTTAAGATTTAAATTTTACATTTGAAATACATTTAAAGTAAACAATATGATAAAAAAATTTTTTGCTGAATTTTTCGGCACATTTTGGCTTGTCTTCGGAGGTTGCGGTAGCGCGGTTTTCGCAGCGGGTGTTCCAGACATTGGCATTGGCCTTTTGGGGGTTGCTTTAGCCTTTGGTCTTACCGTTCTTACGATGGCCTATGCTGTCGGTCACATTTCCGGAGGTCACTTCAATCCGGCTGTTTCTTTCGGGCTTTTGGCAGGAGGAAGATTTCCGGCAAAAGACCTTGTTCCTTATATTGTAGCTCAATGTTTAGGAGCACTTGCTGCAGCGGCATGTTTGTACGTTATCCTTAACGGTGCCGGAGCAACCAACTTCTCTAAACCCGGAGATTTTGCGACCAACTTCTACGGCGAAGCAGTGTACAATGGAAAAGCATTCAGTATGGGTGCGGCATTCCTAGCTGAGTTTCTATTAACCGCATTTTTCCTGATTGTAATTTTAGGCGCAACAGACAAATGGGCTAACGGAAAATTTGCAGGTATTGCTATTGGTTTGGCATTGACGTTAATTCACTTAATCTCTATTCCTATCACCAATACTTCTGTAAACCCGGCGAGATCTCTTTCGCAGGCTGTTTTTGTAGGCGGGCTCGCGATGTCGCAGCTTTGGTTATTCTGGGTAGCTCCTATTTTAGGAGGGGTAACCGGAGGATTAATCTATAAATTCTTATTGCAGAGAGAAACTGCAGAAGCATAACGTAACAATACATTTTAAATAATAATTTTTCAAATAAACTATCTCAAAATGAGATAGTTTATTTTTTTCCTGTTCTTCAACACAAAACGGCATCTTTATTTAAAATATTCAACGACTGTATAATTCCCGTCGTTATATTTATCAAGTAATTCTTTAAGATAATATTTATGCTGTACCCCTGTTAAAATCACTATTTTTTTACCTTTATACTCATTTGCTTTTTTAATGATGTTCAGCGACATTGTATTGTTCCTTAAATCCCAGAAGTTGCACCAAAGCTGGTATCCGTCACGGTATGAAATCTTTTCTCCATTAGGCTTTACCACAAACTTACGGGCAAAAATTTCCTCCGAATTAGAAACCTTCGGTATTTCATGATGCTGTACAAACTGACGGTATCTGTTAACGGATTCAAAAGTCAGAGAGTTCAGTGTTTTGATATCTGACTGTGCAAAATCTTTTAAGGCAGTATTGGCCTGCTGGTATTTTTCATAAATGATGGTATTCACCGGGCTCAGTGCATTTTTCTTGTACAAGCTGTCCATCAGTTTTATAGTGAGATTATCCGTAGGAACCATTCCGTTATCTTTTCGGTATTGATTTCTTCCTTCAAATTCGAAAGGCAGATTAAGGGTTTTGGGATATTTCTTTGAATACAATAAGGCTGCACTTACTTCATTTGAATTTTTAGACATGCTTTCTTTCTGAAAATCTTTCATCTGCTCACTGTCAAGTTCCTGCAGGATGACATCCGGTTGTATGGTATTCAGGATTTCAAAGAGCATTTGCGGATTTAAGATTGTTGAAGGTTCATGAACGGTTCCCAGGATATAAATTTGTGTTTTACCTGAATACTGGGCATGATAAAAACCCGACACCACCACCAAAAGGCCTAAAAAAAGATTCTTCATTGTATATGATTAATTTGTAATCAGCGATTATTTAATTTTCTCTAATTCTACCAGGCCATAATGCAGCCATATTCCAAAAATACCGGTTTTCGTAAAAATTTTTTCTTCTTTATTAAATTTGACTTCCGTATTGGGTTCAGTCTGGCAAATAAA
The DNA here is from genome assembly GCF_000737705.1 of Chryseobacterium soli. Classification (GTDB taxonomy): domain Bacteria; phylum Bacteroidota; class Bacteroidia; order Flavobacteriales; family Weeksellaceae; genus Chryseobacterium; species Chryseobacterium soli. Next base: position 21,260 of record NZ_JPRH01000002.1, on the reverse strand, counting down.
AAAATGGCCGCCGTCTATACAGTTCATTTTTCCATTTTTATGTAAATCCGTCCAACCGAATTCTGCATAGGCATCTTCTTTATTTTTTATGTCAAATAAAAAACGGTTAACGATCTGTTTTTCCTTATCGCCCCCTTTTGCAGAAGTCAGTGTCCAGCGCACAAGATCAGATTCATACTTAGCAGGAACTTTATCCGGATCTGCATCGGCAGTTTTTGTGATTATTAAAGTATCTGCATCTGCCTTCTGCCCATCATTCTTTGAGGTCACCACATAACTTCCTGACCACAGATCATTCCCGGTCTTTTTTTGTGCATATGATATATTGCATATTATGACCGTAAAAAGGAAAAATAATTTATTCATTGAATTTCTTTTTAAAGATTGACATCTGTATTTCAGTACGACTATTTTTTTCAGTTAACAATTTCATCCAAGGTTATCCCAGTTTCCTCAATATCTCCACCGTCAGGATGAAAAATCCGTAACGACCGGTGATCTCTGTCATCTATGTATAAAATTCTTGTGTTTTCGTAACCAATTGTTAAACCATCTGAAAGTTCTTTATACTGAAATTTTTGGGAATCTTCTCCAATAACTGCCAGCATTGTATTGGCAAATCCTTTCAGCTGGCTGATGGTAAGATAGAGATTCCCATCCACATTAACTTTCTCACAAAGTTCATGAAGGTCGTAAAGAATAAAATCCTCTTCATCTGAAAAAACAGAAAAATGAGGCTTAAACTCATTACTGGTTAGATATTCAAAATATGGAAGTGGGATTTCAATTTTTGCTTTATTGAGAACAGCCGTCAATTGCTTTGTCGTCTTTTTAACTTTTTTCTTTGGCTCGTTCGGATTTAAATGTCCGAATTCATCTGCTTCCCACTGTACGGTATCAAACTTAAATTCCCTTGAACAATTGGGACAATGAATGATCATAAATGTCATTTTCTTTTCCACCGCAGATTGTAGAAAATTATAATCAAATTTGCTCAGTTCTTTTGGTTCAAATCTTTTTCCGCAATCCCACGAATAAGGGCAGATCATTTCTTTCATATTCTTTTCCTTTTGATAAAAACGGTTTAAAAAGTTACAAAATGTATGTAAATCTCACCGAATCAGACTATTTCATTCATTTGAAGCTAATATTCAAAACTCAGATGTATCCCGGACTAATGTACAAAAGAAAGCATAAAAAATCCTGCCGGCAGACAGGATTTCTATTTTTTCTTTTTAATATCAAATGGATTTTTAAAAATAAGCTCTTCATGTTTTCCTTTGATCTCCATTTTACGCTGAATCAGATTTAAAGCCATTTTCCGGATAAACAGATCTTTATCATTCAGTTTCCAGTAAGAGTCTTCATGTACTTTTTTTGGATTTCGTATCAGATAAAATTCAGTTTCCCAGGTGTCTGCATTATGATAAAACTCTATAATTCCACAGTGTTCCGGAATCGCCGTATGATCCACCATTCCCATTGGAAGTAAAAAGCTGAAGGCATTACACACATAATCTCCAGAGGATATTTTATCGTGCTTCAAAAATTTTTCTCCGGTTTCAGCATTGATATATGATTTTTTGAAATCGTTTTTGAAATCACTTTTTGAAAGTTTGATCTCAATTTCATGACTGCCTCCATCTGAATCTATAATTAATATATCCGCTTCCCAATCACCCTGGAAATGATTAGTCAGCACAATTTCTTTTTCAAAATCGCAATGATAATGGATGTAGGCATGGACAAGTTCTTCGATCTTCAGCACCTTAGTATAATTATCGATTTTTAATTTGAATATGGATCAGGCAATTATGTATTATGAAACCAGCAGACTGCATCCGCGAATATCAGAATGGTCTATTCTTCCCAACACCTGAAAAGTATCACCGGTTTCCTTTCCCAGATCCTGAGTGGCAATAAATGAACAGGAATGGATATTCGCCAGATCGATAATATTAATAGCCCCGGTTCTTCCTTCTTTCTCATATGAAAAAGGGTCTTCAGCATTTCTTACCATGATCTTCATCCAGTTTGGACATTGATATTCGTTATTTCCAAGGGAATATGCCTGGGAAAGCAATTCTGTCATGGAATATTCAGAATAGATTTTTTCTGTCTTAAAGCCGTTCTGTAAAATTTTCAGCAGTTCGTCTTTTGTCATTTCCTCTTTTCTGCCTTTCATACCGCCTGTTTCAATCACCACTAAATTTTCAAGAAAGTTAAGTGATTGTTCGTTCTGCTCTGAATGGCAGTAGTCCAGAAAATCCAGCAACGCAAAAGAAACTCCGAAAAGAATTACTTTTTTATCATTCAGACTATTTAAAAGTTCCACAAGCTCCGAATGGTTATAAAGGAAATACCCATTTTCAGGTTTACCAGATTTTTCCATCAGATAATCTACCATATAAATCAGGGAAGAGTGCTGTTTCTCCAAATAACTTGGAAGCAATCCCAGAAAAATAAAATCTTCAGGCTTTCCGATAAACTGCTCAAAACTTTTATAAATACTTTCCTGATATATATTCTGATCTGCAATGTGATGTTTGGACAAATTCATCTGCGTAGTTCCTGAACTTTGAAAAAAGAGGTCTGACGTGACATTTTTGTCCAGTATCTGATGATTTTTAAACATCTCTATTGGCAAAAACGGAATTTTTGCCAATGTCTGTACCTCATCCGGATGGATTTTCAGAAAATCCACGAACTTCCTGTACACCTCAATATGATCATACTGATAACGGAAAGTTTCCAATGCTGCTTCCAGGAAATCCTGCTCTGTTTGTATGCTGAATATATTTTTCAATGCTTATACAAGTATTTTGTAGGTCTTTTATCGATTGATTCGGGAACGCAATTCGCTAAAAAACTTTTTTTAATATTTTTTTAATATCATCTATTCTACTTTGGTAGAATTCTTGCAATTATAAAATCGGAATATGGATTAAAAACAAGAGTGGATTTCGGTCCATTCGAAAGTTACCTCTTTTAAGGGGTAATTTTTTTTGCTTATTTGTCAAAAGTTTTTAATTCAAATTTTTCCTCAAAAACCCCGTAGGTAAAGTAAGAAATCCAATCTCCAAGGTTGATGTATTGAGATTCTTGTCCCAAATCCAGCACCATTGGAAGATGACGGTGTCCGTAAATGAAATAATCAATTTTCTGCGTCTTCAGCTTTTCTTTGGAATAGATGATCAAAAATTCTTTGTCTTCCCCCAGAAATGCTTTGTCCTCATCACCGGAAATCATTTTATTTTTCTGTGACATGTATAAGGCAATCTTCATTGCAATATCCGGATGCAGCCATTTAAAAAACCATTGGGCAACAGGATTGGTAAAGACCTTTTTCATTCTTTTATATCCTTTATCACCTGGTCCCAAGCCATCTCCGTGAGCCAGTAAAAATTGTTTGCCACCCATTTCAAAATACTGTTTCTTATAAAAAACAGTACATCCGATCTCTTCTTCCAGATAATCCTTCATCCAGAGATCGTGGTTTCCTACAAAAAAATAGACGTGAATACCTCTGTCTTTCAGTTCAGCGATTTTCCCGAGGACACGTACATATCCTTTCGGGATCACATGCTTCCATTCATGCCAGAAATCAAAAAGATCGCCCATCAGAAACAACACCTGAGCATCTTCTTTGATCTGATCCATCCAGCGGATAAATTTCTCCTCACGCACCTTGCTCTGCTTAGGATCCGGCGCACCGAAATGCTGATCTGATGCGAAGTATACTTTTTTCCCAGGTTCTAAATTGATGGTTGTCTTTAACACCGGCTTGTATTTTGTAAGGTCAGTTATTAATTATCTTCTGCAAACCATTCTCCGTAAGAATTTTCGGTCTCATGAAGCTTAAGGTAAGCCAGAGAAATATCTGCAGGAAGTTTTGATTTTATTTTAGCAGCAATAGCATACAGCATATTTTCACAGGTCGGCTGAAAACTGCAATAGATTACTTTATGACCTTTTTCTTCAAGATCTTCTCCCAGTTCTTTATGCGGAGAAAGCGCATTGAGTAAAACGGCATGATCCCAAACATCTACAATTTCAGATTTCACGATCGTTTTAATATCTCCAAAATCTACAACCATCCCATTCTTAGGGTTTTCCATATCATTAATAGGTTTTCCTTTCACTGTCACAAACAGTTTATAGGAATGTCCATGCATATTTTTACATTTACCATCGTAATTATACAGTACGTGGGCTGTTTCGAATGTAAAAATTTTTGTAATACGTATCATAATGCAAAGATAAGGCTTAAGTTTGAAATTAATTATTTTAGCTTTGATTTAAAATTACAAAAATGGACCATGATCAAAATGATTCAACGTTTAAAATAGCCCATAACTTTTTAAGGTCTTATCTTGATAAGGATCCTCTTTATTCTGATGAAGAAATTCAGGAACAGAAAAAATCAGAACTTGAAAACAGATTTGATTATAAGTTTATTCTGGATCTGGATTTCCGTGAGTATCTTGAAAGTGTATCCTTCGAACATCACACAAACAAAGATTTTACAGCAACTTATCCAGTAATGGTTGAAAACGGCCTGCATTATCTTCATCATAAAGATAAAAAACATTCCTTTTCTGTTCTACGGGAATACCACAATTCCCTGTATCAGGCAAATTTCGATATTAACAGAATTACCAAACCTTTTAATGAATTTTTTAACAAAAATTATTTTCATCTGGCAGGAGTGATGAACCTTAAGAATAACAGTATTCTGATTCTCCCATTTTTTAGCGAAATAAGCTATTATAAAGATTTCTGTGTATTTTGCTGTACCATGCATCCCGATAACCAGGAAGATGTTGGAAGTTTCATTAAAAAACTTTTTTATTTTGATGCAAAAGGACGTTTTATAAAAGAAGAAAAAGGACATATCCCAAACCATATTCCAACGGTTGCTTTTAATGAGCAGGACAATACTTTTACTGAGATCAGTGTGAAATATGCTGAAAAAATTCATTCCCATACTTTATATACAGTCGAAGAAGGACAAACCTTCAGTGTGGTTAACCATCAGAATGAGTTTTTAATCGATGGATTTTATGAAAAGTTATTCGTTAATGACTCTTTAGATTATGTTTTCACGCAGCATTAAAATGATATTTTGCTTCATTCTCTTACCCATAAAACCAAAGTAAAACTCGCAGAAGGACAGCTTGTAGACCAGAAAAATACCTTCATCCGGTTTTTTGATATTGATAAAAAATGGGGACTTCTAAAGAATGAGACTTTTGAAACAAGACCCGAGTATGATTACTTGGACTAGACGTTTGATGCCACAAAATTAAAAGCGTTTACAGGCGATTTCTCATGGACCCATTCTGACGAATTTTATGACCATGTTAGCCATAAAATCACTGATTTAAATGAGGATTATTATACCAGCTACGGTAAAATATTAGGGAAAGGCCAATGGGGAATCGTTAATTTAAAATCAGAAGTCATCATACCCTTTGAATATGAATGGATAGAAGAACTGACCCCCAATTTATATCTTGCCAACAAAAATGGAGAAGTGTACAGATTTGACCTGGATCACGAATACAGTCAATGGAAAAAGCATGAAGTATATTATGATGAGCATGCAGTAATGGGTGGAGAATGGTATATTCTGGACCTGCAGGGAAATGTCATCCAAAAGCTTACCCTACAGAAACTGAATGAATTATACTCTTCTGAATATACTAAAAATGAAGAGGAATTTATAGAAAACAGAGGTGTTACAGCTTATAAGTTCTGATTTCAAAAATAAGAAAATTGAAGTATTGAAAGAATCCCGGAAAATCTATTATTCAAAGATATTTCCCAGCCAATCTTCACCCAGCCGCTTCACTTTTTTTGTTTCCATATCCACTAAAACCCAAAGTGTATCAGAATCTACAACAAGCCGGTCATTACAATAAAATTCAACTTTTCTGGGCTGCTTAATTCCTTCAGGTGCTTTCGGATAGGTTTTTACGGTGATCATATCATGTAAATACACCTGCTTTTTGTATTGAATGTGATGATCTACAAGCATCCATCCATCTTTTGCATATTCTGTTTTATCTTTTACAGACTCCCAATGTTCAGCAGCAATTTCTTCTACCCAATGTACATACTGCACGTTATTGACATGGTTAAGCTGATCAATGTGATCTTCGGTTACCTGTATTTGTTTCTGATAGATTAAACTCATTATTGTGCGGCTTCATTATTAATCAAATATATAAATTTTTATTTTTTCAAACGGCATGCTAAACATCATGCAACTGGGAATCTTCAATGAACAAAACGGGTTAAAACCTGTTTCTATTGATGAAAAATACCTTTTAACTGAAATATTTTAAATAAAAAACCTTCCCCATATAGAGAAGGTTTACCTAAAAATTGTATTAAATATGGGAAAATGATTTAATGGAACTGGGCTGTTTCTGTAGAATCTTTCATGGCTACAGTTGTTGAAGAACCACTGGTTACCACATTTTGAACTTCATCAAAATATCCGGTTCCCACAAAAGACTGATGTTTTACAGCTCTGAATCCTTTCTGCTGCAATGCAAATTCACGTTCCTGCAATTCAGAATAACCAGCCATACCTCTTTCTTTATACGCTAATGCCAGTTCAAACATTGCGGTATTGAGTGCATGGAAACCAGCCAGCGTAATAAACTGGAATTTATACCCCATTTTTGCAAGTTCTTCTCTGAAATTCAACATTTCATCTACTGATAGTCTTGCTGCCCAGTTGAAAGATGGAGAACAGTTATAAGCTAGCATTTTACCCGAGAATTTTGAATGGATTCCTTCTGCAAATTTCCTTGCCAGTTCCAGGTCAGGATTTGAGGTTTCCATCCAAATCAAATCGGCATACGGTGCATAGGACAACCCACGGTCAATCCCCTGCTCTACTCCATTTTTTACGACATAAAACCCTTCGGAAGTTCTTTCTCCTGTTACAAATTTTCTGTCACGTTCATCAATATCTGAGGTCAGAAGATCCGCGGCATCTGCATCCGTTCTGGCAATAATAACACTTGGAACTCCCGTTACATCCGATGCAAGGCGGGCTGCAATAAGTTTATTAACAGCTTCCTGAGTAGGCACCAGTACTTTTCCTCCTAAATGCCCGCATTTTTTAGCAGAAGAAAGCTGATCCTCAAAGTGCACAGCGGCAGCTCCGGCCTCAATCATTTGTTTCATCAGTTCAAAAGCATTCAGGTTTCCTCCGAAACCGGCTTCCGCATCAGCAATGATCGGAACTAAATATTCCCTATCACCAGTACCGTTTACAGACTGGATCTGATCTGCTCTCAACAAGGCATTATTGATCTTTTTCACCACCGATGGTACAGAATTAGCGGGATATAAAGACTGATCGGGATACATTTCACCTGACAAATTCGCATCTGCAGCCACCTGCCACCCTGAAAGATAAATAGCTTCCAGACCGGCATCTACTTCCTGAACCGCCTGATTTCCGGTTAAGGCACCCAGTCCTGCAACATAATCCTGGGTATTTAATTTTTCCCAGAATTTCTTCGACATTTCTGTAGCAATGGTGTAATCGATTTGGTAAGTACCTCGAAGTTTTACTACATCTTCTGCCGTGTATGGTCTCTTTACTCCGCTCCAGCGGGGATTGGTAATCCAGTCTTGTTCTATAGCCTGGATTTGTTCTTGTTTTGTTTTCATATTTTTGGTTGTTGGTTAATGGTTGACAGTTATTGGTTATTGGTTATTGGTTGTTAGTTGTTAGTTTTTGGTTTTTGGTGTTTAGATTTTTGATTTTGTTTTAAATAAACGGATATGTCTTTAAAGTCAGGAATTCTTCAAATTTTTCAGAGAAGATCAATTCATTGAACAGCTCTTTGGCGAGATTGAATTTCCCGTTTCTGAATCTTTCTTCCCCCACGTATTTTTCAATGTGGTCCAGTTCTTCGAGCTCCCACTGAAGCACCATAGCCCGGGTTAATTTGCGGTCATCACTTAGTAATGTTTCATTTTGCAGCCACTGCCAGATCTGCGTTCTGGAAATCTCTGCGGTAGCAGCATCTTCCATCAGATTGTAGATGGCAGCAGCACCAGTTCCCGTCAGCCAGCTTTCAAGGTACAGGATACCTACATTGATGTTTTTACGTACGCCTTTTTCGGTCACTTCTCCTTTGGGGATTTCAAGCAGGTCAGCAGCTTTAATCTGATAGTCAAATTTTTTATCGATCTGATTTTGCAAAGGCATATATTGGTCAAAAATATCTTTCGCTACAGAAACCAATGCCGGATGAGCTACCCAGGTGCCATCATGTCCATTTTTCACTTCCCGTTTCTTATCATTACGTACTTTTTCAAAAGCAATACTGTTGGCTTCATAATTATCTTTTACCGGGATCTGGGCCGCCATTCCGCCAATAGCATGTACATTTCTTTTGTGACAGATCTCAATCACCCTTTTTGAATATGCCTCCATAAAAGGAGTTGCCATCGTTACCTGATCCCTGTCCGGAAGGACAAATTGTGGAAGGTTTCTGAATTTTTTAATGAATGAAAAAATATAATCCCATCGTCCGCAGTTTAAGCCAGAGCTATGCTCCTTGAGCTCATATAAAATCTCATCGATCTGAAATGAAGCAGTAATTGTTTCAATCAAAACTGTTGCTTTAATTGTTCCTTGCGGAATTCCCAGATAATTCTGGGCAAAAACAAATACTTCATTCCACCATCGGGCTTCTTTATACTGCTCTAATTTTGGCAGGTAAAAATAGGTTGCACTTCCCTGCTCACGCAGCTTTTCTATATTTCTGAAAAAATAAATTCCGAAATCTACCAGTGAAGCAGAAGCCTCTTCCCCGTTGATCTCTATATGTTTTTCCTGAAGATGCAATCCTCTCGGTCGAACCAGAAGAATTGCGACTTTGTCATTCAACCGATACAATTTCCCCTGTTCATTTTTGAAATCAATATTTCTGTTAATGGCATCAGAAAGATTAATCTGTCCCTGAATACAGTTATTCCAAGTCGGAGAATTACTGTCTTCAAAGTCTGCCATGAAGGTGGAAGTCCCCGCGTTCAGGGCATTGATAATCATTTTCCGGTCTACAGGTCCTGTAATTTCAACCCTGCGATCCAATAAATCTTCCGGAAGCGGCGCACACGTCCAATTTCCGGTCCGTATTTCTTCCGTTTCTTTTAAAAATCCTGGAAGATGTCCCTTGTCAAATTCCAGCTGTACTTTTTTTCTTTCCTCTAAAAGATTCAGTCTTTTGGAATTAAAATTCTGATGTAGCTCCACAAGAAAATCCATTACATCGGAAGTGAAAATTTCTTCAAAATGTCTATCTGACTTTATTTTTAATTGAGTTCTGGTTTCCATAACCTATTGATTTTGTGATTTGATATTACAAACTTAAATAAAAACATTCAATAAATAGCGAACGTTCGCTAAATATTTTAAAAAATTATTATGCGTAAAATCGCTTTCAATTATTTATATTTGAATCATGAATTCGGAAAGTGACTTTATCAAAACGGTTTTTGGGCTAAAACTCAAGCAGCAGAGGCAAAAGAAAAACTGGTCTCTGCAGGACCTTGCGGTAAAGACAGGATTGTCAAAATCTTATCTTAACGAAATCGAAAATGGGAAAAAATATCCAAAACACGACAAGATCATTCAACTTTCAGATTCGCTGGGCTGTACTTTTGATGATCTTGTTTCCACCAAACTTGATAAAAGCCTGGCTCCTTTTAATGAAATCCTGCAATCGGATTTTTTTAAAGAAATTCCCCTGGACCTTTTCGGAATCAATAAAAACAACCTGATCAGCATCATCAGCGATGCACCCAAAAAGGTTACTGCATTCATTAATGCATTGATAGAGATCTCCCAGAATTATAATTTGGGAAAGGAGCGTTTTTATTTTGCAGTCCTCAGATCTTTTCAGGAATTGTATGACAATTATTTTCCTGATATTGAAGAGAAAGCCATTCAGTTTGCCCGGGAAAACCAGCTCCAACCCGGTCAGGATTTAAAAACCGAAAAGCTGGAAAATATTCTTATTGAAAAGTTTAATTATACCATCCGCTCGGAAAATTTCGAACCATTCGGGACGCTGGAACATCTCCGTTCTTTATTTATTCCGGAGAAAAAATTACTTCTTCTCAATGACAGATTAGAAAAAGACCAAAAGATTTTTATCATCACCAAAGAGATTGCTTTTAATGTTTTAGAGCTCAAAGCCCGTCCCAACACCTACTCATGGCTGGATTTCGGAAGTTTTGAAGAAATTCTGAATAATTTTTACGCCTCTTATTTTGCGGGAGCTTTGCTTATTTCAAAAGAACAAATCATTGCCAAAACTGCTGAATTCTTCCTTCAAAATACCTGGGAACCGAAAAGTTTTGAAAACCTCATCGAAGAATTCACCCAATCTCCGGAGACTTTTTATTACCGGTTAACAAATCTCCTCTCGTCGGAAATGGGAATTAAGGATTTATTTTATTTATGTCTGGTCAAAAAGAAAAATTCAGATAAAATTCAGATTTTGAAAGAACTCCATCTGAACCATCAGCAGGCCCCTCATGCGAATGCCACCAATGAACATTACTGCCGCCGTTGGATTGCTGTGAAAAACCTTCAGCACTTAAAGGAAAATGAAACCTTAACCGGTGCCCAGATCTCTCATTACAAAGATCAGGGTGTGAGCTACCTGGTGATTTCCACTTCACAGAAAAATCCGTTTTCCGATGGGAGCAACAGAAGCTACTGTCTGGGAATTTTACTGAACTCACAGACAATTAAAAAAATAAATTTCATAAAATCCCCTTCTCTGCAAACAATTAATGTCGGCGTCACCTGTGAATCCTGCAGCATTGCAGATTGTGAAGTTCGACAGGCTCCTCCTATCCGTCTGGAAAAGGAACATTTCAATCTAAGTATGAAGAATGCTATTGAAAAAATCAGGAAAGAATTCGAATAATTTTCAATTGACAGTAAGAAGTAAAATTATTTAAATTTTCTTATCGTTCTGTAATTCAACACCTATCCTATGTAATTTTATCATTAATAAATCTTATATTAGTGATAAAAACACCCAATGATATTAGATTTATTTTTTCCGGACCGTTGCATTCACTGCAACAGAATCATTGATGCCCATCTTTTAGTATGTAATCTCTGTTTCGATCAGATTCACTTTACTCACTTTTCTTATGACAGTAATAATCCGGTTAAGGAGAAATGCAGATTGCTGTTTCCTGTTGAAAATGCCTATGCTTTGATGCAGTTTGAAAAAGAAAACCTAAGCCGAAAAATCATTCACGAACTGAAATACCGAAGCCGGGAAATAGCCGGAAAAGTTCTTGCAGAATGGGTTGCGGAACGACTGGACTTTGAGGACGAAAAACCGGATCTGCTGGCAACCGTTCCTCTGCATCCCAAGAAGCAGAGGGAAAGGGGGTATAATCAACTGCATGTATTTACGGAAATCTTGTCAGCTTTCTACAACATCCCTTTTGATCATCATCTGATCAGCCGGAATCATTATTCGAAAGCCCAGGCTTTGAAAGACAAACAACACCGCCTGGAAACCGGAAATGCATTTTCTCTCACAAAAAATATTACCGGAAAGCATATTCTTTTAATCGATGACGTTTTCACAACCGGAAATACCGTAGCAACTATTGCGTGGGAAATCTTAAACGCAGGAGATAATAAGGTGAGTGTTTTGGTGATGGCTGGGGATATATAAAGACACTTTTAGCCTGCATCTTAAAAACAACTATTTTTTATCTTTTACAATAACAGCAATATATATATTGTTAAATAAACAAGTTAAAAACACTAAATACACCAGTTATAACAGATATATAATAAAACAAAATCGGTATAAAATAAAACATAAAAGAAAATGTCTATAAAAAAATATTGATAATCAGCAATTTATAACATTTACTAATCACTACAAAAAACAGGTACTCAAAATTATTTTGTACTACATAATTTTGTCGAGTAATTCTTTGGCCAATAAGAATCAAACAAAATGGTCAAATTAAAATTCAATTAAAAACACAAAATTATGAATGTAAGAAAATTTTTTTTCCCAGCATTAGTATTGGGTTACATTGTTGGCGTAAAAGCTCAAGTGGGAATCAACACTACAACCCCACAAGGGATCTTTCACATGCAAAACACCAATTCTGCAAAACAAATGGGAGTGGTAATGCCGATTGTGGATTCTGCATCAATTACCTTAACCCCAAGCAGCACAACCCCTGTAGAAGCTACGGTAGTATATGATAATACAGCCAAATGTCTAAAGCTAAAAAGAGATGCAACCTGGACAGACTGTTTATTAGACAAAGCCGGTGTATCATCTGTGGTCAATCAAATTTTAGCTGGAGGCAACACAGGCGTACCTATTACTGCCTTAAAAATTGCAGCAGGTGATCTATACTTTGACAATCTTTTTATTAGCCGTGAAGACGGATATGTATATGGAATGGGATACTCTACCCTTAGATCTTTAGCAAAAGCAGATGGCCCCTATAAACCCAGCATCCTTTTAGCGAGGCCGGCAGTAGATATTTCTGCGGGTTATGCCAATGGTTTAGCTGTTCTAAAAAATGGTGAGCTCTGGGCATGGGGATATAATCCTTATGGATCTCTTGGGCTTGACCCACTTTCAATAGTGAATGGTACTTATCCATACAATCCTGTATCGATGGTTTCAAAAGTACCATTGCCAGCAGGAATTAAAGCTGTACGCGTGAGAACCTTCGGCAACTCACATACATTTGTATTAGGAGATGATGGCCTGCTATATGCGGCAGGGCAAAATACCAATTACAGAACAGGTTTAGGGACTAACACCGGAAATACAACAGCATTTACCGTACTGCCTTTTTTTAAAAATCTGAAAACCACCACAGGAGTAACGGTAGTCGATTTTAATGGTTCTGAGAACTTTGGGCAAGGAGTGGCTGTAACTTCCGATGGCAAATTATATGTTTGGGGAAATAGTAACAATACCCAAAGAAACCTAGCTTCAGCTACCCTGAACGGTGATATTGCAACCCCAACAGATGTAACGGCTAATTTTAATTTATTAGCAGGGGAAAAAATTATCCGTTGTGTGGTTGATGGCTACCAAGGTCTTGCTTTAACCAACAAAGATAGACTGTACGGATTTGGTTATAACCTTGCAGGTGCTATCGGATTAGGATCTAGTAATAACTTTTCACCAACAGAAATTACCATTACAGGTAAGCTTACAGACGGAACTGATCCTATTATGGATCTAGCCATAGAACAGAATGCAGCCATTGTATCTACCAAACTTAATATATATGCAACAGGACAAGCCAACGGAATCAGTGTATTGGGAGTAGGTGACAACAACAACCGTTCAGCATTTACCAAAATGTCAATAGCTACTATTGTTCCTACCACCTATACCTATGGTGAAGTTGCGCTAGGTAACTATACTTCACTTATTATTTCCGGGACAGCAGCAGCACAGGGCGGCTCTAAAGTATACGGTTCTGGAATTGGTTATTATAACTCTCTAGGAGGTTCTGTAACCTATCCTATTAACAGTCCTGCAAATGTTACCTATTAGAAAAATTACAAATCTTTAAATTTATCTTCAGCCTAAGTTAATCAATGCGTTAGTTTTTCATAGGCTTATTATATAACCATTTACTTTGGCTGAGGATTTTTAAAGCAGGTATACATTACTCTACAGATATTCCCCATCGGAAGATTCTATTATTTATCAATAACAACTTGTCATAAACAATTCAACGGATATGAATAGTCATTTTAAAAATATTCATCTAGGATCACTAATAAAAAAAAGATCCGAAGAATTAAAAATAGAAATGTCCCGTATCTGTAATTTTTTACACTGTACAGAAAAGGACATAGAAGAAATGTTTCTTTGCAAAAGCTTGGATTCAGAAATCTTATTACGCTGGAGCAAACTGCTTGGGTATGATTTTTTCAGACTGTATTCCCAACATCTGATTCTATATGCTCCCCCGGCAGCAGTGAGTAAAATAAATTTACCAGTACAAACTACGAACCTCCCACAATTTCGTAAAAATATCTATTCCAAGGAAATCATAGATCATATTCTTGAAATTATAACTAATGGTGAGAAAACGAAAAATCAGGTAATAAAAGAATATAATATTCCTAAAACTACGCTTTATAAATGGTTTAATAAATACAGTAAAATTGAAGTCTAAGTTAAAAACATTGTAAGCAAACAGACCCTTTGTAATATAAAACAATTTGAAACTGATTTCTTACTGTATCTCGATTCTAAACACACAAATGACTTTTTAATATAAGAACGCAATTTCAACTTTGGAAATTACATCCAGAACTATGAATAAGAAAAAAAGAGAACAGCCAAATTATAAAAGTATTTACACTGATATTATTCTTAAAAAATTCCCCCAAAAAAAAGATTTAGGTAATTCAATATTAAAAAAAGAAGAACTTTCTATTTTAGATATTATCAAAATTAACGAGTTAATTTCTGAAACTACAGATAAAGAGAACCTCCATTTTAATCAAAGCCATCGATCCTATAATAAAGCTGCTATCTTTGAGATTTTGGAATACCAAAAGAAAAATAAATTGAATAATTCTCAATTAGCACGACATTTTAAATTGAGCAGAACCACTGTTGCTAAATGGAAAAAGTTATTTATAAGTAAATAATCTAAAGACAGATTCATCATAAATACATAGAAAAAAAACAATTTAACACATTAATTATCAACAATTTAAATAAAACAACTTAAAAAAATTCACTTATATAAAATCCAATAAAAATAGATCTATTTTTATTGGATTTTATATTTAATTTTATTGAATAAATAAAAGTGACTTATTATTTTAATAGCATTATGAATAATATTTATTTAATATCGAAACAAAAAAAATTTATACTGCATCTCATAGCATCTATAATAGGCATTCTTATTTTTTACACAGCCTTTTTTTACTATACAAAATTATATTTAGAAATGATTTATTGTATGATATTCATTCTGGCTATTGGCTATTCCTTATTCATCATATCTAATTTTAATTTTAATTTTAAATCAACCCTTAAAATAGGGTTAATACTATTTTCGCTAGGACAGTACCCTCTTGTTTTACTATTATGGCCATACAACAGTTATTTGTGGTATCTCACCATTTTGATTATCATATATAGAATGTACAATTATAAAGTATTTGCCTGTATTTGCCTGCTTTTAATAATCGTTATTCTTACAACACCTTTTGTTTCAGAATTTTACGATTAAATCTAAATATTACATTATCCGAAGAAGCAGGCTTAGTCCTAAAATTAAGTCCTCTTATTTTTATTATCCCCCAATCTTTAATGGTTATCCATTATTTCAATTCATTCTCAAAAATTGAGAACCAGGCTGCTGCTTTAATAGAAAACAACAATAATGTAAGGGACAATAAAGAGGAAAAAGAAGATATCAATAAGGACGAAAACTTTTACGAAAATGAGAAGTACAAGGTTTTATACCAAGAAATCATTGAATATTTTGAAAAATCAAAACCTTACAAAAATTTCGATTTTAACATCCAATCGCTTGCTAAAGCTTTACAGACCAATACCTCTTATATTTCCAGAGCAATTAATATCAAAAATGAAAAAGGTTTTAAAGGTCTTTTAAATTATTACCGTATTGAGCAGGTAAAAAAAGATTTCCTGAACAATCATCAAAAAAAATATACTATAAAACACATTTATACAGATGCAGGATTCAGCCACCAGGCATCATTTAATCGTACCTTTAAAGAACTAGAAGGGATGACACCAAACGAGTTTATTAAAAATATTAAACGAAAAAATAAATTATGATTGCTATTTTCGAATTATTTCATGAGTTCTTATAAAGTCAAAAAATTATCGCTGAAGTTTTTCACCATAGCTTAAATCTCCTGCATCTCCCAACCCTGGAGTGATGTATCCTTTGGTGGTTAGCTGCTCATCAATAGCGCCCACCCATATTCTTGCATCAGGATACGCATTCTGAATGGTTTCAACTCCCTGCCTGGAAGCAATTGCTGCTACGATATGCAGCTGGGTAGGCTTTCCGTTAGTCAGCAGGTCTTTGATGGCTTCAATCAGGGAAGCTCCGGTTGCCAGCATCGGATCTGCAACGATCAAAGGTCTTCCTTCGATATTCGGACACGTTAAATAATCCTGTTTGATAGAAAAATAATCATTGGCATCATGCTTTCTATAAGCAGCTACAAAACCGCAGTCTGCTCTGTCTAAATAATTTAAAATCCCCTGAAACAAAGGAACCCCAGCCCGTAAAATGGTGGTAATAACAGGCTGTACTGCTATTTCTTTTACTTTGATAGTATCTAAAGGAGTCTGAATTTCAACCTCTCTTTGTTCTAATTCTTTACTGATTTCAAAGGCGGCAATTTCTCCGATACGTTCCATATTTCTACGGAATCTCATCCGGTCATGCTGAATTTCTACATTACGAAGTTCGTTAATCCATTCATTAACAAGAGAAAAGTGTTGCGATAAAATAGTAAGCATGAATTTTTAAGATTTTAATTACAGTTAGTCGATCTAAATCCCTGCAAAATTACAACTAAAAAACGAATTTGAATATTGAGAGTCGGGAGAAATAGGTATATTTATAAAAGTTTCCCAACCCTACTAATGACCAAATAAAAATAGATATTCAATGATGAAAAGCTTGATTTTAGGAAAAATTTCTCCTGAATTGATAAGAGATGAGACCCTTCCGGAATTATTGGCTCCTACTTTTGAAAAGTACCGTGATAAAACCGCTTTTATATTTAAAGATAAAAAACTAACTTATGGAGAATTAGACAGTTGGAGTAATGCCGTCGCTCTACAGCTTCAGCAGGCAGGTATACAACCGGGTGACTGTGTAGGTGTCTGGTATCCAAGAAGTCTGGAGCTTCCTGTTGCTATACTAGGAATCATCAAAGCAGGGGCTTCCTATATTCCTCTTGACAGGGAAATGCCTGAAGACAGAATAAAAAAAGTGTTCAGTGACATTCAGGTTAAGACCTATTTTTCAGATACCGACGCAGGTATTCATTGTCAGCCTCTTTCCATAGCTCCACAGCCTGAGCATCATATTCCTTCTTTGCCTACGTATCATTATCCTGATCATTGGGCCTATGTACTATTCACTTCCGGAAGTACAGGAAATCCTAAGGGGATCCCGATCTCCCACCGAAACATATGCCACCTGATCCGTTCTGAAGAAGATTTTATAGAAATAAAAGATACCGATATCGTTTACCAGGGATTTTCTGTGTCTTTTGACATGTGGTGTGAAGAGGTATGGATCAGTCTTTTTGCCGGAGCAACGATTTGGATCGCTGATGCTCTTACTGTAAAAGCGATTGATGAGCTGAGTGATGTTTTAACTCAAAATAAAATTACTGTACTGCATGCAGTTCCCAGTATTTTAGCCATTATTGATGAAGTACCCGGTATAAGGCTCATCAATACCGGTGGCGAAGCTTGTACAAAACAGGTGCAGGAAAAATGGGCAAAACCGTACAGGATATTTATTAACAGCTACGGTCCCACCGAAACCACTGTTTCTTCCAATATGGCAATATTGAACAGTCAGGAAGAACTTACCATTGGAAATCCGCTTCCGAATTACCACATCGCTATTGTTGACGAAAATATGGCTATTGTACCGAGAGGAGAACGCGGTGAAATGATCATCTCAGGACCCGGAGTAAGCAAGGGCTATTTTAATCTTCCTGAACTTACCGAACAAAAATTTCTGACTAATCCTTTTCCTGAACTTCCGGGTGACACTATTTACAAAACCGGTGATGCCGTACTGATACGGGAAGATGGATTTATTGAATTCCAGGGCAGAATAGATGATCAGATCAAACTTCGTGGCTATAGGATTGAACTGGGTGAGATAGAAACCCGACTGAATCAGCTTCCCGGCATTTCTTCAGCAGCAGTGGCTGTTAAAGAGGATTCCAATGAACAGGGACAACTTGTAGGCTATGTAGTCATGAACAATGCTTCCTGGTTTGATGAAAATGAAATGCGGAAAGAACTGGCCAAGTTTCTAGCACCGTATATGGTTCCTATTTCGATCATCAAAATGAAGGAAATGCCAAGGATGCCGAGCGGAAAAATCGACAGAAAAAGACTGCCCGTTCCTGAAAGCTTTAGTCAGCATGAAAAGAATGAGGATATTAAAATTGATGCTGAAGGTTCTATAGAGGAAAAACTTATTCAGACGCTTCAATGGGTGTTTCCTGGAAAAGATATTAATCTGGATCATGATTTTTTCACTGATCTGGGCGGACATTCTTTGCTGGCTGCTACCCTTGTTTCGCATTTAAGGCAAAAAGCGGGAATTCCCTACGCTTCTTTAAAAGATATTTATGAAAACCGGCCGCTGGCTGCTTACGCTGAATGTCTTAAAATCAAACATACTGAAGAACCGACAGTTCAGGAACCTTTCCAAAGGGTTTCCACTTTTCAGTATTATGCCTGTAATGCGGCGCAGACCGTTTGCCTGATGGCTATATTTGCTTTATTCAGCATTCAGATATTTTTTCCTTATTTAAGTTATTATTATTTTCAGATTAATGGGTACGGAACAATGTATGCCCTTCTGAGTGCAGTTCTTCTGTATACTTTAATTCCGCCGGTGTATTCCATTATTATTCTTTTAACGAAATGGCTCGTTATCGGAAAAATTAAAGAAGGTGACTATCCGCTTTGGGGCTGGTATTATTTCAGATGGTGGCTGTGGAAAACGGTTAAAAGACTGATGCCTTCTGAATTTATTGTAGAAACTCCTTTATATCCGAAATATCTGAGATTATTAGGCGTAAAAGTTCATCCGAGTGCACAACTCAGTCTTTTGCCTATTGCAGCTGAAGATTTGGTAACGATTGATGAAAATGTGACTACAAGTTCCGGATGCAGTATTGATAATGCCTCTGTTGAAAATGGTATTTTAAAAATAAGAAAAGTACATATCAAAGCGCACTCCTATCTTGGATCCTCAGCTATTGTATGTGGCGGAACAACGATTGAAGAGTTTGGAGAACTGCAGGACCTCAGCTGCCTGAATGAAGGAAAAACCATTGGGTTTGGAGAAGTCTGGGATGGTAGCCCCGCTGAGAAAATACGGGTAAAAACTGCCGAAGAAGTAGAAACTCCGGTATTATCCTCCACCGGAAAAAGGAACCGGTATTCTCTTTTATATGCCTGTTCTTTATTTTTCTTTCCACTCCTTATTGTACTGCCTTTGGCTCCTACTCTGTATACGCTATATTATCTGGACGACCGTTCTCCTGATTACAATTTTTATTATCTGTGGCAGGCTCCGATCCTTTCAACCGTTTATATATTACTGTTCATTGGTGTAGTCAGCCTTGTTACAAGACTTTTGCAGTACAATATGAAGCCCGGCATTTATCCGGTTTACAGTTTTATGTATTACAGAAAATGGGTGAAAGATCAGATTTTTAATTTATCACTTACCATTGTCCACCCTCTGTTTGCGTCGATCTATATCAGTAAATTTTACAGAATGATGGGAGCTAAAGTTGGTAAAAATTCAGAAATATCGACAGCGAGTGATGTTTCGCATAACCTATTGGAGATTGGGGAGGGTTCATTTATTGCCGATGCGGTAATTCTTGGGGAACATGATGTACGAAATGAAAAATTAATTTTAGCAAAAACAAAAATAGGAAACAACAGTTTTGTAGGAAACAGCGGACTGATTCCGCAGGGATATGAGCTGAATGATAACATGCTGATCGGTGTTCTAAGTAAAGCTCCCACTGAAGAACAGCTTAAAAACTCGTCTGAAAAAGATTGGTTCGGATCCCCTCCTATCGGACTTCCTTCGAGACAAAAATCAGAATCTTTTAAAGACAGTCTTACGTATAATCCGCCTTTCCGTCTTCAGCTGGCAAGAGCTTTGGTTGAGGGCATCAGGATTATCCTTCCGCAGACCATTATCATTATCTGCAGTGTTTTATTCATTGCTTATACGAGCAATTACCTGGAAGGAAAAATCCATTATCTGTTTATATTCGCTCCGTTTTACTATTTGGGAATCGTTGCTCTTCCTTCATTTTTCTTTACCGTTCTCCTGAAATGGATATTGGTAGGAAAGTATAAAAAGACAGAAATGCCGATGTACAGTTTTAAGGTGTGGATGAGTGAGGGAATTACCACCATTTATGAGGCACTGCCAGTAATCTTCTTTCTGGATTTCCTTCGCGGTACGATGTGGCTGCCATTTTTTATGAGATTTCTGGGGGTAAAAATCGGTAAGAGAGTATGGCTTAACACCACTGATATTACAGAATATGACATGGTAACCATAGGTGATGAAGCCATGCTGAATGAAGATTGCGGTCCGCAAACCCATCTTTTTGAAGACCGGATTATGAAAGTAGGAAGTGTGAAAATTGGCAACCAGACGACCATACATTCACGGACTATTATTTTATATGATACCGAAATCGGTAATAATGTGAATATTGATGCGCTTTCTCTTGTGATGAAAGGAGAATCTCTTTCTGATGACACTTCATGGCACGGAAGCCCGTTAAGAGGAAAATAATTTAATCAAACACTTATGGATTACAGTATAAAAAAAATTAAAATTGCCGACCACCTTCCCATTGTAGATGAACTGGTGGGTGAGCTTCATGTTTCGGAAAAAGAAATGAATGATAAAACTGCGGACTGGAGCCACATCCGGGATCATTATCTGCGTTTTATGATGGATTGTGAAGAAGAAAACGACGGTACTTTTCTTATTGCATCTATTGACGAAAAACCAATCGGTTTTCTATTCGGATATATTGATGAAAAAGACGACAGTAATTTTGAGCTTGGAGACGCCGATGACCTGTATGTTTCTGAAGGTTATGTAAAAAAGGAATACAGGAAACAGGGTATTTACTCTGCGTTGAATAAAGCCTTCGAGGAAACCTATTCAACTTATAACATCCGAAAAATCTACCGTTTCACATTATGCAATAATGATACAATGCAGCGTTGGCTGGCGACACAGGGTTATCAGCCCGTAAGGTTATTGTATGAAAAATGGCTTTAAAAATTAAAGTAAGAATATACAATTTTACACCAGACGGTATGATCTGCTTATTTCTGCTGTCATTCAGAATGTAACGAAGTGAAATGAAGAATCTAATCTAT
>NZ_JPRH01000001.1 GCF_000737705.1 Chryseobacterium soli | reverse complement strand
AGCGGAGAGAGAGGGATTCGAACCCCCGGACCTGTTACAGTCAATAGTTTTCAAGACTATCGCAATCGACCACTCTGCCATCTCTCCTGAATAACGGCGATACCGTTGTTTTCAGTGGTGCAAATATATAACGTTTTTTATTTCCGACAAAACATTTTCTGAAGAAATTTTAACAAAGCTTAATAATGGGCTTACAATCAGGTGAATTATTTTCAGTAACACTTTACACAATATACCAAACCTTATATTTCAAAAGTAAATATATTATCTTAAATAAGTATTTTTGTTTAGCTCGCTCTACTCTTCCCGGCCCACTATAGCAATGAAACTATTTTTTATAAGATCTGATGGATATACAAACTGATCTCCGTTTTCTCCTTTCACCACAATAGCCCCCTGTTCATCGTTCAGGCATTTGTCTAGTTGGGCTTTCATTTCATTAAGGCTTCCATCCGGAACCTCAACAATATAAGTACCTGTAATGTGTTTGATTTTTATGACTTTTCTATCCATATTAATTTTTTAGATTGGGAACTAAATGTAGGGATTTTACTTTAAGTACAAGCAAAAATATAAGGAAATGAATTTTAAGTATTAGCGTGAGATTATTATTAATTATGACGGTTTTAATTCACAACGGAAGTTTTGAGAAGCATTTTATAGAACAGCTATAATCCTTGTTTTTAGACCTTTTTGTTATATTTGCCGTAAAAACATATATTAATGCCAGGTCTTACTCTCAAAAGGAAAACAGAATATTTTCAAAATGAAAAAGAAAAAAAGGAATTTATCTTTAGTACTATCGATAAATTAATTGTATTGTTTCCAGATTATGATCACTTTCGAATAAGTGATTTCTATAAAGTAATTGAACCAGATATCTCCAAACGAAAGAAATTTCATACTATTACACATTATGTTGAAAGTATTCTTATTGAAAAAAGAATTATTGAAACAATCCCTAATTACAATTTACAATATAAACTAACTGATAATGGTAGAATTGCTAAGGATAAAGGTGGATATAGGAAATATTTGAAAAGCATTAGCGTTAAAAGAGATTATGTAAAAATTGGAAGTTTTATTATTGCTTTTTGCACATCAGTAGCAACTATAACTTTCTTGGTTCTAAACTATAAATTAACAGTAAAAAGAGATAAATTAGAAATGGAAAATAAGCGACTACACTCAACGATTGATTCATTAAAAAATAAACATAAATTAAAATAATCATCCCACTTAACTTTATATTTTATTTCTTAATTAATGTCTTCCGAATCTATTTATACAATTGAACGTGATCAATACTGCAGTCAAATGAAATATAATTACCAAATATAAATTCCAAAATTTCCCTTATCATTTCACATTTTATAATTTTCAATTATCATAGACCACACAATTTTTTTCTATATTTGTACAAAACACATCCCTATCACTATGGAAAAGCTAAGAAATCTAAGAAAGCAAAGAGGTTACACGCAGGACTACATGTCTAAAATTATAGCCACCGACGTATCTAACTACAGCCGTAAAGAAAGCGGTGAAGTAAGGATATTTGAGGATGAATGGGAAAAACTGGCTAAAGCATTAGATGTTCCTGTAGAAGATATTAAGGAAGACAAACCTGGTAATACAGTCAATTTTAATGACTCAGCTACCAATTCAGGTCCATTTCTTAATACTCATTACAGCATTCCAGATTATATCTTAGAAAGCCAACAAGAGTATATCAACCTTTTGAAAGAACAGATTGAAGCTTTAAAAGAGGAAAATAAGAAGTTAAAATCCAAAAGATAACCCATAAGAAGTCATTATATAAAAAAAACTGCTCCTCTGAAGCAGTTTTTTTTAGTTTAGGGATATTATCCGCTTCACTAACGGTCGGCAGCCCGTTGCATAAGCCCCTCTATCCCCTTGCATAACCCTCTGGAGGGGGCTCGGAAGCCCCCATCCCCCCTTACCTAAGGGGGAAAAACAACTTCATCAAGGGGATAAAGGCCGTTATGGAACACCCTTTATGTACTTAGAAAGAGGCTGGAGACGGTTAAGTAAGGGGTTAGCGACGGTTTTAATGAAACTTAAGTGTAAAGAAATATTTGTTTCCTTTTTAAACCACCCCGTCAAATCTTTGATTTGCCACCCCTCCGAGGGAGGGGAATGGGATCCGATGAATGTGACTTTTGTGGCTCATCAATATTTTCCATAAAAAAAGCGCACCCGGTGGGTGCGCTTTGTATTATAAAATCTGAAGATTAATGTAATTCAGCAAGGTATTTTTCCGCATCCATTGCAGCCATACATCCGCTTCCTGCTGCTGTAATCGCCTGTCTGTAGATGTGATCCTGAACATCTCCTGCCGCAAAAACTCCCGGAAGGTTGGTTCTTGTAGATCCTTTTTCTGTTGCAATATATCCATTCTCATCAAGGTCTATCTGTCCTGCGAAAATATCAGTATTCGGTTTGTGTCCGATGGCGATAAAGATTCCATGTACATCTACTGTAGATTTTTCCTGAGTCTGGTTATTGATTACCACCGCTCTTTCTACCAGGTTGTTTTCCCCTTCAATACCGATTAATTCATGGTAGAATTTCACCTCAATATTAGGAGTGTTATGTACTCTGTGAATCATTGCTTTTGAAGCTCTGAACTCCCCTTTTCTCACCAACATGGTTACTTTATTTACCAATTTTGCAAGGTATGTAGCCTCTTCTGCAGCTGTATCTCCGGCACCTACCACTACTACATCTTTTCCTCTGTAGAAAAATCCGTCGCAAGTCGCGCATGCAGAAACTCCGCCACCATTATATTTTTTCTCGTCATCAAGGCCTAAATATTTTGCCGTAGCTCCTGTAGAAATAATAACTGATTTTGCAAAAATCTCTTTGTTTCCGGCGTATAATTTATGTACTCCTCCTACTTCTTTAGAAAGCTCTACTTTGGTGATCATTTCATAATGCACTTTGGTATCAAACCTTTCTGCCTGCTTCTGCAGATCCATCATCATTTCAGGCCCTGTAATCCCGTTTGGATATCCTGGAAAGTTATCAACTTCAGTAGTTGTTGTTAACTGCCCGCCTGGTTCTAGTCCTGTATATAATTCAGGTTTTAAGTCTGCTCTTGCCGCATAAATTGCCGCTGTGAAACCAGAAGGTCCAGATCCAACGATCACACAATCTAAAATGTTTTGCTCCATAATTTACTTGTTCAAAAGATTGAAATTAACGTCTGCTAATTTCGGAATTTTTAATGTTTTATTAAAGTTATTTTAATGATACTTGTCAATAGTAAGTATGTGGTTTTTCGATAGGAATTGGTTTGTGGTTATTGGTTGATCGTTGATGGATATTAGTGTTTAGCTTTTAGTGTTTAGTATTTGGTGTTTGGTGTTTGGTGTTTGGTTTTTTAGTAAAAGTGATAATAAATTTTCCAATATTGAAACCCTGTCAACTATTAACTGCCAACTATCAACCCAAGCTACACTTTCATCTTAATTCTATCTACGTTAATAATCTTGTACACCAGTTCCTTAATGAGTTCGGCTTCGCTCATATTGACGGCTCCAAGGCCTTTTCCTTTCATATCGAATTCCCTTAAAATAGAGATTACTCTTGTCGCATGTTTCAAAGGGTATAATCTTGCAGATTCGGCATAATCTTTAATAAAATAAGGATTAATTCCCATCTGCGAGGCGATCACCTGCTGTGGCTGCCCTATCATCGTCTGATATATAATCACATTGGAAAAATAGGAGTATAAACTCGCCAGCATCATTACAAAAGGATTATTTTTGGGATTCTTACCCATAAAATGAGCAATTTTAAATGCTGCACTGGCATTTTTAGTTCCCAATGCCTTCTGAAGTTCAAAAATATTGTATTCTTTGCTTATTCCGATGTGGTTTTCAATGATCGTTCCGTCTAATATCTGCCCTTCTTTAAGGATAATCTTTAATTTATTCAGTTCATTGGCAATCCTGGAAAGGTCATTTCCGAGATATTCTGCTAAAAGATGAGAAATATTGGGTGCGGTTTTTATTTTTAAAGCCACACATTCGTCGGCGATCCATTTGGGAAGGTTACTTTCTTTCACCGATTCGCTTAAAAAAAGTGCTTTTGCTTTATCTAACGCTTTTGCCGCTTTTTTCCGGCTGTCCAACTTTTTATGTTTGTGGGCAAAAACCAATACTGTAGAGGGTACATGGTTTTCTATATAGGCTTCAAGTGCCCTGTTCTCCTCTTCATTCAGTTTCAGATCCTGAGCTTCTTTTACAATAATTAACTGCCTGTCCCCCATCATCGGAAACTGTCTTGCCAGAGAAAGGATCTCCTGGTAAGAGGTATCTTTTCCGTACACCACAGTTTGGTTAAAAGCTTTTTCATCTTCGGCCAGCAAGTCGTGTTCAAACGATTTTACGGCAACATCAATAAAGTAAGCTTCTTCTCCGTGTAAAAAATAAATCGGTAAAACTTCTTTATTTTTAATATTTTTGAGGATTAAATCTAATTCTTTCATCTTATTAATGGAACTTCCAACACTGAATTTTCAGGAAACTTTTGATTTTAAATTCAAGAAAGACAAAGATAAGTTTTTTATTTATGATTTAGTTCGTAAAACTTACCTTCTCCTTACCCCCGAAGAATGGGTAAGACAGCACTGGGTGCACTATTATCTCACTGTAAAAGCCTATTCTCCATCAGCTTTAATCACTGAAAAAAAGATCGTTTTAAATGGCCTTACGAAAAGAATTGACCTTCTGGTTACAGAAAAAACCGAACCTATTATTCTAATTGAATGTAAAGCTCCGCATATTAAATTAACGGAGAAAACATTCGAGCAAACGGCGAGGTATAATTCTATTGTTGGGGCTAAAGAAATTATCCTGACCAATGGTTTACAGCATATTAATGCCTATTATGAAAACGGGCAGTACCAGTTTTATAAAAAAGACTAGTCTTTTTTATAAATTATTTTAATGCGGCTTTTGTGATTTTATTTTTTGACCACAGATTTTCTCAGATTGGCACAGATGATTGTGTTGAGCTCTCGCAGATTATGCTAATTAAGCAGATTTTCTCTTTTATGATGAATGAAATCTTTTGTAATCTTAGGTGTGCTTCTATGCATAATACATTAACTTTAAAATATCTTAAGTATAAAAAACTTTTGTGTTTTGTGGTTTATATTTTGAGATTAAATAAGCATAGATTAAATGTTTGTTGCCTTTTTTAACCACCCCGTCAAATCTTTGATTTGCCACCCCTCCGAGGGAGGGGAATGTGATCCTATAAATTAGAGTTGACTTAACAGATATGATTAAATAAAAACGTCATTCTATAATAGTTTCTGTCTCTTTATTGTAAGTTATTTTTATTAATTTAGATGAGGAATTTATTATCTAAAAAGGATTCTCTTTTTAATGGTATTTACGTAACACCGATAAAAAATAACAATATATGACACGTTCAATCTTATTTACTGCATGTATGATGGCAACAGGAACTTTATTCAGTCAGAACCTTAAAAAGGTTTCTTATCAGGATGGTACTCAAAAGCTGAATGGCCTGGTCACTTCCAATGCAGGAAAAAAACTTCCCGGAGTATTGATACTTCCCGCCTGGAAAGGAATTGATGATGAAGCAAAAGCTGCCGCTGCCGAACTGGAAAAGCAAGGCTATATTGCTTTTGTAGCAGATATTTACGGGGAAGGAAATATTCCGGCTGACAATGCTGCTGCAGGTAAAACAGCGGGCTATTATAAACAGAATTATGAAGCGTATCAAAAACGCATTACCCTTGCACTGGATCAGCTTAAGAAAAATGGAGCTGTTACCAATAAAATTGCCGTAATCGGATATTGCTTCGGCGGAACCGGCGCACTGGAATCTGCAAGGGGAAGTTTACCTGTTGCAGGCGTTGTTTCCATCCATGGAAGCATCGGTAAGGATCAAACGAGAAAAAACGGGCCTATAGCTACTAAAATTCTGGTGGAAAATCCAGCGGATGATCAAGGTGTGACACCGGAAGATTATAATAACCTCATCAAAGAAATGAACGAAGGAAATGCAGACTGGCAAATCATTACGTACGCCCATTCCAAACACACCTTTACGGATCCTAAATCACCGGATTATAATGAAGTGATGGCGAAAAGAGCATGGAATCATACGCTGATGTTTTTAAAGGAAATTTTGAAATAATTTTAATTAATGTAGCAATCTAGTAATATAACAATTTAACAATAGGTCTCTATTGTTTACATGATAAAATATGCTTCGGCTTTATTAGCTTGACTTTATGATACGGTTTGAATCGTTATTAAGTATGATACTGGGTAGAGCCGAAGCATTTTTAGTTCTTTTAAGTATTTAATTATTCTTATTTAGCTTCCAGTTCAACGGTATATGCTTTTGGAGAATATTTTGTAAGAGAACCTGTGGCAGCGTCAATTCCAACACCGATGGCTCCCCCAAAAAGGATGTTCAGCAGGGTTACTGCATTAAAGTTTTTCTGCAGTTTTACTTCTTTGCTCACAAAGCCTTCTTTTTCAAAGGTTACCATCTGCTTGCTTAATGATCTTGGTATATCAGCTGTACAAGGAGTTGTACATTTTTCGATTCCTTTGTGAATGACTTTAGCCCCGTCCGGAGTTGAAGTAAAGGATATTGAATCTTTGGTTCCCGTAAACATAGATGCGCATGAAGTGGTAGAAAGCGCGATTCCCAATAATAATACAATTGATAAATTGTGTTTCATATATTAATTTTTAGCGCGGCGAACTTACAAAAATAATAAGACAATAAAGTGTTGTTAACGGATAATATTTCACCTATTTTACGAGCATAAAAAAAGCCGCAACCCTTATGGGTACGGCCTTTTTAATATTTCGTTTTATTCTAACAGGAAAATCCTATTCTTCCTCTCTATTCACAAGATCGATGGAAAAGGCGGGAAGACAGATGGCAATATATTCGCAGGCTTCAGAGAAAGGATTGCTGTAGCGTACTCTGGCTCCTTTTTCAACCAGAATGCTTTGTCCTTTTTCTAAAACAACAATTTCCCCGTCTATTTCAAACTGCTTTTTACCGGAAACAATAATGGTAAACTCATCAAACTGAGGTGTCTGATGGGGTTCACTCCAATCCGGCGGCGCTACCATATGGGCAATGGAGATATTGGGATTCTGAGTAGAATTTCCCCAGTGCTCTTCAATCAGTTTTCCGTCTGTAGTAGGCACTACAAAAGGAGATTTTTGAATTTTATATTTTTTCATTGTGCCAGTTTTCTTTTTTTATTTCATATACAAAATTGGTTCTGGTAGGTTCCGCGAAATAGGCAACTTCCTCTTCCGCAATTTTTTCTCCTCCCAATCTTTCCAGGGCAATCTGCGAACGGAAATTTTCTTTTCCGATATGGAAGTGTGCTTTATCTACAAACTGAAAAATATAATCCAGCATCAGCTTCTTAACCTGTGGATTAATGCCTTTTCCCCAGGATTTTGTACCATAAAAAGTATATCCAATGAAAATACTGCTTTCCTGTTCATCAAAATTATAGAACCGGGTACTTCCCAGCACTTCGCCTGAAGATTTTTCGATGATTTTGAATGCGCCACCACTCTCCATCGCGCCTTTGAAAAAGTTCTCAAAAACTTCTCTTTTGTACCGGTCTTTATTGGGATGCTGTTCCCAAACTTTCGGATCGGAAGCCGTTTCATACACAGATTCAAAATCCCCTTGCTGCAAGGGGATTAATTGATATTCCTGGTTTTCTAAAATAGGTTGAATCGAAAAATTCATATGCTTAGCTTTTTGCTTTTGCAGCGTCAGATTCTATTTTTTTAATTTCTTTCAGTTTGTCTGTAATTTTGATAACAGCATCCGGTTTTGCAGGTTTCAAAGCAACTTCTGCCTGAGCAAAATCCCACTTAATCACCAGATTCCCGGAGTTTTCATCTGTAGGATTCAGCGTGATTTCAAACCACTCCTGCTTGTCTGCCAATTTATTAACAGGTACGGTAACATCCAGTACATCCTGTTTTGCATCATAGGTATAAGCTCCCCACTGCTGGAAATCTTTATTTAAAATAACTTTCCATTCTTTTTCTGTAGGTACAATAAACAAACCGTATGTTCCGGCAGGAATTATTTTCCCTCCGAAATTCACAGACTGTCCGAATGTAATTTTTGTTGATGAGTTGGCACCTGCTCTCCAAACCTGACCGTAAGGAACGAGTTCTCCAAAGATTTTACGTCCTTTAACGCCTGGTCTTCCGTAATCTATTGTGATTTTAGACATTGAAAACTGCTGTTCTACCACCTGACGCGGACTTGCTGCCGGTACTGAATAATCTTGTGCAAAACTGAAAGCTGAAGCTGATATGCAAAGTGCAAATAGTAACTTTTTCACGTGTAAATTTTTGTTTAAAAGTACGAAATTAAAATAAAATGCTTTCTATCATTGCAATAGATTTTACCTTCTGTTTATCGAGTTGATAGTTGATAGTTGATAGTTGATAGTTGATAGTTGATAGTTGATAGTTGATAGTTGATAGTTGCAAAATTAATAATACGCAGAAGAATTGTAGGTCTTTTCAATTTTAATTCTGTATTGCTTTCCTGTTCCGAAAATAAAGGGTACTTTTCTCATTCTAAAATTTTTAATTCCTAACCGTTTTCTATGTTAAAAAAAATAAGTTTATTATGCATACTGTCCGCAGGATTTTTCACCATAACAGCGCAGGAAAAAATCCCTTTCCGGATGACCAAACATAATAATATCATTATAAAAACTCTGGTGAATGATAAGGATTCGCTGGATCTGATGTTTCAAATCGCTATGGAAGATGCCTCCATCTCTCCGGAACGGCAGAGAAAAGCGGATCATATTATTTTTGATAAAGATGATATCAGTAAAAATAATACGGTGAAAATCGGGAAATTAATCAAGAAAAATGTGCTGTTTGCTAATAATGAACTGACCGGACATGAAGCTGACGGAAAAATAGGAACTGGACTTTTTGCAGGAAAGGCATTTAAAATCGATTATGATCATAATGAATTTGTAAGCTATGATCAACTACCTGATGTGAAAGGATATCAGGCTATTCCCCTGCTTCTGCAAAATGGGCAGCTTTTTATTGCCGGGGATAATGTTATTGACGGAAAGCAGCACGAAGCTTATTTTCTTCTTCAATCGGGTTATTCCGGAGGACTGCTGTACAGTAATGAGTTTTCAGACGAAAAAGATCTGGAAAAAAAGCTGAAGGTTACGGGTGAAAAGACTTTACGAAATTCCAGCGGACAAAGCGTGACCACTAAAAATGGTGTTCTTCCTTTTTTCAAATTAGGAACTCTTGTTTTAAAAGATGTAAGTGCCGGATTTTTCACGGGAAACCTGAAAACCCAGAGAGCCAATTATTTTGGAGCTGATGTCATCCGCAGGTTTATATGGATCATTGATCCTGACCGGAAAACGGCTTACATTAAACCCAGTCAATATTTTTCAGCACCCTACTATAAACTGAATTAGACGGTAAGCTTCTGTAATGCCCTAAAGAGATTTGTCAGATAAAATCGGGGTAAGGATTTGCTTAAAAAGATCTTTACCTCGAATGTTTTAATGCTTTTATCCGAAGATTAGATTTTATAATAAAATAGCGCCTTCCAGTTCTAATAGTTTCTGTTTCCGCCATATTCCTCCTGCATAGCCTACGAGTTCACCACTTGATCCGATCACCCGATGGCAGGGAATGATAATGGCAATTTTATTAATTCCGTTTGCGGTTCCTACGGCACGGACAGCTTTGGGATTTCCAAACAATACTGACTGCTGTTTGTAGGTTCGGGTTTCTCCGATCGGTATTTGGCTTAGTAATTCCCATACTTTCTTTTGAAATTCTGTTCCGGTAGTATATAATGGAACATCAAACTGAATCCTCTTCCCTTCAAAGTACTCTTTCAATTCTTTTTCAAGCTGTACAAAGTGCTTGTTTTCTCCCTGGACGATTTCAGCATTCATTGCTTTAGATAATGACTGAAACTGTTTTTCAATATTTTTCCGGTCTGTAAATTCAAGCAGGCAGATCCCTTCCTCCACGGCACAGGCGAACATGGTTCCTAAAGGGGTTTCAATCCGTTTAAGGTCAATAATGTTCTGTTTTTGGGTGTTTTTCGGAGAGATTCCCAATATTCCTTTAAAGCGTTCATTAAAACCGCTTAAGCTTTCGTATCCTGAATCTAAGGCCACCTCAATAATACTTTCTCCGCTTTTTATTTTCTTAAATGCTTTATTGATCCTGAATTCTCTTTGGAAAGCCTGAAAAGTCATGCCATGATTTTTCAGGAACCAGCGGCGGACGGTTACTGGTTCAATATTTCTTTCCACAAGATCTGAGTCTTTTATTTTTAAGGACGCATCCTGCTGCAATTCCTCTAATAATCCCTGAATATAAGCCGGAGTTTCATTCAATTTATCCAAAGGTTTACATATTTTACAGGGTCTGTAACCTTTTTCTATCGCTTTTTCAGTTTCAAAAAAGAATTCTACATTTTCTTTTTTGGGTTTTCTGGCTGTACAGGTCGGCCGGCAGAATATGCCTGTGGTTTTTACCGCCATCCAGTAGCTACCTTCAAATGAGGAATCTTTGTCTAAAGATGCCTGATACATCCTGTCTTCCGTCAGTTTCATCATGATATAAAAATTGGTGAGAAATTTTGTTCGGCACTGATTTTCAGGACAGCAGCCTCCAACTGATCGTAAATATACCCATTTAAAAAGTTACCGGAAGAGATTCTTTTTACACCCAATTCCTTGAGGGTTTTAAAATCAGGAAGATCCGGCATACACATCACACTAAACGGAAGTTGCGCAGCATGAATAACGTGTTCAATATCCTGTACTTCTGTAATGCATGGAACAAAAATTCCGTCTGCCCCCACTTCCTCAATGATTTTCATCCGCTGAAGGGTTTCTTCCACTGCATTTTCTACGCCTAACAGAAATGGATCTATCCTTACATTAACGAAAATTTCAATATCCTGTTCTTTAAGTTTCTTAATAATTGTATTTAATTTTTCAAAAAAATCCTCTGCACTTAATAGTTTTCTGGTTCCGTCAATGATGACACTGTCTTCAATGTTGATCCCTACAACGCCAGCCTTCGCCAGTCTGGAAATGTTTAAAACAATCTCATCAGCAGTTTTTCCATAGCCCCCTTCCAGATCAACGGATAATGGAACGGATACCGATTTCAGGATTCTTTCCACGATGTAGAAATATTCTTCAAAGCTCATATTTTCTCCGTCTTCATAGCCCAGGCTAAATGCGACAGCCGAGCTTGAAGTCGCTATTGCCTTGTAGCCTGATTTTTCATAGACCTTAGCACTCTGAACATTCCAAACGTTTCCAATCAATAATGGTTCATTCTGCTCATGCAGTTCTTTGAATTTCTGAATTGCTGTCATTTTTAATTTTTTATCAAAAGTAATAGGGATGCTGTTTTTATGCAACCGAAAAATGGACAAGTATTTTTATATTCTTTTTACGACACAGTTAAAACATCCCGGTTTCGCATTGTGAAGATGGATGTATTCAATTTCCGGATTTTCCAGCATTTGTGAAAGTTTTCCCTTTAAAAATTTTCCTTCGGAAACATCAGCAGCAATCATCATTGCCTGTTTGCTGTAGCCACGAATTGAAAGTAATCTGTGATGAAACATGATCGGAATTTCGTTGATTTCATATGTTTTTGTTACTTGATTTGCCCTTACAAAAACAGGCCCGTTTGCCCGGTATGGAGAATTGACATTATGAAAATCATAGTTGAGGAGAAAAACCGTTTCACCGACAGCAGCATCTTCCAAAGTAATCCTGCAAGGAAATCCCGGGAATTTATCTGCTTTTATTTTCTTAATATTATGCTCTGAGAGTTCAGTTTCAGAAAGGTCATTTAAATACTTAAAATTCAAATGATGCAATGCTTCCAATTTAAAATTATTCATTTTCTTTTTTTACAAATTTAAATTACCTGCATTCATGATTACAACCGAAAAGTGGACATGTATTTTTTAAGAATTTTATATGAGCTATGCTTTATTTTTTATGCTTAATCACATAATTGAATTTCAGCACTGTTTTATGCCAAAGTGTTAGCGTTTGTTCCGCTGAAATACATTCACCCTCAGAATTTATAATTAATCGATCACGGAAAGATCTGATGAACTGTGACCAATATTCCCCTTTAGAGTCTTTCAACAGAAAGTAAAATCCGGCATCTCCAAATTTATTTCCCGATGAATCTAATATCAGTTCCCCATCTTCTCCAACGCCAGGATTCATAATAACAGTCGCATTTCCATTGGGTAAAGGGAAAACTGCTTTTATACAGGTTTTTCCTGACGGAAGCGTACAAACTCCATATATTCCTGAATAGACAACTTTACGGCTTGATTTAATGGCTCTAAACCAAAAGGTGTACTTTACTTCATTCGAAACAGGATCAATAAGTGTGATGATTTCACTGTTTAAAGACTCACCGTCTTTACTATTTTCCGTTGGAATGTTTAACTGATTGATTCTTATACTGAATAGTTTGTTTACCAATACTCCGAAAAGTTTAAAATAGGGATTCCATTGTATGGAGAAATTTAAATCATAATCAGCTGTATTTTCATAAAATAATCTGACTTGTTCGGATAAATTTGAGAATTCAATTTCTGATAAATTGAGTTTTTTCATCGACGGAATTAAGCCTCGTGATGGAGTTTCTCTGTCAATAATGAGGTTTTCCTGATGAGCGAAATTTCTGATAAAATCATCGCCGTTTGACTCTAAATTTCCAAAAGGACCTATTAGCCAAGGAAAATCATCAGCGTTAATTTTCCTGCCTCTTAGGATGACCCATTGCTGGGTAAACCAGTCCTGAAATTTCTGCATCGGATACGCAAATGCCATCTTAATTTTTATTGGTAAGGTTAGGTATAAAATTCTTTTGTCCTTTCCATTCTCCAAGTTCGGAAATCGGTTGGAAACGCAGAGTGGTAAATTCAAAATGAAAATCTTTTCTGTTTCTTTCTTTCATTGCATTAACGTGTTTTTTAGATTGATGACCTGTACTATGGCCGTGTACCATATCTGTCATTTCCTTTTGCGATTTCCAAATGGAAAATGTGGAGACGGTACGGGGAAATCTAATGGATGCTAAAGATAAGGTTGTTCCCGGATGATCCCGAACCTGTTTTTCCACGGGCCTTCCCCAACGAATAAATCTTGGAATTTCGGGAAGTTTCATTCTCGCAATGGTAACTGCAACCACAGGAGCTTCCGGTGATTCTATTTCGGACATTTCAGTTGGAATCTTAAATCCCGTTATGCTTCCCCACTGCCTGAGAAAAGATAATTTGGTATACCATCCTTTGGCTAATATTCTACCCAACTTGTTTTCGGACAAAAAATTGTCAATGACTACTTCGTTTTCCCATTGGGCAAATACTGCAATTTCCCTTACCAGCATCCGCGATGGTGAAAAAACAGGAGAACCCAACGTCATTGCAGTCATACATTCTGCATGAATTAAACCTTTAACATTTTTAGGTACAGGTGGAAATGCAATAGCTTTAAGGGCTGACCAATACGATGTTCTTACAAGATGGTAAGTGAATATACTCATGTTCAAATGTATCTAATTAATTTCCAAAATAAAAATCCCCGTAAATTTCTTTACAGGGATTAAGATATATATTTCTTTCGAAATTACATTGCATTCATTTTAAAGGTCATGCTTTCGATTACCTTTAAAATTGCTTCTACAGTGTCCATAGAAGTCAGACAAGGCACTCCGTTTTCAACACTCATTCTTCTGATCTGGAATCCGTCTCTTTCGGACTGCTTTCCTTTCGTCATGGTATTGACTACATACTGTACTTTTCCTTTTTGGATCAGGTCGATAAGATTAACGTCGTCTTCTCCTATTTTATACCCTATTTTACAAGGAATTCCTTTTTCTGCAAAGAATTTAGCAGTTCCTTCGGTAGCCCAGATTCTGAACCCTACTTCATGGAATCTTGCTGCCAGATCTGCTGCTTCCTGCTTATGTTTATCTGCTACGGTGAACAAGATAGATCCGTGCATCGGAACTTTTCTTCCTGCCGCGATTAATCCTTTGTAAAGCGCTTTTTCAAGTGTTGTATCTTTCCCCATTACTTCTCCTGTGGACTTCATTTCAGGTCCCAGGGAGATGTCTACCTTCGTTAGTTTAGAGAATGAGAATACCGGAACTTTCACAAAGACTCCTTCTTTATTAGGAACCAATCCGTTTTTGTAACCTAAATCTTTCAGTTTCTGTCCTAAGATGGCTTTTGTTGCCAGGTTAGCCATCGGCACATCCGTGATTTTAGAAAGGAAAGGAACCGTTCTTGATGAACGTGGGTTTACTTCGATCACGAATACATTTCCATCAAGTAACACGTACTGGATGTTCATTAATCCGATTACGTTCAATCCTTTGGCCAGTCTTTCGGTATAGTCTACTAAAGTATCAATTTCTGCCTGGGATACATTTTGTGGCGGATACACAGCAATTGAATCTCCGGAGTGAACTCCTGCTCTTTCAATGTGTTCCATAATCCCCGGAATAATCACCGTTTCACCATCGCAGATCGCATCTATTTCCACTTCTTTTCCGGTAATGTAACGGTCGATCAGGATCGGATGTTCAGAGTTTTCCTGTACTGCATTATTCATGTAATACGTAAGCTCCTTGTCATCGTACACAATTTCCATGGCTCTTCCTCCCAATACGTAACTTGGACGAACCAATACCGGGAAGCCAATTTCGTTAGCAATCACCAAAGCTTCTTCTTTAGTAAAACAAGTTTTTCCTAATGGCTGAGGAATTCCCATTTCCTGAAGTGCTTTTTCAAATTTATCTCTGTTTTCAGCTCTGTCAAGGTCTTCCAGGGTAGTTCCTAGGATTTTCACGCCATAACTTGCCAATTTATCTGCCAAGTTTATCGCTGTCTGTCCTCCAAACTGTACAACCACTCCTTTTGGTTTTTCAAGATCAATGATGTTCATTACATCTTCTTCCGTAAGCGGCTCGAAGTATAATTTATCTGAGATCGAGAAGTCTGTAGAAACTGTCTCAGGGTTATTGTTGATGATAATCGCTTCATACCCCATCTCTTTGATCGCCCAAACTGAATGTACGGTAGCGTAATCAAATTCAACTCCCTGACCGATTCTGATAGGTCCTGAACCCAAAACAATGATCTTTTCTTTATCGGTAACAACACTTTCGTTTTCTTCTTCGTAGGTTCCGTAGAAATAAGGGGTTTCACTTTCAAATTCCGCTGCACAGGTATCTACCATTTTGAAAACCGGCAGTACTTTGTGTTCCTGTCTGAAATTATACACATCACGTTGAGAAACTTCCCAAAGATGAGCGATATTCAAATCGGCAAAACCTAGTTTTTTAGCTTTAATTAAAGTCTCTAAGTCGAATTTGTTATCAGCAATTACTTTTTCGAAATCGATGAGTTTTTTCATTTTCCAGATGAAGAATTTATCGATTTTGCTCCATTCTACGATCTGCTCCCAGTCGTATCCTCTTCTTAACGCATCTCCGATGATGAATAATCTTTCGTCATCACATACTCTGATTCTTCTTTCGATTTCTTCATCGGTTAAAGCATCAGCCTGCTTTTTCTTTAATCCTAAATGTCTGATTCCGGTTTCCAGAGAACGGATTGCTTTCTGTAGAGATTCTTCAAAGTTTCTTCCGATTGCCATTACTTCTCCTGTTGCTTTCATCTGCGTTGAAAGTCTTCTGTCCGCAGTTTCGAATTTATCGAAAGGGAATCTTGGGAATTTAGTAACCACATAATCCAATGCCGGCTCAAAACAAGCGTACGTTTTACCGGTCACCGGGTTCATGATTTCATCCAGCGTTAATCCTACTGCAATCTTAGCCGCAATCTTAGCAATCGGGTACCCTGTTGCTTTACTTGCCAGGGCTGAAGAGCGGGAAACTCTTGGATTCACCTCGATGATGTAATAATCAAATGAGTGAGGATCCAGGGCCAGCTGAACGTTACATCCACCTTCAATTCCTAATGCTCTGATGATTTTCAGGGAAGCATTTCTCAATAACTGATATTCTCTGTCCGAAAGCGTCTGTGAAGGCGCTACCACAATAGAGTCTCCTGTGTGTACTCCTACAGGATCTATATTTTCCATGTTACAAACCACAATCGCATTGTCGTTGGCATCACGCATTACTTCATATTCTATTTCTTTGAAACCTGCGATGGATCTTTCAATAAGACACTGGGTAACCGGGCTGTATTTAAGACCCAGTTCAGCAATCTCTTTCAATTCAGCTTCAGTGGAAGCGATTCCGCCTCCTGTTCCTCCCATGGTAAACGCAGGACGAACAATTACCGGGTATCCGATTTCGTCAGCGAAACGCAATGCACCTTCTACGGTATTTACAATATCAGATTCAGGTACCGGCTCGTTCAGCTCTCTCATCAGCTCACGGAAAAGATCTCTGTCTTCCGCTCTGTTGATGGCTGAAAGTGTAGTTCCCAGTACTTCTACTTTACATTCTTCAAGAATTCCTGAGTTTTGTAATTCTACCGCCATATTCAGTCCGGTCTGACCTCCCAATGTAGGAAGCAGTGCGTCAGGACGTTCTTTTCTGATGATGTGGCTTACAAACTGAAGTGAAATCGGCTCGATATATACTTTATCAGCGATCTCAACATCCGTCATAATCGTTGCAGGGTTTGAGTTGATCAAAATAACCTTGTAGCCTTCTTCTCTTAAAGACAAACAAGCCTGCGTTCCTGCGTAATCGAATTCTGCTGCCTGACCGATGATGATTGGTCCGGAACCGATTACTAAAATTGTTTTTATATCTGTACGTTTTGCCATTTTTTTGTTTTGAGAAAGTCAAGATTCCAGAGCTAAGAGCCAAGATTCCAGACTTTGTATTTTTTACTTTTTATCTGACTTATTTTTTCATGCTTTGTCATTCCGAGGTACGAGGAATCTGATTTTTAATTCAAAAGATTCTTCACTGCGCTTTCGCTTCGTTCTGAATGACAGGGTCACTATCTACTTATTGATGTCTCTCTTATTTCTTAAAATCTTCCATCAATGTAATGAACTCATCAAACAAGTAGTTTGCATCTTCAGGGCCAGGGCTTGCTTCCGGGTGGTACTGAACAGAGAAGCAAGGGTGGATTTTGTGTTTTAATCCTTCGTTGGTTCTGTCATTCAATGCGATGTGTGTTTCTACAAGGTCTGTTCCTTTAAGACTTTCCTGGTCTACTGCATATCCATGGTTTTGGGAAGTGATAGAAACCGTGTTTTTTGCTAAATCTAAAACCGGGTGGTTTCCACCTCTGTGTCCGAACTTTAACTTGAACGTTTTTGCTCCACAAGCCAGACCTATCAGCTGATGTCCTAAGCAGATTCCGAAAATAGGAACTTTACCTAATAATCCGCGGACCATTTCCAGTGCCTGTTGGTTGTCCTCCGGGTCACCAGGACCGTTTGAAAGCATAATCCCGTCCGGATCCATTAATAAGATCTCTTCTGCTGTTGTATCGTGGGATACGACAATGATATCACAGTTTCTGTGAGATAATTCTCTGATGATTCCCAATTTGGAACCGAAATCTACCAATACCACTTTGAAACCTCTTCCCGGGTTGGCGTATGGTGTTTTTGTAGAAACCATTTCCACCTGGTTGGTTGGGAAAGTCGTTCTTTTTAATTCTTCAACAACAGCATTTTGATCAGCATCATCATTTACGATCTTTCCTTTTACAACTCCGGAGTTACGAAGAATCCTGGTCAGTCTTCTTGTGTCAATTCCTGAAATCCCTGAAAGATTTTTCTTTTTGAATAATTCGTCTAGAGTAATCTGCGTACGGAAGTTGGAAGGCAGGTCACAAAGTTCTTTTACGATAAGACCTTTAATAGCCGGTTCAATACTTTCGTAGTCGTCACGGTTGATTCCGTAGTTTCCGATCAGTGGATAAGTCATACAAACGATCTGACCGCAATAAGACGGATCGGAGATCAGCTCCTGATATCCTGTCATCCCGGTGTTAAAAACCACTTCACCAGCAGTATCCAACTCTGCTCCGAAACCTTCTCCGTGAAAAACCTCTCCGGATTCTAATATTAATTTCTTTTTCATTTTTACTTTTTTTGTACAATGTCAGTTGTAAGATGTACTCTGTATTCTTACTTTTCACATTGTACATTATACTTTTTACAATCTATTTAAATTTAAATCCTTTTTCTTCCAACGCTTCTTTAAGAATAGCCATTCTTGCGAAAACCCCGTTCTGCATCTGCTTAAAGATCCTTGAACGTTCACACTCTACAAGATCTGTATCGATCTCAACCCCTCTGTTAATCGGTGCCGGATGCATGATGATTGCTTCTTTTTTCATGAGCTGTTCTCTTTCTTTCGTCAATCCATATTTTTTATGGTATTCAGAAGCGGAGAAACTCATTTGTGCATCGTGTCTTTCGTGCTGTATTCTCAGCAGCATTAATACATCCACATCTTTGATCATTTCGTCTACAGAAAGGTACGTTCCATTAATTAATGCCCCTTCATCAAACCATTGTTCTGGTCCTGAGAAATACACTTTAGCTCCCAGCCTTCTCAGTGCTTCTGCATTGGAGTTGGCCACACGGCTGTGTTTCACATCTCCCACAATCCCTACTTTCAATCCTTCAAATTTTCCAAACTCCTGGTAGATCGTCAGCAGATCCAGCATGCATTGTGATGGGTGGTTTCCTGTTCCGTCTCCCCCGTTGATCACCGGAATGCTGATGTCTTTTAATTCTTCAAAATACCGGTCTTTTTTATCTCTGATTACGACCAGGTTTACGCCTACGCTCTCCACTGTCTTTACAGTATCATACAAACTCTCACCTTTGTTTACGGAACTGTGGGAAGCATCGAAAGGAACGACCTGCAATCCTAATTTTCTTTCGGCAATATCAAAGCTTGTTTTTGTTCTTGTACTGTCTTCAAAGAAGAGATTTGAACAAAAAACTTCTCCTTCAATTTTAGCAGTTTTTCCTTCAGCAAAAGCCATAGCTTCTGTCAGTATACTGTTGATTCTCTCGGTACTTAGTTCTGTAATCGTAAACATAATATCTTAATTTTTTTACATAAAAAAAGCGAAGACAAAAATCTTCGCTTAATAACAATAAATATCGTAAAGGGCGCTTTCGCCCGGTAAATCTAATGATATAAATACTTTTTTATTCATTAGGTGCAAAGATATAACATTTCCCCGATATGACAAAACTAAATTTTCAAAAAAATTAAAAACCTTCAATCACACACTATTCTCATTTTTTCTTAATATTTTTGTTATCTATCAAACTAATATATGGACGCTAAAGACAAAATGATTCTCAGTATTATTCAGGAAGACTCTACTTATTCTGTAAAAGAAATCTCAGAAAAGATCGGTCTTACTTTTACCCCAACGTATGAACGTATCAAACAGCTGGAAAAACAGGGAATCATTGAAAAATATGTAGGTCTTTTAAACCGCGAAAAATTAGGCCTTAATATTGTGGTATATTGCAATGTCCGTCTCAAGGAACAGTCTCAAAAAGTACTGGAAACTTTTGAAAAAAACATTGAAAAACACGATGAAGTTCAGGAAATCATCAGCCTTTCAGGTGAATATGATTATATGCTGAAAATCATTGCGAAAGACATTAATTCGTATAATGATTTTGCGGTTAATGTTATTTCAAACATCCCTAATATCGGGCAATACCACAGCTCTATCGTACTGCATGAGGTGAAAAAATCCACTAAATTTAAAATTGATCTGGACTAATTTTCAATAATTTTATAAACCATTAAGATTTTTAAAGTGATTAAGATCTGACTTAAGCTTCAATACTCCTAATGGTTTACTATCAACCCAATATTTTATTTTTCAGTTTATTAAACTGATATTCAATCTTATCTAAACAAAGGTTTCCTATACTTCCCTGATGGGTATGGCTGAGTTTTCCTACTTCAAATTCAAACTCGTTATTTTCAATTTCCTGCCCTATTTTTACATAGGCATCACGGAAGGAACTGCCTTTTTTAACTTCTTCATTGATTTTTTCTACACTGAAGAGGTATTTGTATTTTTCATCTTCCAGAATCCCGTCTCTCACCTGAATATTAGGCAAGGTATAGTTTAAAATTTCCAGACATTCTTTTAAAGAATCAATCGCAGGGAAAAGTATTTCCTTGGTTAGCTGCACATCTCTGTGGTAGCCTGAAGGAAGATTGCTGGTAAGCAGAATAAGCTCATTCGGTAATGACTGAATTCTGTTGCAACGCGCTCTTACCAATTCGAAGATATCCGGATTTTTCTTATGCGGCATAATGCTACTCCCTGTGGTAAATTCCTTCGGAAAGCTTATAAAATCGAAGTTCTGACTGAGATACAGGCAAACGTCATATGCAAATTTCCCAAGTGTTCCGGCTAACGTCGCCATCGCCATCGCAAGCATTTTTTCAGACTTTCCTCTGGTCATCTGCGCATATACGGAATTGTAGTTCATCGACTGAAATCCTAAGTTATAGGTCGTACTTTCCCGGTTGATCGGAAAGGAAGATCCATACCCTGCAGCCGAACCTAAAGGATTTTTATTGATGATATTTTTCACGGAAAAAAGCATTTCCACATCATCCAGCAACGCTTCTGCATATGCTCCCAGCCAAAGTCCGAAAGAAGATGGCATTGCAATCTGAAGATGAGTGTAGCCCGGAAGCAATACCTCTTTATGCTGTTCTGCCAATTGAATCAGGGTTTGGAAAAAACCGTCCGTAAGGGTTGTAATTTCACGGATTTCATCTAAAAGATAAAGCTTGATATCCAACAGCACCTGATCGTTTCTGGATCGTGCCGTATGGATTTTCTTTCCTGTATCTCCTAATTTTTCTATTAAAATCGCTTCGATCTGGGAATGGATATCTTCTGCCGAAGCATCGATCTCAAATGTTCCTGCTTTAATATCTTCTAAGACAAGCTCCAGAACAGAGAGCATCTGTTCGGATTCTTCTGTTGAAATAATTCCCACTTCTGCAAGCATTTTGCAGTGCGCCATAGAACCTTTAACGTCATATTTCGCTAAACGTTCATCAAAATCAAGATCTTTACCTACGGTAAATGTATTGACTGCTATATTGGTGGCCAGGTTATCCTTCTGCCATATTTTTTTCATAATTTCTTTATTTAAATAATTGAGTGCAAACACTCAAGTTTATTTTGACTTCGCCCGGTATGGCTTCCTTTATTATTGAAAAATTGTAACAATTTCCACATTCAATAAAAACCATGTTCCTAATTCTGTTTTTTGCATAAATCTTTATTAAAAACGATCCGCTGCATTACTGCCATACAGGGCTGGGTCAAAACATTTTTTTATTAGACTTCAGATGTTAGATTTCAGACTTTGAATATCTGTGTCTGATGTCTACAAGACTTTTTCTAAAATTTGGATGTATATTTCAATCCCCTCTTCTATTTCTTTTACTTCTATAAATTCATCCGCAGTATGGGAGCGCCTGCTGTCTCCGGGTCCAATTTTCACTGAGGTACAGGGAATAATGGCCTGATCAGATGATGTTGGTGATCCGTAACTTGTCCTTCCAATAGCTAATCCTGCCTGTACAAAAGGATGATCCCTTTCTATTTTCGAAGAATTTAACCTAAAAGACCTCGCTGTCAATGTAGATTTCATCTGTGCCTGAATGATCTCAAAAGCTTCCTGATTGTTATATTCATCCGTAACCCTCACATCGAGTGTAAAATGACAGGCTTCAGGAACTACGTTATGCTGTACTCCGGCCTGAATTCCCGATAATGTTATTTTTACCTCACCCAAATAATCCGATACCTTTGGGAATTTGAAATTCACAATATGCTGAAGGTCTTCAAGACATTTTACAATCGCATTGTCATTATTCGGATGTGCGGCATGGGAAGGGGTTCCTTTCATTTCTCCATCAATCACCAGTAGTCCTTTTTCTGCGATAGCCAGATTCATCTGCGTTGGTTCTCCTACAATGGCCAATTCTATCTTCGGAAGTTGAGGGAAAAGTCCTTCAATCCCATCAAACCCTGAAATTTCTTCCTCCGCTGTCAAAGCAATTACGAGATTATAATCCAAGTCTTCTCTTTCATAGAAATGTAAAAAAACCTGTGCCATAGACACCAGCGAAGCGCCTGCATCATTACTTCCCAGGCCATATAGTCTTCCTTCTTTTTCAATGGCTACAAACGGATCCAGCGTATAAGCTTTATTAGGTTTTACGGTATCGTGATGAGTGTTGAGCAACACAGATGGTTTAGCATCATCAAAGTGCTTATTAACGGCCCAGATATTATTTTTATAACGTTCGGTAGGGACCTGATGCTTTTTAAAAAAGTTTTCGATTTCTACGGAAGTATTGTATTCATCTTTACTGAATGAAGGAATTTCAATCAGTTTCTTCAGCAGTTCAACCGC
This sequence comes from Chryseobacterium soli, assembly GCF_000737705.1. Taxonomy (GTDB): domain Bacteria; phylum Bacteroidota; class Bacteroidia; order Flavobacteriales; family Weeksellaceae; genus Chryseobacterium; species Chryseobacterium soli. The sequence continues at coordinate 1,128,538 of NZ_JPRH01000001.1, read as the reverse complement.
ATTGTTAAACAGCTCTTCTTTACTATAAACAGATTTCAGTTCCTGCATGATGGTTTTGTATATGGTTTTTCAGTTCGGTTTCTTTGATCAGGAATACTTTAGACACCTTATTTTTCACGGCTCCCAATGCATTTTCAAGTTTGGGAAGAATTCCTTTATGGAGTTTTCCGGCTTCTTTTAAAACAGAAAATTCTTCTTCAGAGATATTTTTAATAACGGATTTAGGATTTTCCACGTCCTCGAGCACTCCTTCTTTATCAAAACAATACAACAATTCTACCTCATATTTTGCAGATAAAGCCTGAGCAATTACCGAAGCAATCGTATCTGCGTTTGTATTAAAAAGATTTCCTTTTTTATCATGGGTAATTGCTGAAAACACGGGGACAAGTTTTAGTTTAATTAATTTTGAAATCAACTTCTTGTTCACACTTTTCTTCTCAATATCACCCACAAATCCGAAATCTATTTCAGCATGTTCTCTTTTTTTTGCTTTAATTAAATTTGCATCAGCACCGGAAAAACCTATTGCCTTGCACTTTTTCTGCTGCAGTTTGGCCACTATATTTTTATTGATTCTTCCTGCATACACCATTGCCACAATATCGAGCGTTTCTTTATCCGTGATTCTTCGTCCGTTGATCATTTTTTGTTCAACACCTAATTTATCCGCCAACGTGGTTGCCAGTTTTCCGCCTCCGTGAACCAGAATTTTCTTTTCCGTAATTTCAGAAAACTGCTCTAAAAACTCGTTCAATAATGCCTCATCATCAATTAAATTACCGCCGATTTTTATGATGTATAATTTTTCTTTCATTGTAAACGTTTTTTTTGCGAATGTAAACCTAGGTTTGATTTTATTTAGATTTTAATTCATCTAAAATCTCTGAAAAAACAGCCTGTGCAGAGAAAATACGGTTTTTAGCCTGCTGATAGATGATAGAGTTTTCACCGTCCATTACCTCATCGCTTAATTCTACGTTACGACGAACCGGAAGACAGTGCATTACTTTAGCATTGTTGGTATTTTCCAGTTTTTCAGCGGTTAACATCCAGCTTTCTTTCACTTCAGGCATAGTTGCATATTCGTCAAAAGACGACCAGTTTTTAACGTAAACAAAATCAGCATCTTTTAATGCTTCATCCTGATTATGAAATACTTTTGTATCTTTTGTGAAGTTTTTATCAAGATCATACCCTTCGGGGTTGGCAATCACAAAGTCGACATCCATTTCCTGCATCCATTCTGTAAAAGAATTCCCTACAGCTTGTGCAATAGGCTTAATGTGTGGCGCCCAGGTTAAAACTACTTTCGGCTTACGCTCTTCTTTCCAGTTTTCTGTGATGGTAATACAGTCGGCAAGACTTTGCAATGGGTGGCGGGTTGCTGATTCAAGGGATACAACAGGAACTTTTGCATGTTTTTCAAACTGGCTCATAATGCTTTCATTCACATCATCTTCCTTACTTTTCATTCCTGCAAAACAACGGACTGCAATAATATCACAGTATTGGTTCAATACTTCAATGGCGTCTTTGATATGCTCTACCGTATCCCCGTTCATTACAGCTCCGTCGGCAAATTCAAGATTCCAAGCTTCCTGGGCGGCATTTAATGTCAATACATTAAGTCCTAAATTCTGTGCAGCGATCTGGCTGCTTAAACGCGTTCTTAAGCTTGAATTTAAAAATACAAGGCCTATTGTTTTTCCTTTTCCTTTTTCTGTATCGGAAAGAGGGTTTTCTTTAATTTGTAACGCTTTTTTTATAATGTCCTGTAAGTTTTCAATATCGCTTACAGAGGTAAAATTTTTCATTGTTTTGATGTTTAAAGATTTTTTATCTTATTTATTGTATTGATTTAAACTATACAACATAAGAAGTACACATAAGGTTAAATAGCATTCAATACCGTTTGTAAGGCATCAATGAAAAGATCAGTTTCCTGGGTTCCGATGTTCAGTGCCGGGAGAATCCTCAATACACTTTTATCATTGGAATTCCCCGTAAAAATGTGATGATCATACAATAGTTCTTTCCTCACTTCCGAACAGTCCCTATCCAGTTCTATTCCGATCATCAAGCCTTTCCTTCGTATCGATTTAATATGTGGGAAATCTTTAATTTTCTGTTCAATATAATCGCCCATATGCTGGGCATTTTCCATTAGCTTTTCTTCTTTCATAACATCCAACACAGCGATTGCTGCAGCACATGCCAGATGATTTCCGCCAAACGTTGTTCCTAAAAGACCATTGCTTGCTTCAAATTTCGGATGAATCAAAACACCACCGATCGGAAAGCCATTTCCCATTCCTTTTGCCGTGGTAATAATATCCGGCTGAATTTCAAATTCCTGATGGGCAAAGAAATACCCGGATCTTCCGTATCCCGACTGTACTTCATCCATAATCAACACTGCATTGTATTCTTCACAAAGTGTTTTGATTTTAGATAAAAATTCCTGAGTGGGGATCATAATACCTCCTACGCCCTGAATTCCTTCGATAATAACAGATGAAATGTCATTTCCCTGCGTTTTGAAAATTTGTTCAAGCTGCTCAATATCATTCCAATCGGATTTAATAAACCGTTCAGAATAATTGACCGGCGCAACAATTTTAGGATTATCCGTTACAGAAACCGCCGCAGAAGTTCTCCCATGAAAAGAACCTGAAAAGTACAGGACTTTACTTTTTCCGTTATGAAAAGAAGCCAGTTTTAAAGCATTTTCATTGGCTTCAGCTCCGGAATTGCATAAGAAAAGGTTATAATCTTCATATCCTGAGAGTTTTCCCAGTTTATCTGCCAGCTCAGTCTGCAGTTCATTCTGCACAGAATTGGAATAGAATGATATTTTTTCGAGTTGCTCTTTCAGTTTTCCCTGATAATAAGGGTGATTATGTCCAATAGAAATTACGGCATGACCTCCGTAGAAATCAAGATATTTTTCTCCTTTTTCGTCCCAAAGAAAAGATCCCTCGGCTTTTACAGGATGTATGTTGAATAATGGATATACGTTGAATAAATTCATTTTTTTATTTTAATTAATTTCTTTTGTCTTGAAACAAAAGAAACAAAAGTTCAAGACTGGAAAATTCCGCTAAAAAATATTTTTGTTCTCTAAAAATCCCAAAACTTGTGCGAATTGAAATATTAGTTCTTCGATTTACTATTTGTGTCGCACTCAAACAGTGGAATTTTCTTAACGCTCACAAAACTATTTTTCTTAACGCTTCATTTTCCTAGGTCGGTTTTGATTGGAGTTTTTAAAATTCACGACTAGCTTATTGGCTATTCAGTTTTTACATTGTACATGATACTTTTTACATCAAAAAGCTATCGGTTTTAAATATAATCCCAGATTTTCTTCCCAGCCCATGGCGATGTTCATATTTTGTACGGCCTGTCCGGAAGCTCCTTTTAACAAATTGTCAATCGCTGAGTGAATAACGACTACATTTCCACTTTTCTCAATTTGAATCACACAGCGATTCGTATTGACAACCTGTTTCAGATCAATTGCCCTGCTGCTTACCGTTACAAACGGTTCATCTTCATAAAAATTCCGGTACAACTGATCAATATCTGAAAGTTCAAGCTCTGTTTTTAGGGTTGAACTTGTAAAAATCCCTCTTGCAAAATCCCCGCGCCATGGCACAAAGTGAAGGTTAACTTCACTGTTGTTCAACTCAACCAGCTGTAGTAAAATTTCATCCACATGCTGATGGGCCAGTGTTTTATATGCTGATATATTATCATTCCGCCACGTAAAATGGGTGGTTGCCTGTAAAGACTGCCCCGCACCTGTAGAGCCGGTAATCCCCGTGGTGTATACTTCTTTCAATAAGCCTTTTCCCGCCAGCGGAAGTAACGCCAGTTGAATCGCTGTAGCAAAACAACCCGGATTCGCAATACTTTTGACTCCCAAAAGATTTTTTTTGTTGATTTCAGGAAGTCCGTAGATAAAATTTCTGTTTCCAAAATTTCCTTCCAGACGGAAATCATTTCCCAGATCAATAACCAATGTTTCTTCTTTCACGGAATATTGCCCCAGCCAATTCTGGCTTTCCTTGTGTGGAAGACATAGAAAAAGAATATCCACTTCTTCTGGTGTATCCGTCAAAACCATTTCGCAAACTGTCCCTAAATCCGGGTACAGATCAGAAATCTTTGTACCCGAATTGGAACGACTATATAAAAAACTCAATGTCACATTGGGATGAAAAGCCAGCACGCGAACTAGTTCGCTTCCTGTATATCCATTGGCTCCCACAATTCCTACCGTCTTCATATTTTTCCTCCGTTTATCTGATGATATATATTTAAAGAATTGCTTACAATTTTAGTATATCCTTTCACATCTTCTCCTGTCCATGCTCTGTTTGCCTCTCCATAACTTCCGAATTTATCGGACATTAAATCATGTACAGATTCAATTCCATTTAAAACAAACCGGTACGGATGAAGGGTTATAAATACTTTTCCACTAACTGTTTCCTGAGAATCCGTTAAAAAGGATTCTATATTTCTCATCACAGGATCCAGGAATAATGCTTCATGAAGCCAGTTTCCATACCAGTCGGATAACTGTGATTTCATCATCTGCTGATATTTTGAAAGGGTATGTTTTTCCAATAAATGGTGTGCTTTAATGATCACCGATGCCGCCGCCGCTTCAAATCCTACCCGTCCTTTAATCCCGACAATGGTATCTCCAACGTGGGTATCACGGCCGATTCCATACGCCGAAGCTAAAGCCTCAATTTTCTGGATGGCTTCTACAGAATGTTTAAAGTGTTCACCATTCACTCCTACCACTTCACCATTTTTAAATTCAATCTCCAGTTCTGACGGCACCGTTTCTTTGATCTGCGAAGGATAAGCTTCTTCAGGAAGGTTGTATCGAGAAGTCAATGTCTCTTTTCCTCCAACTGAAGTCCCCCAAAGGCCTTTATTTACAGAATACTGAGCTTTATGGAATTCCATATCATAGCCGTAGTTTTTCAGAAACTCAATTTCTTCTTCTCTGGAAAGAGCCATATCACGGATGGGCGTAATGATTTCCACCTCCGGACACATCACCTGGAAAATCAGATCAAAACGAACCTGATCATTTCCGGCTCCCGTACTTCCATGAGCAATCGCATCAGCCCCGATTTCAATGGCATATTTTGCAATATCCTGTGCCTGAATGGTACGTTCAGCACTTACAGACAGCGGATAAGTATTATTTTTCAATACATTCCCGAAGATCAGATATTTTACACATGAATTGTAGTAATCTTCCTGAGCGTTAATGCACCTGTATTCTTTTACCCCAAGATTGAAGGCTTTTTTTTCAAGTTCTTTTTCTTCTTCTTTAGAAAAACCTCCTGTATTCACAGTTACTGCATATACATCATATCCTAATGTTTCACTAAGATATTTTGCACAGTAAGAGGTATCCAATCCACCACTAAACGCTAAGACTACTTTCTTTTTCATCTGTATTCTTTTTATTATTATTCATTATAAGAGGTAATTCTTCCGCAGATTTTTCCTCTGCCCGGCTTACCTCACTACTTTCTTTTTCTTTGGACTGAATATTTTCAGCCTCTTTATCTATCTTGTTATCAGGAACGAAAAGCATTGCTGTACACAGACAGTTCTTGCGTTCCTTCATCATTAAAATTTCATAATTCACACAGTTCTTACAACCGTTCCAAAACTCTTCATCCTGTGTGAGTTCAGAATAAATAACCGGCTTATACCCTAAGTCGCTGTTTATTTTCATTACCGCAAGACCTGTTGTTAATCCAAACACCTTTGCAGTAGGATATTTTTCTCTCGACAACTGGAAAACCCTATTTTTAATCAGGGTTGCAACACCTCTGTTCCTGAATTTCGGAGAAACGATTAACCCTGAGTTTGCCACAAACTGACCATGTGACCAGGTTTCAATATAACAGAAACCTACCCATTCCCCATTTTCGGTAGCCACCACAGCATTGCCTTCCGAAATCTTTTTACTTAAATATTCGATGGAACGTTTTGCGATTCCCGTTCCTCTACGCTGCGCAGAATCATACATTTCCTGCTGTATTTCACTCACATACATTAGATGTTCGCATGAGGAAACTTCTATTTCCATTTATTTATCTGAATTTTTTGGCAAATTTAAAGCATAATAACTTTACAATCCAAATTAAAAAGATATTTTTTTCGTTTAAATCTATTTTACAAGATAATATATCTTATTTGATTTTTATAAATTTGCTAAATTATTATATATTTGCTAAAATACTATACATGGAAAAGAAATGCCCCAAATGCAACAGTGACAAAATTGTAAAAAGCGGTATTGTCAATGAGAAGCAACGCTTCCACTGTAAGGACTGTAATTATTATTTTACGGTAAAAAAATTAGGCAAAAAGATTGATGATTACTATGTAACCAAGGCCCTTCAATTGTATCTGGAAGGATTAAGCTACCGTGAAATAGAACGTATTATAGGCGTTTCTCATGTCACCATAAGCTCATGGATTAAGAAATACAACATCACAAGGCCTCCTCATTCTGAGTTCCATCCGGTATATAAAATTTTAAAGCAGCACGAATTAGTGGATTACATTGCTAAGGAAGAAAACCTTAAAGATTCCGGCATTATTATCACTCAGTTTGCAGACAAATACATGCTGATTAAGTGGGAGAGGTTTAAGAAGTAGAGGTTTGGATAGTCAGACATTAGACGCCAGACATCAGATTTCAGACTACCAACTTTACAAATAGACTAAACACCAAGTATTCAATACTAAACACCAACAGCCAAACACCAATAACCAACAACTATTAACCAACAACTATACTATTACCATTAATATATATTAAATTTTTATACATAAATAATTAATTACAATTTGGCATTCACAAAATTAACGCCAAAAAATTGATAATTTATGAATAAAATACTCACATTTATTGGATTAGCATTAATTAGCAGTTCACTCTATTCACAAGGCTCTCCTGATTATGGAAGCGGGTTGAAATTAAACATTACTCCACAAGGCGACAAATACGTCAGGTTCATTCTCTGGGACCAGTTTTGGGTAAGAAACACCCAAATGAACCCTGGGAGTATGGTGGGCGGAGAAGCTACTGACAATTCCTGGAGCCTGGGAAACCGAAGATTACGCGCCTTGGCGTACGCTCAGATTTCTAAAAGATATATGATCCTGGTTCATTTCGGAATCAACAACCAGACCTTCATCAATGGAGGTGCTTCGGGAACAACCGGAACTGGTGGCTATGGAAACGGAAAAAAACCTCAACTATTCTTCCATGATGCATGGAACGAATATGCAGTTATTTTACCTGGGGAAGCCGGAAAATTCAGTTTATCTTTCGGTGCCGGACTGCATTACTATATGGGACTTTCCCGAATGACAATGGGGTCCACCTTAAATTTTCTTACCATAGACTCCCCTATCTTTTCATGGCCTTTAATTGATAATTCAGACCAATTTGCAAGGCAGCTGGGAATGTTTGCTAAAGGAAAGTATGGAAAACTGGAGTACCGGTTCAGTTTAAACAAACCTTTTGCTACGGATCTGGTTCCAGTGAATGTAACAGATCCTTCGAAAGCTGTCGCGGTAGACAACAACGGAAATCCCAGCTTTTCAAAAGCCGGATATGTGGAATATCAGTTTCTTGATGAGGAATCGAATACATTACCCTTTAAAGTGGGTTCTTATCTGGGAACAAAGAAAGTTTTCAATGTAGGTGCCGGCTTTTATCATCAGGCAGACGGAACAAGAACTTCAGTGAATTCAACCGTAGAAAAACACGACATTACTCTTGTAGCGGTAGATGCTTTTGCGGATATACCTCTTGGAAATGCTAAGCACAAAATGGCCGTTTCAGCGTATGCAGGCTATTACAATTACCAATTCGGACCGAATTACATAAGAAATCTGGGAATTATGAATATCGCTTCCACTGATCCTAATTTTATCGGAAATAAAGCGATCGCCGGCCCGGGAAATCTACAACCCACCATCGGAACAGGTAATATTATCTACGCACAGGCCGGATTGCTTTTACCAAGCCAGACAGAAAAACCAAAAATAAGGATTCAACCTTTTGCAGCTTACACCTATAAAAATTTTGAGGCGTTTGACAAATCTTCTTCACAATTCGATGTCGGTGCCAACTGGCTTATCGATGGACATCACGCTAAGATCACTACCCAATATTCAACCAGACCGGTATATAACAGCCCGACAGAAAAACCTTCTTCAAAAGGCGAATTTATTCTTCAGTTTCAAATTTATCTGTAAGAAAAACAGGATGAACTATCACTTTTAACTACTATCTAAAATCAAATACTATGAGCGAAATCCAATACGATAACATGACCGAAAAGCAGAAAAACCGCACGATATGGAGTGTGATTACTGCGTCATCACTCGGCACCCTGATAGAATGGTACGACTTCTATATTTTTGGAAGTCTAGCCGTTGTTTTAGCTACAAAATTTTTCCCGGCAGATAATCCTACGGCAGCATTTTTATCCACTCTGGCTACATTCGCAGCAGGGTTTGTCGTAAGGCCTTTTGGAGCCTTGTTTTTTGGGAGATTAGGAGACATCATCGGAAGAAAATACACCTTCCTTGTTACGTTATTAATCATGGGGTTTTCCACTTTCCTGATCGGATGTATTCCAAGTTATGAAACCATCGGATTTATGGCTCCTGTTTTGGTTTTAATTTTAAGATTACTGCAGGGATTAGCATTAGGAGGAGAATATGGAGGCGCTGCCACTTATGTTGCAGAATATGCACAACCTCACAGAAGAGGTTATTGGACTTCATGGATCCAAACTACTGCTACAGCGGGACTTTTCATTTCACTGATTGTTATTTTGATTACGAAAAACACCCTTTCGGCAGATGAATTCGATTCCTGGGGATGGCGAGTTCCGTTCTGGATCTCTATTTTAATGGTCGGAGTTTCGTATGTGATCAGAAAAAACATGAAAGAATCTCCCCTTTTCGCCAAAGCAAAAAGCGAGGGAAAGACTTCTAAAAATCCTTTAAAAGAAAGCTTCGGCAATAAATACAATTTCAAATTTGTACTGCTGGCACTATTTGGTGCTGCAATGGGTCAGGGGGTCATCTGGTATACCGGACAGTTTTATGCGATGAGTTTCCTACAAAAGGTAATGAATGTAGAATCAGCACAGGTTGATTCCCTGATGGCTACTGCATTGCTTTTAGGGACTCCTTTTTTTGTGTTTTTCGGATGGCTTTCGGATAAGATCGGACGAAAAGCCATTATGATGACGGGAATGCTGGTAGCCATTTTATCGTACCGCCCTATTTACGACAGCATGTACAAGAGCATTAATCTTGAAAGCAAAACGGTTGCTGCGAACGGAATTACAGAAAAAAGAACCGCTAAAATCCACAAAGATATTGCTTCAGACAGTTTGATTACTTTTCATAAAGAAACCTTGTTTACAGACGGAACATTAATCAAAAAAGACAGTATTGTCCACTGGTCTGCCAGCGGGCCGGTGATAAAAGAAGGCAAAGCTGAGGAACCGAAAGTTTCACAATCATTACGACTGAGTGATGATACGAAATGGTATCTTGTATTCCTTGTATTTATCCAGGTGATATTTGTTACCATGGTGTATGGTCCGATCGCAGCATTCCTTGTAGAAATGTTCCCGGTGAGAATCCGTTATACCTCAATGTCGCTGCCCTATCACATCGGTAACGGGGTGTTTGGAGGACTTCTTCCGGCAGTTGCCACTTATCTGGTGACGGTAGGAAAAGATGCAGGACATCCGACATGGTATCTTCAGGGACTTTGGTATCCGATTGGGGTAGCTGCTGTCTGCTTATTGATAGGATTAATATATCTTAAAAATAAGAACAATAATATTCACGATTAAACATTGAATCACTTAAATTTTTATTAATTTTAATACTACTAAAATGAACGGACTAAAAAAAATATTTGGCATTCTCTGGATCTTAATGGCTTTGGTGGTGGGATATTTTGGAATTACTGTCATGGGGATTCCAAAAATTACCTCAGGAAAACAGGAGGATCTGGTATTCGGGATCATTATTATGTTTGTACTGATGCCCATTATCTCCGGTGGACTGGCAATTTTCGGATATTATGCGTTAACTGGTGAATATTCGGACGACAAAGCTTAACAATCATATTGATCATTGATGAGTTTTCTATATAGGCACTCATCAATGGTCTCTTATTACTCATGAAAAAAAGACACGAACAAAAACTGATTATCCTGAGCATCGGACTGATGATTGCTTTCAGCATTCCTATCTCACTGTTGTTTAACAGTGAAAGGGAGGTTTTCGGATATCCAACCATTCTGATCTATATGTTCGCTGTATGGATGATCTCTATCATTGTATCTTTTGTAATCGTAAAAAGATATGATGAGTAGTTTTGCTTTATTTATCGTTGTCTTGCTCTACCTGGCACTTTTGTTCCTGGTTGCCCATCTGGCTGAGAAAAAAAGGAGTAAAATCTGGATCAACAATCCTTATATTTACGCTTTATCACTTGCTGTATACTGTACGGCATGGACTTATTACGGAAGTATTGGAGTAGCGGCTACAAGCGGGCTTAACTATCTTCCGATCTACATCGGTCCTGTTATGATTATTCCCGCATGGATTTTCATCAATACCCGCATTGTAAGAATTTCCAGAGTGAATAAAATAAGCAGTCTTGCCGATTTTATCTCTTTACGCTACGGAAACAGCAGAAGTTTCAGTGCTATTATTACCATTGTCTGTCTTTTCGCCATTGTTCCTTACATTGGATTGCAGATCAAAGCGATTTCAGAAACCTTTCATTTAGTGACAGAAACCCCAATGTCAAAAAATATACTGACTGATAATGCAACTTTTGTCGTTGTTTTGATTGCCCTGTTTTCCTCTTATTACGGAACGCGGTATGTGGATGCATCGGAAAAACGTCTCGGAATCATTTCTGCTATCGCTTTAGAGAGTTTTTTAAAGCTGTTTTTTATCATTATTTTAGGGCTTTTTGTGATCTATTTTGCTTTTGACGGATTTACAGATATTTATGAAAAAGCCAGTCAGTTCAAAGATTTTAAACAAAAAAACACGTTTAACGGAATTGAAGGTGCTTTAAACTGGATGGTTTTATGCATGATTTCAGCCACAGCAATCTGTATTCTTCCGCGGCAATTTCATACCGCTATCGTTGAAAACAGACAGGAAAAACATATCAAAACCGCTATCTGGTTTTTCCCGCTTTATCTTTTGATTTTTACCATTTTCATTTTTCCTATTGCATGGGGCGGAAGACTTATTTTTAATGGACAGAATGTAAATCCTGAATTCTACTCTATCCTGATTCCGCAGCATTTTGGCAATACATTAATCACCGTATTGGTATTTCTGGGTGGATTAAGCTCTTCCATTTCAATGATTATTATTTCTGCCATCACCTTATCGATCATGCTTACCAACAACCTGATCATTCCTTATGGATTGTTAGGGAAATTCAAATCAGAACATGAGGTTCAAAATACAAGAACCATCACCAATATCAGAAAGATAAGTATTTTCGCGCTGGTGCTTATGGCATTTGGGTTTTATAAATATTTTATCCTTAAAACGTCACTGGATTCTGTAGGATTGATTTCTTTTGTAGTGATCGGACAACTGGCGCCGGCATTTTTCGGAGCACTTTTCTGGAGAAGGGGAAGCTACAAAGGGGCCATCACAGGACTTCTTGCCGGATTGGCGATTTGCTATTTCGGATTGATCATTCCACAGTATTATTTTTCCTACAATCAGGAATTCAAGGGGGCTTTACGAGGTATTTATGATGTTTTTAATTTTTTCAGCATTCCTTATTTAAGCAGAATCCCGCAGATCTTTTTCTGGTCGATGTTAGTCAATACCAGTTTATTTGCTATTATTTCAGTGAGCATCAAAGGTAATTACCGCGAAAGGAATTTTGCTGAACTGTATGTTGATATCGATAAATATATCCAAAACCACGAAAATGCATTTATCTGGCGCGGAACCGCCTATGTTTCTGATATTAAAAATATTCTGGAGCGTTTTTTAGGTAAAAATAAAACCGAACAGGCGTTGAGAATATTTAATTTAAAATACAATATCGATTCAAAAACTGAAACGGCAGATTCAAGGTTTATCAAATTTTCAGAAAATCTTCTGGCAGGAAGAATCGGAACCGCTTCGGCAAAAATCCTGATCGAAGGGGTAACGAAAGAAGACAAGATATCTTTAAAGGAGGTTTTAAACATTCTCGAGGAATCTAAAGAAAATATCACCATCAATAAAAAACTAACGGAACAGTCTGATGAACTTAAGCTCCTTTCTCATGAATTAAGAGCAGCCAACGAAAACCTCATCATCAAAGACCGTCAGAAAGATGATTTCCTGGATTCGGTTGCCCATGAATTAAGAACTCCCATTACCGCAATACGTTCAGCCGGAGAAATTTTAGCGGATGATGATGATATTCCGTTAGACATCAAAAAAGAATTTTTAAACAACATCATTACGGAATCAGACAGATTGAGTGAAATCATCAACGATATTCTTTATCTTGATAAGCTCCAGCATGGTGAAATCGTTCTGCACATCGGAAAAAACAATATTATTGACACTTATAAAAAAGCAGTCAATCCCCTGCTTCACCTCATCCAACAAAAAAACATTCATTTAAGTGAGGTAGATCTCCTGAATCATTATATTTTTGAATATGATGAAGCAAGAATGATTCAACTGTTCCAGAATATTTTGGGAAACGCCCTAAAATTTACAGATGAACAGGGAACGATACAAGCAAAGTTATCTGAAAAGGAAAATGAATTGATTATTAAAATCTTCAATACCGGAAAAACAATTCCTGAGGAAGATCTTGAAATGATTTTTGACAAATTTTATCAGTCCAGAAATCAGAATATTTTAAAACCTACCGGAAGCGGGCTTGGTCTGGCGATTTCAAAAAAGATCATAGAAGCCCACCACGGAACTATAAAAGCCGAAAACAGCGGATTGGGAGTAACCTTCACGATTACCCTTCCCGAAAAAGAAATACAAGATGAAGTTGAACAAAACCAAAGTACAGTATGAAAAAGATCATCATTGCGGACGATGAACATAAAATTTTAATGTCACTGGAATACAGTTTCAAAAAGAACGGTTATGATGTATATATAGCTAGAGACGGAACGGAAGTATTGGATTTCCTTAAAACAATGGTTCCCGATGTTATTCTTCTGGACATCATGATGCCGAATTTAGACGGCTACAGCACATTAGATATTATCAGACAGGACACAGAATTGAAAGATACAAAAGTCATTTTTCTGAGTGCAAAAAACAACCCGAAAGATATCTTAAAAGGTCTGGAAATGGGCGCCGACGCTTATGTAACAAAACCTTATTCTATTAAGAAGCTAATGCAGCAGATTGAGGAAATGTTTATTAAAGGAGAGTAAAGAAGCAAGATGCCAGATTTCAGACTATCAACACGGCTTATAGGCTAAACACCAACAACAGACAACCAAAAAACCAACACCCATGATCAATTCAGATGCCTTATTCAAAAGAAGTATAGAAGACAAAGAAAATTTCTGGAAAGAACAGGCCGGAAATATCAACTGGTTTGAATTCCCAACCGATATTCTTTCGCCGGACAAAAATAATTATCCGCAGTGGTTTGCAGACGGAAAGCTTAATATATGCTATTTGTGCATCGATCAACATATTGAAGATGGTTTCGGAGCGCAAACCGCTATTATTTATGATTCTCCGGTCACCAATCAGAAACTTCAGTACACTTTTAATGAAGCGAAAGAGGAAATAGCAAAATTTGCCGGAGGACTCGCTTCTTTAGGTCTGAAAAAAGGCGATACAGCAGTAATTTACATGCCGATGATCCCGCAAACGCTTTTCGCCATGCTGGCCTGTGCAAGAATCGGTGTGATTCATAATGTTGTTTTCGGAGGTTTTGCACCGCATGAACTGGTGGTAAGAATTGATGACTGTAAACCTAAAGCATTGATTACTGCAACAGCCGGTGTAGAAATAGCGAAAAGAATTCCTTATCTGCCGCTTGTTGAAAAAGCCATTGAGCTGGCACAGGATAAGGTAGATCACATCATTGTTTACAACCGCAGACTCACTGAAAACAAACACGAAATGTTTGATGGGATTATTGATTATGAAGAACTGGTTAAAAATTCAGAACCCATAGACTGCGTTTCCGTTGAATCTACCCACCCACTCTATTTACTGTACACTTCAGGAACTACCGGAAAACCAAAAGGAATCGTTCGCGATACCGGAGGTTATGCTGTAGCTTTGAAATTTTCCATGAAGTATATCTATGGAATAGAGCCCGGAGAAACCTATTGGGCCGCGTCTGATTTTGGCTGGGCTGTTGGTCATAGTTACACAGTATACGGACCTCTGCTCAACAGAAATACCACTATTATTTTTGAAGGAAAGCCTATTATGACTCCTGATGCCGGAACATTCTGGAGAATCATTTCGGAATATAAAGTTGCTGCCATGTTTACCGCGCCTACTGCCATCAGGGCGATTAAAAAAGAAGATCCCAATGGAGAATTGGTCAGGAAATATGACCTGTCCCACTTCAAAAAGCAGTTTTTAGCCGGAGAACGGTGTGATGTAGCTACATTGGACTGGTTTGCAAAGCATATTGGGGTTCCCGCTATTGATCATTGGTGGCAGACAGAATCAGGATGGCCGATGCTTGGGCTCATGACTTATGATGAGAATTACACCATCAAAAGAGCTTCTGCAGGCAAACCGATTCCCGGATATGACATTAAAATTTTTGATGAAAACGGCTATGAATTGGATGCTCATCAGGAAGGCTATTTAATTATCAAACTTCCGCTTCCTCCCGGAGCCCTTTTAGGCGTCTGGAAAGATTATGAACGGTACCAGAAAAGCTATTTATCACAATATAACGGTTATTATTTCTCCGGTGACGGCGCCATAAAAGATGAAGACGGATACATTTTCATCACAGGAAGAGTGGACGATGTGATTAATGTTGCAGGCCACAGGCTTTCCACTTCGGAAATGGAGGAGATTGTTTCTTCTCATCCGGACGTTGCAGAATGCACCGTTGTGGGAATTGATGATAATCTAAAAGGCCAAATTCCCTTTGCCACCGTTGTAGTAAAGAATGGTTCTCTCATCACTGAGCAGGACCTGGAAAAAGAGATCATTCAGATGGTTCGTGAAAAGATCGGGGCCGTAGCCTTCTTAAAAAATGCAATGACTGTCAAACGATTACCAAAAACACGTTCGGGGAAAATTTTAAGAAAGCTCATCAGAACTTTACTTGATGGTAAAGAATTTCAGATTCCTTCAACCATTGATGATGAAAAAATCATTGATGAAATTCAGGAAAAAATCAGGGGATATAGGGCTTAAGCCACAAATTAAACATAAATTTAAAATATAAACATTACAATTTCAAAAAAGAAAGGGATATGAGAAATTACTTAATAGAAGATTTACCGCATTATTTTGAGGAATATAAAAAGTCTATTAAAAATCCTAAAAAATTCTGGGATAAGATAGCGGACCAAAACTTTGTATGGTATCAGAGATGGAGTAAGGTGGTGAAGTACGATATGAGTGAAGCCAAAATTACCTGGTTTAAAGACGCCAAATTAAATATCACCAAAAACTGTATCGACCGCCATCTTTCCGTAAGAGGTGAAAAAACAGCCATTATCTGGGAACCCAATGATCCTAAAGAAGAAGCCCAGCACATTTCCTACCATGAACTCTATACAAGAGTGAATAAAACTGCCAACGTACTCCGTGAAATGGGTATTGAAAAAGGAGACCGCGTATGCATCTACCTCCCGATGATTCCGGAACTGGCCGTAACTATGCTGGCCTGCGCAAAATTAGGAGCGGTTCATTCGGTAATTTTTGCCGGATTTTCTGCTGCGGCCGTTTCGTCAAGAGTAAATGACTGTGGAGCTAAAATGGTGATTACCTCAGACGGAAGCTACAGAGGAAGTAAAGTATTAGATCTGAAAAGCATTGTAGATGAAGCGTTGGAAAAGACTCCTACCGTAGAACATGTTTTAGTGGTAAAAAGAACCCATAACGAGATTAGCATGAAGGAAGGAAGAGACCACTGGCTGGCTGATCTTTACGAAAAAGCTTCTCCGGATTTCGTTACGGTTATTATGGATGCTGAAGATCCGCTTTTCATCCTGTATACGTCGGGTTCTACCGGAAAACCAAAGGGTATGCTTCATACCTGTGCAGGATATATGGTTTACACGGCCTATACTTTTAAAAATGTTTTCAATTACCAGGAAAATGATATCTATTGGTGTACCGCAGACATCGGGTGGATCACCGGACATTCCTATATCCTTTACGGACCGCTCTGTAACGGGGCCACCACCGTAATTTTTGAAGGGGTACCTACTTACCCTGAGGCGGACCGCTTCTGGGAAGTGATTGAAAAACATAAAGTAACCCAGTTCTACACCGCTCCTACCGCAATACGTTCTTTAGCAAAAGAAAGCACAGAATGGGTAGATAAACATGATTTAAGTTCATTAAGAGTAATCGGATCCGTAGGGGAACCAATCAATGATGAAGCATGGCACTGGTTCAACGATCATGTCGGAAAAAAGAAATGTCCTATCGTGGATACCTGGTGGCAGACAGAAACAGGAGGCATCATGATTTCTCCGCTTCCCTTTATAACACCTACAAAACCTACCTATGCCACCCTTCCATTACCTGGAATCCAGCCTGTACTGATGGATGACAAACGCAATGAAATTACAGGAAATCAGGTTACGGGAAATCTTTGCATCCGTTTCCCATGGCCGGGAATCGCTCGAACCATATGGGGAGACCATCAAAGATACAAGGAAACCTACTTTACAGCCTTTCCAGGAAAGTATTTTACCGGAGACGGTGCATTGAGAGATGAGGTCGGTTATTATAGAATTACAGGCCGCGTGGATGATGTTATTATCGTATCCGGACACAATTTGGGAACAGCACCGATTGAAGACAGCATCAACCAGCATCCTGCCGTTGCAGAATCTGCAATTGTAGGCTATCCTCACGATATTAAAGGAAACGCTTTGTACGGATTCGTTACGTTAAAAGAAACCGGTGAAAGCCGTCAGAAAGAAAATCTTAAAAAGGAAATCAACCAGTTGATTGCAGATCAGATCGGTCCTATTGCAAAACTTGATAAGATTCAGTTTGTTTCCGGGCTTCCGAAAACACGTTCCGGTAAAATTATGCGTAGAATACTGAGAAAGATTGCAGAGGGAGACTTCAGTAATTTCGGAGATATCTCTACTCTATTGAATCCTGAAATTGTTGAGGAAATCAAAAATGAAAGGATTTAAATATTAAGGGGGAATAATTTAACACAAACAGGCTTTAGCCCAACTTATACACTCTGCACAATAATCCGTGCAGAGTTTTTTGGTAAAAAACAGGTTATTTTAATCAAATATATTAAACAAATGTTCAATAGACATTTTCAAATAATTTAACAATAAATTATAGATAAAATAATAAAATACAAATTATATTGATTTTTTTATAAAATAAATGAAAATTAATGAGTACCTTTAAGTAGAAATTTTAAAAACCATCACCATGTCAAAAATATTAGCTGGATTATTTGAACCTCACAGTGATTACAAAAAGCTTGAGACAGATTTAGAAAGTTTAGGTTTTGGAAACTCAGAGTATATTGTGTACGTTAACGATCCTCAACACAATACTCAATATTTGGCCAGTGTGGCTGTACATGACAATGAGCAGGTGGAAAATGCTCAGAATATTTTCAATCAAAATTCTGTTGTAAAGACCTATTTATTTGAAAACATGACCATACAACAAGCTGAATACCATAATATTAAAAGATTCATCGATGCCCGGAGCAAGGCAGAAATACACAACAGTCCGGATGTGAAAATAAAAAGTTCTACTCAGGGCATAGATTCAGAATTAAAATTTTAAATACATTAAATCTAATAACCGGAAATCCGCAGGCCTGTTCTGCGGATTTTTTAGTGTTTGAAAAGTGCAAAAATTTTCGTATTTTCGTTTAAATATAGGCATTAGCACAAATGAGTTACGATTTAGAACAAGAAAACAAAGAAATCCTTGCAAGATATAAAGACCTGATTTCTAATACTTACAGGACTTTGGATGAGGAAAATAACAAACTTATCCGAAAGGCATTTGATATTGCTTTAGATGCCCACAAAGATCAAAGAAGAAAATCCGGAGAACCTTACATCTACCATCCCATTGCGGTTGCCAAAATTGTAGCGACGGAAATAGGTTTGGGAGCAACTTCCATTGCCTGTGCCCTTCTGCATGACGTTATAGAAGATTCGGATTATACATATGAAGATATTAAAAAGATTTTTGGCGAAAAAATAGCCAATATTGTGAATGGATTAACGAAAATATCCATCATGAACCATCAGAATATCTCCGTACAATCTGAAAATTACAGAAAACTTCTGCTGACCCTTTCTGAAGATTTCAGAGTGATTCTGATCAAGATTGCAGACCGTCTTCACAATATGCGTACGCTGGAAAGCATGGCTCCGGACAAACAGAAGAAAATTGCTTCCGAAACCGTCTACATCTATGCTCCCATGGCGCACCGTTTAGGATTGTATAACATCAAATCAGAACTTGAAGATTTATCTTTAAAATACAACAATCCGGATGTCTATACAGAGATTACGGAAAAATTGGAGCTCGCGAAAGAAAACCGTGAACGATACATCGAAGAATTCAAAACGGAAGTTTCTGAAAGATTAAAAGATGAAGGCCTTAATTTTACCATCAAGGGGCGAGCAAAAGCGATCTCTTCCATTTACAGAAAAATGCTGAAGCAAGGCGTTTCTTTTGAGGAAGTCTTTGATAATTACGCCATCAGAATCATCTATAAATCCGATGCTAAAAATGAAAAATTTCTGGCTTGGAAAATTTATTCCATCGTAACGGATGTATACCACAGTAACCCGTCAAGGATGCGTGACTGGATCACCCAACCCCGTTCTACCGGATATGAAAGTTTGCACCTTACCGTACTCGGACCTGATAAAAAATGGATTGAAGTACAGATCCGTTCTGAAAGAATGGATGAAATTGCTGAAAAAGGCGTTGCCGCCCACTACAAATACAAGGAAGGCTACAAACAAAGCTCCGATGACCGAAATTTTGAAAGATGGGTCACTGAAATTCGTGATATCCTTGAACAGCAGCAAAACTTATCAACTTCAGAGCTTTTAGATAATATTAAGCTTAATTTATATTCAAAAGAAGTATTTGTCTTTACTCCGAAAGGAGAAATTAAAATTCTTCCCACCAACGCTACAGCACTGGATTTTGCCTTTTCCGTCCATTCGGATCTGGGAATGAAGTGTCTTGGCGCAAAAATTAACGGAAAACTGGTTCCCATCTCGTACGTTCTTCAAAACGGAGATCAGGTGGACATCCTTTCTTCTCAGAACCAGAAACCAAAATCTGACTGGCTGGAATTTGTGGTGACCTCTAAAGCCAAGTCCAAGGTCAAAAGTTATCTGAATTCACAAAAAAACCAGCTGGTAGACGAAGGCAAGGAAATTCTTCAGAGAAAACTGCGTCACGCAAAAATTAATTTTAATGATGAAGAAGTCAACAAACTTCAAAAATTCTTTAATCTTAAATCTTCCCAGGAGCTGTTCCTTAAGTTTCAAACCAATGAACTGGATGCAAGCAGCTTAAGAAAATATATTGAAAGTAAGAATATGTTTAATAATTTACTTTCAAGATTCAGAAAATCACCCGCGAAGAATCAGCATTTCGTAGAGCCTAAAGAGCAGAATCTCGACATGATTATCTTCGGAAAAGACGGAGAAAAACTGAATTATAGCTACGCAAAATGCTGTACGGTAATTCCTGGAGATAAAATTTTCGGATTCATCACCATTTCTGACGGAATCAAGGTTCACAGTGATAACTGTCCGAATGCCATTAACCTGAGAGCACAATACGATTACAGGGTAATTCCTGCAAAATGGGTAAATGCCGAAAGCTTCAAAAACAGAGTTAAAATTGAGATTGAAGGGCTTGACAGAATGGGAATGATCAATGATATTACAGCTGTCATCAGCGGCAGTATGGGAATGGATATGAAGAGTATGTCTATTGAATCCAATGACGGAATTTTTACCGGCAACATCAACCTGGAAGTGAAAAACAAAAGCCAGCTGGAAGAAACATTTAAAAAACTTAAAGATATTGACGGCGTTTCCATCGTGAGGCGATTACAATCTTAGATATGAATTTAACTCTATATTTCAAGAAATTTTTCAACAGCAGCCAATCCTCAGGAATAATCCTTATTCTCTGTGTGCTGGCTTCATTACTAATTGCCAATTCATCTGCAGGCGAAGGTTTTCAAAGCTTTCTGGACAACAATGTGGGGACTCATCTCTTTCATTTGGAATATCCTGTCAGCATCTGGATCAATGATGGATTAATGGCCATTTTCTTTTTGCTGGTAGGGCTTGAGATAAAAAGAGAAATGGTGGAAGGTGAACTTTCGTCCTTCAAAAATGCCTCTTTGCCTATTTTTGCGGCGGTAGGCGGTATGCTGGTACCGGCACTTATCTATACGTTCTTCAATTTCGGAACGGAATATGCCAACGGCTGGGGAATTCCTATGGCTACTGATATCGCCTTTTCACTGGCGATTGTTTCTATGCTGGGAAAAAGAATTCCCAATTCTATCAAAATTTTCCTTGCTGCATTGGCTATTGTGGATGATTTGGGAGCTATTTTAGTAATTGCTATTTTCTATACCGATCAGATTCATTGGATCTATTTACTTTTGTCCGCAGGGGTAACGCTTCTGCTATTTCTGTTGAACTTTTTCAAGGTTACAAAGCTTATTTTCTATATTATTCCGGGATTATTTTTATGGTATTTCCTGCATCATTCAGGAATTCATGCGACGATTGCGGGGGTTGTACTGGCTTTTTCAATTCCGACAAATGTCTCCAATGTCACTATTTCACCTTTGGAAAAACTGGAGCACAAACTCCATCTTCCGGTGAATTTCCTCATCATGCCTATATTTGCTTTAACGAATACCAATATTGCTTTTAACAGCGAAATGGTTCAGGGAGTGACCAGTACACTAGGATTGGGGATTATTGGCGGATTGGTAGCAGGAAAACTTCTCGGTATTAATCTGTTTTCATTTATAGCCATTAAAATGAAGTTAAGTTCACTACCTCAAAACAGTTCGTGGACACAAATGATTGGGGTTGGCCTGCTGGCAGGAATAGGTTTTACCATGTCAATTTTTATTGCATTGCTTTCCTTTAAAGATCAGATACCGATTCAGGATGAGGCAAAATTTGCCATTCTGATCGCTTCTTTTTTATCTGCTGTTTTGGGATTCACCGTATTAAGAATGAGTGCTAAAAAGGATCCAAACCTGATAGAAAATTAATCCTTTTTCTTGTAATTTTCTAATTTTCTGTGATGTTCTTCGCTGCTTTCACTGGGTTCAGTGATCATGAAATGGTAATTGGCAGTTTCTTTTTTAATTTCATCGGACATTAATTTTTCGATCCGTAATTTTCTGATGGCCATATTGAGCTCATTCCCGAATAACAGTAGGTAGACATTCACATTCACCCAAACCATTAATAAAATCATACTTCCGATGGAACCGTAAAGAACGTTGTATCGGGCAATATCTTTCACATAAATCGCAAATAAATACGTGGTAGCCACGAACAATACCGTCGTAAGAATAGCTCCCGGAACTGCCTGTCTGAATCTGGAAATTTTCACTGTTCCCAACCAGTAAAATAAGGTCAGAAGGATAAAATAAAACAGAGGGAAAGAGACAAATCCAATAATCTTGGAAAGGTTTTTCACCAGCCACGAAACATCATAAGCCGGGGTAAAAAGCTTCATAACGACCTCCACATAATAGACTCCGAAAAGTGCCATAAAAACGATGGTAATAAAGCCTATGGTAATAAAAAAAGAAAGGATGAATTCTTTTACATCGGTAAGCTTTTCGTCCGAGTTTTCATTAAAACCATTAATAAGAGAAAAAGTTCCGTTGGTTGCAAATACCAGTGCCAGAACGATCGTCAGATTACTGATTCCCTTCATATTCGGGATAATATTGGTCTCAATATATCCTCTTACATCATGTTCCATATTGGATGGAATAATGTTATGCATCAGGACTTCAAAAATATAAAACTGCAATTTATCATAGTGCGGCATATACGGTAAAACAGAAAGCAGGAAAAGAAGAAATGGAAATAAACTGATGGTAAAACTCCAGGAAATTGCCGCTGCTTTTCTTCCAATGTTCCCTTTAAAAATTCCCGAGATATAAATCTGAAACAACTGCCAAAGCGATATTCCCAGAACTGGAATATGGATATCATCAAAAAAATCCTGAACCTTTATAATAAACCTGGGAACTTTTATAGCCATCTTATCTTATTTGTGTTTCCTTTCATACAGTTTTT
This sequence comes from Chryseobacterium soli, assembly GCF_000737705.1. Taxonomy (GTDB): domain Bacteria; phylum Bacteroidota; class Bacteroidia; order Flavobacteriales; family Weeksellaceae; genus Chryseobacterium; species Chryseobacterium soli. Next base: position 1,105,895 of record NZ_JPRH01000001.1, on the reverse strand, counting down.
TCAAATTACACCTTTACCTTCCGAATAAAGAAGCTAAAAAATCAAAAAAAGATGCAGAAAAGCAATTTCAATTAATCACAGTGAGTTGATCTTGTAAAAATACAGAATTTTTAGAACATAAGGAATTTGAGGATTATTCAACTGAAATACTTTATGATGAATTGATATTTGATTTTCATTTAGAAATCCTCTCATAAACTTCGGTTCGTCCCCTATTCTTTTCCGGCACAATCGTACCTCCACAAAAAATAGTATCTTTGGACTTTCTATTGAAACCCTCTTAAGAAATGCGAATCAGTTTACTTTGTATCGGCAAAACAGACGATAAAGAAATCACCTCTTTAATCAATTATTATCTTACGCGGCTTCCCAAGCACTGGAATTTTGAAATTACTGAAATTCCAGACGTTAAAAACGCCAAAAATCTGTCACCGGACCTTTTAAAGAAAGAAGAAGCTAAACTTTTCATAAACGGTATCGACAAAAATGATCTGGTTGTGATTCTGGATGAAAAAGGAAAACAATTTACCAGCCGGGAATTTGCTCAGAAAATTGATACCTGGATGAATTCTTCCGTTAAAAAAGTACATATTCTGATCGGTGGTGCTTATGGTTTTTCTGAGGACATCTACAACAGAGCCAACGAAAAAATGTCATTATCTAAAATGACATTCACGCATCAGATGATCCGTTTATTTATCGTTGAACAGCTTTATAGAGCCGACCAGATCTTACAGGGAAAACCTTATCATAATGATTAGGAGATTTCAGACATCAGATTTCAGACTTAACATACAGCCTAAACACCAAACACTAAAAACCAACAACTGTCAACTAAAAACCAATCCTCTACACCTTCAGATCAATCTGCCTTTTGGCTTCACCAATCACAAAAGCAACTGAATTGGCAATATTAAAGCTTCGGATTAATTTTGACATCGGAATGGTTAAATGATTGTCAAAAGAATCTAAAACCTCTTTACTCAAACCTACACTTTCCTTGCCGAAAACCAGCCAGTCGCCGTCCTGAAAATCGTTTTCTAAATATGATTTTTCAGCATGTGAACTCATTAAAAACACACGGGATTGATCGGGAATTATCTTTATCCACTCATCAACATTGGGATATTCGGAAACATCAAGATGTACCCAATAATCCAGGCCGGATCTTTTTAAATTTTTATCATTAATCACAAATCCAAACGGATGAATGAGGTGCAGTCTACTTTCTGTCCCCACACATAATCTTCCGATATTACCTGTATTATTGGGTATTTCCGGTTCTACAAGAACGATATTCAGCATGTATATACTTTAGTAATTTTTAAATTGATAGTCCACCCGACTTAATGTACAGGAAAGACCATATCATGGCAATAAATCTATTTTGCAAGGCATTTAGCATAATAATCCGCCAACACGGCTTTTTCATATCCTAAACTGACTGCTTTATCCAAATTAGCACAAGCTTCTTTTTGCTTAGCTCCATCAAACAGGATTAATGCTTTGGTTACATAGGATTGTGCAAATTTTGGGTCGATAGAAATGGCTTTATTAATATCAGAAAGGGCTTCCTTTGTTTTCTTCATTTTAAAATAAACATCTGCCCTGCCATTGTACAATAGGGATTCAGGTTTTTCTGAAATCAACTGATTATAATCTTTTAAAGCTCCTTCCAGATCGCCATTATTTTTCTTCAGGCTTGCTAATCCGGTTTTTGCATAAATATTGTCCGGAGCAAAGGTTAAAATCTGGTTTAAATCTTTGATAGCAAGCTCTTTTTTACCCTGGCTGTCGTAAATTTTAGAACGGGTTAAATATAAATCCGGATTTTCTGCATCTACACGAAGTCCATTGGCAATGTATTCCAAAGCTTTGGGTTTATTTCCTTTCTGGCTGTATAGAGAAGCCAGGTTGGCATAGACAGAAACTGACATAGGATTAGCCTTCAAAGCTGATTCATAGGATTTAAAAGCCAGAGCAGTCTTTCCCAGCCTTCTTTGAGCGGTGCCCAGATTGTCATAATATTCCGCCTGGTATTTTTGGATCTGCTCTTTTTCCGCCAGTTTTGAATACTGTTCTTCTGCACATTTGTAATCTGCATTTTTAAAGCATTCGTCTGCCGTTTTTTTGTCTTGAGCGTACAGTGTACACGAGGTAAAGGCTAATGCTCCCAGTAATAAATGTTTTTTCATGGTGTTATATTCTGTTTGTTGATGACTTTTTTGGCAAGTGCACCAAAGATCACTCCCAATAAAATTCCAACAAACGCCCCCACCAAAATATCCATCGGGAAATGCACTCCTAAATATATGCGACTATAGGAAACCACTATAGCCCACACAAATATAGCATAAGGAAACCAACTGAGTTTCTTTTTTAACAACATACCGAGATAAGTTGCTAAAAAGAACGTATTAGAGGCATGGGCAGAATAAAATCCAAACTGTCCGCCACATTTTACAATCCTCATATGATGCTCCAGTGCGGGATCATGGCAAGGTCTCAGCCTGGCGACTCCATATTTGAAAATACCCGCTAACTGATCCGAAACCGTAACTCCGATTGCTATAAATAAAAGAATAAAAACTAAAGATCTTAGTTTGAAATTTTTATATAAAAAATAAAGAAATATAATGTAAAGCGGAACCCAGATCCATGTGCTTGAAATCAGCATCCAAAACTGGTCAAAAGAAGTGTCTCCCAAATTATTAAGGTACAAAAAGACCTTCTTATCTTCCTGAATAAGCTCTTCCATGAATTATCTGCTTACAGGTCCTTCATGCGTTTCATCGTCGGCAGGCTTGGGTTTTGGAGGCTCATTAGAAACCGCCGGATCACTAAGGATATCTTTCTGAACATCTTTCATTGGATTAAAGTCTTTAGCAGCATCCTTCACCTTCTCAATCTCGCGCTTAATTTCAGAAACTGGGTTGTCAGTTTCTTTCATAATTTCAGTTTTGATGTCCTCCACTGCGCCACGCATCTTTCTAACACCCGCTCCTAAGTCACGTGCTATCTGAGGAAGTTTATCCGGGCCGAATAATACAACGATTGCTATCGCAATCAGTGCCATTTCTCCAATGCTTAATTCCATGCTGTAAAATTACAAAAGATTATACATATTATTATAGGTAAATACGAATTTTAAATAAATTTTAATAATTCGGAGGGATTGGTTGACGGGGTTTGGTTGTCAGTTGTTATTTTTTAGTGTTTTGTGTTTGTTTTTTGGTGTTTAGGCTATGTTATTAATTTATAGTTCGATGTAATGTCTGAAATCTCATGTCTGACATCTAACTTCTACAATCCAGCATTTTGTCCTGTAATCAACCCTTAACAAAAAATTAATTCAATGTATAGAGAATTATATTCACTTTTTAATTATATTTACTTCAATAATACAGCTACTAATGATAATCAGTTGACAGTAACATAAGTAATGTAAAAAATCACTTTCCATATATACTCATTCTTTCACAATGAAACAGGGAACCCAAATTGGATTCCCTGTTTTTTTATTTTTTAATTTTCTGTTTCTGAAAAGCGTAATAAGTTACTATAACACTTACCGCCATCAGGATAAAAGCCAAAAAGAAAGGCGCTCCCGAAAATTTAAACGGGGCTTCATCATGAGTGAAGAAATAAAACAAATTCGTCATCATCGGCGGTCCTATAATGGAAGTTGCACTCATTAAACTGGTTAATGATCCCTGAAGCTCACCTTGTTCATTAGAGGGTACATTTTTTGTAATCACCGATTGAAGTGCTGGTCCGCAAATTCCACCCAGACAATAAGGGATCAGAAATACAAACATCATCCAGCCTTCAGATGCAAAAGCGAATAACAACATTCCGATTGCATATAGTGCAAGACCGTAATAAATGCTTTTCTGCTCTCCTAATCTTGGCGTCGTCCATCGTATAAGAACTCCCTGTACCAAGCCTACCAATAATCCTACAACTCCCAGGGAAATGCCTACCATTCTTTCTGTCCAGCTGAATTTATACATGGTGAAAAAGCTCCAGTTGCTCTGCACTGCATGGCCTGCAATATAGATCAAAATAAGGGAAACAATTAACCCTGAAATTTCAGGATGCTTTCTTAAAAACTTAAGGGAACCGATCGGATTCGCACGCTTCCAGTCAAATTCTCTTCTTTTATCTTTATCTAAACTTTCAGGAAGAACAAAATACCCGTAAAGGAAATTTAAAAGACACAAACCTGCCGCTGCATAAAAAGGAACTCTCGCACCATAATGGCCTAATAAACCACCTAATACAGGCCCGATAATAAAGCCTAATCCAAATGCAGCTCCAATGAGTCCAAAGTTTTTAGCCCGGTCTTTATCTGTGGAAATATCGGCAATATACGCACTGGCTGTTGTTACACTGGCTCCTGTAAGCCCGGCAATAATTCTTCCGAGAAACAACCACCAGATGGTAGGCGCCAGTGCCAGGAAAATATAATCTACAGCAAATCCAAAGAGGGAGATCAGGATAATAGGCCTTCTTCCGTATTTGTCACTCAGGTTTCCTACAACGGGAGAAAATATAAACTGAGTAAAAGCGTAGGCAAAGCCTAACCAGCCGCCATATTTTGCAGCTTCACTGATATCTGCATGAATAAGTTCCTCAATTAATTTCGGAACCACGGGAATAATAATCCCCCATCCTGTAATATCAATCAGCAGTGTGATAAATATGAAGCCTATGGCTGCCTGTTTTTTTGAATTTTCCATAATCTTGCAAAAATAACGAAATCTAAAAAATAATGATTCTAAATTTCACAATATTAAAGAAGTATAATAATTAAGGCGACTCTATACAATTTTACACCAGTGTCATTCTGACGAAGGAAGAATCCCATGATAGCTCAGATTCTTCATTTCACTCCGTTACATTCAGAATGACAGAGTCATAATAATAAGAGAGCAGGGTTAATGTAAAATTTATATAATTACCATAATTAATTATCTTTCTGTTTCCCTTATACCCTTGCTTTTCCTGATGTTTATATAGTTAAGTAAATATCTATTGCATCATGGAAACAAAAAAGGCCGCTTCTTTCGAAACGGCCTTACTTTATTTATTGTAGTTCAAATTACTTTGAAGCAAGTTCTTCTTTTGTTGAAGTTGTTCTTCCATGTACTTCGTCTTCTTTCCCTGTTTTAAGGAAATCATAAGCAATTGCCGAAGCAATGAATATGGATGAGTATGTACCGAATCCGATACCGATTAACATCGCAAACATAAATCCTCTCAGGTTATCTCCACCAAAAATAAAGATGGCAAGAATTACAAGGATGGTAGTAAATGAAGTGTTGAATGTTCTACCTAGCGTACTAGAAATAGAGTCATCAAATAATCCAGCTAATGTTAATGACTTCTTTTCTCTCAGATATTCTCTAATTCTGTCAAAGATAATAACTGTATCATTGATTGAATATCCTAATACCGTTAAGATCGCTGCAATGAAATCCTGGTTGATCTCCATGTTGAATGGCATATACTTGTGAAGTAATGAATACGTTCCCAAAATAATTACCGCATCATGGAATAGAGCTGCAACCGCTCCCAGAGAGAACTGCCATTTTCTAAATCTGAATAAGATATAGATAAAGATCCCTGCCAATGCAGCAACCACTGCAAGAATACCGTGAGTCTGGATATCGTCTGCTACTGTAGGACCTACTTTCTCAGAAGAAATAATTCCTGCATGCTCTTTATCAGCAGATTTGAAATCGTGCAGTGAAATATTAGAAGGAAGATTTGTTTTTAAACCGTCATATAGCTTCTGTTCAACAGTCTGGTCAGCTTTTAAAGATTCGTCATCAATAAGATAATCTGTAGAAATTTTAAGCTGTTTAGCATTACCAAAAGTTTTTGCTTCTACGGAAGAGTTTTTACCGTCTTCTGTCTTAAATACTTTGATTAAATTCTGCTCAACATCTTCAGCATTTACATCTTTATCAAATCTGACAATATAGTTTCTACCTCCTGTAAAGTCAATCCCGTATTTGAAACCATGAATAAACATAGATCCAAGAGAGATTATCGTAAGTACAGCAGAAATGATATAAGCATATTTTCTTTTACCAATAAAGTCGATCCACGTATTTCTGAATAGATTCTTCGTAGGAGGAGTCCAAACAGAAAGGTGTTTTCCTTTTTCCAATCTTGTGAAGATCATTACTCTTGAAAGCAATACTGAAGTAAAGAATGTCATTAAGATACCAATTCCTAAGGTTAAAGCAAATCCTTTGATAGGACCTGTTCCAAATAAGAAAAGTACTCCAGCCGTTAATAATGTCGTTAAGTGACCATCAACAATTGCACTCAATGCATGTTTGAAACCATCTTTATAAGCTTCAAGAATGTTTTTTCCTGCAAATAATTCTTCTTTCGTTCTTTCATAGATAATTACGTTCGTATCTACCGCCATGGCCATCGTAAGAACGATACCTGCGATACCAGGAAGCGTAAGGGTAAAGTCTCCGGAATCCATAATTCCGAAAATATAGAAAAGGTTGATAATCATTGCAATTACAGCGTACACTCCTGCACCACCGTAATAGAAAATGATATACGCAATAATAATCAAGAATGCGATAATGAATGAAATCATTCCGGCATCAATAGATTCCTGTCCTAAAGACGGACCTACCTGAGTCGCCTGAACCACTTTAGCTCCTGCCGGTAATTTACCTGCTCCTAAAACGTCAACCAATTCTTTAGCTTCTTCCTGAGAGAAGTTACCTGAGATTTGAGTTCTACCGTTAGGAATAGCATTTACCACATTAGGTGCTGTATATACTCTTCCGTCCAAGGTAACGGCAACTGGTTTACCAACATTTTTCTCTGTTAAGGTTTTCCATTCTTTAGCACCTTTAGAGTCCATCTGCATGTCTACGACCACTCTGCTTAACTCATCATAACTGATGTTTGCAGATTCTACCGCACCGTCTACCGGAGCTTTTTGATTGATGCTACCTCTGATAGCATACAGTACCAGGTCATCAGGACTTGTAGCCTCAGGCTTGTATCCCCACATGAACTGGGTATATTTAATGTTAGCAGGACGTAAAGACTGTGCTACTTTGCTGTTCAAAATCTTGTTAACAGCAGCAGTATCAGATAATTTTACGTTCGCAACACCATTACTTCTTAATTTGTCAAGCTGTAAAAGGCTCATGAAGTTAACATTCTTGGCAACTCCTATAGAATCTCCTTTTGCAGCAATCATTGTAGTCAAGGATTGGAAATAAGGCGCAATTTCAGGAACCTGCTGTACTTCCCAGAATTGAAGTTTTGCAGAAGTCTGAAGCATTTTTTTCACCTTATCGATATCTTTCATACCAGGCATTTCCACAGAAATTCTGGCAGTACCAGGAACTCTCTGAACGTTCGGCTGTACCGCTCCCAGCTTATCAATTCTTGTTCTGATCACTTCAAAAGCTGTTCCTACAGAAAGATCAATTCTTCTTTTAATGATGCTTTTAACCTGCTCATCAGTAGTATTGTACTTGATTTCTGATAAATTGGTATTTCCGAAAAGTTCCGGATCTGCCAGCTTAAGGTTGGTTCCTTTAGCTTTATTCAGTGCATCAAATTGTTCGAAGAAGTTGTCGATGTAAGATTTTGTAGAGTTTTTCTGAGCTTCATCAGTTTTATTTAAAGCTTCAATAAGAACAGGGTTGGTAGAATAATTGGTTAAATCATTTACCAAATCTCTTTGGTTGATTTCCAATAGAACGTTGATCCCCCCTTTCAGGTCAAGACCAAGTTTCATTTCTTTGTCCTTAGCTTTTGTATAATAAAGCTTTGTATAGCCTAGATTAAGAGTATCTTCTTTTATCCGTTTGATCTCTTTCTCGTTTCCTTTCGCAGCTTCGATCTGCGATTCAATTTTGCTGGCGTACCAGGTTGGTAATAGCTCGTTTAAGCAGATCAACCCTAGGACAATAGCAACAATTGTAATAAGTCCTTTTCCTTGCATTTTGTTATAACTACGTTAAATTAAGTCGGCAAATATAATGATTTTCTTTATATTTTATGAATTTTTTAACAGCAGAAACGGTTTATTTTCAGATATATCGGCATTTTAATTTCTTTTTACTATTTAGCATTTTTTCACCTGAATTATAGTGAAATTTTCAAATTCCTGTTGGTATGAAATTTTCATTCATCTAATCAACCCACTAAACATCAAAATATTATGAAAAATCTACTTTTTAGCGTAAGTATTTTTTCTTCCTTAATTCTTAATGCCCAAAACATTAATTTGGAAGAATTTGCTACCGGGCTCTCCAATCCGGTCGAAATTACCAACGCTGGCGACAGCAGGCTGTTTGTTGTACAGCAAGACGGAATCATAAAAATTGTCCAGCCGAATGGAACCGTCAATGCCGCCAATTTTTTAAATATCAGCTCAAAAGTTACCTTTAATGGCGAAAGAGGACTTTTAGGACTTGCGTTCCACCCACAATACTCTACTAACGGGTATTTTTTTGTGTATTACAACAACACCGACGGAAATATCACACTTTCCAGATACACCGTCAGTACTACCGATCCGAATGCAGCAGATCCCAACTCTGAAAAAATCATGCTGAATATTACAAAACCTTTTACCAACCATAACGGAGGCAGTATTCATTTTGCTCCTGACGGAAATTTATGGGTCATCACCGGTGACGGCGGAAGCGGCGGAGATCCCAATAACAATGCCCAAAACAAAAATGCCCTGTTGGGGAAAATGCTTAGAATTGACGTTAATGCTACAGGTCCATACAATATCCCGTCAGACAATCCCTTTGTGGGTACCAGTGTTGATGGTGCCGATGAAGTCTGGGCTTATGGGCTTCGAAATGCATGGAAATTTTCTTTTGACATCACGACCGGAAATGCAATGATTGCAGATGTAGGCCAGGGAGCCATTGAGGAAATCAATAAAATGCCGATCACCCAGGCTGGGCTTAATTACGGCTGGCGTTGCTATGAAGGAAACAGTACTTATAATACTGCCGGATGTCCCAATTCATCAACATTAACTTTCCCTGTTGCAGTTTATGACCATTCGGGAGGAAAATGTTCTATCACGGGAGGATATGTGTATAGAGGCACTCAATATCCATCTCTTCAGGGCAGATACTTCTTTGCTGATTACTGTTCTTCCCAGATTGGAATACTGAATACGGATAACTCGGTAATCTGGACTTCAGCGTATTCGGGAAGCAGTTTTTCAACATTCGGACAAAACGCACAAAAAGATCTGTTCGTAGCAGCACTGAATACCGGGAAAATTTATAAAATTACGACCGGAACATTGTCTACCCAGGAAAATACTCATTTAAATGAATTAAAAATGTATCCAAATCCAGCTTCAAAAAAAGTATTTATTGAAGGTCTACAAGATAAAAACAGTACCGCTGAAATCATCAGTGCTGAAGGAAGAAGAGTCCTGGAAGGTACCAAGATCAACAGCGATAACAGTGTAGATATTTCAGGAATTCCTTCCGGAGTGTACTATCTCATTTTGAAATCCGGAGATCTGAAATCGTACAGTCAGAAACTGATTGTAAAATAACTTGGAGCTCCTTATATTTAAAAAGCGATTCATATAGAATCGCTTTTTATTTTATATCGTCATCGAAAAAATTCTGGTTTCAGGCTTATTACGCATCATTCTGAGGTCAAAAACCATTGCTACATTTCTCGTAAATGCCCTTCCCTTTTCAGTAATTTTAATTTCCTTACCATGGATTTCTACCAACTCATCATTTTCCATTTCTTTCAGCATTTCTAAGGCATTATCCAGTTCAGGGAAAGATGTCTCAGCATCAAAAGAAGTTTCAAGCTGACACATTAAGTTCAGAATATGTCTTCGCACAATCAGATCTTCTTTATTTAAAATATGTCCCTTCACAACAGGAATTACGCCTTCTTCAACTGCTTTCTGATATTCTTCAACCGTTTTTACATTTTGAGCAAAAGCATACCACGAATCTGAAATAGAAGACATTCCAAGACCAACCATCAGCTGAGTTTTGCTGGAAGTATATCCCATGAAGTTTCTGTGCAGTTTTTTTTGAATCAATGATTGGTACAAGTCATCATGCTCCAGAGAGAAATGATCCATTCCCACCTCAATATACCCTAAATCCTGAAGCAGTTTTTTTCCATCTTCATACAGACGGCGTTTTTCTTCTCCACTTGGTAAATCATTTTCATCAAAACCTCTCTGTCCTACACCTTTTACCCATGGAACGTGGGCATAAGAATAAAATGCAAGTCTGTCCGGTTTTAATTCAAGCGTTTTGCGAATTGTATGTTCCATAGCATCCCAATGCTGATGCGGAAGCCCGAAAACAAGATCATGGCTGATCCCTCTGTATCCGATTTCTCTGGCCAACTCTGTTACTTCCTTCACTTTTTCAAAAGGTTGTATCCTGTTGATTGCTTTCTGAACTTTCGGATCATAATCCTGAACCCCAAAACTTACTCTGCGAAATCCAAGATCATATAATGTCTGAAGATGTTCTCTGGTCGTATTGTTCGGATGTCCTTCAAAAGAAAATTCAGGATGTTCAGCAATATCTACGCTTTCAAAAATTCCTTCCAGTAATGCTTTTAAATTTTTTGGAGAGAAAAAAGTAGGCGTTCCACCTCCAAGATGAAGTTCCTTTAATTTTGGTTTTTCATTAAAAAGTTCCAGATAAAGCTTCCACTCTTTCAGTACGCTTTCAAGATAAGGAATCTCAACACTATGCTGTTTCGTAATCCTTTTATGACAGGCACAGAAAGTACATAAAGCCTCACAAAAAGGAAGATGTATATAAATAGAAATTCCCTCTTCCCCATTTGTCTCGTTAAAAGACCTGATTACACTTTCTTTCCATTTTTCAGGTGAAAATGTAGTCTCATCCCAATAAGGAACCGTAGGATATGAAGTATATCTTGGTCCGGGAATATTATATTTATCTATTAAAGAATTCATTGAAAATTTAAATTTTATAGGTGAAACCTCAAAAAGGATTTCGTAATGCAAAATTAAAAATAAGTTATGGATTTTGAATCATGAGTTATATTAGGGTTTATTTTCGAAATTTATAATGAGTCTAAATACTTCATTCGCAAAATTTTCACCCAAATCGATATAACCTGCACTGTCATAATGCCATGGATCATTACCGTAATTGTATTTTTTCGTGGATCGTACAATGGCGGCGTTCTTATCATCATTGACAAATTTTTCCTGCGCATATTGTACCAGCTCTCCTTTTGGCCAGACTTTTCCTTTTTCATTTTTCCCTGAATCTGAAATTTTTCCGATCACCACAGGAAGATCATCCGTTAATAAAGCCGCCCGCATCTGGTTCATCAATACTTTCAGATGATCGTAATAATGATTGGCAATCTCCTCCGTATAGCCTGCATCACTTTCGCCCTGCATCCATAAAATCCCTGAAGGAACCAGCTCATCTTTTTTCCCATTTCTGTCAACATCAGTTTCGGCTAAGGCATTTTTTAATGTTTTCAAAAAATGATCATATTGATTGATTCCGTTTTTGCCCTGAAAATCGGCATCCCAACATCCGAAATCAGCTGCTGCAAGGCTATCGATAGAAGTTCCTTCCCTGGCATATTTGATCAACAGGATTTTATCCTTGGGAAATAATTCTTTCATCCTTTTTGCAAATGATAATTCTAATCCGAACCTGTCTGAAAGTATATTGGTTGTTCCGTCTGTTTTAAATCCTGTTCCGTGCCCTGGCTTTAGGGCTTCCCATTTTCCGGTTCCTCCATTTATTTCACCATCCGCTACAGAATTTCCCTGAAAAATATAAACATCTTTATAATTTTTCAAATCACTGGGAAGATCTTTATTGTATCCAAAACCGTTCATATTCGATTGTCCGGCTAATATGAACACTCTCATTTTCTGGCCGAAAAACAGAGCTGGAAGGAAGAGCATCAGCATTAATTTCATATTCTTCATGTACAATTTTGTGTAAAAGTAAGGCGAAGTAATTTTAAACAGACTGTATTCGTAAAGATATCTTCTATTTCTCCGATCTACATTTTAATTTGCTCAGTGATTATTTTTGTATCTAAAATCAAGTTAGAGTTTTATTTCGATAACGGCTATTCTGTCTTTTCCTGCCAGTACCACCGAGTTTTTATTTACCCATTTCCCAACGAAAAACCCTTTTTCATCTGAAATTTTTTTCCATGTCTTCCCAAAATCTGAAGAATAGCTTATATGCTGGTCTCCAATTGCGATGATTTCTTTTCCTTTGGAGCCCGGTTTAATTTTCACGCAGGTGGTATACCCTGCATTCTGCCCGGAAGCCTGAATCTTCCAGGTTTTTCCACCATCATAGGTGGTTGCAATATTGTTGATATTGGCTTCTTGTTTGGTATAATCTCCGCCAGCTGCAATTCCGAACTGGTCATCATAAAAATCTATAGAGTATATTCCCTGGGAAGATTCTCCCTGAATAACAGGCGTATTAAAAATTTCAAACTGGTCATTTTTACGCGTAAGCCTTATTATTCTTGACGCTTTACCTCCTGTTGCAATCCATACATAATTTTTAGTGGAAGCAATATTGGTATTGCTGGCTGCAAATGCCGCTTCCCCCTCTTTTAATTGAACGTCATTCTTAAGGAAACTCCATTGATTATTGTTATAAACGGTCAGGCGTAATTTTCTATACTCTCCGTCTGAATCACTAAAAGCATAAGCGAGACGATCATTGACAAAGTGAAAAGCATCATAAAAAGCAGTTTTCGTCATGTCTGTAAAAACAATCTGTGATGTCAGGTTCTTTTTATCAATCTTAAAAAAACGGGCAGGACTTTCAATATTAATGGTATAAAAATTATTTTGATCCTGAGCTAGTGTTCTAAACTGAAGTTTTTCATCGTACAGTTTAACCTGTTTCTGATGATCCGGGTTTTTAAGATCTACAAAACCAAATTTTGATTCCGTGCCACTGTACCATATTTTTCCATCATAGATTTCAAGAGCACGTATGCTGATCTTATCCGTGAATATCGTTTTGAAACTCACCTGCTGGGAAAAAGCCAGTATTCCGGCACAGGCCAGTGAAAGTGAAAATAGTTTTTTCATATCAGACAAAAATAAAAAATCCACAGAAATCTGTGGATTTTTTTACTTTATATTTTAGTACTAGTCTAAATTTGGTTTTTCTAAAGGCTCCTGTTCAGCTTTAAAAGTCTCTCCATATTCTCCGTTTTGAAGTTTAGAGTGTCTTTTACTGTAAAGGAAATAGATAACGACTCCAATCAGCAACCATGCAAAAGAATACTTTTGAGCTTCGATGCTTAAGTTGAAAATCAGGTATACATTAATAGCAATTCCTAAACATGCAATAACCGGTAGAGCAGGAACTTTAAAGTTTCTTTGTAAAGCAGGTTCTTTTACTCTTAATACCCAAACCGCTACACATACCATCGTAAATGCGAACAATGTTCCGAAGCTGGTCATGTGTGCCAGATCGTTAATAGGGGTAAGAGAAGCAACTACAGAAATAACTCCTCCTAAAATAATAAGGTTTTTGGTAGGAACTCCCGTAGTAGGATTTACTTTTGCAAAGGTAGCCGGGATCAATCCGTCTTTAGACATTCCTAAGAAAATTCTGGACTGTCCCATAATCATTACCATCAATACAGAAATCAGACCTACTGTCGCTGCAATCGTGATAATGTATCCTGCCCAGGCATATCCTGCAATATCAAATGCATAGGCTACGGGAGCTTTAATAGCGTCCGGATATTTTCCAAGTGGATTAAAATCAGTATAATGCATCATCCCTGTTAATACCAGGGAAACCAATATATATAAAAGGGTACAGATAATCAGTGAAGCAATAATCGCGAAAGGTACATCCTTCTTAGGATTAATGGCCTCTCCAGCCTGTGTTGAAACGGCATCGAATCCTACATACGCAAAGAAAATAGCGGATGCTCCGGCTACGACTCCTCCTATTCCATAGGCTGAATGGGAAACACCATTCTCGGTAATAGTTGTAGCTTCAGGAATAAACGGCGTCCAGTTCTGAAGACCATGCCCGGAATTAATAATAATAAATGCCCCTGCAACAATCACAAAAATAATCGCTGAAACTTTAAGGATTACAATAAAGTTATTTGCTTTTGCCGCTCCTTTTGTTCCTCTGATTAAGATTGATATTACAAACAATACAATCACCAATGCCGGAAAGTTTAAGAAAAGTTTCATATTGAAAATTTCCGGAGCACTGTTGTACATATCGATAGTCGCTTGAAATGCTTTTAATTTATCCGGAGATAGATTACCGTCTGCAATTTGTTTTGTGGCTTCACCAAAAGCTTTATGTGCTGTTCCAGGATCTGTTGTGAGCCACATGGGAAGATGAAGGCCAAACATTTTGAGCAGTTTCCCAAAATATCCGGACCAGGATACGGCAACCGTCATGGATCCCATGGCATATTCTAAAATTAATCCCCATCCTATGACCCATGCAAAAATCTCACCCACTGTTCCGTACGCATAGGCATATGCTGAACCTTCAACAGGAAGGATGGAAGCAAACTCCGCATAACAAAGCGCTGCAAATACACAGGCAATCCCTGCTATGACAAATGACAGCGCCAGTGCCGGCCCTGCATTATAATAAGCTCCTGTTCCCGTAAGTACAAAAATTCCTCCTCCGATAATTGCTCCGATTCCAATAGCAGTAAGACTCCATTTTCCTAAAACGCGTTTCAACTGACTCTTTTTGATATCAGCTTCATAAGCGCTCATTGGTTTCTTAACCCAAATTTTAGACATATTTTATTATTTATTAAAGATTTACGAAAATATAAAAAATTTAGAAATACTAACGTTTATTGGCAAACTTTCATCATTAAATTTAAATTTTAAAATATAAAAAACTGATTTACATACAATTTAACTCATTTTTCGGTCATTCTGAATTTTTCCTTATTTTTGGGCGCATGAATGTATACGATCTTTTTGTAAAGCCCTATGAAACGTACACTGCTTTACAAATTTTACTGGAAGCCACAGGAGCCTTGTTTGGAGTCCTGAGTGTTTATTTTTCCATTAAAAAAAACATCTGGGTCTACCCTACAGGGATTATTTCTACTTTGATCTATGTATATATCCTTTTTAATTTCGGTTTACTGGGTGATTGTATGATCAATGTATATTATACGGCCATGAGCATCTACGGCTGGGTGCTATGGGCTAAGAATTCCGAAGATAACATTCACGTCGAAGTTTCCTGGGCCACAAAAAGAGAATGGGTATTTGGTATTTTCCTTTTTATTTTAAGTCTGGCTCTGGTTACAATTATTTATTATTACAAACCTTATATTGATAATGCCTTCTCTATGGAAGGAACCAGTTTGGGACTTTATCATCTTGATTGGGCAAATTGGCTGGACGTACTCACCACTTCTATATTTTTAGTCGGCATGTGGTTTATGGCCAAACAGCGCATTGAGAACTGGATCTTCTGGATTATCGGCGATTTTATTTGCATGCCCATGATGATTTTTAAGGGACTTGGAATCACTTCGGTTCAATATTTGGTATTTACTATAATGGCTATCATCGGATACCTTAAATGGAAAAAAAGTTTTAAAGAAAAAAAATAGCAATAAAGTCATGAAAAATTTATTTAAAATAGCGGTAAGCATTTTTGCTATAGCTAGTTTATCATCATGTTTAGCGTATGCTGACGGATATGGCAGCAACGGTTCTTCCTATGGATATGGAGACCCCTATTATAATAACGGATATTATTATGCACCTTCAGGATATTATGGAAGCGGAGGTTATTATGGTAATGACGGATATTATTACAGAAACGATGTTAATTATTATTATGATAACGGCTCTCCCTATTATTATTATAACAGCGGAAACAGCAGAAGAAAAGTATATGTTGAAAGAAGATCTACGGTAACTTCACAGAGACCGAATAACGGATTCCAGAATACACGTACTACCAATAACAATGGTTATAATAACAGCGGCGGGTTTAACAACAACAGAGGAAATAATAGCAATAGCAACAGCACCCGAAACAGCGGCGGAGGTTTCAGAACGCAGAATAATACGTATCAGAACCAAAGCAACCAGAATAACCAAAACAATGGTGGTTTCAGAAATACACAGCAGTATAATCAAAACCAGAATCAAAACAACACCAGAAGCGAATCTTCAAGTGGTGGATTCAGAGGAAGCAGCCAGAGCAGTACACCGCCAAGCAACACGCAGCAGAATACCAATTCTAACCGACAACAACAAAGCGGAGGCGGGTTTAGATAAAACGATTATAAATAAGAAAACGAACAGCTAACACTGTTCGTTTTTTGTTTGAAATATAGTAATTTTGCTCGTTAATTTTATACAGAAGAAAAATATGGAATTTTATAAATATCAAGGCACGGGAAATGATTTTGTAATGATAGACAACCGTGACCTTCAATTCCCTAAGGATACAGAAATCATCGGGAAACTTTGTGACAGACGTTTCGGAATTGGTGCAGACGGACTTATTTTATTGGAAAATGATGATAAATACGACTTCAAAATGGTGTACTACAACTCCGACGGCGGTGAAAGCACCATGTGCGGAAATGGAGGAAGATGCCTGGTTGCTTTTGCATTTTTCCTTGATATTTTTGAAGACAGATGTAAATTCATAGCCATAGACGGTGAACATGAAGCTGAAATTCACAATGGGATCATCAAATTAAAAATGATTGACGTAAATATGATCTCTACTGACGGAAACGATACAGTAATGGATACCGGATCGCCGCATTATGTAAAATATGTTGAAGATTTGGTAAATTATAATGTTTTTGCGGAAGGAAACAGCATCAGAAATTCAGAAAATTATAAAGAAAAAGGCATCAATGTAAATTTTGTTGAAAAAATTACAGATGATGAAATTTTCGTAAGAACCTATGAACGAGGCGTTGAGGACGAAACTTACAGCTGCGGAACAGGAGTTACAGCTTCTGCTTTAACTTTTCTGCAAAAAAATAATCTAATCTCTGTAAAAGTTAAAACTTTAGGCGGAAATCTTAAAGTACATGCTGAAAAAAACGGAAATTTCTTCCAGAACATTTGGCTTGAAGGTCCCGCAAAGCAAGTTTTTAGAGGTAAAGTAGATCTTATTTAAAAACAAAAACTTTTAATCAACTTTTTAATAATGAAAAAAGCTGTACTCATTATCATTCTGCTCATTGTTATCGTGGCAGGATTTTTTGGTTTGAGATTTTATACGACGTATTACGGAAACAACGTAGAAAAAGACGGATATGTTTTGATTCCCCATAAGGCAAATTTTAAGCAGATCATGGATTCTATTGCTCCGTATATTAAAAATAAAGAGTCTTTCGAAACCGTGGCAAAAGATAAAGATCTGGAACAGAATTTTAAAGCGGGCCGGTATCATATTCAAAGCGGTGCAGGAAACACCCACATCGTCAATATGATCAAAGCGGGAAATCAGACCGCCAATACATTTAGAATCGGTGATTTCGGAGATATCTATCAGATGGTAGGTAAAGTGACGAAAAAAACAGAATCGGACTCTCTTCAGTTTGTGAATGGTTTTAATGCCATCGCTGTAGAAAAAGGTTATCAAAATGCGGAGGATCTGAAAAAATATTTCTTCATAGACAGTTACGATTTTTTCTGGACCGTAAGTCCGAAAGAATTTTTCAAAAAATTTGAAGATCAGTACAATGAATTCTGGACCAGTGACAGAAAAAGTAAGGAACAGCAATCCGGATTAACGAGAGATCAGATCTATGCGCTGGCTTCCATTGTTTATAAAGAATCAGGAGGTAAGAAAGATGAGATGAAAACGATTGCAGGATTGTATCTGAACCGTTATAGAAAGGGAATGAAACTGCAGTCTGATCCTACGGTAATTTATGCAATTAATAAACAGACTAATTTTAAGGAAACCATCAAAAGGGTTTTCTATAAGCAATTATCCACTCCGTCACCGTATAATACATATGCCAATGCAGGTATTCCTCCGGGACCTATTTGTGTGGTAGATAAAAACTCTGTAGATGCGGTTTTAAATGCAGAAAAAAATGATTATATATTCATGTGTGCAGATCCTGCAAGGTTCGGATACCATAAGTTTACGGCAAGTGCTGCGGAGCATGCAGTGAATGCGAAAGCCTATCAGGATTGGCTCAATTCAAAAAATATTAAATAAAAAATAAATTTAACTTTATTTTAACAATTCTATAATTAACAATTAGCATTTAAATACGACCTATACATTTCAAACAATAAACAAATCGTAATATTTTGAAATTCAACCCAATTAGTGATTTCACAATATTAAGAGTTATATTCTCACGATTTTACACAAAAAATACCTTATGAACCAGACGGAAATTATCAACATTTTCACAAAAAAAACCTTAGGGCTTACGTTTGTACTTTCGGCAGCAGCAATGGCATTTGCACAGGAAAAAGCACCTATTTCAGGAACGATCGTTAACAAGAGCAATCAGCCTGTTCCTTATGCATCTGTAACCTTCACCAACAAAGCCAACAAGGCATTGAGCGATGCAGCTCTGACCGATGAAAAAGGACTGTACAAGCTAGACCTGGCTCCTGGAAACTATGATATAACAGTAGAGGCAATTGATCACAAAAAAAATACGGTTAATAAAGACATTAAAGGACCTGGAAATATCGGCGCTCTATCTTTGGAAGCTGAAGCGACAAGTTCCATAAGTACCAAAACTCAGGAAATACAGGGAGTTGTTATTACTGCTGCGGCTACAAAACCTTATAAAGTAGAACTGGATAAGAAAACGTATGATGTAAAAAGTGACTTAACTTCTGTAGGTGGAAACTTACAGGATGTATTACAGAACGTCCCTTCTGTAACGGTAGATACTGACGGAACAGTAAGTATGCGAGGGAGTTCTAATGTAAGATTTTTAATTAACGGGAAGCCATCTGCTCTATTAGGAATTGATGACGGAGCGAATGCTCTTCAGGCTATTCCAGCTGATCAGATTGACCGAATTGAAGTCATTACCAATCCATCTGCAAAGTATGATGCATCAGGAACTGCAGGTATTCTGAATATCATCCTTAAGAAAAACAATAAACTAGGATTTAACGGGAGTGTAATCGGTACGCTGGGTTACCTGCCAAAAACAAATCTTAACGTCAATCTTAGCTGGAAAAAAGGGAACTGGAACTGGTTTTTAAATGGCGGCGGCGGCTACCAGGAAGGGAAAAATAAGAACAGAACTACGACTAATTATACATCAGGAACTCTTCTTTCTGCATATCAAAACAGCGAAAATAAGACTCAGTCAAACAATTACAATGCAACTGCAGGAGTGGTGTATGATATCTCTCCTAAGACTTCTATTAACTTGAGCGGAACGATCCGTACTTTTGATAATACCAGTAATAACCCGATCAATTATATCGATAATAATCTGGATGGCAGTACTGTATTATCAGCCCGTAACTCCATCGGGGCGAATACCAATACAGGAATGCAGGGAGATTTTGGAATTGATCATAAATTCGATGATAAGGGTCAAAATATTTCATTATCAGTAAGTTTACAGAGAAATCAGTCTAATAATAACTCCGATATCACTGCGACTACAAATAATATTTTCAGTTCTTTTACCAATACTAAAGTAAAAACGTTAAACAAAGCCTTAGTAGGGAAACTTGATTATGAACTACCAATTGGAGAAAATTCAATGTTTAATGCGGGTTACAAATTAGATTATAATGATAACGATTATGACTATTTTGCACAGAGGCAAGAATCATTAGATCCATCTCCATCCATCCTGGGCAGGTTTACAGGAGTTTCAAACTACACTGAAATGTTTAATGCATTTTATGCCCAGTTCAAAAGTAAAATAGGCCCTGTAAATTATCAATTGGGCTTAAGAGACGAGATTTCTAATGTTGAATTTTCTTATCCGTACAGAAATCCTCAATATCCAGATGCAAATACCAATGTGGTCATAAACAAAAAGAAAAACTACAACAACCTTTTCCCAAGTGTATTTTTAAGCTATGATTTTGCAAAAAACAATCAGATCTTATTAAACTACTCCAGAAGAATAGACAGACCAAGATCATTTTTCATGATTCCTATTCCTTCACCCAGTGATGTAAGAAACTTATTCCAGGGAAATCCGGATTTGAATCCTTCTTATATTGACTCTTTTGAATTAGGATATAATTTATCTAAAAGTAAAGTGACGATTAACCCGACTTTATATTACAGAAAGGAAAAAGATAATGTACAATTTGCAGTCATTCAAGATTTAACTGATCCGGGATCATTTACTTCTACCCCATTTAATGTGGGATCAGAAGACCGATACGGTTTAGATTTTAATGGTACTTATGATCCTTTTGCATGGTGGAAAATCATGGGAAATGTCGATTTATTTGGATATAAAACTAAAGGAGATCTTTATATAGATGGTAATTTCGTTCAGTCTTATGACGGAAGTGGATTCTCTACAAGAGCAAGATTAGCCAATACATTCAAACTTGACAAAACATTTAGTTTTCAAATTCAAGGAAACTTTAGAGGCGGACAAAAAAATGCCAGCCAGGAGCAGAAATCTACGTACTTCTTTAACTTGGGTGCTACTAAAACCATCTGGAAAGGAAATGGTACCGTGGCATTTAACATTCAGGATATATTCAATACCCGGGCTAGACAGGTTACTACTTTTGGATCCAACTATACCAGAGATATGTATATGCAGTGGCAGCCAAGACAGTTCTCTCTTTCTCTGACCTACCGATTCAAACAAGGAGAAAAAGTAGAACAGCCTAAGAAGAAAAAAGACATCAATGCTAATGACAGCGGCGATGATCAGCAAGGACCAATGTAAAAATATAAACATAAAAAATCCCGAAATGAGAATTTCGGGATTTTTTTATTAATCTAATTTTAGATTATTTTACGGTTTCAACATCTAAATTCTTTGCTTTTTCAGCTTCAAAAATTCTTTTTCTCAGGTCACTGGAAGAAAACCGATGATCTCTTTTGTTATAAAAGATCTCTATTCCTTTCTCTTCACAGTATTTTTTACCTGTAAAATCTCTATCCATATAATCATCTCCGATGATTCTGACATCGATTACAAAAGATTTTAAAATATCTTCCAGATCTTCTTCTGTATAATAAGGAATGATCTCATCAACTGCATTTACTGCCTTAAGCTGAATATAGCGTTCAACGATGGTTTGGGTCGGTTTGTTCTTGTTGGGACGATCGTGTGACGGATCGATCTGCAATCCAACGATCAGATAATCGCATACGGTTTTAGCTTCTTCAAGCATTTTGATATGTCCGGCATGCAATAAATCAAATGAGGAAAATGTAATGCCTATTCTTTGTGTCTTCATAGTGTTAATCATTAAAATTTTGCTGATATAAACGTTCTTTTAAATGGATAAAAGACTGGTGATTCGGGAAATAAACTTTGTAATTCTTTTTTATAGTCATTTTTAAACTGTTCTTTCAGTTCTTCCGGAAGTTTATCTATGTAAGGGAGCATTGCTGTTCCGGATGTAAATGTAAAAATAGCGTCAGCATTTTCAAGAACATGTGGAAATACTTTTTCATAAACGGTAATTTCACTTCCGTTATAATCAAACAGTATTTTTGCATAGTCTTCTATTTTCAATACTGTATATTCTCTCTGCCAGGAATTGTAAGCGCTTTTATAAGGCTCTCTTTCCGCAACTTTTCGAAGCTGTTGATGCACGATATATTCATGATTGGAAGGAATCTGTACTGCCAACTGGCCTCCTGGATTAATTTTACCGATAATTCTTGGGAAAAGTTCTTTATGATTGCTGCACCATTGTATCGCAGCATTG
This sequence comes from Chryseobacterium soli, assembly GCF_000737705.1. GTDB lineage: Bacteria > Bacteroidota > Bacteroidia > Flavobacteriales > Weeksellaceae > Chryseobacterium > Chryseobacterium soli. The sequence continues at coordinate 1,083,943 of NZ_JPRH01000001.1, read as the reverse complement.
GAAATGATCAGATCAAAAGTTTCATTCAGACTGAGCTGTTCTTCAATGGATCTTTTTTCAAAAGACAGTCTGCTTGTTTTATAATGCTTTGCTTTTTCAAGCATTTCTGCTGAAGAATCTATTCCTATGACTTTAGAATCTTCTAAATAATCCAATAGTTTAGAGGTTAATTCCCCTGTTCCACAACCCAAATCAATCACAGAGAGATCGGATTTCGACTTCACAAGCTTTAATAAATCAAAGAAAGGAGCAGAACGCTCTTCTTTAAACTGATCGTATACTTCAGGATTCCAAGCCATACTACTCTATTTTATGCGTTTCTTGAATTCAGATAATTCTGCCACTGCCACACGGTTCTCAAAGATTCCTCCAGTGAAGTTTCTGACTTCCAGTGAAGTTCCCTTTCCGCTTTATCTGCGTTTGCATAGGCAGTCGTAATATCACCTTCTCTTCTTGCACAAATCTGGTAAGGTACCTCTACATGATTAGCATTTTCAAAAGCTTTTACTACTTCCAATACCGATGATCCTTTCCCGGTTCCTAGATTATAGATGTCAATTACACTTTCCTCACTGCTGTTATTCATTAGTTTTTTCAACGCGTCAACATGAGCTTTGGCAAGGTCTACAACATACACATAATCGCGGATCGGAGTTCCATCCTCTGTATCATAATCATTACCCCAAACACTTAATTTCTCACGTATTCCAGCGGCAGTCTGCATTACATACGGAACCAGGTTACTGGGAACTCCAATCGGAAGCTCGCCAATCAGTCCTGAAGGATGAGCACCAATAGGATTGAAGTATCTCAAAAGTGTAATTTTTCTGTTGTATGCTTTCGCAAAATCAACCAGAATCTCTTCTCCCATCTGTTTAGTTTTTCCATATACACTTTCAGGAAGTTTCAAGGGAGTATTTTCATTGATGGGCATTACCTCTGCCTGTCCGTAAACGGTACATGAAGAGCTGAATATAAAGTTAGAAATCGATCTTTCTTTACATTCCTGCAGAATATTGATTAAAGAGAACAGATTATTTTCATAATAATCTACAGGTTTCAATTGGCTCTCTCCTACTGCTTTATAGGCTGCAAAATTAATACAGCCTTCAATATGATAAGCATCAAACACCTGAGTCAGAAGCTCTCTTCTTTTTAAATCGAAAGGATAAAAAGCCGGCTTTTTACCTGTAATTTCCTCTATATTTTTTAAAATAAATCTTTCCGAATTGGATAAATCGTCTACAATAACGACTTCAAAGCCATTATTAAGAAGTTCTACCACAGTGTGGGAACCAATGTATCCAAGTCCGCCTGTAACAAGTATTGCCATTTTTTTTGTAATAAATTTTTTATTCTTTGTGTTGTCCTATTTGTTCTATTTCATTCTTTGCTGGAATATGTCTAAAATAATTTATAAGTAATGTTGGCCCTATTAATAACAAAGCAAATCCAAACAAAAAAGAATAAATATGTATTCCCCATTTTCCTTCATAATTGATATAGAAACTTATCAAACCCAAAATGATTATTAAAGCACTTGAAATATTCAGATACATAAAAAGTTTTTTTGACTCTCTGAAAATATGTATAAATGCTACAATCAATAATGTAAATATTATAAAGTTTAAAAGATACAAAAGGGTTTTAAATTTAGAATACTTTTCTACTAATCTATAACCTTTAAGTAAAACATTAATTATAAATGCTCCATAATAAATAATCCAACCTAAAATAAAAATGATTGTAAAAAAATAAGCAAACTTATTTTTAAGTATTCTTTCGTCGTGAAGCATAATTATCCCATAAACTCCAAGACAGCATCCGTAATATACTTCAGCTGCTCTTCATCCAATTCTGTGTGCATAGGGAGTGATATCACCTGATCCAGCAGTTTATCTGTATTTACAAAATCAGCATCATTGCTTTCCTGGAAATAGGCTTTTTGTTTTCTTAATGCTACCGGATAGTAGATCATAGCCGGAATCTCTTTTTCAGTTAAGAATTTTTGCAAATCGTTACGTTTACCATTAAGGATTCTCAACGTATATTGGTGGAATACATGTGTAGAATTCTCTGCTCTTTTTGGTGTAAGAATATGCTCATTACCGGCAAAAGCTTCATCGTAATAATCAGCAGCTTTTCTTCTTGACTCATTATAAGAGTCCAGATTAGGAAGCTTCTTTCTTAATACAGCCGCCTGAATACTGTCTAGCCTTGAGTTTACTCCTACCTCATCATGGTAATATCTCTCATACATTCCATGATTTACGATACCTCTTAGACGATGTGCCAGTTCATCATTATTGGTAAAAATAGCACCTCCATCACCATAACATCCAAGGTTTTTTGATGGAAAGAATGAAGTGGTTCCTACGGTAGACATGGTTCCGGCCTGTTTTACAGTTCCATCTGAAAATGTAAACTGTGAGCCTATCGCCTGTGCGTTGTCCTCAATAACGTATAGATTATGTTCTTCGGCAATTTTTAAAATTTCTTCCATATTCGCACACTGTCCGAAGATGTGTACTGGAATAATTGCTTTCGTTCTAGGGGTAATAGCTTTTTTAATCTGATCTGTGGAAATCGTGAATGTATCGTAATCTACATCTACCAAAACAGATTTTAGTTTAAGCAGATGAATAACTTCTACGGTTGCTGCAAAAGTAAAATCGGCCGTGATTACTTCGTCCCCTTCTTTCAGGTCTAAAGCCATCAAAGCGATCTGTAAAGCATCAGTACCATTGGCACAAGGAATCACATGCTTTACGTCTAAATAAGATTCCAATTCATTCTGGAAAGACTTTACTTCAGGGCCGTTGATAAAGGCCGCCGAATCCATTACATTTAAAACTGCATTATCTACGTCATTCTTTATTTTGTAATACTGACTTTGTAAGTCAACCATCTGAATTTTTTTCATAAACAAATATTTGTGTAAAAATAAGGAATTTAAAATCCTTTCAAAAATTTTATTGATTTTGTTTTATCTTTATATAAAATAACTCCATGAAAAAACTTTTACTCTTTTGTATTTTAACAGGTTACTCGGCCATGCAAGCACAAACGGCTCTTGTATTTGTTTATTTTACAGATAAACCCAATAAAGCCGCATTTTATGCCAATCCTCTTTCTGAACTTACCCAGAAGGCCCTCAACAGGCGTACTACATTAGGTATTTCGCTTAATGATCAGGATGCACCGATTGAAGCATCTTACCTCCAAAATCTGCAGAATCTGGGATTCACGGTCACCGATTATTCCAAATGGCTGAACGGAGCAACTGTAAATGCTACCCCGGCACAGATCACTCTATTGCAGGCACAACCTTATGTACAATCAGTGGAAAGTTTTGCAAGGAACTCTACCGGCGGAACAAAAATGGCGAATATCAATAAATGGGATAACATCTCAGGAACCCATAAAACGATCACTACGTTTGATTATGGATCAGGTGCTGCGCAGGTAGATCAGGTCAATTTAAGACCTCTTCATCTGGCAGGATACACCGGATCCGGAATATCTATTGCTGTGATTGATGCAGGCTTTCCCACAGTGGATACAGGGTCTGCATTTTCTAGATTATGGGCTAATAATCATATAAAAGCCGGCTATGATTTTGTCACTAAAACCAGTAACATTTACAATACTTCCCTGAGCACACACGGATCTGTTGTTTTAGGGGCTATTGGCGGCTATATAGAAAGTACTTTCGTGGGGTCGGCTCCTGATGCTGATTTTTATCTTTACCGAAGCGAAAATGCAACTGTAGAAATCCCCGAGGAAGAAATATACTGGATCGAAGCTGCTGAAGAGGCTGATCGTAAAGGCGTAGATATCATCACCTCATCATTAGGCTATTATACTTTTGACGATTCACGGTATAATTATACATACGCCAATATGAACGGAACGACCTCCTTCATTGCAAGGGCTGCAGAAATTGCTGCCAATAAAGGAATTTTTGTTCTGATAGCTGCAGGAAATTCAGGAGCCCAGCCATGGCATTATATTTTAACGCCTGCAGATAATGCAAAAGTATTCAGCATAGGATCTGTAGACGCATCAGGAAATTCATCTGGATTTTCATCATTCGGACCTAATTCCGCAGGAATTATAAAGCCGGACGGAAGCACGAGAGGTACCGCCACCACAACCGTCTACAACAATACGACAACCACTGCCAGTGGAACATCCATTGCCACTCCAATTGCTGCCGGAGGTGCTGCATGTCTGATCCAGGCATTTCCCACTATGAACAGAGATCTCATGAGAACAAAGCTAAGACAGACTGCCTCATTATATCCCAATCATACCGACCAGATGGGATATGGTATTCTCAATTTCGGAAGCCTGTATAATTCTACTCTGAATACCTCGGAACTAGTACGGAAAGAAAAATTTGCGATATTTCCAAACCCGGTTAAAAATATTTTGAATATTGCTTCTGAAAGTGATATAAAATCATTAGAAATTTATGATAATTTAGGAAGGTTTATCAGGAAAAATACAGGTGAAAAATCGATTAAGGTTGAGGATTTTGCCAAGGGTGTTTATTATCTTAAAATCCAGACTAAAGATCGGGTGTATTATGAGAAGTTCATTAAGGAATAGCTTTTTCCTGCTAATTTTTTTATCTCGCAGATCGAGCAAATCACGCGGATTAAAATAGCACCTTTGTGAACTTTTTGGGGTTAAATTTCTATAACCACAGATTTCTCAGATGAACACAGATGATTGTGTTTTTTAACTCACGCAGATTATTCGGATTGAGCAGATTTTTCCTTTTGTGGTCAATAAAAATATTTGATTTTTCCTAGCTTATATGAACTTACTATCCAGCATTATTTAAACTAAAGTGTTTTAAATCTTTTGTGACTTTGTAGTTTATCTTTCTATAACCACAGATTTCTCAGATGAACACAGATGATTATGTTTTTTAACTCACGCAGATTATTCGGATTGAGCAGATTTTTCCTTTTATGGTCAATAAAAATATTTGATTTTTTCCAGCTTATATGAACTTACTATTTAGTATTATTTAAACTTAAAAACTAAGTATTTTAAATCTTTTGTGACTTTGTAGTTTAAAATTTACACCACAGATTTCTCAGATGAGCACAGATGATTATCTTCAACTCACGCACATACTACAAAAAAACAAAATCCTCTCAATACGAAAGGATTTTGTTTTATCATGTTTTCGAAGATAATTTTATGCTGAATTTCTGCTTGCATTGATATTTCCAAACAGAGAACGAGTTACCAGCTTTCCATAGGCTTCTTTATTTCCCTCTCCTTTCTGGATCTTCATTAATGCATATTGTTGGATACTCAGAAGTGGAAGTACAATTTTCTCGCGAATCTTTACTGATTTTCGGGATAAAGGATCTTCTTCCTGAAGCATTTTAAATCCGGTAAGTTCCAACATAATATTCTTTGAAAGGTTATATTCTTCAAAAAGGACATTCCAGAATGCTCCAAATTTAGGATTACTTTTAATGTAGTACGTCAATGGGAAATAGGACTTATTCATACTCATCATTGAGTTTAAGACTAATGTTTTAAAGAAATCGGATCCTTTATAAAGATCTCTTACTTCTTCAAACCTTCCCTGTTCTTTCATCTGCTCCATGGCAAAACCGAATCCGAAGAATCCCGGTACATTCTGCTTCAGCTGAGACCACGAACCCACAAACGGGATTGCTCTCAGATCTTCAAATCTAAGCTCACTGTCGCCTCCTCTTTTTGAAGGGCGGCTTCCGATATTGGTTTTCCCATAATATTCCAGGGTACTCATTTCCTGAAGGTAAGGAACAAACATGGGATGCGCCTTCAGATCTGAATATTTTTTATAACTGATATTGGCAAGTTCAGTGATTAATTTTCTTTCTTTTTCAGTCAGATCTTTTTTGGAATTCTTGAACACATCATTTTCTACGCCGGCTGTTAAAAGCTGCTCAAAATTATATTTTGCCTGTTCTTTATTTCCAAAAATACTGGTGATGGTCTGCCCCTGAATCGTTAGTTCAATCTTGTTATTGGCAATGGTATTACCTTGCGAAGCGTAGAAATCGTGGGTCTTCCCACCACCTCGTGCCGGCGGGCCTCCCCTACCATCGAAGAAAACGACTTTTATACCGTTTTGCTCTGAAAGACTCGTAAGCACTTCCTTAGCTTTATAGATCTCCCAGTTCGCTTTCAGGTAACCACCATCTTTCGTTCCGTCTGAGAAACCGAGCATAATTGTCTGCTGATTTCCTCTTTTTTGAAGATGTTTTTTATAAATAGGATTCTGATACAGTTCACTCATCACCCTTTCAGCATTATCCAGACCTTCCATCGTTTCGAAAAGCGGAACAATATCCATATTGATGTCCTGGTCCTGATATCCGCAGATCTTAAAGAAAGCATAAACATTCATGACATCTTTTACGGCGTCAGAATTGGAAATAATATACCGGTTCATTCCCCTGAATCCGTTCTGCTGCTGGATTTCTGTAATTTGTGAAACCGTCAGTAATGTATCTTTTACGATATCTTCAAAATCTTCCGCACTTACTTTATCTGAGATCTGAATTAGTTTATTGAATTTTTCTTCCTGACTGGCTTCTTGATTTCCATATACTTTGGCAAATACATCATCTATTACTTTCTGATGAATACGGCTGTCCTGACGGATATCGAGCGTGGCAAAATGGGTTCCGAAAATTTTCACACGATCTCTGAAATTCACCAGCAGATCAAGGAACAATCCATTGTGCTCATTAACCAGAATCTTTTCTGCTTCATCCGTTTTTTTAAGAATATCTTCAGAGGTAATGGTTTTTCCATCGAAAATAGCACCGTATAGCTCTTCGCTAAGCACTCCCAACACTTCTGAAACACCTCTAAAACTTAATCTTCTTCTGATAAATTTCAGATGGCTGTAATAAGATTTCAAAATTGCTGAACGAAGTTCTTCTGCAACCCTTTTAGTTACATCAGCAGTTACAAAAGGATTTCCATCTCTATCTCCACCCGGCCAGAACCCAAGCTGAATAATATCTTCATGAAGATGAAAATGGCCGTTTCCAAAGGTTTTTCTGATCTTCGTAAACAATTCTCCTATGGTGTCGTAATAGACATATCTTAAATAAGAAATAATACTGAGTGCCTCATCCACCGGAGTAGGCTTTTCTTTATTCACAAAAGGGGTTTTTCCCAGCTGTTGCAGGAGCATATCGATATTGGTAACAGAGTCTGTAGTGATCGCTGTTCTCAGGTCCTGAATAATCCGTTGCACTGAGCTTGGATAAAACTGTGTAGGGTGAGCCGTAAACACAACTTTTACCGTGAAATCTTTAAGTTTCTCACGAACTTTTTCAAGTTTGTGATCCAGAAGTGAACGTTCAAAAAGATGAGTTACCGTACCACTGTCGCTTTCGGAATGAAGGCTCGGAAATGCAGCATCTTCAATACTGTCGAACAGTACGACCTGTCTTTCTATATATTGTATGATTTTGAAAAGCAATTCTAATTTCTGCTCTTCTGTATGAAGGTCTGTATGGCTTTTAAAGAATTCTTCAACAATTTCTTCGGGAGTTTTCCCGGCCTCATAGCCGTTCTTACTTTCCTCATAAAGAAACGGGAGAAGCATCCCGATATTCGTCATTTTATCATAAGGCAGGCTCATAAATAATGAATTGTAGATCTGGAATTTATTTTCCACGATCTGCCTGAATTTTTCTGCGCGTTGGTCGTGTATCATACTAACAAATGTAGGGGATTTTGTTTTTAATCGGAACGAATTTTTATTTAAAATTAAAAATAATACAGAGATTTTATACTCTTTATAGTCATAGGTATTTTAAAAAAGTTGAAATTTATCAATCATTACTAATTTAGTATAATCGTGTAACAAAATTAGCTTCTGTAATGTTTAATGTATAAATCTGCTCTATGAAAACTTCAATAAGATTAATTAAAAATGTACTTTTCATCGCTTTGATGTTAGTTCCATTTTTACTCTCTGCGCAAAAAGTATCGGACAGTATTGATGTTTTTCTTAAGAATAAGATGAAACAGTTACAAATACCGGGACTTCAATTAGCCGTAATCAGGGATGGAAAACTTGAAAAACTCAGCAGTTATGGGTATGCTAATCTTGAGTACCGGATTCCCACTGCAAAAAATACTGTTTTTTCGATTAATTCAATGACCAAAGCCTTTGTAGGAGTGGCCATTATGCAGCTCCAGGAACAAGGTAAATTAAAAGTTGATGACTCTATTTCATTATATATTGCTGACCTCCCTGATCAATGGAAAAAGATAACGATCAGACAAATATTAAGTAATGTATCGGGACTTCCTAATAATATTGACCAGAAAGAACAGTTATTGGGAGATGGTAATGAAGAAAAAAACTGGGAACTGGTAAAACAGCTTCCCATGGAATTCACTCCCGGAGAAAAATTCAGTTATAACCAGACGGGATATATCATTATAGGAAAAGTAATCACCGCATTAAGCGGACAGCATTTCACAAAATTCATTGAAGAAAATCAGTTCAAACCCTGTCATATGCTCGTTACACAGTTTGGTGATTCCAATGATATTATTCCCAACAGTGGCGGTGCCTATTCTACCATTATCAATACTGGCGACAAGTGGATCAACAACGGAAAGCTGCATACTGTTTTTGCAGATTTCCCGGTGTTCTTCAGGACCGCAACCGGCATTATCTCATCTGCTGAAGATCTCAGTAGATGGCTTATTGCATTACAGAATGGTCAATTATTAAAGGATACAAGCAGTATTTCACAACTTTTTACAACCACACAGCTCAATGATGGGCATATCGGCGGATTTAATTCATTAACAAACGGTTATGCATTAGGCTGGCCTACCGTAGTGCGGGAAGAATATCCTGCAGCAGCTCCTGTAGGCGGGATGCGTTCAGCATTATTTGTCTATCCTCAAAATAATCTATCAGTGGTCGTATTAACGAATCTGCAGGGTTCCAATCCGGAATGGTTTATCGATGAGATTGCCAGCTATTATCTTCCCGGCATGAAGATAAAAAATGGTTTCGGCCTAAGCCCCAACATGAAATTATTACGCAAAGAGCTTATTAAAAAAGGATTTAAGAATACCAATCTGATTTATAAAACACTGAAACAAAACAATAAAAATTTCAATCTGACAGAAGGCGAAATTAACGCATGGGGCTATCAGTTGCTCAGTCTGGACAAAAAGGAAGAAGCTTTATTTATTTTTCAGCAGAATACGATGTTATATCCTGACAGCTCAAATGTTTATGACAGCTATGGCGAGATTCTGGAGACAATGGGACATCGTAAAGAAGCTATTATGAATTATAAAAAATCTCTTCTTTTAAATCCTGATAATACCAATGCAAGGGATTATTTAAAGGATAAGCAATAACATTTTTCTTTTTTGCCTATTGACTATCTGCATTGGCGGCATATAAAATCGGACATTTTTCAGGAAATTATACTCAATGATTTTATATATTTGAAATTAATTACCTATCCATTGACAAGAATGAAATTTCAGTTTGGAATTATATTTTACAGTATTCTCGAAATAATAACATTATTATCAGGCGTTTATTTTTTTAAACTGGCTCCTATCTTTTCTGTTATCTTTTTCATTGCTTTTATTACCATCGCAACTCTTTTGTATAAAGAATATACCGATAGCAAAAGAAAACCTGAAGTAATGAATGAAAAAGAAATTCCCAAAGAGATCAATTTAAAAAAACCTCTAACCTATTCCATTACTACTATTTTCAGTTATTTGATTTTCATTATTGTCAGTGTTTTTTTTCTAATACTTTACATTGACAAAACCCCAAAGCAGGAAATTTTTATCATGATAATGCCGATCGCAGTAATTTTACTTTTTATCATACTCATTATTATGAAAATCCGAAAGGCATCAGATGTCATCATCTCGATTAATGCTGTTGGAATTCAATTATATAAAAAGCCAAGAATGAGCTGGGATATCATAGAAAATCAAAGGCTTAGAAGAAGGTATGTAAGTCATCGGGAATCACGTTTTAATGAAAGAGGAGAAATTAATTATCTACAGTTCTTTTGTAAAGGTGAAAAATTTGAAGTTATCATTAGTGAGCTTGAAATTAGCCCCGATCTTTTAGAACATTATCTTAATATCTATAAAAATCTTTACCAGAAAAACAATTCAATGGATAATTAATTTGTCATAAAAAGATGATATTACAACAGTAAAAATCTGAAATAATTACTTATCTTAAGTTCCTTCTAAAAACTAATGAAAAACATACTCCCTTTTATATTATTATTTCTCTGTCTCAGTGCGTATTCTCAGAACAGGAAAAAAGACACCTTAAGCAGCGGGATGCCGGATTGTACGGAATCTCGTAAGAATGACAGCATCTACTTTAAAAAAATAACTAATGAAGGGAGAAAAACAGATTATAAGTTGCTCAATAAATTAATTATAGAGCAACTTATTCCTGAAAATATTCCTTCCAAAGATCTTGTCATCTATCTTAGTGAAAAAGTTGTTGCCCTGATTTGTCCCGAGGGATCCGATTGGTGCGCCAGCGGTATTAATGTGAAAAATCCCAATTATAATGAGTCCCATTTTTGGACACCGCAAACCCTTAAAATTTTCAATCAGCATTTTAATAAAAATATCATTCCCAAAAAGATAGAAATCGGAGGTTCATATGCTCTTCAGTATATTGATAAGGAGCATCCATTTACCAATGAATCGACTCAGGAATATATTCTAAGACAAGATACTGGTGAGTACCTTCAGAAAAAGTATCATGTCGTCCATAATAAAGACCATACACCCGTTAATTTAGCCCTGTCCAACTCCATTCTTATGAATTTCTTCAATTCTTTAGACCAAAAAGTAATGGTTATTGTAAAATATAATCATGTAGGCAACAGAGGTAAAGAACAACGAATGACATTTCAGTATACCAACAAAAAATGGAACCTTATATCGCATGAAGCGTTCGATTTGAATTAATTAAAATCCGAAGTTCATGAAGTAAAATGGCAGAGATCAAATCCCATTTTTATAAATTTGCACAAACACCTTTCTCATGAAAATAATTTCTGTTGTCTTTGTTTTAACTTCCGGTCTATTTTTTTCGCAGACGGCTAAAACAATTCCCACTGATTACAGAAAAATTCCGGAAATATTAGATACTGTTGATTATCTGTATCCATTTGTGAAACCGGACAAAAAATACGCCTACTGGAAGGTGCTTCGGAACATCAACGACCCGGAAAAAGCCATCATTTATGAAAGTCAGATGCCGGATTACATGACTATCAATGAACCTGCTCCTCCACAAGGTTTTTTTCAGGAATGTGTAACGGAAAACTGTTTTTCATACGTCATAGCCTGTAAAAGCGAACGGGCAGAATATTTTACCAATGAACAGCAGTTAAGAGATTTTATAGGATCTGTTGATAATATCTCTGAAGCTCTTCTTGTTGCAAAAACATATGGCTACACTTTTGACTCAAAAAACATACTCGGCGGATCTTACAAAATGGAAAGTGATTATTTCCTGCTGTATCTCTCAAAACCAAAGGACTGCCCTGCTCCCAAAGAATCTTTTTTTATAAGAATCAATAAAAAAACCGGAAAACTGGAAGAAAAAAGCAATGGATTGTATAAGAATGACAACTGCACTCAATAGAATTTAACTCCTATTAGCACAGTCACCTACAAATGTATGTACCTAATCAGAAAACAAACAGTACTACCTACTTATACTTTAGCAGAAATTAAAGCAAAATTTCAATAGTTTTCATCATATTCAATCATAGTAATTTTACCACTTTCTTAACTTAAATTTCATTGGGCATTCCGTACATTTGAGCTACAAAAATTTAAGAACAATGCTTAATTTCGAGTTTAAAAATCCTACAAAAATACTTTTCGGGAAAGGCGAAATCGCTAAAATCTCTAATGAGATTCCTAAAGACGCCAATATATTAATGATTTACGGAGGCGGAAGCATCAAGAGTAATGGTGTATACGATCAAGTAAAAGAAGCACTAAAAAACCATCAGGTACATGAATACGGCGGGGTTCCTGCCAATCCTGAATATGAAGTTTTAGTGGAAGCTTTACAGGTTATCAAAGAAAAAAAGATCACCTATCTTCTGGCTGTAGGTGGCGGTTCTGTTATTGACGGAACAAAATTCCTTTCTGCGGCTGCCAATTATGCTGGTGAACCATGGGAAATCCTTAAAAAACCGGTACGAACTTTTGAAGGGGAAGGTATGCCTTTCGGAAGTGTTCTGACGCTTCCAGCTACAGGTTCAGAAATGAACTCAGGATATGTGATTTCGAGAAGAGAAACGAATGAAAAATTATCTTCCGGAGGTCCAGGACTTTTCCCTCAGTTTTCTGTTTTAGACCCTGAAGTCATCAGATCTATTCCTAAAAAACAGATCGTTAACGGAATTACTGATGCCTATACACACGTTTTAGAACAATATATGACCGCTCCTTCTTCTGCAGACCTTCAGGAAAGAATTGCGGAAAGTATCCTGATCAGTCTTCAGGAAACGGCTCCTAAAGTATTGTCAGATGACTTTGACTACAATGCTGCCGGAAACTTTATGTGGTGCTGTACAATGGCTTTAAATGGGCTGATTCAAAAAGGAGTTATCACTGACTGGGCAGTACACGCCATGGGCCATGAACTGACTGCTTATTTCGGAATTGATCATGCGAGAACATTAGCTGTTATTGCTCCTTCTCATTACCGTTATAATTTTGAAGCTAAAAAAGGCAAACTGGCGCAATATGCTGAAAGAGTCTGGGGAATCAAAGAGGGAACCGTAGAAGAAAAAGCAGAACAGGGAATCAAAAAGATGGAAGAATTTTTCCACAGTTTGGATATCAAAACAAAGCTTTCAGAATATACTGAAGAGTATCAGGGAACTGCTGAGAGAGTAGAAAAAGCATTTACAGAAAGAAACTGGCTGGGATTAGGTGAACATAAAAACCTTACCCCACAGGATGCCTCAAAAATTGTAGCCATGAGTTACTAAAAACAGGAAGCTGGAAATATGGCATTCAAAGAAGTTATTGATAAGCTATGGCTGGTGATACCACCACTCATCAGGAATTATCTTACTTCTTCTGATTTTATTTCAGTATAATTCAACAAATTTCCAGCTTCTTACTATAAACTTTATTTATTTATAAACATTCGTTTAAAAAACCGTAATTTCATTATAAATATTTCAAATTTATTTATATTTTAGCATATTCTTAAATTTGTGAAAATGAAAAAACAGCTACTTTTATTTGCCTTTTCAGCCTTGGCACTTACTTCTTGTGAAGATGATAATATTAAAGCATATGAGATCGATATGCTGAAAGGAGATTGGAAAGAAAGCAAGAGAGAGGTTATTTCTGGAAAAGACAATAAAACCGTGCTTAACACTCAAATTCCTACGGGATGCAGTGCAAAAAATACGCTTTATTTCAGAACTGACTTTTACACCAGTTATACCGCTTATTCCGGAAACGGAATAGACTGTCAGGTAAATGCAGCTACAACAGGTAAATTTACGTATGATGAGGAGAATAAAGCTCTGAACATTAAGTTTGATAATAATGATGAGGATAAATATAAAGTAATGATTCTTACAAGCCAGGATCTGAAAGTCATGACACTTTCCAACAATATTGACCAAAACGGCGACCAGGTAGCCGACTATACGTACATTACGTACAAAAGATAATCACAAACTCCCGTTTTATCGGGAGTTTTTTTTATTTTTATGGTACTCTTAAATTAGAAACAATGAAGAAGATTTTTTCAGCATTCCTATTGCTGTCTTTTGCCCTTTTCTTTTCACAGGAAACAAAGCCGATGTTTTGGCAGGACATTCAAAATTTCAAAAAATTAGATCAGGAACAGGTACCCCCAAAAGATGCTATTCTATTGGAAGGAAGTTCATCCTTTACAAAATGGACGGATGTTGCCAGCTATTTCCCGGACAAAACGATCATCAACAGAGGGTTTGGAGGATCCAGACTGACAGATCTTAATGATTTCGCCAATGACCTTCTTGATCCTTATCAGCCTAAGCAGATCATTATCTACTGTGGTGAAAATGATTTTGCCGATAATCATCAGCTGAAAGCCAACGAAGTGGTAAAAAGATATAAAACGTTCTACAAAAAGATCCGCGAAAAGTTTCCGAACATTCAGGTGGATTATATTTCAATGAAGTATTCTCCAAGCAGAAAGGAACTTTGGTCACAGATGAAAGAAGCGAATAAAAAAATTGCTGCTTTCATGAAAAAGGAACCGAATGCAGCATTCATCGATATTACAAAAGTAATGGAAGACGCTAACGGAAATGTAAGAAAAGACCTTTTCGTAGAAGATATGCTTCATATGACTCCGGAAGGATATAAACTGTGGACTAAGGTTATGAATCCTTATATGAAATAGAATGTTTCTTAACCACCCCGTCAAATCTTTGATTTGCCACCCCTCCAAGGGAGGGGAATTGGATCCTACGAATTAAAGTGGCTTGATAGGTTTTATTGTATTCTTAAAAATTCAAATAAGTTCAGCATAAAAAAAGCTTCACTGTAATAGTGAAGCTTTTTTATTATTTCTTTCTCTTGGATTTCGAGATGGTTTTTTGCTGAGCACGGTTGGCACCGAATTTTTTTGGAGTCTTTCTTTTTGAAGGTCCACCCCAGTTTTCTTTTTTGTTCTTTTCCTTTTTCTCGTGGAAAGCTCCCCCTCCTTCATAAAGTTTTACCTGAGCAGGATTCTTCATTACGATTTCATCTTCTTCAGAAGCAATTTTCTTAGGATTGATGGTTACTTCTTCAGGAAAATCAACAAATTTAAGTTCTTTATCCATCAATAGTTCGATGTCTAGGATTAAAGGTTCTTCTTTCTTTGTTACGAAAGTGATTGCTTTACCGTCTTTATCTGCTCTACCCGTTCTACCGATTCTGTGGATATATTGCTCCGGAACTTCAGGTGTTTCAAAATTGATAACATGGGTAACATCAGAAATATCCAATCCTCTAGCCATGATATCTGTAGTGATCAGACCACGTACTTCCCCGTTCTCAAAGCTTTTCATTGCTTTCAGTCTGTAGTTCTGGGATTTATTGGAGTGAATGACATCAAATTGTCCAGGGAAAAGTTCATCAAACTTAGTAAACAATACGTCGGCATTCTTTTTATTATTATTAAAAATCAATACCTTGGACATGTCTTCATTGTTTTTCAATAAATGTTCAAGAAGATTGATCTTTGTATTAAAGTTTTCTACCTTGTACGCCGTCTGATCAATTTTTTCAAGCGGAGTTCCTGATTTAGCTAATGATATTTCAATAGGGCCTGCAAAATACTGTGCCAGCATTTCGTCCACCGCTTCAGTCATTGTTGCGGAGAAAAGAATATTTTGTCTTTTCTCTTTCATCATCTGAATAATGTGAGACAACTGAGGTCTGAAACCTAAGTTAAGCATCTCATCAAATTCATCAATAATTAATTTTTGAACTTCTCTCAGGGAAATTGCATTATCAATAGCCAGGTCCATTACCCTTCCCGGTGTTCCCACCAATATATCGCACCCGTCATTGAAAAGAAGTTTTTGAGTGTTGATATTCTTTCCACCGTAGATCCCAATTACTCTTGCCGTAATGTTCTCCGTTAATTTTTCAATAATTTCTGCTACCTGTACTACCAATTCTCTTGTAGGAACCAAAACTAAAACACTAGGGTTTCCGCTTTTGCTGTATTTCCATGCTTTAAGCACCGGCAATAGATACGCTAGCGTTTTTCCTGTTCCAGTTTGTGCAATTCCCATTACATCTCTTCCTGAAAGTATGGGCTTCAGACTCTTCTCCTGAATAGGCGTAGGTTCAAATAATTCCAAATCCGCCAAAACATCAAGAATTTTAACCGGCAGGTCAAAATCTGCAAAAGTGAGTTTTTCCATTTTGCAAAGATAAGTATTTAATTAACTTGTTAAATGTACAATGTATAATGTATGGGTTAAAAAGTATAATGTGTGATGGAGAGTGTAAAAGGTAGAAAGTATAATGTACAATGTATAGCGTAAAGAATAAATATGCATTTAACTAATAATCATATAGTTAGATTATTTATTTGAGGTTATGCTATATATTGATTCTTTCTCAAATTATCTTTTATCATAAACCTTTATTAAAACAATTTTTGACAAAAATCCCACAATTCTGAAACTATGAAATACATCTTACTTTGTACCATGTATATCGTACATTTATTTCAGTTGTACACTTTTACTGATTATTTTAATATCATCATCGAGCCACTGACTTGATATAATAATTACATATCCTTTCTTTTTTGGATCTTTTTTAATAGGAAATTTATCTTCCTCCCATTGTGAACAATGAGTAGAAATTGGTTCTACCAAAGGTTTCCATCCTGTTTTTGAAAGGGTATAGGCATAAAAGGGATGCCAGCAGCTGGTACACCAGCCGGGATAGAAACCTATTTCGTCCTTTCCATCGCCATTCAAATCTTTAAGGTTATAAATGGCTCCGCTATTAGCGGGTGAAATGGTAAAAGGTTTTATATTTTTATCACTGAAATAAATTGTAGTTTCGCACTTTCCGTCACATTCATCACTGCAGTCGTTTACTTTTACAAAGGCATATTCCTTGGTGCCGTTGCCGTCAAAATCTCCTAAAACACCGTCCTTATCTGATTCCTGTGCGTATGATAGAGAAAAACAGCTTATAAAAAGAGTTATAATAAGGGTTTTCATGATTGTTTATAGTTTAAAATTGATTTGTTTTATTTTCTGGTTACCCTCAACAAAAGAATGATTACCAACAGGATAGAGAATAAAAATCCCAGGATTGCCACTACAGACATTTCTCCAATTCTAGGGCCCGCTTCAGAAACAAAAACGATCGCCGTTGCAATCATGTTAGCGCCTAAAATCATGGCTAACATGAGATTGACAGTGCTTGATTTAATCAGCTGGTTTGTCTTTTCTATATTTTTAAATTCGGTGGAAACGGTGAATTTATTTTCATCCAGTTTTTGAAGAACAGATCGGAGTTCTTTCGGAATTTCATCTACGTTATCCGTGAAATTCATCATTCTGTCCATTCCGGTTTTCAAAAGATTTTTGGGATTGATCTTTCGGGTAAGAATTTTTTTCGTGTATGGACTTAAGCTTTTCACGATGTCCAGATCAGGGTTTATGGTGCGCCCTACTCCTTCTATCAATCCGATTCCTTTAAACAGCAGATAGAAATAATCCGGCATATGCAGACGGTTATCTTTCAGAACATCTTTCATTTTATTGATGATCTCCTGAGGATTTATTTCTTTAAGGGAGGTGCTGTGTACAAAATTCAGAATATCTTCCACATCATTTTCAAATCTTCTCTCATCCGGAATTTCATAGCTTACAGCCATTTTTTTAAGTGATCTTACAATCTTGTGAGCGTTTTTAGCCACAAAACTGACAATAAGATTTTCCAGAATCTCTTTATCATTCGGCTGAATCTTTCCTACTGCTCCAAAATCAATGAAAACAACTCTGCCGTCTTTTTTAACTAAAATATTTCCGGCATGGGGATCCGCATGAAAGAAACCATAGTCTAAAATCTGGGAAACAAATAATCGTAATCCTACTTCAGAAATCTTTACAGGATCGATTCCATGGGCAATAAGGCCTGTTTTATCTGTTACCTTAATTCCATCAATAAATTCCATACAAAGAACATTATTGTTGGATAAATCTTCATAGATTTTTGGAACATATGTTTCTTTATTATTTTTAAAATTCCGGGCAAACTGCAGGATATTATTCTTTTCGTTGATTAAAGATACTTCCTCCAGCAATGATTTTTCAAACGTTGAAATAGCCTGTTTCAGATTAAGCTTTTCTCCAATATCAGAATAGGATGAAATGATTTTTTCAAGATCTTTAATTAAGAGAAGATCATCTTCAATAACCGTCTGAACATCGGCTTTCTTAATCTTCAAAATCACTTCACTGCCATCGAGCAATACAGCTTTATACACCTGTGCAATAGAAGCCGTAGCCAACGGAATATGCTGAATTTCCTGAAAGTAGTCTTTCACCGAGATATTGAATTCATTCTCCATGATTTCTTCCACATTCATCTCTACGGTTTCCACTTTATCCTGAAGTTTCTGCAATTCCTGGACTAATTCCGGCGGAAGCAGATCTTCTCTGTTGCTGAAAGTCTGGCCAAGCTTTACAAAAGTAGGTCCCAATTCTTCCAGCACCAGTCTCATTCGTTCATAAACGGTCCCTTTTGATATGATTTCATCGTCATTTCCTGCCTCTTCTTCCTGTTTATTACCGCTGTTCATTCTTGCCAGCATATCTTTAAATCCGTATTTGCTGAGTACGGAAATCAAACGGGCGGATCTTTTCAGTTTTCTTTGTTGCTTGTCAAACATATTTGTAAAAATAGTGAGTTATAAGGTTATTCCAAAAATTATTCCTATTCTAACTTCTATTGAGTAGACTCCAGATATCAGACGTCAGATACCAGACTTACAACCAGAGTATTAAAGCTTAAAAATATGTATAAATATATTCCGAATTTCTTTAAACTTTCTATTTTAAGAATTAATATAAAATCCCGCTGAATGAGCGGGATTATTATTTTATTGTGATCTAAGATACGTTTCATACAAATCATTTCTCCGGTCTTTCATTACCTGTACGGAACCATTGTAATGAAGGTCTTTCAGAAGATTGAGATCGACATCCACAATCAGGGTCATCTCTGTATTAGGGGTTGCTTCTCCTTTGATGGCATTGGATGGGAAGGCAAAATCTGAAGGGGTAAATACAGCAGCCTGTCCAAACTGGATATCCATATTATTTACTCCAGGCAGGTTTCCTACACATCCGGCAATAGCTACATAACATTCATTTTCTATGGCTCTTGCTGCTGCACAATGGCGCACCCTGATATAAGCATTTTGAGTATCAGTAAGATAGGGCACAAAAAGAATTTTCATTCCCTGATCAGCCAAAATTCTCGGCAGTTCCGGGAACTCTACGTCGTAACAGATCACAAGACCTATTTTTCCGCAGTCAGTATCGAAAACCTTGATCTCACTTCCTCCTTTCATTCCGTAGTATTTCCTTTCATTTGGTGTGATATGGATCTTTCGATATTCGTCAATCCTTCCATCGCGGTGAAGAAGATAACTTACATTATACAAATCATTATTTTCAAAAACCGGCATACTTCCGGAGATAATGTTTACGTTATAGCTGATGGCCAGTTCAGAAATTTTATTTTTAATCTGCTCTGATAATTTCGCCAGCTCTATCATACTGTCCCTTTCTGAAAGTTTATTGAAAGGCGCTAATAAAGGTGTGTTGAAAAGTTCAGGAAAGAGAACAAAATCTGATTTGTAATCCCCCATCACATTTACAAAAAACTCAACCTGTTCATAAAAAGCATTGATATCTTTAAAATGCCTCATCTGCCACTGCACCAATCCAAGACGGATGATGCTATCCTGCATGGTATTGGGTTTTTTGCTGTAATACACGTTATTCCACTGTAGTAAAACTGCGTTTTCTCTCGAAGATTCATCTTCGGGAAGGTATTTTTTCAGGACCCTGATCGGAAGGAAATTATTTGACAACTGAAAGGATAATACAGGATCATAGATTTCCTTATCTCTTACTTTCCGGATATATTCTCTGGCCGACATTTCGTGGCTGTATTTATGATAACTCGGAATTCTTCCGCCCAGAATAATGGATTTCAGATTCAGGAGTTCACAAAGTTCTTTTCGGGCGTCATATAATCTTCTTCCAAGACGCAGCTCGCGAAATTCGGGGTCTACGAACACTTCTATTCCATACAGAACATTTCCTGTGGAAGAATGGGTATTAAAAGTATAATTTCCTGTGATATCGCTGTAGGTATGTTCATCGCCAAATTCTTCATAATTCACAATGATGGAAAGGGCTACTGCGGCCAGTTTTCCATCTACTGTTATGCAGATTTGTCCTTTAGGAAACATTTTAGTCAGCTTTTCGATGCTTTTTTTAGACCATATCGATTCTGACATCTGCGGATATGCGCGCTTCATTGTTACGACCAATTCATCGTAATCCTCCACAGTCAGAGGTCTTGTCTCTATTTGCATTTGATGTAATTTTACTTAAATTTAAGAAAAAAATAATCAATCACACCCTTCATTATTGGTATGATTTTTCAATATTTTATGTGTATTTAACTACACTTAGCCTGTTTTTATTCAAGATATCCACTGAACTTCACGGAAATATCTGCGGATCCTAAGCTTTTCCCCACAATATATTCATTAAAGAAATCATGATTGTATTGAAAATTAGTAGGAAGAATCCGGCACGGTGAGTTCAGAAATAGTACTGAATTCCACAGAATCTTTCGCCGTATTGTACTGGATATGCATGGCACGCCATTTTTTATTGACTACGTCTTCTTTTTTGGAGAACTGTTCCTGAATCACAAAATGCTGCTTCATATGATCAAAATCCTCATATTTCAGTTTGAACGTATTTTTAAGCTTTTCATCTACCAGGAATTCATATCCTTTGTAGGTAAAATATCCATATTTTTTTGATTGGATTTCTTTATTGATTCGTGGTGAATTTTCTTTGATGAATACCGGCTGGTTGTTGGCTAATAGAAGTTCCACCTCTTTTTTCTCCGGCTCAACGATTCCCGAGACTGTTATAAATTTTACGGTTTTCTTTTCATTAGAATCTGCAATAAGTTCATCAATTTCTTTAATCAGTTTATTACTACTGATAATGGTATGGATGTCAGGATTTTTGGTACAGCTGGTCAATAGGATCAGAAGTCCTGCAAATAGAATTTTTTTCATGGTTTCGTTTTTCAAAGACTACTAAAATAGAAAAAAATGGTGAAAATTTATAGAAGTTCTTAAAATATTGAAAGTATTCTATCCTTTTTTATGTATTTCTGAATATAAAGTCTTCAGCAATTACAAACTGGTTATTAATCATTAGCAACTGATGCGGCTTTATTATCTTATCACCGAAGTGTCTGATTAAAACATGATGTTTGCTGCATACTTTTTCCAGTTTTTCCAGAATTGAAAAGGGAGCATTCAACAATTTCCCACTTCCTTTTTGAATATTCTGAAGAAATACCTGTTCATTTATTCCCGTTTTTATTTTGATATAGTCTTTCCAATGCCTCCAGCCCTTCAGGCTTTCTTCAATAGATTTTTGAATATCATCAACAAAGAGGTCTATTTTTTCAGGTGAAGAATTGATATACGTTTCACAATAGGTTTCATTATGGTTGATTAATAAGGGATGTTGTTTGTATAACGCAAGCACTCCGATTTCCTTTTTCTTTACAAAAGATTCTTTCTTATTCTTAAAATCAAAACGAAACGTTTTATTTTCAATACTAAGAATAATATAAGTAGTTTGAAAATCTTCTATTTTTACTGTTTTATTATGGAATTGTTCAATTAGCATGTTTCACGATGATCAATTTTTATTTGTAGTCTTATCTTCCTTAAGTTTGCATTTTAATTAAATTTAGAAAAAATACTCAAGTAATAATAAAAAAAATCCTGCTTATAAAAATAGGCAGGATTTATATTATCATTTTAAAGCAGGATTATTCCCACTCAATCGTTGCTGGTGGTTTGCTTGAAATATCGTAAGCGACTCTGTTGATTCCTCTTACTTCGTTGATGATTCTGCTTGAAACCGTATCTAAAAACTCATAAGGAAGTCTGCTCCACGTTGCCGTCATAAAGTCGATGGTATTCGCAGAACGAACGACTGCTGTATATTCATAGGTTCTTTCATCACCCATTACACCAACAGATTTCACAGGAAGCAATACGACGAAAGCCTGAGAAACTTTTTCGTAAAGGTCATTTTTATACAATTCTTCAATGAAGATATCATCAGCTTCCTGAAGGATTTTCACTTTTTCCGGATCTACAGCTCCCAAAATTCTGATTCCCAATCCAGGTCCAGGGAAAGGATGTCTGTGTACCAAATGATGTGGAATACCTAATTCTTCACCCACCTTTCTTACTTCGTCCTTGAAAAGTTCTCTTAAAGGCTCTAACAGTTCGAAATCCATTTCTTCAGGAAGTCCGCCCACGTTATGGTGAGACTTGATCACTGCTGAAGGTCCGTTTACGGACTGGCTTTCGATCACATCAGGATAAATAGTTCCCTGTGCTAAAAATTTCGCGCCTTCAATTTTATGGGATTCTTCATCAAAAACATGAATAAATTCGTTTCCAATGATTTTTCTTTTTTGTTCCGGATCGTCAACACCTGCTAATTTGGTAAGGAATCTTTCTGAAGCGTCAACCAGTTTAATATTCATATTAAAATGCTCGCCGTAATTTTCCATTACTTTTACATCTTCATTTTTTCTCAACAAACCGGTATCTACGAAGATACAGTTCAGCTGATCTCCAATGGCTTTGTGGATCAACACTGCCGCTACAGAAGAATCTACTCCTCCTGAAAGTCCAAGGATCACTTTGTTATCCCCTACTTTTTCACGGATTTCTGCAACTGTTTTTTCGATATAGTTGGTCAGTTTCCAGTTTTTCTCTGCATTACAAATACTGAAAACGAAATTTTCAAGCATTTTCCCTCCTTCTTCCGTGTGAGATACTTCCGGGTGGAACTGTACGCAATAAATCTTACGTTCAGGGTTGGAAATAGAAGCGATAACACCGGATTTTGCATTTAATTCAAAACCTGCAGGCAGCTCTCCTACTTCATCAAAATGGCTCATCCAAACTACTGAATTTTGCGCCACTCCTTTCAGTAAAGCATTTTCTTTAATGATATCTAAATGAGCTTTTCCATACTCACCTTTTTCACCTTTATTTACTTTTCCACCTAACAAATGTGCTGTAAGCTGCATTCCGTAGCAAATTCCCAATACAGGAATTCCCTGCTCATATAATTCTTTTTCAACTAAATGGGCATTTTCCGCATTTACAGAACTTGGACCTCCGGAAAGGATAATTCCTTTCGGCTGTTTTTCTAAAATGTCCTGTAATGGGGTGTTGAAAGGTAAGATTTCAGAATATACTCCCATCTCACGGATTCTTCTTCCGATAAGCTGGTTGTACTGAGATCCGAAATCCAATATAATAATACCGTTATTCATTGTATAATTGATTTTAATTTTGAAGATGTCAGACTTCAGATAGCAGATGTGAGACTTTTTAGTCCGGGATCTTTTATCTTATGACTGATATCTAAATTTTAACTTCTTTACAAAAAAAGACTTGGAAATGTTCCAAATCTTTTTTCGTGATTTTTATTAAAACTTCCCGATGTCTTCTCTGTAGAAGCTGTAGTCGAAGTGTACATGAGCTGCATCTTCGTAGACTTTCTTACGGGCATCGTCATAGGTAGCACCTGTGGCCACAATGTTGAGTACTCTACCCCCGTTAGAAACTACTTTATCGCCTTTTTTAACAGCGCCTGCATACAATAGCTGGCTATGTTTTACTTTGTCTTCTCCTACGATTTCAAAGCCTGTTTCTATATTTCTTGGATATCCTCCGGAACACATTACCAGACAAACTGCTTTTTCGTCTTTAAAAGTAAGCTGAAGGTCTTTTCCTTCCATACAGTCGTTGATAACGTCTAACAGATTGTTTTCCATAAGGGCCATCAATACCTGTGTTTCAGGATCTCCGAATCTCATGTTATATTCAAGAAGGTATGTTCCGTTTTTAGTTACCATTAATCCGAAGAAAATGATTCCTTTAAAACTGAATCCTTCCGTTTTTAATCCTTTAACAGTAGGCTCCAGGATATTCTTTTCGAAATCTGCTTCATGTTCTGCTGTAAATTCCGGGCTTGGTGCCACAGATCCCATACCACCGGTATTAGGTCCTGTATCCCCGTTTCCGGCTTTTTTATAATCTTTCGCTGCAATACATGGGAATAATTTTTCACCGTTTGAGAATGCAATAATTGAAGCTTCAAAACCTTCCAAATATTCTTCGATCACTAAGCGGATCCCAGCATCTCCATAAATCCTGCGGATCATGAAATCATGGATCGTAGCTTCAGCTTCTTCCAAAGTATCGCAAATAACAACACCTTTTCCTCCTGCTAAACCACTTGCTTTGATCACCAAAGGATATTCCTGCGTCTGTACATATTCTTTAGCTTCGTTATATGAATCAAATACTACAGCTCTTGCCGTCTTGATATCATAGGTCTGCATAAATTTCTTAGAGAAAGCTTTACTTCCTTCAAGACTTGCCACTTTTTGGTTGGGACCAAAAACTTTCAGATCATGCTTTTTAAATTCATCCTTTAAGCCTGCTACAAGCGGTGCTTCAGGACCTACGATCGTTAAATCTACTTTTTCTTTAATAGCAAAATCTCTCAGTTCTTTAATCTCTGATAAATGAACATTTTTCCCTATTACATCGGTTGTTGCATTTCCGTTGGCAAAAAACATTTTACTCACTCTTGAGTCTTTCTGAAGTTTTGCAGCCAAAGCAGATTCTCTTCCACCTTCACCTATGATTAATATTCTCATACTTTATATAATTAACTAGTCTATAATATTACAAATATATAATTTTGAATGCTATAAATACAATCTCAAAATATAATTTTCTTAGTGTTTTTCTTTCTTCTCAACAGCCATTTTTAACACCGTATTTACTGGTATTTCTTTCAAAACCTATAATAATTAAGGTTTCAAAGGTATTAGTACGCAGTTAGAATTAATAATTACTGTCTAAAAAATGAAAGATTTTCCACTAACATTTTAATCTTAATTTAATTAATGGAAAAAATGTCTAACTCCAGTAAACATCATCGGGATGCCATGCTCGTTGGCTGCTTCGATGCTGTCCTGGTCTTTTACACTTCCTCCAGGCTGAATGATCGCTTTAATTCCCTGTTCTGCACAGAAATCTACGACATCACGAAAAGGGAAAAATGCGTCAGAAGCCAATACTAAGTCTCCTGTGAATTTTTCTTTAGCTCTTTCAATCGCCTGCTGAGTAGCCCAGATTCTGTTTACCTGTCCGCCTCCGATACCGAAAGCCTGAATTCCATTAGAAACAACAATTGCGTTGGATTTCACATATTTTACTACTCTCTGAGAGAAAAGTAATGCTTTTTTCTGTTCTTCCGTAGGTTGTACATTTCCTACTACTTTAATATCATCAGAGAAGATACTGTCGTTGTCCTGAACCAGAATTCCGCCATCTACTTTCACCCAGGTCTGCTTATCGGAAACCGGATTTACAATTTTAATAATTCTTAGATTTTTCTTCTTTCTTAAAACTTCTAATGCTGCTTCGTCAAAATCCGGAGCCATTACAATTTCAAGGAATGTTTTGTTTAATTCTTCTGCTGTTGCTGCATCGATTTTGTAGTTCATTGCAACAATTCCGCCAAAGATAGAAATCGGGTCACATTCGAACGTTTTCTGGTACGTTTCCAATGCTGAAGTTCCGATCGCAACGCCACAAGGAGTAGAGTGTTTTACGGCACAACATGCCATTTCTTCTTTGAATTCGGTCACTACTTTCCAGCAAAGATCCATATCGCGAAGGTTGTTGAAAGAAAGTTCTTTTCCTCCTAACTGTTCGAAATCTTTCATTGCTCCGTTCTCGAAAGTAGAAACGTAGTAAGCTGCTGTCTGATGAGGGTTTTCACCATATCTCAGGTCAGACACTTTTTTGTAAGAAGCATTAAGATACGTTGGATAGTCTTCATCTAAAAGCATTCTTGAAATAGCTGCATCATAAGCTGATGTAAGGTTGAATACTTTTCCGGCTAATTTCTTACGGGTTTCAATGTAAGTATCACCATTCTGCTCCATTTCAATTTTTACCGTAGCATAATCTTCTACATCGGTAATTACCGTAACAGAGTCAAAGTTTTTGGCTGCTGAACGAAGCATTGAAGGACCACCAATGTCGATAAATTCTACTTTTTCATGTAAAGAAATATCCTTGTTTACATTTTCAAAGAAAGGATAAAGGTTTACGATGACCATGTCTATAAGCCCGATTCCGTATTCCTGAACCGTCTTCATATGCTCTTCATTGGAACGTACAGCAAGCAATCCGCCATGAACTTTCGGGTGTAAAGTTTTCACTCTACCGTCCAGCATTTCAGGGAAATCGGTTACCTCATCAATCTGAATGGGATGTAAACCTGCTTCCTTCAAATGTTTGAACGTGCCTCCTGTAGAAATCAACTCGTAATTTTGGGCTTCCAAAAACTGAGCGAATTCGGTCAATCCACTTTTGTCAGAAACACTTATTAATACTCTCTTTTTACTCATTTTACTTTCAATTTTTTACTTTTTACAGCTACTTCAAACTGTATTCCCGGTCTTTCACCCCCGGATTTACTTTTATTTTACTTAGATTTTCCTTGTGTAAAAATGTATCGGTTTAACAATGTAACAATGATTTATAAAACTGTTACATCCTTAGATGAATACATTCGTTTTTTAGTTTCCTAATACTTTATTGATCGCTATCGGGAAAATTTCATATTCAATATGATGTACTTTTTCGGCAACTGTTTCAGCAGTATCATCTTCTGTTACTTCAAATGATTTCTGAAGAATGGCTTCTCCTTCATCAATTCCCGGAGTGACAAAATGTACAGTCGCCCCGCTTTCTTTTTCTTTAGCTTCAATTACCGCATGATGTACATGCATTCCCCACATTCCTTTTCCTCCGAATTTCGGAAGTAATGCAGGATGGATATTAATTATTTTACCGGTCCAGTTTTCACAGAACTCAGGTTTCAGAATGGAAAGAAATCCTGCCAACACGATCAAATCTGTATTTTCAGGAATAACTTTGCTTAATTCTGCACTAAAGTTTTTTCCTCTTGGAATCAGTATACTTTCTATAGCATGATTCTTAGCTCTCTCCAGTCCGTAGCATTCTCTGTCGGCTACTACCAAGCTGATTTTCGCATTCTGAATAGCTCCCGATTCAATGGAATCTATAATTCTCTGAAGATTGGTTCCTGAACCTGAAACGAGTATGACGATGTTTTTCATTTTTATTTTGTGAGTCTTGTCAAGGTTTAAAACCCTGATAAGACTTTGACTGTTATAAACCAGCCCCGATTGCAGCGGCATCCTTTTTTGTTGCGGCCGGAGCGAAGCGGAGGCCGTAATAAAAAAGATATAGCGGAAAGCGGGATTAAGCTCCTAAAATTTTAAATCTATTTTTTCAGTTCCTTCCGTGATCTCACCGATTTCGTAAGCATCATCTAAAAGGTGTAATACTTTTTCTGCATGAGCAGGGTCTACCACCACGATCATTCCTACTCCCATATTGAATGTTCCATACATTTCTTCACGGGCAATATTTCCTCTTTTTTCCAATTCAAGCATTACACTTGGGATCTGGATTTTGGAAGCATCAATAGAAGCACACAGACCTTGAGGAATAATTCTTGGAATATTCTCGTATAAACCTCCTCCTGTAATGTGAGCAATACCGCAAACTGCTATTTCTTCCAACAGTTTATGAATGTCTTTGTAATATAATCTTGTAGGTACCAATAAGGTTTCATATAATGGTTTCCCTTCAAATTCTTCTGCGAAATCAGGGAAGATTTTTCTGACCAAAGAAAATCCGTTTGAGTGGAATCCTGAGCTTGGCAGTGCAATAATCTTGTTGCCCGGTTTAATTTTTGAACCGTCAATGATCTGATCTTTTTCTACAATTCCTACACAGAATCCTGCAACATCATAATCTCCCGGCTTGTACATTCCCGGCATTTCAGCAGTTTCACCACCAATTAATGCACAGTTATTATCTTTACAAGCTTCTACCATACCTAGTACGATTTCGGCAGCAATTTCAGAATCCAGCTTTCCACAAGCTAAATAATCTAAAAAGAATAAAGGCTTGGCCCCGTGGCAAAGAATATCATTAGCACACATTGCAAAGCAGTCTATCCCGATAGAACCGTATTGTTTGGAATCTAACGCTACTTTCAGCTTTGTTCCTACACCATCCGTTCCGGAAACCAAAACAGGATTTTTGTATCCACCAATCTCATAGAAAGCACCAAAACTTCCCAAATTGTTCAATACATTGGAATTGTGGGTTTCGCTTACCGCTTTCTTGATCTTGTCAACGGTTTTGTACCCTTCTTCTTTGTCTACTCCTGCAGATTTGTATGTGTTGCTCATGCTTTATAATTTAGCAATGTATCAGTCTAATAATGTAACAATGCTTTGAATTGGTAAACTGTTACATTGGTCAATTGGTACATTTTAATTTTTATTTTATATCAATTTTGTAAAATAAAAAAGCCGACAATCTTGGTAGATTATCGGCCGTTATTTTATCTCAGAATTTCAGAGTCCACAGTTTCTCCTTTTTTTGAAAAACATTCTTTGAAGGTGGACTGAATTTTCATCTCTTTTCTTTTTGCAAAAATAGTAATTTTAAATTAATATTCAAATTCTATTTTTCAAGGATTGTTTCAACGGCTGCAATCTTTTTTATTTTATCCTTTAATTCACTGTCTTTCTCTTCGTTAGAAATCTTCTGAGCTGCTTTATCAAAGTTATCATTAAAGAAAGGAAGTGAGAATGTTTCTACAATATTTCCTCCATGGAAAGGAAAACGCTTGGTTGCCGCTTCCAAAACACCTGCTCCACCTCTTCCTCCAGGTGCTGCAGACATCAATAGCATAGGAACTTCATTCCATACTGTTCTATCTTTAATTCTGGATACCCAGTCAAAAATATTTTTAAAAGCAGTAGAATATGTTCCGTTATGTTCTGCTAAAGAAACCAACAGTATGTCTGCACCATCAATTTTTGCTGCAAAATCCTTTGCTTCCTGAGGAACACCACCTGTTAATTCTCTTTCATGTTTGTAAATAGGCATTTCAAAAGCATCAAGATCGATTACCTCTACTTCTGCATTTTCAAATTGAGTGGATGCATAGGCCACTAACTGCTTGTTCATTGAAGCTGCCGAGTTGCTTCCTGCTATTGCTAAAACTTTCATTATTATGTATCTATTTTTTTATCGTTACAAATTTAGTTTATTTAAGATAAGAAGGCAATTCCATAGGGACTTCCATCAAAAGAATTTCTGTATCTTCCTCTGCTTCTATATTAAAACTTTGGGTATCCCAGATTCCTAATCCGTCTCTTTCATTCAGAATACGGTCTCCTACTTTAGCACTTCCTTTTAATACAAATGCATACACTCCGTTTCCTTTTTTATTGAGGGTATAATTTTTACCATTCCCTTTTGTAAAATTCGCCAGATTGAACCATGCATCCTGATGAATCCATACCCCGTCATCATTTTTATCAGGTGATAAAATTTGCTGGAATCCATTGATTTTTTCTCCTTCTTTAATATTTTTCTGATCGTATCTGGGCTCTACATCTGCTTCTCTAGGAAAAACCCAGATCTGCAGAAATTTAACGGCTTCATCCTTATTTTTGTTATACTCGCTGTGCATCACTCCGGTTCCGGCACTCATTACCTGTATTTCACCTTTTTTAATCACCGCAGTGGTTCCCATAGAATCTTTATGCTCTAAATCACCTTCCAAAGGAATAGAGATAATTTCCATGTTTTTGTGCGGGTGCGTTCCGAAACCCATTCCCTGAGAAACAGTATCGTCATTTAAAACCCGTAATACCCCAAAGTTTGTTCTGTCATTGTTCTGATAGTTTGCAAAACTGAAGGTATGGTAACTGTTTAACCAGCCATGATTGGCATGGCCTCTCGTATCTGCTTTATGATAAACTGTTTTCATATTGTCATTATTTATAGTACAAATGTACGGGTTGTGGGGATGGGAAATGTTGACGTAGGATAAGAAGTTTGGTTGATGGTTTTTGGTTGTCTGTTGTTGGTGTTTAGCCTGTGCGTTAAGCTGATGTCTGAAATCTAACATCTTGATTCTTATCCAATCAAAATGCTTCTTTTATCTTAGAATTTCTCTTCAAATAGAAAAGGATGCCGCAGATAATAATTGTACAGAAAATTAAAAAAACCAGGATTTCAGAGGTATAATTGGAAAAATTACCCAGTACATTCGTTACAACACCGGTACCGATTTGATTGGCTGCCATAAGAAATCCGGACACCAATACCGAAAGTGTGGGAAATTCCACCGTTCCCCAGCCAATGGATCCGGGAAATATACTGCCCATAAAAAAGCCGATGAAAAACATCAGTACCAGCAGGATATTGATATTTGGATCTATCAGAAGAATGAAAAGCAATACTCCAACCAGCAAAGGAGAGAAAAGAAAAATTCCGGACAGGTCATTTTTTTTAGCAAATAATCCAAAAAGCAATCGGTTCAGGGCAATACCGCCCCAAAATAATGAAAGTCCAAGGCTGGCTTTATTATTTTCCAGTCCTTTATTTTTAAGGATAATGCCTCCAAAGCTTCCAAAAGTTCCTTCAATACATCCATACAGCACTATGACGGCAAAAAAGATCCATAATTTCCGGGGAATTCTGAGGTGCCCCGGAAGTTCAAAAAATGCTCCTTTTTCCAGTTTTAAAAATAAGAAGGCTAAACATGCTATACTAACCACGATGAAAATACTTCCGGGAACATACATCCAGTTTTTGACATCCCCGATAAGGTTCATCATCAGTGGTGATGTAGAAGTTCCCAATCCTACCAAAAACTGCAGGAGTAAAATGGCGGAAGATTTTCCTTCTTCAAATAAACTTGCTGCTAAAGGATTCAAAGTGGTGATAGAAAGACCAAAACCCAGTCCCATGCATGCTACCAGAATCATAAGTATAGGAAACAGCAGGTGGGAATTCATATTATACTGTAACAGCCATAATATTCCGGTAGAAACGATCATCAGTACAAGGCCGGAACCTAAAACAATTTTAGGTCCTAATTTATTAACTAAAAATGGCGCTCCCAAACATGAAATAATGATACAGATTACCTGTGGAATGAATAGGTTCCCAAATTGTGATGAAGACAGTCCAAATAAAGACTGATCTGTAAAAGCCGTTCCCAGTGCCGGAAATACAACGAAATTAACTCCGGTTAAAAAAGCTAATATAAAGACAACAACGATGGTAACCGTTTTAGAACTCATGATGTCAGCACCTCATTTTTAAGATGATCTCCTACTCTCAGAGCCATTGCAATAATGGTAAGTGCGGGATTTACAGCGCCGCTGGACACAAAAAATCCGCCGTCTACAATATAAAGGTTTTGCAGGTCGTGGGCTTTACAGTTAGTATCCACCACTGAAGTTGCAGGATTAAGACCCATCTTTGTAGTTCCGTTTTGGTGAGCAGGTGAAGCGACATCCATTCCTTTACTGAAATAGAAACCTTTAAACAGAAAGGTCTCGAACTTCCCTGATGCTTTGAGCGCTTTTATTAATTCTGATTTAAGAAATTCATGTCCTTTCTGATTGTTTTCGGAATAACTTATTTTGATCTGTCCGTCTTCTACAGTCACCCTGTTTTCCGGATCGGGAAGATCTTCTGAAGTCAGCCAGAAATCAACGGCATGTTCTGCCATCAGCTCAAAAGTAAAACCGGGTGCCGCCACCGGACTGTCGGCTTTGATCTGATGAGGATCCGATTTTCCCAACATCTGGATGTGTCCCAATGGGAACTTATAGTCTCTGTTGGCATGGTAAAAATCATTAATCCCGAATGTTTTTCCAAATTTTGTTGGATTCGGTTCCGTATATAAGGCAACGAGTGCCGTATTCTGATGAAACATATAGTTCCGTCCCACCTGATCTGAAGTATTCGCCAACCCATTCGGAAATTGTTCGCTTTTACTTTCCAACAGGATCGCAGCAGAGTTAATAGCTCCTGCCGAAAGGATGACAAGCTCTGAACTGAGTGTTTTAGTTTCTCCATTCTGTTCTACTACGACTTCGGAGATTTTCGTCCCGGAAGCATCTGTATTGAGTTTCAAAACTTTTGTATTAACCATCAATTCAACATTGGGATATTCTAATGCTTTGGCTAATGCACAAAGATGGGCATCCCCTTTCCTTTCAGATGCATCGGGAAAACCATCAAAACGGTCTAAGATGTAGGGCGCATTTGCTGTTGTATGGGGTGTAAAATTAACACCAATCGGCAGTTCAAAAGGATGAAGTCCATAATCCGTTAATTCATCCACAATTTCCTGAATTCTTGGCTCATGTGGCAATGGCGGATTTGGATAAGGTTCCGAATCAAACGGTTCTGTAGGATCCGATCCTCTTTTACCATGAACATGAAAAAGCTTTTCAGCTTCCAGATAATAATTTTGTAAATCTTTATATTGAATCGGCCATGCTGGTGAAACACCGCCATAATGCTGTATTTCTCTGAAATCTTCTTCTCTTAAACGAAACAAAGCTGCACCGTAGAATTTGGTGTTTCCTCCAACATTATAATGCATTCCCGGACGGAATGGTTTTCCATGTTTATCCAGCCACAGATCGTTTGTGGTATATCTGTTTTTTTCAAAAACCTCAACGGAATCCCAGTTTTCTTTTTCTATCGGCACATAATCGCCTCTTTCAATAATCAGAATTTTTTTACCGGTATCGGCAAGTCTGTATGCCATTGTTGCTCCTCCTGCTCCACTTCCTATAATGATGATATCGTACATTTTTAATAATTTGATTACTCTAAATTATAGAATTAAAATCAGGAGCAGCTTAATAAAAGATTAAAATTCGATAGATAATATGAATGGGTATTGGAATTTAGATACCAGATGGCAGACATCAGACATCAGATATTAGACTTACAATCTGACCGTTATATCTAAATCTTTATTTTACTAACAAAAAAGCGGGCTAAAAGCCCGCTTATATTGATGGTATGATAATATAATTTTAAATTGAATTTTAAAAATGAACCTGTTGAATTTCTTCTTCGATCTCTTTTGGAGTTTCGTCTCCTGATTTTATAAAGATCATCGTAATCACTGCTGCAATGAGCATACATACACCTCCAACGACAACATAATCCATGGCCTGGTTTCCAAAAATATTGCTGACAATCGGACCTCCGAAAACTCCATTTATGATTTGCGGAATTACAATGAAAAAATTAAATATTCCCATATAAACTCCCATTTTTTTCTGTGGAATGGCATCAATCAGCATTGCATAAGGCATCGCTAAGATACTCGCCCACGCAAATCCAAGTCCGATCATAGAGAGCTTCAGGTAATCCACATCTTTAATGAAGTACATTGAGATCAGCCCTAACCCGCCGCAAAAAAGTGCCAGCGCATGCGTCTGTTTTTTTCCGATCAGTTTAGCAATAGGAGTCAGCAAGAACGCAAACGGAATCGCCCAAAGGTTATAATATCCGAATAATTTTCCGGTAAGATCTCCTGCTTTATTAAATTCCGCAGAATGGGTATCCTGTGGAGAAAGTCCGAAATGATGGGTAGCAAGGGCACTTGTTGTAAACACCCACATGGTAAATAAGGCAAACCATGAGAAAAACTGTACGGCTCCCAGCTTTTTCATAAGTAAAGGTATTTTAGCAAAATCCTTAAAGATATCACTGAATTTAGAGTGTTCTTCAACGATCTCTTTTCCGTTTTCAAATGATGCAAATTCCTGTGGAGAATATTCTTTAGTCGTTACTATTGTATATAGTATGGACAGTATTAAAACGCCCGCTCCTATATAGAATGCATAAATTACATTGTCTGCCACAAAACCGGCCTGTGCTACATTAGAAATCCCTAATTTAGTAAGCCAGTCCGGCAAATAGGAACCAACAACCGCTCCTATCCCGATTAATATAGTCTGTACTGAAAACCCGATGGTTGCCTGATGTTTTGGAAGCATATCCCCTACCAACGCTCGAAAAGGCTCCATAGCAACATTAATGGAAGCATCCATCATGGCTAAAAATATTACCGCTAAAAGCAATACATTCGCGGCCATCATCTGGGTTGCAGAAGCTGCGTTAGGAAGCATCACCAAACCAATCGCGCACAAAACCGCACCAATTAAAAAGTAAGGTTTTCTTCTCCCTAACGGGCTCCAGGTGTTATCGCCCATATGACCGATGATCGGCTGAACAATAAGTCCTGTGATAGGGGCAACGAGCCAAAACCATGATAATTCGTGAACATCTGCTCCGAAATTGGCTAAAATCCTGCTCGCATTTCCGTTCTGCAAACCGAAAGCCATCTGAATACCTAAAAACCCCATGCTCATATTGATGATCTGAGCCATGGAAAGATTTGGTTTTTTTACTCTTCCAAATCTACCCTTATCGTATTTCCCTTCCATCTCTGCCATTATTGTTTCAGTTTTTGGATTAATATATCTTCTATTGGCGTCTTTTCTACGACTACTTTATCCACGACCTCATTAGGAACGGTTACAGAAAGTACATATTGTTTTACTTTCCAGCTTCCGTTTATTTTTTCAACGACTCCGGAACCTCTGCAGATTTTCATCTGAGTATCCAGTAATTCGTCAAACCAAGCCAGTTTTCCGTCTTTACTGAAATAGATATTTCTTTTTAATGCTGTAAAATTCCAGGTTCTTTTTTTGTCAAAATGGGGTTTTGCCCAAACCATAAAAGCTTTTTTATCCCAAACTTCGGTGGCATCGGTTCCAATAAAGGTAGATTCATCTGCAAAATAATTGAAATAAGCTGTAAAATCTGCTTTCGCAGCAGCTGTGTTAAAAGCATCAAGCATCATATTGATCTCAGCTTTTTCTTTTCCCAATTGGGTAGCTGTCGACTGTGCAGAAATCCCTGTAAAGCTCAATATACAGAGCATCAGGGTATAGAATATTGTTATTTTTTTCATGTTTTAAAAGTAATTTATTTGAGATTATTTCTGTAACTCAATAATAAATGAAGTTTTTGCAGGAATTGTTAAGCTGTTTCGCAGAGAAATTTCCTTACCGGAAATCACTTCTTTTCCTTTTGAAGTTGTATTCAGGGATTCTGCAAAGCGTTTAAGATCTACTGTGGTATCCTTTTCATTATTATTGATCACCACCATTACACTTTCTTTGTCATTGTACCTGAAATAAACAAATACATTATCTTGTGGAATATAATTCTTCGTTTTTCCCGTGTGAATCACTTCTTTTCCTTTTCTCCAGTTCAGTAATTTTTGGGTAAACTGGTAATATTCTTTTTGTTCGGCAGTCTGATTAGAAGGCTTAAAAGCATTCTGCTTATCTGATTTCCAGCCTCCCGGGAAATCTCTGCGGATATCTGCGTCACCTCCTTTATTTTTATCCCCTCTCATTCCTACTTCAGATCCATAATAGATCTGTGGAATTCCCCGAACAGTAGAAATTAGGGTAAGAGCCATTTTGTAGGCCTTGGGATCTGCGTTAAAAATTTCATTCCATCTTTCGGTATCGTGGTTTTCAAAGAATACCATAACATTATTGATGTCTGGATATAGGAAATCGCTGGCAAAAACATTATAGAGTTTAGTTAATCCGCTATCCCATCCGTCTTTTTCTTTAAATGCTTTAGGCATATCACCGTAAAGCATAAAATCCATAACAGAAGGCAGATTAGAGTTATAATGCGCTGCCTCTCCAGTTTTTGAATCTTTTTGCCATGCTGAAATATATCCTGCGGTATTCAGCCATGTTTCCCCTACGATATTGAATTTTGGATATTCATCTGTAATTGCTTTGGCCCATTTTGCCATGGCTTCTTTATCATTGTAAGGATATGTATCTACCCTGAAACCTCCTAACTCAGCATATTCAATCCACCAGATGGAATTCTGGATCAAATATTTTAAAACTAAAGGATTCTTCTGGTTAATGTCCGGCATTGTGGTATCAAACCAGCCATCCAGGGCATATTTTTTATCAATTTCTGATGCGTTGGTATCAAACTGGGTAGTGGTTTTGTAATTGGAGCGGAAAAACCCTTTATCTCCTTCACTGAACTGATGAATCCAGTCTTTTTCAGGAAGGTCCTGTATCATCCAATGTGAAACTCCCCAGTGATTGGTTACATAATCCATCACCAGCTTCATATTTCTTTTATTCAGGTTACGGGAAAGCTCGCGGTATTCCTCATTGGTTCCGTAGCGGCTGTCAATGTTGTACAGGTCTGTTTGTGCATAACCATGGTAAGAATATACTTTTTCGTTGTCCTGATTTACGGGAGTCAGCCATACAGCGGTTGCCCCCATATTTTGGATATAGTCCAGATTGTTGATAATTCCTCGCAAATCTCCGCCGTGTCTTCCGTTGGGAAGGCTTCTGTTGGCTTTTTCCGTGAGTTGGGGATTGGAGTCATTCTTCTCATCGCCATTGGAAAAACGATCAGGCATGATAAGATACATTACATCTTTTGAACTAAAAGATTCTCTATTCGCAGAATTAGCTAACCTTTGCTTTAGTTCGTAAGTATAGGTACTTTTATTTTTAGTATCCTTTTTACTGGTAATCGTAAACTTCGGAACGTTAATCTCGTTTGTATTGACCGTAAGAAAAACGTAGTTAGGATTTTCAACCTTCTGGATGTTCTTTATTTTGATGCCGTCTGAAAGTTCAATTTCACTTTTGGCAATATCTTTTCCGTAGACTAAGATTTGTAGTTCAGGATTTTTCATTCCTTTCCACCAAAAGGCGGGCTCTACTTTCTGAATTTGAGAAAAAGCAACTGAAGCTATCGAAATAGCAAAAACCGTATATATTTTTTTCATGCTGGATCTGATTAAAAAACCTTACAGGCTGTGTCTACCTGTAAGGTTGTATTTATTACTGCATTCTGATCATTATTTTATTGGCTTGATGGAAATTGCAAAACCTCCACTTCTTGCCATTTTAAAATTCAATTTAGATTTGTCCGTAATCTGCTTTTTGTAGATGTTATAGCTTTGGGGATTGTCAATATAATCGGCATCTTTTCCATCTTCATACACGGTTGCTTCATATTTCTTCCCTTTGTCCAAGAATGAGAAATCTACTGTATAGTCGCGTTTGTTCTCATCAGTAATTCCCCCCACAAACCAGTTGTCTGTACCTTTTGCTTTTCTGGCTGTGATCACATAATCTCCCGGTTCTGCCGATAGAATTTTGGTATCATCCCAATCTGCAGCCACATCTTTAATAAACTGGAAAGCATCCATATGCTTTTTGTAGTTTTCAGGTAAATCTGCAGCCATTTGAAGCGGCATATACATGGTAACATACAATGCGAGCTGTTTTACTAACGTAGTTTTCACAAAACGTTTGTCTCCAGGAAAATAGTAATCTAATTTTGTCTGGAAGATCCCCGGCGTATAGTCCATAGATCCACCCATCCATCTTGTGAACGGAAGAATGGTCTGATGGTCTGCGTTGTTTCCTCCAAATGCTTCATATTCCGTTCCACGTGCTGCTTCTGCGGAAATATAGTTTGGATAGGTTCTGCTTTCTCCTGTCGGACGTACAGATTCGTGAGAATTGACCATGATTTTATATTCATTGGCTTTTTCTGCAATTCTGTAAAAATGGTTGATCGTCCATTGAGAATAATGATGTTCTCCTCTAGGAATAATATCACCTACATATCCGGTTTTTACAGCATCATATCCATATTTGTTCATCAACTGGAACGCTTTATCGGACCATCTTTCATAGTTGGTGGCAGAACCTGATGTTTCGTGATGCATGATAAGCTTAATCCCTTTAGAATGGGCATAGTCATTCAGCATTTTGATATCAAAATCCGGGTACGGCGTGATAAAGTCGAACACAAATTCTTTTGAATGTCCAAACCAGTCTTCCCAGCCAGTATTCCAACCTTCAATCAATAATCCTTTGAAACCGTTTTCTGCTGCAAAGTCAATATATTCTTTAACTTTTGTGTTATTGGCAGCATGTTTTCCGTTCGGAGTCAGTTTTGTGAAATCTGTTTTACCCAAATGCACATTTTCTGCGGTAGAGTAAGCCCATTGAGATTTTCCGATGATCATTTCCCACCATACTCCCATGTATTTTGTAGGGTGAATGTATGAAGTATCGGTATATTTTGTAGGTTCATTAAGGTTAAAGATC
This sequence comes from Chryseobacterium soli, assembly GCF_000737705.1. GTDB lineage: Bacteria > Bacteroidota > Bacteroidia > Flavobacteriales > Weeksellaceae > Chryseobacterium > Chryseobacterium soli. The sequence continues at coordinate 1,045,810 of NZ_JPRH01000001.1, read as the reverse complement.
ATTTTAGAATCCATTACTTCTTCTGCTTTTGGAGATACGATAATCGTTCTCCAAGGCGTTACCGAAGGCGTTTGAATATACCCTTTGGCCCCTTGTCTGTCTGCCGTAAGATGTGTTTTGAATTTAAAATTCTGAGCATCTACCTCTAAATGTGAAGCGGGATAATCTAATACAGCTGCTTCCGCAACGTTAACATATAATGGATTTTTACCTTCTTTTTTAAGCATCAATGGAGACTGAACTGCATTTTTAACCAAAGACTGAGAAGCATTGGCATCAAAAGCTTTATCCCATCTTGCCGGAATTTCAGATATTTTTGTTTCCTGATACTGATATTCCTGAGAATCATAGTCTGCAACAATCCACCAGGCTTTCATATCTGTTGGAAAATCGATTTCAGAATCTTCTTCTCTGATCACAAAATAATTAAGATTTTTCTGCTGCGGGAATTCATACCTGAATCCCAATCCGTCATTGAACAACCTGAACTTCACCACAATACTTCTTTCAGTAGAAGCCTGATTTAACGTCAATGCTAATTCGTTGTAATGATTGATATAATTCTTTTTCTCTCCTAGTATCGGCTGCCAGGTTTCATTTTTAGAATCTCTTTTTTCTTCTGTTTTTGTAAAACCGTTATTCAGATCAAATTTTGCATCTTCGGGCTTTGCAATTTCAGAGGCGAATTTTATAGAAGTATCTTTAAATAATCTCAATCCTAATTTGGAATCTTCCACCACGGTTACCCCATTATATTTCAGGTTGTAGTAAGGAACGCCCTGTTTCAGCTGAAAGTTCATTTCAAACTTTCCATCCGGCGATTGTAAAGATTGCGCATGTACACTCCCAAACATCATTGAGAGCAAAAATGCCCCAACTGTAATTTTCTTCATAATGACTATTTATATGCTTTAAAAATAAAGAAAGTGCTGCTAAAAAGCAACACCTTACTTTATAAATTCAATGTAAATTAATAATAAATGTTTACTTTTTATTGCGTCTTAATTTACTGGTATTACAGAAAAATCTCCCGTCATATCATTAAAGTAAACATTGTAAGTGAAGGCAGTAGTCACGGGAATATTTCCTCCTCCTACAGCTGCTGTTCCAAAAAACTCCTGAGCCACTCCCCAACTTGTTGTCCAGGCATGATTAGCTCTAAATTTAAATTCTCCAGAGCTTAACACTACGTTTTTCTTTACCCAAACATGCGGATCAAAAGTTGACTGGTCCATATTTACATCCGTATTCCAATCACTGGAAGCTGTTCCGATCATAGAAATTGAAGTGTAGGTCGTAGTTGGAGCAGGAACTGCAGTAAATGTATACGTTAATGCAGATGTATTAATTGTTAATTTATAATATCCAGCTGCTGAAACTGTAATATTGCCTGATGCACCACTTGTGCTTAATACCCCTGCGCTACCCATTCCATATTGTGTGTCCCATGATCCCGGAGTTTTAATTATTTTAAACCCTCCAGCAGCAAAATAACCTGTGTAGGTATAAACATTTGCCGTAGTAGTTTTTAAAAGCGGGTAAATTTTTGCATTTGCAGCTGCATTATCCCAAGCTCCTGCGGTAGCATCGCCAATCAGAAATAAATCGGTATAGGTATACACTGGTCCATTAATAAACGGTGTAACTTTTAAAGGAACTATATTTGAATAATGCGTTTTTGTTGAAACACTAGTCTTCAGTCTAACTTCAATATCAGTGGGTGTAGCACTGCTAACCCCTAATGATAATACGATGTTATTCAATTCATTAACAGTCATACTGTACGTTTTTACTCCAGGAGTAAGTGCTGTAGCTTTGAAGGTAGCAAAATTAGTTCCCTTCAAGGCAAATTCAAGTTCATTGGTTAATTGAACCTTTACCCCAAAATCAGAGTCAACCCAATTAAAAGTAACAGCTGCATCAGTAGGGTTAGTACTTAATAATACTACGGATGTTTTATCGGCTGATAGTACAGGGTTGGTACCGTCAGTTAATACTGCCAAATCTTCATCTTTTTCACAAGAAGCCAATAAAAATCCGGTAAGAATTATAGTGAATATTTTTAATAATTTTTTCATCTTAAAATAATATTTAAAATTAATATCCAGTGTTTTGAACTAAATTAGGGTTTGCAACAATATCTTTTGCAGGAATAGGATATAAGTTTCTATAGCTCTCAACAGCTTTTCCATCTTTTACATTTCCTTTCCAAGGCCAAACATAATCTCCGGTCGTAAATTTTCCAAAACGGATAAGATCTGTTCTTCTGGTCATTTCCCAAGATAATTCTCTTGCTCTTTCATCTAGAATAAAGTCTAAATTAATGGAAGTAACATTCCCATTCGTGTTCCCATACGCTCTCTGTCTCAATTGATTTACATACCCAATTGCTGTTGCCATATTTCCACTTCCCCCTCTTAATGTTGCTTCAGCATACATTAAATAAATATCTGCCAAACGGTATAATGGAATATCTGCTTCTACCCAGTTTTTGTCTGCTCCGGGAGTTCCATTGCTTTTAATATTTTTAAATTTGATGAAAGCATACCCATCATTAAAAGAACCTAAATCATTAATTTCAAGATTCTGTCCGGTAGTAAAAAAGTTACCTCTCTTGTCTGAACCATCAGTAGGAAATTTTCCAACAAAAGCTTTTGTCGTTCTAATTCCACTCCATCCCCCATTGATTCCAAAATCTGCGGCAGCCATTGAACCCCCGACCGAAGCATGAACTAAATAGGTTGTACCTCCATTGGTTTGGGTATTAAGTCCATCAAAATTAACCGTGAAAATTGCTTCCGGATTGTTAACATCATTATCTGCAAGGAACAAATCTCCATATTTGGATTTTAGAGAATATCCAGCTGCTATTACTTTATTACAATAGGTAACACAATCATTATTTCTTTGAGTTCCGGTATACACTCCGGCATTAAGATAAAGTCTTGCCAGTAGTGACCAAGCTGCCGCTTTGTCTGCTCTTCCATAAGCGTTTGATCTTGGTTCTTTCAGATCGTTGGCACATGCCAATAGTTCCTGTTCTACAAAATTAAATAAGGCAGTTCTCTCAATTCTTTGAGGTGGATTTACAGATCCCGGAAGATAATCTTCTTTTACAAAAGGTACATTTCCGAATAGATCTAATGCGTGATAATAAGATTGTGCTCTTAAAAATCTCGCTTCTGTACGCATGTATTTAGCCTGAGTTAAGTTGTCTCCGGTGATGTTATTAGCAGCCAGCTTTTCATCTGATACATTTCTCAAAAATTCATTACAATATGCAATTTCTGCGTAAATTCTGTAATAAAGTGCTGCAATAAATTCATTAGAAGAATCCCAGGTCATCTTATGGATTGTATGTAAGTTCCCATCATTCCAACCGATTACTGCTTCATCCGTAGAGATTTCCTGCATCGTATACATTAATCTTGTATACTGAGAAAACCCTCCGTTGATTCCATTGATATCACTGTCAGGATAATTTCCACCATCTCCGCTTACTTGCCCTCCCATCGCAAGACCACCATAGAGCTTAGCTAAAAGATTGGGATAATTTCCAAAATCCTTGTAAACATTTGCTGAAGTTGTATCGGTAATGGGTTCTCTTTCTAGATCATTAACACATGATGTTGCTGATAACAATCCAATCATGGATGCTGTTAACAATATATTTTTAAACTGAATTTTATTTGATTTCATCTTACTTATTAATTAAAATTGAAAATTAAAGCCTAAAGAATAAACTCTTGGCATTTGATAATAACCATTATCTATTCCTCCAAAAACTTCAGGGTCAACACCACTATATTTTGTAATAACAAAAACATTTTGAGCCATTCCATATACCCTTAGATTGCTTCCTTTATAGAAAATATCCCTAAAATTATAGCCAACGTTCACATTATCCAGTCTCAGGAATGATGCGTTTTCTACATATATATCTGAAAAGTATTGTGGAACCGAGAATTGGTAAACAGGTGCTGTTGAATATACGTTCTGTAAATATTCATTGGTAGATGCGGACTGTAATGAGCTATTGGATGCAGCATTGTTATATACATAATTTCCTAATACTGCTCTTGCACTCAATCCAAAGGTCCAGTCTTTATATGAAACTTTAGTAGAGAATCCTAAGATGGCATCAGGTGTGGTAGATTTATAATAATATTTATCTAATGTATTGATCTGTCCATCTCCATTTCTGTCAACATATACTCCGTTCATTGGTTTTCCATTACCGTCATATGCCTGCTGATACACCCAAAATGCGTTAGGTGCATATCCTACGGCATGGGCCTGAATCGTATTTCCAGATCCGCCATCAATTCCTCCCACAGGAATATTGAAAGTAGGATCTGCTCTATCTAAAAGATTGGTTATTTCCGGTTTGTAGTGGGTAGCATTAAAATTAAGTTCCCAAGTTGTATTTTGGTTTTTAATAGGGACTATATTAATACTTCCTTCTATACCTTTATTTTTCATATTCCCTACATTAAGTAAATTCTGGTTACTTAAATCTCCTGCTGCAATGGGGGAAAGAACCAGTAATTTCTCTGTATCTTTCTGAAATAAATCTATAGAACCATATATTCTATTGTTAAGAAACCCATAATCTAACCCTAAATTCTTACTGGTTGTAGTCTCCCAAGTAAGGTTAGGATTATATATATTAGCTCTGAACATATAGTAATATTGGTTTCCAAATTGATAATATGCTCCTTCATTACTCGGATTATAAGCTGCATACGCCGGATAATTAAATGGTTTGTTTCCATCCAAAGCCGGTAATTCCTGCTGTCCGGTTTTTCCCCAACCCGCTCTCAGTTTCAATGTGCTTATTGAAGATATATTTTTAATAAAACTTTCTTCATTTAATTTCCAGGCTACAGATACTCCCGGGAAATTACCCCAAAGATTATCTTTTGTTCCGTTATAAAAGCGGGAAGATCCGTCTCTTCTTAAAGATCCTGAAATAATATACTTATTGGCAACAGTGAATATGGCACGCCCATAGAAAGATATCAAGGTATTTTGGCTCTCAAAATCATTATTAATTTTAGTCGGAGCATTGCCTTTATAATTGATAGATCCTGGAATAATCGTACGGAAATCCTGGTAAGAATATCCCGCTGTAAGATCCACGCCTGTATTGATTGCAGAAATATTTTTTACATAGTTAAAATAAGTTTCCAATAACTTATTCTTTTTTTCCATGCTATAGATTGTTGAGCTTCCTGCATCATTTATACCGGGTCTATACATCGAGCTTACTTTTTTCTGCCCATCACTTTTTGTATAATCATACCCCGCATTTACGTTGAAATGAAGATCGGGAAGAAAATGAAATTTATAATCTAACTGGATGTTTCCCAATCCACGTAAAACAGATGAAACATCATGAATCCCATTGATCATCCCTAGTGGGTTAGAAGTGGCATTCACATTAAATCCGTTTGGAGATCCAGAATCCAGCCATTCATAATATCCTCCAAAATTAGAATTGCCCGAATACACAGGTTGTGTCGGATCAAAATAAGTAGCCGATTTTATTACTCCTCCATCAACAAATCTGTTGTCTGTAAAAGTACCTTTTGCATTTACGTTCAAGGATAAATGATTGTCAAAAAACTTAGGACTTAGATTCAGACCTACTGATGTTCTTTTAAAAGAGTTTGTTTGTACAATACCATTCTGCTCATTATATCCAATGGATAAGCGGTACGGTAATCCTTTAACCCCTCCTGTAAAAGCTAAATTATTATCTGTTCCCCAGGCTGCCTGATAAATCTTATCCTGCCAATTGGTGTTTGCATTCCCTAATTTCGCTTTATATGCAGGAGAAGCATAAGTATTGACAAAATTCCTGAATTCATCAGCATTTAAAACATCAACATTTCCCATTTTTGTAGAAACGGAGGCCACTGTTGAAAAATTAACTTTGAATTTGCCCGTACTCCCCTTTTTTGTTGTAATAAGGATCACCCCATTAGTTGCACGGTTACCATAGATGGCTGTGGCAGAGGCATCTTTCAGAATATCAAATGTTTCGATATCATTAGGATTTATAAGAGACAAAGGATCAGATGCCCCGTTTACCCCTACAAAATCCTGTGGTACACCATCAATTACAATCAATGGAGAGTTATTTCCATTTAACGATGCAGTACCCCTGATTCGGATAGCTGTACCCGATCCCGGCGCTCCATTGTTATTAGTGATTTGCACTCCGGGTGTTTTCCCCTGAATCAGCTGCCCGGCAGAAGTTGCTCCTCCGTTAAAGTCTTTTGCGGATACAGAAGTGATAGAGCCCGTAAGGTCGGCCTTCTTCTGCTTACCATATCCAATCAATACAACTTCATCAATTTTTTTCTCTTTTGTGGTAGAGTCTTGTATCTGCGCATGCATAATTGAGCTTGCCAATAAAAAAGCAGGCGCAATCTTTAATACCATTATAGAATTTTTCAAAATATAGTTTTTAAATAAGTTCGTTTTTTTCCAGTGTTTTTGGCAGGAAGCCAGTGATGCAATTTAAAAAAAAAATATAATTATCATAATTTTAATGAAAAATTATGATAATTTATGTACATTAAACGACATTAATACACTAAAACATTGTTTCACATATGATTACATTAAAATATGCAATGCATAGTATATACTTAGTTTTAACAATAAGTTAAACATTTGTTTAACTACAATTCACATTTAAAGTCGTAAAAGAAACTTATTGCTCATTATCGCTGCAGAGAAGAGGCAAATTCGGGAGATTATGCGTATCTTTGCAGACAAAATTTTACTATAAATGTCAAACAGAAAGATGATTACGGCAGCTTTGCCTTATGCAAACGGACCGGTTCATATAGGACATTTGGCAGGTGTATATATTCCTGCGGATGTCTACGCAAGATTTCAAAGAAGATTAGGAAAAGACGTAGCTTTTATCTGTGGTTCTGACGAACATGGAATTCCCATTACCATCAGAGCAAAAAAAGAGGGAGTTACGCCTCAGGATATCGTTGACAAATACCATGAAATCATTAAAAAATCTTTTTCTGATTTAGGAATTTCATTTGATGAATATTCGAGAACGACTTCTAAAAAGCATCATGAAACCAGCCAGGATTTCTTTAAAGTTCTTTATGAAAAAGGGAAATTCACGGAAGAGGTTTCTGAGCAGTATTTTGATGAGCAGGCTAATGAATTTTTAGCAGACCGATATATTGTAGGAACGTGCCCTAACTGCGGTAACGAAAACGCGTACGGAGATCAGTGTGAGAAATGCGGTTCTACCCTTTCGCCTTCTGAGCTTATCAATCCAAAATCGATGTTGAGCGGAAATGTTCCGATCCTTAAAGAAACAAAAAACTGGTACCTTCCTTTAAATGAATATGAAGACTTCCTGAATGAATGGATCATTGAAGGTCATAAAGACGACTGGAAACCGAACGTTTACGGACAGGTAAAATCATGGCTTACCGACGGTTTAAAACCACGTGCAATGACCAGAGATCTTAACTGGGGAGTTCCTGTTCCACTTCCGAATGCAGAAGGAAAAGTATTGTATGTATGGTTTGATGCTCCTATCGGCTATATTTCTTTTACCCAGGAATGGGCAGCGAAAAACGGAAAAGACTGGAAAGACTACTGGCAGAGTGAAAACAGTGATTTAGTGCATTTTATCGGAAAGGATAATATTGTATTCCACTGTATTATTTTCCCTGCGATGATGAAGGCTCACGGAGATTATATCATGCCTAAAAATGTTCCTGCATTTGAGTTTTTGAATCTGGAAAATGATAAAATTTCTACGTCAAGAAACTGGGCCGTATGGGCTCATGAATATGTTCAGGATTTCCCTGGGCAGCAGGATGTATTAAGATATTCTCTTCTTTCTTCAGCACCTGAAACCAAGGATAATAACTTTACCTGGAAGGATTTCCAGACGAAAAACAATTCTGAACTGGTTGGAATTTTTGGTAATTTCATTAATCGTGTTGCGGTTTTAATGCACAAATACTATGATGGAGTTATTCCACAGGGAGATATCAATAGTCCGGAATTAAAAGAAATCAATAAAACTGCAAAAGAGATCTCAGGATTTCTGGAAAATTATGAATTCAGAAATTCATTAACAGCTTTGATGAATCTTGCCCGTTTTGGAAATCAATATCTTCAGGCGGAAGAGCCTTGGAAAACCATTAAGGACAATCCGGAAAAAGCAGCTCAGTCATTGTTTGTTGCGGCTCAGATTGCTGTAGCTTTGGCTCAGTTATGTGAACCTTTTATGCCTTTCAGTTCTGAAAAGCTTTTAAATATGTTTAATGTTTCAGCTGTGAAATGGGATGATGTTGAGACTCAATCAGTATTAATCGAAAGCGGTCATACCATCAATGAAGCTTCTCTTCTATTCTCAAAAATCGAAGACAATGTTATTGAGGCTCAAATCCAAAAATTAGAAGATACAAAACAAAATAATAAAAAAACAAATCCTAACGCAAACCCTATGAAAGAGGAAATCACTTTTGATGATTTTACGAAAATCGACCTGAGAACAGCAACCATCATTGAAGCTGAAAAAGTAGAAAAAGCAGATAAACTTTTAAAACTGACTGTTGATACAGGTGTTGACGTAAGAACAGTGGTTTCAGGAATTGCTGAGAGCTTCACTCCGGAAGAAGTAATCGGAAAACAGGTAATGATTTTACTGAACCTTGCTCCGAGAAAAATTCGCGGGATTGAATCTCAGGGAATGTTATTATTAACGACAAAAGAAGATGGTAAATTATCTTTTGTTACGCCGGATGACAGCGATGTAAAAAACGGTATTGAAATCGGATAAATTCTAATTAAAACTATATAAAATGGGCATTTTTATGCCCATTTTTTTATTAATTATGGTTAACAGAAATGTCTTAAAGAAACTTTCCGGTTTTGAATTAGAAAAATATGTAATAGAAGGTAACCGCTTTACTCCCGAGGCAGTTCAGATGGCTTTTGAAGTTCTTGAGGAAAGAGGACGAACTTTTACAGACGAAGAAAAAATCAGTATTCAAAATATCATTCAAAACAAAAGGGAATCTGAAATAGCAAAAAAGAACGAAGAAATTGAAGACTGGAAAGACCATATTACTACAGATTCATCTGCCGTCAGATTATATTCAAGAGCATTGCTTTTGAGCTCAAGTATATTTCTGGGAACTTTTTATGGTGCTTTTTTGTTAAGTCTAAATTTTATAAAACTAAAAAAATACGCTTCAGCAGTATTTACTATGGTGTTCGGAATCATCTACATTCCTTTTCAATATTATACTTACAAATTTTTAATGGAAAATGGTTTTTCAAGCTCTTCGAGATATAGTCCCGAAATTCTTCCTTTAATTTTAGGTCCATTACTTTTAATTATAATCTGGGTTCTAATGATGCCTAAAAGACTTGTCTATAGAGCGCAGTCATTCATTTTCCCAGTAATTCTTGGAATTGCCATGCTGATTTTGATTTTCATCAACTATTATGAATTGTTTTCAAGTTATTTTTTACTAAGATTGGCTAAATTATAATATAAATTTCTAATGTTGAAAAAGTATAACCTTCAATATTTTAGATAAAGAAAGACGCATAAAATTTATGCGTCTTTTTTATTTTTATTCTAAAGATTACTCCGACTTTTCCGAAATGATACAGAATATTTATTTTTTCGTCAGTTTTGCCAGATAAGCATCTTCGTCCTGCACTACTTTTTCAATCGTGAATCCATTGTTTTCTGCAGCCTTTTGTAAGGTGGTAAAATCAAGATACAGCCATTTTATAGGATCTTCAGATTCTTCTTTATAGTGCACAACATAGTCCAGTTCACCATAATAACCTCCAGCCGGAATATATACTCCCCCATCTTCATCACGGTCAAACATATATAAGATATCTGTACCGTCAATAAGAATCTGACCGTTTTCGTTCAGTAAAGTATATAATTTCTGAAGGTACGTATCAATTTTTGAAAGGCTTTGAAAAATCCCGGTACCGTTCATTAATAATAAAACAGTATCAAAAGTTTCTCCTGAAAAATCCAGCATATTTTCACAAACCGCTTTTTTGATTCCTCTCAACTTACAGATCTCAATAGATTTAGGGGAAATATCCAATGCCAACACATCAAGGTTTCTTTCATTTTGAAGATACAGGGAATGCGAACCCGCTCCGGCTCCTATATCCAGAACTTTTCCTTCTGCTGATTCCAGGGCTTTCTGCTCGACTTCATTCATTTCTTCAAAATCCCTGAAAAGATATTCTACCGGAAGCTCATCAAGTTCAGAAATTGAAGTTTCGGTCTGCAGATCTTCAGGATTTTCATTGTGGTAATAGTCCCAAATCGCCTTACCCATTAAGTCTTTCATAGCTTTCTTTTAAAGTTCCAAAGATACGGCTTTTTACATTTAATAATCTGCACTGTCTTTTCAACATGAATCTATTTCCAAATCCATATTACCTGACCGACCAATACAATTCAAGTATTATTTAGAAAAGATTTTATAACGAGCATTAGTCATCCTTGTCGGGAATTGTTGAAAATACAGTACAAACAAAACTTAAAAATTAGCCTCAGCACCCCTAAAAACGTAAAACCCCAGCCTTACAAAAGGTCCAGGGTTTTACTAGTGAAAAACAAGGTATCTTTATATCGCAGGTCCTGCTGCGTCTTTTATATCTTCCAATAATCTTTTTCTTTCTCTAAGCCTCCTTCTGGCAATTACAGATTTTCCACTCAGCACTCTTATAAATTTTAAATACCGGAAACGTTCTTTTCCGAAGTGATGAGTGAGTATGTACACCAATACTCCAAATCCCACCAGAATGATGTACCCGAATATTTTTTTACCGGAGGCGATGACTGCATTCAGCTGGATGGATTTCATATTGGCAGCGATATTTTGAGGATTCACCATCATCCCGTCAATATATACTGCAAGATCTCCTACTGCTACGATCTGAAAACGGTATTGGAACCATGAATACAGCGTAGAGAAAAATCCGACCGCCAAAAAAGTACGCCATACAAGTACAAGTCCGATTGCTGCCAGCATTTCATCCATTTCCAATTTATCTAATGTATAGAACCAAACTGAAATGAATAAGGAGCACGTTCCATATCCCTTCAGGAACATGGGCAGATACCAGTTTTCATAATTAAACTCCAATACCATGGAAAAGTACATAATGATTGTATAACCCATCATTGCTGAGAATCCTGAAAAAATATACATTTTCAGCGGAATCTCTTTTTTAAACCAAAATATAGCAATCACTCCCGCCAAAATAATCCCCGGAATCATCAGAACACTCAATCTGGCATTGGTCAGCTGGTCATATCCCAGTACGCCGACAGCAAATGTATTTTGAATAGAAGTAGTTCCCAGGAACATTCCCAGCCAGAACAGCATAAACAATCCATGCTGAACATTATTCCTTTTAAATATGGCAAAGGACAGATAAGGTCTTTTCAACGTCATCTGTCGGATAGCCAGCAATGCAAAACTCACAAAAGAAGCTATACTTGCATTCATAATATTTTTGGAATTCCACCAGTCCTGCTGTTTTCCAAAAGAAAAAACATAAGCAGCAAATATAAAAGTGGAAACAAAAAGCAGAATACTGAGCCAGTCAATATAATGCAGCGGAACTTTTAAGGCAAAATATTTATCATGCATAAAAATCCAGTGAATGAGTGCAAGAATAAAGCATAAAATGGAAACAATGAGATAAAAATGCTGCCAGTTATACCGAATGGAAACATCCGCAGCATAATACGCCGCCACTTGATTCATCACTAAAACAAAGGTATAAAATGCTCCGTAAAACATACCCCGGTGCCCGATCATAGCCATTAACGGCAGGAATAATTCAATCGTCACCATCATTTTTAAAAATCCGATAACAAGTGATGTAAAAATAAAGATCATGGGCTGCTGGCTGGTAGCATTCACATAACTAAGTAATCCCAGTATTACAAGAAGCAGTATCATTTTGTCTCTGACTTTAAATCTCATTTTCATTCTGAGTACGACAGGCATACAAGCTCCCATCCCAATTGTGGTAGCATAATTTGCCCACATAAAATATTCTGTCATGGAGCCGGTACCACTTGCCACATAGCTGATATTCCCGGTATACACTCCACCCAACGGCATCACTACCGTAAGTAGCAATACAATCAGCAGCAGCTGTATGGGTTTTGGTACCCAATCATGATATAATCCTTTGTTGTACATTTTTTTGTTTTTTTTTGATATCAGATGTCAGACGCTAGATGTTAGACCTTACTTGTCAACGTATAAATTTCAGTAGTAAGAATATCATCTTATTCAAATAAAAATCTGAATGTCTGATGTCTGAAATCTAGCATCTTGGTTCTTATCAATCAATATTCACATTCATATTCATTCCCGCACTTAGCTTGGCTACATCTTCTTTTTTATTGGAAGACGTAAACTCTATCCTTACAGGAATACGTTGCTGTACTTTAATAAAGTTTCCGGTAGAATTATCTGTAGGAACGCTGGAATATCTTGAACCCGTAGCTGCAGAAACAGCCGTCACAATTCCTTCAAATTTCTGTCCGCCTAATGCATCCGCAGTCATCATTATCTTTTCACCGATTTTTACGTTAGGCATCTGGCTTTCGAGGAAGTTAGCGGTTACCCATTTCTGTCCATTCAGCACAATCGTAGCAACTTGTTGTCCGGGTTGAATTAACTGACCTTCAGAGATGGTTCTTCGACCCATAATTCCGTTATAAGGTGCGGTAATTACGGTATAAGACAGGTTAATTTTTGCCATATCCAACGCTGATCTTGTTCTCTTGATTTCAGCGTCATTAATCCCCAGTTTACTTTTAACCTCAGTAGTAGAAAGGTTGGCCGATTGCTTCTGATTCACCAATGTTTCATAGGCGGCCTTTTGAGCATCATATTCAGTTTTTATCTGATCATACTGCTGTCTGGTTACCGCTTCAGAAGCTAACAGGTTTTTGTATCGGTTTAAATTCTGTTCTGCATTCCATAACCTAGCTTTAGCACCCGCAATATTAGATTCCATCACACTTACATTATTGGAAACGGTATTAACGGATGAACTTGTTGCCGATCTTTGTGCCAATGCATTTTGATAAGCCGCTTCAGCCTGCCCTAATTGGGTTAAAAGCTCGCGGTCATCCAATACAACTAACGTATCTCCTTTCTTTACCTGCTGGTGCTCAATGAATCTGATTTCTTTGATATACGCTGAAACCCTGGTATTGATGGGATTTATAAACTCCTCCACCTGAGCTGCTTCTGTATAGGTTTTGTCTCCGATATGAAAATATTCGCGGATAAGCCAGAAGAGTCCGAATCCTATCACCAGAAAAACGATGATGTTGGAAATGATTGCTCTGATCTTATTCTTTTTATTTTGTTTATGTTTTGCAGATGCTCCGGATTGTACAGGTGCTGGAGCAGCTTGTGTATGTTGAGTATTTTGTTCCTTGTTTTCCATTATCTTGATTTTCAGTTTTACAATTAAAGAGTCCCTGTAGATTTCAGTACATTATAATATTGGTATAACACATTGATTTCTGCATTGGCAAAATCCAGTTCCGACTGCAGCTTCTGATTCTGCGCATCGATCATTTCAGCCTGTACGGCTAACTGATTCAAATATTTAGCTTCCGTAATCTTATAATTTTCTTCGGCTAATTTTTTCGCATCATCCAAAATTTCTGCCTGCTGTATTGATTCCTGGTATTTCACATAGGCTGCATTCACGGCCATATCTACATTCTGCTGTACCAAAGTCATCGCATCATCCGCCTGGGTCTTCTGCAATTCTCCAAGTTTTACCCTTTCTTTCGTTTTATACAGGTTGTCGATATTATAACTTAAAGAAACGCCGGCCTGCCATCCTCCGGAATACATATCCAACACAGGATTTCTTGTCGTGATCGGTCGTTGCATTGTATATCCTCCAAATCCTGCTACCGTAGGCATCTTATCGGTTTTAATGATTTCGATATTCTTATCGGCTACATCGATATTTTTCTTTGCAGATTTCAGTTGAGGATTAGTTTCATGGGCTAGATTGATGTAATAATCCATTCCGATACCCGTTTCTTTATTCGTTAAGCTTTCAATAGGAATAATTTCAGTATCTGTAGGCAGGCCTAAAGCAATACTCAGGTTGTAATTAAGTATTTTCTTATTGTTGGCTAAAGTTAAAATCCCCTGATCGAGATTTTTAATCGCCAGTTCTCCACGGATCACCTCATTTCGGGTCACCATCCCCTGCTGATAGAATTTCTGTATATTTTTCAGACGTTCCTGAGCCAGTTTTTTATTATTCTGGAAAACAGATTCCTGATTTAAAATCTTATAGACATCCAGATAATTGGAAATCACTAAAAATTTAACATCCTGCTGGTTTCTTTCTAAATCCAGTTCAGCCAGCTGCTCGCGGAGTCCGGCCAATTCAATAGACTTATTCACCAATCCTCCTTTAAAGATAAGTTGAGTGGCCTGTACGGCATATGAACTTCCGTAATGAGGCATCGGAATCGTTGTTGAATTGGAAAAATCACTGTCTATTGCAACTACATTTCCCAAATAAAACTGACTTGTAGAAGCCATAATGGTGGGTAATTTTTGAAGTTTTGCGACTCCTGTCTGCTGTTTGGCAATATCTATATTCTGAGCGGTTATTTTCAGCTGCTGATGATTTTGAACAGCAAGTTCTGCCACTTCTTTTGCGGTCAGCTGTTTAATTTCTTGTGAAAAAAACAGCGCAGGGAATAGTGCTATCACTAGTGATAGTGCTGTTTTTACATTCTTTGTCATTTTACCTTGTTTTACGAGGACAAAGTTACAGAGGAAACAGTGGCAAGGAAATGTTTGATACTTGGAAAAAGATGTTCAAATGTAGGATTTTAACTTTCGAACTGATGACGGTACTGAACAGGACTAAGTGCCAAATGCTTCTTAAAAAAGTGAGAAAATGAATATTGATCACTGAATCCAAGAATGGATGAAATCTCTGAAACAGGCTTTTTCGAAGAGTTAAGCAACACCTTAGCTTCATTCATTACAATAACGGCTATAATCTGACTTGCCGACTTGCCGGTAATGGTTTTAACCACAGAAGAAAGATGTCTGGTTGTAATCGACTGCCGTTGGGCATAAAACTCTACAGTTCGTTCTGAAAGATGATATTCTGCAAGATCGGTTAAAAACAGGAAAACAATCTCTTCCTGCCTGGACATCTGGCTCATTGAATTATTATCTTCATTAGAAATAATCCCGGCCATCTGGTAAATAAAAACAGAAAATAAGCTTTCGACAATTTCCTGTTTATAGATCATTTCCGTAGAAGAATCTAAAATAAATTTAAGGAAATTGACGCTTTTCCATACAATTTCCATCTCATCTTCCTGAAAAGGAACACCTTTATTCATCTGCTGCCGGAAATATCGGTACGCAATCAATCGGTTAAACTTCAAAGATAAAGCAGAAATAAATTCTCTTTTATAAGATACCATTCTGGACTGGAAATCATCACTTACAGAAACCATTTCGTAGACTGTCTGCGGGTCTGTTACCATAAACATATTGGCGGAAAGTTCAAGGTCGCTGAAATGTTGGCGGAGTTTTATCGTTCCTGTTTTAATAAAAATAAAAGCGGGATTATCGGGCCGGAAAGGCTTATCAGCGGAAATTCTCTCAAAGATATTTTCCTGGGTAAAAATCTCAACTCCATATTTTTCTAAGATAGACATAACGCAAATGTAATCAAAGTCTTCAGTGATTACAAAATTTTATTAAATTAGTCTTTTCCAAAATGGTCATCATGAGAAAAGTCGATTTATTTTTTGCGGAATACAGCGAAAGCCATAGAAATGCAGCTAACAAACTGATTCACTGGATCTGTGTCCCCTTGATTTTCTGGACAATATTAGGTTTTATCTCTCTCATTCCATCACCTCATTTTTGTGCACCGTATTTTGGATGCATCAGTATATTGAGTACAGTGATCATCATTTTGGTGAGTCTTTTTTATCTGAGACTGTCTGTTTTAATCAGTCTTATTATGATTTTCGTGATGGTTCTGATGGAACATTTAACCTATACCGTTAACATACAATTCGGAAAACAATCATGGATCGTCTACCTTTCTGTTTTCGTAATTACATGGATTTTGCAGTTTGTAGGGCACAAAATAGAAGGAAAAAAACCATCTTTTCTTAAAGACATCAAGTTCCTTCTCATTGGCCCTATCTGGCTTTTAAGTTTTATCTTAAAAAAAACAGGAATACGATATTAACCTTCGAGGGCATACACCGCAAAACTGGCCAGCCAGTGATCTCCGCCATAATTCCCCTGAAATAATAATGGAAGCCCGTTCGCTAAAAACACATTAGCCGTTTTCTGGAAATTCTTTTTCAACGGATGGCCGTCAGGAAGTGTTTTCGCAATTCCCTTCATACACCACGCTTTTGTAAATGACAATCCAACTAAATGGATCGTCTGATAATCGCTGAGATCGCTTACTACAGGTATTTTTTCTATGTTCTCTAAACTTCGCTTCTCATAAAAATTATTTAGCCACTGTACGTATTCTTTCTGGGAAATCACTCTACGCATCAGATCTGCAATTTCAAGGCTTGGCGAGAAAAAATCTGAACCGTCAGGCTCCAAATAGGCAGGTGTTTTCTGGTCTTTTAAAAAGAAATATTTTGCTTTTTCTACAAGCATGTTTTCAAACTCTTTATCTTTATTCGCCCGGGCCCAATCTATGGCAAAAGCCATCGCAAAGGCGGTATTGGGATGAACTCCGGTTCTGGTGGGATAAGTCTGCTTGGGAAGATATGTTTTCCAGGATGTTAAAATTCGGTCGGTTAAGGGTTTCAGATTCTGGTGCCAGAGCTTAGCTTTTGGATGGTCCCATGTGGTTAGCTCTTCATCAAGTTTCAGCAGCCACGCCCAGCCGTATGTTCTTTCAAAAGTACCTGTGAGTTCATATTTATTGAAATAATCCGCTTCCGACTGCAGGTTTTCTTTTTGAAAGGACTGATCAAGAATCTTTTCAATCTCTTTGGCTACCGAAAGGTCAGGTTTGGTCTTTAACAGCCGAACCAGCATCCAATGCCCATGCACCGAGCTATGCCAATCGAAACAACCATAAAAGCTTGGATGAAGCGCTTTTGGTGTTAAAGGAACTTCCTTTTCATTGTTAATGATATGGGCTGTTTTATTTGGGTATTCCTGATTGATGCAGTGAAGCGGTTTTTCGGATAATTTGACGGCCATTTCATCGGTCAGTTTCGGAACTTCCTGAGCATAGATTAAAAACGGAGCACATACGATTGCTAAAAGACTCTTTTTCATTTGATAAAAATATAAAATAATTTAAACTCCGACCTCTTTCAACAATTAAAAATGCTTCATTATTATTTTAAAAGTAAAATCCATTAAAAATTATCTATTTAAAAGCAAATCTACATTTTAAGCATAGTTTTTGATAGCATACAGAAAAAATAATCATGAAACGTCTATTGACATTACCTTTATTTTGTCTGATCTCTATGCATTGCAACAAACAACAGCCCCAGTCTGTCAATGCCGATCTTGTCGAGGTTTTACAGGAAGATAAGGCATTTGAAAATACTCCGCCACCACCGCCTCCCCGGGAAAGTCCTGTAAATAAAAGCACGATGGTTTCTTCTTCGCCTGTAACAGGTCAACAGGAACCACAACCCAGTGTGGAACCAATTTCTAAAAAGATCATTAAAAACGGAGAAATCAGCATCCAGGTGGGTGATGTCAAAAAAGCACAGCAACAGTTGGGGGATATTCTCAAAAAAAACAAAGCATACATACAAAAAGAAGAATACCAGAATACAGATACTGCTGAAAAAATAAGCCTGGTTATCCGGGTCCCGCATCAGGAATTTGATGGGCTTGTCAATTCTTTTTCAGACGGAATAGGATCTGTTACCTCAAAAAATATTTCTACTAATGACGTGACCGAAGAATATACCGATGTTTCCATACGGCTGGCTAATAAAAAGATTTATCTTGAAAAGTACCGCAACATGTTAAAAACTGCGGCCACCACAAAAGATATTCTGGAAATTCAGGAAAATATCCGTGAACTTGAAGATGAGATAGACACTTCTGAGGGGAGGCTTAGATTCATTGATGATCGGGTGGATTTCAGTACGTTACATTTAGACCTGTATAAAGAGAAAGTACGAAGTTCTGCAACTTCAAAGATTGGCTTTGGAAGCCGTTTTGCAGATTCTTTAACGGAAGGTTGGAATACTTTTGTAGGCTTCTCTCTCGGTCTTATAGCGCTTTGGCCGTTTTTATTGATCATTCCTCTTATTATATTTCTATGGAAAAAATGGAGGTCCAGAAGAAAGAATAAATAAAAAATCCGGCTATAATCAATAGCCGGATTTTTATGTATTGAATTAGAATTAAGCGTTGAAGTGTAATTTCACAGCTTCTAACACCTGTTCTTCAGACATTTGCTGAGAAGAGTCTAATGTAATTTTCAGATTTTTGTACTGTGCTGTATCTAAAAGATGGTTTTTCAATTCTTCCTGAGCAACGCCAGGGCCGGTCACAAATAATTCAACACTATTGGTAATGGCTTTTTCAATTTCCTTGAAATACTTCTCCTTGTGGGCATTCTCTGAATTGTGGAACGCATATTCGCTTGAATTCCCGCCAGTATTTTCTGATTGTATCGTATCAAAAATTTCAAACTCTGAAACATTCTGGCCGTCATTGTTTTTAACAATAACTGCTTTTTTTTGATCTAACCAAAGACCTGCTAATTTTTTTTCTGACATTATTCAATTTTTTAGTATTAGCTAAAGCGCAAGAATAATGCTAAAGATACGTTAAGGGTGTGTTAAACTTATTTTCCCAACACAAATACAGCAGGGATTTTATGAAGTTCTGGCTTGTGTTTCTGCCATTCTTTGATGGTTCTGGTTTTAATGAATTCATGCTCCGGATCGTTGATATTAGCTGCAATACAGAGTTTTGTATTAGGTGATAAAAACTTGCACAGATCTTCAAAAAGCGGATTATTTCTATAGGGAGTTTCCATGAAAATCTGAGTATATCCAGTCTTTTCAACCAAGCTTTCCAAATGAAGCATCTGTCTTTTTTTCTCTCCTTTTTCTATGGGAAGATATCCGTTAAAACTAAATTCCTGGCCGTTGAAACCACTGGAAATCAACGCTAAAATAATCGACGAAGGCCCTGAAATAGGGATTACTCTGATATTTTTTTCATGACACCATTTAACGATCAGATTTCCCGGATCTGCAATACAGGGAAGTCCGGCTTCTGAAAGCAACCCAAAATCCTGACCTTTACGCATCAGTTCCTGAGCTTCTTTAATATCAGCATTTTCCGTGTATTTATCCAGTAAAAACAGTTTTAAATCTGCTTGTTTTTTCTCAGGTGCAAAAAATTTAATAACCTTGCGAGCTGTTTTTTCATTTTCTACAAAAAAATAATCCGTCTGCATGATATATTCTTTCATGACCGGTGAAAAATGGCTGATAGAAGTATTTTCTGATAAATAAGCTGGAAGTAGGAAAAGCATTGTATAAGGTATAAATGGTGAATAAAATTAAGTTATTTTGAGTTTTTAATGGCTGAAAATTCAGTCATCAACTGTTGTGCAATTGTGTTACATCTGTTTTCCAGTAATTGGAAAACATGTTCAAAGTCCTTCATATCTCCCCAGTACGGATCGGGAACTTCTGTATCTGAATTGTTTCCATCGGCTTCTAAAAACAAAGAAATCTTTTGTTTCTGTTCATGAGGAGCTTTCGACATCACATCCTGATAGACTTTACGGTCCATACAATAGATGAGATCAAAATTTTCAAAATCTGAATTCGTGATCGGTCTTGATTGCTGCATTGAGATGTCTATTCCGTGGTTGGCGGCAGTTTTAACAGCCCTTTTATCGGGATGTTCTCCTTCATGCATAGAAATAGTACCGGCAGAATCTACAAAAAATTCACCGGAAAGTTTGGTTTTCATAATTCCTTCTGCTAAAGGGCTTCTGCAAATATTTCCCAAGCAGACCATCAATATTTTCATATTTTCAAATTATAACTGGAACTAAAATTTTAAACAAATCTAAATAAAAAATGAAGAATATCCCTATTCTCCATTTTCTTTATTGTCAGTAAATTATGATCTTACTTTTTGATTCTTTCGGAAAGATCTTTAACGTATTTTTTTACTTCTTTATCTATTTTAGACACATCTTTAATGGTATCACAAGCATACATTACCGTAGAGTGGTCTTTTCCGCCCATTTCCTCCCCTATTTTAGTGAAGGTGGCATTGGTGAGCTCTTTAGAGAAATACATCGCCAATTGTCTCGGCAGAGCGATTTCTCTTTTTCTTGTTTTGGATAAAAGCTGTTCTTTTTTGATTCCAAAATAGTCGCACACCACTTCCTGAATGTAAGGAATATTGATGATCTTCTTTTGGTTGGCAGCAATTTTACTGATGGTATCTTTTAATAGCTCAAGACTTAATTCTGTTTTGTATACCGTAGAATACGCAATTACAGAATTGATAACCCCGATAAGCTCCCTTACATTGGTTTTCGTTTCTGAAGCAAGGAAATCCAGCATATCATCAGTAAGGACGATTCCGTCTCTGCTTAATTTATCTACAATAATTTTTCTACGGGTCTGTAAATCCGGAGATTTAATTTCTGCTGAAAGTCCCCATTTGAAACGGGAAACAATTCTGTCCTGGATATCCATGATATCCGCCGGAGCTTTATCTGAAGTAAGGATAATCTGCTTTCCATTCTGATGCAGGTGATCAAAAATATGGAAGAAGCTATCCTGGGTAGCGGATTTTCCGGATAAGAACTGAATATCGTCAATGATCAATACATCGACCATCTGATAAAAATTAGCAAATTCTGTCTGCTTATGGGCCTTTGCAGAAGAAATAAACTGCTGAATGAATTTTTCAGAAGAAAGATAAAGAACTACTTTATCTGGAAACTGGCTTTTCACTTCTAAACCGACAGCCTGTCCCAGGTGGGTTTTTCCAACACCGTATCCTCCATATAAGAATAATGGGTTGAAAGCCGTTGCACCCGGTCTTTTAGCAATGGATCTAGCTACTGTAGCTGCAAACTTGTTGCTTTCCCCTTCTACATAGTTATCGAAAGAAAAATCAGACTTCAGGTTAGAGTCGATATTTACTTTCTTAATTCCCGGAACAACAAAAGGGTTGACGATATTTGATGAAAATCCCTGAGGCATTGTTTCCTGGGTTCTTGGAGTAGGGACGCTTTTCCCTTTCATATTCATAGTAACGGGTTTCTCTAAACCATTAGGTCTGTTTTCCATTACAGAATACCATAATTTAACTCCTTTTCCTATATTTTTCTTAAGGGCAGCAGAAAGAAGAGATAAATAATTATCTTCGATATATTCCTTGTAAAAATCACTCGGAACCATTAACGTAAGGTTATTATCAGCCAGGGAAATAGGCTGAACTTTATCAAACAGTAAATCGAAAGATTTTTCAAGCTTCTTTAAATCAGAATTGTCTTCAGCCGCGTTCAAATTGTCTCGCATGAACTGAAGGCACTTCCGCCATATCATCATTAAATTTTCATCCATATTTATGCCCCGATTGTTCTTAGTTAGTCCGTTTTTTAGAAGGAAGACAAAGGTCCACTTTTTTCTTTTTAAAAAAAAATATTGCGGGTATTGATTATTTAAAAATATATTTGTATGTATAATTTGAGACGAAAATGATACACACAAAACACTCATTACGAGTACGTTACGGAGAGACAGATCCCATGAAATATGTTTACTACGGTAATTACGCCGAGTACTTCGAAATTGGAAGAGTAGAGCTATTCCGAACCATAGGAATGTCATACGATGAGATTGAAAACCAAGGAATTTGGCTCCCTGTCTCAGAGTATAAAATTAAGTATTTGCGGCCGGCTTTATATGATCAAAAATTAGAAATCCATACCTACCTGAAAAAAATTCCGGGAGTAAAAATTGAATTTGAGTATGAAATTTACAATGAAGAGCATACTAAAATTACCGAAGCTTCCACTACCCTTTTCTTTTTGGATTCCAACACCAATAAAATTATCAAATGTCCCGATTTCCTGATCCGGCTGATTGAAAAAAACTGGAAAGAGGAATAATCTGTTATAATAATTAGGGTTTAGCCTATTTAATGATGATATTTGAAGTGAATAAAACAAAATGAGAAAAAAATAACTTTTTGAATTGATATGAAAAAGATGAAGATTGCATTTTTAGGTCCGCATGCCAGTTTTACCCAGCTGGCGACCACCCAGCTCTTCCCGAATGAAGAACTTTTACCGCAGGCCAATATTCTGGACTGCTTCAATGCTGTAGAAAATGGAGACGTCGACAAGGCAGTCGTTCCCCTGGAAAATTCTATTGAGGGAACGGTTTCTATGACCCTGGATTATTTATACAAAACCCCGGCGATTAAAATCGAAGCTGAAGCCGTAATGCCTATTGCCCACCACCTGATGATCCATCCTGAGAATACTATTGAGGATATTGAAATCATTTACTCACATCCTCAGGCGCTGGCGCAGAGCTTCCATTTCCTAGATACCCATTATAAACACTATAAAAGAAAGGATTTTTCGTCCACAGCAGCAGCAGCAAAATATGTTTCTGAAAACAAGGATATGAAGATTGCAGCGGTGGCTAATCAGTTTGCTGCCAATTTATACGGTTTACAGATTATCAACCGTAATATTCAGGATTTTGAACAAAATCACACAAGATTTATTGTGATTTCTAAGCAGAATACTCAGTACCAGAACAGCAGCCTTCAGATAATAGGCGAAAAATCAGGCTTACTGATTACTCTTCCTGAAGACCATCCGGGAGGATTACATCAGGTTTTATCTGTTTTTGCATGGAGGAAAATGAATCTCAGTAAAATTGAGTCCCGAACCTTAAAAACAGGACTTGGAAATTATTTTTTCTTTATGAATGTAAATGGAAAATGGGAGGACGTTCTGCATGGAAATGCTTTACAAGAACTTGAATCAATCAATGCAAATGTTGACTTCCTGGGAAATTATAAAGAATTCCTGTTGGAAAGTTAAAAACATTTACATTATTACACACAGCACTGCTTATCGTAAGCAGTGTTTTTTTTATGATCAGAATTGAAGTCAAAGGTTAATAAGATCATTGATCTCCGTTATATCCTGAAAAAAAACAAGAATCTGTCTTAAATTCCAGTTTTTTCTGCTAATAACAGCAAATCATTTTCATCTATTTTTAAAAAAAAATGAGAAATAATTAACTGTCCTGTTTTTCATCACTTATGTCAGTCGATTAAGTCATACTGCTAGATTGGCAGATATTACATATGACAAAACTGCTGCCTAAAAATTAAATTAATTCAATTTAAAGAGACATAATTAGTTAATAATTTTAACACAAAACCTAAATAATCATTTAAAAAACCTCGACCAACAAAGGAAACAAAGGATATTATCAATTATAATATAAACATATGTTTAATAAATTCACATAAAAAACACTATACAATTAAATTATATCAACACATAAGGCATGATTATTGCATTATGAAAAATTGAAAACTAATTAAAAATTTACACATGAAAACTAAGATTTACAGCTTACTAATGGCTGTTTCAGCAATCCCGGTTTTTTCACAAGTTGGGATTAATACCTCTACGCCAAGTGCGACTCTTGACGTTAACGGAACAGTGAAAGTTCGTAATATTCCTGCAACAACAGCATTGCCAGGATATCAAATTTTGGCGCTTAACGAAGGAAGTGCTCAAATATCTCAGGTAGACCCTCAGGTCCTGCTAAATACAAACACCAATACTTCAGTGTATGCTGCAAAAAAAACAGCAGGAATAAGTTTACTGAGTTTGGGATTATTTCCTGCAGGATTTAGGGCAGTTAACTTTCTGGCAGCAGAAAGAACATTGGGTGACACTGCTTTGTTTTCTGACACGGACAACTCCTATACCATCCCTTCTTCCGGAGTATATCAAATAGGATTTAGTTTCCGTTATGGTACAGGTCTTCAGGCGGCAATATTAGCCAACTCACCTGGTATTGGAATTGTCAGAACAAGAGCGGGAGTAGCTACCACTATCGATAACCGCCCTTTCAGTGGTGCGAATCTAATTCTTCTGAGTCTTACTATTTCTGAAGGCAGTATCAATTCATTGTACACCTTGCAGGCCGGAGATAAAATCTCATTAGGTCTTACCGGATCTTCATTACTTGATGCTGGATTATTAGGATCCAGTGTAAGTTCTTTTTACATTTACAAGGTATCTAATTAGAAAGACATTCAAATTTAATTACTCTACACAATTAATCCATCTCAGCTTCTGTGATGGATTAATTTTAACCTCTTCGCAAAGATTTATCTATATTTGGCAAAAACTATAGAATGAATGAACCTCTTCTTATTATATTAATTATAGCTGTTGTATTCATTTTCGGCCGGTTGAACAGTAAAATTAAAAGACTGGAAAATGAAGTTTCGCAGCTCAATAAGAGAATCAACTCTTCTTTAGATCAACCTAAAATAATACAAAATCAAAATCAGCAAGCGGATCATACGTCCATTGCAGAACAGAATAACACCTTAAAAACCAGTATACCCAAAGAGACACCTGTTACCAATGACAGTCCGGTATTACCTCAGGAAAAAGACTGGATTGCTCCTGTCATGGATTTTTTAAAACAAAACGCACTCACCGTTATCGGAATTTTCACGTTGGTTCTGGGAATAGGGTATTTTGTAAAATATGCCATTGATAATAACTGGATCGGTGAAACTGCAAGAGCCGGAATAGGTCTTTGCACGGGAGTTGGTATTCTGTTAACTGGATATTTTCTAAGAAAAAATTACAGTGTTTTTTCTTCTATCATCACGGGTGGAGGGATTGCTGTTTTATATTTTACTACTACCATTGCGTTCAGGGAATATCATTTATTCACTCAAAATACAGCTTTTGCAGTCATTACTTTCATCACAATCATCTCAATTCTTCTCCCCTATTATTATAAGAGTGAAATATTAATTATCTTCTCATTAATAGGTGGATTTTCTGCTCCTTTGATGATCAGTACAGGACAAAGTAATTATCATTTTCTTTTTACTTACCTTACTTTACTGAATATTGGAATGCTGGTTGTCGTATTCCTGAAACATTGGAGAAGCATCGGATGGGTCTCATTTTTATTCACTACTTTATATATTTTGTATTGGACTTACAATCAATCTCAGCTTCTCAGTATTGTATTTTACAGCATCAATTATATTATTTTTTATGTTTTTGCATTACAGGAATATCTCAGGAAAAAGACCATGTCTCCTTCCGACATATTGATGTTGGTATTGATTAACTTCTCCAGTATCATTGGAATGGTTTATATTTTCAACAAGCTCAATTATGAATCGTCAGCTATTTTCCCGATTATTTTTGCTTTAGTAAATGGAGCTCTTCTTTTCAGGGAGCATGCACAGAAAAATATCGGTATTGCTTATTCTGTTTTTGCCGGAATTACAATCAGCCTTGTTACGATTGCTGCTGCTTTGCTGTTTAAAGTCCATTTGATTACCAGTGTATGGGCTGTAGAAGCTACTCTATTGCTATTTATATGGAAAAAAACGAATCTTAAAATTTTTAAAACATGCTTTAGCGTTCTGTTTCCTTTAGTCATCATAGCGCAGATCATGACCTGGTTACAATACATTAATGCCAATCAATTATCGGTTGTCTTCAATCCGATATTTTTAACAAGTTTAGTAACTGTCATTTCGATGGTTGTGAATCTGTTTTTATTAAAAAAAATACATGAAACCCAGAAGCAGGGCTTTTTTCCTGAAACTATTTTTTCTACGATAAGCTATGCCGTGATCTATACTGCAATGCTGCTGGAGATCATTTACCACATTTCCGGAATGCAGGGATCCGTGATTATAAGCATTGGTGTCCTATTCAGCATTTATTATATTTTTATCTTACTGTTGTTAAAAGAGCAATTATCTCTTAACAGCAGCTTTCAAAACGGGCTGATTTATCTTTTACTTTTGCTGGTGGCAGTGCATGTGTCTTTTTCGGCATCAGAGATTTCAACATCTATTTTATCGCATAGAATTCCATTTAGTTTTTACTGGATACACTTACTATACTGGATGCCATTTCTGTATCTGTATGCTGTAACTCCCCGTTACTCTGATTTTTATACGGCAAAAACATCATACTGGATCATTTCTTTTGTTTTTGTGCTTTCGGTAAGCTCTACTTTCTATCACCTTTATATGTTAACTATGGCGAATGATATTCCTTCTTCCTATAAAGCAAGCCGGCATTTTAATATTCTGTATCTCCCGATCTTGTGGACGGTTATTGCAACCGTTTTTATTTACATCGGCTTACAAAAGAAAAATCCGGAGTATAATAAAATAGGTTTTGCACTTATCGGTATTATGGCAGTAAAGCTGTATGCTTATGATGTATGGCAAATGGACAATATTTCAAGGATCATTGCATTTATCATTCTGGGAGTTATCCTGCTGCTGAGTTCATTTATGTTTCAGCGGCTTAAAAATATCATTACAAATCTGGTTGATAAAAAAGAAATACAAGATGAAAACATGCAATCCTAACATCAACAAAAGCATATATTTAGATAATATGTAAATTATAATAAAAATTTATTCAGATTTTATAAAAATTAACTATATTTATCACGTTTTTAATAGTTATATATTCTGATTATGAAAAAAATTCTCTATTCTTTTTTCCTGTTATCTTTTGCCGCTTTATCCGCACAAAAGAATCCTTCCATAAAGTTTGCAGTAGCCAATGACGTTGTCGGGACTGTAGATATGTTCAATGCCAGAAAGAGCATCGTTC
This sequence comes from Chryseobacterium soli, assembly GCF_000737705.1. GTDB lineage: Bacteria > Bacteroidota > Bacteroidia > Flavobacteriales > Weeksellaceae > Chryseobacterium > Chryseobacterium soli. The sequence goes on along the minus strand of NZ_JPRH01000001.1, from coordinate 1,018,792 downwards.
AGAGTTCAAATGTTTATAAAACCCAGGCTGCTCTGCCCCAGAATCTAAAAAAGTACAGTTACATTGCCGATCAGGGAATTACTGAGTTTAAAATCAAAAACGGATTTCAGGGTTTAGATAAAATAGCCTTGTCACAGCTAAACGAACAGTATAATATCGCACAGGACACTCCTGTCTTCATCGAAGGATATGAGTTTACCAACACCAAAACAATGGTATATGGAGATATTCTCATTAAAACTGAAGTTAAAGATTACAACGGTAAAAAATCTTTATTTATTACGACTAAATAGTTTTTCTATAGCATATTTATAACAAAGGATACTCTTTCGGGTATCCTTTATTGTATTAATATTTGTTCGTCCATTTTTTCTTAAGCTCTTCATAGATTTTCTTTTCAGTAGCATTATTTCCGGGTTCGTATATCTTTACGTCCCTGATTTCCTGAGGCAGAAAATCCTGCTCTACAAAATTTCCATCGTAGGAATGGGCATATTTATATTCTTTTCCGTAGTCCAGATCCTTCATCAGTTTCGTAGGTGCATTTCTGAGATGCAGAGGAACCGGAAGGTTTCCGGTTTGTTTTACAAGTGCCAGTGCATCATTGATGGCCATATAGGCGGAATTACTTTTAGGAGAAACTGCAAGATAGACTGCCGTTTCACTTAAAATAATTCTCGACTCGGGATTTCCAATGACATTCACCGCCTGAAAACAGTTATTGGCGATTACTAAAGCATTCGGATTAGCCAATCCTATATCTTCAGCAGCTAAAATAAGCATTCGCCTTGCAATGAATTTAATATCCTCGCCACCGGCAATCATCCTGGCCAGCCAGTAGACCGCGCCATTAGGATCACCGCCACGCATTGACTTGATGAACGCTGAAATAATATCATAATGCTGCTCGCCATTTTTATCATAGAGCGCCATCGTCTCCTGAAGAACTGAAAGCACATCTGCATTGATAATTTCATTTGTATCAGAGTTTTTATACTGATTAAGCACAAGCTCCACAGAATTGATCAGTTTTCTGGCATCTCCTCCTGAATATTGTATAAAAGCTTCTTTTTCAAGGATTTTAAAATCCGTGCCTTCATCTTTATTGTATCTTTCGGAAGCTGTATCAATCAGTTCTTCAAGTTTTTCATAACTCAACGCTTTCAGAATATACACCTGACTTCTTGAAAGCAAAGCGGAAACCACTTCAAAACTCGGATTTTCTGTGGTAGCTCCAATCAGGACAATCCATCCTTTTTCAACAGCATGAAGAAGTGAATCCTGCTGTGATTTATTAAATCGGTGAATTTCATCAATAAATAAAATAGGTGATTTTCCCGAAAACAGATTTTGATTCTTCGCATCTTCAATAATATCACGTACATCTTTTACTCCTGAAGAAACCGCTGAAAGTTTATAAAAATTCCTCCCCGATTTTTCAGAAACAATTTCTGCAAGCGTTGTCTTCCCGGTTCCCGGAGGTCCCCAGAAAATCAATGAATTCAGCGTATTGTTCTCTATCATTTTTCTTATCGTACCTTTTTCACCGGTAAGGTGCTCCTGCCCGAGAACTTCTTCTAACGTTTTCGGTCTTAATTTTTCAGCTAGTGGGATATTTTGATTCAAGATAATTTTAAATTTTTGAATGAATGTTTCAAAGTCTGACTGCCTGAAACTTCTAACAAATTTAAACTAATTTTCATTTTTTTACCCTATTTTTGCATTGTTTTGAAACTTACATTCAATAAAATCATTACTTTTCCGCTGGTAATTTTAATAAAATTTTACCAATGGTTCATCTCGCCGTTACTTCCTAAAAATTGCCGTTATGAGCCTACCTGTTCGCATTACATGGTGAAAGCGCTGCAGGTTCATGGGATATTTAAAGGATTCTGGCTGGGAATCAGAAGAATTTCAAAATGCCATCCCTGGGGTGGAAGCGGTTATGATCCCGTACCTCCAAAGAAATTAAATCAGTAAACCAACTATTAAATAAATAGAAATGAGTCATATTTTTTTCAGAATTTACCTCGTCGTATTTGTATGCGTCACTCAGTGTTTTTTTGCACAGGAATATCCCGGAGGCTTATCTGACGGAACTCTAAAAGTAAATGAAACCGCTCTTCCCGTAAAGATTTATTCTACTACAGAAGCAGGTGATCTTAATGCTTTTCCCGACAAAACTACCGAAAATAATGTTTTGGTTATTTTGAATGAATCAAGTTTTGAACCTTCTTTTTATAGCTTCACAGCAGGAACTCTTGCAAAATATAAAGCTTCAAAATATCAGTTGTTAGATAAAAACTTCAAACCGATCGGCAACCAGATTACAGGAGATAATATCAAAAACTTTAAGTATGCTGTAAAATCCAACAAGCAGATTACCGCTAATGATCATGTAACCCTTGAAACTCCTTTTTCCATCTGGGATCCTTCCAAAGGTATCCAGCTTGGTCCAATTACTTTACATTTCTACAGTTTAATGTTTGTTCTTGCTTTTGGTCTCGGTTATGTTATCATGAGTAAAATCTTTAAAATAGATAATGTTAACCAAAAATACCTGGAGCCTCTTTTTACCTGGACTTTAATTGGAACGATCCTTGGGGCGAGACTGGGACATGTTATTTTCTATCAGCCGGAATTATTTAAAGAAGATTTCTGGAGTGTATTTTTACCAATCAGCACCAAAAACGGCTTAAAATTCACCGGATTTTCCGGATTAGCAAGCCACGGGGCCACTATAGCAGTTATTATTACTACATTATATTATTCGTTCAAGATCATCAAGAAAAATCCTTTATGGGTTCTGGACAGAGTAGGAATTGTTGTAGCGTTGGGCGGCACTTTTGTAAGATTAGGAAATTTCTTCAACTCTGAAATCATAGGAAAACCGATTGATCCAACTTCTCCGTTTGCCATACTTTTCCCGCAACAGAGCAGTGAATACGGCGCTACGGTTCCCCGCTATCCTACTCAGCTATTCGAAGCATTCGGCTATATCTGTCTGTTTGTTTTGTTATGGATACTTTACAGAAAAACAAGTAAAAAATATCAGCAGGGATGGCTTTTCGGACTGTTTTTTATCATTCTTTGGGCCATCAGATTCTTTGTAGAATTCTTAAAAATGCCTCAGGGTGATGAGTTCATTCAAATCGGTGGATTGAATACCGGACAGGTACTTTCTATTCCGTTTATGATTGCAGGAGTTATCATTATGTTTATGTCGAATAAATTTAAAATCACTCAGGCTGAAAACGAAAAACCAGACTAGTACACATCTTCATTGAAGACGATCTATAAAAAAGGCAAATTTGCGATGATGCAAATCTGCCTTTTTTCTTTCCCATATGTTAGAGCTTTATGGCCGTCATTTTATGAAGCTCTTCAAAAACATTTCCAAATTCATTGATTACATCGGTAGGAAGCATCGACTCCTGCGAATGCTTTTCAGCGGCAAGATCGGCTGCCCTTCCATGAAGCCACACTCCCAGAATACAGGCATCTTCCTCAGAATATCCCTGAGCCATGAGAGAAGTGAGCAATCCTGTAAGAATATCTCCACTTCCACCCTTTGCAAGGCCCGCATTTCCTTTTATATTATAGAAAACGTTTCCTTCGGGAGTAACCACCTGGGTGTGATGGTCTTTTAATACAATATAAACATTCAGTTCTTTTGCTTTTTTCCGGGCTAATACAAGTCTTTCGAAAGAATCTACGGTACTTCCAAACAACCTCTCAAATTCCCTAGGATGTGGAGTTATAATGGATTTTTTAGGAATCATTTTCAAATTTCCTTTAGCTTTTGAAATCATATTTAAAGCATCAGCATCTAAAACCAAAGGTTCAGAATAATTTTTCAGAAATGATAAAAATGCTTTTTCTGTTTCAGGGTGGGTTCCCAAACCTGGACCAATTCCGCAAACAGCGTCTTTTTCCATATCAAAATGGTCAACATACTGATTTCCCCCTTCTAGAAACATCGCTTCCGGGCATGAAACCTGGAGGATGTCGTATCCGCATTTCGGAGCCAAAGTGAAAGTCAGGCCGGCACCGGTTTTCAAAGCTGATCTTGTAGCCAGTACTGCTGCACCTATTTTTCCATAGCTTCCACCACTAATCACCACTTTACCATACGTTCCTTTATGTGAAAAATCTTTTCTTGGTTTGAAAATATGCTTAACCAAGTCATCATCAATCACAAAATCATTCGTTTCTGTCGCTGAAATATATTCCCTGCTCAACCCAATGTCTAAAATGATAACTTTTCCGGCATATGGCCCTGTTTCAGGGTGAAGGAAACTTTTCTTCCAGGATTGAAAGCTCAATGTATAATCAGATCTTAAAACCGTAACTCCCGCATCAGAAAAACTATCTGCAAACAGTCCTGAAGGAAGATCAATGGAAATCTTAACATTTTCTTTTAAATTGATCTGATTAACCAGCCTTTTATAGATTCCTTCCAACGGTCTGGACAGTCCTGTTCCAAAAAGAGCATCAATAATCAGCGTTTTGCTGTCAAAATGATACTGATCGATCTCTTTAAATTCCCTGATCGAAATTCCGGAGACATCTTTTAGTCTCTTAAAATTAACCAATGCATTATCTGAAAACTTCATTTTGGGATCCTGTACAAATATATCCACATCAAACCCTTTCAGATAAAGCATTCTTGCGACTGCAAACCCATCCCCGCCATTGTTTCCGTTTCCGCAGAAAACAGCACATTTTCTATGATTCTTACAGTTCTCGGAGATCCAGTCTGCACATGCCAGTGAAGCTCTTTCCATCAATTGTACGGAAGATATAGGTTCGTGGGAAATTGTGTATTGATCACAACGGCGGATCTGTTCTGCAGTGAAAATTTTCATGATTAATCGTAAGTTTTAAGCAAATTACAAAAGATTTTTCTAATATTATCTACCTGTAATCTATTCCATGTGAAAATCTTCCTGTTCCGTTGTGCTTTAAAACAGCTTAAATTTAAATTCATTACTCAAATAAAATACAAGATCAATTATCCATTAATTCATTCTGTATCGAATAAAAAAACCTTAAAATTTCGCGTTTTTTACATTTTTTAATTATATTTTTGTGTATATACTAATTAAAAAAATATAAATTATGGGATTTGTTACTGAGTTTAAAAGTTTTGCTTTTAAGGGCAATGTGCTTGATTTAGCTGTCGGTGTTATCATTGGTGCAGCTTTTGGAAAAATTGTTTCTTCTCTGGTAGAAGACGTTATTACACCATTACTCCTAAATCCAGCATTAAAAGCTGCTGGTGCAGAAAACATTTCTAAACTTTCCTGGAATGGCGTGATGTATGGGAATTTCCTTTCTGCAATCATAAGCTTTTTATGTATCGCCTTGGTTCTTTTCTGGATTATAAAAGGAGCAAATAAAATTAGCAAAAAAGAAGATCCGGCTCCGGCAGGACCTACAGAAGACCAAAAATTATTGATGGAAATCAGAGATTTGCTGAAAAGTAAAAACACTATATAATATAAAAACACCTCAATTGAGGTGTTTTTTATTTTTATCTGATTCAGATTAATGGATCTGTAAAATGCTGGAGATCTGTTCTGCTAAAGAAAGACCGATTCTATCCTGAGCTTCCATCGTTGAAGCGCCGGTGTGGGGCGTCAAAGAAATTTTAGAATGCGTAAGAATATCTTTAGAAGGTGTTGGTTCGTTAATGAATACATCCAATCCTGCAAATCTTACCTTTCCGGAATCAAGAGCTTCTATTAATGCTTTTTCATCAATCACTCCACCTCTTGAACAGTTTACGACAGCAACGCCGTCTTTCATGATATCAAATTCATTTTTACCAATCATATATCCGTCTTTTTGAGCCGGAACGTGAAGGGTAATAAAATCTGAATGCTTCAAAACGTCCTGTAAAGGCTCAGTTTCAATATCTACGTTAATGAACTGATTGTTATAGAATTTTACTTTAATGCTTGCTCTTCCTATATTATTATCAGCAGCGATTACTCTCATACCAAGTCCTAAAGCAATTCTTGCCACCTCCTGTCCGATTCTCCCCATCCCTACAATACCGATGGTTTTCCCTCTTAATTCAATCCCTGCAGCATATGCTTTTTTAAGACCTGAAAACTCTGTATCCCCTACTACTGGCATTTTCCTGTTGGAATCCTGTAAGAATCTTGCTCCTGAAAACAGATGTGCAAAAACAAGTTCAGCAACCGATTCTGAAGAAGCTGATGGTGTATTGATCACATGAAGTCCTTTTTCTCTTGCATAATCTACATCGATATTATCCATTCCTACTCCTCCTCTTCCGATAATTTCAATCGAAGGACAGCCATCAATAATATCTTTTCTTACCTGTGTAGCACTTCGTACCAGTAATGTACGGATCTTGTGTTCATTAATGTAATCTACCAAAAACTCCTGCGGAACTTTTGCAGTAATCACTTCAAATCCTTTCTCAGTTAATGCATCAATCCCAGATTGATCCAAGCCATCGTTTGCTAAAATTTTCATAAATACAATTTATATTTAAAAATTAAAGAGATTTAAAGAGTAAAAAAATCCTTGTGATTTCTTATTCCTTAAATCTCTCCATTATCTGTTTTAATCTTCTTTAAAAACTTCGATAGTAACCTGCTTTTCTACCAAATCCGTAAATTTCCCTTTGTATCTTGTAGCTCGCACAAGGTGGTTGTCGATCCAGTGGTAGTTTCCGCCTCTTGGTTTTCCGCACAGTACGCTGTGGTATTTAAAACCATGCTTATCCAGCCAGTCTATTGTAATTTGTTTTAGATTTTCTGTTCTTGAAGTGAAAAAGCAGATCTGGTGTCCCTCGTCATACCATTTGTTCACGGTTTCCAAAGCATCCGGATAAGGTTCACAGGTAACCATTCTTTCTGGTTCTTCATTGGGAACATCATCTGTAATGGTTCCGTCAATATCAATTAAATAGTTTTTTACCCCGTCCTTAAGAATTGGACTTATATGCTCATTATATTCTAATTCCATCCATAAAAAATTGAATTGCAAAGTTAAGGTTTTTACATGTAAAGAAATCATTAAACTTAGTTTATATTGATTTTTAACATCATAAACATGCATTTAATGGATAAATTAAACATTTACCTTGCTATTTCTGCAATTATGGTTAAAATTTTTCATTTTTTATCCTCAAATTTCAATATAAAATTATGTAGAGGCTAAAATTTATCACCCAAACTTATCCGCAGCCTGTTCAAAGCATTCATTAGGGAGATACTGGCAGTTAATTCTACGACTTCTTTTTCTGGAAACTCTTGCTGCAATTCTTTAAGAATATATTCTGTTTCCTCTGTCAGATTCGTTACTGCGTCAGCCCATCTTAATACCAGGACCTGTCTGGTACTGAATGAAACAGAATGTTTATATCCGGGAATTTTATCTATTAAAGATTGTTCAAGTCCCATTTCCCGCAATTCATTGGAGTGAAAGCTGCAGCAATATGAGCATCCGTTTAACTGGGATATTCTTAATTCGGCAAGGGCGATAAGCGCGTTATCCATTCCGGAATTTCTGATACTTGTATGTGCCTGATACAAATGCCCCACTGTTCTTTTTGAAATTTCTTTATAATCCATACTTTTTTTTGACAAAGTTAGCGGTACGGCCATTTTTAAAAGAGTATAATAAACGGATCATTGAGTAAAAATAAAAGATTTACTTTTGCAAATCCAGACTTCACAGGAATGAACCACATACAGGAACTTATTGAAATAGAAATCACTGAACTTACAGAGTGGCAGGACAGATTCCGTACAAATAGCTTTTTTGAACTGGTATTCATTCTTAAAGGAAAAGGAATTCAAAGTATGGAGTATAAAACCCGGAATTACCAAAAAGACGATTTTTTTCTTCTTCCTTACTCCAAATGTCATGCTTATGAAATTACAGAGCCAACGACATTTTTGTTCATCCGGTTCACAGAGCATTATTTTAAAAATCTCAACAATACATCCATAGATTATCTGCAATGGTACAGCAGGCTTAATTATATTATCGGTTTTTATGATTTCAGTACCGGACTGCCTGTTGCGGATGAAAAAGATAAAAATCTGGTGAAGAAACTGTTTGAAATCATTTGGAATGAAAAAGCAAAGCCTTCAGAATATTCAGAAACCGTCACAGCCAATAGCTTGTCTTCCTTGCTGACCATCATCAGCTCAAAGTTGAATCCGGAAGTGTCTCAAAAAAATGACAGTAAATTTTCGGAGATTATTCGACACATCAATCAAAATATTATTGATGAAAACAAACTATCTGTTGTTTATCTTTCCGAGCGCTTCAATATTTCCAACAAATATTTCAGTGAGTATTTTAAAAGAAACAGTCATGAATCATTGAAAGAATACATTCAAAAAACAAAACTTCAGATTGCCGTCAACAGAATACAATGTACACAGACCCCTCTTCAGGAAATCGCCTGGAGTTTGGGTTTTACCGATGGAAGCCATTTAAATAAATCCCTGAAAAAACATTTTGGACTGACTGCATCTTTACTAAGAAAAGCGAAAAAATAGGATTAGTATAGTATATTTTAATGGCATTACTCAATGAAAAACACCATCATCAGGGCCTCTGGTTAGTCTCAGTATCGCTTTCGGATATGATGTTTCCCCAAAAATTTCCAAAATACATTTATTAAACTTACATTTGTAGAAATGGAAGAATTCGTAGTTTTAGTAACTCCTGAAGATGAAGTTTTGGGTCTGATGGAAAAACAGCAGGCTCACATCAATGGTTTGCTGCACCGTGCATTTTCTGTATTTCTATTCAATAGCAAAGGCGAAATGCTGCTGCAAAAAAGAGCTTCGGGAAAATACCACTCTCCCAACCAGTGGACCAATGCAGTATGCTCACACCCCAGAGAAGGGGAAACCTATCTTGAAGGCGCTAACCGCAGATTAAAAGAAGAACTGGGAATTGAGGCTGACCTTTCAGAAAAATTCAATTTTATCTATAAAGCAGACGTCGGCAAAGGCCTTTGGGAGCATGAGCTCGACTATGTTTTTATCGGAAATCATGAAGATGAGTTTCAATTGAATAAGGATGAAGTGGAAGAAGTGCGATATATTTCCATGGCCGATCTGGATACAGAAATAATGAATTCCCCTGAAAATTTCACAGAGTGGTTTAAAATCATTCTTGAAGAATATAAGCACCATTTTTAAGTGATGAAGAAAACAGCATTAGTAATAGCTTTTGCATTGGGAAGCTTTGCCTTTGCCCAAAAAGCACAGAGTTTTGACAGCTCCAATTATTCCATCAACATTCCCGAAGGATGGAAGTCTACCAACGACAGTGATATTATCAACATTTTTCCTACCAGCGAAATCGGAGCAATTACGATTTCGGAATATCACGATTTAGACCTTCCAAAGGCAGAAATGAAAAAATTTATTCTTGCTCTTTATCAGTCTAAGGAAGAGGAACAAAAGGTAAAAGAAAACAAAGGTAAAAAAGGATATACAGAATATTTTTACGAATATTTTGATGAAAAAGAAAAACTTTTCTGGATCACCAGGGCTTTCCAGAAAGATAAAGATCTTTATCTGGTTTCCATCAACTGCGGACAGAAATACTGGAACGGAAACTATATGAACCTTTTCAACGAAACTTTCAATAGTTTTAAAATAAAGAAATAAAAATTAATATGAAGAAAACGGCCTTGTACGACAAACACGTCTCTTTAGGAGCTAAGATCGTACCTTTTGCAGGTTATGAAATGCCTGTGCAATATTCCGGAGTAACGGAAGAGCATTTTGCAGTAAGAGAAAAAGCAGGATTATTTGATGTTTCCCATATGGGACAGTTTTTTGTTGAAGGTCCGGAAGCTAAAGATTTGCTGCAGATCGTTACCACGAATAACGTTGATGCTTTAGAAAACGGAAAAGCTCAGTACACTTGTCTTCCAAATGAAAATGGAGGTATTGTAGATGATTTGATCGTTTATAAAATTGAAGACGGAAAGTATTTCGTAGTGGTAAATGCTTCTAATATTGAGAAAGACTGGAACCACATTGTAAAGTTCAATAAATTCGATGCAGTTCTTACAAATGCTTCCGATGATATGTCTTTACTGGCAGTACAAGGACCAAAAGCTACTGAAATCCTTCAAAAGCTTACCGATATCAACCTTTCTGAAATTCCTTATTATCATTTCACTATAGGATCTGTTGCCGGAGTAAATGATGTTATTATTTCCAACACAGGATATACGGGAAGCGGAGGTTTTGAAATTTATTTTAACAATGATAATGCTGAATTGCTTTGGGACGAAATCATTAAGGCAGGTCAGCCTGAAGGAATTATTCCATGCGGATTGGCAGCAAGAGATACGTTAAGACTTGAAAAAGGTTTCTGCCTTTACGGGATGGATATCGATGATACCACTTCACCTATTGAAGCAGGATTGGGCTGGATTACGAAATTTGATAAAGATTTTGTGGCCAAAGATATTTTTGCCAAACAAAAAGAAGAAGGGATTACCAGAAAACTGGTTGGTTTTGAACTTCAGGATAAAGGGGTTCCAAGACATGACTACCCTGTTGTAGATGCAGAAGGAAACGTCATTGGAAAAGTAACTTCCGGAACGCAGTCTCCTATGAAAAAGATCGGTCTGGGATTGGCGTATGTAGACAAGCCACATTTCAAATTGGGTTCTGAAATATTTATTCAGATCAGAAATAAAAATATTCCAGCTAAAGTAGTGAAAACTCCTTTTGTATAACTGAATATAAGATCATATACAAAAACCCGCTGACCATTTCAGCGGGTTTATTTTTTTATTTTTATGAAAAACAGGCACGCATAACATTTCATCCCAACCTAGCCATTTATATTGAAAATAGTATATAATTACACCCTATTTTCTGCTAATGATTGTTATATTATTGATGCTATCATTACATAAAAACTAGTGTTGAATTAATTTTTTCCAAAAAAAGATTCCAACTCGGAAATATTCTTTTTGTCATTTCCAACAAAAACGTGGGTATCGGTAAGGAAAACCGGACGCTTTAAAAATGTATAATGATCAAGAAGTAATTCTTTATAATCTTCCTCCGTCAAAGTTTTCACATCGATTTCTCTCAGTTTAAGCTGAGTAGATTTTTTACTGAATAATGCTTCATAAGACCCTGTATGCTTATACATTGCTTCTAATTCTTCTTCCGTGATAGGATCTTTTTTGATCTCGCGAAGCTCCCAGTCTTTAAGGCTGAACTTTGCTAATATTTTTCTGCAGGTATCGCAGCTATTAAGATGAAATACTTTTTTCATTATTATTATTGAATTTCTATTATTACACAAATGTAACCTTTTAAAAGTTGATACATCTAAAGTCGTATTTATCTGAAGTTTAAAAATTATTAAATATCTTTATTCAAATTTTATAAAAATGCAGAACAAACCTATTACCTTCCAATTTATTTCAGAGCCTTCAGATGTCAATTATGGAGGAAATGTACATGGAGGAAGTGTTATGAAATGGATTGATCAGGCTGGCTATGCCTGTGCTACAACGTGGAGTGGGAATTATTCTGTAACGGTGTATGTGGGAGGCATCCGTTTTTATGAGCCTATAAAAATCGGTGAAATCGTACAGGTTGAAGCCCAGGTTATTTATACGGGTTCTTCAAGTATGCATATTGCCATTAATGTTTTTTCAAGAAATCTGAAACAGCCGGTTTTCGATAAAAAAACCCATTGCATTATTGTTTTTGTTGCGGTGGATGAAAATGGTAAAAAATTACCGGTCCCAAAATGGATTCCGGAAACCGAAGAGGAAAAGCAGCAGGAAAAATATGCTAAACGCCTTATGGATCTCAGAACACAGATTGAAGACGAAATGAAGCCATTTATAAAGTAAACGGATTGGTTTTTCATCGGTTATCATAATATTTGCAGGATCAAGGAAATGGTGTTCTTCCTTCCCCAACCGCTTTACAAAAGCTGATGACGCCTGATTAACAGATTATTAACAATAACTGATCAGGAATTATTATGTTTAAACCTCAACGAAATTTAAGTAAAACAATATCAGTGTACACCCGGTTTTTCTTTAGAAAATTTCCGGCAATTCCGTCTATTGCAAAATGGCTGTGCATCAGTATCATCATCGGTTTACTGGTAGGAACGGTATCTGCCGGCTTTCTGCAGTCGCTGCAATGGGCCACTGATTTCAGGGAAAATCATATCTGGGTTATTGCTTTTCTTCCGGTTGCTGGTTTTTTGATAGGCCTTTTATATTACCGCCTTGGCAAAGATATTGAAGCTGGGAACAATCTTCTGATCGACAGCATTCATGATCCTAAAGAAATTATTCCGTTCAGGATGGCACCTTTTGTCTATCTTGGAACGATGGCTACACATTTTTTTGGAGGTTCTGCAGGCCGTGAAGGGACTGCTCTTCAAATGGCTGCTGCCATTGCAGATCAATTGAGCAAACCTTTTAAACTCAACAAAGAAGAAAGAAAGATACTCCTTATTGCTGCCATCGCTGCAGGTTTTGGGTCTGTATTCGGAACTCCGCTGGCAGGTGCCGTTTTTGGCCTTGAAGTATTTTTAATCGGAAGAATTCGTTATAATGCTATTTTTCCGGCTTTTGCATCTGCCATACTCGCCGATTGGGTAACAGATCTCTGGCAGGTAAAACACACCCATTATCATATTGATCTGGTTCCTAAACTTGAGTTTCTACCTATTTTATACAGTATTTTGGCTGGTATCGCTTTCGGAATCTGCGCAGCAACATTCAGCAGATCTATTCATTGGGCCGGTTCGGTTTTTAAATCAAAAATTAAGTATCCTCCCCTGCGTCCTGTTGTTGGAGGTATCCTGGTCGCGGCGGCAGTTTTCGCAATGGGAACAACGAGGTACATCGGACTGGGAATCCCAGTCATTATAGAATCTTTTGAACAACAGCTTCCCCTATATGATTTTGCCTTAAAAATGATCTTTACGATCGTAACCCTTGCTGCAGGTTTTAAAGGTGGTGAAGTGACCCCACTGTTCTTCATTGGAGCTACTCTTGGAAGCGGCCTGTCACTTTTTATCCCACTCCCTTTCGGTTTACTGGCCGGTATGGGATTTGTTGCTGTATTTGCAGGAGCCACGAACACTCCATTAGCCTGTATCCTGATGGGAATTGAACTGTTTGGAGCGGAATCCGGGATTTACATTGCTATTGCCTGCGTGGTTTCTTATCTGCTTTCCGGACACAACAGTATTTATACAAAACAAAAAATTGGGGAACCCAAAAACAGCAGATATGGAAATCATCAGAATAAAAGTATGTCTGATATTGGGTGAAAAATTATAGATGTTAGATATCAGATCTCAGACTTTAGATTCATAAATATGGGTTTACATTTAGATTGATAAGTTCTATATTTTGTTCTCATCCATACATCCGGAAATTATTTATTTTTATTAAGTTCATTTATTTACACTTATACCAATGTTTGATTACAGATTAAAAGTTTTTCATACCGCTGCTGCCAGACTGAGCTTTACAAAAGCTGCAGAAGAACTGCATATTTCCCAACCCGCTGTAACCAAACATATCAAAGAGATTGAGAATCAGCTGAACACCAAATTATTTGACCGAAAAGGGACTTCCATCCAGCTCACTCAAAGCGGAAAAACCTTGTATGGATATGCCGAAAAAATCCGCAATCTGTACCGGGACATGGAGTTCGAAATCGGACAGATCAATCAACAGCATAAAGGAAAACTGATTATTGGAGCCAGTACAACCGTTGCACAATATATTCTTCCCGAGATTTTAGCAAAATTCAATACGTATTATAAAGACATTAAAATTGAGCTCCTTACCCATAATACGGAAGATATTTCAGAACTATTGAAGCAAGGCAAGATCGATCTGGGTATCATTGAAGGTGAGTCACAGTCTTCTTATTTTGATTATAAAATTTTTAAGCCTGACGAAATCGTTCTGGTCGCAAAAGCAGACCATCCGCTGGTCCATAAAAATCTGATTGTAAAAGATCTGTATACCCTGAACCTGATTTTCAGGGAACAAGGTTCAGGAACCCTGGAGTTTATCCAGAACCGTCTGAAAGAAAAGGGCATTCATATCGATGAACTGAATACAGTCATGCATCTGGGAAGCAGTGAAAGTATTAAAAATTATCTCCTCCATTCCGACTGTATGGCGTTCTTATCAATCAGTACAGTCCTGAATGAATTGAAATACAATTCCTTAACCATTATCGACATTAAAAATTTCAGTATTGAAAGAAATTTTCATTTTATCCTTCCAAAAGGCGAACAATCTGAGCTGATTAGGTTCTTTTTGTCTAAAGTGTGATTTGTCGTTGGCTGTCAGTTGTTAATTTTGGGTTTTTAGTGTTTGGTTTTTAGTGTTTAGGCTGTGCGTTGAATTGATAGCCTTATGTCTGATGTCTAGCATCTTGATTCTTTGCTCTAAAATTTCATTTCTAAACTTCTATTTTATCCATAACTAAAAGTTATTCTACATAACAAAATACAATATACTTTGTAATAATAAATTGCGGAATTTTGAAGAATGATTTCAAAACTTCATCCTATGAAATATTTCATTCAAAATGAAAAGTCTCAAAGAATACTATTTATCCTTTTGGCACTTCTGTGCCTTACTCCATTAGTTTCCTCTCCTATTGCACTGGCACTTGGTTTTGCACTGGCAGTTTGCATCGGAAACCCATTTGAAAAGCATCTTCACCGGTATATTCAGCTGCTGCTTCAGATATCGATTGTAGGATTGGGTTTCGGACTTAAGCTGAATGAAGCACTCCATGCAGGAAAAACAGGATTTACTTTGACCGTCATGAGTATTATTACGGTTATGGTACTAGGCTATTTTTTAGGAAATTTTTTTAAGCTGGAAGGAAAATTATCCTATCTTATTTCTGTTGGAACTGCCATCTGTGGCGGAAGTGCCATTGCGGCTGCTTCTCCGATTATAAAACCCAGCACCAAACAGATTTCTTTGGCACTCGCTATTATTTTTACCCTGAATTCTATTGCTCTGTTTGTTTATCCTGCCATTGGACATTTATTACATCTGTCTCAAGAACAGTTTGGGCTTTGGTGCGCGGTGGGAATTCATGATACAAGCTCTGTAGTCGGGGCAGCGGGAAAATATGGAAATGAAGCGCTAAAAATAGCAACGACAGTAAAATTAGCCCGTGCTTTATGGATTATTCCGGTATCTCTGATTACCATGTTTATTTTTAAGAATAAAGAAACCAAGATTAAAATCCCCTGGTTTATAGGATGGTTTATAGTGGCAATTGTTTTAAATACTTATTTTCCTGTCTTTGAAACGATCAGTACAGCCATCACCAATATCGCAAAATCCGGCCTCAATCTTACTTTATTTTTTATTGGTTCCAGCCTTTCAATAGAAACCTTAAAAACGATTGGTATAAAACCGCTGGCGGTTGCTGTACTTCTTTGGATAACCATAAGTATTGGAAGTCTTTTGTTTATTATTCATTAAAAACAACAGAAGCCATTTGACATTCAAAAGGCTTCTGTTTTATTAAATGTGGAAATGTTTATCTGGAAATAATTAAGTTAACGAAACGAAAGACGGTTGACCGTTACACTTCGTTACAAGTATATACTTGAGGGCAGGCAATGTATGAAGAACAGTATTTAGGGCCCGTTACAGCACCTGAACAACTGCATCCACACAGTGACAGATCAGGATTGATAAATTGAGTTCCGCCTCCAACAATCTCTTTAAGATCGGCTTTCTTTAGCTTTTTAGCGTTTTTAAAAATAGTGTTTGACATGTGATTTGATTTTTGGTGTTAATAATTTGTCTTACTTCTCAAAAATAATAAAAAAATACAGTATTAACAAAAAATTCAACAATAAAACAAATAATAAATACCTTTATTTAAATTATTAATCAAAATTAATATCCATATTACACCTTAATTAAATACAAATTTTAAAAAATCAATTATTATTTTTACATCAACTTCAATGCTGACATTACATATAATAAATAACCCCTCTGAAATCAAAGGGATTATTATTATTTACATATCGAATTATAGGTCTACGATAACATTATTTTAGATATTCGTACCACATGTGTATACCTGTGGGCATCCGAAATACGTTGAGCAATATTCCGGACCTGTTACGGCACCTGAACAGCTGCATCCGCATAGAGACAGATCCGGCTTGATTTTACCGATTCCTCCTACGATGTTTTTAAGATCTTCTTTCTTTAATTTTTTAGCGGTTTTAAACATGTTGTTTGTCATGGTTTTTAATTTTTAGTATTAATTATAGTTTTAGTTACTTCCCAAAGTTAAACAATTATCTATTATACAAAGCATAATTGATCGGTCTTTTTATTAATTTATTAGTATTGTTTCAGTCCATATGGGGTCAACAAAAAGCATATTGAAGTATTTCTTATATAATTCATCTACTCTGTAAAATCCAGATCTTTGTTATGGGTTTCTGAAATGGTAAAAGATGAATAGAATGCGAGGCCAAAAACAACGGCTCCCACCACTGCTGCACTCACGATCACAGAGAAGTTGTTTTTAAGATGATCAAAAGAAAAAATCATCACAGGCACTAAGCCTCTAACCATATTAGGAACTGTAGTGGTAGCAGTATTTCTGATGTTCGTACCGAACTGCTCTGCTGCCAGGGTGACGAACATCGCCCAATATCCTGTTCCCAATCCAAGCCAGACACAAAAGATATAATACTTGGTTTCTGTATCCGTATTTCCGAAAAGCATTATAGCCGCACCAACCAGCGTAAAGGCCAGCATATAAAAAATCGCCATTTTTCTGGATTTTAACAGATGAGAGATAAAACCACTTAACAGATCACCGACAGAGATGCCTACATACGCCCACATAATTGCTTTACCCGGGTTGATCTCTTTTATTCCCATTTCAGGCGCAAATTGATTGGCTAATACCGCCAGAATCCCAATACAGTACCAGGTAGGCAATCCTACTGCAATACATTTCAGATACCGTATCAGCCTGTCCTTATTGGTAAAAAAAGACAGGAAATTACCTTTGGAAAGAGATTGGTGGTCTATTTTTTTATAAATCCCGGATTCTGAAACGCTTATTCGGAGAAACAGAAGCATTATCCCCAGTACTCCCCCGATGATATAGGAAATATTCCATCCGCCTGCCAATTGTACGGTCAATTGGGCAACGACCGCTCCCATTAGTCCAAAGCCCGCAACCACCGAAGTTCCTATTGCTCTTAAATTTTTAGGAAGACTTTCGGAAACCAGTGTAATTCCCGCCCCTAATTCTCCTGCTAAGCCGATCCCTGCAACAAATCGTAATCCGGCATAGGAATATACCAAATGTTCTTTTGGAAAGTACGGTAAAAATCCACAAGCTATATTAGCCAGAGAATACACCAGGATAGAACCGAAAAGTACTGAAAGACGTCCTTTTTTATCTCCAAAAATTCCCCAAAAAATACCACCTATCAAAAGTCCTACCATCTGACAGTTCAGGATAAAGGTACCATCAGCGTCAGGATTGAGGCCTAAAGCCTTTAAGCTGGGAATCCTTACAATTCCAAATAAAAGGAGGTCATAGATGTCTACAAAGTATCCCAGCGCAGAAATAATAACCGGAATTGAAAAAATATATTTCAGTTTTGAAGACAAAGGTATTTCAGTCGTTGACATTTTTTAAATTTTGATAAAAATAAAAAACCTTTCAATTACTTGAAAGGTTTTTATAAAATATCTTGATCCGATTATTATCTTGCAATATTTACGGCTCTTGTCTCTCTGATTACCGTTACTTTAACCTGTCCCGGATAGGTCAATTCATTTTGGATTTTTTCTGAAATGTCGTAAGATAACTGAGAAGCAGTTTCGTCATTTACTCTTCCGCTTTCTACCATCACCCTCAATTCTCTACCTGCCTGGATCGCATAAGCACTTGATACTCCTTCAAAGCTTAATGCTGCCGCCTCAAGGTCTTTCAAACGCTGGATATAAGATTCCAGTACCTGACGTCTTGCTCCAGGTCTCGCTCCTGAAATAGCATCCGCCACCTGAATGATCGGAGATAGTAATGAAGTCATTTCAACTTCGTCGTGGTGAGCTCCAATAGCATTGATCACCTCAGCATTTTCACCGTATTTTTCAGCCCACTGCATTCCTAATAAAGCGTGAGGAAGTTCAGATTCCTGCTCAGGAACTTTTCCTATATCGTGAAGAAGACCTGCTCTTTTCGCTAATTTTACATTTAATCCTAATTCTGCAGCCATTGTCGCAGCAATATTAGCTACCTCTCTTGAGTGTTGAAGCAGGTTCTGTCCATAAGAAGAACGGTATTTCATTCTTCCTACAATCTTGATCAATTCCGGGTGAAGACCATGAATTCCAAGATCAATAATGGTTCTCTTTCCAACTTCAATAATTTCCTCTTCGATTTGTTTTCTTGTTTTTTCTACAACTTCTTCAATTCTTGCAGGGTGAATTCTTCCATCGGTAACCAATCTGTGGAGTGATAATCTCGCAATTTCTCTTCTTACCGGATCGAAACATGAAAGAAGGATCGCTTCTGGAGTATCATCTACAATAATCTCTACTCCTGTGATAGCCTCCAATGCACGGATATTTCTCCCTTCTCTACCGATAATTCTACCTTTTACTTCATCAGATTCGATGTTGAAAACAGATACTGAATTTTCAATAGCCTGTTCCGTTCCAATTCTCTGAATCGTCTGAATAATAATTTTTCTGGCTTCACTTTTAGCGTTTAACTGCGCTTCTTCCATGATGCTCTGTACATGTGCCTGAGCTCTTGTTTTAGCTTCTGCTTTCATGGATTCTACCAACTCAGCTTTAGCTTCTTCAGCGGTATAATTAGATATTCTTTCAAGAATTTCAACTTTTTTATTGGTAATGGAATCTAATTCCTGCTGCTTTCTATCTAAGGCTTCATTTTTCTTGGCATAATCAGCAATCTGCTTATCCAGGTCTTTTTCAAGTTTTCCTGTTTTGCTCAGTTCGTCGTTTACCTTGTTTTCTTTATCCTTAATTCTCTTCTCTCCTTCCTGCATTTTTCTTTCTCTTGACTGAATGTCTG
The DNA here is from genome assembly GCF_000737705.1 of Chryseobacterium soli. GTDB lineage: Bacteria > Bacteroidota > Bacteroidia > Flavobacteriales > Weeksellaceae > Chryseobacterium > Chryseobacterium soli. The sequence goes on along the minus strand of NZ_JPRH01000001.1, from coordinate 999,641 downwards.
CATCGTGTTGAGACTTCAATTCAAGGAATTTTTCTTTGGCCTGAAGGTTTTTTTCTTTCTTTATGGATTCGGCTTGTACGTTCGCTTTTTCTATTAAATTTTCGGCATTTTTCTTGGCATCATCTATAATAAATTTAGCTTTAGTATTCAGTGAACTTTTAGAGGATAGCATCCCTAAAACTGCACCTACTACTAAGCAGATCACGCTTATAATAATAGCGGTTGTTGTCATAATATATATTGAGTTTTAATTGTCATCATAATCATATTTATATAAAAAAAGCCCACAATAATTCAGGGATTGAGAGTAAACTCCTAATCAACACGATTTGAACTGATTTCCACTGTCTGTAATCCGGGAATCCGGCACGCCATTCGATGGACATTTGTTCGGTTATTGCTTAGCGTTGAGTTTACCTTAAATGTGTTAGAACTATTGTAGGCAGAACTTTTGGGAAAAAATATCTATTTCCCGTTTTCATCCAGTGACCGATTAATTTGCGTTAATCTTTCGTTGGTTGAATGTATATTTTTTTCGTAATTGAGAGAAACTACTTCCGCGTTGGTCCCCAGTTTAAGGGCACACATCGCCAAAGCATCCTGTTTATCTCTAACATCGAAGTTTTGTTCAAAATCTTTAATCATATTCTCTATCTGCTTCCCTACTTTACGCAAAGTTTCCTCCTCTGCTGCCGGTACGTTCAGCGGATATACTCTTCCAGCAATGTTTACGGTTATTCTTCTTACCTCCATTATAATCCACTGTTTTGAAGCTGAGCAATACAGAAATCAATCTCTTTCACTAATCTGTTAATATGATTTTTCATCAACCTATTGTGTTCAGGATTTCCTGATATTGCTGAATAAAGTTTTATATTTTTTTGTTCTTCTGCTAATACCTGATTTTTCCGCCTCTCTTCATCGTACTTCTTCTTCAGATCTTCATGTTCAGCATTTAGTTCTGATAATTTTTCAGCAAGACTTTTATAATTCTTTTGTAAATTCCAAATCTTTTTTTCTAATTCTGAAAAATTGTTTTCTAAATCTTGAAGCATTTCAGGTTTTGTATATTCTAACTAATAGCAAAAATAAAAAAATATTGACATTAATAAAAATAAAACGCTCTATATTTTAGTATCTATACAAAAAAGGAGGTGCAAAAGCACCTCCTTTATATTTTAAGTCCTATTTTTTATTCAAATTTTAACATAAAAAATACAGCTCTGGTCTGTAATGTAGATACTGCAGACGTCCAATAAGGAGGCGTTGTTGCATTATCTGCCACTTTTTCGTTGTTCATAAAGAATGTTCCTCTGATGGCTGGGGTCAGTTTAAATTTATTGAAATATAACTGGATTCCCATTTCAGCAGACCATGCAAAATTATGCGTAGTAGACCTGAAAACCTGCTGCATGTTATCATCAGTAGAGTCTGAATTCGACTGAAGATTAACAATATAGTTCACCCCTGCTGCCACATATGGTCGTGAGTTGTACCATCTCTGACCATGAAGTTCTAATAATACAGGAATGTCTACCAGAGTAGATTTGATTTCTCTTACTCTGTCTTTGTCCGTTAACGGAATTGGGATAAAAGCAGGATTGGTCAAAGTTCCAGCCGCGTACTGATCATTCGACTGTGTATTAAAAGTCAATTGCCTCTGAGCAAATTGTAAGCCTGGTTCCATTCTTAGATCCAGATAGTCGCTCAGTCTCCACTTACCGATAAGTCCGGCACCAAAACTGTAGCTTTCTTTGGATGTAACAAGATTCTGGTTACCATTCATACCGTATCTCGGGTTTAAGACAATACGATAGTCTAGTTTATTGCCGTTCAAATAAAAACCCCAACTGAATGTCTGTTCGTCGAAATCTTCCAACTTATCCATTCTGTTTCGGGTTCTGAATTGCGCATCTGCAAAAATGGCAATATTTACTGAGGCTAAAACCAGTGCTTTTAATAAAAATTTATTCATAGGTTACTTTGTTGCTTTATAAATTGTGGCTATACCTAAACTTAGTTTTTTATATTCAACTTTCTTAAATCCTGTATCCAAAAGAATTTGTTTCATCTTCTCCCCGAAAGGAAATGCATTTACAGAATCCGGAAGATATGTGTATGCCCTATTATCTTTAGAGATCAATCTGCCGATGGCAGGTAATACGTTTTTGAAATAAAACATATAAAATGGTCCTAAAAACCCCTCAACCTTTGAAAACTCCAGTATGTAAACACTCTTGTTATCTTTAACTACTCTTCTTAACTCTGCTAAACCTTTTCTAAGATTTTCAAAATTCCTCACTCCAAATGCAACGGACACAGCATCAAATCTATTTTCCTCAAAAGGTAAATTCTCCGCATCCCCCTTTTGCATGGAAATTTTGCCGTCTAAATTAAGTTTTTTTATTTTAATAACGCCAACATTTAACATTTGTTGCGATAAATCTAAACCAATTACTTTTGCATTGGTTCCTTTTTCAATTGTGATGGCCAGATCCCCCGTTCCTGTAGCCACATCCAGCACTTCTTGAGGGTTGTCATTTTTCATCCATTTGACCAGCGTATTTCTCCACAAAACATCAATTTTCATGGATAAAACATGATTTAAAAGGTCATATTTGGGTGCAATGTTGTCGAACATATCCTCTACCTGGCTCTTCTTGGGAGCTTCAGAATTGTAGGGAGTTACTTGGTTGATATCTTTTGTCAAAACTTATAATATTCTTTATAATAATTAAGGTAATCTTGTTTTCTGAAAATCTTGGATCTTGATTCTACCTGCTGTATATTCTTGATAAGCTTGTCATAATCTTCATCTACATTATAGTAAAAATCTTCAGTGTAGAGTTTATTGAAGCGTTTTGCCCCTCCAAAATATTCCTTCCCGTCAATGACGGTTTTATCAAGGTTCAAAAGTAATGAATCTTTTTTAAGATTATACCCATAATATTGGCGGTTAACATAATAATCCTGATGGGCAATGTTTAAAAGTCCGCGGATTTTATTCACTTCAAATGCAGAATCATACAGCATTTTCTTATTCTGGTCAAAAACTTTAATGGAATTTTTTCCCTGTTTCAGGTCTACATGCACATACTGGCCTGCTGAAATAATGCCCTCAGAGCCATTATTAATCTTATAATAGTACGTATTGGGTGTAGGGTTGTCTACCAGGAAATAATTTTTCTTTGCTAAAAAAAGGAAGTAGATCCCAAAGGCAGCGATAAACACCACAACAGCAACAAGTAAGCCTTTTAAGGACGGATTATTTTTCATAGGTTGTACAATACAAGTTTTGCAAATTTAATAATATTTTTAATTTTTCGTTATTAATATTAATTATTAACTTTGCGTCTTTAAAAAAAATCAAATAAACGAATGCCGAATACAATCATTATTGGTTCTGGATCCTATATTCCTAATAGAGTTATTGGTAGAGACTTTTTCATGAATTCTGAGTTCTACACAGAAGATGGCGTGAAAATCGAAAAGCCTGCTGAAGAAATTATTTCAAAATTCGTGGAAATTACAGAGATAGAGAACAGAAGGTTCATAGAAGACGATCTTTCCAACTCGCAAATCGGTTACGAAGCTGCCAAAATTGCTATTGAAGATGCAAAGGTAGACGGAGAGGAACTGGATTATATTATTTATGCCAGTAATTTCGGAGAGGTTACGATAGACGGATATGTAAACTTCATGCCCAATATGGCAGCGAGGGTAAAAAATAAGCTTGGAATCAAAAACAGAAAATGCATCACCTATGATATGATTTTCGGTTGCCCGGGCTGGGTAGAGGCTATGATTTTAGCCGACAACCTGATTAAAGCTAAAGCAGCTAAAACAATCCTTGTGATTGGTGCTGAAACATTAAGCCGCGTTACAGATCCGCATGACAGAAACAGAATGATCTTTGCTGACGGTGCAGGTGCAGTCGTAGTAAAAGCTACTGACGAAGAGAATGTAGGAATTATTGCCCATAATACAATCTGCGACAACGGTCCGGAATTGTGTTACCTGGAAAATGCATCTTCCATCAATGCAGATGCCGATCAGAAACGTCTTTTTGTAAGAATGCAGGGAAGAAAAATCTATGAGTACGCCCTTAAAAACGTACCTGTAGCCATAAAAGAAACCATTGAAGATGCTGATCTTTCGATTCAGGATATCAATAAAATATTGATCCACCAGGCTAATGCTAAAATGGATTATGCAATGATTGAGAGACTTCATAGACTTTATGATGTGAAGGACTATGATCATTCAATCTCACCAATGACGATTCAGGAATTTGGAAATTCTTCTGTAGCGACTATTCCTACCATGTTTGATTTAATAATTAAAGGAAAAATGGCAGGTCAATCGTTTAAAGATAAAGGTAACATTGTGATGACTTCGGTAGGTGCCGGAATGAATATCAATGCTATCGTTTACAGATTTCCTTAAAAATATTTTAATTAACAAAAAATATAAAAAGCACAGGGAATTATTCTTTGTGCTTTTTTTAAACATTATTATGCAAAGAAATTTTTTACTTATTGCTGCAGTCTTCTTATTTCTAGAAGCGTATATCTATCAGGCAATAAGAACATTAACGGATAACTCCTGGATAAGAGCCGGATATTGGATTTTATCTTTGGCGGTTTACGGCTTTTTCGCTTACGAAGTTTCCCACTTCCAAAGATCAGACAGAAGCACTGTGAGGGCTCAGATTATGATCTCTCTATTTTTAGTTTTTATTTTACCTAAAATTTTCATCGTTCTGTTTTTGTTGATTGATGATATTTTCAGAACGGGAGGGTATTTAATCGGACTAACGAGGCCAACCGAGAACTTTTTCCCGGAAAGAAGAAAGTTTTTAAACATCATGGGGCTTGGTTTAGGAGGTGTACTTTCTGCATTATTTATTGATGGAATCACTTTTGGGAAATACCGTCATAAAGTAAGAAGAGTGAGAATAAATTTCACCAATCTTCCGAAAAGCTTTAAAGGCTATAAAATCATACAAATCTCAGACGTCCACAGCGGAAGTTTCTCAGACCCAAGTAAACTGGAACATGCCATTGATCTAATTAATGAACAAAACCCTGATTTGGTTCTATTCACAGGAGATATGGTGAATAATATTGCGGATGAATTCAAACCGTTTATTCCTTTATTTTCAAAGATCAAAGCTAAAGATGGGAAATTTGCGGTACTGGGAAACCATGATTACGCAGATTATGTGACATGGACTTCACTTGATGCAAAAAAGAAAAATCTGGATACACTTATCGATTATGAAAAACAGGCAGGTTTTGATATGCTTCGAAATGAACATAGAGTAATTGAGAAAAACGGTGAAAAAATTTATATTCTAGGCGTTGAAAACTGGGGATTAAAACCCTTTCCACAATTTGGAAAACTGGATGACGCTTTGAAAGGAGTCCCGGAATCAGCAACAAAGATATTAATGAGCCATGACCCTACCCATTTTGATTACGTGGTTAAAAAACACCCAATCGACGTTCATTTAACACTATCCGGCCACACACATGGAATGCAGTTTGGTTTAGATTTAAAAAACATAAAATGGTCACCTGTACAATATCGTTACCCGAAATGGGCTGATTTATACGAAAGTGAAGGTAAAATGCTTTATGTAAACAGAGGTTTTGGTGTATTAGGGTACCCTGGAAGAGTTGGGGTTTTACCGGAAATTACGCTTTTTGAATTGGCTTAATATTTTTCTCCCTCGGATATTTTTTAATTCATGGAAATATTTGTGGAATTTTTGTTTAAATTATTTCTCGCAGATTTCACTGATTAAGCAGATTTCTTTCAAATAATTAATCTAAAAAGAAAACAAACATCTGTGTAAACCTGTTAATCTGAGAGAGAAGAAAATTAAAAAATATAATCTTTCATACGGGAAGTAGCCATCTCCTTCTCGTTGATCCAGCTAAGGAGGGCATCTAATTTGTCCTCCATTTTTTTGCCTGAAAATAAGCTTCTGTAGAAAGGAATTTCAAACGGGTACTTTTTAAAATCAGTAAACTGCCACGAGTTCAGATAGATCAGAACGAAATCATCATTCTTCAATGTTTCGAACACCATATTCTTGTAGTATTTCATCGGCAGAACCTGGAATACAAAATCATTATACGGTAACTGGCTGTAAGGAGAGATACTTTCCGGAACAATACTCAATCCGTCTTCTTCAGTGATCTCTGTGTTTCTTTGTAAGCGTTTGAAGGGAAAAAGAATTTCCGCATTATCAATATTGGAAACATAATTGAATTCCAACATTTTTAAATCTTCCTGACGAAGCCGGATATCTTTCTGACGAATTCCTCTTATTTGTTTTTCTAAAAATTCTTCCGTCTTTTTTTTAGCTTCTTCAATTTCCCGAAGATTTGAGTCTTTATTATAAAAAGCAATTTCATGCCCTTGGGATGAAATTGCTTTTATAAGATTTTGGAGTTTTTCAGTGAGAGAAATCTCAATAAAAAAGCTCGCTTTATTGTCATGAATATCTAAAGTTCTGAGAATAGCTTTTGTATTATCTTCTGTAATTTTCAGTCTTTCAACATCAGAGATCTGAACACCATTTTTGGCCTTAGCCTCAATATTTATTACATTAAAAGTGAATAATACCATATAAACTATTTTCTATATAAAATTTATAAACTACATTAAATCAGACGTTAAAAGTGTTTTTATTTAAACTAAAACTTTAAATAATTAATTTTTCTCTAATTTAACTTTTAAATTCTTGATCATGTCCTTAGACATTTCGGAAATTCCAAAATCGTATGTCAGTCCCCAGTCTTTTTTAGCAATGGAATCATCAATGGATGACGGCCAAGAATCTGCAATAGCCTGTCTGAAATCTGGTTTATAATCAATCTTAAAATCCGGAATTTCTTTCTTGATTTCTTCCGCCAGTTCTTTTGGAGTGAAAGACATTCCACCCAAATTATAAGACGAACGGATCGTTAGACTTTCTTTTGGAGCTTCCATTAATTTCAATGTTGCATTGATGGCATCATCCATATACAACATCGGCATTGCTGTATTTTCTGAAATGAAACTGGTATACTTTCCTTCTTCAACAGCTTCGTAAAAAATCTCTACAGCATAGTCGGTAGTTCCTCCACCCGCTGGAGTTTTCCATGAAATCAATCCGGGATACCTGATGCTTCGCACATCTACTCCATGCTTATCAAAATAATATTCGCACCATTTTTCACCTGCCATTTTAGAAATCCCATACACTGTAGTAGGATTTAAAACAACATCCTGAGCTACATTTTCTTTGGGAATTCCTTTTCCAAAAACTGCGATTGAACTTGGCCAGAAAATCTTTTTAAGCAAACCTTCTTTAGCCAATTCACAAAAGTGAAGCAATGGCTCCAGGTTTAATTTCCATGCGAAAATAGGCTGCTTTTCTGATGTTCCTGACAGAAGAGATGCTAAGTGGTAGACTGTTGTAATTTCATAGTCTTTAATCACCTGTTTTACCAATTGGGTATTGGTAACATCCATTCTTTCGTAATATCCGGCAGAAGTAATTCCTTTCTGCCATCTATCCAATCCTGAAGCTACTACATTTTCGGCTCCGTGGATTTCAACAAGTCTGTTCGTAAGTTCGGTACCGATCTGTCCCAGGGCACCCGTAATCAATATTTTTTCCGTATAGGATTCCATTTTATACTTTTTTTAGAATTGTACAAAAGTAAAAAAATCATGCTAATCATAATAAAAAAAGGTTCATTTAAAAAATACCACTATTTTTAATGTGAAAAGGAAATTAAAATAAGACTTTAAAAAAGGATCTCTCTGATAATTTTTCATCAGTTATACTTTTAAAAAAATAACATTTACTATAAAAGTCACTCATTATATCAATAAAAAGGCTGTTATACCAGTAATATAATTGTATAAATTCATAAAAATCATATAAAATATAACCTGGATAAAAAAGGAAGAATACACGTTTCATGGCGACAGCAATGGTTCTCATTAAAAAAATATATACTTTTGTTCTTTAAACTCAATGGTATGAAAAAGATTTTTATTGCTACCGTACTTTTAGCCGGAAATTTTTACTGGGCTCAGTTCACCGATATCAACATCGTAAAGGAAGTTAAAGTAAAAAACAAAGGGGTTGTAGTCTCTGCACATCCTTTGGCGAGTGAAGCTGGAGCAAAAGTGTTAAAAATGGGCGGTAATGCATATGATGCTATTATTGCCACACAATATGCCCTGGCAGTTGTGTATCCTCAGGCCGGAAATATAGGCGGCGGCGGTTTTTTGGTGGGAGTAAAAAATAACGGTGAGAAATTTACGCTGGATTACCGGGAAACGGCTCCTAAAAAAGCTTCCCGGGATATGTACATTGATAAAACAGGGAAAGCCAATACCGATTTATCTCAAAACGGAAGATTAGCAGTAGGAATTCCGGGAAGTATCGCCGGTTTTTTTGCTACTCTGAAATATGGTAAGCTTCCTATGGATAAAATTATCCAGCCTGCTATTGATCTGGCCGAACAAGGCTTTGCTATTACAGAAAAAGAAGCTGATATGCTTAATACCCATAAAGAAAGCTTCCAGAAACATAATTCATCTTCTATAATTTTCGTAAAAAATACGCCCTGGAAAGCAGGTGATATTCTGGTTCAAAAAGAACTGGCAGAAACACTGAAGCTTATTCAGAAATTAGGAGCAAAAGGTTTTTATGAAGGAAAAACAGCTGCTCTTTTGGTAGCTGAAATGAAAAGAGGAAATGGAATCATCACCATTGAAGATTTAAAAAATTATAAAGTTGCCGAAAGAAAAGCACTGGAATTTGATTATAAAGGAAATAAGGTAGTTTCCATGCCTCTACCCTCCAGCGGCGGTGTTCTTTTAGCTCAAATGCTCAGAATGGCGAGCTTTGAAAATCTTGAAAAATACCAGCAGAATTCTACTCCGGCTGTACAGATTATGGTAGAAGCAGAACGAAGAGCTTATGCTGACCGGGCGGAATATATGGGCGATCCGGATTTTATCACGGACAAAACCAATTATCTAATTTCTGATGAATATCTTAAAGGAAGATGGAAAAGTTTCAGCTTCAATAAAGCAACGCCCAGTTCGGAAGTAGGAAAAATCATTAATCAGCCTAAAGAATCCACTGAAACCACCCATATTTCTGTAATTGATAAGGAAGGAAACGCAGCATCGGTAACCACCACATTAAATGGATATTACGGAAGCAAAGTAATGGTTTCGGGAGCCGGATTCTTTTTAAATAATGAAATGGATGATTTCTCTATAAAACCTGGAGTTCCTAATATGTTTGGGGCTGTAGGTGGTGAAGCGAATTCAATTCAGCCTAATAAAAGAATGCTTTCTTCGATGACCCCTACTATTTTACTAAAAGATGGAAAACCCTTTATGGTAGTGGGAACTCCAGGTGGAACTACAATTCCGACTTCGGTATATCAGTCTATCGTAGACATTGTGGACTTTAAGTTAAATGCCAATATTTCCGTGAATGCTCCTAAATTCCACCATCAGTGGCTTCCGGAAACTGTAACGGTAGAAAACAATTTCCCGGAATCAACGATCGCAGATCTTAAAACCAAAAATTATGTGGTTGAAAAGGTTAAACTGATTGGAAAAACAGAAATGATCGTCATTGACACTAATGGAAATATTCAGGCTGTTGCAGACGGAAGAGGTGACGATTCTGTTGCTGTTGAATGATAATTGGTTGATGGCTGTTAGTATTTGGTGTTTAGTTTTTAGTGATCTTGGTACTGATTGGTGTGGTAAGAAATAAAAGATTTTTCAAAATGCTGTGGATCAGCTGAGAATGTATTTTTATGACTTTCGTCATGAATCCCGATAAAATTTTCTTATTTTTCGCCATTCAAAAATCAAAAATCATTGCATTTGAAAGCTAAAAAAATACACCACCAACTTTACTTCCAGGTTATTATCGCGATTATTGCCGGTATCTGTTTAGGAAGATTTTATCCTGAATTGGGAGAAAAAATGAAGCCATTGGGCGACGGCTTCATTAAACTGGTAAAAATGATCATCGCTCCGGTTATCTTCATTACCCTTACTTTGGGAATTGCCCATATGACCGATCTTAAAAAAGTAGGAAGAATTGCGGTAAAGGCCATGATCTACTTTTTTACTTTTTCTACATTAGCTTTGATCATAGGGTTGATTGTAGGAAATATTTTACAGCCTGGATCCGGATTAAACATCGATCCTGCGACACTTTCCGGTGATGTTTCCCAATACCAGCAGAAAGCACACGAATCTACGCTTACAGGATTTATTATGAATATCATTCCTGAAACGTTATTCAGTCCGTTGATTGGTGAAAATATCCTTCAGGTACTGCTTGTTTCGGTATTAATGGGAGTGGCTTTAGTGTTAACGAAAGAAAAAAGCAAAAGAGTAACGGAATTCCTCCAGGATTTGTCAACTCCTATATTCAAAATAGTCCATATGCTGATGAAAATGGCTCCTATTGGAGCTTTCGGAGCAATGGCTTTCACGATTGGAAAATACGGTCTGCATTCTGTTATCAACTTATTATTTTTAGTAGGTACATTCTATATTACCTCTGCCCTGTTTGTGGTGTTGGTTTTAGGTGCTGTTGCCTGGTATAACGGGTTCAATATTTTTAAACTGATCTATTACCTTAAAGAAGAACTTTTACTTGTATTGGGAACAAGCTCTTCAGAATCTGCACTTCCTGGTGTGATGGAGAAGCTCGAAAAAGCCGGCTGTTCAAGAGCTATCGTAGGTTTGGTAGTGCCCACCGGTTATTCTTTTAATCTGGACGGAACCAATATCTACATGACTCTGGCCTCTTTATTTATAGCACAGGCTCTGAATATCCATCTTCCGATTGAAAAGCAGATCATGCTTCTTCTTGTGGCTATGCTGAGTTCAAAAGGGGCTGCCGGAGTTACAGGTGCCGGATTTGTTACGCTGGCTGCAACGCTGGCTGTTGTTCCTGAAATTCCTATTGCCGGCATGACCTTGATTTTAGGAATTGATAAATTCATGAGTGAATGCCGTGCTTTAACGAATGTCATTGGGAATTCTGTAGCTACTGTAGTGGTAGCCAACTGGGAAAAGCAACTGGATAAAGAGCAATTGCATTTTTGCCTGGATCATCCTCACGAGATTGAGAAAAAACTTGAGATGTAAAATAAGCATCTGTAAATAATAAACCCCGGTTTCAGCTAGCTGAAACCGGGGTTTATTATTTTAAAATTGTAAGCTATTATATAAGAATATTTAAGCTCGCAGGGGAAACTTTTACATGAACAGGTGATTTTATTTTATTAAACTCTCCATCAAGATGCCAGTTTGTGGTATTGACCTTAAATTCTATTTCTGAAACAGGAAGATACGTTACATAATCATCGTCTTTCAGTTTTTTAGTAAACATTCTATAGGCAAAAAGAGCGGAATAGGATAATGGAAATTTTTTCACCAGTACCATATCTACCAGTCCATCACTTTTGCTTGCATTGGGTGCGATGTACGCATTGTTTCCAAATTGGCGGGTATTGGCAATATTCAGCATAAGATATCTTCCATTGTACTTCTGATACTGCTCCTCGGAAAACTTCACCTTTATCGGTTTGTAATTAAAAAAGGTTTTAAGAGAAACCTTAATATAATTTTTAAAACCGCGGTCTGTTTTTTCAAATTCCTTGACCACTTTACCATCAAATCCTGTCCCTGAAACATTGATAGATAGTCTTCCATTGACCGTAAATGTATCAATTTTCCTGGATTTTTTAGCCGTCAGTTTTCCGAGCAATTCGTCCAAATTTTTGCTAAATTTCGTTTCATTGGAAAATCCGTTTCCTGAACCTGCCGGAAAAATTGCCAAAATTTTATCTGTACTGATAAGATTTTTTGCCACAGTAGAAATAGTTCCATCCCCTCCTATCGCTACAAAAATATCAATATTATCAAACTGTTTTTGGATAAAATCGTCTGTTCCCTGAATAGATTCTGAGATATAATACAGAGGGTCCTGAACCTTTTTTCTCAATTCATTGAGAAATGGCTGATAATTCTTTTTAGCTGAAAAAGGATTAATAATAAAAGCTACTTTTTCCATCACCGCAAAAATAGAAAATGCTTCTGTAATTGGGAAACAATAATTTACTTAATTTTCATTCTTTCTTTAAATTCCGGAGTTAAAGTACCTTTTAAATCCGCCCAGGAAACAGGAATGATAATATCTCCTGCGGCAAAAGCAGTGATTTCATATGGACTGTAATGAAAATATAGATTTTTATCATCAAAATAAAAATTATTTGAAACAGGAATTATATCTACCAAAAGCATCTCTGAATTTTTCACTTCACCTTTTTCATCGGTAGTTCCACTTGGTACCTTGTTAATATTGTTCATTAAAATAGGCTCAAGCTTGCTTTTAGAAATCGTAGTAATGTCTTTCAACTCCACTTTTCTATTGTTTTTAAGATCAAAAACTCTTTCTACATAGCCATATTCGTCATGAGCACCTCCGATATACGCATTTGAAGAGTATTGTATATGCATATAACCGTTGGTATTGGAAACCAGCTTCATATCAGAATCTGTATACCAGGTCTGTGCATTGGTGATATCTGAAATAAAATCTTTAGTGTCCTGCTCCGTAGAGGTGAAGTATTGTTTCTTTTCTTTTTCCAAATAGGCCTGAAGACCATTTTTAGAAAAGTCTCTGCTTCCTTTATTATTCAAATAAATGCTGTCCAAAAGCTTTTGGTCTTTTATTCCAGGAAAAACAAGGAGCTTAGAGGTATATCTAAGGCTCAAGAATTTACCTATTTTAATGGAATCATCTACTTTAACAGAATCTACTTCAAACTTTTCGGGCTGGGCAGTTTGCTCGGTTTGTGCTGTATTTTCCTGCTTAGTCTGCTCCGTTTTTTTACACGCAGAGAAAATAAAGAAAGAGGAAAGCGCCAGAATGGCAGTTGTATTTTTCATATTATTATTTTGTATAGATATGCAAAAACCATTCAAAAGATGAATGGTTTTTAAAAATATTCTGTTTTTAATGTAAACATTGTTTACATTTTACATCAAAAATTATTTCTTAATGAGGCTTATTACCTGGTTTTCATTTTTAGAAGCGGTTTCCCATATTTTTTTAAATGCGGGATAATATTCTTTAGGATAATCCGGGCTGGCGACTTTCGTTGTTGAAGTTACTTCCAGCTTATTTCCTTTCTGTTCTACCGCATAACTATATTCTATTTCCTTATCTTCCGTTACAATTCTTTTATTTTTAGGCATTTCTTCAATAGTGTACCCTTCTGGAATTTCTAATATTACTTTTTTAACTTTAGTGTATGGAGTAAGAAAATCTATACGGTACTTTCTTTCCCCAGTCTGGTCAAATTCATTGGAATTTTTACTTAAAAATAACATTGGATTGATGATTATTTTCTTTCCAACTCTATCAATTAAGTTTTCTGAAGAAAATTTCATTGTGCTTTCAAATTCTCCATTATCTAATACTTTAGAATTAATGTCAGTAAAATCAACATCAAAATTTTCTTTATATTGCTTTTTGTACTTATCTGCATTTTCATCATAGCCTTCTTTTGTCAGCATTGCAAATGTCCCTTTATTTTTTTCAGTATAATTTCCAGTAATCAATCCATTGTCATCAATTTTCACGTCAACATTCAGATATCGAAAGCTTGTTTTAGAATTCACCATTTGAATTTGTTTCGCACTTTCTTTTGAAAACACAATACCATATTGATTCCAGTCTCTTGCAGGCAATTCATCTAATGATGACTGCTTAGAAGTCGCGTCATATAAAAGGTACCCCTCTTTATTTTCTATTGCTGCAATAACAAAATCTAATTTTGAAGCATCTGGAAATGCCATATTAATTAATCCATTATCTACAGTAGAAATAGCCAAAGGCTCAGCTTTCAATCCGGCTTCTCTCAGCATCAAGATTAAGAAAAGGTTGATATCCCCGGCATTACCACTTTTGGTTTCTAAAAGTTTTTTGAAACCATTTTCCGTTCCAATACCTCTTTTCTTATTCCATGTAAAGGTATCTCTTACATATTTGAATATTGCATTCGCTTTTTCAGTATCATTTTTCATATTCAAAACATCTGCCGGCATATTTTCCTTTGCCAGTTTAGTCTTTTCTAATTGCCCTCCAAAACTCTTATTTTCATAAAGCATTTTACGCATTTGCTCCCATGACATAGAATATTGCTGAACATTACCAGAAAAAGTAGTGGAATGCAATTCTGCACTTATTTTACCTCTGTAATTTCTATCATTATTCACAAATTTCTCTGTTTTAAAACTTTTCACGTTATCAAACCCAAATTTATAAGTTTTATACTGTACATCATTTGCATGACTTTCATCAATTAGTCTATAGTTTGGAGTAATTGCGCCTACATAATTTATATTATACAACACATTAATAGGTGTATTTAGAACATATTCAGTATATAAGGACGGAATATCATCTTCTATGGTCACTTCCGGAACCGAAAATAAGAATGGAGATTCAATTTCATATCTATACTCTAATACTGAACCGTCTTTAACATTTGGAAATGCTAATTTAGCGATCAGAATATTTTCATCTTCTTTACTTTTATACCTCGAGTCTTTATCTATTTTTGTAGAAACTACTTTGCCATTTTCAAGATTATAGGTAGAAGCTTTCATATTAGAAAGATATTCATGAGCTCCTCCAGTCTGAAAAAGTGGAATTTCAAGATTAAGCCATTTTTCTGCTTTATCTTTATTGTATATTTTTATTCTGTAAAAATATCTTTTACTAAGCAGACCTGAAGTACCACTAATTACAAAACTTTCGGATCTATATAAAAATTCTGCAGGAGCATTTTCATCAATCAAAGACTTGGGTTTTGACAAATCTGCTTCATTAAATTTAGGAGGGGTAAGAAATTCATGTTTCTGAGCATTAAAAACAGTTAAAGTTATGATGCTGCATGTGAATAATATTATTTTTTTCATGGTTAGATCTTCGTAATTAGAATTTTTGTGTTATCAATGTTCATTATTTTTTTCCTGAAACTGATATAGTTATTGTATTTTTCCTTAGTGTATATTCCTTTTTTTATTTTTATAATCCTTTGTACTTTAAGATTGTCTCCATTTTTCACAACCTTCAATGTGTATTCTCCAAATTCAGAATTAAGACTAAAGTCATCCGGTATTTCTTCTATTTTATAATTTTTTGGAATTATGAAATCTATATCATACTCATCCTGAAAAGCCTGTCCTATTTCAAATGGAAGTTCTCTGTTTTCATCATTCTTATAGATATTACTTGAATATATTGGCACTGCTCTAAACATCATACTGCTGCCTGCTTTTTTTGAAAAATTAACGGCCTTAAAATCAACATTAAATTTGGCAATAGCATTATCCTTATCATTCACAAAATTTTTCATTTCAATTTTTTCAAAATTCAAAACGTCAAATTTCTTTTTAAGTATTTCATTTTTCTCTGTTGGAGATAGACTTACAAAACCAAAATTATAATCATACTGGCTTCCGGCAAATGACATTAGTGCTTCCCCATCAATACTATTATCTTCATTAATTTTCACCTTCAACATTTGTTTTTCTGTATTCTGTTCAGCGGAAGAGCTTGGTGTATTAATAAATTCTATTCCATCTTTTTTAATGGCAAGCACATTTCTATCTGTAGTAGAAAAACTCAGATGATTAAAAGCAATCTGCTGGGATGTATTTTCAAGCCAAATATTCCCTTTTTCAGTGGGAACCATTAAAATCGCATGGTTACCACCCATTTTAGGGAAGTCCGGATCAAATAAAACTTGAGATGGGTTTGAATTGATTACACAATAGTAAGAAGGAATCCCTGCTTCATCCAATAATGTCTTCATATAATTGGTAAGGCCTTTACAATCTCCATATCCTTTTTTGTACACTTCATCAGGAAGCATTGGCTGCCAGCCTCCAATACCTAAAGCTACAAATATGTATCTCGTTTTTGCCTGCATATATTGGTAGAGCTTTTTCACTTTTTCTTCTGTAGAGCCCTGAAGATTAAGAGATGCTACTTCGGCTTTAATAGACGGTGTGGAGACCGACACAGGCTGTAGAATATTATTATAATACCAAGTGCCAAATTCTTTCCAGCTGTTGATACCTCCTTTATGCCCTTCAAGATTAAACTGAGCTAAAGAAAAACTTACTTTTGGTAATATTTTTACAGGTTGCGGAAGTAATGATAATCCATCAATAGCCGCAACATTTTTATAAGCATAAGATTTTTCTTCTCCGCTGCTATTCTCCTGAACATTTGCATAATTATATTGAGATGCATACGTTTTCGTTCTGAGCTCTATTCCCGATTTATTAATAACCTTAAACTGCGCTTCTTCCAGGGAAGTATTAAGTGTTGAGAATGGAACAAAATCCGGAATAAACACAGTATTTTCATTTGTAGTAGTATATGAAAAATCTACGGTATAAGGATATTGTACAGAAGAATACGGCAACACCAAAATTCTACTATCGGAATAAAATGAGCTTTGTGAATTATTCGAAAAATCACTAAAATCAGACTTTGAAAAGCTTTTTACTTTTTTACCAGATTCATCATATATTGTAACTTTTACATCAGATACATGATCACCTTTTCCATAAGGAATGTAGACCATAGCTTTTGACACTCCATCTTTATTAAGAACTGTCGTAACGGTATTGTACTGATATTTTATTTCATCAATTTTATTGATTTGTACTGTCGTAAAATCCCTTCGGATAACAGCATCAGCGTTTTTCTTTAAATTTTCGGGAATGGCAGTAGCCGGAAAGGTCTGCGCATAATATATTGAAGCTAAGGAGAAAGCCCCAATACAAAGTATTTTCATCATATATATTAAAATTAGGCAAAAATAGTAAAATCTTAACAAATGTTAAAATTATTTTTTTGGCACAAAAAAAGGCTTCATTGCTGAAGCCTTTATGTATTTATTCCCAGATTAATTATGCATCAATCTTAGCATATTTAGCATTTTTCTCGATAAATTCTCTTCTTGGCGGAACTTCATCTCCCATTAGCATAGAGAAAACACTGTCGGCTTCTACTGCATTGTCAATGGTTACCTGCTTTAGAATTCTATGTTCAGGGTTTAGAGTTGTTTCCCAAAGCTGTTCAGGGTTCATTTCCCCAAGACCTTTATAACGCTGTACCTCAACACCTTTACCATCCGGAGATAATTCCAGGGTAAACTGCTCACGTTCTTTTTCGTTATAAGCATATACTTTTTTGTTACCTTTCTTTAATAAGTATAACGGAGGTTGTGCAATATAAATATATCCGTTTTCAATAAGCTCCTTCATAAATCTAAAGAAGAAAGTAAGAATCAGGGTAGAAATGTGAGATCCATCAATATCAGCATCGGTCATGATAACCACTTTATGATATCTTAGTTTAGCCATATTCAATGCTTTGCTGTCTTCTTCTGTTCCTACGGAAACACCAAGAGCTGTATAAATATTTTTAATTTCTTCGTTATCATACACTTTATGAAGCATAGACTTCTCAACATTCAGAATCTTACCTCTCAAAGGAAGAATGGCCTGGAAGTGTCTGTCTCTACCCTGCTTTGCTGTTCCACCTGCGGAATCTCCCTCCACAAGGAACAATTCAGATTCTTCAGGACTTTTTGATGAACAGTCAGATAATTTTCCGGGAAGTCCGGAACCGCCCATTGGCGATTTTCTCTGAACCATTTCACGAGCTTTCTTCGCTGCCTGTCTTGCTTTTGCCGCTAAAACTACTTTCTGAACAATAATTTTTGCTTCATTAGGGTTTTCTTCAAGGAAGTTGGTAAGCATTTCCCCTACAATTTTGTCAACCGCTCCTGAAACTTCAGAGTTTCCTAGTTTCGTTTTCGTCTGACCTTCAAACTGAGGTTCCATTACTTTTACAGAAATTACAGCAGTCAATCCTTCACGGAAATCATCACCGGTAATTTCTACTTTTTCTTTCTGAGGAATTCCTAAATCATCTGCATATTTTTTCAAAGTTCTCGTCAAAGCACGTCTGAAACCTGCTAAGTGAGTTCCCCCTTCATGGGTATTGATATTGTTTACATAAGAGTGAAGATTTTCACTGAATGAAGTATTATAACGCATAGCAACCTCAACCGGAATATCATCTCTTTCCGCTTCCATGAAGATCACATTCTCCATGATAGACTCTCTGTTTCCGTCAATATATTCAACGAACTCTTTTAGTCCTCCTTCAGAATGGAAAACTTCCGCAGGAAATGATCCGTCTTCGTTAGGATTTCTCTCATCAATAAGGGTTATTGTAATTCCTTTATTAAGGAAAGCCAGTTCACGTAATCTTGTGGCAAGCGTATCGTAGTTGTAAACCGTTTCCTGAAAGATTGTATTATCCGGTTGGAAGAAAACTTCTGTTCCTCTTTCGTCGGTAATTCCTATTTCAGCAACATCTGCAAGTGCTTTTCCTTCTGAATATTTTTGTTGATATAATTTACCGTTAAGGCTTACTGTAGCCACCAATAAAGTGGAAAGTGCGTTCACACACGATACCCCAACTCCATGAAGACCTCCGGATACTTTGTAAGAATCCTTATCAAATTTTCCTCCTGCTCCAATTTTAGTCATTACAACCTCTAAAGCAGATTTTTGTTCTTTTTCGTGAAAATCTACAGGAATCCCTCTACCGTTATCTTTTACAGAAATACTCTCTCCTTCATGGATGGTTACCAAAATGGTATCGCAATACCCTGCCAAAGCCTCATCGATAGAGTTATCTACTACCTCATAAACCAAATGATGAAGACCTCTTACTCCTACATCACCAATGTACATAGATGGTCTTAATCGAACGTGTTCCATGCCTTCTAATGCCTGGATACTACTAGCTGTATATTGTTTTTGACTCATATAAAATTAATAAATTTGCCTAATGCAAAGACCTACAAATATCGTGATTTTTTTCGACTTATGAAAGTTAAAATGTGTCAAAAAAGTATTGTTTTAAATATAAAAAACAGACTTTGGCCAGTATGATTATTGATGGTTCTTTTACCAACGAACTTTATACTTTTCAGAATCAATTTTTTATCACTTTAAAAGATAATCTTATCCTTTATTTCTTTTCAATCAATTTTTCGAATCTTCACAGCAAACTATCTTTTCATTTAAACAGCAAAGCTCATAGGACACTATAAAAGAATCTGACCTCCGGTAGAAAGCAACAAGCTTAACGCGCAAAAGCATCTAAATTATCATCTATTTCCCAAACAGCAACTGTATTAAATCATATTATACATCCGTATTTTATATGTAAATTTATGTACCCAAAAATTGATATTATGGATGATTTCATTGCAGCGCGTGCGCAGATGGCTATATCTCTTGGCTTCCACATTATTTTCGCCTGCGTAGGAATGGTGATGCCCTTCTTAATGGCTTTTGCCCACTGGAAATACCTTAAAACCAATAACGAAGTATATAAAGGCCTTACAAAAGCCTGGAGCAAAGGTGTTGCCATCCTTTTTGCTACCGGTGCCGTTTCAGGCACCATGCTTTCCTTTGAACTTGGACTTCTCTGGCCGGGATTTATGAAACACGCCGGGCCTATTTTCGGAATGCCTTTCTCTTTAGAAGGAACTGCTTTCTTTATTGAAGCCATTGCAATAGGTTTTTTCCTGTATGGCTGGGATAAATTTAACAAATGGTTCCATTGGTTCTGTGGATTTCTTGTAGGATTAAGCGGACTGGCCTCAGGAATTTTGGTGGTTGCTGCCAATGCATGGATGAATTCACCTTCAGGGTTTGATTATATTAATGGACAGTATGTAAATATAGATCCTATTAAGGCTATGTTTAATGAAGCCTGGTTCCCACAGGCGCTCCATATGACTGTTGCTGCATTTTGTGCTACAGGATTTGTAGTAGCCGGAGTTCACGCTTATTTAATAATGCGTAAAAAGAATGCGGAATTTCATACCAAGGCATTTAAAATAGCTGCCGGTTTTGCACTGATTGGTGCATTTGGCGCGCCCTTAAGCGGAGATGTAGCCGCTAAATCGGTTGCAAAAAGACAACCTATTAAACTTGCTGCGATGGAAGCCCATTTTGAAACGGAAAAAGGTGCTCCATTCATTCTTGGTGGTATTCCTGATGAATCAAAAGGAGAGGTAAAATATGCGATTAAGATTCCAAAAGTGTTGAGCTTCTTGGTAAGCAATGATTTCAATGCTGAAGTAAAAGGTCTGAATGACTTCCCAAGAGATGAATGGCCTCCTGTTGCCATAGTTCACTATTCTTTTCAAATTATGATCTTCTTTGGTGTTGTGATGATATGCATCGGAAGTGTTTATTTATATGCTTTTTTATTCAGGAAAGAATGGCTTTCTAAAAACTGGCTTCTAAAAACATTTCTTTTCGCGACTCCTTTTGGATATATTGCGCTGGAAGCAGGCTGGACGGTAACTGAAGTCGGCCGGCAGCCCTGGATTATCTACGGTGTGATGAGGACTATAGATGCGGTTACCCCGATGCCGGGAATTCAGTATTCTTTCTACTTTTTCACAGCTATATTTGTTTCTTTATCATTGATCATTATTTTCCTTTTGAGAAGACAGATCAAGATGGTCCCAAAACTTTACGACCCTACCGATATTCAGTTTAAAACTAAAAACAAAGAATTATGATTTACGTTGTTATAGGCTTTCTTTGGCTTTCCATGTGTCTTTATCTTATTTTAGGCGGAGCTGATTTCGGAGCAGGAATTGTTGAACTTTTTACTTCTAAAAAGGCGCGTCCCAAAACAAAAGAAATTATGTATGAATCCATCGCACCCGTTTGGGAAGCGAATCATATGTGGCTGATTATTGCCATTGTTATTCTTTTTGTAGGATTTCCGGAAATTTACACAACAATGTCGACCTATCTTCATATTCCTCTAGTTCTGATGCTTTTGGGAATCATCGCAAGAGGAACCGCTTTTACATTCAGGCATTACGACGCCGTGAAAGATGACTGGCAGATTTTATATACCCAAATCTTTTACTACGCAAGTCTATTAACACCTTTTTTCTTAGGACTTATTGCTGCAGCTACTGTTTCTCAGTCGATCAATCCAGATGCTAAAACATTTTTAGACCTGTATATTTTCAGCTGGCTGAACTGGTTTGGTGTTGCCGTAGGTTTATTTACAGTTGCCCTTTGTGCTTATCTGGCATCAATTTTTTCATTAAGAGAAACCCGTGATAAGTTGGATCTAACCTTAATGATCAAAAAATCTAAACAAACTATGATCTTCGTAGTCTTAACAGGAGCATTGGTATTTTTAACAGCGTATTTATCTGGTATTCCTTTGGTAACTTGGGTCTTTTCAAAACCATTGGGTATTATGGCTATTTCCTTTGCTACCGTTGCTTTAGTATTAATTTTCCGCGCAATGAAAAACCGAAAATTACTTCCGGTACGTGCGCTGGCAGGCTTCCAGGTGATTATGATCTTAGTCGCTGCAACCTATCAGCACAATCCGGATATCATCCTATTGGGAAACGGACAGCATCTTTCATTGCTGGAACACATTGCTGCCCCGAAAACAATTTCAGCACTAGGCTGGGCTTTGATGCTGGGATCGCTATTTATATTGCCTTTTCTCTTTTACCTGATGTTTTCTTTCAGTAAATTAAAAAAATAATAATAAATAATTTTTAAAGTTTCATAACTTCTAAATATAAAGAAACTGATGTAGAATTCTACATCAGTTTCTTTTTAAGATTAAATATTATAATTGTTAGCCAATGATATCAAGTCTACAAATTAATCTTTAATGAACTTTGTCTGATAGCTTTTTTTGTTTGTCTTTATTAGCAACAGATAAGTTCCTTTTGTAAGATTGGCTACGTTATTTTTCAGAACAAATGTTTTTACTATTGATCTTCCCACCATATCAAAAATTTCTACTGACTCCAACTTTTCATTATTATATAATTGTATATTGAATTCATCCTGAACCGGATTAGGATAAATAGATAGTTTCCCTGCTTTATCTATTTCTGATGTACTTAGCACTGCAGTTCTAATATACCTTGACAAATATGTTTTATATGATCCCATTGTATATCGATATTTATTTATAATCAGAAACTTATTTCCTGGTACTATTTTAGCATCAATTATAAATCCGGTATTATCTTTTGTATAGTAGAAAGAATTATTATTAAAAGTATAATCTTCAGCACCATTAGACTTTAGTCTCATAATAATTTTCATATCAGGATAATTTCCAGGACTACCACCAATCATTTTTCCTCCAAAAAAAACGATATTTCCATCTGAATCAAAATCAGCAGTATAAAAACTTGGCTTTATAAATTCTGTTATAGTTTTTACTCCATTTATTCCAAAATTAGTATCGATTAACCCATTAGAAGTATACTTCTTAATTGTCATTGTAGATGAAACATTATCAATAGAAAAAGTAATAATTTCATCAGTATTTTTATTCAAATAGAATGTTCCTAAAAGCGCAGTTGGATTACCATATGTTGTATCTATGTTACCATTAAAATCAAGTCTGGAGCTTCCAGCCACATTACCTATGTATAAATAATTATTAGAGAGTCTTATAATTGAAGTAGCAGTATTAAAGTTGAAATTGTTATCAGTTTGCCCATTAGACAGCAGTTTCTTTATTTTACCTGATAAATCTTGAAGATACAAATTTGAATTATTATCAATAAATGCTTTTTCAATTGGATAATTTATTGTCACAGTACCATTAACACCGTAAGACAAGTCCAAAACTCCATTTGAATCATATTTATTTATAGTACGACCTAGATTTGGGGACGATAGATTCCAAAATATATAAATATTTTGATCATTAGCAACAAGAGTTTTTCCAGGTTCAAAATTGGCTACCGGAATCGGAATGGATCCATTAACTCCAAAACTCAAGTCATAGCTTCCGTCCTGAGTTTTTTTTTTCAGATTTAACCCTCCAGTTGACAATAGAGTATTTCCATTTGGTGTAAATAGATATGGAAATGTCTCCCAACCAGTAGGGCCTCCAATATAATTTGGATCAGAAGTTACATAAAATTGACTTTTAATACTAATTACTAAAAGGAAAATAAAAAGATAAAGTAGTTTCATAAAGTTTGTTTTTTTATCCTCTCTAGAAAATTTGTATAAATATAGTATTTCTTTTCAAAATATTATGGTAACTTTATTATAAAACGATTTCTAACCAATTTTCCCTTAACGACTTTTCTTTATTTCACATTAAATTTCATTTCTGCACTAATAAAAACTGTTTAAAACAACTAATTATCCCATTAAAAAAACATCAATGAGTATCTGTATTTTTAACTTTTTCATTTTCTAAAAAGTTAAATTTCTAGTCAATCTTTTAGAAATTGCTGATTAGGCATTATGTTATTATGTGTGTTATTCCCCTCAATATTATAACAATTGATAATTCTGTCATTTATATGAAATACATAAGTATTGGCCCCTATAAAAACTCATTGCCTGCAAAATTGTATTGATAATAAAAAATTAATATTAAAATCCTAATAGATAAATATTTCTTATTAAAGCTGATATTTTCATTAAAGATCATTCTAAGTTAATCCTCAAATATCTAGACAAAAAAAAGCGAACGTTAAGTTCGCTTTTTTTTGTCTAGATATTTTTTATTTTATGTTAGCTTAATCATAAGAATATCATCAATCTTCTCCACTTTTACCAAATTATTCTTAGTTAAAGTCTTAGAAGCCTTATCCCATTTCTTCCCTGAAAGCTTACTTGCCGTCTTAACATCATTTAGAGAAAGCTGGTCACCTGATTTTAAAATATCAAGAATTGCTTTTTCATCCTCTCCCAATTCAATTTGAGCCACTGCTTTTTCCGGTCTCATCTGAGGGAAAAATAATACTTCCTGGATAGATGCATTATTCGTAAGGAACATAATTAATCTGTCCATTCCGATTCCTAATCCTGATGTTGGCGGCATTCCGTACTCCAACGCTCTAAGGAAATCTTCATCAATAAACTGTCCTGCTTCATCATCTCCCTTCTCAGCCAGTTTCAGCTGTTCCTCAAAACGCTCTCTCTGATCGATCGGATCATTAAGCTCTGAATACGCATTTGCAATTTCTTTTCCGCAAACCATTAATTCAAAACGCTCAGTAAGGCCTTCTTTACTTCTATGTTTTTTAGTTAAAGGTGACATTTCAATCGGATAATCCGTAATGAAGGTCGGTTGAATGAAGTTTCCTTCACATTTTTCACCGAAGATCTCATCTATCAGTTTTCCTTTACCCATCGTTTCATTCACTTCAATTCCGATTGACTTGGCAAAATCAAACAATTCCTGCTCAGTTTTTCCAGTGATATCAAAACCTGTGAATTTTTGGATAGCTTCTGTCATTGAAACTCTTGGATATGGAGCTTTCCAGCTGATCTGATGTTCCCCGAAAGTAGATTCAGCATTTCCGTTCACCTGGGTTGCACAGAATTCCAATAACTTTTCAGTAAAATCCATCATCCAGTTGTAGTCTTTATAAGCTACATAAATTTCCATAGCGGTAAATTCCGGGTTATGGGTTCTGTCCATCCCTTCATTTCTGAAGTTTTTAGAGAACTCATACACTCCGTCAAAACCTCCCACGATCAATCTTTTCAGATATAATTCGTTGGCAATTCTTAAATATAATGGAATATCCAACGCATTATGATGCGTTATAAATGGTCTTGCCGCTGCTCCACCTGGAATTGACTGTAGAATAGGTGTTTCCACCTCAAAATATCCTGCAGTATTAAAGAAAGTTCTCATCGCATTGAACAATTTTGTTCTTTTTACGAAAATTTCTTTGATATGAGGGTTTACTGTTAAATCTACATAACGCTGTCTGTATCTTAGTTCAGCATCATTAAAGGCATCATGCACAACTCCATTTTCATCAGTTTTTGCCTGAGGAAGCGGACGTAATGCTTTTGTAAGCAGGGTGAAGTTCTTAACCAACACTGTTTTCTCTCCAACCTGTGTTGTGAATAAATCACCTTCAATACCAATAATATCTCCTATATCTAAAAGGTGTTTGTAAACTTCATTATACAAAGTTTTGTCTTCACCTGTACAGATCTCATCTCTATTAAAATATACCTGAATTTTACCTGTAGAATCCTGCAATTCAGCAAAAGAAGCCTTCCCTTGAATTCTGCGGGACATCAATCTACCAGCGATCTTCACCTGTTTATTTTCAGAGAAATCCTGTTTTATAGACTCAGTAGTGTCTGTAATTGTATACTCATCCGCAGGGAATGCATTTATTCCCATTTCTCCAAGCTTGGTCAGCTTTTCTCGTCTAATGATTTCTTGTTCTGATAATTGCATTGTATCTATTTAAAATAACGTGCAAAATTAGTGATTTTTGAATTGATGGTCAATGCCTTTTCTCAGAAATTTATTAAATGTAGGAGAAGAATGTCAATTGTGAAGTGTCAATTGGCTTCGCCGTGAAATTATCAGCCCGAATTATTAACAGTTTAATTGTCAATTGTGAATTTGTTTATATCGTTATCAATCCACCATTCACTTGCGAAGCAAATTCATTTTTCACTTTACATAACAATCTTCCGATCTTGCTCAGGAATAAAGGTCCAGGCTAATATTCTGCTTATTTTCTGGCCTTGCGCCATATCAATAGTTTTGAACTCTATCGCTTTAACTTTCTTTAAAAGTGCAGTCAGTGGATGCAGATGATCTTTTTTAGAAACCAAACAGGTAAACCAAAGTACCTGTGATGAATACAAAGCACTTTCATGAATCATTTTTGTGATAAAGGCCAATTCGCCTCCTTCACACCATAATTCGGATTGCTGGCCACCAAAATTAAGATGAGCTTTCTGAGTTTTTGATTTATTAAGATTCTTTGTTTTCCTAATATTTCCCTTTATGGCAGACTCTTCAGAGTCATGAAAAGGAGGATTGCACATTGAAAATGTGAACCGATCTGTACTGCCAATAATGTTTTTAAAGATATGAGCCGGATCAGGCTGCTGCTTTAATTGAATATTCGAAGATATATCCGGATTATGCTGTAAAATATGTCTTGCATTCTCCAGGGAATTCCGGTTGATATCTGTTCCCAGCATAGTCCATCCATAGGATTGGTGAGCAATTAAAGGATACACAAGATTGGCTCCTACTCCAATATCCAACCCCGTTACAGAAGTTCCTGTCGGGACATCTTTATGGTGTTCAGCCAGTAAATCGGCAATATAATGTACATAATCCGCCCGCCCCGGAATGGGAGGACAAAGGTTAGAATCAGGAATATCCCAGTCCTGTACATTATAAAAATGCAGCAACAGGGCTTTATTAAGCAGTTTTACAGCCTTTGGAAGGCTGAAATTAATTGTCACCGTTTGATAGGCATTCACAAAAACATACTGCTTCAGTTCCGGCACACAAGAAATAAGCTGATCAAAATCATACGGATTACGATGCAGATTTCTTGTGTGCAGACTGGACTTTTCGATAGTCATATTTTATTTTTTCTGACTTAAAATATAGGCTACCATTTTTTTTGCATCTTCTTGAGATACCTGAGGATGGGCGGCCATAGGAACACTTCCCCAAACTCCACTTCCGCCTTCTATAATTTTGGAAGCCAGCAGGTCAATATCTTTTTCCGAATATTTCTCTGCGATTTCCTTATAAGAAGGTCCTATCATTCTCTCGCTGGCAGAGTGACATCCCGAACAGTCTAATGTCGCGATAATCTGATCACCTGAAAGGTTTGATGCCTCAGGTTTTGAAACAGATTGCGTTTCAGAAGATGTGGATTCCACTGCCGTATTTTCTTTTTTAGAACAGGAAAAGATCAAAAGACCTAACGCTCCTGCCAAAAGGAATTTTTTCATTATTTTTTTGCTGTAGAATCTGTTTTAGCAGCTTCAGGAGCAGGCGTTACGGGAGTCGCAGCTACCGGTGCTGCAGGTTTTGCTGAAGAATCTGCTACAGTAGGTGCTGCTGGCTCTTCAAGCATGGTGTTGCTGTCTTGCAATGTATGATCTGGTTTTTTAGAACAGTTTACAACAAATAAACTTCCGATAAATGCAATTGCTAATACTTTTTTCATTATTTTTTCTATAAAATTTAAGCAAAAATATAAAAAATAAATGGTTGAAATAATGATATCTGACCACTTTACCTACATTTTCAGGAAATTTTAAGATTATTGTTTATTATTAGCAAAGAAATTTTAAATTTAAACGATGATAATACTTTCTAAAATACTGTTTTTCACCAGTCATCATGGTTTTTATACAACGATTATTCTTTTTGTATTTTTTGGGCTGCTTTTTAAGATAATGAAAAAGGTCTGGCTACTCATTCCTATTATTCCGCTGGCTATTCTGAACGGATTGGCCGGTGAATATTTAAACGCATGGTTCCTGAACACATATGGAGTTGAAAGCACAGCAATTATAACATCTGATACTGAAACAAATTCCACACTGAATGAGCGGTATATTCATGATTATGAAGCTATTGTAAAGAAACAGGATGGAACATATGTAGACACTTTTTTTTCAACTACAACAGCAGCCATCTACCCTCTCGAAAATGCCATCAGAATTCCGCAGGTAGAAAAAGCGTTTCCGGTAAAGTATATTCCGGGATATGAGAAAAACATTGTGATTCTTTACTACCAGTCTGAAGAAGGAAAAGTGCTGTTGGAATACGAAAAAAAGGCCCCTGTAGAATCTGCAAGAATCAAATATGAAACAGACAAAACCAATAAAAAATTCATTCAGGAATATATTGAAGCTTTGGAGGAATACAACAGGTTCAATGAGAAGGCAGAAAACAAAATAAAAATTGAAGAATTAAGAAAAGAATTGTCACAGCTGAAATAATGATTCCAGCTTTAAGTTTTTTTAAGTGGTATTTTTATTTGTTTTTATCATAAAAATTTTTCTACATTTGTCACATGTTTACAATGAGCAACAATACATGGTGGTGGCTTTCAAACTCTTCGTCGGGTCTGGAGTTATTGTCACGTTGCTAATTTTGCAATACAAATAATTAACAATAATATATAAAGGCTTTGACGGATACCGTCAGAGCCTTTTTCATTATGTACCATCAACAAAAAATAAACAGCAAATGCTTAATCAGAAAATAAAAATAAAAACAGTATCAAAGAAAACATTGGGAGACTTGCAGACTCCGATGAATATTTACCTTCAGATCCGCGATAAATTCAGAGATACAATTCTTTTGGAAAGCTCGGATTCTAAAAATATTGATAACAATTTTTCTTTCATCGCGATCAATGCTGTGGCAGGAATTGAAATTAAAAACCTTAAGGAATTTGAAATAAAACTACCCAATTCTGAACCGGTTAAACAGTTTATCATTGATAATACCATTACAGATGTATTTGCAGAGTTCAGCAATATGTTTGAGTGCGAAAAGACCAATGATCCCATTGAAGAAACTGCCCAAAGCCTTTTTGGATACACCAGCTTTGAAGCAGTACAGTTCTTTGAAAATGTCACATTAAAAGCACAGAGCCCGGAAGTAGAAATCCCAATCCTTCGGTACAGATTATACCAGTACGTCATTGCCATTAATCATTATAATGACGAAATGCACATTATTGAAAACCAAATGGAAGGGGTGAAATCCGATCTTCATCTTCTGGAAAATTTAATTAAGAATAAAAATTCGGTGATCTACCCATTTGAAAAAACAGGTGATGAAACCTCCAATATTACTGATGAAGAGTATATTGAACTGGTAAAAACTGCACAGAAGCACTGTATGCGAGGGGATGTTTTCCAACTGGTGCTGAGCAGAAGGTTTGAGCAAAAGTTCCAGGGTGATGAATTCAATGTTTACCGTGCTTTGAGAAACATCAACCCTTCTCCTTATCTTTTCTTTTTTGATTATGGAAATTACAAATTATTCGGTTCCAGCCCTGAAAGCCAGTTAATCATTAAAAACAACCAGGCTGTTATCCACCCAATTGCGGGAACATTCAAAAGAACGGGACATCTGGAAACCGATCTTCAGGCGGCAGAAGCTTTAAAACATGATCCTAAAGAAAATGCAGAACATACAATGCTGGTAGATCTGGCAAGAAATGATCTGGGAAAACTGGGAAAAAATGTAACGGTTACCAAACTGAAAGAGATCCAGCTTTTCTCTCATGTCATCCACATGGTAAGTGAAGTGACGGCAGATCTTCCGGAAGATATCAATCCTTTAGAAATGGTTTCAGCGACTTTCCCTCAGGGAACGTTAAGCGGAGCACCGAAACACAAAGCCCTTCAGCTGATTAATCAATACGAAAAAGATTCCCGTGGGTATTATGGCGGATGTATCGGGATGATAGGACTGAACGGCACATGCAACCAGGCTATTATGATCAGAACTTTTTTAAGTAAAAATAACACGCTGTATTACCAGGCTGGTGCAGGAATAGTTGCCAAATCAAATCCGGAAAGTGAACTGCAGGAAGTGAATAATAAGCTCAACGCGCTTAAAAAAGCCGTAGAAAAAGCAGAAAAAATAGGATACTAATACACAAAGCAGCAAGAAATGAAAAATACGATAGAACCATCAGCATCCAAAGTCTTAGTTTTCGACAATTATGACAGTTTTACTTACAACCTTGTTCAGATCATTGAAAGAATTCTGAATCAAAAGGTAGATGTCGTAAGAAATGATAAAATCACCTTGGAAGAAGTTGATCAATACGACAAAATAATACTATCTCCAGGCCCCGGAATTCCTGAGGAAGCTGGTATATTATTAGATCTTATCAAGAAATATGCACCCACCAAAAGTATATTGGGTGTATGTCTGGGACAACAGGCGATTGCTGAAGCTTTTGGAGGAAGTCTGATTAATCTTTCTGAGATCTTCCATGGAGTGGCAACCTCCACTGAACTGGTAAAAGACGACACTAAACTTTTTAGCAATTTGTCAAGTGGCTTTGAAGCCGGCAGATATCACAGCTGGGCGGTCAGCCGTGAGGATTTCCCTGCAGCACTGGAAATTACCGCTGTTGACAAAGACGGAATGATCATGGCTCTGCAACATAAAACTTATGACGTACATGGCGTTCAGTTCCACCCCGAAAGTATTTTGACTCCTGAAGGAGAAGTGATTATTAGAAATTTCCTTTTACATTAAATTCCAACCTCATGCAAACACCCTCAACCACTATAAAAACTCCTCAAATGAAAGAAATTCTGGAATACCTGTTTAATCATCATACCTTATCCAAATCTGAGGCTAAGGCTATTATGATTGAGATCGCGCAGAATAAGTTCAACGCGACAGAAGTAACGGCTTTCATCAGTATTTTCCTGATGCGAAGCATTACCCTGAAAGAACTGGAAGGTTTCAGGGAAGCCTTGCTGCAAATGGCTGTTTCCGTACAATTAGATGTCGCTGATGCACTGGACATTGTAGGAACCGGAGGAGATGGCAAAAATACCATCAACATTTCAACGCTGGCTAGTTTTGTAGTGGCGGGAGCAGGACAGAAAGTAACCAAACACGGAAATTATGGAGCCTCAACCATTACAGGTTCATCCAATGTTTTGGAAGAGTTGGGGTATCAGTTTAAAAATGATTCCGACCAGCTGAATGAAGAACTGGAAAAAGCCAATATCTGCTTTTTGCATGCGCCTTATTTTCACCCAGCCCTCCAATCTGTCGGTTTATTGAGAAGATCTCTGGGATTAAGAACATTTTTCAACCTGTTAGGCCCGTTGGTAAATCCTGCAAAACCGCAATTTTCAGTAATTGGAGTCTATAACCTTGAAATTGCCCGGATCTATCAATATTTGTTACAAAAAGACGACAGAGACTTCATTTTGGTTCACGGACTGGACGGATATGATGAGATAAGTCTTACCCACGACAGCAAGATTATTACAAAAAAGGGCGAAGAAATTTATTCTGCCGAAGATCTTGGTTTTGATCCTGTAAGCCATAAAAGTATTGAAGCAGGAGAAACCCCTCAGGAATCCGCAAAAATATTCCGGAATATCCTGGAAGGAAAAGGAACAGTACAGCAAAACTCTGTGGTACAAGCGAATGCAGCGGTTGCGCTTTATCACACCCATAAATTCGGAAGTTATGATGACTGCCTGCTGATGGCACAGGAGAGTTTAGAAAGCGGAAAAGCTTTAAAAAGCCTTGAAGCACTACTTCATTGATAATGATGTTCCTCAAAAAAATCGATAAATGTCATTCAGAACGAGGTAACACGAAGTGAAGAATCTTATTCATTATATGATAAAATTTATATCATGAAAATAGCAGCAGCTCATAATTATTATGTTTATATCCTGACAAATAAGAACAGAACTGTACTATATACAGGAGTAACTAATGATCTAAAATCAAGATTGTATTGGCATTTAAATCCGGAGATTGAAAGTAAAATCCATTTTACCACAAAATATAAATGTTTTTATCTTGTCTATTATGAGCATTCACAAGATATAGAGCAGTCAATTATTCGAGAAAAACAGATAAAAGGATATTCGAGAATGAAAAAAGAAAAACTTATAAATAATTTTAATCCAAGCTGGGACTTTTTAAATGAAACGATAGAAAAGATTTCTCACTACATTTCATTACGTTCGAAATGACAGTGCAAATGTCATTCAGAACGAAGCAACGCGAAGTGAAGAATCTTAAAGAAAAACACAATAAAGATTTCTCACTTCATTACATTCGAAATGACAGTGGATATATTTTAATAAAAGAACACTTCAATGACAATATTAGACACTATTATAGAAAGGAAAAAAGAAGAAATTGCTTTTTCGAAGTCAAAAATCTCTGTTGAGCAATTAAAAGGTTCGGAGTTTTTTGACAAAAAAAAATTCTCTTTACAAGAATCTATACAAAATAAGACTGGGATCATCGCTGAATTTAAAAGACAATCCCCATCAAAAGGAATCATTAATAATACGGTTTCCCCTTTGGAGGTGGCAAAAGCATATGAAAACTTCGGGGCAAGCGGAATCTCCATTCTCACTGACAAAGATTTTTTCGGGGGAAGCTTTGAAGACATTATCACTGTTCGGAAAGAGATCAGTATTCCTATTCTTCGAAAAGATTTCATGGTGGATGAATATCAGTTTTATGAAGCAAAAAGCATGGGTGCTGATGCGGTTTTATTAATTGCCGCCTGCCTTTCTCCTGGCCAGGTTAAGGAGTTTACCGCGCTTTCTCATGAATTGGGGATGGAAGTTTTACTGGAGATCCATACCGAAGAAGAGCTTGCTCATTATCATTCCGAAATAGATCTGGTGGGAATCAACAACAGGAATTTAAAAGATTTCAAAGTTGACCTCCAGCATTCTATTCAATTGAAAAACAAACTTCCGAAGAATACTTTATCTGTTGCTGAAAGTGGAATTTATTCTCTGGAAGACTTCCATTATTTAAAAGAAAAGGGATTTAACGGTTTTCTGATGGGCGAATATTTTATGAAAAATACAGATCCTGCCCAAGCATTTGAAGAATTCACAAGCAAAGCAATATAGATATGAAACCACAACAGATAATCCATGCAAAATCACCTAAATTAAAGGTATGTGGGTTGACCCAGCTCGATCAGGTCCAGGAATTAATTTCTATGGGTACGGATTTGCTTGGATTTATCTTTTATAAGAAATCACCAAGATATGTATTGAATCATCTGCATGCGGAAGATCTGTCAACCATTGACCATCAGGGAAAAGTGGGTGTTTTTGTTAATGAAGATCTTCATACCATCACAGAAATCGTTCAAAAAGCCAATCTAAATTTTGTTCAGCTTCACGGCGATGAAAATGAAATTTTTATTGATGAATTAAAAGAAAAACTGGATTCCAGCGTTCAATTGATCAAAGTAATCAGAATAGGAAGTGAAAAGCAGGAAGTGATCCGTATGATTGAAAAAAACATTAACCATCAATCATCTGGCATTGATTATTACCTTTTTGATACTGATTCAAAAGATTTCGGCGGAACAGGAAAACAATTCGACTGGAATGTTCTGAATGAATTTGAAATGCCGGTTCCCTATTTTTTAAGTGGCGGTATTTCAGAAGATAATGTGGAACATGTAAAAAACCTAAGACAACAGCCTTTTGCATTAGATATCAATTCGAAATTTGAAATAAAAGCAGGAGTAAAAGACGTAGACAAAATAAAAAAATTCAAACACAATTTTCGATAATGAAAAGTATGTAAAATGACTTTTCGCAAAAACGTAGACTGACAATGATGAATATACACCAACTAAAAAAAACATTTTATAAAACATTATTTCCACCAAAATTTGAAAATGAAAGAATCCAAACCTTATACAATTTTGTCTCTCAAAATGAGAATAAAGTCAAACATTGGGAAATAGACGGATTATTATCTCAATTCATTAATATTATTAAAATTTATAATGAAACTGATATCGAGTATTTTTTCAAAACGATTAATTTATGGAACAGCTATTACCTGGTTATTATATCTGATAAATTTTTAGATCCTCTGGTAAAGGCCAATATAACGTATGATTTTGGAAACATTTATGCTAAAATTTTCCTTACCTACGAAAATCTGGATTCTTATTTTTTAATTGATAATCTTGAGATTGCGGTTACCATGTATGATTCAAAATTAGATAAAGACACTTTAGTGAATGTAGCAGATAAAATCAAGCTCCTGTATGAGAAAAAACTGATTACCAGGCAGCAGTTTGATTATAATATGACTTTTATAAATAATTTAACGGATGCATTACCAGATTAAAAAACCAGACGAATTAACGGAAACTGAAATACAAAATATTCTGAAATTATGGGATATCTCAGCGTGGAGCACCATGACATCAAAAGATTTCCGTGCTTTTTTCATTCAGTCTGAGTTTCATGTTCTTCTTGATTCCATGGAAGGAATACAGGCTCTTATCCGGCTAAACTTTGATTTTACACTGGAAATCTCCGGTAAAAAATATCATTTTGCAGAAGCTGTCGGCCTTGTTTCCGCTGAAAAAAATAAAGGATATGGCAAAAAACTGATTCAATATTTTTTCGAAAATTGTGTTCAGAAAAACAGAGATGTTATTGGATTCTGCTCCTCTGAATTGCGTATTTTTTATGAAAAATGCAAGGTCCCTATTTTATATAACAAAGCAAAAGAAATACAGGAAAAAAATGATTCCGAATGGATGAGCAGCGAAGATGATGATATTTTAATTTTCAATGCATCCGAGGAGAAAAAAACAATACTGAATCACCTCGATTCTACTAATAAAGCCTATTTAATACTATAAAAAGAAATGAATTATAAAAACCCCGACGAACACGGATATTATGGAGAATTTGGAGGTGCCTTCATTCCCGAAATGCTCTATCCGAATGTAGAAGAACTGAAAAACAACTATCTTGAAATCATTGAATCTGAAGATTTCCAGCATGAATATCAAAACCTGCTTAAGGATTATGTAGGACGTGCCACTCCACTCTATCTTGCCCAAAATCTGAGCAAGAAATACGGAACCACTATTTATCTGAAAAGAGAAGATCTCAACCATACCGGTGCTCATAAGATCAATAATGCTCTGGGACAGGTATTACTGGCCAAACGCCTCGGAAAAACCAGAATCATTGCAGAAACAGGAGCCGGACAACACGGTGTTGCGACTGCAACGGCCTGTGCACTACTGGGACTGGAATGTATCGTTTATATGGGTGAAATAGACATTCAGAGGCAGGCTCCGAATGTGGCAAGAATGAAAATGCTGGGTGCGGAAGTCATTCCTGCCACTTCAGGTTCAAAAACACTGAAAGATGCTGTTAATGAAGCTTTAAGAGACTGGATCAACAACTCTGTAACCACTCATTACGTGATCGGAAGTGTAGTGGGACCTCATCCTTTCCCTGACTTAGTCGCAAGATTCCAAAGTATTATTTCTAAGGAAATCAGAGAGCAGCTGCAGGAAAAAACAGGCCGTTCAACTCCGGATTATGTGATTGCCTGTGTAGGTGGCGGAAGTAATGCAGCGGGAACATTCTATCATTTTGTGAATGAGGAAAATGTAAAGATCATTGCTGCTGAAGCAGGCGGCCTGGGCATAGATTCCGGTAAATCTGCAGCGACAACATTTCTGGGAACGCTAGGTGTTTTACATGGAAGTAAAAGCCTCGTAATGCAGACTGAAGACGGACAGGTTATTGAACCTCACTCTATTTCAGCTGGTTTGGATTATCCCGGAATTGGCCCGTTTCACGCTCATTTATTTAAAGAAAAAAGAGCTGAATTTTTCAGTATCAATGATGAGGAAGCCCTTCGATCTGCTTTTGAACTTACCAAACTGGAAGGTATTATTCCGGCGTTGGAAAGTGCGCATGCTCTGGCAGTTTTAGATAAAAAGAAATTCAATGAAAATGATGTAGTGGTCATCTGTTTAAGCGGGCGTGGGGACAAGGATATGGAAACTTATTTAAAAAATTTGTAAAATGTCGGATGTAAAAAGTATAATGTCTTTCTTTATTATACTTTTTACGTTGTACATGATACATCGTACTTAATACAACAATATGAAAAAACTCAACATATACTTTACCGCAGGAATTCCGCAATCGGAAGATACTGCAGATATTATACGGCTTATTCAAGATTCCGGGGCAGATATGATGGAAATAGGAATGCCTTATTCTGATCCGGTTGCGGACGGACCTGTAATTCAAAAAGCCCATGAATTGGCTTTACAGAACGGAATGACGATTGAGAAACTTCTTTCTCAGTTAAAATCCATAAAAAATGAAATTAAAATTCCGGTTATTTTAATGGGATATATCAATCCTGTTTTGAGCTTTGGATTTGAAAATTTCTGTAAAGAGTGTTCCGAAAGCGGAGTTTCCGGTTTAATTATCCCTGATTTACCTCCTATTGAATTTGAAAAGAATTGTCAGAAAATTTTAGAAAAATATCATCTTAATTTCACCTTTCTGGTGACTCCTGAAACAGCTGACGACAGAATTCTGTATTTGGATTCTCTCAGTTCCGGATTTTTGTATGCGGTAAGTTCCTCATCTACCACCGGAAATAACAATGCCGTTTTAAAAAATGAAAATTATCTTTCAAGATTGGCAGCTCTTCCTTTAAAGAATCCTGTAATGATCGGTTTTGGAATACAGTCCAAGCAGGACTTTGAAAATGTTACCGAAAAAGCAGACGGCGGTATCATCGGAACAGCTTTCGTAAATATCCTGCTGAAAGATAAAGATTGGAAGAATACGGCCATAGATTTTATTAATTCAATAAAAGGCTAAAATTCACTAAATTTGTATGTCAAAAAAATGGTATGAAATCACGATTTCACATAACCATTGAAGAAAACAGACCTGCCATATGAATACAAACCCCAATAAAGTAGTCGCATTTGAAGATTTAGGGATAAAAGAATACCAACCCGCATGGGATTATCAGGAACAGCTGATGAAAGGGATTATTGATACCAAAATACAAAACCGGAATCTGCCTGCTGAAGAACACCATACCACCTCCAATCATTTTCTTTTAGTGGAGCATCCCCACGTTTATACGTTAGGAAAAAGCGGTCACGAAGAAAATATGCTGGCCGGAATAGATCAATTAAAAGAGATTGATGCTACTTTCGTGAAGGTTAACCGCGGTGGTGACATCACTTATCATGGTTTTGGACAGATCGTTGGTTACCCTATTCTGGATCTTGAAAATTTCTTCACCGATATCCATTTATACATGAGAAATCTGGAAGAAGTCATTATCAGAGCCATTGCGGAATTTGGTCTTAAAGGCAAACGCTCACCGGGAGAAACCGGAGTCTGGTTGGATGTAGGAAAACCTTACGCCAGAAAGATCTGTGCTATGGGAGTAAAAGCTTCACGTTGGGTAACACTTCACGGTTTTGCCTTGAATGTAAATACAGATATGCGGTATTTCGAATATATAATTCCCTGCGGAATCAAAGACAAACAGGTGACATCGGTGAAAAGAGAACTTGAAAGAGAGCTTACTCCTGAAGAAGTTGATCACCTGAAAGCAATGATCAGAAAACATTTTGCAGATGTTTTTGGCGCTGAATTAGTGAATACATAAAAGAAACTTAAAAAAATAATATCAACCCTGCCGCTTTTAGTGGTAGGGTTTTTATGTATTCTGACCCTTCATAAAACTGGATTTATTAATTTTTTACTAAAATTTTATCATTTATATAGAATTTTTATTTACATTTAATATCACATAAAAGTGAAGTATTATAAAAACAACACATCATTAAAAAATTTATGCAAACTCCCATTACACCTAAAAAACCATAACCAAAGAAACACACCATTAATCACTAAATATAATAATCATGAGAAACTTTTTTTTATCAATGATGGCATTTGTGACGATTTTGTCATCTACAGCCTGCTCGGATTCTAGTGCCAATCAGGATCCTAATTTAACCAGCAAAGAAGCTAATATCGCTTTGAAAGACATTGGAAAGACTGTTCCGGTAGGGATAGACGATGAAAATGGAAAACTGAAAGTTTCATTCATTGTGACGGCCCAGTTTTATACCATTGAATCCACCAAGGAAAATCAAAAGTACATCGACATCATCAGACAGGCTGTAAAAGATGAATCACCTGTCCATGTTTACATCATACCTAACACGACTACCATCGCGAAGGTTGAAAAAGGAACTGAGGAAGATGTGGCATATTTCAAATCTGCATTAACTAAGGAAGTACGCACTGAGACAAGCAAGTTAACCAGTGTTATTCCTGATCTGGCTACATTAAACAGTCTGTTTGCACAGATCAAAAGCCAGTCTTGCGGAACAACCACGGCTTCATCACCTTGTATTACATTCAGATATCCTGTAGACGGATGCTATGCTAGAGCTCACAAAATGAGACAGATCTTAATCAACAACGGATACGACAGTGAAAAGCAGTTTGTATACGGAAATCTAAAGGCATCTACCGGTACCTGTTGTGTAGCATGGAGTTATCATGTAGCTTTATTAGTAAGCTTTAAAAATTCTGCGGGAGTTACTGAAAAAAGAATTATTGATCCTTCCCTTTTCGCCAGCGGACCTGTAACGGATACTGCCTGGAGAAATGCATGCATCAATACGTCATGTGGATCTGCATCCGTATCTTCTTATGCGAACACTGCTGGAAATGTATATTACAGAAGTCCGGCCGGTTCTTTACTGTATGACAATAATTATATCAATACGAATTGTGTACTTACTACATTTTCACTGTTGTCAGGATGTTCTCCTTCACCGGCTCCTGATGTATCAAGCTGTGGCTTTTAATTTATTATAACTTATAAAACAGCTTCTGCCGTTATTATTCTTATATTGGCAGAAGCTGTTTATCAATACTACTTTTTATGAAAGCATGGACCTATATACTATTCTTATTTATGATAACATCCTGCTCCGGAAATTCGGCTAATGCAAATTTGCAGGACTTAACATGGTACAACAAAGCAACCATAAGCCAAATTTCGGAAGATCCCGATCATCCGAAGGAATTCCTGCGTATATCTATCGGGATAAGTCCGCAGGTTTTTTACCTGTCGAAAAAAAATGCATCCTATACTTCCCTGCTGGAGAAACTTAATCAAAGCCTTCAGAAAGGGAAAAAATTCAATATCGGCATTGAGAATAACACGAATATGATCAAGCAGATTAATGAGAGTAAATAATTCCTGATCCATGTTTATCTTATAACAGAAATTCCTGCATCTACTTTTATTTCGGCTCCATGGATATAAGATGCTTCTTCTGAAGCAAGAAAAAGAACAACATGAGCTATTTCCGAGGGTTCGCCTTGTCTTTTAAAAGGGATTGTCGGGATAATATTCTGAACAGCCTCTTCAATCTGCTGCGTATTCAGCCCTGTATTATTAAAAATATTAGTCTTAATGTGTCCCGGACTGATACCATTTACCCGAATGCCTTTTTCCGTTAATTCAGTCGCAAAAGTTTTAATAAAAGACTGCACAGCCGACTTTGCTGCTGAATAAATAGAAAAGTTAGGCATTGCAATTTCAGTCGCTACAGAGCTGTTAAACACCACTGAACCTCCGCTTTTCATCAAGGGTACTATTTGCTGAACTGTAAAAAAAGGTCCTTTTACCAATACATTGAACAGTTCATCGAAATCATTTTCATTTACGTCTTCAATGGGAGTGAATTTTCCATACCCTGCATTCGCAAAAACCAGATCAATAGTATCTGTATACAGCTTCACAGCCTCCTGTAAGCTCATCAAATCTTTCATATTTCCCGCGTTGGAAACAATTCCAAAAGCTTTATCTCCTAATTGCTTAACTGCCTGATGGACGGTTTCCTCAGTTCTTCCTGTAATAATGGCACTTCCGCCTTCGTCAATAAATTGCTGGGCCACCGCATAGCCCATTCCGTTGGTTCCGCCCGTTATCAAAGCGAATTTGTCTTTAAATCTTTGCATAATTTTTTGTTTAAAATTCTCCCACAAAGATTAGAATATCCCTGTTTTTTAGAAATCCGAAACCTGCGGAATTTCATCATTATTGATTTTATCTAAAATGTATTTTTCGAAATTAGATTGTACACAATTTAATTTGGCGCTATCTTTGCCATGTTAATTACATCTGGGAAATATGCTCAGAAAATTATTTTACATATCAATAAAAAATATAAAACAATGTCATTATTAGAAGACTTAAACTGGAGACATGCGGTAAAAGCATATGATCCGACAAAAAAAGTATCAGAAAAAGATTTATATACTATTTTAGAAGCGGCAAGGCTTGCTCCTACTTCTTCAGGGCTTCAGCCATTCCGTGTGATCGTAGTTGAAAATCAGGAATTAAAGGAAAAAATGGTTCAGGGAGCATTAAATCCTGAAGTCATGAGAGATTCTTCCCACGTTTTGGTATTTGCTGCCTGGGATCATTATTCTAACGAAAAGATT
This sequence comes from Chryseobacterium soli, assembly GCF_000737705.1. GTDB lineage: Bacteria > Bacteroidota > Bacteroidia > Flavobacteriales > Weeksellaceae > Chryseobacterium > Chryseobacterium soli. Next base: position 959,537 of record NZ_JPRH01000001.1, on the reverse strand, counting down.
GACAAAGTATATGATCATCATACCGATGTAAGAGAACTTCCAAGAGGACGTTTCGGAAGTTACACCGATAAGATCAAAGAAATGTACAATGCCCAGACCCCGGAACAACATTTTGCACACACTGCCCGCCAGACTTACATTTCATTAGGTTTAGCGATGGCTCAGGCTGCTGAATTAAAAATCGACAGTACACCGGCAGAAGGGTTTAGTAATGAAGTGGTGGATCAGATCCTTGGGCTAAAAGAATTAGGATTGAAAAGCGTAAGCTTACTGTATCTTGGATACAGAGATGAGGAAAAAGACTGGCTTTCTACGATGAAAAAGGTCCGCGTTCCTATGGAAGAATTCATTATTAAAAAATAAAGTCTGTACAAGGCTTTGCCCTACTCTTATGGAAAATTTAAAAACTCCCAAATTAGAAAATCAGATCTGTTTTCCGTTGTATGTGATTGCAAAGGAGATCACCGGATTATACCGTCCTTTTCTTGATGAGTTGGATATCACCTATCCTCAATATCTTGTAATGATGGTCCTTTGGGAAAACGACGGTCTTACCGTCAGTCATATTGGTGATCAGCTTTTCCTCGACAGCGGTACCCTTACTCCACTTCTTAAAAGACTGGAAGCAAAAGGATTTATCGCAAGGAAAAGAAATAAGGAAGATGAAAGAGTGGTAGAGGCATTTCTTTCAGAATCAGGGAGAGAACTGCAGAAAAAAGCTTGTGAAATCCCGGGTAAAATTCTTGAAAAAATAGATGTTGAGCCCGAAGATCTGGTACAACTGAAAGAAAACATTCAAAAAATAGTAAGCAAAATAAAAAAATAAAATATGAAAACATTATACACAACCAGTGTTACCGCTACAGGCGGAAGAAATGGACAGGTAAAAAGTGAAAACGGAGTGTTGGATCTTGAAGTAAAAATGCCAAAAGCATTAGGCGGTGCCAATGATGATTTTGCCAATCCTGAAATGCTTTTTGCAGCAGGATATTCAGCGTGTTTTGACAGTGCTCTGAACAGAGTTATCAGTTTGTCGAAAACAAAAACCGGTGAAACCACTGTAGTAGCTAAAATAAGCATCGGACAACTGGAAAATGGCGGATTCGGATTGGCAGCAGAGCTGGATGTGAATATTCCGGGAGTATCTATTGAAGAAGCACAGGAACTGACTGAAAAAGCGCATCAGATTTGTCCGTACTCTAATGCAACAAGAAATAATATTGAAGTGAAGCTTTCGGTAACGAATAACTAAGTTAGAATTACTTTGATTACATACAATCTGTTTCCTTTGGAAGCAGATTTTTGTTTTTAATCTGATTTATAATTTATATTTGTTAATAGCAATAATTTTTAATGAAAAAACAATCCACTTTTATAGCCTTAGGTATTATTCTAATTTTCAATAGTTGTTCAAAAAACAAAGAAAAATCTTCCGAAGCAGCTGCTTTTCAATATATTCAAGAAAAAAAAGCTGATACTTTAAAAGAGAAAAATTACATCGCCATTTTTGATGGTACAACTAACAAGATATCAACTCTATCTCAACAAGAATTAAAAATCATAAATAAGAATTTAATTAAAGCTGTTGAGGAATATAATGCTTTATTAAAGGCTAAACTTGAAAAATCAAATAAGAAAGATCCCTCTTCTACATTAAACTATGAAGAAGAAAAACTCAACCTAAGAAATTATTACAGACAATATTTTGTATCAACTGATAAATCCGGTGATAAAACAGTATTCATTTTTTGCTTTTGTTCTTATATGGATATTGATGATTCCTGGAGAAAAGAAAAAATGCAGGTATTTGATGGAGGAAGCTGCTATTTTAATCTTGAAATAAATATCACAAAAAATTCTTATTCAAAATTACAAACTCACGGGTTAGCTTAACTAAATTACCTATATATTATTTAGAATAATTTTTTCTTCAATCTTACCTTAACTCTCAAAATTCAAATAAACATTGAAAAAACTACTCACACTTACCGTTACAATTTGCACCTGGCTGGCTATATATTCACAAAATACCTATGTATTTTTGGGTTCATTTAATAGAGACAAAACTACAGAAGGAATTTATGTGTATCAACTCGACCCCAACAGTGGAAATTTGTCGAAAATCACCACCGTAAAGAATATTTTAAATCCATCCTATTTAACAGTATCACCGAACGGAAAATACATTTTTGCCTGTACTGAAAGTAAAACTAAAAATGCAGGAAGTGTAAGCAGTTTTGAATTTAAACCTGAAGATAAAGCGCTGGTTTATATCAACAGCCAAAAAAGCGGCGGAGAAAATCCCGTGTATCTAACGGTTCATAAAAACGGAAAATGGCTGGTCAATGGAAATTATACCGAAGGAAGTGTTTCCGTATATCCTATTTCAGAAAACGGAACCATTCAACCTTTTGTTCAAAGTTTCCAATTTACAGAAGGAAGTATACATCCGGAAAGACAAGATCGTTCTCATATCCATTCAACTGTTTTTTCTCCTGATTTTGATTATCTTTTTTTACCGGATTTGGGAGCAGATAAAATAAGAACATATCATTTTGATAGTGGAAAAACTGAACCATTACAAGCTGCAGAAAAACCTTTCACACCTACCCCATTAGGAAGCGGGCCCAGACATTTCACTTTTCATCCGAACGGAAAATTTGCCTATTGTATTGATGAACTAACGGGAACGGTAGATGTTTATACTTATAAAAATGGACAATTAAACAGTATTCAAAGAATCAACACCCACTCTGAAAAGTATAAGGATAATTTTGAAAGTTCGGACATTCATATTTCTCCTGATGGTCAATATCTGTATGCATCCAACCGAGGAAGTGAGAACAATATCGCCATATTTTCTATTCATGATGATGGAAAACTGGAAACAGTAGGCTATCAATCAACCAAAGGAAAACATCCAAGAGTATTCGCCATTGATCCAACCGGCAATTTCTTAATTGCTACCAACGCAGTAAGTGGAGATGTTGTTGTATTTAAGCGAAATTTTAAAACAGGGCTTCTCAAAAAAGTGGGTAAAAAATTGAAAATAAAAAATGTTTCCTGCGTTCAGATTAAAAAATATTAATCACTTTTTTATAAACACCTATCTATTCTAGCTCATATTACTTATCTAATAATATATCATTAAATGAAAACAAATAAATTACTCCTTTTATTTACACTTCTTATATTTTCTGTTGGATATTCACAAATCGAACAAATAAAAAAAATTGACAGTATTTTTGACAAGAAAACTGAAGAAATTCCTGTGAAAAATAAAAATTCAAAAAAATATTGGAAATACGCTTCTGAAATTAACTCTCAAAGAATTGCTGAATATGATCAATTATTGCATGAAATATATCAAAAAGATTGTGCTGAAATTCCAACATTACAAATCCAACAGGAAGACAAAATCATTAATTATAAAAATAACGGAATTAGTGGCTTTCGAGAGGAAATGTTTAAAAATGTTAACCTCCAAAAACATCCATTTCTTCCAAATTTAACCGGACTAACTTTAAAATCTGAACTAAAATGGGTTATAGATGAAAATGGTTCCATTAAAAAGGTTGAAGCAATAGGTGAAAATGAAGCTTTTAATACTTTAACAAAAATTGCTTTATATAAAACAGAAGGAAATTGGATCCCAGCTCAAAAAAATGAACGAAACATACGGTCAAGTTTCAGATTTCCTATTACTATTCAAATTGAGTAGAAAACAATAGTGATATTAGGTTTTCGAAAACGAATAACTAAGTTTGAATTACTTTGATTATACACAATATGCTTCCTTTGAAAGCAGAGTTCTTGTTTTAATGGGAATGATAAATAGAAATTGCTATTCTTTAAAAAAGATTTAATTTTATGGTGCTGCTATCAGTAAAGATTTCAAAACAAATAACCAAAAACGATTAAACATTAAGAAAAATGAAAGGAAAAGAATTCACGGAATTAAGTGACCAGGAATTATTAGACAAAAGAAAAAAACTAAAATCTGCATCTATAATGAATGCTCTACTTACTGGATCTTTCATCGGAATCGCAGCCTACATCACTATAAAAAACGGATTTGGATTTTTCACATTTTTCCCATTAATTTTTGTGTTTCATCTCATAAAAAACAGAATAGATCAGAAAGAATTAGAAGAGGAAATTAAATCCAGAACTTTAAAACAAAAGGTTGTGTAATAATCCATAAATGAAATTAGTCATCCCTATATTTTTTATTCTTTTACTTTTCAATTGTTCTAAAACTAAAAAAAAGGAAGATCAATTATTCGTTGTAAAAAATAATTTCAGTGTATCTGGTTTTTATAAAAAATTGGATAGTTTAAACGAAGCTCATAGTAAAAATGACTCTTTAGAAGCACCCATAACCACCAATGACAAAAGATTAAACAAAAATTATGTGCATGGAGCCATTCACTTTTTAATTCTTGATAAGGATAACTCATATTACGTCATAGACAACTTGAAACCATTTTTACTATGTGGAAATACAGGTGAATTCTTGAAGCAGGATTCAATTGATTTTATAGAAAAAAGTAATCTGCTGACTGATCGATCCCAGCCGATAAGAACATCTGAAATAACAAAAATCCTTAAGCAGCATCAAAATGCAATTGTAAATACGGAAAATACAAACCCGTTAAACATTTCTTTCGCTTTAAAAAATGACACTTTGAAAGGTTCAACAATGTATCGTATTATAAGTTTCATGGAAAACAATGGAATGAAATCTTACACCATCCGGAGAATGAATGCATACGAACTTAAAAAAGCCAAATAAAACATAATATTCACTAATTACCTCGTTTTAGAATCACTTTTCTTATACGCATCCACCGGTTGATAGGTATTATTCTTTTCTTTTTCCTTTTTATCTGAAATTAAGATCCCAAAAAGATGGTCAACTTCATGTTGGAAAATGACCGCTGTAAAGCCTTCAATCATTTCGGAATACTTCTGTCCTTTCAAATCAACATACTGCACCTGAATTACTTTGCTTCGGTAAAACTGGTCTCTGAATTCAGGGATGGAAAGATCGCCTTCGGGCCCCAAATTCTGAAGCTCCGATCTCCAAACGATCACAGGATTAATAAAATATTCTATCGGATCACCTTCTTTGTCAAAACGCTGTACCCAGACAATCTTTCTGTTGATTCCTACCTGTGGCGCAGCAATTCCTACTCCGCCATCTGTTGAAAGAAGTGACGCTTTCATTCTATTAACCAAAACAGCTGTATTCGGGTCAATGGGATCGACTTCTGTGGAAAGACTGAGTAACGTTTTATGCTGGTTGCTGTCAGTTGTCTGATAAATAGGCAGTGCGGTACTGATATCTCCCTGGTTGATAATCGACAGTTCATTGGGACTCAATTTCTGAGCATTGGCCAGACTGATGCAAAGCAGGAATAGAAAGGATATTTTTTTCATTAGTATTGAATGTTATACAAATATAGAAATTGCGAATCAGGTTTTGGCTAGAACCTTTTGATTTGTTTTCATAAAATAGAAATGGGCTAAAGCCCATTTCTTATGAATATATTCAGTATTTTTTTTAACCACAGATTTCACGCATTTTTCATAATAAAAAATCTGCATGATCTGCTCAATCTGCGAGCGACACAACCTAAAAAGTCTTCGTCATATCCGTCGGAATAATCAGATTGAACTCCGTGGGCTTATACTCTTTTTCAGGAACTTTCAATTCAGGATTTTCAGATTCAAAAACAGAGATCACCGCCATTTTCAAGGTTGGATTTTTCTGTTTGATGTACCAGTAAATTCCTCCAAATTCTTTGCTGTGGTAATTTCCATTATAGTGAATAAACGTTTTTCCGGCCTGCCAGCTTTTCAGAATAGATTCAGCCATGGTGGCATCTTTTGTAGCCTGGGCAGCAATAAAGTTCATTACCTTAGTCCCTTCTGCATGTTCGCCCATCATTGCTTTCATTTCCGTATAGCCGGGAGTATCCAGCGTAACTTTAATTGGAAGTTGTGCGATGTATGTTTTTTCTTTTTCACTTAATCTATTGAGTGATTCTAGACCTTCTTTTGACGTCTGAGAAGCATATCTTCTCGGAATATTAGTCGCAACAAAGGTTAGCTTTTTATCTTTGGCAAAATCTACCAGCGGTTTATAATCGGTCGGGTAATTATTCCATAAGCGGGCAGAATCTTTCAGCGTTTTCGCATCAAATTTCCCACTCAGATATTGGTTTAACTGGAATTGATTGTCTCTTTCAAACATTTCCGCACCCAGCATAATCTGGCCGTTTTTCTTTTCATATAAAGCTTCGGTAATTTTCAGCTGAAGCCAGTGATTGATTGAACTGTTGTGATTTTCACCAAAGAAAACCACATCATATTGTGCCAGCTCTTTAACCAATTTATATGTCTTGATTTCCTTTCCTTTTTGATCATAAAATTGATAGGCCTTGAAGTTTTGAGCATGTAATGAACAAAAGCCGACAAACAATATCGCGATGAAAATATTTTTCATTGTATTGAATTTTAATGATTTTTTTAATATTAATTATTTTCACAAATATCACCAATTTTTTATCAAGCAGCTTCCTTGAAAATTTAATGTTTTTTTGTTGGAAATCGCAAAGGCGCAAAGATTTGGATTTTTAGGAAACATTAAGGCGCAAGAAAATTAAAAATTTTCAGCAAGTATTCATCTACAACGTTATAAATTTTATCTGCGATAAAATCCTTGCGCCTTAAAAACATGATCTAACCTATAGTATTGCGTCTTTGCGATTTAATAGTTAAAAAATCAGTTTTATTACTATTATATTTAAATGAAATAAAAAGCCGTCTTGAAAAAACAAAACGGCCTCCATTCAAATCATCTAATTATTAATTCTCTAAAGAAGCAACAAGATCTTTCCACTCCTGAAGTTCTGGAATTCCAGGTTTTCTTTTTCCAAAGAACTGAACGATAAAATCCCCTTCTTTATTAAATACTTCAATAGCGGTAACTTCTCCGTCTTCAGTAGGTTTTTTAACGATCCATGCTTCTGCAATTTTCGTTACATCCAAATGTAAGTTGAAATCAGGATCCATGACGTTGAACCACTGCTGGTGCCAAAGAACTTTTTTCACCTCTCCTGTGTGAATCTGGATAAGGCCTCTATTTCCAACAAAAACCATGATCGGAAGGCTCTTTTCAGAAGCATCTTCAAGAACATTGACCACTTTAGCATTATCAATTTTGGTAGCATATCCTTCAGGAGCCAAACGTAAAGCCTGTGTTCTGCTTACTCCGAATTTTCTTGTCATCATGAAGAAATCATGAGTATCTTTTAATTCTGTCCACGATTTTTTAAATCCTTCTGCATCAATTTCAGAATCCGGTTTTTCAGCCGGTTTTGGAGCTACCGCTTCAAAAGTAAATTCCACATTCTGATCTTCCGCTTTGAATTTTTCAACGATCGCATCGAAAGCTTCTGCATTGCTGTCTTTTGTCAAATAGATTTTATGCAGAGCCAATCCGTCTTTTCCAAAGAACTGAAGACTTTTTCTGTCTCCTTCCACAACGCCGAAAGCAAACTTCCATGCGCTAAGGAAAATTCTAAGGTCGATATCCTCTCCAACGAAAAGCTGTGCATGGGGACTGCTGAAATCTCCGTTCAGGTAGGTTCCTTTTCTCTCATTTACACACTCATCATTACGGGTAAGCGCCATTACTTTTCCTAATTGTTCTACATCAGTCAGGATATTCTGGAATTCCGGCTTTAAAACGGTCACGCCTTCACCTATACTTGTTATTAATAGTTCAGCTTCGCTTACGCCTAATTCTACAGCAGCATTTCTTATTCTTACATGTGGATTTTCTGCTTTCAGAGCTTCCCACTTACTTTTGAGATCGTTTACTAATGTGCTCATTGTATTATTATTTTTTTATGGTTAAAACTGTATAAATTCTTTTTATTTTTTCGTTTTCGGTTTTGCTTGTAATTTTTTCTTCTTTTTCAGAAATTTTCATTCTTTTAAAATGACTTTTAGAAACTAGTTCTTCCATTTCATCGTTGTTGTATAAAGTAAAATTATACTCAGTAAAAGGAAGTCTTTCCATGAAATCTCTTTGTCCAAACGTTAAAACAAAGGTTCCGCCATCCTTCAGAACTCTGTAAATTTCATTTAAAAATTCAACGGGTTCTTCCCAAAAATAGACGGTATTCACCGTACATATTTTATCGAACGTCTTGTCTTGAAAAGGAAGTTTTTTTCCTTCATACAAAACAAAATCAGCCTGATTTTCAAATGCTTTATTTAAGCTTTTGGCTTCCTGATGCATGGTTTCAGAAATATCGATTCCTGTGTATTGTATATTGTTAGCAACAGATAAAATACTTTTCAGGTGTCCGGCGTTTCCGTGGCCTATTTCAAGGATATGTTCATTATCTTCTATCAGAAGAGTTCTGATGCTTTCCAGGGTCATCCCTATGTTGGTGGCATTCATCATCTCGCCGATCTCAATTCCTTTTTCTCCCTGGGGATTGGCAAGATGTTGGGCAAGGATTTTCAGTTCATCTTTTTCCATAGTTATCCAAAAATGATCATTGGGTTATTTGTAATGGGATGGTCACAGATGGTACACGGAAAATTATAGGCTTTGCTGATGGTATCAGCAGTGAAAACTTCCTGTGGTGTTCCGTGGGCTGCAACTTTCCCTGATTTCATCAGTAAAATTTTATCTGCAAACTGCGCTGCCAGATTGAGATCATGCAACACAACAATAGCTGAATTGGCTTTCTGCGTAAATTTTTTAATAATTTCCAACGCTTTATACTGATGTTTTACGTCTAAATTATTTAACGGTTCATCTAAGAAAAGAAGTTTATGAGCTATGTCATTCTGAAGCTGTGCCATCACTCTTGAAAGATGTACACGCTGCTTTTCTCCTCCTGATAATGTATTGTATTCCCTGTCTTTCAAATGAAAAACATCGGTTTCATACATCATATTATTCATGGCTTCGAGGTCTTCTTTTCTGGGCTGCGCATCGAAATATGGATACCTGCCCATCATGACCACATCTTTTACTTCTAATGTGATGTCATTGCTGTTGTGCTGGGAAAATTTAGCTTTATGCCGAGATAATTCCTTCACTTCCCAGTCTGTAATAGGTTTGTCTTTAAATACAATATTTTGTTTTCCCTGTTTTACTTCATTAGCTAAAACACTCAGAAGACTGGATTTTCCAGCTCCGTTGGGGCCGACAATTGCTAGAAATTCGCCATATTCCACAGAGACATTTATGCCATCCAGAATATGAAATTCTTTATGCTTGTAACTGACCTGATGTGCTTTTATCATTATAGCAATTTTTTAAATTTGAGCAGAATAGCGATAAAAATAGGGCCTCCTATGAGAGAGGTCAAAATACCAATCGGCAACTCTGAAGGAGCCACAATACTTCTGCTGAAAGTATCTGCAATCAACAGTAAAATGCTTCCGCAAATGGTTGACAACGGTAAAATGAACGTATAATTTGATTTGAATAAAAGTCTTAAAATATAGGGTACGATAAGCCCTACAAAACCAATAGTTCCTGAAAATGCGACACATGTTCCCACCATTAAGGAAGTGATGATCACAATCTGCTTTTTCAGCCTTTCTACATTGATTCCTAAGTGTTCAGCATCTTTTTCGCCCAGCATCATTGCATTCAATGCTTTACCCTGCGGAACCAGGATGATATAGGAGATAATCAGAACTACGGTTAAAATGATATTTTTCGTCCAGGTTGCGGCCGCGAGGCTTCCCATATTCCAGAAGGTAAGATCCCTTAGCTGATCATCTTTAGAAATATAAATCAGAAAACCTGTAATTGAAAACCCGATAGAGGTAATGGCAACACCGCTTAACAGCATCATCACCACATTGGTTTTTCCTCCGCTTGTGGAAATTCTGTACACCAGCATCATGGCTAATAAGGCGCCTAAAAAAGCTGAAATACCTACCAGTGAAAACTGCACCATTTCAGGAAGATATTGTTTGAAATGTCCTCCTAAAACAATGGCAATGGCAGCAAGTAATGTAGCTCCTGAAGTTAAACCTATCGCTTCCCCGGTTGCCAAAGGATTTTTAAACAGCCCCTGCAGGCTGGTTCCTGAAACTGCCAGCATACTTCCGATAAGAATGGCCATGACAATTCTGGATGCTCTTACATCCCATATCACATATTTATCACTTAACGATAAACTTGTGTCTCCTGCGATTACTTTTCCTAACACTTCAAACGCAGATCTACCACCGAAGTCGTAAACCCCTGTATTGAGAGACCATACTGCTATGATGACAAGCAGTATGGCACTTATCGTTAAGTAAAAGTATAATTTACTTTGTGTTCTCAATTAATAGTTTGTTTAATCCTACTGCAGCCTCTCCTAATCTTGGTCCGAAACTTGAAACCAAGCCTCCGTCCATTGCGATGATCTTCTTGTTTTTACCAGCGTTGGTCTGAGAAACACCCGGCATTTTCAATGCACCTTCGTTTCCTCCGGCACCCTGTAATCCTGTTGAGAAGAAAAATAATACATCCGGGTTAGCTTTTACAACTGCTTCAGGAGTTAATGGTTTGAAATCTTCGAAATCAGTTACAGCATTTTGTCCGCCTGCAAGGCCGATCAATGCATCCATTGGAGTTTTTGTTCCTGAAACCATCAGCATATTTCCTCTGGCATAGATGAATAAAACTTTTGGCTTTTTAGCAATCGGCTGGATCTGCTTAAGGTCAGCATCGATTTTATCATTCAATTTCTGATAATCTGTATTGCCTAAGGCTTTTGCCACCTGCTCTATTAATTTTTTAGTTCCTGCTACTGTAAATTCCTGATCAAAAACCTCAGCTTTAATTCCTGACGCTTTGATCTTTCCTAGTAATTCCGGGTTTACATCTTTATTAGAAGCAAGTACTAAGGTAGGCTGTACCGCCATAATCGGCTCGATAGTCATTGATCTTACGTGACCTAAATCTTTAGCCGTAGCTTTTAAAGATTCGGGATATGTACTGGTAACATCGTATCCTACGATTTCTTTCTCGTGTCCTAAGGCACTGATTATTTCTGTAACACCGCCACTCAGGGTAACGATTTTATTATTGCTTTTTGGCGCTTCAGAAGAGGTTTCTGTTGCATTTTCTTTTTTAGCCCCTTCTTCTTTTTTGCATGAATACACTGCTAAAAGAACAGACGCTACCAGAATGATTTTTTTCATGATATACTATTTATTTGATTTATTATAAAGGCTTATATTCAAATTGAGGGAACCCTCTTTCGCCAGCTACACCAGTTCCGTCTGTTGTACTTTTCGTAAGTCTGGTAAATTTCAGTTTGAAGTAATATCCTTCCGCATCTTTAATTACATAGAAACGATCACCATAGACTTCAAGACCGTTATTGCCAACGGGATTTCTCCAGTCTGCACCAATTACTCTGTGGTCATTATAAATAAATTTAGACTGATCTACATTCCCAATTTTAAAATTATTATAGGCATCCAGTCCGGATCCTGAAGTTACCATCACTTCATAAGCTCCTACTCCGCCCACATTATTATTATTTACAAAATCAGCATAGATATAGCTTCCCGCTCCGGAAATTACATTGGTGAATACTGTAAAACAAAGATCCCACTTGTTCTTTTCAGGCTGAATAACTACTTCTTTCTTATTTTTAAGGCTTACAAAATTGTAGTTGTATGCTGTATTTTTAGCGACGACAATCTCAGAATAATTGGACCCGTCCAGATCCGCAGATTTTACTTTGTATCCGTCACCAGCTCTTACAATCTGAACTTTTTTCCAGCCTCTGCTGTCTCCTCCTGTGGTTACAGATCCTACCGCAACACTTCCCGTATAAATTTCTTTACCCATATTCACAAGGTAAATTCCGTTTTCCGAATCATTGGCTTTGATCTCGTCAATGGCAGTGTAATCTGTTGGAAAATTTCCTTTTACACTATCAATATAAATTTCGTTGGCTGGATTGAAGTTAGCAACCTGAACTTGGTTTTTTAAGGTAGAAACGCTTGCCTCCGTTACCTGCTCGAAAGTTGTTACATTAGGGATTTTTGCTGCTGCCATCATAATGGACGAGTTTAAAACAACTTTAAAGGCATTTCCGGAATAGAACGCAAGATCCCAATCTGTTCTTTTAGTTAATTTTTGTACAGGCCCTTTCGTAACAGGGTCAATTTCACTAAGATCAATCCAGACCTGGTTGGGCTGCGTGGCACCTCCTACCCTGGGATCTGCAATTGCCCCTTCAATGGGAGCTACTGCGACCGCATCTTCATTATCATTAATACAAGATTGTGAAATAAATGAAGCCCCTATTACAAGGCAAAAAAGTATTTTTTTCATTGTAGTTCTTTTAAAAATTATAATTGAGACGGGCAAAATAACTTCTGCCATAGAAAAGATTCTGGTTATCGGCACCTGCATTATGACTGTCTCCGGCAACCGTGGTATTTCTGATGGATGAAACATCAAAAATATTTTTTACTCCTAAGCTTAATTCCACATGATTATTGAAGAAAGGCTGCGAAACGGTAAAATTCATCATATTGAAAGCATCAATTTCTCCTAGCACATATTCTCCCGGATTTGTTGGATCCTTTGCATCTGCTTTATGAACATATTGTCTGCTTTTCCCTGTATATTTGTAATAAAGTGCGAAAATCGTTTTGGTAGAAGGTAATGTATAGTTGGTGCCTAAGTTTGCTTCCACATAGTAGTTGAAATCATCCGGCGAAGTAAGATTTCCGGTATTCATCACTCTGGATATTCCCATGGCAGAAACTCCTGTATTGATGCTCCAGTCTCCTTTTCTTACATTCACCCCGCCACCGAATAGTATCGATTTATAATTATCAACATTTACATAAGTATATTGAAGCGGGCTTGGATTGGTAATCACACTTTCGATTCTGTTTTTTACATTCAGATACATTCCTGAAAGGCTGAAATTGAATTTCCACCCTGCAGAAGAATGGGTGATATAATCCCAGAACAGTCCTGCTGAATATCCGGTTTCAGGTTTCAGGTTTTCGTTTCCTCTGATATCGTGGTTGTTATCCACTAAATACGTATACAACTCATCATACGTTGGAAATCTGTTGGCAGAACCGAAAATTCCCCGAAGATCTGAGTTTTCCGTAAAATTATATTTTGCGGTAAATGAATAATTAAATTGAGAATCAAATTTATCGCTTAAAGCCAATCGTACTCCAGGACGTACGGAAAGATTATCAATAACTTTCCATTCCGCAGACAGGAAATTGGCATAATTGAAGATCGTTCTGTTGATATTATCCTTACCTGTAGTTCCGAAAGTTCCCGTAGAGCTATCGGCAAAACCTTTGGTCCTGTCTAATTCATATCCAAGCTGGAAATTGAATTTTTCACTATCCAGAAAATTACTGAACATCCCTCTTGAGTACAACACTTCAGATTTGTAAAACGTATTTTTTTCATCTCTTGAAATTTCCCTTCTGTTCGGAACATCATATTTGTAATCCTGATATTTTCTTTCCTGGCTTTGGTAAGAGAAATCACCATTATAATTGATCCTTCCAAGTTTGGTCTGGATATTAAACTGATGAATCCATCTTTTGGTAAAATAATCCTTATCATCTGATGTGAAGGTTCTCTGACCCTCACCCAATGGAAGTGAAGTCACTCTCGGATCGTAGAAATTGATATTTTCTGAAAGGAAGTTGATCTTATAAAATAAGGTCGTATTGTTTTTGGAATACCGAACTGCAGCATTGGTAATCAGCTGATCTTTTGGCTGCCATTCATAACCTCTAAGATTGTCATTATCCGGATTGAAATATTTATATCCATTGTATTTTCCTTTATATCCCTGAAAATCATTATGATTTATATCTGCTGTAATCGTCCAGTTTTCAGATAATTTATATCCTAAGTTTAAGGATTGAATGTGTCTTCCGTTTCCTTTTTTAAACCAGTCATAATCCTTTCCTACGGTTTCTTCCTGTAAAGAAAGCAATGCATTGAATTTTTTAGAATACGTTTTTTTGGTAATGATATTGATCACTCCTGCTACTGCATTATTACCATATTCTACTCCCATTGATCCTTTTACAATCTCAATACGCTCTATGTTATTGACATTCAATTTAGTAAGATCAACAAGATTTCCCATTCCCTGGTCACTTACCACCGGAATATTGTCGATCAGTATTTTGGTATATTCACCACTCAATCCCATAATATTGGCATTGGAATCACCACTGCCTCTATTGGGCTGAATCAGGATATTAAGATTTTGATTGAGAACTTCTGCAACGTTGGTTACAGCCATATTTTTAATCTGCTGTGCATCAATTACTTCAACTTTATAGATAGATTTGTTGATGGATTGCTGCATGTACTGCCCGGTGATGACAACTTCTTCTATCTTCTTCTGATTAAGAGAATCTTTTTGCTGTGCACTGATCCAGAAAATCGTGGACAGTGACAGTATAGAAAGCACTTTCTTCTTCATAGACGCAAAATTTTTGGCAAATATACTTCTTTATTTAGAACAATTAAAAATAATTACTTATTTTTGTAGAATAATTCTAAATAAAGATAACGTTATGAAATTAAAACTACTTTTAGGAACTTTAATGCTTACGGCGATTACCGCTAATGCACAAGTAGCTACAATTAATGAAAACTTTGACAACTTTACTCTTGGGAATACCACTTTTCCACAAAATAACTGGTCAGCGGTAGTAGCAACCAATATTTTACCTTTTCCACCGGCACCTATGATGATTGTTGCGGGTACGACAGATAAATTCATTCAATCTTATGCCGGTAACAGCGGAACTTCACCTTCATATCTTATTGCTCCGCAGATTGTAGCTCCTTCAGGTGATAAAAGTGTATCTTTTATTGCAGCGCTGGCAGCAACATCTCCTGGTACAGGAACTATCCAGGTTGGATTAGCATCGAATCCTGCTGATATGTCAACTTTTGTAGCCGTAGGAAATGCCATATCTTTAACTACTACAACGTACCAAAATTATAGTATATCTGTTCCTGCTTCCACTTCTTCTTATTTAGTTTTTAAATTTACACCAACAGCAGCTCATACTGCCATACAGCTTGATAATGTAGTGTATAATACGACTACTTCCCTAGCCGTTACAGATGTTGCAAAATCGAAAGAAGACATCAAATTCGTTGTTAATACAGATAACACTGCTTTACAATTCGTAACCAGAAAAGATCCTAAAAATATCCAGATCTATTCTGCAGCAGGACAAAAAACAGCTGAAGGAAAATTAAACGGTCAGAAATTTGACATCAGCGGTTTACAGGCTGGTGTATATTATTTGCTTATTGAAACTGCTGAAGATTCATTAATCAAATCAAAATTCATTAAAAAGTGAGACTCATTAGATTCACTCTTATAATGTAAGGCCGGTTTATGAATTTCATAAACCGGCTTTTATTTTTTAAATATGATCACTACACCTTGTATTGAAAAGACTTTATATAATATTTTCTGAAGTAGGATTAAAGGTAAACACGACAAATGTCATGTTTTTATTTAGAACAATTAAAAATAAATATATACTTTTGTACAATAATTCTAAATAAGGAAATCATATAAAACCTTTACCTGTTATGAAAACAAAATTACTCTTGACCTCTTTGTTTGCTCTTGCAGTTCAGCAAACAGCAATAGCACAAACAGATGCTAACGGATATACAACAGTTAATATGACGATGGGAACCGGATATCAAAACCGTGTATTTTTTGACTTAAGCGCCAATAATATGGTATCTCAACCGGCCAATTCGTGGGATGTAGCTTTTTACAGAGCTTCATCAACTAATTTCGGAACAAGAATCAATGATGCACAGGATATCAAAGCATACCAGGCATCTTCCAACCCGGCAGACTGGAATACCATCACTACCAACAGCATAGCTTCTTACGGAGCGCCTCTCTTTAATATTGACAATACAAACTATTTACAGGAAGGAGCCTTCGAACAAGGTTCTGCCACTTATGGATGGGGAGAATATAATCCCGGCAACCACCATGTAGAGGGAAAAGTGATCTTTATCTTACAGTATGCATCCGGTGCATCTGTAAAATTCATGATTGATGATTATTTTGGAGGTTACACTTTTAAATATGCCAAATGGAATTCCGCAACCTCGTCATGGGACGCTACGCAGACCAAGACTATTGCTAACGGCACTGATGATGCATTTTTCAATTATTTTTCATTCACTACAGGGGAAAAAGTAGCTAATCTGGAACCGGCAAGAGCCAACTGGGATATGATGTTTACAAGATATTATACCGATTATCCTTATATCGATCAGCAGGGTAACCCTCAGACAATGAAATACAGAATGTCCGGTGTGATCCAAAACTCCGCTAACATTACAGTTGCAAAGGTACAGCCAGAAACGCAAGCAACTGCTTCATCTACCATTCCGGCTTCTACAGCATTTTCAAGCAATATTACGGCTATTGGCCATTCATGGAAGCCAACATCAGGAGCTTATACGGATGTGGTATATTACATAAAGCAGGGTGCAGATTATTACAGAATGTATTTTACTTCTAACGAGGGTACACAGACTGGAAATATGTACTTCAAATACAAAAAAATAACGGGTACTCTGGGGATCACAGAAGTTAGCAAAAAAGCTTCTTTCGGAATTTATCCAAATCCTACAACAGCTGACAAAAAAGTAACGGTATTGTTTGATGTTAAAGAAAAGGCATCTCAAAAAGGAAGCGTGGAAGTATATGATCTATCAGGAAAAAGAGTGCATTCGGAAGAACTTAGCAATCAAACCGGTTTCTATAAGCAAGACTTGAATTTATCTCACCTGACTTCCGGAAATTACTTAGTAAAAATCACCTACGGAGGCAGTACGGAAACCAAAAAACTTATCGTAAAATAAATTAAATTTTTAATACTTTCTATTTTTTCTATAAAAAGGCTGCCTACGAATTGTGGGCAGCCTTTTATATATTGTAATGGTAGATTGATAGTTGATAGTTGATAGTTGATAGTTGATAGTTGATAGTTGATAGTTGATAGTTGATAGTTGATAGTGTAAAATTACTAAGAATCAAGATTATAGACGTTAGATCTCAGATGCGAGACTATCAATTTAATATGCAGGATAAACTCTAAATACTAAAAACCAACAACAGACAACCAAACTAGTATATCTTAAACCCTTTATACACTTCTGTGGATCTTTCCGTCATTCTTGACGAGTCTCTCAGAAAATTTAAAAGATGGTCCTGCCCTACATGCATATTATGATGCTCAATGCTTTCCCACAGCTCAATCAGGAAAAAGGTCCCTTTGTTGTCTTTGTCTTCTATCAGGTCATACTGAAGGCATCCTTCTTCTTTTCTGGTCTCTTTTACCAGATTTTGAAACAGCTCTACCGCCTCCATCAGATAGTTTTCACTGAACTTAAAAAGCGCAATTATATGTAAACTCATATTCTATTTTTATGGGTGTAAAAGTAGAATATTTTCAAAACCGAATGTGATTTTAGGTATCTTATTTTTCCACAACATACACAATATTTAATTAAATACTGATTTATAAATAGTTATAGAGCTCATCACAATTACCAAGGTTCCAATTATCACAAACATTTTCTTTACAGGAAGTCTTGAAGTAAGCATCGCAGAAAAAGGAGCTGTAATGATTCCTCCGATCAGTAATCCCAGAATAATATTCCAGTGCTGGATTCCCAGCGTAAAGAAGAATGTGATTGCAGATGTAAGTGTAAGGATAAACTTAGCTACGGTAGAACTCCCAACAGCAAACCTCGGGGTAAAGGAATTTTTGATCAAAGTTCCGGTTACCAACGGTCCCCAGCCTCCACCGGCAAAGGAATCTATAAAACCTCCTATGGCACCTAATCTCGTTAAATTGGTTTTTCTTTTTAAGGATTTATTTTGTTTTGGCTTAAAAGCATTAGACAGAATCTGGAATCCAAGGTATAAAGTATAAAAAGCAATTACTGTTTTAGTGATTTTAGAATAATATTCTCCCAGATACGTCAGTGATAATGCTCCGATAATAGCTCCTATCACAGCAGGAATCGCCAGTTTTTTCACCAGACTTTTGCTTACATTTTTCAGTTTGATGTGGCTAATGCTCCCTGCTGCTGTTGTAAAACTTTCCGCAGAATGAATACTGGCACTCACAATATGCGGTGGGATATTCAGGAATAAAAGGGTGGTCGTACAGATCACACCATACCCCATTCCCATTGATCCTGCAACGATCTCGGCCAAGAAACCGATCAGAAGCATCCAGTAAAATATATAATTATCCTTCGCCAAAATGACCAGAAGCTCGTCCAGATAACCCAGCTCATACATCGAAAAAACGCCAATACACAGTATCGCGATTGTGATGAAGAACACATTGAGCCTTATCTGAATTTTTTTTGAAATGACCATATTATAGGATCATCACTGCTCCCACAGTTGAATTACTGGTTTCATCAATTAAAATAGCATTTCCAGTATCACGGCTGTCTTCGAAACTATCAAAAACCAATGGTGAAGCTGTCTTCAATCGTAATTTTACGACTTCATTCAGTTTGATATTTTCGGTAACCGGTATTTTTTCAAGGGTATTGACATCAATTTTATATTCAATTTCCTTGATAATAGCTTTTAATACTTTGGATTTATGCTGGATAAAATATTTGTTTCCTTCCTGCAGTTCTTTTTTGTCCAGCCAGCAAACCACGGCTTCAATTTCATTTTCAACTTTTGGAAGACGGTCTGTTTTCACTAAGAAATCTCCTCTGCTGATATCGATATCATCTTCAATATGCAGCACGGCAGGCTGATTGGTAAAAACAGATTCCACTTCTTTTCCGCCGGTTTCTATTTTGGATATTCTGGTCTGGATATTTTGAGGAAGTACGGTAATTTCATCTCCTTTTTTATAAATCCCTGAAATCACTTCCCCGGCATATCCTCTGTAATCGTGGTACTCATCAGTTTGGGGACGGATAACGTACTGAACCTGGAATCTTGGGTTTTCTGTATCTTTAAGTTGGTCAATTTCAACATTTTCAAGATAATCAAGAAGCGCAGGGCCTTCGTACCAAGGTGTATTAGCAGATTTATCTACAATATTATCGCCCTGAAATGCTGAGATGGGAAAATAGTTCACATTCATTAATCCCAATTTTTGGGCAACCAGTTCATATTGCGCTTTAATATTATTAAAAACTTCTTCAGAATATTCTACCAGATCCATTTTATTAACTGCTACCACTACATTCTTCATTTTCAGCAGTGATGCGATAATGGAATGTCTTCTCGTCTGCTCGATCACCCCTTGTCTGGCATCAATCAACACTACGATAAGCTGAGAATTGGAGGCACCGGTAATCATATTTCTGGTATATTGAATATGTCCCGGAGCGTCAGCAATAATGAACTTTCTTTTGGGGGTGGAAAAATACCTGTAGGCTACATCAATGGTAATCCCCTGCTCTCTTTCTGCCCGTAAGCCATCGGTAAGAATGGCAAGGTCTATCCCATCCGAATTTTTATTCTTTGAATGCTTTTCCAATGCATCCAGCTGGTCGATCAATATATTTTTGCTGTCGTACAGGAGTCTTCCGATCAGGGTACTTTTACCGTCGTCTACACTTCCTGCTGTTATAAATCTTAATATGTCCACGTGTCGTTGAGTTATGAATTAAATATGTGAATGATGAATGATAATGGATATTGCTGAGCCGCAATTCCTGTTTAAAAGTAACCGCCTTTTTTCCGGTCTTCCATGGCGGCTTCTGTTACTCTGTCATCAATTCTTGTTTCACCGCGCTCAGAAATCCTGGAAGCTGTAATTTCATTAACAACCTCATCTAAAGTTTCAGCATTGCTTTCCACTGCTGCGGTACAGGTCATATCACCTACTGTTCTGTAACGGATTCTTTTATTGACGATGGTATCATTTTCATCAATCTGAATAAAATCTGAAACGGCGATGAGCTGTCCTTCAAATTCAATCACGTCTCTGTCATGAGCAAAATAGATAGAAGGAAGCTGAATATTTTCTTTTTTTAAATAACTCCAGACATCCAGTTCTGTCCAATTTGAAATAGGAAACACCCGTACGTTTTCCCCCTTACTGATCCTTCCATTGTAGATATTCCACAATTCAGGACGCTGTAATTTCGGATCCCATTGTCCGAATTCATCACGAACAGAGAAAAAACGTTCTTTAGCTCTTGCCTTTTCTTCGTCTCTCCTTGCACCGCCGATACAGGCATCAAACTGAAATTCTTCAATCGTTTCCAACAGCGTATGAGTCTGAAGCCAGTTTCTGGAGGCAAATTTACCTTTAGGTTCCGTTAATTTTTTCTCCCGGATCGTGTCTTCCACCTTTCTTACGATCAATTCTGCACCGATCGTTTTGGCTAAATAATCTCTGAACTGTAATGCTTCCGGAAAATTATGTCCTGTATCAATATGTACCAAAGGAAAAGGAATTTTCATAGGTGCAAAGGCTTTCATCGCCAAATGAACCAGCGTTATAGAGTCTTTTCCGCCGCTAAAAAGCAGTGCCGGTTTTTCAAACTGAGCCGCAATCTCCCGCATGATATAAATGCTTTCGGCTTCCAGCTGTTCCAGATAGTCTAATGTATGGGTACTCATTATTATTTTTGAAAATGTTAATTAATTGGTATGCAGACCGCATTCTTTATGTGAAGATTCCCACCACCACCGTCCGGCGCGTTGGTTTTCGCCTTCTTCTATTGCTCTTGTACAAGGCTGACATCCTACGCTGATAAAGCCTTTTTTATGCAATGTCAGTTCCTGAACTTTATGCTGTTCAAGATAATCCAGAACCTCCTGATAGGACCAGTGAATGAGCGGATTGTATTTGTAAAGTTTACGTTCTTCATCCCATTCGATCACCGGCATATTTTCACGGTTTTCGGATTGTTCGGAACGAAGCCCTGTAATCCATACATTTGCATTTTCCAATGCACGGTTTAAAGGTTTTACTTTTCGTATAAAACAGCATTCTTTTCTGTTTTCTACAGAGTGGTAAAAAGCATTGATTCCTTTTTCATTGACGTACTTTTCCACTTCAGAAGCGTCCGGAAAATAGACTTCCGTATTCACTTTATATCTCGAATTATTCTTTGAAAGCAATTCGTAATGTTCATAAAAAAGTCTTCCCGTATCTAAAGTAAAAACTTTTACAGGAAGCTTGTTCCGGAAAATCATATCTGTAATCACCTGATCTTCCTGACCCAATGAAGTTGAAAAAACAACTCCATCAGAGAATTTTGTTGAGATAAATTTCAATGCCTCTTCTGCTGAAAGCTGTTTCAGGGTATCTGCATCTTCTTTTGAAATCATAGTGTATCATTTGATGTTCATGCAAATATCTAACAAATTAATTACTCTACCAAACAAGTAGACTAATTATTCAAAAAAAAGGATCTGATCAGTCGATCAAATCCAATAACGTTTTTTCTTCTAAAATTTTGAGTGAAGCGTCGCGAACCTCGATCAACACATCATGCAGACCGCAATGATCTTCGTTACAATCTTCACATTTCTCGTAAAAGTTCAGACTTACACATGGAAGCATTGCAATAGGGCCGTTTACCAAACGGATAATTTTTGCAAGCTTTACATTTTCAGGTAATTCCCTTAAAAAATATCCACCGCCTTTTCCTTTTTTACTATCCAGAATATCTGATTTTTTAAGTTCAAGCAGAATATTTTCCAGGAATTTCAATGGGATCTTTTTATGTTCCGCAATTTCGGAAATAAGAACCGGGCCTCCATTCCTTTTTTCTACAAGGTATGAAAGTGCCTTAAAAGCATATTGAGATTTTTTTGACAACATTACAGCAAATTTAAGAAAATAGTTTCAATTGGATGATTATAATATTGAATGGTTGTTAGTTGTCTGTTTTTAGTTGTTGGTGTTTTGTTTTTAGTGTTTAGCGTTTGGTGTTTGTTGTTTAGTATTTGGTGTTTAGTGCTTGCTGTCTGATGTCTGATGTCTGATGTCTGAAAAATAAATCTCCACTTTTGCCTTTCTGCCATTAAATTATTAAGTTTGTTCTATGTTCAGTAAACAAGAAGCACAGCAGTTAAAAAAGGAGTTTTGGACGGCTTTTGGTAAGTCATTTCCCAGAAAATGGATTTTATATGATACGAAAGTGAAAGATCTTTCATTTAAATTTAATGCCGACAATAAAAAGGTAGAAGTGTCACTGGACATTGAAATGAAAGACGAAATCTTCCGGAATGCCTATTATGAAAAGATCTGGTCTTTAGAAGACATCCTAAAAGATTTCATCGGTGATTTTCATAAGGAAGAACATTTTACGCTGGAAAACGGAAAAGTGATCAGCAGAATCTGGATCGAAAAACACGGAGTTTCTGTTTTTAATAAAAATACATGGCAGGACATTTTCGAATTTTTTGTAGAGAAAATGGATGGTTTTGAGAGGTTCTATTACGAATATGAAGATTTCATAAAAGACGTGTAAGCAGTTTATAATGACCGCTATCGTTGAATTGCTGACAGAATTATTGATCGGAATCTTTCAATCTATTGTTGAAGGGGTTCTCCATGAATTTTTATTAGGATCGGTCCGCTTTATTTTCAGAAAAATTCGCGCTTTTTTTTAATATATCCAGGTTTTAAATAATCAGGAAAACAGTCACATAATGGAAATTTTAGAACAATACAATTTGCGTTTTGTCCGTCGTCCCTTCATTTTTCATCATGGGAAGACAATCGTGAAGAAGCAGGCTGTACACGATGAGGAAGATGAATATTGGGGATATTTTCTGAACCGCTACTCGGATCCTGATGATATTGATGCCATTATTACCACTATTGATGGTATCGTTAATGAAGGTTTCCATCCTCCTGAATCTGCATCAGACATTTATTTAGAGTCGATACACATTGAATATACAAATACAGCACTTCTCTTTCAAACCAAGGATGATGTCCTGATCCGGGAAGTTCCTTTTGAGGAAGTCAGAGAAATCCTCCTGCTCTGGAAAAGTTTCATTATGACTCCTCTTTCACCCTCGTCTCCCACTCATAAAAATACTTTTCAAATGCTGGTAACTACCTACTTTGAAGATCACAACAGAAAACGGATCAGTATTCCTGAAGAAGCTTCTTTGTACCATTATAAAGTTTATGAAGAAAATGGAACAATTCTGAAAAGAGAAGAATATGACGAACATAAATTGCTCACAGTTTTCTATTATCTACAGGATCATGAAACAGAACAGGAGGCCATAGAAACCATTGGTAAAGATTATGCAGGAATCGAAGGGTTTGCGGTGGTAAAAACTGAAAAACTTAATGGGTATACAAAAGAGGTCAATAGATTTTATACTGCTGACGGTATTTATGATGAATTCTGTATTACGACCTTATTCGATCAGAACAACTGCATGATTTATGAACGGGAAGAAAGTTATTTCAAGGGAGTTCATGATATTGAAACCCGGAAATACTATATTGAGGATGCAAAAGAAGTCTTTGAATTTGTCTATAAAAACAGCGGAGAACTCCTGCTTATGAAGGGTTTTGAACCTCCATTTGTTGCTGAAAATAACGGAAGCATTACCGTTTCTGAAATGGAACTGTTTTTTCCTGACTTTTTATCTCAGCATCCTTATTATAAAAATGCAGAAATGATTCCCTGATTTTGTGGTTTTTAATATCTTTGAAGATAACAATCAAGTGGTGAATGTAAAATAATACCAGACCTGTTTCAATCAATGTAAGAAATACCATTAAATACATTTCTGTTAATAAAGAATAATCAGTTTTTAAGAGAATGCAATGCCCGTTTCCGGCTTAATGACAATGCAACAACGAAATACCCCTAAGGACATGAAAAAAGTATACAAAAATATTTTCGGAGAAACCGTTTCAAAAGCTGCAGCGGAACAATTGAATGAATATCATCTTTATTATTATCTGAAAGATTCCGGGCTCCTGAAGCAGATAGATTTTGTAAGTGATGATGAAATATACAATATCAATTATTTCCTTGATGAAGAAGATGAGAATGAAGTATTCAATGATTTAAAGGAGAAATCCAATTTCTTCGATATAGAAAAAAAGGAAACATTCGATGACTTTATTATAACAACCAACAAGCTGTATTCATTAACAGTAGATGAGGAACCGCTGATTTCAAAATCCATTTTCACAACTAAGGATCCTGAAAATTTCATCTGTTCTCAGGTCATTGATAATGAAACCCTGGAACCCGTATTGGATAGAACGACCAAATGCTGGTATACCAATGATGAAAACGGAGAAAAATATGCAGCTATAGAATTCAGTTATCAGGAAGACGGAAAACTGGAACTCGCGATAGACAAAACCCCTAACCGTGAGGACGACCAGGAATGGGAATATTATGATTACGGAACCTTTCAAAATCTTCAGAAGAAGTTTGAGGAAGATATCAGCTATTATAAAACTGCAGCCATGCTTCCTAAAAAAGCGAGTAAAAACTCTTAGAATAAGTATTTATAAAAAGTCATAAATATTCACAATTTCATTTAAAATTTACATAGAGGCAAAGCATCACTATGCTTATTTTTGTATTTTAGACCTCATAAAAGTACCGGTTTGCGGGTGCTCAACCATTCTTTGACATTGTACCCGGTGAGGACTCACCAAACCACAACCCGCAACTTACTTTCTATTCTCTCATCACATACATCACAACTTAATAATAACAATGGAAAACAACTCGTTTATTTTTACTGACGGAACGGATCCTAAAATGATTGAAGCGTACAAAAAAGCGCAGGATACCTTTAAATATTTCTGGAGAGAGCAATCCTGGGAATACAGAAGAATTATTCCCGGACTTAATCTTGCATGCGTAAAAGCTGCCTTTTCACAGGAAGATCCGGAAACCGGAAAGAATATTGTAGAACATATGTGGATCAATGACATTGATTTTGACGGCGACCACGTAAAAGGTTACCTCATCAATGAACCTAATGATCTCACGAATATACAGCCCGGAGATTATTTTGAAATTCCTCTCAATGAAATCAGCGACTGGCTTTTTGCCATCACTCCATCAGTAAAAAAGCCTACAGGACTTTCAAAACTCTTCTCTTCTTCTCAGGAACCTATACCTAAAGCGTACGGCGGATTCACTATCCAGAAAATGCGTGCTGATATGCCGGAAGATGAAAGACAGGAACATGATGATGCCTGGCAACTGGATTTTGGAGATTTTAATGATATTGAAGTCGTTCACGAACAGAAAGAAAAACCTGAAAATCTTATTGAACATCCGATGAGCAGGAATATGAAGGAAGATTTCGTTAAATTCTTACAGGAATATCCGAATGAATTAACCAATACGGATGATAACGGCTTAAGTCTTCTTCACAGAGAAACTATTGCCGGAAATTTAAGTTCTGTGGAAGTGATTCTAGAAGCCGGAGGTGATAGAAATCTTCAGTCACAAAAAGGAAAAACAGCATTGGACTATGCGAAACAGTTACAATGGGAACATCTTATTCCTGTGCTGGAAAATTAATAGACAAAGAGAAGCTTTAACGTTTCTCTTTTTTGTTACGATTATTTACCAAATGACAAATATTAAAAAACTAAGTTTGATTAACTTGCTGTCATGAAAGAATTATTTGAATATATTTTAAGATTTGGAAATCTCAATCAGCAGCAAATCGATTTTATGTCCAGTAAAGCTGTGGAAATAGAGCTTTCCAAAGACGAATATTTTTCGGAAGCCGGAAAAATTGCCAGCCAGGTCGGGTTTATTGTAGAAGGTATTCTTAGAGTCTGCTATTATAATAACAAAGGCGAAGAAATCACCAAATACTTTATTGAAGAAAATAATCTCGTCGTAGATCTGGAAAGTTTTGATAATGAAATCTGCTCCAGCAGTTATGTTCAAGCTATTACAGATTGTAAACTGATCGTTTTTTCCAGAAAGGACTGGCTGGAACTGTTACAGACCATTGTCGGCTGGGAAGTGATCGTCCATAAAATTATTTCAAGAGCACTCATTCAAAAAGTAGAAAGAAGAAGTCCTCTGGTTTCAGAAGATGCCACAACCCGCTACCTGAAATTTATGGAGATTTACCCTAATGTCGTCAACAGAATTCCACTTTCCTATATTGCTTCTTACCTGGGAGTGACACAGTCTTCGCTGAGCAGAATCAGGAAAAATATCAGGTGAATGAAATGAGAATCAAGAACCGGAAAACAAGATGTTATATGCCCGTTATATTTTTTTGCTTTTTGCCAAATGACAAATACAATCTTATTTAATTGGCGGAATTTTACCTCATCAATTAAAAACAAAGAATATGAATTCAGTATTAATTACAGGTGCCAACAGAAGCATCGGCCTGGAAACGGCAAAACAACTTTCAGCAAAGGGATTATTCGTCTATCTGGGAAGCCGGAATCTTGAAAAAGGAGAAGCTGTTGTCAAGGAACTTAATGATCAGGGATTTCAGCATATCAAAGCCATTGAAATCGATGTTACCAATCCTGATTCCATTGCAGCCGCAAAAAATACCATTGAAAAAGAACAAGGAAAACTGGATATCCTGATCAACAATGCAGGAATTCTGGGAACAAATCCGCAAACTGCTGCAAATGCTTCTATTAAAGATATTCAGGAGGTATTTGACACCAATTTCTTTGGGGTAATCAGTGTTACTCAGGCATTTTTAGAACTGCTGAAAAAATCAGAAAGTCCAAGGATCAGCAATATCACGTCCGGACTCGGGTCATTAACGTTACACAGCGATCCGAACTGGAAATACTATCATGTAAAAGCAGCGGCCTACGGTCCTTCAAAATCAGCGTTGAATGCCTACACCATTGTTTTAGCTTACGAATTGAGAGAGTTGCCATTCAAAGTCAATGCAATTGACCCGGGATATACCGCAACCGATTTTAATGGCCACAATGGTCCGGGCTCTGTAGAAAGTGCCGCCTCTTTTATCGTTAAACACACGCTGACGGACGAGAATGCTCCTACAGGACAGTTTTTCAGCAACGATATTGAGGATGAGACTGGAATGAGTCCCTGGTAATTGTTTTGTATTATATAAAGTATATATTGTAAAAAGTATAATGTATTAATGTAATTAAAAGAGAGACTTTTCGGTTTCTCTTTTTTTAATAGTTTTCTTTTCTATCGTATTGATCAAATTTTTCAGAATTTTTATATGCATAATACTCACCTTTCTCAGCGGTTATTCTGACATATTTTACAGGAACAATAACCTCCCCCTTTCCGTTAATCAGACCAAATTTACCTTTCTTTTCAACTTTAAAAACAGAATCAAAATTCGTTATACTGTCATAATCAAAACCAGTTAAAAACTTCTTATCCTTATATAAAGCTAAAGCATTATTCTGTTTAACAACATAAAATAACTGAGAGGATGTGATGAGGTATCCGATATGGTCGTAGATAAGATCCAGGATTTTTTTATCATCAACACTAACGAGTCCATATTTGCCATGATCACTTACCAGCATTGTTTCATAATCCATATTTTCTATGGTATTATAACTGTACAGTTCTTTCCAGGTTTCGGTAGACACTATTGCCTGTTTTCCGTTTTCTTTCTTTGTGAGCAGTCTATTTTTAAGACTTAAAGCCTGCAAAGAGGTATATCCCGGACCCAGTTTTTCCTGATAATGTAGGTCTATTATGTTGACATTTTTTCCTGCACGAACCTCCAATTGATTATCTTTATAAGAAGAAAAACACGTTCTGATGATGTTATCATATTCCTTACTGAGCTTTTTATTCCTAAGATCAATAAAAAAGGATTTTCCCTTTTCAGTGGCCTGGATACCAAAACCATCATTTTTAATCATCTGATATTGGAAAGGAACTAAAGTTTCATCTTTATTATTGACAATACCAAATGCCGTTCCGTTGCTTACCACTGCAAAATTTTTATTGGCATACCGTACAGAAGGATAGACCGTCTTGTATAATGAAGGATCCAGTTTATTCTCAATCTTAAAAACAGAATAGGACATTGTCCCATTTTTAAAGCCCGAAGATGGAAAAGGCTTATCACTGTACTTACTGTAAAGAACCGGAGGATGCATTCTCGTATCATCCTGGTCATATATCTCTATAGCATAGGTGATGTTTCTATTCTCTTCCGCTTTTTTATCTGACCCTCTACCATATGAAGAAGCAACAATCCCGTTCTTTATTTTGGGTTCGATAATTTTCTTACTAATAAGATTGGCCGAATATGTAGAGGTATAAAGACCTCCCGCACAGTTGGATCCTGAAGGAAGATCATATATAATCGTACTGAAACTGTAAGAATCAGGAGTTTCACTTACTTTATAGATGGGAAAAAAATGGACTTCCCCGGAATCCTTTGACTTCCTGAGAATAGATTTCTTCAAAAGCTCATACATCCATTTTTCTTCATTATTCATTGCCTTTATGCTCTTATAAGTAGAAAGATCCTGTGAAAAAATATTCACAAAAATAAAACAGAAAAATAGTAAGCTAATCTTCATCCTTATTAATTAAACTTTCTTTTCCTCAACCAGAAGAACAAAGCTCCCAACAGTCCGATGATTACTAAAGGAAGCAGTAGATTGATCCATTGCCATTTACTTTTTTCTTCGGTAATTCTTTGTCTGTCCAGTAGTCTTTCTTCGATGTTACGGTTTCTGAGCTCCATCAGGTTGCTGTCGTCCAGCAGATAATCCAGAGCATTTCTCAGGAACTGCTCGTTTCCGAACTGCTCATTGGTCAGCATGTCTACCCCTAAAGGTAATGGTTCTCCTTTGATCACTTTATTTCTCCCGACATCGCCGTCAGCAATAACGATCATTTTATTATCGGGACTTTGGCTTTTAAAACCTGGGTAAGATTTCCTTTCAATTCTTGATGCATACGCAGAACTAAACTTCCCTTCCAGTGCTACCGCAAAGATCTTCGGGGTACTTGGCTTTTCCATTTGTCCCAGGCTGTCTACACTTGCAATTTCTTTAAGATCAACATAATTCGGAACCTGCTTTAACAGGGTTCTTTCACTTGATTCAAAAAGAACTCTGGTTTTAATATTTTTCCTTCCCAAAGTATCAATAGATGTTGGGAATTCAAACTTCACAGGATTGATATTTTTCGTCACAGGATTATCCTGCTCAGCAATTCCCAGTGGGAAATACGGCCAAGGAAGGCTTGTATACTGCGGGTTCCCTCCTACTTCTCCGGTTACCAGTCTCAGTAAAGCAAACTTTTTAACATCTTTGACCAAAGCCGGATTGATCCTGATTCCATAATTGAAAAAGAAATCCGTCATATTGATATCCACAGGGAAAGGCATTATTTTTTTAGACCGGGTCAGCGTATCCATTTCTGCATTCACTGCGTCGATCATCCAAAGTGTTTTACCCCCGTTCATGATAAACTGGTCAAGGATTACTTTTTCACCGTCTGTAAAAGCTTTTCTTGGCTTAGCAATAACCAGTGCACTCATCTGTTTTAATAAAGGAAGATCGGCAACCGTAAGCTCAGTCTGATTTTTAGGAATAATAGGACCTGCGTCATAATTTTCCAGTGCCAGATGCATAAAGCCCTGGAATTCATCGGGACTTAATTCGTCCTGACTCACCAAAATCCCTACTTTTTTTCTTTTATCGGCAGAAATATTTTTAATATTCGAAACAAGGCTGTATTCGAGTCCTTCAATAGATCTTGTCAGCTGCTGATCTGCATCAATCCCTGTCTGCTGTACTACCAACGGGATAGATACGCCCCGTTTGTCATAACGGATCACCGCATACGGAAACAACGTAATCTGAGAAACTTTTCCGTCTTTGATATCAGGCAATACAGAAGGCTGCATTCCCATCGCCATCAAAGTATCCTGAGACATTTTGGTTTTAATAGGATCTATGAATTTGAAATCGATGTTGGGATTGATCTTTCTGAACTCTTCCAGCATAAATTTCGTTTCTCCCTGCAGCTGTTTAAAGCTTGCCGGAAAATCACCTTCCAGGTACACCTCAACTGTCATTGGCTTTTTAACAGCCTTTAAAACTTTCACGGTGCTATCGGAAAGAGTATATCTTTTTTCTTTGGTTAAATCTAAACGTATTCCTGATACTGCCAGAATAATAACTAACGGCAGCACCACAAAAAGTAAAATTCCTAACGGAGATTTAAAGGATATCTTCTTCATAATTCTACTTTTTTTTATTGATAAAATGATTCGACAATACTAATGAAACACCGATAATCAAAACAAAATAGGCAACATCCCGAAAATCGATAAGCCCTCTTGTAAATCCTAAGAAATGCTGGTAAAAACCTACATTCTGAAGAATAAAGTCGGCACCGCCTAATAATTTATAGCTTGCCAGCTGCTCGATTCCGAAATACATGATGAAGCACATGAAAATGCCCAGCAGATAAGCCATGATCTGGTTTTGAGACAATGAAGAAGCTAAAATTCCCACGCCTGAAAAAGCCGCGATAAGAATAATCAGTCCGATATAGCTTCCGAAAGTCATTCCCATATCGATATTTCCGGCAGGAACTCCCAGCACGTAAACGGTATAGAGATAAATCAGTGAAGGAATAAGGCATAAAATTCCAACAATCCATACGGAAAGAAATTTTCCGATAACAAGATCTGAAACTTTCAGCGGTTGTGAAAAAAGCCAGTCCAGGGTTCCTGTTTGATGTTCTTCCGCAAAGGATTTCATGGATAATGCAGGCATAATAAACATCAGCAGCCAGGGAACCAACTCAAAGTAACTCTGTAAAGAGGCCATCCCGATTTCAAATATATTAGAATCGTTATCGAAAAAAAACAGAAAAAGAGTCGCTATCAGACTGAAGGCAGCGATAATGATCCATGCGCTCCAGTTTCCGAAGTAACTCCAAAGTTCTTTCTTTAAAATTGCAATCATAGTTTTTTTGTAAAAAAGGTAAAAGGTAGTACAGTCTATAATACCTCAACCATTATTTCTTCTTTTTATTTTTATTAACGAGTTTCACGGTCATCATGATCAACACTACCAGAACGAAAAATCCGGTAATTAATTGCCACCAGTATTCAATAGCCATCGATTTTAAAATCACGGTAAAGACGACAAGGAATAAAATGAAAGTGGCAATTTCATTGGCCTGTCTCAATTTTATATTGGCTGTTTCAAGGGTATTTCCGTTAAGGGCTTTCAGCAGCAGCACTTTTTTCCAGCACCAGTAATGATAGACGGCCAAACCGATCAGGAAAGTCAGTTTTAAATGAAACCAGGACATCTTCATCAATCCGGGATTCAAAAAAATCATAATCAATCCGCAAACCGCCATGATAATGCCGGCCGGAACGGTGATGATATTCCATAGCCTTCTGGCCATGAACGTGTACTGCTCGCGCAAAATTCTTTTTTTATCTTCAGCAAATTCGTCTGTATCTTTATAGTAGACAAAAATCCTTACGAGATAGAAAATTCCCGCAAAATAGCTCACCATAAAGATGATATGCAGGGCTTTTATTATGGTATAAAGCATTGTTGGATATGCTAATGGGTATAAACTTGGTCTGTTACTGCTGTACTGGATTCGTCTTTCTTCAGGATGATCTTTTTTGCTCCCAATTTGGTATAATATTTCTCCATTTTGTTCAAGTGATCATCACTGGTCTCTTTTCCTTCGATCTGATAACCATAGTCGCTCCAGATTTTGATCACGAACAGATCTTTCACCAAAATTCTATAATTCGACTGCTCAAACATACCGGAAATATAGCTTTCCATATCTTTTTTGGAGACAAACTGATAAATGAAAACTCCGCCGTCATTCAGATCGTCATCGGGATTATCATAGGTAAATGCATAGACTGTTTTACTCTTTGAAGCGATATCACCATCCGTAACTTTAGCAATAATGTTGGGATCACTTGTCACAAAGGGCATTTTTGTGATCCCAATATTTTTCATTTCCTGACTTATTCTGGCAGGTTTCATCCCCTGCAGTTCAACATTTTTAAGATCGAAATCCATAATGTTTTGTGCAGAGAAGCTTTGAAAACAAACAAAACCAATGATCAGCAATATTTTTTTCATAAACCTGCTTTTATATGTATGATTAAGAAATTACATTAAGCTCTCTTCCTACTTTTTCAAAAGCAGCAATTGCTTTATCCAAGTGAGCTCTTGTATGAGCTGCAGAAAGCTGAACTCTGATTCTCGCTTTTCCTTTTGGTACTACCGGATAGAAGAATCCAATAACATAAATTCCCTCGTCCATAAGCTTTTCAGCCATTTTTTGAGCAAGAGGCGCATCATATAGCATCACAGGAACAATCGCAGCATCACCGTCAGGAATATCAAAGCCTTTAGCTTTCATTTCCGTTCTGAAATACACTGCATTTTCCATGACTTGATCACGAAGTGAAGTATCATCAGAGATCATCTCCAACACTTTTAAAGCTGCCCCTACAATTCCGGGAGCCAATGAATTAGAGAATAAATAGGGACGAGAGCGCTGTCTCAGCATGTCGATGATTTCTTTTTTACCGGAAGTAAATCCTCCCAATGCACCGCCAAGCGCTTTTCCTAAGGTAGAAGTGATGATATCTACTCTACCCATTACTTCATTCGCTTCGTGGGTTCCCCGTCCTGTTTTTCCGATGAAACCTGTAGCATGAGAATCATCTACCATGACCAATGCATCATACTTATCAGCAAGATCACACACTCCTTTCAGGTCTGCAACAATACCGTCCATTGAGAAAACTCCGTCGGTAACGATGATTTTGAAACGGTGGTTCTTTTCAGAAGCTGCAATTAACTGCGCTTCCAGATCCGCCATATTATTATTTTTGTAACGGTATCTTGCTGCTTTACAAAGACGAACTCCATCTATAATAGAAGCATGGTTCAGTTCATCTGAAATAATAGCATCTTCTTCGGTGAATAAAGGTTCGAAAACCCCTCCATTCGCATCAAAACAAGCTGCATACAAAATAGTATCTTCAAGTCCCAGAAACTGAGCGATCTTCTCTTCCAATTGCTTATGAATATCCTGAGTTCCACAGATAAAACGAACCGATGACATTCCATATCCATGAGAACCAATCATGTCCTGAGAAGCTTTCATCACTTCAGGATGGTTTGATAATCCCAAATAATTGTTGGCACAGAAGTTCAACAGCTTTTTACCGTTCGCTTCTATTTCCGCACTCTGTTGAGAAGTAATAATTCTTTCTCTCTTGTAAAGCCCGTCATTATCAATATTTTGAAGTTCGTTCTGTAAATTTTGAAGATATTTTTCAGAGATCATTTTTAGTAAATTTTTAGATGCGCTAATTTAGTAAAAAGGCTGTAAAGTATAAGCTTTTATGGTTTTAATTCTAAAAATTTGAATGAAATACTGGATTTTCATATAATAGTCTACTATTTTAGTAGGATAATATTTATCTTTGTCTTTCAAAATTCATGAAAATGAGGTTATCACCAGTAGAAAGAGCTAAAACATTATCATCCCGAGATTTTTTAAATACTTATATGAAACCCCGAAGACCTATCATTCTGAAGGATTTTGTAGATCCGGGAAGCCCCGCTTTCAAAAAATGGAATTATGAATACTTTAAAGAAATTGCCGGAAATCAAAAAGTGAATATTTACGGAAGCGAACTGGAATCACTGGATCGTGTGGCCAGCAAACCTATTGCCCAATCTACCTTTTCAGAATATCTGGATATAATAAGCTCCTCACCTACTGAAAACAGACTTTTTTTATTCAATTTATTAAGCCTGTATCCGGCGCTTAAAGATGACATCCATTACAATGATGTCACCAACGGCAAAATATTAAAA
The DNA here is from genome assembly GCF_000737705.1 of Chryseobacterium soli. Classification (GTDB taxonomy): domain Bacteria; phylum Bacteroidota; class Bacteroidia; order Flavobacteriales; family Weeksellaceae; genus Chryseobacterium; species Chryseobacterium soli. Next base: position 925,583 of record NZ_JPRH01000001.1, on the reverse strand, counting down.
TGGCTCCCCTTTATGTTCTTTGGCGGTGAGGGTTCTATTACCAGAAACCATATAGATATTGACATGTCTCATGTGTTTATTACCCAGTTTCAGGGGATTAAAAGAATCTGGCTTTTTCCGTGGGAACAATCAGATCTGATGTATAAACTGCCCTATAATTTTCACAGCATCACTAATATTAAAGAACCGGATTATGATGAATTTCCTGCACTGCGCTACCTCAACGGGTATGAAGCGGTCATAGGGCCAGGCGAAACGCTTTATATCCCTTCCGGATGGTGGCACTATATACAATATGAAACAGAAGGGTATTCTGTTTCTGTGAGAGCATTACCTTCAAGCTGGCTTGAAAAGTGGCGGGGGTTTAAAAATGTAGTGCTTATCCGGTATTTTGATAATGCCATGCGAAATATTTTCAGAGAAATCTGGTTTCGGCACAAGGTAAACAAAGCAAAAAGAAAAGCTTTAAGAGCCATAAAAAAACAAAAAAGCTTCCTGATTTGAAAGCTTGTTCTATATTAATTATTAACCATTAAAAATTTTATACCATGGAATTACTTTATGCCATAACATCCGCTGAACGTTCTCTGTATTTTTTCTATCCTATTTTTTACTAATTTTCCAATTATTAAAAAAGCCTCTCCATAATTATTTAAAACAATAATACAGGAGAGGCTTAGTTATCTGGATTACCTGATCCAAAGGCTGGATTTATATAATCTTCTAATTCTAATGTTTGATGAATTTGATACTCTTTTCGTTAATGCTGAAAATGTACGTCCCTGGAATCAATTCTGAAATAGGAATCGCTTTGTTAGGCTGATAAGTATCTTTTTTCATTAATCGCCCGTCGATAGAATGAATGCTGTAATCTGCTGCTTTATGAATTCCCTTTATGTACAGTTCATTTTTGGCAGGATTTGGATATAATGCAAAGTTTTCAACCTCAACAGATGCTGTACTTAACGTTGTATCTTGTGAAACAGTTGAGTTTTTCTCTAGAATCTGGTATTCATAATTAAATTCAACACTGGCAACCGGAAAGGAAACTGTTTCATAGAAATACTGATTGTTGGAAGTGTTATTCAAAGCAAAATAAGCAGTTTCTCCTGCTGTTCCAGTAACTTTGATTGGTAACGGCATTTCAAAGAAGCTCACTGAAGCATTACTCTGTGTCTGAGACGCTTTAAAAATCATCTGATTTCCTGATTTCTTCCATTTAATAGTATACGTAGGATATCCCTGTCCGTACAGCCAGTCATTAAAAAACTCAGTAAAGTCTTTTCCGGTAGACTGCAGAAACGAGGCTTTAAAATCATTCGTACTGGCATATCCATACGCAAGATTCGGTCTTGCATGATAGTCCTTCAACGCTTGATAGAAAGCTGTGTCACCCAATATCCACTTAAGCATTCGTACAATATATCCTCCTTTTGCATAAGAAAGTCTGCTGCTGAAAATACGGTCTGTATCGGAAAGTTCTGCATCAGAAACATAGGTACTTCCCCCGGTACTTCCTGTAATAAGGTTTTTCTGACCTAATAAATAGCTCATAAACTGGGTGTTAGTCATTAAGAGTTTTTCATTGGCAAGGTGTTCTCCAAAAGTGGCAAATCCCTCATTCAGCCAGATATCATTCCAGGTAGCGCAGGTCACTTTATCTCCAAACCATTGGTGGGTTAATTCATGAGCAATAATATCCTTGCTCCAGCTCCCCATAGAAGACATGGTTTGATGTTCCATACCTCCTCCCCACTGGAATTGCATGTGCCCATACTTTTCGTTTCGGAAAGGATAAGGTCCGAAATACGTCTCAAAAGTCGTCATGATCTGTTTGGTCCATTCTATATTGGCCATTATCGTGGTATTGGAATTGGTAGACGGATATACATAATTCACAAATGGAAACGGGGGATTTCCGATGGTGCTGTTCAATTTTACATAATTGGTAATGGAAAGCGCAATAAGATAGGCTGAAGTCGGATAAGCTGTTCTCCAGAAGGTAAGCTTCTGCCCGTTCGGAAGAGAGGTTTCAGACATCAATTTTCCATTTGCTGCCACATTATATTGTGAAGGGGTTGTAATTTTAAAATCAAACCTTTCAATTTTGTCATTAAGGCTTTGTTTGGTAGGAAACCAGTCCTGAGCGCCATACGGTTCACTTAGTGTAGAAAGAATAGCAGTTCCGCCTTGAGTTCCGTTAAAAAAAGCATCGTAATCCTGTGAAGGAGCTCCAGAATAATTAATGGTCAGAGAATCCAATGTATTCGCCGGAAGCGATGCTGGAAAATCTATTTTCAGTTCTTTGGTAGGAAGCTGTTGAAATGTGATATCAGTTCCATGATATTTCACCTGAGATACAGACAGTTCATCCGAAAGATCAAAATAGATGGTACTCATATTCTGATTCGGTTTAAAATGGGATGTTACAGAACCCGAAATAGCATAGATGGAGGGATTCAAAGCAACATCCATCCGCTGATACTGAAGGTCATAATTTGAGGTATTAGGATTTACATTGTAAGCGATCATTTTTTTAGCAAAGGATTTCTTTTCCATTGCCACCAGTCCTTTCCTGTCAATATTATGTTCATTCTGAGCGTAAAACTGCTGCGGTACCAGCAGTCCCAAAATAAAGAAATAAAGTATTCTCATAGTCAATATATTATTGAGCCCAAATATAAATAAAAAACTGCCTCATTAATGATTAAATAGTTATCACAAGTAAAATAAATATATTTAAAAAAAATAATAGGCATTGAAGGAATATATAACCATAGTATTCATAATATTATTACTATTCCACAATTTTAATCTTGAATATTTTCCATCAAAAATTCACTTTTTAATGCTTGATGAATTTTATATTTTGGTCTTTGATGGTGAAAATATACGTTCCGGGGATCAATTCAGAAATAACAACTGGTTTATGAGGCTGGTAAGTATCTTTTTTCACCAGTCGTCCATCAATCGTATGGATCGAATAATCGGCTTCTTTATGAATTCCTTTTACATAGATTTCATTCTTTGCAGGATTTGGATATAAAGCAAAATTTTCAAATGCTGCAGATTCAGTGCTTAAACTCGTGTCCTGTATAACGGTAGAATTTTTTTCCAATATCTGATATTCATAATTAAATTCAACACTAGCTATCGGAAAAGAAACCGATTCTGAAAAATATTCGTTATCGGATGTATTATCTAAAGCAAAATAAGCCGCTTGTCCACCCGTTCCATTGACTTTGATAGGTAACGGCATTTCAAAGAAACTCACTGAAGGATTACTCTGCGCCTGGGAAGCTTTAATAATAATCTGGTTCCCGGACTGTTTCCATCTGATGGTATAGGTAGGATATCCTTCTCCATACAGCCAATCGCTGAAAAATCCGGTAAAATCTTTTCCTGTAGACTGCAGTAATGAAGCATTAAAATCGGCGGTTCTCACATAGTTATACGCTAGAGCCGGTCTGGCATGATACTCCCTGAGGGCCTGAAAGAAAACAGTATCTCCCAACATCCATTTAAGCATTCTTAAAATATAAGCTCCTTTAGCATAAGAAAGTCTGCTATCAAAGACTGCATTAACATTCGCCAGATTCGTGTCCGAAACATAGGTACTTCCACCCGGAGAAGAAGTAATTAAATCTTTCTGTCCCAAAAGATAGTTCATAAACTCAGTATTGGACATAATGAGCTTCTCATTAGCCAGATGCGTTCCAAATGTGGCAAACCCTTCGTTCAGCCAGATATCATTCCATGCTCCGCAGGTAACTTTATCCCCAAACCACTGATGGGTCAACTCATGGGCAATAAGATTTTTACTCCAACTTCCCATCGAGGACATGGTTTGATGTTCCATTCCGCCTCCATATTTAGATTCCATATGCCCATATTTTTCATTACGGAACGGATAAGGTCCGAAATAGGTCTCAAATAAGTTCATCACTTGTTTAGTCCATTCTATATTAGACATACTTGTTGTATTCGCTGCAGTAGATGGATATACATAATTCACAAAAGGAAATGGCGGTGTTCCCATCGTATCAGTAATTTTTGTAAAATTTGTAATGGAAAGTCCGATAAGATAAGCTGACGTAGGATATGCCGTCCGCCAGAATGTTAATTTTTGTGCATTCGGAAGTAACGTTTCAGACATGAATTTTCCGTTCGCTGCTACACTATATTGTGAAGGAGTCGTAATTTTAAAATCAAACCTTTCGATTTTGTCATTAAGACTTTGTTTCGTGGGAAACCAATCCTGAGCACCATAAGGTTCACTTAAGGTAGAAAGAATTGCAGTTGAACTCTGTGTTCCGATAGAAAAAGCATTGTTAGTGGTTGCCGGAGCACCGGAATAAAATATCGTTAATGAATCAAGGGTATTGGCTGGAAGGGCCACCGGAAAATCGACCTTCACTTCTTTTGTTGCCAGATGCTGAAAGAGAAGATTGCTTCCGTGGTACTGAATCTGAGAAACCATTAACGTGTTGTCAAGATCGAAATACATACTTCCCATACTCTGATTAGGTTTGAAATGTGACGTTACAGATCCCGAAATATTATATACAGCCGGATCCAGACTCACCTCCAACCTCTGATACATAAGATCGTAGTTTAATGTATTAGGATTAAGGTTGTAAGTAGTCATCTTATGAGTATAAGATTTCATTTCTTTAACGATTAACCCCTTCATTTCGATGTTTTGATTGAGATTTTGAGCATAGAGCTGCTGACCAAAAATAAAACTTATCAATACTATGTAAAAATTTCTCATATTCAGATGGTTATACATCCAAAGATAAAAAAAACCTTCTAATCATTGATTAAAAGGTTTTCATAATATTAAGGTAAATATTTTTATAAATCTAAGGCAGGTTCCAGAATTTTCTCCATTCTTTTCTTCACCATATCTACTGATCCTGCATAATTGTTAACCATTAATGAAAATACTAATGTTTTTCCGGAATTTGTTTTTAAATATCCTGCTAATGCTTTCACCTTATTCAGGGTTCCTGTTTTCGCAAATATCTGTCCGTTTCCTGTTCCGATAAACATTCTCTTTAAGGTTCCGGACTGTCCGCCTACCGGTAATGAAGTAAGATAAGTATTATAATACTTTTGATTCATCAAAGAGGTTAAGAACTTCACCTGAGAGATCGGTGTTATATTATTATTTTTCGAAAGTCCGCTTCCGTCCATATAATTCAAGCCGTTCATATCAAAATCACTTTCTTTTAAGTGATCTGTTACCACTACTCTTCCAGATTCCAATGTCTGGTCACCCAGCTTCTGGAAACCTACCGTTCTCAATAATGCTTCTGCTAAAGAATTATCGCTGTGCTGGTTGGTATAAAAGATAATATCACCTAATGTCGGAGATTTGTATGCTGAAACCATTTTTCTGTTTTCAGGTTCTGCTTCCGTCATTCTGGGAGTTACTTTTCCTGTAACCGGAATACCACTTTTCACTAACGTTGTTCTGAATGTATTGGCCAGATATGCCGGAGCATCCGGTATTTTTGTAGTCAGTGTTCCATTACCTTCATATTTCTCTGCAAAAACCATTTGGTTCATATAGGGAGAAACATAGAAGTACTTTTTCTCTGATGATGAATTTCCTTTTTTCGTGATCAGTTTTTCGTTTGCAGGATTAATTTCGCGGGTAGTCCCTACCGGCAAATAGTAGTTATTACTCTCCAGCCAAACAACATTTTCCGGAAGCCTTGCAATATTGCCTTTGAAAAGCGCTGTTTGGATAATAATATCTCCATTTACTTTTTTGATACCTTCACGGGATAATCCGCTCATGAAGTCTGAAATAATATCTCTATAAGACCAGGCACCGGCTTTGTTTGTTCCCATAGAAGGGTCTCCGCTTCCTACCACATAAAGATTTCCATTCAACACTCCATTTTCATCGATGTTTCCTGAATATTCCAGTTGAGTCATCCAGCGATAATTCTCACCTAACAGGTTTAATGCTGTTTCGGTAGTTAATAATTTCGTGGTAGAAGCCGGAACCAAAGGCGTATTTTCATTATACGAAGAAATGACTTTCTTCGTTTTCGGGTCGTACACTACAAATCCCCAGGTTGCATTTTTCAGCACAGGATCAGTCATCATAGTGTTTACATTAATATCTACAAGTTCTTTCGCCGATAAGATCGTTTTCTCAGCTGATGAACTGATAGGGGAAGGCAAGCTTAAGTTGCTTCTTGGACTATCGTACATCTGAGAGTAAAGAACAGTAGAAACGGTAGATTGAGCAAGGAAAAATCCGGAAGCCAATACCGCTGCAGTTGAAACATATTTTCTGAAATTTACCATCTATATTCTTTTAGTTTCTATGTCTGGAGCTCATAAAAAACGATTCATTATAATCATTCAATAAAAGAGCCAAACATTAAATCAACGACCAAAAGTAGAAATTATTGTTAGAAGTGCAGCTATTAACAGGTAATAAAAGACCGTAAAGTATGTTAAAAATTGTTAAAAATCAACAAATACATCTTTTTTAATGCTTTGATAAGCAGTAATTTCATCAAATTCATTCAAACTTAATAAAACCATCGCTTTGAATTTCTCATAGTTTTTCCCGCGCGGCAATTTTAATAGAATCTGGAACTGGTAGAAATTATTGATCCTAGCAATCTGTGATTTTTCCGGGCCTAATACACATTCCTCTGGAAGGTATTTCCGCAGAATAGAACCCAAAAACTGGGACGCACGGTTCACTTTATCTACTCTTCTGTGTTTCAGTTCTATCATAATGAGCTTTGTGAAAGGCGGATAGTGGAATTTCTGACGTTCTGTGAGAAAATATTTATAGATTTTCGGAATATTATTCATTTTGATCAGCTGGAAAACAGAATGATCGGGATTAAATGTCTGGATCAGAATTTTCCCATTTCCGGAAACCCGTCCTGCCCTGCCGGAAACCTGCGTAATTAGTTGATACGCCCTTTCTTCTGCCCTGAAATCCTGGACATATAATAAGGAATCTGCCTTTGGAATGGCCACCAGCTCAATATGATCAAAATCCAGCCCTTTGGAAATCATCTGGGTACCGACTACAATATCCGTTTCGCGGTCTTCTATTTTCTCATACAGCTTTTCATAGGCAAATTTCTTACGCATAGAATCTACATCCATACGATCGACTTCTTTATCCGGAAATAATTTTGAAACTTCCTCATGAATCTGCTCCACACCTACTCCTTTCTCATTCAGATTTTCAGAATGGCATTTGGGACAGGTTCTTGGTCTGGAAGCTCTCTGACCGCAGTAGTGGCATTTCATTTCATTGGCGGCTTTGTGATACGTCATCACGACGTCACAATTCGAGCAATAATTCACGTAGCCACAGCTTTCACATTCCAGTACATTAGAATACCCTCTGCGGTTATGGAGAATAATAGCCTGATTTTTTTCGTCGATTGTTTTTTTGATCTCTTCAATCAGCCGTAATGAGAAATTTCCGGAAACTTTTTTGGAGTCCTGAGCTTCTTTCAGGTTAATCAATTCATATTCAGGAAGCTTTACATTCCCAAATCTCTCGTTCAGGAAAATATACTTCATTTTATCTTTTCTCGCCCGAAAATAGCTTTCCACGGAAGGGGTTGCAGAACCTAAAATCACTCCAGCTCCATAAAATCCACCCAATATTAAAGCTGAATCCTTTGCATTAAAATGCGGGGTAATTTCTCTTGGCCGATAAGCGGAATCGTGTTCTTCATCTACAATGATCAGTCCCAGGTTCTGATAGGGTAAAAACAAAGCATTCTTTGTTCCGACAAGGATTTTAATATCATTCTGTTTAATTCTCCTCCATACTTCCACCCTTTCAAAATCAGTTAGTTTCTGATGATAAAAGCCCAGATGACGGCCATATTTTTTTTCTAATCTCTGTGTGATTTGCTTGGTTAAAGCGATTTCAGGAAGCAGAAACAGTACATTTTTCCCGTTGCTGATGCATTCTTCAATTTTCTCAAGGTAGATATGCGTCTTTCCTGATGAGGTTACCCCATGAAGGAGTACATTTTTATTTTCCTCAAAAGCTTCGTCTATTTCCAGTTTTGCAGATTTCTGTTCTTCGGAAAGCTCCTCGATTTCCTCAATTTCCCCTTCGTAGCTTTCGATACGGTCTTTCTGCATATAATATTCTTCCACAAGATTTTTATCTGCTAAAGATTTGAAATGGGAACTTCCAAAGAATCCGTCTTCAAAGAGAACGGCCTTTTTAATGGGAACATCCGGTTTTTCGGTCTGCATTTCCAAAATGAGAAGAAAAAGATCTTTCTGTTTGGGTGCTTTATTCAGTTTTAAAAGAATTTCTGTAAGATTCTGATTGCTTAATACTTCCTCATTAATCTTTACATAGGCCACTTCTTTCGCCCTGTATTTTTCCGCTATTTTTTCATCAATCTCAATGTATTGGAGGTCAATCAGCGAATTGATGGTTTTAATAATGTCTTTTTTTGCAATAAACGCCTCAATATCGGTAAGGTTGATTAACTGCCTGACTTCCAGCGCCTGGATCAGATACATTTCGTTTACATCAAGGTTCTCAAAGTCAACCTGAATATTGGGTTTTAATTTGAGATAAGTTTCACTTTCAAGTTTTAAGGATGAAGGAAAAGCAAAACGGTAGATTTCACCCAGTCCGCACAGATAGTACTCTGAAAGCCAGTTCCAGAAATCGATCTGCTCCGGCGGCATGATCGGGGAATCATCAAGAAGGCTGATAACCTCTTTGGCGACAAAATTTTCCGGCGCATTATCATGAAGGTCAAAAACGATTCCCGTATAGATTTTCTTTCCTCCGAACGGCACTAAAACCCGCATTCCAAGCTGGATATCAGGAATTAATTCATCCGGAACTTTGTAAGTGAAAGAACCTTTTAAGTTGAGGGGTAAAATTATCTGGGCGTACTGCAAGGGAATTAATTAAAGTGTAAAATTAGATTTTTCTTTAGAAAACTGCAATTATTTCTATTTTTATGGCCGTTAAAACGTATTAATATTTTAATTTAAACTTCATAACCATGAAAAAATTCTTTTTTTTATTCTTATTATTTTTAATCATCAGCATTCACGGACAGGAAAAAGTACTGTTAAACAAGGGAAAAATAACCATTCCTATTGGACAAAAAATCATTCTTCAGCCTGAAATTCGAAATAACACAATCATCGGATTTACAATGATTCAGGATCAAAAAACCAGTGATTCTATTGATCTCATGGAAATGTTTAAAAATCTTGAAAGGGATAAAATTACTGACAACAGCATAGAAATGACCTTTTCTGAAGCCCACATGATGAATAATCCGATTTTTGTATTAATTACTGTTCAAAAAACAGGAAAAAAGATGAATTTTAAGGCTAAGATGAGATTAAAAGGAAGTTCAAGTTATAGATCAACTTCCATCATGCCTGTCATCAGCAATGCAACTTCTGTTGAACAATGGAAAGATCCGATTGATTCTATTATACTATATGATTTTGAATTGGAGCCTGTTAAAAAATAAGATCAATGATGAAATACCAGACTGCAGAAGTTACAAAACCTACTAGGATACTGAATCCTATGATTAAATTGGTAAGTTTGGTATTTAACCTGAATTGTTCTGCAATAATACTTGAAGTGACCACTGTAGGCATTGCGGCCTCAAAGATTGTAATTTTCGCTACGTCTCCTTTGATCCCCACCAATAAAGCCAATCCTAATACCATTGCGGGTGCAAGAATCAGTTTATAGAGCATTGATGTTGACATTTGCGGGATTAATTTTTTCCAGCCGTTAAATTTCAACTGGAGTCCTACTGAAAATAAAGCCAGCGGACTTACGGTTGCTGCAAGTTTATCAAAGAATGGTTCAGCTGCGGTGAAATCAATAAACTGCGATAATACCAATGCTGTAATACAGCCTACGAGAGGGGGAAATGTGATCAATCTTTTTAAAATAAACAGAGCACTTACTTTCCCTGATCTGCTTCCTCCTTTTACTGCGGCAATAATTCCTAATGTCGACAGGGCAAAAAACATGGTCTGGTCGCAGATAATGGCAATACTTAACAGGCCTTCTCCATAAAAAGCGCTGATCAAAGGAAATCCAATAAAGGAAGTATTGCTATAACCGCTTGCCAGCTCCATGGTACTTCTTGACCTTCTTGAATATCCCTTACTTTTGCTGTAAAACATCATAAAAAAGAAGCAGAAAACAGCAATAAGAAATGTGGCAACGATAGGAAAAAGCATTTCCGTTGTCCAATGAACTTTGGGCAGATATTTAAAAGAAACTGCAGGCAGTGCAAGATAAAGAATCCATGTATTAATACCTTTGTGGGCATCGGGATGGATAGATTTTGTTGCTTTGAATACCATTCCGGCAATAATGCATACTGCAATCAAAACAAAATTTACCATAATTCTAAAGAAATATGAGGCAAATTTACGGCTGAATTTTTAGTTGGACACCGTAAATTTTTATTTATTTTTCTAAAATAGCTGTCCTGATCATTTTATTCAAATCTCATGAATTTTAAAAACGTATAAGGTTACTCTGGATAAAGAATTTTTAATTATTCAGTACATCCCAAAGAGTCATCACCTCAACTTTTTCGAATGGTTCCGTTACTTGTATGATCCGGCTTGTGTTGGGAAGCAGATCAAAAAAGTTATCGCTGAAATGATGATCTCCCATCAGATAAACATCTTTCGCCAAAACGTCAGTCGAAATCTGTATTTGTGTGGAAGAGATTTTTTGTATGGTAATGGTAGGTTTTGTCAGCTTCAGGTCTTTTGGTTTGGAGAAGAAGTGGGTATTTTGGGCTATTACCTGCCCTTTTCCGTCTTTTAAAGTTAATTTCAAAAAAACCTCGTTTTTATCTGAATCAGAAATTATATTTTTAATTTCAATAGGATCAAACTTTACGATTTCTTCCAATGTTTTTCCGTCAGGAACTGTGGTTATTTCATTGACAACTTCTCCATTACATTTGATAGCCTGTATCTCCACTGTAACATCATTGAATTTCTTTAAAGCATCGTTTACCGCGTAAAAATGTAACGCTCCATCTTTTTCTTCGGTAAGAAGAATCTGTTGTTCAAAACTTCTTTTCAGCTGATAATGCAATGCCTTCCAGTTTCCTGAATAATCTATGGAAGACCATGAAACGACAGGCCAGCAGTCATTAAGCTGCCAGTACAGTGTTCCCATATTGTAAGGTTTTGACCGCCGGTGCGCCTCAATAGCGATCTGCGTTCCCCGGGCCTGAAGCAATTGTGAGACATAATTATATTGAACAAAATCCGTTGGGATTTTATAATCGCGCTGCATGTATTCATTGATGATCTCCCAGCCTCTTGCATGTTTTTCATGCGCCTTTATCGTGGTATTTTGAAGGTTCAGATCCGGATTTCCGGAAAACATAGATTTTGTAGTTTCTATGGTAGGCATTCCCTGAAAACCGTATTCAGACATAAACCGTCCCACTTTTTGATTGTAGATTTCAAATGGCTGTTCTCCCCACCAAACACCCCAATAATGGGAATCTCCTTCTGTTAAGCTTTCTTTGTGCCCCCATCCGATTGAGGGTGAACTTGGCCAGTAAATACTGCTGAAATTGGCTGTATATTTTTTAATAGCCTTAGGAATCACTTCATGAAAAATCTTATTATAATCTTTCCAAACCTGTAATGAATCTTCTTTTGAGTATTTAAATTGTTTCTGATATCCCCAATTGACAATCGCTTCATCAATTTCATTATTTCCACACCACAAGGCTAAGGAAGCATGATTCTGAAGTCTTTCGACCTGATCTTTGACTTCCATTTCGACATTTTTTTGAAAATTTTCGTCCGAAGGATAAAAGCTTCCGGCAAACATAAAATCCTGCCAAACGAGAATTCCGTTTTCATCACAAGCCTTGTAAAATTCGTCATCTTCGTAGATTCCGCCACCCCAAACACGAATCATATTCATATTAGTATCTTTACAGTCTTTAATGAGTTTTTGATATTTTTCTTTACTCATCCTTGAAGAAAAACTATCTCCCGGAATCCAGTTGGTTCCTTTGATATATAAAGGCTTCCCATTCACTTTAAAGTAAAAAGATTTTCCTTTTTCGTCTTTTTCCTGTATAAGTTCTATGGTTCTTAATCCGATTTTTACATCTTCATCTGACAGTATTTTCGAATCTTTTTGAAGAGAAATGGGTATGGAATACAGATTGGGTGCTCCCCATCCGTTGGGCTGCCATAGTTTTGGATTTTTTAAACTGAAAGGAATAATGACTTTATTTTCTCCTTTTTTTAATTGAATATTTGATTTTTTATGATCAATTGAGATTACATATTTGCCTTCGTTCTCAGCAAATATGTCTGCATGAATATTGAGCTCTGCTTTTTGTGATGTCAGATTCTTCTGTTCGATTTTCACATGGGTGAGTGTTGCGGTATTCCAATAATTAAGTTTTACTTCTTTCCAAATTCCAGCAGTGACAAGTCTTGGTCCCCAATCCCATCCAAACTGGTATTGGGCTTTCCTTACAAAGCTCCTGGGAGATTCCGGCATGGTAAACGGAACTTTTTCAGCGAGTTCTTTGCCTACAGTAACTGCTGATTTGAAATTGACCTGTAACAGATTATCTCCAGATTTCAGGTATTCTTTCACCGGAATTTCCCACTTTCTGAACATATTGTCCGTTTTTCTCAACAGTTTCCCATTGAGATAAATCTCTGAGAAAGTATCTAATCCATTAAAAACCAAATTAATATTCTGATTATCGAGTTCTTTTGGTGTTACAGTAAAAGTTGTATGATATTCCCAGTCTTCATTTTCTACCCACTGCACTTTTTTTTCATTGTCATCTTTAAAAGGATCGGGGATAAGTTTATGATCCATTAAATCCAAATGGACAGTTCCGGGAACTTTAGCCGAAAGCCAGTTTTTATTTTTTGTATTTTTAAACTGCCATTTTTCCAACGACAGATCTCTTTCTGAAAACTGTGCAGAGAGTATGTTTTGAATGAGAAGAAAAGCAAAAAGAAGCGTTTTATTCATTAAGGAAAATATCAATTGTAACCATTTTATTTGTCATTCCGAAGAATGAAGGAATCTTTATACATTTCATTTTGAACCATTAAGTTTAAAATGAAGCTTTAAGAATGTGACTTTGAGATTCTTCACTCCGCTTACGCTTCGTTCTGAATGACAGTTGCTTTGTCATTTCGACGACAGAAGAAATCTCTTTTTTCTTTTTATAATGAGATTCTTCACTTCACTTACGCTTCGTTCTGAATGACAGCCGCTTTGTCATTTCGACGACAGGAGAAATCTCTTTTTTTTTATAATGAGATTCTTCACTCCGCTTACGCTTCGTTCCGAATGACAGACGCTTTGTCATTTCGACGACAGGAGAAATCTCTTTTTATCTTTTATAGGGAAATTCTTCACTCCGCTTACACTTCATTCTGAATGACAAACACTTGTATATTGCATTAAAAATTAACTATTTTTCAAAGCCACAATTTCATCTGCATCAGCAAATGAACCGCCATTCGTAATCGCAGAGGAGTGAAAATACACAGCATGGGTGTATTCTCTTATTTCCTGAATATTGGCTGAACGGAGCCCGCCGCCCACCAATATTTCTATCCTGCCATTGGAAAGGGCAACCAACGTTTTTAAATTTTCTTTTCCTTCTGAAACATTAGGCATCTGCCCTGAGGTTAGAACGGTTGTGAAACCGCATTCAATTACGTTCTCCAAAGAATCTTCTAACGTTTTGGCTCTGTCAAACGCACGGTGAAAAGTACAAGGTAAAGGAGAAGCCAATTCAACTAAGGTTTTATTTTGGGCCGTATTCACTTTTTCATTTTTATCTAAAATTCCAAATACGAAACCATCGATATGTAGGGATTTCAATTGAATCAATTCTGATTTCATTTGTTCAAATTCTAAATCAGAATAGGTAAAATCTCCACCTCTGGGGCGAATCATTACAAAGATGGGAATATTGATTTTTTCACGAAGCTGTTTTACTGTTTCAAAAGCGGGTGTTGTTCCGCCTTCACTTAATCCGTCGCACAATTCTATTCTGTCAGCACCATTTTCAAAAGCTATGATTGCAGATTCCGGATTGAAACAGGCTATTTCTATTTTTGACATTTTTAGTTTACTTTAATGTTACTCTTTTTCGATAACATCCGCTATCAAAAATTTATTTCCTTTTTTTACGACTCCTATTTTACGATCAAAAAAAGCCTTGCCCCCTTCATCTCTTAATTCCACATCAAAAACAAAGGCATCGTCTCCTGAAATTGCAGCTAATTCACATTTTGAAACTTCAATATGAACCCAATCCTGAGCGGAAATAAGAAATCCTGTATTTATCCCTGCATATTTTGTATTGAATTTATCTTTCCATTTATCCTGAAACTCCTTTAAGGTAAGACTTCCGTCAACATCCATATCCACATTAGTAGCATCTGTTTTATACTCATAATAATCTTTGGTTGTGATATCCTGCATTGCTTTATCCATAGTGGAAAGATCTGTTTTGAAAAATTTTTCAATACTTGTCACCAGCCATTTTTTGGTTTCTTCGGATTCATTCGTTTTACCTTCTGAAACTACTTTTTCTTTTGGAATATCTGCGACTGGTACTATTGTTTCTTTATTCTCTTCTTTACAGCACATCATCATCAATAATAAAGAAGCAATGATTATTTTTTTCATATTCGATTCTATTTAAAAATTTTATTTTAAAGCAAATTCAGGTTTTTCCAGACGGTTTCCTTTCTGATCCTGCACGGCAAAATTAAACCCATCCTGAATACAGTAAGAACCATATTCTCCTTTTTTATTCAATGCGATAAAGCCTACCTGAATATCTTTTAAATCTTTATTTCTTCTCTGGGCAATCTTCACAATCCTTTCTACAGCTTCTTTACAGGCCTGCATAGGATTTCTTCCCTGCCTCATTAATTCAACTACCAGATGGGTTCCTACAGTTCGGATCACTTCTTCGCCATGACCTGTGGCCGTTGCAGCTCCCACTTCATTGTCTACAAATAATCCGGCTCCGATAATCGGGGAATCTCCTACTCTTCCGTGCATTTTAAAAGCCATGCCACTGGTGGTACAGGCGCCGGAAAGATTTCCCTGTGCATCCAATGCGATCATTCCTATTGTATCATGGTTTTCAATATTGGCAACGGGCTTGTATTCACTGGTTTTCAACCATTCCTTCCACTCTTTTTCTGATTCCGGAGTGAGCAGGTTTTCTTTTTTGAACCCTTGGGCAACCGCAAACTGTAATGCTCCATCACCAACCAGCATCACGTGAGGTGTTTTTTCCATCACTGCTCTTGCCACAGAGATGGGATTTTTAATATTTTCCAGAGCAGCCACGGAACCAATGTTGTAGTTTTCATCCATGATACAGGCATCCAATGTTACTCTGCCGTCTCTGTCCGGGCGACCGCCATAGCCTACGCTTCTTTCATTAGGGTCTAACTCCACTAATCGAACTCCTTTTTCTACGGCGTCTAAAGCACGGCCGCCTTTTCCCAAAATGGTCCATGCTTCCTGGTTGGCTTTCAATCCGAAATTCCAGGTTGAAAGAACGATCGGTTTGTTGATCACTGAATTACTGTCAGGTAATTCTTTAGCAATCAGATCTAGTGGATTCAGCAGGAATGCTGATGATACCAACGCTGTGTTTTTTATAAATTTTCTTCTTGAATTCATAATGTAGGTATTACAATTTATAAGGCTCCGATTTCATCTACGAAAAGCCATGCCTGAGAATCTGCTCCCGGATTTCCGGCAGGAATAATTCCGGCATTTTCTATTTTGAGTTTGATATATTTTGAGTTTTGAGTTCCCACATTCAGCCTGATCTTTCCCTGTGCATTCTGAATTTCATCTTTCCCGATTTCTTTAATCATGGTAAAATTCCTATTGTCATCGGAAATAAATACCTGCGCAGATTTCGCCATATGAATCCAGCTTCCTTTATTTTCCAGGGTATTAAAATAGACTTCTCTAAAGTTTGTCTTTTGTCCCAGATCAATAACAGCTACTACATCCTTTCCCTGAAAACCCAGCCACGTTTTGCCTAACTGTCTGGGATTGCCTACAATACCATCTACCAAGGTAAAAGCACCGCCAAATGAGTAATTTTCACTTGGCTGCTGTTCTAATGTGATTGTTTTCCCTGTTGTTTTGGAAACTGTAAATGTTTGGAAGGATATGGCACTTTTCAACTGATTATTTTCAAAATAAGCTGATTTTATAGTCATTGACTTCAACACAGGAATCGGTTGCTGATACGTTTGTGATTGTGAGGTAGGATCTGTACCATCTACTGTATATTTTATTCCGGCTGGATTCTGTGAGGTTGAAAGTTCATAAGCAATTCCATTATTTCCCGGAATTACTTTTGCAGAAATGTTATAGATACTTTTTGCATAATTAATCTTCATTTTATCTAATGCTGCAAACTGATGAACCACTCTGTTTTCGAAATCTTTGTAATTTTTTGAATCTGCGGTTCCCCATGCAACTTCGGAAAGCGCCATAATCCTTGGGAAAATCATATATTGTACCTGTTTAAAATCCGGAATATATTCTGTCCATAAATTAGCCTGTACTCCCAAAATATATTTTGCCTGTTCTGCATTCAGTTCTTCCGGCACCGGGTTATAAGAATATACTTTATCCAAAGGGGTAAAACCTCCGAATGCATTGGGTTCCGATTGCGGATCACCCTGATAATGGTCAAAATAGCAATACGATCCGGGAGTCATTACGGCAAAATGACCGGACTTTGCCGCTTCAATTCCACCGTTTACGCCTGTCCAGCTCATAACAGCGGCATTGGGAGCCAATCCACCTTCTAAAATTTCATCCCATCCAATGATTTTTCTTCCTTTTTTATTAATGTATTTTTCTATTCTCTGAATGAAATAACTCTGTAACCCATGTTCATCTTTTAAGTTATTTTTTTTAATCAGCTCCTGGCAGTGGGCACATTCTTTCCATCGTGTTTTGGGACATTCATCGCCTCCGATATGGATGTATTCGGACGGGAAAAGCGCGATCACTTCATCCAGTACATTTTCTAAAAAGGTGAAAGTTTCTTCTTTCGGGCAAAATACATCATCAAAAACTCCCCATTTTGTAGCGGCCTCAAAAGGTCCTTTCGTACAAGCCAGTTCAGGGTAAGCAGAAAGTGCAGCTAATGCATGTCCTGGCATTTCTATTTCGGGAACGATGGTAATATGACGCTGCTGAGCATATTTAACCACTTCTTTAATCTGTTCCTGCGTATAGAAATAAGGTCCGTACGGTTTCCCGTCAAATGTATTGTCGACATACGCACCGATCATGGATTCTTTTCTTTTTGAACCAATTTCGGTAAGCTTCGGATATTTTTTTATTTCGATTCTCCAGCCCTGATCGTCCGTTAAGTGCCAATGAAAGGTATTGAGTTTATACATCGCCAGATAATCGATGTACTGTTTTACTTCTTCTACGTTGAAGAAATGACGGCAGACGTCCAGATGCATTCCCCGCCATGCAAACTTCGGCTGATCATTGATTTCCATAGCCGGAATTTCTCTGCTTTCTTTATATTCTTCAAACAGCTGTATCAATGTTTGAAGTGCCAGAAAATAGCCTTGTTTGGTATAGGAAGTTATGAAAATTCTTTTTGGAGAAATGTAAAGAGTATATTTTTCTCTATCCTCTTCGGGATGAATGGGCATTTTCGGTGATGGAACCAGCATATGCATCACATTAACTTTTGCTGTACTGCGGCTGGTTTGAAACTTAACCTGGGAGCCGATACGTTTTTTGAAATACTCTGTTTCTTCTTTGGGAAGCTGATCATTCAATATCAGTGTTTCGGGAATGACGAACTTACCTTCCTGCATGGTAACGCTTTGGGGATAAGGTATTAAATCCGGTTTGGCCTGAGCATGAAAAGCAGTTGAAACAAGAACAGAAAATACAAAAAGAAAACGTCGCATCTAAGTATGATTAAGGTTGTAGCGAATATAATTATTTTATTAAAAACTTAACTTATGATTTAACCTATTCCACAATAAAACATCTAAATTTGCAAAAATATACAATGAGGAAAATTATTTTAGTAGCAGCTGGACTTTTTGTTTCAGCTTCTTCACAGGCACAAATTTTAGATGTTATAAAATCTACGGTTAAAGATAAAACAGGAATTGATCTTAATACTCCGATCAAAACAAAAAGTACCACAAGTACCACTACCACTACCACTACCACTACATCTCCCAAAACTTCTTCTGTAAATCTTAACAGTCTTACATCAACAGAGGTATCATCCGGATTAAAGCAAGCCTTAAATCTTGGAGTTACTGAAGGAGTAAAGAAATTAGGAGTTACTGATGGTTTTTATAAAAATGAACTGGTAAAAATATTAATGCCTGAAAAATTAAGAACAATTGACACAAAACTTCGTATGGTAGGCTTGGGAAGCCTTGCAGATCAGGGTGTAAAATTACTGAACAGAGCAGCGGAAGATGCCGTTACGGAATCAGCTCCTATTTTCGCCAATGCCATCACCTCAATGACAATTACGGATGCAAAAAATATTTTATTGGGAACGGATAATGCAGCAACTAATTATTTGCAAACCAAGACTCAGAGTCAGTTATTTACAGCTTTCCAGCCAAAAGTGAAGGCATCTTTAGGAAAAGTAGGTGCTGATACGGTATGGAAAAACCTTATTTCAAAGTACAATATGCTGACAGGACAGGCGGTAACCACCGATCTTAATGAATATGTAACGACTGAAACCATTAACGGTGTTTTCAAAATGGTTGCAGAAAAAGAAAGCGGAATCAGAAATAATTCTGTGATGAGAACGACAAGTATTCTACAGAAAGTTTTCGGAGCTCAGGATAGTAAATAATATCTTTTTTTCAAGAAAATAAAAGCCAGAGTAAACATGTTTACTCTGGCTTTTTTATGTTAAAATGTTACGCTTTTAAACCTTGATAAAAATGTTTTCTATAAAGGACAGAAAAGAATAAGAAGTAGATTATTCGTAGTACTAATCGTTGATCCTGCATAATAGTAGTAAGACCAGGTGACCCCACCCGGAACTACAGGTTGGTTTAACCACCACGCACGGCAAGCAGTGCTGCCCAGATAGGCTATATTGCCATATGGAGCGGAAACGCTGGCAATTTGGTCTGCTTCTGCAGCATTACGTGCAGGTACTCCTGTTCTCTTGTTTACAACATAATACGTCGTTGCTTTCAATTTTTCGGCTGGAGCTGTAGTTGTATTGGGATTAATGTTTGCCTTGGGGGCAGGGGTCAATGAAGTGTAGCATGTCGAAAGTGCCATTCCTAAAATAATTACCAGATTTGTCATAATAAATTTTGTATTTGATGTTTCCTACTCTTTTAAAGCTTTTGGGATTCCGCTTGTGATGAATTCTATAGCATAAAATTGTATTTTATTATCTGTAGAATAAAGAATCAACTAGTAAGTGTAGAAGTTCATCTAGTATTTGTTTCCATCTGTCTGGTAACTGTAAACTGTATGATAAAATATGGGATATTTTATGGAAGTTATTAACTGCTCTAAAAGAAAAAACAGTAAAGATCCGAGAATCTCTACTGTTAGTATTTTTGTATGTGTTGAATTTTTATCGTTTTTGCAGACTTTTTAAAACTGCATTTCAGGGATTTCTCCCTCTATAATCAGATCTGCTTCTGTAGACTTTATGATATGTTCTACTGAAACACCCGGTGCTCTTTCCACCAATTTGAAACCTGCCGGCGTCACATCTAAAACTGCTAATTCGGTTACTACTCTCTTTACACAATTAACACCCGTTAAAGGAAGTGTACATTTTTTCAGGATTTTGCTTTCTCCTGCTTTGTTTACGTGCATCATGGCAACGATAATATTTTCAGCAGAAGCCACCAAATCCATAGCGCCCCCCATTCCTTTTACCATCTTTCCCGGAATTTTCCAGTTGGCAATATCTCCGTTTTCGGAAACTTCCATTGCTCCAAGAATGGTTAAATCTACTTTTTGGCCACGGATCATTCCAAAACTGAAAGCGGAATCAAAAAATGAACCTCCCGGCAGTATGGTGATGGTCTGTTTTCCGGCATTGATAATATCAGCATCTTCTTCGCCTTCAAAAGGGAAAGGTCCCATTCCTAACACTCCATTTTCACTTTGAAACTCCACCGAAATACCCTCTGGAACGTAGTTGGCTACCAAAGTAGGGATCCCGATTCCCAGGTTTACATAATAACGGTCTTTCAGTTCTTTTGAAATCCTTTTAGCAATTTGTTCTTTTGTGAGCATAATAAAAACTTAGACTGCAATTTAATTATTTTCACTTGAATACAAAAGGTCTTTGTTATTGGAAATTATCACCACCAGCTGGATTCGGATAAAGCTTTCTTTTTTTACCTCACGAGGCTGAGTCTCCAGAAAACATCCTTATCAAGGTTTAAAAGCTTGACAAGGATAATATTTTTTTTAACCCGAACTCACGTTAGTACTGTAAGTCAAAATAATATCTTTAATTTTGCACCATTATTTTGTAGAATGAAAATACTTTTAAAATACCTTAAGCCTTACAAATGGTTGATCGCCTTTTCTTTGTTTTTGGCAACCATTAACCAGGTTTTTTCTTTATTTGCGCCTGCCATTACTGGGAATATCCTTGATAAACTGGTTACCCATCCTAATTTCTTTGATAAGGAAAAACTCTTACCCAGAAATCTGAATCAATATTTATACGGAGACGGAATTTACCATGGTGTTTTTTATTTTTTAACATTACTTATCGGAACTGCAATGGTAAGCCGGATTGCTAAAGCTTTTCAGGATTATGCCGTAAGCGTAATCACTCAAAAGTTTGGGGCAAAAATCTTTACGGACGGCTTGAAACATTCAATGGCATTGCCTTACCAGGAATTTGAAGATCAAAGGAGTGGTGAAACCCTGTCAATTTTAACAAAAGTAAGAGAAGATACCGTAAAATTCATTACCAGTTTTATTAATATCTTCTTCGGAATTTTGGTCAGCATTATTTTCGTTTCCATCTACGCTATCCGATTACATTGGTCGATTATGCCGGTCTATATCTGCGGAATTTTCCTGATTGCCTTCATTACCAATTTATTGAGTAAAAGAATAAAAAGCATTCAGAAAAATATTGTTTCAGAGACCACCGCTTTAGCAGGAAGTACTACGGAAAGTTTAAGAAACATCGAAATCGTTAAAAGTTTAGGATTAACCAATCAGGAGGTGATCCGTTTAAATAACAATACATATAAAATTTTAGGACTTGAACTCAGAAAAGTAAAAAGCATTCGTTCTTTGAGCTTTATCCAGGGAACAATGGTCAATTTTCTTCAGCAGATGATTACGATGACCTTATTGCTTCTAATTTTTAAAAATATTGTAACTCCTGGACAGTACCTGTCTCTGATGTTTTATGGTTTTTTCATTTTCGGACCAATGCAGGAGATCGGTAATATCATTATTTCATACCGTGAGGCTGAGGCTTCTCTTTTTAATTTTGATCATTTAATGAAAAAAGAAGTGGAAGAAAAGCCGCTTCATCCCAAACAAATTGGTGCTATTGAAGAATTGGAATTTAAACACGTTTCTTTTAAACACCAGTCTGCCCAGTATAAAGCTTTAAATAACATCTCTTTCGATGTTAAAAATGGCGAAACCATTGCTTTTGTAGGACCTAGTGGTTCCGGGAAAAGTACATTGGTAAAATTACTGGTTGGATTGTACAGACCTCAGGAGGGAAATATTTTTTACAACAGCATTAATGGAAAAGAATTTGATTTTGATGAACTGAGAAATCAAATTGGTTTTGTGACCCAGGATACTCAGCTTTTTGCAGGAACGATCAAAGAAAATCTCCTTTTTGTCAATCCCAACGCTACAGAAGTTGACTTGGCTATTGCTTTACAGAAATCGAGCTGTACCGCATTGCTGGAAAGAGCAGAAAAAGGGATTGAAACCGTTATTGGTGAAGGCGGACTGAAGCTAAGCGGCGGGGAAAAACAAAGGATTGCCATTGCACGGGCGCTTTTAAGAAAACCTCATTTACTGATTTTTGATGAAGCAACTTCAGCCTTGGACAGTATTACTGAAGAAGAAATAACGTCTACTATTAAAGATATTTCAAAAGAAAAGGAACAGATCACGGTTCTTATCGCGCATCGTTTAAGTACGATTATGCATGCAGACCGGATTTATGTCCTTGAACGCGGACAGGTAATAGAAATGGGTTCCCATGACAATTTGATTGCCGAAAAAGGCTTGTATTACGCCATGTGGCGACAACAGATCGGAGAAAGGAAGATGCTCATTTCACCGGAAGCATAACACAAATAAAGCGCTGAATATATTTCAGCGCTTTTTGTTTTATATAGTCTTTGCAAAAACTTATTCTTTTGTTCTTACGGTTCTCTGCTCAATTCTTTTTTCAAATTTTTCACCCTGGAAAATCCTTTGGATCATAATTCCTGGAATATGAATTTCGTTAGGGTCTAATTGTCCCGGCTCTACCAGTTCTTCTACTTCGGCAATGGTGATTTTTGCGGCACCTGCCATAGGATGGTTGAAATTCCTTGCAGATCCTTTAAAAATAAGGTTTCCTGCATAATCTCCTTTCCAGGCTTTCACGATAGAGAAATCTGCTTTGTAAGCATGTTCCAGGATATGTGGTTTCCCATCAAAATCTTTCACTTCTTTACCTTCTGCGATCTCCGTTCCGAATCCTGCAGGGGTATAAAAAGCAGGAATTCCTGCCTGAGCAGCTCTGCATTTTTCTGCAAGTGTACCTTGCGGAGTCAGTTCAACATCCAATTCTCCTGAAAGCATCTGTCTTTCGAATTCTGCATTTTCTCCTACATAAGAGGAAATCATTTTTTTGATTTGTCTTTTATGAAGCAATAATCCTAATCCAAAATCGTCAACTCCGGCATTATTTGAAATACATGTTAAGTCTTTTACATCACTATCTACCAAAGCATTAATTGAATTTTCAGGAATACCACAAAGTCCAAATCCGCCCAACATTAAAGTCATTCCATCTTTAATTCCGCCTATGGCCTCCTGTGCATTTTTTACTCTTTTATCTATCATGATAACATTAGATTTTCTATTGCCTAAATTTAATAAATTTTCTCATATATCCGATACTACGGATTTTTTGATTATATCTTCAATTTGACCTGCTTGTAAACATGATGCTGTATAGAGCCTATTTTTATTAAAAAGAAATATCAGTTATCTATTCGCATCTTAATTATATTAATAAGGAAAGCGGGAAATTATAAATTCCCGCTTTCTTTTCTATATAATATTGTAATGATTACTGTATAATCAGTTTTAACGTAAATAACTTTCTTGTGTGAACTTTTACGAAATACACTCCTTTCGGAAGGTTTTCATTCACGAGAGAAAAACGCTGATTATGAATATTTTTTGATTCATACAACAGGTCTCCTGAAGCTGACACCAATTCAATTTTTTCAATCGGATAATCACTTTTAATAAAGGTAGGTTCTCCCGGTTTTGTAGGATTGGGATATAAAATTACATTTTTCTGGGTGCTGTTTTTTACTTCATCGGTTCCCAATGTAGCTGAAGTCACCTGAAACTGCGTTCTGTTGGATACTTCCGTATAGGAATCATTGGTAAACATCACCATATAATAGTTTCCGGGAGTCGTTGGAAGAGCCGTCCCCTGGATTGTTTTGGTGCCTTGAGTTACTCCATCAAAATAAGTATAGGAAACAAAATTATCATCCGGGATCTGAACATTCTGAGGATAAATTCCCAGCCAGTCTTTGATAATCCCCGGAGAATCCGTCCATGAAGCCGTAATATTTTCCCCTAGTGTATAGACCGGTTTGTTAATCCATAATTCCGTTACAATATCCCCTACTTTAAAGAATACTTTGTCACCGATTCCGGTATACCCGTCTTCCAGTAAATATTGCGCGTAATAATATCCTTTCGGAAGTCCAGTAAAATTAAGAGTTCCTGCAGGTGTCGTTACATAACTCCATTTGAGAGAGGTATTGGTTCCCGGCGTCTGTCCCATTTTATAAATACCGATCCAGTCTTTTACCAGATTCGGTCCGTTACTGAAATTAATGACCACTGTTCCACCCACAGGATATGTATCGGCTGTAGTCTGGAGCTGTACCTTTGGCCCTACATAAAAGTTTTTTCTGCCTGTAATTTCCGTATATCCATTGTTGGCAAAGAAACCTGCAAAATACTGTCCTTTAGCCGCCATACCATTGCTGAAAAGAGCTGTTCCCGCCGTCTGTCCATTGGTATAAACAAATCCCTGGGAAGTCACAGAAGCCGGAGTCTGTCCTTTTTTATAAATTCCCACCCAATCCTGCTGATTCCCCGGACCTCCTGTGTAAGTAGCCGTTATCGGTTCATTTTGTGTATATTCAGTTTTATCTAAAACAAAGGTCGGATTAGAGACTACACTTCCTGTAATTTCAAACTGCTTCACCTCACTCCAATCGCTCCATTCCAGATTTCTGTCCCTGTATCTGGTTTTCACATAATATATTCCATTGGATATAGAATTAGTGACAAATGTTGCCTTAGTAATATCCACTCCAGCGTTTAAGTTTTTTGTTTTATCAGGAGTTGTATTTCCGTCTTTTCCAAACCAATTCTCATAATCACGGTACAATTCCTTTTCAATCACTGAAAAATCAGCTGCCTTGCTTATTAAAAACTGGGTAGTATTTAAAAGCTCCCCGTTTGGCGATGAAAAAGCACTTCCATTTAAAGTTAGCGGTAATGTTACCGGAGTAGAGAATGTATTTGTAATAGATGGTTTAGTGGGTTTAGGCTGATTTTTATACCGATGAAAAGTATCAACCAGCTCATTATACTTTTTATTATATACTCCACCGATAGAATAACATTCCACATCTACTTTTCCGCTTAATACATCTACTTCAACAATCTGGTACGTCCAATCTGTCAATGTTTTCTGAACATCGTCAAAATCCTGCTCTGTAGACATTCCCCAATATTGATCCCACGCCGTACCTCCTGAAATAATCTGATAATTGGGTGTATTTTTAAGCTGCCCTCTATGATACAAGTGGTGGTGCGCTCCAACATGCATTAAATATTTACTGGAAGTCGTTAAAAGTGGTACTGCATTATTTCTTACCCATGTGGAAATATCTCCCACATATTGCTCTGCCTGATAGGGTCTGTGGCTTAATGAAATAATCCAGTCTACCGTAGAGTCATTATTGGCAGCATTTAAAATCTGTTGTAGCCATGTTTGCTGTTCAGAGCCCGTATGTTCGGAACTTAAACTTATAAATAATACATTTCCCGCCTGCTGGGCATAATAGTTTTCATTTCCGGAAGCTATATTTTTATACTTAATTTCATCAATATAAAAATGGGCATAATAAGAGTTCATTCCCATCGTCCCATAAGTTTCATGATTTCCTACCGTAGTCTGTATCGGAAGATAAGGTGACAGCTTGATATTTTTTTTAAAATGAACATTCTCGTAGTGATCTAATGTCCCAACATCCACCTGATCTCCTACCATAAAAGTAAGAGCAACATTGTCAGAAGGATCTGAATCTGCTCCAAATTTTTGCTTTAATTTTTTAAATGCATTCAAGGTAAGTGTGTCATATCTTGGTTCCGCTTTGATCTGGTTATCTCCCATAATCAAAAACCGGATTTTTCCATCTGCAGTAGCCGCCTGTCCTGGTAAAGGAAGCGTTCTGAAATTATATATGGCAGACTCGCTGGTTCCTGTTTTTATTTTATAATAATATTTTGTGTTAGGTTGTAAATTGGTAATTTTTGCAGTGTGGTAATAGTAGTTATTATTATATCCCGTATCTGAAAAGATATTTGTAGTCCCTGTAACCGTAACATTCAGACTGGTTGGTGAGTCTCCATAAATAACCGTTGTCTCATTGTTGGAAGCCGTTTTCCAATTCACAATCATAGAGTTTGGCGCCGGATTCTGTAAATAAGGAAATAAGGTCTGCCCAAATGCAACATTGACGACCAAACAAAAAAAGAATAAATAATTTTTCATAATACTTTAGTTTAAAATGGGGAGTGAGAGATGAAATTATATATTAATAGCCTTAAGGACCCCCTATTTATATTTCGTGCAAAAGTATATGACCAATGTAAACTCAGGCTGATATTAAAATCAATGATATGTTA
Organism: Chryseobacterium soli; assembly: GCF_000737705.1. Classification (GTDB taxonomy): domain Bacteria; phylum Bacteroidota; class Bacteroidia; order Flavobacteriales; family Weeksellaceae; genus Chryseobacterium; species Chryseobacterium soli. The sequence goes on along the minus strand of NZ_JPRH01000001.1, from coordinate 899,287 downwards.
ATTTTTAAGAATGGAACCTGCTGAAAACAGGTAGTTTAATAACATAAAATTATTTGTTTATTTCAAAAACTATTTTGTATATTTGCAATCTGTTATTCAACCTCTGACGAAAAGCGTGTAAGTTGCTTAGCCTTAACATTTTATTTTATTAAAAATGGATTTATTAAAGTACGTACAAGACAAGTACATTACAAAAAAAGAATTCCCTGAATTCAAAGCCGGTGATACAATCACTGTGTACTACGAAATTAAAGAAGGACAAAAGACAAGAACTCAGTTCTTCAAAGGTACCGTAATTCAATTAAGAGGTACTGGATCTACAAAAACTTTTACCATCAGAAAAATGAGTGGTGATGTAGGTGTAGAAAGAGTATTCCCTATCAACATGCCTGCTCTTCAAAAAATTGAAGTTGACAGAAGAGGTAGAGTTAGAAGATCTAGAATTTATTACTTCAGAGACCTTAGAGGTAAGAAAGCTAGAATCAAAGATGCTGCTTACAAGAAAAAGTAATTCAGACAACAATACATACAAAAAGAGGCTGTTTCCATGTGGAGCAGCCTCTTTTTATTGGTTATTACCTAGCCTCTTCTCTATTTTTTTAATTGCGTGGAAACTCTCAGTTGATTACTGGATAAAATATATATTCTCTGCGTAGATTATGTATGGATTAATATGATCTTATCTGTTCAAAGATTGCTATAATGATGTTAATTAAAGGGAGCAAAGAAGCAGGCAATTTCATTGATTCTCAGAAGCGGGCTTTATAAAACTCTATAATTGATTTTAATTTTTGAATAGGATCTGCATATTTCGGTTAAAGCCGGTTGGTGTTTTTATATATTACTGATTGATGATTGATTTATTGAAGCCGGGTTAAAGTCCGCCCCTATTGAATATGTTTTACCTGGATAGATAGATAGATAGATAGATAGATATAGAGGATAAAATTATATATGGGAAGAATATTTAGGGAAATTCACGGATATAAATGTATACGCTGATGAATGTAACAACATATAATCACATTACCAGCGATAGAATAGGTAAGCCAGCTAATGGATAACTGATACTATTACTTAAATTGCTACATTCTTACATTGGTACATTCATTTTTATGTATTATAATATTGGTTTTTGGTGTATATCACAAAAAAAAAGTCTCATACAACTAAATGTATGAGACTTTTAATAAAAACTGGCGGCGTCCTACTCTCCCGCTTTCGCAGTACCATCGGCGCTGGCAGGCTTAACTTCTGTGTTCGGAATGGGAACAGGTGAGCCCTGCCGCTAAAACCACCCTAAATAAGGTATATGATGCAGCATGTATCTATGTAGTACGTAGGAATGATTTCTCATTAATACTTTGTACATGATACATTTTACAAATTTAATCGATAAAAACATTCACAAAGACAAAACCTTTCTTGCACTTACAAGGCTTATATATAGTAACCATAGGCTATAAATCTACAGGTAATTAGTACTACTCGGCTATGACATTACTGTCTTTACACCTATAGCCTATCAACGTGGTCATCTCCCACGACCTTTAAAAGATGTCTCATCTTGAGGCGAGTTTCGCACTTATATGCTTTCAGTGCTTATCTCTTCCAAACGTAGCTACTCAGCGGTGCTCCTGGCGGAACAACTGATACACCAGAGGTTTGTTCAATTCGGTCCTCTCGTACTAGAATCAAGCCCTCTCAAACATCTAACGCCCGCAATAGATAGAGACCGAACTGTCTCACGACGTTCTGAACCCAGCTCGCGTGCCACTTTAATGGGCGAACAGCCCAACCCTTGGGACCTTCTCCAGCCCCAGGATGTGACGAGCCGACATCGAGGTGCCGAACCTCCCCGTCGATGTGAGCTCTTGGGGGAGACTAGCCTGTTATCCCCGGAGTACCTTTTATCCTATGAGCGATGGCCCTTCCATGCGGAACCACCGGATCACTATGTCCTGCTTTCGCACCTGATCGACTTGTAGGTCTCACAGTCAAGCACCCTTATGCCATTACACTCTACGCACGGTTACCAAGCGTGCTGAGGGTACCTTTGAAAGCCTCCGTTACTCTTTTGGAGGCGACCACCCCAGTCAAACTACCCACCACGCAATGTCCTTCTAAAAGAAGTTAGGCTCCAAGTAAGTAAAGGGTGGTATTTCAACAGTGGCTCCACAAACACTAGCGTGCCTGCTTCAAAGCCTCCCACCTATCCTACACATTACTTACTCAAAGTCAATACGAAGTTATAGTAAAGGTTCACAGGGTCTTTTCGTCCCATTGCGGGTACTCGGCATCTTCACCGAGACTACAATTTCACAGAGCTCATGGTTGAGACAGTGCCCAGATCGTTACACCATTCGTGCAGGTCGGAACTTACCCGACAAGGAATTTCGCTACCTTAGGACCGTTATAGTTACGGCCGCCGTTTACTGGGGCTTCAGTCAAACGCTTCGCTTACGCTAACGCCCTTCCTTAACCTTCCAGCACCGGGCAGGTGTCAGACCCTATACTGCATCTTTCGATTTTGCAGAGTCCTGTGTTTTTGATAAACAGTCGCCTGGGCCTCTTTACTGCGGCCACCATTGCTGATGGCGTCTCTTCTCCCGAAGTTACGAGACTATTTTGCCTAGTTCCTTAACCATGATTCACTCTAGCACCTTAGGATTCTCTCCTCGACTACCTGTGTCGGTTTTGGTACGGGTTGCTTCACTTCGGCTTTTCTTGGAAGCACTTTCCCTACAACAACTTCGCCCGAAGGCTAGGTCTTGACTATTCCGTCAGTCTCCAGTAAGTACGGCACTCCGTCCCCTTTTTAGTGTGAGCAAGTATGGGAATATTAACCCATTGTCCATCCACTACCCCTTTCGGGTTCGCGTTAGGCCCCGACTAACCCTCAGCTGATTAGCATGGCTGAGGAAACCTTAGTCTTTCGGTGAGGGGGTTTCTCGCCCCCTTTATCGTTACTTATGCCTACATTTTCTTTTCTATCCGCTCCACAATACCTCGCAGTACTGCTTCGGTGCAAATAGAATGCTCCCCTACCAGATATAACCCAACGGTTATAAATCCATAGCTTCGGTAATATGTTTATGCCCGATTATTATCCATGCCGGACCGCTCGACTAGTGAGCTGTTACGCACTCTTTAAATGAATGGCTGCTTCCAAGCCAACATCCTAGCTGTCAATGCAGTCCAACCGCGTTGCTTCAACTTAACATATATTTGGGGACCTTAGCTGTTGGTCTGGGTTCTTTCCCTCTCGGACACGGACCTTAGCACCCGCGCCCTCACTGCCGTGGAACATTTATTAGCATTCGGAGTTTGTCAGGAATTGGTAGGTGATGAAACCCCCGCATCCAATCAGTAGCTCTACCTCTAATAAACTTATACACGACGCTGCACCTAAATGCATTTCGGGGAGTACGAGCTATCTCCCAGTTTGATTGGCCTTTCACCCCTACCCACAGGTCATCCGAAGACTTTTCAACGTCAACCGGTTCGGTCCTCCACTCTGTGTTACCAGAGCTTCAACCTGCCCATGGGTAGATCACAAGGTTTCGCGTCTAATACTACTAACTAAGCGCCCTATTCAGACTCGCTTTCGCTCCGGCTCCGGACCTGAAGTCCTTAACCTCGCTAGTAACATTAACTCGTAGGCTCATTATGCAAAAGGCACGCCGTCACCCAACATGTGGGCTCCGACCGCTTGTAGGCGTACGGTTTCAGGTTCTATTTCACCCTTCTATTCGAAGTGCTTTTCACCTTTCCTTCACAGTACTTGTTCACTATCGGTCTTTCAGGAGTATTTAGCCTTGGAGGATGGTCCCCCCATATTCAGACAGGATTTCACGTGTCCCGCCCTACTCATTTATCACTTATGTATGCCTTTCATATACGGGGCTATCACCCTCTATGGCTGTTCTTTCCAGAACATTCTATTAAACATATAAAAGCTTTTGGGCTAATCCGCGTTCGCTCGCCACTACTTACGGAATCTCTTCGATTTCTTTTCCTCCGGGTACTTAGATGTTTCAGTTCTCCGGGTTTGCTCTCTAATAAATTAGAGTGACATGTCTTCAACATGCCGGGTTGCCCCATTCGGACATCTGCGGATCAATTCGTGTGTGCCGATCCCCGCAGCTTTTCGCAGCTTACCGCGTCCTTCTTCGCCTCTGAAAGCCTAGGCATCCGCCATACGCCCTTAACGATTTCTTTCCTATTTATTGGTTACTCAAGCACTCGTAAGTGCTCGGTTTTCTCTTTGTGATATTTTTACCGTTAATGTCAATGATCTTTAAATTCTTTCTGCTTGTCTGATAAATGAATATTTGTTTTGGCTCTATTCATTATACTTTTAAATCAGACTCACAAAACTGTGGAGAATAAGGGAGTCGAACCCTTGACCTCCTGCGTGCAAGGCAGGCGCTCTAGCCAGCTGAGCTAATTCCCCCTCTAGTGGTGATGTCTTTTGTATAACGTACTATGTATAATGTAGGAAAGTATCCTACATTGTACAATCTACTTTGTACTTTTTACATCCCTTTAATTAGTAGTCTCGGGCAGGCTCGAACTGCCGACCTCTACATTATCAGTGTAGCGCTCTAACCAGCTGAGCTACGAGACTTCATTAATTTTAGTTCTCGGTTGTCGGTTATTAGTCGTCAGCAATACTAACTTCTAATGTCTAACCTCTAACTTCTTTTACTAAAATCTCTCTCCCTCTGATACTAATTTCTAGTGGGTTTTGTATTTTTATATATATAATCAACCAAATAAAAAACTAAAGCATACTTTAAGTAAGTACATGGTACATTTAAGTACCTTTATTTGTTTATCGTCCCGAAAGACGCTCTAAAATGAGATGTTCCAGCCGCACCTTCCGGTACGGCTACCTTGTTACGACTTAGCCCTAGTTACCTGTTTTACCCTAGGCAGCTCCTGTTACGGTCACCGACTTCAGGTACCCCAGACTTCCATGGCTTGACGGGCGGTGTGTACAAGGCCCGGGAACGTATTCACCGCGCCATGGCTGATGCGCGATTACTAGCGATTCCAGCTTCATAGAGTCGAGTTGCAGACTCCAATCCGAACTGAGACCAGCTTTCGAGATTCGCATCCAGTCGCCTGGTAGCTGCCCTCTGTACTGGCCATTGTATTACGTGTGTGGCCCAAGGCGTAAGGGCCGTGATGATTTGACGTCATCCCCACCTTCCTCTCTACTTGCGTAGGCAGTCTCACTAGAGTCCCCAACTGAATGATGGCAACTAGTGACAGGGGTTGCGCTCGTTGCAGGACTTAACCTAACACCTCACGGCACGAGCTGACGACAACCATGCAGCACCTTGAAAATTGTCCGAAGAAAAGTCTATTTCTAAACCTGTCAATTCCCATTTAAGCCTTGGTAAGGTTCCTCGCGTATCATCGAATTAAACCACATAATCCACCGCTTGTGCGGGCCCCCGTCAATTCCTTTGAGTTTCATTCTTGCGAACGTACTCCCCAGGTGGCTAACTTATCACTTTCGCTTAGTCTCTGAATCCGAAAACCCAAAAACGAGTTAGCATCGTTTACGGCGTGGACTACCAGGGTATCTAATCCTGTTCGCTCCCCACGCTTTCGTCCATCAGCGTCAGTTAAGACATGGTAACCTGCCTTCGCAATTGGTGTTCTAAGTAATATCTATGCATTTCACCGCTACACTACTTATTCCAGCTACCTCTACCTTACTCAAGACCCGCAGTATCAATGGCAGTTTCATAGTTAAGCTATGAGATTTCACCACTGACTTACGAGTCCGCCTACGGACCCTTTAAACCCAATAAATCCGGATAACGCTTGCACCCTCCGTATTACCGCGGCTGCTGGCACGGAGTTAGCCGGTGCTTATTCGTATAGTACCTTCAGCTACCCTCACGAGGGTAGGTTTATCCCTATACAAAAGAAGTTTACAACCCATAGGGCCGTCGTCCTTCACGCGGGATGGCTGGATCAGGCTCTCACCCATTGTCCAATATTCCTCACTGCTGCCTCCCGTAGGAGTCTGGTCCGTGTCTCAGTACCAGTGTGGGGGATCACCCTCTCAGGCCCCCTAAAGATCATTGACTTGGTGGGCCGTTACCCCGCCAACTATCTAATCTTGCGCGTGCCCATCTCTATCCGCCGGAGCTTTCAATTTTAAATGATGCCATTCAAAATATTATGGGATATTAATCTTCCTTTCGAAAGGCTATCTCCCTGATAAAGGCAGGTTGCACACGTGTTCCGCACCCGTACGCCGCTCTCAAGATTCCGAAGAATCTCTACCGCTCGGCTTGCATGTGTTAGGCCTCCCGCTAGCGTTCATCCTGAGCCAGGATCAAACTCTCCATTGTATGTTTGTCTGACTCACTCAAAGTTATTTTACGCTTTAGTTTTTCCTTACTTGGTTGTTATATTATTTTTCAATGATCTTCTCTTCTTCCGCTTTTTACCGTATCCTACTTTCTGTCGTTTCGGATACTGATTTGCGAGTGCAAAAGTAATGCTTATTTCTAAACCAGCCAAATCTTTTTGAACAAAATTTTAAAGTTTTTTAAGTAACCCTAATCTCCTATCCTTTCTTAAATCTGACCCTCTCTGCGCTCCCTATTAAGGGACTGCAAAGATACAAACTTTTTTAAATTATCAAAATTAAATTCCGATTATTTTTTAGTTCATTCCTTATATCAATTACTGTCTCTGCGCTACCTACTATCTCTCGTTTTCAGTGGGGCAAAGATAGAAACTTTAACCCTCACTACCAACTTTATTTAACATAATATTCGCAAAGTGGATAAGTTATTACCTAATGTTTTGATTATGAAATTTTTATATACAATTGTGGAGTTATCCACTTTGACACGAAATTCAACTTTATCGCGATATAAGCTTCTTTAAGGCTTATTTTCAGTATAAATTACACTTAAAAATTCTGCATAAGATTTCTCCAAACCTATAATATCTCCAGTTTTCAGGTTTAAACCGCCTACTCCGGAGGTATCCGGCTTTACTTTTAGCGATGATATCTGAAAATACAAATTTTCATCTTTATCTTTTGGCTGGATCTTTATTGCAGATCCTAGAAGTTTTTTCGTAGAAATAGTATATACTTCTCCAGGAACTATCTTTACCTTTATATAAGATCGGGGTGATAAGACATAATCTTTTCTGTTGATACTTATTTTTTGTTCTTTGTCTGAAGAAGCAAATATGTACAATGCGCCATTCTGGTCTGCAAGTTTTTCTTTAGGCGTATAGTATAATGCCATTTTATAATTGGCAGGATTGAAAGGCTGCGATCTCCCTTCTATATTTTCAAAAGGTTTTAATGAAAATGTATTGGCTCCAACTTCTTTTGCCTTCTTATATATATGTGAAAAAACTATAGCATCATCTTTTGAGAATCCCTGCACTTCGAGTTCTGCCAGATATTCTCGGTCTTTTATATCTTCATTTACATGGTATAAAAATTTATCTGTGTTGTCGTTTGTTTTTTCAACTTTGTTGAGATATACATTTTGTGCATTAAAAAGCTGAATACATAAAACGAAAATGATAAGTGCTGGATTTTTCATGGTATAAATTATGATGAAAGTGTATTTACACAGTCTTCTAAACTGTTTTCCCAATGTTTGGGTTCTATTTTATAAACCTGCTCGATTTTATCTAAAGCTAATGTGCTTCTGGTTGGTCTTTTTGCAGGCGTAGGATATTGTTCTGTCGTTAATGGGTTTAACTTCACTGTAGACTTGGAAAATTTGGCGATTTTTTTTGCAAATTCAAGCCATGTTGTTTCCGGATAGTTTGAAAAGTGAAAAATACCAAACGTTTTATTTGGAGTTTCAATGATCTCCATAATGGCTTCGGCTAAATCGTTGGCATTGGTCGGTTGGCCAAACTGATCAGCAACGATTCCAAGTTCATCTTTCTGAGAGAAAAGATTAATCATTGTTTTAACGAAATTTTTATTGAACTCTGAATACAGCCATGAAGTTCTCAGGATTACTGTTTTCGGATTGATTTCCAACGCTAATTCTTCTCCTTTTCTTTTGGACTGGCCATACACTCCTATTGGACTGGTGAAATCATCTTCGGAATAGGAAAGATTGGTATCCCCATCGAAGACATAGTCTGTAGAAACATGAATTAAAATGCTTTTGTAATCTGCACAAGCCTGAGCAAGATAAGCTACACCATATGCATTGACCGCAAAAGCCTTTTCTTCTTCTTTCTCGGCAAGATCCACAGCGGTATAGGCTGAAGCATTGATACAGAAGTCTGGTTTATGATCATAAAAAAAATCATTTACCTGATCTTCGTTTGTGATATCTAAGGTTTGTGAGTCTGTAAAAATAAATTCATATTTATTTTCAAAATCAGGAGCTATTTTCCTGATACAGTTTCCTAATTGTCCGTTACCTCCTATTATTACTATTTTTTTCATTATGAATTTTTTGCGTTTTGCGATCTTAAAAATTTAACTCTTGACTGGAAATCTTTTTGCTCCAGATCAACATAGAATTGATGAAATGTTTCTTTTATATCTTCCGGATGTATTTCCGATTTTCTTTTTTTTACATTAAAATAGATGATAGTCACCCATAATACGGCATGAATGGTTTTTTCGTCTAAGCTTTTCATCAGGATTTCCACTTTCGCCGTCCTGTCTTGTATATCGATTGTTTTGCTGCTAATGACCACCTGGGTATTATATCTTACTTCTCTCAGATATGCAATCTCATTTTGAATGGCAATCCATGTACAGCCTGTTTTTTTGGTGTATTCTTCATATGTAAACCCGTAAAATGTTTCTACGTGATCTTCTCTGGCATTGAACATATAATCCAAATACTTTACATTATTCAAGTGCCCGATAGGATCGCAGTCGCTAAACCTAACTTTTACCTTAGTTGATACTTCTTTTTCCATACGGCAAAAATAAAAAAACCGCCTCTAAAAGAGACGGTTAATTTATAAAACTTTGTTAATTTATCGAATTATTGAATTCCTAATTCTTTTTTAACAGCAGCAGTAGCATCAGCACCACCTTTGTAAACAAAAGCAGAAGAGTTAGAATCCATTACAAATTCAAATCCGCTAGCTTTAGCTACTTTTTCGATAGCATCGTTTAACTTTTTCTCGATTGGAGCAAAAGCAATGTCTTGCTTACCTTGTAGGTCTTTTTGCGCTTTTTCTTGCATTTGAGCAATTTCTTCCTGCAACTTCTGTAATTCAGTTTCTCTAGCTTTGTTCTCCTCAGCTGTTTTCTTAGGAGCTTCTTCGCTGTATTGCTTTAATTTAGCTTGTCCGGCATCTGCTTTTTTCTTGATTTCAGCTTGCTTAGCATCCAAGAAAACTTTTATATCAGCATCTGCTTTTTTCTTTTCAGGCATTGCGTTAAGAACCGCCATCACATCTAAAGTAGCAATTTTTTGAGCTTTTGCCATACCTACCGATACAACCATCATTACCGCTGCAAATAATACACTTAATTTTTTCATAATTGGTAAATAAATAATTTAATTTGTTTTAGATCTTTAATTGTCGTAAAAGTTAATTTTAAATATTACTTTTTACTTTTACTATTAGTTTTTTCTTTTTTATCAGTTCCTTTTAATAATACATCCAGAACTTTATCGGTGTAGTCATATCTTTTTTGAAGAAAAATGACACTAATGTTATTGCTTTTATCAAGAACTATGCCCAATCCATTCTTTTCAGACATTGTTTTGATAGCAGTCCAGATCTGATCCTGAAAGGGTTGTACTAAGTTTGTTCTTAGTTTAGTAATCTCTCCGTTGGCCCCGAAACGCAAACTTGTTGTTGTTTTCACGTTTTTGTCCAGGTCCATTACTTCTTTTTCTCTCAGCTTCAATTGGTCTCCTATCAATAATACCTTTTCACTTTCAAAAGCTGCTTTTTTTCTTTCGAACTCGGACTGCAGATTTTGCAATTCAGACTGCCAGGTATCGATTTGTGAGTTTAATCTTGCTTCTGCTTCTTTATATTGAGGCAATTTATTCAAAATATACTCTGTATCTACAACTCCAATTTTTTGTGCATTGCTTACTCCGAAAAGTAACAAAAATACAAATGTGAAAATGAATTTAAAGTTCTTCATATGTATGTTTATAACGATTGGTTCATCAAGAAGTGTGTCTTCCATCCAGAAGGATCAGTTCCTGAAATAGTTTTATCAAAACCATAAGCAAAGTCAAATCCAATCAATCCGAAAGCTCCCATATAAACTCTTACTCCAACTCCGACTGATCTTTTCAGCTGGAATGGATTATATGTGCTCCAAGAATTCCAAACGTTACCTCCTTCAGCAAATGTAAGAGCATAAATTTTAGCTGTCTGGTTCAATGAAATCGGATATCTTAATTCCAGAGTAAATCTGTTATAGATTGTTCCTCCACCTTTTTGGGTGATATCTGAACCTTCACCACCATACGTAGATGCATTTTCGTATCCTCTTAAAGGAATAAGTTCTCTACCATCATATCTACCTCCAAACAAACCGGTACCTCCTACATAGAATCTTTCGAAAGGCGGTGCACCCAATTGTTTGTTATAACCATCCATGAATCCCATTTCAGCAGAAGATCTCAAGACTAATTTTCCAGCGATTTCGTTATACACATCCGCTTTGAACTTGATCTTGTAGAACTCCATCCACTTATACTTTTCAGTAGGGGTCATGGTAGAGTAATCTTTGTTACTGAATAATGAATACGGGGGAGTCAATTTTGCCGAAAGTTCAACATTTGAACCTGTTGTCGGGAAAATAGGATCCAAACCTGCCGAGTTTCTGCTCAGCCCTAAGTTGATACTGAAGTTATTGGCATTACCGTAATATTCTGTGCTATTTCCGAATTCAAAAGGATAATTGTTGAATGTATACTTTTGAAACTGAATTCCTGTGTATAAAGAGAAATAATCATCCGGCCAGTTCAATAGTCTGTTAAGACCTACTGAGGCAGAGAATATATTTAACTTCTGAGCATTTCCGCTTACATCAGAATATTTTACTCTGGAAGTATTCAAACTTACAGAGAGAGCAGTAGGTTTTGTTCCAAATAACCAAGGTTCAGTAAATGAAACTCCGTAGTTTTGGAAATACTGACCTGCCTGTGCCTGGATAGAGAAGGTTTGTCCATCTCCCTGAGGTACCGGTCTGAAGTCTTTGAATTTAAGGAAATTCTTTAATGAGAAGTTATTGAATGTTAATCCTAACGTTCCGATAAAGCTGTTTCCACCATATCCTGCCTGAAGCTGAACCTGTGATGATCCTTTTTCAACCAGTTTCCAGTTGATGTCCACTGTATTGTCCTGTTGGTTTGGCTGGATATCCTGCCCTACCTGCTGAGGGTCAAAGAATGACATTCCTGCAAGGTCGAAATAGGTTCTTTTAATTTCAGTTTTCTTGAAAAGCTCACCTGGTTTAGTTCTTAATGCTCTCAATACAACGTGGTCATGGGTGGTCGTGTTCCCCTGCCAGGTTACTTTATTCCAGGTTGCCTGCTCTCCTTCATTAATTCTGATCTCCAGATTAACGGCATCACCTGTTACTGATTTTTCTACCGGTGTTACGCTAGAGAAAAGGTACCCGTTGTTCATGTAAACGGATTTGATATCGGAATCATCTTCCTTACCTCCGTCTTCTCCAACTTTTTTGTTGAAACCTACTGCATCGTAGATATCTCCTTTTTTATATCCTAATAATCTCTGTAAGTATTCTGTAGCATAGACTGTATTTCCGGTGAATGTAACATCCCCGATGTAATACTTCTTACCTTCATTAAGCTTGACATTGATTTCGTAGTTATTTCTTTTATTTCTCCATACGGAATCAGAAACAATCTTAGCATCTCTATATCCCAATGAGTTATAATAGTTGATCAGACTTTGCTTATCTTCCTGATATTTATCGTCGATAAATTTGGAAGATTTAAGAATTCCACCGATACTAAACCTTTTTTGTTTGGTTTCTTTGAATGCTTTATTTCTAAGCTTACTGTCTGTAACGTTTTGATTGCCCTCAAATTCGATATGGTCAATTTTTACTCTTTTGCCTTTATCTACATTGATGGTCCAGTCTACTAAAGCAGGGTCACTTGCATTTACTTTATCCTGAATAGTAATTTTAGCATCTGCAAATCCTTTCTTTACATAGTCTTTGGGGATATTCGTCTTAAGGCTGGAAATCAAATTTTGTGTAATTTTTGTTCCAGGTTTCAGATTGTTATCTTTTGCCAGTTTTTCGTTCTTTGATTTACCGATTCCTTTCCCTTTGAATTTAACTTCTCCAAGTTCTTTCAAATCTTCAAGGTAAAATCTTAGAATAATCGTCTGGCCTTCGATGCTTTGAACGTATACTTCTACTTCAGAAAAAGATTGGGTGTCCCAAAGCTTTTTAACAGCACTGCTGATTTTCTGTCCTGGAATGTCTACGCTTTCACCTTTGGATAGGCCTGTAAAACGCAAGATTTGAGCCGGCGTATATTTTTTGACCCCATCTACAACGATGTCCTTAAGCGTGTAAGTTCCTGCTTCGTTTTCTGCGTGTACAGCACTATTCACTTTCGTGCTGTCCTGAGGAGTTACTTGTCCATAAAAATGCGCAGAAGCAGCAAACATTATGATGGGTAATAGTCTAAACTTCATTTTATCGAGTCTTTCTTTTCTTAAAAAATTTATTGAGCTTTTATTTGCTCTCCGGTTAATCCGTATCTTCTTTCTTTGCTTTGGTAATCTACAATGCACTGGAAAAAAATATCTTTGGTAAAATCCGGCCATAGGACATTTAAAAACTGTAGTTCTGCATAAGCAATCTGCCAAAGGAGGAAGTTGCTTATCCTTATTTCCCCGCTTGTTCTAATAAGCAGGTCTACAGGCGGAAAGTCTTTTGTATAAAGATAGCTTTCGAATAATTTTTCATCAATATTCTCTACATCTATCTTTCCTTCTTTCACATCAGAACTTATATTTTTTATGGCATCCAGTATTTCGTTTTGTGAGCCGTAGCTTATTGCCAATACTAAATTGCCTTTTGTGTTTTCTTTTGTAAGTTCCACGACACGCAGCAATTGTTCTTTCACTAGGGAAGGCAGTTTATCCAAATTCCCTATAACATGCATTCTCAATCCTTTACTAAAAATTTCTTCGGCTTCCAGTAATAAAGTTTCAACGAGTAAATTCATTAAAGTATTTACTTCATTTTCTGGACGGCTCCAATTTTCAGAAGAAAATGTATAAAGCGTTAAATAGGGTATATTGACCTCATTACATGCGTTAATAGCATTTCTTACAGCATTAATGGCATTTTTGTGACCGAAAGTTCTGTCTTCGCCACGAGATTTTGCCCATCTCCCATTGCCATCCATAATGATGGCTACGTGTTTCGGTAAATTCTCTGAATTTATTTTATCTTTAATCAACGACATATTAATTAATCACAATAGCATGGAGGTCTACCGAATGAATAAGTCAGTCCTAAACTGAACGTGTTCATCCAATCGTTAGAATTTCCATCCCCAATATTTCTTTTACCGATAATCTCGGCCTCTCTTTCTTTGGAAACTGCATAATAATTTCCAGACTGCAGCAATGAACCTCCTGTTGAAGGATTCAGAATATCTGCATTATAAGAATACTTTACATCTTTAGAAAGCACTTTGCTGTGATCTAACTGATCAGTCAAGGTATATCTGAATGTAGCTTCTGCAAATATAGCCCAGTTATGGTTAAATTTATATTTCAAACCTACTCCAAAAGGAATATGTACTGTTGTCTTTTTTCCTAATGAATATTGCGCAGTCGTTGTAAAATCCAACTCATTAATAGGAGCCTGTGCCACCCCGTCTGCATCTCTTCTAAAATCATTAACAAGCGTTGCTTTAGGAGCGTCAAACATCAAAGCACCAATCCCTCCGAAAATGTATGGACTCAACATACTGATTTGCTCATTATTCACTGGAAAGAAGTTGTATTCAAACATTAAACTTGCTTCGTACACATTATTCTTTCCGAATGCGTTTCTATTTTTTCTATATTCTTCTTTAGCAACTTTATCACTAAACTGAATCTGGTTGTATCCCAGGTCCAATCTAACGGTCTGATGCGGATTAAAATTAAATCTATATAATAAACCACCATAAAATGGGACTCCCCATTCCGACATCCTATCTAAATCCAACGGCTTTTGTAAAATATAATTGGTTCTTCCTACGTCCCCTACTAGGTTACTCATACCCAGACGAATTCCCAATTCGTTTCTTTGTGCTTTAACACTTACCAATCCTAAGAGGGCAAGAAAGCTAAACAATAATTTTTTATTCATAAAAGAATACGGATTTATGGTTATTTTAAAATTTAATTTTTGCAAATATAAAACATTTTTATATTAATGATAATCTTAATGTTTAGTTAAAAATAAACAAAAAAACATAATTTGTTATAAAGTAAACGATAAAGTGGCAAAAATATTCTTTTTTCGATAGAATGAAATTGATCAGAGTATGAAAAAACCCCCATTACATGAGGGTTTAAAACACTATTTTTTATTAAATATTGTCTGTATCTTATTTCTTATTTTAATCAATAAAGGTTCTTTATAATTTTTATCTTCATCAAAGTATCCATACCCATAACCGTATCCATAGCCATATCCGTACCCCTGTTTGGTATTATAATCATTATAAATAAGTCCTAAATGCTCAATTTCATCATTATGATACTTTTCCGTAATCATCTTCAGCATATACTTTTCTGTGTATTCATGACGGACAACATAGATATTGGCATCAGATTGCTTCATTAATTCATAAGAATCCGCTACCAGACCTACCGGCGGAGAATCAATGATAATATAATCATACTTTTCTCTCAGAGCGTCAATAAATTTAATATTCTTTTCGCTCATTAAGAGTTCAGAAGGATTTGGCGGGATTGGCCCAGATGTAGCCACATCCAGGTTCGGAACTTTCGTTTTATTGATAATCTGTTCAATGGATACTTCTCCTGTCAGATAATTGGAGATTCCATATTTATTGTCAATTTTAAAATCTCCGAAAATTTTAGGCTTTCTTAAGTCCATTCCCAACAGGATGGTTTTTTTATCACTCAGCCCTATTACAGAGGCCAGGTTAATGGAAATATATGTTTTCCCTTCTCCTCCAATAGATGATGTTATCAGTATTACTTTGCCTTTTTCATCATCATTATTCATCAGGAATCTCATATTGGCCCTGATTCCCCTGAATGATTCTGAAACCGATGATTTTGACTGTTCTAATACGGTAAGCATGTTTTCATTGGTATTGTTTCCAATAACACCAAGCAGTGGGATTTTAGTTGCGCTCAACAGTTCTTTGATATTCCTAATTTTACTGTCAAGCAATTCACCGATTAAAATAAACAGCAACGGCAGAAGTAATAACCCAAACACAATCGCTGCTTTAGTTGCTTTTACATTAGGCCCGATTGGTGACTGTCCCAGGTTCTTGGCAGGGTCAATTACGGTAATGTCAGACTGATTGGTGGCTACTTTCATCTGAGCTTCATTCTGGCGTCCCAACAAGCTGTTATAGGTCGCTTCAATCATGTTATACCCCCTTTCTGCATCAAGATACCTTCTTTCTTTTTCCGGGTATGTTACCAAATCGGAGTTTGCTTCTGCTACCTGTCTGTCAATCTTGTTAATTTCATCATAGTATCTCGTGTAATAATTCCTTAAAGTTCCCGAAGAACTCATTTTAGCATCATCAATAAGCCTGTTGATCTCCTTCATCGGTTCGGAATTCGGTTTATAGATCGCCGCCATTTCTCTTTTCTTAAGATATAATGCTTTCAACTCCGTTACAGATGCAGAGAAAAGACCATCTTCAAAGCCTGCCGCATTGGTACTGATCATCTTGTCAAAATTCTGAGACTGAAGCGTATTTTTAATATTATTCAGTGAGCTTATTTTGCTTATAATGTCTGCTTTTTTAGCTTCAAGATCTTTGATCGCCTCCAGAGATTTTTCATCTCTGTCTTTGATATTATAAAGTTTTTCGGATGTTTTTAAATAGTTTAAAACATTGGCACTGGAATCCAATTTCTTACGTATACTGCTAAGATTCCCCTGAAGATAAACTTCTGTATTTTTATTGACTGTATTCTTGTCAGCCAATCTTTTTTTCTGAAGCTCTGTCACAGATTTATTCAAAAAGTTTACGGTACTGTTCAGATTATATCCTTTTTTAGTAATAATCATGATAGTCCCGATTTCCTTATCAAAATCTACTCCTGTTGTAGAAATAATTTCGTTAACGCTATTATTTACCGAACTCAGATTTATGATAATATTATCAAGTTTGATTTTAGAAAGAGCAGGATTGGGAAGCAGTCTGAATCTTAGATTCGGCGAATCATACCACTCATTTACTTTTATGATCTTATTAGCAGGCCTATTATAGCTGCTAATAGATTGATATCCTTCCGATTCATAGCTGTACAGACTGGTAGATTGTCCTTCTTCCGGTAAAACGACTTCATAGGAACCATTTCCTTTCGGTATTATAGTGATAGGATAATCAATCTGCTGAAGATGTTTTTTGTCAATTTGCAGAAAAATAGGTGAATCATCTTTATCCAGATAGGTAGATTTGATCACTCCCTTCGTAGAATAATTAACAAAAAGGTCGAGTTCTTTAACCAAAAACTCATTGTGAGATCTTGACAAAAGCATTTTTTTCAGGTAAATTCCATCCTGATTCCCGTTCTGTCCCCAAATGAAGTTGATGGATTGATTAGGAGTAAAATAGCTTGCCGTATTATTCGATACACTTAAAGATAAATTGGATGCATAAATGCTCTGTGCATAGTATTTGGTATATACCCAAGAAACAAGGTAACCAATAGTCAGCATGAAAACGAACCAATACCAATTTTTGAGTATTCTTCTTAGAAAATGCTCGATATCAAATAATGCAAATGAACCGTACTTCTCTTTAGGCGAATCTTCTCTCCCTACTTTAATGTCTTTTCCTGGAATCATGATTAAAGGTTTTTAAGAAGTAGGTAAATTGATAATGCTGTAGTAATTACGGATACACCAGAAATTAAAGTCTGTATAGGATCTTTTCCAAATCCATTTAAGCTTTTCGCTCTGGTATTCAAATAAATTTCGTCCCCATTCTGTATGTAATAATAAGGAGAATTCATAACATCTTCACGGGTAAGGTCTATTTTTGCCACTTTAATCCCTTCCGGTAATTTCCTG
This sequence comes from Chryseobacterium soli, assembly GCF_000737705.1. GTDB lineage: Bacteria > Bacteroidota > Bacteroidia > Flavobacteriales > Weeksellaceae > Chryseobacterium > Chryseobacterium soli. Next base: position 881,997 of record NZ_JPRH01000001.1, on the reverse strand, counting down.
TGTATCACAATATTTTTTCTGTCAATGGTTCTGTTAAGCCCTCCATTGATAGCCAAAGCTTCCGTAATATTGAGGGTATTTTTATGGGCTACTTTCTCTCCTGAAAGAGCTGTAGTTTCCACATCTCCAAGAATATAGTAGGTAATTCCGTCTGTATTGAGTCTTACTTCTGATTTTCCGTCCTGAAAATTTTCATTTACCTTTTCCTGGATCTCTTTGGTCATATCCTCAATGGTTCTTCCTTCTGCTTTTATATAACCAATTCCAAAAATGTTAATATCTCCGTTAGAGTCAACTTTTAATCCGTTAAAATAGAAATTTGTATTTCCACCTGTGGTTGATGCTCCTCCTGTTGCAGGATTATTCAATGATACTCCACTGACGCCCCCTGATGTATTAAACGAAGAGTAGAATTGAGCTGCATCCCCTTTGGGAGTGGTAACAATATTCAAATTGAGTATATCGTTTTTTGTAATTCTGTATGTGGGAATATTATACGGGATCAGTCCTTCTTCATTAATTACCAGACTTTCGTTTGGCTGCATGTACCTCACATCTTTTGTAGTGATGCAGGATGTGATCAAAAAGGGTACTATTAAAAATAAATACTTAAAGTTCTTCATCATATTTGAATGTTGTTTACAAAAGTAAAGATTAAATTCTTAGTTTTTATTATTTCTTAAACGATAAACCAAATCCGGCAAATAGGCTCCAAAGAATCCTAATGACAACACAATAAACAATAACAGATTTATATTTAAGTGTCTTAAATAATAAGCTACTGCCACTATCATCAGATAATAAACAATGATATAGAACGTTGATCTTCTATGGGTAAGATCAAGTTTCAGTAGTTTGTGATGGATATGGTTTTTATCAGCATCAAAAGGGGATTTTTTGTTGCAAAGTCTAATAATAATTACGTTTAGCGTATCTACAATTGGCAAAATAAGTATAGCAACTGCCACAACAGGTGCCGATTGAAGATGATACTTTGGAATATTAGGTAATTTTTTATCAATAAAAATATCAATAAAACAGATGCAGGTAAATGCCAGTAAAAAGCCCAGCAGCATCGACCCGGTATCTCCCATGAATATTTTGTTGGTTCTATAGTTTGATAAATTGTAGTAGAGGAATGCTAAAACGGTTCCTATGATGATCACAGATAAAACTACCAACGGATAATTATATTCTCCTAATCTATAGTAGCTTATTCCAAATAATGCACTGCAAATCACAGAATACCCACCTGCTAAACCATCAATACCATCAATTAAATTGAAAGCATTGATAAGGATAATAAAGGTTATGATACTGAAAAGGATACTCGCCCAATAATTGAATTCATATATTCCGAATATTCCAAATAAACTCCTTATTCTGATGTCTGATCCAACAACGATAAGTGCAGAAACCACAATCTGGGCAACGAGTTTTTTATAAGCCCTCATCACCACAATATCATCCATTACTCCTACATACAAAAGAATAATGAGTGAAGCAAATAAGAATTTATAGAGATCAAAAAGTTCGTACGCAAAAATAGAAGCGCAGATTCCAATGGAATAAAAAATGGCGATACCTCCCAAATTGGGAATTTTTCTAAGATGTGAACTCCTTATCCCCGGCTCATCCATAAGATTCTTCCTTCTGGAGATCTTTACGATGGTAGGTATTGAGAAAAAAGTGATTAAAAAGGAAAATACGAAGCCTAGCCCTATCTTCACGTAGAAAATAGAAATCCCCGACTCGCTTAAGAACAATTCAAAATTCTTCATTTTTTTATCTAGTACAGATGTGCTTCTTTTAATAACTTATCATAAGAATTGTATAAAAACATCTTCTTCAAAGTTTTTACTGACCGAAACGATAGTACTTACATTTGTGTTTACATTAACTTTTTTATCAGCCTTTTTTGTCCGGCAAAAAACAGCAGATAAAAAATCTTTTTTTTCAGTGGCAAATATAAAAGATAATTTTTACCAAAACGACTATAGTTGAATATATCTTTGATTTTTATTTTCCTTTCTTTCATGAAAATGCTCAGTTTATCGGACATTCCATAAAAAGTTTCAGGATCTTTTACAAATGCCAAATACGCAAGAAAGGAATAAACGCCTTCAAAAATCTGAAAATTTTTCAGCTCTTTTCTTTTATCAGAATAGGGAGATTTTTCAAAAAACTGCTCCACATCTTCTACCGCTTTCAGAATATCCAATCCTTTTTCGGTATGGGTTTTTGTAATAGAGTCAGTGCGTTCAAGATATTGATAATGGAAATTCTGGGTCTGAGCAAGGGTATCACATTGCAATAAAAGCTGTGGGATAAGCTGAATGTCTTCAAAATGAATCCCTTTTTTAAATCTCCTATGCTCAAAAAGGTCTTTTTTAAATAATTTATTACATGCAAAATAACTGACGTCCGAAAAAACAGAAAAGTTCTTTTCCAGGTCAATCTTTTCAGGCATATTGGGAATTTGTGTCAGCTTCTGAGTGATTTTTCCGTTCTGATCTACTTTTTGAATATTGCAGATGACCATTTTAGCCTGATGTTTTTCTGCAAGTTGCAGCATTTCTTCAAACATTGTTTCTGTAACGTAATCGTCGCTGTCTACAAAACCGATATAATCTCCGGTCGCTCTGTCGAGACCAAAGTTACGGGCATCACTTAAACCTCCGTTTATTTTGGAAAAAGCTTTTATTTTTTCGGGATACTTTTGTGCATATTGCTGAATGATCTGTTCAGACTGATCCTTACTTCCGTCGTTGACTACTACAATTTCAATATGCTGATGGCTTTGGCCAACCAAAGAATCAAGACATTTAGCGAGGTAGTTTTCAACGTTATAAACAGGAACAATAATGGAAATTTTGGAGGGAATACTTGTCATACATTAAAATTTCGTCAATCGCGCGTTCAGCCAGCCTTTTTTGGCTTCATCAAAATCTTTTCTTGAACACGGAATGCAGTTTTCTATATTTTCATCATCGCCAAAATACCACAAATTACTGAAAGTATCACGCTTGAATGCATATTGTGTGTCGTCGATCAAAATATAAAACACTTCGTACTGTCTTTCTTTAGGATGCGATCTCTGGATATTAATCCCCTCAATCAGGTACCAGAGCATCTGAGCAAGGAGCTGGTGGTTCAGCTGGTTTTCAGAATAGATATTATAATTAAAAATCCCTACGGATTTCAGGTTCTCACTAAGGCCAATTTCTTTCATATAGGCACATATTTCTCTTCTGTTTAATCCATTTACCTGTGGATTCATGGAAAAAGGAGTGCTAAAACTTTCTATCGCGTCACAGTTTACCGTCACCAGATCTGCTTTTCTGAAGAAAGGCTCTGTTTTTTCTGTGGAATTCATCATTTCAGCCAGGCGGATGATCTCAAATTCCACTTCTTTAATCAGCCTTACAGAATCTGCTTCATTCAAATGTTTCTGATATCCTAAATGGTGATAGTTTTTAATGGAAAAATCTTTAGCACCAAAAATTTTACTTAAAAAAGTATATTCATTAATATGTTCGCCCTGCTTTAGAGAGATGATATTGCTGATCTGTGTATAATTGATATTTTTATGATGGAAGTTTAACCCGGAAAACAGTGAGAAAGCAAAATCATTGGACCCGCCGATAATAACGGGAATGGCTCTTTTGTAATGACATGCTGACAACACCTCCTGCAGGATGTAATGAGAATCCTGAACTGATTTTCCAGAAACCAGATCTCCAAGGTCTACCACCGGAATATCAAAATCCAGCTGAGAAAGCTTGTAAAATTCTTTCCTTACTGCTGTAAAGTCCTGCACTTCGGCTTCTCCATCCGAGCCTCTGTAATCTGAAACAAACAGAATAACAATACTGTCTTCTTTTATTTCTTTGGTAATCTGATTTCCGATCTGCCAGCTTTCCGTTTTGAAATTTCTGGGTGAAATAATAAAGTCTTCAAAATCCATTCTCTAATCTATCTTAAAGATCAAAAATATTAAAATAAAATCATTTTATGGTATAAAAAAAGCCATTAACACACAATGTTAATGGCTTCTTATTATTCTTTTAGGATTACTTTTTCTTTGCTGCAGGTGCTTTTTTAGCAGCAGCCGGCGCTTTTTTCTTTGTGGCTGGTTTCTTTTTCTCTGCGAAAGCATTTTTATCCTGATCGGTGATCCATTTTTTAACCTCATCTAATGAGATCTCTTTCAGCTCATCCGCTTCATATTTGGTGTCATCTTTTTTCTTAGGGATCTTGAACATGGCTTTTCCAAATTTAACAAAAGGTCCCCATCTGCCGTTTTCAATAGAGATTTTCTCTTTTTCCCACTGCTGGATGTATCTGTTGGCTTCTTTCTCCAGTTTAGCGTCTATCAATTCGTTGATATCACTTTGAGAAAGGTTTTCAAAATCATATTTTTTAGGAACATTGACGAAAATGCTCTTGTATTTGATGAACGGACCGAATCTTCCTGTTCCTTTGGTTACAGGTTCTCCTTTGTAGGTAGCAATCGGCGCGTCGGCCAGTTTCTTTTCTTTGATGATCTCTTCTGCTCTTTCCTGATTTACAGAAAGCGGATCTTCTCCTTTCGGAATACTGATGTACGTTTCGCCCCATTTTACGTAGGGACCAAATCTTCCAACGCCTACGGAAACCGGCTGCTCTTCAAAATCACTAAGCTCAAAAGGCAGCTTGAAAAGTTCTAATGCTTCATCAAAAGTAATGGTGGCGATATTCTGTCCCGTCATTAATGATGCAAAAGTTGGTTTTTCTTCATCTTCCGTTTCTCCAATCTGTATCATGGCTCCAAATCTTCCGATTCTTGCATGAACATTTTTTCCGGTTTTAGGATCAACACCTAAAAGTCGGTCTCCTGTTGCACGGTCAGCATTTTCTTCTACATCTGCAATTCTAGGATGGAATTTCGAGTAGAAATCCATCATCATTTCTTTCCATTTCTGGCCTCCGTTGGCAATTTCGTCGAAGCTTCCTTCTACTCTTGCCGTGAATCCGTAATCCAGAATTTCTTTGAAGTTTTCGGTTAAGAAATCACTTACCACTTCACCGATATCTGTCGGAATGAATTTATTTTTGTCTCCCCCGAATTTTTCATCAAGGACTACTTTTTTAATTTTATCTTTTGCTAAAGAAATTTTCACGACCTCACGGGTTTGAGGTTCTATTTCTCTTTTGTCCACATATTCACGATTCTGAATCGTTTGAATGGTTGGTGCATATGTTGACGGACGTCCTATTCCTAAATCTTCCAGTTTTCTTACCAATCCTGCTTCCGTGTATCTCGCACTTGGTCTGGTGAATTTTTCGGTTGCTGTAATTGTTTTATAGCTTAAAACTTCACCAACACTTACTTTCGGTAATAGTTTTTCGTTGTTTTCCTCATCATCATCTTCTGCTTTTACAATTCCGTATGCTTTTAAGAAACCGTCGAAGATAATTACTTCACCCTGTGCTTCAAAATGCTGAGGCAGTTTTGAGTTTCCTATTTCAATAACCGTCTTTTCTATTTTGGCATTAGCCATCTGAGAAGCCAGTGTTCTTCTGTATATTAACTGATATAATTTACTAAGCTGCACATCTCCGATTGTTTTCACTGAAAAATCTGTAGGACGGATAGCTTCGTGAGCTTCCTGTGCAGAGGCTGATTTTGTTGTATAGTTTCTTGGTGCAGAATATTCGGATCCATATTCTGAAACGATTTGCTTTTTTGCACCTTCAATGGCTTCCTGAGAAAGGTTTACAGAGTCTGTTCTCATATAGGTAATGAATCCTTCTTCATACAGTCTCTGTGCAAGACGCATGGTATTGGTTACATTATATCCTAATCTTGAGGAAGCTTCCTGCTGTAAGGTAGAGGTTGTAAACGGTGCAGAAGCAGAACGTGTTCCCGGTTTTGTTTCAACATTCAGAACTTTGAATTCTGTGGTTCTTGCCTGCTCAAGAAATTTTTCTGCATCAGCTTCTTTTTCGAAGTCTTTTTTAAGTTTGGACGCGATTTCCTGTTCGTTGTTGTTTAAGAATATTCCATCTACTTTGAAACTTGCTTTTGGTACAAATTCGCGGATTTCTTTTTCTCTTTCAACAATTAATCTTACAGCTACTGACTGAACTCTTCCTGCAGACAGTCCCGGTTTTACTTTTTTCCAGAGAACCGGAGACATCTCAAAACCTACAATCCTGTCTAATACTCTTCTTGCCTGTTGGGCATTCACTAAGTTCTGATCTATATCTCTTGGATTTTCGATCGCTTTCAGAATGGCATTTTTAGTAATCTCATGGAAAACAATTCGTTTTCTGTTTTCTGGTTTCAGTTTTAATTCATCTGCTAAATGCCAGGCAATAGCTTCTCCTTCCCGGTCTTCATCGGAAGCCAGCCAAACCATTTCGGCTTTCTTCACAGCAGCTTTAAGCTCTGTTACTAATTTCTTTTTATCTGCGGAAACTTCGTAATCGGGACTGAAGGTCGCCAGGTCTATTCCCATTCCTTTTTTAGGCAGATCACGGATATGTCCGAAACTGGATTTCACATCGAAATCTTTCCCTAAATATTTCTGAATAGTTTTTGCTTTTGCAGGGGACTCAACGATTACTAAATTTTTCGACATTCTAAAATTTTTGCAAAAGTAAAGCTTTTTTATTATATACTTTTTGTTCTGGAAATTTAATTTGACAATTAAAAAAGTTTATTCAAGGGCCTGGAGTGCATCCTACAAAACACTAACTACCTCATAGAATACATTTTAAGCATCAACAGAAAGGGAAACAACGGATGATATAGAATTTTTCACCAATCGTCATAGAGTAAAGGATTTGCACCAATAAAAAAAGGAAGCAGAACAATTGACTATGTTCTACTTCCTTCATCAATCACTTATTCTAATACTATTCTTTAATTATTTTCACTATTGTCTCAGAATTATTTATCCTTATTAAATAGGCTCCTGAAATCAATGATGAAAGATCTGTCTTTTCATTTTCAAATTTCCCGGACTTTATCATTTGTCCGGACATATTATAAATCTGATAGAAGTATCCTTTCTCTTGTGTTGCTTTAATATACAGCATATTCTTTACCGGATTTGGGAATACAGAAATTCTGTTTTCTTTAACTTTTGTCTCAACGTCTGCTTTACTCAATATGGGAGCCGCCTTAGTTGCCGGCAGTGCAGCTACAGGTAATCTTGGAACAGGACCTTCTTCGTTTCCGTTGGTATCATATTTTATTTTGGAACAACGGCAGCTCATGGCAAAATACGGATCATTATTATCATGAAAAGCGATAAAACGGTTTGCTGTGGATGCTGCATCAAAAACAATACTCACCGATCTCCCCATGTAATTTGAACTTAAAGCATCGGTCCATATACCCGGATATTGAAAATTCACGGTATTAAACGTGCCCTGACTGCTTTGGTTTCCGATTACACTTCTAAATCCACGAGCTCCTGAATCAGGAAAGCTGCCTATCTGATAAGAGGCATCAAGGAACATATATCCTATAGTAGAAGTCGTTGAAGGGTTTCTCACTCTGCTTCCTGCATAGTCTGTAGCCACGCTGTATGAAGTCGCTATATTTTTATCTTTTTTATACCATGGCGTTTGTCCAAAATCCTGTCCTGAAACAAGTGCAGTACTGGTAAGATCTGGAATTCTCCAGCCTTCGGGACAAGGATCAAAAGGTGATTTTTTTCCACCTCTTCCCCACCTGTCGGGAGCTAAGTTGGGTTCGTTGGCCAGCCAGTCCGTTCCATTGGTATAATTAGGAGTTGCACTGTTGAAAGGAGCAAAAGAACTTGGAATCATATATACTAAAGGATTCTTTACCGAATATGATAATACTTTCGCCACTTTATCTGCAGGCACGTCAGAAGCTAATACATTGGAATTTCCTGCGTATGTATTGTAAGGAACAATGTAACTTCCTGCCATATTGTTGTATATGGTGGGAGTAAGTGTTGTATAGGTAATGGTTCCGTTATCAGCTGTAGTTCCCAGGAATACATTGTACGAGGCTCTGTTATCTGCATACTGAAAGACGGGAATGGGATCTTTTCTTCCCCATTGGTAATGCAGCCCCGTAGATGCTCTTATCGCCGCCAGTTCCGCCGTATTGGGAGTAAGCGGATTTGCTACAGCAGGAAAGGCATCGGTAGCTCCCAAATTCCTGTCCATAAATTCTGTCTGCAGTACTACATCTGCTTTAGGTACATAATTTAAGTAATTTACGGCTGCAGTTACCGGAAGTTCCGTTGTATAAGAATATGAACCTACGGTGCTGTCTGTTATCCAGATATGCCAGCTCCAATATACCGGATTGGTGATACTTCCATTATGAAGGGTTACCACTGCATTTCCGCTCTGACTGGGTCTTATCTCAACTGAAATTTTAGAGCTTCCTATCGTTGATAGTGAAGCAGGAGATGGATTGACTACTGATATTTTATTGATTAAATTCGTATTGGTGGTCCATAGAACATTTGCTTTTAAATTATTAAAACTGGATGGATCTAATATATCCTGGTTATTCAGCAACTGGCTTTGTACAGAAAATGCTTTACTTACCGGGATATCAATGGTAAAAGATGAATCTTTCTTAACAAGCTGATAGGTATTGGGATTGTTAATTCCCTCTCTATACTCTACGGGTGCCATTAAATATTCTGTAGGAAAATCATAGCCGTCAACAACATAAAGCGGATCCTTTATACATCTGCATCCGTTGGCATCTGAGGTATACATCCCCGCCAATGGCTGATAAAAATACCGGCCTTTTATAGTAGGAAAATTAGGATCCGGTACATCAGGCTGTCCTTTATCCGGAATCATAAATAATCCTCTGACTCCTACCGCAGGTGAGGCGTCAAAATGTCTGGACATCGTTGCCGTCCACAATGCTGTATGATGCTGATCACTGTACTGCCCTAAATGAGCACCTCTTATCAGCTGTCCGGTTCCCGGGAATATTCCCATATTATAACCTCCTGCATTCGATAAGTCAAAACCAAAATTAGAATAGGCTCTAAATCCTGTCATAAACGCCGGAACACCATTATCGGTTGGCTTTATGATATGGTATTTATTGGTTTCGAAAGTATTCTTTGGCATGTTTGTCCTGACTCCAAAAGGAGAAAAATCTACTCTGATATCATCTATGTAGGATGGAGAAGCCAGATTGGCAACAAGCATCGACGGTACTCTCCAGCCATTCGGACACGGATCATATGACGATTTATCCCGATAGGGTCTTGCGCTCGTATCATTATTATAATTGGTGCTTATCTTGCCTTGTGAATTATCCGACCATAAATTAAGCTCTGGCAGCCTGTTGTCAGTCATTCCTGTAGATTTTCCAAACCAGTTAACAGGAAGATTTGCATTGTTATTATAATATGCCTGGCCGGTGTTATCATTCTTATTCACATAGATCAGACTCAAAGGGTTTTTCACGGAAAGCCTTATGTTGTTGATGACTTCAGCATTTGACAAAAGAACAAATTGTCTTAGGTCATCAATACTTACCGCACCTGTAAAGTTTTTCGCTCCCCTATGTCTTACTCTTCCTACAGATCCTGAAACTTCATAGAAATCATTTCCTCTCGTCACCAAAGGAGGGATTGGGTCTTTACGACCCCACTGATAAAGCAATCCTATGCTTCTGTTCCAGTCTGATGCAGTAATAGAGCTGTTTAAAGCTCCCAAGTTCCTGTCCATCCATTTCCAGTCGGAATCTGGAATAGGTTCTATAACGCCATCCGATCTCATTCTTGTAAGATTGGCAAAGCTTTTATAGGTAGATCCGTTTCCAGGGTCGTCCGTTACCCAAATATGCCAGCTCCAGTAGATTTCACCATCTACCCTGAACGCAATAACTGCGTTCCCTTTTTTAGACTTATTGATAGGAATTTTTATTTTTGCATTCTGGCTAGTGTCCATTATCTCTAAAGAATAATTGGACCCTGATTTAATTAAACCATGAACGTCTTCCCATAGTACATCAGCAGTAATTTTACCGTTAGGAATTCCGCTTCCTTTAATATAACTATCCTGTTCCCACATCGCATAAGCTTTTCTTACGGGGAGCAACAATCCTTCACTGCTTTGGCTTGGATCAAAAATATAGCTGTTAGGAGCTTTTGTCCAGTCTATGGCAACCGCCCTATTCAGTGTGTTATAACCAGATTTCCCTAATGAATCTGATCTTCTATCGGACGTTGGTGTATGAGTCTCCACAACCAAAGAAATCCTTCCCTTACCTTCTAAACTATTACTAGAATAGATACAAATCGACACTAAGCAAAAAATTGCCGCAAATTTTTCAACTAAATTTCTCATATCCTTGAATTGGTGTTAAGACCATAAATACAATTTTTAAGCCTTTATCAAAATAAATCTATTTATAATATAAATAACGACATCATACATTAATTATGATATAAATATTTTATAATTATTATATTATAAATACAAAAACAATATTAAACATCCAAATAATTGCAAAAATAGAAGATTGTATTTAATATTTTCATGACCAAGATCAAGTTGAACAAATATTAACAACCCATTTAAGCTATATTGTTGATAAAACACAAAAAAAAGACGACCTGATGGCCGTCTTTCAATTATATTGTTAAGGGAAAATATTTTTATGGAAGCAGGAAGTTTTTATAAAGATCAATTGTAAATCTTCCGGCCTTAATATTATTAAAGGTTGAAAAAACAACGAAGTTGAAAATGGTAAGAGCGATAATAAAAGAATAAATCATCTTTTTAGTATTATCAGAAACCACATACATCGCATTAGGAATTATCACATAAGAGAATCCAACAAACGCACCCGCCAGTCTTGACGAAAATATGGGATTATTCCTGAAAATAAAATAAAAACATATTCCAATCACAGTATAGTTCCTATGGTATTCGTAGTAAGGATACTTTTCCTTCATCTGAGTATCAAAAGCAAAAAGGAAAAAGGTAAGAATAACCATCAGCACTTCCGGAATACCGATACCACCATTCAGCCTCTGAGACCCAACATCCACATATCCGTTAAAACCTTCTACAAGGCTACTTTCTGCCGTCATACTGCCCAAAAAGTCACCAAACGCCCTGTACACCTCAAACGGCGACAAAAATACAGACCCAAGAATAAGGATAAGCATTACTGTTTTATTCAATGGCACCCGGGCCAGCCAGTACATCGGTAAAAATAAGTAACAGACACTGTGGATTCCTGATGCCAGAAACACAAAGAAAAGATAATGCCACAGCTTCCGTTCTTTTATATAGCGTATTGCAAAATAAATCATGAAAGTTCCAAGATTCTGTCTGATCTGACCGCTTTCCCCAATAAAAAAATTGGGAATAAACATCAGTAATGTAAAGGTAAAAGGATAGAAAGTATTGTCTTCGGTATATTTTATTTTAAAGAAGATGGCAAATATGGCAACCACCAGCGTAAGCATATAATAGGGAGCATTAAAGACATTAAGCAATACCTTATTGATCAGGACATACAACCATTCGACATCAAACGTTTCCGGTCCCTGCATATGAAGAGCCTTCATGAATATGCTCAGATAGCTATTCATATCAGAATAAATGTATATCCCTTTATAACTTCCGTAATCCGGTCCTACGTCATTACGCAGCCCCGCAATAATAACGAGATAAACTCCCAGAAACCAAAACCATTTCTTCTCTACTTTATTTCCAAAAACTTCCTGGAAACTAAAGAAAAGCATGTAAATAATTGCTAGGATATAATATGGGTGTAATAAACTCATGTCAAATCTAAGGGATTTTTAAACTGATGATAGGCAACGATAATCCCTGTAAGAATCAAGGGCAGGAAAAGTCTTACTTCCCAAAACAACCCAACCAGCGTTATCATAAGAAGATAAGGTATGGAGAAGAAAAGATACTTCCCAAAAATAATTTTGTTTTCTCTACTGATGCAAAGTGTATTAATAAAATAAAGAACAACAACGGCAAAAACCAATCCTGCAAGATTAAAAGGGCTCGAAAAATTCCTGCCGATATAAAAACCTTCTACAAAAGTCGTCTCTTTCTGTGAAATGATCATCCTAAGCCCAAGGTAAGGAATTAGAAAGGCAGCAACCAATGGAAATATTTTCCAGATCACCTGATATTTTCCTTCTTTCAGATCCTTGATATTGATGAAAACGGCCGCGAAAAAAGCAATATTGATACATGCAGTTTCTCTTACAAACGTAGAAAAAACAATCAATCCCGTTAAAGCATAGAAGTAGACATTTTTTCCGGAATGCAAATATTCCAGCGTGAGTAAAACCCCTGTTAAGTAACAGAATAAAGCCATCATATCACAATTAGTGGGTGCGTACTGAGTAATGACAATAAAGAAAACAGACAGCAAATGAATGATTCTTTTGAAATTAGTGTTTAAATACTCTTCTGTCCTGAATGTAAGCAGCTTATTTAAAATCACAGAACATAAAACAAAGAAAAAGCTATTGAATATAAATAGGGCATGATAAAAAGGCGTCCCGTTTTTTGAAAGAAAATCTTTAAAAAAATAAAGATAATGATCCTGCACATAGGCAAATGCATCTGTCATATACAAACTCAGATAATTAGGAATCACCCGGTACGCATAGACTGATGCAAATAAAAAATCCGGAGGTCTTTCTGCGGTCTTCAATCTGGTATAAGAAGACTCGAATCCATAATAGGACATCGCAAAAAGTAAAAGAGGGAGCACTACTACAAATAGAAATCCATTTATTTTTTCATCATTTTTTTTCAACATATCAAAAACAGATTCTTATTTTTTTAATAATAATTTGGCTTTAAAATACATTATATCATAAGGGAACTTTTGCAAAAGTAAAGTTTTTTTTATTGAGTCCGGAATATTTTATTGATTTTCAGATAAAACTTCTTTGTTAAAACTTGTTAACCTAATGCTTAAAAAATTAAATTTGCAGACTTGATTTTACCATGTAATGCATCGCGCTTTTATATTTTTATACTACCAGATTTCAAAAAACAAAGTCCTTTCTGTAATACTTGCAGTAGGATTTGCCGTTTTATGCGGATTTTTCGCCTCAAAAATCAATTTTGAGGAGGATATCAACCAGATTATTCCGAAAAGCGAAAAATCTGATCTCACTGCAAAAGTTCTTAAACAGCTGAATTTTTCGGACAAGATCATTGTGATCATTGAAAACCAATCTAAGGAAGACAACTTCCAGCTGTCTGAAACCGCGGATACTTTTTTACAGAAAATAGAACCTCTACATCAATATATAGGCTCAGTACAGGGAAAAATCAATGATCATGAAATCTCAGAAACCTTTGATTTCGTCAACCAAAACCTCCCTTTATTTTTAGATGAAAAGGATTATCAGGAAATTGAAAGGAAACTTCAGAAGGACAGCATCGCCAAACAGGTAGAAAGCAACTACATATCATTAGTTTCACCTACTAGCCTGGTAACCAAAGATTTTACAAAAAAAGATCCGCTGGGAATTACTTTTTTAGGAATCAAAAAACTCAACGCGCTCAATATCAGCAAGGATTTTAAGCTTGAAGATAATTATATCGTTACCAAAGACGGAAAAAATCTCCTGCTTTTCATTGATCCTAAAAACAAGAGCAACGATACCAAGAAAAATGAAGCTTTTGTTGACCAGCTGAACACGATAAAAGAAAATATCAACAAACAATTCAAAGGGAAAACAGAATTGAGCTATTTCGGGTCGCCGGTGATTGCTGTTGCCAACGCACAGCAGATCAAAAAGGACATCCAGAATACCGTGATTATCTCCATGACCGTGCTTCTTATCCTGTTGATTTATTATTTCAGAAATGTGTTTACCCCTATCATTGTTTTCCTGCCCACCGTTTTTTCGGTGCTGCTGGCTTTAATGATCTTATATTTTATTAAAGATAAAATTTCGGCCATCTCTTTAAGTGTGGGAGCTATCCTGATTGGAATAACGATTGACTACGCCTTACACATTCTGACCCACTATAAGCACAACAATAATATTGAAGAGCTTTACAAGGAAATCACACAGCCGATTATCCTGAGCAGTGCCACTACGGCAGTTTCATTCCTATGTCTGATTTTTGTCCGTTCAGAAGCACTGAAAGATCTCGGTCTGTTTGCATCCATTACTGTATTTTTATCTTCCATTTCAGCGTTGATCATCGTACCGCAGCTGTACCATCCGAAAAAGAAAGAAGGAAAGCTGAGTACCAATTTTATCGATGCCATCGGATCTTATCCTTACGAAAAAAACAAGCCTCTTATCATTGGCTGTTCGGTGGTTATTATCGCCTGCCTGTTCGGTTTCAGACATGTGGGCTTTAATGAAGATATCGGAGACCTGAATTATATTCCTAAAGATTTAAAAATAAGTGAGGCGAAACTGGAAAAATTGTCGGACATCACCTCAAAATCAATTTATACGATTTCTTACGGGAATTCTGAAGAAGAAGCCCTCACCAGAAATTCTCAGCTGAGCAGTTTCCTGGAAAAAGAGAAGAAAGACGGTAAAATTTTAAGCTATAATTCCCTGGGGAATGTTGTTTTATCTGAAAAAGACCAGCACAAGAGAATTGAAATCTGGCAAAAATTCTGGAACCGTGCCAAAAAACAGCAGACCTTATCCGAACTGGTTACGAATGGTAATAAGTTCGGTTTCAACCGTTCTGCATTTGAAAATTTCAATGAAAATTTAAATAAAGACTACCTTATTTTAAGCTTAAAGGATTACGAAAAGGTAAAAGCCCTGCAGGTTTCTGAATTTTTAAGCAGTGAAAAAGGATTCTATACGGTTTCCAATGTGGTGAAGGTGGACGAAAAGAAAAGAGATGCTTTTATTAAAGATGTGGAAAAGAAGCACGATGCTTTGGCCATTGACCGTCAGCAGATGAATGAAAATTTTTTAGGCTTGCTGAAAAGAGATTTCAGTACCCTGATCAATTATTCACTATTGGCTATCGTTCTTACCATTATTGTATTCTTCAGGAATTTTGAACTGACGCTTCTCACCATGTTTCCTATTGTGTTAACCGGGGTAGTAACGGCAGGAATATTATATTTCTTAGGCTTAGAGCTTAATATTTTCAGTACGGTGGTGTGTACACTCGTATTTGGGGTAGGAGATGATTTCAGTATTTTTCTTACCCAGGCAATGCAAAAAGAGCATACCACTGGGAAAAATGAGCTTCCAACTTACAGAACATCTATTATTCTGGCTGTATTCACAACAATTCTTTCGATTGGATCTTTAATTTTTGCTAAGCACCCGGCATTACATTCGCTGGCACTGGTTGCGTTGATCGGAATGTTTTCCGTTATCATCATTACCTCGACATTATATCCTTTCTGGTTTAGGTTTTTAATCATCAACAGAGCAAAGAAAGGACTTTCTCCTATCACTTTCAGACTCTTCCTACATTCGGTTCTTTCCTTCTTATATTACGGGCTGGGAGGATTGTTTTTCTCGGTGTTCGGAAGTTTCTTCGTGAGAAATTCAAAAGGGAAAACGTTAGACTTTATCAAAATAATTTTAGCACGGTTTTTAACTTCTGTCCTTTTTACGAATCCATTTGTAAAGAAAAGAGTCATTAAAAATGCCAAAGAAGATTTCAGTAAGCCAGCTGTGATCATTGCCAATCACACTTCTTTTCTGGATACCTTAGCCATTGCGATGGCTACGCATAAAATTATATACTTAGTGAATGACTGGGTCTATGATTCTCCTGTTTTTGGAAGACTGGTAAAAGCATTGGGCTTCTATCCGGTTTCTCAGGGTATTGAAAACGGAATTGACCCTTTAAAGGAAAAAATCGCACAGGGATATTCGCTGGTGGTTTTTCCTGAAGCTGAACGTTCTTACACCAATGATGTAAAGAGATTTCACAAAGGAGCTTTCTATCTTGCGGAACAGTTTGGTCTGGATATTTTACCGTTGTATATTCATGGTAATTCTGAAGTTCTGCCAAAAGGAGATTTCATTATTTATGATGGAAGTATTACCGTAAAAGTGGGCGAAAGAATCAGTAAAGATGATATGCAGTTTGGGACCAATTATTCTGAAAGGACGAAAAAGATCAATGCTTACTTTAGAAATGAATTTGCAGCCTTAAGAAATGAGATCGAAAATGAAGATTATTTTAAGAAGAAATTATTGTTAAGCTTTCTCTATAAAGAAAATGAGGTGGTGAATGAAGTAAAAGCTGACTTCAATGCACATAAGTCTGTATATTTTGAATTGAACAAACATATCCCGAAAGATGCATCAATCCTTCATATCGCTGATGATTTCGGACAAAAGGATGTTTTGCTTAGTCTTTACCAGGCAGGCAGAAAAATATTCAGTTTCATTCATAATGAGGAAAAAAGAGCAGTTGCTATCCAAAGTTATGTGATCAGGAGGAGAAAGATACACTATATACAGGACGTTTCGGAGATCACCAAAAAGATAGATGTTCTACTCGTGTCTGATGAAAATTTTGATATAAATGCTTTATTAAGCTTTCCGGATACTGTAATTTTCATGAATATTAAAAATGTAAATTTTGAAAACAAAGAATATTATAAAGAACATCAATCAGAAGCAATAAAAATATTCAAAAAACACTCAATAAATCTGAAAAGCATATTTTTGTAACCGATAAAGAAAATCAATGAAAAAAAATATCCTTGTCATCTATTACTCACAAACCGGACAGCTGGAAGATATTGTGAAAAATATCGCCCAACCTTTTGAAAACAAAAAGGAGGAATACGATGTCACGTACTATAATATCAAGCTTAAGGAAGATTTTCCTTTTCCATGGCCAGGTGATGTTTTTTTTAATACATTTCCTGAATCTTATCTGCAGATTCCCAAAGAGATTTTTCCTCCGGCAGCAGATGTACTGAACAAGAAATATGATCTTATTCTGTTTGGATATCAGGTATGGTATTTGACGCCGTCTATCCCGATCATTTCATTTCTGAAAAGCAGCTATGCAGAAACTCTTCTGAAGGGTTCTCAAGTAGTGACCATTTCCGGAACACGAAATATGTGGATGCTTTCTCAGGAAAAGCTGAAGGTACATCTGAAGAATTTAGGTGCAACATTGGTAGGAAATATCGCTTTAGTAGACAGACATGACAATTATACCAGTGTTCTGACTATTTTACGCTGGCTTACTACCGGGCAGAAAGAAAAATCAGGAATGCTTCCCGCAGCAGGAATTTCTGATGAAGAAATATCAGGTGCAGGGAAATACGGAACCATTATTGAAAAGCATTTCAGTGGTAATGATCTATCTGGTTTACAGCCTGAACTGGTGAAAAACGGAGCGATTGAAATAAGACCGTTCCTGGTAAGAGTAGAGAAAGTAGGAAACAAAATTTTCACGGTCTGGTCCAACCTCATTATCAAGAAAAAAGAGAAACGCCCATTGCTGATAAAATTCTTTAAGGTATATTTGATGGCTGCGATATGGATTATATCACCTATCGTTTTAGTTTTACACCTACTTACCACCCCTATATTTTGGTTTAAAAGAAAAAAACAAAAAGAGTATTTACAAGGAATTAATTTAAAATAGAATGTACGACGTATTTATAACAAAATCATCAACATACTTACCCAATGAGCCGGTATCTAATGATGAAATGGAGACTTATCTTGGTTTAATTAACGGAGTTCCTTCCAAAGCGAGATCTCTGATTTTAAGAAACAACAAAATCACCACGAGATATTACGCTCTAGACAAACAGGGAAAACCTACCCACTCCAATGCACAACTTACAGCGAAAGCTATTGAGGGACTTTTTGACGAAAATTTCACAAAAAGTGATATGAAATTACTGTCTTGTGGAACTACTTCTGCAGATCAGATTCAGCCGTCACACTCTTCTATGGTTCATGGTGAGCTCAACATTGGCAGATCTATAGAAATTAATACAGCAACAGGTCTTTGTAACTCAGGGATGAATGCCCTGAACTACGGTTTCCTTGCTGTAAGAGCCGGAGTACATGAAGCGGCAGTATGTGCAGGTTCAGAAAGAATGTCTTCCTGGATGACTGCTGATAAATTCAATCATGAAGCAGAAAATTTAAAGCAGTTGGAAGAAAGACCAATCGTTGCTTTCAAAAGAGAGTTCCTGAGATGGATGCTTTCTGATGGAGCAGGGGCTTTCTTACTGGAAAATAAACCCAGAGAAAATAGCATTTCTTTAAAAATAGACTTTATTGATTTCTATTCGTATGCTCACGAAATCGAAGCATGCATGTATGCAGGATGCGAAAAACAGGAAGACGGAAGCTTACAATCATGGGCTGACTATCCTTCTGACGAGTGGCTGAAGCAGTCTATTTTTGCATTAAAACAGGACACGAAAATTTTAGATAAATATATTTTGGTGAAAGGAGCCGAAAGTTTAAGGTCTTCTTTTGACAAACACAATCTTGATCCGGAATCTGTCGATCATGTTTTAGCCCACATTTCTTCAGGTTACTTTAAAGAAGGGTTAAAAGATGAATTCGCTAAGGTAGGATTAGATTTCCCTTGGGAAAAGTGGTTCTATAACCTTTCTGAAGTAGGAAACGTTGGTGCTGGATCTATTTTTATCGCTCTTGAGGAGTTAATGAATTCAGGTAAGCTGAAAAAAGGAGAAAAAATCCTTCTTTGTGTTCCTGAAAGTGGAAGATTTGCTTATTCTTGTGCCTTACTAACAGTTTGCTAATGGAGAACAGACTGCCAACCTCTGACCAGAAATTTGTGGAAAGCCTTATTCCACAAAGGTTTCCTTTTGTCATGGTACACGAGATTTCAGACTATTCCGAGAGCCATCTGGTTTCAGGATTTGAGATAAAGGGAGACAATATCTTTATTCTGGACGGCACTTTTCAGGCATCAGGCCTTATTGAGCATCAGGCACAGAGTGTAGCACTCCATACTGGCTACAAATATTACCTGTTAGGAAAAGAAGCTCCGACAGGATATATTGGTGCAATCAAATCTTTTGAGGCCGAGGCGCTTCCGAAAGTGGGAGATCACTTGAAAACCGAAGTTACCATTCTTAATGAAGTAATGGGAGTAACGCTTGTCAATGCTGTTACCACTCTGAATGATCAAGTAATCGCAAGATCCGAAATGAAAACTGTTGTAAAATAAATAACATGGAAACCAAGGAAAACAACCTCATCAATATCCATCAGTTCTTACCCCATCGCAATCCTATGCTGATGGCTGATTATATTCTGGAATTGACCAAAGAAAAAGTTGTGACTTCCTTTACTATACTTGAAGACAATATCTTTGTTCATAATAATGAGTTTGTGGAGGCCGGTTTAATTGAAAACCTTGCCCAAACCTGCTCTTCTATTCTGGGACAAAGTTTCTTTGAGAATCCTGAAGCAGATACCAAAGTGATCGGCTTTATTACCAATATCAAAAAGATTGAGGTTTTTTCTTTACCGAAAGTAGGTGACACCATCATTTCAAAGGCATCACTGATCTCTATGTATGAAAATATATGCAATATCTATTGTGAAACCTTTAATAAGGATGAATTACTGATCCGTGCTGAAATCAATCTGTTTATTCAGGAAGTAAAGTCGTAGAAAAATTCAATTGAAATATCAAAGGCTGTGCGGTTTCGTGCAGCTTTTTTTGTTTTCTTTTTACCACTGATTACACAAATTTGCACAGATGTTATGAAAAGGATAGAGTTACAAAATTGGAGTTTGTAAAATTCTAGAAGTTTTTCGAATACTTTAAAATTGTAATTTTTTATTTCTCGCTAATCAAGCTGATTGAGCAGATTATACTAATGCCAATATTAAAAAAATCTGCATAATCCCTTCAATTTGCGAGAGCATCTGGGGCCTTAATCTACATCATCAAATTACTTATAAAAACAAAAAGTGAGACATTGCTGCCCCACTTTCGTTATAATAGTAATCAAAGGAATTAGTATCCGAAGATTTCTTCCAGCGATATTTCTTTGAACTCACCCATTTTGTTAATAGATTCCATATTCAGGTTTTCTCTTTTCCCGATGATGGCGGTGTTATATTTCAATGGTTTTACTTCTGTATCATAGAAACCGGTAAGCTGAGGTAATGTCAGCCCCTGTATTTCTGAATAAACATCTTTTCTGATATCATAATCAACACCCAGTTTTTTAAGTGATAACTGACTGTAGAAAATATTCGTTCTGTTGATCCTGTTAGAGGCGATCTGCTTCAGCACAGAACCTTTAGAGTTTTCAAACTGCGCAGGAATCTGAGGCAGCTGTGCCATCAGATCATTCATTGCATTAACGGCTAACGGCAGCTTATTAGACTGTGTTCCGATGTAGTTGGTCACATAATTCGGGTGGTCTTTTTCTGTAGCGTTGGCATAAGACACGTACGCAGAATAGGCCAGAGACTTACTTTCTCTGATCTCCTGGAATACAATAGAAGATAATCCACGTCCAAAATATTCATTGAAAACATTCGCTTTTCCAAAGTTGCCTAAATTCACGTTACTTCCTTTTGCGATTTTAGACATTTCCATCTGCACCATGTCGTAATTGGTGAAATACACCTTTCCTTCTGTAGCTGGTTCAGCATATACCTTCGCTTTCGCAGCCTGCAGGCTTGTATTCACAATATATGGCTTAACTGCTTTTTCCAGAGACTTCTGATCTTTTCCGTACAAGAAAACTTCGTAAGGATATTGATTCAATGTTTTAATTTTTGACATCAGTTCAGCAACATTAATATTCTGTAAACGTTCTTTAGAAATGATATCCGTCATTCTGGAATCTTTTCCATATTTCGCATAATTGCTCAGAGCCGCCATAATTCTGGTTTTATCCTTTTTAGCCACTTCTCTTGATTCCAGAATAGTTTTTACCGTTTGATCATAAATGGCTTTATCGGCTTTTACGTTATTTAACCAATGATTCATTAGCTCTACTCCTTTCTGCATATTGCTTTCCAGCCCGCTTAATGTAATTACCGTCTGATCATTTGATGCTCTGAAGTTATTAGAAATTCCCAACTTATAAAACTCTTCTTTCAGCTGTTCCGGACTGTACTTGTCTGTTCCCAGATATTGTAAAACCGTTACCCCTAAAGATAATTCCTTATCATTGTCTGTTCCGAAAGGGAAAATATAATTCACCTGAGCAACCTCATTATACTTGTTCTCTACAAAACTTACTTTCTTATCTTTGATCTGAGAAGTAGCGATGGCTGCTTTATAATCGATAAATTCAGGCTTAATCTCAGAAGCTTTAGTAGCTAAGATATCCTTAAGGAAAGGAGACTGTGCTTCTCTGTTCAGTTTGATAGGCGTAATGCCCGGGTTTTCTACACGAACAAGTTTGTCATTCACTCCTTTTTCCTTATAAACGGCAACATAATTATCCTTGAAAAACTCATTGGCAAATTGTACAACATCTGCTTTTTTAATTTTTTCATACTGATTGATCTCGTCCAGTTCCTGCTCCCACGTTAATCCATTGATGTAAGTTCCATATAACGTAGTAGCCAGCCCGTCTGCTGTTTCCCACATTTTCATGCGCTGAACCTTTTTGTCATTAACGATTGCTTTCAGCATCCAGTCCGGGAACTGTCCTTTTTTCACAAGATCTATCTGATCCAGCAACAGTCTTTTAGCTTCATCAAAGCTCTGTCCTTCTTTTGGAGTAATCGTTAAGTTAAAAGAACCGTACATTTTGAAAGGCGACTCGTAAGCTCCTGCTCCTAATGCTTTTTGTTTTTGATTGATATTAAGGTCAATTAAACCCGCATCACCGCTATTGCTTAGAATTTCAGCGACCACATCGGCTAACCTTGCCTCCTGAGTTCCGTTAGAATCCGTTCTCCACGCTAAACTTAACCTTGGGGTTGAAGGACTTTTTACCGTTCTTGTAACCACCTTTGTCATCGGTTCTTCTGTCACCATTTTTTTCATCGGAAGCTCTTTATATTTGAAACTTCCGAAATATTGATCTACCATTTTAATGGTTTTATCAAAATCCAGATCACCTACCAATACAACCGCCATATTATTAGGTACATAATACGTGTCAAAATATTTATGGATGGCTACCATAGAAGGACTTTTCAGATGCTCAGAAGTACCGATAGTAGTTTGCTGCCCGTTTGGATGTTTTGGGAAAAGAGCTTCCATCATTGCATAATTTACAAGACGGCCATCATTATCTTGTGCTCTGTTATACTCTTCGTATACCGCTTCCAGTTCAGTATGGAAAAGACGAAGTACCAATTCTGAAAAACGCTCCTTTTCTACTTTCAGCCATTTTTCAAGTTCATTGGACGGAATGTTATTTTTATACACGGTTTCGTCTAACCAGGTGTGTGCATTGGTTCCTGTAGCACCCAATGAAGAAATCGCTTTGTCATATTCATTGGCAATCGCATATTTAGATGCTTGCTGAGAAACCTCGTCTATCTTTTTATAAAGATCTTTCTTTTTTGCCGGATCTTTTTCAGCTTTGTGTTGCTCATAAAGATCTGAGATCTGCTGAAGAAGCACTTTTTCTTTTGCCCAATCCTGAGTTCCCAAGTGTGATGTTCCTTTGAAAACCATATGCTCCAGGTAGTGAGCCAATCCGGTATTTTCGCTTGGATCATTATTTGAACCAGTTCTTACAGGGATATAGGTCTGTATTCTTGGGGCATCATCATTTTTAGCCAGGTATACTTTTAATCCATTCTTCAAGGTATACACCCGTACTCCAGACTGGTCATTTTTCACCGTTTCATAGGTGTATCCCTGAGTATCCGTCAGCTTTTGTGTGTCAAATTTCTGAGCCATTACGCTCAGCATACAAAAGAGCGAAACAGAAATAAAAACTTTCTTCATAATATTATTTTAGTTAAATCCATATTTAATGATAATAGATGAGTCTTACTTAGGCATCTACTTGTTACAGATCGTTCGAAGGGTAATGAATGATTGTCTCTTCAAAAAAATATTCATACTTTTTTATGTTTTACTAAATAAAATTCATATTATCATATCAGTAGATTCTATGTGATTTACATATAATGTATTTTCACTATTTTAGCCACCTGATTATAATAATCATAAAAACAGATGAAAAACATTCATTTGGAATTTAAAAATATACTATTCAGATGAAAAAACAGGATCTTCCACAAGACGAAAGCAACCTGAAATCAGCCAATATGACTGAGGTTCTGTATGTCACTGATGAAAATGACAACTATACGACAGCCAACAGCGTAGGCTGGGAAGCTAAGAAATTAGCATTGAATGAATCCCTGGATCTTATCAATGAAAGAATCCAGGAGGCCAGACAAAACGTTGCAGACCATATTGCAAGTCCTATTATTTATTTCATGGAACTGAATAAAATGGATTTGGGCGTGCTTTCATCCTATGTCGGAATGTGGCAGTGGAGAGTAAAAAGGCATGCAAAACCAAAAGTATTTAAGACACTAAGCGAATCTGTCCTGAAAAAATATGCCGATGCATTTGGTATTTCAGTAGATGAATTAAAAAACTTTGACGGAAAATAATCAAGCATTACAGTGCTTTCTTCCATCAGACTAAGGAAAAAATAACAAGTTACGAATGAAACTTAATTTTGAACACCATCAGACTGCACATTGCGAAAACGGTGTTGCCTCTAACCTACTAATCAATAAAGGTCTCAAACTCAGTGAGCCGATGATCTTCGGAATCGGTTCCGGACTGTTTTTTGTGTACCTCCCTTTCTTAAAAGTCAATTTTGCGCCTGGTTTCAGCTATCGCCCGATGCCTGGTGCTATTTTCAGTAAAGCGGCCAAAAGATTAGGAATTAAAATTAAAAGAGAAAAATTCTCAAGTCCTAAAGATGCCCAGCTGGCATTAGAAAGAAACTTAGAACACAATATACCTACAGGGCTACAGGTAGGGGTTTTTAACCTTACTTATTTCCCTGAAGAATATAAATTCCACTTCAACGCCCACAACCTGGTGGTCTACGGAAAAGAAGACGGAAGATTTCTGATCAGTGATCCTGTGATGGATTACGTCACTTCCCTGTCCGAAGCCGAACTGGAAAAAGTACGCTATGCTAAAGGAGCACTTCCTCCCAAAGGCCACATGTACTATCCTATTTATATTCCGGATGAAGTAGATCTTAAAGAAGCTATTAAAAAAGGGATCAAAGATACCTGTAAAAATATGCTGGCTCCCGTTCCTCTTATCGGGGTAAAAGCAATGAGATGGGTAGCGAAGAGCATTCCAAAATGGGCTGAGAAAAAAGGCACGAAAGTAACCAATCACTACCTGGGACAGCTGATCAGGATGCAGGAAGAAATCGGGACCGGCGGCGGCGGGTTTAGGTTTATCTATGGAGCTTTTCTACAGGAAGCTGCTGATATTCTGAAAAACGATCAATTAAGAGAATTATCTAAGGAAATTACCGCTATTGGAGATCTTTGGAGGGATTTTGCAGTAGATATCGCCCGTGTTTATAAAAACAGAAATTCGAAAAGCAATATTTATCAGGAGCTTTCAAAATCAATGCTTCATATTGCAGATCTGGAAGAAGCTTTCTATAAAAAACTACGAAAAGCGATCTAATATGGCGAAGAATATGATTGAGATCAAAAATCTATATAAAAAGTACAAAAATTCTGAAGACTTTTCAGTCAACGACATTTCGCTGAATATCGAAAAAAATGACATCTACGGAATTCTTGGACCCAACGGAGCCGGAAAAACCACTTTGATTTCCATGCTTTCAGGATTGATAAAACCTACTTCAGGACAGTTTACAATCAATGGATTATCGCCTCAGAAAGACAGCTTTAAACTGAAACAGATCATCGGAATCGTTCCACAGGAATATGCTCTTTATCCTACCCTTACCGCAAAAGAAAATCTCATGTTTTTTGGAAGCCTGTATGGGTTAAAGCATAAGCACCTCAGCAAAGCGATTGACGAGTCATTAGAAACTATGGGACTGTCAAAATTTACTGATAAAAAGGTAGAACAGTTTTCAGGCGGGATGAAGCGACGATGCAACCTCATTGCCGGAACCCTTCATAACCCGAAGGTCCTTTTTCTGGACGAACCCACGGTAGGAGTAGATGTACAGTCTAAAAAAGTCATTATTGATTTCCTCCAGGAACTTAATAAAAACGGAACATGCATCATTTACACCTCCCACCACCTTTCTGAAGCAGAAGAATTCTGTACTAAGATTGCCATTATTGATAAAGGCAGAATCCATGCGGTGGGAACACCGGAAGAGCTGGTTGCCCAAATCGCCCATGCAGAAAACCTAGAAGATGTTTTCATTTCATTAACCGGAAAAGAATTAAGAGATGTTGTTGTATAAATTGTGGCGGAGTTTTATTAAGGAAATACTTTTGCTGAAAAGAGATATCGGAGGGATCGTCATTATTTTTGTGATGCCCTTGCTGCTGATCATCACGATTACGCTGATTCAGGACTCCACGTTCAAAAATCTGGAAGGCTCAAAGATTCCGATTATTTTCATTGATAAAGACCAGTCTGAAGTCTCTAAAAGTATCAAAAAAGAGCTGGAGGGCAGTAAAACGTTCCAGCTGATGACCCAATATACCGAAGCATCGGCCCAAAAAGCGGTTTTCTCCGGAGAATATCAAATGGCGATCGTCATTCCTGAAAACCTCACGAAAGACCTGAATTCAAATATCGATTCCAAGGTACAGACCATTGTAAGCTCATTTGGAATAGAAGCAGATTCTGCTGCCACCAAAAAAACAGCACCAAGAGCCAAAGAGATTCATTTGTATTTTGACCCTGCCACCAATGCAGGATTCAAGAACTCTGTGATGAATTCCGTCAACAAAATGGTTTTTGAAATTGAAAACAAGAAGATCTACAAAGCTTTTCAGGATCAGCTGGGAACTACAGAAAATCTTGAAGAAAATAAAAACCTGATCAGCTTTAAAGAAATCACCCCTAAAAAAGGACCCGCAGAAATTATGCCCAACTCTGTACAGCATAATGTTCCGGCATGGGCACTTTTCGCAATATTTTTTATTGTGGTTCCGCTTTCTATCAATTTAGTGAAAGAAAAAAGCCAGGGAACCAGTGTGAGGGCAAGAATAAGTCCGACGCCGTATTATGTTCATATTTTAGGAAAAACGTTTACCTATCTTATCATCTGTATCATTCAGTTTTTATTGATGGTTGCCGTGGGAATTTATCTGTTCCCGTACATGGATCTTCCTCAGTTTGATGTTACAGGCAAAATGTTCCATTTGCTTATAGTTACCGTCTTTGCAGGATTAGCAGCGATCGGTTTTGGTGTTCTGCTGGGAACTCTTGCAGATACACAGGAACAGTCGGCTCCTTTTGGCGCAACATCTGTAGTGGTTCTAGCAGCCATTGGCGGAATCTGGGTTCCGGTTTTTTTAATGCCTGAATTTATGCAGACGATTGCCAAGTTCTCCCCGATGAACTGGGGGCTGAACGCTTATTATGATATTATTTTAAGAAACAGTGGGATTGCAGGAATAGCCAAAGAATTGACCTTCTTATTTTTATTCTACCTTGCGATGGTCACTATTTCTATTTTTTACGAAAGAAAAATCCATAGTGTATAACTGGTCTCAAGACTACGATGTACATTAAAAACAATAAAAAATCTCAGAAGAGAACAAAAAATGCAGTCTAAAGAGAAAATACTAACCTGTACCGAAGAAGTAAGAGTACGGTTCAATGAAACGGATCCATTAGGAATCGTTTGGCACGGCCATTATATTGTATACTTTGAAGACGGAAGAGAAGCTTTTGGACGAGAGCATGCTCTCACCTATCTTGATATCCAAAACGCAGGATATGTAACCCCTATTGTAAAAAGTACGTGCGAACATTTTCTTCCTTTACGATACGGAGAAACATTCAGAGTGGTCACCACTTTTGTAAACTCAGCTTCTGCCAAATTAATTTACAGATATGAACTTTTCAATCAGGATGATCAATTGGTATGCAGCGGAGAGACCATTCAGGTATTCTTAGACAGCAACGGCAGTTTATGCCTATATAATCCTGAGTTTTTTCAGGCATGGAAAGATAAAATGGGTTTATCATGAAACGAGAAGTTTATATTACAGACCACAACTGTGTTACCCCGTTAGGATTTGATGTATCTTCCAACTGGGATGCATTGCTTCAGGGAAAATCAGGAGTGGCAAAACATAAGATCATCGAAAATCTGGACGTTTTTTATGCTTCAGCCATTGATGATAAAAAACTGGAAGAGGAATTTAACCGAAATTTCGACCGTCAGGATTTCACGAGATTAGAAAAGATGTTCCTGTTATCCCTGAAACCCTTAATTCAAAAACATACAATCTCGGAAGACACGGCTTTTATTTTATCGACTACAAAAGGTAATATCAGTCTGTTGAAAAACCAGACCACGCTGCCGGAAGGAGTGTATCTTTCCCGGTTAGCACAAAAAATTGCTGATTTTTTTGGATTCACCACAAAACCGATTGTGGTCTCCAATGCCTGTGTTTCCGGAGTAATGGCGATTGCCGTTGCCAAGAATATGATCCAGGCCGGAAGATATAAAGATGCCTTTGTCGTAGCAGGAGATGAACTTTCAGAATTCGTAATCTCAGGATTCAATTCCTTTCAGGCGATTGGAAGCGAACCTTGTCAACCTTACGATAAAAACCGCAACGGAATTAATATTGGGGAAGCTGCTGCTGCTGCATACATCACCTCTCATCCTTCTGAAAACGAAAAATTCAGGTTTAAAATACTCGGTGACTCCGCGGTTAATGATGCCAATCATATATCCGGGCCTTCCAGAACCGGAGACGGATTGTATGCAAGCATTAAAAACGCAATGACCGAAGCTCATGTTTCCCCGGAACAAATCAATTTTATTTCCGCTCATGGAACAGCCACGCTGTATAATGATGAAATGGAAGCCATTGCTTTCAACAGAATGGAGCTCCAGTATGTTCCTCTGAACAGTTTGAAAGCCTTTTATGGCCATTCTTTGGGAGCATCAGGACTGTTAGAAAGTATTATTTCGATGGAAAGTGCTTTACACAATATGTTACTTCCCTCGAAAAACTTTAAAGAAATGGGTGTTTCGCAGCCTTTGAATATTATTACAGAAAATCAAACGGCCGAAATCAATTATATTCTGAAAACCGCTTCCGGTTTCGGAGGATGCAATGCAGCCATTGTACTGGAAAAATGCTAACGTAGAATTCATGAAAAAAATCAATAGCTGTACCATAGAACATTCAAAAATCATCGTTAATGATGAGGTTATTTTTGAAAGCCAGGCTGAACTCTTTTCAGATTTTGCCAAGGAGGCCTATAAAAGTCTTCATCTCAATTATCCGAAGTTTCACAAAATGGATCATCTGAGCAAGCTTGCTTTTCTGGCAGCAGAAACTCTTTTACAAGAAGATGATCACAGCAGAACAGCTTTAGTGTTTGCGAACAGATCTTCAAGTCTGGATACCGACTTTAAATATCAGGAAAGTATTAATTCTCAGGAAAATTACTTCCCGAGCCCTGCCGTTTTCGTGTATACCTTACCGAATATATGTATCGGTGAGATCAGCATTAAACATCAGATGCAGACAGAGAATGCTTTTTTTGTTTTAGATGAATTTGATGAAGAATTTTTAGACGATTATTCCCGGCAGATTCTGGAATCCGGAAAAGCTGAAAAAGTCTTATGCGGCTGGACAGAACTATATCAGGAAAGTTACAAAGCTTTTGTATATTTGCTGACCTTATAAAAATGTAACAATTATAACAGTATAACAATGTAATAATCTTAATGGGTTAACCGCTACATTATTACCTTGTTAAATTAATGAATATTTATGGAAAATTTAAAAACCGAATTGAAGCACAAAATTATTGACGTTCTTAATCTTGAAGACGTATCTATTGAAGAGATCAACGATTCAGATCCGTTATTCGGTGGCGGACTAGGATTAGATTCTATTGACGCTCTTGAACTGATCGTGCTTCTTGATAAAGATTATGGAATAAAATTAGCTGATCCTAAAAAAGGAAAGGATATTTTCCAGTCTATTGATACGATGGCCAACTTCATCGAAGCTAACAGAACAAAATAAATTAATATACCGATTTAACAATATAACAGTCCAGCAATGATGGGTAAACTGCTATATTGATACACTGGTAAATTTTGCATAAAAATGAGTCAAAAAATTGCCATTACAGGAATGGGCATCATATCCTCCATTGGTAACAATGTAGAGGAAAATCTTATTTCATTACAATCCGGAAAACATGGTATTTCAGATATTGAACTGTTTGAAACCCGACATGCCGGAAACATTAAAACGGGTGAAATAAAATTATCTAATGAAGAATTGGTACAAAAGCTTCAGTTAAGTGAAGACAATCATGTAACAAGAACTTCTTTATTAGGAATGATGGCCGCCCGGGAAGCTGTAGAAAGTGCCGGAATTTCTGATATTAATGAATACAGAACTGGTCTGATATCTTCCACTAGCGTAGGCGGAATGGATATCACTGAAAAGTATTTCTACTCCTATGAAGACTTTCCTGAAAAGCAAAAATATATTGACGCTCATGATGCAGGAAGTTGCTCACTGGCGATTGCTGAACTGTTAGGGCTTAAAGGTATGGTTTCTACCATCAGTACCGCTTGTTCATCAGCAGCCAATGCCATTATGATGGGCGCCAAGCTTATTAAAAACGGAGTATTGGACCGTGTGATTGTTGGGGGTACAGATTCTCTTTCAAAATTTACATTGAACGGATTCAATACGCTGATGATCCTTACCGATTCTTATAATACCCCTTTC
Source organism: Chryseobacterium soli (assembly GCF_000737705.1). Taxonomy (GTDB): domain Bacteria; phylum Bacteroidota; class Bacteroidia; order Flavobacteriales; family Weeksellaceae; genus Chryseobacterium; species Chryseobacterium soli. Next base: position 852,118 of record NZ_JPRH01000001.1, on the reverse strand, counting down.
GATAACGACAGAAAAGGATTGAATTTAGGCGAAGCTGCTGCTTTTTTGGTGCTTGAGTCTGAAGAAATCGTACAAAAAGAAAATAAAAAAGTCCTTGCTTACCTTTCCGGATATGGAAACGCCAATGATGCTCACCACCAGACGGCTTCTTCCGAAAACGGACAGGGTGCCTATCTGGCCATGGAACAGGCATTGAAAATATCAGGACTTTCAAAAGAAGAGATTGATTATATTAATGTTCACGGAACTGCTACCCCTAATAACGATCTATCGGAAGGAATTGCGATGATCAGGATTTTTGGAGAAAATAAGGTTCCTGAATTCAGCTCTACAAAAGCATTTACAGGTCACACACTTGCAGCCGCCGCCGGAATTGAAGCTGTATATTCCATTCTTGCCATGCAGAACAGCCTGATCTTCCCGAATCTGAATTTTAAAACGAAGATGGCAGAATTTGATCTGACTCCCGTTACCGAACTGAAGGAAAAATCCATCAATCATGTCCTCTCTAATTCATTTGGATTTGGAGGAAACTGTTCAACATTAATTTTCTCAAAATCATGAGTACCGTTTACATCAACAGTGCAGCCTGTATTTCAGTTCAGGACACTTTACATGAAAATTTCCTGCAAGGGCTTACCACTCGGTATGATATCCAGATCTTAAAAGCTGTTGAACCCAATTATAAAGAATTCATTCCTCCTGCGATGAGCAGAAGAATGTCTAAAACCGTAAAAATGAGCTCCGTAGCCTCTCAGTATGCTTTGAAAGAAGCAGGCATTGAACAGCCGGATGCCATTATTGTAGGAACAGGAATGGGGTGTTCCCAGGATTCTGAAAAGTTTTTAAAAAATGTGATTGATAATAACGAGGAGTTTCTGACACCTACCTATTTTATTCAATCCACCCATAATACCGTTGCCGGCCAGATTGCTTTAGGTCTGCAGTGCCATGCCTACAATTTCACATATGTAAATACTTCATCTTCACTGGAATTCTCTATGCTGGATGCTAAACTTCAGATCAATGATGACGAAGCAGAAAACGTATTGGTAGGTTCTACAGACGAACAGACCGAGAGAACCATGCAGCTTTATTGTTTAAACAATACCATTAAAAAACCGGAAGACCTTCCGGTTGATCTTTTACAGTCAAAAACAGACGGCGTTATCTGGGGAGAAGGCTCAAGCTTCTTTGTACTGGGAAAAAACAAAACAGAAAGTTCCTATGCACAGCTTAAAGACATCCAAATCAGCAATACGGTGGAACTGAATGAAGTTCAACAGTATATCGGAAAGTTTTTAGCGAAAAACAATCTTACCTTCGGGGAGGTTGATGTGGTCATTTTAGGTTTCAGTGGTGATGCTACATCTGATAAGTATTATACGGAAACAATGGATCTTTTCCCTGATTCTGCCCTACTGTATTACAAACATCTGAGTGGAGAATTCAATACGGCAAGTGGTTTTTCTATGTTTATGGCCAGCCATATTCTTAAAGACCAGCAGATTCCGGAAGCGATGATGATCAATACCGTGAAAAAAGACACGATTAAAAATGTCCTTCTGTATAACCATTTATTGGGAAGTGACCATAGCTTGGTTTTGTTGGAAAAGGTGTAGGAAATACAATATAACTCAGTAAAAAAAAAATACGCTATCACTGTCATTTCGACGTAGGAGAAATCTCTCAATATTATAATTGAAATTAAAATAGTAAGTTTGGGATTAAGCTGGTAAGAATAGTAAGATCAGATTCTTCACTACACTCCGTTTCGTTCTGAATGAAATATGAACGATTTACAAGCTATACCCTTAAAATAATAAAGATGAAACACTATCTGTTTATCCTGTTCTATCTGTTCTGCAACGTATTCACTTATGCGTTTCACGGAACATTCTGGGTTTATCTATTCTGTTTCATACTTCTTTCCGCAGTAGTCGTTTGGGGATCTTTTACTATTGAGCTGGGATATTTTGTCAACAGCATTACCCACAAAAGAACGAAGATTAAAGAAGTCGCTTTAACTTTCGATGACGGACCGACGGAATACACTCCTCAATTTCTAGATCTGCTTAAAGAAAATCAAATAAAAGCCACCTTTTTCTGTATTGGAAAACAGATCGAAAAATATCCGGACACCTTTAAAAGAATCATTGTCGAAGGTCATACCATAGGAAACCATACGCTTTCTCACTCGAACTCAACCGGTTTTTTATCAACTTCAAAAATGGTTGAAGAAATTCAGAAATGTGATGAAATAATGTACAGCGTTGGAAACATCGTGACAGATCTTTACAGACCTCCTTTTGGCGTAACGAATCCGAACATTGCAAAAGCCATTGCAAAGACCGGTAAAAAAAGTATCGGCTGGAATGTCCGTTCTCTGGACACGATAACTGATGATGAGAAAAAAATTTACAGGAGAATCACTCAAACAATGAAACCGGGAAACATTATTCTTCTTCATGACACTTCAGAAAAGACGTATCGCGTTTTGGGAGATTTATTAGTATTTTTGAAGAATAAAAAGTATTCAGCTTTTACTATCGATTCCATTATAAAATCAAAGAAAAAATGATTAAAAATATTGCTTTTGGAGCATTTTTATTAGTTTCAGGCTTCTTTTTTGCTCAAAACACCGCAATGACCGGAGCCGAAGCCAAAGCTTTCGTTACCAGAATATCTTCAGAAACTCAGCAGATTAAAACGCTGCAAAGTGATTTTACCCAAACTAAAAAAATGGATTTTCTGGACAAAAATATTGTCACTTATGGCAAAATGTCTTTAAAATCTCCGAATATGCTGAGCTGGAAGTATATAAAACCTTATCAATACAGTATTGTTTTTAAAGACAATAAAATTTTCATTAATGATCAGGGAAAAAAATCTTCTGTAGATGCCAAAAGCAAAACGTTTGAGAAGATCAATAAACTGATCGTAGGCAGCTCTAACGGGAAAATGTTTAATGATCCTGAATTCACCGTGACGTACTTCAAGAACGGGAATTACAACATTGCGAAGTTCATCCCAAAATCTGCTCAATTGTTAAAATACATCAAACAGATCGAACTTCATTTTCCTAAAAATGAAACAACGGTTTCCCAGGTGAATATGACAGAAGCTTCCGGAGACACTACCAACATTCTATTCAAAAACACGAAGATCAATGCGCCGATTCCTGCTTCAGAGTTTTCTTTATAGCATTATTATCCTGTTACTGGGATCCTGCAAAACCTATAAGCTTGTGAATGCTCAGCCAGTTTCAGGTACAGAGAAGACGGTTGAAAATCTTTATTTTTCATCCGCCGAAGATTATGTCTATAAGTGCCAGATGGATATTTACAACAACCATGTCAGCGGGATTTTAATCGTCAAAAAGATCAATGATACAACGCACCGCGTTGTTTTAACGTCTGATTTCGGGAATAAACTGATTGATTTTGAGATTTCCGAGCATAATTTCAAACTGAATTATGTACTGCCGGATCTGGATAAAAAAATAGTCATCAATTTTTTAAAAAATGATTTCCAACATCTGCTGAGAAAGGAATATCCGGTGAACAGCCGTTTTGAAAACAAAGAATCCAATATTTACCTTTCAAAGCTTGATAAAAAAACATACTATCTTTTCTTTAATAAAGAGAATGACTTACTCAATCAAATCATTTATACGAAAAATAATAAGGAAAAAATCGATTTTACATTTGCAGCAAAAAAACATATCTTCGCGGACAGTCTGAATCTGCAGCACAAAGATTTTAAGATTAACATAAAACTATACCAAATAACCGAAACTGAATAACATTTAACATGAAAAAAACGGCACTTTTACTGTTTGCTTTACTGGCAAGTTTGTCATTTGCTCAGGTCACTTTTAGTCCCGGAATCAGAACCGGAGTTAATTTTGCAAAATTTACAGAATCCGATGGTGGATTTTATAATTTATTTGAAGCCAGTGATGAATATTGGGCAAATGAAGAACGCGTGCAAACAAGCTATATTACAGATTTTTATATCGGTGCTTTCGGTACCATCCGCTTCTCTAAACTCTATGCTTTACAGCCGGAAATAAATTATTCCAGACAAGGAACCATCATGAAGACCAGCTATCAGGAGGTTAAATCTGAACTTTCCTATCTGTCGTTTCAGGCGGTGAACAAATTTTACTTTAATAAATTGAATGTGCATGCAGGAGTAAGCATAGATTTTTTAATTGCCGACAAAAATTTTGACCCGTATAATAAAAAAAGTACCGATCTTGGAGTTTTAGTCGGAGCAGGTTATGATATCACCAAAAATTTTGGCGTTGAAGCAAGATTTAAAAAAGGCTTGATTTCTCAAATAAAAACGACGAGTGAAGATCATACCAATCTCCTTTTCCAGGCAGGAATTTATTATACCTTTACTATGAAAAAATAAGATTATGCAAACCATTCTTACAGACTTTTATACTTTAGAATCATACGAACAGGCAGAAAACGGAAATTTCACGGCCTACATCACGCTGAATAAAGACCACGATATTTTCAAAGGTCATTTTCCGGGAAATCCGGTAACGCCAGGTGTTTGTATGATGCAAATCGTTAAAGAACTTACCGAAGAATTTACCTCTTCAAAGTTATTTTTACAATCGGCATCGAATGTAAAGTTTATGGCGATCATCAATCCTTTTGAAACTCCTGATCTGAAACTACAGTTGGATATCAATGCTAGTGAAAACGAAGTTAAAGTAAAGAACACCACTTCATTTGGCGAGACAATTGCATTAAAAATGTCTGTACACTATAAAAAATTGACCTCATGAAACTGATCTTTTCTTTAGTAACCGCTTTTATTCTTTTCTTTCAGTCTGATCTAGAGGCTTTGAGAAACAGCTATGCAAAAGCGAACCAGTCGAATGCCAACACCCAGAGTTTTATTACCATCGCTGAAAATCAGACAGGTTCTGATGCTTTAACGACAGGATATAAAGCCGCTGCACAGATCATGGAAGCTAAAATAACGACTGAAAAAGGCAAAAGAAAATCGTTTGTAAAAGCAGGTGCTACCCGTCTTGAGAGCATTATCAAAAGTAATCCGAATACTATTGAACTGAGACTGATAAGACTCAGCGTTCAGGAAAACATTCCTATGATTGTAGGCTACCGCGGAAGTATAAAAGATGATAAAGCTTTCATTCTGAATAATTACAGCAAGCAAAGCACTGCTTTAAAAAATTATATTAAAAGGTTTGCCCTCCAGTCTAAATCTATGACGGAAGCTGAGAAAGCGACCTTAAAATAAAACCATGACCCTTCCTGAAGTACAAAATGCCATTTCTGAACAAAAGATCTGCATTGTAATACCTACCTACAACAACGAAAAAACTCTGAGAAGAGTGATTGACGGTGTACTGGCTTATACGCAGAACATTATCGTAGTGAATGATGGCTCTACAGACTCCACTCCCCAGATTCTGAAGGAATATCCACAGCTTGCTGTACTTTCTGTTTCTGAGAATAGGGGGAAAGGTAACGGGCTTAAAACCGGCTTCAGAAAGGCAATAGAACTTGGTTATTCATACGCAATTACCATTGATTCCGACGGCCAGCATTATCCGGATGACATTCCCGTGTTTGTAGAGGCTCTTCTTACTGAAAAAGAAGAGGTACTGCTGATTGGCAACAGAAATATGTCGCAGGACGGCATCCCGAAAAAAAGCAGTTTTGGAAACCGTTTTTCTAATTTCTGGTTTTGGTTTGAAACCGGAATAAAACTTGAGGACACCCAATCAGGTTACAGGCTATATCCTTTACATAAAATTCCCAAAAAATATTTTACTCCAAAATTTGAGTTTGAAATTGAAATCATTGTAAGAACAGCATGGCGGCATATTCCCGTGAAAAATGTCCCCATAAAAGTGTTGTATGATCCTGCGGAACGGGTTTCTCATTTCAGACCGTTCAAAGATTTCACAAGAATCAGTATTCTGAATACCATTTTGGTAACGATCACACTGTTGTATATTATTCCCCGGAATTTTATCAATAATTTCAGAAAAAAAAGTTTTAAAAAGTTCATCAAAGAAGACGTCCTGGAAAGTGACGGAAGCAACCGTACCAAGGCACTTTCTATCGCTTTGGGAGTATTTATCGGATTGTCTCCGTTCTGGGGATTTCAGACTCTTCTTGTTATTTCCCTCTCGGTGCTTTTTAAGCTGAACAAAGTACTGGCTTTTGTAGCTTCGAATGTCAGTCTTCCGCCTTTTATCCCCTTTGTGATTGCCACCTCACTATTTCTGGGAGCACCTTTTGTACACGGGGACAGTAATTTGCTGAGCCATGAACTTAATTTTGACCTGATTAAGAATAACCTCCTTCAATATCTCATCGGAAGCGGCATTCTGGCAACCACAATGTCTGCACTTTCTGGAATTGGGGTGTATCTGTTTTTGAATAAAATCAATCCCGGGAACAGCTAAACGCTTTCGAGTTTTTCGAGTTCATTCTTTCTTTTCCTGATAAAATCTTTCGGCCGGATGCCGTTGATCTCATAAAACAGATCCGAGAAGTTCTGCCGGGAAGCAATACCACATTCTTCGGCGTAACTTTCTATGGTATAGCTTAAATATACTTTATTGCTGTACAATTGCTGAGTAATATAATTGATTCTTAATTCTCCCAAATATTTATTAAAATTGGTTCCTTTGTACTCATTGATCACCTGGGAAAGGTAATGGGCATTGGTTCCCAGCTTTGAGGCGAGTTTATTCAGGGTTAATCCTTTCTGGTTAAAAAGTTTTTTCTCTTCAAAAATCTTTAATTTCTTAAGAATGTCATCCACTACACCTTCGGGCATTCCCGGTTTCTTCTCCCTGGACAGTTCGGGGACTTCATCAGGTATCGCAGTATCATTTGCAATTTCCTCTATCGGGTTGTCCTGCTGCATCCGGATTTTCTCTTCCAGCAGGTTATATTTCTTCTGAATATTCCTTTCTCTTGTCAGACGAATGGACAATAAAACCAGCAGGACAATCATTACAGCTACTAAACTTTTAATGATGAAAATACCTGAAGATTTTTCTTTTTCCAGTTTCTCTTTCTCATTCAGTAATGTTTTGGTATCATATTCTTTATGAATTTTGGAAGAAAGATAGCTGAAGTCTTTAGATATCAGGCTGTCTGCTTTTAAAAGCTGCTTGGTGTAAAAGAGTTCCTGTTTGGGATCATTCTCTTTTTTATAATAATTGATCAGCAATTCATAATTTTCCCGGAGCTCAGGAAGAATGAATTCATGTTTCTGGAAAATAGAATCTACTTTCTTAAAGTTGCTGATGCCCATTTTTTCATTCAAAAGTCCCAAATAACTTTTCCCGATGTAGAAATAGTCCACTGAAGCCCACGCAAAATCATCATTACGGATAATCTTAGGCAAAGAGGCATTCAAAGATTCAATGGCTTCCTTGTATTTTTTCTGATGAAAATAGGAAACACCCCGGCATTTCAGAAAATAACTTTTTTCCTGAAGAAAATCATCTGCGGTTCCTATCTGATCAAGTCCTACCAATGTAAGAGAATCCACCTTCTGATAATCTTTCATATTGATGTAGCATACGATCATCTGATGAAGGCTATTGAAATACCCTCTTTTGTTATTGAATACTTCATTGGGATGAAGGTTCTGTTTTATTTTAGATTGAAAATAGGTGATACATTCTTCAAAGTGGGCCAAGGCATCATCATAATATCCTAAATAACTCTTGACAACGCCTAAATGATAGATAATTTTGTATTTCAAATACTCATTTTTGGTTTTTTCAGCATATTCATAAGCTTTCAGATATTCATCAAGGGCAGGTTTATATTTTTTATAGTTAAAATAATACACAATTCCCTTTCCCAGATAAGCGGTACTTATAAGATCTTTATCCTCTGATAAATGGGCAACCCATTTGGTACTGTCTGCATATTTAAGTTTATTTTCTTTGGAAGAAGAATAAAAAACCCCGTCTTTATATCCCTGTACAAGCATAGGATAGTTGCTTTCATCTTTAGCTTTATGGATGTATTGGTTAAGATATGGAAATGCCCTTTCATCATTTTCTTTATAATTTTCATACCTCCCTCTTAGTTTTTCATAGCTGTTTTCGTCTTTTGAATGTGGATGAGCAATATTAAATATTAATAAAACAAGCAAATACACGGTTTTTTTCACAATCATATAAGAGAAACTTTATATTATCTAATAAAAATAACGAAAAACAATATAAAATCACAGTATATGGATTAGTTTTTATGTAAACATTGATTAACACATGATTAGAGGCCATTTTTTGGCTGTCCTAATTCATAAATTAAGACGTCCTGATTCTTAAATAGTGACAGATACTGTTTTTAATCTCCATATTCTTCCTATAAATTCGACATCGGAATCAACACCCATCACCTGGCCGGGATAACTTTTAAATCTTAAAATATATGAAAAAGCTTATCTCAATATGTATAATTACCATCGTAATGGTATCTCTTAACGCCTGCAGACAGGACAACGATGAGATTATTTTTGAACAAACCGGAAAAAAAGATACACAAACAACTAACAGAATGGGCAAAAACACAGACAGAGACAGTGCCCATATCAGCCCCACAGATCCGCCGGTAAAAGACGGACAACAGTGGAAAATAAAAAAATAATGATTATTTCTGACCTGTTGCAGTGCGCAATGCAATAGAAACAGAGGCATCATAAACGCCTTCGGGCAAATGTATTAAACCAAACTAATTTCAAAATTTAACACCATGAAAAACATCATTTACCTGTCATCAGGGATTCTAGCAATTACCCTAATGTCTTTCAGCAGCAACAAAAGCAACAATACGGAGATTATCGAAGTATTAGGCAAAACTGTTCACGTAAAAAACACTCAGGCGGTAAAAGCTGCGGACCTTGCCTTTTTGAGCCAAAACCTTGTAGGATGGTCTACTTGTGACTATCAGTCTACCAGTAATGAATGTACTGTAAGATTTAGTAATTTTCCTGACGATGTAAATATTGCGACCAAAATCAAAGTAATTATTGCAAAATATCAATAATTTTTATGACAGGGTACTGTAAAAGGTGCCTTGTTATTTTACCATGAAAGGGATTTTTCACTTCAAAGTTATACTTCAAACAACTAACCATGAAATTCAGAATCTTTCTGAACCTCTCCAAAAACTAATAACCGCGAAAACTCAATTTAAACATTTTGATAATGAATAAGCCCGTAAAAATTATAGAAATAGTGGTTTTTACCGCTATACTTTGTAAAGTCTTCGTCACAGGGATACTCACCACCATGTCTTCTTTCTGTGAGTTCTATGAATATAAATATCCTGACCTCAGCGAACGTATCAATAACAACCCGCTATACAGAAATACCATTTCCACTTATGCAGGCTTTGATACCGGCTACGGTTTTTTTGCGCCTAATGTTTCCAGCAACTTTGTGATCATCAGCCAAAACTCAAATAAATCTTATATTTCCGATGACCTGCTGAAAACCAACGAAGGCAAAATGAGGTTTATGAACGCGAATGATATCTTTTTCAAGAATTTTAAGAAGGTAAAGGGAACGGAACATGAAAAAGACCAGATCGCAGTCAATAAGATTATTCTGAAACGCATCAATACTGTTTTTGAGGAAAAATACAATTCAAAATTCAGAACTTCCGTCTATCTCTATGAACATCCGAAACTGGAAAATATGGCAAGCAGAAAGGAACACCTAATAAAAATCGATGAAACCCCATGAAAACTTTACAGACCTTTTTTGCAAAATCCTTTTCTCCTGAATTCATTGTATTCTTTCGGATCGCAATAGGAATCATTGTATTGGTTCATTTTTTATCATTCTGGAGTGATTTTGATCTGCTTTACACCAATCACAGCATCATACCCCTGGAATTACACACCGCTTACAATACGTTTGATGTCTTAACAATAGATAAAATATTAGGATTCCTGAATGGCTATTTTACCGAAAATCAATCAATACTACTATTTAAATACACCTATGTAATTTTATGCATTTTGATTATTTCAGGATTTTTCAGCAGGATCAGTGCCGTATTCCTTCTTATTCTGCAGGTTTCTTTTGTGAAATCCGGCAGTCTCTTTTTTTATGGCGCCGATTTTTTCACGAGCATGTCTTTATTTTACATTATTCTTTTCCCTTCAAGCTCTTTTTTTTCTCTACAGCAGAGATTATTTCCAAAATTATCCCGAAACGTCCAGTCTTTGACGCTATGCAAAAGACTCATCCAGATTCACGTTTGTATTGCTTATTTTTTCTCCGGACTTGATAAGATACTGGGATTTAACTGGTGGAACGGAGAATCAATCTGGAAGGCAATCCACCTGCCCAATTTATACAAATTTGTCGCGCTGGGAGATTATATACAGAATCCGGTTTTTTATATCATTTTTGGATGGGGAACAATTATTATCGAGCTTTTTTACCCTTTATTTATTAATCTGAATAAAACGAGAAAATATTGGCTGATACTTACAATCTCAATGCATGTTGGAATCATCCTATTTTTCAATCTCTTTTTCTTCTCAGCCATCATGATTGTCTGGAATCTTACGTCCTATTATTTTAATTATTATAATGAAACTAAAACAGTTCCTGCTCACAGTCCTTCTGTCAGCGGTATTTAACAGCTTTCTTGCCGCACAGTCCTATAAAATCATCTATGAAATGAAATGGAAACCTACGCAAAGCGTGACTCAATACACTACCGAACTTTGCGCATTGATAACAGGTAATGGGCAGGCATCTTTTTTTGAATCCTATGAAAATTTCAGGCAGGATTCTCTAAAAACCAGAATAATCACTGAATATGCTAAAAATGACTCAAAAGGTTCTTTGCGGATTCCTTCAAGTACCAAAACATCATTGTTCAGGTCATTGATCATCAAAAATATCGTTGATAAAAAGATCACTGTGGAAGAAAGGCTGTATATCAAAACATTTGTAACGGAATATCCCAGCTGTCCTATACACTGGAAAATACAGCCGGGAAATACGGAACAGGTTTTCGGATATAAAGCCGAAAAAGCTGTCTGTGAATTCGGAGGAAGAACATGGACCGCCTGGTTTACGCCTGATATTCCGATCATGGATGGCCCTTATAAATTTTATGGATTGCCTGGTCTTATTCTAAAAATACAGGATTCCAGAGAAGACTATATTTTTGAAATCAAAGGACTTACAAAAGAAGAAAATAATATTGGAAAAAGAAATTTCGGTTCTCAGCAATCCATCAAATTATCCTCTAAACAATGGGGCTCTTTCTGGGAAGGGTATAAAAAACAGCCTTCCTCTATTCTTGAAAACCTCAATACCTCCCAGACTACTTATGTCATCAATGGGAAAAATGCCGACAGCCGTGAAGTAAAGGAAGAATACAATAAAAAAGAATGGAATGCCATGAAAGCTTTTGAAAATCCCATTGAATTATCCCAACCCTGTAACTGATCCAACCTATGATTATTTTTTATGACAACTGGTGTCCGAAATGCAGCCGATTTGTACAGCTGGTCAAGAAGTTTGACTGGCTCTCGCTGATACAGGAAAAACCATTGAGAGATTTTCTTTCGTCCCCATATTTTCCTAAGCTGGACCGGAAACTCGCTCTCCGGCAGATGGCTTCCTACAACGGAAGCTGGCATTATGGCTTCCAGTCGATTTATCTTATTTTGATAAGCCTTCCTGTGTTTTGGCTGTTTATCCCGGTTTTATATCTTCTGAAAGTCTCAGGATTAGGACAGTTTCTTTATGTCCAGCTGGCTGTAAAAAGAAAGATCATTTCCTTCCACTGTGACGATAAAAGCTGCGAAATACTATTCTAGTCTACCCATACACCACATCAGAAAATAACAGAGTCGTCATAATCGTTACAAATATGGCGATAACTACCAGCACCATCTGAAGCATATAATAGGTTTTGGCTTTATCTTCCTCTTTTACTTCAAAGGAAAATTTCATTGAGTCCGGTTTCCTGATACACATCCATATAAACATCAGGATAATCAGGTTGAGAACAACAGGTAAAAAAAGAAATTTTTTACTTCCAAATCCATCCGCATTGTTTCCATAGCCATGAATGGGTATAGTGTCAGGAATGGAACTGTATCTATTCATAAGATATCCTAAATAACAGATAATAATAACGAATGGAATGCAAAATAGGAGTTTTATATTTTTAGGAATCATCTTAGTTTATTTTCTGTTTTCTTCAGGTAATTTTCTACCTTTTTCTGATCAGGAAGAGTGGTAATTTCTTTTGTCAGTGCTTTTTCAAATTCAGCTTTTGCTTTCTGATATTCTTTTCTGTTAAAATAATACCTGCCAGCCTGTTCATAGACCAGCCAAAGATCGGGATTTAAAGACTGATATTGACGAATAAAATCATCTGTCAAAGATTCTTTTTTATGATCAATCGCTTCCTCTATTATTGAGCTCAGCTTTTTATAGGCTTCATAATTTTTAAAATCCACAGAATTCACAAAAGGATCTTTAGGGATATTGAATGTTGAAACGGCAAATTCTCCATTTTTCAGCCTGTTTTCCGAAAAGATGGTATTCAGATCGTAGCAGACGAATTCTCCCAGCTGATAGGGATTCGAAGAAACCCATACCAATCTTTTTTCAGGTGAAAATATAACGGCATGATGGGCTAAAAGCTGATTGATCGCCTTTTCATTCCCATATCCTATTTTTTCATCCTTCAGTCCTGATTTGTCTCTTAATAGGGCAGCCATCTTTTCAGGCGTAAGTTTTTTATTTTCCTGTACGAGCTCCTGAAGTTTTTCATACCGGTATTCCGAATGGCTTTCAAGGATATGTTTCTGATTTCTCTTATCGTCTTGATACGCTTCTGACTGAAAATGATTGGTACAAAATATCTTGCTGCTGTTCTGCACTTTATAAACACCGAAATTATTAGGTGAAACTTCTATAATAACAGCCGTTCTATCGTGGGCGCTTCCCACCAAAATAGATTCTGAAACGAAAACTTTTCTTTTTTTAGCAATGGCAATCGCTTCGTCTATATTTTTGGCATACTGTAAGATTTCCCTTGTTACCAGAGAAATAGGTGTTTTTGCCGTTAAGGGAATTTTAGACTTTCCTGCATTGATTGTCACGGTAATTCCTTCTTTATTCATTCCGGAAACCACTCCGATCATTCCCGGCCAGCTTACAGACAGATAAGGAATACCTTGCTCCGGTTCTACCAGTTCCACCAGTTTATTTTTTGCAAAATCATCACCGACGTAGAAATCAAAATTTCTCCCGATCAAAAGGTCTCCATCCTCTGTATTTTCATTCCAAACGGCTAAAGAACTGCATCCCACTACCGCCAGATCCTGCATTGCATGCCCGATATCGTGGGCTCCGTGCAGATAAAGGCTTCTCAGGTATTTGGGGGCAATAAAGTCATACCGGTCTGATGAATACTGAGACATTCCATACAATTCCGCCTGATAGTCTTCCCTTACATTCAGGTACATTTTCCGGTTGTACCATTTCAGAAATCCTCTCAGCAGTTTTTGCTTAAATTTTGAAGGAACAAAACCTTCCACTTTGGAAAAGAAAATCTCTTCCTGCTGCTGCATCAGTTTTTGAGTCAGCGCTCCGTTATTATATCCCAGCTGTAAAGGATTTCCTTTGATATAAAGTTCCCACAGCTGTTGTTTATTTTTGGTTAAATAATTTTGATTGTAGTTAAAAGTCGAATCGTTGATCTTATTAACCGTTGGAACCTCCAGTGCATATTGCTGGACATCAGGAATATGTTGTATTGACTTTCTGACCCCGCAAGATGTGAGACTGAGGATTAAAACAATAAAAAAAAGGTACTTTTTTTTATCATTCCGGCTACAGAAGACTTCTAAACTTATTAATTTAGATTCTTCACTTCCCTTTATTCTGTTATGAATGACAGCACGCCGCCTACAATTTGTCTTCACTCTTACTGGTATTAATCATTTGTGTTAAGCGTTCATCGATATGTTCCTTTCCCAGAATCTCTGCACAGGTATTGAATGCCCCGATGGTAACTCCTAAAATTCCATGCATATTAACCGACTGTCCGGTCAGGAAAAGATTGTCAATTTTAGTACGTGGAGAAACCATGGTTTTAAGCGGATTTTCAGAACTTTTCATGTATCCGTACATATTTCCGTCAAAACCTCCTATATAGTCACGGTATGACAGCGGAGAAGAAGTATACACCTTATGGATAGATCGTTTTAAACCCGGAACTTTCTTCTCCAAGACGTTAATCATTTTTTCCGCCTTTTCAAGTTTAAACTTTTCGTATGCCGCTCCTCTTTCGTGTTCGTCTGCAATGGTATTGATGGTTTTCTCCCAGCCTTTTACCTCATCAAAATGCATGTAGGAGATCGCCGTAAGGCTTTCTGCAAATTCCGGATGATGTTTTGAAGAGGTTGAGGAAAGCATATAGGTTTCAGGCCATTGGTCTTTGGTGTACCTGGAAGCATTCCATACCATTTCTTCTGAAGAATAATGGTACCTGTTGTAATTAAAGTTGCGTACCGACTGAGGTTTCAGAACAAGATAAATACTGAAGCATGATGATACCGGCTCCCAGCTTAAAACTCTGTTGAGAAAAGATTTTTTCAGGCGGTCATTACCGATCAGCTGTATGGTGGTACGGATCTCTATATTAGAAATAAATCGTTTGGCGGCATATTCTTTACCGGATCTGGTTTTTACAGCAGTTAATATCTGATTTTCATTAAAGATCATTTCGGAAACTTCAGAATGCTTGTATACTTCGGCTCCGTATTGTCTTAATTTTCTGATCAATAGCTTGGAAATCTGGCTTCCTCCTTTCACACATTTATAAGCACTCTGGATATATGAATTCACCGTCAGCGCATGTACATAAAAGGGAATATGTTCAGAGTCCCCGCCATACAGGAAATTAGAACCCAACAGGACAGACTGCAGTTTTTTGTTCTGAGTAACTGATTCAATGAATCTTTTGGTATTGAGATGTAGGATTTCTTCATTATACTGATCTTTTCCTACCACATGATACCGTGGAAACTGTCCGCAAACATATTGTATTTCATTGCAATAGCTTTCTAAGTTTTCTTTTTCATCCGGAAAATAAGCCGTAAGCTGTTCCACAAAATTATCGTATCCCTGGGCATGCGGATATTCAATCTCATCATCTCCGAACGTAATCCGGTCATAGCCGTCTTCATCCATTTTCTGGAGCTCAAGATCATCCATAATTTCGAGATAGGAAAAGAACTGATGGAGATTTTGACCTTTTGAAAGTCCTCCCAGATAATGAACTCCTGTGTCAAAAATCAGCTTATCACGTGAAAAAGTCTGCAGATTTCCCCCATATTGATTGTTTTTCTCCAATACGCAAACCTTCAAGCCTTCTTTAGCCAAAATAAGAGCCGAAACAAGGCCCCCCAAACCGCTTCCGATTACAAGTATGTCGTATTCTTTTTTCAAAGGAGAAAAATGTGTTTTTATGTAAGGATAAGATATCGTTTCAACACTAAGTTTTTAACTTTGTTTACAATACGTAATGTTTTCCCTTAGAAGGCAGTACATAAAGTGCTGTAAAAAACCCTAATCTTTACAATGTTTTAATGGTTTGAGTTTTTGTTATTTGT
The DNA here is from genome assembly GCF_000737705.1 of Chryseobacterium soli. Taxonomy (GTDB): domain Bacteria; phylum Bacteroidota; class Bacteroidia; order Flavobacteriales; family Weeksellaceae; genus Chryseobacterium; species Chryseobacterium soli. The sequence goes on along the minus strand of NZ_JPRH01000001.1, from coordinate 836,428 downwards.
TTTTGGTGATAAAATTAGAAAAATTAATCAATATCATCCCAAAAATCAAAGTAATTGAACCATTGAAGGGGATATTTTTTAATCATAGATTCAAGGTTTTGCACATAAGAGTTCAAAAGTCCCTGTGAATCGCGGTTTCTTATGTTTTGTGCAACACGTGCATACAGGTGGTAATGAAGGTTTTTCTCTTTCATTACGTACACATACACAACAGGAACGCCTAATCTGGAAGCAATCAGGAATGGGCCGGCCGGAAATTTGGCACTTTTTCCCAATAAATCTGCTTCGAGGTATTTTGAACCTTCAAAATAGCGGTCTCCGGTGAAGCAGATAAGCTCATTCTTGGATAATGCAGCATTGATATCGAAAATATGGGACATATCCTCTTTCACATAGATGAATTTGATATTGCTCTTTTTAACCGCCACACTTTCCAGATATTCTTTAATGACCGTAACTTCCTGATCAGTAGTCACCAGATTGATCTGACAGTCAAAATCTATATCCGCAAAAAAGTGTTCTGCAATTTCGAAATTACCGATATGGGCACTGATTAGCACCCCTCCTTTTTTCTCCTGTAAAAGATTTTTGAGATTTTCAACACCGTCAAATTCGTAGGTAAATCGATCTCTTAAGCCTGTAGAAATAGCAGTTTTGTCAATCAATACTTTCCCGAAGGTAAAATAGCTTTTAAATACTGCTGTTTTTGTCTTCCAAAAGCTGTATCCCAGCCTTTTTTTGAAATAGTAAGAAATATAACGGTTGCTCTTTTTGAGAAATAAAAAGTAATAGGTCGCAACGAAGTAAAGCACCACATATGAACTCCGGATCCCGGCATTTCTAATGCACCAGACGAATATTTTATATCCTGCTATGGTTCCTTTAGATTTACCTTTCCACTTGTTCATTACTTACAGTTTACCAATTTATCAGTGTACCAGTGTCATAATACTTCGGCTGAAATAGTTATGACACTGGTACATTGTTTTATTGTTACATTATTAAAAAATAAAGTTTCAATCAATAATTACGCTTTTTTTCAATAATTTTATTCTCGATCGTCGTATAGAAATCGTCAAACGTGATCATTCTTTTAAAGTCTGCTTCGCCTAATTTCACTCCGAAATTAGATTCAATAATCACCACCATATCAATATAATCCAGACTGTCTAAGCCCAGCGTTGTTTTAAGGTTGGCATCATTGCTGATTTCGTCACTGTCAACTTCAAATTCATTGACCAAAAAATCATTAACGATCGCAACAATTTTTTCCCTTTCCATGTTTTTAATCAAATTTTTTAACAATTAATGCGGAATTGGTACCCCCAAACCCGAAAGAATTCGACAAAAATACATCAATTTTTTGATTTTTCGTTTTTGAGACCAAATTTATCTTTTTAGCCTCATCATCAGGGTTTTCCAGGTTGATATTCGGGGCAACGAAATTATTCTGCATCATCAGAATAGAGTAAATTACTTCACTGGCACCTGCCATCCAGCATTCATGACCCGTCATAGATTTGGTAGAACTTACCGGAACTTCACCTCCGAAGATCTCATAAATTGCCTTTGCTTCATTGGCATCTCCTAAGGGTGTAGAGGTAGCGTGCGCGTTGATATAATCAATATCCTTCGCTGTTAACCCGGACTGTTTTAGTGCGCGGTCCATGGCTAAAGCAGGTCCGTCTACATTTGGAGTAGAAATATGTCCTCCATTGGAAGAGAAACCATAGCCTACAATTTCTGCAAGAATGGGCACACCTCTTCTTTGTGCGGATTCCAGACTTTCAACCACCAAACTCGCAGCTCCTCCGCTAGGGATAAGTCCGTCTCTGTCAGCGTCAAAAGGTCTTGAGGCTTTGGCGGGTTCATTTTCTCTTGCTGAAAAAACACCCAGACCATCAAAACTTGCCATAGAATATTTATTGGTTTCCTGAGCTCCGCCACAAATGATCATTTCCTGAAAACCATTTTTAATCATCATATAAGCTAATCCCAAAGAATGAGATCCGCTTGCACAGGCCGCGCTGATGGTAAGATTGATCCCTCTCAATTTAAAAATCGTTGAAAGGTTCATGGTAACGGTGGAGTTCATCGATTTAAAAATCGCTCCCGAGCCCATTAAAGTAGTATCTTTTTTTTCTCTTGCGATGTCTATGGATTCTACAACCGCTTTAGAAACGCTGTCATTTCCATATAAGATCCCGACTTCGTACTGATCTAAAAAGTCCTGGCCGATTTTCGCTTGTGCCAGTGCATCCAGGGTTGCGAGATAAGCATATTCACTTTCTTCACCCATGCTTACGCGCTGTCTTCTATTGAGATAGTTTTTCAGGTCCGGCTTGGGAACTACACCCGTTAATCCGGATCTGAATCCAAATTCTTTTCTTTCCTGATCTAAAACTATACCGGATTTTCCTTGATATAGGGATTCCTTGACCTCTTCTAAAGAGAGCCCGATGCAAGAATAAATTCCCATTCCGGTAATTACAACCCTATTTTCCATGTCTATATATTTAAAATACCCTAATTGATGTACCAGTGTATCAGTTTAACAATGTAACAATAGTATTAAAGTCAAAGTAACATTGGTAGATTGGTATTGTTACATTATTTAAGAGTAAATTCCTCCGTTAATATTAATTACTTCTCCTGTAATATAGGAAGCTTTTCTGGACGCTAAGAATGCAACCAGATCTGCTACTTCTTCTGCTTCACCAAACCTGTTGACAGGAATCATAGCCTTCAATTCATCTTCATTAAAATCCTGCGTCATATCTGTTCTGATAAATCCGGGTGCTACGGCATTCACCGTGATATTCCTTTTAGCAATCTCCTGAGCGAGAGACTTTGTAGCGGCAACCAAAGCTCCTTTCGCGGCAGAATAATTGGTCTGGCCGGCTGTTCCTTTCACTCCGGAAACTGATACCATATTGATGATTCGTCCGTATTTATTCCGTAATAATTTTTGAATAAAGAAATTCGTCACGTTGAAAAAACCATTTAAACTCGTGTTAATCACACTGTTCCAGTCTTCTCTCTGCATCCACATAAACAGGCCGTCTCTTGTTATTCCTGCATTATTTACGATCACTTCTACCACTGCATCAGGGTTTCTCTCCTGCCACTGTTCCAAAACGCTTTGCGTTTCTTCTGCATTTCCAACATCAAATTTAAGGATTTCTCCTGTAGCACCAAGTTCTTCTACTTTGGCTAATGTTGCTTTTGCAGCCTCTTCATTGGATGCAAAATTGATCAGCAGGTGATAATTTTTTTCTTCTGCGAGTTTAATACAGATTGCTCTTCCGATTCCTCTGGAGCCTCCTGTTACTATTACACATTTCATGTCTTAGTGTTAGTTTTTTTTAATTTTGAAAAAGTTCTGCATTATAGAACCATTTATTTCCCAATATATTTCCGGATGTATCAATAAAGCTCCATTTTCCGGATTTCTTCACTCTGGAAACACCGTCATTGAAGCCTTTATTTTTTTCATTGAATCCAAAACTTACGGTAATGTCATATTCCATCGGAATTACCAGTTTTCCTGAAGGATCAATGAAACCCCAGCTTTTTCCTTTTACCGGTGCAAGACGGTCGTCACTGAACACCTCAGCATCATTATAAGCAGGTTCAATCACGTAATTTCCATCGAGTCCTATGTATCCCCACTTTCCTCCTACAGATACGGGAGCCAGGTTTTGATTAAAAGCTCTTGCTTTGTCGAACTTAGGCTCTATAATCCAGTTCCCTGTTTTATCCGTAAATCCTACTTTCCCGTTTTTGCGGGCGTAAGTGATAGATTGACTTCCAAAGTCCCAGATATCGTCGGCTCCTTCCAATTCTCTGAACAGATCGCCATCAATGATTCCATAGGCATCTCCTTTCTGTGCCCAGGTAATGCCGTTCACATATTCTCCAATATTGTCATATTCTAACGGAACAGTTACTTTCCCGGTAGTATCAATGATTCCCCATTGCCCTTTCTTAGATACTTTTGCAAACCCATTGTTAAAAGGTTTAATCACATCATATTCTGCGGGGATGATTACTTTGCCATTGGTATCAAAGGCTCCGATTTTTCCGGCTACTTTCATCAAAGCCAGTCCTTCATTAAAATCATAGAGCTTATCGGAAGAAGGCATCGTCAGTTTTTCCCCTTTTTTATTGATATAATACCAGCCACCATCACTTTCAACCATACAGATTCCGTCATGAAAATCTTTCACATTTGAAAATGCAGGCTCGATCTCCATCTTACCATCTTTGCCTATAAATCCCCAGAACTTTCCAATTTTTACAGCGGCTAATCCATCTGAAAAACTTTTCGAGGTATCAAAGTTCGGTTCTATACTATATGTACCTGATGTATCAATATAGCCAATCTTGGCTTTTTCTTTAACTAATGCCAGTTTTTGAGCAAATATGGATTGCCCAAGGAAAAATAATGAAAAAATGATTATTTTTTTCATGCTTTGGTTCCTTTAAGATACTGCTTCACCTTCTCCAGATAAGGATACATCACCATATCATCTGAAAAGGCAGGAATAATCTTTCTGATTTCATCATACAATTCTTTTGTAGATGAAGATATTTTATCCTGAAAATTCAGATATTCAATAGCCTGCACACTGGTAATAGCCTCAATCGCCAATACTTCAAATGCATTTTCAATTACCTTTCTGCAGATCACCGCAGCATTGGTTCCCATGCTTACAATATCCTGATTATCATTATTATTAGGAATACTGTGAACATACATTGAGTTGGACAGCATCTGGCTTTCAGCCGTTGTAGAAGTTGCTGTAAACTGAACTCCCTGCATCCCGAAATTAAATCCTAATTTCCCCAAATTCACAAATGGAGGCAGAATTTCATTGATTTTTGCATTCAGCAGATAGTTCAACTGTCTTTCAGCAAGCATGGTGAGTTTGGTCACTACAATTTTCAGTTTGTCCATTTCCAATGAAATATAATCTCCATGGAAGTTCCCACCGTGGTAAACGTGCTGGCCTTCAACATCAATAATCGGATTATCATTAGCTGAATTGATCTCATTTTCAAGAACATTCTCTGTATATTCTAACGTATCTAAAACAGGCCCTAAGATCTGCGGAACACATCTTAATGAATAATATTCCTGTACTTTTTCCTTAAATACTTTTTCCTGCTCTTCAAAGTGAGTGTACAGGTGGTCCGCTCTCTTTCTGATCAGTTTGCTGTCAGACAAATGAGCGCGCATTCTTTCTGCAACCTTCTGCTGACCGTAGTGCTTTTTGGTTCCGTTCAATGCTTCTGATAAGTGATCATCATACGCCTGAACGATTTCATTGATCGCACAAGAAAGTTTTATGGAAATGTCGGTCAGCTGATTGGCTTTGTAAGCGTTCACAATACCAATTCCTGACATTACGGATGTCCCGTTCATTAAAGCAAGTCCCTCACGAATCTCTACTTTTATAGGACTTAATCCTTCAATTTCAAAGACTTCTTTGGTTAATTTCCTATCTCCTTTATAGAAAACTTCTCCTTCACCAATCAGTACTAGTGCCAGATGGGCAAGCTGTACAAGGTCTCCGCTCGCACCTACTCCGCCGTGTTCAAAAATAAGCGGCGTAACATCTCTGTTAATCAATTCTCTAAGGAGATCAATAACAGAATGATGCACTCCTGAATTTCCTAATGAGAGTGTATTTAATCTCGCCAGCATACAGGCTTTAACTTCCTGTGGAGGCAGAGGATTTCCGATACCGGAAGAATGACTTCTTATGAGATTATACTGAAGCTGATGGGTATCTTCGTCACTGATTTTAAACTGAGCCATTGGCCCGAAACCGGTATTTACCCCATATATTACTTTGTTTTTCGAAAATTCTTTTAAAAATTGGAAACTGGCCTCCACTCTATCTAACAGTGAATCATCCAGTTCTATTTTTTCATTCTCAATGATAATTTTTTGAAAATCCTTCAGTTCTAAAAAGTTGTTTATTTTCATCAATTAAAAGTAATAGTTGCTAATTTTGTAAAATATTAATTATTTGTCACTAATTTTGCGGCAAAGATAGAAGTTATTATTAAAATAAAAAATCAAGATGAGCAAAGAATTTGTTGATGTTCTCGTAATCGGAGCTGGGCCTTCCGGATGCGTATCTTCTTCATACTTAAAGAAGAACAATATCAACGTGAAGGTTGTTGAAAAAACAAAATTCCCAAGATTAGTTGTCGGCGAAAGTTTAATCCCCAGAGTGATGGATCATTTTGAGGAAGCCGGTCTTTTTCCTGCTCTGGATGCCATGGGTTTTGAAAAAAAGCTGGGCGCCCGTTTCTTAAGAGGTGACGAGGTTTGTCTTTTTGATTTCAGTGATAAATTCGGCGAAGGCTGGGATTGGACCTGGCAGGTTCCGAGAGCTGATTTTGATAATACCCTTGCGCAAGAGGTAATTAATAAAGGAGTTGACCTTGAGTTTGAAACTGAGGTCGTTGGGATTACATTCAACGGAACAGATTCTATCACCACCGTAAAAAATAAAAATGGCGAAATGAAGGAGATTCATTCTAAGTTTGTCATTGATTCCAGTGGTTACGGAAGAGTGCTTCCCCGTCTTCTCGATCTTGAAAAGCCCTCAAAACTTTCTCCCCATTCTGCTATTTTCGCCCATGTAGAAGACCTTAACAGAGAGGAAGGTGTTGAAGGAACCTTGATTTCTTTTGATATTATTGAAACTGAAGTATGGCTTTGGGTGATCCCTTTTTCTAATGGAAATACAAGTATAGGAATTGTTGGCCCGACTGATTATATTGAAAAACTGTCCGCAAACGGAGATCCAACTGAGGCTCTTAAAAAGGCGATTTCCCTTTCTGATTATTATGTTAAGCGTTTCGGAGAACTGGATTTCCTTTTTGAACCCAGACATCTGAAAGATTATTCATGTTCTGTTAAAAAATTATTCGGTGACGGATTTGCATTAACAGGCAATGCTTCTGAATTCCTTGATCCCGTTTTCTCATCAGGAATGGCGTTTGCCACAGAATCAGGAATGCTTGCCGCAAAACTGGCTATAAGACAGTTGAATGGAGAAACCATAGACTGGCAGAAAGAATATACGGACTATATATTATATGGTGTAGATGTTTTCACTACTTATGTAAAAGAATGGTATACCGGAAATCTTCAAGAATTATTCTTCCACCGACCTGAAAATGAGGATGTAAAAAGAAAAATATGTGCCGTTTTAGCGGGATATGTATGGAATAAAGACAATCCTTTTGTAAAAAAACATGACACCGTAATTAAAAATCTTGCGAATCTGATTAAGCTTGAAAGAGAGCAAAAGCAAGAACAACCATAAAAAACCGGCCTGAATTTCAGGCCGGTTCTTGTTATTTTCTAAAAACTTTTTTAAATTCTTTCCCTATTAATCTTCTCCCTGTAACTTCATATGCTGCTGCGATTCTTCCATATTCCATGACAAAATCTTTATTTTCTCGTCTTCCCAACATTTTCTCACCCTCTACTTCCATGACCACTTTTGTAGGGTCATCCGTTTCTACAAATTTCATATTTGAAGTTAGTTTTGCTTCCTCTGCAACAATTCCAGCATGCCATCCTGCATAGATCCATTTCGCATCAATAATTAAGGTGTATTTTGCTTTGCTGTCATTGCCAAAAACAATTTTTGACTTACTATTAGCCCCTTTTAAGAAATATTTCAGATATTCAGAATTTTTAAATCTCTCCCATTCTCCATACCATTTTTCCCAGTCTGCTTCTGTCTTTTTAGGATTTGCTAAAACATCTTTTTTTCTCTTCTCAAGATATTGAGCTTCTGTCATATTCTCTACTTGATACAGCGTATTATCAAATTTCAATTGCACATTAATTTCAGTCTGGTCTTTTATAAAATCAAAATTTCCAGAAATAAATTTCAAATCGTTCTGCCCGAAAGCTATCGTTGTCATTGCCATACACAACAGCAAGAATAGTTTTTTCATAGTTTATATTTTTTTTAATTATCCTCTTTAATCTATCTCAAATCAACAAAAGTAATTGGTTTTCTGCTGTTTGGATGAAAGACTGTCTTAGACAAAACCGTAAAATCTATCACTTCAATTTTTGGACTTACTCTTAATTTTGCGCGAAAATGGTCTCTCACTTCATTGACAAAATTTTCATGTTCTTCTTCGGTACTTACTTTAATGATAATTTCATCCAATCCTAATTCATTAGACTGAATAACAATCTGATAACAGGAAATGCTATTAAAATCATTCAGGATATCCGTCATTGCAGGGGGATATAGCGTTGTCCCTTTGTATTTGATCATCTGCTGTTTTCTACCTACCACGGGCCCCAGACGCATTGTTGTTCTGCCGCACTGACAAGGTTCGTAATGTGCTTTTACGATATCACCGGTTTTAAATCTCAATAAAGGAATTGCTTCTACGCCTAATGTGGTAATCGTAAGTTCCCCGCTTTCTCCTTCTTTTACAGGATTTCCGTTATCATCAAGAATTTCAGTGATGATCAGTTCAGGATGATGATGCCCTCCGACCTGAAATTCACATTCGGTAAAGGCTGTGCTCATTTCTGTGGAGGCGTAGGTTGAGAATAATTTAATATTCCACTTTTCTTTGATTTTCTGGGAAAGAATATTATCTGTAAAATCCTGATTTTTGATGCTTTCTCCAATACAAACGGCCCCATACACACTGGAGTTTTTATAATCTACTCCATGTTTTTCAGCATAATCTATCATTTTCAGCAGAAAAGAAGGAACGGTGATCAGATATTTCGGCCGGTATCTGAAAATAGAATCCCATTGCAATTCAGGAATTCCCGGACCCATCCGTACCACACTGGCACCCATTCTCCTTAACCCCAGAAAATAGGCCAGTCCTGCCATAAATCGTTTATCAATAGTGGTCACCATTTGTACCACATCGCCTTTTTGGATCCCCGCACAGGCAAAAGAAATTGCTTCATTGTAGGCCAGTCTTTCAAGGTCACTGTCTGATAAACCAAAAGTTACCGGATCACCCAATGTTCCTGAAGTTGTACTATAATCGACAATTTTATCCGGTGGAATGCAGAAAAAATCGTGGTTATGCTCCTGAAGATCATTTTTTGTGGTCGTGGGAATTTTCTGCAGATCTTCTAAAGACTGAATATCATGAATGTTGATATCATGTTCTCTGAATAAGTTCTGGTAGAATGGCGAATTGTTTTGAAGGTACACCAAAAGCTCCCGAAGTTTTTCCTCCTGAATTATTTTGATTTGCTGAACGTCCGACCGTTCTATTGATGGATAGAATTCCAATGATTGTAATTTTAGAAGACAAATTTATTAAAACTTAGATATTGTATGGGGGTATTCCTGTAAAATGTAGCTGTAATGTTGCGAAATCTATGCAAAGAGAGAATTGTGGCACTTTTTATTACCCCAGATCACACAAATTTTCACAGATGTTTGCTTTTAAACAAATCTGTATGATCTGTAAAATCTGCGAGAGTATCATGAAATTTTCAATAATTTAAATTAAAATACAGCACAATTCTTCCTCACCAATTCACATTATAAACATGCCTGTATTTATATTTCTGAAATTGAAGTTTTTAATAGATGATATCAAAATAAAACATATATTATAAACCGACAAAAAATCACTAAATTTGCAAACTTAATTAATCAACGATATTGAGAAATACAATGAGCCAATTTAAAGAATATAAAAACCTCAACCTTATTGATATAGCCGAGAACGTATCGGAATTTTGGAAACAAAATGAAACTTTCAATAAAAGTGTTGAAATTCGTGAGGGTCAACCCGAGTTTGTATTTTATGAAGGTCCGCCTTCAGCAAACGGTATGCCCGGAATTCACCACGTAATGGCAAGAGCGTTAAAAGATATTTTCTGCCGTTACCAAACCCAGAACGGGAAACAGGTTTTCCGTAAAGCGGGATGGGACACTCATGGACTTCCTGTGGAGCTAGGTGTTGAAAAGGAATTAGGAATCACTAAAGAAGATATTGGCAAAAAGATTTCTATTGAAGATTACAACAAAGCATGTCGTGAAGCGGTAATGCGTTATACAGACGTGTGGAATGAACTTACAGAAAAAATAGGATATTGGGTAGACCTTGAGGATCCCTATATCACGTATAAGTCAAAATACATGGAGACGGTTTGGTGGTTGCTTAAGCAGTTATACAGCAAAGAATTGTTGTATAAAGGTTATACAATCCAGCCTTATTCTCCAAAAGCAGGAACAGGACTTTCTTCTGCCGAATTAAATATGCCTGGAACTTATCACGATGTTTCTGATACTACAGTGGTAGCGCAGTTTAAAGTAAAGAAAGAATCTTCTGAATTATTTAGTGATGCTGAAGGAGACGTAAGCATTCTTGCATGGACAACCACTCCATGGACCCTGCCTTCCAACACAGCGCTGGCTGTAGGAAGAGATATTGAATATGTCTTAGTTAAAACGTTTAATCAATATACTTTTGAACCGATAACCGTTGTTTTAGCGAGAGTACTTTTAGAAAAGAACTTTGGTAAAAAGTATGTGGAGGGGAGTCATGAAGATTTCGCTAATTATACATCAGAAAGCAAGACGATTCCTTATCAAATTTTAAAAGAATTTACAGGCATAAAATTAACTGGAACTCAATACGAGCAGTTAGTTCCCTGGTTTACTCCAAACGATGCTCCTGAAAAAGCTTTCAGAGTGATTTTAGGAGATTTTGTAACGACTGAGGACGGAACCGGTATCGTTCACATCGCTCCTACTTTTGGTGCGGATGATGCAAGAGTGGCAAAAGAAGCCGGAATTCCGCCCATGTTGATAAAAGACGAAAATGACAATCTGGTTCCGCTGGTAGATTTACAGGGGAGATTTATCAGGGGAGAAAATGTTCCTGAATTATTCTCCGGAAAATACATCAAGAACGAATATTACGATGATGGAACTGCACCTGAAAAATCCTGGGATGTAGAACTGGCCATTTTATTAAAAACAGAAAATAAAGCCTTCAAAGTAGAGAAATATGTTCACAGCTATCCACATTGCTGGAGAACTGACAAGCCTGTATTGTACTATCCGCTGGATTCATGGTTTGTTAAAATGACCGCTGTGAAAGACAGACTGGTAGATTTAAATAAAGAAATCAACTGGAAGCCTAAATCGACGGGAGAAGGACGTTTTGCGAACTGGATTGAAAATGTAAACGACTGGAATTTATCCCGTTCCCGCTATTGGGGAATTCCGTTGCCTATCTGGAGAACGGAAGATCTGAAAGAAGAAATCATCATAGGTTCTGTAGAAGAATTATACAATGAGATTGAAAAATCTGTTGAAAAAGGATTCATGCAGGAAAACCCTTTCAAAGATTTCGAAATAGGAAATATGTCTGAGGAAAACTATTCTTTGGTTGATCTGCATAAAAATGTAGTCGATAAAATAGTCTTGGTTTCCGCTTCCGGAAAAGCAATGAATCGTGAAAGCGACCTGATCGACGTTTGGTTTGATTCAGGTTCGATGCCTTACGCTCAATTGCATTATCCTTTTGAAAATAAAGAATTAATTGACAATCGTAAAGCGTTCCCTGCAGATTTTATCGCGGAAGGAGTTGACCAGACCCGTGGATGGTTCTATACGCTGCATGCTATCGGAACTGCAGTTTTTGATTCAGTTGCCTATAAAAATGTAATGAGTAATGGGCTTGTTCTGGATAAAAACGGACTGAAAATGTCAAAATCCAAAGGAAATGGAGTTGATCCGTTTGAAACATTAGCAGTTTATGGGCCAGATGCTACGAGATGGTATATGATCTCAAATGCAAACCCTTGGGAAAATCTGAAGTTTGATATCGAAGGAATCGACGAAGTAAGAAGAAAGTTCTTCGGAACCCTTTATAATACGTATTCATTCTTTGCATTATATGCCAATGTGGATGGATTCAATTATTCTGAAAAAGAAGTAGAAAACCGTCCTGAGATCGACCGTTGGGTACTTTCTGAACTGAATCTTTTAATAAAAGAAGTGAAAGCATTCTACGAGGATTATGAACCGACAAGAGTAGCAAGAGCCATCAGCACATTTGTGAATGACAACCTGAGTAACTGGTATGTAAGATTATGCAGAAGACGCTTCTGGAAAGGAGATTATTCCGAAGATAAAATATCTGCTTACCAGACTTTATATACCTGTCTGGAAACGGTTGCTAAATTATCGGCACCTATTGCTCCGTTTTTTATGGATCAGCTGTATCAGGATCTTAATAAAGTAACGGGTAAGGACAAAGGTGAATCTATACATTTGACAAATTTCCCTGTTGCAGATGAAAGTTTGATCGATCAGGATCTGGTTGAAAAAACGCATTTGGCGCAGAGCATCACCAGTATGGTCTTCTCTTTAAGAAAAAAGGAGAATATAAAAGTACGTCAGCCTTTACAGAAAGTATTGGTTCCGGTACTGGATGCCAAAGCAGAGGCACAGATTCTTGCGGTTGCAGAACTGATCAAGCAGGAGGTAAATGTTAAAGAATTACAGCTCATCAATGCTGAAGAAGCTGCTCACTTAATCATCAAGCAGATCAAGCCGAACTTTAAAACCCTAGGTCCTAAATTAGGAAAGGATATGAAAGTTGTGGGAGCTCAAATTGCTGATTTTTCAGCGGAACAGATTACAGCTTTAGAAAAAGAAGGCAAAATAGACGTTCAGGGTTACGAAATCACAATGAATGACGTTGAAATTTCAACAAAAGACATTCCGGGATGGACGGTAACTTCTGATGGAAAAACAACTGTGGCATTAGATTTGACGCTCACAGAAGAGTTAAAATCTGAAGGGATTGCAAGAGAATTGATTAACAGGGTTCAAAACCTTAGAAAAGAGAAAGATTTTGAGCTGACAGACAGGATCAACATCTTTTTGGAAGAAAATTCACCATTCTTGGATGATTTCAAGAAAAATGAGGAATATATTTCATCTGAGGTCTTGTCAAATAAAATAGAAATTGTATCTTCACTTTCAAATTTTAACGAAATCGAAATAGATGAGGTTAATTTTAAGATAAATGTTGAAAAAAATTAACATATAGTTATTGGATTTCAAATTCCATTTCATAATTTTATTAAAAAAGAGAAAAAGAACATGTCAGACGAAAGAGTAAGATACAGTGATGCTGATTTACAGGAATTTAAAGCAATCATTAGAGAAAAAATAGACAAAGCAGAGAAAGATCTGCAATTGATCAGAGAAAGCTTCATCAACGACCAGAATAATGGAACAGATGATACTTCACCTACTTTTAAAGCTTTTGAAGAAGGGGCAGAAACACTGAGCAAGGAACAAAATTCTATCCTGGCAGGAAGACAGGAGAAATTTGTACGCGATCTGAAAAACGCTCTGATAAGAATAGAGAACAAAACATACGGAGTATGCAGAGTAACAGGAAAACTTATCCCTAAGGAAAGACTTCTGGCAGTTCCTCACGCTACACTTAGTATTGAAGCTAAAAATATGCAAAAATAAACCTTCAGGGTTTGTAAATAAATTTGGGTTTATATTGTATTTCATCAATACTTTATAAACCTAATTTTTAATATATATCCATGAGCGAATATTTGATTTTAGGCATTGTCCTTATTGTCGTTTTAGGGTTTTTCAACAGAGAATGGATCAAAACCAAATTCTTTCCTGCTCAACCTAAAAACTACACGATTGATGATCGGTTCAATTCAGATAAACGGGAAAGGGAAAAAGAAATCGACCATCTTTTAAGTAAAATGGGAAAGAACGGCATCAATGACCTGTCTGCAAAAGACAGAAAAAGGCTTGATGAACTGTCTAAAAAGTAAAAATTTAAACCGAGAACATATGGAATCTATTATCGTCCACACTAAAAATGCAATGGAATTGAATGCTTTGAAAAGTGTTTTAAAAGACATGAATATTCAATTTGAAAAATTCCACACCAAAAACACATTCCATAATCAAAAAACGATCAAGAAAGTTATCGAAAAAAAGAACGAAAAAATAGGAAAACCTTATAAACCAAAAGGACTGTAATGAAAAAGATTTTAGCTGTAACTTTTCTTATTCTATTAATTGATCAGGCTTCAAAAATATACGTTAAAACACATTTTAATCTTGATGACAGTATTTCTGTTCTTCCGGGTTTCAAATTGACTTTTGTAGAGAATCCGGGGATGGCCTATGGATTTCATTTCGGCGGGGTTATTGGTAAATATTTCCTTGTTATTGTTAGAATATTTTTAATCGGTGGGATGATCTACCTTTTCAAAAAATGGCTGCAGAGAGGGGAATCCAATTATTTATTAATTCCAATGGCGGTTATCTTTGCCGGAGCAATCGGTAATCTGATCGATGGAATGTTCTACGGACTTATTTTCGACAGCGGAACAATGTATGACGCAAGCATCGACCGATGGATTGGCTATGGAGGCATTTCTAAAATGGTTCCTATAGGACAAGGCTACTCTACTTTTATGAGAGGCTGTGTGGTAGATATGCTTCACTTCCCTATTGTAGACTGGTACGTACCGGATAATATCCCATTGATCGGCGGAAAACATTTAGAGTTCTTTAAATACATTTTCAATGTTGCAGACTCAGCGATCACAGTAGGAGCCGCTTTCTTGCTTATTTTCAGAAAAAAAGCATTCCCGAACGGCCTCGAATTTTAAAAGAAGTACCATTCGATGAAAAAAATTATAAAAAACATCTTCATATTTTTCCTGCTTCTTTTGGTTGCAGGAATTATTTTTATAGCCTGGGCAAATTACAACATCAGGAAAGACAGCGCGCCGTTTGTCTCTTACAAAATAGCTGAAGTCCCGGAAACGAAAACAGCATTATTGCTGGGTACCGGGAAAACCTTAAGCAACGGCCTGCCAAATACCTATTTCTATAACCGTATTCAGGCAGCTATTGATTTATACAAAAGCGGTAAAATCAAGTATATTATTGTAAGCGGTGACAACAGTACCAAAGACTATAATGAACCTGAAGATATGCAGCTGGCTTTGATGCAGTACGGCATTCCGAAGGACCACATATTTATGGATCATGCTGGGTTTAGAACACTGGATTCTGTGGTCCGAGCTAAAGATATTTTCGGGCAAACTAAACTTGTGATTATTTCACAGAAATTCCACAATGAAAGAGCGGTTTTTTTAGCCCGAAAAAACGGAATGGAAGCCTTTGGATACAATGCCAATGACGTCAACAAATATGCCGGGTTTAAAACTAATATGCGTGAATATCTGGCGAAAGCAAAAGTGTATTGGGACCTTCTGTTTGGGGTAGAGCCTAAATTCGGCGGGGATAAGGTTTTAATTCCTTAATCTTTTAATTCATTATTCCCCTAAACCCCTTAAATTTGCAATTCATTAATTTTTATAAATAATTTAAAATGTCAAGAATTCTTACCGGCATTCAAGCCACCGGAACACCCCATCTTGGAAATTTACTTGGGGCTATCATTCCTGCTGTTGAACTATCCAAACAGGAAGGAAATGAATCGTTTTTATTCATTGCAAACCTGCATTCTCTTACCCAGATAAAAGATGCAAAGGAGCTGAAACAAAATACCTACGAGATTGCTGCGGCTTGGCTTGCTTGTGGATTAGATACCGAAAAAACATTCTTTTACAGACAAAGTGATATCCCTGAAACCTGTGAACTCTCTTGGCATTTATCATGTTTTTTTCCTTATCAGAGATTAACGTTAGCCCATTCATTTAAAGATAAGGCAGACCGACTTCAGGATGTGAACGCCGGCTTGTTTACCTATCCTATTTTAATGGCAGCGGATATTTTATTGTATGATGCAGAGGTTGTACCAGTAGGAAAAGATCAGCTTCAGCACTTAGAAATTGCCCGTGATGTAGCTTCAAGGTTTAATAATCAGATGGGAGAAGTATTGGTACTTCCACAGGCTGAGCTTCAGGAAAATACAAAATATGTCCCTGGAACAGACGGGCACAAGATGTCTAAATCCAGAGGAAATATCATTAATATTTTCCTTTCTGACAAGGAACTGAAAAAGCAGGTGATGAGTATAGAAACGGATTCTAAATCGTTGGAAGAGCCTAAAGACCCTTCTACCGACAAGGTTTTCGCTATTTATGAACTGATTGCAACGCCTGAACAGACTGAAGAATTAAGAGCTAAATATCTTGCCGGAAACTTTGGGTACGGCCATGCAAAAATGGAACTTTTAAATCTTATCACCGACCGATTTGCCAAAGAAAGAGAAATCTTTGCATACTACATGACTCACCTTGACGAACTGGAAGCCAAACTTCAGGAAGGTGCTGTGAAGACAAGAGCTATCGCAGCACAAACCATTACAAGAGTAAGAGAAAGTTTAGGAATTTAATCCCAACTTTTTGAAATTATAAAAAGCCATTCCCAGCGAATGGCTTTTGTTTTTTATGAATTTTGAAATTCTCTTTTTTCCATACCTGTGAGTTTCATATCTTCAAGCAGTTTATCTTTAGACGGCTTCAATGTTAAAAAATAAAGAATCAGAAACGCTGAAAACATAAGAAAAACTAAATTAGCTTCTTTTAGGTATAATACGATTCCAACCAGTGCAGGGCCTTCTACAAGAGCCAGTCTTACGATAATAGCCTGTTGGATTTTAGCTGTTTTATCTCCAAGGGGATCATCTTCCTTTATTTTGTTGATGAAGAAAGCATATAATCTATTGCTTCCAAAAACTCCTGCAACCGACACTATTATCATAACAGCGAGAAAAGGATTATGAAGGTCTGCTTCAAAATTCTCACTTGGGTTCATACTATATACAATACCTCCCATCATGATCATTCCCAGAAGTAATCCAAAGAAAACGACAGACAGGTTTTTCAATAATAAAGAAGGATTTGAAGTTGTACTTTGATTTTTCATATCTTATAAATATTCTTTTAACTGTAAAAGATGGGTAACTGCCTTCAGGTTTTCTTCCTGTCTGTTTTCATGATATACATCAAAGAAAATAACATCCATTCCAAAATTCCGGGCTCCTACAACGTCCGCAATCCAATCATCTCCTATCAAAATACTTTCTTCTTTGAATGCATTAGCTAGGCCTAATGAATACTCAAAAATTTCAGGCTTGGGTTTTCTTACCCCAACAGAATCGGCACTCGTAATCGTTTGGAAATAATGGGCAATTCCGGAGAGGATACATTTTCTTTCCGTTACTTCCTGGAAGCCGTTTGAAATAATGTGTAAAGTATATTTTTTAGATTTCAGATATTCCAGTATATAGGCTGCACCTTCTACCAGTTCATTATGATTAAGGATTTTATCCAGAAAATGTTCTTCAAAAAACTGGGAAAGTTCTTCATCATCCACTCCAAAACGGCTGAATGTATCATAAAAACGGTGCTTTCTTAAATATTCTTTTCCGATAAGGCCATCCCGTATATCTTCCCAAAGCTTTTCGTTGATCTCATGATAGACCGCATGAAATTCTTCAAAATCAATTCCATATTTCAAGTTGATTTCCTGTTTTTCAAAAAGCGTTTTGATGGTAAGATAGGCGTTCTTGCGGTGATCCCAGAGCGTATTGTCCAGGTCAAAAAAAATGTGCTGAATTTTCATACAGCACAAAAATAATATTTTAATTTTTGGAAATCGGGAAATTCTTGTTCTTCGCTTTAATTACTTCAAGATTTTTCGAAAAATTAAGCAAAAACTCAATTGTTTGTTTTTTTGGTTTCAAAGTTTTCACTTTTAAAGAATCATTTTTTCTCATAGGCGTTTAAAATGTTTTCTTTATAACGTGAATTTTTAAGAATTATTATCTGGTCAGAATAATATTATTCTCATCCATAATTTTTCTTAAATTGATCAAAGCATATCTCACCCGTCCTAACGTCGTATTAATGCTCATATCCGTATGATCAGCGATTTCTTTAAAACTCAATCCATCAAAAAATCTAAGCTTAATCACTTCCTGCTGATTCTGAGGCAAATACTGAAGCATTTTCAAAAGATCTTCCTGAATCTGATTGGTAACAAGCTGGTCCTCAATATTCTCTGAAGGCTCTCTTATCAAATCAAAAATAGAATAATCGTCCGTTTCAAAAGTAGTTTCTGAAACTTTGATATTTTTTGATTTTAATCTAAAGTGGTCTATAATAAGATTGTAGGCAATTCTTTTAGCCCAAAGAATAAATTTGCCTTCTTCGTTGTACCGTCCTTCTTTCAGCATGACAATTATTTTCATAAATGTATCCTGAAAAACGTCGTTGGCTAGGTCTTCATCATTAATTTTATAAAAAATGAATGTAAACAGTTCTTTCTGATGACGATGGATAAGGGCTGATAATGCATCCTCGTCTCCTTCCTGGTAAAGGGAAATTAGTAAACTATCCGATTTTAATTTCATAACTCTTCTCAATATAAAATAGTTGTAGACAAACTTTCCTCCAGATATTTTATCTGGGCATAGCTGTAATTACAAAACAGTTTTTTAGAGTAAAGTCAAATCAATAGGCGGTACAATTTTACAGATGTAAATATAATAAAATTTTAATACCTGTTAACTAATTATTAAATTTTTACGATAAATATCTAAAAAATATCACTTAAACATGTCATGAATAAACACAGTGGGGATATTTAGTGTGAAATTAATATTCAAACCTTTCATTTCTTTCCCGTTAAGTCTGGCATCTCCAATAGGGAAAGCATAGCCTCCCGTAAGGTCCAGCATTCCAAAAAGACTTACCCCTATCTTAGGTGCTATGTATTTATTGGTTCCTTCCGCTCCCATCAGAAAATAATAGGAATGATAGAAATCTACATCTTTTTGAAAATTAAGAAGGACATCTGCCTGAAGTTTCGGCATGATCGCAAATTTTGAATGGGTAGAGCCCATAAGCGCAGACGCTCCCAATCTGTAAATAACATCATCATTTTTTAAGAAAAGCAACTTACCTCCCACTTCTCCAAAGCTCTGATTTTGATACTCATATCCCACGGTGATCATTTTATGCATCGTATACTGGGCTTTCGCACCTATGCTCAGAAAAAATATTGAAAAAACAGCAATTGCGGACCTCAAATTCATCATCTTAAATTTATTTATGGTGTAAAATTAAAAAAAACTGCCTTATCTGGTGAAGATAAAGCAGTCTATTATTGTATTAAGAAAAAATTAAATACCGAAAGCGGTTTTAATCTCTTCCACTTTGTCTAGTTTCTCCCACGTAAAGAACTCAAGATCTTTTAACGTAAGTTCATTCTTATGGCCTTTATTAAAGGTTTTATCAGCTACAAAATGCTCTCTTCCCATATGTCCGTAAGAAGCCGTTTCCTGATAGATCGGGTTTCTTAATTTTAAATTCTGCTCGATTGCATAGGGTCTTAAATCAAAAATCGTAGATACTTTTTTAGCAATTTCTCCATCGTGAAGATTTACTTTTGCCGTTCCATACGTATTGATGTACAATCCACAAGGTTCTGCAACACCGATCGCATAAGAAACCTGTACCAACACTTCATCAGCAACCCCTGCAGCCACTAAATTTTTAGCGATGTGTCTTGTTGCATAGGCAGCACTTCTGTCAACCTTAGAAGGATCTTTCCCGGAAAAAGCACCACCACCGTGAGCTCCTTTTCCACCATATGTATCAACGATGATTTTTCTTCCTGTAAGACCGGTATCCCCGTGAGGACCTCCGATTACAAATTTTCCTGTAGGATTAATATGGTATTTGATCTGATCGTTGAATAATGCTTTGATCTCCTCAGTCTGCTGTGCTGCTACTCTTGGAATCAGTATGCTTTTGATGTCCTGACGGATTTTGTCAAGCATTTCTTCTTCTGTTCCAAAATCATCATGCTGTGTAGAAACTACGATAGAATCAATTCTTACCGGCTTGTGGTCATCAGAATATTCAATGGTAACCTGGCTTTTTGCATCCGGACGAAGGTAAGCGATTTCTTTATTTTCTCTTCTGATAGCAGAAAGTTCTTTAAGAATAGTATGAGCCAAATCTAACGCAAGAGGCATATAATTAGCCGTTTCGTTCGTTGCATACCCAAACATCATCCCCTGATCTCCAGCGCCCTGAGCGTTTGCTTTTCCTTCAAAGGTTTCATCTGTAACAATTCTGTCAACACCCTGATTGATATCAGGTGATTGTTCATGGATTGCAGAGATCACCCCGCAAGAATCTCCATTGAACATATATTCTCCTTTCGTGTATCCAATCCCGTTGATTACTTCTCTTGCAATCGTCTGAACATCAAGATAAGCATCGGATTTTACTTCTCCTGCAAGAACTACCTGTCCTGTCGTAACAAGAGTTTCACAAGCTACTTTTGAATTTTTATCATAAGCCAAAAAATGGTCGATTAACGCATCGGAAATCTGATCGGCGATTTTATCTGGATGCCCTTCTGAAACGGATTCAGATGTAAATAAATAAGACATATTATTCTTTATTTTTTAGATTAAAAATAGACGAAGAAAAATAAGAAATAGATACCCAGAAAGCTGAAAAAGAATTACTGTTTTAGCTTTTTTTTATAGAGGTTGCAATCAGGTCAAATTTTTCCTCGTTCATAAACGTTGGCAAATTTAAGTACTATTTTTTTAATACTCAAACCTTTTGTTTACTAATTATAATTTTCTTTAAATTATTGATCTGTCTTACTTTAAGAAAAATAAATTATTGTGGCTTAATACTTACGAATTCTTTTGGGCTTTCGTTATAATTAAGCTTTTTGCTTAATGAAGCGGTAATAGAGTGTGCTAATTCATCAATAATTTTTTGCTTGAAAGTAGGCTTATAATAAATAATGCTTATCTCTCTGTAAGGGAAAGGTTTTTTAAATCTGAAAACATTGGTCTTCTGCTCTTCAGAAAGCTGGCTTAAGGCAAGCTCCGGCAAAATACTGATCCCTCCTACTTTATCTACCATATGTACCAAAGTCTGGATGTTAGAGGCCAGAAAATCTAGATTTTTAGGCTTCAGTGTATTTTCTTTTAAATGACAGATATTTTCAAATTGATTTCTCAGACAGTTTCCTTCTTCCAGAAGCCAAACTTTTTCAACGTTCAGATCTTCTGGAATGATATAAGAATTTTTCTTATTTGCTTCTGTATTCGAGCTGTAGATCATCAGTTCTTCATTAAATAAGAAATCCTGATAAAACTCATCTGCCGTATCATAAGGAGTGGAAATAATTCCCGCATCCAGTTCTCCGGCTTTTAAAGCTTTGATAATATTATCTGTAGTCATTTCTTTGACATTCATCTGGATTTTTGGATTGTCTTCCAGAAACTTGAAGATTTCAGTCGGCAGAATGAAAGAAGATACCGTAGGAATGATTCCCAGGTTAATCGTTCCTCCTAAAATATTGTTTAAAAGATTGGCTTTATTCTTAAGCTCATTGACAGACTCTATAATGACCTTAGCCTGATCGATGATCTGCACGCCCACGTCTGTAGTACGGATTGGGTGTGTAGTTCTGTCAAAAACCTTTACATCCAGTTCATCCTCAAATTTTTGTATCATTGCACTTAGCGTAGGCTGTGTAATAAAGCATGCTTGAGCCGCTTTCCCAAAATGTTTGTACTTATCTACAGCGATAAGGTACTCCAATTGCTGAATGTTCATTTGATTAATATTATCTATTACAAAGATAAAAGGTTTTTGCTATAAGCAATCAAAAATTCAAGTAAATTTGACATTTGGTATGTCTACATAAAGACATCTGCAAAGGATATCAATCATTCAAATATAACTATATGGATTCTAAAAAATTAACCTTAGGTAGCGGCGCTCCTTATTTCGAACATCAGGACTCACAGACTGTAGGTCCCAGAGGTCCTGTTCTGCTTCAGGATTTTATCCTTCAGGAAAATCTTGCTCATTTTGTAAGAGAGAGAATCCCTGAAAGAATTGTACATGCAAAAGGAAGTGGTGCGTATGGTAAGTTTACCGTGACCCACGATATCAGCCAATATACAAAAGCCAAATTATTTTCAACAGTAGGAAACTCCTGTAAAATGTTTGCGCGTTTTTCTACGGTAGGTGGAGAAAAAGGAAGTGCAGACACCGCAAGAGATCCAAGAGGATTTGCCTTAAAATTCTATACCGAAGATGGAAACTGGGATTTAGTAGGAAATAACACTCCGGTTTTCTTTATTAAGGATGCCAAAAAATTCCCGGATTTTATTCATACCCAAAAAAGAGTTCCCAAAACCAATTTAAAAAGTGCCACGATGATGTGGGATTTTTGGAGCTTAAATCCTGAATCGCTTCATCAGGTTCTTATCCTGATGTCTGACAGAGGAACGCCTCACGGTTTCAGACATATGCATGGCTTTGGTTCTCATACTTTTTCAATGATTAATGCGAATAATGAGAGAACCTGGGTGAAATTCCATTTTAAAACAAAACAGGGAATCAAAAATTTCAGCAATGAAGATGCTGTGAAAATGGCAGGTGAAAATCCGGACTTTGCGCAGGAAGATCTTTGCAACGCTATTGAAAATGGTGATTTTCCAAAATGGACAATGTATATTCAGGTCATGACAGAAGAACAGGCTAAAGATTTCAGATGGAACCCTTTTGATATAACTAAAGTTTGGTTCCAGGGAGATTTCCCGCTGATTGAAGTTGGGGAAATGGAACTGAATGAAATTCCGGTTAACTATTTTGCTCATGTAGAGCAGTCTACCTTCTCACCTAGTAATTTAATCAACGGCATCAGCTTTTCCCCGGATAAAATGCTTCAGGGAAGATTATTCTCTTACCCGGATGCCCACCGATACAGAGTAGGTGTAAACGCTCATCAATTAGAGGTAAACCGATGCCCGTTTGCCGTTAACAATTATCAAAGAGACGGATATATGGCAGATTCCTCAGATTATGGAGATAAGCCGAATTACCATCCTAACAGTTTCGATGACATCAAACCGGATCCTTCTTACAAAGGCTATGATTATGAACTAGACAGCGCTCATGTTGCCAGCTATAACAGAAATGAAAATGACGATGATCATTACACTCAGCCGGGTCTTTTATATACCAAAGCAATGAACACAGAAGACAGGGAACATCTTATCAATAATATAGTAGGAAGCATGAGAGGAATTGACGGTCCTAAAAGGGATGAGATCATAAATCGTCAGCTATGTCATTTTTTCAGAGCCAACATTGAACTTGGCATGAAAGTAGCTTCTCAACTAAATATCAATATTGACGCAAATATGATGAACCATTCCAAATAAGCATATTGAACAATAAATTCAATTAAAAGGAAAAAAAACTAATATTTTTTCCTTTTTTTTGCAAAAAATTTATAATTTGCAAAAAATAATATTTTAAAGTGGAAAAATGAGTTACGAAAATATATTATTAAAAAAAGAAGATAAATTATCTATTATTACAATAAATAGGCCTGAGAGTTTAAATGCCCTCAATGCAAAAACAATTCAGGATATCAGTGCAGCTCTTGACGAAGTGAATTCTGACCCCTCTTGCAGGGTCGTAATCCTTACAGGAAGCGGGGAAAAATCATTTGTTGCCGGAGCTGACATTAAAGAATTTAGTGAATTTGGACAGGAAAAAGCTGAAGAACTGGCTAGAAACGGACAAAATACCCTGTTCAACAAAATTGAAAACATGTCTAAACCTGTTATTGCTGCCGTTAACGGATTTGCATTAGGAGGTGGTTTAGAGCTTGCCATGGCGTGCCATATCAGATATGCATCGGAAAATGCCCGACTGGGGCTTCCTGAAGTTACTCTGGGATTAATTCCCGGTTACGGAGGAACTCAAAGGCTTCCTAAGCTTATCGGAAAAGGCCTTGCCAACGAACTGATCTTCTCTGCCAAAATGATTCCTGCCCAAAAGGCAAAAGAAATCGGATTGGTGAATGAAGTATACCCTATCGATGAATTATTAACCAAAACAAAAGAACTCGCCAACACGATTGCCCATAACTCACCGATGGCAATTTCTAAAGCAATCCACGCGGTGAATTTATCTGATACAGATAAAGGTTTTGATACTGAAATCAAGTATTTCGGGGAACTTTTTGAACTTGAAGATAAAAAAGAAGGAGTTTCTGCTTTTTTAGAGAAAAGAAAGCCTAACTTCTAAGACTTAAGACCAATTATTTCGAAAAAACAAACAACAATGCAGCGGTATGAATAAGTTTGATAAAGCTTATCTAAAAATGGCTCAGGAATGGGCAAAACTCTCCTACTGTAAGAGAAAACAGGTAGGGGCTCTTATCGTAAAAGATAGGATGATCATTTCAGATGGTTACAACGGAACTCCTTCGGGATTTGAAAATTGCTGTGAAAATGCTGACGGGCATACACATTGGTACGTACTCCATGCAGAAGCTAATGCCATATTAAAATTAGCAGCTTCTACACAATCTGCTAAGGGCGCAACGTTATATCTAACGCTTTCGCCATGCAAAGAATGTAGTAAACTTATTTTACAGGCGGGAATTACAAGACTGGTGTATATTAATGAATATTCTGACGACGACGGGATATCATTCCTGAGAAACCATCATATTGAAATAGAGCAAATATCAGAATGTGAACTAAAAAAATAAGCACAAATGACTTGGGATGAAAAAATTAAGGATTTTGAAATATTTCTTCGATTCGAAAGAAATTTTTCAGAAAACACGCTCGACGCCTATGTTCGGGACATTAAAAAACTAAAAGAGTACGCTGAAGAGGATCTGGAAAATGTCGGTCCGGACTCTATCGCCTACGAAAACCTGCAAGAATACATCTTCAATCTTTCTAAAAAGAAATTTAGCGAAAGATCTCAGGCAAGATGGATTTCTTCTATTAAATCTTTCTTTAAATTTTTACTTGAAGACGAATTCAGGGAAGATAATCCAGCGTCACTTCTTGAAGGACCAAAACTGGGATTGTATCTTCCTGATACGTTAAGCCTCATGGATATCAATAAAATTATTGCCGCGATTGAGATCAATTCTGATCTTGGAAAGAGAAATCACAGCATTATTGAAGTATTGTATGGATGTGGATTGCGCGTTTCAGAACTTATCGATCTTAAAATTTCGAATATCAATTTCAAAGAACAGTACATTAAGGTAATCGGAAAGGGAAATAAAACCCGTTTCGTACCTCTTGCTGACTATACAGCTGAATTGCTGGACAGCTACATCAAGGATGTTCGTTCGAAAAACAAAATCAACAAAAAATATGAAGACACTCTGTTTCTGAACAGCCGGGGTACCTCGATGTCCAGAGTGATTGTATTTCTTATTATCAAAGAATTAACTGATAAGGCGGGTGTAAGCAAAAAAATATCTCCGCATACCTTCAGGCATTCTTTCGCAACGCATTTACTACAAAATGGTGCAGATCTTCGATACATACAGGAAATGTTGGGACATTCCAGTATTACTACCACCGAAATTTATACCCATTTAAAAACAGAAGAACTGAGGGACGTTATTTTAAGTTATCATCCGAGAAATATGAATATTGCTCAGTGAAACTAAAGTTCCATCTGACATTTAGAAAATTATAAACAGATGAAATTATTGAAATATTGCCCAAGCTGTGGCAAAGAATCTCTAGAATGGGATGGTGAAAAGAAATGGAGCTGCCCCAACTGCGATTTCAGATTGTACAACAATGTTGCCGGGGCAGTAGCCGTGGTCATCAGATGCGGAGATGAAGTGTATCTTACCAGAAGGAATCAGGAGCCTAAAAAAGGAAAACTTGATCTGGCAGGAGGCTTTGTGGATCCGAAAGAAAGTGCAGAAGAAGCTTGCAAAAGAGAGTTATTTGAAGAACTACAGCTACGCATAGATATTTCAAACTTAAAGTATATAACGAGTCTCCCTAATATATACCAGTATAAAGAGATTGATTATAATACAATTGATCTGTTTTATGAATACACTGTTTCAGAAAAGTTTGATGTGAATATCGAACTGTCTGAGATCTCAGAAACACAATGGATTCCACTTAAAGAGGTGAATCCGGATGATATTGCCTTTGATTCTCAAAAGAGATTTTTTGAAGTCTATTTGAAGTCAATATAACCCAAAATACTATTCCCGTAGATGTTACAGGATACTGATCGTTCAATAATGATCGGTAACCCCTATAAAATCTGCGGGAATTTTTATGTCAATGAATTTTGACAAATTATCAAATCCTTCGTTAAATTAAAATGTATAAAACTGGTTGTTAATACGTTTTCGCTTTCAACATATCTTCAAAATAATGAATCAGTAAAGTTCTTTCCGCATCGGAAAGATTAGCTTCTTTATGATATACAATATAGCCGGGTAATGGCATCATCTTATTTTGAATGGTTTCAGTAGCTCTTGTCAGCATATTGGTCTTTAAATCTTTGTTATAAGTACCCCATACAGAAAAGTTAAGCCGTTCGCGGCCATCATTCACATGGCTTTTGATAGACCAGGAAATCGGAGCAATATCTGCATATTTTGGATAGACCGTTTCATTGGAATGGCAATCATAGCAAGCTCCTTTAAGCAGCCCTGCAATCTTCTGCGGAGTTTTGTTAACCTCAATAAAGTTTACAGAATGTTTCACCGGCTGATTTACTTTATCAATGGGAATGAACTGAATTAACGCAAATGTTACCAGCGTCCAGAATATCACTTTTTTTATCGTCTTCATTATTTTACTTTACCGGAGTTAAGACGGCATTATCAGATTTCAATTCTTTCTTTACTTCCTTTGTTACGGGTGTATCCTTAGTATTAGTTTCAGGTGTAGCAGCGGCTCCGGAGACTGGTGTTTTAGGGCTGTCCAAGGTTCTGGTATCTTTCAAATCCCAATCTTCATGGGTTTCCCACAACGGTCTTATGACCGCTTTTTTATAGAAAATATAAGAATCTTCTGCAAAAACCTCAGTGGCAAAATCAGCTTTGTCCCAATATTTATTGCCGTTGTTATCTACCAATATTCTCACAATATATTCCTCAGGTTTTAAGATGTCAAATTTAATCTTATCTCCTTTGGTGTACTGCTGGTAAACAACCTTTTCAGCTGAATCCAGAAGCTGGATCCAATAATTCGTTGTCGGTGCATTTTGAATGGTGAATTCAAGGCTTCCAAAATTATCTATTTTATCTACATCAAAGTCAAAACGCTTTGACTTTGTATTTTTAGTATAAAAAGATGTTACTGTTTCTTTAGGAACTGTAAGCTGATATTTCTTTCCACTGATAAAATCTGATTTTATTATGATTTGATATGGATTAGTGTCTGAAATTTTTGCTGTAAACTCCTGAGTAGTCAAGCTATCACTTTTCAAAATCCATTTTTCCGGACTTATTTTATCAATAATATAATTTGATAAAATTTTAAAATCGGATTTAGGAGCCAATGACTCACCACCATTGTCACTATTGATGTCCATTGCGTTTTTTGTATTATACTTATAAAATACAGAAACGGTATCTTTTTTTCCGTCCGCATCGTAACTGAATTTAATATTCTCCGTGACCGTCTGCCCTACTTTATTTGCTACCGCATCAAACCATATGTTTACAGAGTCTGATTTTGGTCGGTGGGTAACTTTGATATCCTGCAGTTTATCATTAATAGAAAGCACCTTTACGTCTGTGGGATCTCCTTCAAAAGTCATTAAAATTCCACCAGGGTTTTCCTTCATTTCAAGATATTTCACCGGCTTTTTTGACGGATAGATCTTTAAATTTAATCCTGAAATGGATTTTTCAAAAGTAATTGGTTCTTTCTGGAATCCTATTTTTTCAGTTCCCGGATCGTAAATGGAGTTTTCATTTTCGTCTTCGAAAGCAATGATTTTATATTTTCCCGGTGACAGATAATTCAGTTCATAATAACCGTCGTCATCTACTTTAGTGATATAATAAGGTTTCTGCTTGTAGTTCATGGTATCTTTCACCTGATACAAACCTACTACCAGTTTGTTTTCACTGCTGCTGCCTTTTTTCTTTGTTGCCAAGGCATCTTTTATTTCTCCGCTGATATACAGATCGTCTAATTTATCACCTGTAGAAAATGCAAAATTAAAATAACGCAGAATATTCGCTTCATTATTATCGGCAATAGAATTCCCGAAGTTAAAATTATACGTTGTATTGGCCTGTAATGTATCTTCCCACTGAATCAGCACATATTTGTTGGCAATATTGGAAGGAAGAATACGCTTTATTTTTTTGATAGGGGGAGAAATAATCAGATTTTTATTGATATCCTTCAGGGTAATATATTCGTCAAAATCCAATCGCAATTCACGGATATCTCTTTTAACATTAATCCTTGTAGAATCAATATTTGAACCCAGAAATTTAGGAGCCAGAGAGTCTTTCGGCCCGCCGACAGGTGAACCTACCCTTGCACAGGAATGCACAAGAAAACAGATAATAAATAATAGAAGAAGTCTTTTCATGAACATGTTTAGGCAAAAGTAAACATTATTCTCCATAAACGTCGTGTCCGCCGTTTAAAGTATCTTTATTGTCATTCATGACATTGTGAAGTTTATCTTTCTGTACCGGAAAATCTTCAAATAGTCCGGATAACGCAAGTGCAGTATATACTTTATTGGAATAGGCGTTCCCAATCGCTACGATGGTAACTTTTGATTTTAATAAATGAGCAAAAACCGAATTGCTTCCATGCCACCATCCATTATGATAAGTCAATTTTTCACCGTTGTCGAAAATCTTCATTCTGAATCCTAATCCATAATTATTCATTCCCATTTTTTCGTTGCTGTACGGAGAAAAAACCATCTGCATCAGTTCCGGCTTCAGGAAGTTTTTAGAATACATTGCTTTAGAAAAATTATACAGATCTCTCGGCGTGGTGTACACATTTTTATCACCATAAATAAGATCCAATCTATCTAAAGGATATAATTTTCTTCCTCCAAAGTAAAATGACTGTGAAGCCGTAGGCACATCTTTTTCCTGGAAGATATAGGTATGGGTCATTTTCAGCGGTGCAAATACCATTTCTTTCATGGCCTGCGGAAAAGGAGTCTTGGTTACCTTTTCAATCAAAAGTGCCAGTAAGGCGAAATTGGTATTACAATACATAAAACCTGTATCGGTATCTCTTGCCAGTTCAGGTTTATACGTAATGATCATATTCAGAATATCCTGATTGGTAAGGTAGGTCTTGGAAAGTTCTGCAGGCGCAGGCTGAATCTTCGTAATGAAATATTCATACTTGGGAAGCCCGCTTCTCTGATCCAGTAAGGTTTGCACCGTGACATTCGGATAGGGAAATCCAGGAAAAAACTGAGTCAGGTGGTCTGATAATTTTATTTTTCCGGCTTCTATCAATTTCATCATTGCCATAGCAGTCAACGTTTTTGAAACAGAAGCTACATGCAGCGGTGTATTTTTATCGATCGGCATCTGGTTTCCTTCTCTTCCGAAACCTCTGTAGTTTTCGTATAGGATCTCATCTCCTTTCGCCACCAGTATCCCGCCACTCAAATTGCCGTTTTCCCAGACTTTTTTATAGTATTGGTCAATATATCCCACCAACGATGCTTTATTGGAAAGCTGCCCGTCTGCCGTAGTGAAAACACCGTTTAAATCTACATTCCCGTAATTGGGCAGATTGGTTGTATTTTCGGCGGAGGCCTGTTGGTCTTCAGATTTTTTTTTACAGGAAAAAAGAACTAAAAAAATAGTTACAATGAGTACAAAATTGCGCTTCTTCATGGATTTCAAAATGAGGAGCAATTTAATAAAACTCAAAATAAATATTAAATATTGAGCGTAAATTATGAATTATTTAACATAAAAAGGTAAAACCACGAAATTGTAAAAATCAATACACCGAAGCCTGAAATGGAAGAATGAATGATAACAATAGGTTTTACCTTTTTATGATGCTATGTAAAAGAGGTTACAATTTTATCTACGATTACCTGTGCCAGTTTTTCTTTGCTTTGATGCGTCCAGCCTGCAATATGAGGCGTAACAATCACTTTTTCAGACTCCAGGAGGTATTTGAGGTCATCATTTTCTGTTTCAATATTTTCGAATGATGATTTTTCGTATTCCAATACATCCAGGCAGGCTCCTTTTATTTTTCCAGCTTTCAAAGCTTCAACTAAGCTTTTCGTTTCAATATTTTTCCCTCTTGCTGTATTCACAAAATAGAAGTCATTCTTCATATCGGAAATGAATGGCCCGTCAATCAGATAATATGATTCATCAGTTAAGGGGATATGTAAACTCAAAACCTCAGCTTTTTCCTGTAATTCTTTCAAAGAAACCTGTGTGGCATATTCGTCCGAAAGATCAGGCAGAATATCATGAAAAATCACCTTACAGCCAAAGCCTGAAAGCCTTTTCGCGGTTGCTTTTCCCATATTTCCATAACCGATAAGTCCAACGGTTTTTCCCAATAGCTCGTCACCTCTGTTTTCTTCGCGTTTCCAAATTCCATTTTTCACTTCCTGCGAAGCAATAAAAAGACGGTTCATTAAGATCAGCAGCATTCCGACAACGTGTTCTGCTACAGAATCTCTGTTGCCTTCCGGAGAATTAATCAGTTGAATTCCCAGTTTCTCCGCTGCAGGAATATCAATATTTTCCATCCCAGCGCCTACTCTTGCAATGAATTTCAGGTTTTTTCCTTTTTCAAGAAAATTTTTATCTAAAGGAATCCGGCTTCTGATGATCACTCCATCATAGTTTTCAATGATGCGGCATACCTCATCGTAAGAAGAAGTGAAATCCTCTTCCAGAATGAAGTTTTTTGCAATAAGCTGCTCGGTGATAAGCGGATGGTTTTTATCTAAAAGGAGAATTTTCATTTTTCTAAACACAAATTACTTTTCACAAATGGCACCGATGAGAATGTTACTTCTTATCTTTTTTCACTTCTTTTATTACCTCAGGCTCCTGAAAAAGCTTCTTCAATTCCACAGATTCTAAAGGTTTCATTCTTCCGGAAAGGATCAGGGAAAGTTCTTTTCTACGGAAAGCCGCTGCAAATCTCTCTTTTTCTTCTTCCGTCTCAGGAATCATTTCAGGAATTGGGATAGGACGGTTGAATTCATCTACCGCAACAAAAGTATAAATCCCTGCATTGGTATGAATTTTTACCTGGTTAATCGGATCATCCAACCAAACATCTACATACACTTCCATAGAAGTAGAAAATGCTCTTGAAACTTTGGATTCTAATACAACAACTCCTCCTTCAGGAATCGGATGATTAAAAGAAACGTGATTTACGGAAGCGGTCACTACTCTTCTTTCACAGTGTCTTGCTGCAGAAATAGACGCACAACGGTCCATTTTTGCTAACAATTCACCACCAAAAAGGTTTCTTAAAGAATTTGTCTCGTTCGGAAGAACGATATTGGTCATAATGGTCAGAGATTCTGCCGCTTTTTTTATTTTTGCCATGTCTTCTTAGTGTTATTTTTAGGGGCCTGAACTTCTACCGGTTTTCCAGCAGATTTCATTAGTGAATCTTTTTTCAGGGAATCAGCAATTTTCATTTCTGGCGTTTCATGCACCATTATTTTAATGGTATCCTTGGTGATTCTATGCGTTTTCGTCTGTACGGAAACGTTTTCAAAAGATTTTTTCCCGAAAAGAAGATCTTTCTGAGTATAGGCCAGGATTAACAGACCTGCAACAGGAACAATGAAAAGAAAGATCCAAAGTATAGATTTGTTGAATTTATAATCTTTTTCACGGTTCTCTGTATGGACTATTTTTTCACCGTTACTGATATCCGAAAATCTAATTTCTTCCAGTCCATAAAAATCAGGACGGCCAGACTCTACTCGTTTACCTTTAAAATGGGTTTTCTCGTCCTCGATCATGATGGTACCCAGATTTTGGATCTCCAAAACCTGTTCTGCCTGAAGTTTTTTCTTCCAAAAATCAGTCTGGATCTTTAGATCACTTTTAGAGGCTTCTAAAGACATCTGCTTTTGTTCTGCAATGAAAGCAGCCAGTTCATCAGACTGCACTTCATGATCCACTGCAAAAGTGATTTGACTTGCAGGCGGAAGGATGCTTCCGTTTTCAGAATTGATAATTGCCTTAGAGTTCTCCAGGGAAAATACACCAAAGCCTGGAACTGTTGCAGTTCCAGCTTGTTTCAGATATTCTAGAATGTAAGCTGAAATATTCATTTGACGGCAAATTTATAACTTTTTCATGACTTTTAAGGAGATTTATTTGTTACAAAAAAAAGACTGCCGGAACAGTCTTTTGATTATTGTGTATTAAAATTATAATATTGAAATTTGTTTAACAAATTATCTTTTAAATTATTGAATTTTCCAGCTGATTCCAAACATAAAATTAGTTCCTGCCTGTGAAAAATAATACGGTTCGCCATCATAAACAGCTCCATTATTGACATATTTTTTATTGAAAATGTTATTCACCAATAATTTCAAAGCGATATCATTATTGGCAATTTTAAACTGATACTGAGCATTAAAATCAGTCAGCATATAATCTTTCAGCTGCAGATTCTTATCTTCTGTGTTATCCAGGTATTGCTTTCCTACATATTGGTTCATCAAGGCAAACTGGAAGTGTTTATTTGGATTAAATTTCAATGCGACATTGGCAATGATATCTGGTGAAAATGAAGTCTGGGTATTTCCTAAATCTTTTACCAGCGTTGCATTTTCTATCTTAAAATCAAGATTTCTATTCTGGCTTAAACTTGTATTGGCCGAAATCTCCCACTGTTTTGAAAGTTTTGCCAATGCTCCGATCTCGATACCTCTTCTGTAACTTTTACCGGAATTGGTTCTGATAAACGCACCCACATTATTAAGTTCACCATTTAAAACCAACTGATTAACATAATACATATAATAAAGATTCGCCGTGAATGAAATACTTCCAAACTGCTTTTCCAAACCAGCTTCAAAATCGTGAAGCACTTCTGATTTTACATTAGAATCTGCAATAAGGTCGTCTCTATTGGGCTCACGATGGGCATTTGCATAGGACAAGAAAACTTTTCCGTTTCCTATCTTGTAATTGACCCCCGCTTTAGGGTTAAAGAAAAGCCAGTTTTTATTCAAATCTGCCCCTTCGCCATCTCCCGCAGTTATAATTCTTGTATTATAATCGATATGTCTGAGCTGCAGATCCCCGAATAATTCAAAACGGTCATTAAGTCTTACTAATGCTTTTGCAAAACCTGAGACTTCATTCTTTACCGAACGGCTTCTGTAGTATTCACTTTCGTTAATCTGAGGATAAAAAACTCCGGTAACATTTCCGAAATGCCTTCCGTAATACTGATTTGCAACGGCTCCAAAATTAAGGTCAATATTTTCAAATTTCCCGTAAAGAGTGGAAACCAATCCGTAAAAATCATTATTCAGCCATTTTTTTCTTATAAAATCTGAATATTGTACCGTTTCTCCTCCATCTATGATGTTGGGAAGGTTATATCTTGAAAAAGGATCTCCCTGTTTGTAGTTTTCATAATAGCCTTTTCCTTTGGTATAATGCAGCGTCGTTTCCAGGTTCCAATGATCGTTTATTCCCTGTTCCCAAAGCAACTGGTAATGATTTTGTCTGTAATTATCGGTTTCATTATCATAGAAACTTACGATATTCTTCCAGTCTGCATCATAAATAGCTCCTGAAACATTAAATTTAGGATCTGTTTCCCAGGTTTTTCTGTCAATTCCGTTCCAGGCCTGATATGTTTTTTCTTTACCTCCGAAAGCCATCAGACGAAGTCTGGTTTTACCTTCTTCAAATAAAGCAGTGAAATTGTACGAATGAAGATCTGAAGAAGCCCTGTCAATATATCCGTCAGAATGAATATTGGTATATCTTCCCATTACAGAAAGCCTGTTTTTCCAGAATTTTCCGGATCCTACTTCAGCCGAATATTTGTACGTATTGAATGATCCGTAACTGTCATCTGTTTTTACATAAAACTTTTCTTCCGGATCCTTCGAAATTACATTGATGCTGGCCCCAAAAGCCGAAACCCCGTTGTTCGACGTTCCTACTCCCCGCTGGATAACGATCTGGGATGCTGAACTGGTAAGGTCGGGAACATTCACAAAGAAAGTTCCCTGACTTTCGGAATCATTGAACGGAACGCCGTTCATCATGACGTTAATTCCTCTTCCCGCTACTCCACGGATTCTGAAGCCGGTATATCCAACTCCGTTTCCTGCATCGGAAGTGGAAATAATTGAAGTTTGATTTTTTAAAAGCACCGGAAGATCCTGACCGAGATTCCTGCTGTCCAGATCTTTCTGTACATTGATAATTTCTTTGGCAACCGGAAGTCTTTTTGTGAAGTTAACACCATCGATTTCCCTTACCTTGAGGGAATCTGTATGTTGAGTTTGGGCCAATCCCAGTGAGCTTGCGGTAAGCCCTAAAAAAAGTAATCCTTTCATTCTATAAATCTTTAAAATTTAATGAATAAAAGGGGCGGATTAAATAATGTAACGTTAGCAGTCTAAAAATGAGATTCGTATATCATTATACTGTTTCATTGATACATTTTCAAAATTCCCTAAACAGCATTATCTGTTCCAGGTTCATTGGGTATAATCTCAGCCTGTTAAAGCACCCCTTTATTTCAGCCGCGAAATTACAAAAAAATTGTGAGATGTGAGATTTTGATTACAGCGTTCAAAAAGAACTCACTCTCTTTCTCAATCTGAGAGCGTGTTTTTGATGCAAAAAATTAATTGGATTTTGTCTCTTTAATAGGTTTTATTATCAGCATCAATGTAGTAATAATTGGTCCCGTCTTTTGTCACTTCAAACATCTTACCTAATTTCCAGCTGAAATTTCTTTTGATGTTGGAATATTCAAAAGGGATGATTACTTTATTATTAACATCAATCACACCGAATCTATCATTATTGGAAGCTACAATCATGGGATCAGCAGTATCATCGCCTTCCATAATGTACAGGTATTGATATTGAGGATAAATCTGATATTGTCTGTAATCTGCAGCATTTACAAATTTTGATTTCTCGATAATGCCATAAAAGCCATTGGAAACATACGCCTGAAACAGCTGTTGTTTATAGGGTTCAAACTTACACTGTCCTAAATCCTTATCTTTAAATTCATACACCCTTTTTCCTTTCTGATCTATCCGGTAGGAAATTAAATCTTTTTCTACTGTCGCGTAATCTTTGGTTCCGAACTTTCTCACCTTTTCATTGGGAGAATTCAGAAGGTTACAGTCTTCATAAAAAAAGACGGCAATATGATATTCAGGCGAAATGATAAATTTTCCTTTCTGATTGACATAGCCGAATTTTCCATCCTTTTTTTTAGGAATTAAAACAGGAAGATCTTTGTTGATTACCACTAAATCCGGATTGATTTTAGGTTCAGCAGGAACTTTTTTTACTGTGCCTTTCACAGTGCTTTTTACAGCTGTTTTCTTAACGGATTTTGTTTGTGAAAAAACGAAAACCGAAATAAATACGCATAAAAAATTAAGGATATTTTTCATATTCACCATTTGCGTGCAAAACTACGGCCAAAAATAGAAATTATCAAATTCATATTTATAAAGAATCTAAATAATATCATCCTTATAAAATATTAAAAATACGTAAATTTGGGAGCACTTTTTAAGTGTTTGATAATCTAAAAACGTTTTGGAGATATAATTTTTGATAGTAATGCTGTCAAAAAAGTGTATAAATCTTACCCAAAGAGAGTTTTTTCAACAAGACAAACCGCAGGTAAACTACTTATACTTCTATAAGGATCATATACTCCACTTCAAAACTGAACATTATCTCACATTTTTTAAGGAGGTAGATGATGTTGTTTATTACTATAGTCGTTTTGCGGCGGCAACTTTAAATGTTTTATTGTAATTTATAACCCTGTTAAGAAAGAATAACAGTACTGACTCTACTTTTAAAAATTTAAAAGACTTCTATTATTATGAATATGTATCAGGATTACATCCAAGAGATTGAGGAAAGAAAAAACCAGGGGCTTCATCCAAAGCCAATTGACGGTGCTGGATTATTAAGCGAAATCATTGCACAAATTAAAGACTCAGGTAACGAATATCGATCGGATTCTCTTCAATTTTTCATTTACAACACCTTACCGGGAACAACAAGTGCAGCGGGGGTGAAAGCTCAATTTTTAAAAGAGATCATTCTCGGTGAATCCGTAGTAGAAGAAATATCACCGGCATTTGCTTTTGAATTATTATCTCATATGAAGGGGGGTCCTTCTATTAAGGTATTGCTAGATCTGGCTTTGGGTAATGATATTTCTATTGCTAAAGAAGCAGCAAAAGTTCTTAAAACACAGGTTTACCTTTATGACGCCGATACAACACGTCTAAAGGAAGCATTCAATGGCGGTAATGAAATAGCACAAGAAATCATTGACAGTTATGCAAAAGCTGAGTTCTTCACAAAACTTCCAGAAGTTGCTGAAGAAATTAAAGTAGTGACATTTATTGCTGGTGAAGGTGATATCTCAACAGATTTACTTTCTCCGGGAAATCAGGCGCATTCAAGATCTGATAGAGAATTACATGGTAAATGTATGATCACTCCTCAGGCTCAGGAAGAAATTAAAGCTTTACAGGCTCAACATCCTGATGCAAGCGTAATGCTTATCGCTGAGAAAGGTACGATGGGTGTAGGTTCATCAAGAATGTCCGGAGTAAACAACGTGGCTTTATGGACGGGTAAACAAGCAAGCCCATATATTCCATTCGTAAATATTGCTCCGATTGTTGGGGGAACAAACGGTATTTCTCCTATTTTCCTTACTACAGTTGATGTAACCGGAGGTATCGGAATCGACCTTCAAAACTGGGTGAAAAAATTAGACGAAAACGGAAATCCTGTTCGTAACGAGAATGGCGACATCGTTTTAGAAGAAGCTTATTCTGTAGCTACAGGAACAGTTTTAACGATCAATACTAAAGAAAAGAAATTATATAACGGAGATAAAGAATTGAAAGATATTTCAAAATCATTTACTCCTCAAAAATTAGAATTCATCAAAGCTGGTGGTTCTTATGCCATCGTATTTGGTAAAAAACTACAAACATTTGCCGCAAAACTTTTAGGAATTGAAGCTCCTCTTGTTTTTGCTCCTTCTAAAGAAATTTCTATCGAAGGACAAGGTCTTACTGCAGTTGAAAAAATCTTCAACAGAAATGCCGTTGGTGTTACTGAAGGTAAATTATTACACGCAGGTTCTGACGTTCGTGTAGAAGTAAACATTGTTGGTTCTCAGGATACGACAGGTTTGATGACCGCACAGGAATTGGAATCTATGGCTGCAACTGTAATTTCTCCAATCGTTGACGGCGCTTATCAGTCAGGATGTCATACTGCTTCAGTTTGGGATAAAAAAGCTCAGACGAACATTCCTAAGTTAATGAAATTCATGAACGATTTCGGTGTGATCACAGCACGTGACCCGAAAGGTGAATACCACGCCATGACTGACGTAATTCACAAAGTTCTTAATGATATTACAATAGACGAATGGGCGATCATCATTGGTGGTGACTCTCATACAAGAATGTCTAAAGGAGTTGCTTTCGGAGCTGACTCCGGAACTGTAGCATTGGCTTTAGCAACAGGTGAAGCTTCTATGCCAATTCCTGAATCTGTGAAAGTGACTTTCAAAGGAGATATGAAGGAGCATATGGATTTCCGTGATGTAGTTCATGCAACTCAGGCTCAAATGTTGAAGCAATTTGATGGAGAGAACGTATTCCAAGGGAGAATTATTGAGGTTCACATCGGAACACTTCCTGCTGACCAAGCGTTTACATTTACAGACTGGACAGCAGAAATGAAAGCAAAAGCTTCTATCTGTATCTCTGAAGACGATACTTTGATCGAATCATTGGAAATTGCTAAGAGCAGAATCCAAATCATGATCAACAAAGGTATGGATAATCATAACCAGGTTCTTCAGGGACTAATCAATAAAGCTAATAAGAGAATCGAAGAAATCAGATCAGGTGAAAAGCCAGCTCTTACTCCAGATTCGAATGCTAAATATTACGCTGAAGTTGTTGTTGATCTTGACCTAATCGTTGAACCAATGATTGCTGACCCGGATGTAAACAATGATGATGTTTCTAAGAGATATACTCACGATACCATCAGAGACCTTACGTATTACGGAGGTGAGAAGAAAGTTGATCTTGGTTTCGTAGGATCTTGTATGGTTCATAAAGGAGATTTAAAAATCGTTTCTCAAATGCTTAGAAACATTGAAAAGCAGAATGGTAAAGTAGAATTCCAGGCTCCATTGGTGGTGGCTGCTCCTACTTATAATATCATTGATGAGTTAAAAGCAGAAGGAGACTGGGAATTTTTAGAAAAATATTCAGGTTTCGAATTTGATGATAACGCTCCTAAAGGTGAAGCTCGTGTTGAATACAAAAACATGATGTATCTTGAGCGTCCTGGTTGTAACCTTTGTATGGGTAATCAGGAAAAAGCTGAAAAAGGAGACACTGTTTTAGCAACTTCTACCCGTCTTTTCCAGGGAAGAGTCGTGGAAGATTCTGAACGTAAAAAAGGAGAATCCTTATTGGCTTCAACTCCGGTTGTTGTACTTTCTGCGATCATGGGTAGAATTCCTAATATCGACGAGTACAAAAAAGCTGTAGAGGGTATTGACCTTACGACTTTTGTACCTTCAATTAAAGAATTGACAAGTACAAGTGCTCACTAATACCATTAAGATATAGTCGAAAAGACTGTTTTAAGCTATATAAGAAAGATTTTAGTCCATTGGATTTAAAATCTTTCTTTTTTTATTTAGAACCTTTCTATTTAAGACTGATTAAGAATTATTTTAACTCAAATAAAGAAAAGAAATTCTATTTTTTCTTAACTTGATAGACAGTTGATAGAAATAAAACATGTTGTTTATTTATCAGAATTATCCTTTCTATGACCCGAAGGAACAGAATTTGATGAATTATAAAATTCCGTCTTAGATAGTAGATTACTAACGGAAAAATTTATTTGAAAAAAGAAAAATTAAATTAAGATATGACTTTTGATATTGATATGATCAAAAAAGTATACGAGCGTTACCCAGAAAGAATTGCTGCTGCAAGACAAATCGTGGGAAAACCTCTTACACTTTCAGAAAAAATCCTTTACACCCACCTTTGGGAAGGTAATGCTACATCGACACATGAAAGAGGAAACTCTTACGTAGATTTCGCACCGGACAGAGTAGCCATGCAGGACGCGACTGCTCAGATGGCGCTTTTACAGTTTATGCAGGCTGGAAAAGCTAAAGTTGCTGTTCCTTCAACCGCTCATGCAGATCACTTGATCCAGGCAAGAGTAGGTGCAGAATCCGATTTACAAGAAGGTATCAACAAAAACTCTGAGGTGTTCAACTTCCTGAGTTCTGTTTGTGATAAATATGGAATTGGTTTCTGGAAACCAGGAGCGGGTATTATCCACCAGGTTGTATTAGAGAACTATGCATTCCCTGGAGGGATGATGATCGGTACGGATTCTCACACTGTGAATGCCGGAGGTCTTGGAATGGTTGCCATCGGAGTAGGTGGTGCTGATGCGGTAGACGTAATGGCAGGAATGGCCTGGGAACTTAAAATGCCTAAGCTTATCGGTGTTAAATTAACCGGTAAAATGTCCGGCTGGACTGCTGCAAAAGATGTGATCTTAAAAGTAGCAGGAATTCTCACCGTAAAAGGAGGAACAGGATGTATCGTAGAATATTTCGGAGAAGGAGCACAATCTCTTTCAGCAACCGGTAAAGGAACGATCTGTAACATGGGTGCTGAAATTGGAGCGACTACTTCCACTTTCGGATATGATGATTCTATGAGAAGATATCTTGCTTCTACAGGAAGACAGGATGTTGTAGATGCTGCCGACGTAATCGCAGAACATTTAACTGGGGATGCAGAAGTGTATGCTAACCCTGAACAATATTTCGATCAGGTCATTGAGATCAATCTTTCTGAGCTGACTCCACACCTGAATGGACCTTTCACTCCGGATTTGGCAACTCCTGTTTCTGAATTCAAAGCTAAAGCTGAAGCTAACGGATGGCCGCTGGAAGTAGAATGGGCATTGATTGGTTCTTGTACCAACTCTTCTTATGAAGATTTATCCAGAGCAGCTTCTATTGTAGAAGACGCAGTAGCAAAAGGAGTTAAACCTAAAGCTATTTTAGGAATTAACCCTGGATCTGAGCAGGTGAAATTCACAGCAGAAAGAGACGGTTTCTTAGATTCTTTCAGAAAATTTGAAAACGCAAGAATCTTTACTAATGCATGTGGACCTTGTATCGGACAATGGGACAGAGAAGGTTCTGAAAAAGGAGAGAAAAACTCTATTATTCACTCTTTCAACAGAAACTTTGCGAAAAGAGCTGACGGTAACCCTAATACACACGCCTTTGTAGCTTCACCTGAAATGGTAGCTGCAGTAGCTATTTCGGGAAGATTAGACTTCAACCCTATTACAGATACTTTAACCAACCAAAACGGTGAGCAGGTAAAACTTGACGAACCCAAAGGATCTGAGCTTCCTGCAAGAGGTTTTGCGGTAGATGACAACGGATACCAAGCTCCATCTGAGGACGGATCTTCTGTTGTTGTAAAGGTAAGCCCTACTTCAGACAGACTTCAGTTATTAGAAGAATTCCCGGCTTGGGACGGTAAAAATATTGAAGGGGCTAAGGTATTGATCAAAGCTTTCGGAAAATGTACTACCGACCACATTTCTATGGCAGGGCCATGGTTGAAATATAGAGGTCACCTTGACAATATTTCAAACAACATGTTGATTGGAGCTGTAAATGCTTACAACATGGAAACCAACCATGTTAAAAACGAATTAACGGGTGAATACGGAGAAGTTCCCGCTGTACAAAGAGCTTATAAAGCTGCAGGAATCCCTTCTATCGTTGTTGGAGACCAAAACTACGGCGAAGGTTCGTCCAGAGAACACGCTGCTATGGAACCAAGACACCTTGGGGTAAAAGCGGTATTGGTAAAATCATTCGCAAGAATCCACGAAACAAACCTTAAAAAACAAGGAATGCTTGGATTAACATTTGCTAATGAAGCTGATTATGATAAAATTCAGGAAGATGACACGGTGAACTTCTTAGATCTTGACCAGTTTGCTCCAGGAAAGCAGTTGACTTTAGAGTTTGTACACGCTGATGGTACTAAAGATCTTATCATGGCTAACCATACGTATAATGATCAACAGATTGACTGGTTCAAAGCAGGTTCTGCTCTAAATCTTATCAAAAGACAAGAACATTAATTGTTAGATTAATTACTTATACAAAAAGCAGCTTCTGAGAAGCTGCTTTTTTATTTATTTAAGACTGTTCAAAAGATTTGCTCTATAGCTGTCTCCTATGGGAATTTCATGTTCCGACAGCAAAAGGATCTTTTTAGGGCCTATACTTTTTACCTGGTTCAAATTAATCATAAAAGATTTATGAACACGTATAAAAGATGACTTCGGAAGTTCCTGTTCCAAAGATTTTAAACTGTCTAAAATAATGTACTCCTGATAAACTGTCCGAATATTGACGTAATCTTTAATACTTTCTATATATAGAATTTCATCAAAATTAATGCGGTGCTGCTGTCCTGATGATTTTACAAAAAAATAAGTATCAGAATTATCTTCATTAATCACAAAGCGCTCCTGGACCTTCAATGCACTTTTGTTAAAGCGATCAAAAGAAATGGGCTTTAAAAGATAATCTACAATATTGTGCTCATATCCCTCCAGAGCGTATTCAGAATAGGCTGTCGTTAAAACATATTTAATTTTTCCTCCTACAATCTTCATGAAATTAATTCCGGTAAGTTCCGGCATCTGAATATCCAGAAATACAACATCAGCATCATTATTTTGGATATATTCCAGCGCCAGAATGGGATTTTCCGTAGAAAAAACCAATTCGAGAAAAAGAATTTTCCGGACATAATTTTCCAATAGCGAGATCGCCAGTGGTTCGTCATCTACAATGATACATTTAATCGTTCTCATAAGGGAAAATTATTCTTAAATCTACAATAAATTCGGATTCCAGATCCTTTATATAGAGTTCATGCTTTTTAGCATATAAAATTTCCAGTCTCTTTTTCACATTTTCAATTCCAATTCCGGACGCCGTATCTTTCATTCTTTGATTTTTTTTATAATTATGAAGATAGAAATGCAGGATCTTATCGGTATCGGAAACCCGAAGAATAAACCCTTTGCCAATAAAATCTCCATGTTTAAAAGCATTTTCCACAAAAGGCACAATAAGCATAGGCGAAATATTAAGTTTTGGAAAGCTGATATTCTTTTCAACAAGTAAAAGCTCCGGATTTTTCAGTCTCAGACTTTCTAAGGCAATCAGGCTTTCAACGTATCCTATTTCTTTATCTAATGTAATAAAATCCTTTTCAAGATCTTTGGTACTGTATCGTAATAATTGGCTCAACTCTTCAAGGGCGGGCAATGCTTTATCTGATTTCTGATATACCAGCGAATAAATGTTATTTAAAGAATTAAAAATAAAATGGGGATTAATCTGTGTCTTTAAAGCCTGCAATTCAGCATTTTTCTTTTCTGTGATGAGTAATAATTTTTCGGCCTCATTTTCAGAAAACAATTTGAAAAGACAGAAAACCGTACTCACAAAAATGGTCATAAAACTGAAGTAAATATTATCATAAAAATAGAATCCCAGACTGGTTCCTTCTGCATAATTACTAAAGCCAAAGAATTTTGGAAGAAGAATTTCTTCAACAATATACCGCACAATAACAAAACAGAATACACTAATAATATATCCTATCACACTTTTATACCATTTATTGACATCAAAAAAACGCGGGACTACCCAAAAGTAATTAAAATAAAAACATATAAAACTGGTAATAAAAAAGGTAATATCAAAGGCCAGAGAGGGTCTTTTAAAAAATACAACGGGAACCAGAATTTCTTTAATGATATAAAATCCCCAATAGAAAATATGCAGATAAATGTGTGATTGCTTTTTCATGCTGCAAAAATAGAACTTCCACTCTCCCTTTATATCTAATTCTCTATAAAAGGCCATTTTTACTCGATGAAAAATATTTAAAGCCTGTTTGTATGGTGTTCATCGAAAGTCTGTTTCCTGCAGATCCGATGAAGAATACCTTTGACAAAAAATATGATATGTTCAGACTATGTTTTTTGCTCTCTTCCGTAACCTTCATAAGCTGTACAACAGAATCTAATATCTGGTACAACCAGACTATCACATTGAAACCCGGTGAGGGCATTGAAATTGAATGCAAGAAAAGCCCGGGAACAATCAACATGAAAAACAGATCAGACATTCCTATTATACTCTCATCAAAATTAAAAACCTTAACAATCATTAAACCCCACGACATTTTCCAGTATAGAATTCCGAAAAAGGGGAAAATCAGATTCATCAATTCCAATACAACATCCGCCCTTATCTCCTACTCTATTGAAAGCAACAATCCATTTGTAAAAACAATAATAAAATAATAAAACCATTATGAAAAC
The DNA here is from genome assembly GCF_000737705.1 of Chryseobacterium soli. Lineage (GTDB taxonomy): Bacteria > Bacteroidota > Bacteroidia > Flavobacteriales > Weeksellaceae > Chryseobacterium > Chryseobacterium soli. The sequence continues at coordinate 792,794 of NZ_JPRH01000001.1, read as the reverse complement.
TTTTATCTATATCTTTCTGATAAGCTTATCCGCATATGCGTCGGCACAAAAAAAACCAGCAGATTATTTTCAAAATCCGAAAGCAAAAGTATTGATCCTAGGCTCTTTTCACTTTGATTATCCTAATCTTGATGCTCATAAAACAGAAAAAAGCGACCAGGTAGATGTTCTCGCTCCCAAAACAGCAAAAGAGGTAACCGAACTGGTAAATTATATTAAAAAATTCAAGCCTACAAAAATAGCTATTGAAGCCTGGCCAAAATGGAATGCCAACCAAAAATTAAAGGAATATAATGAAGGTAAATACAGGGACAAAAGAGATGAACGTTATCAGCTTGCCATGCGGATCGCCAATGAGTTAAAGATCAATGAACTCTTCAGCATTGATGCAGAATCTGTTCTGGATGACCTTGAAAAAAGATTTGGCAAACAGGATTCTGCTTATTTTAAAGCGCTTAGTGAAGAGTATGACTTTCAGAGCAATGATGCAGTATCTAATCAATATAATGCTTTTTTTAAAAGCTCTGAACCTAAAAACTTCAAATCTATTCTCGAAAATTTCCTCTACATGAACAGTAAGGAATACCATCAATATGAATATGGAGCTTACCTTTCCGGAGATTTTAAACTGAGAGACCACGACGGTGCAGATATGCTTGCATTGTACTGGTATGACAGAAACCTGAGAATGTTCCGTAACATCCAGAATATCCCTCATACTGCTGAAGACAGAATCCTCGTGATTGCCGGAAATGGTCATGCATCGGTTTTACGCCAGCTTTTCACCTCATCGCCGGAGTATGATTATATAGAATTCTCATCATTAAAAGATGCTAACAAATAAAAACCCGTATTGAAGGTAAGAACACAAAAACCAGTAAAGCCCCACAAATTTTGTGAGGCTTTACTATTACTTTATATTACAGAATGTATTAATTAATATCAACCTGATGTTCCGGTTTATTCTTTTCCGGATTTTTTGGTAAAACTACCGTTAAAACCCCATTTTCATAAAGTGCAGAAACCTGATCATCAAAGACTTTATCTGTCAGTTGAAATCTGCGTTCAAAAGATTCGGGATAAAATTCCTGATAAATTAATTTAGCATCGGTATTTTCTGCAGTATCTGTATAGGACAAGGTAAGAATCTGGTCCTTAACTGCCACTTTAAAAAGATTTTTCTGCAATCCCGCCGCATACAGCTGAACGGTAAAATTGTCCTCGTTTTCTGTAATATTTACAGGTTTGTAGCTGTTGATTTTTCTGTCGAAAATTTCCTTTAAAGGATGGTTGTTTCCCATAAAATGTTCTTTGAATTTTCTTCCGAAACTGCCTTTTTCAAATGATCCGCAATGATCATGTTTTGCGAATGGTCCTTGTGTAGTATGATGTTGTGTATACATTGTTTTTATTTGATTTGTGTTGTATTAATAAAAATTCTTTTTTTAACGGATAGGAATGATGGCTAGATTTTCTTTACGAACCTGTGCATACATTGTTTCCTCCTTTTTTGGGAAGCTCTGTTGGTAAGAAAGAAAAGCATTGCTGTTTTTTTCATATCCCATAGTTTGGCTCCTTTTTTTGCCGATCATTTTTGCGATAAATGTTCCAATTGCGGCTAATATAAGCCCTGCAAATAATAGTTTAAAAATCATTGATAAAATAAATACCGCTGCTCCGGCCAATAGTGTTATTCCTAATAATTTTGGCAGAATAAATTTCATTTTACTGTTCATTTTGTTCATTGTTAAATTATACTTTCTTTTTATGTAAGACGAAACAGATATGGATTTACTTTTTTTATTATCAGCTATTTACCGTCTATTCCGCTTACATGATACAAGACGAAAGTTGGTTTTATTTTACTTTATTTTTTTAATCATACAATCAATAGGAGTTATTTTTTTATCAATCAAACTAAGACTATCAGACTCTTATCTGAATTAAAAAACTGTGATGGAATCTGAACATTTTTGTAACAAAATTTATTTTTCCGCGTCTAACTGGTTAGTAGTAAAAAACATTATGAAAAAAATTATACTCGCTGTATCTTTATTAGGCTCCGTCTTTGCTTATTCTCAAGAAAAGGGAAATACTCCAAGCAAAGAGAAGCAAATTGAAGGAGTTGTTATCACCAAAACTAAAAAAGCCGTTGAACAGAAAGCCGACCGAACTATTTTTGATTTTTCGGAGCAGCCACAGCTTAACAACGGAAATGTTCTGGAAGGCATCAAAAAACTTCCGGGATTGGTTTCTACTGACATTGCCGGAATGATGTATCAGGGGAAAATGCTGGATGTTTATCTTAACGGCAGACCTCTAAATATTACTTCCAATGAGTTAAATTCTTTCCTAGAAGGAATGCCTGCCAATTCTGTTGACAGAATAGAAGTGATCACCCAGCCAGGCGCAGAATATCCTGCCACTTCCGGTGGTGCGATTATGAATATCATTACAAATAAGAATGCCAATAAATATTTAACAGCAACATATTCCGGGAATTATTCTTTCTCCAATTATGAAAAATTCAGAAGCAGAACGACCAACTCTCTGAATTTAAATGCGAGAAACAAATTATTCGGATGGCAGCTGAATTTCGGTCAAAACTACCGCGAAAGTATGATGAATACGATGCAGGATGTATTATTGAACAGTAATACTGACCGTATCGGACGTGGATATTTTGCCAAATCGGGATTGACTTTTGACCTGGGAGACGACAGGTTATTGCTGAACTATGATATCTATCATAATAATAACGACAATTATACCGCCAGTAATGGTCTTGCAGAAATTTTTGATAAAGACAAGGATCTGTACAGGGAAGCCAATTTTAATGCTTTCGATGCTGCGCGTACCAATAATTTACGACAGGAAGCTGTCGTAACGTACCAAAAGCGTTTCAGCGATAAGTCTCAAAAATTAGATTTCCAGTTTGGATATACAAAATCCGACAGTAAGTTTGCCCAGGATAATTTTTTCCAGGAAGGGAATTTCACTGATAACGGGCAATTTTTCCGTAATCCCGGCACTAATAATGTACTTAATAACAAATCGGACATGAAGGTTGCCAATTTCAAGGTGGATTATTCTCAGCCTATTAAGATTCTTGACGGTGGAAAAGTAAGCGGAGGTGGATTATATGAAAGACAGGATTTTGAAACGGAAAGCAAAGGACTTAAAAATCTGGAATACCAGAGACAGACTGCTTCTACCTATCTGGAGTTTCAGGCTAAACTGAAAAAATTCGATTTCACCTTAGGAGCTCGTGCTGAAAATTATGATATTTCCGGGATTGCAAGGAAAGACAGTGCAGGTACGATTGTACAGAAAGATCTTACCACGTTCAATAAGTTTAAACTGTTCCCTAATGCCAGTGTACAGTACAGCCTGATGAATCAGGTGTATATTGCCGCAAACTATAATAAAAAGATCAGCTTACCGAGTATCTCTGCCCTGAATCCGAATAACGTAACGTTTTCAGGTCCCAATACGCAGGTAAACGGTAACCCTAATCTTCAGCCTACTATTTTTGATAATTATGAATTAAAGATCTCTGCTTTTGATTACGCATTTATCGGATACAGCGTAAGTTCTGCAAAAAACCAGGTGGCACAGATCATCATGAAGGATGGTAAAAATCTTTACAATCAGCAGGTGAACATTTCCAGTATGAAAATTCATAACTTCAATGTTGGACTTCCTGTTCCTTTCATGATCTTCAGCAAGCCGATCAGCGAAATCATGAAGTTTGATTTCAATCCTGATAAGATCAACTTTATGTATTTGTATGCGGGTTATCAGAAGCATGAAATTGAAAACCTGAGTAATAAAGGCTTCTGGATCTTTAACGTGATGGCCCAGCTGATTCTTCCTAAAGGCATCAAAATGACGGCAAATTACAGTTATCTGACGCCTAAGGCAGGCTATTTTTATTTTACGGCAGAGAAACCGTTTAATAATAATGTTGATATCACATTAACGAAGAAGTTCCTGGATAATAAACTGACTCTTTCTATTTTTGCGAATGATATCTTTAACGGACAGGTGATGCAGGTACGCTCCAACCCGCCTTCAGGCGATGCGGTGGTATTGAGAAGCAAGTATGATTCAAGAAACTTCGGGTTATCTATCAATTATAAAATTCCTACAAAAAATAAGCTGGCAAAAGAAGATGCTAATATCTTAAACAGCACGAAAAAAGAAGACACCGGTGGCGTAATGCAGCCGGGACAATAGTTTTTCACCCATTATAAAACATGGCAGTAAGAAATCTTACTGCCATGTTTATTGTAAACTATCTCATTAAAAATCAACGGACTGAAATCTCCAGTTGAATGTATCGATAAGTGTCATTTGATTGATCGGTACAGGAAGATCTGTGATGATATGTAAAGCCAGATTAGCCATCATACTCCCCACAATTCCCGGCAAAGTTCCGAGTACACCAAGGCTATCGCAGTCGGGAATATCTTCATCAAAAGGGGTTTCAGGAAAAAGGTCTCTTAAATTTTTGCTTCCTTTATGGTTGAATACTGCAACCTGCCCGGAAAATCCTAATATACTGCCATAGATAAGCGGCTTTTTTATTATGACACAGCTGTCATTGATCAAATAGCGTGTTGAGAAATTATCTGAACAATCGATCACCATATCATAGGCAGAAAGAATTTCTTCTGCGTTTGAAGATTCAATCTTTTCTTCAATCTCAATACAATGTACGTGATGATTGAGTTTTTTCACAAATTCCGCTGCACTGCTGACTTTTGATTTTCCTACCGATTGCTCATGATGGATGACCTGACGGTTTAAATTGTGAAGTTCCACTATATCAAAGTCTGCCACGCCTAAAGTCCCTACGCCTGCTGCTGCCAGATATTGAATAACAGGGCTTCCCAGCCCTCCGGCACCCACGACCAGTACTTTTGAAGCCATTATTTTTCGCTGGCCTTCCAATCCTACCTTATCAATAAATATCTGACGGCTGTACCGGGCAAAAATATCTTCGCTTTTCATTCTAATTTATGTTTTTGATCATTAAGATTTTTCGAGAGATTTAGAAAATAGTGCTTTAAAAATTGGTTTCTAATTTTACATCTATATGTCATTCTGACGAAGGGGGAATCTCGTTTATAGATTAGATTCTTCATTTCACTTCGTTACATTCTGAATGACAGCAGAATAATAACTTCTCTCTTCCAGCTTCACACTTCCCTCCTTTTTAATGGTTTAATTTTTTTTAAATCCACTGTAAGCCGGATCCCAGTCTTTCATCACCGGATCGTACCCTGCTTTTCTAATGCTGTTTTTCACTTCTTCCATACTGCGTTCGTCACTGATTTCAAACTGTTCCAGAGATTCTACGTCTACGGCATAACCACCCGGGTTTGTTTTTGAAGCGGCACTCATTGCTGTTGCTCCGAGTGATATGATATGATCCCTGAACTTTTCGTTTTCTCTGGTAGATATTGATATTTCAAGGTCTTCATTCCAGATTCGATAAGCGCAGATCAGCTGTAAAAGATCTTTATCATCCATTATAAAATTAGGTTCTATGATTCCTTCCGCTGGCCTTAACCTTGGAAATGATACTGAAAACCTGCTTTTCCAGTACTCTTTCTGTAAATAATCGATATGAAGCGCATTGAAAAAACTGTCTACACGCCAGTCTTCCAATCCTAATAAAACACCGAGTCCAATTTTATGGATTCCCGCTCTTCCTATCCTGTCAGGCGTGTCAAGACGGAAATGAAAATTTGATTTTTTTCCTTTGGGATGATATTCTTTATAGACTTCCTGATGGTATGTTTCCTGATAGACGAGCACAGAATGTACACCTTCCCGATGCAGCTCCAGATATTCTTCTTCTGATAAAGGCTGCACCTCAATGGAAATGTTCGCAAAATGCGATCTCAGCTTCCGGACAGCATTCACAAAATAGGGAACTCCCACTATTTTATTAGCTTCTCCGCTTACCAGCAGGACATGATTAACTCCCATTGCTTTCAGAGCAGTGGCTTCTATCATCAGTTCTGTATCCGAAAGCGTTTTCCGTTTAAGGGTATTATCTAAACTGAATCCGCAATAGGTGCAGATATTCTGACATTCATTACTGAGATACAATGGGGCATATAACTGGATTGTTTTTCCAAAACGTTTCTGCGTAATTGCCTGAGCCATCACTGCCATGCGTTCCAGTTGCTGGGCCGCAGCAGGAGAAATCAGATGAAGAAAATCTTCTATGGTTTTATTCTTTTTCTGCAAACTATACACTACATCCGAAAGGGTTACCTTAGCCAATTTTTCCTTGATTTCCTGCCAGGAATAGCGTTCAAAAATATCTTTAAAGCTGTTCATGATTTCTGTTGTTATTCAAATAAAAATGAGGTCAGCGGGCTGGATGCTTCTGCATGGTTTCCAATGGCTCCCAATCCCGATTCAAACGCTCTTCTTCCTGCAATAACTCCTTCTTTAAATGCAAGAGCCATATTCACGGGATTTCTGGCGACTGCAATTGCGGTGTTGACAAGAACTGCATCAGCACCCATTTCCATTGCCTTTGCCGCATCTGAAGGGGCTCCTATTCCTGCATCCACCACCACGGGAACCTTCGACTGGCTGATGATAATTTCTAAGAAATCCAACGTCCTTAAGCCTTTATTCGTTCCAATCGGAGCCCCCAAAGGCATCACGACTGCAGTTCCGGCATCTTCAAGACGCTTGCATAAAACAGGATCTGCATGAATGTAGGGCATTACGATAAACCCCAATTTTGCCAACTCTTCCGTAGCATACAGGGTTTCTATAGGATCGGGTAATAGGTATTTCGGATCCGGATGAATTTCCAGCTTTACCCAATTGGTTTCCAACGCTTCCCGGGCAAGCTGGGCTGCCAATACAGCTTCTTTTGCGGTGCGGGCACCTGAAGTATTCGGTAAAAGGTGGGTTGGGGTAGCTTGCAATGAACTTAGTAAATCATCTTCAGAAGACTGGGTATCCAGTCTTTTTAATGCCATGGTGACCATTTGGGTTCCTGATGCCATAATAGATGCTTCCATTTCTCTCATGCTTCCGAATTTTCCGGTTCCTAAAAAGAGCCTTGAAGTAAAAATCCGGTCTGCTATTATTAATTGTTGATTATTCATTTCATTATTGTTTTAAATTCATTGATGATGGAAGGATTTCCTGTAATCTGTCCGGAGACTGCGGCCCCGTATATTCCTGCATGCTGTAATAATTTGATGTCTTCTAACCGGACACCACCAATGGCATAGATCTTTGGAATTGCTATTGATTCTTTCTGTAAGCTTTCAATAATGCTTTGATAGCCATTAAATCCCAAAACCGGGCTGAGCTTTTCTTTTGTAGCTGTAAATCTTAACGGCCCTAAGCCAATGTAATCACAACCCTCATTAATCCTTTGTAATACATCCGGAAGGGTATTGGCCGTTCCGCCGATAATTTTATGATCTTCCAGTATTAATCTTGCTTCTGAAACCGATTCGTCATTGAGACCTAGATGTACTCCGTCTGAATCAATCATCTTGGCAATCCGGACATGGTCATTGATAATGCAAATGGCGTTATAGTTTGAACACAGCTGTTTCGCATTTTCACAAAGCCTGATGAATTCGTTTTCCGGAGCATCTTTCCACCGGACCTGAACCCACTGTATACCGTGATCCAGTGCTTTATGAATATTAAGTTTCTGTTCAGATTCACTCTTTCCCTGAGAGATGTATTGTAATTTTTCCATAATTACTATTGAATGTAGTCTTAGTAAAGAAGGGTTATTTAAAAATTATGATCTGTTTTTTACCTAAGAAAGAAGGATATCCCTGCATTTCTTAAAAGTATTAACAGGCGTACTGCTATTCCAGATTGCTCCCAGCAAGGCTGCTCCATCTGCTCCGGCCTGAAATACTTTTTTAATAGTATTTTCATCGATCCCGCCAAGAGCAATCAATTTTACATGGATGTTATTCCGGTAGGTAAGATCTTCCATCATTTTTGTATCCTGTCCGTATCCTTTTTTAGAAATACTGGGAAACATGGGGCTTATGAATGAATACTGCCATTCGTTTCCCAACATATTATAATCATTGATCTGATGTACCGAAGTTGAAATTATATTTCCTTCTTCGATCTTTGATCTGTACAACCCATTAACCCGATCGGCTTCCCTCACATGAAACCGGGAAATATTGTAAAGTTTCCCTACTTCATAATGACTGTGCAACACCAATTTAGGATGAAATGTCTGATCAATTCCGTTAATCAATACCTTCATTTCTTCATCATTAATAAAAGGTTTTCTGATGTGTAAAAGATCAAGCCCCACACGAAACATTTCATTGATAGTTTCAATTTCATGGCTGATGAGGTCTTCATGGGTAATTACAATAATCATAGATAAATCTCTTTGCCTTTTTCAATGAACTCCATGGACTTATCAAACATTCCCTGTTCTGCAGATTCCCGGATTTCCTGGGTAATTTTCATCGAACAGAATTTAGGTCCGCACATGGAACAGAAATGGGCAATTTTAGCTCCTTCAGCGGGAAGTGTTTCATCGTGATATGATTTTGCTGTTTCCGGATCTAACGAAAGGTTAAACTGATCCTCCCAACGGAATTCAAACCGTGCTTTGCTCAATGCATTATCTCTGTACTGCGAGCCTGGATGTCCTTTAGCAAGATCTGCCGCGTGAGCAGCCAGCTTATAGGTGATCACCCCATCTTTTACATCTTTTTTATTGGGAAGCCCTAAATGTTCTTTGGGCGTAACATAGCACAGCATGGCACATCCAAACCAACCGATCATCGCCGCCCCGATTCCTGAGGTGATATGATCATACCCCGGAGCAATATCCGTCGTCAACGGACCTAAAGTATAAAATGGAGTTTCATGGCATTCTTTCAGCTGCTTGTCCATATTTTCTTTAATCATATGCATCGGTACATGGCCAGGGCCTTCAATCATGACCTGTACATTATGTTTCCATGCTATTTTGGTCAGTTCTCCTAACGTTTCCAGTTCTGCAAACTGGGCAGCATCGTTCGCATCGGCAATAGAACCCGGGCGAAGTCCATCTCCCAAAGAAAAAGCCACATCATATTTCTTCATGATCTCGCATATCTCTTCAAAATGGGTATATAAAAAATTTTCTTTGTGATGATAAAGACACCATTTGGCCATGATAGAACCTCCTCGGGAAACAATTCCCGTTACTCTCTGAGCGGTAAGATGAATGTATCTCAGCAAAACACCCGCGTGGATCGTAAAATAAGATACGCCTTGCTCGGCCTACTCTATTAAAGTGTCTTTAAAAACTTCCCAGGTCAGATCTTCAGGAACACCTTTCACTTTTTCCAATGCCTGGTAAATTGGGACAGTCCCTATCGGAACCGGGCTGTTTCTGATAATCCATTCTCTAGTTTCATGAATGTTTTTTCCGGTTGAAAGATCCATGATCGTGTCAGCGCCCCAGCGGCAGGCCCATACTGCTTTCTCAACTTCTTCTTCGATACTGGATGATACAGCACTATTTCCGATATTGGCATTGATTTTAACCAAAAAATTTCGTCCAATGATCATTGGTTCACTTTCCGGATGATTGATATTATTCGGAATGATTGCTCTTCCGGCTGCTATTTCATCCCTTACAAATTCAGGAGTGATTTTATTTTTAGGGGTATTTGCTCCAAAACTATTTCCGGGATGCTGAAAAGCCATTTCTTTTGAGACCGTATCCAGCTGTTCTATCCGCTGATTCTCTCTGATGGCAACATATTCCATTTCTGCTGTAATGATGCCTTGTCTTGCATAATAAAGCTGGGTAATTTCTTTTCCGTCTTTCACCACTTTAGGTTTGTGGTCATAGGAAAAACGAAGGTCATCCAGACGGGAATCAGCAAGACGCGCCTTTCCATATTCTGAGGTTATCCCTTCCAGAATATCTACATCTTCACGATCCAGGATCCATTGCTCTTTTATTCTTGGGATTCCTTTCAAAATATCTATTACCGCATTTTTATCCGTGTATGGTCCGGAGGTGTCATAAATGGTTACCGGCGGGTTATGTTCCAGTGTTCCGTTGCTGAGTTTGGTGGGACTCAGATGTATTTCACGCATGGCAACATGGATGGTATGCAGTGTTCCTTCAATATAGATTTTATTTGAGTTCGGAAATGGCGAACAGGTGATTGAATGAGCCATAAAATTTTTGTTTTTTGTATGAGAATTAACCGCCCTGAGTGGCAGTGATGATTAAAATAGAATCTTTGTCTTTAAGCAATGTATCAGGCCAGGACGGCTGTGGAACAATAGAGTTGTTGAGGGCTACGGCGATCCCTTTTTTGCGTTCGGGTACCTCCATAGCCATTAATGCTTCCAGATTTTCGGGAAGTTGATCAAACGTCTTCGTTGTATGGTTGATTGTGAGTTCCATTCCTAAGTTTTAATTAAACATATCACTTTAGGAATGGCTGTAATTATGCAGTAGAATGCACAACAAAAGTCATCTCACTTTTCCCTACGCTGGTATGATCCAGATCAGGTTCAAAGGGTAAAGTCTCAGTCTGTTTGTCACAGACACCCCTAAAGTATGGGACGAAGGTAGTTATTTTTTCAGAATGAGCAAAATTTCATGTATTTCTGAACAACAACAAGGCCGGAAATTATACAATTTCCGGCCTTGTTCATTATTTTTCAGCTCAATGGGTTGAGATACTGATGTTATTCTTCTTCACAGGCTCTCCAGATCGCATCATTCTGCGGTACGGGAGCTATCACCTCAATTTTTTCTTTGGTCACCGGATGAATAAATTCCAGTTTTCTGGCATGAAGATTAATTCCGCCATCCGGATTTGAACGGGGTGAACCGTATTTTAAATCTCCTTTAATCGGAACTCCGGTTTTGGATAGCTGAGCTCTGATTTGGTGATGCCTTCCTGTTTCCAGATCAATTTCCAGCAAAAGATAATTATCTAACGTTTTGATCACATGATACGTTAAGATGGCTTCTTTTGCCCCCTCAGTCACCTTTGTAAAAACAATCGCTTTATTCGTTTTTTCGTTCTTCTGTAAATAATGCACTAGGCGCTGGCTTTTGGGAATCATTTCCTTGGGAACAACTGCCCAGTAGGTCTTTTTAATCTCCCTGTTTTTCACCATCTGGGTCAGACGGGAAAGCGCTTTGGACGTTTTGGCATAAATAACCAGTCCGGAAGTGGGACGGTCAATACGATGAACCAAACCGAGAAAAACATTCCCCGGTTTGTCATCTCTTATTTTTATAAAATTTTTAATCGAATCCAATAATGGCTCATCCCCGGTTTTATCCCCTTGAACAAGCTGGCCGACTTTTTTATTAATGATTAAAAGGTGATTATCCTCGTAAACAATCTGTTCCTTCATATATTCCTAACCTATATTTTTGGGTTTGCCCACAAAAGAAAGGATAATCCCTCCCAGAAGTCCAAGTGTTTTCATTCCTGCCAATCTTGATTCCAATGGTAAAAACGCACCGATAATACATAGAGCACCGGCAGCATACATTGCATACACAAAATTTTTATTGGTAAGAGAAGGTGCCTGAAGCAGAAAGCTCGCTCCAATCAGTACATAGAAAACTCTTTTTGAAAGCAGAGTGTTAATTTCAGGTGAAAACAGATTAAACCATCCTACTGCAAGACAGATGATGGCAATGATGGATATAATTCCTTGTAAGGCTTGTTGGTTTTTCATTAATTAATAGCTTTCTTTTTCATTTGGAAATTCTACAGCTTTCACATCTTTTACATATTGAGCCACAGCTCCTGTAATTTCTGTGTAAAGGTCAAGATATCTTCTCAGGAATTTCGGGCTAAACCCCTGGTTCATTCCTACCATATCATGATATACCAAAACCTGTCCGTCACAGTCCGGACCTGCACCAATTCCGATCGTTGGAATCGTAATGCTTTCTGATACTCTTTTAGCCAAATCAGCAGGAATTTTTTCAAGCACGATAGAAAAACATCCCAATTCTTCTAAAAGTTGTGCATCAGCGATTAGTTTTTCAGCTTCAGCTTCTTCTTTGGCTCTTACTTTATAGGTTCCGAATTTATAAATTGATTGTGGCGTCAATCCTAAATGTCCCATTACCGGAATCCCCGCATTAATGATTTTCTTAATGGATTTTGAAATTTCTTTTCCACCTTCAATCTTAACACCATGGGCTCCTCCTTCTTTCATCATTCTTACCGCAGATTCCAGTGCTTTTTCCGGATTACTCTGATAAGTACCAAATGGAAGATCGGCGATCACCAAAGCTCTGTCTACTCCACGCACGACACTTTGAGCATGATAAATCATCTGATCCAGCGTTATCGGTAATGTAGTCTCAAAACCAGCCATTACGTTAGCCGCAGAATCTCCTATTAAAATTGCATCTACTCCACCTGCATCTACCATCTTAGCTGTGGTAAAATCATATGCAGTAAGCATTGTTATTTTCTCCTTGTCGAATTTCATTTTACGCAAGGTTTCAGTCGTAACTTTTTTAATTTCAGAGTGAACAGACATAATTTATCTATTTTTAAAAGTTAAAAAGTCGGCTTTCGCCGACTTAAATTTTGTATGATTTTTATAAAACTACGTGTCCTAGTTTCATTAGTTTGTCGTGATTTAGGATTCTGATGTTTCTGCCGTCAACCTCTATCAGACTGTCCTGTTTGAATTCGGAAATCAAACGGATGGCACTTTCGGTGGCCGTCCCGATAATATTGGCAATTTCTTCCCTGGTGAGCGAAATTTTGATGAACCCTTCAGGATCCACGCCTAATTTCTGCTCCAGCAGCAGTAGAATCTCAGCCAGTCTTTCTCTTACCGTTTTTTGGGCAAGGAAAGTAACAGTATTTGATGATTCACCCAGCTCATAAGAAATCTTCTGAAGCATTACGAATGATAATTGGGGATCAACTTCCAAGAGGTACATGAAAACCTCTGCAGGCAGGAAAATGCATTCTATATCCGTCATCGCTTCAGCCTTTGCCTGGAAATTTTCTCCGCAAAGCAATGAACGATAGCCGATGATGTCGCCCTCTTTGATAAATCTTAAAATCTGATCTTTCCCGAATGCTCCCGATTTTGACAGCTTAGCTGCTCCTTTTTCTAAAAAGTAAACCCCTCTTGGAGTTTCTCCATCCTCGAAAATAATATCGTGTTTTTGAAAATCGAGCCTCTTCTTGGCACTCATATACTTCTCAAAATCTGCACTGGAAAGTCTTTCTTTAAATGATTTATCATTAAAAACTCTGGCGAACCTCTCTTCAATTGCAATCTGTTGTTCCTGCGACATTTTATATGACATTTATCACAAAAATAGAACATTTTAACTCGATAAACAAAAAAAATTGTTATAATTTTGTACGTCAATAATTTAGGGAGGTGAGCGAGAACTGTTTTCATTGTGGTCAGGGTATAGAAAAAGAGAGAATTCTTTTTGATGAAAAAATTTTCTGTTGCAACGGCTGTAAATCTGTTTACGAAATTCTAAATACGAATAATTTAAGTAATTTCTACGAACTTAATAAAAGAGCCGGAATTCGTCCTAATGACGAAAACTCTTCACAATTCGACTATCTTGATACTCCTGAAATTTTCGAAAAAGTAACGGATTTCTCTGAAGGAAATACCAGTCTGGTTACTTTCAAAATCCCTGTTATCCACTGTTCTTCATGTATTTGGCTGCTGGAAAGTCTTCACACTTTAAATAAAGGCATCAAATACTCTCAGGTCAACTTCACCAGAAAGAACCTGCAGATATCTTTCAATCATAACGATTTAAAATTAAGCGAATTAGCTAATTTTCTAACCAATCTTGGCTACAAACCGGTTATCAGCCTTGAAACAGCCGATAAAAATGTTGATCATCTTGACAAATCATTACTGATAAAGTTCGTTATTGCTGCTTTTGCATTCGGTAACGGAATGTTTCTCGCCATCCCGGAATATATGGGTGAACAGGATTACTGGATGGAGCATTATAAAGGGCTTTTCAGGGTATTGATGTTTATCCTTGCCTGTCCCGTTGTGTTTTATTCCGCTTCTGATTATTATAAATCGGCATGGTACGGATTAAAAAATAAAATCGTGAATATTGATGTTCCGATTGTGCTTGGAATTTTTGTTCTTTTTGGACGTAGTATTTACGAGATTGCTACTGATTACGGACCTGGATATTTCGATACCTTATGTGGTCTTTTGTTCTTCATGCTTATGGGGAAACTCTTTCAAAAAAGAACTTACAGCGCCCTTTCGTACGACCGTGATTACAAATCCTTTTACCCTATCGCCGTTACAAAGGTTGATTTTAATGGGAAGCAGGACAACATTTTACTTTCTGAAGTGAAAGTAGGCGATCGTATTTTAGTAAGAAACGAAGAAATTATTCCTGTAGATGCCATTCTCATCAATGGTGAAGGAAATATAGATAACAGTTTCATTACCGGAGAAAGTGAAAGCATCAGCAAACATCCGGGAGATAAAATCTTCGCAGGAGGAAAGCAGATCGGATCTTCACTGGAGCTGGAAGTAATTAAAGATGTAGACCAAAGTTATCTTACTCAGCTTTGGAATAAAGAAGCATTCAAAAAACATGAAACAGGATTAGATACACTGACAAATAACATCAGTAAGTATTTCACTTTCATTATTTTAGGCATTGCCACTGTTTCTGCAATATACTGGTCATTTATTGATCTGGAAAAAATGTTCCAGGTAGTTTCCGCTATTCTGATCATTGCCTGTCCTTGTGCCCTTGCACTCTCTGCACCGTTTACTTTTGGACACATTATGAGGATCTTAGGCAGAAATAAATTTTATGTAAAAGACACCCTTACTATTGAAAAAATAGCGAAACTCGACACCATTGTCTTTGACAAAACCGGAACGATCACGCACAGAAAAAAATCAAGTATAAAATACCAGGGCACTGAAATCAGTGAATTTGATTTACTGAATATCAAAACTTTATTAAAAAACTCCAACCACCCGCTTTCTAAATCTCTCTATGAATTCATAGAAGTGAATGATGAGTATTTCCCTGTAGAACATTTCAGAGAAATCTCCGGAAAAGGTTACGAAGCTCATGTACGAGGAAAT
This sequence comes from Chryseobacterium soli, assembly GCF_000737705.1. GTDB lineage: Bacteria > Bacteroidota > Bacteroidia > Flavobacteriales > Weeksellaceae > Chryseobacterium > Chryseobacterium soli. Next base: position 777,647 of record NZ_JPRH01000001.1, on the reverse strand, counting down.
ACATACAAAATAGGTTCTGCCCGATACAACAATCAGGAATCCAAAAATCTTGAAACCGCAGTTTTTGTAAGTAAAAACGACGAATTTTTAGGCAAATTCATCTTTAAAAATGAGTACCGTCAAAATCTTAAAGATTTATTTAAAAAACTGACTCACTATAAAATTTTCATTCTGAGCGGAGATAATTCTTCAGAAGAAAATCAACTTAAGGAATTAATTCCAAGTTTTCACGCCATGGCTTTTAACCAAAGCCCGGAAGACAAACTGAATTATATTAAAAATCTTCAGGATCAAAACCTCAAAGTTGCCATGCTTGGAGATGGCCTTAATGACGCAGGAGCTTTGAAACAAAGCAACGTAGGAATTGCCATTTCTGATGATACCAACAGCTTCACCCCTTCTTCTGATGTCATTATGAATGGCGAAAAAGTGGTAACCCTTGACAAGTATTTAAACGTTTGTAAAGGCTCCATAACAATTGTGAAAATGACATTTATAATTAGTTTCCTTTACAATATCGTTGGATTAAGTTATGCGGTTACAGGGCATATGCATCCGCTTTTTGCGGCAATTCTTATGCCAATCAGTTCTATTACCGTGGTTTCTTTCACCACACTTTCTACCTGGATATTGGGTAGAAAATACTTCAAAAAACAGGCTTAAACGCCCTTATTTAGACTGATTTTAAATTAGCTGAAATCGGCATTTCGTGATGAATGTCATTATTTTTCACTAAATTTGAACCCCGAAAATAGGTTAATTTTGTTGACTGATGGATATTCTATATTTAATGATCCTTTGCAGTGTTTCCTTGGCTGCAATTTTCTTGGTGGTATTTATAATAAACGCCAGGAAAGGACAGTTTGAAGATGATGAATCTCCGGCTGTGAGAATCCTTTTTGACTCTGGTGAGATCAAAGAGGATGAAAAAATTGTCAACAAAAAAACAGACGAGAAAATAACAGGAGAAAATAATAAAATTGAAGAAAAAAGTGAATAGTTGATATGGAAACACAGAAGTTTAGTTATGACAACAGTATTGTTCGGGCATTCCTTTACGCGACCATAGTTTTTGGGCTCATAGGATTTACGTTCGGACTTACGGCGGCACTCATGCTTTTCTACCCGGAATTACCTGAATTTTTATTCGGGACTGATGATACAACCATTAGGAGTTTGTCCTCAGGTAACATTCAAGGGCTGATAAACACTCATGGTGCATTTGGTTTTGGTAGAATTAGAATGTTGCACACCAGCACCGTAATCTTTGCATTCGTATGTAATATCGTTTATACCGGTATTTATTACTCATTACAGAGATTATTAAAAACAAGAATGTACAGTGATACATTATCTTGGTTACACTTCTGGACTTGGCAATTTATGATTGTTGCTACGTTCGTTACCTTCTTTATGGGAATCAATACCTCTAAAGAATATGCAGAGCATGAGTGGCCAATTGACATATTAATCGCATTCTCTTGGATTATTTTCGGGATCAACATGTTCCTGACGATTGCAAAAAGAAGAGTAAGACACTTATATGTAGCGATTTGGTTCTATATTGGAACTTGGATTGCGGTAGCAATGCTTCACATCTTCAACAACCTGGAGGTTCCTTTATCTTTCACTGGCTGGAAATCTTATTCAGCATATGCAGGGGTAAAAGACGCTATTGTACAGTGGTGGTACGGTCATAATGCGGTAGCATTCGTACTAACGACTCCGGTACTAGGTTTGATGTATTACTTCCTGCCAAAAGCGGCAGACAGACCTGTATTCTCTTATAAGTTGTCTATTATTCACTTCTGGTCATTAATTTTCGTATATATCTGGGCTGGTCCTCACCACCTTCAGTATACAGCACTTCCGGCTTGGGCTCAGGCAGTGGGAACAGGTTTCTCAATCATGCTTATTGCACCATCTTGGGGAGGAATGCTGAATGGTCTTCTTACTCTAAGAGGAGCTTGGGATAAGGTAAGAGAAAATCCTATCCTGAAGTTCTTCGTAGTTGCAGTTACCTGTTATGGTATGGCAACATTTGAAGGACCGCTTTTAGCCACTAAAAACATCAACAAAATAGGTCACTTTACGGACTGGGTTATTGGTCACGTTCATTTAGGAGCTCTTGGATGGAATGGTTTCATGGCATTCGGGGTTATCTATTATTTGGTGCCGATCTTGTGGAGAACAAAACTTTGGTCTGTAAAATTAGCTAACTGGCATTTCTGGTTAGGGACTTTAGGAATCATTTTCTATGCAGTACCAATGTATATTGCAGGATTCACTCAAGGATTAATGTGGAAGCAGTTTAATCCGGACGGAACTTTATTGTGGAAAAACTGGTTAGACACAGTAACTGCAATTATTCCTTACTATAAAATGAGATTTGCAGGAGGTTTATTCTATATTTCCGGAGCTATCTTAATGGTTGTAAACGTTGTAGCTACTGCAAGAAAAGGATCATTTCAAAAAGAAGTTCCTGCAGAAGCTCCTGCTTTGGCAAACATCGGTAAAAACAGAAAAGAAGGAGAAGGTACTCACCTTTGGTTAGAAAGAACACCGGTATTATTAGGTATTCTATCTTTCATTACGATTTCAATTGGTAGTTCTGTAGAAATCATCCCTACACTATCTCTTAAGAAAAGTGTACCTACGATTTCAGCAGTAAAACCATATTCTCCCCTTGAATTAGAGGGTAGAGATATTTATATCCGTGAAGGATGTAACTCTTGTCACTCTCAGATGATCAGGCCATTCAGAGATGAGATTACCAGATTTAACGGTAAAAATGGACAATATTCAAAAGCTGGAGAGTTCATTTATGACAGACCATTCTTATGGGGATCAAAAAGAACAGGACCAGATCTACATAGAGAAGGGGGTAAAAACCCAAGTTCTTGGCATTATAAACACATGTATAACCCAAGATCTACCTCTGCTGGTTCTATCATGCCTCGTTTTCCTTGGTTAATTGCTACGAACTTAGACCGATCTAAAATGGTTGATAAAATGTTACTAATGAAAAATACTTTCGATGTACCATATACAAAACCTCAGGTAGATTCTGCTAATGCATGGGCAGACAATCAGGCTAAGAAAATTGTAAAAGATATCTTCTCTGAAGCAGCTGACTTGAAAGATGCATATGCTAAGAGACCTAAAGGAGAATTAGAGAAAAAAGAGATTGTAGCTCTTATCTCTTACCTACAAAGATTAGGAACCGATATCAAAACAACGGAAATAAAAACAGCAAGTAATAACTAAACATTAAAAGGTTCAATCATGATTCCTCAAAATTTTAAAGATATCTTATCCAATACAGAAAACGCTGGTTTTTACCAGACGCTGGCTCTGATTTTCTTTATGCTGTTCTTCGTCGCTTTGGTAATCTATGTTTTTAGCAGGCCTAAAAAATATTACAAAGAGGAAGAAGAAGCTCCGCTTGGGGATGATGATGAAGACGATTTTAATCTAAAAAATTAAACTATTTATTATGAAACAAAGAACACCTGTTGTTGTAAACATCTTAATAATAATTGGACTCTTAATAGTTTTTTATTATTTGTTTGTACAGAGCTACTCGTTCCTAGCTTCGCCTTACTTCTGGGGAACTGTGGTGATTGGTGCTATTTTAGCATACATCCACAGTGCGATTGGAGATTTGATTGAAAATAATAAATTCAAGAAATTAACTGCAGAAGAAAAAGCAGCCTATTTATCAGAAAAGAAAATCCCTTTCTTAAGAAGAATGTATGACAGTGCTTTCAAAAAGCAGTCTGCAACTGAAGAGAAAGATATCCTTATCGACCACGGTTTCGATGGAATTATGGAGTTGGATAACCAACTTCCTAAATGGTGGATCGGATTATTCTATTTTGGGACCGCTTTTTGTATTGTGTATATTGCAGCGTATTCTTTCACAGACTTTGCTCACCCATTAAGCGAGTATGAAAAAGAATATAAAGAGCAGATGGCAAGCATTGCAGATTATGAAAAATCTCAACCTCCTGTAACTATAGAAACAGCTAAATATTCTGCTGATAATATAGCAGAAGGTAAAGAATTATTCAAAACCAACTGTTCATCATGCCACAAGGAAGATGGTAGTGGAGGTATAGGTCCAAACTTGACGGATAACTTCTGGATCAACCAGCCTGAGAAAACCTTATTTAAAAACGTTTTCCATATGGACTGGAATGGTTCTCCTACTAACCCTGCGATGAGACCATTTGGTAAAAACGGGGAAGTTTCCGGTGCTGAGATTGAAAAAATCGCAGCGTATGTATACCACATTAACCAGGAACAGCCACCAATAACACCAGCTCAGGGAGGAGCTGCTCCTCAGGGAACTGAAGCACATTGGGAAAAAGAATAATTTACACAAAAAATTAGAAACCATATGAAAAACATAATTTGTTATTACCTTAAAAACTAGTAACGAATTATGTTTTTCTTTTTTTAAATACATTACAAAATGTCAGACATAGAAGAAACAGAAGTACGAGGCGGACAGGGGCAGGTTCTGGATCCTGAGACTTACAGAGATTCTATAGGGACAATGGAGCAATCCGGCAAAAGAAAATGGGTATTTCCGAGAAAACCCAAGGGGAAATACACCAACTATAGAAACCTGGTAAGCTATACTTTATTAATTATTTATTTTACGGTGCCATTTCTTACCATAAATGGCAACCCATTCTTTCTATTCAATGTTATTGATAGAGAGTTTTACATCATGGGACAGCCGTTCTATCCACAAGACTTTTTCATCCTTACTTTAGGAGCTATTGCGTCTTTAATATTCATTATTATTTTTACGATTGCGTTCGGAAGAATTTTCTGCGGGTGGATATGCCCTCAGACAATTTTTATGGAATCCATCTTTCGTAAAATAGAATATATTATTGAGGGTGACAGAAACCGACAGATGAAGCTGGACAGACAGGAGTGGAACAGCGAGAAAATATGGAAAAGAAGTTTAAAATGGACGGTCTATATTATTATTTCCCTTATCATCACCCACTTTATGCTCATGTACATTGTTGGGTATCGCGAGATATTTAAAATCATTTCAGAAGGCCCATTTGCTCATCCTACGAATTTTATTGTGATGATTCTCTTTACCGGTGCCTTCTACTTTGTATTCGCATGGTTCAGAGAGCAGGTATGTACTTTAGTATGCCCTTACGGAAGACTTCAGGGTGTATTGATTGATAAAGATACCATCAATGTTTTCTACGATTTTAAAAGAGGAGAAAACAGAGCCAAATGGAGAAAAGGAGAAGATAGAAAAGCAGCAGGAAAAGGTGATTGCATCGACTGTCATCAGTGTGTGGTAGTATGCCCTACCGGAATTGATATCAGAGACGGCCAACAGTTGGAATGTGTTAATTGTACTGCTTGTATTGATGCCTGTGATGAAGTGATGGAAAAAGTTGGATTACCAAAAGGACTGGTAAGATATGCTTCCGAAAATGAAATTGAAAACCAGACCCAGTTTAAATTCACTGGAAGGATGAAAGGATTTGCAGTTGTGCTGGTATTACTGGTAGGATTGTTAGGATTTCTGCTTTCCAGCCGTGGAGAGATGGAAGCAAAATTCATCAAACCTGCAGGAAGTACGTTCTTCGTGCGAGACGGAAAAATTACCAATACCTACAATTATACCTTCTTAAATAAAACAAACGATAAGAAAATCGTAACGATTAAAGTAATCGAGCCTACACATGGTGAAATTATCTATAGCGGATCAAGCAAAATTACGGTAGAAAGGGATAAAATTTCAAAAGGTACCATCAATATCAGTTTCCCGGAAGATGAAATGAAATTATCTAAACAGAATATTTCCATCGGTATTTATGATATGAAAGGAAAACTGATTGATTCTTACCAGACTTATTTTGAAGGACCATTTAAATTACAATTTTAATTTTTACAAATGAAAAACTTTAGTTGGGGACACGGTGTTGTTATTGCATTATTTGCATTTATAGTTTTTATTTTATCCATGTTATTTCTTTTCCCGAACGGGCAGAAGAATTCAGAAATGGTAACGGATAACTACTATGAAGAAGAACTACAATACCAGGATGTAATTGATGCCAAGAAAAGAGCAGATAATCTTCAGGAGAAACCTACGTACAGCCAGGATACAGCAGGCATTAAAATTGTTTTCCCTAAAGGATACGACAATTCCAATACAACGGTAAAATTTGTGTTAAACAGAACCGATGATCAGAATTTGGATATTAAAAAATCTGAACAGCTGAATGCAGATCAATCTATTTTAATACCTGCAAAAGTATTGAAACCTGGTAATTATACCTTACGATTGACATGGACAAAAGATAAAACGGATTACCGACTGGATTATGATGTGATATGGAAATAGCACTTGTTTTATCGGCTATTGGCTTAGGATTCGCATCCGGATTCCATTGTATCGGAATGTGTGGACCTATTGCGCTGTCGATGGGATTAACAAAAAAGCAGGCTACCAATTTTTATCTTCAAAACCTCACGTACCAGTTTGGAAGAATTTTCACCTATTCTCTTTTGGGAGCAGTGCTGGGAATTATTGGAGAGGGGTTTGAAATGGCTGGGATTCAGAAATACCTGACGATTGCGGTAGGTGTTCTGCTCATTATTATGGCTTTGTTTTCATTTGGAGGAAAAGATTTTGCTTCAAAAATTCCTTTTTTTTCTAAATTTCTTTTTGCCATAAAATCAAATCTGGGAAGACTTCTTCAAAAGGCAGATTATCGCTCAAGATTCACCACAGGAATCCTGAACGGATTTTTACCATGTGGCATGGTATACATGGCTCTTACGGCAAGCTTAGCAAGCGGAGGAATATGGCAGGGAGCTTCATATATGGCTTTATTTGGTTTGGGGACCCTTCCCTTTATGTTTGCGGTAGTTCTTGTCGGAAACCTCATGAATCAAGCTTTCAGAATTAAAGTTTTAAAAGTTATTCCTGTAGTCATGATTATTTTAGGAGGATTATTTATTGTAAGAGGCCTGGAATTAGGAATTCCTTACATATCTCCAAGAGCTGAAGCTATGACTATTTCTAAAGACAACAACGGCGATTGTCATTTGCCTGGAAACCATAGTACTCACAATCACACTTCAACAAATTGTCATTAGATTGAATGTTAGATTTTTAGATTTCAGAAGCTAGATTTCAGACGGCAATTATGAATCATTGTTATCATCTGGTATTCAGGATTCTACTATTACTTAATTAAAACCATGTATAAAAACTTTTTTCTATTTTTCATTAGTTTTCTTGTATTGCATTCCTGCACTATTAATTCAGAGATCGTCTATCATAAAGATGCTGCATCAACTTCTGTAACGGATGTCGACATTCGGGAATTTATGGCCGAAATGAGGGCAATGACTCCGGATTCATTACAGCAAAAAGAATTCACTGATCTAGATAAGATCCCTACTGTATGGACTAACCTGTATGAACTGGAAAAAAAAGAAATGAAATTAAAGACCAATGATCCGGATTCCATCAGAATCATGAAAAAGATTTTCCTGAAATCCAGTAAGGAAAATAACCACCCTGCCGGATTTGCTTTAAAGCTGGAACATTTCACAAAAGCTGATTTTAAATCCTTAAAAGAGTTTATGAAACAGGAAAAACTTCCTCTGGAGCAAAATCTGTTTAACGATTGGGATGGCAAAACATTAACAATTGATACCCGGGATTTTAATCTTAAAAACATTCAAAAAGCACTGGATTCCAAAACCTCACCTGAGGAAAAATTAGACGAAGAAAGTGGAAAAACAGAAGGAATGATGATGATGTTTTTCAAAAAGGTAGGCACCACCCTGAAATTTGAGAATAAAATAAAATCAATTACCGGAAAGCACGACTGGCTGAAACAGATCGACGATCACTCTGTAAGGATTGAATATGACCTTAAGGCCTTATATGACAAAGAAGCCAAATACAAAAATGCAGACCAGAAAATAATCATCGTTACAGAATAAAAAAATAATGCCCCTTCCGATAGTCGAAAGGGGCATTTTTATAAAGTTACTATTTTCTAGTTGATGATATCAAACCTTGCGTATTCAGCTACCTTTTTAGGAAGCTTAATTCCTTCTTCGGTCTGATTATTCTCAAGAAGCGCTGCCATAATTCTTGGCAATGCCATTGCAGAACCATTTAAGGTATGTACAAGCTGAGATTTACCGTCTGTTTTATAACGACATTTCAAACGATTGGCCTGGAATGTTTCAAAATTAGAGACAGAGCTTACTTCCAGCCACATTTCCTGAGCAGCACTCCATACTTCAAAATCGTAGGTCATAGCCGCTCCAAAACCTGTATCTCCACCACATAGTCTTAATACACGGTAAGGAAGTTCAAGATCTGTTAAAATCTCTTTAATATGCTCTACCATTTCTTCCAGTACAGCATACGAGTTTTCAGGTTTCTCGATTCTTACAATCTCTACTTTCTCAAACTGGTGAAGACGGTTCAGTCCTCTTACATGAGCTCCGTAACTTCCCGCCTCTCTTCTGTAGCACTGAGAAAAAGCTGTATTTTTAATCGGAAGATCTTTTTCATTCAATAAAACATCACGGTATAAGTTAGTTACCGGAACTTCTGCCGTAGGAATCAGGAATAATTTATCTTCATTGATATAATACATCTGCCCTTCTTTATCCGGCAATTGTCCTGTTCCAAAACCTGAAGCTTCGTTCACTACATGAGGAGGATTCACTTCCATGTATCCTTTCTCCACATTTTTATCAAGGAAATACTGCACTAAAGCTCTCTGCAATCTTGCTCCTTTTCCTAGATAAACAGGAAAACCGGCTCCTGCAATTTTTACTCCCAGTTCAAAATCGATCAGGTTGTACTTCTTGGCAAGCTCCCAGTGAGGAATTGCTCCTTCTCCAAGACCTTCTACGTCATGAGACTGATAAATAATCTCATTATCATCCGCTGAAGCACCGCTTTTAACCAATTCATTGGGAATATTCGGAATCTGATACAAAATGTGAAGCAGCTGTGTTTCTAATGCTGCCAGCTGGCCTTCCAATTCTTTACTCGACTCTTTGAACTGTGCGGTTTTAGATTTTGAGGATTCTGCTTCTTCTTTTTTTCCTTCTTTCATTAAAATTCCAATTTCTTTGGAGATTTTATTGATTTCGGAAAGTTGGGAATCCAATTCAAACTGAATCTTTTTTCTTTCGTCGTCAGCAGCGATCGCATCGTCCACCAACTCAAGATTTTTGAATTGTCTTTTTTTAAGACCTTCTAAAACGCGTTCCTTATGGTCACGCAAAAAATTGACTTGTAACATTTTATTTTAGATGTTAAATATTAGATGTTAAACTTAAAACTAAGCTAACTATTGTACAAATTTAAAACTATTTTATGATAGTAACTGTATTTATGGAATTCGGAGCATCTGCTTCCTTGGTAAATTTTACCTGACCGTTATAAATTACCTTCGAAACCTGAAATACTGCCGGGGTCCAACGGTACTGAATTTCCATCGTATCATTAATCGTATCCGTCACATTGTTGATAGTTCTTCTTAAAGAAAGTACCATATTGGAGCGGTACGTTCTGTTTTCCGGGCTTACCGAATCCAGCGTTACCCTTTTGGCTCCTGCAATGTATTCCATATAATACAGCGAATCTGTCGTCATCCTAAGCGGTATGCTCACGGGAGCAACATCGCTGGTTCCATTCTGATCATTTACAGAATATCCGATAAAAGATCCTGCTTTATTACTGTTAAGCAAATCCTGTCCGGCACTGTTTTTTATATAAATGTTCATGATCTGATCGATTCTTTGTATAGAATCGTCATCTCTTGTGCAGGAAAAAAGCAGACAAAGTACGGCAATCAGCTTAAGGGTAAAAATTTGATTTAAGGTAAATTTCATCTGTTACTATTTTTCAATACTCTTTTTTATGCAAATGTATAATTATATATTTGTTCTTGTAATATTTTAGCATGTTTTTAAACAAACTCAAAAGAATAAACAGCAGCCACATCACAACGATCTTTAAGGGAAACTTTATTTCAAAATTTGTTTTGGTGATAGGCGGGCTTCTTCTTGCAAAATATTATGGGTCATCTGAATATGGTGTTTTCAGTATCTATTTAAGTATCACAAGTATATTCGGTGTTCTGCTGAGTCTTGCACAAGAGCATTTGATCGTTCTTGAAGGAAACGAAACGGATGTGAATAATAACTTCAGTGCTTCCAGCATCATCTGTATCGGGGTAATGCTTGTTTCTTTTCTTTTGGTATTCATCCCTTTTAACATTCCAAAACATATTTTGCTGTTGGGAATTTTTTCCGGTTATCTCTTTCTATTCACTAATAATGCAAAATTTTTACTGGCTAAAAAGAAGCTTTTTAAGCATATCTCTATTCTTACTTTGATTGATTCAGTAGTGAGTTTTCTGTTTCAGGTTCTTTTTGTATTCATAAAGGTAGAAGATGGTCTTGTTATCGGAAGTTTAATAGGATATGCCGCTGCATTTATAGCAGCAATCTATTATTCAAAAAAATATTTTTCCGCTCCTGACTTTAATAGGTATTTTGAAAATGCAAAAAAACGGCCGGAACTCTTTAAATACAGCTATCCATCTACCCTTATCAATGCTCTTGGAAATAACCTGATGCCGATACTTATTTCCTTATATTTTGCGAGTTCGCTTTTAGGAGAATACTCTTTAGCAGTAAAAATAATGTCAGTTCCTTTACTTTTAATCTCCTCTTCCATAGCAACAGTTTATTACCCAAAAGCTGCTGAAATAAACAATTCCGGAGCCAACAGTAGTCAGGAACTGTTTGCTTATACTAAAAAGATGAGCCTTTTAAACTTTTACATTATTTTTTCTTTTTATGTTCTCATCAATGTAGTCGGAATTCCAATCTTACAACTTTTCTTTAATAAGAATTGGGAACATCTGGGACTTTTTATCTTTTTAATGTCTTTTGGCTATCTTACCCGAAGTCTTATTAATCCCATTGCCGATATTCTCACCATCCTGAAAAGGAACAATGTTGCTTTATTATTTAATATTTATCTTTTCCTCGCCAATATTGCAGCAATTTTTATCGGGAAAGAACAAGGGATTACCTATTTGGTGGGTATTTTTTCTCTGTTCTTGTTCTTAGGCTATGGATTTTTGTATTTTTACATCATGCTTATTTTGAAGAAAAATGAATCCAATTAAAAAATTTATTGAGTATCAGATATTTAATAGAATTAATAACTTTTTCTATCCGGAATTTTACCGCCAGAAGTATGAATATCTGATTCCCCATGCTCTTTTTTTTCAATATACATTGCCGCAAAAATTTTTGAGGATTAACGGAAAGGTTCCGTGGCCGGTACATTTTACTTCTGAAATCAGAAACTATAAAAAAATTAAAAAGGGGATTTTATGTGATCCCGGAGATAATCCCAATATTTATATTCAGGCTAATAATGGTATTATTATCGGAAGTAATGTTGGTTTCGGAGCCGGAACCTCTCTTATTTCTTCCAACCACAACCATAATGATCACAGCATTCATGATCAGGCTCCGCCGATTGTTATTGGAAATAATGTATTTGTAGGGACAAATTCTGTAATTCTTCCAGGTGTAACAATAGGTGATAATGTAGTGATTGGAGCCGGTTCTATCGTAACAAAAGATATTCCGTCCAATTCCATAGCTGTTGGAAATCCCTGTAAGGTCATTAAACAAAAAGAACCTTATATTGAAGACTTTACAAAAACAGTTTTCAACAAAAAACTACCTGAAGGCTTCAATCTAAAGTTCTGATTATTTGTAATATTGTGATATCCTAATTAAGCAATTCCTGCTGCCCAGCTTCTCCCGAACGGTAGTAAAAAGTTGCTTAAAAATTCCAGATAGGTATTTTTAGAGAAATCAAAAACCTCAATTTCTTTTGATAATTCTCCGCTTCTTAGTTTTGATTTAAATTCCTGTAGTTTCAAGGTCTTTACGGTTCCATCTTCTACAAAACTGGCTTTCATTCTGTCGAAAAGTCCCAGTTGATATTCCGCATCAATTTCTCTCATGATCTTCCCTAATGCATCGATACTGCATCCGGAGGCCATTTCTTTCTCTTCATCTACACAGATGATGATGAATTGATTTTTCTCAATCTTAAAAGATGAAGAAAGAGGTTTTCCGTGTGCTGCCCAACCGGCCAGAAAATCATATAATTTTTCTGTTATTACTTTGGCTTCTTTGGTTTCCAAAGGTCTTGAAGCCGGGTATATAATGACTCTGTAGTCGTTGGTTTCTACTATATTTGATTCTTCAATTTTCATATCCTTACAATTTAAAGTATAAAATTAATAAATATTCCTGAGTTTATGATAAACAAAAACCCAAGCTGAGGCCTGAGTTTAAAGTTTATGTTATTATGGGTGCGTGTTCTACAAATCATCTGCTTCTGCAAGAAGCTCTACGATATCTTTTACAGCAACCTCTTCATTTTTGTTAAAATGTTTTACCCCATCCGTCATCATGGTATTACAGAACGGGCATCCCGTTGCAATGACTTTAGGTTCAAATGATAAAGCTTCCTCTGTTCTTTCGATATTAATATCTTTATTTCCTTTTTCAGGTTCTTTAAACATCTGTGCTCCTCCTGCGCCACAGCAAAGTCCATTGGTCTTGCATCTTTTCATTTCTACCAGCTCCGCATCAAGCTTCTCTAAAAGCATTCTAGGAGCCTCGTATTCACCATTAGCTCTTCCTAAGTAGCATGGATCATGGAAAGTAATCTTTTTTCCTTTGAAAGCGCCGCCTTCAATCTTCAATCTCCCCTCTTCCATTAACGTTTTAAGAAACTGCGTATGGTGTACCACATCAAAGTGTCCCCCTAAGCTTGGATATTCGTTTTTCAATGTATTAAAACAGTGAGGACAAGCCGTTACGATTTTCTTTACTTCATAGGCATTCAGGACTTCAATATTCGTTAATGCCATCATTTGAAAAACAAATTCATTTCCTGCACGTTTTGCAGGATCACCGGTACAGCTTTCTTCCTGTCCCAGCACCGCAAATTCAACCCCTATTTTATTAAGTATCTTGCAAAATGCTTTTGTGATTTTTTTAGCACGGTCGTCAAAACTTCCTGCACAACCTACCCAAAATAAAACTTCAGGTGCTTTTCCTTCGGCAGCATATTCTGCCATTGTTTTTATATTGAAATCCATTTCTTCAAATTTACCAATATGCCAATGTAACAGTTTCCCAATGATTGCTACATTGTTACATTATTTTACATTGTTACACTAATTTTCGTTGGCCCAGTTCAAACGGTCTGCCTGATTATACTGCCAAGGTGCAGCATTGTTTTCGACATTCGTCATCATTAAATTCAGTTCCTGTGGCGCAGCAGACTGTTCCATCACCAGGAATCTTCTCATCTCAAAAATGATAGACAGCGGATCCAGCAAGATAGGACAAGCCTCGGTACAGGCATTACATGTAGTACATGCCCAAAGTTCTTCTTTTGTGATATAATCGTTCAGCAGTTTTCTGCCATCATCTACGAATGTTCCGTTTTTGTCGATATTCATTCCTACTTCTTCCAAACGGTCTCTTGTCTTCATTAAAATCAATCTTGGAGAAAGTTCCTTCCCTGTAATATTTGCAGGACATACAGAAGTACATCTTCCACATTCTGTACATGAATAGGCATTCAGCAACTGCACTTGATTGAGATCAAATACATCTTCAGCACCAAATTTAGAGGGAACATCAGCTTCAGCTCCTTCTGCCGGAGCAGCATAAGGGTCTGCATTCGGATCCATCATCAATTTAATTTCTTTGGTTACAGATTCTAAATTGTTGAATTTTCCTTTCTTTTCAAGATTAGCATACCATGTACTTGGGAAAGCCAAAATAATATGCAGATGTTTTGAATAATACAGATAATTCATGAAGAAAAGGATTCCCACAAAGTGGAACCACCATGCAGCTTTTTCTGTAAAAAATAAGAAATTATCACCAAAACTATTAAATATCGGACCTAATATCATTGAGCTGATCGGAAAACTTCCATGTTCCGGAAGAAGTCCTCTTTGCTGCAATACCCAATCAGCAGCATTCATTTTGAAGAACGCCATCATTAGGGCAAATTCTATGATAAGAATCCAGTTGGCATCATGTTTTGGCCATCCAAAAAGTTCTTTCATCGTTAATCTCTTAACTCCGTAAAAATTTCTCCGGATAAAGAACACGACTACTCCAATCACAACAAGAAGTGCCAGCACTTCCAATGTTGCAGTGAAGAAGTTATAAAAACTATGTCCGAAAATGGAAGACAGGAAACGGTGTGTCCCGAATATTCCGTCGACAATAATTTCAACAAGTTCAATATTAATAATAACAAACCCGACATACACGAAAAGGTGCAGAATTCCTGCAACCGGACGTTTCACCATCTTGCTTTGTCCCATAGCTACTCTTGCCATGGTTTCCCAGCGTTCAGGTTTTCTGTCGCTTCTATTAATTTCTCTTCCTAATCTGATATTTCTATATATCTTCTGCAGGCTCTTAGCAAACAGCCCAAACCCAGCAACTAATAAAATCAGAAAAATAATATTATCGATATACTGCATAAGGTATTAGTCTTTATTGTTCTTACCGAAGACAGAGAAGTTGATGTACCTTTTAGGATTCGCCTTCATATCTTCAATCAATGAATTCAGATTGGTAGATGCTGCATTTAAATTATTATAAAGCTGCTCGTCTTTCATCAGTTTACCTAAGCTTCCCTGACCATTGTCAACGCCGGCGATCACCTGATTAAGTTTTCCTACCGTAGCATCCAGGTTGGCGATGGTTGCATTCAGCTTTTTCGTATCAATACTTTCTGCTAAATTTCCGTATTTATCTAAAGTAACTTTTCCACTCTGCATGGTTAGACTTGCATCATCCAGTACTTTTTGAAGCTTCGGATCATTATGACCCACCAGACTGTTTACATTTCCTGCAGTAGTCTGCAATGCTCCAACTGTTTTGTTAAGATTGGAAAGCAAAGCTTTAATTTCAGCTCTGTTCTGCCCATCTACAATCATGTTGGCATTAGCCATCAGAGAATCTACACGATGTAACACAGATTGCAGCTGGTCTTTAACAGGACCTACCTGAGAAGAAAGACTTCCCAATGTTCCCAGTTTGAAAGCTCCAAGTAAGGTATCACCATCTTTTGCAGTCTGACCTCCGTATACCAGGTTAATTCTCATTTCTTTACCGGACATCAGCCCAGGCTCGAAAATTTCAAGAGGAGAGTTTTTTGAAAATTCAAATTTATTATCTACCGTAATTTTTACAATAAAATGGATTTTACCTTCTTTTGTAGTTTGCGGAATGATTTTATCAACCTGCCCCACTTTCAATCCATTGATAGAAACCGGAGAAGACTGCGTTAATCCTTCTACGTTGTCATATTTTGCGAAAAATATATTATCGGTAGTAAAAAGGCTTCTGCCTTTCATAAATTGAAACAATAACACAAAACCTACAATGGCTAAAAGTGCTATTACACCAGCTTTTATTTCTTTACTGAACTTCACTTGCTAAATTTTTTCTAATGAGCAAATATAACACATTTTAAATTAATGTCTTTCTTTATTGCTCTGCGTTAAATACAAAAAAAGCAGCAAAATATTTTGCTGCTTTTTATAGATGTGAATTAATTTCTTAATGTTGCTGATTTCCTACCTTGTTCCAGATTTCGATTCTGTAGTCATCGATCGCTGCATTATCCTGAAGGCTCTTCATCCAAGCCTGTCCGAACATTCCTGCATTTCTTTGAGTAATAGACTCTGTGAATTGTTTAAGGTCACCAGGTTGTTTGTTGGTTGTTTCGTTCTTTTTGATCAAAACATAAACCCCTGTTCCTCCTTCAACAGGATTAGATAATTTTCCTTTTGCCACACCAAATGCTGCACCTGCCACTTTAGGTTCCATAGCTCCAGCCACAGACGGGTTCAATAGGTTAACCTGAGCAGTTTGCTTTGATGATGCAAATAGTTTAGCAATTTGATCTAAGCTTGAAGCTTTAGCGGCTGTAATCTTATCAGAGATTTGTTTCGCTGCCAATTTATTTTTTACGATAACTTCAATCTGGTCTCTTACTGATTCTGGATCAGCAAGTCCTTTTTCTTGTTTTCCGTTTAGATACACTACAATTTTATCTCCTGTACCTTCTACAGTAAAGAATTCAGTGTCTCCTTTAGATCTCTTTTTGTCAAATGCCCAAGCTAAGATTTCAGAATCTTTATCTGTTCCTAACCCTTGAAGCTGTCCGTCAAATCTTTTTGCAGACTTAGGATTCGAGAATTGGTAGTTTCCTTTTTTAGCGATATTCACGAAATCATTGAAAGATTTCCCTTGTACCTGCTGGATAAATCTTCTTGCTTTTTTATCAGTTTCAGCTTCAGTAGCATCAGAAGGCTTAATTGCTTTCGTAAGATTGGCTACTTTATACCCCATTGATCCTGCTTTCTTATCTTCAATATTGATGATATGGTATCCAAACTGAGTTTCTACCACCCCTGTAGCTCCTTTAGGATTGTTCGCTAAATAAGTTAAGAATTCAGGAACGAAAGGAGTTTCTGGAGTTGTCCAGCCTAAGCTTCCACCTTGAGCAGCAGAACTAGGATCATTAGAAAGTTTGATATAATCTGTAAATTTAGCCGGATTAGCTTTTACAATTGCTCCGATAGAATCTGCTAACTTCTTAGCTTCCTCTTTAGATCTTGTAACGCCTTGTCCTGCCGGGCTTCCTTTAAATGCAATAAGGATATGTCTTGATAACGTAGAATCTGAAGTCTTTTTACCTACTAGTTTAGAAACTACATAATAGTTCTGCTCTTTGTAAGGACCAAAAGTCTGCCCTACTGCCGCCGCCGGGATCTGTGCCTGGATAGCTTGCGGTAATTGAGTAGGCTTCACATACTGGTTGTTGAAAGGGGTATCAGAGTTTGCCGTTACGAACATAGAATCATTCTTAGTGTTCTGGAAATTCTCTGTTCCACCGCTAGCATCTGTTCCTCCGGAATACAATTTTGTAATCTCTTTCTGAGCGGCTGCATCATCAGCAGCACTTGCCTGAGAAGGAAAATAAGCAATACCAATATTTCTGCTTGCTTCTGCTTTGAACATTACCGGATGCTGCTTGATATAATTAGCAAGATCATCCGTAGAAACGTTGATTTTAGTTTTCTGAAGATACGCTGCGTAATCTATTTTCACATAGTCGATATCAGCTAACTGATCTCTCTGCTTCATTAATTCTTCAGCTTCTTTTTTACCGGTAGTAACTCCAATGGAAATATTAGAAAACACCTGTCTCGCCATCAATCGGTATTCGATTGTTTTTCTGGTTTTCAACCATTGGTTATAGCCATCAGCGTTGGTGTTTTTTAAGTTTTCAATTTCTTTTTTAAGGTCCTGAGTTTTGAAATTCCCTTTCTCATCAAAGAACTGTTTGTTCTGTGCAAACATCTGATCATACTGGATTTGACTCCAAAAGTAATCTTCCGTTAATTCAAAGCCTAATTTTTCAAACTGCTGTTTGATAAGCTTAGATTGCACAAGTAACTGCCAAGCCTGTTCTTCAAGGCCATTTTTCGGTTGACCTTGCTGCTCAGCCTGCTGTTGTAGAATGAAAAGTTGATCATTATACTCCTCACGGGTAATTTTTTCACCATTTACTTTTCCTAAAACATCAGGATTTTTACCAAAAACCTTATCGATACTATCCGGGTTTACCAAGAACGCTAAAAGCGCCAATGCAATTACTCCCATCAAAAGCCAAGGTCTGTTCCTAATCTGTCCTAAAATTGCCATTTTATAAATTATAGTTTTTTATCAGTTTGCGAAAATACACATTTTTAAGAAATTACAGAAATCAAAGCGGTCTTTTTAATTTTTTAAAATTAAAATTATGTAAAAAAGGAAATTTTGGCCATATTTTTTAGCAAAAAACAAATGGCATAAGTATTGTGCATTTTTAGCAAATCATACTATGCCACTATTTTTCAAGGTATATCATGAAATATCACTTTAACGATTTAAAACGAAAATGACAATTTGTCATTCGATTAACTATGACAGAATTTGAAGATATTAGTTTAGAGGAAATGATTAGCGATGGATTTGATATCGTAGCTGAAGAAATCAATCTTTCCGATTTTTCGGAGACTGATAAAAATTCCGAACAAAAAATATTCCCTATACTTCCCGTAAGAAATATGGTCATGTTCCCCAATGTGGTAATTCCTATTACTGCTGGAAGAAAAACATCGATACAGCTTCTTGAAGAAGCACAAAAAAACGGAGATTTCATCGGAATCGTAAGCCAGAAAAACTCTGACCTGGAACAACCGACTGAAAAAGACATTTACCAAACTGGTACACTGGCAAAAATTATTAAAATAATAAAACTTCCGGAAGGCAATATTACAGCCATTACCAAAGGTTTTCACCGGTTTAAAATTAAGAATTTTGTAGAAACCAAACCTTATTTCAAGGCAGAGATTTCAAAATTGAAAGATTCAAAACCTAAGAATAAGGAAGAATACGAAGCATTATTAGAGAATGTTAAAGATCTGGCTTTAAAAATCATTGAACTGGATCCTAATATTCCGAATGCGGCGAATTTTGCCATCAAAAACATCAATAATAATGATGATTTACTAAATTTCATCTGTACCAACGCGAATTTTGGTTCTATCGAAAAGCAGAAGCTGCTTGAAGAGAAAAACTTAATGGAAAGAGCGAACAGATGTTATGAAATGATGCATGAAGATTTCAGAAAATTAGAATTGAGAAATCAGATACATCAGAAGACCTCCAAAGACCTTGACAAACAGCAGAGAGAATATTTTCTGAACCAGCAGATCAGAACCATCCAGGACGAACTGGGAGGTGGACCTGAGAGTGATGTTGAAGATCTGATCAATAAAGCTAAAGACAAGAAATGGAGTCTTGAAGTTGAGGAGCATTTTCAAAAAGAAATTGGAAGACTGCAGCGTCAAAACCCTAATTCTCCGGATTACAATGTACAGAGAAACTATCTGGATTTCTTTACAGATCTTCCGTGGGAGACCTATACCAAAGATCTTTTTGACATTGCAAAGGCTGAAAAGGTTTTAGATAAAGCCCATTTCGGACTGGAAGATATTAAGAAAAGAATTTTAGAGCACATCGCTGTTTTAAAATTAAAGAACAATATGAAGTCTCCTATCCTTTTACTGGTAGGGCCTCCGGGAGTAGGTAAAACTTCCTTAGGAAAATCTGTTGCAGATGCACTGGGAAGAAAATATGTTCGTGTTTCTTTAGGCGGACTTCATGACGAGAGCGAAATCAGAGGGCATAGAAAAACCTATATTGGTGCTATGGCCGGAAGAATTCTTCAGTCCATCAAAAAATCAGGAACCTCAAATCCTGTGATTGTTTTGGATGAGATTGACAAAGTAGGAAAAGGAATTCATGGAGATCCAAGTTCTGCTTTGCTTGAAGTTCTTGATCCTGAACAAAATAAAGCATTTTATGATAACTTCCTGGAAATGGGTTATGATTTGTCAAAAGTGATGTTTCTGGCAACCGCCAATTCACTTTCTACGATTCAGACTCCGTTACTAGACCGAATGGAGATCATTCAGATCGCCGGATACACACTGGAAGAAAAAATTGAAATTGCAAAAAGACACCTTATCAAAAAGCAGCAGGAAGAGAACGGATTGGATACCAAATCATTCAAACTGGGAAATCCTGAACTGAAGCATATTATTGAAGCTCATACTTCCGAAAGCGGCGTAAGAACGCTGGAAAAAAGAATCGCAGGTATTGCCCGTTGGGTCGCTTTGCAGACTGCTTTATTAAAAGAATACGATCCTAAAATTTCTCTGGAAAAAGTAGACGAAATTCTTGGAGTGCCGAGGCCGAAAAGCATTTCTGAAATTACCGGAGTTCCGGGTGTTGTTACAGGATTGGCCTGGACCAGCGTAGGAGGTGATATCTTATTCATTGAGAGTATTTTAAGCAATGGAAAAGGGACCCTGACGATGACCGGTAACCTGGGAACTGTCATGAAAGAATCGGCGACGATTGCTTTGGAATATATCAAAGCTAAACATGATGAGCTTGGAATCAGCCAGGAGGATATCGATAAAAAGAATATTCATGTACACGTTCCCGAAGGAGCTACTCCAAAAGACGGACCTTCTGCAGGAATCGCGATGCTGACATCAATGGTTTCTTCATTTAAAAATAAAAAAGTGAAACCTCATCTTGCCATGACCGGAGAAATTACCTTGCGAGGAAAAGTTCTTCCTGTGGGTGGAATTAAAGAAAAACTTCTGGCGGCTACCCGTGCAGGTATTAAAGATGTTATTCTTTGCGAGGCCAACAGAAAAGATGTAGAAGAAATTAAAAAAGATTATTTAAAAGATCTTAAAGTACACTATGTCAACAGAATGGAAGAAGTAATTGAAATTGCGATTGAAAAATAACAATTTGTTATAACTTATCAATATATCAACACATCTCAAATTTTTGGGATGTGTTTTTCTTTTCATTAAAAAAACAAAGTATTTTTTTTATCTCTGCGAAACAGAATAAAGTCCTTTAGTTACTTCACGGAATAGAATTTGCTTAAACAAAAAGAATTTAAGTTTTTTTTAACTTAAATTCCACAGCTTTTGTTACTTTTATAATACACACTTGAAACTATGAATTTTCTCAAACTTCCTTTCCTTGTTAATCTCACCCTCGTTGTTGTGTCCGTCATCGGTATCGGATACCTGCTTGTGCTGGGACAAAGTATTTTAGCCCCTTTTTTCTTTGCTTTCTTAATGGCGATGCTGTTTTTGCCTATTGCAACGTTTATGGAAAGAAGACTGAGATTCCCGCGATCAATCTCTACCATGACTTCTGTGATGATCATGCTGGTAATTTTAACGGGACTTATCTACTTTTTCGGATCACAATTATCTAATTTCAGCAAGGATCTTCCGCATCTTAGAATGCAGTTCAATACTGTTTTTCATAATCTTCAAAAGTGGGTTTCTGAAACGTTCCATGTTAAAATTGATGAACAGTTGGGATATATAGATCAGGGGTTAAACAAACTTTTATCTTCTTCCGGCGTGATTTTAGGCTTTACTTTCGGAATATTTTCAACAGGGCTTGGATTTATATTATTTTTCATCCTGTTTTTCATCTTCATTTTAAATTACAGAAGAGTATTGAATAATTTCATTGTCAATGTTTTTAACGAAAAACATAAAACAAGTGTGCAGGAAGTGGTTACGGAAATTCGCATCATGACGAAAAAATACATTACCGGACTCTGTCTTCAGGTATTGATTGTTTCAACCCTTGCTTCAATCGTTCTTACTGTTTTTGGAGTTAAATATGCAGTTCTTCTGGCTGTTCTTACCGGATTATTAAATGTGATTCCTTATCTGGGAATCTTTATCTCCCTTTTAATCTCATGTTTCATCGCCTTTGCAACAGGTACACCTTCAACATGTATCTATGTCGTTATTGGTTATATTGGAGTCCATATCATTGACGGAAATATTGTGCTGCCATTTGTGGTTGGTTCAAAAGTAAAAATCAATGCCCTGTTTTCTTTTATCGGAATCATTTTAGGAGAGCACCTTTGGGGAATTGCAGGAATGTTTCTCTGTATCCCGGCTATTGCGATTATTAAAATTATTTTTGAAAGAATTGACGGTTTGAAACCCTGGGGTAAATTGCTTGGGGAAGAAGAAAGGCCCCACAAAAAGAAAAAGAGTTATAAAATATCCAAGAATATCACTTTAAAAGAAATGGATTAACATATCAGCTAATGATCACCACTTATGGGTATCAATCAAATTATTTTTTCTGAACAGAACCAGAACCTTGGACAGATAGGCGGAGGTGCATGGCTCACCGATCCTGCTCTTTGGCCAAAAGACCCGAAGACAGGTAAACTGATGATGCCGTTACTGACGATGACATCGAGTTTCCTCAGTATTCCCTTCATACCATCAGGTATGGCGCTGACCGTATTCATTTCTGTGGAAAAGGAAAGCAATATATATAAACATTCTTCAACACGTCAATTCACCGTACATCAGCAAAGCGAAATGGACAAGCTGTCGCTTGGATACAGTAAGGTGCTGCTTCATACCCTGGCAGAAATAGAACTCACCCCAGCGACTCTTGAAGATCCAATTCCAAAAACCTATATTGCTCAGCAGCCCTTAACCAGCGAACAAATGGAAGAGGAATTGAATGATCCCGACAGTGGGATTGGTATCAGTAAAGTTTTAGGTCGGCCTTGCTGGCTGCAAGATCCGTTATATGAAAGCCCACGCTATTATTTTATCACTCAGTTACTGGACTCGGATATCAAAAAAATCAGTCCTCTGCATGAGGGATTATTCGGTGGTGGCATTGGTTATATTTTCGCCGATAATAGAGCAAAAAAATTACAGGAAGGTAATGAGGCAGGCTATTTCTTAGTACAATTTTCATAACAGTAGCAATACTATACCTTTACTATAATTCAAACAAAAAGCCCTCAAAGAGAGGGCTTTCGTATTTTTTATCCTATGGCACAAAACGGACTCATTCCGTTTGGACAGCTTTGGGTACAAGGAATATAAGTATGACTGTCCGGGCAATATCCTACAGGATCCCCACCAGGACCTCCGGGATCACCTCCACCACCAAGACATGGATCACCGGCAGGGATTTTACATGGACATCCAACAGGACCGATATCACAAGGGCCAATACCTATCCCTCCATTAATCTCTTTTAATTCACTACGATTTAGTTTTTGAAGATTTTTCAACATAATACTATTAATTTAGTTTGATTTGTTTAGCAAAAATATAAAATCAAATTGTATTTATTACATGAAATTTAAAGTTAATTCAATAAAATAGATAAATTTTATTCCAAAATACATGTTGAAAAACATTTTTGTTTTACATTTGATTAAATATCATCAATCATGAAAATCGTAAAATTTATTCTGTGCCTGCTTTTCGGCCTTATGTTTATTAATGCGGGTCTTGACAAGTTTTTTCACTACAATCCTATGCCAAAACTTACAGAAGAGCAAATGAAATTATTTGCTGCTTTCACAGAAATTGGCTGGCTGATGCCACTGGTGGGGACTGTGGAAGTTATTGGAGGGTTGCTATTCATCTTTCCAAAAACAAGAGCATTGGGAGCTATTGTTATTCTCCCGGTAATGGTAGGTATTTTGCTGCATAATGTGTACAGAGCTCCGTCTTCTACCGGCATTGCCATAGCTGCTGTTTTATTCCTGATCAATATCTGGATTATTATTGATAACAAAGAAAAATATAAAGCCTTAGTAAGCTGAGAAAAATACTTTCTGAAAAGAGTGAATGATGAATGGTCAATTTTGAGTTTGGCGGTCTATTGAAATTTAATTACAATTGACCGCAAAGTTTATTGACCATTCACAACTGACTCATATAATTATACAAATGCACTGAATCCGGTAATTGATCTTCCGACAATCAGGGAATTGATTTCTTTTGTTCCTTCATAGGAATAGATTGCTTCGGAATCCGCTACAAATCTTGCCACATCATATTCCAGCAAGATTCCATTTCCACCCATTACTTCTCTGGCCCTGGAAACAATATCTCTTGTTCTCAACGTACAGAATACTTTTGCCAAGGATGCATGCTCATCTTTTAAAATACCTTCGTCCTGCATTTCAGACAATCTGAATACCATCGTCTGCATTGCGGTAAGATTAGACAACATTTCCACCAGATGTCCCTGAATCATTTGAAATGAAGCAATGGGTTTTCCAAATTGTTCTCTTTTTCTGGTGTAATCCAAGGCACTCTCGTAGGCTCCTCTTGCACAGCCGGTCGCCATCCAAGCCACTCCTGCTCTGGTCATTCTTAATACTTTTGCCGTATCTTTAAATGAATTGGCATTCTGCAGCCTGTTTTCTTCTGTTACTATACAGTCTTTTAAGGTTATCAACCCGTTCTGAACGATTCGGAGGGCCATTTTTCCCTTAATTTTTTCAACTGAGAACCCAGGATTATCTTTTTCTACAATAAATCCTTTCACTTCTCCACTGTCTACGTCTTTTGCCCAAATGATAATCAGATCTGCAAATGTTGCATTACCGATCCATTTCTTCTGGCCATTAAGGATCCAGCCTTCCGGCGTATTTTTGCAGGTTACTGTTAAACCGCCTGCTGCACCGGAACCCACTTCCGGTTCTGTCAACCCGAAAGCTCCGATCTTTTCAAATTTCTGCATCTGTGGAAGCCATTTCTGTTTTTGTTCTTCTGAACCGCAGATATAAATTGAGCCCATTGCCAACCCGGACTGTACGCCAAAGAATGTAGCAATAGAGGCATCAATCCTGGCCATTTCCATCGCAATAACGCCTTCCATTAAAAAGGGCATTCCAGGACAGCCATATCCTTCGTAGGTAACTCCGCAGATATTCAGTTTTTGAAATTTAGGGATCAGCTCGAAAGGAAACTCGTCTCTCAGCCAATAATGATTAACTAAAGGTTTGACCTCTTTTTCCATAAACGCTCTTACCTTAAGCTGAATTTCCCGCTGTTCAGGAGACAGTGTATGGTAGATATCGTAAAAGTCGCCATCAATAGGCGGCAATTCTTTCTTTTTTTTATTCGGATCGAGCATTTTCATTAATCCGCCCATCTGTTTATCGTCTAATGTGGAAAAATTCTGCATCAGTTTGGGAAGGTCAACTTTTTGAGAAATGGCACTCAGCTGATCGAAATCTATGGATCTGAATAATTCTATCGCGTTTCTGATTTTGGAAAAAGTATTTGACATAATTATAGTTTGGATTTGATTTGTAAAAGACAAGCAAAAATCAATCCGTAAATTCCTTTAAACACCGGTATTTATTTTACAAAATATTGATTTATAAAACATTACACTAAATTCATTATTTACAATTTTTTTACTTGAGTTTTTCAAACATTACAACGGATTCAGGGGGAACTTTGGAGTAAGCAAACAATAAAAAATCAATACTATGAAAACTACTTACATCACCTTATCACTATCTGCTATTTTTTTACTGGGTCTATCTTCATGTAAAAAAGGGGAAGCAGTAACCAGTAAATATGAATCTTTACAGAACGCAGATTCAGCAGCTGTAGTCGTTTCAGATAGTGTTTCTTCTGCTGCAACGATGGCCGTAAAAGACAAACAGTTCATCAAAACGGCACAAGTAAATATGGAGGTAAAAGATGTGTATGAAACTACCGTTTCCATAGAAAAATCAGTTCAGGATCTGGGAGGATTTGTTACCCACAGCAATCTTCAGAGTAATGTGGTTTCTGAAAATACGTATGATACGTCCAATGAAGAAGCTATGCTGGTAAAGAAATATCAGACAGAAAATACAATGAACGTTCGTGTACCTACTGAAAAATTAGGAGAATTTTTAACGCTCATCAATAATAAAAAACTGTTTTTAAATTCAAGAACAATTGATGCGGAAGATGTAACAGCAGGCATAAAATACGCAGAGCTTGAGGGCAAAAGGATTAAAAAGACGAATGAAAACATTACACAGCTAAAAACCAGTAAAGACAAGGTGAATATGGGCAATGACAATATGCAGGAAGAAAATGCACAGCAGCTTGCCAATATGAATGTAGCCGACAATTTAAAATACAGTACCATAGATATTTATATTAAAGAACCTAAACTCCGCATTACCGAAATTGCCATC
Source organism: Chryseobacterium soli (assembly GCF_000737705.1). Taxonomy (GTDB): domain Bacteria; phylum Bacteroidota; class Bacteroidia; order Flavobacteriales; family Weeksellaceae; genus Chryseobacterium; species Chryseobacterium soli. The sequence goes on along the minus strand of NZ_JPRH01000001.1, from coordinate 751,828 downwards.
ACCAATACCACCAGTATTGACAATAAATATAAATTCAACTTCCTGTATGGTGCTAAAACCGCTTTTGTGGAAGGATCTTATTTAATCCAAAGAATATTTGTCGGATTAATCGTGATATGGCCGATTCTGTTAATCTTAGGAGTTGCAGTCTATTTTTTAAGAAAAAGAAAAGCATTCAAAAAGCCGAATCAGAATATTTCTGAATAACCATCAGCTATCCTAACCTTCGGGTTATTTATCATAATTTTAGATTTTACTGGCCTCCGCAAGAAATGCGGAGGTTTTTGTATTTTCAACAATTATTTAAAAAAAACTGTAACGAATATTTCATTCTCTTACTTACTCATTAAAAACAAGATAAAATTAATAGTATGAAAACATTCGTTCAACTTGGATTCGCTGCTTTAATATCATGCATGTCTCTTGCAGTAAAAGCACAAAATAAAATTTCCGATGACAATAAAAGTCTTTTATGGGAAGTTTCCGGAAACGGAATTTCGAAACCTTCTTATATTATGGGAACCTTTCATATGATCTGCAGTAAAGATTTTGAAATAAAACCAAAGGTAACCAAAGCCCTGGAAAATTCTGACAATCTGATACTGGAAATCAATTATACCGATTCAAAAGAGATGGCAGCGATGCAGAAAATGCTCAGCTCGGATCAAAAAATTTCTGATAAGCTTTCTCCTAAAGAAGCAAAAGAACTGGATGCGATTCTTTCGGAATATGGAACTACCTTGCAAAATGTAAACAGTTACAGCCCTCAGGCACTTTATTCTCTTATTAGCACTAAAGCAATTCCATGTCCACAAACCGAAGTAAAAATGTATGAAATAGAACTTCTTAAAAAGGCACTGCAAAACAAAAAACATATTGGAGCGCTGGAAAAGGTAGATGACCAGTCTCATGCAATAGGAGGAGCATACACTTTAAAGGATGCTATTTCCCAGCTCAAAATGGGAAATGAGTATGCAATACTGGCTCAAAAAATGGTTGAATCATTTAAGAAGGAGGATTTGCAGACTTTAGACAGACTCGTTAAGGATAAAAGATTCATGAATAAAGATCAGGAAAAAATAATGCTGACAGACAGAAATAAAAGCTGGGCAGAAAAGATGCCCGAAATCATGAAAAATCAAAGTTCTTTTTTTGCAGTCGGAAGCGCTCATTTACTAGGTGACAATGGCTTAATCAATCTATTAAGAACAAAAGGATATACTGTAAACCCAGTAAAAAATCAGTAACTAAAACCAGAAATTACCGTGAGCAATCCAACCGAAGCTGCTTTCCTGAAGCTCGTCACACAGCATAAAGGCATTTTGTATAAGGCCTCGCGTATGTATGCTGATTCTATCGAAGACCGTGAAGATCTGCAGCAGGAAATAATGATCCAGCTCTGGAAATCTTACCAGAACTTTAAAGGAAACAGCGAATTTTCTACCTGGATGTACCGGGTGGCCATCAATACGGCGATCACCTTCCTTAAAAAAGAAAAGCAGAGAACAGGCAGCCAGGCGGATGTTCCGTATCATTTTGAAATGGCAAACGAAGATTACAATCCCACAAAAGACAAACAGCTGGAGATATTCTATAAAGCCGTCCAGGGGCTTAATGCTTTAGAAAAGGCTGTGATCTTCTATTTTATGGAAGGAATGTCTCATAAAGAAATCGGAGACAATTTAGGAGTAAGCGAAGGCAATGCCCGGGTAAAACTCAGCAGAACTAAAGAAAAACTACAACAAATCATTAAAAAATCAGGTTATGAATTTTGACACTTTAAAAACAGAATGGGATAACGAAAACACAGCTATAAACATTCCCAACACCATAGAGCAATTACAAAAAAGCAAGCACCCTATTGAAAAACTTCAGAAAATCATGAAAAAGGAATTCTTCATGCAGATTATTGCCATTATTCTTATTGCTTTCTTCCCGCTTCAATTCAGATTTTCTGCTTCACAAAACATGATTTATTATACTTCATACACCATGTTTGTCGTTATATCTTCCTATTATCTTTCCGGATTTTATACGTTTTACAAACAGACGGAACTGTATATTGGAAACACCAAAAACAGTTTATGGAAAATCTATCATGAATTAAAACTCAATATGGAAAGGTATCAATCCTTTGGGTTTCTGTTACTTCCTCACCTTATGATTACGTTAGGACTGGAAACCTATACCGTGATGGAGGGAAAAGGAAAATCACTAAGCACCCTTACCGATTTTCATCTGCAATATCTCATCTTAGCAGTATTAATAGGAACTTTACTATATGTTGTAGGTATTGTTTTCTGGACCAGATATTTCTATGGGCGCCATGCCAAACAACTGGAAAATATACTGAACGAAATGGACGAAGATTAATAGGCTGAGATGGCTATATCCGCTTTTAGCTAATCATCCGATCGCCCCGTTCAAGAAAATTTAACGATAAAGTTCAACCTCCGGATTTCTCGGAGGTTTTATTTTTCCTTAAATTTGCAAATTAGAAACTCGACACGATAGATTTTAGACATTCTAAGTCTTACCGTTGTTTCTTTCAACCTATAATTTAATTCCGGAAATATGCTATCAAAAATAAATCCTATACAAACCAACAGCTGGAAAGCACTCGATGAACATTTTGCAGGAAACGACTTTGAACTAAGAAGTCTTTTTCAATACAATCCGAATCGTTTTGAAGAATTTTCTTTACAAAGAGATAATTTTCTTTTTGATTATTCTAAAAATCTTATCGATACCAGAACAAAAGAGCTTTTATTAAACCTGGCTGAAGAATGCCAGCTGAAGGATGCTATTGCTAAAATGTTTTCTGGTGATAAAATCAATGAAACAGAAGGCAGAGCTGTGCTTCATACAGCGTTGAGGGATTTTTCTGATAAAGAAATTCTGGTGGATGGCGAAAATATTAAGCCTCAGATTAAAAATGTCCTGAACCATATGAAATCTTTTTCCGAAAAGATTATTTCAGGAGCCCATAAAGGATTCAGCGGAAAAGAAATTACAGATGTCGTAAACATAGGAATCGGAGGTTCAGACCTTGGTCCTGTCATGGTATGTTCGGCTTTGAAGCATTTTAAAACAAGACTGGATGTACATTTTGTTTCCAATGTAGACGGAAACCACATCGCTGAAGTGGTAAAGAATTTAAATCCTGAAACAACATTATTCATCATTGCTTCCAAGACATTTACAACTCAGGAAACAATGACCAACGCCAATTCTGCAAAAGACTGGTTCCTGAAAGCAGGAAAACAGGAAGATGTAGCCAAACATTTCGTAGCTTTATCCACTAATATTCAAGAAGTTAAAAAGTTCGGAATCGCAGAAGAAAACATTTTTGAATTCTGGGACTGGGTAGGTGGAAGATACTCTCTTTGGAGTGCTATCGGACTAAGCATCGTTCTTTCGGTAGGGTATGACAATTTTGAACAGCTTCTAAAAGGAGCTTTTGATACCGATCAGCATTTCCAGACTTCAGATTTCGCAGAAAACATTCCTGTTTTAATGGGATTATTAGGAATCTGGTATCGAAATTTTTATGCAGCAACTACTTATGCCATTCTACCATATTCTCAATATCTTGACAGATTTGCTGCGTATTTACAGCAGGGAGACATGGAAAGTAACGGAAAATGTGTGGATAGAAATGGAGAATTCGTAGAATATGAAACAGGACCGATTATCTGGGGAGAACCTGGTACAAACGGACAGCATGCTTTCTACCAATTGATCCACCAGGGAACAGAATTGATTCCTGCAGATTTTATCGCTTATGCAAAAAGCTGCAATGTGGTATCTGATCATCAGGATAAATTATTGGCCAACTTTTTCGCTCAGACTGAAGCACTTGCCTTCGGAAAATCTGAAGTGGAAGTGGAAGAAGAATTAAGAAGTGCAGGAAAATCTGACGAAGAGATCAGCAGGCTGGTCAATTTCAAGGTCTTCCACGGAGATACTCCAACCAACTCTATATTATTCAAGGAATTAACTCCGTTTTCATTAGGACAATTAATTGCAATGTATGAACATAAAATCTTTGTACAGGGAGTGATCTGGAATATCTTCAGTTTTGATCAGTTTGGAGTGGAACTGGGGAAAGTTTTAGCAAATAAAATTTTACCGGAACTTGAGAACAATGAAGAAATAACGGCTCATGACAGCTCAACCAACGGACTGATCAAATACTACAAAGGAAATAAATAACGGATGTCTGCATTAAGGTCATACTATTATAAACTGCTTCCCGGCTTAAGATTATTAGGGAGGAAGATCTACTATTTTCCGATAGACTTTTACGAAGGCGTTACCGGAAAAAGATCTAAAAATGAACCCAAAAAAGGAGATATCTATGTAGGAAGCAGTGATTTTATTTCACATGGAATCCGCCAGATGAAGGTATTACAAAAATCTAATAAAAATAAAAAGTAAAAATGGCAGAAATTCTTGACGGACTTAAAGTATCCAAAGAAATAAAAGCAGAAATCAAGGTTGAAGTTGAAAAAATCCTTGAGAGCAAGAAAAGAGCGCCTCACCTGGTAGCCATTCTTGTAGGAAACAATGGAGCAAGCAAGGCCTATGTAAACAGCAAAGTGAAAGATTGTGAGGAAGTAGGATTCCGTTCTACCCTTGTGAAATTTCCAAGTACGGTTTCAGAATCTGAGCTGTTGGAAAAAATTGATGAATTAAATAAATCCAAATCAGTAGACGGGTTTATCGTTCAGCTTCCTTTACCGGACCAGATCGATCAGGAGAAAATCATTCTGGCAATTGATCCGAGAAAAGACGTGGATGGTTTCCACCCGGAAAATTTCGGAAAAATGGCACTGGAAATGGATACATTCCTGCCTGCTACTCCATTCGGAATTTTAACATTGCTGGAAAGATATAACATCGAAACGAAAGGAAAAGACTGTGTCATTATCGGAAGAAGTAAGATCGTAGGAAGACCAATGAGTATCCTGATGGGAAGAAAAGACTTCCCGGGAAATTCTACCGTTACCCTTACCCATTCTTATACGAAAGACATCGAAGAATACACTAAAAAAGCAGATATCGTCATTACAGCCTTGGGAGATCCTCACTTTTTAAAAGGAGAAATGATCAAAGAAGGTGCTGTAGTAGTGGACGTAGGAATCACCAGAGTGGATGATGATTCTCCAAAAGGATACTACCTGGCAGGTGATGTAGATTTTGACAGCTGTGCGGCAAAAGCAAGCTGGATCACCCCTGTACCGGGAGGTGTAGGACCAATGACAAGAGCGATGTTGATGAAAAACACCATCATCGCTTACAAAACTTCAGTCTATAACGACTAATTTTATAATGAACAAAGAAGAAGATATTTTATTAAAAGAAGGTAAAATGCTCCCTGTGATGGAGCATTTTTACACTTTACAAGGAGAAGGAGCACACACCGGAAAAGCAGCCTATTTTATCCGATTGGGAGGCTGTGACGTCGGCTGTCACTGGTGCGATGTAAAAGAAAGCTGGAATCCGGATCTACATCCGTTGATGCATGCCGAAGAAATTGCCGAAACTGCAGCAAAACACTGCAAAACGATTGTGTTAACAGGTGGAGAGCCATTGATGTGGAATCTGGACGTCCTTACATCCAAATTAAAAGAATTGGGATGCACCATACATATTGAAACATCAGGAGCTTATCCGATGAGTGGACAATTGGACTGGATTACCCTTTCTCCAAAGAAAACAGGTCTTCCCAAAGAAGAAATCTATCAGAAAGCCAATGAACTTAAAGTAATCGCTTTCAACAACAACGATTTTGCTTTTGCACAGGAGCAGGCTTCCAAAGTTTCAGAACACTGCAGGCTATACCTTCAAAGTGAATGGAGCAAACGTGATGAAATGTATCCTAAAATCACAGATTTTATCTTAGCTCACCCAGAATGGCAGGCATCGGTGCAAACGCATAAATATTTAAATATCCCATAAAAAAACGTACCTTAGCTCTTCGTATCCGCTATAACACTGATAGATGCAGAGAATTCGATACTCTAGATACCTGAAATCGATCATCATACTGCTTGACCTCTTGGTTATTGCATCTATTTTTATATTCTTTTTTTTAAGCAGAAACGAAAACTTAAAATACAATAAAGAGACCTGGTATCAGAATGTTTTTTCCCTGATATTGCTGTTTTTGTTTTGGATGCTGTTAAGCGGCAGAACAAAAATTTATAATATTGCAAGGAATTTAACCTATACCCTGTTTTTGGAGCGGCTGTTGATTCACTTTATCTTTTTTATACTCGGTGTGCTGCTTATAGGAAAGGTAAGTTACAATGTATTTTTTAATTCGGATATCTACTGGCTTTCCTTTTTCCTTTTATTCTGTATTTTCCTTGTGAAATCGATTATCTATTTTGCCATAAAATATTTTCGTTCACAGGGGATTAACTACAGAAATGTGATGTTTCTGGGAGAGACCAGCTCTACCGAAATTCTGAAAAATATATTTCAGGACAGAAAAGACTACGGGTACAGGATTTTCAACTATGAAACTTCCGATATAAGCGCGGAGCAACTTGTCGGTTTCTGGAAGGAAAATGAAATCCATACTCTGTTTTTATCTACGGAAAATTCATTTGATGAACATAGCGAAACTGAAATTTTCAGATTAGCGGAAGACAATAAAGTTCATATCTCCTTAATTCCAAGTATCACTCAAAGCGATTTTTTCCTTTATGATCTGGGCTATATCCAAACTCAGCCCATTCTCAACCAGGCAAAATATCCTTTGGATTATTATGCTAATTTTTTGGTGAAAAGAACGTTTGATTTTATATTTTCAATTGCCGTATTGGTTTGTATATGTTCCTGGTTATTTCCCATTATCGCCATTTTAATAAAGACCAGCTCTAAAGGTCCTGTTTTTTTTCTGCAGAAAAGATATGGTTTTCATGAAGAGGTATTCCACTGCATTAAATTCAGGACGATGATTGTGAATGATGAATCAAGTACCAAAACCACTCAGGAAAATGATTCCAGGATTACCAAAATCGGGAAGTTTTTGCGAAAAACCAGCCTGGATGAACTGCCACAGTTTCTCAATGTACTCAAAGGAGAAATGTCCATCGTAGGGCCGAGGCCTCACATGCTTTCTGTAGACAATTATTACAAACCCAAAATTGGCAGGTACAGCTTAAGGAGCATGGTAAACCCAGGAATTACCGGTCTTGCGCAGGTAAGCGGCCTTCGGGGAGACTCCGGAGATGTAGAAGTTGAAATGAAAAAACGTATCCTGGCCGACACTTTCTATGTTAGAAACTGGAGTTTTGTTCTGGATTTAATTATTATTTTAAAAACCATTTTATTGGTAATTGGTGGAGATAAAAATGCAAAATAAATAATGCTTTAATAAAAATAGTCTAATTTAGCACCATGTTAAAAAAGTTTTTTACAGCAGTAGGAGAATACATGATCCTTCTAGGTAAATCCCTTCAGAAACCTCAGAAAATGAGGGTATTCTGGAAGCTGTTCATGAGAGAAATAAACGATTTGGGAGTCAATTCATTTGGGCTCGTTATATTCACTTCTATATTTGTAGGAGCAGTAGTTGCCATTCAGATGTTCAATAATTTTGATGCATCTTCATTTCCGATCCCGCATTCATTCGTGGGATATGCAACAAAAGCTGTTTTGGTACTGGAATTCTCTCCAACCATTATCAGCTTGATTCTGGCAGGAAAAGTTGGCTCATATATTGCTTCAAGTATAGGAACAATGAGGGTTTCGGAGCAGATCGATGCACTTGATATTATGGGAGTAAACTCTCCCAACTTCCTGATATTACCTAAAATACTCGCGTGTATGATCTTTAATCCTATACTGATTGCCATCAGCATCGTATTTGGTATCGGCGGAGGTTATATGGCAGGGATTTTAACCGGAAACTGGACGGAATCGGATTATATTACAGGGATACAGATGTATATGCCTAATTTATTTATCTACTATGCATTTGCAAAAACCACCGTATTTGCCTTTATCATTGCTTCAGTACCTGCTTATTTCGGATATTTCGTGAAAGGAGGATCGCTGGAAGTGGGTAGAGCAAGTACTCAGGCAGTAGTTTGGACGATGGTTTTCATTATCCTTTCCGAGCTAGTTTTAACCCAACTAATATTAAGCTAATGATTGAGGTAAAAGATCTTAAAAAGAGTTTTGATGACGTTGAAGTACTTAAAGGAATTTCAACCACTTTTGAGAAAGGAAAAGTAAACTTGATTATTGGCCAGAGTGGCTCAGGAAAAACGGTTTTCCTGAAAAGTTTATTGAATGTATACCAACCTTCTTCAGGAGAAATCCTTTTTGATGGAAGAGATATTAATGTGATGAACAGAGAAGAGAAACAGCATTTACGCTCCGAGATCGGAACCCTGTTCCAGGGAAGTGCCCTGTTTGACTCTTTAACAGTGGAAGAAAATATCATGTTCCCTTTGGATATGTTCACTAATCTGACATTCAGAGAGAAGAAAAGAAGGGTTTTTGAGGTGATTGGAAGAGTACATTTAGATAAAGCCAACAGAAAATTTCCATCTGAGATTTCAGGAGGAATGCAAAAAAGGGTGGCCATTGCGAGAGCTATTGTAAATCACCCGAAATATTTGTTCTGTGATGAGCCGAACTCCGGTCTTGATCCTTATACTTCTAATGTAATTGATGATCTTCTTCTGGAAATTACGAAAGAATACAACACCACTACCATTATCAATACACATGATATGAACTCTGTAATGACTATCGGTGAAAAGATTGTCTATCTGAGATTAGGCATCAAAGAATGGGAAGGAAATAAAGATGTTTTGATTACAGCAGGCAATAAAAATCTTATTGACTTCGTTTATTCATCAGAACTGTTTAAAGAACTGAGAGAATATCTACTTGAGAATAATAAAACTATTGAGAATACAATTACAAAAATAGACGACAATGAAAAAGGTATTTAGTATCGCATTAATAGGTATTTCTATGTTCGCTTCTGCACAGATATCCCTTGCAGGTAAAGCGAATTTAATATTTCCAACAGGTTCTCCAACTTGGAAAAATATTTCAGGAACAGTAAATAATGCTATAGAAAATAAAGGAAGTAATAATGTAGGTTTTAACTTGGGACTTTCATTGAGAGTAAATCTTCCGACTTCATTTTTCTTAATGCCGGAACTGTATTACACGCATTTTAAGAATGAATTTACGGATCCTGTATCCAATACAAGTTTCGATGTTAAAAGCAACCGTGTTGATCTTCCTGTGCTTTTAGGACACAATGTGCTGGGGAATACGCTGGGCGTATTTGTAGGTCCTGTTGCCAGTTATAATTTGAGCAAGGATAATACATTCAACGATTTTAAGGAAAATGTTAAAAACAATTTCACAGTTGGATACCAGTTTGGAGCACAGCTTGAAATAAAGAAACTTATTGTGAATGCAAAATATGAAGGTGCATTTAGTAAAGATACCAGAAACTTCATCAATAAAGTATCCGGTGAAGAAATAAGATACGACAACAGACCTAACCTATTTATGGTGGGGCTTGGATATAAATTTTAATTCCTTCGAAAATAACATCTATAAAAAAATCCTCAAATTTTAAATTTGAGGATTTCTATTTTGTGCCTGTAATTCAGCTTCACGTTTTGCTATTTCAGCTGTTTGCTTCTCCAGTTCTTCTTTATCTTTCTGAAGTTGTTTAAACTCCTTTCTTTGCTGCTCCGCTTTTATCGCGCTCCCCTTACTTACATATCCTACCATTCCGCCGATAATTAAACCAATGCCTACTCCAGCCATAACTCCCATGACATGAGACATGGTAATTTTCTCAACTGTAAAATCTGTAGTCAGATAAAACAGTAATGCCGATACTGCTAAAAGGATAAGTCCTGTGATTGATAAACTCTTCATAATATTGTGTTAGGTGGTTAAGTCATTGAAAGCCTTATCAATTTATTGAAAATATAATAAGGCTTTATTAAGGATTGGAATGTAAATGATTCCTTATATTTTTCCTCCTGCAGCCTTATAATATTCAAGGGCTTTGGGAAGGTCTTTATTAATATCTGAAATCCTTGTTTCAGGATTCGGGTGGGTAGATAAAAACTCTGGCTGTCTTGATCCTGAAGAAGCACCTTCCATCCTGTTCCAGAAAGGAATGGCCGCTCTTGGATCATATCCCGCCATTGACATCAGATAAAGTCCCATTTCATCAGCTTCTGACTCTTGGTTTCTTCCGTATTTCAATAAAGCAACCTGAGATCCAACCGGATATACCTTCTGGAATACACTTGCCCATTGAGCATTTGAAATCGTTCCACCAAGAATAGCCCCTCCATATTGGGCAACCATAGCCTGGGAGATTCTTTCATTTCCATGACCGGCTAATGCATGAGACACTTCATGTCCTAATACTACGGCAAGTCCGTTATCATCTTTGGTAACAGGTAATATTCCAGTATATACTGCAACCTTACCTCCAGGCATACACCAGGCATTAAGCTCACTGCTTTGTAAAAGATTGAATTCCCAGTTATAGTTGGCAAGATCTGCGGATCTCCCAATGCTCTGGTAATATCTTTCTGCTGCACCTTTTATTCTGGTTCCTACATTGGCTACTCTTTTTGCGTCTGATGTCCCGGTAATTACTTTACCTTTAGATAAAGTTGTTTTATATTCCTGAGAAGACATTGTCAAAATTTCTGAGTTATTTGCCAACTGCAGCGAAGACCTTCCTGTAATTGGGTTTGTAGTACAAGCGGCAACTGATACAGCCAGTGCTCCCATTCCAAGTAGATGTGTTAATTTCATAGTTCGTGTGTTAATAGTTCAACATTAACAATTTTTATTCCAAAAAATTTTAGAAGGAATATATTTGCATGTATTTTGCTTGTTTAAATTTAACAATTATTACGATTATGAAAAAGTATATTTCACTTATATTTATTTTTGGATTTTTATTTTTCTTCCAGAGCTGTGCTTCGCAAGGCTCGTCAGATCCAAAAACAGTAGATGCGATGGTGAATTCCCAGGAATTTACCTTCTATGCCCAGAGAGCAAATCCAACAAATTACGATGTCATCAATGTGATGAACTCAATACCGAATGCTCCTGCTTCCCGAATCTTAGATTTGAACGGAAATTACACCGTTGAACTGAGGAATAATGTGGTAGAAGTCGTTCTCCCTTATTTTGGAAGGCTTTTTACAGCTTCAACATTTGGTGGCGGAAACGATAAAACCAGCTATCGGTTCACCTCAAAAGATTTTGGAATTACAAAAACACAAAATAAAAAAGGGAATTGGGTAGTAAAAATTAAACCTAATGACGTGAGTAACGTAGATGAAATGATCATTGAAGTGTATAAAAACGGAAAAGCTTTCGTGTCGATGAGAAGTAATGATCGTCAGCCCATAACATATGATGGCTTCGTTTCTAAAAACGAAGAAAAAAGTAAACCTTAACGTTTTTCTTTCGCTAAGAATTTTTCTACAAATAATTTTGCTTCGGTACTTGGACTTGAAACCATTTCCGAAGCATTTTTTTTATGGCTGATATACGCTTCTTCCACAGCATCACTTTTTTTCATCATCGCCAGAATATATTCCTGAACCCAGTATTCAAAGCGTTTTTCTGCCTGATGCGTCCTGATCTCGTTAAAGCGTCCTGCCCTTTTTTTCAAAGCAATGAATTCATCAATTTTGGTATAAACCTCAGCTAGTCCTTCATTATGCAATGCCGAGCCCAATAATACCGGAATTTTCCAGTCTTTTTCTTTGGGAGGAATAAAATCGAGAGCCCTTTTCAGCTCTAATCTGGTATTTTTTGCTTTCTGCAAATTATCCTTTTCCACTTTATTAATGAAAATGAGATCTACCATCTCCATAATTCCCCGCTTGATGCCCTGAAGTTCATCTCCGCCACCGATAATTTTAAGAAATAAAAATACGTCGGTAATATCAGCTACCAGAACTTCCGACTGCCCTACTCCTACGGTTTCAATGAGAATATAATCATAGCCGGCAGCCTCGCAGATCATCATGGTTTCAAAAGTGGTATTGGCAACGCCGCCCAGAAAACCTGAACTCGGGGAAGGACGGATGAATGCATTTTCTTCTTTTGCCAATTCTTCCATTCTGGTTTTATCTCCTAAAATACTTCCTTTATTAATTGAGGAACTTGGATCAATAGCCAGAACAGCAACTTTTTTTCCATTAGCAATAGCCAGCCGTCCGAAATTTTCTATAAAAGTAGACTTTCCGGCCCCAGGTACTCCTGTGATTCCTACCCGGATTGAATTTCCGGTGAAAGGCATTATTTCCTTTAATAATTCTTCTGCCTGCAGCCTGTGTTCAGCTTTTTTACTTTCCACTAAGGTAATAGCTTTTGCGGTCAGACGTTTGTTTCCTGACCGTATTCCTTCTATTAACTCTTCTGTAGAAAATTTCATGAGTTCAAAAATAGGAAATTAACCTTCATAATCCCATACAACATACCGTTAATTTTATTTCTTCTAAATTAAAACTAGAAGGGATTTTATCAACAAGAGGGGGATTTTGCTACATTTGTTATCAATCAAAGAAAGAAACATGAAAAAAATAATTGCTATAGCAACGTTCACCGGTATTCTGCTAGCTTCTTGTACTCCAAAAACATCGACAGCAACGGCACCTGTTGGCGCTGCACAATCTACAGCAGAACAGATTGCACAAGGGAAAACAATTTTCGAAAACTCTTGCGGAAGATGTCATAAATTACCAGATCCTACTTCGCATACTTCTGTAAAATGGGTAGGCATTATGAATGCGATGGCTCCAAAAGCTAAATTAACTGATGAACAGCACCAGTGGGTATATGATTATATTGTTTCTGTAAAAAAGTAACAGACTCACTCCTTCAGAAAATATAGATTTCTTCAAATCATTTACAATGCTGATTTTCAAAACTGAAGATAAGCACTAATGACTTTGTCGATCAAATATAAAATAAGCTCTCATCAGAAAGCTTATTTTATTTCTATCCCTAACCCGGGTTTGTCTGATAGTATTATTTTTCCCTTGTCTACGAAGTTTCCTCTGGCATAATCATTGGCAATAAGTTCAGCACCGTCAAGATCTGAATAGTCTGCCAATCCGGCTAAGATACATGCTGCTGAAATTCCCACCGTAGATTCCGTCATGCAGCCGATCATTATTTTATAGCCCAATTCTCTTCCTTTATTTATCATTTCCAAAGCGGGAGTTAAACCTCCGCACTTCATGAGTTTAATATTAATGCTTTTGTAATAAGGAATTAATTCTTCCAGAGAGGCTATATTCTGACAATCTTCATCTGCCATCCAGTTGGCAAAACTGTCTTTTTTCAGTATTTGATAGTGTCCAACCGGCATAGGTTGTTCAAGATAAGAGAATTGATCAACCTGAGTATATTCCTGAAGTATGAGACAATCATTAACGGTAAGACTCGCATTGGAATCTAAAGCTATATTTTTTTGCAATGACAAAAGCTTTTCGATATGATTCATATTCAGTCCGTTGCATTTCACTTTAAAACAGTGCCAGCTGCTTTTTTCAATTTTCCTGATCTGCTCATCAATAGAACCTATGGAAATGGTAATAGAACTTTCAGCCAGATGATCAAAAGGAAGATTATTTAATTCAATACAACTTTTATTCTCCAATTTACCAAAGAGATCCCAATAGGCACAATCCAGTGCCGACTGTAAAAAAGGATGAAGGTGTAGATTGGATAAAAATCTGAAAAATTCTTTAGGATGGATTATTTTCTGTGATTCAAATGTTGATTTTATTTTTTTCAGGGTTGAAACAAAAACCTGAAGATCAATTTGATAATAATCTATTGCCACACATTCTCCATATCCTTTGCATCCTTGATGGGATAATGCTACGAGCAAAGCTTCCCGCTTATCATAGTTTCCGTAAGCGATGGAGAAAGTTTCTTTTAATTGTAAATTTTTGAGTTCAAAACGTAATTCCATACTTAAAGCTACAAAAAAAGAGATCATTGTGATCTCTTTCGCTTAAACTAAGATTTTATTTAGTCTTCTTTTTGGGTTTTTTCTTTACTTTTTCAGGGGATTTTGCTTTTATAAATTTTATTTTTCCATTTAAAACATCAAGCATACTTTGCGCATAGCTGTATTTTTTTGCTTCTTTCAAGTGTTTCAGTACTTTTTTATATTCCAGCCTGATCTCGAAAAGTAAAGATTTAAGTATTAATATTCTGCATTTATCGATCCCTTTGATTTTTAATGCATATTCAATCAATTTTTCCGCTTCTTCCAGGTCTTCATTATCTAAAAGACATCTGATATAATAATGTGGGGTATTGAGATTGGTTACATCATGCTGCATCGCCTCTTCGAAATAAAGCTTTGCTTTTTCGTAATCAATCAGCATTTCACTGTATATTCTTCCCATCAGGCAAAGGCTGTCTGCATCTTCAGGGTCGTACGACAAGGCATAGTTTAGTGCTTCCAGGCAATCCGGAAGACTGTATGGATAATTGTCCAGTGCCTCAAAATAATATTTATTTTTAGTTAAGGTCATTCCTGTAGTTTTTAAGTTCGTTTTTTAACGTGTTTCTTTGTTTCTTGAAAGACTTTTCCTGATAATTCTTCTTAAAATCTGTTCCTGAAAATGTACGGACCGGATTTCCTCTTTGTACCTGCAGATGATTGTTCCAGGTTTCCTGCATTCTTTTTTCCAGCTGCCGGATGTACAGCCCCATCACTTTTTCATGAAGCCGTGCAACTGCCAATTTTTTATTGTCAAGCTGTGAACGGGAGTCCTGTGCAAAAACACTCTCTCCTGTTGGAATATGAGTGGCCCGAACGGCTGTATTCACTTTATTCACATTCTGCCCTCCGCTTCCCTGGCTTCTTGTAGTTTGAAACTGGATGTCTTTTTCATTGAAATGTATCTTTTCAATGTCTTCAATTTCAAAAATACCGATGAACCAATTGCTTCTTTTATGGAATTTTCTGAAGGTACTTTTACCCGTCCAGCAGATACTTCCCAACCAGCTGGTAAGGAATTCTGAAACATTTTTCCCCTTTAAAAGAAGAGTTGCAGATTTTAAAGTGAGGTTTTCGTCCCCATTTTCCCGATGAATGATTTCGTAGTCTATCGTATTTTGTTTCGCCTCATCAAGGAAAGCCTTCAATACCTTGGCAACTACCCACTGGCATTCTAAAGGTCCTCTTCCTGAGGTTATTTGTATGATTTTTTCCATTATTACTTAGGTATTTCGCTTAATCTGGAATGTCCCACCGGATCAATTCCTTTTTCTAATAAATCTTTTGCTGCCATTACTGCCCAGCATTTATCACTGGAATGAATATTTCTGTAAAATGAAAGTAAGAGTTCAGGCTTCACAACAGTAAAACCATTTGCTTCAATGGTTTCAAGATCATTTCTTTCGAAGAAATCGATAGTAATTCTGTGGAGTTTACCATTTTCCAGTTCAACAATTTTCTCATACCTGCGGAAGTTTTCTTCGCTTGGCAGATGATCATATCGTGTCCAGACTTTCTGAAAACCTTCCTGTTGAAGTGTTATAAGAACTTCGGCAACGTTTTCTTTTATTACAAAAATATCAATATCCTTATGGTCGTGAGCGTGTTTGTATTCCGCATGCTCAATTTCAGACATAAAATGCCACGCCCATCCTCCTGATAAAATAACTTTCTTTTTTAATTTTTCTAAAATTTCTAGTCCGTTTTGAATTCTAAATTCCTGCCAGACTTCACCGTATCTTTTTATGTTATGTGGTGCTCCCATTTTTGTTAATTTTTTTGATTGTTGACAGTTGTTGTTATTTTTCAAAATCTGTTTTTTGTTAAACCTAACAGGTGTTGGAAACCTGTTAGGTTTGAATTGCATCAGTCAGATTCTCATCAACCATTTTATTTATCCATTCTCACAATTCTTGGCTGAAAAGTTCCGAGGATATCTACCAGTTCACTCTGTGCACTCATGACTTCATTGATGTCTTTATACGCCATGGGTGCTTCTTCGGTATTTCCGCCCATCAAAATGACATTTTTGAGCTTTAATTCTTTTTTGATATCGTTTTGTGTGAACAGGTTTCTGCATTCTCCTCTTGAATGGGCTCTTCCCGCGCCATGTGAAGCTGAATTCAGTGAATCCGGATTTCCTTTTCCGCGAACGATAAACCCTTTTGCGGTCATTGATCCGGGAATCATTCCGAGCTCATTTTCATTAGCTGGCGTTGCGCCTTTTCGATGGACAATCACTTCTTTTCCGTTGTGGATTTCTTTCCATGCAAAATTGTGATGGTTTTCAATTCTTGCTTTTACTCTGCCACCAACCGCTTTCACCAGTCTACGGTGAATATCGTCATGGCAGGCAGAAGCATAATCTCCGGCTAGGTTCATTGCAGTCCAATATTCTAATCCAAGATGAGTGTTAAGATCCAGCCATGCGAAATTCTGTGCTTCTTTCGGCAGCGGACATTGGTCAACTGCTACCCTGGAGTAATACTGTGCGATTTCTGCTCCTAATCCACGGGAGCCGCTGTGAGAAAGAATTCCGAGATACTTTCCTTTTGGAAGTCCGATCTGAGCATCTTCTTCTGTAATTTCCACTTCCCCGAACTCTACAAAGTGGTTTCCGCCACCTGAGCTTCCCATCTGTTTAATGGCTTTTCCTTTTAACCGTCTCAAAATCGGAATCATATCGAAGGTATCTCTGTCAAAAATTTCGTGCTCGACATGAGATTTATGGGTTTCGTACATCCCGAATTTGGTATGTTCGGCCAGTGCTTTTTCATATTTATCTTTTGCACCGTCCAGATATGAAACCGGTGTATCCAAAATACTGAGGCTCATTCTGCATCCTATGTCCATTCCGACTCCGTAAGGAATCACCGCATTTTCTACAGCGAGAACTCCACCGATCGGAAGGCCATATCCGCTGTGTGCATCAGGCATCAATGCTCCCTGTGTGGAAATAGGAAGCTTCAACGCGGTGTACAACTGATTTTTCGCTTCATCTGAAATATTATTTCCGAAGATCTGAAAAGAGGTACGGTTGGTATTCAGCATTCTTTTTTCTGTTTTCTTTGATGAAAGCAGGGCTTCTGCGATCTGTCCGAAGGTTAAATCTTTTTCAAAATTCTCCGGATGAGTCAGAATTTCCTTTAAAAGGGCTTTCACATGATGAATGTTTTTGGTCGCAAAGTTTCTTTTCATGACTTCTAAAGCGATGTTGACACTTTGATTGTTTGGATATCCTAATTTTAATATATCTTTTCCTTTAATTTTTAAATTTCCCATTGTTTTATATTTAGAGATAAGATGGCTGATGATTATAGGTAGATTCAAGATACCAGATGTCAGATTGTAGACATCAGATATCGGATACTGAATGTTTAAACATCAGCCGTTTTTCCAACTACTATTTTAGTTGATACTTTTTCAAACCTAACAGGTTTTAGAAACCTGTTAGGTTTATTAAGGAGGGTATTATCCCTAGCCCCGATTGCAGTTATTACCCCGCAGCGAGCCTGAAAGGCGAGCGAGGAGTACTAACGGAAAGCGGGAAATAGCTCCTGAATTTGTTATAAAAATGATTTCGGGAAAACTGTAGTTTTAAGTATTGCGCAATAAAAAACCCGAAATCTTACGACTCGGGTTTTGATATATCATTATACTGTTGTTCTAAGAATGTACCAAGCCACGAAGCCCCACTGCCATAGGCAGCAATCCAACTGAAGAATTTTGAATAAATCTGAACATTGCTTCGTTATTTTTTTAAGGGTTAAACTTGATTTTGTGGTGCAAATATATTAAAATTTCTGAATATCAAAGTTTTAATTTGTTTTTTTTTACGTTTTACTGATAAATAAATCTCCATCGGGTGTACAAAACAGTATATTTGCTTTCTTATACTAACAATTATGAAAAACACTTTAATGAGAACGTTATTTTACGTATTCGCGGTCGCGATTCTCTTTTCATGCAAATCCAACAAGAATGATGATGTCTTGAATTACACTACCGACACTACGCTGGGACTGTCGAGAGTAAATCTCAAGACCATCTCTGATAAAATTCCTGTGGATAAAATTCTGAAAGAAAAAAAAGATTTAAAGGAGGATGAAAAATTTTTCCTTCAACTGGTTAGCAAACCAAAGGAATCGGGTATTAATGTAGATAAACCACTTTACTTCATCGTAGATCAGGGGAAATCAACTTCTGATCCGGATCCGAAAGCTTTTTTCTGGATCAGTGACAAAGCTAAGTTCCAGAAGTCTATGTCTGACCTTACCAAAACGAAGGTAACGATCGACAAGAAAGATTACATCTATGTAGACGGCAAGATGACAGGAAGCATAAAAGGAGATATGGCAATCGTTTCCAGCGATAAATCATACAATCCGTACAGCGGCTACAATTATATGAATACGCCGGGGATTGATACTTCTTCTAAACTTAATGAAAAGTACTTCACCGATTTCTGGTCGAGAAAGGGAACGTCAAGTTCTGTGATTAAAGAGCAGGTAAACCAGTCTTTGGTTAGCGATAAAGACATCAGCGGATGGGTTAATCTTGCAGCGGTTGCAAGCTATGTTTCTAAGGGATATATTGAAACGCTTGCCGTGAATAAATTAATTAAGGATTCCGGAATCGGTTTTGATTTTAATTTTGATAAAGGCAAATCTGAAATGGATACTAAAACGTTCTTCAACAGCGACATGAAGAAGATCGTAGGCAAGTATTATGACAAAAATAAAATCAATTATGATCTGGTAAAAAATGTAGAATTGGATAATGCAAAATCTTTCACTATCGGATTTTTCAGTTTAGATTTTATGAGATATCTTGTGAAAGAGGCTGGATTTGAAGCTACGATCAATCATTATTTATCTTCAACCAACAAGACTCTCGAGGACATTACCACAACATTTACAGGAGATTATGCTTTTGCAGAATTTAAATCCCCTACGGATTCTGTGAATTATTACCCATCAAATAAAGCGGTTGTTTTAGGTTTTAATCCTAAAAAGAAAGATGTTCTTACCAGTTTGCTTCAGGGTCCTCTTTCTGAGGGTAAAAAATATATGATTTCTGACAATCAGGTTCTTTTCTCTGATGACAATTCGGTGATTTACCAATTCCAAAATAAGAAAGCGGGAAAAAATGCAAGACTTGGAAAAAAATCCGGGATCACATCTTATTCATGGTCTGATGGAAAGGAATACAACTCAAAGAAAAATGTAGATGTTAATATTATAGATGCTGTCAACGAGTCTAAGGAAGACAACGGGAACCTGGTTTCCAAAACGGTATTTACTTTGGATAAGAAAGATGAGAATGCATTGTATTACTTAATAATGAATGGATAATATTGTATTAGAAAATATTTCGCCCCGATATTTCACTCCCAAGAATATAACGCAGTCCGAAATATGGAATAGGGATATTGTCTTCAGCAAAGGAGACAAACGCCTTATCATTGCGCCTTCCGGGAGTGGAAAATCTACGCTTGCCACCGCAATGCTGGGAATGCATTTTCAGTATGAAGGCAGCATCAAATATGGCCAGCAGCCGGTACAAAAACTACATCTCGAAGAAATTGTAGAAAACAGGAAACAAGGCGTAAGCCTGCTATTTCAGGATGTAAGGCTGATTAAAGATCTCAGCATCTCGGAAAATATTCTTCTTCGCGTTTTTAATAAAGACCGGAAATCATTTATTCCTGTTATGGAAGAATATGCTTCAAGGTTAGGGATTGAAGGTCTTTTGAACAAAAAAGCTGAAAACTGCTCTTATGGAGAGCGGCAGAGAAGTGCTATTGTAAGAAGCCTGATCAATCCTACCCATTTCCTGATCTATGATGAGTGTTTCAGCCATCTTGATCTGGAAAATAAGAAGATCGCTTTTTCCCTGATCAACGAAGTATCACATAACAGTGGAAGTTCCGTATTGTTTTTTGAGCTTAATGAGTTTCCTTTTGAACATGATTATCAAATTCTTCATCTTTAAAGCTTATGAAGAAAATATTTAATTCAATCATCCTGTACGCAGGGCTGTTTATTGCCTTCATCCTTGTGCTTTCGTGTTTGCAGCTGTATGAGAACGCCAACAGACTTTTCGGAAGTAAAAGCGGTGACAGCAATTACTGGCTGACGTTCAGCAAGAAATTAACTCCTGATAATATCGGGAGGAGGGAGCTTCTAGGATTTAACGACAATGACATTACCAAGCTGAAAACATGGCCGGAAGTCAAAAATGTGTATCCGTTTTCAGCTAATGAATTTAAAGCTTCTGCCAACGGTGGAGATTTTATTCCGTTTTATACTGATCTTTATTTTGAGGGAGTAGACATTAGTGGTATTGATGTTCCTTTAACGGAGAAAGAGTTTCAGGTAAAGGGTAATGAGATTCCGATCATCATTTCCAGGGAATATCTCAATCTGTATAATTACGGTTTTGCTTTAAATCAGGGATTACCACAGATATCAGAAGATTTTGCAAAGAAAATTGAAGTTAATATCAATATTACCGTCAATAAAGAAAACAAAACCTACGTAGGAAAGATGGTTGGACTTTCGGACCGGATTCATTCGGTGCTGATTCCTAAAAAGTTTCTGGATTCATTAAATCTGGCCACAAAACCCAATCTTGCTGGCCAGCCGAAAATCTACAACCGGGTTTTAGTTCAGGTAAAAGATTCCGGTGATGAGGGCTTGATTGCTAAAATGAAAGATAATGGCTATGAGTCCAACCAGGAAAGCCTTCGCTCTGCCAAGATAAAGTCTAAGCTTTTCCTTGTATTGCAGGCTATTGCCATTCTGGGTGTTTTCATATTTGCTTTATGCCTTTATATCATTGTAAGCTTTATTAAAATCCAGTTTTTAGAGAAGCAGGAAGAAGTTTCTATTAAAAACAGTTTGGGATATTCTCCCAAAAAGATGGTTAATGATATCAGCAGACGGTTCAGCATTCATCTGACTATCGTTTTGGTCTTAAGTCTGCTATTAATTGCCGGAGGACAGTATTTTGCAGCAAAGTCAAGCATTTCAAACGACTTGCTTTCGCCTTATATTAATCCTTATTTATGGATATTGGTAATCATTATCCCGATTCTGGTGTATTTCTTTGTGAAAGAACTGATTTACCACTGGCTGATCCGCTCGTGGAAAATATAAGTAAAGGCTGTCGATAATGACAGCCTTTTTTATTGCATTGGTATTTATTTCAAGTTGATCAGACTCATGAAAATCCCATCAATCACATGAGCCATTCTCTTCAGATCCAGGGTTTCAAGAGTATCTGTAGGTTCATGGTAATTTTTATTTCTAAAAAATGAGGTGTCCGTAATCATCATGGCAGAATATCCGAAATTCCAATAATTCAGGTGGTCTGAAAAATCTATTCCTTTTAAAAATTTTGGAGCTGTAAATGTTTCTGTCTTGATCTGATTGGACTCTTTAAAATTTGTACTGAAAGCTTTTACAAATTTTCCTGCCCCGAATTTTTTAACCAGCGTAATATAATCTCCTTTATTCCCGTAAACCCACGAAAGAATACCAAGAGGATAGTCCTGGGAATCTTTATCATCATTAAAATAACCGATCATTTCAATGCTGGCCATTCCATACACATCGATATTGTTATCTTTCAAATATTTTGCATGGATATAGCTGCCCATGTTTTCCGTCCTGAAATAAGGCGGTTCTTCTAATGTATAGGCTACTAAGTCTATCCGATAATTTAGTTTTTGCCCTTTCAACATTCTGGCTAGCTCCAACAGTGCGGTAACTCCAGTTGCGTTATCATCAGCGCCTTCCTGTTCTCCGCAGACATCGTAATGAGCCCCTATAATGATTCTTTTTTTATGTTCTGTCCCGAAAGACCCTATTATATTTTTATAGATCTTTCCATCAACAGAATAGGTTTGCTCACGGGTACTATCACTATAGACATTCATATTCTGATGGATATAAGCCGCTACGGCATTCAGCTGGTCGATATTTTTATAATTCCGGAATTGAGGTGTTTTGGTAAGCACCGTCAAATGCTTCTTAATTAAAATGGAATCTGCCGGGACCGGAGATTTTTGTACCGTTTTATTATTCTTTAAAGAAGTCAAAAAAAAGACAGCGATAAACAAAAAGCCTACACAGAGGATTATTTTCCCCATTGCAGGCTTTATTAAATTTTTACTATTCATTTGCTCTTGATTAAGCATAAAAATAGATATTTTGTATTGATCTGGAAAGTTATTCTTCCAAAAATCTTTTTAAGATATCAACAGCACATTTCGGAAGGTTTGTACCAGGTCCGAAGATGAAATCTGCTCCATTGGCGTAAAGAAATTCATAATCCTGCTGTGGGATAACGCCTCCTACTACTATGGTAATATCTTCAGCTCCCAATTTTTTCAATTCCTCCACTACCTGCGGAACGAGTGTTTTATGTCCAGCCGCCAAAGAGGATACTCCTAAAATATGGATGTCGTTTTCAACAGCCTGTTTAGCTACTTCTTCCGGAGTCTGAAACAAGGGGGCTACATCCACATCGAATCCCATATCGGCAAATGCAGTTGCTACTACTTTCGCGCCTCTGTCGTGTCCATCCTGGCCCATTTTAGCCACCATCAGCCTTGGTCTACGGCCTTCCTGTTCTTCAAATTGTTGAGTTAAATGAAGGGCTTTTTCAAAATATTCATTTTTTCCGGCATTCATAGCGTATACTCCTGAAATTGTTCTGATATTGGCTTTATATCTTCCAAAGGTTTCCTCCATTGCATCACTCATTTCTCCTAATGTGACTCTTCTGCGTGCAGCTTCAATACATAAAGCCAGAAGGTTTCCGTTTCCTGTTTTGGCACTTTCTCTTATTTCATTTAAGATCTGGGCAACTGCTTCATTATCTCTTCCTGCTTTTATGGTAGCTAGCCTTTCAAGCTGTTTTCTGCGCACTTCCGTATTATCAATATCTAAAATCTCAATGGCATCCTGCTTTAATGCGGATCTGAAAGAATTAACTCCAATGATAAACTCTTCACCACTATCAATCTTAGCCTGTTTTTTGGCCGCCGCTTCTTCAATTCTCATTTTCGGAATTCCTGCTTCAATCGCTTTTGTCATTCCTCCTTCCTGCTCTACCTCATCGATGTACTTCATTGCTTCCTCGATCATCTGCTGGGTAAGGCTTTCCACAAGATTGCTTCCCCCCATCGGGTCTACAACATCGCAGATTCCGCTTTCCTGCTGTAATATGATCTGTGTATTTCTTGCAATTTTCGCTGAATAATCGGTGGGCAAAGCAATTGCTTCATCCAGTGCATTGGTGTGTAAAGACTGTGTTCCGCCTAATGCAGAAGACAGCGCCTCAATAGCCGTTCTTGTAATATTGTTAAAAGGTTCCTGTTCAGTCAGTGACCAACCGGAAGTCTGGGAATGCGTTCTAAGGGCTAGCGATTTTGGATTTTGGGGATTGAACTGCTTTAAAAGATTGGTCCAGATATACCTTGCAGCTCTCATTTTAGCAATTTCCATGAAGTGATTCATTCCGATTGCCCAAAAGAATGATAGTCTGGGTGCAAAATCATCTACATTCATGCCTGCTTTAATTCCTGTTCTTACATATTCAAGACCATCTGCCAGTGTGTAAGCCATTTCCAGAACCGGAGTGGCCCCCGCTTCCTGCATATGATATCCTGAAATAGAAATCGAGTTGAACTTCGGAATATTCTGAGAGGTATACTCAAAAATATCGGCAATGATTTTCATGGAAGGTGCCGGCGGATAAATGTAAGTATTTCTTACCATAAATTCTTTCAAGATGTCATTCTGGATGGTTCCTGAAAGAAGTTCCTGCTTTACCCCCTGCTCTTCGGCAGCGACAATATAGAAAGAAAGAATTGGCAGTACAGCACCATTCATCGTCATGGAAACGGAGATCTGATCTAATGGAATTTCATTGAACAAGATCTTCATATCTTCAACGGAATCTATAGCTACTCCTGCTTTTCCTACATCTCCCACCACTCTTGCGTGATCGGAATCATATCCTCTGTGGGTTGCCAGGTCAAACGCTACGGAAAGACCTTTTTGTCCTGCAGCCAGGTTTCTTCTGTAAAAAGCATTAGATTCTTCTGCGGTAGAAAATCCCGCATACTGGCGCACAGTCCATGGTTTCTGAACGTACATCGTAGAATAAGGTCCTCTAAGGTAAGGAGCAATTCCTGGGGAAGTCTGTGTTAAAGATTCATTTGTAACGTCTTTATGGGTATAAGACGACTTTAATTCCAGTCCGTCTTTTTCAAAACTATAGATTTCTCCGTTTTTGGGTTCCACATTGAAGTCCAGCTTTTTCACAGAAATTGTCTTTCGCATTCCAATAATTTTATCTCCGTAAAGTTAATTTTTTTGAATGAAACATGAAACTTATGTTAAGCGGATACGAGAAAACACATTTCAGAGAACAGACCTGATATAAAAGTGTTCCTATTTAATAGTGTCCTATCAAACCCTATTTGTACTTAAAACACAGAATTTATGATATTTACAAACAGAAAAAGCCGGACAAATGCCCGGCCTTTAATTAAGATATATGATCTGTTATTTTTTGATAAGTTTATGGTTGTAAGTGTTTGTTTCATCTTTTATTGTGATTACATACACCCCTTTTATTAATGATGCTACATTAATTCTCTTACCATCTATTTTACCGCTCTGAACTAATCTTCCATCGGCGCTATAGATATTATAATCAGCTTTCCCTTTTAAATTGGTAACTTCTACGAAAGTATCAGCAGGGTTAGGATAGATAGAAACTTCTGATTTTGTAGTTTTTACATCATCCACAGCAAGTACCGTATCGGTAATTCTCACCGTAAAATCCATAACACTTCCTGCTCCACTAGGAAGATATCCACAAGCACTTGTCAAAGCTGCAGCATAATTAGTTGCCACTCTCATTCTCATTGTCTTAAGACCTGCATATGCTGTTGCAGGAACTGTAAAGTTACCTGTAACAGTTCTAAGTCCTACTCCATTACTTACTTGACTGTAGCTTACTGCAGCACTTGCATATACTCTCTCTGTGGTTTCAAAAGTCCCATTTCTGTTATAGTCGATCCAAACATTATAAGTCATCGCAGCAGCTCCCTGATAGAGACCAAGGATACTTATTGGATATGAAGATCCTCTTAACAATTTAATCACTGCATCCGGATTTTCGCTAACATCTTTATATGATCTAAAGCTTGTGTCCGTATACGTTATATTTGAAACCTGTACTCTTCCAATATTTCCAACTGTATTGTATCCAGTATTCAGGATACAATAATCAACTCCCGTTTTAAGACCTTTCGTTTTGAAAGTATAGCTTGATGAATATGTTCCCGGAACACTGTTCACAACACCCGCAACCTGTACTTCATAAAAAGATTCATCTTCAAGACCTGTTAATCCTACAGAATTAATTGTACTTGTTGTATTAGACCAGCTTGCAGCTCCTAATTTTCTATAATTAACTGAATAAGTTGCAGCTCCAGGAATACTATTCCATGAAATTCTAGCTGTAGTTTTTAAAACTTCTGTATCTATAGTAGAAACTCCTGTAGGTGCTGCTGTGGTAGATGTAGGTGCTGCACCAACTGTAACAGCAGGAGAAACAGCATAGAAAATATTTCCTATTGCAGATACTCTCAATTTAATAGCACCTGTTATTCCTGAAGGCATTTGTACATTATAAGATCCTGTGTTAGCTGTAGAAGCAACTAGATCCGTCCATGTAGCTCCGTTATCAGTTGTATAGTCAATTTTTACGTTAGCAACATTATAAGGCGCTGCAGTAGTTCCCGCTGCATCCCATTGGATGTTATTCATCACATTGTTATACAATACTGAAGATGCAGTAAGACCATTAAATTTAAAAGGTCCTGCATTCCCTACTGTAACAGTTGTTTCAGTAGAAGAAACCATAGGGTTTATTGCATGATTGTCTCTCACTGTAACTGCATAATGAAGCTGTCTAGGAATATAAGAAACGGTTTCCCATGTTGGTTTATTGGTTAGAGTACCGTTCATTACCAAAGGCAGACTAGGGAAATATCTTCTTCCGCTTGTTGTTCCAAAGAAAGATCTTGCGATAGCCCCCTGAGGGTTATAACCCCATCCACTGTCTCCAGAGATTGTTGCATCTTCATCTACACTGTCATACTGTTCCCAAGTATAGTTAAGAGTATCACCCTGAGCATCTGTTGCCGAAGCATCCAAATAATAAGCCGTTCCTTTAGGAATATTATAAGCTGGAACTGCCGTAATTACAGGTGGAGTATTTAGCGTAATAGTTGAGGCAACCCCACAGCTAGACTTATTTTCTACATTTGTTAATATCTGATCAATAGAAGAATAATGGAAATATGCATCTGAGCTCATCTGTACATTATCATAAGTAATACCAGCATATCCCATAATTGTTGTTCCTCCTCCAGGTTCTACATTAACCCCTGAACCTTCAGTGCTGTTTGAAAATGTATGATTTCCTCCTAGCTGATGTCCCATTTCGTGAGCAACATAATCAATATCAAATGAATCTCCTTGAGGAACTCCATTTGAAGGAGAGGTATAACCAGAACCTTTATAAGAAACTGGAGAACCGTACTGATCAAGAGTCATATCATCACTGCATATACAGCCAATACAACCTGCATTACCACCCCCTCCGGAAGCTCCAAATAAATGTCCGATATCAAAGGCTGCATCCCCTACAGTTGTATGAAGAGCATTCATGAGTTCGGCATTCCATGCACCACCTGCACCATCATCTGCATCAGAATATGGATCTAAATCCGCGTTAGAATATACAATACCCGGCATATCCTGAATAAGTAGTTTAATTCCGAAATCTTTTTCGAATACCCCATTTACTCTGGTCATTGTATTGTTCATTTGTGCAATTGCACCATTAACCCCACCAAAGTATGCTGTATACTCGCTCGTTACTGACAAAGCTAATTTATATGTTCTGTATTTTGTAATGGATGGTCTGCTTGTTATTCCTACGCTAGAAAGCTTTTTTTTACCATTTGCCTTTAATAGTTCAATATCTTTAGCGTTCTTTTCGTTTGTACCACATTCAAAGCCTTGCTCACTATTTGTTCTCTTGGTCTTATAAAATACACCATAAGTTTGCTTGTCTGTTGAAATAGGCTCTATAAATTGAAATACTCCGTCTTTGATAATCATAGACTGCATTTCTGTTGGAGATGTACTAAATCTTAGATACTTAGATGGATCATCAATACCGACCCCCAGATAAGATCCTAACTGGTACCTGTCTGCAAGAGATTTCTCCATTACAGGGTTGCTGTATACTGCAAATTTTTCAATCTTTCCATCTACCGTTGGCAGAGAAATAATAACAGGTTTTGCATCTTTTCCTGTTTCTACAGCATCCTTTAGAAGACTTCTAAGAGATGCCAAATCTACTTTGTAAGAGTACTTTACCTCAACTTCCTTTCTTATTTGAGAAGTTTGTTGTGAGACAGGTTCCCATCTCTGTGCATTAAAGCTCACCAAACCGGCTGCCAATGCGCAAACTAGTAAAATTCTTTTTTTCATAATGATCTATTGAATAGAATTAATAAATTTTGAATATCCGGGGCAAATGTAACAATTATACCTATTACAATGTTAAAAAAAATAGCTAATTTTGACATAATTAGCTATTCTGATTAATATTTGTTATTTAAAATTTAGATTTTCATTCCCATTTCGTATAACGCAAATGAGATAAGGTCTGCATTTTCACCGATAACCTGTTCTGTAGACCGACCGGCACCGTGTCCTGCATTTTTCTCAATTCTTAATAAAATCGGATTCTTACAATTCTGTTTTTCCTGTAATTCTGCCCCAAATTTGAATGAATGGGCAGGAACTACTCTGTCATCATGATCACTGGTGATAATCATGGTAGAGGGATAACAGTTTCCAGCTTTTACATTATGTACCGGAGAGTATGATTTTAAATATTCAAACATCTCTTTGCTGTCTTCCGCCGTTCCATAGTCATAGGCCCAGCCTGCACCTGCTGTGAATTTATTATATCTCAGCATGTCCAATACACCTACTCCCGGAAAAGCAACTTTAGCCAGATCAGGACGCATAGTCATGGTAGCACCTACCAGCAAACCTCCATTTGATCTTCCTGAAAGTGCCATATATTCTTTTGAAGTATAGCCTTTACTCTGAAGATATTCTCCAGCAGCAATAAAGTCTTCAAAAACATTTTTCTTCTGCATCTTTGTTCCGGCATCATGCCATTTTTTTCCGTACTCACCGCCTCCACGGATGTTAGGAACAGCATATACCCCTCCATTTTCCATCCAGACCGCATTGACTACTGAAAAAGCAGGTTGTAAACTTATATTGAAACCTCCATAAGAATATAAAATAGTAGGATTTTTTCCGTCTAACTTTATTCCTTTTTTATAGTTGATCATCATCGGAACTTTTGTTCCATCTTTTGAAGTATAGAATACCTGCTCAGAAACATAATTATCCGGATTAAATTTCACGTTAGGCTTTTGATACACGTCTGATTTTCCGGAATCTATATTAAATTTATAGATTGTTCCCGGTGTAATGTAGTTACTGAAAGAAAAGTAAAGATCTTTTTCCTTCTCTTTTCCGTCGAAACCTGAAATATTTCCTTTTCCGGGAAGAGAAATTTCTCTGATCAATTTTCCGGTTTTATCAAATTGCTTTACCTGATCGATAGCATCCACCATGTATGTTGCAAAGAAATATCCGCCTCCGGTAGAAATCCCCAATACATTGTCAGTTTGTGGTATCACATCTTTCCAGGTGGCTGGAGAAGGATTTTTAATGTTTGTTTTTACCAGACGCATATTCGGGGCATCTTTATCAGTAAAAATAAAAAGATCATCGCCTTGGGTATCAACGATGCTGGCATTGATGTCAAATCCTGTATTAATTTGCACAAAATCACCACCCTTTTTTAAGTCTTTGATATACAATTCATTCCCATTGGTTGCATTCGCTGCGGAAATAATGAGATATCTCTGGTCTTCTGATACTCCGGCACTCAGGTATCTTCTTGGTGTTTTATCACCTCCAAAAATCAACTTATCTTCCGATTGTTTTGTTCCCAGTTTATGAAAAAATACCTTATGTTTATCCGTCATTCCGGAGAGCACTGTTCCTTCTTTCGGTTTGTCGTAGCTTGAGTAATAAAATCCTTCATCACCCTGCCAGGAAATTCCGCTGAACTTTACATCAACAATGGTCTCATCGATCTGCTTTTTGGAAACAGCATCAAGAATAATAATCTTGTTCCAGTCGCTTCCCCCTTCAGAAATGGAATATGCGGCAAGATTTCCTTTTTTATTGAATGACAGCTGGGAAAGCGAAGTCGTTCCTTTGTCCGAAAATTTATTAGGATCTAAGAATACTTCGGTAGCTTTGTTGGCATTATTTGTCCTATAATAAACTGCCTGTGCCTGCAAACCATCATTCTTTGTATAGTACGTATAATCTCCTTCTTTGGAAGGTGCCGAAATTTTTTCATAGTTCCATATTTCTTTCAGCTGATTTTTAATCTTATCTCTGAAGGGGATTTTTGAGAGATAGTTCTGGCTGAAAGCCACTTCTTCATCCACCCATTTCTTTGTAGGTTCAGAGTCATTTTCTAAATCCCGGAAAGGGTCTGTCACAGCAGTTCCGAAATAGATATCTGTCTGGTTTCCTTTTGATGCTTTAGGATAATTCATTTTTTGAGAATAAAAAGACGCTGAAAATAGAACTCCAGCCGTTAACAAGATAGGTTTAAAATTCATACCGAACGATTTTCTCAAAAATACGTAAAGTATATGACATAAAAAAAGTCCCGGTAATCAGGACTTTTTATTTTGATGATGAAGTTTTTTCAAGAAATTATTTCGGACCGAAGCTTTCAAAATAGAAATCGGTTAATCCGGCAACAATCTCATCAGGACTGCCATTCCAATAGTAAATTTCATCTGTTTCTTTAAGCTGATATAGCGCGAATTTCTGTTCTGTTGTTACTATTTTATCAGCATTTTTGAATTTTTTAGTAGCTTCAACCAAATATTTTTTAAGCTGCGCAGGTTTTATCTTCTTTGTATCTGTTCCGGGCATATCTGGTAGTTTTGAAGGCACTTTAAAGCTTACTGAATATATTATTTCAGCAATTTTTTGCTCTTTAACATATTCGTTTTGAATTAAGGTTGCGCTTTTAATAGAAAGACTTCCATTTTTAAAGTTATCCATCAATGCTTTAAAATACTCTTCTGCTTCTATCTTGCAGTTATCTGCTGCATCTTTGGAAAAGGATGTTAAAAAATGACTGACACTTCCCGTCAGCATTTCTTCTGAGGTTGCTTTAAAATCAATCTCGTAAGCGTTCTTTCCTTCTACCGTGGGTCTCAGGTAATCATTAAGCCTGCCAAGTGCTGCATTATCGTTGGTTACAAAAGTATTGAAATACATTTCAAATACATCAGCAGGTTTTTTCACTTCCGTCTGGGCACTAAGATTCTGACCTACTAATGCCAGTATAATCCATAGGAAGAACTTGAAATTTTTCATTATTTATATTTTGAATTATTTTCTGTAAAAAAGCTTCTAAAGATAATAGCTTTCATTGATATTATATGTCTTTATTTATTATCCGGATTAAAATTTTTAAAATAGAATTCGTACAATTTCCAAACCAGTTCTTCAGGACCTCCATTCCAATAATAGATATTTTCACCGTCTTTTTTCTGGTACAGTTTAAAAATCTGCATTACCGTTATTTTTTTATCTGCATCTACCAATTCTTTCGTCGTAGTTTTCAGGTATTTTTTCAGCTCTTCTGCACTGATCTTTTTGGGATCATTAAATTTTGGTATTGCAATTTTTGAGGGAACTTTAAAAGCTACCTCAACAGAAACTTCAGATATATTCTGGTTATCGGCCTGCTGATTAGGTATTGTTTTTATATTTTTTATGGAATAGGTGGCATTTTTAAAGTTGCCCAGCATTTTAGTAAAGAATGCTTTTGCTTCATTTTGAGATTGAGCAGCTATTTCTTCCGGAAAATTGGACAGAAAATTTTTTGTAAACTGATCCACTTCTTTTGTGAACACTTCATTTTGATCCATCGTATAGGTGTTTTCTTTCCCTAAAAACGGACTTACATAGTTATTGAGTTCAGCCAGCGCAGTATTGTCATATTGTACAAAAGCATTAAAATAAAGGCCAAATACCTTTTCCGGCTTTACGGTTTGAGTTTGTGCACCGAAATTTTGGACACACAAAATAAACATTCCTAATAAAACAGTTGTAAAGATTCTCATAATCTGTATTAAATAATTTTTAAATATTTCCGAAGTTTGGAGCAAAAAAAAAGCTCTTGGTAATCAAGAGCCTGGTATAATGTGTTACGGTCTTAGTAATTATCTTCTTCTCCTTTCATCTTTTCAGCATTCTCTGCCATAATCACGGCATCAATCATTTCAGAGATATCACCATTCATGTAGGCATCCAGGTTATACATAGACTTATTGATTCTATGGTCTGTCACCCTTCCCTGCGGATAATTGTATGTTTTGATCTTTGCAGAACGGTCTCCTGTAGAAACCATTGATTTACGTTGTGCAGCAATATCACCCACAGCTTTCTGTACTTCAATATCATACAATTTGGTACGAAGCATTTCCATTGCCAATTCCCTGTTTGCCAGCTGAGAACGTGCCTGTTGACAGATTACAACCATTCCCGAAGGTTTATGCGTTAGCTGTACTTTTGTTTCAACCTTGTTTACGTTTTGTCCACCAGCTCCACCGGAACGTGAAGTTTGCATTTCAATATCTGCCGGGTTTAGTTCAAAATCTATTTCTTCAGCTTCGGGTAAAACAGCAACGGTAATTGCAGAAGTATGCACTCTACCCTGAGATTCTGTTTCCGGAACTCTTTGAACCCTGTGAACTCCAGATTCAAATTTCATGATTCCGTATACCCCGTCTCCTTCAATTCTGATAATTAATTCTTTATATCCTTTAGATGCTTCACTTGAATCCGTGATTTCGTGTTTCCATCCTTTGGTTTTAAAATACATAGCATATGCCCTGTACACATCTTCTACAAAGATTGCAGCTTCATCACCTCCGGTTCCTGCACGAAGTTCTACAATTACGTTTTTGTCATCCGTAGGATCTTTCGGAATTAAAAGAACTTTCAGCTCTTCTTCTAAACCAGGAAGTTTAGCCTGAGCTTCCATTTTCTCCTCCTTGGCCATATCTACAAGATCTTTGTCTGATCCGTCAGCAATAATCTCCTCAGATTCCTGAATGTTATCTAATGCTCCTTTATACTGGTCATAGACTTTAACAATTTTCCCCAAATCACTATATTCTTTATTTAAAGAAGAATATTTTTTTTGGTCCGAAATGATATCAGGCTGTATAATAAGGTCTGCTACCTCATTATATCTTTGTTTTATAGCTTCTAATTTTGGAATTAATGATTTAGACATTATGAAAATTTTGTGGGTGCAAAGATAAGAATTATTAATTCAAATTAAAATCCTTTATGACCTGACCTTGAAAGTCTTTTATGATTAAATACAAAAGAATACATCCGTAATTCTTATGGTGGCTGTTTTTTCAAAGCTAAGTTGTTGTAAATTCTATTTTTTTTATTTCAATGATCGAAAAAAACTACTTACATTGCTTTTAGATTGATTTAATTTTCTCACTGAGAGACAATAATTTAAATTATATATTCTAATATCATATTCACAATTTACAAACTTTCATCCTAACTATAAAAATTTATATCATTAATTATATGGTATATATTGTTTTATGGATAACTTTATCACAATTCGATAAAACCAAACACACTGATAATCAATCAATTCAAAATGTAAATTTATCACACTGAATAACAGAAAGATATATAGATTTTCTATTTTTTTTTACTAAAAGATAAATATTCCATAAAAAAAGAATTTATATTTGCAAAGTTTTCTCTCCATAACCAATTAGTGAAAACGCAAAAAAAACACACTACAAATGACAAGTAAAAAAATAAATATGGCTGCAGTAGCCATACAAATTAGCGTTTGCTGCTGTGCCCAAATTGGAATCAATACATCAGCTCCCCAACAAGCTTTACAAATATCAGGATCAGGAACCGGAATAGCTCAGCCCATCATCAGAATTGACGGATTAAACAGCACCAATAATCCTGCACATGAAAGCACCTCATCCACTAAAAGAGTTTTTGCTGATGCCAACGGGACTCTCGTTATCGCCGGCAATACACAGACCAATAAATTTTACACCAGCGTATCGCTTCCAAATACTGCTATTCCCGCAGGTACAGAGCGCGCAGTCATCAGCCAGACCTTCACACTGGATTATCCTTCCATCGTACACGTAGAAGCACGAGTAGGGATTGCCGCAACAGATAATATTTCGGATCCTACGTCTTCTACTTCCCTGTTATTAAGAAACGGGCAGGCCAGATTATTCGGCAGCTATTACAAACTTACCGCTGCCCCGACTGGAGTTGCAACCAATACAGCATTCGGACAGGTAATCATCTCTCACAGTACCAATACCGGTGGAGCCCAATTGGATGGCCAGTTCTATATTGAACCTAAAAAAGAGCTTTATCTTCCCAAAGGTAATTACACGCTGACGCTTTACGGATATGCCCAGGACAGCACTATGAATTTCGCAGTCAACAGTTTAAGCCAGCCCACCCAGCAAATGATGATAAGCATCACACCAGTCAATTACTAAAACACAAACGATGAAAAAGGTATTAATTTTCGGTATTTTCATTTTTAATATTAGCGTCTTTTCTCAAGTGGGAGTTTCCACCACCACTCCTCAAAAGGCACTTCATATTTCCGGCACCACGTCTTCAACGGCTATTACAGGAACTTCAGTAAATATTGTGCGTCCAACTATAAGAGTTGACGGATTAAACAACACCAACCAGTCTACGACAGATAAACTTCGCCCTGTTTCTGTAAGCGACAAAGGAGATCTTGTTTTATCTAATGCTCTTGTTAAGCCTTTGGTAATCATAGATCCCATTAATACATCAAATACTGAAAAAGATTATATTCTTCCGGCAGTTACAATTAACCAAACCTCAGGAAGCACAACAACAAACGCGGTCATACGCTCATTTAATTTTACGCTTACTTCACCAAGCCTTGTTAAATTCAGTACAGTCACCAGTTTTCAGTTTTTAAGAGCTTCAGACGGCGGTGTAGTAACTGACGGATCTAACAGAGCCTGGGGAACAAGATTCAGGTTTTCAGCAGCTCCTGCAGGAATTTCTACGGCAGCCAATGCTTATTTTGGGGAATCTATACGTGCTTATAACAATGCGGTAAACACGACTGATGCCACAGGAACTTTTTATACTGCATCTGATGATACCTTATCGCTTCCGGCAGGAACTTATACGCTGGACGTTAACTTATTTGCAGCAACGAACGCAACACAAACCCCACTAAGAATTATATGTGGAAGCGGTACAGATACAATTAGTATTGTAGCGTTTCCCGTACAGTAATAATCCAATCACAAATTTTTTCAACCGTGAAAAATACTATCAAAATGGTATTAGCAGCCGGGCTGCTAGTATATAGTCAACACATTTTCTCACAGCAGAATGTAGGGATTATGACAGACAAACCTATGGAAAAGCTTCATGTAAGCGGAAAATCCAGCGTTCTTGACGATAACATAGGAACGACAGGAGTTCCTTTAATATCTCCTACAATCAGAATAGACGGACTTAATATGACAAATAATCCAACAGTTTTAAGTACAGACACTATAGCACCTTTGTATGTAGACAGCAATGGTGATACCAGCGTAAAAAAGGGACTTGAAACATTTGGAACTTATACACAGCCGGGAGGAGATGCTATTACAACAGCCACAACATTAAACGTAACAGCCACTCAGACTTATCAGTTTACCCCAACGCTGCTGACGGCATCTTTTACGCTGCAACAAAGATCGGTAGTTTATATTTCTTCCACTCTTTCTGCTGATGTACTGAATGCATCAGGCGGAACCATTACTGATGGAAAAAACAGAGCTATTGCAGCACTTATCTCGTTTACAGCTGCTCCGGCTGCCAGTGGAATCAACACCACATCAAGTTATATGGGTGACGGACTTACGTTTGCCAACAGACCAACTGATTCTATGAACGGGTCTTTTAAGCTGAGCCCAAGTTCTGAATTGGTTCTTCCGGCAGGCAGCTACACGGTGATTCTGAGAGGAGCAGGAATTGCTTCCAGTAACGCTCCTGGCGATAATTACAGAATTATCTGGGGCGGAGGAACAGGAGACAAACTAAATATACTTGCAAAACCATTATAAATAATACTTTTTTAACCCTTATAAATTTTTTTTATTATGAGCAATTTAAATGAAAAGCTAGC
This sequence comes from Chryseobacterium soli, assembly GCF_000737705.1. Lineage (GTDB taxonomy): Bacteria > Bacteroidota > Bacteroidia > Flavobacteriales > Weeksellaceae > Chryseobacterium > Chryseobacterium soli. Next base: position 716,295 of record NZ_JPRH01000001.1, on the reverse strand, counting down.
TAAATTCTCTATTGAGAAACTTGAAGAGCGTAAAGAATTTACATTCTACTGTACGCCAAATCCATGTGATCCAAAACCTCCATGCGGAGGTGGAACTGGACCAACTGATCCTGGAACAGGAGGAGGTGGTGCATAGTATATTCACTCTTCAGAATTAATTAAAAGGTACCTGGGCTTGTCTCGGGTACTTTTACCATTAAATACCCAACTATGACAGATATTCACAAACCTTCTTTATATTTTTTTAGAAATCAGGTGCATTTTCTAAAAGATAATTTCCACATTCATGATGAAGAATTATTCCAAAAATTCAAGAGTTTTGTGGGACACTTTTGTTATTTTACGTTAGAGATGGATAAGATGATTGATGGGGAAAACAACTATAAACATTTGTTCGAAACCGGCCAAAACACACCTTTTTTTGCCATAAAAAGCCATCAGGAATCCATAAGAATATTAACTCAGATCTTTCCGAATCATTCTGAATTCTGGGATGAACTCGACAAACAAAACCAGCATTTTTATTTAACTTTATTAAAAGAGAAATATAATACTGCACAGCAGCCTGTTTTTACTTTACAGGATTTCGAGGAATATGCTGTTGGAAAACATACCCTTGCTTATGTTCCTATAACTGCTCTGGATATGATCTTTGAAGCTAAAAATAGTATTGAAAAGTTAAAGGATATTTTCACCTTAATTTTTAAGGGAATTCAGATGAATGATGATTTGGAAGATCTTCAAAAAGACATTCAGAACAATCAATGGACGTATGCGAGATCCCGTGTGGAAGAATTCATGCAAGAAAACAATCTTTCCAACGAAGCTGGTTTAGACCGGTTTGAGGAAAGAGTACTATACGTTTCCGGAATTGCGGAAGAACTTATAGGATATAGCAAAGACCATTTTATTGCAGCAAAAAATATAGCGGAGGAGTATCATTTCAGTGAGCTCAGCCAATGGCTTAGTGAAACAATAGTCGGAATTACCCAAAATGAAGCGTTGATTTTAAATCTTACACACAACTAGAATGTCTCTTATCAGAAATGATTATGTTATCACTCCTTATCAAGCCGGAAAATGGATATTAGAACTTTCCGGAGCCCATTTTATTGTAAATGCCTATACAAAGAGCTTGATTGATATTCTTTCAACACAGCAAAACTATACTGAGGCGCTGGAAAAATTCAACTTGGATTTCAGCAACACATTAACAGAAAATGAATTTACAGGTTTTATAGAAACTATTTTTACTGACATTCCTATTTTTAAGGATTCATCCGTGGAAGCCAAAGCTCCGAAAGGCTTCATTAAGTTTCAAAAAAAAATACTGAGTCCGTTTCTTGCCGGAAAAATAGCTTCCTTCATCAGCTTTCTCTTCAATAAAAAGTTATTCTGGATATTTTTTCCAGTTCTATCTTTGGCGGGAATATTTCTAGCCTTCAACACTCCTATCTCTTCTTTAAACAATATTTCTCCGGTATGGATTTTAATGCTGTATACGGTAACGATGTTTCTGCACGAGTTGGGGCACATTGCGGCCTGCAGAAAATTCACCGGGAAAAACGGTGAAATTGGTTTTGGAATTTACTTTATATTTCCTGTACTCTATTCTAATATTTCTTCTGTGTGGCATGCCAATAAACAAGAGCGCATCATTACCAATTTAGCCGGAGTCTATATGCAGCTATGGTGTATGCTGATCTTTTATGGCTTTTATTGGGTTACACAAAACACAACCTCGTTGTATCTGGCGTATTTTATTACTTTATACAGTTTTATACAGATCATTCCATTTATAAGGTCTGATGGCTACTGGCTGTTGTCGGACATTACTTCCACTCCCAACTTACTTGAAAAATCAGGGACAGAAGTCAAAAATTTCATAAAAAATCCTATTGACTGGGTAAAAGAAACAAGAGAGAAAAAGAGCTTCCTTTTGTTGTATGGACTGTTCAATAATGCCATTCTCTTATATTTTATCATTACCCAGCTTGTATATAACTGGAAAGGGATCCTGCATTTCCCGGTTGCCGTTCTTCAGATGGTAAAGCAGATGTTTACTTTCCATTTTTCAGAAATTATTCTGCCTGATAATTTTATGATCACCGTTGTATTTTATATCCTTTTATTCAATACGATTACGGTTAATTATAAAAAGATATTCAGCCCAGATAAAAAAAGAGACCGCTAAAAGCAGTCTCTTCAATTGTTATTTAATCATCATTTTCTGGATGGCTGTTCCATTTTCCGAATTTAAATGAACTAAATAGGTTCCTTTCGGATACCCTGCATTTAATTCATAGGTCCCATTTTCCTTGTTAAGCTTAAAAGAATCTATTTTCTTACCGCTCATGTCGTAAATGACAATCTCTCCATTTTTCACTTTATGGTAGATCAGTTTTGCGATTCCATTTTTTACCGGATTATCCGCAATCTGTAATGATAATTTATGATCTGCATTAGCATCAACAGTTGATAAACTTCCCGAATAATTTCCGAAGATCCTGAATTCTCCCGGTTGAAGAGTAATCGGAGCTGTGGTAGACGCAATGGTGGAAACGGTATTATCCATTAAATTCTGCCACTGGCCAGTGTAAGGGAAATAAGGAACGACCGCCTTAGCCGAAGTATCATAATTCGCCAGAACCACTACATTTTTCACACCGGTCGTAATGGAGCTATCATATACATAAATTCTTGTAATAAGTCCATCCGGATCATTGGTAAGATTGTTTGATTCTACACTATAAGTTTTAGATTTGAATACCGGATATGCATTTCTGATATTGATGATTTGTGCCCAGGTGTCATACAGCGCTTTTCTGTTGGTATTGGTATCATACCCCAGAGAGAAGGCAACAGGTTTTTCATCTGTTCTGCACCCGCTGTTAATGCTACCATCAGAACATCTGTTGATGCTGAAATCATATCCTAGTTCTCCAAACTGCCAGATCATTTTAGGCCCGGGAATGGTAAAGAATGTTGCCCCGAAGGTTTTCATTCTGTCAAGTGCTGTATTTAAATTCTTCACATCATAAGTGCCATTTAATGCACCGTAAGAAAGATTTTTAAACATTAAACGTTCTTCATCATGACTTTCTCCGTACCCTACTGCACTCATATTGGTAAAACCATGAAGAGTATGATTCATTCTGTCATAATTGCTGTTTTCTTTATAGCCCATTGTATTTTGGTTATAAGGATCGGTCTGTTTGTTCCAGAGCATTACTCCTTTTCCTTCAGCTATTCTGTAATTGGCCCACTGCTGTTCTTCTAAATCTGTTCCCAGATGTTCGAAAATCATATAAGAATTAGGATCTGCAGCCCATTGTCTGTCTGCATAATATTTCATAATATCTACTCTGTCCTGCTGGTAAGCATTGGTACAGGCTTCATCGTTTTCAGTACAGCTTTGGGTAAAACCTTTGGTAAGATCCCAGCGGAAACCGTCAACATGGTATTCCGAAAGCCATTGCTGCAACGTTCTTTCAACATAGTATTTTGTTGCTGTGCTTGTGTGGTTGAAATCATTGAAAACATTGTAAGAATGTTTTGGAACCTGGTTAAAGTACGGATTATTGGCCGCTACATCTCCATAACCGTCTCCGTCCGGATCAACATTCCATAATCTCACCAATGGAGAACGCCCTGTTGCATGGTTGAATGCAATATCCAAGATCACAGCAATTCCGTTTTGATGGCATAAATCTATAAACTCTTTGAATTTTTCAGGCGTTCCGTAGGCTTTATCTAAAGCATAATGGAATGATGTATTATATCCCCATGAAAGATTTCCTTCAAATTCCATTACCGGAAGAAGCTCAATCGCATTTATATTCAAATTCTTTAAATACGATATTTTATTGATCAGAGACTGCCAGTTTTTTTCCTGCGTAAAGTCTCTCAGCAACAGCTCATATACGACCAGATTTTCTTTAGCCGGCCTCTGGAAATTGGTAACCTGCCAGTTATAAGGTGTCTGACCTGTTTTAAACATAGAAACTTCAAAACCCTGTCCGGCAGGGAAAGCTGGCAAATTCGGATAAGTAACAGCAGAGATCTGAGGATCGTCATAAGAAGATAAAATCTGAGGAGAGAACGGATCTGCTACTTTTTTAAGATCATTCGTTCTGTACTGGAAAGTATACAGCTGTGACGGAGTAAGACCACTCAGTTCAATCCAGTATAAATCCGGATTTGTGGTATCTCTTTTCATTAAATAAGCATCATCCACAGCCCAGTTGTTAAAACTTCCAATCACATGAACGAAATTTTTAAACGGAGCATATAACGCTAAACCGACTTTGGTATTGTCTGTCGGATTATAATTAATTCCCTGTTTTATCCAGCCTGGTATGGCTTCGGAAACAACATTTCTTGGCACCTGAAGAATGAATGTTGCATTCTTGGAATTTGAACTTGCATCGGTTGCTATCAGCTCCATCGATGCATCTGCAGTTACGGTGTAATTATAAGAATATGTGGTAGAAGGAACCGATGTAGAGTTTACAACCGTGCCGTTAGCTTTCAACTGAAAGGTTGTATTTACATTGGTAGTCGCTGTAATAGCAACTGAATTTCCCGATGCAATCGTGGTAAGACTTCCCGGTAAAGGATTTGTGAGATTAAGGCTTAATATGCCTACATTTATAAAGGTATCTGAAGTCTGATGACTTCCTGATTTATCTTTTAATAAAAACCCAAATCTTCCGATTCCCGTTCTGTTATAAAATACCGTTGGAGTAAAAGTCAGTGAATAGGTATCTGCCGCGGCATTATAAGTTAATCGGTTAGCGTCATTGGAATCATTCCAGCTTCCGTTAGTGGGACAGTCCTGGCTGTTTGCAAAGTTTGTATCCAATGACCATGACCAGATATATACGGCATTATTAACGACTCCCCAGGCCGATTCATCGATCTGATCTCCGGGTATGGTAAGGGTAATCTGATTAGTCTCAGCAAAAGGATTTGGGGTAACACTATAGTTAATTTGTCCAAAAACAAGAACTGTAACAAACAGCATTACAGCTAAGTAAAGTTTTTTCATTGTGTATTTTTTTTTCTACTATCTAATATATTAATTTAATTTCATGCAGCAATTTTTATTGTTGTACTTTCTCATCTTTATATGCCTCAAAATCATGAAAAAGGCCCATAAAATCAATTATGAGCTTTTGCAATACATTCAAAATGTATTTAACTAAAAAATGAACTGTTTTTCATTGCTGAAAAAACAAAAGACTTTATAAAAAAGCCTTTTGTTTATCAATCAAATATCTATGGACACTAGTTTTTAATAATCTTTTTGGAGATTGACTGCCCGTTCTTTAACTTTAATTCTATGATGTACACGCCACCAGGCAAGCTTTGCATATCAATCTGGTTATTGGAAAATTCTGCTTTGATTCTCTCTCCTACAACATTAATTACACTTACACTTTCTATCGCTGCATCTGCTTTAATATAAAGGATTCCATTCGTTGGATTCGGATAAACACCCACTATCGGATTAAGCTTGACATCTGATGTTCCTAAGACGGCATTACCATCTTTAATACATCGTACAGACGCGCCCTGTCCTCTAGGCGCGCCTGAACTCGCATTGGCAAGTGTTGATCCTATATAAAGGTATTTTCCACCTGTGCTTGACGTTTCTGAACTCCAGAAATATCCTCTTTGGCCTGCAAAAGTAAATCCTCCATCTGAAGAACTGCGATATCCTCCTGCAGGAAGTTTCAGATGGCTGCTGTATGCTCCTCCTGGGTTTGCAATTCCTTCAGCACTTACCAATGCTGCCCATTCTGCCTGTGAAGGGAGTCTCCATCCCGAACCTGCTGCTTTACATGGATCTGCTCCAACAGTAGTGGTTACCGCTGCAGCGTTGGACGCTGTCCATTTGTCAGTAACTATATTAGTTCCCCACCATGATGGCGATCCAATAACATAAGAATGCGTTCCTGCTAATCCATCAGGAGAATTGGGTGAAGTCGCAGTTGTGGTTGCAGAAGTTCTTAGCTGATGTCCGTCATCCCATCTTCCCCACTGGAACAAATCTCCGAAAGAAGCCGTATCTCCCATTGAAATGGCTACCTGAGAGCTTCCGAGGTTCTGCTGCATCCATACCTTTCCGTCAGAACCTCTTACAGTAGAATAGGTTACAGGCTGTCCCTGATACGTAAAGGTTACACATCCTGTATCTCCCGCATTGTTACCCGGATCCGTATTGCTGCAGGTTTGTGAAATATTTGCCAATGAAATTCTTTTCACTTTTGTAGATCCGTCCGTATAGGCCAGTATAAGAAAATTATTGGTATTGTCAACTGCTAAGTCATTATATTTTGCTTCGCCATCAGAAATAAAATCACTACCGAATGTCACCCAGTCTTGACCGGCTGCATCAAGTTTATATACTGTATTCTTTAAGAAATTATCATCTTCCCAGCGGCTGGCTGCCACATAAGGCGTTCCTGAAGCCGTTACAGCAAGAGCAACATGCTGTACTTTACCGTTTGAAAAATTGGCATTTCCTACCTGTGTCCATGAAGTTCCGTCAAATTTTTTAACGTTAAGTTTCTTCCCGGCTGCTGTTGTTGAAACATAAGCTACATATACATTATTATTGGCATCTATTGCAATATCAGAAGAATAGGATTCTCCGGAAGATGCTGCATCTACAATACTCCCTCCTACGAGTGCCCAGTTGTCTATGGCAGAAGCAGTAACACTGTTTTGATATACTCTTAAACCATTCGATACATTGCTGGTATAGACTATGTTATTAGAACCGATCACCATTTCTGCAAATTCAGCACCTTCTGAAAAACCTGCATTTCCTACCTGTTCCCATGCACCGTTTACATATCTTTTTACCGTCCCGGAACCATACGATCCGTAAGTAAACAAAACATTGGATGGAGACACTGCGGAAGCCTGATAATTGGTTGTAGCCGTTGTAACGCTTGGAAGTGAAGTCCATGTAGTTCCGTTGAACTGGCGTACTTCCAATCCGCTCCCCATGTTGGTGTAATAGATCGTATTGCCCGCAGGATCCAGTGATAATGAACTGTAAGTCGCATAACTTGTGGTGATCCCCGCACTTCCTCCTATGTAAGACCAGAAATTTCCATTGAACTTCTGAACTGAACCTTTAGAAACTGTGACATCATAGTAAGACAGATAATAATTTCCCGCATTATCTACCACCAAATTGTTAAAGCTGCTTCCTCCTGCTGAAACCGTTTGCACACCTCCAACATTTTCCCATTGCTGGGCATATGTATAACTACCTGCGATGCTAAGCAGCCCTAAAGCAGCTCCAATTTTCCGCATTGTAAAATGTAAATTTCCAAACATAATGAATAGTATTTTTATTTATTCTAAATTTAATTTATTTTTGCGCAAAATTACTCCTCCTGCTTAACCTCAAGTTATCATTTCCAAACTTTGTGTTATCCTATGAGGGTATTTTATTTCAAATTGTACCATGGCTGTAAAATGTGTTGTATGAGGAATCCATCTCAAAAGGACGTCTTGTTCAGATCCGAAGACATCAAAATTATAATGCAGGAGAATTCTTATCCTGAAAAGTTTTCGAAATCGAATATGATTGAAAGCAAGGCAAGTTTTAACCTGCTTTTTTTATTAAGCCCTAACATTCATCTGGAAGCCTATGATTGCGGTACAAAATTCCTCTTTAAAAAAAACCAGTACATCCTTCATTACTCTGCTCAGGAAAGTACTGCTGAGCTTTGGACGGAAAATCAGGATATACTGAAATACCTTCAAATACAGATCAATTATCAGTATATTTTTAATTTAATAGAACCTGAATCCAATAAAGAAAGTGCAGAAATATTGGAGAACATGATCAGAAATAACTACATATTCCTTCATAAAGAAACTCCTCCTTATGTGACGGTTGAGATGCATATGATCTTAAGGGAGATATTAAGCTATTCAAGGAAAGGAGTGATGCAGAAACTTTTTGTTGAAGCTAAGATTATTAAACTTCTGATCCTTGTTTTTGAACAGTTCAATGAAAAAAATACGGTGGAAAGTATTCCAAAAACACCTGCAATCATCAAAAAATTTATTGATGAGAACTATCACAGAAATATAAAAGCAGAAGAATTGAGCAGTATGGTCGGGATTAATCAGAATACGATCAGGAAAGAATTCAAAGCGCAGTATCATTTAACCGTTACAGATTATATTTCGGAGCTGAGAATGCTGAAAGCAAAAAAACTGATCATCGATAAAGACATGATGATCAAAGAAATTGCCATTGAATGCGGTTACGAGTATGTTCAGAACTTTACCAGGGCATTTAAGAAAAAATTCGGGTTATCTCCGGAAAAACTCCGGAATGAATAAAACGAAAAAAAACCACTTAAAAAATTAAGTGGTTTATATATGTTGTTTTGCTTTGATATTACTTTTTCAGAATTAAGGTGAAAAAGCAATGACAATCAATTAATGATGTCCGTGACTATCGTGTAAGAAAGGTCCGTTACCTTTAGGCTCACTGTAGATTACCTCTACTCCTTCCTGCTCATATATTTTTTTTCTTCTGATATCTTCTGGATCGAAAGGCTTCACTTTTCCGAAATACTCTTTCAAACCTTCAGTCAACCACATTGGGATTACTAATCCAAAAAACATAAAGATACACCAGAACCCTACTAAAAACATCGTGATGAAGTAGATAGTCCAAAGGAACTGATAAAACGGCCAAAATGCTGATAACATCATTTTTCTTATAGATTTTAGGCAAAAATAGAACTTTTTTCCTTTTCACACAAAAGATAAGGGTTCTATTTTCATTATTTATTTTGATTTTAAACTAATTCAACAGAGATTGGATGGTAGATAACCTATTAAGGCTGAAATATCCAATCATTTTCCAGATGCTTAATGAGCAAGTGCAGCAAAGAAATCATTTCCTTTATCATCTGTAATGATGAATGCAGGAAAATCTTTCACTTCAATTTTACGTACGGCTTCCATCCCTAGCTCCGGAAAATCCACAACTTCTACAGACACGATATTGTCTTTTGCTAAAATCGCAGCAGGTCCTCCGATTGACCCTAAGTAGAATCCTCCGTATTTGCCGCAGGCATTGGTTACGTCTTTACTTCTGTTTCCTTTTGCCAGCATGATCATACTTCCGCCATGGCTTTGGAACTCATCCACATACACATCCATTCTTCCTGCTGTTGTAGGTCCAAAACTTCCTGAAGCCATTCCTTCCGGCGTTTTTGCCGGTCCTGCATAGTAGATTGGATGGTTTTTAAAGTATTCAGGCATCGGTTTTCCACTGTCTAATAATTCTTTGATCTTGGCATGAGCGATATCTCTCGCTACGATCAGAGTCCCGTTCAACTTTAATCTAGTCTTGATCGGATATTTTGAAAGCTCTGCTAAAATTTCAGGCATCGACTGGTTCAAATTAATTTCAACCGCTTCTTCCAGATGGGGAGGAGTTGCCGGCAAAAATCTTTTCGGATCCTGCTCAAGCTGCTCAAGAAAAATTCCTTCTTTGGTAATTTTCCCTTTAATATTTCGGTCTGCGGAACAAGAAACTCCCATTCCCACAGGGCAAGAAGCCGCATGACGGGGAAGTCGGATCACCCGCACATCATGAGTAAGGTATTTACCACCAAACTGAGCACCAATGGCACTTTCCTGGCATATTTTCTGAACTTTAGCCTCCCATTCCAGGTCTCTGAAAGCCTGTCCTGCTTCATTTCCTTCTGTCGGAAGGTTGTCATAATATTTTGCTGATGCCTTTTTTACCGCAGCCAGATTCGCTTCCGCAGAAGTTCCTCCAATAACCAACGCTAAATGGTACGGCGGGCAGGCAGCCGTTCCTAAGTCTGAAATTCTTTCTTTGATAAATTCTTCAAGAGATTTTTCGTTCAGCAATGATTTTGTCTTCTGATACAAGAAGGTTTTGTTCGCAGAACCACCCCCTTTTGTAAGAAACAAAAATTCATAAGAATTTCCTTTTTTAGCATACAAATCAATCTGAGCCGGAAGATTGGAACCTGAATTCTTTTCTTCAAACATCGTTAAAGGCACGATTTGAGAATATCTCAGGTTTCTTTTCTGATAAGTATTATAAATTCCTTTGCTTAAATATTCACCATCTTCAACGCCCGTATATACATTTTCTCCTTTTTTACCCATCACGATGGCCGTTCCGGTATCCTGACATGAAGGAAGTGCTCCTTCAACGGCTACAGCAGCATTTTGAAGAAGGTTATAGGCAACAAAACGGTCGTTGTCTGTAGCTTCAGGATCATCAATAATTCTTTTCAAACTTTCCAGGTGGGAAGAACGCAGCATAAAAGAGACATCTGCCATGGCTTCTTCGGCCAATAATTCCAGTCCTTTCGGGTCTATCGTTAGGATTTCTCTTTCCCCTAACTGATCAACTTTTACGTAGTCTGAAGTAAGTTTTCTGTATACCGTATCATCTTTCTGAATCGGGTACGGATCCTGATATCTAAATTCCATTCAATTTTTTCTTTGTACAAAAATAAAACATACTCAAAAAAACATGAGTAAAATCACGAACATCCGCTGATATTTATAACGATTATAAATTGTGATTCTCTCTGGTATTCCGTAATTTTATAAAAATTTCAATCACAATGAATTACAGAATAGAAAAAGATACCATGGGTGAGGTACAGGTACCTGCCGATAAGTTTTGGGGTGCTCAGACAGAGCGTTCGAGAAATAATTTCAAAATTGGTCCTGAAGGTTCCATGCCGCATGAAATCATTGAAGCATTCGCTTATCTGAAAAAGGCAGCGGCGTACACCAACACCGATCTGGGAGTTCTTTCTGCAGCAAAAAGAGAAATGATTGCCACCGTATGCGATGAAATCCTGGAAGGCAAACTGAATGACCAGTTTCCTTTAGTTATTTGGCAAACAGGCTCAGGAACCCAGTCGAATATGAATATCAATGAAGTGGTTTCCAACAGAGCACACTTCAACAACGGTGGGAATTTAGGAGATCCATCTGAAGTTCATCCCAATGATGACGTAAATAAATCTCAGTCATCCAATGACACCTACCCTACAGCAATGCACATTGCTGCTTATAAAAAAGTAGTGGAATCTACGATCCCTGCCGTTGAAAAACTGAAAAATACATTAGCTGAAAAATCGGCTGCATTTAAAGATATTGTCAAAATCGGTAGAACGCATTTAATGGATGCTACTCCATTAACGTTAGGCCAAGAGTTTTCAGGGTATGTCGCTCAGTTAAACTATGGCTTAAAAGCGTTAAAAAATACATTACCTCACCTTTCTGAGCTTGCTTTGGGGGGAACTGCAGTAGGAACAGGGCTGAATACTCCGAAAGGATATGATGTAAAAGTAGCCGAATACATTGCAAAATTCACCAATCTTCCTTTTGTAACAGCAGAAAATAAATTTGAAGCACTGGCAGCACATGATGCTATTGTAGAATCTCACGGTGCGTTAAAACAATTGGCCGTTTCTCTGTTTAAAATTGCCCAAGATATCCGATTGCTGGCTTCCGGGCCGCGTTCCGGAATCGGTGAAATTCATATTCCAGAAAACGAACCGGGATCTTCCATTATGCCGGGTAAAGTAAATCCTACGCAAAATGAAGCGTTAACTATGGTTTGTGCCCAGGTTTTAGGAAATGACACAACGATTTCATTTGCAGGAACACAAGGGAATTACGAGCTGAACGTTTTTAAACCTGTAATGGCTTATAATTTCTTACAGTCTGCACAACTGATTGCAGATGCATGTATTTCATTCAATGATCACTGTGCTGTCGGAATTGAACCTAATCTTGAGAGAATCAAAGAATTGGTCGACAAATCTTTAATGTTGGTTACGGCTTTAAATACTCACATAGGCTATGAAAATGCCGCCAAGATTGCAAAAACAGCCCACAAAAACGGAACAACTCTGAAAGAAGAGGCTGTAAATCTGGGCCTTCTTACTGCAGAACAATTTGATGAATGGGTAAAACCGGAAAACATGGTAGGCAGCTTACAATAATTTTTTAATTGTTATATACCCTATAAAACCCCGAAAATTTCGGGGTTTTATAATTTACAATAAGCTGTTTTATATATTTTATAATAAAATTTGTTTTTTGAATTATTATTTTTCATAATTTAGTGATATAAACACAACGCACTAAAAAACAAAATATTATGAAAAATTCAAAACGATTAAACAGACAAAATTTAAAAGAAGTATTGGGAGGACATACGTGTCCGGCAAAAACGTTTCATATTGTCTATAACGGATATCATGCATGCTGTCTTCAAATTCCATCAGGGAATCCCTGTTCTTCTACAAAATGCCTTGTACCGATAGAAATGTGTGATCCCGACCTTTCTTAACCGGATAAAATGTATGAATAGTTGATAAAATCCTTCAAAGGAAAGGCCGGAAAATTATTTTTCCGGCCTTTATATTATATATGTTACAGTCAATAGTTATCCTGCAAAATCGTCAAGCATATTTCTGGTCGGAACAAAAAATAGTGTTCCTGTTTTTGCTGTACTGAAATCTAAAATTCTGTCATAGTTTCCAGGAGGATTTCCAACGAACATATTGGTCAGCATTTTATTGATGGTGGTAAAAGTACTAGCATAGGCAATAAAATAGGTGCCAAACTCATTCGTAGAAGGGTTTCCAAAAGGCATATTGTCTCTTATGATCTTCAGCTCTTCTCCATTTTCGCCTTCAATATTTGCTAAAGCGATATGCGAATTGGCAGGCTTTACTTCATCAGACATTTCAATGTCATTTTCTTTAGATCTTCCTATCACTTTTTCCTGGTCTTCCGTAGAAAGACTTTTCCAGGCAGCCATATTATGGAGATATTTCTGGACAAAAAGATAACTTCCACCTTTGTATTGCAGATCTTCTTCGCCAATTTTCGCAAAGTATTCACGGTCTTCTCCATGAGGATTTTCGGTTCCGTCCACAAAACCTAAAATAGATCGAGCATCCCAATATTTGAAGCCATGGATTTCTAAAATACTTTCTGCCACAGGATTTAACAGCTTCGAAATTTCAATACTCATATCAAAAATAAGGCTCTGATTATCTGCCCTTAAATGAAAATGCAGATCACCCGGCGTTGAAACTGCCGTATGCTTATCCCCACGTATTTCTTCAAAGCAGGCTAGCTCTTTAGGCATGGGTGTTGGAAGTTCAAGTTTCTTCCATGCTTCATATCCTATTCCCATTACACCACTTGCACGGCTATCCGGGAATCTGTTGAAAGCAGAATTATTCAGATTAAGCATCAAAGCACATAGCCGCTGGAAAACATCTTTCAGCTGCGACGCGTTTTCATGCAGCTTCCAAACCATGAAAATGGTATTGCTGTTCGGATAATCCGTAACATTCTGTGATTCTATGCTCATAAATAATGTGGTGATTTACATTAAACAGAAACAGACACCTGATCTGCAAAATACTGTTCGAGATCTTGTAATGTTTCCGGATTGGTCTGGATGTCTTTTACCATTTTTCCTTTATTCACCACAACAATTCTATTACACACTTCTGTTGTGTGGGAAAGATCGTGGCTGGAAATAAGAAACGTTACACCTTCCTGTTTTGATAATTCTTTAATTAAATTTTTAAGTTTAATCTGGGTGGAAGGATCCAGATTGGCAAAAGGTTCATCTAAAATAATAATTTCCGGATGTCCGATGATGGCCCCTACAATTCCTACTTTCTTCTGGTTTCCTTTGGAGAGATCACGAACATATTTTCCTGAGTTTAAAATTTCACCATTGAATAAATCGTGGAACTGTTTCAAAAATTCATCTACAGAAGCTTTATTCTGTCCTCTGAGTTCTCCGATAAAATAGAAATATTCTTCCGGAGTAAGATATCCGATCAGGAAAGTATCATCCACAAAAGCTGAAACTTTACTTTTCCAGGCTTCAGATTCATTTACTTTAATTCCGTCAATGCTCACATATCCTGTCGTTGCCTGAATAAGGTCCAGCATCAGGCTGAAAAGCGTCGTTTTTCCTGCTCCGTTGTTTCCTACAAGCCCAAACGTTTCACCGTTAGGAATTTCAATATTTTCAATAGTAAGAACTGTCGCCGTTCCGTATGTTTTAGATAAATTATGTATTGTGATCATATTAACCTTTATTTTTAAATGCGTCTATTGTGCTGTATTTTTCACTTTTATAATGCTTGACAATGATGTCGAAAATTTTCTCTCTGAAGATAAAACCTATCAGCCCCAGGGCGGCCACACTTACCACACCCGCTGTCATTCCGAACAAATATTTAGCTCCGGCAAAAACAGCCATCGGTAGCAGCATTTTGGGGATCAGCAATAAAAGTGCTTTCAGATTAAAACTGTTTTTCTGGCCAAATCTTTTTTCTTTAGAATTTAAATCAATTTGGGTTTTGTTGAAAGCTCCCGACCAAAGGGTAAACTGTGAATTAACGCCGATATTGTAAAGTCCGGCAACCAGGAATGTAACGTAAATTTCCCAACCGAAATAAGCATAAAAAGCAGCTACAATCATGGAAACTCCTGTTACAATATTCATCAGCCACCATTTGGCCTTTAAATATTCTTTGTAAGGTACATTCAGGGTCATCATTAAGGGATAATAAGAACTGTCGAATGCAGGAACCCTCTGCCCAAAAAGAAACTGGAACCCTCCGGTCACAAACAGTCCCATAAACATCATCATCGCAGGTGTTTTATAGACTACAGAAGTGTACATCAGCATTCCGTAAAAAATAAACATGAAGCTTCCAAGCAGAATGCCTTTCGTTACTTTATTACGTCTCAGCATTTTTATATCATTATTGATAAAGGTTCCTATGACTCCATATTGATTCAGGAAGGCAATATTTTCTGTTTTCCCAACTGTTTTTTTCGCTTCTAGTCCCTGGTCCAGGTAAAATTCTTTACGAACATAGGTAAAGCAGATTCTCCACAGTCCAAAGAACAAGACAGCCGGAATCATTATATAATAAGGTTTGCTATAAAACAGGTAGAAAAATTTCTCTGAATAAGAAAGTACCGGGATGATATTATAGTAACCTAATGCACCAACCGCTGCAAATACACAGCCTATAACAATGGCAATAACTTCTTTATCATTGAACAGAATATTAATAAAATTATTAAGGTAAAACAATAAAGAAACTCCCATAAACCATGCTAATACTCCTATAATGCTGTATCCGTTGAACATGGCAATGATAGAAAACGTGATAAAAAATAAAGAATTCAGCCAGCTAAATGCCGAAAGAAAGGTTTTTATCAGCATGTAATTGACCAGTGTATTCTTGGGAATATTCAGGGTCAGAAACGGTTTAATGTTCTGTGTGGGCATCTCCTGCCAGATATATTTGAGAATAAGATCTATTGCCCAGGCAATGATCAGAAATTTTGAAACGATCAGTAGAGGATCAAGATTCATCTCCTTCCGGATATAGAAAAAAGCGGCAAAAGCACCTCCGGCCAGACAGCCCATAAAATAGAGAATTCCGATAAAACGGAAAATCTTCATCGCCATATTAATTCCTAAAGAACTCCCCCGAAAAAAACTTTTGATTTCTAATCTTAGAAATTTTAAAAACATATTTCTCTTTTTTACATTAGTAAATATAATGGTAAAAATGTTACAAAATATCCTGCAATATATAATGATATTGATAATTTTCAGGGAAATATGGGAATAGAAATTCAATTAAAAATTTAATCACGAGTGACGAAAGCAATATCTTCTTTTAAACCACCCCGTCAAATCTTCGATTTGCCACCCCTCCAAAAGAGGGGAATTGGATAAGTTTAGTTATCTATAAGCTCCTTCGCCTGTGCCAGTGCAGCCTCAGTAATTTTGCTTCCGGAAAGCAGCTGGGCAATCTCATTAAGCTTTTCTTCATCACTTAACGGAACAATCGTAGACTGGGTTTTTCCTGAAATGTCCTGCTTGATCACTTTATAATTGTCATTTCCTTTCGCAGCTACCTGTGCGAGGTGAGAAATAACGATCAGCTGCATGTCTTCCGACATTTCACGCATCAGGTTTCCGATTTCTTCAGCCACTTTTCCTGAAACTCCGGTATCGATTTCATCCAGAATCAGGGTAGGAAGTTCATCACTTTCGGCAATGATTTTTTTTACTGCCAGCATCACCCTGGATCTTTCTCCTCCGGAAATAGCGGTTTGAATGGGCTTCAATGGAAATCCAGAATTTGCCTGAAACAAAAGCTGGATATTTTCTTTCCCAAACGCGTTAAATTCAGCAGTATCCTGAAGCTCTATGTCTACTTTTGCTTTTTCAAGTCCCAGTTTTTTTAGGAGTCCTTCGGCTTTTTTGATGAAAACAGGAATGCTTTTTTTTCTATTTTTAGACAGTTTTTCAGCTAAAGACTGGAGTTTTATTTCTTTTTTGGAAATATTTTCTTCAATAGCCACAATGGAAGCCTCAAGTTCTGAAGCACTATTCTGTTCTCCTGAAAGCTGATCCCGGATCTCTCTTAATTCATTGATATCGGAAACATTATGCTTAACCAATAATGCATTGATCTTATTATTTAGTTCGGACAGCAATGCCAGATTTTCAGGATTGATTTCAATTCTGTCGGCTTCATCTTCAAGTCCGGAGATGATATCTTTTAATTCAACAAACGAGGTTTCCAGTCTTTCATCAAGTTCTGAAAAGCTGTGGGAAACTTCTGCTATTTTTGATAATTTGGTTTTCGCTTCATTAAAAAAAGACAAAATACCCATTTCTTCCTGATGGAATCTTGAGAGGATCTGGGCAAGATTTTCAGAAATCATTCCCGCGTTTTCCTGAACAGAAAGCCGGTTTTGTACTTCTTCATAATCTATCTGATCAAGACCAAGTTCTTCAAGTTCATTCAACAGAAACTGTTTGTAATCGCTTTCTTTATTGTTTTCCAGTAATTGGGTCTGCAATCTTTTAAGCTGTATTTTTAAGCTCTGGAAGTCAGAAAACTCATTTTTATAATCCTCTATCCCGTTTTTATTTTCAGAAAGCCCGTCTATAATTTTAAACTGGTATTCTGAAGTGAAAAGGTTTGAGGTTTCAAATTGGGAATGGATGTCAATCAGCTGTGAAGACAATTCTTTTAAAACATCCAGGGTTACCGGAACGTCATTGATGAATGCCCTTGATTTTCCGGAAGGTAATATCTCGCGTCTGATGATTGTCTGGTGTTCATAATCCAGATCATTTTCAATAAAGAATTTTTTGAACTGGTTATTTAAATCAAATTCGGTTTCCACAATGCTTTTATCCTGTGCATTGGAAATGGATTTCGCATCTGCTCTTTCCCCCAGAATAAGTCGTAATGCTCCTAAAATAATAGACTTCCCTGCTCCTGTTTCACCGGTGATTACCTGCAAACCGTTATTGAGTGATACTTCCAGCGTATCAATCAGGGCAAAGTTTTTAATATAAATTCTCGAAAGCATGGATGTTTAACTGATTACTTTAGTAGTGCAAATATAGAAATTTAGGATGCTGTATTCAATAATACTGCAACAGTTGTTTTACTTCCACTTGCTCCATTTATTTTCTGTATTTTTTGGAGATAAGGTGGTCATAAGCTGTTTCAGATCACCAATAATGATTCCCCCGTTATTACCGGAATTGAAAACATTGAAGATCTCGTCGCTTTTATTATCCATAAATAAGTTGAAATAATAGGCCTGCTGAAAAGAGTTTTCATACATCTTAAGCTGCATTAGGGCATCAAAAATCACTTTTTTAGCAGAAGTCTGGTCCTGGTTGAATAAATTATCCAGCCCAGCTCTGTGATAGGTATACATCGTTGCCCGAAGCTGGCTCCAGTTCGGATTAATAATTTCATTGATTAATAAGCTGCGGCTTCTCGGTTCTTTAACGACATCCCATCCTTCATAATTTCTGTTTTGAGAATTCTGAGCGATCTGCTGGGCTTTTGAAAACCACTGGGTACCACCCATCGATTGGAAGCTGTCTGCATCATACCCCAAAATTACATATACATAAAAGCTGATAACATCGATCAGGTTCTTTCCTGAAAACTGTCTTTCGTTAAAGATAAGGTTTTCATTTTCAACATATTCGAAGCCAAATCTTTGATCCTGAAGGTTAATCAGCGGAGATTCATAGGTGGTATTGTACACAGGGCGTACTGCCTGGATGACGATGGTCCCTTTGTACTTGTTATCAACCTTTTCTGAAATAACAATTGAAAATCCACATTTGATTTTTTCAAAATTCTGAAGTTTTTTACCCGTCCAGCTGGTATTATTGATGAAATCTCTAAGACTTTTTTCCAGGGCCTTGTAAGCCTGCTGGTTACTTCCTCCTAACTGTTGGGAATTTACCTGAACAGTAGCCAGTAATTCCTGGGAAAAACTTAGGTTATATAAGAAAAGCAGAAAAAATAAGCTTATAATTTTTTTCATTATCTATTAAATATTGAGAACGGAAATTTATTAAAATTATTTTAAAAGTTGAGCCTCTACAAAGTTGAGAATATCTTTTGCTACTTCATCTTTAGAT
The DNA here is from genome assembly GCF_000737705.1 of Chryseobacterium soli. GTDB lineage: Bacteria > Bacteroidota > Bacteroidia > Flavobacteriales > Weeksellaceae > Chryseobacterium > Chryseobacterium soli. The sequence goes on along the minus strand of NZ_JPRH01000001.1, from coordinate 697,715 downwards.
TTAAGGTCAAACTCCTTCTTCTCCGTTCTTGTGAATATTTTTATTTTGTTGGTATCATTTTTAAAACCGGCGCCTTCATCCCGTAAAGAATTCAGTACGATCATGTCCAGATTTTTCTTCTCGAGCTTTCCTTTTGCATTTTCTTCTTCATTTTGAGTTTCCAAAGCAAATCCCACCAAAAACTGATGGGTTTTTTTCTCGCCCATTGTTTTCAGGATATCCGGGTTTTTAACCAGTTCCAAGGTCAGATTTTCATCATTTTTCTTGATCTTTTCTTTGGCGACTTCTTTGGGTGCATAATCTGCTACCGCAGCACTTGCAATGCCGATATCGATGTTATCATAAAACTCGAATACTTTGGCTAACATTTCTTTTGCAGAAGTAATCTTATGGAGTTCTACGTTTTTATCATTAATAGTCTGAGCAGTTGGTCCTGAAATAAGAATAACTTTAGCACCTCTTTTTGAAGCTTCTTCCGCTAAGGAAAATCCCATTTTTCCTGAGGAATGATTTCCTATAAAACGTACCGGATCAAGGGCTTCGTAAGTGGGACCCGCTGTAATTAAAACCACTTTTCCCTGAAGTGTTTGGGCTTCCTGATGTGAATTGAAAAAATGGTCGATGGTATTGGAAATTGTTTCCGGTTCTGCCATTCTTCCCTGTCCGATCAGTCCGCTTGCCAGCTCGCCGCTTTCAGCCGGAATTACCACATGGCCAAAGCTTTCTGCCATTTCAAGATTTTTTCTTGTGGAAGGATGCATATACATATCAAGATCCATGGCTGGCGCGATAAACACGGGGCATTTGGCTGACATATACGTCGCAATAACTAAATTATCACACATTCCATGCACCATCTTAGAGAGAGTGTTAGCAGTACAAGGTGCCACGATCATCACGTCTGCCCATAAGGCAAGTTCCACATGGCTATTCCAGGTTCCGTTATCACTGTAAAAATCAGTATAGACCGGTTTTTTAGACAGTGTCGATATGCTGAGCTTTGTAACGAATTGTTCGGCATCGGGAGTCATGATCACCTGAACTTCCGCACCTTTTTTAACAAAATCTCTTATCAGAAAGTGAATTTTATAGGCTGCAATTCCTCCAGAAATAGCGATAAGTATCTTTTTACCGGAAATACTCATTGAGTTTTAATTTTTGAAATACTAAATTACTTATTTTTTACCACAAACACGGGTATGAAACAACAAAGGTCATAAAAGAATTGAATTCTTTTATGACCTTCATATATAAAAAACACAAATTTTATTTTCTGTCTTCTGTTTTTCTGAAATACACATCACCGTTCAACCATTCTTCAATAGCGATAGATGTTGGTTTTGGAAGTTTTTCGTAGTGTTTAGAGATTTCAATCTGCTCTCTGTTCTCGAAAACTTCTTCTAATGTAGAATTGTGAACCGCAAATTCATCTAATTTATTGTGCAGTTCCGTACGGATTTCTGCATTGATTTGCTCTGCTCTCTTTCCCATGATAACAATAGCTTCATAGATTGAACCTACTTTATCTTCAATCTTATCTTTATCGTAAGTTATAGTATTTACTTCTGCTTTTGTATCTTTTACACTCATTTTGAGAATTTTAATTTATTTTAAGAGGACAAATTTACGAATTATCTTTGGATTTTGAAAGTCGCTGCCGGCGGAGGGGTATTAAGTGCCGCACTATCTCTCTGGATCTGCATTGCTTTCTTCTCATTGCTGATCTGATCTTTCGCCTGCTGCTCTGTCTTTTCCTTTTCAGACAGCTTATCATTTTCTTTTTTCTGTCTTGCCGTCATGGCTGCAATTCTTGCTTCCGTAATCTTCTTAACAGAGGCAAAATTTTGTTTTTCTTTTTCTAATTTGGATCTTAATTCAACAGCCGTTTTAGAATATTCTGTATTAGGAAGTTCTTTTTCTACCAATTTTGTATAAGCAATTGCGCTCTCAATACGTTCGTCTTTAAGACCATAAATAGATTTTGAAGCCAGAGAATAACGGGACTTCATGATATAGTCATAAATTTTCGGACGCAGCTTTGTACTTGGGAAATCGTTTAATACGTTATCTAAGGCAACATTCGCTGCTTTATAATCGCCCATTTTGAAGTACTGTCTTCCGTTTTCGTATGCTTTGAATTCTAATTTATAAGACAGCTCATCTACAAGCTGGCTAATATTTTTAGATCTTTCAGAGTTTGGATAGTTGTTAAGGAAATCCTGAAGTTCATTAATGGCCAGTTCCGTACTGGATTGGTCCAGGTTATAATCCATTGATCCTTCGTAGTAGCATAAAGCAGACATGTAAGCCGCTTCTTCTGCTCGCGGATCTTTTGGAAAACTTACCGCAAAGTTCTTAAACTGATGCCCTGCCAGCTTATAATTCTTGTCGTAGTAGTTAGCATACGCTGTATTGAAACCTACATTAGGGAAGTCATCCGTTCCTGCAACCAGATTCGCAAGCCTGTCATAAAGAGCCAGCGCGTTTTTCCACTTCTTCTTAGCAAAGTTGTCATTAGCTGCCTTTAAGATGAAATTCTTATCAGCACTCTTCATAGCTTTTTCCTGCTGACTAACGCATGATGAAAGCACTGCTACTGCAAAAAGACCTAAAATATATTTTTTCATATAAAAAATTCAACAGTTTTCGGATTACATAGCCGATTTACTAATTTGCAAAAATATAACTTTTTTATCAATAGATTTTTTTTTATGAATATTTAACGTTATTTTAGTCTGCAGCGTATCCCAAAATGGCAAAAATGGTCAGCAGAAGATTCATTCTTACTTTTTTTTCGGCTTCTTTACCATATGCTTCTTCATTTTTGCTAGGAACATAGAGCTCATAGAAATTTTTATTACGGATTACAAAAAGTGTAGAGCCTATAATGGTGGTCAAAATATCTTCAGGTTTAGGAGTAAAGGTAAACACTCCGGAAGCCACTCCTTTTTTAATGACTTCATCCAGTTTTTTCACAAACAGCTGATAGAAATCCAGCAGCTCATCCTTCAGATTTTCGGTATGGCGAAGTTCCTGAGTGACAAATCCGTGAAAATAATTATATTTAAATAGCTGGGAAACAATGTATTTAATAATTTCCTTCATCTGCATTTCAGGTTTCCCTTCTTTAATAGTATCTGCAAATTCAGAAAAATTTTCCCTGGTTTTCAACACCCGGTATTGGTAAAGATAAGACATCATTTTTTCTTTGGAACCAAAGTAATAAGAGATCATCGCTACATTAATATTTGCTTTGGTGCAGATATCCCTTACAGAAGTTCCTTCGTATCCTTTCTTAGCAATAAGCTCCTCCGCAATATCCAATATATGGATTTGTTTCTCTGTAAATTTTTTTCTCATGCGCGCAGTTTAAGTAAAGTTAAGAAATTTTTAACAAATTTATAAACGTTCGTTTAATAATTTCAAATTAATTCTAAATTATAGTATTTTTGCGGATGGATTTTTTTGATTTTCATCATCATAAGAAAAATATCCCGTATGGAATCTACAATGTAGACCTGGAAAATTCCCCGCCGGAGCAACTCTATTCTATAGGAATTCATCCAAAAGATATTAATATGGAGCACATTGGTGATCAATATGCCTGGCTGGAATCTAATATTTCTGCAGACTGCTTTGCGATAGGAGAATGCGGGCTAGATTCCATTGTTTCTGTTCCACAGAAAATTCAGGAGAAAGTTTTTTTACAGCAGATTCTCCTTTCCAATGAACTCAAAAAGCCATTAATCATCCATTGCGTAAGAAAATTCTATGAAGTTATTTCTTTAAAAAAAAAGGCTGAACAGGCCATGGTTATTCATGGTTTTAATAAAAAACACCGGATTGCAGAAGATCTTCTGAAAAATAATTTTTATTTGAGTTTTGGAAAAGCAGTTTTGTATAATTTATCTTTGCAGGATATTTTGAAAAGGACTCCTTTAGACAAGATTTTTTTGGAAACCGATAATGAAAACTTCAACATTGAAGAATTGTATCAAAAGGTGGCTGAACTCAAGGAGATTTCTTTAGAAACACTTAATGAACAAATTTTAGAAAATTTAGACACGATAAAAAATGGATAAAGACTGGCTGGAAAGAACGGAACTTCTGATTAAGGAAGATGGATTGGAAAAGCTGAATAAAGCAAATGTACTGATTGTAGGCTTGGGCGGTGTAGGTTCTTTTGCCGCTGAATTTTTAGCACGGACAGGAATTGGAAACATGACCATCGTAGACGGCGATACCGTAGACATCACCAATATCAACCGACAGCTTCCAGCGTTGCATTCTACCGTGGGAAAACATAAAGTGGACGTGGTTTCTGAAAGACTTTTAGACATCAATCCTAAACTGAATTTAAACAAGATCAATGAATTTTTGAATCCTGAAAGAATGGATGAAGTACTGGATGCAGAGACTTTTGATTATATTTTAGACTGCATTGACAGTGTGACGCCCAAGTTATCTCTGATGAAAGCAGCAAAAAAGAGAAAAATCAAAATCGTAAGTTCGATGGGAGCCGGCGGCAAAATAGATCCAAGTAAAGTAGTAGTAAGAGACATCAGTAAAACCCGTAACTGCTATCTAGCGAAAATATTGAGAAAAAGACTGAAAAAAGAAAACATCAATAAAGGAATCAGATGTGTATTTTCCAATGAACTTCAAAATGAAGACAGTCTGAAAATGACGGATGGCAGCAATTATAAAAGGTCTTTCTATGGAACGATCAGTTATATTCCCGCAATTTTCGGATTGTACGCAGCTTCTGAAGTTATTACCCATTTGATCAAAAACTAATTGCGTTGACTTTGTTTTCTCTGATATTTCCAATGACAGACAAAGCAAAGTCAATGTATCTTAAATAAAAACTTATATTTACTTCCGTAAATGAATAATTTCAAATATCCCAAAGAGGAAAAACTCAAAAAAAACACTGAGATCACATTGCTTTTCGAAAAAGGCAAATGGAAAACCTGCGGAAATTTGAGAATTATTATCCTTAAAGACAGACCGAATCTCCCTGTTGAAAGTACAAAAATAGGTGTTTCCGTTTCTAAAAGATATTTCAAAAAGGCGGTACACCGAAACCGTATAAAAAGACTTTTAAGAGAATGCTACCGTCTCCATAAAGATCTTTTCAAAGCTTCTTTTGGAGAAAAAACAATGGCTATGCTTTTTTGGGTTTCTCCGGAAATGCCTCCCAAATTTCAGGATGTTGAAGCACATTTCATCAACCTCTGCCAGTCTCAAAAAAAATCATAATTTTTCTGGTATTTTACTTTTTCTGTATTGTGAGAAGGAAATACATTGTACAGAAATCATATTTTAACGGAATCTCTGCACAGTTTTTGTAACTTAGAGGGAAACAATAAATCTGAAAATTAATATGTTAGATCATGTTCCCTTTCTTCCCTATGTTCTGAGTGCATTCATTGGTATCGGCCTTGCTGCAGCAACAGGCTTCAGGGTATTTCTACCGATGTTTGCCGTAAGTCTGGCTTCTTATCTTCATTGGATTCCTATGAATGAGAGTTTTGAATGGCTTGCAGGGCTTCCCACCCTTATCACGACAGGCGTTGCCACAGTAGCCGAAATACTGGCTTATTACATTCCTCTTATCGATCACTTGCTGGATACTGTTTCTGTTCCAATGGCTACGGTTGCCGGCTCTATTTTATTTGCGAGTCAGTTTGCTGATTTGGGAACATTTCCTCAGTGGGCATTAGCTTTAATTGCGGGTGGAGGAACTGCCGCTACCATCAGTTCAGGATTTGCCGGGCTCCGGGCGGCTTCGACAGCTACTACAGGAGGACTAGGCAATTCTGTTGTAGGAACTACTGAAACTGCCGGTGCAGGTATTATGACGGTATTGGCAATTGCAGCTCCTATTGTTGCCGCCATTTGCGCGATAAGTTTGGTAATTGTAGTCTGGGTATTAGGACGTAAAATGTTACGGAAATTCAGAAAGACGAATTCTTAATACATTAGTTTTTACATGAGACTTTTTCTTTAGGATACCCCTTGAGAATGGTTTGACGAATGCGTTCGGATTCCTGAGGGAAGTGCAGGATGCAGTAGAATCTGAATAATGATTTTAAAAGGTTTTTATCTTTATCAGGAATGAGTGATTCGTATTTTTTTAAGGCATCCAGAGATTCTTTATCTTTATGCAGTTCTTTGAAGTAATGGGCACTTTTAAGGAGCATTAATGCTTCATCAACAGGAATCAGGCGTAGTTTTCCCTGTGCATCTTCTCGGTTTTTAAACGCAGTCTCAGGATTCAGCTTCTCTGCATACTGTGTCAATATATGTCCCTCTGAAAATGCTTTTTCATGTTGTCCGGATGTCAGCAGTATCTGAATTTTAAGATCTTTGGAATTCAAAATGAGGGAGGCCGGCAAATCCGTATTTTTTTCCAGCTTTTCAATCGCATGTAAAGCTTCTGGATATTTTTTTAATGAAAAGAGAAGTTGAGAGGTATTGAAAAGGGCTAAACTGTTAGAGGGATCGGAAGATAAAATTGTCGTATAGGTTTTTAATGCTTTATCATAATTTTCTTCTTCGGTATATTCCTCGGCTTCTTCCAGTAAAGCATTATTATTTTCATCAGACGTTATATTCCCGGTAAGATAATGGGTTACCAACTCAAGCAATTCCTTGGAACAGGTTTGATAGAATTCAAGGTATTTTATATTTTCAGGAGCAGCCGGTTTTCCGTCTGGATCTAGCCATTTTTTAAAGTCATCATTGGTTATCTGGACATGAATATCACCATTATCATCATAATTCATCTGTAAATAGTATGAAAGGTTATAGCCTTTATCCTCGAGATTATGAATTTTTTTCACAGACATGGACGATTCTGCTTTCTCGAATGATGTAAAGTAAAAAGATTCGTCTTTCCAGTTTTTTTCTTTGAATTCTTTACTATTCCGGACCTCTCTCAGCCTTTCGATGACCATATTTCTGCTCAGAGATGGTACAGAAAGTGTGATGTCATGATTGATTGTATTGACGGGAAAAGATTCCTCCATCCTCACCTGGGCAGGGAAGAGTGAAGAGACTACCAGTACAAAGATGAAAAAAAGGCGCACCCGCTTATTTTCCACTTTTAATATCGTTAACATGAGCAATTTTAGCATTAAAATGCTCTGTTTTTTCAGGGTGTTTTTGCTTTAAGATTTCGAAAGCTTTGATGGCTTTGCTGTAGAGTTTCTGTTCTACATACAGATTAGCCAATGTTTCAGTCATCAAATGCGAAATGTCGCCTTTCTTTTCTTTGATCACATAGCTGCCTTCTTCTCTTAACTGGCTTATTTTAGGATTGTTTTCAATGAAAGCATCGATAACTTTTATTTTATCTTCCGTTTTGGGTTCCTGCTCTTCATGGTCTTCAGGTCTGTCAATTTTCAACCAGCTCTGCCAAGTATTGATAAATCCGGGCACATTGCTGTCAAGGATATTCTGAACGGTCTCTTTTTCTAACGCCATTTCTTCTTTTTCGTTAACCTCCTCTTTTTCGGCTCTGCTTACTGGCAGGCTCGAAATATCTGAACTGAAGAAAGAAACATTCATGACAGGAGCTTCATCCTGCTTTTCTTTTTCTACAGCAGCAGTGCTATTTTCAATTCCGGCATCAACAGGTTCTTCTTCGGTCTTTACCGGTTCATTGTCCTGTTGCTGCTGCGGTTCTGTCTCTATTTGACTATCTTCAGCTTTTTCTATCACTAACGGAATATTCTGTTCCTGTGCAGGTTCTTCAATTTTTTGTTCCGGTTTGCCCGCTGGTTTATTGAGTAGAGAGTCGGGAATATGAGCTTCCAGGCTCATCGGTTTCCAGGCAGATTTCACTTCTTCCTGTACCTTCTGCAGTTCTTCTTTCTGTACAGGAGGTTCCGGGGCTTCAACCGTTTCTATAGAATCAGCTTCGTCTTCGATGTGCCCTGTAACCACTTCATCAACAATGGGTTTGTCTTCTTTTTCTGTGGACCAGAAATGGAATTGCTGAGTTTCTGCAAAGCTGATCTCATGATCTGTAGTTTCAGGCTCTTCAATTTTTGGTTCAGAAACAGATTCTTTCGCCACTTTCATCTTTTTCTCAACCTCTTCTATCAAGCGCCGCATTTCATCTTCATGCTTGTTGGTACTTGACTGGATCACTTCAGCGGATGCGATCTCATCTGTATTTGCCTGAATCTTTACATCAGGCAAGAATGCCTCCATTCCATGGAAACTAAGCTCTGCATCATCTTCCTCTACTTTCTGTTCTTCCTGAACACTAGGTTTGGAAACGTTTATAATTTCTTTGGCAGTGAATTCCTCGGGAACTTCATCTGTTTGATGATCTGTTTCTTCGGCAGCCGTTACTTCTTTTTGATCTTCGACATGTTCTTCAACCGAATAATGTTCCTCTTCGTTATCAGCTATTTCAGATGGCAGCGTTTCTGTTTCATGGAAACTTAATTCTGAATCATCCTTGATTTCCTCCTTTTCGGATGGTAAGGCAATTTCATCTTCATTAATAATGGTTTCAGGTGTAAACTCCTCTTGAGGATTCTCTGAAACCGGTTCTTCCGCATCTATTATTTTTTCAACAGCACGTTCTCCAACAATCGGCTCGTCAAGAGACGGTTCTTCAATAACATCCTGTTTTTGAATGACTAAAGTTCCTGATTCCAAGGTAGATTCAAGATCTATTGTTCCTGTATTTTTTTCATCAAGGAAATTTTCTTCGCCTTCAAATAAGATCCTGTTTCTTTCGCCTTTTACGAAGACAGGTTTACTTTCTTTGGGAGGTTCAGGTATATGCGGAACTGTTTCCTGTTTTTCAACTCCATTTTCTGTAGGCTGGTCTCTTTTAATAGGAAACCCTTTATCTTTATATGCATACCTTCCTTCACTTTCAGCAGGTTTGAGAGATTTCTTCTCTTCGCTGATTTCAGGGGCCGGTTTATGTTGAATTTTACCGTTAATCAGCTGGTAAAGAATCTTTTTATCAGTGGTATATGCTGCGGTCACGGAAAGCTCCTTCTGGTAATTTTCTTTATCATACAGATGAACTCCATATAAATGTAATGCCCTGATATTTTGAATATAGGGAAATGCATGAATCTCTTCTTTCAAAAGATTGAGATCTTCTGACTGAATATTTTTCGGGTTCTTTAATAATTCTAAAACTCTGGGATCCATCTTACCAATTCGCTACAATATCGTTAAATATCTTGTTAATGATTCTATCTGTTACAATTTTCACCTGAGAGGCTTCTATTTCACTTTGTGATAAACTGCTGTTAAAAACGGCTTCATCAGAATAGGTTCTGTCGAAACTTGAATCCGGATGCAGTTTGTTTTCATAATGCACCTTTACCGTGATCGTCAATTTATTTTGTGCTTCCTGCACAACGCCACCTGACGGATTTGTCTGGGTATTGGAACTGATCGTAGTGGGTGAAAAGCTATATCCTGTAATTTCTCCTTCGATAAGAATATCAGGATTTTCTTTTGTCCCTTTTAAAGTAGTTCTCTGCAAAAATCTGTTTTGAATATCGGTAGAAAACTGTTGTGACAATGTAGGATTTACAAGAGATGCATTATTCGGAAACTCACTGATTTTTACCGTTTTTTCATCGGTAAGGGAGGATCCCGTAAAGCTATAGCAAGAGTTTAAAACTCCCAGAAAAATAAACAGTACCCAAATTAATTTAGGCTGTCTTAATGTAATATTTTTAATCTTAACGTTCATTTTAATCTGATTTCTTTTAATTTTCAATAGTTATAAATGTGAAAATCAATCTATTAACATGTTATATTGCATAATACAAGACATTAGTCTTCTAAATTATACTGCTTTATTTTTCTATATAAAGTTCTCTGGGAAATTCCCAATTCGTCTGCTGCTTTATTCCTTCTTCCTTTATGCTTCTCTAAAGCCTTAATAATCAAATCCTTCTCATTATTCTGAAGAGAAAGTGATTCGGGTCTGTTTTCTTCTACTTCAATATCTTCGACATCCTCGTAGCTGTCATCTGCATTTGAAATAATGGTAGGCGTCTGTACGACCGGATTATTATTGTCTTCAAAATACAACAATGAATTCTGGTTAACAGCCTGTTGTGGCTCCGGAGTATAGATTCTGTTGATCAGGTTCTTCTCATGATTACTCAAATCCCCGGCTCCTCTGTTTTTTATCAATTCCGAAGTTAAGGATTTTAAGTCATTAATATCATTCCTCATATCAAAGAGAACTTTATACATAATCTCTCTTTCACTTCCGAAGTCGGGCTGTTTTTGTGCATTTGGAGCATTCACTACCATTGGCAGGTGAGTTTCCATAGGAATGTATTCTGCCAGTTTTTCAACGGTAACGTTCCTGTTTCGCTCTACCACAGTCATCTGTTCAACAAGATTCCTTAACTGTCGAACGTTTCCGGGAAAGGCATAATTTTCAACATAATGCACAGCACTTGGCTCTAGTTCCAGCTCAGGCATTCTGTATTTTTCTGCAAAATCTATTGAAAATTTTCTGAACAGCAAATGGATATCACCTTTTCTTTCTCTTAAAGGCGGCATATCAATCTGCACTGTATTTAATCTGTAAAACAAATCCTCACGGAATCTTCCGTCATGAATTGCTTTCATCATATTCACATTAGTAGCGGCGACAATTCTTACGTTTGTCTTTTGAACCTGTGAGGAACCCACTTTCATGAATTCACCGCTTTCCAGTACTCTTAAAAGACGTACCTGGGTCTGTAAGGGTAGCTCACCGACCTCATCCAGAAATATGGTTCCGCCATCCGCTACTTCAAAATATCCTTTTCTGGTTGCCGTAGCTCCCGTGAAGGCTCCCTTTTCGTGTCCAAATAGTTCGGAATCAATGGTTCCTTCAGGAATTGCTCCGCAGTTGACCACGATATAAGGCTGATGTTTTCTTCTTGATTCTGAATGGATAATTTTAGGAATAAATTCTTTTCCCACTCCACTTTCTCCAATCACCAGCACAGAAATATCTGTGGGTGCTACCTGGATTGCTTTTTCTAAAGCACGGTTCAATGCAGGAAAATTCCCGATGATTCCGAAGCGGTTTTTTATGTTTTGTAAGTCGTTGCTCATAAGTAAATTTTTGATTATTGATTTAAAAATAACCTGCAGCTTCATCAAATCTTCTGCAGACTGGTTAAAATAATGGAAATGATTGTTTTCCTTTACCTGGCCTTATCCCTTATATGATAAGGCTGTATCTTAAATCTAAATAATCTTTGTTTCTGATTTTTGAAACTTTACTTTTTAACTCTATATGGTATGCAAATCTATATTCTTTGCTTTGTCTTTTAAAATTTTCAAGTACTTTATCATGCTTTCCATTGGGAAGACCTGATGTTTCCAGATAAAAATTGTGACCAGAATTCTGTCTTTTTTCGGAAATACTTCCTGCAAAAGCATCTGTTGCCTTTTGTTTTTGGCCTATTGATGTGTATTCAGTATTTATTTTTTGGATTGCAAAATCCATCGTCCCATCACACCCCTGGGTATGTAAGAATTTGTGATAGATCTCATACAGCTTTTTGCAGTCATCGATTTCGATGCTGCCATTATTTACCTGCGCAGAAATATTGTTGTAGATGATTACCAATAGAACACTAAGGCAATACTTCTGAAACTTTTCCATTTTCTATTTTATAGGTATACTATTGATAATTTCGCTGCTTTACACTTGTTATTTTCTTTGGAAAATCTTATTCCGCAATTCTCCCTAAAAGTGTGCCCTGGGTATTATCGTAAACAAAAACGTCCACAATGTCACCTATCTTTTGTCCTTCCAGCATATCGAATACACAAACGGCATTCTGGGAATTTCTTCCTTTCCACTGGTTTTCGTTTTTTCTGGAAACCCCTTCTATCAAAATCTGATGCACTCTTCCTACATAGGTTTCCATTCTTTTTCTTGAAAGTTCTCTCTGAAGATCAATCACTTCTGCCAGACGTCTTTGTTTTACATCGGCAGGAATATTGTCCTCCATTTTTTTGTGAGCAGGAGTTCCTGGTCTCTCGGAGTACGCAAACATATAACCGTAGTCATATTCTACTTCTCTCATCAAGCTTAATGTATCCTGGTGATCTTCTTCTGTTTCATTACAGAAACCAATGATCATATCCTGAGAAAAAGAGATATCAGGAACAATTTCTTTGGCTTGCTTAATTAATTCTAAATATTCTTCACGGGTATGCTGCCTGTTCATGGCTTCCAGCATTGCATTGCTTCCGCTCTGCACCGGCAGGTGAACGTATTTACATATATTTTCATGCTTAGCCATTGTTCTGAATACATCCAGACTCATATCCTGAGGATTGGAAGTAGAGAATCTGATTCTCATTTCAGGGACTGCTTTGGCTACCTGATCAAGCAATTGGGAAAAATCAACAGCCGTCGCTTTCTGCATTTCAGAAGCTTTGGCAAAATCTTTTTTAGGACCTCCTCCATACCAAAGATAAGAGTCTACATTTTGTCCTAACAGCGTAATTTCTTTGTACCCGCTTTCCCATAACCCTTTACATTCTTCAAGGATTGAATGCGGATCACGGCTTCTTTCTCTTCCTCTGGTAAAAGGAACCACACAGAATGTGCACATATTATCACATCCTCTGGTAATGGTAACGAATGCTGTAACGCCGTTACCGCCTAAACGAACGGGATTAATATCTGCATACGTCTCTTCTTTTGAAAGAATAACATTGATGGCATCGCGGCCGTCTTCCGTTTCTTTCAACAGGTTTGGCAGGTCTCTGTATGCATCCGGACCTACAACTAAATCAACCAATTGTTCTTCTTCTAAAAATTTGGTTTTCAATCGTTCAGCCATGCATCCAAGAACACCGACCGTCATATTGGGTCTCTCTTTTTTAAGATTCTTGAACTGGGCAAGACGCATCCTTACGGTCTGCTCAGCCTTTTCACGGATAGAGCATGTATTTAAAAGAATAAGATCAGCTTCTTCAACCTTCAGCGTTGTATTGTATCCCTGCTCATTAAGAATAGAGGCAACAATCTCGGAATCTGAAAAGTTCATCTGACAGCCGTAACTTTCTAAAAACAGTTTTTTAGAATTATCAGGTCGTTCAGCAATCGCAAAAGCTTCTCCTTGTTTTGTTTCGTCTATATATTTTTCCTGCACTTTTTATAAGAGATTAAAAATTAGAATTAGATGCTAGACTAATTTTAAAATTGATTAGTCTGCAAAGATACAAAATATTGTGACAGAATGGCAGGATTATCTGCTTCATAAATTTTGCTTATAAAAGTCTATATAATCTTTTTCAAGTTCGGGCGCGAATTTTTGTCGCAACACCTGTTTGATTGTGCTTCTTACAGGAATGCCATTGAAAATTCTAGGCTCCCAAGTGTCTTTTATCTTGTAAAGATCATTAATAATATTTTTCTTTTCTGATTCAGAGTAATCTCCTTCAACATTAAAATCTACCATTACACCTTCTTCATTTATACAGAATGTAATAAACGACACCTTATCTTCATTTTTATGCGCATGTTTTTCCGCTATCTTTCTCATTTCATAAGTGAAATTTTTTATACCTTTTTTAAACATGGGACCTGTAGACTTATTGTCCTTAGGATCTTCTTTAGAATAATAAAGAAAAAAAGGATCGATTTCAAATTCTGCTATTGCTCCAATATATTTATCTCCTTCTCTAGCTGGTATCCATCTTTTTAAAGCAGGTATAATTTTACGACTGTAATCAAATGCACATTTATTCTTATTAATGTTTACCGTATCAAAGTCTTTAACATATTTAATCGTTGCATCTGCATTGATTAAAATCTTTACATGGTATTTCTCATCTGTCCTTGCACATGGCAGCAGCTCCTTGTTTTTCACTATTTGAATCATATCCTTTTGCAACGCATTTATTCCTCCTACATAGAAACTCTGCCCACGAGGGTGGCCCGCCAATACTTCTAATTGCGCATAAGACATTTGAAATAAGATAAAAAATAAAAAAAATATCAATTTTTTCATACGTTACATATCCGCTGAGAATGATGAGAAGCTCATTTTAAGTTTCATTTCGGACCTCACGGGCTGTCCGTTACACATAGCCGGAGTCCATGTTTTTTTAATTCTTCTAACCACATACTGCATATCATCAAAGAATACTTTACTGTTTAAAACGTTGGGAGAACCTTCCACATCAATCACTTTTCCCATTGCATCAATCGTTAGGGTGAATGTAAAATCTCCTGTCAACGTATAAAAGTCAGAATTCAGATACATGTACATATATTTTCTGAGAATCTCTTTGTACGCTGCTGCTCCGCCATCAAAAGCGGCAGGCTTGAAATCATTACAATTCTTAACTGCAATCTGCAGGAAAGGTTCTTTAATATCTATTTTCAGCAGGTTTTTATTACTTTCCGAAATAAAAGAGTCATCTCTTTCTTCAAGATCTTGTGCAAATGAGAAATGAGCGGCAAAAAGAGCCAGAAATAGTGCTAAAGTTTTCATAGCCGTATGGTATTCGTTATATATTAAAATTACTTAAACAAAGGTAAATATTTACATCCTTTACAAAAAATAAAAACTTCACACAAAAGCATGAAGTTTTTATTTATCTATCAAAAAAATCTGAATTCTGATTATTTTATGCGTTTGAAGGCTGAGTCTGCACTTTACTTCCCGTTTCTTTTAACATCAGGGAAATAAGAATGGCTAAAATGATTCCTGCAACCCAAAAAAGCACAGAATGCTGAAAATGAATTTCACCTGCAGCCGTGCCGAGACTTTTTCCAAACCACCTGCTGAAAACAGGACTCAGTAATGTGGTTACACCAAAGGTGATAAAATTAATAGCTCCTGTAGCACTTCCTTTTACATAGTCAGGATTCGCTTCTTTAATTACGGAATAAGGGATCATTGCTGCTCCGGAACCGACTCCGAAGATAAACATACTGATTTTTGCCGGATACAGATCCGGAAGATAAATCAACTGTAATAAACTCAGAATCATCAATAGAGCTCCGGCAGCCAGAACTGGCTTTCTTCTTCCTATTTTGTCTGTAATGAAGCCTAAGAGAGGACATCCGAACACCCAGCCGAAGGCAACCATTGCACTGGTAATCGCCGCATCATGAAAAACAAAACCTTTATCTTTTTCAAAAAATGAAACGGCCCAGGTCATGGCAAATATCGTGGTAGGAGCAAACAATAGCCCTGAAATAATACCGCATAGCCAGGATTGAGGGTTTTTAAAAACAATTTTATAGGGATCTAAATAGCTTAAAGAGGCAGACTTATTATCTTTTGAATCCTTTTCTTTTTCTTTCTGTTCACTGGGAATAACAAAAAACAGACAACATGCTGTAATGATGGTGATAATTCCGGACCAAAGCCAGAACGTATGAATATTAACTCCCTGTTCTACCCATGGACCTACTACAAACTGTCCGGCGGTACCACCGAGCATTCCTATACACTGGGTAACTCCGATCGCTGTTGCCAGAGATTTTGAGGAGAATCCTTTACTTGCAAGATAAACACAGCCAGGAAAAGCAAACGCACAGCCGGCACCCTGCAACAACCTTCCTGCAATTCCGCCGGCTTGAGTGGAAATCAAAAACAACAGACATCCGATTCCCAGTATTAGTGTTCCGGCAAACAGGGATTTCTTGCCCCCGAATTTATCCAAAGCGATTCCGGCAATCAAACTGCATGTGGAATAGGTGTAATAATAGGTTCCCACCATACTGATCAGTTTCAGCTCTGTGGTATTGAAATTGGTAACGAGCTCCGGAATCATTACTGCTGGCGCGGAACGGATCACGTAATCCAAAAAGTAAAAAATAAGCCCGAATGCCCAGGCAATAACATAGAATTTCTTCAGCGAGCTATTCATTACAGTAGTCCTTTAATATGTTTATAGTTGCTTTTTACCGTATCCAATACTTCTTCCATTTTACCACCTAACATCAGCTGTGCCATGGATTTTGTCATCCCCAGCACCTGATCGAACTCAATTTTCGGAGGAAGTGCCAGCGCATTTGGATTGGTGAAAATATTTAAAAGGTAAGGACCGTCATATTCAAGACATTGCTTGATGGCATCTGCTACTTCTTCCGGTTTATGAACATTTTTACCTGGGTAGCCCATTGCCTGGGCAATCATAGCAAAGTCTGGGTTGACCATATCGGTTTCAATATCAGGCATGCCTCCAACTTCCATTTCAAGTTTTACCATTCCCAATGTTCTGTTATTAAAAACAATGAGTTTTACAGGAAGCTTATATTGAAAAATCGTCGCCATATCTCCAAGCAGCATGGATAATCCTCCGTCTCCGCACATGGCAATAACCTGTTTTCCCGGATGGGCTAATGAGGCACCGATAGCCATTGGCATTGCATTGGCCATAGATCCGTGGTTAAAGGATCCCAGCATTTTCCGTTCGCCTGTTCCTGTAATGAATCTTGCCCCCCAAACACAACACATTCCTGTATCTACGGTAAAAATTGCATCTTTTTTAGCCATCTGATCTAAGGTATGGGCAACATATTCAGGCTGGATGGCATTTTCTTTTCCAAAATCTTTTACATATTCCAACTGGTTTTCTTTTACTTTTTCATAAAATTCCAGCTGCTGGTTAAGGAAATGATTATCTGTTTTTTCTTTTAATAAAGGAAGTAATGCTTTAATGGTTTCTTTAACATCTCCTGTAAGACCTAATTCCAGTTTGGCTCTGCGCCCCAGTCTTTCCGGGCTTTCATCAATCTGGACAATTTTATTTTTTACAGGCATAAATTTCTGGTAAGGAAAATCGGTTCCCAAAAGAATCACCAGGTCGGCTTCATGCATTGCATGGTACGCGGACGGAAACCCAAGAAGCCCCGTTAAGCCTACTTCATTGGGATTGTTAGGCTGAATGGCCATTTTACCTCTGAAAGAATAGCCTACCGGAGCTTTTAAAAGCTTTGATAATTCTATGACCTCAGCGCTAGATTTTCCGGCTCCGATGCCACAGTAAAGGGTTACTTTTTCGCTTTCATTGATAAGGGCTGCCAATCGGGCCATTTCCTCGTCTGAAGGACGGATAATAGGATTGGTTTTAAATATCTGCGCGGATGTAGTCGCCTCTTCAGCATCCAGCTCGGAAACGTCTCCGGGAAGCCCTATTACAGCCACTCCTTTTTTAGAAATTGCATGCTGAATAGCAGTCTGCACCGTTCTTTGTACCTGCTCCGGTCTTGTAATCATTTGATTATAATAACTGCAGTCGTCGAATAATTTTATGGTATTGGTTTCCTGGAAATAATCCATTCCCATTTCGTCGCTGGGGATGGTAGAGGCAATAACCAGCATGGGGACATGAGACCGGTGAGCTTCGTAAACACCATTGATCAGGTGAACATGGCCGGGACCACAGCTTCCTGCGCAAACTGCAAAACCATCAAGCTCCGCTTCGGCAGCAGCAGCATAGGCTCCTACTTCCTCATGCCTCACATGAATCCATTCAATGCTGCTTTTCTTCACTGCAATATTCAGGTGATTAAGGCTGTCGCCGGTTACTGCATAAATTCTTTTCACATTTGCGTTCTCGAGCATCTCAACAATTTGCTCTGCTATGTTTTTAGCCATAATTACTATTTTTGTGATTATTTTTTAATGAAAATGAAGAAACAATACGGATTAATGATGATTAATTTTACATTTAAAAAAATCAATCGTCCTATCAAATTTAGCCAATAATTAAAGATTCTGACCTATTTTTTAGCTTATTTTTTCATAAATCTGTATTAATTAATCATAAAAAAAACTCTGCATACATGCAGAGTTTTATATTTTTATTCAAAATTATCTTGAACTGTTTCCCGTTTGATACGTCATTGCTGCTCGCGTAGACTGATCGGGTATGTTTCTTGAAAAACTGAGATCTACTGACACCTTTTGCTTTTCATTACTGGCAAAATGTTTTTTCATTCTTAAAACATCTCTTTTCACCTCTCTTTCAAAAGATGTATCAAAAAGTTCCGGGAGAAGTTGTATGTCAGAAATCTTCCCGCCTTCATCTACATTGAAATTCAATTTGAAATCTCCTGTTACCTGGAACATTCCTCCTGTAACCTGCAGATTATTTGCCAAATCGGAATCAAATTTTTCCTGACCGCCTTTATAAGTATCTTCTACCTGAGTTTTATCAGAAGTAACTTTTACATAGGTTTGTGAAAATGAAAATGCAGAAATAGTTATTGCCAATACCAAGCCTATTTTTTTCATAACTTTTATTTTTTTGGATGTAATAAAGTTACTGGTTTTGTCTGGTATTACAAAACTTCAATCTGATTTCTCAACAGATCTTCAAATTCGTCTCTCTTACGGATCAGATGTGCTTTTCCGTCCAGGAATAATACTTCTGCCGGCTTTAATCTGGAGTTGAAGTTGGAACTCATTTCAAATCCGTACGCTCCTGCATTACGGAAAACCAGAATATCTCCTTCTCTTACTTCGTTTAATTTTCTATCCCATGCAAAAGTATCTGTCTCACAGATATTTCCCACTACAGTATAGATTCTCTCAGCACCTTTAGGATTAGAAAGGTTTTCGATGACGTGGTAAGAATCGTAGAACATGGGACGGATTAAATGATTGAATCCGGAATTCACGCCCACGAAAACAGTTGCTGTCGTTTGTTTGATCACATTGGCTTTCACCAAAAGATATCCGCTTCCTCCTACAAGGAATTTTCCGGGTTCAAACCACAATTCAAACTTTTTACCTGTAGATTTAGAAAACTCGGCGATTACTTTCTCTACTTTTTTTCCTAATGTTTTCACATCGGTTTCTTCTTCACCATCCTGATAAGGAATTTTGAAACCGCTTCCCATATCCAGGTATTTCAGATTAGGAAAATGCTCAGAAAGTTCGAGCATAATATCCAATGCCTGAAGGAAAACGTCAGGATCTTTGATTTCGCTTCCTGTATGCATGTGAAGACCTTCAACATTCAGGTTGGTGCTCTTCATCACTCTTTCGATGTGTCGAACCTGGTGAATAGAAATCCCAAATTTACTATCGATATGGCCTGTTGAAATTTTATAGTTACCACCCGCAAAAATATGCGGATTGATTCTCACAAGAATGGGATACGTATTTCCGTATTTATTCCCGAACTGCTCAAGAATAGAGATATTATCAATATTAATATGAACTCCGTGCGTCATGGCCTCTTCAATCTCAGCAAGATCAACACAATTGGGAGTAAATAATATTTTTTCTTTAGGAAATCCTGCCTTTAGCCCAAGTTTCACTTCATTAATCGATACACAATCCAAAGAAGCACCCAAGTTCTTGACATATTTTAAAATATTAATGTTTGTCAATGCCTTAGCAGCATAAAAGAACCTTGTGTGTTTTAAAAAAGAAGATGTAAGTTTTTCGTATTGAGTTTTGATAGATTCAGCATCATACACATACACCGGCGTGCCATATTCATTGGCAACTTTTAGCAAATCTTTTGAATTCATAATTAATAAGTAAAACTTCTTTTTTGTTAGTAAGAAAGTACAAATGTAGTGAATCGTGAATTATTTCGGCAATGGTAAGGTCTCAAAATCACCACGAAGCAATGCGAGCTGCAGTTCATTATTCAAATCGGTGGAAGATAAAGGAAGGTCAATTTTAAGCTTAGAAAGCTTGCTTAGCGTCTGGATCTGGGTAAACAGCTCATAAAATCCATAGGAAACCACTCTGCCGTTTTCAATGATTAAAAACAGTTTCTCTCCTAATTTTCTTCCTGTTCCCAGCCAGAGTTCATTTCTTTTTTTGAACTCTATTTTCTTTTTGAAAGCAGCAATGTCGTTATATTCTTCCAGAGCAGTGATAAACTGAACCGCTTTAGCTCCTTGGGTAAAGGATCTGAATTTCAGCAACGGACGCTCAGTTTTGTTCAGCTTGTTCTTTTCAACAACATATTTGTTATTTCTATGGTAAAGACCAAAAGCAAATACTTCTCTTTTCTTTATGTTTTTAGAATTGAGGATGAGTTTGGAAATAATTTCCGTTCCGGTAAGTTCAAAATTAATCTGTTCAACATCCCTTTGAATGTCTTCCCATTTTTTAGATTTGGAATTGAACATTTTCTTCGCAAATCTGTTGATATCTGGAACACAGTCTGAGAAAATAATCTTCCCGTCATTATTCTGGAAATAAATAAATCCTTTTTCATTCGGGAGATCCTGTGTCAGGGTTTTTATTTTATTGATGTACGTTTTCGCATTTGTTTCATCGTGCTGTTTCTGGATGATTTCATTCTCAGTATCCTTTGAAACCAAAAGTCTGAAAAGTTCAAGCGTAGCCCTGGCATCTCCTTCGGCTCTGTGAGCATTGGTTAAAGGAATCCCCAAAGATCTTACCAATTTCCCTAAGGAATAGCTTACCTCATCGGGAATCAGTTTTTTAGCTAATGGAATGGTGTCTAAGGTATTGATTTTAAAGTCATACCCGAGTCTGCTGAAAGACTGACGCAGCATTCTGTAGTCGAAATCAATATTATGACCTACCAGCGTTGTATTCTCAGTAATTTCAATCACTCTTTTGGCCAGCTCATGAAATTTCGGAGCCGTTTTCACCATATTCGGAGTGATATTGGTCAATTTTTGCACAAAAGGGGTAATATCGCTCTCGGGATTCACGAGAGAGATGAACTGGTCAACGATTTTCTGGCCATCATATTTATAAATGGCAATATCTATAATGCATTCGTTTCTGTAACCTGCACCATTACTTTCTATATCTATAATTGAATACATCTACAACTTGCTGTTATACAACTATTTTTCTGTTAATATTACAATAATCCCGTTTACTTTAGTGAAGCATCAGGCAGTACAATCAGTACATAACCTATGCCATACGTCAGGGTGCCTGTTACTGATGTATGAGATCTGCATTTACAACAATGTATAAAATCGTTCAATACCAGTAGGGGCAATCCTGCTAAAATAACAAAAATTATATCAAAAAAGATACAATGGCTGTTCAAACTATCAGTTATGAAGTTCGAACAGCCATTATAAAGAAATAAAAATCAATTACTTTTTAATAAACTTACTTTGATAAGAAGAGGTATCAGTGGTGATTTTTATAATATAATTCCCTGAATTTAATTCTTTTACATCAATTTTACTTCCCGGATTGATTAGGGTTTTCACCTGTCTTCCGGATGCATCATAGATATTGATGCTCTTTATATTTTCTTTCGTTTTTATGTTTAACACATCTGCTGCAGGATTCGGATAGATTCCCAGACTTTCCCTGGTGATTTCCTGCGTTCCTAAAACCTGTGTAATAACCGTCTGGTATTCATTAGTAAGAATTGGGCTGTTGTAGTCAAAATAAATATCTGCTTTATTTTTAATCACTTCCCCTACCGCGACTGTTGATTTTGTTTTTATCTTGAAAAGGAAATATCCGCTTCTGTTCAGATACGGAGGATAAGAAAGTTGAATACCGTCAAAGTTAACCTCCAGTTTATTTCCATCGGTCACTGAAACACGATATGGATGTGATGCGCTAATAGGCTGCAATGATGAAACATCAAGCTTAGAAGCATCCAAAACATCTTTTAACACTACATTGATCGCATTGGCCGTACCTGTATTTTCAAATCGTATCAGATAATGTAAGTAGCCTCCTACCATAGAAGGGCTGATCGTACTGCCTTCCAAACAAGCTTTGTCATTAGGGTCAAATGAATTCACCACCGTATCATTGAATGAGAACGTATTATCTGCCGGAGTGCTATCTCCCGATACCGGATTTACCGTTGCTGTATAGGAAAGTACCTGACCTGCATTTACAGGATATGTAGGATGAGTAGGTGTATTAATAGTAAGTCCCACAATAATTTCTTTTTGCTGGAAAGGTGCCAAATTATTAAAGTTCCAGGTCATTACTCCATTTGTATTAGAATTTGGTGTTACCGTATAATTGGCATACATCACAAAATTCTGCGGGTATTTGAATGTTGCAGATCCGGAAAGTGTTGTCGTTCCCTTATTGAAATACACAATTTTATATTTTGTTTCAAATCCGGGTCTTGACTGGCTCATCGGAATAATCTTGATTTCAAGATCATTATGAGTCCCATTGGGCGTTACACAGAAATTCTGGGTAACCATATTATTCCCTGAAGTGAAGTTGATATTTGCAGAAGAAGGGCTTACATTAAAATAAGCGGGAATTTCCGGCATTGGCGTAATGGTTGCCGTGTTCAGCTGATTAAGTACTATACTATAATTCCCCAAATCATCTGTATAAGCAACAGCGGAATTACTTCCATTCTGAGCGGTCACTTTTAATGATTTGTATTTTGGATCTGTTGCGGAACAAGAGTTATTATCCGCATCGAGTGTGGCATTTCCTCCCACAAAATTGTAGCTTGGAATAGTATCTACATCCAATTTCCATAACCCATTGATCTTATTTCCATAAAAAGAACTTGCTGCAAAGAGATAGTGCTTATTATTATACATAAATGGATAAAATGTATTTTCTGTTCTGGCTTCTGAGCTGATAAACCTTGAATTATCATAATATCCGTTTGAAAATTCATTCATCACAATATTATTTTTACTTCCCGAAACCCAAAACCACTTGTTCTGATGGGTGTCATAAAACCAGAGATCATTCAAAAATCTACTGTAATAATCTGCGCTTGGAGTTTCAGAATATCCATGACCGCAATAAATCCAAAGTCTGTCATATTGATCCATCCAATAGGCAAGTGAAGCCCTTCCCCCCGGCCTGGTGGTATTGGTGGAAATATTCTGGGTTCCATAATTTCCTAATGCATTTTCAGGGCCTCCCTGAAGCTGCTGCCATACTTTTGTTGCATAATCAAATTTCCAGACATTGTTGTTTTTCTTTGAAACCTGTGATGAACCATCTGTTCCATAGGTTCCCCCAAAAATCCAGACGTTATTCCCGGAATCTTTAGCATAAGACATTGAATGAAGTCTTGTTGGAAGACCATTTTTTCTTGTCCAGATATTGGTCGTAAAATCATATTCCCAGAAATCACTGTAAGAATTATCTGAATCCCCACCGCCTAATGTATACAGTTTATTATCGTTTACCCAGTTAGCCGCTTCGTAGGTTGCCATTGGGAAATTATTAACGTTAGGCTGATTAATCGTTCCTGGACTGTAAGATGATTTTTTAAGGCACGTGTAATTTTTTGTGGCTATATCAAACTTCCAAAGTGAGCTTGGTGTATTCGATCCGGCTTCTGCTCCCAGCATATAGAGATTCCCGTCCTTCAGCCATATGTTTTTCGTACGATAAGGGGCATTGGTTGGCGCTTCTACTCCTATCGTTCCATAATTACTGGTTTGGCCGGGTTTAATACACTGCCATGTATTATCAACCATATCAAAGGCCCAGATTTCATTTAATTTTGACTGTCTGAAGGCATACACCGTTTTTACCCCATCAAAAAAGTAGTTCTTTACAATCGGAATATTATAAACTGACGGATTGACCGCATCTTCAATATATTCTAAGTTATTGCTGGAAGCTGTTCTTCCGCCAATCCACGTGAAATTATTACTGGCAATATCATATTTCCAGACGTCGGTGTATCTTAAAGGATTTCCACTCAGATATCCTTCTCCGTTGGCAAAAAACAATTCATTGTTTTGTTTCCAGAAAATAGATCTGTTTCGGCTCGAAGGCATGTTTTTGTCCGACGTTACGTCTTTAATTCCATAATATCCGGGATGAAAAGGGACACTGTTCGTACTGTTGACATTCAATGTATAGGAAAGGGGATTTTTTCCTCTCATCCAGGTCCAGTTGTTGGTGGTCGGATTATACTTCCAAAGCGTATTCACCCAGGCTCTGTAATCTACATTTCCGGACAGATAATATTCAGAATCTTTAACTTCTCCTCCGAACATCCAGAAATTTCCGGCATTATCTTTCCAGTAAGACGGATTTAAAACAGTGGGTGGAAAATTGGTGCTATTTTCTACTCCTAATGTTCCATAATTATAAAAAGTGGAGGCAGTTGCTGTTTTCTTCACATGGCTCCAATTGTTTGTAAGCATATTGTACCGCCACATGATTGGCTGTCCGTCTCCCGGAAGAAGATAAATATAATTATTATCCTGCCAGTAAGCACCTTTGTACATGTATTTTTCTCCCGGAGAATTGGCTGCACTTTCAACGTTCTCCGTTCCTAAAACATTCGCGGCATATTGGTAATCAGAATCATTAGAACCTTTCATCCACGTCCATTGGTTGGTAGTCGTATTATATTTCCAAACCTGATTGGAACTGTTATTCAATGTGATCACCGATGATCCTCCAAAAAACCAAAGGTTATTCTGGCTATCCACCCAGGAATAGGAATCGTTATAGGTTTTGGGAAGAGCCGTAGCACTGGCAACTCCCTGTTGTGCGGGAAGGCTGCTTGTGTCTGCCTCCGTTCCGCTTATCCAGATCCACATATTGGCAGAACGGTCATACTTCCACATATCGGTTTGCTTGGGAAAATAGGCATTTCCGTACATCCAAAGATCACCGTTGTTATCCACCCAGGTCACTGCACCCACTCTGTCCCCGGGAAAATTGGTTGCACTTGCCACTCCCTGCACGCCGTAATTAGCAGTACTCGTGTCGTTTAGCTTTTTCCACTGTTTGATAGACGTATCAAACATCCAGAAGTTTACATTTCCGGATCTGTTTTCGTAAAGGTAAATAAACTCATCGTTTACATTCCATCTCGCGCAATCGCTCTGATACGAATATGAGGTATCAAAAGGATAAAAATCCGGTAAATTTTTAGGTGAAAACTGATTCAGTACTTCACTGTATCCCAAGCCTCCGGCACCATAGGAATTGATGTATCCCTGGTAGCCTTCGCCTCCGGCAAGTTTTGACCATGTCTGTCCATTTGAAAATAGGAAAAACACAGTTAAAAACGTCAATAGACATTTTTTCATGGTTATTAGTTTTAGTTTTTTTAGTTTTTATCTTTTTCTGCCTCCCAGCCCAAACATTCCGAGAAGAGCTTTTGCTCCTTCACGCATGAGTGTACTGGTAAAGGTTCTTCCGGCTTTGCTCTGTAATACCTGTTCAAACATACCGGGTTCTTCTTTTACAGGTTTTGATTTCTGGGCAGGTGCATTTTGTACAGCCTGTTCCATTCTAGTGGTCAGCATTTCATACGCTGATTCACGATCTATAGCTTCCTCATATTTAGCGACTAACGCTGACTGGCTGGTGAGCAGAGAGATTTCGGCAGTACTCAGAACATCCATTCTTGATTCCGGGGAAATTAAATAAGTCTGAACCAGTGGTGTAGGAATTCCTTTTTCATCCAAAGCCGTGATAAACGCCTCTCCGATTCCCAGATTTTGAATTAAGTTGGAAGCATCGTAATACTCCGTTGTCGGATAATTCTCAACAGCTTTTGAAATTTCTTTTTTATCTTTTGCCGTAAATCCTCTCAGCGCATGCTGAACTTTTAATCCTAGTTGAGAAAGTATACTTTCAGGAACATCTCCCGGAATCTGTGTGATGAAATAAATACCAACTCCTTTAGAACGGATCAGTTTTACCATAGTTTCGATCTGCGAAAGCAAGGTTTTTGAAGATTCATCGAAGATTAAATGCGCTTCGTCAATAAATAAAACCAGTTTAGGTCGTCCACTATCACCTTCTTCAGGGAAAGTCATATAAATTTCTGCAAAAAGAGACAGCATAAAGGTTGAAAACAACTGTGGCTTGTTCTGAATATCAGCAACCCTTAAAATATTCACTACTCCTTTTCCGTCTTTTGTCCGAAGTAAATCCTGAACATCAAAACTTAATTCTCCAAAAAACCCAGCTGCCCCCTGCTGTTCTAAAGCGACAATCGATCTTAAAATAGCGCCTAAAGAAGCTCCTGTAATTGATCCATAATTGGCTGCAAGCTCAGCTTTTCCCTGCGGGTTATCCGTTACATACTGCAAAACTTTCTTTAAATCATTGAGATCGACCAAAGGAAGTCCTTTATCATCACAATATTTAAAAACAATAGACATAATGCTTTGCTGGGTATCATTAAGTTCTAAAATTTTACTTAACAGTACAGGACCGAATTCTGTAACAGTTGCTCTGAGTTTTACTCCTTCTCCGCCGGAAATACTCATCAGTTCTACTGGAAAAGCCTGCGGATTATAAGGAAGCTGCGTTTTTGCATATCTTTCTTCAATCACGGCATTCATTTGTCCCGCTTCTGCAATCCCTGAAAAATCTCCTTTAATATCCAATACTAATGATGGAATACCTGCATGGGAAAGCTGTTCTGCAAAAACCTGCAGTGTTTTTGTTTTACCGGTTCCGGTAGCACCGGCAATAAGACCATGGCGGTTAATCGTTTTTAAAGGAATTGTTACATTCACTTCTGAAACGACTTCGCCGTCCAGCATTCCTTTTCCAAGTATAATATAATCTCCTTTTGAGGTGTATTTCGAATTTAATTCTTCAATAAATTGTGTTTTATCTGCCATCTGAAATTTTTTATTTTAACTGATAAATATAAAATTTTTTATAAAATATTCAGCCATCTAAAAAATATTCATGATTAAGTTCAGTTTTAAATGTCTATTTATTTGCTTAATTTGGTATAGGAAATGCAATACCCTAAAAGATATTATATAAATTAGAATAAATAAAACCTTATAGATTTATTCTATTGATATCGATTTTTTATTTTATCGTGTTTTAAAAAATAAAATACGATTTTTGTAGACTAAATAATAACAACAAAATTGTTAAAAGAATAAAATGAAAGTTGAACAAATATATACAGGCTGCCTGGCACAAGGGGCATATTATATAGTATCAGAAAATGAAGCTGTAATTATAGATCCATTAAGAGAAGTTAAACCTTACTTGGATCGCCTGGAAAAAGGTAATGTAACTTTAAAATATATTTTTGAGACTCATTTCCATGCAGATTTTGTTTCAGGACATCTGGATTTAAGCAAAAAAACCGGAGCTCCGATTGTTTACGGACCCACTGCAAATCCTGATTTTGAAGCAATTATTGCAGAAGATAATCAGATTTTTGAAATCGGAAAAGTAAAAATAAAGGTGTTGCATACTCCCGGCCACACCATGGAAAGCACCACTTATCTTTTAATTAATGAAAATGGTGTTGAAACAGCAATATTTACAGGAGACACCCTGTTTTTAGGAGATGTAGGAAGACCCGATCTTGCCCAGAAAGCAACCAACCTTACCCAGGAAGACCTGGCAGGAATTTTATATGAAAGTCTTCACAGCAAAATCATGCCTCTGGATGACAGTATTACTGTTTACCCAGCTCATGGAGCGGGTTCTGCGTGCGGTAAAAATATGCAGAAGGAAACAGTTGACATTCTGGGAAATCAAAAAAGAACCAATTACGCATTAAATCAGCCGGATAAAGAGTCCTTCATCAGAGAAGTGTTAGATGGATTAACCGCTCCTCCGAAATATTTCGGAATGAATGTAGCCTTAAACAAAGGGGGATACGAAAGTCTTGACAGCGTAATGGACAAAGGATTAAATCCGGTTTCTGTGGATGATTTTGAAAGTTTTGCAGAAGAAACGGGAGCATTGATCTTAGATACGAGAGGACCTGCTGATTTCCAAAAAGGATTTATCCCCAACTCGATCAATATAGGACTGAAAGGTGATTTTGCCCCTTGGGTAGGTACTTTAATCGTAGATGTAAAGCATCCATTATTGCTGGTTTCCGACGAGGGAACGGAAGAAGAAGTGATTACAAGACTAAGCAGAGTTGGCTTCGATAATGTGTTAGGATATCTGAAAGGAGGTTTTGATGCATGGAAAAATACCGATAAGGAAATCGATGAAGTGAAAAGAATTTCACCTGCTGAATTTTCAGAGCAGTTTAATGAAAACTCTAAAGTTATTGATGTAAGAAAACTGGGTGAGTACTCTGCGGAACATATTGATAATGCCTACAATAAGCCTCTAGACACGATCAGTGAATGGGTACAGTCTATTGATGATTCTGAACATTTCTTTCTTCACTGTGCCGGCGGATACAGAAGCATGATTGCTGCAAGCATCCTTAACTCACATGGAATCAGAAACTTTACTGAAATAGAAGGCGGATACAACGGAATCAAAAAAACTGAAAAGTTTCCAATCTCAGATTTTGTCTGCCAATCCAAAACACTGTAACATAATGATGAAAAGTATAATTTTTGGATTCCTTTTAGTTTCAGCATTTATCATAAGTTCTTGCAAAACCGCAACTGCAGAATACCCAAAAGCCAATATCCATGAAGTGGTGAACAGTTCTGATGTCACTTTAGTAGATGTAAGAATTCCCGAACAGTATTCGGAAGGAACCGCAAAAAATGCAGTTAATATTCCTTTAGCAGACCTTCAAAATAATATGGAAGCTCTTAAAGGCAAAAAAGTAGTGGTATTTTGCAATAAAGGAATTCAGGCCGACCAGGCCATGGAAATTTTAAAGAAAAATGGTATAGAGGCTTATGATGGAACCACCTGGAAAAATGTGAAAGCAATTCAGGATGAGAAGCCGAAGGCTCAATAATACAACTTTAAATTAAGGCTTACTTTTTAAAACTAAATACCAAAACATATGTCACAAAAATTTCAAGAGGTCATTAATTCAGAAAGGCCTGTCTTAATCGACTTTTTTGCAACCTGGTGCCAGCCCTGTAAAGTACAGTCTTCTGTATTGAACACGGTAAAAGAAAATGTAGGCGAAGGAGCAAGAATCATAAAAATAGACGTGGATCAGTATCCCGTCATTGCTGCAGAATATGGAGTACGAGGCGTTCCTACGTTAGCTGTCTTCAAAAACGGAGAACTTCTTTGGAAGGAAAGCGGAGTCCATGATGTGAATACATTAACACAACTTTTAAAACAATACCAATAAACTGTGATATCCTCACAGTTTTTTTATTTATATTCCGCAGATATTCATTTTAGAGTGAAGTCTGCGGAAGTGTTAAATGATTTCAAACAGATTAATACTGAATAGAAAACTGATCGCGGTCATTCAAAAATTGAAAATGATTTCTGAAATCCTTTAGTTCATCCATATCCAATACTGCTGAAACGATATTCCCGTTTTTCGTTGCAATCTCTGTTCCGTCAGCAAAAAAGCAATGTGAACTTTCCTGATACAACAGGTTATTGCCATCCATTCCAATTCTGTTAAGCCCAAAAACATAAGACAGATTTTCAATCGCTCTGGCTTTTAAAAGATGCTCCCACGCTCCTACTCTCTTTTCCGGCCAATTCGCAACATACAATATCGCATCATAGTCATCATTATTTCTTGCAAAAACGGGGAACCGAAGATCGTAGCATACCTGCAGTAAAATACGAATTCCTTTATAATTTATAATCACCCTGTCACGGCCGGGAGTATAGACTTTGTCTTCCCCTGAAAATGAAAACAAATGCCGTTTATCATAGAAAGAAACAGTGGAATCCGGCTGAACAAAAAACATTCTGTTGTAATACTTTCCGTCATGTTCTATCGGAGCACTTCCGCAAAATGCTGCATTTTTCTCTTTTGAGATTTTTTTTAAAAATTCTAAAGACTCTTCATTTCTGTCTGAAACTTCAGAAGCATCCATGCAAAATCCTGTGGAGAACATTTCCGGCAGGAGGAAAACATCTGCTTCTTCATGAGCAAGCTGCTCTTCAATTAACTGAAAGTTTCCTTTTTTATTTTTCCAGATGATATCTAAATTTAAACCTGTAATCTTCATAAATCTTGTTCAATAACTTCTATAAAATTACAGTTTTTAATTGATTTCGGTTTCATTTTTGATGGTGATAATTTTTATGATGTACCATCAAAAATTTAAAATTTATGAAGAAATTGGTTTTTATGTTAATGGTTATTTTTTGGGGAGCCACTGCAAATGCCCAAGCCTGGACAGGAAAAGGAGATCAAAAGGTCCAGCTGGGACTTAATGCATGGGGATACGGAACGGGAGTTACCGGAACCTATGATTATGGCTTAAACAAGCTGTTATCAGTCGGTGCAGGGGTGAACGCTTATTTCAGCGGATATAAAAACAATGACAAAGACAACCGGGTTTTCGTTTTTGGAAGACTTAATTTTCACCTGAAGGAAGCTTTGGACCTTCCTGAAAAGTGGGACATCTACCCTGGGGTTGATCTTGGTGTTCTCGGAAGGGATTTCGGAATCGGTGCTCATATTGGAGCACGTTACTTCTTCACAGAGAAAGTGGGTGTTTTTGCAGAAGTAGGAAACAATGGCAGTATCGGAGTTTCATTCAATTTATAGAAAAACAGCCTAATATATGACAAAGCTTCTCATTTCGAGGGGCTTTTTTGTTTGGCATAGTTTTGATAATTGTTACCTTTGCAAATTAAAACCTAAAATATATTAATGGAATTAGCAATCAAGATTTTCCAGTTCATATTAAGTATTTCGATACTCGTTATTCTTCATGAGCTTGGACACTTTTTACCCGCCATATGGTTTAAAACCAGAGCCGAAAAATTCTTCCTGTTCTTCGATCCGTATTTCTCCATCTTTTCGATGAAAAAAATCAACGGTAAATGGAAGTACAAATTTTTGTCTCAAAACCTTCCGGATACTGAAGTTATCGAAGTCAACGGAAAAAAACAAGAGGTTGCTATCGACATATCAAAATTACCGGACAGTGACTGGAGAAAACATCCGGAACAAACTAAATACGGTATCGGATGGCTTCCGTTCGGTGGTTATGTGAAAATTGCCGGAATGGTGGATGAAAGCATGGACACTGAACAGCTTAAACAACCTGCACAGCCTTGGGAATTCAGATCAAAACCAGCGTGGCAGCGATTAATCATTATGCTTGGAGGGGTTACCGTAAACTTTTTCTTAGCCTGGCTGATCTACAGCAGCCTTTCTTTCTTCAATGGAGAAACGTATACAGACATTAAAAAATTCGAAAACGGTGTAGAAGTTACTGAAGCAGGAAAGAAAATGGGTTTCCAAAATGGAGATCATCTGATCAGCATTGATGGAAAACCGACAGAAAGACTTGAAAATGCATCAATAAACATTCTTTTAGGCGATCATGTAACCGTATTAAGAAACGGTAAAGAAGTTACCTTCCCAATCAATTCTGACGGGGTAGCAGATGTTCTTAAACAAAAAGAAGCTAAATTATACATTAGCCCGAGAGTTCCTATGGTTATCGATTCTTTAGCGACTCCAAGTGCTAAAACTTCCGGATTAGCTTCCGGCGACAAAATTGTAAGCATTAACGGACAAAAAGTAGTTTACTTTGATGAACTAAGCCCTGTTTTAAACCAAAACAAAGGAAAAACGGTAGCGGTAGATGTTGAAAGAAAAGGAGCTGGAATAGTAGCACTTCCTTCCGTTCCTGTTGATAAAAATGGAAAATTAGGGGTACAGATTGACACTAAAGGTATCGCTCAATCTATTGTTACCAATAAAAAATATTCTTTCGGAGAAGCTATTCCAAGAGGATTTACAAGAACGATTGAAGCTTTAACCATGCAGGTAAAGCAGTTTAAAATCATGTTTAACTCTAAAATACAGGGTTATAAAAGTGTAGGAGGCCCTATCGCCATCGTAAAAAATATGCCTGTAGATAGAAATGCCAACGGAGATGTAGCTATTAACTGGCCGGCATTCTGGAGTTTTACCGCAATGTTCTCTATTTGGTTAGCATTTCTGAACTTAATTCCTATTCCGGGACTTGATGGAGGTCATGTTTTATTCACTTTATATGAGATTATTGTTGGAAAACCGGTTCCTCAAAAGGTGCTGGAAAACGCTCAGATGATTGGAGTTATCTTCCTGTTAGGCCTTATGCTGCTGATCTTTGGAAGTGATATCTTTAAAGTATTCACTGGAAAACTATAAAATTTTAAGATTTTTTTCTAAAAAATTTGTCTGGTATAAATATTCGTCCTATATTTGCACCACTTAAAAATAAGGACATTCCTCCTTAGCTCAGTTGGTTAGAGCATCTGACTGTTAATCAGAGGGTCGCTGGTTCGAGCCCAGCAGGAGGAGCGAAAGCTTCAAGAGTTACAAAATATTTTGTAACTCTTTTTTTTTGTTTACTATTTAGCTTTTTCTTACAATATAGATTCTCTTCTTAAGATTTATATACCGCTCAAACCTTCACTATTTTAAAATAATCACCTTTTCAAATATTAATTATTTCAATGCAACCGACTAAAAAACAGTTGATGATTTTGCCATTTTTCATTTTTATGTAAAAGAGTAAACAATATTATGCATTAATATTAAAAACACACAAATACAATCAATAACAAAAGGCATAAAAAATTAATGAAAAATAATCAATTTTAATTTTTTGTTTTATATTTGATAAACAATAAAACAATTCACGGTGAATTGTTTAAAATTTATTAACATTTTAAAATACAATTTGATGAAAACAAAAACATTAGAAAAATTAGAAAATTTCCAGCTTCAAAATAAGAAGTTAGATGTTATTTTAGGAGGACAGGGTGCACCTGTAAAATCTTTCCTAGCTATTGATCCTGTTACTACAGGAGGTGGGGAATATGAATTCTTAGGCCCAAAAGGATACGAATGTCACGCATTTACTAGTGACCTTGATTTCGGCAATGGCGGAATGGGTTACAATGGCGTTACAGTAGTAGATAAGCCTGTAAACAATTAATTTTTACAAGAGAGAAATTTTTCAATTTCTCTCTTTATAAACTTTATCATATGAAACAAATTTTAATAGGCCTAGCTTTAATTTTTAGCTTCCACTCCAATGCTCAAACAATTGAATTAAAAAATGAAAAACTTATTGCTTATTATGAATTTGTTAATAATGCAGAAAAGGATATTCTAGAAAATAAATTACTAGATGCTAATGCCTTATATGCAAAAGCATTTAAAAAATTTAAAAAACCTCACGCTAAAGATTTATATAACAGTATGGTGGTTTCTTTAAAAGTAAAAGATTCGGACAATGCATATCAACAATATTCTTCTTTAAAATGCTTAGACTATAAATTCAAAGATAACTTTCAGTCAGAAAACTTTCCAAACAATAAGAAATATGGTGAAATAAAATGTAAAAATAAATTGGATTATAGCTATAAAAAAAGTTTAGATTCTTTATTTATTCTTGACCAGTATTATAGAAAATTATCTGGAGGGAATTACACAAAATACCAAAATGAACTTACTAAAAATGATAGTATTACTTCAACGAAGTTACTTAAACTTATACAAAAAAAAGGATTTCCTAATGAATATAATATCGGTTTAGAATCTAAGAGCAAAGTTTTTTTTCACGATTTTTATTTTATTATTTGGCATCAGCTAGCCACGAATAGGTATAGTCCTCAAAGGGTCAACTTTTCTAAGGAAATAGTAAAAGCTTTAAACGATGGGAAAATTAGACCCGATATCGCAGGCTTTTTATTGGATTTAAATAATGGTACAAAAGATTATTCATTTTTTACTATTTATCAATTTATAAAAAATAATGGAGAAAGTGATTGCTGCTATATCTCAAGTTTTTTTACACCTGAAAAAAGAACGGATAAAATAAAAAAGATGGTTGATTATGTAAATGAAAAAAGAAAAAAAATTGGACTCCCATCTTCAGAAGATGAATTAAATAAAAACATATTCTTATTAAAAAATAAAGATTATATTTTTTTAAGCAGAACGACAGAAGGCTTGAATTTTGTAGATGAAAATGAGATCGAAAGATATAAAGTCAACTTAATTAAGCTAGATGATACTCCTCATTAGTGTTGATAACGACACTATGACTGATGAGATCTGCACATGGTTATCCTATCAAAATAAAAGTTTTGTCAGACTTAATGAAAATCAACATATTACTAAGGTATTTTTTGACTTCAGTAAGAATATGTATAAAATTTCCATCAATAATATTGAATACAATCTGAATGATTTTAAATCAGTCTTTTATAGAAATGGCGGAATCTATTACAACATAGCGAACCAAGAAATTGATAGCAATCTTATTGAATTCTATAATTCAGAAATTAAATCAGTAACAGAATTTATTTGTTATTATCTAAAAATAAATGATGCGAATATATTTGGAAACCTTTTCACCAAAGAAGTCAATAAACTGGAAGTTTTATTTTTAGCAAAATCTTTAGGCTTAAAAATACCCGAAACTTATATTGTATCCCAATTAAAAGATCTTACAAAGATTGATTGTTCCCAGAACTATATCACCAAGTCCGTCTCCGAAATGAAGCCCATCTTTATTGAAAATGAGTTGTACTTAAATTACACCCGTGAAATAGATTTCAATCAGCTTCAGTCAAAAAAAGAAAACATTATCCCTTCACTTATTCAGAATAAAATCAATAAGGCATACGAAATAAGAGTGTTTTTCTTTGAAAAACGGATTTGGGCAATTGCCACATTTGATTTTTCAGATAATATTGATATTAGAAACTTAAAAGACAGGGATAAAAAATATCTTTCCTGTAAGCTTCCCATTGAGATACAAAGAAAAATCCACAAAATGGCAAAAACATTGAATTTAAGGTGTGGCACTATAGATTTAATACAATCTGATGATGATTATTATTTTTTAGAGATAAATCCCTTAGGACAATTTCACCAGGTTAGCTATTACGGAAACTACCAGATAGAAAAATATATTGCAGATTTATTATGAAAAACCAGGAAGCATTACATTTAAAAGGACTTGAATTTTCATTACAGGAATGGAAAAAAAGCAACAACCTCTCTCAGGTTAAATATTCTGAAAATAAAGACAAAAAAAGCAATAGAACTAAGATTTCACGTTCAACAAAACATTATTCACTTTTATATTAAAGATGTTTTTAAAATTATTTAATTCCGTAAAAATTACTAAAGGCGCCCAAAAATCTATTATTTTTGATACTAATACAGGGTTCCTACACATAATTCCAAATGCTTTTTACGACTTACTCTCCAATGAGCAAGAGAATTATTCAGTATTGAAAAAACAATTAGATCAGGATAGCTTGGAAACGTTAGAGGAATATCTTAATTTTATTTTGGACAACAATTTAGGATATATAGTAAAAACCAAAAAAGAATTATTAAACTTTAAGACCTCCTCTCACTTTAATGAAACACCCTCGAATGTTGAATACTTAATTTTAGATATTAATAATTCTGAAACTTTAAATGATACTTTGATACAACATATTTGTATTTTAAAGATTAAATATCTTCAAATCAGATTTTCAGAAACATTAAATTTTCACGAAATCATCAAAGTTATTACTAAATTAGATTCGTTTAATAACTCTAATATCCATGAAATTTCAATTATAGCCAAGTACACCCCTCAATTGGTTTCATTTATTAAAGAAACTCATGATACTATTTCAAATAAGTTCCTTAATGTAACGCTACACTCACAACCTACAGAAGATTTTCAGACATTGGGTTCCACCTACCTGACCATCATCAAAAACGAAATTAAAATTCCTTTAAGTTGCGGACTCATTGATTTAAAAAATGTTAATCTTAACCATAGTTTTTATTTAGAGGCACACCATCATAACTCTTGTCTTTATAAGAAAATAGCCATTGATTTTGAAGGTAATATTAAAAATTGCCCATCCATGCCTCAAAGTTTTGGAAATATAAACGAAATAAATTTAGAAGAAGCATTCAACAAAAAAGGTTTTAAACAATACTGGAATCTGACCAAAGATCATATTGAAATATGTAAAGATTGTGAGTTCAGATATATCTGTACAGATTGCCGGGCTTATACTGAATGCTCCCACACCAATAATGAAGGACTGGACATTTCCAAACCTTTAAAGTGTGGCTATAGCCCCTATACAGGAGAATGGGAAGATTGGAGTACGCACCCATTAAAAGAGAAGGCAATGCATCATTATGGAATGTAACATTTTATCAAGGAAAATTAGCGGCTCTTTCGTTAGCTTTAAAGCATAAAACTGTTATATTTAAAACACAGAAAAGCATTATGAGCCCAATCACTATCAGAAAAGCCGAAGCCAGAGACTATCCTGCGATTATAGAATTACAAAATGTTAACACTCCCGACCAATTGAGTGAAGAAGAAAAGAAACAGGGGTTTATTGTTTCAAGCATGACGGAACATACACTGGATGCTATTAATAAAAACTTAGGGGTGTTGGTAGCCTTGGAAGAAGGAAATTTAGCAGGTTTCGTATGCCTGACTACCACAGATCCTATTCCTGAACATCCGGTTGTAAAAGCGATGTATAATAGTTTCCAACAACAAACTTTTAATCATAAACCTTTAACAGAATATCGGGTATTTTTGTACGGCCCGATTCTGATTAACCAAAAATGGAGAGGACAGGGAATTGCAAAAAAATTATTTTATGCAGTCAAAAATTTTACTGAAAACCAGTATGACCTTGGTGCTGCTTTTATCAACGATAAAAACACACATTCTCTCGCAGTCCATATTCAGGGATTAGGAATGACGGCATTAAGGCCTTTTACCTGCAAGAATGAAACATTTCAGTTAGTTGTTTTTCCAGTTTAGAAGTGAAATCACAGCATATTTCAAATTTTTCCCTGTTTTTCTTAATCTAAATTCTTCAGATTTATACTTTTCAGCTTTTAGCTATGAAATTTTTATCATCCCCTCAAAATACTGAAAAATAGACAGATAAAAAAAGGAAGCTTTTTTCAACTTCAAACAAAATAAAAATTCCTTCAAAAAATTCAATTTTTTCGATAGAATTTGCTTCAAACACTTGCTTTGTACAAATATTCATATTATATTTGCACCACTCCAAACAGAGGAACATTCCTCCTTAGCTCAGTTGGTTAGAGCATCTGACTGTTAATCAGAGGGTCCTTGGTTCGAGCCCAAGAGGAGGAGCAGTTGAAAATCAAGCACTTACAGTAATGTAGGTGCTTTTTTATTTTATCAAGGTCAAGGTTTAAGTCAAGGCTTAAATCTAAAAATAGTAAAATGAAGTCAAGGTTTCGGTCAAGGTGGACAAAAATTCATTGTCATTTCTAACAAAAATTATCACTTTTTTAAAAATCTTAAAATAAAATCTTAGGATTGTTTTTTCATAAACCTTTCAAAAATCATGTTACAGGATTAAAATCTGGGGATTTAAGGGGAGTACATAAAAATGTCAAATCGAGGGAGGGGTTGTTTTCTATATGGGTACTTACACGATACATAAAAAGAGGTTTTCACATTCTGGATAAGCCAGAGTTCTCAACATATAATTTTCATAATAACTTTAAATCAAATTTTAATGTGACACGTTTTGTCGTTACCCTTATATATCTTTGACTCATAAAGCAAGATAGTAAAAATCCCCATTCAAATATGTGGTTTTCCCCATAGGTAGAATTAAAAAAAATTATTATACTTGCCCTTTGAATTGAATTTAACACAAAATTATTATGAAGAAATTTTTATTTCTCTTTATACTGGCTCTTTACAGCCAGTTATCGGGGCAATTGTCACCCACTGAGAATTACATTCAATCTATCACTTGCTTGAATGAAGATTGTACAAAAAAGTCAGAAGCAGTTACTTATTTTGATGGTTTAGGAAGACCGAAACAGATTGTAAATGTTAAAGCAACTCCAACAGGAAGGGATTTAGTTACTCCAATCACTTATGATGGATTTGGAAGAAGGACAAAAGAAATCTTACCAACTCCGATAAGCACATTAAATTCTGCCATACATTCAGGTGTGACAAATGAAAATCCAGCAAATTCTTACTATGGTGTATCAAATGCTTTTGCAGAAAAGGAACTTGAAAACTCACCCTTAGACCGAGTTTTGCAACTTGCACAGGCTGGTGATTCATGGAAAATGAGCTCAGGTCATACTGAAAAAATTAAGTACGAGGCTAACAATGCAAATGAGGTGTTAGGATTCGTAACAAATACAACCATAAACACAGTTAGCAATGTTACAAACACTGTTTCCACATTAACCGTTACAGCAGAAAACAATGGGTATTTTAAACCTGCAACTCTTTATAAAACAACTGTAACCGATGAGGATGGAAACCCAGTAATTCAGTTTAAAAATGGTAGAGGTCAAATATTACTGATTCGTAATACCGATGGTACACAGGATATTGACACCTATTATGTCTACAATGAATACAACCATAAAGCATTTGTAATCCCACCCAAAGCTGTAAAGCAGATTAAAAGCAACGGAAATGTTGTAACACAGGCTATTTTAGATGATTTATGCTATCAATACCGATATGATGGGAGAAATAGAGAAGTTGAAAAGAAAATACCTGGCAAAGGATGGCAATATATAGTTTATGACAAACAGGATAGACCAGTTTTAGCACAGGATGCAGTTTTAAGAACTGCAAATAATAATTTCAATACTAAGGGTTGGCTTTTCACCAAATACGATGAGTTTGGCAGAGTAGTTTATACAGGATTCTTTGCTAACACAGCTACAAGACAGGCAATGCAAAGTGCATTGAATAATATGTCTGCCAATGCTGGAAACAACGAAAGGAGAAGCAGAGTTCCTTTCAGTTTACAAGGTATAAACATTTACTATGACAAACAGGCTTTTCCAACTGGAAGTATGACCGTTTTAACATTAAATTATTATGATACTTACCCAGTAGAAGCCCCAGCAATCCCAGCAACGGTTTTAGGTCAGTACATTTTACCAGACACATTAGATGCAAATAATGATGCTTCAACAAACGGTGTTCAAGTAGCCAGTTATGTAAAGAACATTGATGATGACAACTGGACTAAAACTTACACTTACTACGAAAGTACGGGAAAACCAGTAGCTTTAAAAACAATCAATCATTTAGGAGGTTACACAAACAAAGAGTTTAAACTTGATTTTACAGGATTGGTTGAGGAAAGTTACACATATCACAAAAAGACAGCCAATGATGCTGAGGTTAAGGTAAAGGAAAGGTTTGTTTATGATAACCAAAACAGACTTTTAAAACAATTTCATCAAGTTGATAATTTACAAGAAGAGTTACTGGCAGAAAATACTTACAATGAGATTGGGCAACAAATAAATAAAAAGACTGGAAACACTACAGGAACACCATTACAGTCTATTGATTATACTTACAACATAAGAGGTTGGCTAACTTCGGTTAACAATCCTAACAACCAAACCAGCTTTAATAACAAGTTGTTTGGATTTGAATTAAAATATGATAATCCCGTTTCATCATCCGTTGCACCAGCAAAATACAATGGCAGTATATCAGAGTTTGACTGGAAAACAGCCAACGGAAATACTTTGAGAAGATACGGTTACAAGTATGACAAGTTAGACAGGCTTACAGATGCTTCATATCTTGAACCTTTGGCAACTGTTCCAGTAACCAATGGCTACGGAGAATTTTTGACTTATGATGAGAATGGGAATATCCAAACTCTGAAACGATACCAATCGTACAACAATACTGCAATGTTGATTGATGATTTGGTTTACAGCTCTTACAAAGGAAATCAGCTTCTTAATGTCACTGATAACAGCAGTAATAATTTAGGCTATCCAAACGGTGGCAATACAATTGCCTATGACCTTAACGGAAACATGATAAATCATGTTGACAAAGAGATAACAAACATTTCTTACAATCACCTGAACCTGCCAACAATTGTTAATTTCTCTCAGAATAACAATAACATTAAACTCTTTTACAGGGCAGATGGGACAAAACTAAAGAAAGCTTACACTTACTATGCTTCAAAAAGTGGTTTAATGCTCACTGAGGATACGGATTATCTCGATGGTTTCCAGTATTTTGGACAAGGAAGTTTTAACAATTTGCAGTTTTTCCCAACAAGTGAGGGCTATTATGATTATCAAAAGAAAAGATATGTTTACAATTATTCCGATATTTGGGGAAATGTAAGATTAGCTTACTATAACTCAAACAATACAGCCACGATTGATAGAGAAACAAACTATTATCCTTTTGGGCTGGAATATCAAGGTTATAATGGGACTTTTACCCAATTACAAAGTTATACTTACGGTTTTCAAGGTCAGGAAAGACAAAAGGAAACAGGATGGGGTTCTTTTAAATGGAGAAATAATATTCCAGAATTGGGAAGATTTTTCAATGTTGACCCTTTG
The DNA here is from genome assembly GCF_000737705.1 of Chryseobacterium soli. Lineage (GTDB taxonomy): Bacteria > Bacteroidota > Bacteroidia > Flavobacteriales > Weeksellaceae > Chryseobacterium > Chryseobacterium soli. The sequence continues at coordinate 657,503 of NZ_JPRH01000001.1, read as the reverse complement.
GCTGAAAAGTACACGTACAACTCACCTTTTGCATTTCAGGAAAATAAGATTGGTCGGGGAAAAGAATTAGAAGGATTAGAGTTAGTACCATTTGAATTTTTAATGATGTCTAATTCAGCAGTAAGACCAACCACTCCGATTGCTGAAGCCATGATTAGAGAACAGTCAATTGAGCCTATCATGCTAACTGGCAGAGCTACTCCACCTCCAACACCTCCTGGATTTTGGGAAAAAATAGGAAACTGGTTTGAATCCATAGTCGAGGGAGGAAAACCTGAAACTACTGCTCCAAAATCAATGGACAAGACAATAGAGCAGGTGAAACCAGAATTAGCTGAAAGCTCTACGGAAAACACAGGGAAGATTTATAGGGTTCCAAGTGAAAAAACTGAAAGTGGCAAGCCCTATGTTGGAAGAACAAGACAATCAAGCCCAGAAAAAAGAGGAGCAGGAGCAAAAGATGGAAGAGATAGAAGTGGAGCAGAAATAATTGATACATACAACCCTAAAAAAGCTGGAGAAGGTGCTTACAAAGAACAAAAAGCAATAGATAAAGAAGGGGGTATTGAGAATCTGGACAATAAGAGAAACGAGGTAAGACCAGAGAGAATGAAAGATTTAGAACAAAAATATGGAAAAGATACACAACACCGATAATATAGATGATTTTTGGAATTGGTTTAACTCAAACAACGAACTATTAGTTTCAGATAAGATAAACAATGATTTAATTGAACAGTTAGACAGTAAAATTTTAGCTCTTGGAGATTTTAACTGGGAAATCAGAGAAGGTTTAATTAAAGAAAACATGCTAATTGTATCTGCTGGTGGAAACAGAGAATTATTTCAATTAGCAAAGCACATTGTTAGCTTAGCTCCAAACATTACAAGTTGGGAATTTAGCCATTACAAACCTGCAAAAATTTGGGACTTCACCCTATCAATCAAAGATACTTTAGGCTTTGGAGATAGTATTAGTGTTTCAAGTTGGGAGTATGTATTGTTAAAATTTCCAGATAATACTTTTGACATTATTGTTCGATGCCTCAATATAACCAATCTAAAAGATGATGATAAACACACTCTTATTGACATTGTTTTAGAAAATATTTTAGGAGATGAGATAAGTTATAATTTTATAAAAAATGTTGAGATAGTAAATGATTTTGAAGATAAATATAAGAACAGTAAAAATTCAATAGTCAATTTAAAAGAACACTTTTTCTCAATTCTATAATAATGAAAATGGGAAGTATGAAATCATTTATGAGATTGAAAAGGTTGAAAAAATGAAGCTTGACACAAAGAAAATTGAAGCAATTAAAAGCTCAATTTTCCAAATGATTTTTTAGAGTTTTTAACCCTCAAAATTCAACCTGCCATTTGTTTTCAGTAAATTACTGATAATCAATATTTTAATATATAAAATATGGCACGTAAGTGTTTACACTATGTATAGGCACGAAAATTCCCTCTGAAATTTAGAGGGAATTACTTGCTCTAAAACCTCGTATAAGGTCTATGCTTGTTGTTTGATTTATAAAGAATTTTTCTCTGTAACAACAGCTTTATAATGTGGGTATATCTTTGTAAATCTCAACAACTCCTCAAAGTATCTGTCATACCTCCTCTCCAAAGGAATCATTTTTACAAAGTCTTTCATTTCATTAGCCAACTCATCAAAATATTTTTCAACTGCATCACCCAAAGATTCCCCTACAAGTTCTTTGAGATGAGGGTTTATAAAATAATTGAAGCTAAACCTGCCTAACGTATCACAATTTAAAGCTATCTTTGCAAAAGGAGTTACGAATTCCTCAACTCTGGAAAAGTTATTCCAATTTTCACATTCAGTAAATTTACACTCAATTCGGGTTCTTAAATCAACAACCCCTAAAAAGCCTTGAATTTCAATTAAAAAACCTCTTGTGGTGTCGTAGTATTCCTTTGTGATTTTATTTGATTTTTGAGCCTCTAAAGTGACAAATCTGGCTAGTTTAATATTATGATACTGCCCTTCATAAAAATTAGCAAACATTACTGGATTCAAATCAGGAATATTTACTTTCATTTCCAGAAACTGAAAAACAATAAGTTTCTCGATATACTCACCGTTTGCAAAACCACATTCTCTAAGTGCTGTTCGGTTTTTCTGAATTTCAGCAAGGGTTGGATAAACCTTTTTATTGGTCACGTTTCCCTTTTTATCAACTCCGTTCCAAGCCAAATAATCTAACATCACCTTTTGAAAAGGTGAAGGACTATAATAATGGTATGAAGAAACGGGTACAATATCTCTTTCGTATTCATCTATTGGAAACAACCAACCGTGAAGTTTATCATAAAATCTACTCCCTGTCATGGCTGTTGCTTCTGTTTTTCTGGCTATTGGTAACTAATGCCCCGATTATTCCAGCCCCAACAATTAAGATAACCACAATCAAAACTGTATTATCATTGTCTTTCTTTGATGTGTCTAAATCTTTTCTGATGTATGACCCATCTTTTTGCTGGTTGTAATACTGGTCTACCTCAATTCTTTCACCCTTAAAAGAAGGTCTATTGTCATCTGGAGAACTAAACGGGTCAACTTCACTATTTTGATTGTTTGGCTGTATGTTACCAGATTGGTTGTATGTTCTATTTTCAGAAGGTGCTGCAGGTTGGTAAACATCTTCAAATTTTGCTACTTCAAGATTTTCAACCATTTCCTGAGACTTTTCTAACTTTTGCCCAATTTTACTCGGTTTATTATTTTTCAAAATCTCATCAACAGCCCTCACACTTTCACTTTGGGTTTCTTTCATTCCAATTACTGGGTCTATTCCAGAAGGAGAAGCATTATAATAATCTTGTTGTGTTTGGGCTTTGGTGAGGACTACAAATAAAACTAAGGGTAATAACAACTTTTTCATATTATTTAATCTTAAAATTGTTTATTCCTTATCCAAAAACACCTCAATAGGTGTGTTGTTTATCCATTGAATACGAGTAGGGCTGATTCGTTTGAATTTGTACATTCCCCCAGAATTCCCAGCAATGATTGTAAACTCATAATAAAGGTCTGAAATATCCTCATTTACCTTGGCTAATTGCCCCGTGGTGGCTGTTTGCTGTAATACACTTTTCCAGCTTGTATAAGGAGTTACTAAAATGAAATCATCCGAAGAAAATTTGAAATAAGGATTTGCACTTCCTGAAATTTTCCAACTGCCCTGAATCCATGTAGGAGGGTGAAAGTATTGAGTTGTTACAGGATTGTTTTGCTGATTTGTTGCATCATCATCACTATTGGAACAACCAATGAAAGACATTCCAATAAAAAGTGTAAATAAAATCTTTTTCATCTTGTTTTGATTTTAGTTACCTGAACTTTGCATTATCGTTTGCATTTTTGAAGACTCCATAAAGGTTGTCCCAGCCTGCTTGTAAACCATTCGTTTACCACAAACCTCTAAGGCATAAGAGCCACTTCCCATACCTTTAACTTTGTCAATAATTTTAATGTTTTCAACGGGACAGCCCTGTTCAACCGATACGATTTTAATTAGTTTACTCTCTGTTGTTCCTGTTGTTCCTCTGGAAATTGCACCACATGAAGTGATAACGAATGCAGTTGTAACTGCAAGAAATAAATGTTTCATAAGATGAATTTTGTTAATCCACCCGAACTCTAAGTAGAAATTATTTTATTTAAAATAAAGAGGGCATGAGTCCGTAGTTCTTACTTATCAGTTGAAGTTCTGGTAAACTTTGAAGTATAAGCAAGGGAATCTCATGCCCAATATAGGACATGAGCATTCAACTTACTTACTCTGTACTTCAAATGAATTTACCAGATTCCAACTGACAGAATAATAGCTAATGCTTTGTTTTCGATAAAATTTGAATTACAAAGATATTAATTCAAACGAACTTTTCAATACTATTTCTCGTAAAACTCTTACTTACTCAAAAACTTACCACTGTCTCACTTTCAAAAATGAGATTAACTAATACTGAAACAAAAAAAATATACTTGAGAAACGAAAGAAACTAAAATGCTATTTGGAAAGCATCAAAAAGAATAAAGAAAACTTCAAAATGATTGGTATTTTATCATATACAATCCCTGAAAACCAATCAAGCAACCTGCCTAACAACATCACAATCGTAAAACAACTCATTGAATTTATCTCTAATCAGCTCGGTGAAATAGATTTCCGTTGTGTTGAGGTTGCTTTGTTTTATCATTTCCTTTAGCTTCATCTTATCCCTGACAAGGTTGGATTTACCTCTTTTGTTCTTCCAGTATGATGGCTCCAATCTGTTACCTAAATCACTTACAAATTCTGGACTTAAATCTTTCCTGTTAAATCTATTATCCACAATAGTAAAACCTTTAAAGAACTCCATAAACCTTGAAAAGAGCAACAATATATTTTCCCTGTTTTTAAGGTCATTTAAGGTCTGAATTCCAAGCCTTTTCAACTCCCTTGACCCAAGAACAATCTCAACCCTCAAAAGGTTGTTTTCGAGCCCGTATTGAGTTTTCTTATCGTAAACTTTCCAAGCTATGTTGTTATGCTCAAACTTCCTATAATTCATTGCATTTGTTGCCTTATTGATTGCAGGTGCTTTGTGCTCAAACAAAAGGAAATTATGGTTTAAATAATACTTTGGCTCTTTGTCTACCAGTAAGTTAAACCCAAATTCCAGACTTTGCAAATAGCCCTCATTTAGATTTAACCCCTTGAAATCCTGCTTTAGTTGCTCCAATGCTTCCAGTATACCACAATAACTAAAATCATTATGGTTATGATTTCCTTTTTCCTCCCCGTACATATTGATGTTGAAATACTTATGAATGGAGTTACCTAATACTGAATTCTGTTCAGTTACCCTCAACTCTATGTTATTAACTTTCTTTCTTAGAGGGTATTTTGTTTCCTTTTCTTTATCATTTTCACCTTTCCAAACCCATGAAGATTGAGTGTAGTTGCCAGTTGATTTCAAATATTTTTCGGACAATTCCTGTGAGTAGAATTTAATTGTAAAGTTATCTATCATTTTAAGCTGCTTTTTTAGTTAAATAGTTAATAAACTGCTCCATACCTTGACCCGATTTTTGCCTTCCGTTTTTAATCCACTCTTCCAATTCTCTCTTTAAATAAAGGACTTTGCCACCTGTTGGGTTATAGTACGGGATTTCACCTTGACTATTCTTCTTGTATAGAGTTTTGATTTTATAACCTAAAAACTTTGAAGCCTGTTCGATTGTCAGGAATTCATTTTCTGTAGCAATAGTTACTAATTCTTCACTAAATTGCTGGTTTTGTTGTGTTTTCATAGTGCAATAATCGGAAAATTCTCAACCAAAATGAAAAAGTCTAACATTAATGTTAGACTCTTAAATCCTGTTAAACACCATAAAACAGGTATTTATTAAAATCATTTTATCTCAATTGTAATACTCTTGAAATCACCCTGTCAACCTTATCTTTTTTATCCTGACTTTCAGTAGCTCTACTATTCTTCAAACTTCCTATCTCTCTACTATTCACTGTAATACAATAGGAAACCTTCCTCCAAACATTATAATCTTTTTCGATAATTTCATTTTCTACCAACTGGTTAATAAAATAGAACAATGTTGCTTTGTTCTCAACCCAATCAATCTTAACGGAATTCTGCTTACTCTCAAAGATTTCATTAAAAAAATGCAACTGTGTGTTTGAATTAATCAAACCATTTCCTTTCAAGCTTTTAAAGAGAGATTCAATAACCTTAGTTGGTCTTTGCTGTTTAGAATGGATTTTAAAACTCAGGAACTTTTGTTTATACTCCAGCAAGTCAACTAAATTTGGGAATATCGTTTTTACTCTTTTCTGATTTACTGGAGTGATTAAATCAAAGTAGGCATTAGAAATTCTTTTTAAATCATTTTCAACATAAAGATTTATCAAGTTCAATGTTACTTTATCCGTTTGCACCTTGACTGGTTGATTATTTAATTTACCCAACACCTCACACAAATCAACTACCAATTGATTTACAAGCAACCTAACCTCTTCATTGTTTTGAAGAGACAAAAACAATAAAAAATCCGTTTCAATATCTCTAAAATTTGCTCCAAGAAACTTATTCACGAAGTAAAGAAAGTGTTTCGTATACCTAACAACTTCGTAACCAACATTTATACTATAAGAAACACTTTTGTTGACAACATCGGTTTTTACATCAAAAGCCTTATACTTCTCATACATATCGAACCCTTCCTTTTTTAAGGGCAGAGAATTACAAAACCTTTTCCAAAGCTCCTCAATAAGACTTTCGGACTTTAACACTTCAAGCAAATCATTGTACGGATTTACAAGCCCTACACTATCCTCAAAGCTCTTATGTGGCTTCAACCCTGTTCTAAGCCTGTTGAAATCCAAATCCTTGAAAGGATTGTCTATAAATATAAAATCACTCATTACAAATACTGTTCTGTTAACTGTTTCATTGCATCCGTACTAAACTCTTTCAAATAAGCCTCCGTAATTGCTACATTATCATGCCCCAATAACTCTTTTATCAGCTCAATAGGCACATTTCCACTGTGATAAAGAATTGTAGCAAATGAATGCCTTACCACATACGAAGTAAGATTTGCAGTAATTCCAACTTTTCCAGCTATAAACTTAATATCCTTATTGTACTGTGTTCTGGTCTTCTTTATCCTATTATTAATCTGTGAATCACTCTGGTGGAAGTCAGTAAGATAAGGGAAAACATAACCGTTACTTTCTTTTGGGACTGTTAAAAGCTCCTTTAAAATTTCTTTTGTTCTTTCGTAAAGTGGCACTTTGATTGGCTTTGATGTTTTACTTCTCTTGTAACTAAGCTCATCCCCTATCTGTCCTTTTTTCAATTTACAAACATCCGTAAAGTTCATCCCTGCTGAATAGTACGAAAATACAAATGTTAAATAAGATAGTTTATACCTTGGGTATTCATCGTAATTAAAAGCAAAGAACTTATCAATCTCCTCCTTTGTGATTGCTATCCTCCTTTTATTCTTATTTACTTTTATAGAATAGTGTTTGAAAGGCTGTAAATCATCAACAAGCCCCAGTTTGACAGCTTCATTGTACCTTGCTCTTAAATCCCTCATTCTAACTCCCAAACCTCCTACATCATGTGTCAATGCCAAAAAGCCATCATACCCCTTTACAAATTCAAAATTTATTGTTGAAACAGGTATATCATCACCTCTAAACTGCTTAAGCTTGTTAATAGTATCTCTAACTATGTTAGCACTATTAGCCTTCTTAGTCTTCTTCAACTCTCCCAAAATCTCAATGAAATTAGTAATTTTCTTACTCTTCCTGTCAATAAAACCTTTCTTCAACTCATCAACAATGTCCTTTGCTGTAAAGAAATTCCCTTCCGATTCAAGTCTGTTTATCACAACTGCTAACTTATCAGAGATTTGATTTAAAGTATCATTAATCCCCTTATAACCCTGATAATTACTTTTAACCAGTAAATTATTAACATCCCATTGAGATTTTTGAATCCTAAAGGGTGTAGAGAACTCTGAGTTCAAATCATCTTTGTAAACCCTAAAGATAATCGGTAAAGTTCCATTTGCATTAGGTTTATTCTTTAAAATTCGTTTGTAAGTTGCCATAATGAAATTATAAATGTCAAGGTATAGGTCAATGTTATAGTACAAAAATAGTAAAATAAAGTAATACCAGAAAACAAAATATTATTTTATATCTTTGTTTTTCAATCTTTTAGTAATATAAATAAAAACATAGAAATAGATAAGACCTCTTTCTGTTAATCAGAGGGTCGCTGGTTCGAGCCCAGCAGGAGGAGCAAAATCCATTAGAATTATCTAATGGATTTTTTGTATTTTGCCTTTATTTCATGTTTTGTTTAGTTTATACTCATATTAATTTATCCCTATTCTATCCATTAAATCAATATTTCTATACTTCTTTTAAGACTGAGTAATAAACACTCTATTTTACTTTTACATACAATAAAAATAACCCTAGATTTGAAGCTTTACTTCATTTTTGCTTAATACGAAGGATATATTATGTCACTCATTATCATTTTAACAAATTAATAACTATAATGCTATCATTTTGATGATCTAATTTTTGTTAACTTTGCAATTTTGTACCTAACCGCAAAAAACTTTAAAAAATCTAATCTTTTTACATAAACAGCATGCTTTTTGTTTATGCTAAATGCTTGAAAAAACAACAAATGTCAATTAATAATTCCAAATACTATCACCTCTTTTTCCTTCTCTTTCTCTCAGGGCTTGCCTGTGCCCAAAACACAGCCAGCGGTAAGATTCTTGATGCAAAAACAAATAAGGAAATTTCAGGAGTAGATATTTTTATCAACGATAATAAAACACCCAACTTAAATACCACCAGTGGAAGTTTCAGCGTGCAGTCTGACACCATTATTTACCGGCTAAAGTTCTCTAAAAAAAGCTATGCTTTAGAAACCGTAGATGTTACCACTGAAAATGCGGGCAACCTGCTAGTTAATCTTTCTCAGGAAAAAGTAAGCTCCATTGGAGAAATTGTTATTCATAACGAAAAGCCTAAATATAAAAACAAAAAAGAAAATCCGGCTTATGCCATCATGCAGGAAGTCTGGAAACGAAAAAGAAATAACGGTTTAGCCAAATTCGATACCTATACTTATAGGGAATACGAAAAGATTGAGTTTGATGCCAATAACCTGGACAGCACTTTCATGAACAAGAAAATGTTCAATAAGCTTAATTTCATCTTTGAATATGCAGATTCCACGGCAACGGGAAAGATGGCCCTTCCTATTTTCCTGAATGAATCGGTTTACGAAACTTACGGGGAAAATAAACCCAGTAACAAGGTGAAGAGAATGCTGGTTGCCCAGAAGACCTCAGGATTTCAGGACAATCAGGTTATTACAGTGACGGCGAAAAACTTATACCGCGATATAAATATTTACGACAACATATTAAATTACTTTGATATAGGATTCCAAAGTCCTGTTGGAGCAGATGGATTCAGCACGTATGATTACAATTTGACGGATACAATTGCCATCAATGGGGAAAATGCCTACAAAATAAGATATCAACCTAAAAGAAAGGATGTTTTGGCATTCCAAGGCTATCTTTATATCGATACAGACACCTACGCTGTACTAAGCGCAACGTTAAAGTCTACACAAAAAATTAATGTCAATTTCATCAACAGTATATCTACAGAATTGGAATATGACAATCCTGACGATCAGACATTCCTGCCAAAGAAAGTGGTTACGGAAATTGAATTAACTCCTTTTGCGAAAAAGAAAACCTCAAAAAGCATTATTGCTAAAAGGTCAGTCGACTATTCCAACTACGAATTCAATAAACCGCTTGATGCTAAATTATTTACCCGAAAAGAAGAGGAATATGATGATAAATTCGTGGATAAAGATGACGCTTATTGGCTAAAGGCACGTCCTGATTCATTATCCAAAAGAGAACAAGGGGTCTATGAAATGCTTGATAAGCTTCAGCAAACGCCAAAATTCAATCGAATTGTAAAGATTTACGAAACCCTTGCTTCAGGATATTATAATGCATTCAAAGGAATCGATATAGGCCCTATTTTCTCAATTTACGGGAAAAACGTAGTAGAAGGAGACCGAATCAGATTAGGTGCAAGAACCTATTTTGGACAGAATGATCCCTGGAGAGTTCAGTTTTATAATGCTTATGGTTTTAAAGATAAGCAGCTTAAATACGGTGTTGAAGCCCGATACATGTTTAACAGAGTCAATCGTTTCATGATTGGAGCGGGAACAAAACGAGATGTCATGCAGCTGGGAGTTCAGCTGACTAATGATGATGCGATCCTGTCACGTTCATTTGCTTCATCCACTATTTTCGCCAGAGGGGAGAATGCTTCTTTAAGTTCTGTCAACCAAACGAATATATTTACTTCTATTGAGCCATGGAAAAACTTCCAGATCAGAATAGACGGTACCATGCAGAGTATTAAATCTGCTAATCCGTCCGAATTCAGTTTGATGTATTACAGGAATGGGGATTTAAGAAAAACAGTTAATGACTCACACGTTACCATCAGCTTAATTGCAAGACCTGGTACAAAATTCTCACAGACAGGGGTAGACCGTTACGAACATGGAACTTTAGCACCTACTATTGTTTTGAAATATACAAGAGGTATTGAAGGGCTTTTCAATGCAGATTTCAATTATAATAAACTTCAGTTTATGTTCTATAAACCGGTTTTAATCGGGAGCTGGGGTAAAACATTAATTAATTTTGAGGCCGGGAAAAATTTCAACACGGTTCCTTTGGCTTTACAGAACATCATTCCGGGAAACCAGTCATACAGTTTGGTTCCTAATACGTTCTCTCAGCTTAATTACTATGAGTTTGTGGCGGACACTTACACAACGCTTCACTTAGAACACCATTTTAACGGGAAAATATTATCTTTCATCCCGTTGATCAAAAAATTAAAATTAAGGGAAATTGCATTTATCAGAGGGGCTTACGGAACTTTAAGCGACGCTTCTAAAGATATCAATGTGGAAGGCTTCAAATATTCTGCTCCCAACCAACAAGTCTATTTTGAATACGGTTTCGGAATTGAAAACATCGGTTTTGGAAATCTGAGAATTTTCAGAGTAGATTTTAACTGGAGAGGAAATTATCTTGAAAGACCTGATATTTCTAAATTTGGGATAAAAGCTGGATTCCAGGTAGGATTCTAATTCCAATCCATCATATAAAACAATTCCCCGGCTTCTTTGAAGCCGGGGAATTTTATTTTCAATACGATCATTACATTAACATCCGCAAGGATCCGGATCCATCACCATATTAGGACAACGCAGCCTCTGTTGAGCTGTCCATGAGCACCATTCCCCGCATGTCGTTGCAGGAGGAGGACAAGCCGCAGCTCCACCTTCGATCGATTTCAGTTGCTTTTTGGAAATTTTTCTAAGATTTTTCATAGTAATAATTTGGTTTAATGTACTGCCTACTCTATTTGCTTTTCGGCTTCCGCAAATGATTTGTTATTTGATTGTTTACAAATATAAAAATATTTCACAATAAATAGAATATTCGCAAAATAATTTATCATTTTTGAGATAAGAGCATAAAAAAAGCCTTGGCGAATGCCAAGGCTTTTAATTTTTTATAACGCTAAAATTATGCGTTTGGTTCTACAGATACGAAAGATCTGTTGTTTGCTTTCTTTCTGAAAACTACTTTACCGTCTACTAAAGCAAACAAAGTATGGTCTTTACCCATTCCCACGTTGTTACCCGGGTGGTGTTGCGTACCTCTTTGTCTGATAATAATATTTCCGGCAATAGCTTCTTGTCCTCCGAAAATCTTCACACCTAATCTTTTAGAATGAGATTCTCTACCGTTCTTGGAACTACCGACTCCTTTCTTGTGTGCCATTTTGTATGTAGATTATTATTTATTAAGAGCTTTAAATTGATCAATATTCTTAACGATAGCTGTATCAACATCTTCGTGAGTAAGAACATTTTTTCCTAATTCTGCTTTCACTTCTTTTCCTAAAGTGATCAAAACTTCTCTGTTTTCTTTAGACTGAGACAAGTTGTTTTTCTTTAAGTGATAGTTCAGTTCGTGATCTTCACCAAAGTTAACAGTTGCGTTGTCTGAAAGAACTTCAGCTTTCACAGTTTCTTTTTTATCAGCTTTCTTTGCTCCAGCTTCAAAACCAGTAATACCAGTAATTTGAATTTGAGTTAAAGATTGTCTGTGACCATTTTTCACTTTGTAACCTTTTCTTCTTTTCTTCTTGAAAACGATTACTTTATCAGCTTTTACATGATCTAAGATTTCAGCATCTACTACGATACCGCTTACAGCTGGGGCGCCAACAGTTATTGAACCGTTTACAGTAAGAAGAATTTTGTCGAAAGATACCTTATCTCCCTTCTCTCCTTTTAAACGGTGTACAAACAACTTCTGGTCTTGCTCAACTTTATATTGAAGCCCTGCTATTTCTACAATTGCAAACATTGTTTATAAATTTTTAGTTATTTCGAGGTGCAAATATAAGAATAATTTTCTAAATAGCTTACAATCAAATCAATGTTTTTTCACAAAGAATCAATTCACTATGCTTTGAATAATTTTAACATGTAAAGTGTTCGTACATAACGGATAATTTTATACCTTCGTTTTCACCAAAATAATATGTATATGAAAAAGAGTCTTAATTTCTGCTTTTTAGCAGGAGCTTTTGCTGTTTTATCACTAACAGCTTGTACTGATGAAAAAATGGAAGACAACGTCTTGCCACAGCCCCAAAACGAAAGCGCAAAAATCCAGCAGCCGGGCGAAAAGGAAAAAATCTGTTCTTATGTAGATCAAAACTGGAGCTCAACAGCTGTTTTGAAAACAGCCCTTAAAACCACCACAGACACGAACTTTATGAATGCCCAAATGGCTAAAATCATTAGTCTTTGGGGCGGTACCAGCCTTACATTTAGATTTGTAGACGATCCTTCAAACGCCAATTCAACGTACAATGCCATTTCCTATTCCAATGGAAAGATCTATTACGGATACGCTATCTATTATGATGCAAAAGCAAAAGGTGGAGATATTGTCAATGCCATGATTTTGGCTCACGAATATGGCCACCAGCTGCAGTACCGTTATAATTTACCTTCAGTAAATGAGTCAACCGCAAGACCGAACGAACTGGAAGCAGACGGTTTCGCAGGATATTATCTGAGAAAACCAAACGGTTATAACAAGACCAACTTTACAGAAATTGCAACAGCTTACGAATTCGCACAAAGCATCGGAGATTACCAGACCACCAGCGCAGGACACCACGGAACTCCTCCTCAGAGAAGATCAGCGGTACGTTTAGGATTCCTTCTGGGACAGTATGATCTTTCTGCAACCGATTTCGATTATAACTTCTTCTATTATTATCAGGGGGTACTTAACGGAACCTATAAAATGGGTAAAAACTCAAAAAATCCTGAAATTGACGCTTATATGAGCCAGTATATGGATGAGTTGAGAAAAATCCAATCCGGAGAAATTTCTGCAGAAGAATTTAAAAACCTTAAGTAAACATTCATTTTTAGCATATTTAAGAAAGGAGGCAGAGCGCATGTTCTGCCTCTTTTATTTATTTGAAACATATCCTAAAGTTTAGCTATTTTTGACCTCATATCTTCTTACAATGAATAGAGACCTTTACATTGATTTTGCAAAAGGACTGGCAACACTTTCCATTATTTTTATTCACACTGCTTTCTGGTCCGGGCAGTTTTATATTCCAACAGAAATTCGGGTCTTTTCCTTGGTTTTCGATGTAGCCCTATTTTATGCTTTAAGCGGAATCACTTCCGGATCCAATATCGAAAAGACTTTCTACAGACTGTTGAAACTTCAGATCACCTACATGATTTTTGTGACCTTCCTTTTTTTCCTGGATTATTTCTTTAAAGTTTTTGGGTTAAGCTTTTTTTCTATGGAATGGCTTCAGCAGTTCTATTCTACATTTGGGTCCAAATATGCAACCACCAATATCTCCGCTGATCCACAATGGCAGAATCTGGGGAACTGGTACCTTCATCAATATACCAATGCAGATACTTTTCCGGTAGTTATGGGAAGTTTCTGGTACCTGAAAGTTTATTTTATACTGACTGTTTTCGGTGTTTTGATTTTAAGATTCTTTCCGAAGCATATCAATTGGTTCATCGGCATTTGTATAGCCTTAACGCTGATATTTACGATCTGTCCGTGGTATTATCCGGACGGCCAGGTAGGATACGTTGCATTCTATCTCGCCATATTCCTGATTGCCAACAGGATGCGGAATAAAAAAATTCCCACCAAAATAATTCCCGTTTTATATGGTTTAGTGGCTGCCGCACTAATATGGATGTTTTGGTATTATGGAAGTGAAATTTTCTATAAAATCAATAAAAATAAATTCCCTCCAAAACTCCCTTATATTATATGGAGTTCCTTTTCACTGGTTACTCTGTTTGTTTTATATAACAGATTAAAGATCACAAAGGACAATTTTATTACCTTCATTGGAAAAAATGCGATTTTTTTCTATTTCGCACAGGGAATAAGCTCTTCATTGGTGTATTTCCTTGTAGTCCCACTCAAAGAAACAATGCCGTGGTGGATTCTAATGTTCATTATTTATATCATCAATATCATATTGGCACTCATTATCGCAAACGGACTGAAGAAAGTCGATCAATTAGGCTGGAATGTTCTGGAATTTTTACGAAGAAAGACAGCTTCTTAAATAAAAGAAGCTTTTTATGTCAATTTGTTTTAAATTTACAAAAAATTTATATCATGTTTAAGTTGAAACTTCCTACCGATCCAAGGTGGGCAAATATTGCAGAAGGAAACATAGGAGAAATTTTAACGGATCATGCATGGTGTGAGCAGAAAGCGGCTACCAATGCCATCTCTCTGATCATGATGCTTCCGGAACGTGCAGAAATTGTAACAGAACTTCTCGCGATTGCGCAGGAAGAATTAGATCATTTCAATCAGGTACATGAGCTTATCAAAAAAAGAGGCTATACTTTCGGGAAAGCACGCAAAGACAATTATGTGAATGAACTCGCTAAATTTGTGGTTCAGGGAAGCCGAGAAGATCTGATTGTAGATAAAATGCTTTTTGCAGCAATGATTGAGGCCAGAAGCTGTGAAAGATTTAAAGTTTTGACCGAAAATATCAAAGATGAAGAGCTTAAAGTATTTTATAAAGAGCTTATGATCTCAGAAGCAAACCATTATACTACATTTATCGGCTTTGCAAGACAGCTGGGCGATATTGAAAAAGTAAATAAACGTTGGGAAGAATGGCTTGAATATGAAGCCAGCATCATCAAATCCTACGGAAACAAAGAAACAATACACGGTTAATCCCAAAATACAGCTCCTACACGTTGAAAAAACTGACCTTTGAGAATATCACCAATTTTTTCCTGAAAAATTTCTTTCAGGGATTGGTCATTATTGGCCCGATCGGCCTGACCATTTTTGTGATATGGTATATCATCAGCGCAATTGACAATATTATTCCATCCATTGCAAAAGAGATTCCGGGGTTAGTATTTGTATCAACAATATTGGTCACGGCTTTGTTAGGGTATCTGGGAAATAAATTTGTTGTCGGCAGATTCTTTTTCGACACCATGGACAGCTTACTGGAGAAAACTCCTGGGGTAAAGCATATTTATACTCCTACAAAAGATGTCATGTCTTCATTTGTAGGTGATAAGAAAAAATTCAACGATCCTGTATGGGTAAAGACCAATGAAAATCCTGAAATCTGGAGAATCGGTTTTTTAACCCAAAAAGAAATGGCTGACGTAGATAAACATAATTACGTCGCGGTATATCTTCCCCACTCCTATGCAATATCAGGATGGGTAATTGTTACTGAAGAAAAAAACATCAAACCTGTAGTGGGAATGACTGCGGCTTCTGCCATGAAGTTCGCTGTAAGTGGCGGTGTAGCCGGCTTTCATTCTGATGAAAATATATTTAAAGCTCCTGAGTAATTCTGCAGCTCACTTTAAATATACTTGATGAATTTGAAAATTTATTTTTCAAAAAAAATTTCTTTAAAACAATAATAAAAAATATTTACCCATGAATTTACCGTACGCGGAGCCTTTCCGCATCAAAATGGTGGAGGAAATCCGTCAATCAACCAGAGAGGAAAGAGAACAGTGGCTTAAAGATGCCAATTATAACTTATTCAACTTAAAATCTTCACAGGTTTTTATTGATCTATTAACAGACTCAGGAACCGGAGCAATGTCCGACAGACAATGGGGTGCACTGATGACCGGAGACGAAAGCTATGCAGGGTCCCGTTCATTTGAACAATTACATCAGACTGTACAAAATATCACAGGTTTCAAATATCTTTTGCCAACTCACCAAGGAAGAGCTGCTGAAAATGTTTTATTTTCAGTTTTAGTGAAAGACGGCGATATTGTTCCCGGAAACTCTCACTTTGATACCACAAAAGGGCACATCGAGTTCAGAAAAGCTCACGCAATCGACTGTACCATTGATGAGGCCTTTGATATTAATGACCTGCATCCTTTTAAAGGAAACATCAATCTTGAAAAACTGGAAGAAGTTTATAAAAGTCATCCAAAAGAAAAAATCCCTTTCTGCCTGATTACCATTACCTGTAACTCTTCCGGAGGACAGCCTGTTTCTCTGGAAAACATGAAGGCGGTAAGAGAACTTTCCAATAAATATGGAGTTCCAGTTTTCTTTGATTCGGCACGATTCGCAGAAAACGCCTATTTCATCAAAAAAAGAGAAAAAGGTCAGGAAAACAGAACTATTAAAGAAATCTGTACAGAGATCTTCTCTTATGGAGATGGTATGACTATGAGTTCTAAAAAAGACGGACTTGTGAATATCGGAGGATTCATTGCGCTTAACAGTGAAGAAATTTTCAGAAAAGCATCAAGCTTCACGATTATTTATGAAGGTTTCATTACCTATGGAGGGATGGCCGGAAGAGATATGGCAGCGCTGGCAGTAGGTCTTAACGAAGCAACAGAATTTGCTTATCTGGAAAGCAGAATTTCTCAGGTTGAATATCTTGGTCACAAATTAATTGAATACGGAATTCCTGTACAAAAACCAATTGGTGGACATGCTGTATTCATTGATTCTTTAAACTTTTTACCCAACGTTTCCCGTGCAGAATATCCGGCTCAGACTTTAGGCCTGGAAATTTATAAAGAAGCAGGGATCAGAACGGTAGAAATAGGGACTTTACTGGCAGACAGAGATCCTGAAACCAGAGAAAACCGTTACCCTAAACTGGAATTGGTACGTTTAGCAATTCCTAGAAGAACATATACGAATAACCACATGGATTATATCGCGGCAGCCATCAAAAATGTATATGACCGACGTGATGACATCGCTAAAGGATATAAAATCACCTGGGAACCAGAATTACTGAGACATTTCACAGTACAGCTTGAAGAAGCATAATACCAAAACCGAGACTCGTTCTCGGTTTTTTTATTTCTTATTTTAACTCAAAAGCATCATGACAAAAGCATATGCTATATTTTCATAGTATTGAATAACAGCCTAAATAAAATTAATGTTGTTTTGAAATCAATGGATATATTTACTATACATTTGCATTCATCAAGGATAATAAAAAATAAATTGAAACACTAACCTGAAAAAAAATTGACTACTCCAAAATGAATACAATTGCTGTCGTGGGTGCTGGAATTTCCGGCTTAAGCATAGCTAATTACTTAGAAAAGCATGATATGGACTACCATATTTATGAAAGAAGAGCAAAAACCGATCTCACGGGCCACGGATTTCTGATTCCCCAAGAAGGAATTGAGTATCTCTCCCAAATTATCGACAAAGCCACACTTTTTAAACAGGGTAATTTTTTAAAAAAATACATTAAATATTCTCATAAAGGAAACATCATTGCAGAAAAAGAGCTGAACGACGTTTTTGTCATTGCGAGAAGTTCACTGATTGATATTTTAACACACAATATTCCCTCTGAAAAAATATCTTACGAAAAACCTGTCAGCCTCTGCCCTCAGGGAAAGCTTACCTATTCCGATGGTACTTTCATAGATTCTGATATCATCATAGTTTCTGATGGCTCCAAAAGCAGGATCAGAAGAGAAGTTTTCAAAGACGAAAACATGAGGTCTGTACGGGAAAATGAAGTCGTAAATATTATTGAAAATAAAGAAATAGCAGCCTGTATTGAAGATAATTTCATGAAATTTCATCATGAAGACGGCGGTCTGGCATTTGGTATCCTTAAACTTTCTGAAGATAAAATTTTATGGTATTCGCAGTTTGATAATGAAAAATATAACATCAATGAAGAATGTTCTGTAGAAAACTTAAAAGAATACCTTTCGGAAATTTTTGAAGACTGGCACCCTTTAGTTTCTTCCATCATAAAAGAATCGAGTTATGAAAATGTTCATCTGTGGCGTGTTTATGAGCTTGAACAACTTAATTCATTCTATAAAGACAACATTGTTTTTGTAGGAGATGCAGCCCATCCTTTAATCCCTTTTACAAGCCAGGGCGTAACCTCAGCACTTAAAGATGCTTTCACTTTAACCCAGTATCTGATCGAAGAAGAAAACACCACTGAGGCTTTCAGAAAATATGAAACAGAGAGGAAACCTGAAATTGAGGTTCACATCAGGAACGGAAGAACCCTGCTCCATCAATTTTTGTGTCCTCTTCATCAGCAAACAGAAAATATAGTACCAATCTCTTATAAATAAAAAAATGTTCACCAATAACGATATCAATTTTGAAGCTTTAAAAAGAAAGGCCTACAACGGAAGATGGGCTACCCTTGAAGACGGTATTATTCCTTTAACGGCAGCAGATCCGGATTTCAGGACCGCGCCAGCCATCCAGCAGGGAATCATTGAATATATTCAGGATGGTTATTTAAGCTACGGCCCTTTTTCAGGACTTCCGGAGTTTAAAAAAAGTGTGGCAGACCATTTCAATAAGGAAAAAAATGGAAATTTCGTTCCTGAAAATGTTCTTGCAGTTAACAGTGCCGCACAGGGCATGTTTCTGATTGCAAAATATGTTTTAAAGCCGGGAGATGAAGCCATTATTTTAGATCCGGTAGACTTTTTATTTAAAAAATCGGTAGAAGCCGTAGGCGGAGTTGTCAATCTGTGCCCCGTTGATCCACAAACAGCGGAAATTGACCTTGAAAAACTGGTTTCGCTCATCAACTCAAAAACGAAGCTGATCAGCATCTGCAATCCACATAATCCTTTAGGAAAAATATATTCTAAAGATGTTTTGAAAAAGATCTCAGAGATTGCATCCGCTCATGATCTATGGGTAATGAGTGATGAAATATGGAGCGATATTATTTATGACCACAGGGATTTTCATACATATTCATCAGTTTCCACAGAAGCTGCGAATAAAAGTTTTACAGTGTATGGTTTTTCCAAATCATTTGGAATGGCAGGATTAAGAATTGGTGCCGTGTTGTGTAATGATCAGGAGATTCTTGACGATTTTACCGAAAAATCAAATTTCAACTCTACCATAGAAGGAGTTTCAACATTATCTCAAATTGCAGGAAGTGTGGCACTGGAAAAAGCAAAACCCTGGTATGATGAATTCTTAAGTCATTTACAAAGCAATAGAGATCTGGCTTTCAATATCTTAACCCGTTCAGAAATATTAAGTCCCAATTTACCTGAAGCTACTTTTGTGCTATTCCCAAAAATTAAAAATGGGCTTACCAGTGAAGAATTTACCAGCCATGTTTTACAGTACGGAAAAGTAGCTGTTGTCCCAGGTTCGGAAAGGTGGTTTGGAAAAGGAGCGGAAGGACATATCAGAATATGTTTTTCTACTTCACAGGAAATTTTAGAGGAAGGTCTCAGCAGAATTATTAAAAGTTTTTAATAGTAGAAAAAACGCTTTTTATTTATTTTAAATAAAAATATTCCTAATATTCACTTAAAACAAATAAATCCTAAGTATTTATTAAATAATATGTCATTTAATTGTTGATTTACAAAGTAAATTTGATATTTTTGATACAACTTATCAATTTACAAAACAACACAGCAATGAAAATAAAATATATAAGTGCCTTGTTTCTTGGTACAACATCCCTCTTTTATGCTCAAAAAGCAAATGACACCATTTTTAAAGAAGGAAAAATAGAGGAAGTGGCCATTACCGGAAGCCGAAATAAAAAAAGAACGGTCACCAATACACCCGTTCCTATCGATGTGATCGATATCAAGCAGGTAAGCCAGTCAAC
This sequence comes from Chryseobacterium soli, assembly GCF_000737705.1. Lineage (GTDB taxonomy): Bacteria > Bacteroidota > Bacteroidia > Flavobacteriales > Weeksellaceae > Chryseobacterium > Chryseobacterium soli. Next base: position 637,602 of record NZ_JPRH01000001.1, on the reverse strand, counting down.
AGGACAGGTAGAAGTCAATCAGCTTTTACAGTTTGCAGCACCTTCTTTTAATTCAAACAAACAATCAGGATCTGACGGAGCAGATGCGGTAGATCCCGCAACATTAAGAGGTCTGGGACCTGACCAGACCTTACTTTTACTGAATGGAAAAAGATACCACCAGTCTTCACTAATTAATCTGTTCGGAACTAAAGGAAGAGGAAACACGGGTTCTGATATGAACACCATTCCGATTGGTGCTATCAAAAGGATTGAAGTGCTTCGTGACGGTGCTTCTGCACAATATGGCTCAGACGCAATCGCCGGGGTGATTAATGTAATTCTGAATGACCGGAATAAAGGTTTCGAAGGCAATGCTTTTTATGGCATGAATCTTTTTAAGAGCCCCGGAAATAATGATGTAGTCTCAGATCATAAAATTGACGGAATTACTTTTGACTTCAGTGGAAATTTAGGAACTAAAATAGGATCCAAAGGTGGTTTCGGAAATTTCACCGTAGAATTTATCAATAAAGAACATTCGATCAGGAATGCGAATCCGGAATTTTATGATGCTCCGAGACAGCGTTTTGGTGATGCCAAATCTCAGAATATTTATTTTTTCGGAAACATAGAACTTCCTTTATCTGATGGGTTAAAATTCTATTCCCGCCAAGGTTTCTCTAACAGAAATACTAACGCTTATGCTTGGACCAGAACAGCAGATGCAGACGGAAATATTCCGGAAATTTACCCTAACGGATTTAACCCTATTGAAAACACAAGCATCTCTGATTTCACGTTCGATAATGGCTTAAAATTTAAAGTCGCTAATTGGGACGTAGATTTTTATAATGCATTCGGAAGCAATAGATTCACTTATACTATTGAAAACACGGTAAATGCTACTTTAGGAGCAAAATCACCGACAGACTTCCATGCCGGCGGACATTCATTGCTTCAAAATACGACAGGTTTTAACGCATCTAAGCCGTTCAATGTTCTGGAAGGACTTAATATTGCTTTTGGAGCCGAATTCAGGTATGAGAAATTCAATATCATCAAAGGAGAAGAAGCTTCTTATGCGATGTATGACATCAATGGAAATCTGGTGACCGCTAATACCCCAACCGGATTATTAGTTACAAATCCTTTAACCGGTGATGTAAGGCCAGGCGGATCACAGGGCTTTCCGGGATATTCTCAGGAAGTGGATAAAAACAGAAATAATTTTGCTGCTTACGTAGATACAGAACTTGATATTACAAAAAAATGGATGATAAGCGTTGCGGGAAGATTTGAAAACTACAGTGATTTCGGAAGCACCATCAACGGAAAATTTGCGACACGATATGCCATTACTCCAAAGCTTGCTTTTAGAGGATCAGTATCTACCGGTTTTAGAGCGCCTTCACTGGCTCAGAAATATTACAGTTTGCAGTTTACTAATTTCCAGGGTGGCAAATTAGTAACTATCCAACTTGCATCCAATGACAGTGATTTGGCAAAAGCATTAGTTCCACAACTAAAACAGGAAACTTCTCTTAACGGGAGCGCCGGATTTACTTATAATGCTGGAAAATTCACTGCTACAGTCGATGGATACTATATTAAAGTAAAAGACAGAATTGTATTAACCGGTAATTTTGCAAGAGAGGATCTTCCTCAAAATATTCAAGATGCAAATCCCTTTATCGATCAGGCACAATTCTTTTCCAATGCTATTGATACCCGAACAAAAGGAGTTGATGTCATTTTAAGTTATAATGAAAATCTAGGCAATGGAAAACTAACCGCCACGTTAGCAGGAAATTATAATGAAATGGAAATTACAAAAGTTCATACGTCTCAACAACTAGCCGGAAAAGAAGATATTTATATGAGCGCGAGGGAAAAAGCCTTTATTCTCGCCTCTGCACCAAAAACAAAAGTCAATTTAAACTTAAATTATAAAATCAATAAATTCAATGCCAATCTCCAGCTTGTACGATTTGACAAAGTAACCTTAGTGGGTTACGGCGGACCTGATGACTATCAGATTTATAATCCAAGAGTCACCACAGATCTTTCTTTCGGATGTGATTTTTCTAAAAGCTTAACGTTAACAATCGGAAGCAAAAATCTGTTCAACAGATATCCTACGTTACAAACGGCTCATGTATCAGATGGAAATACAGAATCCGGAGGGATTTTTGATCCTGTACAGATGGGATTTGCGGGAAGACAGGCTTTTGCAAGACTCAATTTTAAATTTTAAAACTATACTCTCACAAAAAACTCCTGAAATTCAGGAGTTTTTGTTACTTTTTTGAAACTTTATACAGCTTTCCGCTATCGGTTACGGCATACAGATTACCATCGGCCCCATTCAGAACATCCCGGAAGCGTTCTTTCTGATCTGCTAAAAGGCGCTCCTCACCTACTACTTTATGATCTTTCAGAATAATTCTGTTGATGTGTTCTCCGCTTAAGCAGCCTATAAATAAATTCCCTTTCCATTCTTCCATATTTCCGGTATAGAAAGTAATTCCGCTTGGAGAAATCACGGGATCCCAATAATAAACAGGCTGTTCCGTTCCTTCCTTTTGGGTAATTCCTTTCCCCACTTTTTCTCCTGAATATTCAATTCCATACGTGACATCTCCCCAGCCATAATTTTTCCCAGGCTGAATCAGATTAATCTCATCACCACCTCTGGGACCCATTTCTACATCCCAAAGATTTCCGTTCGGATCAATGGCCATTCCTTGAGGATTTCTAACGCCATAGGCATATATTTCGGGCTTATATCCACTTTTTCCAATAAAAGGATTTCCGGGAGCCGGCTTTCCTTCTTTTGTTATCCTTAATATTTTTCCTAAATAATTATCGGTTTTCTGAGCGTAAACACGGGTTACTTTATCAGATCTTTCCCCTGTACTTACAAATAAATTTCCATCTTTATCAAATGCCAGTCTGCTTCCATAATGCTTGTCACCGTCATAAGAAGGCTCTGCCCTAAAAATAACTTTCACCTCCTGTATTGTTTTCATATCCTGTGAAAGCTTTCCCTTTGCTACTGAAGTTAAATTTCCTGCTCCAAAAGGTTCTGAGAAACTAAAATAAATAAGATTATTTGTTTTGAAATCGGGATCAAGTGCTACATCCAGCATTCCTCCCTGCCCTTTGGAATCTACTTTTGGGAATCCTTCAATTTTATAAACCTGCTTACCGTCTGCTGAAACCACATTCATATAACCTCTTTTATCTGTGATAAGAAATCTACCGTCAGGCAGATTAATAATTCCCCAGGGTCTTCCCAGATCTTTATTTACTATTTCAACTTGATATGCTACTGCAGTTTTTACCGCTTTAATCCTGGTTTGTCCTTTGAAGGCCGGTTTATAATCTGAATTCGGTTTTTCCGTTTCTACACTTCCATCAGATCCTGCTTGCTGTGCATTGGCATTATTTTTCTGACATGAAGATAAAATAAAGAAAAGGCTCAATGCCGGAACGTAAAATTGATTGAATTTCATAAAGTTGCGATTAAGGTGTTACTCAATGAATGGAAAAATAATGCCATAAAAAATGCAGATTTCTATTATTTTAAATGAAAATTTCATTTAAAGTAGCTTCATCTGACACCTGTTCTGAATAACCATGTGATTATTTTAGTAGTCAACTGATTTCAAAAAATAAAATAATTTCCCAAATATCTCATAAATCTGTTAAAAATTTACAACCAATACCTTCACCTTCAAATACTTTATGATGCCTAATAATTTCTTTCGTATTTTTGTTGTATACATTATGTTTCTATGAATTTTAATCTTCAATCAGAATATAAACCCACCGGCGACCAGCCACAAGCTATAGAGAAACTTACCGAAGGAATAGAAATCGGGGAGAAATATCAGACACTGCTTGGGGTAACAGGTTCCGGTAAAACATTTACAGTGGCCAATGTTGTACAGAACGTGCAGAAGCCAACGATTGTTATGGCACACAACAAAACCCTGGCAGCGCAGCTTTTTATGGAATTTAAAGAATTCTTTCCAGACAATGCTGTTGAGTATTTTGTGAGTTACTATGACTACTATCAACCGGAAGCTTATATTGCAACTACCGGGACTTATATTGAAAAGGATCTGAGCATTAATGAAGAAGTTGAAAAACTCCGCCTTTCTGCCATTGCCAGTTTACTTTCCGGAAGGCGTGATGTTTTGATCGTTGCGTCCGTTTCCTGTATTTATGGTGTTGGAAATCCTGCAGAATTCCATAAATCATTAATATCCATTGCCATTGGAGAAAAAGTAACGAGAACCGCATTTCTTCATTCGTTAGTTAACGCACTATATTCAAGAACGTTAAGCGACTTCCAACGGGGTACGTTCCGGGTGAAAGGGGATGTAATAGATGTGTTTCCAGCCTATGCAGATAACGCAGTAAGAATCCAGTTTTTTGGAGATGAAATTGAAAAAATTCAGAGCTTCGATCCCGTTTCAGGAAATGTAACTGCTAATTTTGACCAGATTCAAATTTATCCTGCCAACCTTTTTGTAACCTCAAAAGAAACATTGAACGGAGCTATTAAGAATATTCAGGATGACATGGTGAAACAGGTGGATTTCTTTAGTGAAATAGGAAAACCTTTAGAAGCCAAAAGACTTCAGGAAAGAACTGAGCTCGATCTTGAGATGATCAAAGAATTGGGATACTGTTCGGGAATTGAAAACTATTCAAGATATCTGGACGGCAGACTTCCGGGATCAAGACCTTTCTGTTTATTGGATTATTTTCCGAAAGATTATTTAATGGTTATTGATGAGAGTCACGTTACCGTTCCTCAGGTTCATGCCATGTACGGCGGTGATAGAAGCCGAAAAGAAGCACTAGTAGAATACGGATTCAGACTTCCGGCTGCTATGGACAACAGACCATTGAAATTTGAAGAATATGAAGCTATTCAGAATCAGGTGATCTATGTTTCTGCCACACCGGCAGATTATGAATTAGAGAAAACCGGTGGAGCCTATATCGAACAGATTATTCGTCCGACGGGACTTTTAGATCCTATTATTGAAGTTAGACCTTCTCTGAATCAAATTGATGATTTAATGGAGGAGATCCGTAAAAGAGCCGATATAGATGAAAGGGTGTTGGTGACTACGCTGACTAAGAAAATGGCCGAAGAGCTTACAAAATACTTCACGAAATTCGGGATCAGAACAAGATACATTCACTCTGATGTTGAAACACTGGAGCGTATCCAAATTATGCAGGATCTGCGTTTGGGTCTTTTTGATGTTCTGATCGGAGTTAATTTACTAAGAGAAGGATTGGATTTACCGGAAGTTTCACTGGTAGCTATTCTTGATGCCGATAAGGAAGGAATGCTAAGAAGCAGAAGATCAATGATTCAGACGGTTGGACGTGCTGCAAGGAACATCAACGGAAGAGCTATTATGTACGCCGATAAGATCACCAAATCGATGCAGGCTGCCCTGGATGAAACAGAATACCGTCGTGGCAAACAGATACTTTATAACGAGGAACATGGACAGGTACCAACCTCTCTGAATAAAAAAATATCCGAAAACTTAGTCGGAAGAAGCAAAGATTTCCCAGATGAAAAATATACCCAAAAGGAAATTATGCAAAAAGTAGCTGAAGTAAAAGCCAGCTATGCCACTGAAGATATTGAAAAAATGGTAGAGCAAAAGCAAAAAGAAATGGAAGCTGCAGCCAAAAATCTTGATTTCATAAAAGCAGCCAAGCTGAGGGATGAAATCCTGGCATTGAAAGGATAATTTTAGTTGAAAGATAAAAAAGAGTTTCGGCGGCATCAAAGATGCCGCCGAAACTTATTAGAATTTGTAAGTCGTTTTCTTAATCTTACTATAATCAATCTTTCCGCCCCGAAGTGGAGCCAGAAGATCCATCAGTCCATTCAGTTTTATTTCATAAATGGTTGAAAGCTGCATTCCAAGTTTTCCTTTAGGCATCCCTGTTCGGGAGAACCATTCCAAATAGCTTATCGGCAGATCAGCAAGAATCGTCCCCTGGTGTTTACCGAAAGGCATCGTCACGACACATATTTCCTGTAATATTTCTGGATTTATTCCTTCCACGGCTTATACAATTAAGTCAATTTTATTATCATCATTATTCTTATCCGGAAACTCAAGTTCAGGAATATCGTTTTCTGAAAACTCATTTCTGTACACCTGAATCAAAAGAAGCGTCAGAGAGATCAGAATAGGACCAAAAATAAGTCCCATAAATCCAAACAGATTCATCCCCATGATAATCCCAAAAACAGTATTCAGCGGATGGATATCCTCTAACTTCTTTAAAAGGGTAAAACGGAGCAGATTATCCGTCAGACCTACGACGATCAGACAATATGCCGCAAGGCCGAGCCCGGGTCCTGTATTGCCTTCAGCGATCATAAAAATACAGACCGGAATATAAACAATAGCTGCTCCTACTACCGGAACCATTGAAGCTGCCGCAGTTAATGCAAAAAGCAACACTGGGCTGGGAGCTCCAAAAATGAAATATCCAATTAATGCTACAAGACCTTGTCCAAGCGCAACAACCGGAATTCCAATAGCGTTAGCCATAATCAATTTTCTCATCTTATCGCCGATTAAAGAAATATTCGATCTCTTTAAAGGAGCTGATGAAGTAAGAATTCTTTCGAAACGTCTCGGTTGATCCAGCATAAAATACAGGATGAAGTACATAGACATCACGACCGTAAGGGTATTGAAAGTTCCGCTGACAGCAGAAGTAGAAACTTTTCCGGCAGAGCTTTTCAATTTATCCATATTCTCTTTACTGAGAATGTCAAAATGAACCTGTTCATAAACATACGAATGTATTTTGTCTAAAAATACATTGAACTTGGCCATATACACCTGTGCATTTCCTAATTTTTCAATTAAAAGATCTGCAATAAAATAAATGGGAAGAATAAGAATAATCAGACTTGCCAGCATGAGTACCAGTGAGGAAAGCCAGGGCTTCCATTTTTTTTCCTCCTGCAGATAGAAATTATACTTACGGCAGACTACATAAATAGTAATAGCCCCTAAAACCGAAGGTATAAATAAGGCAAGATTAAAACAGATTAACCCCGTCAATACCAAAATGATGGCAAGTAAGGCAACCTGTTTTATGGCAACACCGCTTATCTGTTTTTCTTTATTCACAGTTTATCTTTAAACATGATTTGTCTTGGCTTTCCTAAAAAAGCACAATATGCAGAATACATCACTACCATCATAAAAGGAGCTGTTAAAATAACCCCAATACCACAAAGAATAACCCCCGCAAGTGATATGATCATTCCTAAAAAGCTCGTCAGTAAAATAGTCCCGTAATTTTCTTTCGCAATATTGAAAGATTTGGTTAGTGCGTCTATAGCAGATGAATTTTCAAACAGTAAAATTGGGTATCCTAATAAAAGAAGCGGATATACAAAGAAAAACGGCAATACGCATAGCGCAAGCGAAATACTGGTGATAATCCATGAAAGGAAAGCGTAAATTAAAATATTTACGAAATTCTGACGGTAGCCAATAAACAAATCGGAAAACTCTATCGGAGTTTTTGTATTAAATTTATTAACGATGTAGATCAACCCTACATACAAAGGTGCCAGCAAAAGCCCAAAAATCCCTGAAAATGTGACATACATAGGAAATCCGGGAGCATTCCAATAACTAAAATTCGAATAACCACCAGAACTTTTCATCTCTTCTACCATTGCAGTAGAATTAAAGCCGGTAATGGTTTGGATCAGAAATCCACCGATAATATAAATTATCATTGCAACAATTCCATAAAGGAAAACCCCTTTATACATTTCAAAAGCATGAGAAATAATGGATCCCGTATCCCTGTTGGGAACCGATCCCTGCTGATCAAATTCGTTAAATTCAGACATAGTTTAAATATTTAATGATTTTCCCAAAATTAACTTTTTTTGGTAAGAAAACCCATTAAACATCATTAAATTTAACTTTTTTCAGAAAAAATTGTTTTATAAAGCGAATAAATCATCGCATTCCAAAATGGAAAAGTGAAAAGACCACCTATAAAAAATAAAGCAAAACCAATATATTTAAAAATTACGGCAACAATAACACACACAAGTATTTCTACAAAATAGAGTTTTACGGCTTTAAAATTCAGGGAAATAGCTTCAAAAATTCTTTTATCAGTAAAAAACATCAGAGGAGCAACGAATAAGGTTACAATAACCCATAATACTGCAAGGAAAATAGTGGGAACGGTTAATCGGTAAATCATAAGCCAGAAAATAAAATATCCCAGATATTTAAAAAAATTAAGGCCATTGTATCCTACAAATAAATCCGCCAGTTCTATTTTCTCGTTAAGATCAATTTTTCTGAAGATCTGGAAGAATCCAATATTCAGCGGATATAAAAATGCCGTTGTCCCGAAAATGGCAATCATAAACATTTGATAGTTTTCTGTTGCACTTACTTCCGCAGCTTTTTCTAAATATGCTTTGGTGCCAAGTTTCAGAGCCTCTCCCATTTCCTGGCTCTGTTCCCAGATTCCATATTTGGTTCCAAATAGAAACATGGATGTAAAAAATACCACAAAGAAAACTATTGAAAAAATAAGCTGGAAAATAAGGGTCTTATTCCAATAGAAAAACGCCTGCTTCAGTATAAAATCTATTCCCGGTTTTTGAGGATATTTGTTCTGCATTAAAAAAATTTAGTGCAAAAGTAAACATCAATAATTACTTTTGCTGAATGTTTTCAGTGAATCATCAAAAATTTATGGAAATGGATGAGCTTTCCCTCCGGAAAGTCCCCTACTTTTTCATGATCGATTTTCTTTCGGACAATGTTGAAATCTACCGGGAAAATGAAATCGAAAAATCAGACTTATTAATTGATTTTCAAGAATATTCAAGCATAAAAAAGAAGTATGAATTAAATAAAAAAATTGAATGGAAATCATTCCCGGAAACCTTGGAAAGTTTTAAAACAGGATTTGATATCGTGCAGAAAAACATTCGTCTTGGAAATTCATATTTAGTAAATTACACCCGCAAGACAAAAATAGAGACGAATTTAACGCTTAAAGAAATTTTTTATCACTCAAATGCGAAGTACAAAGTTTTTTATAAAGATTTTTTTGTATTTTTTTCTCCTGAAACTTTTGTCAAGATTAATAAAGGTAAAATTTTCACCTATCCAATGAAGGGAACTATTGATGCATCCGTTGAAAATGCAGCAGAAGTTCTTAAAAATGATAAAAAAGAGAAAGCTGAACATTATACGGTGGTTGATTTGTTACGGAACGATCTCAGTATGGTGGCAAGCGATGTAAAAGTGGATCAGTTTCAGCATATCGATCTCATCAAGACACAGCAGAAAGATCTGTATGCCATGAGCTCTGAAATCTCAGGAAATATACAGCCTGAATTTGCAGGAAAAGTAGGAAGTATTATGAAAAAACTACTCCCTGCAGGATCTATTTTAGGAGCCCCAAAACCCAAAACGCTGGAAATAATCCTAAGTGCAGAAGGATATGACAGAGGCTATTACACAGGCGTTTGCGGCTGGTTTGACGGTGAAAACCTGGACAGCTGCGTTATGATACGCTTTATTGAAAAAGAACACGATCAGCTTTATTTTAAAAGCGGTGGTGGTATAACACACATGAGTAAATTAGAAGACGAATATCAGGAAATGAAAAATAAAATTTATGTCCCAATTCATTGAAAGTATTAAAGTAGAAGATCAGGAGATTTTCTTATTGGAACTGCACCAAAAACGTGTTGATCAAACTTTTGCCCATTTTGGTAAAGAAGGTTCGATCGATCTTGCTAAAATATTCAAGCATCTGCAGCACGATGAAAATGGTCTTTTTAAACTTAGGCTTGCCTATGATCTGGACAAAAGAATCCGGACTCAGATGATTCCTTACGCAATTCCGGAAATAACAGATTTTCAACTGGTTGAAAACAACAGTTTCGATTATTCTTTCAAATTTGAAGACCGGAAAGAATTGGAGAAAATGAAAATGAAATCTAAAGCGGAAGAAATCATTATTGTAAAAAACAACCACATCACAGATACCTCTTTTTCAAACCTTTTGTTTTTGAAGGGTAAAGAATGGTTTACTCCAAACTCTTACCTTCTTAACGGAGTTCAAAGGCAGCAGCTTTTAAAACAAAAGAAAATAAAAGAAGCAGAAATCACCATGCAGAACATTAAGCAGTTCTCACATTTTCAGTTAATTAATGCAATGAATGATTTCGATGATATGTTCATTTACCCAATAGACAGAATTATGAATCTACCGGGTAATGAAGAATATCTGGATCTTTAATTGTCTTTCATGAAATCAAAATAGGCCTTTAAAACATCGGCGCTGTTCTTTCCGTATGTATTCACTTCCAAAATTTTTGGTTGTGTATCCGGTTTGAAGAAATTTTCCAGTACCCTGTCCAGCGTCGGTTCATCCTCTACCTTGATATATGCGAAACCAAAATGCTTCGCCAGGTGTTCTGCATGCTTACGGTGCTTTGTTGCGATAAATTCATCCAGTGTATTCGGGTTGGCATTTCCCGGACCCGGAATAATTTTAAAGATATTTCCCTCCCCGTTATTAAAAATAATAATTCTTACAAACGGTGGAATATATTGGTTCCAAAGACCGTTAATATCATAAAAGAATCCTAAATCTCCTGTAATAAGCAATGTTGGATTGGCATTTTTAATCGCAAATCCCATAGCAGTAGAAGTCGATCCGTCAATTCCACTGGTTCCTCTGTTGCAGTAGATCTTCTTTTTACCAAAATCAAAAAGCTGTGCGTATCTAATCGCCGAACTGTTGCTGAAATGGATATTATAGTTTTCCGGGATCGTCTGTGAGGCTTTATTAAAGAAATAAAAATCAGAAAAGTCCACTTTGTTCAGGAACTGAACATGTTTAGCATCTTTTTTATCCCGTAAAACATCCCATAGGTTGAAATAAGGTCTGGGCTCCAGATTGACGAATTTCAACAGCTTTGAAAAGAATACTTCCGGCTTCACTTCTATTTTTTCCGTCAGGGAATAGTATGTATCAGGCTGCCATATTTCATCCAGGTGCCAGTGCTGTTTTGGCCGTGCTTTTCGTAAAAACTGCTTTACTTTTTTAGACACCACATTCTGCCCGATTGTGATTAATAAATCCGGAGCGTATTTTTTATAATCTTCTTCTGTGAAGTTATAGATATAGCGGTCAATATGTTTAAAGAACTTCTCATGATGTAAATTAGAATTTACTTCACTTAACACCACAACAGAATGATTCTTCACCAACTGAGAAAGCTGGTTTTCCAATTCCGGGCTGTAATCCTTGGTTCCTACCAAAAACATAATTCTTTGGGAAGTATTCCATTCCGCTACCAGATTGGAGGGAATTTCATATTCTTTATGCTTAATTGTTTTTTCTACGGCAGGAAAAGAAGGAAGCTCCGAAACCAAATCATACAAGGGTTCTTCCAAGGGAATATTAATATGAACCGGACCCCGTTTTTCAAAACATAGTTCGATCGCTTTTTTGATAATATCGAAATTAATATCTTCTGCATTTTCTTTACTGTCTTCCAACAGCTGAAAATCGCCATAAGAATGCTGATGAAAAATATCTTTCTGACGAATCGTCTGTCCATCAAAAATATCTACAAAATCCGTCGGCCTGTCGGCTGTAAGGATCAACAGAGGAACATTTTGATAAAAAGCTTCGGTAACGGCAGGGTAATAATTAGCTACCGCAGAACCGCTTGTACAAGTGATTGCAACGGGCTTTTTCTCGCTTATCGCCATTCCTATTCCCACAAAAGCTGCGCTCCTTTCATCTACAATACTGAAACAGTTAAAAGCATCCGTTTCCGAGAAATGGATGGCAAGAGGGGCGTTTCTGGATCCCGGTGAAATGATAATATCTGAAATCCCGTACTGCTGAAGTAGATGCGCTAGTATCTGAATACTTCTTTTGGAAGAATATTTTTTCATACAGCAAATTTAGCTTATAAATCCTTAATTGTAAAAACATTTAATCCAAAAAAGATGTAATTTTGCATCACGTAAAATTTCTAAAAATGGATAAAATACCTAGTGTAGACCTGCGTGATTTCCTTTCGGGTGAACCGGAACGCAAACAGAAATTTGTAAATGAAATCGGAAAAGCTTACGAAGAAATTGGTTTTGTTGCCTTAAAAGGTCACTTTCTTAACGATCAGTTAGTAGATGATCTTTATGGAGAAGTGAAAAACTTTTTTGAACTTCCAACGGAAACGAAACAGAAGTATGAGATTCCCGGAATTGGAGGACAAAGAGGGTATGTAGGATTCGGTAAAGAGACTGCAAAAGGCTTCAAAAAAGGAGACCTGAAAGAATTTTGGCATTTCGGACAGTACGTGTCTGATGATTCAAAATACAAAACAGAATATCCTGACAATGTAATCGTAGACGAACTTCCACAATTCAACACGGTAGGTAAAGAAGCCTATCAGATGCTTGAAAAAACAGGCCAGTATGTACTAAGAGCCTTGGCTCTGTATCTTGGACTTGATGAATTTTATTTTGATGATAAGATCTCAGAAGGAAATTCTATTTTAAGACCTATTCATTATCCGCCTATTACCCAGGAACCGGATGACGCTGTAAGAGCGGCCGCTCATGGAGACATCAACCTGATTACTCTTTTAATGGGATCTCAGGGGAAAGGACTTCAGGTTCAGAATCACAACGGAGAATGGATCGATGCGATTGCAGAACCGGACGAATTGATGATCAATGTTGGGGATATGCTTTCAAGACACACCAACAACAAATTGAAATCTACCATCCACAGAGTGGTGAATCCGCCAAGAGAATTGTGGGGAACTTCAAGATATTCAATTCCTTTCTTCATGCACCCGGTAAGCCAGATGTCATTAAATACTCTTGACAACTGTGTGGATGAAAACAACCCGAAATTGTATGAAGATACAACAGCAGGAGAATTTTTGCATGAAAGACTGATTGAATTAGGCTTAATAAAAAAATAATCAAAAAAGTTGTTTCGCAATATATATTTTTAATTATCTTTACTTTAGTATCAAATTTTTAATTAAACTAGTATGAAAAATTTAAAAAAACTAAACAAAAGCCAATTAAAAAGTATTGCTGGAGCAGGAGGAATTAAACTTCCGGAACCTGAATTTTGTAATTATTACTGCAATGGTGTAATCATCTGTGCTACATGCAGCGATAAATTTACATGTCCGGATGATTCTATGTAGAAATATCTGCACCTTATAATAAAACCGTTCCCCAGGGAGCGGTTTTTTGTTTTTGATAAATATTTTGGTTATCTAACCATAGATTTTCACAAATTTCCACAGATTTGAATTGGATCATGAAATCCATATGATGGGTGTTTACAATAAAGGAATAAGATCAATCAAACAATCTTAATTGCTGATCTTTCGCTCCTGTGAAGTTAGCTGTTGTCAGTTTTGGAAATTCCTTACCATCAAAAAACTTCTTCCTCCCGATTTTAAAAGTGGTATGAATCATTTCTGCAATATTTCCCTCTCCTTTATACCGTTCAAAATATCGCTTTTCACCCAGCTTTCCGCCCCGCATGGATCGGATAAGATTTAAAACTTTCTGAGCCCTGTCTGGAAAATGTGCTTCAATCCAGTTGACAAAGACAGGTTCTACCGTGTCATTTAACCGCACTAATGTATATCCGAAACCTAAGGCTCCGGCATCGGAAACTGCTTTTAAAATATTCAGAGATTCATCACTGGTAAGTCCGGGAATAACTGGCGCTACCATTACATGAACGGGAATTTTATTTTCGGAAAGAATCTCAATTGCTTTTAGCTTATTCCTGGCAGTACTGGTTCTGGGTTCCATGGTATGTCGTACCTCTTCATTCATCGTTGGAATGCTTAGAGAAACTGAAACAAGATTCTGTTCCGCCAGCGGTTTTAAAATATCAAGATCCCTTAATACCAAAGCATTTTTTGTCAGAACATTGACAGGATGTCTGTAATCAAGACAGACTTGCAGAAGTTTTCTGGTAATTTCAAACTTCCTTTCTGCAGGTTGATAGCAGTCTGTGTTTCCTGAAAGCAAAATAGGTGCAGGCTGATACCCTCGCTTCTGAAAAAACTTCTCCAATAATTCCGGAGCATTTTTCTTCACCATAATTTTTCTTTCGAAATCAACCCCGGCACTGTATCCCCAATATTCATGAGTGGGCCTGGCAAAACAATAGGTGCAGCCATGTTCACAGCCCTGATAAGGATTCATGGAATATTCCATCGGAAGATCTTCACTCTTTACCTGGTTCACAATCGTTTTCGGGAACACTTCCGTAAAAGAAGTCTTCTCCAATTCGAAATCATCATCCTCAGGCTCAAAAGTATACTTATCGAAACGGTTGATGACATTTCGCTGCGCTCCCTGACCTTTTATGATATTTTCGTTCTGCATTATGATGTAAAATTAAAAGGGAATGTTCATAAAAAAATGAATTTTAACATTAAGTTTTCCACAAAAAAAATCCAGCACTTAAAAATAAGTGTTGGATCTTAAACATGATTAAATATATTCTTTTACTACTTCTTTTATTTCAGGGCGTAAAATTCTACTCCATGATATTCGTCATCAAGGTTTTTATCATCAAAGTGTCTGTGATAGTCTGAGTAACTATCACTATATTTTTTATCTTTTTTAGTCAATATTTTTTTAATCCCTATAAAACTTAATACTGCCAAAAGACCAACACCTCCAGCCAGTAAAACGCCAACTTCTTTTTTCATATTCTGTCCGATTTAATAGTTTGTCTATTGCAAAAAGCATACCTATTTTATTCATGTCAATTATAAATTTTGTTAACATTAGCCTTTATTTTCACGAAAAACAGAATACTGCTTTTTAGCGAATTCGGCGAAAAATGGTTTGATTATTGTAAGAACTAATGAAAATATTATTATGGAAAGCCAAGAAAACGACGATAAAATGACAACTTTAAGCCAAGTCATGAATACACTGGCCCAAAGGGGAATACACAGAGAATTCAGGATGAATGAAAATGGAGATATGAAGCTGGATAATTCTGAACAAAATTACAACCCCTTCGATTTAACCATTTTAAAAACATACCGTTTTGAGGGAGACAGTAACCCTGATGATAATGCAGTTTTATACGTTTTAAAAGATGACGCAGGAAATCGGGGAATGATCATTGATTCTTATGGTGCAGACAGCAACTATCCCGGTGAAAAATTTGACGAATTTTTAAGAGATATTCCGATTTTGGAAAGCGATGAATTTAATTTCTAAACCAACTTTTTTGAATGACATAAAAATATCATTTAAAAACGAAATATTAAACCCGAAACTATGCTGTTTCGGGTTTATCTTTTTTCTTAAAAATATTCTTTAAAAAACCTTTTTTCTCTTTCTTCTCTTCCTGAGGTGTGGTATTATCCTTATTGTTTGTCGGTTTTTTTATTTCCTGCTTTATTTCTTTTACAGATTGCTTCATTTCTTTCACGGAAGAAACTGCCTTTTTTACCTTTTTCTCGGTTTTATCAACATTCCGGCCGATCAGGGTTTTCTTTAACCCTTGCTCTATTCCTTTCCAGAATAGATTAAAGAATGATTTGGTAGGATCTCTTTCCACGCCTTCTACGTCAACGGCTTCCGGCAAACTTCCTGAGTCTGATTTCAGCAGTAGATTCGCAACAGCTGTTAAAATCCCTTTTTTCTCCTGATTATTTTTATTTAAAACTGCAATTTTCAAATCTTTATGTTTTAAATTGAAAGTCCCATTAAGTCCCGCAGGATTTCCTTTAAAATTAAAAAGCATTTCCTGAATGGTTCCGGAAGTCGCTGTAACATGCAGGTATGGCCTGATAAAAGGATTGATTCCACTGGCAGGAAGATTTGCTGCCCTGCCCGCAATTGTAAAGACATCGTTTTGATTGGCAACGTCAAAATTCCAGTTCACAGACAGCGGAGCCAGGTTCATAAACGAACAGTTAATTTTAATATCTACACGGGTAGGTTTTCCTTTTGTTTTAGCAGAATTCAGATTTTTGACATTCATATTGAAGTTTCCAAACGTCAGCTTTCCGGGTCCTGCACTTTGAGGAGTATCTTCTTCATAAACCAAAATAGAATTCTTCAAATCAAGATTATTGATATACATCGGGATTTTTATCGACCGCAAGAGTTTGGAATATAACGGCTTTATTTTAGGATCATCTTCGGGAATCTTACTTCTGAAAATATTGGCATCGGCAGATTGGATCAGCACATTTGAAGCATTGATCGATTTATTATTGGAAAACAGATCCCAATTGCCCTCAGCCGTAATTTGGCCAGCCTTCAGGTCATACAAATCTCTTTCCACCGGAATCATTTTGATAAACTGGGCTCTCGAAACGAGAGGTTTCATAGCAAAATTATTAACCTGAATTTTATTTTTATTCAGTTTTAAAAGCCCCACACTCATCAGGTAGAACTTTGTTTTATAGGAAAAATTCTTTGTCGTCAGAAAATAATCTTTCACCTTAACATCAAGCCCCTGATTATTATTTTTAGGACCAATTTCAATCATATTGACCACTGCATTTAAATCATTAAAAGCAAGCGGCTGACTTCCCTTATCATAGATAACATTAGAGTTTCTAAGGCTTAATTTTCTTACAATAACTGATTGTATACCGCCTGATCCTGGCTTTTTATTAGGTTTATTTTCTCCTGTTTTAATATTTCCGTTTGCATTTTCAACAAGGACGTCTTTAATATCCAGGTTGAGCTTCCTGTCAATAAACCCAAATTTATTAATATTAAAGGCAATATGATTCGATTTTAGGGTAACAGCAGTAGTTGCCGTAATTGAAGATCCCGGACTGACTGACAGATTTCTGATCTCGCCGCTTTTAGAATTCAGTGCAATGCTTTCGGCTGTCACATTCTGCCCATCCGAAAAATAAACATCTTTTCCGGAAAAGGTAAAATCTTTATAATTAATAGGAATCACCTGCTCTGAAGATTCTTTACTCAGCTGCAGATGAGATAAACTGGCATGGATATTCCTGCCAGAAACCAACTTGCTTCCATCAGGCTTATTGATTTCAACCGTTCCATTGGTGAATTTTACATTCTCTAAATTAAGCTCGAAATTGAGTTCCTTTTTTTCTTTTTTGGATAACACTCCAGTATTGGAAATGGTAAGAACAGGATTTTGAAAATTTGCATCAGAAAGAGATATTATGTTGTTTTTCAATACAATATCTTTAAAATTCATTTTCTGAGCAGCAAACTCAAATAATTTCCTTTTTTTAGGGTAAAATCTTTTAAACTCATTGAATGTAAGCAGTGAAGTGACTTTAAAATTTTCGACGGATACCTGTCCATTGGAGGTATTAATCGTATTAATTGTCAGCGCATACATATTGTTTGGGCGAAAAAATAAATTTTTCCCTTTGATCTCATACCGGTCAAAGACAACCGGAAGCTTATTTTTCACAGATTCTTCCGCCATCTGTAGATTTTCAACAAATAAATCCAGTTTCTGTACTGAGAGAAATTTTTGCTTAGTATGTTTGAAAATAGTAATACTTCCGTTGTGGATCCTGATATTTTCAAATGAAACAGGATTTTTTTTCTTTTCAGTCTTTTTATCAATCGGCTTGGCTAATATTACATTCAGATTTGGGCTTCCCAACAATACATCTGAAGAGCTGATCTGTTTATTAAAAATGGCATCAAAAATACCAAACCGACTGATTTTTAGCGTATCTATTGTTCCCTGAAGCCCTATAACTTCATTATTTTGAGGATCTTTGCCGTTTACGGTAATTCCTGTTGCCAGAATATTTCCGGTTCCAAGATCTACGTCCAGCTTTTTGTAAGAAACCTTATAATTGGTATTGTCTTTAATATAATTCGGAAGCTGGGTTCTAAGCCAAAAATTTACGCCAAAATTTACTGCAAGAATGATTATCAGCAGTACTCCGAAACCAATCAGCATTTTTTTAACCCATTTTCTCATGTTTAAGATTTCTTTTTTAACAATCTTAAATATAGGGTTAATTTTTTACACTTAACTCAATTACATATCCCTCATGCCCTCTTACATTCATAAAGTTTCCGCCTTCAAAGCTTAAATACTGTCCTTTAATTCCTACAAGAACTCCTGTAAATTCCGGTTTCTTGTCTAATGTAAAAGAATTTATTTTTTCAGGTTTCTCAAAAGGATAATCAAATTTCCACAGGTTTTCTCCTTCGCTGTAGAACTTCTGGAAGTCTTCAGGAAAATATTCTTTTATTTTTTGCTGAAAATCTGCCAGGTCAATTTCACCTTCAAAATCATCCTGAAGCATTTTTCTCCAATTTGTTTTATCGGGTAAATGGTCTTTTAAAGCAACTTCTATCATTCCGGCTTCGTATCGGTTTTCAGTTCTTGCAATCGGAAGGGCGAAAGTAGCGCCCTGATCAATCCATCGGGTTGGAATCTGTGTATTTCTTGTAACGCCAACTTTTACATCTCCTGTATACGCCAGATATACCGTATGAGGCTGAAGCTGAATAGCTTTTTCGATCTCCAGATCACGCTCTGCTACTCCTAAATGAGCCGTGGAAAGCTCCGGACGGATGATGGTATCACTTGCATAGGGGCTTTCAAAAAAGCAATTTTTACAAAATCCCATTCTGTAAACGGGCTTATTTTCTCCACAATGTACACACTGAAAACCTACATGTTTTATCGTTAATTCCTTCCCAAACAATTCGTTCATATGAATCAGATCGCCCGAGAGAGTAAGATAATATTGGATGGGTTGTGCATCATAACTCGTCATCTTTAAAATTTGCCCTTGAAACTGCATAATACTTATTACTTTTTTAAGTAAATTTAATGATTATATTTTCAAAAAGTAAATTTATATTTTTGCCTAATAAAAAATCACAAATGATATATCTTGTAACCGGAGGAAGCGGATTTATTGGTTCTCATCTCATAGGACAATTATTAAGAAATGGACATTCTGTCATAAACGTTGACAATTTTGATGATTTCTACCCATATCAAATAAAAATTAAAAATACTTTAGCTTCTATTGATACAATTTCGGATTTTGAATTTTCTGACAAAGAGACCGATATCCGGCATCTAATTTCACTTTCACGGTCAGATCAATATATTTGTTATGATCAGGATATCCGTGATAAAAAAGGACTGGAAGATATTTTCAGGAACCATTCAATTGATTTGGTGATTCACCTGGCTGCCCTTGCTGGCGTACGCCCTTCTATTGAAAGACCGCTGGAATATCAGGAAGTTAATATACGGGGAACTATGAACCTTTGGGAACTGTGCAAGGACTTTGGTATTCGAAAATTCATTTGTGCGTCTTCTTCAAGCGTGTATGGAAACAATGAAAAAACTCCTTTTTTAGAGACTGATAATGTAGACAATCCGATCTCTCCTTACGCAGCCACGAAAAAATGCGGTGAGATTTTAGGACATGTTTATCATGAATTGTACCATATTGATATGATTCAGCTAAGGTTTTTCACAGTTTACGGACCGAGACAACGACCTGATCTGGCAATCCATAAGTTTACAAAGCTGATCTCAGAAGGTAATGAAATTCCTTTCTACGGAGATGGAAATACGGCAAGAGACTATACGTATATTGACGATATTATCGATGGAATCATTAAGTCTATCAGCTATTTGGAAAATAATTCCAAGGTATACGAAATCCTCAATCTGGGGGAAAACCAAGTAATCACTTTGTCTGAAATGGTTTCTACAATCGAAAAGCATCTTGGAAAATCTGCCATGAGAAAAATTCTGCCAATGCAACCCGGGGATGTCCTGAAAACCAATGCAGATATAACAAAAGCGAAGACTTTAATTGGCTACAAACCAGACACAGACTTCCAAAATGGCATAAAAAAATTTGTGGAATGGTTTTTGAGAAAATGACATCGAGCAAGTTGCTGACACTGCTGTAATACAGTCTACGACGGGCAATGAACAAAAATTAATAAAAAGAATTGAAAATCAGGTATAAAAAAGCTTATAATATAACCTATTTTTATACTTTTGCAAAAAAATTAGAAAATTATGTACTGGACATTAGAATTAGCCTCCTATTTAAGTGACGCCCCTTGGCCAATGACAAAAGCAGAGCTTATTGACTACGCAATCAGAACTGGTGCACCCATGGAAGTGGTAGAAAACCTTCAGGCAATCGAAGATGAAGGAGAAGTTTATGATGCAATTGATGAGATCTGGAGCGACTATCCAACGGATGAAGATTATCTTTGGAACGAAGACGAATATTAATTTTAAAGACAATTAAGCTTTAGGTGAACACTTAAAGCTTAATTGCCTTTTTAAATATCATTTTGCGCAATAAGCGTATTATTTACAACGCTTAAAGTATATCACTTTAGGCATAAAGCAAAAAATTTATGAGTTTTTTAAACAAAGTTCTTAAAGGGTTTTTGGGAGACAAAAAAGCGCAGGACCTAAAAGAAGTAAAAAAAGTTGTAACAAAAATCAAAGCTGTTGAACCAAACATCGAGAAATTATCTGATGATGGTTTAAGAGAAAAAACTGCTGAGTTTAAAGAGAATATAAAATCTGCAACCAGTAAAATAACAGCTCAGATAGAACAGATAAAAGAGCAGATCAAAACGTCAACAAATGTTGACGAAAAAGAAGCTCTTTTCTCAAAAATTGAATCTCTGAAAAAAGAATCATACGAAATTGAAGAAAAAGCACTTGGCCAGATTCTTCCTGAAGCTTTCGCTTTAATAAAGGAA
This sequence comes from Chryseobacterium soli, assembly GCF_000737705.1. Taxonomy (GTDB): domain Bacteria; phylum Bacteroidota; class Bacteroidia; order Flavobacteriales; family Weeksellaceae; genus Chryseobacterium; species Chryseobacterium soli. Next base: position 616,750 of record NZ_JPRH01000001.1, on the reverse strand, counting down.
ACTGCAAGAAGATGGGCTCAGAACGGAGAAATCCGTGTGACTGCCACTGACTGGGACAGACAACTTGCTGCGACTAAAGATTTCGTTGAAATTCAGGGAGATCAAGCTGTTTGGAAAAGCTCTTGGGACGCTGCCGGAACTCCTGTGGTTTGGGATATGGTCCATTATGATGTTCAGTTTATCGGAGGGGTTATTCTTCACAGCGGTAAAATTGCCGAAATGGCAACCGGTGAAGGTAAAACTTTGGTAGGAACATTACCAATTTATTTAAATTCACTTCCTGAAAGAGGGGTTCACGTAGTAACCGTGAATGACTACCTTGCTAAAAGAGACTCCGCATGGATGGGACCATTGTACCAGTTCCACGGAATGTCTATTGACTGTATCGATAATCACCAGCCAAACTCAGACGGAAGAAGAAAAGCATACAATTCAGATATCACTTACGGAACGAATAACGAATTCGGGTTCGATTATCTGAGAGATAATATGGTGACATCCCCTTCAGAATTGGTACAAAGAGAATTAAACTTTGCCATTGTGGATGAAGTTGACTCTGTTTTAGTAGATGATGCAAGAACACCATTGATTATTTCCGGTCCGGTTCCACAGGGAGACAGACAGGACTTCGATGTTCTTAAACCTTCTATCGACAGAATTGTTGAAGTTCAGAAAAAAACTGTTTCTACGATCTTTAATGAAGCTAAGAAATTAATTGCTGCCGGAAATACCAAAGAAGGTGGATTCAAATTACTTCAGGCGTACAGAGGTCTTCCAAAAAACAGACAATTAATCAAGTTTTTATCCGAAAGCGGAAACAGAGCGTTACTTCAGAAGGTAGAAGCTCAGTACATGCAGGATAACAACCGTGATATGCCAATCGTTGACAAAGATCTTTACTTTGTGATCGAAGAGAAAAACAATCAGGTTGATCTAACGGATAAGGGAGTTGAATATATGTCTCAGGGTAATGAAGATAACAATTTCTTTGTTCTTCAGGACATCGGAAGCGAAATTGCTGAACTTGAAGCTAAAAACTTAACGAAAGAAGAAGAGTTTGAGCAGAAAGAGAAATTATTTTCTGATTTTGCTGAAAAATCTGAACGTATCCACACCTTAAGCCAATTGCTGAAAGCCTATACTCTATTTGAAAAAGATGATGAGTATGTGGTAATTGACGGTGAAGTAAAAATCGTTGATGAGCAAACGGGACGTATCATGGAAGGACGTCGTTATTCTGACGGTCTGCATCAAGCCATTGAAGCAAAAGAAAATGTGAAAATTGAAGCGGCAACACAGACTTTTGCAACGGTAACGCTTCAGAACTACTTCCGTATGTACAACAAGCTTGCGGGGATGACGGGTACTGCTGAAACTGAAGCCGGAGAGCTTTGGGAAATCTATAAATTAGATGTAGTGGTAATTCCTACCAACCGTAATATTTTAAGACACGACAAACAAGATTTAGTTTTCAAAACTAACAGAGAAAAATATAACGCTGTTATTGAAGAAATCGAGAAGTTAACCGCAGCCAGAAGACCGGTTCTTGTAGGAACAACTTCAGTTGAGATTTCTCAGTTATTGTCAAAAGCACTTCAGTTAAGAAAGATTCCACACCAGGTATTGAACGCGAAACTTCACAAGAAGGAAGCAGAAATTGTAGCTGGAGCAGGACAGCCGGGAGTAGTAACGATTGCTACCAACATGGCGGGTCGTGGTACGGATATCAAGCTTTCTAAAGAAGTAAAAGAAGCAGGCGGTTTAGCGATCATTGGTACTGAAAGACACGATTCAAGACGTGTTGACAGACAGCTTAGAGGTAGAGCGGGACGTCAGGGAGATCCTGGAAGTTCACAGTTCTATGTATCTCTGGAAGATAACCTGATGCGTTTATTCGGTTCTGAAAGAATTGCTAAAATGATGGACAGAATGGGTCACAAAGAGGGTGAAGTTATTCAGCACTCTATGATCAGCAAGTCTATTGAAAGAGCTCAGAAAAAAGTAGAGGAAAACAACTTCGGAATCAGAAAGAGACTTCTTGAGTATGATGATGTAATGAACAAGCAGCGTGATGTCATCTATAAAAGAAGAAAGAATGCTTTATTCGGAGATCATTTAAAGTATGATATCACGAATATGATCTTTGATGTTTCCAACTCTATTGTGGCTAAAGGTAAAGCCAATGGCAGCTTTAAGGATTTTGAATTCGAGGTAATCAAAAACTTCACGATGGCTTCTCCTATTTCTGAAAGTGATTTCAGCAATAAGCAGATTCCGGATCTTACAAATATCCTTTTCAAAGCAGCACAGGAAGATTATCAGATGAAACTGAACTTATTGAAGGAAAAATCATTCCCTATTATTGAGAATGTATTCCAAAATCAAGGTTCTATGTTTAAGATGATCCAGGTTCCTTTCACCGATGGACATAAAACATTGACTATTGTTACCGATCTGCAGCAAGCTTATGAAACACATTGCGAAAGCTTAATCAATGATTTTGAAAAGAATATTACCCTTTCTATCATTGATGAAAACTGGAAGCTTCACCTTCGTGAAATGGATGATTTGAGAAAATCTTCACAGGGAGCTGTTTATGAGCAGAAAGATCCGCTTGTCATTTACAAACAGGAATCTTTCCACTTATTCAGTGAAATGGTAGACAAAATGAACAAAGAAATAATATCATTCTTATATAAAGGAGAAATTCCTGCATAAAAAGAACTAGTTAATAATTCAACAAAACCGCTTCAATACGCTTGAAGCGGTTTTTTGTTATTCGGCATATAGTATTTTTATGATAAATATCAATCTTATAATTTATTTAGAATAATTAAAAACAATATATTTGCAGAAAATTTAGCTTTCATGAAAAACGTACTGATCTGTGCCTCCCTGTTGGGTTCTGTTCTGACCTTTGCTCAGCAAAAAGACACTATTAAATCTAATGATATTGAAGAAGTTATTGTCAATGGTAAATATTATAAGAAATATGTAGAAAAACAGGGTTCTTCTTCTCTGCGCCTGGATGAAGAACTTATCAAAATTCCTCAGAACATTTCCATCATTACAGGAAGAGCACTGGAAGATCAGCAAGTTACTACATTGAGTGACGGTGTTTTAAGAAACGTTGCCGGAGCACAAAGATTAGAGCATTGGGGCGATATGTATACGAGAGTAAACATGAGAGGATCCAGAGCTGCCGCTTTCATGAATGGAGTGAATGTAACATCCAACTGGGGACCTTTAAGTGAAGATATGAGTTTTGTAGACCATATTGAATTCATCAAAGGACCTTCAGGATTCTTAATGTCTAACGGTGAACCGAGTGGTATTTACAATATTGTAACAAAAAAACCTACCGGAAATGCATTAAACGGAAGCGCAAGAGTAACCCTTGGAAGTTTCAACATGTACAGAGGTGAAGCGGATATCGATACTAAAATTACTGATAAAGTAGCTTTCAGGCTGAATTTAATGGCTCAAAACAAAAACAGCTTCAGAGATTATGAATTCAATGACCGATACATTATCAATCCTTCCTTGAAAGTAAAACTTTCTGATAACACAACTTTAACGGCAGAATACATCTACCAAAGAGCAAAAATGTCTGAAGTAGGTTCTGCGTATGTGTACAGCTTTGCAGGATACGGTACCAAGCCGGTAGAATACACCGTTACCGACCCGGGTATTGACCCTACAAAAGTGACGAACAATACGGTGAATGTAAATTTACAGCATAAATTCAATGACAACTGGAAGTTAACAACACAGCTATCCTATGTGAATGAATACACAATGGGTAGTGATATCTGGCCGGGAACTTTCATTTCTGACACTCAATTCATCAGAAATCTTAATTTCTGGGAAGCGAGTAATGTTATGAAGTTTGGACAGGCATTTTTAAATGGTTATGTAAAAACCGGGTCTGTTTCCCACAAAATCTTAGCGGGTCTTGACCTGGGTTCTAAAAAGTATCTTGCTGACTGGAGCAAAAGCGGTCCTTTAGATACGGCAGCAAACCCTTTTAACCTGAATGCAACTTCTTTTCAACCTGCGGCTAATTATCCTCATTTTAATACAGACGGAAAATCTCTTTTAGAAAGAGCGACACCATACGGAACTATCGAGCAAAACTATACAGGTCTTTACCTTCAGGATGAGTTAGGATTCTTAGATGATGCGTTAAGATTAACTGTTGCTGCCCGTTATACCAACGTAAAAGAAAACAATTACGGAACAAAAATGGAGGCAAACAGAATTACTCCGCGTGTAGGATTAAGTTACTCTCTCAATGAGAATATGTCTGCTTATGCATTATACGATCAGGCATTTGTTCCTCAGTCTGCAATTTTTAGAAATGGAGATACCGCAAAACCGATTACCGGTAACAATATGGAAGTTGGGTTGAAAAAAGACTGGTTCGGTGGGAAATGGAATACAACATTATCAGCCTATAACATTATTAAAAACAATGCTACCGTTAATGATCCTACGAACAGCCCGGGTGAACCCTATTCTATCCTATTGGGTAAAACAAGAGTTCAGGGAATTGAATTTGATTTAAAAGGAGAGATTACCAGAGGGTTTAATGCCATCTTCAATTATGCATTTACTGAAAATAAAATAACGGAATCCAATGATCCTGCAAATAATCCTGTAGGAATGAAAGTTCCGGGATATGCAAAGCATACTGCAAACGGATGGTTAAATTACACATTCACACAAGGTGATCTGGAAGGTTTTGGATTGAGCTTTGGAGGAACCTATCTGGGAGGAAGAAGCAGCTGGAACTGGGGAAGTACCAACGCTCCTTTACAAATGAATGATTATGTAAAGTTCGACGCCGGTCTTTCCTGGGAAAACACGAAGTTTAGAGTAAGTCTTAATGTATTCAATCTTTTCGACAGATATTTATACAGCGGAAGCAGTATCAATTTCACGATGGCAGATGGTACGCAAAAAGGTGGTTACTATTACCAGGCAGAAGCTCCAAGAAACTTCAGAGTATCAATAGGATATAAATTTTAAATACATAAAGTTAACCCCACAGCGGGTTAACTTTTTACTATGAGGAAAAAGCATCACCCTAAAAAGAAAATTTCTTCAACGAAAAAATGGTCTGCCAAACTGCATTTGTGGTTTGGCTTGTCCGTTGGTTTGATTGTTTTCATTGTTTCGCTGACCGGTACGCTTTACGTTTTTAAGGATGAAATACAGAACAGCCTTCGAAAAGAAACTATCCATGTAAAAGAACCCACCAGTACACCACTATCTATTAACGTACTAAAGGAAAAGATAACCTTAGAGATTAATGAAAAATATCCGGTAAGCGCTGTTGAAATTCCTCTCGATAAAAACAAGTCTTATAAGTTTTCTTATTATGAAAAAAATAAAAAAGGCTGGAATTATTTTGACGAAGTAAAAATCAACAAGCTGGTATATGTCAACCAATACACTGGGGAAATTCTAGCTGTGTATGATGAAAAGTATGATTTCTTCAACATTGTAAAATACATCCACTGGAGTCTGCTCCTGAATTCTACGTGGGGCCCCTATGTAGTGGGAATTCCGGTAGTTCTTTTCATCATCATGCTCATCACGGGAATCATTTTATGGTGGCCACAAAATAAGAAAGCAAGAAAAGGGCGTTTCTGGTTCAACTGGAACAATGTAAAAACATGGAAGCGTAAAAATTATGATCTTCATAATGTATTAGGATTTTATGCTTCATGTATTGCCCTGTTAATGAGTATAACAGGAATTTATTTTACATATCCTTATGTGAAAAACGTCTTCAATTTCGCATTATCAGGTTCTTTAGAGCTTCCGAAAGAAAAAGAAATCAAGTCTCAGGATTCTCTTCTGGCAAAAAATACATCGGTTTTTGACCTTAGTGCTCAGGAAACAAGAAAACGTTATTCATCCTCTTCAAGTTTCAGAATTTCTTTAAACGGGAAAAATAAAAAAGGAAAAGAATTAAAAAATATTCCGGTCCTCGTGTATGGAAAAGAAGGAAGATTCAGTGAAAGAAATCAAATCGTATTTGATAAATACTCGGGAAAACTGCTTTCTGACAAACCTCATCAACAATTAAGCAACGCAGAAAAATATTCCAATGCCAACTATGATATCCACACCGGATCCTACTTCGGACTGTTTGGAAAAATTATTTGGTTTATCGCAGGACTGATCTGCACCTCACTTCCCGTCACCGGATTTCTGGTTTGGTGGGGAAAAAGGAAAAAACAAGGAAAGAAAATATCATGAGAAAAGTGCTTCTATCGGCAGCCTGTCTGGGAACGACGACTGTTTTTGCTCAAATTAAAGATACATTACAGTCTCAAAATGTTGACGAAGTCATCATGACCGCTTCCAGGAAAAAGGAAAATATAAAAGAAATCCCCGGTTCTGTAACCGTAGTGAACGAAAAACAGATCCAGTCTCAGCTGACTGTGAATTCTGATATCACCAGCATCCTGCAATATACCGTTCCCAGTTTAGGAACCAATTCAGGGCAAACTTCCAATACAGGGCAAACCTTGCGGGGCCGTCAGGTGTTGGTACTTATTGACGGCGTTCCCCAGTCGACACCGCTTAGAAACGGAGCCAGAGACTTAAGGACAATTGATCCTTCAGTGATTGAAAGAATAGAAGTCATCAAAGGAGCCTCCTCAATTTACGGAAACGGAGCGGATGGAGGAATTATCAACTACATCACCAAAAGAAGTAAAACCGACCAAAAAATATCCGGAATTTCTCAATTCGGACTGACGGCACAGCCCTACGGCGGAACGTTAGGTTTCAGAGCAAGCCAGCTTCTATCCGGAAAGGTCAATAGGTTTGATTATGTGGTGTCTATGGCCTATGAAAGAACAGGCTACATGAAAGATGCGAACGGAATTAATCTAAGTCCTACGTACAGCCCCGCAAAAATGGATAATTATAACGGAATGCTGAAGGTGGGCTATACAATCAACAATGATCAGAGAATTGAAGCATCTTATATCGGATATGCCTCCAGATCAGACTTAAATTTAGGCTTAAAAACAGGAAAATACGGCATTACCCCAACCATTGGAGAAGGAGTTGGAAAGAATCTTGAAACCACTCCGCAGGGAACCCCTAGAAATCATAATATCAAACTAAGTTATGACCATAAAAATCTATTCTGGGGAACTACAGCCTTAAATATCAACACCTATTATCAGGATTTTAAAACCGTTTACGGATACAGTGATACCTTCTTAAACGGGGGACAGTCCAACGTCATTTCAAAAAAATATGGGGCAAGAGCCAATTTTGACACTCAATTGTGGAATGGAAAAAATTCTCAGGGAGAAGTAATCTATGGTCTTGATGTTCTGAATGACCAGACCGTACAAAAGCTCGAAGACGGCCGCTACTGGACGCCGGATATGGATATGACCAACATTGCTCCTTTCCTGTTGGTGAAAATTGATCTATTAAAAAAATTAACGATCAGGGGAGGATTACGCTATGAAAACATGAGCGTGAATGTCGGAGATTTCAATACGCTTTCTTCCATCAAAAATGACGGTACTTTTACCCAAAGTATCTTTGTAACCGGCGGAAAACTGAAATATAATGCCTTAGTAGGAAACATCGGAGTCCGTTACAATATTGAAAACTATATCAATCTGTTCGGAAGCTTTTCACAGTCCTACTCGATCAATGAACTGGGAAGAATTTTAAGAACCTCAACGCAGGGAACGATCCAGAATTTAGAAACCAAGCCGATTATTGTCAACAACTACGAATTGGGAGCCACAGGGCAGATTTCAAAATGGATCAATTATGAAATCACGTCGTATGTAAGCACTTCAAAATTGGGGGCATCGTTCGTTCAGAGTCCAGACAGGGCTTTAACGATTCAAAGATCCCCAGAAGTAGTCTATGGAGTAGAAGGATTTTTACATTTCACGCCTGCAAAATGGTTCAATTTCGGAGGAAGCTATAGCTGGATCGAAGGGATTACTTCAGTGAAAAATGATGGTGATTATTCAACCAAAATCAACAACAGCAGAATCTCTGCACCGAAAGTACTGGCGTATGTCCAGGTAAGGCCTACCTCATCACTTTCATTCGGGCTGGATATGCTTCATGCCTTTAAACAGGACCGTTTTGATCCCAACCCAAAAACAGGATTGTATGCATACGGTGAGGGATTCGTTCCTGATTATACCATTTTCAACCTGAAATCAAGCTACGAGGTTACTCACAACTGGAAACTGTCCTTAGGTATTGAAAATCTCTTCAATACAACCTATCAGCCTGCCATTGCATGGTGGTCGGCAAGAGACAGTGACTTCACCAACTCTTTAGGGATGAGGGGAACTTTCATGATTGAATATAAATTTTAATTAAACTAAATAAAAAAAGTAAGCATATATTTGCCAGACTTTCTATTACGATATGAAGAAAAAACATCATAAAAAGAAGCCTAGTTTTTTTAAAAAATGGTCAGCAAAACTGCATTTGTGGTTTGGTTTGGGAATCGGATTTTTGATTTTCATTATTTCTATTACCGGAGCCTTATATGTTTTTAAGGATGAGATTGAAAATATTACCCGTAAGGATGTTATCTACCACAACGAACAGCATATTGCCCAAAAACAGGTTCTTCCTATCAGAGTATTGGAAAAATCCGTTGATGAGCAGGTAAAAGAAAAATATCCCATTCATTGGGTGAACATTCCTATCGACAAAAAAATGTCGTATCAGTTCTACTGGTATGAGCACAATAAAGACGGCTGGAATTATTTTGATGAATTCCCTATCTATAAAGTGGCTTATGTAAACCCTTACAACGGAAAGGTATTAAGAACATATGATGAGAAAAACGGTTTTTTCCAGATTGTAAAGATGATCCACTGGAGCTATCTTTTAAAGCAGGACTGGGGAACCTATGTAGTGGGAATTCCGGTAATTATCTTCATTATTATGCTGATCTCAGGAATCGTTCTGTGGTGGCCTAAGAATAAAGCCGCAAGAAAACAGCGTTTCTCTTTTAAATGGAAGAATATCAAAAACTGGAAAAGAAAGAACTATGACCTTCATAATGTATTAGGATTCTACGCTTCTATTTTTGCTTTAATCTTTTCTATCACGGGTCTTTTTTATGCATTTTTTATCGTTCAGTCTGCGATCTATGTTATTTTCTCCGGTGGTGAGACCAAATACCCTGATTTTTCCGCGATAAAAACAAAAGCCCCTATCGAACTGAGAACAGAAGGAACATTAGATAAGATCATCAATACAGTTCAGCAGAAATACCCGGATTCTTTCGGTTTTGCGATCGACCTGGGCCACGAACATATGGATGATCATGAGCATCCTAATTTCGAAGTTTACGTAAAGTATCTCTCCTACTCTTATCATAAAAGCAGCAGTCTTATTTTTGATGAAAACTCGGGAGAATTGCTTCACACTCACGATCCTAAGGACAAAAATTTCGGTGAAAAAGCAGTGGGAGCCAATTATGACATTCATGTAGGATCCATTCTGGGACTTCCTACAAAAATTATCGCATTCATTGTCAGCCTTATATGTGCTTCACTCCCCGTAACAGGCTTCCTGATCTGGTGGGGAAGAAGAAAAAAGAAACCGGTAAAAGCCGTTTAAAACTTTTTTTAAGAAATGTTGAGTTAATAATTTATTAATACAATCTTTTTTATAATTTTAACCCTTTAGAATTTAAAATAGAAATGTCATTAATAGATTTATCAAAACACGTTGCCCTAGGAATTGATATTGGCGGAACTAATACTAAGTTCGGAGTTGTAAATCACCGCGGGGAAGTCCTTGAAAAAGGAAATCTAAGGACCGATGAATTCGAGAAGGTTGAGGATTTTATCGATGCTTTATATAACAAAGTACACCCACTGATCGAAAAATACGGTACAGAGAAAAACTTTGACGGAATCGGTGTAGGCGCTCCGAATGCCAACTATTATAAAGGAACCATAGAGCAGGCCCCTAATTTACCCTGGAAAGGATTAGTGCCTTTCAGTGATATGATGAAGGCCAAATTCAATCTGCCGTGCACCATTACAAATGATGCTAATGCAGCAGCTCTTGGTGAAATGCTTTTCGGTGCCGCACGCGGGATGAAAGATTTTATCATGATCACCCTGGGAACAGGAGTAGGCAGCGGAATTATTTCTAACGGAAGTTTGATCTACGGACATGACGGTTTTGCCGGAGAATTAGGCCATACTATTGTAAAACCCGGCGGAAGAAAGCACTGGAGTACCGGTTCTGAAGGAAGCCTGGAAGCGTATGCTTCTGCCACAGGAATTGCCATCACCGCAAAGAAAATGAGGGCAGAATTTCCGGAATCGATGTTAAGCGAGTATACCGAAGAATCTATTAATTCTAAAACAGTACATGAATGCGCTCTGAAAGGCGATCCTATCGCTATTGAGGTATTCAGATATACAGGACAGAAATTAGGGGAGGCATTAGCCAATTTTGTGATGTTCTCTTCTCCTGAAGCCATTCTTTTATTTGGTGGCGTTATTAAGGCCGGAGAATTTATCTTAAAGCCAACAAAACTTCATATGGAAAGAAATCTTCTTCCTATTTTCAGAAATAAAGTAAAATTGGTTTTCAGTGAGCTGGACGAAGCGGATGCTGCCATTCTTGGAGCAAGTGCTTTGGTTTGGGAAAAATAATTGAAAGCTATTTTAAATATACGGAGCATCCTTTTTAAGGGTGCTTTTTTGTGGCTATTTATGAGATCGGTCATGGTCTTCGTGTTGAAAGCTAACCACAGATTACACTGATTTATACAGATGTTTATGCCTTATTTTATTGTGGCTATTCGTGCGTTTGTGTTTAAAACTACCACAGATTACACAGAGCTGCACAGATGATGGTGATGTATGTTTCGTGTGGATATTCTTGCCTTCATTTTAAAAAATCTCGCAGATTAAACAGATTACGCAGATGTTTAGACTCATCTTGCGTGTGGTTATTCGTGATATCTATTTGTGTTATTCGTGTATAAAATTGCAAAAGTTTTTCCTATTTTTGATTAGTTTTTTCACTCATTTCCATCGCGGATAAGAGTAAAACCGGACCAATATAATAATCAATCTACAATGGATAAAAATAATTTAGAACAGATCACTTTCGGAGGCGGATGTTTCTGGTGTGTGGAAAGCTGTTTCAATATGCTGAAAGGGGTAGAATCGGCCATTTCCGGGTATTCCGGAGGCCATAAAGACCAACCGACCTATGAAGAGGTGTGCACGGGAGAAACCGGACATGCCGAAGTAGTACAGATCACGTATGATCCTTCCATTATCTCTTATGAACAATTAATGGATGTGTTCTTCTTCCTTCACGATCCTACCCAGCTCAACAGACAGGGCAATGACATCGGAACACAATACCGCTCCGTAATTTACTATAAAGATGAAGCCGAAAAGCAAAAAGCCATAGAAGCCATCAAAACCTCTGAAGCCTCAGGAAGATGGCCGGGAACCTACGTAACAGAATTAACTCAATTTGAAAAATTCTGGCCGGCAGAACAATATCATCAGGGATATTATAACGTTAATCCAACACAACCTTACTGCAGCGCCGTAGTAGGCCCTAAGATCCAGAAGTTTAAAAAACATTTCGGAGAACTGGGAATGCTGACTGCAGATTCTGAATAATACAAAAAAGCGAAGAGTGATCTTCGCTTTTTTTTTGCTTAACGTTTTTGAATAAAGTATTTCTAGTCTACTCCTGCATAAAAATCTACCATATGCTCGCTTACTCTTTTTAATTCTTTTCCATTTTCAGGGTTTTTTCCATCCATTGTAAAGAACTCTACCTTATTGTTGCATTTTGAATACCATGTCTTTCCTACCGCATTCTCTACGGTTAAAGTATCCGGCCTCATAATTTTCTTAAAATTGGTAAGTATGTTTTTGTCCATTGCCACTACATCAGAGTTGGGGTTGACAAACGTGTTATTGGTGCTTACATATTCTTCTCCATTCCAATACATATATTTATCATCACCGAATTTTCCTCCTTGATAATTTATTCCAAAAACTAAAGTCAGTATCATAGCTCCAATTCCCATCCCGTTTTTTGCTAATTGTGGCACATTAAAAATAGGCTGATTGGTAATGTTGATAATTATTTTCGAAAGTCTCTCGGAAAGGGAATCTTCATCCTGATTTATTTTAAGTTCTATTTTCGTTTCTCCTGTATCTCTCTCAATCACAGCATTATCACAAAAAGCTTCAAAATTATCATACTCTACATACCAGCTTAATTGATCCAATGTAATTTCATCAATGTCATAATCCCTATTCTCTCTTATAAGTCTTTTATGATACCTCACAAAGGTTCTTATGTCCTTAACCGAATCAAACTTCTCTTCTAGTTTTAAGACTAAGTAATTTAAAATAGAATCATTACTAGCGTTAGCTCTATTGAGTTCTTTTTTTGCTTTTTCATATGCTTTTTTAAGCAACAATTTCTTCTTATCAAACATGGAATTAGTTTAAAGGGATTAGTGGTGTCTAAATTAGACAAAACTTAGACAATAACATTACGGATTTCCGTAAAAACCAGCTATTTATATCCCAACTACTGTCCTTCCTCTGTCTAGGAATGACACCCGTTTCTGTCTTTACTTTGTCCTCAGAGATCAGCAAGAAACAAACAATAAAAAAACAAATTCAAAAAAAGCTGATTTCAAAATCACCAGATAAAACGGAGGAAAACTCCGGGTTGGGAAGCAGATGTTTCTCCTCCGTTTTTGAAGGTTCACTTCCCAAAAAAATTAGAAGCGCTTCGAAATTTTAAACGTGTACAGCTCGTGATCGAAAATCATGAGAGGAAGAAAAACAGTCTAAAAACTTCAAAATTTTAAGGAAATGATCCAGTTTATATTAATGCTACTAGGTTTAGCATTTTCAAATAATAACGCAAATACAACAGCATGTGACAATAACCCTAATCCAGTAACCGTGCAAAGCGGAATTCCGGGAAGCGGTATAGATCCGGGAGGTTCAGAGGGAGATACCAGTGGAGAAACAGGACAAATTCCTCCTCCAAAGAAATAATTAAAACAGAAGGGTGATGTTTATCGCCCTTTTTTTTATATTTAGCTCCTAATTAACTATAACTCATGCCAAACCTCAAGTTTCTAATTTTAATTTTATTATTCCTCACGACCAATTGTAATGATTCTGATAAAAGTATAAAAAAAGAAAAAACACCTTCACTAGTTGAAGCTGACAAAATCTTTGAAGAAGCAAAAAATCAATATAACAAGTCTGAAAATAAAAAAGCATTTTTATCATTCTCTAAAGCAGAGAATATTTACAAACAGAACAAAGATACTCTTGACATAGTATCTACATTAATTTATAAAGCATTTATTTTAAATGGTATTGGCGACTACTATTCAAGCAATGAAAGATCTGCAGAAGCACTTAATCTATTATCTGAGCCTAGAGATAGCGCATATTTAATTTCAGTCTACAATTGCTTAGCAATTTCCGAAACCAATCTAAAGCGCTATTCTGAGTCACTTAAATGGTATAATAAAGCTTTAAACTTAAATTCAAATAAACAAAAACAATTTACACTCAAGAATAATATTGCAGATCTTTATACAAAGTTGAAACAGTACTCAAGGAGTATCAAAATTTATGATTCTCTCCTAAGCGATAAAAATTTACAGAAAAACACAATAGATTATGCCCGAATCTTTGATAACTATAATTATTGCAAGTGGCTCGAAAATAATACCTATAATCCTGAAAATAATTTGTTACACATTTTAGATGTTAAAAAGGAACTGAAAGATATTCCAGGCCAAATATCCACACATTCTCATTTAGCAGAATATTATACCTTATTAAATACTGATAAAGCTTTATATCATACCAATGAAAAATACAAACTATCTGACAGCATCAAGAATCCTATTGATAAATTGGAATCTTTACAAAGCTTAATTGAAATAGATAATCCACAAAACACAAAAAAATATTTTAACGAATATAAATTTTTAAATGACAGTATCCAGTCTTCTAAAGATGATGCGAAAAATAGCTTTGCCCTTATAGAGTATGATGTTGAAAAAAAAGAAAATGAAAATCAACAGTTAAAACTTAAAATGGCAGAAGATGATATTAAAACTATAATACGCAACGTAGGATTAGGAGCTTTATCATTACTTCTAATAGGAGGTTTTTTCTGGTACAGAAAAAGAAAAAAAAGACTTGAACAGGAAAAAGAACTCGAAGTCAAAAACACCCAGCTTAAAATGTCGAAAAAAGTCCATGACGTAGTCGCCAACGGGATTTACCAGGTCATGACAAAAATTGAAAATCAGGAAGATTTCAGTAAAGATGAAGCGCTGGATGAGCTGGAATTTGTATACGAGAAATCCAGGGATATTTCCTACGAAAAGGAAGATACTAGAGATGAACTGGATTTTAGCGAAAAAATTTCAACGAGCATTGGTTCCTTCAATAACGATAGTGTAAAAACCTATATCGCTGGTAACGAAAAAGCTATTTGGGAACATGTAAGCCAGGCTAAACAGGAAGAAATCTACCAAATCATTCGTGAACTGCTTGTCAACATGAAAAAACACAGCCAGGCAAGTATTGTTTCTTTCCGTTTTGAAAAAAATAATAATGAGATCACCATCCACTATAAAGACAATGGAATTGGAATGTCTGGAGCAGTAATGCATAAAAATGGATTAACAAATATGGTTTCCCGTATAGAAATTTTGAAAGGACAAATTATTTTTGACACCGAAACCGAAAAAGGATTGAAAATCGACATTTCATTTCCTGTTTACTAAAAAACTAAAAAAATGTTCAAAAAAATTTTAATCGCCGAAGACCATGAAATGGGCAGCTTATCTGTTCAGAAGACATTAGAAGAACTCAACATTCCGAATGTTGATTATGTATATTACTGTGATGATGCCCTGGCTAAAGTTAAAAAATCTATTCGGGAAAATGACCCTTATGACCTGTTGATTACGGATCTTTCTTATGAAGAAGACCATCATCAACAAAATATCAAAGATGGAAAGGAGTTGATTGAAGAAGTTAGAAAATTACAGCCTTTATTAAAAATCATTGTCTTTTCCGGAGAACGCAAATCCGGAATTATTGATTCACTTTTTACTGAATCCGGAATCAACGGATATGTCCGCAAAGCCAGAAACGATTCTAAAGAACTGAAAAAAGCAATCGCATCCGTATACGCCAACGAAAACTATCTGTCTCTTGATCTTAAACAAGAAGTTAAAAAACTCAACAGTTATGAGTTCACACCCTATGACATAACGCTTGTTTCCCTTCTTTCTCAGGGAGTACAGCAAAAAAACATTCCAACTTATCTGCAGAATAACAATATTACTCCCAATAGTCTGAGCAGTGTGGAAAAAAAATTAAACAGCTTAAAAGAAGCTCTGGAGGTTACAAGCAATGAACAATTAATCGCTTTCTGCAAAGACCTGGGAATTATTTAATCCTGTTTTTACATTATATAAAAACCTTTCAATTTTTTGGAAGGTTTTTTTTGTTTTACGGTTACCCGTAAGGATTCATTTTCTAATCGCTCTACTTTTGACCCAATTAATCATTTAAAAATTTTATTATGAATGTAAAACACACTCCAACAAACATTACTCACAAAGGACTAAAAGGAGGAACTACAGGTTGCGGTACCAACACGAATGTTCATTCTGATCATTGGGTAAATACGAATGACAAAATAACATGCGACAAAAACGGATGTAAAAATTAAGAACCATGGAAAAATTTGTCATCACAAAAAGAATCAACAACGAGTATCAGTTTAATTTAAAAGCCGGAAATGGTGAAATTATTTTAACCAGTGAAGGCTACGTTCAGAAAGCATCTTGTCTAAAAGGCATTGAATCTGTGAGGATCAATTCTCAGGAGGACTCAAGATACGACAGAAGAGTTGCTAAAAACGATAAAGATTATTTTGTATTAAAAGCAAGAAACGGGGAAATCATTGGTAAAAGCCAATACTACAGTTCCAAACCTTCTATGGAAGTCGGGATTTCATCTGTGAAAAAAAATGCACCTACTGCCGAAATCGTTGACGAAACCCTTTAAAAAACAATACTATGGATCTCAAAATTAAACTTGAACAGTTACACCAGAAAGTAGTCGGCCTTAAAGATCAGATCAGTACGGAAGAAGCTACAAAAAATGCTTTTGTAATGCCTTTTATACAGATTTTAGGGTATGATATCTTTAATCCGACGGAAGTTATTCCGGAACATATTTGCGACATCGGAACCAAAAAGGGCGAGAAAGTAGATTATGTAATCAAACACAATGACGAGCCTATTTTTATTATAGAATGCAAGCACTGGAAAGAAAATGCCGATGCCCATAATTCCCAGCTTCACCGGTACTATCATGTTTCAAAAACAAGGTTTGGTGTGTTGACCAATGGAATCGTCTATAATTTCTATACCGATCTGGAAAAGCCTAATATTATGGATGAAAAACCATTTTTCACCATCAATATTGAAGATTTAAAGGACAGTTCGATCAAAATTCTGGAAAGCTTCACCAAAAAGGATTACAATCTTGAAAGCATTTTAGATTCTGCCGAAGCTTTAAAATACATCAAGGCAATCAGGAAAGAGTTTGAAAAAGAAATTGAAACCCCTTCCGACGAACTTGTTAAATTATTGGTCAGCAGATTTTTTGAAAAACACCTGACAGCCAACAGAATGGTTTCTTTTAAGGAATATACCAAGAAGGCTTTGACGACTTCCATCAACGAATCCATCAGTTTCAGGCTGAAATCTGCTTTAAGCATTAATGAACAGATTGAAAAACAGGAGGAAGGGGTAAAACCAGCCCAGCCTATTGATGAAAATAATGATTCTAAAATTGTAACCACCGAAGAGGAACTGGAAGGATTTCAAATCGTAAAAGCGATTTTAAGAGAGAAAATACCTTCTGCAAGAATTGCCCACAGGGATACTCTTTCTTATTTCGGAATTTTACTGGATGATAATAACAGAAAACCCATCTGCAGATTGCATTTTAATACGGCCAACAAATATTTGGAAACATTCCACAACGGGAAAGAAGCCGGCGAAAAAGTACTCCTGAATAATCTGGATGAAATATATAATTTCAAAGAAGAGCTCCATAAAACCTTAGAAAACTATAACTAACCCAAACTAATATCCATGAAAACTCTTTTACTTTTTGTGAAAATTTCAAGATGGAGCTTCGGTATTACGTTTATTCTGATCTCGCTGGGTTTATTAATCGAACAAGCTTTTATAGCCTCATCAGTGATGTTTGTTCTGGTGCTCTTTTTAATTCCTTTAACCTGCGATTTGATTGTTAAAAAGGTAGCTGCAATAGACATTGACGGCACGAACAAGCTTCTGAAAACGATAGATTATTCAAACCTTCAAACCATTTTACCTGTTTACCAGCAAAACGCTATCAACAGTCCAAAACCGGTAAGTGATAAGCAAAAAATTAAAGCGGGAAAAAAAATTTACTATAAGACCTTATGCAAAGCAGTTTCAGATTTTCATCTCACACAAAGTGAAATCCTGGCTCTGAATGGGATTAAGCTTTATTTCAGCTTATCCGATGAGCAAATTTTCATGGAAAAAAAGAAAATTGCCGAAAAAACAGTCAGCGCTTTAATCCAAAAATGCTATGAAAATAATGTATTGACCGATGCTGAAAATCAGCAAATTATGAACATTACTGCTTTTCTTCAATTTCCATTGCAACAAACAGAAGCTATCAAGCAAAAAATTGCCGTTTCATTATTTAACAAAATACTGGACGAAAAAGTTTCAGACAGCCGTCTATCTCCTGCAAATGAAACCCAATTAGTGCAGACGACCCGTAATTTGAAAATTAATCATCAGAATATTAAAACATTGATTTCTGACAAAAAAATCAGACAGCTGATGCGCGCCAAATTATTATGGAATTTAGATCATGGAATATTTCCCACTCTTTACAATCCTCCTATCACATTAATGAGAGATGAAACGGGTTATCTGCAGTTCAATGCCACGCTGATTGAAAACAAATTGGTTCATGCAGGATATTCCCGCTCCAGTACCAGCGTTTCTTTCAGAATAACAAAAGGAGTAAGTGCCAGAGTGGGAGGCGGAAGATACCGTCCGGTGAAAGAGCAGGTAAGAAAAACCTATCCCGGTACTTTATTTTTAACCAGCTCAAGAATAGTCTTCAACGCAGGAGCAAAAAGCTTTCAAATTCCCTTTAATAAACTTATTTCCCACGAATTTCAGTGGGGCAGCTTTGAATTGATCGTTCAGAACAAAAGCTATGCATTAAGCCTGAACAGAAACGAAGCAGAAATTCTGGCAGTAGGATTATCGAGTTCCCTCCGGCAATACGGAAAGATGAATGATCATATAAAAGTTCAGGCCATGAGGGAGATTTCGATGAATGACACTTTTATCAGCATCTCATAAAACAGTCTTCTATTGAAGCATACCCATTGAAAACCAATATATAATTTAATGTAAAACACCATGAAAACGTTCATTTCTATACTCATTCTATGCATCGGTACATTTACAGCTGTTTCTTTCAGCCTTTCTGATTCCGAAAGCTCACATCATGGCGGAAGATGTACCGGTTCTGCATCCTGCAGTGCCTGTTCCAATTGTACAGGCTGCGCTCATTGCTCTTCCGGGGGAAGCTGTGGCGTATGCAGTGGTAGTTCTTATGGAAAGAAATCATCCTCAAAGAAAAAAAAGTCTAAAGCTTCTCCGGATTCCCATTACACCAAAAAAAGCAAGTCTTATCATTCTCCAAAAATCCGGATTGATGAAATTAATATTAATACCAACAACCGGTATTTTGCTGGGGTTGCCGTTACCAATATCTATGAACATAAGTCTAAACAATCTAAAATAATAGAAACCGTTCCAAAAAACGCTGAATTAAAACAGTTATCCAAGCAAGACTCCTGGTATAAAGTACAGGTGAAAAAAAGCAGAAAGATTGGGTATGTCTATTACAAAGATGTAAAATAATTTAAAAACAAAACATCATGAACTCCAGTATTTTTTTAAATAAAAAATTCTCACCATGAAACCTTTTCTTACCCTATGTGCGATCTGTTGTTTCGTAGCTGTTTTCAGACTTCCTATAGAATATTATACTATTTTGAGAATTTTGATCTCCATGGGTGCTTTACTCGTTTTGTATAATGCAGTCCGTTTTAAGCAATACTATTTTAGTCTGATTTTTCTTTTCATCCTTATCCTTTTCAACCCTTTTTTT
Organism: Chryseobacterium soli; assembly: GCF_000737705.1. Classification (GTDB taxonomy): domain Bacteria; phylum Bacteroidota; class Bacteroidia; order Flavobacteriales; family Weeksellaceae; genus Chryseobacterium; species Chryseobacterium soli. Next base: position 597,407 of record NZ_JPRH01000001.1, on the reverse strand, counting down.
CCTATTTATCTCTATCGAAAAAGTATATGGATTCCTATGGATATCATCACCGGAACTCTCTTTCTGCTGATTGCTTTTGTTGAAAAACCGGAAGAAAAAAAGGAAGAAATCACAGAAACCCCGGAAGAAACCATAGCACACCCTACCCATCAGAGATTCCATTCCCGTGATGTCATTATTAATCCTAAAAACCCAAGAGAAAACTAATCCAACTATGGAACCTATTCAAATTACCGAAAATCTTAAAGCACACTTTTTAAGACTGTACCAGATGGCCATCTGTGATGATGATTTCAGTGCCCTGGAACTGAAAATGCTTTATAAATGCGCGGAAGAAAGAGGCATATCCCCTAAAAACCTGGACGAAATCCTTTTAAACCCCATTAATTTTAAATCGCTCGTTCCCCAGACGATTGAAGAAAAAGTAGACTATCTCTATGACCTCACCGTAATGATCTGGGCAGACGGAGTAGTCTCTCCGAACGAATATTCTGCAATGGAAAAATATGTTCTGATGTTTGGATTCCTGGAAGAAAACGTAAAAGCGATTGTCGATTATATGATAACCTCTGTAAAAACCGGAAAAAATAAGACAGATATTTTATACGAATTAAAAAACTAACTGATCATGACGACCAATATTAAAAATTTATTCAAATTAAAGTCAATTCCCATTGAAACTACGAAAGAGGAATCTCCCCAACCGGAAATTGATCCCAATGCAGAATCCCCTGAGGAAAGCAGAAAACGAACCTACCATGAATCCGGCTACAGAGACAGCTCCAGAAATAACGGAAATCATACAACCCTTTTCATTTGCCTCGATGCCGTGTACTCCAAATTTCAGAATGAGGAAAAAGAAATGGTGGAAAAGCAGCAAAAGCTCAAAGAATCTTACGTCAACGAACAAAAAAACCGAGAAACAGAGATCAAAGCGTTGACCGTCTCACTGGAAACCAAAGAAGAACAGCTTACCAACAAAAACATAGAAATTGAGGATCATCAAAATACCATTGAAAGCTTAAAAGCAGAGATTAACGATTTACCCAGAAACCCGGAAAAGTACAACGTAAAAGCGACAAAAGGAGCTTCCACAAAATTCTGGATTGGTGCTATTCTGCTTGTTCCCATCAGTTTGTACCTGCTTACCTTTTACATCTCAACTTCTTATTCGGCATTTTTTAAAAGTTTTGACGCCAAAAGTACAGTGATTCAAAGTGTATTAGATGCTCAGGCGTTCAGCAAAGCCTGGAATGAAGGCGCAATAGAAGGAGCCTTTGTCACGTTGATTCCCTCTGTCTTTTTAGGACTGGGCTTTTTGATCCATATGTTTGGAGAAAACAAAACACGGCTCAACTATATCAAACTGGCGCTATTATTCATTGTCACATTCATCTTTGATGCTATTTTAGCCTACGAAATTGAGTCTAAATTATATGAACTCAACAAAACCTTTGAATCTCCCCCATTCGATCTTAAAATCGCGTTTACCAAAAATCAGTTTTGGGGAATTATTTTCGCGGGATTTATTGTGTATATTATCTGGGGACTCGTTTTCGATTTTGTGATGAAGGAACACAGAGAAAAAGATAAAATTAAAAACGAACAGGAAATCAGACAGAAAAATGTGCTTTTCCTGCTGGAAAAAATCAATGCTCTAAAAAAAGAAATTGAAGAAATCCTCGCCAATATCGGAACAACCAAGGAGCTCATTATAAAAACACGCGGAAGGATTGAAGAGCTTCAAAACATCATTGACGGAGTGATTATTCCCACTAAAGATTATAAACTCTATGCTTCAGAATATGTTCAGGGCTGGGTCACGTTTATTGCTGAGAGAATAGCAGTTTCAAAAGCCGAAAAACAAACCATGATCGACAGCTGTATTGATATATACAGTACCAATCTGGAAGAAGTAGGGGCCAACTCTGATAACCAAAATTTAGTGTATCTATCTGCATTATAACTTAACTCGTTTCTTATGAAAAAAATACTGTACTTATTATTCATGATATCTTTGGTATCCTGTTGTAAAGATCCTAAAGATACCAAAGGCGGTAAAATTCCGACTGAAGATAATTCTAACGACATCAATGTTAGTATTCTGATCGATTTATCTGATAGAATCGATCCCAAAACGAACCCCAATCCGACAATGGAGTATTTTCAAAGGGATATAGAATACATTAAAGCGATTGAAAAAGGATTTCTGAACCATATCAAAACAAAAAGGATCATCACCTATAATGATCAGATGCAGGTTTTTTTCAATCCCGAACCTTCAGATCCCAAAATCAATGACTTTACCAAAGAGCTTAAAGTTTCTTTTGACCAAAACACCAGCAAAGCCTATTTCAATACCGTTGAAAAAAAATATACTCAGTTACCGTCTAACATCTATCAGTCTGCTATGAAAGACGGAAAATATGTAGGTTCTGATATCTGGGAATTTTTTAAAAATAAAGTCAATGATTATTGTGTAAAAGAAGATCACAGAAATATCTTATTTATCCTGACCGACGGATACATGTATCATGAAAACTCCAAGTTTTCAGAAAAAACAAAGACCTCTTATTTAACCTCAAAGCTTATTAAATCAAACCATTTAACAACGTCTGATTTTAAAACGGCGATTGAGAAAAATAATTTTGGTTTCGTGAAAGCCAATGATAATTTAAGCAATCTGGAAGTCATTGTGCTTGGCATTAATCCCGAAAAAGGAAATCCATTTGAAGAAGCCGTGATCAAAGAATACTGGGAAAATTGGTTTAAAGAAATGAAAATCAAAAAATATCAGATAAAATCGGCTGATTTACCTTCCAATCTGGAACCCATTATTATAAAAGCTATTACAGGTAAGAACTAAAAAAAACACTCAACATATATCCACAAAAAAAGCGAAGATAATCTTCGCTTTTTTTATTTTCTGAACATTTCCGTATGCGGAATATTGTCTTCCAGATATTTTTTTCCGGTACTTTCAAACCCGAATCCGCCATAGAATTTTAATAAATAATCCTGCGCTGAAATTCGGATTTCCGAAGTATGAAAACGGTTTTCTATGGTTTCAACAGCATATTGTATCAGCTGTTTCCCCAAGCCCGTTCCCCTTGCTTTTTCTGTCGTTAACACCCTTCCAAAAGAAGTTTCGTCATATTTTATGCCTTTATCAAAAACCCGGCAATACGCCAGAACTTCTCCATTTTCCTCGGCCCAGATGTGAATTCCTTTCTGGTCATATCCATCCAGATCAGGATAAGGACAATCCTGCTCCACTACAAATACATCAACACGGGCCTTGAGCACTTGATACAGTTCCGGCACCGTGAATTCATCGAAAGTTTTAATCTTCCAAATCATCATTATTCTTCAAAATTAACGTGGTTGTTTTTTAAAAACTCATTCGTTGTTTGTATAAAATTCAGAATTTCATCGCATCCTTCTTTCTTTTCTGCTGAGGTCACATATAACTCCGGAAGATCTTCCCATGTCTTATGAAGCTCAACCTTATAATCTTCTACATTTTTTATCGCGATATTGGGCTTCAGTTTATCAGCTTTCGTAAAAACAATTGAAAAAGGAACACCACTTTCTCCACACCATTCAATAAATTCAAGATCTATTTTTTGAGGACTGTGTCTTGAATCTACCAACACAAAAAGATTCACAAGGTTCTTTCTGTTCAGAATATAATTATTAATCAGTTTCTCAAAATCCCTTCTCATAACTTTTGAAACTTTAGCATAACCATATCCCGGCAAATCGGTAAGATACCAGTTTTCATTTATTATAAAATGATTAATAAGCTGAGTTTTTCCCGGAGTTCCGGAAGTTTTTGCCAGGTCTTTCCTATTCATCATCGCATTGATTAATGACGATTTTCCTACATTTGATCTTCCTATAAAAGCGTATTCGGGCATGGTAGGTTCAGGGCATTCCTGCCATTTTCCGCTACTTTTTACAAATTCTGCCGTTTTTATAACCATTCTTGAATATTTTTTTAGAAAAATAAACCATTAAGAAAAGCTCTTAATGGTTCAATTTATTTTTATACTTTATCTTTTAACCAGCTGTAAAGAATTTCATTGAACTCATCTGGCTTTTCCATCATTGCAGCGTGGCCACACTTATCAATCCAGAACAGATCCGAATTGGGAATAAATTTATGCATATCCTCCGCAACTTCTGGCGGAGTAACATTATCCTGCTTTCCCCAGATTAAACACGTTGGGGTTACAATTTTAGGAAGATCGTTCAGCATATTGTGTTTAATAGCACTTCTGGCAAGCATAACGGTTTTTATTCCTTTCATTCTGTCATTAACCACTCCAAAAACCTCGTCTACCAAATCTTCAGTAGCGATGGACGGATCATAAAAAACCTCTTCTGTTTTCTTTCTGATATACGATCTGTCATTCTTTCTCGGAAAACTGTCCCCGAATGTTCTTTCATACAGACCGGAACTTCCTGTTAATACCAGATTTTTCACCAGATCCGGTCTTGCAAGAGACAGGATGAGCCCAACATGGCCTCCCATTGAATTTCCTACAATGGTTACCGGTTCAGAAATATGACTTTCTATGAACTTTATAATATATTTTGCAATCGTGGTAAGATTGGTATTGAGTACCGGCAAATCGTAAATCGGTAATTGAGGTACATACACCTTAAAACCTCTATCCGAAAAGAAATTCACCATCTTATCGAAATTACTCAAACCACCCATTAAACCGTGCAACAGCACCAATGGATGTCCTTCTCCCGCCTCTACAAAAGTATATTTCTTTTCTTTTTTTGTACTAAATATCATATAATGCCTTAATAAAGCCTTGCAAAAATACAAATTAAACCTCAAAAATATTTTGATATGCCTAATTTAAACTAAAAATAATACAATAAGGACTTTTTAACATATTTTTTGAAAACTCATTTATTATGGTATGAATAACACACCGAGCAAAGGGCAACATATCAACAAATTACCCATGGATGCTTAAATCTTTAATAAAACTTATTAACATTAAGTCAAAAAGTGGGAAAAAGTGGGAAATTTTGGAAATTATTATATAAATTTGTCCCAAATGAAAAGTTTCATTGGAACATATGAGTGTAAAATTGACGACAAAGGCCGTTTAAAAGTACCTTCATCTTTAATCAAACAGATGGAAGACTTCGACGATAAGGCATTTGTAGTCAAGAGATCTGTGTTCCAACCTTGCCTGGAAGTTTATCCTATGAATGCATGGGACAAATTGATGGGCAAAATTAATAAACTAAACAGGTTCATTAAAAAGAATGCTGATTTCATTAGAATGTTTACGGCAGGAGTAAAAACGGTAGAATTGGATAATGCTGGAAGATTACAGATTTCTAAAGACCTCACCCATTTTGCAAATCTTCAGAAAGATATTGTGATTACCAGTGCAGGAGAATTATTTGAAATCTGGGATAAAGAAGCCTATGAAAAGGTAATATCCACCAATGAAGCAGATTTTGCCAGCCTTGCTGAAGATGTAATGGGCTCTTTCGATGAAGAATAAACGCGCTAAATAAAAAAAGCGGAAAAACACAAAAATAAAACATGTATCATAACCCCGTTTTGTTAAAGCAAAGTGTTGATGATTTGGTGACGAATCCAGACGGAACATATGTGGACTGTACTTTTGGAGGCGGAGGTCATTCCAGAGAAATACTGAGCAGACTTTCTGATAAAGGAAGACTATTCGGTTTCGATCAGGATTTAGATGCGCTTAAAAATAATATTGATGATCCCAGATTTACACTGGTGAATCAGAATTTCAGATTTTTAGAAAACTCCCTGCTGATGTACGGAGTTTCTCAGGTTGACGGAATTCTTGCCGATCTTGGAGTGTCCTCCCATCAGTTTGATGAAGCGGAAAGAGGATTCTCTACAAGAAGCAATGCTCCATTGGATATGAGGATGAATGTTATGCAGAGTCTTGATGCCAAAAAAGTCATCAATGAATATGAAGAAGAGCAACTGGCTGATATTTTTTATTATTACGGAGAATTAAGAGAAGCCAGAAAACTGGCAAGAGACATTGTTCATCATAGAAAAATTAAAAGCATAAACACCACTGAAGACTTGAAAAAACTCTTCAGCTTTCTTCCCCCTCACAAGGTGAATAAGTTTTATGCACAGCTTTTTCAGGCGATCAGGATTGAAGTCAATCAGGAGCTGGAAGTGTTGAAAGAAATGCTGGTTCAGTCTTACAATGTATTAAGAACAGAAGGAAGATTGGTCGTGATCTCTTATCATTCACTGGAAGACCGTTTGGTGAAAAGATTTTTGAAAAACGGAATGTTCGAAGGAGAACCGACCAGAGACATCTACGGAAACTATAAAAAGACTTTTGAATTGGTAAAAACTAAAGCAATTGTTCCTGATGATAAGGAAATTGAAGAAAACTCCAGAGCCAGAAGCGCTAAAATGAGAATAGGAATAAAATTATAATAAGACCGGTAACGATAAACCAACACCAGTACATTGGCAAAAAGACCAACATATCGCCCTCAGAAGAAATTAACTTTTATAGACATTATAAAAGGGAATTTCCTTAACAGGGATGAGATAAAAATACATTATAAGTATTTCTTACTGTTGTTTATCCTGATGATGGCGATGATCTACAGCAATCACCTGGTGAATAAAAAAATTAAAATTGTAAACGGTTTAAAAGAAGAAACCGAAGAATATAAATCAAGAAATGCTTACGCACAAAGTAAGCTGATCAAAGTAAAAATGGAATCTGAATTGGGGAAAGAAGTAGCAAGGGACTCTTTAATGACCCTGGAAAACCATCCTCATAAACTGTTAATAAAACTGGATAGTACAGATGCAAAAACAAAGTGAATACGATAACAAACGTAAAAAAACGTTAAGGTGGGGCTACCTCTTCGCAGTGGTGGCTTTATGCGTATTTGTGCTGTTCATAGCAAGAATCATCATTCTTCAGAACACCAATGTTCAGGAGATTAAAGATGACTATATCAATAAAAATTACCGCGAAGCCACCCTGAAAGCAGCCCGTGGAAATTTATTCGCATCAGATGGTTCTATCCTGGCAACAACGGTAATGCGTTATGATATCTATCTGGATTTCAAAACGATGAAAGATACCGTATATAGCAATGGTATCGCCGCTTTGTCAGATTCTTTAAGCAAAATGTTTGGAAAACCAAAAACTGAATTCAGACAAAAATTTGACGAACAGAAAAAGCATAAAAACCAATATTATACATTGGTTAGAGGTCTTGACTTCGACGAATATGACAGAATAAGAAAATTCCCGATTTTCTCGAAAGGTAAAAATAAAGGCGGTTTTATTGTCGACAGAAACTATAAAAGGGAATTGGCCACTTCAGAAATTGGTGCCGGAACAATCGGGATCGACAACGGTGAACTTAAAGCCGGTCTGGAAGGAGCTTTCTCAAAATACCTGACAGGTACTGACGGAAAAAGATTAGAACAGAGAATCAATTCTTCCCAATGGAAACCGATCGATTTCTGGAAAGTACAGGAACCGACTGACGGAAAAGATGTATACACCACCTTAGATCTTAGAACTCAGGATATTGCTCACTCCGCCCTTGAAAAACAGCTTGTCAAATTCGAAGCAAAACACGGAACGGTGATTGTTATGGAAGTGGCAACAGGAAAAGTTCGTGCTTTGGTGAATCTAAGAAGAACCGAAGATGGTGAATATGAAGATTCATACAACTATGCTTTAAAAGATAATATCGAACCCGGATCTACTTTCAAGACCATCTCGCTTCTGGCGGCGATGGATGATGGATTTATCGATGAAAACACAACGGTAAATGTAGGAAATGGAGTCTGGACTTATGCCAAACAAAGAATTTCCGACGGCCACGGTGGTGGAACCTATGACATCAGTGATGTATTGGCAAAATCCAGTAACGTAGGAACCGCTAAGCTGATTACAAAATATTATGCAGATAAACCCCAGATTTTTCTTGATCACTTAAGACGCTGGAAATTATTTGACAAGATGGATATCGAACTTCCCGGGATTGCAAAACCGAAAATTGTAACCCCTCAAAGCAAAAGATGGAACGCTGCAACACTGGCTTCTATCTCTTATGGATATTCATCAAACATCAACCTGCTGCAGTTAACGACTTTCTATAATGGAGTTGCTAATGGAGGCAAGATGCTGAAACCTTTGTTTATTGATAAGATCATGAAAGACGGGAAGGTAATGTATGAGGCTAAACCCGAAGTAATGGTGAATAAAATGGCTTCAGAAAAAGCCGTTAAAATGATGACCGATGCATTAACCAAAGCAGTAGAAAAAGGAACCGGAAGAAGTATTTTCACCCCCAATTTAAAAATGGCTGGAAAAACTGGAACCGCAAGATTTGAATACTGGCTTCCGGGCCCAATGAAATACCGCGCATCATTCGCAGGATTCTATCCGGCAGATAACCCGAAGTATACCTGCTATGTAATGATCAGCGAACCGAATACTTCAATAGGGTTTTATGGAGCAGCTGTATCAGCTCCCGTATTTAAGGAAATTGCCGGGAAAACCTTCCTTAAAACACCTCAAAACATAGAAAAGGAAATGCTGGTTGACAGAAAGGTAAACCTTAATAAAATGGTTGAACCCAATGTTAAAATAACAGTCAATAATAAACAGATGCCAAGCCTTGTCGGACTGATTGGTAAAAATGTCATCCCTCAGCTGGAAAACCTGGGATATAGAATTGACTATAAAGGAGTTGGCCGAATTAGAGAACAATTTCCGTTAGAGGGAACAACAATAAGTAAGAACCAGAGGATTTATTTATCTCTGCAAAATTAAAAAGATGAACAGTAAAGCATTTTCTGAAGAATGGGCAGCTTCCTGGAATTCACATGATCTGGATAGAATTCTGGATCATTATGCAGATGATATTGAGATTACAACTCCTATGATAAGAATCGCAACCGGAGGGAACACCGATTCTTTAAAAGGTAAAACTGATGTAGCAGAATATTGGAGAAAAGCGTTAGAAAAAATTACAGATCTGCATTTTGAAATATATGAAATAACAGAAGGGGTAAACTCTTTGGCAGTGTATTATAAATCAGTATTAGGAAAGAAGGCGATTGAAGTGATGTTTTTTAATGAAGAAGGAAAAGTAAATAAAATGTATGCTTTTTATACACCATGAAATTACAAGAATTATTAAATAGAATCCCAACTTTAGAAATTCACGGTGAAACAGACCGTGAGGTTTCAGAATTGGTATTCGACAGCAGAAAGGCTGTAGAAAATACTCTTTATATTGCAGTAAGGGGAACAATTGCGGATGGGCATTCATTTATCACATCTTCCATTGAAAAAGGAGCAAGAACTATTGTCTGTGAAGAACTTCCTGAGAATCTGGATGAAAATGTAACCTATGTAAAAGTTAAAGATTCTTCAAAAACGTTAGGACATCTAGCTTCCAATTTTTATGGAAATCCTTCACGAAATTTAAAATTAATCGGAGTTACGGGAACTAATGGTAAAACATCGGTTTCTACTTTGTTATTTGACGTTTTCAAAAATCTAGGATATGATTCCGCACTTCTTTCTACCGTAGAAATAAGAATTGCAGACCAAGTTATTCCGGCTACCCACACTACTCCGGATATTATTACGATCAACAGAATTTTGGCTGAAGCAGTCGAAAAAGGCTGTGAATTTGCGTTCATGGAAGTAAGCTCTCATGGAATTTCTCAAAACAGAATCGAAGGACTGCACTTTAAAGTGGCAGGATTTACCAATCTTACACATGATCACTTAGATTACCACAAGACTTTTGATGAATATCTGAAAACGAAGAAAAGATTTTTTGATGAACTGGAAGATTCTGCTGTTGCCATCACCAATGTGGATGACAAGAATGGAAACGTAATGCTTCAGAATACAAAGGCAAAGAAAAAATCATATGCAATGAAAACCATGGCTGATTACCATGGAAAAAGTCTGGAAGTAGATTTCAACGGAATGCTGCTGAATTTCAATGGAAAAGAGTTTTGGACAACCCTTACTGGTAAATTTAATGTCTACAACTTGCTGCTTGTTTTCGGAATCGCTACAGAATTAGGTTTTCAGCAGGATGAAATTCTTCAGGCCATCAGCAAATTACAAAGAGTTTCCGGAAGATTTGAAACCTTTAAATCCGATGGCGGTATATTCTTCATTGTAGATTATGCCCACACCCCTGATGCACTGGAAAATATTCTGGACAGCATCAATGATATCAGAACCAAAAACGAAAGACTGATTACTGTTTTTGGATGCGGAGGAGACAGAGATCATTCCAAAAGACCGAAAATGGGAAATATTGCGGCCAAAAAATCTACGCTGGCAATCATCACCTCAGATAACCCGAGAACAGAAGATCCGGCACAGATTATAAAAGAAATTGAAGCAGGCGTTGAACCTCAGAACTTCAGCAAATACACTTCAATTCCCGATCGAAGAGAAGCCATAAAAATGGCGATAAAGTTTGCAGAACCAAGAGATATCGTTTTAGTGGCCGGTAAAGGCCATGAAACCTATCAGGAGATAAATGGCATAAAACACCATTTTGATGACAAAGAAGTAATTAATGAGCTTTGGAAGTTAATGAGTAAGTAAATTATTGATTAAAACAGTAAAAAAAGAAACATGTTATACTATCTATACGAATATCTTACCGCTCATGGAATTCATATCCCGGGACTTGGAATGTTAAAATACATTTCTTTCCGTGCCGGAATGGCTGTGCTGTTGTCATTAACCATAGCTCTTGTTTACGGTAAAAGAATCATTAATTACCTGAGAGCAAAGCAGATGGGTGAATTAGTACGTGACTTGGGATTAGACGGCCAAAAACAAAAAGAAGGAACTCCTACGATGGGAGGTCTTATCATTATTCTGGCCACTATGATTCCTGTACTTCTTTTTACCAGGATCACGAATGTGTATATCGTACTGCTGATCATCTCTGTGCTTTGGATGGGAGCAATTGGTTTTGTAGATGATTATTTAAAAAAGGTTAAAAAAAATAAAGACGGTCTTAGCGGGAAATTTAAAATCGTAGGACAGGTCGGATTAGGATTGATTGTAGGAATTACGATGTATTTTCATCCGGATATTACTGTTAAAAGAAAATATGCAGATGCTAAAGTAGTGAACAGAAACAATGTAGAGCAGAACTTCATGCCTACAGAAAAAATTACAGTATCTACCGTTCCGTTTGCTAAAAACAACGAATTTGATTACAGCGGAATACTTTTTTGGATGAATGACAAAGATGCCCACGAATGGGCATGGATTGTCTTTATACCTATTGTTATTTTCATTGTATCAGCCGTTTCCAACGGAGCCAACATTACAGATGGAATCGACGGGCTGGCAGCAGGAACAAGTACCGTTATCCTTCTTGCACTGGCATTTTTCACCTATGTTTCTGGGAATATCATTTTTGCGGATTACCTCAATATCATGTTCCTCCCCAATATGGGTGAAACCACCATTTTCGTCGTCGCAATGGTAGGTGCAGTTATCGGTTTCTTTTGGTACAATACCTATCCGGCACAAGTGTTTATGGGCGACACAGGAAGTTTAATGTTGGGGGGAGTTATTGCAGTACTCGCCATTATCTTAAGAAAAGAACTGATGATTCCTGTACTCTGCGGAATATTTTTGATAGAAAACATATCCGTAATGCTTCAGGTAGTTGTCTTCAAGTACAGAAAAAGAAAATATGGGCTGGAATATGCCCAAAATAATAGATTATTTAAAATGTCACCATTACACCACCATTATCAGAAGGAAGGTTTTCACGAAAGTAAAATCGTTAACCGAATGATTATCATCGGAGTAATGCTGGCTATTGTATGTCTGATCACATTAAAAATGAGATAAATTTTGTAAAAAGTAAAAAGTAGTAATGTAAAAGGACACCAAATACATTGTACGTTTTACACTTTACATATTACAAAAAAATTAATATGAAAATAGTTGTTTTAGGAGGTGGAGAAAGCGGATGCGGAGCTGCTTATTTGGCTAAAAAACAAGGTCTGGAGGTTTTTCTTTCAGACAAAGGAGCCATTAAGGATAACTATAAGCAGTTTCTGGTTGATAATGAAATTGAATTTGAAGAAGGAAAACACGACGAAGAAAGGATTTTACATGCAGACTGGATCGTAAAAAGCCCCGGAATTCCGAAAAAGGCCGACATTGTTTATAAAATTCATGAAAAAGGCATCAGACTTTCTTCAGAAATTGAATTTGCTTCAGAATTTACCAATGCCAAAATCATTGCCATCACCGGAAGCAACGGAAAAACAACCACAACCTCTCTGATCTACTACATCCTGAAAAATGACGGATTAAACGTAGGTCTGGGCGGAAACATCGGATACAGCTTCGCCAAGCAGGTTGCCGATGAAAACCATGAATATTATGTGCTGGAAGTAAGTTCTTTCCAATTGGATGATATTCAGAACTTCAGACCGTATATTTCTTTATTGCTGAATTTGTCACAAGATCATTTGGATCAGTACAATTACAACTACGAAGAATATGCGCTGGCAAAATTCAGAATAGCTGAAAATCAGGAAAATGATAATTTCTTCATCTACAATAAAGATGACGAAATGAGTAAAAATATTCTTGAAAAATTAGAAATAAAAGCGAAAATGATTCCCTTTTCAACAAAAGAAAAATTAAATGAAGGGGGTTTTATCGACAACGATACCATTGTAGTAAAAGCCGAAGACCCATTCTCTATGAAAATTGAAGAATTGTCTCTGCTTGGAAACCATAACGTTGCCAACAGCCTTGCCGCATCTATTGCAGGTAAGATCCTACAGATTAATAATGAAAGCATCCGAAATTCATTGATGACTTTTCAGGCTGTAGAACACAGACTGGAGACCGTTACTGAAATTAATGGGGTAAAATACATCAACGACAGTAAGGCAACCAATGTGAATGCAACCTATTATGCGTTAGAAAGCATGAAGACACCTACTGTATGGATTGTAGGCGGACTGGATAAAGGAAATGACTACTCGGAAATTGAAGATCTGGTTAAAAGAAAAGTAAAAGCAATTGTATGCTTAGGAATTGATAACCAAAAAATTATAGACTTCTTTAAAGACAAAAAAGAATTTATTTATGACACTTCCAGTATGGAGGAAGCCGTGAAAATTTCAAAATCTTTAGCTAAAAAAGGAGATACCGTTTTATTGTCTCCATGCTGTGCGAGTTTTGATTTATTTAAAAGCTATGAAGACAGAGGACGTCAGTTTAAAGAACAAGTTTTAAAATAATATAAAAAGTAAAATGTCTGGTGTAAAAAGTACTTTTTACTTTGTACATCATACATGAATACAAAAATATGGACGAACAGAACACAGAAAGCAGAGTTGAATTTCTAAAGGGCGATAAAGTACTTTGGATGGTCATTCTTGTGATCTCCATTTTCTCTATTTTCCCTGTATATTCTGCAAGTTCAAATCTGGAATATATCGTTAATAACGGGACCACCACAGGTCACGTTATCAAACATATGTTCTTTGTCGTTCTGGGTCTGGGTATTATGAGGCTCGTGGGAACCGTAAAATATGAATATATCGGCAAGCTAAGCAGCATTCTGCTCGGGTTGATGATTGTTCTTCTGGTGGTCACCATGTTTACCGGTCAAACCATCGACGGAGCCAGTGCATCCCGATGGCTGAAGATTCCGGGAACCCCAATTTCATTCCAGCCTTCGTCATTTGCGTTTTTAATGCTTATCATTTATCTGTGCAGGTATTTAACCAAGAAAATAACACGGGAAAGACTGCCTATAGAGAACATTCTGTACATATTCGGGCCTATCCTGCTTGTGTTTGTACTCGTTGCAAAAGATAATGGTTCTACAGCATTGATGATATTAATGGTTTCTGTCGTTGTTCTGGTGATCGGCCAGCTTCACTGGAAATATATTGCAGGATTCATCTCCGCATCATTTGTTGCGATCGTCTTATTTCTACTGGTTGCTTTAAATACCAACATGATCGGTGGAAACCGAGTTCACACATGGATGAGCCGTGTAGAAACCTTCACCTCCAGTAAAGCCAAATCTGCAGATGTAGACGACGAAAGTGTAAAAGCTAAAAACTACCAGGTAATGCAGGCTAAAGCAGCCATTGTGCATGGAGGTATTACAGGAATGGGTCCGGGAAAAAGTGCTTTAAAACAAATGCTACCACAGTCCGCATCCGATTTTATCTTCGCGGTTATTGTAGAAGAATATGGAGTAATCGGAGCCGTTTTTCTGATCAGTCTGTATTTAATTATGATGATAAGGATCGTGATGATTGCCAGCAAGATGCCCGCCTTTTTCGGGTCTCTGCTCGTGCTCAGTCTCGGGGTGATGATTTTTATACAGCTTTCGGTAAATATAGCCGTAGCCATCAACCTGATTCCTGTAACAGGACAGCCGCTGCCATTAATAAGTTATGGAGGAACATCCATGTTGGTAACCTATTTGCAGTTGGGAATTATTTTAAATATAAGCTCAAGAATACAGATATACGATGAAGAAGGAATGGGCAAAAAGCAAAGTGTTGCAGAAATAAATGATATCGCATAATGGTATTGCGGGGAGCGTAAGCGACGAAGCAATCTCAAAAATTATATAAATGAACAAAAAATTAAAAGTATTACTATCAGGCGGCGGAACAGGAGGACACATCTTCCCGGCCATTGCCATCGCAGATGAAATCAGAAAAAGATTTCCTGATGCAGAATTTTTGTTCATTGGTGCCAACGGAAAAATGGAAATGGAAAAAGTTCCTCAGGCCGGTTATAAAATTGAAGGAATAGATATCGCAGGAATAGACAGAGGAAACCTGTTATCCAATTTAGGACTGCCTTTTAAAATTTTAAAAAGCTTATCAAGATCTAAAAAAATTATTAAAGATTTCGCTCCGGATTTTGCAGTGGGAACCGGTGGTTTTGCAAGCGGACCCGCTTTATATGAAGCAGGAAAACTGGGAATTCCTATTTTCATTCAGGAACAGAATGCCCATGCCGGAGTAACCAATAAAATATTAAGTAAAAAAGCAAAAGCTGTTTTTACTGCTTATCCGAAAGTAGACGGATTTCCAACTGAAAAAATCAAATTCTTAGGAAACCCTATCCGTGAAAATATCATTTCCGGAATGCTGGAAACCAAGCTGGCAAAAGAAAAAATGGGTCTGGATACGGAAAAACTTACCATTCTTTCCGTAGGCGGGTCTTTAGGCTCCAGAACATTAAACAATGCCTGGAAGTCTCATTTAAAAGAGATTATCAGTAAAGACTATCAGTTGATCTGGCAGACAGGAAAACTTGATTATAAAGAAATTGTTGATACTTGTCAGATTCCGGTTAATGGAAATTCTGACAGCCAGCAAGCCGCAACTAACAAAGGAATTCAAATCAAGGAATTCATCAAAGATATGGAAACCGCTTATTCTGCGGCAGATGTTATCGTTTCCAGAGCAGGTGCCATTGCCATTTCAGAACTGGCAGTAGCCCGCAAACCCGTTTTGCTGATTCCCTTCCCTTTTGCGGCAGAGGACCATCAAACCAAAAACGCCATGAATCTGGTGGAAAAGAATGCTGCCAAAATGGTAAAAGATTCTGAAATGCAGGAAAAATTCTGGAATACCCTGACAGAAATCTGCGAGAATGAAAATATAAGAAAACAAATGTCGAACAATCTGGAATATTTTGCCAAGCCTAATGCAGCAAAAGAGATTGTAGATGAAATAATAAAAAAACTGTAAAAAGTATAATTGTAATATGTAGTAAAGAACATCATAAATGCTCTGTACATATTACATAAATACAAGAAAATAAGAATGAACAATTTAGAAACATATCAAACTTTTTACTTCGTTGGAATCGGAGGTATCGGAATGAGCGCTTTGGCACGTTATTTCAATGCATCAGGTAAAAACGTATTAGGCTATGATAAAACCAACACTAAGCTCACTCAATTATTAATGAATGAGGGTATTGATATTGTTTTCGAAGATGGTATTGATGAAAGGATCGCTTCCCTTCAAAAAGAAAATACCTTAATTATTTATACTCCTGCGATCAAAAAGCTGGATATCTTAGATTATTTCAACCAGAATAATTTTGAAGTCTTAAAACGCGCAAAAGTATTAGGACTGATCACCGAAAATACAGAATGTATTGCCGTGGCAGGAACGCATGGCAAAACAACAACCTCTACGCTGCTTTCGCACTTATGTAAAGAGGCAGACCTTCCGTTTTCATGCTTTTTAGGGGGTATTTCAGAGAATTTTAAATCAAACTTTCTATACAACGGTTCTGCCTATTCAGTGGTAGAAGCAGATGAATATGACAGAAGTTTCTTAAGCCTTTCTCCGGACTGGGCAGTGGTAACTTCTACTGATGCCGACCATCTTGATATCTACGGTGATGTAAGCCATATTGAAGAAGGATTCAAGCAGTTTGCGGCATTAGTACCGGAAGACAAAAAACTTTTTGTAAGAAAAGGAATTGAAATTGGCAGAAACCATCACACGTATGCGGTTAACGAAAAAGCAGATTATTATTCAGACAATCTCCGTATGGATTATGATAAGATCTATTTTGACTTCCATACCCCTACAGAAACGATAAAAGATTTCGTATGGGACATTCCGGGCATCCATAATGTAGAAAACGCAACGGTCGCCCTGGCAATCCTAAACAATTTAGGAGTTGATTTTGAAACATTAAAAAAAGCAATTGCCAATTTTAAAGGAATTAAAAGAAGATATACCAAACATATCTATAAAAACGGTAAAATTTATATTGATGATTATGCCCACCATCCGACTGAAATCAATGCTGTGGTAGACTCGATCAGAACTTTTTATCCGGATAAAAAATTATTGGTGGCCTTCCAGCCTCATCTTTTCAGCAGAACAAGAGATTTTGCAGATGGTTTTGCTCAAAGCTTAAGCAAAGCAGATGAACTAGTCCTTCTTGACATCTATCCCGCAAGAGAGCTTCAGGAAAACTTTGAAGGAATTACCTCAGGCTGGCTGCTGGAAAAAGTACAGTTAAAACAAAAAGAAGTATCCGCATTATTAGATGCGTTTGCAAAAATAAAAGGAAAAGATTTTGACATCCTTCTTACCGTTGGAGCAGGAAATATAGACACCCTGTATGATCCTATTGTAGAATGGTTGAGCGCTGAATAAAACAAATTATAGAAACAGCAACAAACAAGTCAAAAATTAAAAATAAAATAAATATAAAAACAAATAAGTGCATTATATTTTTTACATTGTATACTAGATTATGAAGAATAAATACAGAATATTAAAAATTGCTATCACAGTAGTCCTCCTTGGTTTTCTGCTTAGTTTCTCCTTGAAGAGATTCGGCAGCCAGAAGATTACGGATAACAAAATTTCTGTAAAAATGAATGAGAAAACTCCGGTCTATTTTATTGATGAAAATGACATCAAAAATATTGTACACAAAGAAAATCCATCAAGGAACGTCGGAGATCTTGACATTCCCGCACTGGAAATGAAAATCAATTCGCTGCCGGCTGTGGACAGTGCGAATGTATATCTGAATCTGAACGGAAAACTTAATCTGGATATTAAACAGAGAGTCCCTGTTTTCAGGCTGAATAAAGATGGAAAAGACTTTTATGTCGATGAAAAAGGAATAGAATTCCCCATTTCAAGATCTTATTCTCACCCTTGTATGCTCGTAACAGGAAATGTACAGCCTGATGAATATCAAAAGCTGGCTGAACTGGTAGAAAAAATTGATAAAGATGATTTTAGTAAAAAATACTTCATCGGCATCTCAAAATATAAAGACGATTATAACCTGTTGACCAGCGAAGGCAATTATAAAGTGGAAATAGGAGATCTGGACAATATTGAATTTAAAGTAAAAGGATTCAAAGCTTTCATAGAGAAGTATATGGTGTATCAGGATCCGCAAAAATACAATATGATTTCTGTGAAATATCAAAACCAGATTGTAACCACTTTAAATCCTAATTTCAAAGGAAATGACAGTATTTTAATGGCTGGAAATAAAGAATTGGCAAAAGTTCCTACTCCTGTCGCAAAAAAGCCGGAAGCAGCCAATAAACTGGCAGAGACTAAAAAAGCAGTCAAAACCTCATCAAAACCAAAGGAAAGTAAAAAAAATAAAATAGCAACAAAGCCAAAAGAAACTCAAAAAAAGACTGAAAAAAAACCGGAGCCCAAACCAAAGGCAAAAGTAAAAATAGAATAGAAAACCCGGAAACGGTAGTATAATAATAAATGCTTCTGTTTCTGTATTAAAATTAAAGACTGAAAAAAAACATAAAAAAATCAAATCGATATAAAAAATGGAAAATCAAGAGTATTCAGTAGGTCTGGACATCGGGACAACAAAGATAGTCGCGATTGTCGGAAGGAGGAATGCACACGGGAAGATTGAAGTTCTCGGTGTAGGAAAGGCCAAAAGTCTTGGCGTTCACAAAGGTATTGTGAACAATATCTCGCAGACCATTAATTCCATCAAGGCTGCTGTGTCTGAAGCACAGTCCAGTGCTGGTGTTCCCATCCGAAAAGTCACTGTAGGTATTGCAGGAAAGCACATCCGCTCTCTGCAGCACTCCGATTATATAATGCGTGAACATCCTGATAAATTTATCACGGATGACGATATAGAAGCCTTAAAAGACCAGGTAAAAAAGCTGGTTATGCTTCCTGGAGAAGAAATTATCCATGTACTTCCCCAAGAATATAAAGTGGATTCCGAAGGTGAAATTCAGGAGCCTGTAGGAATGCACGGAAAACGTTTAGAAGCCAATTTCCATGTTGTCGTAGGACAAATGGGCAGCATCAGAAACATTGCAAGATGTGTTAGAGAAGCCGGATTGGAAATGGAAGCGCTTACTTTAGAGCCCCTGGCGTCTTCAGAAGCCGTTCTTACCAAAGAAGAAAAAGAAGCAGGTGTTGCCATCGTAGATATAGGTGGTGGTACAACAGATATCGCTATATTTAAAGATAATATCATTCGCCATACTTGTGTCATCCCCTACGGAGGCGGAATTATTACGGAAGATATCAAAGAAGGCTGTTCCATTATAGAAAAACACGCAGAACAACTGAAAGTAAAATTTGGTTCTGCTGTTCCAGAACTAGAAAAAGATAGTACCTTTGTAACAATCCCGGGACTTCACGGAAGACCAGACAAAGAAATTTCTCTTAAAACCTTGGCACAGATTATCAATGCAAGGGTTGAAGAAATCCTGGAAATGGTAAATACAGAGTTGAAAGCCTATGGAGCTTTCGAACAAAAGAAAAAATTGATTGCAGGAATTGTTCTGACAGGAGGTGGTTCCAACCTGAAATACCTTCGTCAGCTTGCCAATTATACCACAGGTTTTGACAGCAGAATAGGTTTCGCTAACGAATATATCGCTAACGATAAAAACCAGTTCTTAAAAGGTCCTGAATTTGCTACGTCTATCGGGTTATTAATGGAAAGTTTAAAAATCCGTGACAAAAAGCAGATAATCATAGATGAAGAAGAAGCCGTCCTGGAAAAACAGCAACTAGAAGTGGCAGCAAAAACTGTTGAAACCAATGTTGCTCCCCAGCCAGCGGCGCCTGTTCAGGAACAGGAAACAGCAAGAGAACAACAGGAAAATAAAAGAGCGGCAAGACTTACTTTCGGACAGTCGCTTATGGAAAAAGTTAAAAAATTCTTTGAAGAAGTAGAATAGTAAATACAGACATAATGGAAAATATAGGCACACAAGGATTTTCATTTGATTTACCAAAAGGAAATTCATCAATCATAAAAGTAATTGGTGTAGGTGGCGGTGGAAACAACGCCCTAAAGCACATGTACGAAAAAGGTATTCACGGAGTTGATTTCGTGGTCTGTAACACGGATGCTCAAACGTTGGATAATAACCCCGTTGCTAATAAAGTTCAGTTGGGAACAACCATCACTGAAGGACTTGGTGCAGGTGCTGATCCTGAAGTAGGAGAAAAGTCAGCCATCGAAAGCATTGAAGAAATCAAAGCAGCCATGGGACAAAATACCAAAATGGTTTTTATCACTGCCGGAATGGGCGGTGGAACCGGAACTGGTGCGGCTCCCGTTATCGCTAAAGTAGCAAAAGACATGGGCATCTTAACGGTAGGAATTGTTACCGTTCCTTTCAGCTTCGAAGGTAAAAGAAGACTTGAACAGGCCGAAAATGGTCTTGACAAACTAAGAAATAATGTTGATTCATTAATTGTAATCAATAACGATAAACTAAGACAGCAGTTCGGAAACCTTGGATTCAAACAGGGATTCTCAAAAGCCGATGAAGTATTAACCAATGCAGCCAAAGGGATGGCAGAAGTTATTACAGGATATTTTGATGTAAACATTGACTTTAGAGATGCTAAATCTGTGCTTCAAAATTCAGGGACAGCATTGATGTCTACAGGATCTGCATCAGGTGAAAATAAAGCCGCAGAAGCAGTAAGAAAAGCATTGGATTCACCATTATTGAATGACAATAAGATCACAGGTGCCAAAAATGTATTATTGTTGATCAGAAGCGGTGCTGAAGAAGTAACGATGGATGAGATCGGTATCATCATGGACCACATCCAGAAAGAAGCTGGAAATACAGCAGATATTATTTTCGGAGTAGGAGCTGATGAAGAATTAGGAGACGCAGTAAGTGTTCTTGTGATTGCAACAGGGTTCTCAAACGACAATAAAAAGTTTGCCGGTACTACAGAAAAAATCAGAATTGGATTAAATGACAGATTAGATCCGTCTAAAGCCTCTCCTTTTAAATCAAGAGAAGAAAGAGAAGCTGCACCAGAGCCGGGATATGATTTTGGAGGTAAAAACCTTTTCAGACTAGACGATGAAGATCAGGATACTCAGAACTTCAAAATGTCTTCTTCTGAAAAAAAAATGATTATTGGCGATGAGGACGTTACCACAGAAATAAAATTCTCTGAAAGAGAGGAAGATACGGTAGGAGATGTTGCACAGCACTGGAGAAACGATGAAGAACAGGATCAGGAAGAAGCTTTCAGTCTATTCTCTATCGATGATGAAGAAGATGAGACCAACGATCTGGAAACTCAGTCATTCACCTTTGATTTTGACAACAAAAAAGAAGAGCCTACAAACAACTCATACTCTCAGGAAAAACCTGTTGAATTCAGTTTTTTCGTGAATGAGCCGGTTAATGAGCCTAAGACAGATTACGGACATCCAAAAGCGGAAGCAAGCATGCCAACGAATACTGTAAGCCAAGTAGTGGAAGAACCTATTCAGAGAGCAGAAAATATCTTTCAGCAGACCGTTAAAGAAAGTCCGAAAACTGAAGAAAGACCAACTTTTGAGAACAAAATAGAAATTGAAACTCCAAAAACTGATGAAACAGAATTCACTTTTGTGAATAAAACTGCAGAGCAGGAAAGAGTGATTGAGAGAAGAAATAAATTAAAAGAATTCAATTCACGTTATCAGAGTTTTGATGCGTCTAATGAATTTGAATCTGTTCCTGCTTTCAAGAGAAAAAATATTTCCCTTGACGGAACCAATGCTTCAGATCAAAATATCAATACCTATTTGTCTGACAACAACGGTTCTATGCAAATCAGAGAAAACAGATTTTTAAATAAAGATGTTGATTAGTTTTTGAATTAAAGAATGAAATCATTAAACAAAAATACAGCACTTCTTGTCGTAGATATCCAAAAAGGATTTGACGATACAGAATATTGGGGAGGAAACAGAAACAACCCTATGGCTGAAGAAAATGCAAAGAAAATTCTCGAAGTTTTCAGAAAGCAGCAGTTACCTGTTTTTATTATTCAGCATTGCTCGGAAGATCCTCAATCTTTGTTACACGAAAGCAACGCCGGAAATGCATTAAAAGATGATTTCATTCCTTTAGAAAACGAATATCTAATTAAAAAGAATGTTAACAGCAGTTTTATTGGAACCAATTTAAAAGAGACTTTAGATAAGTTATCCATAGAAAACATTGTTATAACAGGTCTTACAACGATACATTGTGTAAGTACAACGACAAGAATGTCCGGTAATTTCGGTTTTACTACCTATCTTATTGAAGATGAATGTGCGACATTTGACAGAGTTGGAATCAATGGAGAAAAATATTCGGCTCAAGACATTCATAACATGGAATTAGCATGTTTAAATAATGAGTTTGCAACAGTTACAAACACTACCGGGCTTATAAAACTGCTTGGTCAATAAAAAGAATATGTCACTAGAAATTATAATTAGCGAAGCTATAAAAACAGCAATGAGAGAGAAAGACAGAGTAGCTCTGGATTCTCTTCGTGCGGTGAAATCACAGATTCTTCTTCTAAAAACAGAAGCCAGAGGTGCAGAAGTTTCAGAAGAGCAGGAAATTGCTATTTTACAGAGAATGATCAAACAACGTAAGGATTCTTACGAACAGTTTGCAGCACAAGGCAGAAATGACTTGGCAGAAGTAGAAGATGCTCAGATGAAAGTTATTGAGAAATTCTTGCCTCAGCAGCTTTCTGCAGAAGAACTGGAAGCTGAAATGAAGAAAATTATTTCAGAAACCGGCGCTGAATCTATCAAAGATTTAGGAAAGGTAATGGGAGTTGCATCAAAAACGTTTGCCGGAAAATCAGATGGAAAAAGCATCTCCGAAATGGCAAAAAAACTCCTTTCTTAGTTCTGGGGAATGGATGAAAATTCTCCTCCATTACAACCATTAACTATTTTATTGTACGGATATACATCCTTTGCATATCGATTTAATTAAAGAAGCCCGAAACTTTTCCAGTTTCGGGCTTCATTTTGGGATATTCAAGATCATTATTCCGGTTTTACTCAAAACGGAAAGGGCACATTCTTATCAGCGCCTTCGGTCAGTACTAAAAAATTCATTTGCTTGAGGGAAAGCAATAAATGTATTTTTCATGGTTATTTGTTTTTAGAATCATTTCAAATTTAGTAATTATTTTCAATTATACATATACTTAATTCACTTTTTTTTGAATATTGTTAAATAATTAATATCTAGTTAATTTTGTTTTCCTAATCGGCTAATAGTTTTTATATATTGAACAAACGTAAAGAATTGTTTAACTTTGCATAGATTTAAAAAACAAAAATATGTATCCAACAGATTTAGTGATGCCTATGAAGGCTGAACTTACAGATAAAGGTTTCGAAGATTTAACAACGCCTGCAAAAGTAGAAGAAGCATTAAAGCAGTCCGGAACGACTCTATTAGTGATCAACTCTGTATGCGGATGTGCAGCGGGTGCTGCAAGACCTGGAGTGGTGTATTCTTTAACAGGAGATAAAAAACCTGATCATTTAACAACGGTTTTCGCTGGTTTTGATACAGAAGCTGTATCTGAAGCAAGAAAGCACTTGGCTCCTTTCCCTCCAAGTTCTCCATGTGTAGCGCTTTTCAAAGACGGAGAATTGGTTCATATGCTGGAAAGACATCACATTGAAGGAAATCCTGCAGGAGCAATTGCCGCCAATCTACAGGCTGCTTACGATGAGTATTGCTAAGAAACAATAAATCTAAATATAGACCGTTACAAATTTGTAGCGGTTTTTTTATGCAATCCTGTAAAAAAACACTTGCAAAAAATCAAATATCATTATATTTGTTGGAATGGCAACGAAAGCACTTTTCAATACGGTAGTCAATTGGTTTATCCGTCAGCGGATAGATCAGATACAAAATTTCATGGACCATCCCATTGAAACACAAAAGGGTATCTTATTTTCCCAACTGTTTCATGCCGAGGATACTGAATATGGGAGAAAATATGGCTTCAATTCCATTTCCAGCTATCAGGACTTCAAAAACAAGGTTCCTATCGTTTCTTATGAAGATTTTGAACCTTATATTGAAAAAGCACGCCAGGGGCAAAAAGACGTAAGCTGGCCCGGATACATCAAGCATTTTGCAAAATCTTCGGGAACCACCAATGCCAAAAGTAAATTTATTCCCATTTCTGCGGAAAGTCTTGAATACTGCCATATGAAAGCCGGAAAAGATATGGTTTCGATTTATGCTAATAACCATCCGGAAAATCAGCTTTTCACCAATAAAAACCTGCGTCTGGGAGGAAGTTCTGAACTCTATGCAGATTTCAACACTAAGTTTGGTGATCTCTCGGCCATTTTAATTGATAACCTTCCGTTTTGGGTAGAAATAACAACGACTCCCAGCAAAAAGGTGTCTTTAATGGGTGAATGGGAAAGCAAACTGAGAGCGATTACTTCTGAAGTGAAAAATGAAGATGTGGGAAGTATCCTGGGAGTTCCCAGCTGGATGCTCGTTCTTCTGCAAAGAGTGCTAAAGGAAACCGACGTTAACAATATTTCTGAGCTGTGGCCTAATTTAGAGGTGTTTTTTCACGGCGGAATCAGTTTTAAGCCCTACCGGGAGCAATACAAGCAGATCATCGGAAAAAACATCAATTACTACGAAATTTACAATGCTTCTGAAGGATTCTTTGGTATCCAGGACAGATCTGATAGTGATGAGATGCTGTTGATGCTGGATTACGGTATTTTCTATGAGTTTATTCCCATGGAACATTTCCATTCTTCAGATCCGAAGACCGTTAATTTAGAAGATGTTGAAGTAGGTAAAAATTATGCGATGGTCATTACTACCAACGGAGGTTTATGGAGATACCTTATTGGAGATACGGTTGTATTTACCTCTACAAACCCCTTCAGGATAAAAATTACAGGGAGAACCAAACATTATATCAATGCATTTGGAGAAGAGCTGATGATTACTAATGTAGAGTCTGCAATTTCCATGGCGTGCGAAAGTACAGGAGCTTGTATTACCGATTTCACCGGAGCTCCAATCTTCATGAAAGAAAATGAAAGCGGTGCCCATGAATGGATTTTTGAGTTCAGCCAAACTCCTGATGATTTAGAACGTTTCGTAGATGCTTTTGACCAGCATTTAAAAACGGTGAATTCTGACTATGAAGCAAAAAGATACAACAATATCACGCTTAAGAAACCTATTGTTCATATTGCCAAACCTAACCTATTCTATAACTGGCTGGAATCTAAAGGAAAGCTGGGCGGTCAGAATAAGGTACCAAGACTAAGCAACGACAGAGAATACATAGATCCTTTACTGGAACTTAATCAATAAAAAAAAGCGGCAGCCTGATCAGGCTGCCGCTTTTCATTTCGTTATTTATTTAAATCTTCTTTTAATTTTTTAGCGCCATCTTCCACTTTCTGAGCTCCTTTTGCGGCCGCTCCTTTTGCATCGCTTCCGATTTCTTTAGCTCCGGATTTAATGTCTTTTCCGGCTTTATGAAGGTCTTCCTTCGTTTTCTGTACAGCGTTGTCTATTTTATTACCAGCCTCATCAGCTTTTGCTTTGATATCTTCTTTTGCTTTCTGGGCAGCATTATCGATTTTATTTCCCGCTTCATCAACTTTCGACTTTACATCTTCTTTTGTCTTGTTAATTTTCGCAGTATCCAGAGCATCTGAACCTTGGGTAACAGTTGTACTGGTGGTGGTAACTGATCCATCAGGATTTTCTACCTGCTCCGTCTTTGTCGTTGTTTTCGTACATGATACAGCAAATGCAGCGACTGCCATTACTGTTAAGATTTGTTTTTTCATATTATATATTTTTTATGATGGTTTTAAATATAAAAACTTTTATTGGTTTTTGTTTTCATTTTGTGTGGAAGCAGAGGAAGCTTTTTGTTTTCCTTCGTCCATTTTCTTCTTTTCTTCTTCCAGCTTTTTCTTGTTGTCTTTTTCAAGCTCTTCTTTAAGCTTTTTTTCCTGGTCCTGAAGTATTTTTGCTTGTTTCAGGGAGTCCTGATACTTTTGTGAAGACATTTTGATACGGCGCACAACATCCATTGAAGCAGCACCATTCGAAAAAGAATCAATGGCGGCAGTATCATACTGCACCTTTACGTCTTCCTGTACAGCAAATCCGGCTGTTTCTTTTTTAGAGCAAGCCGTCAATACAACTGAAAAAACGAAAACCGTAAATACTAAATTTTTCATGGAACTAATTTAGCAGAAATTCCGCAATTACAGGATAGTGATCCGATAATTTCACAGACTGATCTACTTTATAAGTCAAAGGAATAAGTGATTTAGAACTGAAGATATAATCAATTCTCAAAGGCACTTTATAATCATGGAAACTGGTAGAAATACCGTTTCCGACCGTTAGAAAAGCATCCTGAAGATCTTTTCCTAAATTATAATATTCATAAGAGTTGGGAACAGAGTTAAAATCACCTGCCAAAATCACAGGATAAGGTGAAGAATCTACAGCCTTTCTGATTTTTTTAATTTGTTCTTCATGAGCCCTAAAAGTGGGCGTCATATGAGCAAGCAGTGTTGATATTTTACCTTGTTCTTTCCCAAATCCATCAAACTGAAGCATTGATTTATGAAGTCTGAAAGGTTCTAAATAGACATTCACTACCCTTATAATCCTTCCGTTGATATCAATATCCGCATAAAAAGAATTCCCTCTGGACTTATCTTCAATAAGCTCAGCCTGTCTTACAATACGGTGTTTTGTCTTTAAGATAACGGTAGGATATTTCACCATATCCTTTCTTAATGCCTTGTTGGTGTCTTTTTCCTGAACCAGGATGATATCAGCATCCTGCTCTCTGATATATTTTTTTACCTTTTCCCATCCGAAATCACCATACTTTACATTAAAAGTAAGCACTTTAATATCTCTGATGGATTTTTGATTTTCTGTTTTGGGAGAGAAATTAACCCATCGTCTTATGGGGTTATAGAAAATAAGAGTTCCCAGGGCAAAAGCAATAGCTATTTTTTTTCTTTGAAGAATCCAGATTACTGTAAATATAATATGAACAGCAATGAGATAAGGAAAGCCAAGAGAAAGTAGATTTAAATTTCCTAAAATATTAGGCGGAATCCATGCGTTTCCCAATGTACACAACAGAAGGACAACAACTGCAATATGTAAAAATAATAGTATATGATTCAGCTTCATGAAAATAACAGTCTAGGTACCCTGTTTTTTAAGCAAAAACCCTACCAAGACTAATAATTTTAACTAACTTTATGATTATTACTTATGTAACGAAAAAGTAGCCACCACCGGGTAATGGTCCGAAATATCTACAGAACGGTCTACTTTGTAACTGATTGGAGTTATTGATTTTGATGAAAAAACATAGTCAATCCTAATCGGAAATTTATAATCATGAAAGCTGGTTGCACTGCCTTTACCTACCGTAAAAAATGCATCTTCCAAACCTTCCGATAAGTGATAATATTCATAAGAATTCGGAACCGAATTAAAATCGCCAGCTAAAATAACGGGATACGGTGAATTTTCAACCGCATTTCTGATAGTACTGACCTGATCCTGATGTATTTTAAAGGTAGGAACAAGTTTCTTTACAATATTTTTTACCTTTTCTTCATCTGCATCAGTATTTCCGTTAAGCTTAACCATCTCTTTTTCAAACTTAAACGGATGCAGATATACATTAATGAATCTGTATATTTTTCCTCTTATCTCAATATCTGTCTGAGTTCCGTAGGACTGTATTTCTTCATTAGTAGTATCTATTAATTTCGTCTCGATTACTTTATGCTTTGTAAAAACAGTAAGGATAGCCTTTGGATTGGCTTTTTCATAACCTTTAAATTCATAACCCGTTCCTCTGTCTTCCTGTAGCAGCATAACATCTGCATTCTGAGATTCCAGATATTTGCCGATAGTTTCTCTTCCCATAATTCCTCCTCTGGTATTGAAAGAAACGATTTTAAGATCGGCTGTTCCTTTTGGATCAGAAGAATAATTGATCCATCTTTTTACAGGGTTAAGAAAAAACAGTCCCAGTAACATAAAAACAAATGCTCTTTTCTTCCAGCTGAAAATCCAGAAAAAAATCAGGACAACATAGGAAATCATAAGAAATGGAAATCCTAACGATAGCAGATTAAACCATGGAAATATTTTAGGCGGAACATAAGCATTCAGTAAAGTGCCCAGTAATAAAAACAGGATTCCAACATGCAGGATCAGCAATATAAGACGGAAAATTTTCATCAGATCTTATTAATGAGTTCTGTATAGTTTTTTCTTCCAGATCATCGCCAGAAGAAATCCTACCAATGCACCTCCTACATGGGCAAAATGGGCAATGCCACCTACATTTCCTGAGAAACCTAAAAATATAGAAACTACTATGATTATTGGCAATATATATTTTACTTTTACAGGAACCGGAATAAACATAATCATGATTTTGGCATTCGGATACAAGGCTGCAAAAGCTGCTATCACACCGAAAATTGCTCCAGAAGCACCTAACATAGGAGATCTTAGTATAGAATATAATGTTTTAAAAAGTTCAACTTGTTCAGGGGTTTTTATATTGGCACCAACATTTCCTGTATAACTAATACTTGCCTGCGTATATATATCGGCTACATTAACTCCCAAATTTTCCAAAGCTGCTGATACCTGCTGTACTTCTACAAAATTCCAGAGATTGTATAATGCAAAAGCACCCAAACCACTGACAAAATAAAGAATTAGATATTTTTTCTCACCTAAAACCTGCTCCAGAATCGGTCCAAAACTAAAAAGCGTAAACATATTGAATATAATATGCATATACCCTCCATGCATAAACATATGCGTAATGATCTGCCATGACCTGAAGTTGGGTGAAAAAGGGTAATAAGCTGCAAGTATATCATCTAAATGTGGAAGAAAAAATGTGGCAATAAACATTATCACATTTATAATAATAATATTTCTTGTAATCGGTGGTATATTGTTAAACATTTTTTAAAATTTGTTTTTAAAATCATTAAACGGAACTTCAAAGAAACATCTTTTCCCGTTTGGTAAAAATTCCGGAAAGCCCAGTGCTGTAAAGTCTTTAATAAGCTGTTCCGCATCTTTTTTATAAATAAAATCGAATCTGGATTTCGACTGCATTTTGTTCCACTGGTTGTGATAGAACTGTAAAAATTCTTCTTCCGTTTTATATTCCAGGATATCAAAAAGATTTTCCAGAAATTTCATTACCTGCGTTTCTTTCAGGCCTTCGGGAACGGCGTCAATGCTCAGTACGTTTTCGTGAGCAATTTTCATTTCAAATCCCAGGCTTGGAAGGTATTTTTTGATCGACTGATATTTATTCTTTTCAATCTCATTCATATGATACTCTAACGAAAAAAGCAGGGAATGACTGTTGGTTGTTCCTTTTTTCAGAGGTTTGTTATGTTCCGAAACCATCAGCCTGTGCATTCTTCCAAGATCCAGCATCAACACTTTGTCGCCTTTATTAAAGAGCCAGTATCCGTTCGGAAGTCTCATAAGGTCTTCATCAAAATCTTCGTCTTCGAATAAATTGATCTTAGACGGTTCGGCAGCAATATTCTGGTAATACATTTCCGAAAGATTCTGCATTTCGGTTTGCATAAACTGCTTTTCTTCTAAGAATGGATTATAGTCTTTATCGACAATAATTTCCGGCATTTTCAGGGTTCCTCCTCTGCTGTTCGCCTTACTTGGGAATGTATTCTGCATCATATCATCCAACTCCGGATCTCTTTCAAAATCAAGACTTGGCGCTACATTATAAATTCCTAACGATCTCTTTATCGTTGAGCGCAGCAATGCAAAAATAAGGTGCTCATCCTCGAATTTTACTTCTGTTTTCTGCGGATGGATATTCACATCAATCTTTTCCGGATCAAGCTCCAGGAAAAGGAAAAAAGTGGGTACATAACCCGGCATAAGAAGCCCTTCAAAAGCTTCCTGAACCGCTTTGTTAAAATATGGACTTTTAAAGAACCTTCCGTTAACGAAAAGAAACTGTTCACCTCTGGTTTTCTTGGCTCCTTCCGGTTTGGCGACAAATCCGTGAAGTTTACACCAGGTAATATCTTCTTTGATAGGAATCAGCTGCGGCTGCAGTTTTCTGCCGAAAATATCTACAATACGCTGCATCTGGCTTCCTTTTCTTAATCTGAATACGGGCTCATCATCATGAAATAAAGAAAATTCCAGATTTTCATGAGCCAGGGCAACACGTTGGAATTCATCGATAACATGTCTGAACTCTACATTGTTGTTTTTAAGAAATTTTCTTCTGGCGGGAACATTATAGAAAAGATTTTTGACTAAAAAATTACATCCGTCGGCAGTTTGAATCGGATCCTGAAACTGGAAAACTCCACCTTCGATATAGATATTGGTTCCGATCGCAGCATCTTTCTGTTTCGTTCTCAGCTCAACCTGGGAAACCGCTGCAATAGAGGCCAGAGCCTCTCCGCGGAAACCTTTTGTAGAGATTTTAAAGATATCTTCCGTTCCCCGGATTTTGGAAGTTGCATGTCTTTCAAATGCCATTCTTGCATCTGTTTCAGACATTCCTTTTCCATCATCCACCACCTGAATAAGGTTTTTCCCGGCATCTCTTATAATCAGCTCTATTTTAGCTGAGTCCGCATCTATTGCATTCTCCAAAAGTTCTTTCACAATGGACGCAGGTCTCTGCACCACTTCCCCTGCCGCAATTTGGTTGGCTACATGATCCGGTAAAAGCTGAATAATATCTGACATAAAAAACGTAAATCAACTTACAAAAATAGTCAATGAAAACGGGAATTAAAATATTAAAACCGTGAATTAAAATTTAATTATCAACAAATCAACAATCTTGCCGCAAATCACCCCAGAGGCCTGTTCTCTTTTTGTGTATTTTTTCAAAAAGAACAATCCCCTACTTGCAATATACAAATAGAGGATTGATTCACAGCTAGTTTACACAAAATTAATATTGAAATTTCTTATTTTATTCATCAAATACGAGTTTCCTCTTTTCTTTCCTTTCCGGCTCGCCATGAATCTTATCATATAAATAAGCCAAAAGCGTTGGTTTTTTATAAATTCTGGCATATCGGTATCTTGTATTGAAGTGTCTCAAATGAATTTTGTAAGCATCGTATCCAATGACCACCAAAAGACACAGACAGATTACATAAAATACCCTAAACTCCAGATAATAATACGTAAGCCCTGAAAATACAGCTCCAAGTACATACGCTAACATAATACTCAGCAACAGCTTGGCCCTACCGATCAGTTCGCCGTTTTTCCTGTATTTTTTATGGGTAAACATAGACAGTAAAATCCCTAAATCAGTAGTTGTCCCGGTAAGGTGGGTAGTTTTTACTGAAAAATTGGAAATACTGGCCGTTAATCCATTCTGCAATCCCGTTGCAAATAGCATTAAGGCAACCAGATATTCTGTTTCTTCCAACGTTTTCTGATAATAGAACTGTCCATACACTCCCACAAACAGTAAACATATTATTTCCAATACGATAGGCAGAGAGTGGGCTAAGTATTTACTCTTTTTGTTAAAATTAATAACCATAAAATTGGCCAGGAAACTTCCGAAGAAGAAGAGAAAAATCCATGCTCCCACTACTGCGACCTGCGTCCAGTTTCCTTTGCTTATTTCAGCGGCTAAAATGGCATAATGCCCTGTTACGTTTGAGGTAAAAGAGAGAAAAATCAATAGGGATGCTATATTTATAGTACCCGCCGTAAAGGCGGTCAGCGTCCCCAACCTGATGTTGTCTCCCAATGTCCTGCTGTTACTATAATTTCTTAACATTTTCGTTTCTTTTTAAGGTTGTCGGTTTGTATTAGACTTCAACAAAGACTTCTGCCAGTCTTCCTCTTTCCGGAAGTCTTTCCTGGATCTCCACTGCTATTTCCTGAGACTGGAGTTCTTTGCATTTTTTGATGTAAGGAATGATATCGAATTTTCCTTTGCCTTTACTTTGTATGGAAGGAGAATAATATGCTTCTTCGATATTTTCCGCTCTCACATAATTGTTGAAGGTTCTCTGGAAACTTCCGGTGAAAATATCGCAGACAATTCTTTCAATGAGGTGTGGATATTTGTTCTTAATAATTCCATAGGCATCACAGAATTCTTTGGGCCTGATTTTATTAAATAGGGTACTTTTTGTATTGAACAAAAGCTCTCTGATAGAATCTCCCATTTCATATCCTGAAACCAAAAGAATATTGTATTGATTCTGATCTTCTGCGGCATCTTTCTCTTTCAGTACTTTTTTCAATATATTCAGAGACTCAAGAGAATAATCGGTGGCAATTAAAATTGTTTTGGTCATATCTTTAAGATTTAGTTTTGGTATCGTTATTTGATAATACAAAACTAGAACGACCAGATTAGAAGTTCCTTGGAATGAAATTAAAATGTGATTAAAGAGATTAAAATGAGATTAGAAAATGAGTAGAAGCACTTCATACAGCAATATACAAGCAAAATTCATCTTTCCTTGTTCACTTTCCGGCTGAATGAGCAGATTACGACAGTTTTTCTTCTGCCTGAATGGTACTGTAGAAATTAGGAAAACGCATCTGTACCGTTGTTCCCTGATTTTCATGAGAGCTTACGATCAGTTCTCCGTTGTGCATCCTCACAATATTACGGGCTAATGGGAGACCAATTCCGTATCCTTCATAATTTTTGGTATTTGAAGCCCTGAAGAAAGGATCATAAATTTTATTCATTTCCTCTTGTGGTATTCCGATTCCGAAATCCTTGACGATGATATAGACATCTGTATCCGTGGCTCCCAGCGAAACCTTCACCTGCTGAAAATTAGAATATTTGCAACCGTTATTAATGATATTCGCCACAGCAAGATGCAGCAATTGTTCATTACCCTGAACTTTTAATTTTTTGGGATTATCCGGCAGCATGCTGATATCCAGATAGATATTATTCCGGGTATCGATTTTTCGCAAGGTTTCAATCACATCCCAAAGCAGCTGGTCGATTCTTACCTTATCCATTTTTTGGATTTTCCCGTCAAATCCGGTTTGGGCGATCATCAGCAGTGCCTTGATCTTTTTATCCAGCTTTTCAGCTTCATCCAGGATAATTTCAAGGGTATCTTTATATTCCTCTGCCGTTCTGTTGATCGATAAAGCGACATCTGCTTCCCCCATAATAGAAGTAAGAGGGGTACGAAGTTCATGGGATACATTTCCAATCAGATGATTCTGAGTCTCGAATGATGTTTCGATTCTGTTGAGCATATCATTGAAAGTGTCTACCAGTTCGTTCAGCTCTTTGTTATCCGGCTGGGGTTCAAGTCTTAAGTGTAAATTTTCAGAACTTATTTCCTTTACTTTTCCTGTAATTTTTAAGATGGGTTTGAATAATGTTTTCGATAAATAAAACGAAAAGATCATACTGAAAAACAGAGACAGCACAATACAGGTAATCAGTGTTCTTTTCAAAAACCCTAAATAATAGACCACATAATGGTTTTTTGCCGAAGCGATGGCAATATATTCTTTATCGTCAAATTTGAAAGACTGTCCGATATAATAAAACTCCTTATCATTATAATTTGCCTCCCCTTTCTTGATGATATTTTTAAAAAAATAATCGGGAATATGAACTTCCTGGGAGATCTTCTTGAAATTGGAATCGGTAGGAACGGCAAAAACATAATCCTTTTCCATTGGAAGCTCTTCATCATTCAGACTGTTCAAAATATAATTTTCCGGAAGATCCAGGTCATTTTTACCTTTTTCTATCTGAACAATAGTCGTGGTACGGATCTTAAGCAGCTCATAAAACCTCTGATGCGAAAAGTTGACAATCGAAAAATAAACCAATCCACTGAACAGCAATATAATGGCGGTAAAAACCAGCATTAAAAGTACCATCGTTTTGGTTTGATTTGTGATCACTTTATTAAACATCCATTACGGTTTTTTCAGCACATATCCCATTCCTATCACGGTATGTATCAGTTTATTATCATCCTGCTGGTCCATTTTTTTTCGTAAGTAATTGACGTACACATCTACCACATTAGTTCCCAGCTCGTAATTAACACCCCAGACGGCATCCAGAATTTCAGCCCGGGAAATTACCTTTTCAGGATTATTAAGGAAGTACAGCAGCAGTTTATATTCTGTAGAAGTCAGGGAAATTTCTTCCCCCGAACGGGTTACTTTTTTTGTATAATCGTTAACGACCAGGTCCGAAAACTGCAAAACATGTTCATTATCGATCTCCGGTTCTGCAACTTCCGGAGTTGTATTGGTATTGCTTCTTCTTAGTAAAGATTTTACACGGGCTACCAGTTCAATAAATTTAAAAGGTTTCACCAGGTAATCATCGCCACCACTTTCCAGGCCGAGAACAATATTCTCAGAAGTTCCCAGAGCAGTCAGAAACAGAATAGGAACGTTTTTATTCGTTTTTCTAATCTCTTTGCAGACGTCAATCCCATTCATTTCGGGAAGCATAATGTCTAAAATTACCAAATCGAAATCATTTGCTTGTACCAGCTGTACCCCGGTACGGCCGTCAAAGGCAACTGAAATTTCATAGCCTTTTTCCTGAAGTCCTTTTTTTATAAAAGATACTACGCTTGTTTCGTCTTCGATTAAAATAATTTTTTTCATAAATACCGAATTTCACAAAAATAGCAATTTTTATTTTGGCCGGAAACAGGATGCTGAATCCTATAAGCCTGATTTCTTAAAAACATGAATGTATTGATCGGATCACACGCCCATTTACCGGCTACGTCATCATAATGAATAACAATTTTCTGTAACGATGCTCTCACTTCGTAAAAACTATAAGAATTAATGCTAAATTTGTTGTCATAACAGACTGATGAAAACAATTCGGGTTAAATTTTACACACTATGAACGATTTTTTAATAGGTATCGGAAAAAGATTAAAAGATATTAGAAAAAAAAATAATTTAACCATCAATGAACTGGCTTTAAGAGCAAATGTAAGCAATGGCCTTATTTCCCGCATCGAAAATGGAAGGACCATCCCGTCTCTTCCTGTACTTTTGGACCTCATCCAGTCACTGGACATTGACGCAAGCTACTTTTTTGAAGGGGTAGAGAAAAAATCCCATGCGAAATTCATTTATCTTCCGAAAGAAAGCCAACAGCCTATCGAAAAGGAAGTGGAAGCTGAAGGATTCAAATACATGCACATTTTCAGTAAAAGTCTTCATTCATTAGGTTTTGAAGCTGCTTTACTGACGCTCGAGCCCCATTCTAAAAGGGAAAAAGTAATTACGGATGCCTGGGAATTCAAATATATTTTAAAAGGAGAGGTAAAATATCTGATCGATAATGAAGAAGTCATCTTACAGGAAGGGGATTCTTTATATTTCAACGGAAAATTCCCTCACGTTCCCGTAAGCATCAGCAATGAAAGCTGTGTTATGCTTGTCCTCTACTTTTATTCCGATAAAAATTAATCTTACTCACCCGGAATTTCTTTCCTTATTTTCCGTTCTTTTTTATTTTGAATGATAGTATTGCATTCTTTCTCACTTATGCTCCATTACAAAAGTTTACAAATACTCAACTTTTCGTTTTCCTCTTTTTTCAATATTAATACAGGTTTAACACGAATCTTTGTTTTATTTTCATTATTCAGATTCTTCCTACAGCAGTATTAAAAGCATATTATACAGGCTTTTATCAATTTATTGCTCCTTATTTTCGTTTTTAATGAACCCATACAAGTAAAATTAACGTAACATTTTCTATGAATTTGTTAATTATTACTTAACATGTAATTATTACATATATTAAAATTATTAGCTTGTTTTGCATAAAAAATTTAATATATGTAAAAATGGAAACAAAATTAGAAAAATTACTTACCCTTGTTTTTGTCTGTATGATTACTATTGTTTCAGCCCAAAAGCAATTAATTATAGGAACTGTCCTTGATGACAGCCAGCCTCTTCCCGGTGCCTCGGTAAAAATAAAAGGCTCTACAAAAAATACAGTGACGGATATAGACGGAAAATTTATTTTCAATGATCTGAAATCCGGACAGTACAGTGTACAAATCAGTTATATCGGCTACGAAACCTCCACTGTTGACGTCACCATACAAACTGATGAAACTAAAGATTTAGGTACTATAAAACTTTCCCAACAACAGAAAAGCATTGATGAAGTGGTTGTGACAGGAACATTAAAAAACACGGAAGCAAGGGCTTTAAATCTTCAAAAAAATGCAATCAATATCAGCAATGTCATTGCGTCGGACGGTATCGGAAAACTACCGGACAGAAATGCCGCAGAAACCGTACAGCGTGTACAGGGTGTTTCTATAGAGCGGGATCAGGGAGAAGGAAGATTCGTTTCTCTGCGGGGACTTCCTCCGTTTTGGGCTTCTACCACCATCAATGGAAACCGGCTTCCGACCGCAGAAGAGGAAACCACCTCAAGAGCTACCGCCTTTGACTTTTTCCCCACAGAACTGATCTCTTACGTCCACGTCAATAAATCATTTACACCAGACATGGAGGCAGACGGAATCGGTGGCGGTGTTAATTTTATCACCAAAACCCCACCCATGAAAACCGAATTCAAGGCGACCCTGGGAACCGGATATAATATGAAGGCTGATAAAGGAGTCTATAATCTGGGATTGCTGTACGGCGGAAGAACAAAGGATAAAAAATTCGGATATCTGTTTAATGTTGCTCATTTTATCAGGAACTGGTCTACCGATAATTTTGAAGCAAGAAGAAGCGGGGATGAAGGCGTTTTCAGAATGGAACTTCGTGATTATAACGGGGTAAGAAAAACTACAGGGGTCAATACAGCATTTGAATATGTTTTATCTCCCAAAAATACCTTTTACCTGAAAGGAATGTATGGAACTTTATCTGATGATGAAACGCATTATAAGCACAGAATCAGATTCGACAAATTCAGTGCGGCAAACAACACAGCGAGGGTGGAACTCCAGAACATTCACAATCTTTTGATCACAGAGCTTACTTCTGTTTCTCTGGGGGGAATTCACACGTTACATAAAGGGAAAATAGATTGGGACCTTTCTTATTATGACAACAGATTTAAGTATGGAAATATTCCGGACAAACTGAATAACTCCTATTATGTAATTAAATATACCCAGTCTGGCGTTGGAATCAATCCTAATTATATTGCAGACCACGGAAACGGACCAAGAGCGTATTGGAAAGCAGACGGCGGAAAATTAGATTATAAAGATCCGGATGCCTTATTTGGTTTTTACAGTGATCCTAATTTTAAGATGGACGCTTCCCAGATGAGATTTACCGATCTGGAATTTTATAAAGTTTTTGTTGAAGAAAAAGATAAAATCGTAGCTGCCTTCAATCATGAAATCAATGCATCTGATAAACTGACGCTAAAATATGGTTTCAAATACCGTGACAAAGAGCGAAATGCAAGATTTTCAGATATTTTTTACAACTGGAGCAATGGAACAGCCCCTCTTTTATCGGATTACGGCCAGTATATCACTTCACAGCCGAACGGCAGCCACTATTTAAGCGAGATGAATGCTCACATCGGAAACAGTTTCGGGCCGGTGTTGTCAACCTCAGGAATGAATCAGTTCTGGTTTCAGAATCAGGGAAATTTAAAGATCAATCCTGCCGATTCCGAATCGCTGGAATACAATAAAGCATTGGGAAGAAATTTTGATGTTTTTGAAAAACATGCAGACGCCTATGGAATGGCAACTTATAAAATTAATGATAAGATAACGGTGTTGGGAGGACTAAGACTGTCAAACACCCACACTACGGTAAAAGGCTACAGTGTCATCGATGATGTGCTGACTCCGGTGGAAAATACAAAAAATTATCTGGCTGTATTGCCGATGGTGCATCTGAAATATGCCCTGAATGATAAAACCAATCTCCGTTTTGCCGCAACAAGAACGTTCTCAAGACCCAACTTCGGTGATCTTACTCCCGGCGGCACGTACAGCGAAGCAGACAATGAGTTTAAAGGCGGAAACCCCAACCTGAATCCTACTTATTCTCTGAATTTTGATCTGATGGGAGAATATTATTTTTCAAATGTAGGCATCTTAAGTGGCGGTGTTTTTTATAAATCCATCACAGATCCTATTTTCCAGGATTCTTTTATCGGTTCTTACAATGGGATGAATGGAGTACAGTTCACGGCACCGAATAACGGGAAAACTGCCTGGCTGGGAGGAGTTGAGCTGGGAATTAACCGAAGGTTCGATTTCTTACCGGGCTTTCTTCAGTATTTTGGGACACAGCTTAATGCCACTTTCATGACTTCGGAAATGGAAAAACCAAGCGGAAGAAAAGTGACTCTGCCTTATCAGGCAAAAGAACTTTACAATATTCAGGTGTTTTTTGAGAAGAAAGGCTTCAATGCGAGACTCGCTTACAATCATAAAGGAAAATATGCTGTAGAATATGCCGAAACGGATATCAATGATTCTTATTACGGGAAGTACAGCAGTTTGGATTTCGGAACTTCTTATCAGTTCACCAAACATCTGATGCTGTATGCAGATGTCAATAATATCCTGAACAAACCTTTAATCTACCATTTCGGAAAGAATGAAGACCGTCCGGAGCAGGTTGAATACTATGGAGTACGATGTAATCTTGGAATAAAACTGAATTTCTAATGACAGAAAACAGCAACAAAAAAATAGGAATAACCCTGAAAGCAGCCCTTGCTGCTTTTGGAGTTTACTTTTGCATGTATGGTTTTAGAAAACCATTTACAGTGGCATCTTTCGAAGGCCTTTCTTATTTCGGAGTAGAATATAAAGTGCTGATTATTATCGCTCAGGTTGTAGGTTATTTTATCTCAAAATTCATCGGCATCCGATTTATTTCAGAGCTGAAACCGGAGAAGAGAATCTTTTATCTGTTCTTTTTTATTGCAATGGCAGAGCTTGCCCTCCTGGGATTTGCTGTCGTTCCGGCACCTTATAACATTATTTTTATGTTTATGAACGGTATTCCGCTGGGGATGATCTGGGGCATTGTTTTCTCTTATATTGAGGGAAGGAAAACAACCGAAATTATCGGCTTATTTCTCTGTTCAAGCTTCGTTGTATCTTCAGGATTTACAAAGTCAATCGGGAAATTCCTGATGGATACGTTTACTATTTCAGAATTCTGGATGCCTTTTGCAGCGGGTTTGATTTTCATTATTCCCCTACTGTTTTTCGGATGGATGCTTGAAAAACTCCCTCAGCCCGATGAAGAGGATATTGCTTTAAAAAACAAAAGGCAGCCGCTTCATAAAACAGAGAGAAAGGCATTAATCCGTCAGTTTTTCATTCCGCTGGTCTGTATTACAGTCTTGTATATCAGTCTTACTGTTTTAAGGGATTTCAGGGACAACTTCAACCGGGAGATCTGGGATGATATGCACAGTCAGTTTGACAGCTCCATTTTCACGCTGACTGAGATTCCAATCGCAGTTATGGTGCTCTTAATTCTTAGCTGTATGGTAAAGGTTAAAAACAACCAAAAAGCTTTTACCTACTATCATTACATTCTTTTTGCAGGGATAGGAACAGTGGGTATTTCTACCTACTTATTTCAAAGCGGTTCTTTGCCCCCTTTTCCATGGATGGTTCTTTCCGGATTCGGCATGTATGTATGTTACATCCCGTTCAACGGTATCTATTTCGACCGGATGATTGCTGCATTTGAGATTAAAGGAAATGTAGGCTTCCTGATCTATTTTGTAGATTCTTTCGGGTATCTGGGAAGTGTACTGATTCTTCTGTATAAAAATTTCGGCTCGGCTCAAACTTCTTGGCTTAGCTTTTATATACAGCTGAACTATATTATTGTTGCAGCAGCCCTTATTTCATCCGTGGTCGCTTTTTTAGCATTCAGAAAAAAATCAAAACCCAAATCAAATAATAATCAATACATCCATTTCGATGCTTCGAAAATGGTATAAAAAATAATATAAAAATGACAACAAAATTCGATTTAATCGTTGTGGGAGGCGGAATTTTAGGAACATTTCATGCGTATCATGCTTTGAAAAAAAATCTTACCGTTGCAATCCTTGAAAAGAATTCCAGACCTCAGGGTGCCACGGTAAGAAATTTCGGGCAGGTAGTTCCTTCGGGAATGGATCTTAAATGGCAGAATTTCGGAAGAGAAAGTTTAGCAATTTATAATGAATTGCAGGCACAGGCTGATCTTACGGTCCGCAAAAACGGCTCTGTGTATATTGCATCCAATAACGAGGAACACCAGCTGATAGAAGAATTATATGAAATTAATAAGAACAATGAATATGAATCTATTCTTCTTTCTAAAAGCGAATGCATCAACCGATTCGACGGCCTGCGCTCCGATTACTGTAAAGGAGGTTTATTTTTCCCTCAGGAATTATCGGTGGATTCCGCTGAAATGATTGTAAAGCTCCATACGCTGCTTCAGGAAAAATCAGGATTAAAAATATTCTACAATACCACCGCCATTGAAACCTATGAAAATGATACGGAATGCATTGCTGTAACGGCAGATGGAATAGAATTTACCGCTTCAAAGATTATTATTTGCGGAGGGCATGAATTCAAAACGTTATATCCGGCAGTTTTCAATGAAAGCGATCTTGAAGTAACCAAACTGCAGATGCTGCAGGCAAAACCCCAGGGAATTTATTCACTGCCGGGAAACATTCTTACCGGTTTATCCATCAGAAGGTATGAATCTTTTCAGGAATGCGCTTCTTATGAAAAAATAAAATCTCTTGAAGATCCGAATTCTTTTGAAAAAAAATTTGGGGTGCATATTTTATTCAAACAGGCTTTAGACGGCTCTGTTATTTTAGGAGATTCCCATGAATATGCCGACGCAAAGGATGTTGATGATCTAGGATATGACCTTAATATGGAAATCGATGAATTCATGATCAATGAAGCAAAAAAAATCATAGACCTTCCTACTTATGAGATCCAGAGAAGATGGTCCGGTATCTATTCTCAATGTAAAACAAAAGATATTTTCGAGCACAATCCCTCTCCCAATATTCATATTGTAACCGGTATCGGAGGGAAAGGAATGACGGGAAGCGGAGGATTCTCAAAATTCAATATCAATACAATTTATGCATAACAAAATAATGAAGAACATAGAATTATTGGTTCTGGATATGGCCGGAACAACAATTAATGAAGATAATGTAGTATACAAAACCCTGAAGGATGCAGTGAATGATTATGGCTATCAGGTTTCATTAGAAAAAGTGCTTTCCTGCTGTGCCGGAATGGAAAAACTGGAAGCCATCACCAGATTATTACATGAGATTGGTGGGAATGAGGAAGAGGCACTTCCTATTTTTGAAAATTTTTCAGACCAGTTAAAAGAAGCTTATCAGAATCTGGACGTACATCCCATTCATGGTGTTGAAGATTTTTTAGTAAACATGAAAGCTAAAAATAAGAAGATTGTGTTGAATACGGGATACACTTTTGAAATTGCCCAACAGCTTTTAACCAAACTCGACTGGAAAGAGCACATTCATTATGACGCTTTGATAACGGCAGATGATGTTTCCGAAAGCCGTCCCAGTCCGGAAATGATTTATCTTGCGATGAAAAAATTCAACATTCTGGAACCTGAAAAAGTCTTAAAAGCAGGAGATTCTGTCATCGACATTGAAGAAGGAAAAAATGCGGGCTGCGGGCTGACCATTGCCGTTCTTTCCGGAGCGCAAAACCGAACGGAACTTGAAAAATCACATCCGGATTATATTTTCAATACCATCTCTGAGGCTGAAGATATTCTTTAATATATTCTTTCAGCATTTACTGATTCATTCAGCCTCAATTTCTTATCGTTTTTTTATTCTTTAATTAACTTTAAGTTTACATATGTTTACAAATAGTAAATTAATTTTACAATTATTAAAATATTAATTACTATTTGTAAACTTTTCTCTTTTTAAACAATGAATTTTATGAAATCAAAACTATTTTCAATGGCTGTCTTACTGAGCTGTCTGGTAAGTGCCCAAACCAAGAAAGTTCTTTTTATCGGTATAGACGGATGCCGCGCTGATGTCATGATGTCATCCTCTATTCCCAATATCCAGAGCCTGATCACAAAATCTATTTATTCTATAGACGGACTTTGTGCTGCAACCACTTGGAGTGGAAATGGCTGGAGTACGATGTTAACGGGTGTATGGCATACGAAACATAATGTTCAGGATAATAATTTTACCAATCCGAACTATATTAATTACCCCGATTTTTTAACGAGAGCAGAAACATACAATCCCAATTTGCGAACCATTTCTCTGGCAAACTGGGCGCCTATTAATGATAAGATCATCCGTACCGCAGATGTAAAATCTAATTTAGGCAGTGACCTTGCGGTAAAAAATGCATCTGTAAATGCTCTCCAGAATGATAATCCTGATATCTTATTTGTTGATTTTGATGATGTAGACCACGCCGGGCATTCATATGGATTTTCTTCCGGAATTCCGCAGTACGTTTCAGCCATACAGACTACAGATGCTTACATTGGGGAAATCGTTAATGCTATGAAAAACAGGTCCACTTACAGTAATGAAGACTGGATGGTGGTATTGACAACAGACCATGGTGCTGTAGAAAGCTCTCATGGCGGCGGTAACCTTTCTGAAAGAAATATTTTCACCATCTATTCTAATCCGAATTTTATCCCTCAACAGATCAGCAAAACGGTGATCGATGTCAATAAAACGCATAACCAGCTTAATTTTCCGGCCGGAACTTATGCAAAACCTTCTAACCAGACTCCTTTTAATTTTGGAACAAGCCAGGATTTTACTCTTGAATTTTGGGTAAAGCCTAATGCCGCTTTTTCAAGTGATCCGGTGAT
Organism: Chryseobacterium soli; assembly: GCF_000737705.1. GTDB lineage: Bacteria > Bacteroidota > Bacteroidia > Flavobacteriales > Weeksellaceae > Chryseobacterium > Chryseobacterium soli. The sequence continues at coordinate 554,522 of NZ_JPRH01000001.1, read as the reverse complement.
GATTGGTAATAAAAACTGGGCGAACGGTAAAAACAAAGGCTTTATTATCTCCGGATATAGCGGTCAGACTTTTAAAATAAATATTGGTGACGGAACCAACAGAATCGATCTGGTAGGCGGAAAAATGGAGGTTAATACATGGAAACATATTGCTGTAAGCTTTGACAGGGATGGTCTTGTTACTTTATATGAAGATGGAGTTCCGGTAACTTTTGCTAAAATGAATACGATAGGAGATATAGATTCAGGGCTGCCTTTAACCATCAATCAGGACGGAACTAATGTTTACGGACAGAACCTTGCCGCTTCTTACAAAGATATCAGAATCTGGAAATCGGCTCTTCCCAATAATGTATTGGTTAATTGGGCCACTCAGGATATTACTCCTTCCCATCCTTACTATTCTCAATTGCTTGCAGACTGGAAATGTAATGAAACTTCAGGAAATACGCTGATAGACTCTAGTCCGAACAGTAATAACGGTACAATCACAGGAACTTCTACCCGCACACCCAATACCACTAATAACTTCAAAATTTACAATTATCTGTCAACCACCAGAGAAACAGACCATCTGCCAACGGTTTTAAACTGGATGTGTATTCCTGTTCAGGCTTCGTGGGGAATTGATGGTATGAACCGGGTTCCTGCCTGCTCAAACAGCAGTTTATCCACAAAGGATCAGATGATTCAGGAAAACGATTTTATGCTGTATCCTAATCCGGCATCCCAAAGCATAAATGTAAAATTTACTTCAGCAGAAAAAGAAGTTCAGGCCGCAGTTACCGATGCTAAAGGATCGCTCGTTTTATCTCAAAAGCTGAACTCTTCAAAAGGATTTTATGATGAAAAGATTAATATCAGCAATCTTTCAGCCGGGGTTTATTTCATCAGAATCAGCGGCGGAAAAAAGTCATTAACAAAAACATTTATTAAAAAATAGCCTATAGAACACACAGTAAAGTAATTAGATTTAAATTTTGATATTAGAACGAGGATAACATGATCCAAGTTCTAATATCTTTTTTTATCCAGTTGAGCTACATTTTCGAGCAATCCAAATCAGGACACAGCAGCATTTGAACCTGCGTTAAATTCAGTAATCCTGAATCTGCTAATGTACAGATAAGTTGACATACCGGATCAAGCAGTCCGCCACCTGAAATAGTTTTCAGTTCATTGTTGTCTAGTTTTTTTAAATTCTTCATGATCATAATTTTGTGTGGTTATTGTTATTCTAAAATAAGAATAATTCTGCCATAACTATAACGTTCATATGATTATGGTCTATATTCTGTTTTTGATCATTTTACCCAGTTTTTCCAGGTCGCTTTCTACCCTGTCTGTCCATTCCAGTGCATAATTCAACCGCATACAGTTTTGATACTGATTATATTGGGAAAACATCCTTCCCGGGGCAAAGTTTATTTTTTTACTGAGTGCTTCATCGTACAGATCTTCAGTACAGATTCTTTTATCCAGTTCCAGCCACAGCATAAAACCTCCTTTGGGTTCAGAAATTTTAGTGTTGTCCGGAAAATATTCTGTGACTGATTTTTGAATCTGAAGATAATTCGCGTATAATTTCTTTCTGAACATTCTCAAGTGATGATCATAACGGCCATGTTCAAGAAAATCTGCAATCACATCGGAATATAAAGACGGACTGCATACGGTCTGTACCAGTTTCTGGCGGATAATCCGTTCTTTGAATTGTCCTGGAGCTACCCACCCTACTCGATATCCAGGTGCCAGTGATTTAGATACTGAACCCACCCACATCACCAGCCCTGCTTCATCATAAAATTTACATGGTTTCGGTCTTTCCGCACCAAAATACAGGTTCCCGTACAGATCATCTTCAATCAGCGGCACATTATATTCTGTGATCAGCCTTACCAGCTCTTTTTTATTCTCGTCAGGCATCTGAAACCCTAACGGATTATTAAAATTGGTCACAAAACAGCAGGCTGAAAGTTTAGGTAATGCTTTTTTCAGTGCATCCAGATCAATCCCGGATATAGGATGGGTAGGTATTTCTACCGCTTTTAATCCCAACAGCTGAATAGCCTGAAGGATTCCAAAGTATACCGGACTTTCTACCGCGACAGAATCCCCGGGTTTGGTAACGGCCATCAGGCAATTATAAATTGCATTCATCGCACCGGAAGTGATGACCAGATCGTCTTCTGTAATTTTACCTTCCAGTACCAGCGCCCATTTCGCCATTTCCCGCCTTAACTGCTCACTCCCCTGAACAGGTTCGTAATTCGTTCCGCTGTCGTTTTTATTTTTGATCACATTAATGATGCTTTTCTTCAGTTTCGCAAGCGGCAGAAAGCTTTTCCCGGGAATTCCCAACGCAAACTGAGTGAGATCAGGATTGGAAATCGTACCAAATACTTTATCAATTAAATCTTGTGGATTTTTTTCTATTTCCGATTCTTTAATTTTTGCAATACTGGGAAGCGCCAGCTTTCGTTGGGAGGTCTGGCTGACAAAATATCCGTATTTCGGCCTGGACTCAACCAGGGAACGGCTTTCGAGCTCCATATAGGCAAGCTTTATGGTATTAAGACTTACATTATACAGTTTTTGAGCACTGCGCAGTGAGGGCAGCCGGTCTCCGAACTGCAGGGTTTCGCTATGAATCTGTTCGGTAATTGCTTTTGCGATTTTTAAGTAGAGAATATCTTTGGCCATTAATGAAGAAGAGTTTTAAATAAATGTACAACTTTATCCGTCAATACATGGACCATCAGTCGTTAAGCCATTCGATCATCCGTTGTATGCTGCTTTTTAACTGTTCCGGATTGCGGAAATTCGGGGTACTATTTTTCTTACTGTACACTTCAGCGCGAAGAGCAAAATTTTTCTTTTCAGAAGATGTCAGATTTCTGTTTTCATATATCGTAAAGCCTATTCCTCCCTTTTCATTAATAATAAGGCTGGCAAAAGCTAAAATTTCGTTTTTCTTTTTGATTAATAGAAAAGGAATTCCAAAACCAGCGGTTATTTTTTGAGTACCGGTGCGCTGAATAAATATCTTTTTCAAGGCCACCATGTCTGAAATATATACTTCACTATATTGGTACTGACTAATCGTTTCCATATGCTTTTCTTTATCTTCAAACAAAGTTATAGACTCTTATTGTTAAGACACAGATACAGAAGTTAGTATTATTCTGGGTACAGATGATTGTTTTTCAGTCAAAATCTATGAAGTGAATATAAATACAGCAGTATTTTAAATGACTTCTTTGATGCAAAGACTTTATTTTTATTATGAATATGCAGGGAGCAAAGGGGAGAATCAATCATGATTGATTCGATGAAGAGCAATGTCTATGCTACTTTACAGGCATTTTTAATTTACCTCTTTTCTTAAAACAACCCCTATAAAAAGCAAAACCCTCTCTGTGAAGTTTTCACAGAGAGGGTTTTTGTGTGGTGCGGATGAAGGGACTCGAACCCCCACGCCTCACAGCACCAGATCCTAAGTCTGGCGTGGCTACCAATTACACCACATCCGCTGATTGTTTATTTTTTTAAGCGTTTGTTTCGCTGTTTGAATTACAAATATAGGACATTTTACCGTAAGATAAATACGATAATGATTAAACCGTAAAAAGACTGTTTAATGACCCTCTTTAAATGAAAAATCTCTCTATAACAAAGTTACAGAGAGATTTTAGTACCCCGGGCGGGACTTGAACCCGCACGTCCTTACGAACACAGGATTTTAAGTCCTGCGTGTCTACCAGTTCCACCACCAGGGCATGGATTGGAGCAAAAAGAGATTGAACTCTAAATTCAGCTTTGATAAAGTTACCTCTATACTGAACCGTTTCGCAAACAATGTGCGGATGAAGGGACTCGAACCCCCACGCCTCACGGCACCAGATCCTAAGTCTGGCGTGGCTACCAATTACACCACATCCGCTGATTTTATATTCTTAAAGCGTTTATTCCGCTCTACGACTACAAATATAAGATATTTTACTTTAACATAAAACTAAAAATACAAACAGTTTATAAAAGATATCATCTTACTATAAACGGTCCTAAAATGAAAAAACTCTCTATAACAAAGTTACAGAGAGTTTTAGTACCCCGGGCGGGACTTGAACCCGCACGTCCTTACGAACACAGGATTTTAAGTCCTGCGTGTCTACCAGTTCCACCACCAGGGCATGATTTAGAGCGAAAAACGGGACTCGAACCCGCGACCCCAACCTTGGCAAGGTTGTGCTCTACCAGCTGAGCTATTTTCGCAAAACAATGTGCGGATGAAGGGACTCGAACCCCCACGCCTCACGGCACCAGATCCTAAGTCTGGCGTGGCTACCAATTACACCACATCCGCATTATTTTTGAGTTTATTTTAAAGAACTTCTTTCGTTTTTGTGAGTGCAAATATAGGACAATTTCCTTTACCTCCAAACTTTTCAGAAAAAAAAATTAAAATTTCTAGATTTCTTTTTTCAGGCACCTTTTATTACATTTCAATTTCTTACTTTTACATCGTTAATATTAATGATATGGAATTACAAGGAACGGTAAAGAAACTTTTTGACGCTCAGACATTTGCGAGTGGATTTCAAAAAAGAGAAATGGTTATTTTAACCCAGGAACAGTATCCACAGCCGATAAACATTGAATTTTTGTCTGATAAGATCAGTTTATTAGATAATCTTAGAGAAGGCGAAAATGTAAAAGTAGGCATCAACATCAGAGGAAGAGAATGGACTTCTCCCCAAGGTGAAACTAAATATTTCAACTCTATTACAGGTTGGAAAATAGAGAAAGTTATGGATAACGGTTCTGAGCCCACTCAGGCTTCTCCATCACAATCTGCATCTCCTGTATCAAATGAAAACCCATTTGCCGGAGACGATGATGATGATTTGCCATTTTAATTAAAATAGTAAACCCTAATATAAATCCTGCTTTCATAAGTGGGATTTTTTTTACTTAACAATGGTTCGATTAGACGAAAACGAAATTTCATTTCCTGATCCTGAGTTGTATGACGGACATGACGGAATTATTGCTTTTGGCGGCGATCTGTCGTTAGAGCGTATATGGTTTGCCTATCAGCTGGGAATTTTCCCATGGTATAATCCTGATGAAGAAATTCTCTGGTGGTGTCCGGATCCCAGGTTTGTTTTATTTCCCAATGAAATAAAAGTGTCTAAATCGATGCGGAAAATACTGAACAGAAATGTTTTCACCTTCACAGAAAACCAAAATTTCAGGGAAGTCATCAAAAACTGTCAGCAGAGCAACAGAAAAGGACAGACAGGAACCTGGCTTTCTGATGAGCTGATGGAATCTTTTATTAAACTTCACGAATATGGATTTGCCAAAAGCTTCGAAGTCTGGCAGGATAGGGAGTTGGTTGGTGGATTCTACGGCCTTCAAATTGGAAATGTATTTTGCGGGGAGAGTATGTTTACCAAAGTAAGCAACGCTTCAAAAGCAGGATTCATTCATTTTGTAGAAAACTACAAAAACAGCCTGGATCTTATTGACTGCCAATCTCATACGGAACACCTGGAAAGTCTTGGAGCCCGTATGATTTCTAAAAAAGACTTTTTAACAATTTTACATCAAAATAATGAACGCAAATAAGGAAAAATGGATTCTTCTGATTATATTAACTATCATCTGGGGATCATCCTTTATTTTGATCAAAAAGTCGCTCGAACATTTCAATCCTTTCCAAGTAGGAGCGCTGAGAGTCCTTATTGCGGGTATTGTTTTAATGCCCATTGCTATTTCCAAATATAAACTGTTTCCTAAAAAACACATCAAATGGCTTATTTTGGCCGCATTTACAGGGAATTTCATTCCGATGTTTCTGTTTCCTATTGCAGAAACAGAGGTCAGCAGCAGTATTGCAGGGATCATTAATTCGATGATGCCGATATTTGTGATCATTGTGGGAGCCTTAGTATGGAAATTTGAGACGACAAAGCAGCAGATTATCGGAGTCTGTATAAGTTTTACCGGGGTTTGTCTTTTGGCTTTCGGAGGTGGAGACGGTACAGAACTTAAACTGATCCCAATTGTATTATTACTTGTCGCAACTCTCTGTTACGCCATCAGCACAACCACCATAAAGTCTAAACTGATGGAGCTATCTTCCACGATTTTATCTTCGTTTGTATTTTCTTTTGTTCTGTTTTTCCCTTCTTTAATCTCCTTATGTCTTACAGGATTCTTTTCTGAATTCGAGTTTTCAAAAGATGTGATGACCGGCCTTATGTTTGTCGGGTTATTAGCTGTTTTCGGAACCGGGCTTGCCATGACATTAAATTACAGATTATTGAAGGTATCTACTCCACTTTTCGCTTCTACAGTTACTTTGCTGATGCCTATTGTTGCTATTATCTGGGGTATTTTAGACGGGGAAAAACTTACGGTTATGCAATTTGTTGGAGCCATTATTATCATTGCAGGACTGATCTTTTTAAGAACCAAATCTGCTATAAAAAAATAATCCCGCATTGCTGCAGGATTATTTATGTATTTTGGGATTGAAGAAATCCCCCAATCAAAATGATTAATTTTTCTTCTTTACTTTAGCCTTAGCTTTTTTCACTTCATCTTTGATATAAGGATATTTTTTCTGCATATCCGGAACAAGGGAAGGATCTAAATCCAATGCTTTTTGCAGGGATTCATGGCCTTTTTCCTGGTTTTTCAGGTTGAAATAGCAGTTACTCAGCTGATAATATAACTCTGCTCTTTCATGGGCTTTTACGGCTCTATCCAGAATGGCAACGCCTTCTTCATATTCACCTAAAAGCATCAATACTTCTGAATACGCGTACCAGTTGTAAAATCTTGTAGGCTCAGCATCTACCAGTTTCTTCAAGCATACAAGGCTTTCTTCAAACTTTCCTGAGTCGATGAATAAAAATGCCAGTCTTTTCTGATAGTCAAGGTTACTGTCATTCAGGCTGGTGGCTTCTTTTGCAAAATGAAGTGCTTCTGTCATTCCGCCCATTTCTTCATACAGATAAGACTGCTCCATCATAGCAAGATAGAATTGCGGGTCTTCTCTTAATGATTTCTGGAAGGCATTCAGTGCTATAATTGGTTGTTTTAACGCTTTGTAGCACAATCCAATCTTATAAAATGTGAACGCTTTTGTGTATTCCAGCTCAAGCATTTCTTCATAGATTTCAATGGATTTTTTGTACTGCCCCAAAGCTTCATAACAAGCCGCTTTATTAGCGTAAACGCCTACCGAACTTGAATTGATCGCCAACAGGTAGTCATACCCTTTTATGGCTTCCTCGTAATTTTTTCTGTTGAAATAGAACTGTCCATATTCAAACCAGGCGGTTTCAGAATAGGCAAAGTCGTCTAAGTATTCATTCAGAAAGGCAATAGCCTCCTCGTTCTTATTCAAATCGGTAAAGCATATCATGGCGTTCTCCAGCGAATATTCATCCGTTGGGTCTTCTTTCAATGCTTTTTTGTAATGTTTAAGAGCGTTAAATGGGTCTCCTAAATTCACATATTCATCTGCAATAAAATTGTGAAGGAAGTTTTCTTCTTCATTCAGTTCTAAAGCTTTTTTACAAATTTCAATGGATTTTCTAGGGTTTCCCAGGTTCGAATAATACTTTGCGTAGCACACCAGGAAGTCTGTGTTCTCCATAGATGAACCTTTCAACTCGTCGATGAGCTCTTTCGCAGCATTATAGTCTTCCCATTCCAGCAGGATTTCAAGTTTTTTAATTTTGATATCCAATGAATTTGGGTGAAGCTTCAGGCCATAAGTAACAGCATTATCTGCATAGTTAAAATCTCCCAGCTCCAGATAATAAACAATGATATCTTCCAGTTCTTCTGTATCGAAGTAGAATTCATCATTGTTTTCCATCATTTCCTCGAACTTTTTTACAAGTTCATTTCCAAAATATTCTTCCAATATAGTGTTTCCCGTCGGCCCAATGTCTGAATTTACTTGCAGACATCGACAAACTTTTTTAATTAATTATTACTTTTCGAATCAATATTCAAAATATATGCAAATTTGCGACTTTTTTTTGAATTATGTTTTCGTAAATTTCTATTCTAAAGATAGTAAAAAGAAGAATACTATAAAAGGATTGTGGATAAAAAAAGAAGAGTTATCATTAAATTAACACAACCAGTCTTTTACCGTTCTGAATTTCACTTTTCCAAATGGTTTCTATCTCTTTCAATGCAATAGTTTCCGTTTCTATATTTACTTTATTCTGTACGGCAGCCTGAAACATTTCAGGAATAATCTCCTTGAGCAGCATTTTGAATTCTTCCGGTGTCCAGCTTCCTAATCCGGAACCTGAAATATGAAGATCTGTTCCTCTTACAATCTGTGAAGACAACTGGATGGTATCTCCGCTCATTCCTCCTACAGAAACCACCCGTGTTCTATGAGAAAAATTGCCGTCTCCTTTCAATGAAGACAGAATCATTTCAATAGAATGTCCCCAAAGATAATCTAAAACAACATCAATAGGGGTTTTCTGATGAATGTCTTTTATTGTCTGTCTAAATTCTTCATCCTCTTTTTGTAAAGAAACGACCTCATCTGCACCTATTTCGTACAGAGACTGCAACGCAGCTTCGTTTCTGCCCGTAACAATTATTCTTTTGGCGCCATATAATTTTGCAATCTGAACTGCTACTTTTCCCGTAACTCCTGTTGCTCCATTAATAAGTACGGTTTCTCCCGGCTGTAGTTTCGCTTTGCATTTAAGGCCAATCGCTGACCCCATTACGGCATTGGGAAGTGCGGCGGCTGTTGCAAGATCGAGTTCATCAGGAACAGGTACGATCATCTGTTGGTCGGCAATGGCTTTTTCAGCTACCGTTCCTTTTTTACTGAAAAAATAAACTTTTGTTCCGTCTTCCAATACTCCTACTCCATCACTTCCTATGATGGTAGGTTCATGTTTTTGATTTTCGGTAGAATAATGGGTGCCTCCTGCTCTTGCTCTGTCCAAATGTTTGATGGACGCTGCTTTTACCCATATCATACTCTGATTTTCCTGATTCAGTTCAGGGTCAGGAAAATCTGCATATTGGGGAACTTGTCCTTTTTGAAATACTACGGCTGCTTTCATATTTTATTTTTATACAAAATTATCATGAAAGTCATTCGTTCTGCAATAACATTTGTTATCAGATTACGATGTGCCTTTGTCTTTTAAAATCTTACTTTTTATCCTGCTGAGATGTACGGTTGTAATTCCCAGATAGGAAGCAATATAATGTTGGGGAACTCTTTTAACAATTTCGGGTTTTTCTTTGGTAAGGGCAATATAACGCTGTTGGGGACTGTCTTTAATGAATGAGAAAAAATGCTTCATATAATCGAACGTTCTTTCAAAAACGGTATCCATGAAACTGTTTCTAAGTTCAGGATCAGCGTATACTTTTTCTAAAATCTTATCCACCGTAACTTTATCTATTTTCCATACGATGCAGGGCTCAATAGTTTCCAGGGCCACCATACTTGGCAATCCTTTTCTAAAGCTTTCTAATGATGAAAACATAGTATTTTCCATAAAAAACTGGAATGTCACATCTTTTCCGTCATTATTGTACCAGGCCCTTGCGATTCCTTTTTCAATATAATAGGCATTCTGCGAGACTTCATTTTCCTGTAAAAGAACCGTTTTTGCAGGCACTTCCATTCGTTTGAAGTCTTTTACAAATTCTTCATATTCTTCTTTGGGAAAAGGAAATCTGTTTTTTAGATGCTCAAACATTTTTATTGATGGATAAGAACGGAACTTTTGCTCCGTTCTTATTCTATTTTTTTTAAATCAGACTTTTAATCTTCGCGATTATTTCATCACCTAATGCATCTGCTTCCTTCTGGGATGATGCTTCTGTATAGATTCTGATAATCGGTTCTGTATTTGATTTTCTAAGGTGAACCCAATTGTTTGCAAAGTCTATTTTTACTCCATCCACGGTAGAAACTTCTTCATTTTGGTATTCTTTTTCCATTTGGGCTAAAATATCATCTACATTGATCTCGGGAGTCAGTTCGATCTTCTTTTTCCCCATGAAATAAGCCGGGTAACCTGCTCTTAATTCGGATACCGTTTTGTTTTCTTTTGCCAAATGGGTCAGGAATAAGGCTACTCCTACTAAGGAATCTCTTCCATAATGAAGCTCAGGATAAATAATTCCTCCGTTTCCTTCTCCTCCTATCACGGCGTTTTTCTCTTTCATTAAGGTGACTACATTCACTTCTCCTACGGCGCTTGCAAAATATTCTGAATCGTGATTACGGGCAACATCCCTTAAAGCACGGCTTGACGAAAGATTTGAGATTGCAGCTCCTTTTTTATGTTTCAATAAATAGTCTGCCACGGCAACCAACGTATATTCTTCCCCGAACATTTCTCCTTTTTCATCAATCAAGGCCAATCTGTCTACATCCGGATCTACGACTACTCCTACATCGGCTTTTTCTTTGATCACTAACTCGCAGATATCTCCCAAATGTTCTTTTAAGGGTTCCGGATTATGAGGAAACTGCCCGTTCGGCTCGCAGTATAGCTTTACCGTTTCACAGCCCAGTTTATCCAGTAACATTGGAATCGCGATTCCTCCTGTAGAGTTTACCGCATCCAACACCACTTTGAATTTTTTGGCTTTAATAGCTTCTGCATCCACCATCGGTAAGTCTAGAATCTGCTGAATATGAATATCAAAAGCATCATCTCTTGTTTCATATTTTCCCAAATCATCCACTTCGGCGTAGTTGAAGTCTTCACTTTCGGCCAAAGCAAGAACATCTGCTCCATTTTCACCGGTGATGAACTCTCCTTTATCGTTGAGTAATTTTAAGGCATTCCATTGTTTTGGGTTATGGGAAGCGGTAAGGATAATCCCTCCGTCTGCCTTCAGCTCGGGAACCATTATTTCTACGGTAGGGGTTGTAGAAAGACCTAAATCCACCACATTGATTCCTAATCCCTGCAAGGTCGCAGTAACCAGGGAAGAAACCATTTCACCAGAAATCCTGGCATCTCTTCCTATAACAAGGGTTAAATTCTTTTTATTTTTATTGTTCTGAAGCCAGGTTCCGAATGCTGATGCAAATTTTACGACATCCAGCGGTGTTAAGTTATCATTTACTTTTCCACCTATTGTACCTCTAATCCCTGAAATAGACTTGATTAACGACATTATGTTTTTGTATTTTTTTTATTAATTATTGTAATTCTGAATTTTCTCTGCAAAGATACTTAAAGACTTTCAATTTACAGAACAGGTATTTTTTTCTGAAGTTTATCATAGTTTCTTTTCACCACTTTCGGGGGTGCAAAGCGGTATCCGATGTACAGAAGACCATATAGGTTATTATTTTCTACCGTCTGATTATTTTTTTCATCATAGGTATATGCCTTAAAATTCATTTTCCCGCCAAATAAAAACCGGTCTGTATTATATCCTATATGAAGTCCGCCTGTAAATTTCATGGTTATGTATTGTGCATTTTCTTTTGGTGCTTTTGTTCCGTCATCCAGTGTATCCCGGAAGCTGGTCAGCTTTCCACCCAGGCCTAATGACAGATAGGGTGAAATATTCACCTTTTTTCCGATAACCCAATTGTAAAAGTACCCCATATTGGCTCCGAAATTATATTGAATTTCTTTGCTTGGCTCGTTGTCTATGATATTGCTGAAAATAGTAAGGTCGTAATCCAGAAACGGAACCCAGCTTCCACTGCTCTTTTTTTGCCATTCTCCTTGAGTATAAATACTTTTGAGTGAAAAATTTTTGTTAAGCACATAAGCGGTAGAGCCGCCAAAGCTTTGAGTCTTTAAATCCGGAAACTGAATATAAGGGTCTCTTCCTTCCTGCCAGTCGGGAACAAAGTCTTTCATATTCTCGATATAAAATCCTTTTACTTTTTTGTAGTAAAGCGTCTGTGTAAATCTTTTGGGAAAGAACCGAAACGTTAAGTCACTGTAAGAACTGTTTCCTCTCTGGTCATCATCATTATTTCCCGGCATAAACCTTGGAGTAAATGATAATGTTGCACTGATGATTCTATAATCAATCGACAGCGAAGTTTTAGTTTTATTATTAATGGAGAGTATAGTCTGCTGGGCATTTTTATGCTTGCCATCTGAAACAATATAGCTTTCTATATTGGTGTCAAGATTCGCGCGGATCATTACTTTATCGGTGTATGATTTGAACTGTACAGAATCAGCCTGCGCTTTTGCCTCAACAGCCCACAGGAAAAATAAAAAAATATATACTGCTTTCAGATTCAAATTGTAGTATTTAATTTTAAAAAATATGAAAATACTACAATTTTTTTCAATTATCTCTTTAAGTTTGGGTTAAGAACATCCGCAGTCTTTATCACACTGGGATCTTTTGGAACTGAACTTCTTAGGCGCAAAATTCTTTCTGAGCATCCTGAATAAGGAATAGCAGGCAAATCCCACGATAAGAATAATCAATATGTATTGAACAATTAATGAGGTGTTCATTATTTTAAAATTTGATATGCAAACATCGACACAAAGTATGCCAAACCAGTCATCATTACGACCTGAAAAGCAGTCCATCGCCAGCTTTTCGTCTCTCTGTATACTACTGCAAGTGTAGAAACACACTGCATTGCAAATGCATAAAATAAAAGCACGGAAACTCCTGTAGCAAAATTGAAGACCTTCTGTCCGTTTGGCTTTACGTCATTTCTCATTTTATCAATGACTTTCATTTCCGGAGCATCACTATCCAAGCTGTACAAAGTAGACATGGTTCCCACGAATACTTCTCTTGCCACAAAACTTGTGATAATCCCTACTCCCATTTTCCAGTCATATCCTAACGGCGCAATGGCAGGCTCAATGGCTTTTCCCATTTTTGCCAGATATGAATGGTCGAGTTCTACATTGGTAGCCACCATTTCATCCGGTTTCTGCTGTGGCCCGAAATAGCTCAGGAACCAGATAATGATGCTTACGATGAAGATGATTTTACCGGCTCCGGTAATAAAATCCCATACTTTCCCTAACACCAGCTTAAAATCGTATCCGAAAAGAGGTTTTTTATAGGCAGGAAGATCCATTACCAAATAGGTCTTTCCTTGATTTTTGATGAATCTTTTCAGAATTGCGGATGACAATAAGGCTACAGCGAAACCTAATAGGTACATCCCCATCAAAACCAGTGCTTTATATTTAATTCCCAAGAAGGTATCGTCTGAAATGATTAGCCCGATGATGATACTGTAAACGGGAAGTCTTGCCGAGCATGTCATAAAAGGAGTTACCAGAATCGTTAACAGCCTTTCTCTTACATTTTCAATATTTCGGGTAGAAATCACCGCAGGAATGGCACATGCTGTTCCGGAAACCAGCGGTACAATACTTTTTCCGTTGAGCCCAAACGGACGAAGAAACCTGTCCATCAGGAAGATAACCCTTGCCATATATCCAGAATCTTCGAGAAGATACAGGAAATACAGTAAAATTCCGATCTGTGGCGCAAAAACCATAATCCCTCCCAATCCCGGGATAATCCCATTGGAAATTAATGAATTGACGGGTCCTTCCGGAAGGTGCTCACCACTAAATGCGGACAGCCATGAAAAGAAATCATCGATCCAGTTCATCGGATATTCTGCCAGAAAGAATACACTTTGGAAGATAATTAATAAGATAAACATAAATACGACGTATCCCCAGAATTTATGAACCAGCACTTTGTCCAGCTTTTCGGTCAGCAGTTCTTTAAACTGCGGTTTTTTAGTGATAACATCAGCTAAAATTTTATCTACTTTCTGGTATCTTCTAACGGTTTCCTGTACCTGCAGCCTTTTGGGAACCATACTTTTGGTATCAGACCCAGACAGCAAGTCTTTTATGGATTCTATTTTCCCCAGTTCTCCTTCGGAAGACAGAGCAATCCAGGCTTTATATTCGTTATCGATTCCTTTATGAGCAGCAAATTTCTGAAGGAAATCTTTATGTTCATTAGGGGTTTCAAAAGAGAGTGTCTCAGTTTTCACAAATTGGTTACTGAAAACAGCTTCCCTGATTTCATCGATTCCGATCTGTTCTTTAGCATTGGTTTGAATGATCGTGATTCCTAATGTTTCAGAGAATTTTTTGATGTCGATATCTACTCCTCTTCTTTCCGCCTGGTCAATCTGATTGACCACCAGAATCATAGGAACTCCAAGATCCTGAATCTGCTGGAATAAAAGAAGTCCTCTTTTTAAGCTTAACGCTTCAAGGATGTATACTACCCCTGCATAGTTTTTTTGTTCATCGATAAGGAATTTAGAAAATATGGCCTCATCTTCCGAGCTTGGATAAATACTGTATGAACCTGGTAGATCTATTACCTCAACCTCTTCATCTTTATAAGTATACTGCCCGGAATGGCTTGCAACAGTAACCCCTGCATAATTTCCGGTTTTCTGCTTTTTGTTACAAAGCGTATTGAAAACTGTTGATTTTCCTACATTGGGGTTTCCTACTAAAAGTACCTGTTTTTTTTTAGTTTCCTGCATTAATTCAATTCTTCAACAATGATATAATTCCCTTCTTCTTCACGAAGGGCTATACGGCTTTTTTCGTCACCAAATTCCACATACATCGGTCCACTAAACGGAGCCTGATACAAGATCCTAAAAACGGTCTCCGGCAGAAGCCCCATTTCAATGATTTTATTGGGCATTTTCATGTGGTCGTTATCATACCCCAGTATCTTTCCCATTATGTTTTTAGGAAATCCGCTTAATTTATGTAAATCCTTATCTTTCAAAGTCTTCATTTTTGTGAATGCAAATATACGTTATTTAAATCTAATCTAAATAACGTTTTTACATGAAAGAAATCAACCCAAATACACGGGTGCATTTGGGTTGATTCAAAATATAATTTAGTTGATATGAATGCTATTTTTTCTTTTTTTCAGGAGCCTGATTTTTCTCAATTGGGTTATCATTTGAATTGAAGAAATCTTTTGCTATTTTTTCTTGCTTTTTCATCATTTCACCAATAGTAACATCAGATCCCGGCATTTTCATATTTCCCATTTCCGGTGTAACTTTCTGACGAAACTCAGCCATAGGATCTTGTTTATAAGCTGCATATGCTTTATCAAATTTCTCCTTTGTTGTAGGACTTACAGTTTGGGAAACTCCGTATTTTGCATTTATTTTTTCGGAATAAGACACTTCATCGTAATTTTCTATCTTTTTATTTCCGCTTAACTTCCAAGAATAATTCTTTTCAGTATCTTCTATTTTTACAATCAGGCCGGGCAGACCATAGAATTTATATGGACCATCTTGAAAAGGAATATCTGTACTGAACCAAGCTGTCCACTTTCTTCCTCCAAAATCCGTAGTTGCTTTTTGAGTATTATATTCTCCAATTTTTTCTTTTTCAGGTAAAATATTCCAATTAAATTTTACATCATCATCATATCCGAATAGATTCATGCTTACCCTGTCAATGTATTGTTCTTTCATATCAGGATAGGTTTTCACAATTTTATAAGAGAACTTCGGCATTTTAATAAGTTTAGACATATCCTTCCAAGCTTTTACTTTTTCCATCTCTTCGACAGCTAATTTGATAATTGAATCTTGGGCAGGAATTGTATAGTCCTGATAGATAGACTTTTTAGATGTAATATCTAAAATAGCGATTACATTATCCAGCTTTGCAGAATCTTTTTTCGGCTTAAAGGTAAGCTCATAAAAGAATCTGTTGGCTGTTTCTTTTATATCTTTAGAACCCTGTGCACTTACAGAAACAAAAAGGGCAATAAAGAATATAGAAAATAGTTTTTTCATTTTTTCTAATGTTTCCTAATTAGTGGATGTTTGTGGAGATATGTTACAGTTTTTTTTCAAATCCTTTCATGAAAAAAATATATTCACCTGATAAAAAGGCAATTACAATTATTATTTTTTCAATTTATGATGATATTGAAGTATTTCTTTTTATAAAATTCTTATCTTTAAATTGCTTAAAAAACAAAATTAATATGGACACTTTATCTCAATTACAATCCGAGCTGGAAAGCGAATACCAGACTACTAAAAAATTTATTAACCGCTTTCCGGAAGGAAAAAATGAGTATGCTCCCCACGAAAAAAGTATGAAACTTATGCCTCTTGCCACTCATGTGGTGGAAATTTTTGGCTGGCCGCATACCATTCTGACTACTTCTGAACTGGATTTTGCGAAAGGAGCCTATCAACCTACGGTTCTTTCCACAAGAGAAGAGCTGCTTAAAAAACTTGATGAGAATTATGAGTCCGGCTTACAGGCTTTACAGAATGCCCAGGAAGATGATCTGAATCCAAGCTGGACGATCAAAAATGACGGCCAGGAGCTTGCCAGCTGGAGTAAATATGGTGCCATTAGACACGGTTTGAACCAGATTACCCACCATCGTGCCCAGATGGGTGTTTACTACCGATTAAATGATATTCCTCTACCGGGAAGCTATGGACCTTCTGCAGACCAGCAAAGTTTTTAATCTAAAAAGAAAAACCAATCTCGGTGAGATTGGTTTTCTTTTTTTATTTAAAGTTGAATTTTACGGTAAACATTACCTGGCTTGGTCTGAGCTGTATTCTGGAGTAGGTGTCTGTAAATCCATCTACGGTATAGGTCTCAAATAACTTTCTGTTCGCTATATTCATCCATTTCACTTCAAAATCTATCTTCTTTTTAACCCAGGTAAACTGATAAGACACGTCAAAGAAAGGATTTTTATAAGTAGACGTAGCACTCGAAGTATTTACCTGATCCCAATAGAATCCGATCGTATGGCTTTCAAGAGGATATAAAAACAGATTTAAATTATGATTGTATCCGTTGGTCGTAATATTCGGTCCTGCTATATTATTTCTTTTATTCCAAGAGTAAGTGGCATTATAATCTATGCTCATCCAGCTGAAATAGGTATTATTGAACTTCACCCCAGCACTTTGGCTAACGGTATTGTTTTCGAATCCCACATTATTCCTCATTTGGAATGATTCACTTTCTGTGTTTTTATAATTCAGGGATGCGTTGGTTTTAAATTTAGGAAAATATTTTCCTACTTCCGCACTATAGGTATTGGATGTACTTGTATTATCATTCAATTCGTAGATAATGGTAGAAGCTCCCGTCCCTACGTTTAGGCTGTTTGCGGTAAGGTTTCTCTTTGCATAACTGTAGCTGTATCTTACGTTAAAAAAGATATTATTTAATGGGTTTCTGTATTCAATCCCTGTTCCTGCAGATTTAGAATTAATTTCATTGATTGGGTTAAGAGGAGACATAGAACTTAAGCTTCCTGGATTGGAAAGGATATTTCCCGCATACATATCGCTGATATCTCCAAAATTATTGCTGATACTTCCCCTCAGGCTTGCTTTCCAGAATGAAGCAAAGGAATATTGTGCAAAAGCGCTAGGCTCAAACGTCACTTTATTCAATGATTTTGAAACGTTTCTTTCATCATCTTTAGCTGAAATATTATTGAAATTCACGGGCAATTGTGCAAACAACATCCATGATTCCGTTTTTAAATTAACACCTACAGCAGCATACGGTTTTGTGTTTGTATATTTTATATTATTGGAATAGCTGTTTCCATATCCTAATGTCCCGTTATTGCCAAGACCCAGCAATTCTGAATTCATTTTGTTGGTAGAAAAATTAAGACCTACCTCAGGAGTAAATGTCCAGCCCTTATTCGTAAAGCTGATATTGGCAGAATGATTGGCCTGAAATGTTTTCATATTGAAATTCTGGCGTATGGTATTTACATCTCCAAAGTCAAAAAATTTGTATGTATTTGTATCCGGATCAAATGAAATAGGTATTTTCACGTACGATGAAGGACTTATATCAAGGCTCTGATGATCATCCTGATAGTTGATATAGGATTTGATATTGATCATCTTTTCTTTCCAGGGAAGAATCGTACTTAATGAGTTTTGGAAAGAAGTAGTGGGTGAAGTTACCGATTCATCCCCTTGTCTTTTTCCAAACTGGTCTGTAATATCTGTTAATCCTCTGTCTGAATTCCAGAACTGAGAGAAAGAGGTTGTATTTTTAAAGAATCCTTTTTTAGCATTTTTTGTAAAAATCAATTCCCCTTTTGCTTTATCTGTATAAAAATTATTGTGGATATTCGTCTGATAATGAGTCCCCCGTTGGTAATCATTGCTTTCCGTATATGACTCTCTTTCAACGGCATTATTGGTATAATTGGCATTGGCTTTCAGCTCCCATTCTTTCTTTTTATCAATATTGGTCAGATAATTAGCTGATAAGTAATGTACATTATTCATTAAATATCGTTTCACAGGCAAATTCGGTGTACTTGCATTTTCTACATTCAGCCAGTCGTTTTGGGATGCATTAATTCTTGTTCCTTCCCATCCGCTTCCGAAAGCCAATATATTTCCTTCATTTTCTACCTGCTCACCCATATTGTTGGTTTTGTAATTCACCACCCACTGGCTTTTCTGTCCGAAAAACATAGGGGTCAGTTTTACGTTCCAAAGCCATGGATCTCCAAAACCAGTTCCTACTTCCCCTCTTCCCGTCATGGTCACCGCATTTTTAAGCTTAATGTTGATGGCAGCCTGATCGGAAGGTATTTTATCCTGAAGGATTTTTACCGGCTGGTGATTTTCAAGCACTTCAATTTTCTGAACGGCATCTTTTGGAAGCGAGTTATTGATGGTTCCGTAACCGCCTTCCATTAAATCTTTTCCGTTGACATAGAATTTATTGATCGCATTGCCCTGATAAAGAATAGTACCATCTGTATTGACTTCAATCCCAGGAATTTTCTTCATTACATCGGCAAGACTTCTGTCATTTTTACTATCAAAAGCTTTCAGATCGTATGAAATGGTATCTCCTCTGGCGGTAATCATTCGGGTTTTTAATTGTACTTCCTTTATTTCTGTAGCTTCCGACTGCATTTTAAAACTTAATATCTGATCGCTGTTAGTGATCTGTTTTACTAAGTTTTTTTGGTTGAAAGCCTTCACTTTTAGATCTACATTAGATTCAGCAGAGGTAAAGGTTACTTTATATTCTCCTTTAGAGTTTGTGATTCCGTAAGCAAGAATGGCGTCTTTGCCGGGCTCTTCTACGGTAACACTGGCGCTGGGAATTGGCTCTCCGTCATCATCAGTGATTTTCCCTGAAACTGTTTTCTGTGCGAAAGTCAGCACAGTAAAAAAGAGCATCAGAAATAAGGAAATATATTTTTTCATAATTTTTATTTGCCTAATTAGTTAATGGTTACTGGTTTTTGTTACACTTGTATAAAGATGTATTTTATCATGAAAGGTTAAATCATCTTTATAACTACAAACATAGTTATATTTTTCTAAAATCTTTTCTTTATTGAATTATTTATATCATTGCTGACAAAATTTATGTATCTTCAAATATGATTAACCTGATCAATTTCTATCTATTAACGGATTAGCCCATTTTTTACTGTATCCAAAATGGATGATTAACGATCATTGAAATAAGGCACTACAGTATATTTTAATTCAGAATTTTAATAATTATCTGGGAATAAAAGACCATCCATTTAATTTCGATGGTATCATTTTTTCCAGTCAATTTGTTTTTTTAATTCTTAATTATTATCTGTATTATTTATTAATTGTGCAACTGATAATTTGAGAGTTACAACAAATAAAGATTTAAAAATTTTAATTAGTCTAAATAGGGAAAAGTGATTTGAATCATAGATTAAAAAAAACTTAATTTAAACATTATACATATTTATTTAATAATTTTGTAATATAAAATTTTTAAGAATGGGAGTTATTCTAAAACCTATAGATGTAGTAGATGACATCACCAAAGAAGAATTCTTTGAAAAATATTTGAGACCAAGAAAACCTGTTGTCATCAAAAATATGGCCAGGAAATGGCCGGCTTACCAAAAATGGACGATGGAATATGTGAAGGAAGTGGTAGGAGATGTTATCGTTCCTCTCTATGACAGCGCTAAAGCAGACCCTGCAGCTCCTATTAATACTCCTACAACCGAAATGAAATTCGGAGATTATATTGATCTGATTCAAAGAGAACCTACTGATTTAAGAATCTTTTTCTTTGACCCTATAAAACACGCCAATAAATTACTTGATGATTATATTGCTCCAAAAGAGCTTATGGGCGGGTTTTTAGATAAATATCCTTCTATGTTTTTCGGAGGAAAAGGATCTGTTACGTTCCTTCATTTTGATATAGATCTGGCGCACATTTTCCATACTCATTTTAACGGACGGAAGCATGTCTTGCTTTTTGAATACAAATGGAAAGACCGGTTATATAAACTGCCTTACGCAACATATGCTCTGGAAGATTATGATATTGAAAATCCGGATTTCAAAAACTATCCTGCTTTGGATGGTGTGGAAGGGATTGAATGTTTTCTTGAGCATGGAGACACGCTGTTTATGCCTACCGGCTGGTGGCACTGGATGAAGTATCTGGATGGCAGTTTCTCTATTTCGCTAAGAGCCTGGGACAAATCGTGGGCGGTAAAAGCCAACTCGATCTGGAATCTTACGGTTCAGAGAAACTTTGATAATTTCATGAAAGGACGCTTCAAAAAAAGATACATGGACTGGAAGGAAAAGAAATCAATTGAAAGAGCCAATTATGCTCTGAAAAGAGGTCTCCCTAAATAAATAAAAAAGACGTTTCGTTTGAAGCGTCTTTTTTTTGTTATAAAATCCGGTAAACAGGATACTGCCTGAATGTCTTTTCCTCAAAATAAAGGGAATGTTTATACACCCAATCCAGCTGAGCCCCTCCATCTTCTGCAAATTTCTTGTCAGTTGATTTTTTTGCTTCCAATGCATCTTTGAGCTTCTTATCCTTTTTTAATAATTCTGCAGCGGTATCTTCAAAAATATAGGCGGAATAATATTCTTTCTGAGCTAGAATTCCATCAAAAAAGTTCCAGTTGAAAAATGAGTCTACGGCTCCCGGTTCCAACGTTTCGATAAGGTATTTAATACCCTCCTGATTGGTGGGTATTAAGAAATCTCCTTTGGAAAATTCAATGGTATTATTTACCGCAGTAACCTTTGTATCGTAATGAAGATAGTGTCCTTCATAAGGATCTTTAACGGTTTTAAAGTCATCTATTATATAAGATTCTACCGAAGTAGCAATATCCCGGGTAATGGTTTCCATCTTTATTCCGTTTCTCCTTAATTCTTCAATCACTTTATATTGTGATTGAGGAATAACATAGTATTTCGGAATTTTAATAAAATCTGTTGCAACAGCTGTAGTGAAGAGCTTTATTTTTTTGGTAAAAGGTTGACTCCTGTCATAATACAGCCGCGGTTTTCCTGAAATATCACTTGGTTTATATTTTCCTTCATATCCTTTAAAATCCATCGTAGAATACTTTGTAGAATCTATTTTCCAACGGATTCCGTATTCTTTTCCGGCTTGGTATTGTTTTAAGTTTTCAGCTCTAAGCTCTTTTATTTTTTTATAGTCTTTGTTTAAATTCTCAAGATTAACCAGCATATATTTATACGTTGCATCCACCCTTTTATCATAGGGCTTCAGCATATGCGTTTCCGGTACAGTGCCCAAAGTGTTAAACAAAGAAGCATATCCTGTAGAATACCTCGGAGAGTCTTCAAATGCTGCAAACCCAACTTCCGGCACATCTCCGTGAATGTTGACATAGGGTGTACTTTCATACCCCATTTTTTTTAAATCTTCAAGATTTTTTGCCTGATAATCTTTGTAGAAGTAATCTCCTAAAACCTTCCCCAATCGTTCTTTAAACGTCGAAATGTAGGTAAATGTATATTGATAATCGGCTCCATTACTCACATGATTATCGATAAAAACATCAGGCTTCAGCCATTGGTAGATTTCCTGAAAGCTTCTGGCATTTTTAGTATCAGCCTTAATAAAGTCTCTGTTTAGGTCATAATTCCTTGCATTTCCTCTAAAACCATACTGTTCCGGCCCGTTTTGGTTCGCTCTGGAATAAGAACCTCTGTTCAGCATTCCGCTAACATTATAGGCTGAAATAGCAGCAATTATAAAGTTCTGAGGTGTTTTTATTTTTTTCGTTGCCAAATCTCTCATCAGCATCATGGTAGCATCAATTCCGTCGGGTTCACCAGGATGGATTCCGTTGTTGACCAATAAAATAGCTTTTTCTTTTCTCAGCTTTTCAATATTTTTCTCGGGAAACGGGTTGTACATCACCACATAAATGGGTTTCCCATTATCATCCTCTCCCTTTTTGAGGTATTGAATGTCCGTAAAATTCTTTGCTAGATTTTCATAATAGGCATTCATTTCTTCGTAGGTAACGGTTTGATTACCATTTCCCTTTTCAAACTCCGTTTGAAAATGGTTCTGAGCAAAAAATAAGGATGAACTTAGTAGGAAAAACAAATATTTCAGTTTCATTGACGTATAATTTTCAAGGGATAAAAGTACTGATATTGTAGTATAATTCTTTGATGACAAACAACTTTTAAATGCTAAAAGATCTGCCTAATCTACAAAATCTCCGAGAGAAACATATACTCATGCGAATCAAGCGGATTGAGCAGATAAAAATGCTACACAAAAATTTGCTTGATCTCCATAATCTGCGAGAGAAAATAAAATCATCGCACCTTAATTCTCTAATTTCTTCCTCTTTCGTGCGGATATAAAGAAGGTAACGGATCGCTTTGCCAGAATTCTTTGGTATCGACATCCATAATCGACAAAGAGCCTGTATACGCCGCCCCTGTATCCATATTCCAAATATTGGCTTTATTGAGAGGATACCCGACTCCTAAATCTATAGTCGGTGTATGCCCAATAAAAATTTCATTGTACAATAACAGCCTTTTAGGATATAATTCTGAATTCCGTGTCAGTTTTTTATCCATGGAAACAGCAGTTTCCCAAAGCGTTCTGTCCCATCGGTAGTTGCTGGAATAGACTTCTTTTTCGGGACCGTGCATGGAGGAATATCCGGCATGAATAAACAGCCGGTTTTGGGGATCTACATAATAGTTTTCCATCTGCTGAAAAAATGCCAAATGCCTGTCCAAATGTTCTAAGGAATACCCTTCATAGCTTTCAACAGTTTTTCGTCCCCCATGAAAAAGCCAAATTTCCGGACTCATTCCTAACGAGATCCAGTCTTCACACCAGGCATCATGATTTCCTTTAATAAAAATACAGTCCTGTTTTTCGGAGAGTTCTGTTAAAAATTCAATGATATGAGAGGATTCGCTCCAGCCGTCGACATAGTCTCCGAGAAAGATCAATTGATCTTCTGCAGTAACAGCAGCTCTTTCCAATACCTGTTTCAGCGCCTTAAATCCGCCGTGAATATCTCCTATTACAAGTGTTCTTTTCATTATTCCTTTGAAATATATTTTGCATCTACAAAATCTGTGAGCCAGACATCATTATCGGAAAGATAGAAATGAATTCCATTTTCAAACATCTCTCCTGTTTTAATAGTCAAAATTATCGGTTTTCCATGACGCATACCAACTTTAGTGGCTGTTTCTTTATCAGCACTTAAATGAACATGCTGCCGGTTTCTTTTTTCAATTCCTTTGTCAAAAATGGAATCAAGATTACTTTGAGCGGTTCCGTGATAGAGAAATTCCGGTGGCTGTTGTGGAATCAAAGCGAGATTAATATCGATAGAATGTCCCTGACTCGCTCTGATCATGGTTTTATCTTCATTAAAAGCAAAACGCTTTTTATTGTTGGTCTGTACAATTTCATCCAGTTCTTCGAAGGTAAATCCTACGGAATGCCCAGTTGATTTTGTAATCAGTTCATCAACATTTGCCCAGCCATTTTCATCCAGCTGTAAATGGATAAGGTCGGGATGATGCCTAAGCACATAGCTCAGGAACTTGCTTATTTTTTTATTTTCTATTTCATTCATAGTATTTTTTATTTCATTAATTTATCTTGTAGTATATTGCAAATGGTTTCAATATCGTCTTTTCTTACCAGTTCTGAAACCCATTCTTCGGGAATATTTTCAAAACCGTAATAGATCCCGGCAATCCCTCCTGTGATGGCTCCGGTGGTATCGGTGTCTTCGCCTAGGTTTACAGCTTTCAGTACTGCTTCAGAATAACTTTCTGAGTTGAGAAAGCACCATAATGAGGCTTCTAAGTTGTGAAGAACATAGCCGGAAGAACTTATTTCTTCCTCATGCAAAGTATGCAGCGGGGCGAGATCATATTCATCTACTTTTATTTCTAAAATCCTGTGGAATTTATTTATTTCATTTTGAGAACAAACAGGATTATGCTCTAAAAATTCCCGAACTGTTTTCTGCATTCCTCTATATGCGTCCCATTTATTTTTTCCTTTCAGAATTCCCAACGCTAATTCTAAATAAATAAAACAAGCCAAGGTAGAACGGATGTGTCCGTGTGTGATACAGGAAACATCTTTTGTAATCCGAAAACGTTTCTCAATGGGAAATTCTTTGATATAAAATAATAATGGTAATATCCGCATTAAGGAACCGTTGCCATTATCAAATTCTGAGTTTCCGCCACATAAGGCGGGAGAAGTCCCTTTGCTAATTCTATGGATGGCTTGCGAAGTGGCGATACCAATGTCAAAAACACGCCCATGTGGCGTCCAGATTTCTGCATTATACCACTGTAAAAATTTGAGTGCTATATCTTCCAAATGATAGCCATTACAAAGACTGTCTGCAAGACATAAAGTTAAGGAACCATCATCACTCCATGTTCCTACAGGTTGATGATGGGTTCCTAAAGCTCTCATATTTGTAACTGGTGAACGTTTTAACTGCTCTCTGCTTCTGAATTCCACCGGAACACCCAATGCATCACCAATACACACTCCAAAAATTCCTGCTTTCACTGAATTTTCCATCAGGCCAGATTAACAAGTTTTTCAAACAATAATTGCATGCCTTTTGTTGCGGTTTCTTTCATGACCACCGCTCTTTGGCCGTACCCGAAACCTGTTTCATTAGGATTAATAACGATCAAAAGACAGTCATCTTTTATATCATGAATCAATCCGGCAGCAGGATATACCTGTAGCGAAGTACCGATGACCAGTAAAATATCTGCCTCTTTTACTTTTTCGCTTGCTGTTTTAAACAGGGGTACATCTTCCCCGAACCACACAATAAATGGTCTCAACTGAGCGCCATCTTCTGCTTTGTCTCCGATATTGATATCATCTTTCTGATCGTAGATCAGGTTTTTATTATTGCACGAACATGATTTGAACAATTCTCCGTGGATGTGAAGAATATTGGTAGATCCGGCTCTCTCGTGGAGATCATCTATATTTTGGGTAATGATTTGCACATCAAAATATTGTTCTAAGTCTGCGATCAATCTGTGGGCATCATTAGGTTCTACTTCATGCAGCTGACGCCTTCTCTGGTTGTAAAATTCCAGTACGAGCTCTCTGTCTTTTCTCCATCCTTCCGGACTTGCGACGTCAGTCACATTATGGTTTTCCCAAAGCCCGTCTCCATCCCTGAAGGTTTGTATTCCGCTTTCGGCGCTGATTCCGGCACCGCTTAATATGGTTAGTTTTTTCATTTGTTTAATTTTAATTGTTTTTTATAGATCTCATTATTTTCTTCATCAAAGCAGACAAAGATTACCTCTTCAATATGTTCTGATTCGAAATTCTGTACTTCATGTACTGCAATTGCAGCTGCTAATTCTTTAGGAAATTTATATATTCCTGTACTGATATTAGGAAAAACAATCGTTTTGATCTGAAGGCTGTCAGCAAGTTGTAAAGAGTTTCTATAACAGTTTGCCAATAGCTTCTTTCCTTTTACCTCATCATCATTCCATACGGGACCAACGGTGTGAATGACATAAGTTGCGGGAAGATCTCCTGCCGTTGTAACGACTGCCTCACCCGTTTTACATTTTCCCTGCCTGTCTCTAATCTGGATGCATTCTTCCAAAATTTTCTTTCCTCCCGCACGATGAATCGCTCCATCAACTCCACCGCCGCCCAGCAAAGATGAATTAGCCGCGTTCACGATAGCATCTGCTTTTATTTGGGTGATATCTCCTTGGATTAATGTAATTCTTGGGTTCATAATTTCAGTTTTTTATTCAAATTTTCATCTTCAAACAAAAATGGTTTTTCTTCAGGAGTCATTAGCTCTTCCATTGAATTCTTCAATACAAACTGATATTGCTCTTTAACAAAATCTGATATATCTTCAATGAAAAGCACATCCTCTTTGGCAAAGGAACGGATGAACTCATTTCTCAAACCGATTTGCACTGCTCTTCTCTCCAATTTATTTCCAAAAGGATCATGGTCCGGATCCCACTGCAATCTTACAGAAGATTCTTTTACCTGATCCTGCCATTCTTCTTTTGATATTTCCAGGTCTTCGGAGTAAGAAGAATAGACTGCATTTTCCAGATATTTTTTAAAAGCATCTATTTTCAGATGAACAGCTAATACCGATTCCTGACCTTCTTTTGTTCCCCATCCGTTCCGGTACATCATCCACAGAAAATTAGGCTTTATCCAGGTCATTCTTTCCAGGCTGAATCCGCCTCCAAAATATTGATTTCTTACGGCAAATTCCCCTATTTCTTTTCGATAGGATTGATAGACGATTATTTTTTCATCATCATATTGTGCCATGATATGGTGCCCTTTTTCAGACCAGTCCTGTAATTGTTCTTTATATCTTTTTATGGTAAGTTTCATTGTATTTCCTGAAAAAGTTTCAGCATTTCCTCATTTTTAGTGAGAACAGCAAAAACTACTCTTTTAAATTTATTTTTATATTTTCCCAGAAGATGCTTTTTAAATAATCCGGCAATATTTTTAGGATCATTCCTGAACACCCCGCAGCCCCATGCTCCTAAAATCAAAACTTCATTTCCTTGATTGAGTGATAAAGCAAGCATTTTATCCATTCTTAAGTCCATCGCATCCACTATTTCATTTTCTCTTTCATGCTCCTGATTTTTTACAACTCCTGCATTCACTGCAGCTGAAGTAATAAAATTGCATAAAACGGGTTTTAAGAGCAATTCTCCTTTATCTTTTCTAAACACCGGAATCTTTGGGCTGTAAATCATCATATCTGTATAAAAACAGGATTTTATACCCCGATGTGTTGTATAAAAACTTTCTGCTTCCAATTGGGAAGCATATAAAGCTGATGTTCTTGCCAAACTCTCTTCCTGTGCTTCAGCTCCGTTCATAAATCCACCACCTGGGTTTTTAGCAGAGGCAAAATTCAGACACATCATTTTGTTTTCATCTTCTTCATGAGCCAATTGTAAAATGGCTTTTAAAGAACTGCAGTTCCAGACTTCAATTTCAGTTGTAAAATCTGATGTTTCAGGTATATTTTGCGTTAATATGAAAAGTTCTTCAGCACTGAATAAAACAGTATTCTTTTTACAGTTTTCGATTTCCTTCTGCAATTCTACCTTCTCTTTCTTACTATTTATATAATATTTTTCAGCTAAGATTTCTAATGTATCTTTCGCCATTCCTCTATTGGTCATGATTAATTTCTAATGTTTAGTATAAGGTTTTCAATTTCTTTGCTTGCCGACTTTTTAAAATCATTTCCAACAAATACTTTGATCGCCTCTATATTTCCTCTAATAGCCTGATTGAATGTTTCTAATTCTTCCACAGGAACCCACAACTCATTATGGTTTCCTGCTCCGACATTCTGAACCTCATATTTGTTAATTTCTGCTTCCTGCACTTCAAAACGGGTGACAAAACCCAGGTAATTCCCGGCCTCATCTCTTGTGTTCCATTTCTCTGCAATTTCTGAAGCATACTCTTCATTCATTACGGGATAAAAAATAGGCTGCCAATCTAATCGGAGTGGAAATTTCTGATATCCGCTTTCAATAATTAAGAGCATTTCCTTTTCTCCTACGGGTCTGTACAATATTTTTGTTTTCATCATTTATAAAGTGTTTTTAATATTTTATTCAAAATCATAGATGGATACCTTGATCCTATTTTTTGATAATGTCCGTAAAATAATCTTTTCAACTTCTTCCCATTTTCCACCTGCTAATCCACAGCCTATTCTCGGCATATGTATGGAAGCATTTAATTTTTGAGCTTCTTTTGCTAGTTTTTCAAGACATTTTTCTACTGCCTCATATCTGATTGGCGCTATTCCATTGGATTGTGTCTTGATTTTATGCTGTCCAATCATATTAGCAATCCAGAGATCAGATTCAACATCTACCAACTGGATTTCTCCTAACTTAAATATTTCCTGGTTTTTAAACCATGCTCTGTATTCTTTTTCCGGGCGCTTCCATTTTTTAGAGACTGCCATCACAAAACCTTTCCCCCAACCTCCAATATCATTACAAATATGAGCTATGATTTTATTTCCTGCTCCCTGAGGACTGGTTGCATCTCCTTTTATATATTGTATCGCTTCCATGTTATTTTATTTAATCACCAAAACCGCTTCCTCATTAGACAGCCTGATTTCCGCTGTAGCTCCACTGTTGAACTGCAAAAAATCCTGCTCAATTCCGTCACTAAATATAAAACCATTATTTGGCATCAGAGATTCTATGATCAGTTTATTTCCTTTCTTTATTACGCCACCGCAAATTTCAGTTTGTGTTCTTTTACTTTTAAAAGGTTCTCTTACGGCAAAATATAAATCTTCTTCTTTCAGCTTCGGATAGCTCAGTTTTTGAGAACCCAAAATACCATATGCCATATTAAAAATTGAGCTCAGCCAGCCTGTACTTCCTGTTTTTGTAGAGACGATAATCCCGCTTGAAGAGTGTATTTCTTCTTTTCCATTCAATATGATCTTATATCGAGCCGAACTGTGGGAAGAAATACCGATGAACAGGTCGTTTACTGCCAATAATTTTTGTCCGTCATTTAAAACTGCTTCCGCGAATCTCATTCTTTTTAAACTAAAATTTTCGTTAATAACAGAATTCACTCCATTTATAAAATTTTCAGGAGTAAAAGGGAGCAATACTCCGTCATATCTTTCTTCATCAGGATTAATCGCCACAATAGGAATGTTCTTAGAATATTTTGCTACATTGGCTACCAATCCGTCCTGTCCGATTACGATAATGATATTCTTTTCAGAGAAAATATAGGAGGGTACAAATTCTCTTTCTACCACTTTATTTTTAATGGTTTTGGAAAGTTTTGTCTGAACCTCCAGAAATGCCTGATAAAACTTTTCATGTTCAACCACATATTCCTGAAAATTCCCTCCTGAACTTTCAATATAAAACCTGGCCTGTCCCTTTGTATTGAATCTTTCAATCAATGCTTCCAGTCTTGTTTTATTTTTGATGATGATGGCGTATTTTGGTTTCATTCTGTTTTTTTTTGTAAAATGTACAATGTAAAAAGTATTTATGAGGGAGTAGATGTTAGATGTTAGATGTTAGATTTCAGACTTCAGATCCCAGACTAAGAATGTGTATTATTTTTTACTATTTTTTTAAAATGTTTTCGAGGAGATCGGGGCTTATGTTTAAGTTTCCGATTTTACCTGCATTTTCTGCCAGTTCTCTGAAGGCTAAGGCGATATTGGACCTTGCATCCTGATTTCCGTTCAGAGCAGTCAGTACCCGCCAGTCCATTTGTTTATAGGGCTGTAAGGAGGTTTCCAGTATATATCCTCTGGTTTCCGCTTCTTTTCTGTCATTTTCCGTTCTTTGTTCTATCAGCTGTTTCTTTTGATTTTCCACAGAGATATCTGCCGCAATTTTCATTTCCCTTAAAATCCTGTTGTTTTCCTCTTGCTGCACTTCCGTTTCCATTCTTTTTTCTTCAATCTGCTTTTGTTTTTCCTCAACGGCAATTTCTGTATTCAATTCAGATTCTTTGATCTTTCTTTCCTGTTCTACAGCAAAATTTCTTCTTTCATAGATTGCTTCATCTGCCTGCTGTTGCAACTTTTCGCGGGTTTCTGTTTCCAGGGCTCTTGCCATTTCCGGATTGGTTTGAACAGCCAGAATCGTAACGCCCATAATTTCAATTCCCATGATCTGCACGGTTTCAGAAGACTTCAGCCCGGCGAGAATATTTCCTTCAATTTTCTTTGCAGAACGGATCGCTTCTTTCAAACTGATCTCGTGAATAAATGAAGAAGTAGAAGTCTGCGCAAGATTGATGATCCTCTGGTTCAGTTTCTCAATCTCATTCTTCTTATACACTCCGGATTCATCTACTGTAAAGTCCAGCGTATTGGAAAGTGCTTTCGGGTCTGTGATCTTGTAGCTTATCTGCCCCTGTATTTTTACTGTCTGGTAATCCAGCGTATTCTCATTAAAAATAAACGGCAGGTCATTACTTCCCATAGGAATGGCCGCAATAGATGAGTTGGGAGCAAAATAGAAGAATGATAATCCTCTTCCTTCTTTTACGATTTTTCCATTTCTAAAATGAAGTACGTACGTCATTGAATCAAATTTGATGTGTCGGAAACCAAACATTGCTTTACTTTTTTATGTGAAACAATTAATTATTTTTCGTGTATTATTTACGCAAATTATAGGTAAATTTTTTTACACTTTTATTTTGTGTTAAGCAAAACATCTATCCATATTTGAGATGATCCGCTCTTTACTTTATCAACGTAAAATCCGTTATCAGATTTTTTCATGATTACTGCCTTTTTAACTCTTCTCTAACTTCCATTAAAGCAAATCCAAGGAGATTAGTTCCCTTCCATTCTTTAGGATCTTCAAGGTGCTTATCTGTTCCTATTCCCCATATTTTGTCAAATGGACTTGCTTCTACAATAACCTTATTTCCTGTTGATAGCAGGAATTTGGTAAGTTCAGCATTTTGATAAAATTTATGGAAGTTACCTTCAACTACTATCTGATATGCTTTTTCTTCCCAAGTTAGAGGATCAAAATCTTTTACCTTTCTGCCATATTTCTTTGCATTGGCAGGACTCAGATCTGATAAGATATTTTTCAGTTGTATCTCATCTCCAAACAATTCAGCTTTTTTTGCCATCATCCAATGCTCTGCAGATTCATAGGTAACTTTATTTACCACAAATGAAGATAACCACCATTGGCTGAAACAGGTTTTGGTAATCGTTCCATCTTTTGATGGCTGATGCCCCCAAAAGAAAATAAATTCGTTCTCCTGATTCTCTTCTATTAATTTATGTAAACTAAATTTCATCATTGTGTTATTTTTACACAAATTTAAAAGAATATCATTTATACATGCAAATTAATTTGTGTTAATTTTACACTAAAAAATATAATCAATTGATTTACAGATATAAAAATTTAATTGCAATAAAAAAACGGACCAAAGCCCGTTGCATATAAATTAAGTTGAGTACTATTTGTTAGAAAACCGATCCCTTCTATCCAGATCAAATCTTATTTAATTTCAAAATAAAAACCCTGTTCTTCGAGTTCCTTATATTTTTCTTGGTTAAAAGTGAATAATTTTCCAGGCCTCCCACTTCCTTCTTTTTTAACGTTATTGGTTTCGTTAAGGAGCTCATAGCTCATAATTTTCTTTCGAAAGTTTCTACGGTCAATTTCTTTTCCGATAATGGTTTTATAAAGATTTTCAAGGTCTGAAAAAGGAAATTCTTCATCGAGAAGATTGAACCCGATAGGCTGATACTGGAGTTTTGTACGAAGCCTTTTTAAGGCGATATCAATAATCGTCTGATGGTCAAAAGCAAGGGATGGGAGTTTATTAATACTGAACCATTGCGCGTCGGCAGCATCCGAATCGGCAAACAGTTCATGATAGGAAGGGTTAACAAGGCCCAAATAAGCCACAGAAACCACTCTATTCCGGGAATCCCGACCTACGTTACCAAATGTATAGAGTTGTTCTAAAAAATCAGGCTTTATGCCTGCTTCCTCATGAAGTTCCCTTTTTACAGCGTCGTCAAGGTTTTCGTCATCCAAAACCAGCCCTCCGGGAAGTGCCCATCCGCCTTTGAAGGGTTCAATGTTTCTTTTAATCAAAAGGATCTGAAGATCTTTCTTATCAAAGTATCCGAAAATAACTGCATCTACTGCAACTTTTATATCCTGTAATTTTTTTGGAGACTGCATTGTATTAATTTGCGTTATGAATACACAAAAATACAAAGAATATTGTTACTTTTATCAAACATTTATTATGAAAACATTTTTTTACAGTATCCCCTTGCTTTTACTATTAAGCTGCAAAAAAGAAAAATCTTTTGCGGACAAGATTATTCTTCATTATGATCATGGTGAAAAGCTAAGCTTTCAACAATTTAATGAAGGAATTGATGAAACTGGAAGTTCTATAATCTATGTAGGGAAAGATACTTCGTCTATTAATGTTAAATATTTTATGGGAATGATGGATCCCCCTCCGCCACCACCTGGATCTTATGCGGACAGTACTTACCGAGAAGATCAAGAAATGCTTTCCAGATTTTTATATAATCGTTTTGGACGGATTAAATTTTCTGAAAAACCCGTAGTATTTGACTCTTTATCTAAGCAGAGTGTAGAGATTGGCTATAACATTAATGACACTATTCCGAAATATGTTTACAACCTTGAAATGGGAACACTCAAAAAATATAAAGCATTTCCGGTTTTTGTAAAAAATATTTCCGGAAAAAAATTAATTCTGCATGAATTTAAATCGCTGCCTCTTGCTGTTTTAAATGACCAACAAAAATGGCAGATTCTATCCAATGACAATGCCCTGATATGTGGTGACAGCAGGAGTCAATATCGATATTGGGAGTTTAATCCTAATGAAATAATGGTTTTGTCTGTAAACTTTCTGGAAGGGAAAGATAAAGGAAAATTCAAAATATGTTTCCACGATTACTGTACTGAAGTATTTTTAATGAATTATGATAAAAGTATCATTGAAAGGCAGAGAAACAGGTTTGAACTGAAATAAAAAATCCGCAGAAAATTTCTGCGGATTTTACTATATGTTTCGATTTTAATCGTTCAGCTTCAATACAGCCATAAAAGCGGACTGTGGCACTTCTACTCTACCAATCTGCTTCATTTTCTTTTTACCTTCTTTCTGTTTCTCAAGAAGCTTTCTCTTTCTGGAAATATCCCCTCCATAACATTTTGCGGTAACATCTTTTCTTAATGCTTTGATCGTTTCTCTTGCAATAACTTTCGCACCTAATGCTGCCTGAACTGCAATATCAAACTGCTGTCTAGGAATCAGTTCACGAAGTTTTTCACACATTTTCTTCCCGATATAGTACGCATTACTGTCGTGAATTAATGAAGAAAGGGCATCTACCATATCTCCATTAATTAGAATATCCATTTTAACCAGCTTGGAAGAACGCATCCCGATTGGTGAATAGTCGAATGATGCATATCCTTTAGAAATTGATTTTAAACGATCGTAAAAGTCAAAAACAACCTCTGCCAAAGGCATATTAAACGTCAATTCAACTCTGTCTGCTGTTAAATAACTTTGGTTCACAATCTCCCCTCTTTTCTCGATACACAGTGTCATCACGGCACCTACGAAATCAGATTTAGTGATAATGGAAGCTTTTATATAAGGTTCCTCCACTCTATCTAAAAGATTGGGATCAATCATTTCAGATGGGTTGTTGATTAAAATGGTGGTTTCAGGATCTTTTTTAGAATATCCGTGGTATGAAACGTTGGGAACTGTGGTAATAACGTTCATATTAAACTCTCTTTCAAGACGTTCCTGAACGATTTCCATGTGAAGCATTCCTAAGAATCCGCAACGGAAACCAAAACCAAGTGCCGCAGAACTTTCAGGTTCGAAAACCAAAGAAGCATCATTTAATCTTAATTTTTCCAGTGAAAATCTTAATTCCTCAAAATCCTCAGATTCAATTGGATAAATTCCGGCGAATACCATTGGTTTTACTTCTTCAAAACCATCAATCGCAGCAGAAGCAGGATTCACAAAAGAGGTAATGGTATCACCCACTTTTACTTCTCTTGCATCTTTAATCCCAGAAATAATGTACCCTACATCACCACATTCAATTGTTTTTTTCGGAACCTGCTTTAGCTTTAACGTTCCAACCTCATCAGCACCATATTCTTTTCCGGTAGCGAAAAATTTGATCTTCTCATTTTTAGAAATACTTCCGTTCACAACTTTGAAATAAGCCTCAATTCCTCTGAAAGGATTATATACTGAGTCAAAAATCAACGCCTGAAGCGGAGCTTTAGGATCTCCAACCGGAGCCGGGATTCTGTTGACAATCTGCTCAAGCAAATCGTGAACACCTTCTCCTGTTTTCCCTGAAACTCTCAGAACATCTTCATATTTACATCCTAAAAGGCCCATGATCTCATCGGTAACTTCTTCAGGATTTGCTGACGGAAGATCGATTTTATTAAGAATAGGAATAATTTCTAGATCATTTTCCAATGCCAAATAAAGATTACTAATAGTTTGTGCCTGAATACTTTGCGCTGCATCTACAATAAGAAGCGCACCCTCACAAGCAGCGATAGAACGGGAAACTTCGTAAGAAAAATCTACGTGTCCCGGTGTATCAATCAGATTTAAAATATATTTTTCTCCTTTATATTCATAATCCATCTGGATCGCGTGAGATTTGATGGTGATCCCACGTTCTTTCTCCAAATCCATATCATCCAGCGTCTGAGACTGTAATTCTCTTTGGGTAACAGTATTGGTATATTCCAATAGTCGATCCGCCAAAGTACTTTTACCGTGGTCGATATGAGCGATTATGCAAAAATTTCGTATGTTTTTCATTTAAGAACTATGTAATTTGCAAAGATAAAAAAAAGAGAGACATTATCTCTCTTAATTTTTTGGTGTTAAATTATTTTATAAACGATCTATTCCGAGAATTGATAATGCCCGGTAAACGGATCTAAATAGACTTCTGTCTTGTCCTTTTTCTGCTCCCTGTTATTTTTGGATGTTGTTTCTATTGCGCCTAATGCCGCACCAACTAGACCAAACGATCCGTATGCTACATTCATCTTAACAGGAAATAGCGATCCTCTGTTGGAAATGATATAAAACCCATTTTCATTCTTAAAAATCTCTGAAACTCCTATGGGAGTGTTTTTATATGCTTTGCCTTCTGAAACATAAGCATATAAGTGATACAGTGTTATTTTTTTCTTTCCATTTACCGCTCTGTTTATTTCTCCTTTGGAATTTTTTTCGAGGGTAAATCCCGGTTGAGGATTCTGAGTGAAGAAATCATAAAAATCTTCGTAGATACCATCCTTAAGTTCTTTGTTGATGAATAATGCCATATTATTTTTCATTAAAGAATCATAATTTCCAAGCTCATTTTCAGGAATTGCCTGCTCCCAGGCTAAAAATTTCTGCGAATTTCTCACCAGATCCGTAAATCCTTCTGCAATGCTTCTTGCCAGACTTTTCGAAAGGTACGCGGTAACTCTTGAAGAAATAGTTACTACAGTATCTTTTCTGTACAGAAAATGATAGCCATCATTTCTTTTCAAAAATGTGCTTGCTTTAAAATTAATTTTCCCTTCTGAATATTTTTCTCCTTGCTCTTCTGAAACATTTAATTTTTCCAGCATCAAAACCATATCATCATTTCCTCTTTCTTTATTGCTTTTATTAAACCATGTTTTAATATCTGTAACCGCATCATTTGGAAAAACAATGCTTACTTTTTCCTTGTTTTGCATAACTGTCCCTATCTCTTTATCAGCTCTCTGATCGATAACATCGAAACTTTTAACAGTAGATCTGCGGTCATTAATTGATTTACTGAGATTAATTGTCTCAATTTTCTGTGCAAAGAATATCACAGGGCACAAAAGAAAAAGTATCTTTTTCATCATTCAATTTTTTTTGCAAAAATAATAAATGTAAAACCTTTTTGGACCTATAAAATTAAACGACTCTCACAAAACTTTTCTGTGAGAGTCGTCCAACATTAAAAAAATAAACTATTATGGGTTTTGTTTGGGCCTTTCAGCACCACCATTCCCATTATGAGGTCTTCTT
This sequence comes from Chryseobacterium soli, assembly GCF_000737705.1. Taxonomy (GTDB): domain Bacteria; phylum Bacteroidota; class Bacteroidia; order Flavobacteriales; family Weeksellaceae; genus Chryseobacterium; species Chryseobacterium soli. The sequence continues at coordinate 518,427 of NZ_JPRH01000001.1, read as the reverse complement.
TCATTCATTTTATCCCTCATCATTCCCTCAGACTGGAATAGTTTCAAAACTTTCTGACAGGGTATTACCTGCTGCATTTTTTCTGCATATTTTTTTCTGTTATCCAATAATTTTTGTCCTACCTCGAAACTCTGCTGCAGTTTGGCTTTAGCCTCATCATCAGATAAGGTTTCAGGATTAAAATTAGAGTTAAACTGGCTTTTTATCTGTTTCTGGTTCTCCAGGTATTCGGTATATAAACTCGTGAATTCAGCTTTATCATTTGGGTCAATATTCAGATTTTCCATTACCATATTATTCCGGAACTTGGTAAGAAGCACCTTTCTCTCTTCCGGAGAAAGATTATTGATTACCTCTTTCCGCTGTTTAGGGTCCATCTTTTTCCAGTCATATTCTGAACTCTGAATATTTTGCGCATTTTGGGCATGCAGTCCAAAACCAGCAATAATAAAAAGCGTAAATAATAATTTTCTCATCTTTCCTTTAATTATATAAATCCAAATAAACGTCTTGAGTTGAGTTGCTTGCTAATTCTGAAATCTCAGAGTTAGAAAACGAATCCAAATATTCATTCACTTGCTTTTCTTCTTTTTTTGAAACAGCTTTTACCGGGGCTGCTTTTATTTTCTCTTCCCTCTGCTGTACATAAGAGTCAGTTTTAGTTTCCTGATTGTCAGAATTCTGATCATTATTATCAACAGAGATTACATCAGATTTCAACGTTTCATAAGCGATCTCGCTTTCTGTCTTTGGCTCATTTTTATTTTCTGCATATATTCCTTGTGAATTTCCAACATCTGTGGCAGGAGTATCATCAGAATTAAAAACAAAAGCTGCTCCAAAAATCAAAGCCAATGATGCCGCAGCTCCATATGCCCAATTCAGTTTAAAAATAGGGGCTTTTCTGGCTGGCTTTACATCATGCATTACTCTATCCTGAATATTTTCAAATAAATGTTCAGGAACTTTGTAAATGTTTTTACGTTCTAGTTTCTCTATGTCGAACTCTTTCATTTTTGTTTGTTCAAAAATTATTTTTCGTAATTTTCTTTAATATATTCTTCTATTTTCTGCTTGGCATAATGATAATTGGTTTTTAAGGTCCCTACAGACATATCTACGATTTTTGATATTTCTTCGTAAGGCAAATCATCATAATACCGCATCATAAATACCAGTTTCTGTTTTTCAGGCAGGCTTTGTATGGCTTTCTGCAATAAAATCTGTATTTCTTCTGCATCTCCTTCTGTATTGTCGGCCACAAGATTCTGCATATAATATTCAGGATCTTCATCGGTCTTCTGCATTTTCTTCATCTTATTTACCTGCTGTAACGCTTCGTTGGTGGCGATTCTGTACAGCCAGGTATATAACTGGCTATCATTTTTGAATTGGTGAAAATTCTGATAAGCTTTTATAAAAGTGTCCTGCAGGGTGTCCTGAGCAAGATCTCCGTCCACAATAATTCTTCTTATGTGCCAATACAGTCTACTCTGATAAGCATCCATCAGGGCACGAACTCCTTTATCCTGAGTTCGTGGGTCTTGCATCAGCGTAATAATCTCCGCGTCCTTAATCTTCATAAGATGCTTTCACTGTTTTGGATTACAAAAATAGCAGAAAGTTAAATTACTTCTTCAATTTTTAGTCCAAATATCATAAAATCTTATCTTTGTTAGATGCAAATTGTAATTATCGGTTCCGGAAACGTCGCCTATCACCTGGCAAAAGCTTTTGTTCTGAAAAACATTCCTTTAGCTCAAATCTTTGGAAGGAATACAGAAAATCTGAAGAAAATTTCTGAAGAATTACATGTTCCCTATTCCACAGAGCATTTGGAAGACGCAGATCTGTACATTATTTGTGTAAGCGATCAATCCGTGGAAAGTGTTTCTCAAATGATTACTAAAAAAAACTGTCTGGTCGCCCATACTTCGGGTTCCCTTTCTAAAGAAATTTTAATTGGTGGCTACAGAAAAGCAAGCTTTTATCCTTTACAGACTTTTTCAAAATCAAAAAATCTGGAGTATGAAAAGATTCCGTTTTTTATAGAAACTGAAACGGAAGAAGATAAAAAGCTTCTTTTTGACATCGCCTCCCAGGTTTCAAAAAATGTCATGGAAAGCAGTCATGAAAAAAGAAAATACATTCATCTTACCGCCGTTTTCGCCTGTAATTTTGTGAATCATCTTTTTTCTAAAGCTAAAGAAATATCAGATTCCCAGGAAATCCCCTTTGACTATTTCCTGCCGTTAATTGATGAAATGGTTCAGAAAATCCATGAAATAGATCCTAAATCTGCGCAAACCGGACCTGCGGTAAGAAATGATGTACGGGTGCTGGAAATGCACGAACAGCTATTAAAAGACGAAAGTCTTGCAATTTATAAAACAATGAATCACTCTATTAAAAAAATGTATGAGTTATAAAGAGAAATTAAAAGATATAAAAGCCTTTGTGTTTGATGTAGATGGAGTTTTTACCGATGGAAGCGTATATCTTCTTCCGGGAGGACATATGAGCAGGGTGATGAACGTGCTGGATGGGTATGCCGTGGTAAAAGCCTTAAAAAATGAATATCTCATAGGAGTTATTACCGGTGGAAATGACGAAATGGTGAAAAACAGGATCAATTATCTGGGTATTGAGGATTATTATCCGAAGTCTCACAATAAAATGACTGATTTTGAAAACTTTAAAAAGAAATATAATCTGAAGAATGAAGAGATTCTTACCATGGGTGATGATCTTCCTGATATCCGAATCATGGAAAGTTCTGCAATAGCTGCCTGTCCGGAAAATGCAGTTCCCGAAGTAAAAGGCATAGCGGATTATATTTCTCCTGCAAAAGGCGGAAGCGGTGCGGTGCGTGACGTCATTGAACAGGTAATGAAGGTTCAGGGAAACTGGCACGAAGACAATACCCAATCTATTTAATTAACTGATTATGAAAATACTTTTAGCATCACAGTCTCCCAGAAGAAAGGAATTATTGTTCAGTTTAGGTTTCGATTTTGAAGTGGTAAAAATTGACTGTGAGGAAATTCTTCCGGAACATATAGAAATAAAAGATGCCGCAGCTTATCTTTCTCAATTAAAAGCAGATACGTTTGAAAATCTTGCAGAAGATGAAGTTCTGATCACCGCAGATACGATTGTTGCCATTAATGATACCATTCTTGGCAAGCCTAAAGATGCAGCCGATGCCCGAAAAATGCTTCTGGAACTTTCCGGAAAAACCCATCAGGTATATACCGGAATTACGATAAAAACGTCTTCTAAAATGATTACTAAAACTGATGTGGCGGATGTAGAGCTTGAAATTCTTTCTGATGAAGAAATAGAGTATTACATTCAGAACTATAAGCCTTTTGATAAAGCAGGAAGCTATGGGATCCAGGAATGGCTGGGTATGGCGAAAATCAAAAAACTCTCAGGGAGCTTTTACACGATAATGGGGCTTCCCACCCATCTGGTCTACAAAATTTTGAAAGAAATATAAATTTTTCCCACATAAAATTTTATTATTTTTACAAAATCATCAAACAGCTTTATAATAAAAAGTATATTAGCGAGTTATATTGAATAATGAAAAAGAATATTTTATTCCTTTTAGCAGCATGTATCATTGTTTCCTGTACAACGAAGCCCAAGAAGCCGGAACAACGATCAAAGTTCATGAAAGGATTTTCCACATACTATAATACCCTATTTAATGCAAAAGACGCATTGAACAGTGAATTTACGACTCGAGATAAAGGACATAAGGATAATTTTTATGCTCCTTATATTCCTATCCTTACTTATGAAGATCAGCCTTTGGGAAGCGATCTGGGCCAGTCTGCAGCCTTTGCAGAGAATTCAATGAAAATGGCGGAAGTAAGCAGAGGACCTTCATCGGGAAGAACCAACCCGGGTATGCCTCCGGGAATGCCGGGAAATCAAGGCAACGGAGTACCAGGAATGCCTGACGAAGCCAATCAAGGCAAAGGGGCAACCACTTTAGAAATTGCCGAAGCTAAGGCTTTAAAAGCGATCAATAAATATTCTGTTATTAAAGGCGGGGAAGAAAAAAATAAGCAGATCTTTGAAGCGTACATGATTCTCGTACAATCCAGAATTTACCAGAATAAATCTCTTGAAGCATTGGATGCTCTGAATTATGTTTTTACTCACATGAAAGATGATAAAAGGCTTCCACTGGCGAGGATCTATCAAGGTCTGGCCTATGATCAGCTTAAAGACTATCATAAAGCTCATGAGGCGTTTGCAAAGCTAGAAGGTGAGGATATCAATAAAAACTATGCAAAACTGCTAAGTATTTATTATTCTGAATCTCTATTGGATGCCGGTAAAAAGGAAGAAGCAGCGAAAGAACTTGACAGAGCTTTTGAGCTTAATTCTAACAGAAAACTTAAAAGCAGAATCGCTTATCTGAAAGGACAGGTTTTTGAAAACCTTGGACAAAATGAGAAAGCCAGAGAAAGCTTTATGGCTGCCTACAAATACGCCAACGATTTTGAGTTTGAGGTGAAATCTCAAATTGCCATCGCCAAAACCTATAACGGAAAGGGCGATTATGCCGGAGCTAAAAATTATCTTGAAGGAATAAGCAAAAAAGGAACCTATGCTTCCAGAAAAAACGAATTCTATTATGCGTTAGGCTTAATGGCCAATAAATCAGGGAAGAAAGAAGAAGCCCAGCAGTTTTTCAGAAAGTCTTTATTTGAAAAGGTTTCTGATCCTCAGGTTCGTGGTCTTGCCTATTATGAAATCGGAAAAGATTATCTGGAAAGAAACGACTATATCGGAGCGGGAAGCTATTATGATTCTGCTCTTGCCGTTATGACTTATGAGCCTTCTAAAGTTCTTTTACAGGATCAGTCCGGGAACATCAAGAAGATTTCTAAAAATTATTATCTCATCAAAAAGAATGACAGTATTCTTTCTCTGGCTAAAATGAGTGATGCCCAAAAGAATGATTTTTTTGCCAAACACATCGCAAAACTGAAGCTTAAAGAAGAAAAGGATGAAATCGAAAGAAAACGTGCCGAAAGAAGCAAAGGCTTCGATACGGGAGATTATAATGCCAATTCGATGTTTGCCAACAATACGAATGCTTTCGAGGATTTTGGGGTAACAACTAAAGGTTTTTATTTCAACAATACCGGTACAGTAAGCAAAGGAACATCATCATTTAAGCAGACCTGGGGCGACAGAGCTCTTGCCGATAACTGGCGTTCTTCGAAAAAGATGAGTTCTATTGAAGATATGAAGAACGAGGCATTGGGAGTAACTTCAGCGCCTAACCCAAGACGTTTTGAACCTGCATTTTATATTGAGCAGATTCCTACGGATGCTTCGAAGCTTTCCCAGCTGAAAAAAGACAGAGATACGGCTTCATTAGGTCTAGGAGTGATGTATCAGAACTATTTTACCAATACTCCCCTTGCTACAAAAACACTGTATGATCTGGTAGATGTACAGCCTGAGGAAAAAGTAATGCTGCAGGCGTTGTATGAGATTTTTTCTATGAACTATGAGAAAACTCCGCAGGCATCGGACCGTGCGAAACAAATTTTATTAAAAGATTATCCTTATACATCATATGCAGAGTTTGCAAGAAATCCGAAGAACAATTCATTCGTAAAATCTTCTGAAGATGTAGAAAATGAATATAAAAAAGCATATGCTTTATTTGAATCTGAGAAGTTTGGAGAAAGCCGGGATATTATTGATCAGACCCTTCTAAAGTATCCTAAAGATGCACTTGTTCCTAAATTATATCTTTTAAATGCCTTTAATGCAGGAAAAGCCAGCGGAAAAGAAGTCATGATCTTACAGCTGGAGCAGGTTGTACTGAATTATGCCAAAACACCGGAAGGCGTCAAAGCCAAAGAAATGCTGAATTACCTGAAAAGTGATCTGAGCTTTCAGCCTACGGATAACAAAGGAAATGGTATTCCTCAGAATCCCGGAGTGCCCAACCAGCCTAATAATCAGAATAATATACTGCAGAACCCGGGAACTTCTGCTACTGACATTCAGCCGCAACAGTCTCCTATGAGTCCCAATCAGCAGAAGCTCAACAATAAGCTGCAACAGCAGCTGAAAAGGGCCAATGACAATAAACCTTCATCAGTTCCTATGAAGCCTCAATAAAATAAAAAAGCGAAGATCTAATCTTCGCTTTTCTTTTTCTTTACTCCATGGAAATCTTTTAAATAAAAAGGCTCGAAATAAGCAATATCTTCAAAGTCTTTCTGCTCTATTTTCCGGAGGGTATTTTTAATTAAGAATTGTGCTGAAGGATAAATATTTTCATTGTATTCAGCATTGGGAAACTGAATGATTTCTTTTGTTTTAGCCGCTCCATCTCCTATGAACAAGATTTTTTTATCTTTCAATTCTTCAAAAGAATGCTCGTCCAAAACTTTAGCCTCAGTCGGAACAACCTCTTCTCCAGTTTCACCGTCATAAACGGCCGTATACACCTCCATTCTCCTTGCATCTATTAACGGGACTATATAGTCGTAGTTCTGTCCTAAAAAGGGCGCTATCATACTCTCCATGGAATTGATCGCTACTAATGGAACCTTAAGCCCATAGCAGAACCCTTTAGCAGAAGATGCACCGATTCTTAATCCGGTATAAGATCCAGGTCCTCTTCCCAAAGATACTGCCTCAATTTCCTTGATAGAAATTCCGGCGCCTTCCAAAGCCCATTCTACAAAAGAATGAAGACTTTCAGACTGCTTGTAATTTTCAGATACTTCTTCGCAAACACACAGCAGATTTTCATCATCAGAAATAGCTACTGAACAGTTTTTTGAAGATGTTTCAATATATAAAATTTTCATTTTGATACAACATTTTAATGACGCGGTATACCACTCCTACTCTACCGCCGATATCTCCTGCAAATTTATGGCTTTATTTCGATACTACTTCCTGTAAATTGTTCTCGGCTCACTCTGAGCACTTGGATAAATTGTCATATCTGAAACCATGACATGCTTAGGGGCATTAACGCAATATGCAATGGCATCCGCAATATCTTCTGCTTTTAAAGCTTCATAGCCTGCATACACTGCGGAAGCTTTATCATTATTCCCTTTGAACCTTACCAGAGAGAAATCTGTTTCTACCGCGCCGGGTTGGATATTGCTAACTTTGATTCCAAATTCTGTAAGCTCCAGGCGCATTCCTTCTGAAATTACATCTACAGCTTTTTTAGTAGCACAGTACACTACTCCATTCGCGTAGGTTTGTCTGGCCGCTACAGAACTGATATTAACAATGTGTCCGGAGTTTCTTTCTTTCATTCCGGGAATGATCATTTTGGAAACATATAAAAGTCCCTTTACATTTCCGTCGATCATAGAATCCCAGTCTTCTGTTTTTCCTGCAGAAAGCGGATCTAAACCATGGGCATTTCCGGCATTATTGATTAATATGTCTATACTTTTCCATTCTTCAGGAAGCGAGTTGATCGCCGTTTCAACTTCTTCTAAATTCCTTACATCAAATATTAAACTAAATATTTCGGTAAAAATAGAAAGTTCAGTTTTCAGAGATTCTAAAACCTCAGATCTTCTTCCGCAAATGATGATTCTGTTTCCTTGTTTAGCAAGCAGTTCTGCTGTAGATTTTCCTATTCCGGAAGTAGCTCCGGTGATGAGTATTGTTTTCATTTTATTATAAAATGTATAATTGTACATCATACAAAGTAACAAGGTACTTTGTACTTTTAGTTTGCATCAAATGCTTCAAAGGCATTTTCAATATGTTCTATATTTAAATTTCTTTTTTCGTCGGCAAGAACAGACATAATATCAAATCTCACTTCCTGATTTTTATTAAACTCTTCCATAAAATAATTGGCCGCAGATACGATTGATTTTATTTTAGTTTTTGTAACAGCTTCCTGCGGAAGAATGAAAAAATCTGTAGATCTGGCTTTTACTTCCACGACGACAATCAGATGATCTTTTTCAGCAATAATATCTATTTCGTTTTTCTTAAAACGAAAGTTTCTGACAAGAATTTTGTAGCCGTTTTTTTTCAAATATTCAACCGCCAAATCTTCTGCTTTTTTCCCGAAATCATTATGAGTAGCCATTGATTCTTGATTAAAGATTATCTAGGATTTTAGAAACTCAATCTTAACATTTGTTCCGACTTTCATCTTTATAATTCCTCCAATGATCAAAGGTCTGTTGTCCTTAATATGTCCGTTGGGGAATCCAAATGCAGTAGGGAACATGTACCTGGAAATCCTTTCAGAAATCAGCTGATAGGCAAATTCATCGAAGCTTTCTCCGTATTCTTTATTCTCCTTTTCATCACCCATATTGGTCATTCCACCGATAATCAATCCTGAAATTTTATGGAAAACTCCGGCTAATTCTAAACTCATGATCATTCGATCCAGAGCATAGAAATTTTCTCCGATGTCTTCAATAAATAAAATTTTCTCCTTAAAATCAAAAGAATATTGAGTTCCCAAAAGGGCGTAAATCAATGCCAGATTTCCTCCTACCAATTCGCCTTTAACAGAGCCTTTTTTATTGAATTGGTGGAGTAGTAGGTTATAGGTTGGGACTTTCCCTTTTATAATATCAAAAATACCGTCATAACCTTCTTCTATCACTCCAAAACTGGATGTTTTGATGGTCTGTCCATGAATGGAAGCAAAACCTTTTTTTAATAAATAACTTTGGATAACAGTATTATCAGAATAACCGATATACCATTTCGGGTCTTTTGTAAAGCCTTTAAGAGATAAATGCTGAACCAGATGCTGACAGCCGTAACCTCCCCTGGAAGCCCAGACAGCAGCAATTTCACTGTCATTTAAAGCCCAGTTTATATCCTGTATCCTTTCCGCTTCAGTCCCGGCATAATTGTATCCGTTGGAAAATTTAGAATATAGATGTTTTCCCAAAACAGGTTCAAAACCTCTGGCTTTGATCATTTCTATTCCTTTCTCCAGCTGGGAAGATTCTACTGAACCGGCAGGGGAGATGACTGCTATTTTATCACCTTTTTTAAGGGATTTTGGAAAGGTATTTTTTTTCATTGTGCCTTTAATGTGTCTTTTGATATTTTACTTCTTTCTTTTCGGCTTCTTCTAATTTTTTATCAAACTGATTGAATTTTTTAAAACTCTGCAGGAAGATAAAAAAACTGAATATAATAAGGATAACTCCAACCACTCTACGAATCTGATTGGCTAATTTCTGAGTAAGCTTGTAGTGAAATTGTTTGGCAAGGAAGATTTTTAACAGATCAATTCCCAAATAGGTACATATTACCAATCCAATATACAGAATAAAATTATCGGTACCCGGATACTGATTTCTCACAGAAATAACCGTAACCAGCCAGAAAAGAATAACTCCTACATTTAAAATATTAAAGAAAAAACCATTGATAAAAGTTTTAAAATAATTCTGTCCGATCATCTTTTCCTCACCAGGCATATGCATTTTGGTTTTCGTAACCATCATCACAATTCCATAGACAAAGATAAGGATAGAGGTAATCCTGTAAAAACCAGGATGTTTATCAATGAGACTCACCAGATCCGCACTTGCATAATAGGCTGCCATGATGCACAGTAAATCAGCGGTAATAACCCCCACATCCAATGCTAAAGCATGTTTAGGACCTCTTGAGAAGCTCGTTTCAATTAATAAGAAAAATATAGGTCCTATAAAGACCAAGCTTAACATAAAGCCTAAAATAATAGCAGAAAGTACGAGTTCAAACATTTAATATAAACAATTTTCATTAAAAAAAAATTGATAATCTTTTCTGACTTTAAAACCAAAAATACCTCTCTCAAATGTATAGGTAACTTGGTTTTTAAAAAGCATCCTTTTATAATCAGTAAAAAAACTTCTTATATTATATTCATAAGCATAAGCATCATTACTCAAAAATATATAAGTTGTTTTCCCTACTTCACGACTATGTGCACCTCCCACATACGAAACCTGACCTCTAAAGCAATAAGTTTCTTTGGTAGGTTTCGTTCCGGTAAGATAATTTATCAGAAAAAATATATTTATCATTAAAGGAAATAAAACTAAAAAGAAATATTTCTTTCCTAAATTTCCTATTTTAATAAAACCTTTATTAATTAATAAATTAATAATAACACAAAGTAAAATAATAATACTTACAAACCAAAAGAAATTTAAAACAGTATTATAAACTACTGTAAAAAATAATATAAAATTAGTAATACTAATGACAATATAAGTATCAATTTTGGTCATTAATCAACAATTTTAAAGTCTAATTGCTTTTGAATTAAATTGGCTTTTACCACTTTGATCTGAACCTGATCTCCTAACTGGTATTTCTTTCCTGTTCTGGAACCATACACGGCATGGGTAGCTTTCTCATACGTATAAGAATCATCTACCAGATCTCTCAGTTTGATTAATCCTTCCGCACCGTTTTCAGGGATTTCTACCCAGAAACCAAATTCAGCAACTCCAGAAATTACGCCTGTAAACGTTTCTCCAAGGTGTTTTTCCATGAATTTTACCTGCATAAATTTGATGGAATCTCTTTCTGCATCCGCTGCCAGCCTTTCTCTTGCACTGCAGTGTTTAGCTTTGGTTTCCAGTTCTTCTCTGTTAGGCGATTTCCCACCGTCCAGATAATGCTGTAACAACCTGTGAGCAAGTAGATCCGGGTAACGACGGATAGGAGAGGTGAAGTGAGAATAGTAGTCGAATCCAAGTCCATAGTGACCAATCGGTTCTGTAGAATAGACAGCTTTGCTCATACTTCGCATAGCAAGCGTTTCAATCATATTTTCTTCGCCTTTCCCTTTTACGTCATGAAGAAGGTTATTTAAAGATTCAGCGACTTTTTTGGTATTTGCCAGGTCCATTTTATATCCGAAAGTAGATACAAAATCTCTTAAAGCTTCCAATTTAGCCGGATCCGGATCGTCGTGAACTCTATATATAAAGGTATTGTTAGTAGGAGATCCTTTTTTTGCTAAAGAAACAAATTCCGACACTTTTTTATTGGCCAGCAACATGAATTCTTCAATCAGGTGGTTAGAATCTTTACTTACCTTAAAGTAAACTCCAATAGGCTGATTATCTTCATTAAGATTGAATCTTACTTCACTTCTGTCAAAAGTAATCGCTCCGTTGTTGATCCTTTCCTGACGCATAATTTTCGCCAGTCTGTCCAACGTCAAAATTTCTTCTGTAAGATCTCCCTCTTTTGTTTCAATTCGTTCCTGCGCTTCTTCATAAGAGAATCTTCTGTCTGAGTGAATCACAGTTCTTCCAAACCATTGTTTCTCCACTTCAGCGTTATCATTCATTTCAAAAACAGCAGAAAAAGTAAATTTATCTTCATTTGGACGAAGTGAACATACATCATTACTAAGTACTTCCGGCAACATTGGGACAACCCGGTCCACAAGATATACTGAGGTAGCTCTATCATACGCTTCATCATCCAGCATTGTTCCCGGAACCACATAATGTGAAACATCAGCAATGTGCACTCCGATTTCCCAATTTCCATTTTCTAATTTCTGGATGGATAAGGCATCATCAAAATCTTTTGCATCTTTCGGGTCAATCGTAAAGGTACAGATATCACGCATGTCTCTACGTTTTGCGACCTCTTCGTCCGTAATTCTTCTGTCGATCTTATCTGCATCTCTTTCCACTTCCTCAGGAAATTCATACGGAAGGCCATACTCAGCAAGGATAGAGTGGATTTCAGTTTCATGTTCTCCTGGAGCTCCTAACACCTGAGTGATTTCTCCTTCAGGATTTTTATCTCCCGGTTTCCAGCCTGTCATTTTCACGACCACTTTATTCCCGTTTTCCGCATTGTTAAATTTTGTTTTTGGAATAAAAATATCTGTATTAATAGATTTTTTATCACACACAACAAATCCGAAATCTTTATGAGGTACTACCTGAAAAGTTCCTACAAATTCAGTTCTTGTTCTTTCCAATACTTCCACCACGGAGCCTTCCAGTTTTTTCCCTTTGAAATTGTACGTTACAATGAGAACTTTATCACCCTGCAATGCATCTTTCACATTCTTGGAATGAACAAAGATATCATCAGCGATTCCTTCTACTTTCACATAAGCATTTCCTGATTGGTTAAAATCGATCACTCCGGTTAGTGTTCCCTCAACTTTTAAGTTCACAATATATTTCCCTTTTTCAACTTCTGATATTTTTTCAGAAGCCTGAAGTTTATGTAATGCCTGAACAACAAGCTCACGCTGTCTGGGATTTTTATATTCTATCCCGTCTGAAATTTGTTTATAGTTATAGATCTTCGTCGAGTTTTCGTTCATAAAACGTACGATCAGTCTTCCGATCTCCATCAATTTATGATCGTTCTTTTGACTTATATATTTTCTTTTTTTTGGCATGTTAATTTATTTTTTTATTCTCGGTTACGCTCCGCCATGGGCGAACCTGTTTAAAAACTAAAAAATTAGTTAATAATCTTTATCTAAAATTTTAGTTGTATTATATTACTTTTTTCTTTAATTCTGATACATCAACTTTGCTTCCAATTTTTCACAATGGGAGTTTTAGTTTCGTATAAATTTAATACAAATATGGAGAAGAGGGGAGAAAACCTTCTATTAAATATCTATTAAATACTAAATAAGGTTGAGAGAATGATAGAACCTGTATGTATTTTACGTTGCAAAGATAAGAATTATTTTTAATATCAATAATATGATTTGATTTTCAATACTTTATAGATAAATTATTTTTACAGACTAGAGTAGAATATACCTGCATACGTCCTCCACAGAATATACACGCAAAATAACACTTCCGCTGTTCAACCTATGACTCAGGTTAATAACGGGTTTAAGCCAGCATAGCAGCCCTATCTTATAACAATAATGAAAAGCTCCGACCTATAAGTCGGAGCTTCAGTATATCTAGCAATAAGCAATTTTATCTACTCTGTTCTGATGGCGGCCACCTTCAAAGTCGGTTGAAAGGAATTTTTTTACAATATCAATGGCTACTTCCTTTGAAACAAAACGGGCCGGAAGGGATATCATATTGGCATCATTATGCTGTCTTGCCAGCGATGCAATCTCCGGCATCCAGCAAAGAGCACATCGAATCTTCTGATGCTTGTTCGCCGTAATCTGTACTCCGTTTCCGCTTCCGCAGATCAAGATCCCCAATTCATTCTCTCCATTCTCTACTGACGTTGCAGCGGGGTGTACAAAGTCAGGATAATCCACACTCTCTGTGGAAAACGTTCCAAAATCCTGAATATCAAACTGTTCAGAGAAAAAGTTCTTAACAATCTCTTTATATTCATACCCTGCATGGTCTGCAGCAATGGCAATTTTTCTTTTCATAATGCTTGTATTACGTCTATTAAAGATTTATTTCCTTACAAAGTTAGTAATTATAACAAACACTGTTAGTCTTTCGGGGGTAAATTGTTAATAGCTTTGTGAATAACTGTGGAAAACTTCTAACAACTTATTGTTTCATAATCCGTATAAAATGAGTATTGAAAGCAGCCTCCTAATTTTTACTCCACAACTTTCAAAAACTTTTTTCAGAGTAATCCTTATGTTTTCCATAAATCAGTCATCAACAATCAAATTGTGCAAAAGTTACTCACATTTGTTAGTAAGTAGGTGAAAAACCAGATTTTCAGTAAATTATATTGTTAATTAAATATGAATTAGATGAAAATTTAATGTTATCAAGTTTTTAGATGAAAGTTATCCCCGAAACTAACAACACTCAACAACATACAACAGTATTCTTTTTTTATAAAGAGAAAGATAATGTTGATTAGTGATTGTTGCCTTGTGGGAAGTTTTTGAAAACTTTTATTTCTTTCAATCTGTTCCAAATTTTTAAAATCTTACATTTGTGAAACGAAAATTCTACGATATTTATGAAAACAATCAATGATTTCAATTTTAAAGATAAGAAGGCTCTTGTAAGAGTAGATTTCAATGTTCCGCAGGATGATCAGCTTAAAGTTACAGACAATACCAGAATTGCTGCCGTAAGACCTACAGTAGACAAAATTCTTGGCGATGGAGGTTCTGTAATTCTAATGACGCACCTGGGAAGACCAAAAGGAGAAGTAAAAGACGAATTCTCTCTTAAACATATCCTGGATGAAGTGTCTAATGTTCTTGGCCAGGAGGTAAAATTTGTAGATGAGTCTGTAGGAGACAAAGCTATTCAGGCTGCAGCTGATTTGAAACCCGGAGAAATTCTTTTATTAGAGAATCTGCGTTTTCATAATGAAGAGGAAAAAGGAGACAGAGGATTTGCGGAACAACTTTCTCAATTGGGAGATGCTTATGTGAACGATGCTTTTGGAACTGCCCACAGAGCTCATGCTTCTACCGCTGTAATCGCCGACTTCTTTAGTTCAACTAAGTTTTTCGGTCTATTGATGGCAAAAGAACTTGAAGCAATTGACAGAGTTTTGAAAAATGGTGAACGACCGGTAACGGCAATTTTGGGTGGATCTAAAGTTTCAACTAAGATAACAGTTATAGAAAATGTTCTTCCGGCTGTAGATAATTTGATTATCGGTGGAGGAATGGCTTTTACTTTTATTAAGGCGTTAGGTGGAAAAGTTGGAAACTCTTTAGTAGAGGAAGACAAACTTCCATTGGCTCTTGAAATTTTAGGAAAAGCAAAAGAACATAAGGTGAAAGTTTATCTTCCTTCGGATACTTTGATTGCTGAAAGTTTCAGTAATGATGCCGAGAGAAAAGAAGCAGACATCTATGAAATTCCTGAAGGATGGATGGGATTGGATGCTGGACCAAAATCCAGAGATCAGTTTAATGATGTCCTTTTAAATTCGAGAACGATTTTATGGAACGGGCCAATTGGAGTTTTTGAAATGTCCAACTTTGCAGGAGGAACTATCGCTCTTGGAGAAAGTATTGCGGAAGCTACAAAATTGGGAGCTTTCTCTTTAGTAGGAGGAGGAGACAGTGTGGCTTTTGTTAAACAGTTCGGATATGCAGACAAAGTAAGTTATGTTTCTACCGGAGGTGGAGCGATGCTTGAAAGTCTGGAAGGATTGGAACTTCCCGGAGTTGCTGCGATCAACAAATAAATTTTTACTAAAAATATTTTTGAAGTCTGCTGAAGTTAATTTCAGCAGACTTTTTTTGTGTCTGTCATTTTAACCTGAGTTCGGCATATTTTTTTATTATGTAATGAATTTTGAACAGGGAATTTGTTAAGATTGAAACAGAACTAGCTTTATTAATTTTTGTATTCTGATAAAGTACAGCGAAGCAAAGTCTCCAGAAAATATATTCTTGCCAAGGTTTTAAACTTTGACGAGAATAATTTTGATTACAGATCTTTTTCCTAAGAAATAAAATTTTGAAGAAATAGAAAATTACATCTTCCGACTCTAATTTGAAGATGTAATTTTTTTAAGATAATTCCATACCGACCAGTTTTTATTTTTTACTCCGTTCTTATTTTCTTATCAAACAAAAAAATAAAATGGGGTAGGGGAGATGTATTTAATTTTTATTGGAAAAGTATAAGAAGTTTTATTTGAGTGATTTATGATTTCAGTTTTTCAAAAATGCTTCCTTATCATTTTTAAAATTAATTTTCAACTTCTTTGAAAAAAGAAAAACTCTGAAATTTTTCAGAGTTTTTTGATTTTTTTTGCAAAATTGGCGAAAATTGACCTTCATAAATGGCTTAAAAATCGATTTTCTATCTTTTTTCGATAATGTATATCAAACTTGAAAATTCGTTGGAAAAAAGTGCTTTTATGTTAGAAATCGTTCCATGAACAGTCGCTTTTAGCCAAAAAAGAGGTGATTTTTTGTATTTTTCGCTCAACATCGAGATATAATATGAGTCAAGAACAAGAGGCTTAATCTTTCTCATTTTCCAGTTGGGCTTTTTAGAAATGAGATTTTCCATTCCATTTTTTGAAAAATGATAGATGTGTCTTGGTACATCATAGGCTGCCCAATATTCTTTATAATGTTTTGCATCATAAGAAGTAGGGTTGGGAACTGCAATAATGAGTAATCCTTTTTCTTTTAATTTCTTATTAAAGATCTCGAGCATTTCATCCTGGTTTTCTATATGTTCGAAAACATGCCATAAGGTAATGGCGTCCAGGCTTTGATCTTCGATATTTTGAATATCATCGATTATTTTTGCTTTTATTATCTTACTTGTTGCCGCTTTTCTTGCATCTGCATCAGGTTCAAATCCGAAAGTATCAAAATCATTTTCAATATATTTCACAAATTCACCGGCTCCACAACCATAATCTAGAACTTTTGATCCTTTTTTTATTCTGTCAATAAGGATTGTTTTCTTATACTGAAGATTAAAAGACTGTAAGAATTTATATAGCTTTTCTTTTAAGCTTCCGGAATCCTGATGATGGGAAATGTAGTCTTCACTTTCATAATATTTGGAAATATTGGATGGAATAGGGGAGGTTTTGAAAACTCCTTTTGTATCCGTTTCTTTAATTTCAAATACTTCTTGCGTAAGAAAATGATCTTTTATTTTCATTTAATTGTCTTCTTTTATAGTAAAAATTAAGATATTTATGAAAGCTTGTACAGACTCATAAACACCTTAATTTTCGATCTTATTTTATAAATGTTTCACGTGAAACATTTTGTTTTTAACGTCCTAAATAGACTAGTAAAACGTTCATATCGGAAGGAGAAACGCCACTGATTCTTCCAGCCTGTGCAATGGTCTTTGGTCTTACTTTAGACATCTTCTGTTTTGCTTCTGTAGATAGACTGGATAGGTTGGTGTAATCAAAATCTTCAGGAATTTTAATATTTTCTAAACGGGTAAGCTTAGCAACATTCTCTTTTTCCTTCTCTATATATCCTTTATATTTGATATTGATCTGAGCCTGTTCTTTTACTTCGTCCTTAAATTGGGAAGTAAATTCTTTAATACTTGCAACATCTTCCAGTTTTTCCAGGGTCATATTAGGTCTGGTTAATATCTGAGCGGCTCTGTACGCCTGATCTACCGGATTGCTGTCTATGCTTTCTAAAATAGGATTAATCATTCCTGGTTTTAAAGAAAATTCTCGAAGAAAGTTTTCAAGTTCCTGACTTTGAGATACTTTAGCTTCTACATTTACTAATCTTTCTTCTTTAGCTAATCCTAATTTATAAGCCTTCTCTGTTAATCTGATATCGGCATTATCTTGTCTCAATAAGAGTCTGTATTCGGCACGTGAAGTAAACATTCTGTATGGTTCTTCAGTTCCTTTTGTGATAAGATCATCGATTAATACGCCTATATAGGCTTCATCTCTGTTTAGGATGAATTCGCCTTTCTCGTGTACTTTATTGTGAGCGTTAATCCCAGCCATTAGGCCTTGTCCCGCTGCCTCTTCATATCCTGTAGTTCCATTAATCTGTCCTGCAAAATAAAGGTTTTCGATTAATTTTGTTTCTAAGGTATGCTTGAGTTGGGTAGGAGGGAAGTAGTCATATTCAATAGCATAGCCCGGACGGAATACTTTTACGTTTTCAAATCCTGGAATATGTTTCATTGCTTTAAGCTGTACGTCTTCCGGTAGAGAAGAACTGAAACCATTGACATAGATTTCTACTGTTCTCCATCCTTCAGGTTCTACGAAAAGCTGATGTCTTGTACGTTCTGCAAAACGGTTGATTTTATCTTCAATACTAGGACAATATCTTGGTCCTAAGCTCTGAATAGTACCATTGAACATTGGGCTTCTGTCGAATCCTTCACGTAAGATATCATGTACCGTTTCATTGGTATATACTATATGACAACTTAATTGTTTTGTTAATTTAGGAGTATCTAAATAGCTGAATTTTTGAGGATTTTCATCTCCTTTTTGTTCTTCCATTTTAGAATAATCCAGGCTTCTACCATCTACTCTCGGTGGAGTACCGGTTTTCATTCTTCCTGCTTCGAAACCTAAAGAAACAAGTTGTTCTGTAATTCCGAATGCTCTTGGTTCTCCCATTCTTCCACCTCCTAATTGTTTGTCTCCAACGTGGATCAAACCGTTAAGAAATGTACCATTGGTTAGTACAACAGATTTTGCTTTTATTTCAATTCCGAGAGAAGTGATTACACCCACTGCTTTACCATTTTCTATAATAAGCTGTTTAACCATATCCTGAAAGAAATCAAGATTGGGTGTATTTTCTAACGCCATTCGCCATTCTTCTGCGAAAAGCATTCTGTCATTTTGTGTTCTTGGAGACCACATTGCAGGACCTTTTGAAAGGTTAAGCATTTTGAACTGGATTGCAGATTTGTCTGCAATGATTCCAGAGTAACCTCCCATTGCATCTATTTCTCTTACAATTTGTCCTTTTGCAATACCGCCCATCGCGGGGTTGCAGCTCATCTGTCCGATGGTCTGCATATTCATTGTAACCAGTAGTGTTTTTGATCCTAGGTTGGCGGCGGCAGCTGCAGCTTCACATCCGGCGTGGCCAGCACCTACTACTATTACATCATATATTTCTGAAATCATTATTGCTCTATTTTAAGCCTTATTTTTTAATCTTTTTCACAAATGTTTCACGTGAAACATTATTTAAATACAAAGTAAATTTTTACATTTAGTCTTGTATTGTTTCCATTGGAATATCCTTTTATGTAGTGCATATTACAGAGGAACCGTTTCAATTAAAAGATTAAAGTATTAGGCATTATAAACTGCGAAATTTCTTATTCTTTTAATTCTCAAATTTATTTAAATAAAAATCTTCTTTTCTTCGCATTTCTTCTTCTTCTTCTTCACTTTTGTCCTTGTATCCTGAAAGATGAAGGATGCCATGTGCTAAAACTCTGCGCAGCTCTTCTTCATAATTTTTGGATAGGGTAGAAGCATTGTCTGAAATGCGCTGCAAAGATACGAAAATCTCTCCGCTTATTGTTTTGCCTTTTACATAATCGAAAGTGATGATATCTGTATAATAATCATGCTGTAAATAGTCCTGATTTATCTTAAGCAGATATTCATCATCGCAGAAAATATAATTGATTTCTCCAAGTTTCTTTTCTTCTGAAAGAATAATATCTTCCAGCCATTTTTTGTAATCTGCCGATACAGATTCCGGTAGGTTTTCGTAAAAAAATTGTATCATTGTTTTAAAACCAGTGTCCTAAAATAACACTGAATATGCCTTTTTGATTGTTTTTAAGTGAGTGGCTAAAGTTAATCTTGATCTGCCCGAAAGGAGATTTATAACCTGCCATAAGCCCAATAGAGCTATAATTTACTTTTGCTGCATCTTTAAAATTAATATCTTCTGAAAGATTGGCAAAGGTAAAGTTTCCGCTTATGAAATAGTTTTTATTGAATTTAAACTGAAGATCATTAGAAGCAAGAACCACATTGTTGGTGTTAAGTTGTGCGAAGTAAAAGCCTCCGAAACTTTTGAAGTTAATCATATTCTGCTCAAAGATTCCTCCCAACCTGAACTGGTAAAATTCCGGAAGGTATTCACCGATAGTAATTCCACCATATAAATTAAGGCGGTAGGAGAATTGTTTTGAAATAGGAACGTTGATTCTGATGTCTGCTTTTACCTGGACGATTCTTTTTTCCACCTCTGATTTTAACAGGTCGATTACTTTACCTTCCGCTGCAAGATAGATTCCTCTTGAAGGGAAGTCCTTGTCGTTCTGAGTATCGCTTTTTAAGAACACATAAGGGCTCAAAAAACGACTTGATCTCCTGTTGTCACCATTGATCTCAGCCTGGAAAACATCGTGGCTTATTCCGCCTCCCAGAGCGAATTTATCTTTCCATACAGATTGGATATACATTTCATTTCTAAACCATTCCCATTTGTCAATACTGTTATTGTCTACATTCTTCAGATCGAAACTCATTCCTGAAGAATAGATACCAAATCCAGGAATGTAACCATTATCGATAAAATAGTTTAGATAATATCTGGGTTTATCTCCAACGACTACATCTAAAGAGAGATTTGAATTTTTAAATAAAAGACGTTTTGCAGAATAATTCAGTAAAAGCCCGGTCTTAAATACTTCATCGTAATGCAACCCGAATTTTAAAAAGTGACGGGTGTCATCTTCGGTGACATATAATTTGAGGTAGTTCGCATTATTTTCTGTGACGATATCATAATTGATGAATCGATAGTTATTAGTGGCAATAAGCTTGTCAATTTTTTTGTTGATACTTCCATAGGTCTGCATAGAGGGAAGGCGGAGTCCCATTTTTCCCAGAACATAATTTTTGCCATATATTTTGCCTCCGTCTATGGAAACGCTGTCGATCTTATATACATTAGAATAGATTGGATTAACGCTTTGTCTGAGGCGATCAAAAGAACGTTTTGGAAGCTGGTCGAGTACAGCAGTATATTTCTTGCCTTCTGCATAGCCGCTATCGAGTATTTTTTTCTTTTCGTCGTAGCTGGTAGCAGTCATGCCTTTCAGATTAGGCTTGATATTGATGTCCGTATATTTGTATTGTTTTCTTGTATCTTTTTTAATACCGAAATCAATCACCTGGTTCAGAATGGCGATGATATTATTTAAATCTTCTCTTTTAGAAAGATCCTGGTTAAGATCAACTCCGATAACAATATCAATTCCTTTATCCTTTAAAGGTTTTGATGGATAGTTTACCGACATGGCTCCATCTATATAAATGCTGTCGCCGATTTTTACAGGGTCCATCAGAGAAGGAAATGCGGAACTCGCCATAATAGACTGTACAAGATCTCCTTTTTCAAAAATTTCCATATTGCCGCTCTCAAGATTGGTGGCAACACACATGAAAGGAATCGGTAGTTTTGAAAAGTCATCGATACTGGATACATTCTTGAAAAGCTCTTTCAATAAGTATACATTTTTCTGACCGGTGCTTATGGAAGAGGGTAGGGTGATCTTCCCATTTTTAAGAGGAATGGATAAAAGATATTTGTCGACAGACTTATTAAAAAAAGTACTTTCCTGTCTGGATTTGGGATCCATGATCAAAGAATAAAAATCGGTATCCATTACGATCTTTTCTATTTCCTTTCCTGAATATCCGGAGGCATATAATCCGCCGACAATAGCCCCCATACTGGTTCCGGCAATATAATCCACCTTCACTCCCAATGAGTCTAGTATTTTAAGTACCCCAACGTGAGAAAAACCTTTGGCTCCGCCACCCGCAAGTGAAAGTCCTATTTTGGGATTTTTTGGAATAATTAAATCCTTTTTTACTTGTGACTGAATCAAAAGTAAGGGGAATACAAATAAAAGAATCAGGAGTTTTCTCATAAGTTAATCTTTTATATAAATCCGTTTCACCCTGGGGGAAATAGATGTTAATACTTCATAGGTGATCGTTTTGCAGTAGGATGCAAATTCTTTCAGACTTGGGTGAGCGTTAAATATAACTACAGTGTCACCTTCTTTTACATTGGCAATATGATCTACATTAATCATCATCATATCCATACAGATATTTCCGACAATAGGCGCAAGATTTTTATTCACGCCGAGGCTTCCTATCTGATTTCCTATTAACCTTGGAATACCGTCTGCATATCCCACAGGTATTGTTGCTATTTTTGTTGTATGATCTGCTTTAAATTTTCTGCTGTATCCTACTGATTCTCCGTTTTCTACCGAAGAGATCTGTGAAATTACGGTTTTAAAACTTACAACAGACCGAAGCTGTTTCTGTATTTCACTATTTGGTGATTCTCCAATCATTCCGATACCGATTCTTACCATATCATGCTGATGGTCTGTATAGCTTGTTATTCCTGAAGAATTTAAAATATGAAGAATCGGCCGGTATCCCAACTTACCTACCAGATAACTTGAGTTTTTATCAAAAATATTCAGCTGCTGTAGCGTAAAATCTTTCTCTTCCGGCATATCGGAAGATGATAAATGGCTGAGGATGCTCTGAACCTTAAGATTTTTATGAAGTAAAGTTTCACTGAGTTCATCCAGTTCAGGTCCTTTAAACCCAAGACGGTGCATTCCGGTTTCAAGCTTAATATGAATGGGATATTTTTTATCATATCCTGATTTTTGTACTGCTTCATAAAAAAGTTCCAATACCCTGAAGCTGTAAAGTTCCGGCTCTAAATTATATTCAATAATAGTCTTATAGCTGTGCTGCTCGGGGTTCATGACTACGATAGGAGTGGTAATTCCTTTTTTGCGGAGTTCTACCCCTTCATCGGCATAGGCAACTCCCAGATAATCAATATGGTGATGCTGTAAAAATTCAGAAATTTCGTAACTTCCTAATCCATAAGCATTTGCTTTAACCATTGCCATCATTTTGGTCGTTGGTTTCAGCAAAGATTTATGATAGTTGATATTATGAAGAATAGCGTTCAGATTGATTTCCAGTACAGTGTCATGCTTTCTGAGTTCAAGGATATCTTTCAGTTTTTCAATCTCAAATTTTCGGGCTCCTTTAAGAAGGATAATCTGATTGTTGATTTCTGTAAGATGTTTACTTTCAATAAGCTCCTGAGTATTAATGAAAGTAAAAGTTGCAGCTTTAAAAAGTTCTTCAAATTTGGTAATTTCATCACCTATCAGGAAAACGGTATCAAATTTCTGTTCGTTAACCAGTTCTGAAACTTCCTCATACAATTCCTGGGAATTAGAATTTACCCCCACAATGTCCGTTAATACCAAAGACTTTTGAGGTTTATTGTATTCATTTAAAAACTGTAAAGCTGTTTTTAAAGAATCGAGATCCAGATTAAAAGAATCATTGATGACGATATTGCCTTTAATTCCTTCAATCGCTTCAAGACGCATTTCAACGGCCTTTAAAGCATTGATTTTTTCTACGATCTTTTCGTTTTCGATACCTAGCTCCTTTAATACTGTAATCAGGGCTAATGCATTCGTTAAAGTGGCTTCATCCCTTTGGTGTACAGGAAAACTGATTTCTTCATTACCATATTCTACAATAATGTTTTCTTCCCGGGAAATATTATTTTTAATAAAGACCTGATTACCATCTTTAAAACCATAGGAGATTAATTTTTTACTTGAATATAATTCCTTTATTTTTTGATCAACCAAAGGATGATCTCCATTATAGATGATGACTTTTGAATCTTTAAAGAGTGTAATTTTTTCATCGATTAATTCTTCCTCAGACTGAAAATTGGCAGCATGTGCCGTTCCTATATGGGTAAGAAGTCCGATTTCAGGATGGAATATATTTTCCAGCTTTTCCATTTCGTGGGGATTGGAAATTCCCACTTCGAAAATTCCAAGCTTATGACTATCATTAATCTGAAGCAGCGATAGGGGAAGACCTATCTGCGAATTGAAACTTTTAGGGCTTTTCACCGTTGGAAATTCATTCCACAGGCATTGATACAACCATTCTTTCAAAATCGTTTTCCCATTGCTTCCGGTGATTCCTATGGATTGTAAATGAGAATGCTCAAAATGATATTTGGCTAATTTTTGAAGGAACTCAACAGAATTTTCTACAACAATCCAGGTGATATTTTCAAATTGCTGATGCTGATGCTCGGATATAATCACATTGATGCCTCTGTCAATGGCAGATTCAATAAACTTCTCTCCTGAGTTTTTAGGAGTGTTGATGGCAATAAATGCAGTATTTTTTGTAGAATAAATGATCCTGCTGTCAAAAGCTATATTTTTGATCACTATATCTTTGTTTCCAATAACCTGCGCATTGGTAATTCCTGCAATTTCCTGTACTGTATAATTCATAATTCCTTTTCAGCCTTACTTATTCTCTAAAATGTAAAGGATAAAATCGCAAATCGTAAAATTCATTTACAGTATGGAAAAATAAAAAATTAACCTTTTTGCGAAATTGATTTTAGAAGATCAGCTTATTTAAAATATTAGCTTTTTGTTATTTTGGTTCATCACCAGGGTATACAATAGGATCAATTAATTGTGATGAGTCATTTTGTGCCTAGTGATTTGTTTTAATCTTAGTCTAAGGTATGATTTTATTTTCTCTTTTTAGAAAGTACTTCATCAATAAATACGCGGCGGCTTACTGCTTCATAGCTTTCCGTTTCACCTAATTCAACAAGATCATTTCCTGCGGAAGTTCTCAAAGAATAGTTGGCAAGATTACCCGTTCTTTTGCAGATCGCATGCACTTTCGTTACATATTCTGCAGTAGCCATTAAATTGGGCATAGGACCAAATGGTCTTCCCAAAAAGTCCATATCCAACCCTGCAATTACGACTCTTACTCCGCTATTTGCCAGCTGATTGGCAATATCCACGATGCCTTCATCGAAAAACTGAGCTTCGTCAATTCCCACTACATCACAGTTGGAAGCCAGCAAAAGAATTTCGTTGGGATTGTCTACTGCTGTACTGCGTATCTTATTCTGATTATGCGAAACTACATCTCCATCAGAATACCGTGTATCCAATCTGGGTTTAAAAATTTCTACATTCTGTCCTGCCATTTCTGCTCTGCGTAATCTTCGGATCAACTCTTCGGTTTTTCCAGAAAACATAGAGCCACAAATAACTTCCATCCAACCACTTTGTTTGGAATGATTAATTGTATTTTCTAAAAACATTTGTTAAATTAGCCGTATATTTTTAACATCAAAAGTAAGCAATTTTAACAAGATTATTATATGCAGAACATCCAAGATTTAAAGGAAAAGATTTTTTTCGAATCCAAAAATATCATTGATATTCTGGATAAAATAAATAATGTTGACGAATTACTTTCCAAGCAGGACCTCGTAGATGAGCTTGCTAACAGGATTTCTTTCTTAAGATTATTAGAAAAAAACATCGAATATTTCATACAGGATCCCCAGGGGAAAACCTCAGAAAATCAGGCGTATGTTTCTTCCTCCAACAGTGGAAGTGAAGCCAATGAGTCTAATCATGAAGTAACGGAAGAGGAAGCTATTTTCAATAATGAATTCAATGAAATAGATGAAAGTTCAGAGGGAATTCAGGAAGAATTCAGCAGTACAATGGAAGAAGAGGCGGTTTTTAACAACCAGCTGAATGAAATTGTAGAAAATGAATTTCATGAAAATATTGTAAGCTTTGCAGAGGAAATGGAGCACCCTGAAACCGTACAGGAGAAATCCGCGTATGATCAAACGACGGAAGAAGCTGTTTTCAATAACCAGATCAATCAAATGGCTGATCATGAAAATTCAGACGATCAGATCCCTGTTTTAAGCTTTGTAGATGAAGAAAGGATTCTGGCGAATGCTGAACCTGAAAGCGATGACGATTTTAATGAAGGAATTTTCAGGCATACTTTATCTGAAGAGGAAGTAATTTTTAACAATCAGCTGAATGAAATTGATGAATTTGAAAATGAAATTTCTGATGATCAGGGAAATAATCTAAAGGATTTTGAAGAAGAAGAAACCATTCAGAAAAGCTTTGAACCTGAAGTTAAAGAGAATGGCGAAAAAACAGCAGTTCAACAAAAATCAGAGCCATCCGAAAGAATTCCAAGCATTTTTGATACAGATTCTTTTGAAGAAGATGAAATTCTGGTTGAAGAGAATGAAGAGCAGTTCATTGCTCCAAACATGACGATCGAGCAGGGTGAAATGGCCACTGATACTTCCAGTGTTGAACATATTCTTGCCGAGATTAAGCACGATTCTTCTCCGCAGGAAAAAGAGGAAGAAGTACCATTGGCTGAACCTACTGACCGAAGAAAAATAGTTGAAATCGATAAACCTCATTCCGAAAATGAAAACGACAGGCATGCTTCTGATGAAAGCTTTGAAAACCTGGACGAATATCATATGGAAAGAAAGATTAAACTGGCAAATATTAAAGGTCTTAAGGCGGTTCAAACTCTTTTTGATGATGATCCTTTAGATAGAGGCACTCCACAGGAAAGGCCGAAACCTGCTTCGAAAGAAGATACAGGAGGCATTCTGAAAACAAATATTCCTACAGGTTTTATGGAAGCTGAAAAGCAAAAACCTGAATTTAAACTGGATTTGAACGACAGAATTGCTTTTACAAAAATGCTTTTTAACGGAAGCCAGACAGACCTTAACGATACTATAGACTATTTAAATCAATTCAAAACGCTGAAAGACGCGAAAGAATATCTTAGTGACCTTTATTACGACAGAAAATGGAATAAAGTGGATGAATATGCCCAGAGGCTCTGGGTATTGGTAGAAAATAAATTTTTATAATTTTGAGCGGAATACTTTATTTTGTCCCTACACCGGTAGGGAACTTGCAGGATATGACTTTCAGAGCGGTTAACGTACTGAAGGAAGTTGATTATATTTTATGTGAAGACACGAGAACCTCCGGAATTCTTTTGAAGCATTACGAGATCTCTAAACCTTTAAAATCTTATCACCTTCATAATGAGCACCAGACCACGGAAAAGGTAATTACGGACCTTAAAAGCGGACAGAATGTTGCTATTATTACAGATGCGGGAACTCCGGGAATTTCAGACCCCGGCTATCTGCTTTCAAAAGCAGGTTCGGATAATGATATTGAAATGATCTGCCTGCCGGGAGCCACAGCTTTTGTGCCTGCACTGGTAGTATCAGGACTGCCGAATAACGAGTTCTTATTTGCCGGTTTCTTACCTCAGAAAAAAGGAAGGCAGACTAAGCTTAAACAGCTTGCAGAAGAAAAGAAAACTATTGTTCTGTATGAAAGTCCTCATAAAATCAATACAACGCTGGAACAGATCAAAGAATTCTTCGGCGAACACACGAAAGCGAGCTTAAGCCGTGAAATATCAAAAAAATTCGAAGAAACTAAACGCGGAACAATCAATGAATTAATTGAATTTTCTAAAAGTAAAACTTTAAAAGGAGAGATTGTTCTGATTGTAAATAATTCTATTTGAGACTGAGCTAAGAAAGTATCCAGCCAGTATATAAAGATCCTTTTTATTAAAAAAGATAGAGAAGGAGGTAAGGTTATATTCAGATGCGTACGTAATGATTATTAGATAGAAAAGAATCTCTTAAAATAGAAGAAGAAAAGAAATTTGAGTATATTTATTTCACTATATTTAGAAATATGAATGCTTCCCATTAGCAGATATGACAAAAAACAGACAAAAAAGTGAAGTAATTTGATGATTTAAAATACTTTGAATAACAAATTATAATATCTTTGCGGACTGTTTAATTTTGATACAATTGAACACGTTATACGAGCCAACTTTTAAAAGGCTAGTTAGTTATAAGAAAATAATTGTCAAGAAATATGAAACTATTAGAAGGAAAAGTAGCACTAATTACCGGAGCTACAAGAGGTATCGGAAAAGCGATTGCAGAAGTTTTTGTGCAGCATGGTGCAAAAGTAGCATTTACCTATGCCGGATCTGTAGACAAAGCTAAAGAATTAGAAGCAGCTTTAAGTTCTGTAACTCAAATTAAAGGTTACCAATCTGACGCATCAGACTACGATGCCGCTCAAAAATTAGTGGATGATGTAATGACCGAATTTGGGCAAATCGATATTTTAGTTAATAATGCTGGAATTACAAGAGATAATCTGCTATTGAGAATGTCAAAAGAAGATTGGGATGCTGTAATGAGTATTAACTTAGATTCAGTATTTAATCTTACAAAAGCAGTTATTAAGCCGATGATGAAGGCAAAATCCGGTTCTATCATCAATATGACTTCTGTTGTAGGGATCAGCGGAAATGCAGGTCAGGCCAATTATGCTGCTTCTAAAGCAGGGGTTATTGGTTTCTCAAAATCTGTTGCGCTTGAATTAGGTTCAAGAAATATCCGATGCAACGCGATTGCTCCGGGATTCATTGAAACAGAAATGACTTCTGTGTTAGACGAAAAAAGAATTCAGGAATGGAGAGATAGTATTCCAATGAAGAGATTAGGAAATACACTAGATGTTGCAAATGCATGCGTCTTTTTAGGAAGCGATATGGCGGCTTACATTTCAGGGCAGACCTTGAATGTTGACGGTGCAATGCTTACATAAAATACAATATATCAATATAAAGAAAGCCATATCAGTGATATGGCTTTCTTTTTTAGTCTTTAAAAATTTGGTTTTCCTGCTCCTGTACCCGTATGAAAGTAGTTCTCTTAGACAATTCTTTCAATTTGGAAGCCCCAACATATGTACAAGTTGAACGTACGCCGCCCAAAATATCTTTTACCGTTTCAGAAACAGGACCTTTATAAGCTGCTTTTACGGTTTTACCTTCAGATGAACGGTATTCAGCTACCCCTCCGGAATGTTTATCCATCGCTGTTTTTGAGCTCATTCCATAGAATAGGCGGAATTTTTTGCCGTTTTCTTCAATCATTTCGCCGCCGCTTTCATCATGGCCGGCAAACATACCGCCAAGCATAACGAAATCTGCTCCACCACCAAAAGCTTTTGCCACATCGCCGGGAACCTTGCATCCACCGTCTGCAATAATATGACCTCCTAAGCCATGTGCTGCATCAGAACATTCTATAATAGCTGAAAGCTGCGGATAGCCCACACCCGTTTTTATACGCGTTGTACAAACAGAACCGGGTCCAATTCCTACTTTGATAATATCAGCCCCTACCAGAAGAAGTTCTTCTACCATTTCTCCGGTAACAACATTTCCTGCCATGATAATTTTATCCGGGAAATTGCCTCTTGCTTTCTTCACAAAGTCCACAAAATGCTCGGAATATCCGTTTGCTACATCAATACACAGAAACTCGATTTTTGGGTGCTTTTCAAGGATTAATCTTATCTTCTCTTCATCCGCTTTCCCTGTTCCTGTACTCAAAGCAATATACTGATGAATGCTTTCAGGCTGGCTGTCTAAAAATGCAGTCCATTCTTCAACAGAATAATGTTTATGAACGGCCGTAATGATTTTTTCTTTTGCCAGTTCTACCGCCATTTCAAAAGTCCCTACCGTATCCATGTTGGCCGCAATAATCGGGATACCCTGCCATTTCTTTTTCGTATGTTTAAAGGTAAATTCTCTTTCAAGATTAACCTCGGAGCGGGATTTTAAAGTGGAACGTTTAGGACGGAACATTACATCCTTAAATCCTAACTTTATATCATATTCTATTCTCATATTTGGAAAAAATTAAGTCATAATAAATGTAGGAAAAAGATTTAATGAAAACCCCGAAATACGGGATTTTATGTTTTTTTTATGTAAAAAGATGAATGCTTAAACCTCTTGAATTCAATTGATTTTCAATAAGTAACCTTATTTTTGTATTGCATTTAGTAAAAAACCGCTAAGACATAGGAATACCCAGTCTTAACGGTTTATATTTTGATAGGATAAGGAATTATCCCTTAATACCCCACAAATTTATTTTTCCTCTGTGATGGAAACCCAGTTTCTCATACAGTTTTTTGGCACCTTCATTACTTTCAGCAACATGGAGAAAAGGCGTTTTGCCGTCTTCAAAAATTTTACCGGCAACGAACGCTACCAGCTGTTTGGCATACCCTTTACCTAAATAATCTGTATCGGTGATTACGGCACTTACTTCCGTCATATCATTCATCTGCATTCTTTCGCCCGTGACAGCCACAAGCTTATCATCTTTGAAAATTCCAAAATAACGTCCTAATTCCGGTGTTCTGTTTTTAAAGTAATGAGGATAAAACTTTCTGACAAAAGACAGCAGTTCATCCTGGTTTTCCTCCTGTAAAAGAACAATTTCTTCAGTAAAATCAATTTCAATATTGTTTTCCAGAACATACTGATCACAGACAAGCCTGGAAAAATCGGTAAAGTTTTTTGCATCAGGTTTCGTCCCGAAAACCAAAAAATCATCGCAGATCTTTTGATAGCCGGCGAGTTCACTTTCGGTTGCTTGCTGTAAAGAACCTCCAAAAGCAGCTACTTCAGGGGTATAGAATTTAGTATCACCAAAGGATAAGCAAAACTTCTGATGATATTCATTAAGTGAATGATAGACAGGATTATCTAATTTCTCGTACATTAATTAAAATTCATTACTTCTTCCAGCGTTTTCATATACTCATAAGCGGTCATATCAAACTTTACCGGAACAATTGAAATATATCCATTGGCTAAAGCCGTTTCATCAGCATCTTCAGACTCATCCATATTATTGAAATAGCCTGTCAGCCAGTAATATTTTTTACCATGAGGATTGATTCTTTCATCAAAGCTTTCTTCCCATTTTGCCTGGGCCTGCTTGCATACTTTTATTCCTTTGATCTCTCCGGCGGAAAGCTTCGGAATATTTACATTTAACACAATTCCTTTCGGCATTGGATTTTCTAATGTTCTTCGGACAATATTCTGAATAAATTCTTTAGCCTGTGTGAAATCTGCCTCCCAGCTGAAATCAAGCAGAGAGAATCCAATGGCAGGAATACCTTCAACCCCTGCTTCTACGGCTGCAGACATAGTCCCGGAGTAGATCACATTGATAGAAGAGTTGGCTCCGTGATTGATTCCTGAAACAACGATATCCGGTCTTCTTGTTAAAATTTTATCAAGTGCCATCTTTACACAATCTACAGGAGTCCCACTGCATGAAAAGTCGGTTTGAGGCCCTTCTAAGCTTACTTCTTCAAAACTTAAGGTAGAATTAATGGTAATGGCATGTCCTTTTCCACTTTGAGGAGAATCGGGTGCTACAACAACCACTTCTCCAATCTCGTTCATAAAACTGATAAGGTTTCTGATTCCTGGTGCTGTAATTCCATCATCATTAGTAACCAGAATAAGAGGTCTTTCCATAAAATATTTTAATTTTAACAAAAATACTTAAAACTATTCGATAATTGTAAATAAGGTATTAAATTTGATAGTTTGTAACAGCGAATTAAATGTTGCTACTAATATCAGTACATACTTTAAAAAAAATAATAAATCCAGACAGTTTATGTGGAAAAATTTTAAACTAAATAAATTTTTACTCCTAATTCCATTAACAAGTCTAATGTTTTGCTTCAACTCACCTAAAAATGATGATGAAAAAATGCAGACAATAATGGTGAGCGTTAAAAATACACTTTCTTACTTGCATTATAGTCCCAAAGCTATTAATGATGCCTATTCAAAGGATGTTTACAAGCATTATTTTGAATTAATTGATTCCGGAAAAAGATATTTCCTGCAGTCGGATATGGACGAATTCGGAAAGCATGAAACCAAGCTTGATGATTATATCAGCCAGGGAGATTTGACTTTCTATAAACTTACCATCGACAGATTGTACCAAAGGGTAGATGAGATTGATAAAATCACTCAGGATATTTTCAGCAAGCCTATTAACCTGGAAGAAGACGAATCCCTTACTCTTGAACCGAAACTTAAAAAAGTGCCGGCCAATAAGCAGGAACAGTATAATGAATGGAAAAAATTCATTAAATACAATATTCTTCAGGAAATAGAATCAATGAACAGCAAAGAAGAAGCTCAAAAAGAGAAAAAAGATTCTGTTCAGAAATATAATTTAAAAGATACTATTAAATTTCAGCCGCTTTCTCCTGATCAAAAAAGAATCAAAGCGACGGACGAAGTGAAAGATCTTGTAAAAGAAACATTCACCAGATTCAAAAAGAGAAAGAAAATGGATTGGTTTACTGTGTATATGAATGCGTATACTGAAGTATTCGATCCGCATACCAACTATTATTCTCCGAAAGACAAAGAAGATTTCGATACCCAGTTTAAAGGTAAAGTAATCGGTATTGGAGCACTTATTCAGGAGAAAAAAGGAAATCTGTATCTGGGTGCTTTAACGATTGGTGCACCGGCATGGAAATCTAAACAGCTTTCAGAAGGAGATAAAATTCTAAAAGTAAGATCTAATCCGAAAAGTGACGCTGTAAATGTAGTGGGAATGCTTTCTGATGAAGCAGTACGATTGATCAGAGGAGAAAAAGGAACACCAGTAACATTAACGGTTCAGAAAAAAGACGGTACAACGAAAGATGTAACGATGATCCGTGAAGAGGTTGCCATTGAAGATACTTTCGCAAGAAGTATTGTGGTAAACTCTCCAAACGGGAAAAAATACGGTTTCATCAACCTTCCAAGCTTTAATGCTGATTTTGAAGATGCCAAAGGGAGAAATGCTTCTGATGACATTAAAAATGAAATCATTAAACTGAAATCTCAGAACATCGAAGGAATCGTGCTAGATTTGAGAAACAATGGAGGTGGTTCTTTAACGGAAGTTGGAGATATCATGGGACTTTTCATGGAAGCAGGACCTTATGTTCAGGTGAAAGACGGAAACGGTAAAATTCAGACCTTAAAAAATAAAAATGAAACTCCGATCTGGACAGGGCCATTAGTAATCATGCAGAATGAGCTTTCAGCATCGGCATCAGAGATTTTGGCAGGAGTAATGCAGGATTACGGAAGAGCAATGATTATCGGTTCTCCGCAGTCATTTGGAAAAGGAACTGTACAGACCTTTGTTGATTTAAACAGATTCCTGAATACAGAAGATGATTTCGGATCTTTAAAACTGACTATTCAGAAGTTTTACAGAATTACAGGAGAATCTACCCAGAGAAAAGGTATTGTTTCTGATATTCAGATGAAAGACTTCTTTACTTATGCTGAAGTAGGAGAGCGATATGATGATTATGCATTGGCATGGGATAAAATTCCAGGAACAAGCTTTAAAAAATTAAACTACTTCAATGCAGTAGCCCTTGAGAAATCAAGTGCAGAAAGAATGGCTAAAAACAGCAATTATCAGCTGCTATTAGAATCTGCTCAGTGGAGAGAAAAACTGGATAAAGAAGAAACCATCACACTTAATATCAATAAATTCAATGAATTGATGAAGCAGAGAAAAGCTCAGATTGAAAAATTCAAGGCGTTAACCAAATTTGAAAACGGCCTTCAATTCACGATGTATCCGGGAGAAATGGAAAGAGAGAAAAAAGATGAAGCCTTCAAGAAAAAATCTGATATGTGGATCAAAAACCTTAAAAAGGATCCATACCTTCAGGAAGCAATGAATATCGTTGCAGACATGGGGACAAAATCATAAACATAAAAAATCCGCTGATTTTTCATCAGCGGATTTTTTATTTCAAATACTTAATTATTTAATTTCTACACAACCTACTCTTCCGCCTGCATTCCCTGTTGGCTGAGTATGGAAGTCATCAGCTGCTGCGTGCACGATAAGACCTTTTCCGATGATGTTTTTCGACTCATCTGTACACCCAAGGCACCATTTGTCCGTCTTGAAAGTCAGCGTAGCATTACCGCTCTGGTCTGCTACCAAATTACCGATATCTCCCATGTGGAAATGCTCGGCACCCCATTTTCCGTGGTCGTCCTTAGCAGGATTCCAGTGTCCACCTGTTGAGGTTCCGTCTGCTGCAGAGCAGTCACCTTTTTCATGAATATGTACCGCGTGAATTCCCGGAGTAAGATTTGTGATATCAAGCTTCATTACCACCTCATTTCCTTTTTGGGTAAACTTAGCAGTTCCTCCTGTCTGTGTTCCGCTTTTAGCGTTTACAGGATAGGTTTTCATTGTTCCGCAAGAAACAGCAAATAATGCGCATCCCGCCAATAATGCTAATTTTTGTACTTTCATTGTATATAATTTTAAGTGATTTAATAATTATATAAATGTAGAGATTATTTTTAAAAGACTT
Source organism: Chryseobacterium soli (assembly GCF_000737705.1). Classification (GTDB taxonomy): domain Bacteria; phylum Bacteroidota; class Bacteroidia; order Flavobacteriales; family Weeksellaceae; genus Chryseobacterium; species Chryseobacterium soli. The sequence goes on along the minus strand of NZ_JPRH01000001.1, from coordinate 484,747 downwards.
TATGATTGCAGTTCTTTTTCAAAAAGCAGCAATAAAAGACAACTTCAATTGAGGCTATCTTACTACCTTTACCGATAAACCCTTCGAAGTGGAAGAATATACCAAAAGGATTGTAAAAACCATCCAATATATTGATGATCATCTTGATGCCGATCTTTCTTTAGAGAAAATTGCAAAGATCGGTGCCTATTCGCCATTTCATTTTCACAGGATATTTAAGCTCATAACGGGAGAGACGCTCCAGGTCTATATTGTAAGAAAGAAAATAGAAAAGAGTGCCTTTTACCTGGCTGTTCGGAAGGAGATTGAAATAAAAGAAATCTATCTTGATCTGGGATTTTCTAGTCATTCAGTATTCTGTAAAACATTTAAAAAATACTATGGAATATCACCGTCTGCGTTCCGGAAATCAGCACCGGAAACCTTTCATAAAATTATACAGAAAGAACGCAAGAACGGACAAATTGCCCCGGTTTTCGACCCCTACATTTGTAAAATAGAAAACCTGCTAAATTGGTCAGCCATGAATTTAAAAATCGAAGTAAAAGAACTGCCGGAAATGAATCTGGCCTCTGTAATGAGTCTTGGAATTGCGAATGTAGAGCCTTCCTATACCATTCTCATAGATTGGGCGAAAAAGAAAAACCTCTTTCCTGCAGAGCACGTTAAAATGATCTCTGTATACCATGACAGCTTCAAAGTAACTCCTCCGGAAAAGGTTAGGATTCACGCCTCCATGCTTTTGAATAAAAAGATGAGCAAACCGGAAGGGAAAATTTTCCCTGAAATCATTTCCGCCGGAAAATGTATTATCGGAAGCGGGGAGATGACATTGAATGACTTTGAGCAATGTTGGGTATCCCTTTTCCTATGGATGAACGAAAATAAATATTCTATGAGAAAAGCTTTTCCTTTTGAGATCTATCATTCTAATTTTAAAGAACATCCGGAAGGTAAAATGCTGGTCGACTTCTGTATTCCGGTCTGATAATCTGAATCTATGTCTTTCTGTGAAATTATGCAGGAAGACATTTTTAGTAGTATTTTTGAAAGGATAAATAATAGTGAATGATCATCTTATATGCATTTATACACGAAGAGAAACATCAGGATCTGCTGGATAGATACTTGTCGGTTTTTTCCGGAAAATTCAGGGAAGATATCCTTAAATACCGTAGATGGCAGGATGCACAGCTGTCTTTACTGGGAAAGGTTCTTTTAGAACATGGACTGAGGGTATATTACAATCTGCAAGATGTTGAAATAGATGTATTGGCGAATAAGAAACCTATTTTAAAGGGGCATGATATACATTTTAATATCTCTCATTCCAAAGATCTGGTGCTTTGCGCTATTGCTGAGGCTCCGATAGGTATCGATGTTGAATTTTTAGATCCGCAGATCAATTATCTGGATTTTAAATCTCAGATGACGCCTGATGAATTTCACAGAATACACCATTCAGACTCCAAAATCAAAAGCTTTTTTACTTATTGGACGAGTAAAGAAGCCGTATTAAAAGCCCATGGAGACGGCATGATGATTCCTTTAGAATCTTTTGAAATTAACGGAAATGAATGTAGCATTGACAATGAAAAATTTTATGTGAAAGAACTTTTTATCGATAAAAAATATCAAAGTTGTATTGCATCAGCAGACATCAATATTAAAGAAGAAAATAGCATGTATGTGCATGTGAAGCTTGAAGACCTCTTTTAACACAATAAAGACAGCATTTTGAGACAAAAACTAACCGGTTAAAAAGAAATTGTCATCCAGACCAACCCTCATTTTTGATGATTATCCCATAATATGCTGTTCAGTAACGAAAGAATACCTTTCAGTAAGTTTTTTTTCCAACGAAGACATTTCCGCACGTATTTTTGAATCGAAAATTAATAACAATGAAAACACGAGGACAGCGATTATTACTTCTGATTACTTTTTTATCCTTCTTTCTGGGATATGCTCAGGTGAAGGTTTCCGGAAAAGTAGCATTCAGAAATAAAGGCGTAGCTGATGTAAATGTCACTTTAAAAGATACTTATGATGGGGCCACCACGGATGCACAGGGAAATTTCACCTTTGAAACTTCAGAAAAAGGAAATCATATCCTGACTTTTACCCATCCCAAATATGAAACGGTTGAAAAACCAGTATTGATTGAAAATCAGGATCTTTCAGTAAGTACAGATCTTAAAGAGCAGATCAGTGAAATTGATGCCGTTGTAGTTTCTGCAGGTTCCATTGAAGCAAGTGATAAAAAAAGAGCCACAGCATTACTTACTCCCATTGATATTTATACAACGGCAGGAGCAGACGGACAGATTTCTTCAGCATTAAATTATCTTCCGGGCGTTCAGAAAGTAGGAGAATCAGAAGGACTTTTCATCAGAGGAGGTACCGGAACAGAAGCTAAAATTTTTATGGATGGCAGTTTGATCAATAATTATTTTTCCAATTCCGTTCCGGGGATCGCGGGCCGGGATCGTTTTAATACCTCGCTCTTTAAAGGAAATATCTTTTCAAGTGGTGGATATTCTGCGCTGTACGGGCAGGCTCTTTCAGGAGCCCTGATGCTGGAAAGTGTAGATCTTCCGGATCAGAGTTCTTATGATGTTGGAATTTCTCCGATATTTTTAAGTGCCGGATTTCAGAAATTAGGCGACAATAAGAACTATTCTTATGGAGCTACTTTAGGATATTCTATCCTGAGTCTGATGCAGAAGGTGCTTAATTTTAACACTGATTTTATTGATGCTCCGCAAGGGCTTAACGGCGATTTTAATGTCAGAATTAAAACAAAATCCGGAGGTTTTTTCAAGTATTACGGAATGTACGACAGCAATAAAATGGGAGTAAAGTCAGAAAGCCTGGAGCCAGGTTATGATTTTAACATGATCAGATTGAAAGGAAAAAGTACGTATCACAATCTTTCTTTCAGACAGAAATTCGGGAAATATCTATTAAATGCTGGAGCTTCCTATTCATACAATCAGTCGGACCTTAATTTTTCAACACAGACAAATGATGTAGAATCGGAAAGGACAAAGCTTTTAACAGATGGAAATTATATCAACTTCAAAGCTGTTTTAGAAAGGAAAATCAATAAAATTAGTGCCTTAAGAGGAGGTTTTGAGTTCAATAATACCGATGAAAAACTCAATTTTGAAGCAGTAAACAAAGATTACAAAGATTTGATTTCTTCCGTATTTGCAGAAACAGATTTAGGATTCAGCAATGCGTTATCCGCAAAAATAGGAGTGAGGGCAGAACATTCTTCTTTCCTGGACAAAAGCAATATCGCACCGCGTTTGGCACTGGCATATCGTTTAGCAACAAACTGGACAACATCTCTGGCTTACGGGTTGTTCTTCCAGAATCCGGAAAGTAAATATATCAACGGGCCTGCGGATTTAGATTTTCAAAAATCTCAACATTATATTTTACAGATTCAAAGAGCTTCGGAAGGAAGAAGTCTTCGGTTGGAAGCTTTTTATAAAAAATACGATCAATTGGTCAAAACCATCAATATCACACCGAATGTCAATCAGAATCAACAGATTCAAAGTGCCTTCAATAATAATGGGTATGGATATGCAAAAGGCCTGGAACTGTTCTGGAGGGATAAAAAAACCTTTGAAAATATCGATTACTGGATCAGTTATTCATTTCTGGATTCAAAAAGGGATTTCATGAATTATCCCATGAGTTTAAAACCCAATTTTGCTTCTGCACACACGCTTTCTGCTGTTGCTAAAAGATTTATCCCGGAATGGAAGCTAGGCGTTAATCTTTCCTACACCTATTCAAAAGGAAGACCGTATTATGATATTCTGACTCAGAATACCACGAATATCATCCGCCATGAAGGATCCCTGAAAGATTATAATGCCCTGAATATAAGTTTTAATTACCTGCCCAATCTTGGAAAAAAAGATTCGAAAGCCTTTACCGTATTCGTATTAAGCATTTCCAACGTGCTGGGAGCAAAAAATGTATATGGGTATAATTTTTCTATGGACGGCGCAAGAAGTTCGGCAGTCGTGCCTCCGGTGAATACTTTTGTCTTTGTAGGAGCTTTTATCAGCTTCGGAGTCGACAGAACACAGGATGCCATCAATAATAATCTGTAAAAATATTGGTATGTAAAAAGCTATACAAACCACGGAATACATATCTTAGAACAAAAATATAAACCTTAAAAAAATTAGAAAAATGAAAAAATACTTATTAAGTTTTGCTTTAGCTTTCGTAAGCTTAACAGCTTTTGCTCAGGCAGATTATGACAAAATCATGTCTGACAAAATCGCAAAAATAGAAACCTGCAAAACTCCTGAAGATTTTCAGACGTTAGCCAACGATTTTCAAAGGATTGGAAGTAAAGAAAGCAGTAAGTGGCTGCCCGCATATTATGCCGCATTCTCTACCATACAGAAGGGAAGGGTAATGATGAGAAACGGAAATACGCAGGCGTTGGATGGTGTTGCTGACGAAGCAGAAAAATACCTTGCCACTGCTCAGAATCTTGCAGGAGCTGATAATGCTGAGATCCGTCTTCTGAAAAAAATGTCCTACTCACTAAGAATGATGGTGAACCCGCAGCAGCGTTATATGACAGATGGAGCCAGAGCAACTGAGGAAATGAATACAGCAGAAAAACTGGAACCGGATAATCCGAGAATTGCACTGATCAAGGCCGAAGACGTTTACTTTACTCCTGAACAGTTCGGGGGAAGCAAAACCAAAGGTCTGGAAATGTTTAAAGATGCCTTAGCAAAATTCAATGCATATAAACCGAAAACGGCATTAGATCCTAACTGGGGCAGGGCAGAAGCTGAATATTTCATCAGCCAGCCGGTAAAATAACAAAACAATCAAACCTTCCGATTCAGGAAGGTTTTTTTATGCCGTTCGGAACACAAAATCAACCCTTCGGTAAGAAATTATTTTTGATACCTTTAATATGAACTATTTTTGAACCAAGAAAAACGACAATGAAACGCAAGAACCTGATTGTACTGCTTTGGGTATCCATCGGAACAGCACTATTTTTCTTTTTATTCTTTACAGATGAAAAGACTCTCCACAATTTTATCCTTTCCTTTGCGATATCAGCATTGTATTCTTTCTTTTTAGGCATTGGAAACGGGCTTTTAAACGATTTTCTCAATAAAAAGATTCCATGGTCTGAAGCCACTACGAAAAGAGCTGTAATAAGCATTATTTCTATCCTTGTCGCCAATTTTATTTTAGTGTATCTGTGTAACTACATCAATTTTGTGATTTTTCAGAAAGCGGCTACACCCGCAGAGTTCTTCTCCGGAAAATACAATTTCATGAATTGGTTTATGGTGAATATTGCCTTGCTTATTTCTGCTTTCCTCCACGCTAAAGGCTTTATGGAAGAACTTAAAAAGACTTCCAAAAAAGAAGTGGTAGAACAAAAATTAATCGCTACATCAGCAAATGCACAGTTTGAAAGCTTAAAAAACCAGCTGGATCCTCATTTCCTGTTTAATTCTTTGAATGTTTTAAGTTCATTAATTGATGAAAATCCGAAGCAGGCTCAGAAGTTTACTGCTTCAATGTCAAAGATTTACCGATATGTATTGGAACAGAAAGATAAAGAGCTGGTCACCGTAGAAGATGAAATAGAATTTGCAAAAACGTATTGCGATCTGTTAAAAACAAGGTTTGAGGATAGTGTAGATTTTATCTTTGAAGTCAATAAAGAAGATTACCGACGATATGTCGTACCGCTTTCCCTTCAGCTGCTGCTGGAAAACTGTATCAAACATAATTTTGCCACTTCTTCAAAACCTTTAATTATTAAGATCTTTTCAGAAAATGACATCCTGTGCATTGAAAATAATCTCCAGGAAAGAGAGCAGATGAAAGAAAGTGCAGGAATTGGTCTCGCCAATATTGTACAGCGGTATTCACTGCTTACCAAGAGAAATGTCTTTATAGAAAGATCTGAAGATTATTTTAAAGTAAAACTTCCGGTACTATCTGTTAAACCCAATACGATCAGCACAAAAATAGATAACACAGATAAGGCTTATGAAAAGGCTCAGAAACGGGTGAAAGAAATAAAAGGGTTTTATGGAAACCTCATTTCGTACTGTATTGTTATTCCGTTTTTAATTATTGTAAATCTGGTTACCAGTCCCAAAAATATTTGGTTTTTCTTTCCGATGCTAGGATGGGGAATTGGTCTTGCAGCTCATGCAATGAATGTTTTTGCAATAGGTAAAAACTGGGAAGAACGAAAGATCAGAAAGATTTTAGAAAAGCAAAATAAACAATAAATCTATAGCCATGAAAACAATCGATGAAAATGATATGCAATACAGGGAAGCAGTACGCAAAGTAAAAAGAATCAAAAACTTTTATCTATCTGTTTTCATTTATGTGGCAGTAAACCTCTTTATTTTATACCTTAATTACAGAGAGTTAGATCAAAATGAGACGATCTGGCATATTGAATATTTTATTCTTCCTATTATTTGGGGAGCAGTGTTACTGCTGTACGGAATGTCAGTCTATTTTTCAGGATTTATGCTGGGTCGTAAATGGGAAGAAAAGAAAATCAAAGAACTCATGGATAAAGAAAAGTAAACAAATTATCTGCTTAATGAATTCATTTTTAACTATAAATAATAACCATAAAATCTCAAATAATGAACCCTTTACAAATCATATTTTACTTGTCCATGGCAGCATGGTTTATCAGTGAATCTCTATATAAAAATATGCTGAAATCAGGAGAATCAGACAAACAAAATAAAGATAAATCGACCCTGAATATCTTATGGACCGCCATTCCTTTTTCCATTGCTACCTCTTTGATAGCCTCTAATATGACGAGGCTTCCGATTACGAATGAACAATCAATCTATTATATAGGAGAAGCTCTTATTCTCATTGGGCTAATCGTCAGATTTATAATCATTAGATCATTAGGAAAGTATTTTACAGTAGATGTTACGATAAAGCAGGACCATAAAATTAAAAAAGAAGGCTTCTATAAATATCTCCGTCATCCTTCTTATGCTTTTTCTCTGCTGACATCGCTGGGGCTTGGACTTTATTTAAATAACTGGCTGTCATTACTTTTAGCATTTATCCCTCCCTTTCTCGCCTTTAGCTACCGAATTGCTATTGAAGAACAAGCGCTTATAGAGCAATTTGGAGAAGAATATATTGAATACAGAAAAAAGACAAAGAAATTAATTCCTTTTATCTATTAAGGCACTTCAAGTTACAGGGTAGATCTAAGAAAAGCAGAATTCTTTTTCATAAAAATGCTCCTTTTTACAGCTCAGATCTGAAATTCTACAGTTCGGTAAGATAAAATTGATAGAGCCCGATTTCCACCCTACATTTGACTCAACAAAACATACAAACCCGACAATTTTAAAACAAATACTTATGGAAACAATATCAGTAAACAAAGAAACGATAGCTTACAGAAAAGCATCAAGAAGAGTAAAAGAACTGAAAGGATTTTATGGAAACCTTACTTCCTACTGTTTGGTAATTCCGTTTTTAGCAATATTAAACCTTATTACGGCTCCTGAACATTTATGGTTCCTTTGGCCAATGCTGGGATGGGGAATGGGACTTTTTGCCCATGGAGTGAATGTATTCGGAATCGGAAAAGCATGGGAAGAGAAAAAGATCAAAGAATTGATGGAGAAAGATGCCCAACCATTTAAGAAAACTTTTTAAACGAATATCATGGACTATAATAATGCACATAAAAGAGTGAATGAATTAAAGAAATTCTATAAGCACCTGGCCTGGTTTGCCATCATTGTTGGAATTTCAGTCATTAATAACTATTCAGGACATGGAAGCTTTCATTTAAGTCTGTTCAATGGTTCAGTCCTATTGCTCATCTGGGGAGCTGTTTTAGCGATGAAAGCCGTAAAGCTTTTTATTTTCAACTCAGACTGGGAAAAAAGAATCCTGGAAGAAGAGCTTAAGAAGGATAAAACACCAATAAATTTCTAAAAGCCATAAGTTTTATTTACTTTTAGCACTTAAATTTTAAAACTAAAAACCGCAGGTCAATGATCAGAACTGTCATTATTGAAGACGAAAAGCCAGCTTCAAGAAAATTAGAAAGAATGTTAAGCATTTTTACTGAAATTCAGTTGGTTGCAAAATTAGAATCCGTAGAAGAAGGAATTGCCTGGTTTTCTGAAAATGAACATCCGCAGCTTATTTTTTCGGACATTGTTTTGGGGGACGGTCTGTCATTCGATATTTTTGAAAAAATTCCTACAAAAAGTTTTATTATCTATACGACAGCTTTTGACCAGTATACGCTGAAAGCCTTTAAGCTAAACAGCATCGATTATCTGCTGAAACCTATTTTAGAAGAAGATCTGGCGGGCGCGATCGAGAAATATAAATCATTTATTCCTTCAGATAATGCAGTCAGCTCACAGGAAATTAAACAGCTAATAAAAAAAGATAAAAGTACCCTTTCCCGGATTTTGGTGAAAATCGGCTACAATTTAAAAATTGTCCAGACGCATGAAGTTTCCTGCTTTTACAGCGAGAATAAGATTGTGTATCTGCAGACGCAGGAAAGAAATTATCCCTCAGATTTTACGCTGGATGAATTGGAAGAGGTGCTGGACGAAAAGAAATTTTTCAGGGTAAACCGACAGTTTATCATCAATTCAGATTTCATTAAAAACATTCACACTTCACCTAATTATAAAGTAGATTTAGAATTTCAGCCGCAGGAAGAAATTACAGTAAGCAGAGACAGAGTAAAAGATTTTAAAGACTGGCTGGTGTGTTAACTAATTGTCATTAATTTGATTATATTGAATGTATTCAAGTTGTTTTTAATTGAAAAAAACCTCTTTATTTTAATTAAAATGATCAAAATAAAACCTTGAACACAAGTGCTCAAGGTTTTAATATATAATAACTGTTTATTCTTTATGATCCTTTTCCTTTGTCTGTATTGAGTAAATATAATAATTACGGAAAATAAACCTTTACGAAATCACTCCGCTTCCTAAAAGCTCATCACCAATATACCACGAAGCAAATTGTCCCTCAGCAATCGATGATTGTTCTTTTTCAAATTCCATATACAATGCATTATCAAACTGGTAAATTGTTGCTTTTTGCAACTCCTGTCTGTAACGGAATCTTGCCATTACTTCCATAGATTCTCCGGATTTCAGTTTTAAATCTTCACGAACCCAATGAATTTCTGAAAGATCAACTTTAAGTGCCTTTTTATGTAAACCAGGGAAGCTGTGTCCTTCGCCCACAAAAATAATGTTGTTTTCCATATCTCTGGATATGATAAAACAGCTTTCTTTATGGCCTCCTATTCCAAGCCCCTTACTTTGGCCGATCGTGAAAAACTGAGCCCCCTGATGCTTTCCTATTACTTTTCCGTCAGTTTTTTTATAATTGATTTTTTGAGACAGGAACTCCAGCTCTTCTTCTTTTGAAGAAAATTCCGGTTTTCCCTGAGAAAAAATTGGAGAATCTTTGAAAATTTCTACAATTTCACCTTCTTTAGGAACTAATTGCTGCTGCAAAAACTGTGGCAGGCTTACTTTACCGATAAAGCATAATCCCTGAGAATCCTTTTTATCAGCAGTGACCAATCCAATTTCTTTTGCAATTTCTCTTACTTGTGGCTTTGTAAGCTCTCCAATAGGGAATAATGCTTTTGACAATTGATCCTGATTCAGCTGGCAGAGAAAATAAGACTGGTCTTTATTATTGTCTTTTCCAGCCAAAAGATGGAAAATTTCCTTTCCGTTTTCATCAAAAGTAGAATTTACTCTTGCATAATGACCTGTAGCCACCTTATCGGCACCTAAAGACATCGCTGTTTTCATGAAAACATCAAATTTAACCTCTCTATTACACAAAACATCTGGATTGGGAGTTCTTCCTTTCTGATACTCATCAAACATATAATCTACGATACGTTCTTTGTAAAGGTCACTCATATCAATCACCTGAAATGGGATTCCCAGCTTCTGGGCTACCATTAAGGCATCATTGCTGTCCTCAATCCAAGGGCATTCATCTTCTAACGTTACCGAAGCATCGTTCCAGTTTCTCATAAATAAAGCCACGACTTCGTGACCCTGTTGCTGCAGCAGATATGCTGTAACACTGGAATCCACACCTCCGGATAATCCTACAACTACTTTCATGTTATTTCAATTTTACGAAACTCTTAACGGGAGTTCTTAGTTTGACGCGGCAAAAATACGATTAAAAAGATTCGCAAAAAAATGATAATTTTAGAGATTGATAAAAACGATATACTATGAAAAAAATTACAATTGCAATGATGCTGATGCTTTCAGGATCTGTTTTTTGCCAGGTTTCGGTCGGTACGGCCCCACAGGAAACGAATAAATGGACCTTTGGAGGTGGAATTGGTCTTGGCTTCGGAAGTAACAGCGCATTCTATCTTCAGGCTTCACCAAGGGTGGGATATAGGCTTACTGACGATCTTGAAGGAGGTGTTGTTGGAAGCGTATCCTGGCAGACTTCAAATTCATATAAATCAACCATGTTTGGAGTAGGACCGTTTGTCAATTATTATTTTGCGAGATCTTTTTACGTAGGAGCAAATCTTCAGCATTATTTTATTAACTATAGAGATAAGTTTTACGACTATAAAGTAAATGGAGAGGAAACCGCTTTATACCTTGGTGGTGGATACATGCAGCGAATAGGAGGGAACTCTTTTATGCAGCTGGGATTGATGTATAATGTACTTTGGAAAGAACAATCAAGTGCTTTTTCCAGTGGATTGGTGCCCAATATTGGTTTTGTAGTAGGACTTTAAATGAATGTAAATAGTGAATTGTTATTCATTTGGTTAACAAAAATATTCTGGGATTTAATTTGTGAAATCTATCTAATTACAAAAAGCATCGAGTTATCTCGATGCTTTTTTATGTATTAAATAATTAATGTATTATTAAGAAGATTTCTCAGCAGATTTTTTTGTTTTCTGTGGTTTTCCGGCTAATCCATCTTTCGCTTCGTTTACATCCAGTGTAATAGTTTCACCTTCGTTCAATTGTTTATTTACCAGCATTTCAGCTAATAAATCCTCAATGTACTTCTGGATCGCTCTTTTCAATGGTCTTGCTCCGAAATCTTTATCCCATCCTTTTTCAGAAATGAAATCTTTGGCTTCTTCAGTAAGATCAACTTTGTAGCCTAATTTTTCAAGTCTGCTGTATAGTTTGTTCAATTCAAGATCAATAATTTTCTTGATATCGGTTTTTTCAAGAGAGTTGAAGATCACGATGTCATCAATTCTGTTCAGAAACTCAGGGGCAAATGCTTTTTTAAGGGCATTTTCAATGGTACTTCTGGCTCTTGTATCAGAATTTGACTTTTTAGCAGAAGTTCCAAATCCTACACCGTCTCCAAAATCTTTAATATCTCTGGTACCAATGTTTGAGGTAAGGATAATGATCGTATTTCTAAAGTCAATTTTTCTTCCTAAACTATCAGTCACGAATCCTTCATCCAAAATCTGTAACAGAATATTGAACACATCCGGGTGAGCTTTTTCAATTTCATCCAAAAGAACGACTGCATAAGGTTTTCTTCTTACGGCTTCAGTCAGCTGACCACCTTCTTCGTATCCAACGTATCCCGGAGGCGCTCCAACCAATCTTGAAACTGCGAATTTCTCCATGTATTCACTCATGTCAATTCTGATCAGTGATTCATCAGAATCAAAGAGTTCTCTTGCCATTACTTTAGCAAGCTCAGTTTTACCGACACCGGTAGTTCCTAAGAAAATGAATGTTCCGATAGGGCGATTAGGATCTTTCAGACCTGCTCTGTTTCTTTGAATCGCTTTAACGACTTTTTTCACAGCATCTTCCTGACCGATTACTTTTCCGTTCAGTTTTTCATCCATCTGAGCAAGTTTATCAAGCTCATTCTTACCAACTTTAGTTACAGGAATGCCGCTCATCATAGAAACAACTTCAGCTACATTTTCATCCGTAACGGTTTCTTTTTTCTCTTTTACATCTTTATCCCATTTTTCCTGGGCTACATTCAGTTCCATTTGAAGACGTTCCTCTTCATCTTTAAGCTTTCTGGCCTCAAGATAATCCTGAGCTTTTACAGCTTTCTGTTTCAGATCCTTAATCTCTTCAATTTTTTGTTCAAAATCAATGATTTCGGTCGGAACTTTCATGTTTTTAATATAAACACGGGAACCCGCTTCATCCATTGCATCAATCGCTTTGTCCGGTAAGAAACGGTCTGTAATATATCTTGCAGTCAAATTGACACAAGCCAGAATAGCTTCCGGAGTATATACTACATTGTGATGCTCTTCATATTTATCTTTGATTTGATTCAGAATCTGAATGGTTTCATCAATAGAAGTTGGCTCTACCATTACTTTTTGGAATCTTCTCTCCAGTGCTCCGTCTTTTTCAATGTACTGACGGTATTCATCCAGAGTAGTGGCACCAATACATTGAATTTCGCCCCTTGCCAAAGCAGGTTTGAACATATTGGATGCATCAAGACTTCCTGTAGAACTTCCTGCGCCTACAATCGTATGAAGCTCATCAATGAATAAGATTACATCACGGTTTTTCTCTAATTCCGTCATGATGGCCTTCATTCTTTCTTCGAACTGTCCACGATATTTGGTTCCTGCAACTAAACTTGCAAGATCCAGCGTGATCACTCTTTTACCATACAGAACTCTTGAAACTTTCTTCTGCTGAATTCTTAAAGCCAATCCTTCTGCAATGGCAGATTTACCTACTCCCGGTTCCCCGATAAGCAGTGGATTGTTTTTCTTTCTTCTCGATAAGATTTGAGAAACTCTCTCAATTTCTTTTTCACGGCCGATTACGGGATCTAATTTTCCGTCTCTTGCCAGTGAAGTAAGGTCTCTTCCGAAATTATCCAGGGTAGGTGTTTTGCTTTTTGCAGAACCTAAATTTCCTGAAGGTTTTCTCATTTGCTCAAAATCTTCTCTTTCATCGTCATCGTCATATGCACTCATTTGAGGCGCCTGTCCGGAGTTTTTAAGCATGGTTTGATATTCCCTTGAAACACCTTCATAATCTATATCATAAGCACCTAATATACTTGAGGTAGGATCTTCATATTTGTAAAGGATGCCGAGAAGCAGATGAACGGTATTAATTTCATTGCTTTTATATTGTCTGCATTCCAGTTCTGCACGCTTAATGGCATGATCTGCCATCTTCGTGAAAGAAATATTGGTAACCTCCTCAGAAATAGGATTAAGACTTGCTGTATTTAGAGTTTCAATTTTTCTTCTGATTTGTGTTAAATCCGCATTAAGGTTGTTAAGGATTTCTTTAGCAGAGTTTTCCGTTTTTATAATACCTAAAAGTAGATGTTCTGTATTAAGAAATTCACTTTTCAGCCTTTTTGCTTCATTTTTGCTCTGTTTGAACACTTGGCTCAAACCTTGTGAAAACTTATAATCCATAATATATCTCATTAGAATAATGGCAACATTACCATTTATCTATTATCTAAATTACAAATATTTTACCAAAAACCAATAAATGACTTTATGGCAGAAAAAATTTTATTATCTTATTGAAAATGATTAAGTTTGTTTCCCTTAAATTCCTCTTATGACTCCCGAATTTGCTAACTATATCGGATATGCCGCTTCCCTTTTTATCGTACTAAGCTTTGCATTAAGAAATTTACGGAAAATCAGAATTGTTAATTTAATCGGATGTGCCTGTTTTGTAGTATATGGTATTTACAGCGGAATGCTGTGGCCGGTTATTATTCCTAATGGTTTGCTCTGTTTTGTGCAGGTGTACCATTTGATCACAGGAAAGAACGGAAAATGAAAAGGAAAAAAATAATTACCTCCGCTTTTAGTAATTTATATACAGACCAGCGTATTGAAAAAATCTGCCGTACACTGCATGATAACGGCTATGAGGTAGAACTGATAGGAAATAACTGGAAAGGATCGGAAGAAATGGCGCGTCCTTATCCGTTTTCAAGAATACAATTATTCTCAAAAAGTCTGAAGACTGCTTACTTTGAATTTAACTGGAAACTGTACCATGAATTAAAGAAAAAAGCAGACCGGAACACGATTCTCCATGCGAATGATATTGATGCGCTGCTGCCTAATTATCTGATCGCAAAAAAATTAAATATTCCTCTGGTTTTTGACAGTCATGAGATTTTTTCTGAAATGCCGGCAATTCAGGGCAAAATGTCACAAAAATTATGGCGTTATCTGGAAAAAACCGTAGTTCCAAAGCTTGAATTCATGATAACGGCCAGTGGAAGCTATGCGAAATGGTTTCAAAAAAAGTATGGCGCAGATCCGGTTGTTATTCAAAACGCACCCAGAAAAATAGATTTTCAGACAGAGATTCCAGAAAATAATCCAAAGATACTTCTTTACCAGGGTGCCATAAATCCTTTCCGAGGAATCGATAAGGCCATTTTGGCAATGCATCACTTGGATCATGTTATATTTACCATTGCAGGTGATGGTCCAAGGAAAAAAGAATATGAGGAATTGGTTATTCAGGAGAACCTTCAGGATAAAGTTCGGTTTCTGGGGAAATTATTGCCCGATTCTTTACGGAAAGTTACGATGTCTGCTGATGTCGGGATGAGTATTGAAGAAAATGGGGGTGACAGTTATCTTTACTCGCTTCCAAATAAAGTTCTGGATTGCATCCAGGCACGACTTCCCTTGATTATGGCGAGCCTTCCGGAAATGGAAAATATTAAAAAGCAGTTTGATGTAGGAGTGATTATAAAAGATCACCAGCCAGAAAACATTGCTGAAGCAGTAAGAAAGGTTTTAAATAAAGGTAGAAAAAGCTATCAGAAGGAACTGGAAAAAGCCTCAAATGCTCTTTGCTGGGAAAATGAAGAACAGAAACTTTTGAAAGTTTTTGAAAAAGCATCTGATTCAGTAAGATGATGTTCACATTATTATATTTGCGAACAGTTTACCACTTTAAGCCTAAAGCATAATTTAGTATCTTTGCAGAAAGTATAGAAATGACCATTAAAGAAAAACAGCAGGAAATAATCGACGAATTTGCATTTCTTGATGATTGGGAGCAAAAATACGAATACATCATTGATCTTGGAAAAGAATTGAAAGGGCTTTCTGAAGACAAGAAGGTAGACGAAAACCTGATCAAAGGATGCCAGAGCAAGGTGTGGATCGATGCTGAGTTCAAAGATGGGAAACTTTTTTTCAATGCCGACTCTGACGGAATTCTTCCGAAAGGAATTGTTTCTTTACTGGTAAGCATTTATAGCGGCCATTCTATGCAGGAAATTTTAGACTCTGATTTTGAATTTATTTCTGAAATCGGACTGCAGGAATTTCTTTCTCCATCCAGAGCCAACGGATTGATGGCCATGACCAAGCAGATTAAATTTTACGCAGTTGCCTATCAACTGAAATCGTAGTCGTGACAAGAGTTTTAGCATATCGTTTTTCCGCTTTTGGCGATGTCGCAATGACAGCGCCTGTTTTTCGGGAATTTTTGGAACAAAACCCGGATGTTGAAATCATTATGGTTTCCAGAAAAAATTTCGAGGGGCTGTTTGCCGGTATTCCCAATGTCATATTCAAAGGGATTGATCTTGATGATTATAAAGGATTCTTTGGTTTAAGAAGGCTAGCCAGCGAACTTATTAAAGAGTTTAACCCGGATTATATTGCGAATCTTCATGATGTGATCAGGACTAAAATTTTAGATAAAATTTACAGACAAAAAGGGCTTAAGGTATTCAAGATCAATAAAGGGAAAGAGGAAAAAGAGCGGTTAACCGACATCTGGAATCTGGATAAAGTGCAGCTTAAAAAAACAGTTGAGCGTTACGCGGATGTGTTTCGTGAAATGGGATTTAAGGTTGAGCTTTCGCATCAGCTAAGACCTACATGCGACCAGAAATCAGGAATAGGCTTTGCTCCTTTTGCCCAGCACAAAGGAAAAATGCTTCCTTTGGAAAAATCATATGAATTGGCGAAAATTCTTTCTAAGAAACATACCGTTTATTTTTTTGGAGGGGGTAAAAAAGAAACTGAAACCCTTGAAAAATGGGAAACGGAGATCCCAAATACAAAAAGTCTTTCCGGAAAATTAAGCCTTACTGAGGAACTTCATAAAATATCTGAATTGGAATTAATGATTTCAATGGATTCTGCCAATATGCACCTGGCGAGCCTTATGGGAACCAGATGTGTTTCTGTTTGGGGGTCTACCCATCCCTATGCTGGCTTTCTTGGTTTTGGTCAGAGTGAAGATGATGTAGTGCAGGTTACGGATTTGACATGCAGACCCTGTTCGGTATTTGGTGATAAAGAATGCTACAGAGGGGATTGGGCATGTCTGGAAGAGCTTAATATCCAAAAAATTGTTCAGGCTGTTAATCTTTAAAAATAACAGCGACTATTTCCTTTGCTTTAGCTTTATCCGAATAGTTTTGTTGTAAAATTTCTTTTCTCTCAGCAGTTAAATTATAATTCTGTTCTGCTAACGTCATAATATGCGCACGAATTTCTTCAATGGTAGAACCGTAGCTGCATAAATTGATTAAATCTTTATCATCAGTAATATTAGGATTAATGATCACAAACCTGCTGTTGTAAAGTGCATTGAACAGCTTCACCTTCGTCCCTGAATTTTGGTAAGAAAGGAGAATATTGGCATGGGCATTTTCAAAAAGAAGGTGCAGATTGTCATCGTTTTCGATGGGTACAAGCCGGATGTTCTCAATCTTATTGATTTTTTTCTTTATACTTTCATTGGCGCGGTCGGAGGCTACTATCAATGGGTAGTCAGGAAGGCTTTTAAACAGTGAAATTGTCTCGTCTAACGCTTTTTTGTTGTCAGAAGTAGTCAGGTCTCCATGAAACAGAAAATAATCCCCTTTTTTGTCTAAATTTTTCACCACTTCATTTCCATGAAACAGATGAACGAGTACAGCGTTTGCTGAAAGGTTGGATGTTTCCATATATTCCTTTTGAGAAAGGCAGAAAACAGCGTCGAATTTCTTTAAAAGCTTATTCTGGTAATGATGAAACTTAAAGCTTTCAAGTGTGTAGATAATTTTTTTAAAAATATTTTTTTCTGATTTCGCAAGTCCCTTATAGTAGGCTGATTCGTTATTATGAAGCCGAAGATAGAGCTTGAATCCCTTGTTTTTAAAACAGTTAATAACAGCTGTAGTCTGGAGTCCTTCAAATAACAAAGGGGCTTTATAAGTATTTAAATTCTTAAGCAAAGCCTCTGAATTTCTTATCGCAGCAGCAAAAGGTTTTCTGGAGAAATAGAGCATTGGATTTTTCTTCTTCTCATAAAAGAAAATATTGGCAACGAGACTCTTTATTTCATCATCAACCTTTTGTGGGATTTTATCTACAAAACAGTGCAGATGGATGACAACGCCAATTTCCGACAGGGCTTTAATTTTATAGTAAACGTCAATGATTCCACCGTACGTAGGAGGGTAGGGGTAATTAAATGATATAATGTGAAGTTCCTTCAAAGCTTAAAAATATTAATAAAGCCAAACAGGTCGTAAAGGTAAAGAAATATAGATGGAATACCATTCCTTGGAAGAGTTTGTGAAAATATTTGTATCAAATAGGAATAGTAAAGACATAAAAAAAACTCTCAATTTCTTGAGAGTTTTGTGTGGGCCCTGAGGGATTCGAACCCCCGACCCTCTGGGTGTAAACCAGATGCTCTGAACCAACTGAGCTAAGAGCCCTGAATTTTTTTTGAAAGGCTTCAGTTACCTTTGTGTGGGCCCTGAGGGATTCGAACCCCCGACCCTCTGGGTGTAAACCAGATGCTCTGAACCAACTGAGCTAAGAGCCCCTATGTATAACGATTATCTCGTTTAGAGTGGTGCAAATATACGACTTATTCGGAAATCTCCAAATTTTTTTCTAAAAATTCTCCTACAACAAAGTTACTTCCGCCGATAAAAATCATTTCTTCGTTTGTACATTCCTCTTTTGCAGAAAGATAGGCTTCTTGCACCGAATTGAAAATTTTATAAAAAATTTTTGCTTCGATCAGTAGGTTTTCATAATCTTCGGGATGTCTGCCCCTATGGATAGACGGTTTTGCAAAATAAAATATAGAATTTTCGGGAAGCATATTCATCACTTCATCTATTTTTTTGTCATTCACAAAGCCCAAAATAACATGCTTGCGTCGGTCAATAGAATTAAGCTGGCCAAAAACCTGCTCTAATCCTGCCTGGTTATGGGCAGTATCACAGACCGTCAGGGGAGTTTGTGAAAATTCAAACCAGCGGCCTATGAATCCTGTATTTCTGTGAACATGTAATAAACCCTGTTCAATATGTTGGTCGGAGATTTTTACCTGTAATTTTCTTAATTCTTCTATCAAAGCCAGCACAACTTTGATATTCTTTTGCTGATAATTGCCTCTTAAATCTGACTGTAAATCCGACTGTATCAGAGAAGCATCAATAAACCGTGCATTTTCCTGTCTGGCTTTCTCTTTAATGATATTTTTAACCACTTCATGATCGTCTCCGAAAACAATAGGAGTATTGTTTTTAATAATTCCTGCTTTTTCTCTGGCAATTTCCTCAATGGTATCTCCTAAAATGTTTTGATGGTCAAGCTGAACATTGGTAATCGCAGCAACCAATGGTTTGATAATATTGGTTGAATCCAGCCTTCCTCCTAAACCCACTTCAATAATGGCAAAATCTACCTTCTGCTGATGAAAATATTCAAAAGCCATAATCGTAGTAAATTCAAAAAAAGAGGGTTGAATATCGTCAGGAAGATTTTTAAGTTTTTGAATAAAATCAAAGACAAACTCTTTATTACAGTTTTTACCGTTAACTTTTATACGTTCTGTAAAGTCAATAAGATGAGGTGAATTATACAAACCCACTTTATAACCCGCTTCCTGAAGAACTGAAGCCAGCATATTACTCGTAGATCCTTTTCCGTTAGTCCCTCCAATATGGATGCATTGTATGCTTTCCTGAGGATTACCAAAGAAATCACAAAGTCTTATAATGTTATCTAAACCAGGCTTGTACGCTTTTTCTCCATCAATCTGATAGTTGGGAGCCTGCACAAAAAGCCAGTCTACCGCTTCTTGGTATTGTTCGTTTGTCATGGTGCAAAATTCTCAAAAGTTTTTTTAAAATAAAATAATAATTTTTAAAACTGTAACTTTTTTATATTTGAGTCGTCTAATAAGTTAAAATATTAATATGAAAAAAGTTTGGATTATCGTTTTTGGATTAAGCTGTCTGGGGATCAATGCTCAGAAAAGGTGGTCCTTAAGAGAATGTGTAGACTATGCAGTGGAGCATAATCTTCAGGTTATCCAAAATCAATATTCAAAACAGATTCAGGATTCTAACCTTAAAATGGCGAGAAAACAATATCTGCCCTCTGTATCCGGAACCATGTCTAACAGCGTGAGTTTTGGGCAGACTTCATTCGGAACCGGAAGTTTGAGGAATGACAGATTCAGCAACAGTTCTAATTTGGGTGCAGATATGTTAATTTACAATAACGGAAGACTGGAGAAAAACATTAGAAAAAGTGAGTTTGATGTAGAAGCCAGCCAATATGATATTGAAACGATTAAAAATGACATTTCCCTGCAGATCGCACAGCAATATCTTACCACTTTATTAAATAAAGAAATTGTAAAGATCTCTGAAAGTGCGGTTGAAAATGCTCAAAAGCAATATGACAGAGCAAAAATAACAACGCAGGTTGGAACTACAGCTCAGACTATTTTAGCAGAAGCAGAAGCGGCATTAGCAAGGGAGAAACAAAACCTTAAAACAGCAGAGATCAATGTTGGAAGAAGCCTTTTTGCCATGGCACAGCTTTTACAGCTATCAGATTATAAAGATTTTGATGTTGAAAATGTAAATGTGCCTGATCAGCTAGAACCGCAGTTAAAATCAGTAGACGAAGTACTTACTACAGCATTTGAAAACCAGCCTCAGATCAAGGCCGCAGAAAGCAGAATAAATTCTGCCATCGCACAAACGGAAGTGAGTAAAACAGCTTTCTGGCCTACTATTTCTGCAAGTGCCGGAATTGGAAGTTTTTACAATAATCTTTTAACTACAAATATAACAGGATATGATGTGTTTGGAAGCCCTGTTATGGAAAGAAATTTATTTGGACAGTATAAGGATAACTTTGGACAGCAGGCAAGTATTTCACTGAATGTTCCTATTTTCAATAAAGGAATTACCAAACTTCAGGTAGAACAGTCTAAAATAAATGAAAGTATTGCTAAAATTACATTGGAGCAACAAAAACAGACGGTAAGACAGAATGTACAGAAAGCACAGTTTGACGTAGATGCTAACTATGAAACATTTTTATCAGCTGTGGAAACAGAAAAAAGTACAAAGCTGGCCCTGGATTTTGCAGATAAAAGCTATACAGCAGGAAGAACAACCATCTATGATGTGAATGTTGCTAGAAATAACTACGCTAATGCACAGGGATCTGTGGCACAGGCTAAATACAATTACCTTTTCAGCCTTAAACTGCTGAATTTCTATGCCGGAATTCCACTAAGTTTATAAAATGTCTATTCAATCCTTAGAAAAATATTTACCACAAGATACACTTCAGTATTTAAAAATATGGTTTTCAGATTATTATATCCATATAAAAATTACACGAAATAGGAATTCTAAACTGGGAGACTACAGAAAGCTCCCAGATAATTCCCATGAAATTACGATCAATTCTACCTTAGCTCCACAGCTTTTTTTCTTTGTTTTGACTCATGAGCTGGCTCATTTAATCGCCTTTGAAAAATACGGACGCAGAATCTCTCCCCACGGCAATGAGTGGAAGGAAACTTTTAGAAAAATGCTTCTTGAAAGTCTTCAGGTGTATGACGAAGATTTAAAGCCTATCATTGTGAAATTTTCAAAATCTCCGAAGGCCAATTTTATGGCCAGTCCGGATCTTGTAAAATATTTTCATATTGAAACACAAGATGATAGCCTTCAGTTTATTGAAGAACTTCAAAAAGGAGATTTTTTTATATATCGCAACGAAAAGTATTTATTAGAAGGTCTGATTAAAAAAAACTATCTTTGTAAGAACCTGGCTACAGGAAGGAAGTATTCTTTCAAGCCTCTGGCAAGGATAGAAAAATGTAGTTAAGAATGTCAAAATCATATAAATACTGTGTCATAATGGCGGGAGGAATCGGAAGTCGGTTCTGGCCTATGAGTACGCAGAAATTTCCAAAACAGTTTCAGGATATTTTAGGAGTGGGGCGAACCATGATCCAGCAGACCTATGACAGGATCAGCAAGATTATTCCTAATGAAAATATATTCGTCATTACCAATAAGGAGTATGTAGCGCTTTCGCACCAGCAGCTTCCGGAGGTTCCTGAAGAAAATATTGTCGGCGAGCCGTTGATGAAAAACACCGCTGCCTGCAATTTGTATATGGCCAATAAAATTGCTGAAATTGACCCGAATGCTACCATGATCGTATTGCCGGCAGACCATTTGATTTTAAAGGAAGAGACTTTCCTTCAAAAAGTGGAAATTGCTTTTGATCTGGCATCAAAAAATGACTATCTGGTGACTTTAGGAATTACTCCTACAAGACCTGATACAGGATATGGCTACATTCAGTTTGTAGAAAAAAAGAACTCAGATTTTTTTAAAGTGAAAACCTTCACCGAAAAACCTATTCTGGAACTGGCTCAAAGTTTCCTGGAAAGTGGAGATTTTCTTTGGAATGCGGGGATATTCATCTGGAATGTTAAAAGCATCCATCATGCTTTTGAAATGTATCTTCCGGAAATGACACAGCACTTTATGGCCTGCGAATACAATTCTCAGAAGGAGAACTCATGTATTGAAAACATTTATCCGAAAGTTCAAAAGATTTCTATCGATAACGGAATTTTAGAAAAAGCGAAAAACGTATATGTAATCCCTTCTGACCTGGGATGGAGTGATCTGGGAACATGGACTTCTATCTATGAAAATACGGAAAAGGATACCAATAATAATGCGGTAAAACTAAAGCATCTCCTGACCTACAATGCGAAAGGAAATATTATCCGCTTAAAAAATAATAATAAAGCCGTGATTATTGACGGGCTTGAAGACTATATTATTGTAGATACAGATAAAGCACTGTTGATCTGTCCAAGAGCTAATGATCAGCTGATAAAAGATTATGTCCTTGATTTGAAGAGTTTCAAAAAAGGAGAAAAGTTTATGTAACAATCATTGGTATACTTTCTGCTGATTTTTAATCTATGAAAAAATTTACAACCCCACTTATCTTGCTTATTTTCTTGTTTTTAGGATTCTCAGGGAATGCTCAGGAGAAGAAAAATTTTGCAAGCATTCAGAATATTCTATATGAAATCGTCCCAAACGACAAAATAGATTCTTGGGTGTTGGTATACAACAGCTATGGAAAAAACCAGGAAGTAAAAACCTCTGGCGGAAAGAAAGAATACACGCCGCAGTTTTCCGGGTTTAATTTATTTCCCAGTGAAGACAGTTTTTACTATATTGCCTATGCTGCGGGCGGAAAAATGAATTATGTAACAGATCTTGAAGGACTTAAAAAGTTCATAGGAAAGATTGATAATGTGGAAGAAGCGGCCATTGCAATGACAATTGATGGATATCTCATTGATGAAGAGTTCAAAGATATTGCCGGGAATTATTATGAAGATCGTTCCAATTATTACTTAGATATGGGGAAGCTTACTTCAAAAGAATGCCCTTACCAAAAGACACATTATACGCTAACCATCAATAAGTCGACCGGAGCCGTTAGTCAGGTAAAAGATAACGGAACCTATATCGAGCTTTATAATAAGAAATGTGCAAATAATCCCAGACTTTTAAAAATAGAAAAAAAAGAAGAACCAAAGGATGGAGCCAAAAAAACAACCAAGAAAAAATAGTTCTTACGAAACGGAAAGACTGATTATCCGTCCCATGTCACTGGATGATAAAGAATTCATTTTTGAGCTTTATAACCGTCCTAAATTCATACAATACATCGGAGACCGTAATATTAAAACTATTGCTGATGCCGAAAATTATATCAGAGACCGCTTTCTTCCGCAATTTGAAAAGTTAGGATTCGGGAACTATCTGGTAGTCACCAAAGATGAAAATAAGAAAATCGGGGGAGTAGGAATCTTTGAAAGAGAAGGACTTGATGTTATGGATATTGGGTTTTCGCTGCTTGAAGAATTTGAAGGCAAAGGATATGCTTATGAAGCTGCCCTAAAAGTAAAATCCATTGGGATGGATGAGTTTGGGATGAAGAAAATCTCTGCCATTACTTCAAAGGATAATTTTTCCTCTCAAAATTTAATTGAAAAACTGGGCTTACAGTTCAAAAAATATGTTACAATTCCGAATGATGAGGAAGAGCTTATGTATTATGAATTAGGCTAGCTAATATACTATTTGTCATTCTGAACTTAAAGAATCATTTAAACATTCAGAATGACAAATGATTTTTTTTACCCCTCTAAAATCTGTTCTGCCGCTGTTTTAGAAGTCACTTTTTCTATCACTCTGGTGCAGATTCCGTTTTCGTCAAAAATAAAGGTTGTCCTTACAATTCCCATATAGGTTTTTCCAAACGTTTTTTTCTCCTGCCAAACCCCGAACTTTTCAATGATATCATGGTTCTCATCTGCAATCAAATCATACGGAAAAGCAAATTTGTTGTGAAAATTTTTCTGTTTTTTTACAGAATCCCCGCTGATCCCCAATAACTGAAATCCCGCTTTCTCCAATTGAGAATAATTATCACTCAGATTACAAGCCTCTACTGTACACGTAGGAGTATTTGCTTGTGGATAAAAGAATATAATTAATTTTTTTCCTGCTAATGTTGATGAGGTTATAGTCTCACCATCCTGATTAACTCCTTCAAAATTTGGTAATTTGTCTCCTGCTTGCAGCATAATGTTTATTTTTGTTCAAATTTAGTGGTTAAATGACAAAAAAACAAAGAGCAGAACTCGTTCAGCTTGAATTAGAAAAATTATATCCGGAAGTTCCCATTCCGTTGGCTCATACCGATAATTTCACCCTTATGGTTGCGGTAGCACTTTCTGCACAGACAACTGATAAAAAAGTGAATGAAGTTACCCCCAATCTTTTCAGAGTGGCCGGGACGCCGGAAAAAATGGCTAAACTAGAGGTTTCTGAAATTAAAGAATTGATTAAAGAAATCGGACTCTCTAATACCAAAGCTAAAAACCTTAAGAGAATGGCTGAGCTTTTATTGGAAAAACATAATGGAGTAGTGCCGCAAACGTATGAAGAACTAGAGGCGCTTCCTGGAGTTGGCCACAAAACAGCATCTGTGGTGATGAGTCAGGGCTTCGGTTTTCCTGCTTTTCCGGTCGATACACACATCCAAAGACTGATGACGCAATGGAAGCTTACTTCAGGAAAAAGCGTCGTAGAAACGGAAAGAGATGCAAAAAACATTTGGAAGGAAGAAGTATGGAATAAGCTCCATCTTCAGATTATTTTCTACGGCAGAGAATATTCTCCTGCAAGAGGAAAAGGGGAGAAGGACTTCATTACGAAAATGATGTTTGAAAAATAAAAAACAACCTCGGAAAGGTTGTTTTTACTATTGAAAATTTGTTTTTAGTTGTCCAGCAGTCTTCTGTGATAATTGATCTGCCCTAAGTGATAACTCAAATGCCCAAACAGATGAATCAGAAAATATTCAGTTGTCATTTTGTATCCTAAAGCTTCAAGAGGGTATTCTTTTTCCAGATCATTTGCATTAAGCTGCCCGAGTGTTTTGATAACAATATCTAATGTTCCTTCAATTTTTTCAATGAGCTCAGTACGTGGAATATTTTTTAATGAAAACTCCAGTTCTCTGTTTCTCACATAACCCGAGTTTCCCAATATTGCTCCGACAAAATGATTAAGATTTCCAACCAAATGGAGACAAAGATTTCCTGCAGAATTAGTGATGCTTTTATCTATTTTCCACATTGAATCTTCGTTCTGGTAAGATTCGATTTCGATTTTTAATTTATGTAAATCTCTTTCGTAAAGTGATTGTAGACTTTCTGTGATCATTGTTTGTTATTTTAAAAGATCTTATTGTAAAATTAGGAGAACATTTCTGGTGAATTAAAAACGGGATATTCTAATAAATTATAATAGAAAAATCCCGTTATATGTATAGTTATTGCCTTTAAAGACGAATATTGCTAAGTGTTACTTCTGCTTTTTCGCCCAAAGATCCATTTTTCTGTTTAAAACATCCAATGGTAAACATCCCTGGCTTAATACTTCATCGTGGAAGCTTGCCAGACTGAATTTTTTGCCCAGTTCTTTTTGGTATTTATCTCTTAGCTCACGGATTCTCAATGACCCTATTTTGTACCCTAATGCTTGGCCCGGCATTGCCATATAGCGTTCCACTTCCGCAGTTGCTCCAGCTTCATCATATGAGATGTTGCTTAAAAAGTATTTGATAGCTTCTTCTCTTGTCATTCTTCCGGTGTGAAGACCAGTATCTACTACCAATCTCACAGCTCTCAGCATTTGATCGCTTAAATATCCCATTTTTTGATAAGGATCAGTGTATAATCCGAATTCAGGGCCTAGCGTTTCACAATAATGTGCCCAGCCTTCTCCATAAGCTCCGAACCATCCGAATCTCATAAACTTAGGAAGTTTGGTGTTTTCCTGCTGTAAAGAAACCTGATAATGGTGCCCTGGAATTGCTTCATGCAGGAATAAAGATTCCATGCCGGAAGTAACGTTGAATTTTGCAGGATCAGGAAGCGGAACATAGAAAATACCAGGTCTCTTGCCGTCAGGAGTTCCCTGAATATACTCAGCACTCGCACTGGCTTCCCTGAATTTTTCAGTCTGTCTGATCTCAAATTTTGTTTTTGGAGTCACGCTGAACATCGTTTTCAGCTTCGGAGTAATTTTAGCTAAAATTCCGTTAAATCCGGCCAAAACTTCTTTTGAGGTTTTGTAAGGCATGGCTTTAGGATCTGTTTTCACAAAATTGATAAACTCTTCCAGGGTTCCTGTGAAACCAACCTGTTGTTTTACTTTTTCCATTTCTGCACGGAGCATAGCCACCTGCTGTAGTCCTATTTTGTTGATCTCTTCAGGGGATTTGTTGGTCGTAGTCCAGCTTTTTGCATAATATCTGTAGATTTCATTACCATTAGGCAGGCTGTTGTATCCATCGGTTTCTCTTGCCTTTGGAAGGTATTCTTTTTCTAGGAAGCTTCCCATTTTGACATAAGCAGGAATGATTTTTTTAGAGATAGCCTCTTTATAAAGCGCTGAAAATTTATCCTTTTGAGCCTGTGTAAAATCTTTCGGGAAATTTTTTATCGGTCCGTAGAATATATTTTTATCAAAATCAGCAGTGGTGATTTCCTCAGCTTTCATTTGAGGAATCATCTTAATAACCAGTTTCTTAGGTAGAACAATTTTATTATTGATTCCCTGTCTGAAATTTTCTGTTGCGGCATCCATCCATTCCGGGAATTTATCCATTCTCATTAACCAGTCGCTGTAGTCTTTTTCAGTTTTAAAAGGTTGGCTTCCCTGTCCGCTTCCATATAATGGGAAACTTAACGGAAGTCCGCCAAACTGTGTAAAAGGAATGTATTCCGGATGGTAAGCATAGCCTTCAATTCTGTCTTTTAATGTATAATCCAGTACATCATATACCACTTTGTCGTCATCAGTAAGGGCTTTATAATCTACCTGGTCCAATTGTTTTTGGACGGAGTTGTAAAAAGCAACTTCTCCGGAAATAAAGTCTTTATCAATATTTATCGGAAGCTGGTCGTTATATCGTAAATCTCCCTGAGAAGTTGCCTCCAAAGGATAAATCTTTAAGTACTGCTCATAATAATTGGAAGCAATGGAATCTAAATTGGTAGGAGTAACTTTCGTTAAAGGTGAATCGGATTTTTTACAGGAAGCAAGACCAATAAGCAAGCCTATCCCCAAAATACTTTTCGAAACAATGTTTTTCATTTTCAGAATCTTTATTAACACAAAAGTAAGTAATATTGATCAACGAACTTATCAAACAGGAGGATTTTAAAAAAATAGTTTTCAAAATATTTTTACCTTTCAATCTATTTTTTATCTTTGCTGAAAACGTTTAACAATCATATTATTACAGCTCTTTTTTAAGAAATAATGAAAGGGATTTTAAAAATTTACCATCCGGACGAAACGCTAAAATACAATATTAGAAATACTTATTGTAAAGCAGTTTACAGCAATGAACAACATTTTCTAGAAGTAGAAATCATTACGGATGACAGTTTGGATCACGTTGACGATGATTCTTTACAGTATAATTTTCCACAACTTTCGCTTGAAGTCGTCGACTTTCCTATTGAAACAGCGGAAATAGAAGGAAAAACTATTCAGATCGATGATTCTGATGAGGAAACATATACAGAAGTCGATTTATTCGATGATGAAGATGCCTTTGTCTATGATAATGAGCTTCAGTTCGAGAATAATGAAGAAGGAATACTTCAGTTGATCTGGAAAGGAACCATTGATGATTTCTATACGGGATCAGAAACACCTATTCCTTTTAGGCTGAAATGCGAATTCAAACAAGATGAGATTGTAATAGACGAAGACTTATAGTCGTCTCTCCCGATATTTTTGAAGCAGATTTCTTTTCAGATTTTTTTTGGAAAGAAATTTGCTGTTGGTATTTAATAACAAACTTTAAGTTGTTTTTAAGCAATTTTTAAGAGAGCTATTCATAATATTCCACTACATTTGTCGTTAAAATTTTATAAAAAAATTCATATTAAATGCTGTTAACGGAACTTACTCAGATTTTATTTGCACAAATTGCTGCCCCTGCAGTTGCTACAGACGATTTAGAATTTTCATTTTGGAAGATTATGTTCCATGGAGGAGCTTTCGCTAAAATAGTGATGGGAGTGGTATTGCTGCTAGGTATCTTTTCTGTATATCTGTTTTTTGAAAGGTTTTTCTTTATCAGAAGAGTGACTTCAAAAACAGATGCTAACTTTATGAATAATATTGAAGATTTTATCAAAGAAGGGAAAATAGAATCTGCTGCTGATTACTGCAAGAGACAAAACTCTCCTGAAGGAAGGATTTTAGAAAAAGGAATTTCAAGATTAGGACGCCCGGTTTCAGATATTGTAAGTGCCATGGAGTCCCAGGCTCAGATAGAAGTGGCGAATATGGAAAAAAACCTGAACCTGTTAGCAGTTGTTCCAAGTATAGCTCCAATGCTGGGGCTTTTGGGTACGGTAATCGGGATGATCATTGCTTTCTTTAATTTATCACATGCAACGGGATCTTTCTCTCCAAAAACGCTTTCCGAGGGTATTTATACAGCCCTAGGACAAACGGCGGTAGGTTTGGCAGTAGCGATTCCGGCTAACTTCTTCTATAATATTCTTTTAACCAGAATTGATAAATTTGTATTGAAAGCTCAGGATCTTTCCGGAGAATTTTTAGACCTTATCAATAAACCTTTATAAATCTTTCTTATGAAACCGAAAGGTTCCATCTGACCATTAGCAAAACAATAAAAGTAAACAGATGAAAATTCAGAGAAGAAATAAAGCGAACCCCGAGTTCAGTTTGGCAGCGATGACCGATGTTATCTTGCTGATGCTGATATTCTTTATGATTACTTCTTCAGCGGCCAACCAGAGTGCAATTGATGTAAAATTGCCTAAAGCAGGAGCCGTAGACGATAATATTCCAAATCCATTAACGGTAAGCATTAAGCCGGATGGTTCTTATTTCGTGGACGATAATCCTGTGACGAGAGAACAACTTGAGCAGACGATTGTCAGTAAACTTGCCAACCAGGCGAATAAGTCTTTCACGATCAGAGCAGACGAAAATACAATGCATAAAGATGTTGTGTTTGCCATGGAAATTGCTGAGAAAAATAAATTCAACATTGCCATTGCAACAGTTAAAGATAAATAACAAATCCGGAGCACCGGGAAGGAAGTTAAAATGAAAACGAATACGGTAGACAAGAGTGGAGAAAACAGAGATAAGATAAAAAGTGCTATACTTTCTATCCTTATTTGGTCTGCCATTCTGCTTTTTGTTTTTATATATAAATTAAAACCTGAGATTGACCAGCAACCGGAAGTTATTACTACAATGCTTGTCAACTTTGGGGACAACAGAAACGGAAACGGGGTGGAAGAACCAGCTGATCAGGAAGGAAGCCTTGCTGCAAAAGCAGAGGAAGTTACTCCTGAACCTGTTGAGGCAGTTGTTCCCGAAACAAAAACCGTTGTAAAACCGGATCCTCAGCCTGAAACTAAAAAGACTGAGGCCAAAGAAAAAGTGATTACAGGAACCAATTCAAAAACAACCGTTCCTAAAAAGGAGGAATCTAAGTCAAATAAAAAAGAAACATCAAGCACCACCGCTACTAAAAATAATAAAAAGACATCTGCCGCAGCCGGAAACTCCAAAACAGGATCCGGAGACGGAAAAGGAAATGCCGCTATCGGAAACCTGATCAAAGGAAGAGGAACTAAGGCCGGAAGCCAGGGAACCGGTGAAGGAATAGGAAATGCAGGTGATCCTCTGGGCGGTGACGGAAATGGAGACAGCAAAGTAGGAATTGACAGGAAACTGATAGGCTACATCCCCGGAACAATGGGAAGAGGAGGTGCACAACCAGCAAACAGCTGTACTGCGAGCGGTACCATTACCATCGCTTACACGGTTGATAAAGCAGGAAATGTAGTTTCCGCAAGAAGATCAGGCGGAACATCTGATCCCTGTATCAGTTCAAATGCTATTTCATGGGTGAAAAAGTATGTAAAAGCCGAGAAGGCAAGTACATCTTCCACCGGATCGTATAAAATTACTTTCTAAAATACAAAAGCACTTTATTCAAGTGCTTTTTTTATTTCATTGATTCTGTTGATGATCGGTAGGGCGAAAATCCCGCTGGTTTGAAGATAGAGTTCGTAGAACGTTTTTGCTTTATCTAAAGACTCATTGTTCTTTTCTCCTCTGCCTGTAAAATAGAAAAGATTCCCCAGCATTTCGTAATAATCTTTGTGGTCTCTTTCCTGTCTTTCGTTGACGATGTCTATAATTTCTTCTTTTGATTTTGCTGAAAGGGTAGTAAAGTCAAACTTAAAAATATCTTGCATTAAAGTCTCAAAATCTAATTCTTTCTGCATTAAACTTTCCTCGGGTTTGTCTAAGATCAGTTTTTCCAAAGCCTGTGTCAGCTGTCGGATTAGCCGTAATGTGAATTCTTTATCTGTAATCATATGTAGAGTTGTTGATTGATTGTTGTTCGTTGATGGTTTTTAGTGTAAATAAAGGTTTTATTTATGCAAAAAACAGATATGCCAACGCAATAGAGGTGATGACGCCTACCAGATCCGCCAAAAGCATGGCAATAACCGCATATCTTGTATTCTTTACAGCTACGGCTCCAAAGTAAACTGCGATCACGTAAAATGTCGTATCCGAGCTTCCCTGAAGTACGGCTGCCAATTTACCCTGAAAACTGTCTGCTCCAAAAGTCGACATCGTGTCCACCATCATTCCACGGGCCCCGGAACCGGAAAGCGGTTTGATTAAAGCAGTAGGAAGACCATCAACAAAGCGGGTGTCCATATTGGTCATCATTGCAACCCATTTCATACCGTCGATAATGACGTCAAAAACTCCTGAAGTCCTTAAAAGTGAAATGGCAATCAGCATTCCTACCAGATAGGGGATGATTTTCACACAGGTGGTAAAACCTTCTTTAGCTCCATCAATAAAAGCATCAAATACATTGATCTTTTTATACACTGCACCAAGAATAATGGACAGGAAAATAAAGAGAATCAGTCCGTTACTTAAAACTTTACTGAACGTATCCAGCTCATCTTTGCTCAATTGTACCAAATAAAGCACCAACAGAGCAATCACCGCCGAAATTCCTCCTACGTAGGCAATTACCACCGGACGCAACAGGTTGATCTTCTGATATAAAGAAACAATAATCATGGCGGCAAGCGTTGCTGTAAAAGTAGCAATCATACAAGGAAGAAATATGTCCGTTGGGGTTTTAGATCCCATAGATGCTCTTATTGCAATAATAGAAACTGGGATCAGTGTCATTCCTCCTGCATGAAGGCAGAGAAACATAATCTGAGAATTACTTGCGGTATCTTTATTGGGATTTAAAGTCTGTAAACTTTCCATGGCTTTCAATCCAAATGGAGTGGCTGCATTATCAAGCCCAAGAAGGTTGGCGCTGAAATTCATCAGCATATGTCCAAATGCGGGATGGTTTTTAGGAATATCAGGGAACAGCTTGGAAAAGAAAGGCTGGATCAGCCGGCTGAGGAGATTGATTCCTCCGGCTTTTTCTGCAATACTCATAAATCCCATAAACAAGGTCATGATCCCTATCAATCCGATACAGATTTTGACCGCTGTTTCAGAAGTACCGATCACACCGTCTGATTCCTGAACGCGGTACACTTTCACATTCTGCTGTAAAGCATCTGCTTTATAATGAATTCTGCTTTCTGCAAAATCAGACTTTTTCATCAGGCTGTCTCTTACCACAGGAGAGAGTGTGTTCATTTTCTGAGTGGCAATCTGTACCGTATCACCGCCTTTTCCAACGACCATATCGTTAAAAATAGTTTGGTAATGGCTTGATGAAATGTATTTTATACTTGCAATAGCAATGGCAACGATGATAAAAGCTGACCAAATTCTGCTGAGAACCATTTGTTTAAATTAAAATTTGAGAAAAGATAATAAATTTAATGTAAAACTATTACACTTTTATTTTTTTTGGACGATTAAGATGATTCTAGAATATTCCTGAACACTTATTTTTCATCAAGATATACTAAATATCCTTCAAAATCATCATCCAGATTCCTCAGAATTTTTGCCTCCTCCATTTTTTTTATTAAGGCGTCTATAAAGAATCCTTTTTCAAAAAACTGACGGTGGATTCCCGGAAGAAGTTCCAGGAAATAATCCATCCCGATTTTATTGTTGTGGAGGTCCATTTTGGTTTCCAGAGGTTGATTGGGAAACAGTTCTTCATGTAAATCAGTGATTTTTTTACAGAAGTCAACGGCTTTCTCCGGGGAAGATATTTTACTGCAGTACATGATGATGAAACAGCACCAAAGAGCGTGTCTGAATGCATTTCCTATACCATTTGTAGAAGCCGTTTTAGGAAAGCGTTTCTGTGCGATAGTGAAAGCCTGAATGGTGGCATAAAAGCTTAACAATGAAAAAAGAGGATGGGGAAGCACTAAGGATAAAAGACGCATAATCTTTTTAAAACTCATGCTCCGAATGGTATTGAAAAATATTTTAAAAGTCCTCATAAATAAAAATCTCTCCCTAATTAGAGAGAGATTGTATCGTTTTTGTTACAAATGTTATGCTTTTACTGCTAATAAATTTACTGTTTTAGCCACAGTATCTCTAATTTCAGTTCTTTTAACGATGAAATCCACGAATCCTTTTTCCTGTAGGAATTCTGAGGTCTGGAATCCTTCCGGTAGATCTCTACCAATGGTTTCACGGATAACTCTTGGGCCTGCAAAACCGATTAAGGCTTTAGGTTCAGCCATGATGATATCAGCTGTCATGGCGAAAGAAGCAGTAATGCCTCCAAAAGTAGGGTCGCATAAGTAAGCAATATATAAAAGACCCGCTTCTGAAAGCTGAGCTAATTTTGCCTGTACTTTTGCCAGCTGCATCAAAGAATAGGTTGCTTCCTGCATTCTTGCTCCTCCGGACTGACAGATGATCATGTACGGAAGTTTTTTCGCAATACAGTAATCAACTGCTCTTCTTATTTTTTCGCCCATTACAGAGCCTAAAGATCCACCGATAAAAGCAAAATCCATACAAGACACTACCATTTCGGTTCCTTTTACGGTTCCTACTGCATTTCTGATAGAATCTGTCAGTTTTGTTTTTGCTTTTACTTCTTTTAAACGGTCAGCATAAGGCTTTGTATCTTTGAAGTTGAGGATGTCTATACTTTCAACATTAGCATCCAGTTCAGTGAACTTGCCTTCATCAAAAAGGATATCAAAAAACTCTGCACTTCCTATTCTTACATGAAATCCATCTTCAGGAGAAACATAGTTGTTTTTCTTCAGTTCTTCATGCTCCACAACCTTTCCTGAAGGAGTTTGGTGCCAAAGACCTTTGGGAACATCCTTTTTTTCATCAGTAGAAGTGGTAATGTTTTTTGCTTTTCTTTTAAACCAGTCGAATGCCATTTTGTATGTATTATTGTATAGTGTAGAATGTAAAATGTATAAAGATTAAAGCGTTGGAATTACTTTTTACTTTATACATTTTACTTTTTACAAATTTTATTTTAAAGTATTTACGTTATTTAAATCTTCAAACGCTTTAACCAATCTCGTAGAGAAAGTTTCTTCACCTTTTCTTACCCAGTTTCTTGGGTCATAGAATTTTTTGTTAGGTTTTTCTTCACCTTCAGGGTTTCCGATTTGAGATCTTAAATAATCGATATTGTTCACCATATAGTCTCTGATTCCTTCTGTATAAGCGAACTGAAGGTCTGTATCGATGTTCATTTTGATAACACCGTAATCAATCGCCTCTCTGATTTCTTCCAGGGTAGAACCAGAACCTCCGTGGAATACGAAGTTGATAGGTTTTGCAGCCGTTCCGAATTTCTCCTGAACAAATTTCTGAGAGTTATCTAATATTTTTGGAGTAAGAACTACGTTTCCTGGCTTGTAAACACCGTGTACATTACCGAAAGCTGCTGCAATCGTAAAGTTATCAGAAATAGCTTTTAACTTTTCGTAAGTATACGCTACATCTTCAGGTTGTGTATATAATTTAGAATTGTCAACATCAGAATTGTCAACACCATCTTCTTCACCTCCTGTTACACCGATCTCAACTTCCAAAGTCATTTGCATTTTAGCCATTCTTTCGAAATATTCAGCAGAAACCTCAAGGTTTTCTTCTAAAGATTCCTCAGAAAGGTCAAGCATATGAGAAGAATAAAGAGATTTTCCTGTCTGCTTGAAGAATTCTTCGTTAGCATCCATCAATCCGTCGATCCAAGGCAATAATTTCTTTGCACAGTGGTCTGTATGTAAAATTACAGTTGCTCCGTAAGCTTCTGCAAGAGTATGAATATGTTTTGCACCTGCAATTGCTCCTAAAATAGCAGATTTCTGACCGTCGTTACTCAGTCCTTTTCCTGCGTTGAAAGAAGCTCCACCGTTAGAAAACTGGATAATAACAGGAGAATTCAATTTCGCTGCAGTTTCCATAACAGCATTTACATTGCTTGAACCAATTACGTTTACTGCAGGCAATGCAAATTTATTTTCTTTAGCATATTGGAAAATATCCGTAACTAACTGACCTGTGGCAACTCCTGCCGGAAAAATTCTGCTCATGTTTTACTTTTTAGTATATATTATTAGGCGTTTTTAAAATTCGTGTAAAGGTATGAAATTTTGCTCAATTGCTAATTTCTTTTGTCTCTCCCCCAAAGTAGTTTCTGGCGGATGGTTTCATAGAAACTCAGGTGGTTGGGCTGTACCAGAAGAATCTGGAAACTGGCTTTTTTAACGATGATCTCTTTGTCTGTTTCTATATGTATTAACCTTGAATCTAAAGAAAGGGAATATTGTGGTACTCTGCTTTCTACTTTAAATTTTATTTCCACTCTGTCGTTCACCACCAAAGGTCTTACGTTCAAATTGTGAGGAGCAATTGGAGTGATGACAAAATTTTCGTTGTTCGGAGAAATGATAGGTCCGCCGCAGCTTAAAGAATATGCTGTAGATCCTGTAGGGGTAGAGACGATAACACCATCTCCCCAGAATACATTAAGGAATTCATCATTAATATAAGAGTCTACCGTGATCATCGAGGTGGTTTCCTTTCTTGAAACGGTCACATCATTTAAGGCATAAGGGAAAAACTCATCCGATCTAGGGGATACGACTTCAATAACAGCACGGCGACTGGTTTTTACATCTCCCTTTAAAATAGCATCCAGTTCTTTAAATGCTTCTTCTTTGGTGAAACTCGCCAAAAATCCTAATCTCCCGGTATTAACACCAACAATAGGAATTTCAAGATCTTCGATGAAGGTTAAAGAGTTCACAATCGTTCCGTCTCCTCCAAAAGTGAAGAAAAGATCCACTTCTTTATCTATAAGATCCTGTTTACAATTGAAAGTCTCAAAAATTTTTGAAAACTGCAGGGCTTCAGCCATCTCATCATACAAAACAGATTTTACGCCCCGGCTTTCCAGCTCTGAAACAAATTTGCTTAAATATAAAAAAGTATCGAGATCTTTTTTCTGAGAATATATAGCTGCCTTCATTGTTTATATTTCTATGAATTTTTGGAAAAAACCGAACCGGTCCTTAAAGAGATCCGTTTTCTCATCAGAATAGTATTTTTCAACAATTCTATAATCGTATCTGTCAAATGTTTCATCAATAGAACCCAGATTTTCATTGCTTATTTTTATCGTCACATGAATGACTTCATCAGACATAAAACTGATAAAAGCGCCATAAAATTTAGAATTATTACTCTCCACAATATTGGCAATTTCGGTCATTGAATATTTTTTCACCGGAGTTTCCACCGTAAGCATAGCACCTGTTTCGGAAAACAGGGGATAGCGGGACAGGTCCTGAAAAACATCTTCACATCCGATATATCCCAAATACTTTTCACTCTTGTTGATTACCGGAATAATATTGGAATTGAAGGTATAAAAAAGGCGAATGCTGTCCATGATATTATTATCTTCAAGAATAGCAAACCGCTCGATCTGGTGTTCCAGATTCTTTAAAGTTCCTTCAGCTTCATCCAGAAATTCCTTGGCAATAGCTCCGTAAAAGTGGTGGGATTTTTTAATGAAAATATGAGAATATCCAAAGTCTTCTAAGGTATCCCTTGCTGATTCTATTGAGTCAGTCAAGCTAAAACACGGGAAATCTTTTGAGATATAGTCCTTGATAAACATTGTGCTAATTTATAAAAAATTAAATGAAACTTTTTCTGAAAACATACTTTTTTTTTGGAAAAAAAGAAAAAAATGATTTTAAAATTTGTTCGTGACAAAAAATAAAGTATCTTTGTCGCCTTTCATTTTTACTTTTTATTAGATTTATTTCAAACTGCACTGTCTATTAGACATATGCAGTTTTTTTATTTTAGGGCTTTCGCAAATTCCCACATCACAATTCCACCGCATACACTCACATTTAAAGAATGCTTGGTTCCTAACTGTGGAATTTCCAGAAATACATCGATGTTTGGCAGTGCCTCATCACTGATTCCTTCCACTTCATTTCCTAAAATCAAAGCATATTTTTTCTCTTTGTCAATCGTAAAATCAGTAATCAATTGGCTGTTGGTCGTCTGTTCTACGCCTACAATTTCATAGCCCTGACTTTTTAAATCGCTGATGGCTGTGTTAATGTCACTTTCATGCACCCAGTCTACACTTTCTGTAGCTCCAAGTGCTGCTTTGTGGATTTCTCTGTGCGGAGGTACCGGGGTAATTCCGCAGAGGATTATTTTTTCAATCAGAAAAGCGTCTGCTGTTCTGAAAGTAGCACCCACATTGTGCATGCTTCTTATATTGTCTAAAATGATGACTAACGGAACCTTCTCAGTTTTCTTAAATGTTTCTACATCTATTCTGTTCAGTTCTTCCAATTTTAGTTTGTGTACCAATGTATTATTTTGTTGAGATTAATTTTCCGTCTTTATAAACTTCTGTCTTTTCAATGCTTCCATCTTCGCGGTAGTGTACACGGGTTCCGTCTCTTTTATCATTTACGAATTCCGTTTCTCTCTGGATTTTCCCTGATGGATAAAGGACTTTCCATTTCCCTGTGGCAAGGCCATTTTGATAATATCCAACCTGTTTTACCGATTTTCCGTCTTCATGAAAAAGTTTACTTTCGCCCTCCAATTTACCGAATTTATAATTAGAAACCTCGGTTATTGCACCGGAAGGTGTGTAAAATGTTGCCGTAGAACTGTTATCGTAGATGTCTTTCTGCCCATTTCTATAGACTTCTTTAGACTGTAATACTCCGTTATTATCGTAATAAGCCCATTCCTTTAATTTATATCCATTTTTGTATTCTCCTTTCGCCTGAACTTTTCCATTTTCATAATAAAAAATGGCATCGCCCTCCAGCTTGCCTTTTTTCCAGTCGGCAATTTCTTTTACCTGTCCGTTGTCAAAGAAGTGTTTACAGTTTCCCTCTTGTAGCCCGTCTTTAAAACCACAGGGTTTTTGTGCGGATGCCCATGCTGATGCTGAGAAGAGCATCAAAAAAATGTATTTCATAGGTTTTTTTTATTCAAAAATAGCAAAATACTTATATTTGGCTAAAATATATACCATGAAAAAAATATCCATTGTCATGATGTTGGTATTTGCCTTTATTTTTTCAAAGGCCCAGAATACATACTATCCACAAGCTTTTTTCGATAAAAAGTTGGCCCAGCAGATGATCGGTTTTGGAAACTCTACGATTGAAGGAGTCGCTTCTACAAAACAGAAAAACAATTGGGGGGTGAAACCTCTTCTTGGCGAAAAACATTATGCACCGAAAGGAACCGTAGTGATGCTTTTTCCGGTAACGCCTTATTTTGAAGAGTTTTATGATATGAGAAGAAAGTATGAAAATAAAAAAACAACTGTTTATATGTCTGAAGAGGCTTTTAAATACAGAATAGAAGCATTAACAGATGATCATGGACGGTTCAAGTTTGAAAAACTGAAGCCCGGAAGATATTATCTGGAAACTATTGTGAATTTTACAGCGACAGCCAGTTATCAAAAACAAACGGGACAGTCGGATGCCTACAATGCCTATGGAGGGTATCTGTATTCTACCCCGATATACCAGACTTTCTTCTACGGATATTCTTCCGGAAACAGAGAGAGTAAATTTGTCGAAATAAAACAGGACGGCGAACTCAAAGAAATCAAGCTTTAAGCTTGATTTTTATTTTTTAAGCCCATGATCTGGTGTACATTTTTTTCAATATTTTGAGCCAGAGCCTCCATCGGAATATCATTTTCATCGTTGTTAAAGGGATCTTCAATCTCTTCAGCGATCAGCTCCAGACTCATTAAAACATAATAAACAAAAACCGTCAGGGGAATCATAAAAAGCCCGATGTTGATGACGTAGGCAATAGGAAGGGCAAAAACATACAGGATAATAAACTTCTTGATGAACGAGGAATAAGAATAGGGGATAGGCGTGTTTTTAATCCTCTCGCAGCCTCCGCATACATCCAGAAAACCGGAAAGCTGGGTGTCTAAATACACCATTTCAATATCTGAAATCTTACCTTCTTTCTTTAATTGATTCAGTTTGTGGGTTAAAAGAATAATAATTTCAGTAGGACCATGATGTTTCAGCGATTTTTCAATTTCAGAATAATCTTCATCTAATGCCAGTCTGGTGGATTCTTTCGATAAATGCTTTGCCAAAAAGTGAGGATAGAACTTCAGATATCTTGCAATCTGCTCAGCATGCTGGCGGTCGTCGATTAATATATTATTGATTTTTACTGCAAAATTTCGGGTATCATTCACCAGTTTACCCCAAAGCTTTCTTCCTTCCCACCACCGGTCGTACGCTGTATTGGTTCTGAAAACCAATAACAAAGAAAGCACAAACCCCAATAAAGAGTGAATCATTCCTACATTGCTTATTCCTGATTTTGACGTGAGGTGAAGATATTCTACTTCTAGATACTGGATGCCCCAGGAATATAGCCCCACAAGAATCATGCTTGGAAAAAGGATTTTCAAAGTATCACTTTTATGTAAGCTGAAAAGGATTTTTAGGAAATGTTTGGTGTTATAGGCTCTCATAAATTTTGTTCGTCCTACAAAGATAATTTTTTCGTTTTATCCCTGCTTTATGGGAACCCGTAAAATTTTTACCCATGATACTATTTATTTTGCCATAAAATTGATACAATGGGTTATTATAGAAAAGGACATTTTAAGAAAAACGGAACCTGGGTGAGCGGGCATTATGTAAGTACTTTTGGAGGAAGGAAAAATTCTAAAAAGAGCCCGCCGGGATGTATGGTTATTATGTTGGGAGGAATGATTTCACTGTTATTTTATTTTTTGCATTAAAATAAGGTAATGTACTGATGTGTAATTTTAAATTAATTTTCCAAGTCTATATCAACGGTGGAAAATAATTTGATGTTGAAATTTTTATAACTTTTGAAAAAAAGCTATTTTTATTTCGCATTAAATCAAAAAAGATGATTCTCAAAAAGGTAGATGTTGTCAGTGATATCAGTAAAGAAGACTTTCAGAAAAATTATTTTAAGAAAAAGAGACCCCTGCTGATCAAGAATTTT
This sequence comes from Chryseobacterium soli, assembly GCF_000737705.1. Classification (GTDB taxonomy): domain Bacteria; phylum Bacteroidota; class Bacteroidia; order Flavobacteriales; family Weeksellaceae; genus Chryseobacterium; species Chryseobacterium soli. Next base: position 445,180 of record NZ_JPRH01000001.1, on the reverse strand, counting down.
GCGGCCCGCTGGGATGCTTTTGACAAATGGAATCTTGCCTATATCCGTGAAAAAGCTGGCGAACAGGAAGTGCCTTTATACGATAATAAACCGGCCAGCGCGTCAAAAAGTTCAGATGAGCCCGTGACGCGTATGAAGATGAAAGAGTATATAGACACCATTAAGAGCAAGCCGTCCGATCTTCGTATTTTCTTTTACATCATTACAGACCGTCTTCCCGAGCTGCTGAAAAACTTTACCTATCCTGATCTGGGCATCCGATTTTTTAAACGTCTTCCTACCTTGTTTTTCGGAGGAAGTGAGGCGCATGTTTTGATGCATTATGATGTGGATCTGGGTGATTTTCTTCATATTCATTTCGAAGGGAAGAAGAGGATTTTGCTGTTTGATCAGAAACAGTCAGCATTTTTATATAAAGTACCGCTTTCAGTTCATACCGTTTACGATGTGGATTATGAAAATCCTGATTACGAAAAGTTCCCGGCGTTACAATACGCTGAAGGCTATGAAATTTTCATGGAACATGGAGATGCTCTTTTTATTCCGGGAGCATTTTGGCATTTCAACCGGTACCTGGAGCCGGGTTTTTCTCTTTCTCTCCGTGCACTGCCCAATAAGCCGAAAGTTTTCGTCAATATGCTGTACCATGTTTTCATTATGAGATATACCGATAAAATTTTACGTAAACTGGGTAAAGAGAGCTGGGTGAACTATAAACAGAAATGGGCTTACGAAAAAAGCAACGAAGCTTTAGAAAAACACCTACAGACTAAAAAGTGATCCTATTTTATTCATTAATAAGTCCGAAAATTTTAGCGTCTACGAATTTCCCTTTTTCAAAAAAATAATCACGCATAGTCCCTTCTTCTTTAAAGTGTAGTGATTGCAATAATTTTTCTGAGGAAATATTGGCGGGATCGATAAATGCTTCCACACGGTGCAGGCCCATTCTTTCAAAACCGAAGGTTAAAATAGGAAGAACGGCCTCTTTCATGTATGATTGATGCCAGAATGCAGGATTAAGCTCATAACCGATCTCTGCTTTAAAGTGCTCCTGATGCCAGTTATGATATCCGCAGGTTCCAATTACTTTCTTTTCAGATTTTAGCTCCAGTGCCCAACGGAATCCTTTTCCTTTTTCAAATTCATTATTAAAGTGAAGAATGATATTGTTAGCATCTTCCAGGGTTTTAAAAGTTTCCAGATCATAATATTGCATTACCTGATCCTGAGAAAAATATTCAAACAGATCTTCAGCATCATGATGGGTAAGCTGTCTTAAAATAAGCCTTTCGGTTTCTAAGATGGGATAAGTCATCGTTTCTATTTTACTGAAAAGTACGATAATTATTTTGTCGGTGAAATAAAAAGGGCTGGAAAATCCTGATTTGCAGCGAGAAGATAAATTTCTAAACAATTTTTTAACCCTGATTTTATTTTCTAAATTTGGGGTTCATTTTTTATTATGGCAAAAGCAGCGAAGAAAGAAACCCCGTTAATGACACAGTACAATACCATCAAGGCGAAATATCCTGATGCGCTGCTATTATTCAGGGTTGGGGATTTTTATGAAACTTTTGGGCAGGATGCCGTCAGAACTTCTCAGATTCTGGGTATTGTGCTTACCAAAAGAGCCAATGGTGACGGGCATATAGAGCTTGCTGGATTTCCGCATCACTCCGTAGATTCTTACCTTCCAAAATTGGTAAGGGCAGGGATGAGGGTGGCGATCTGTGATCAGCTGGAAGATCCAAAAACGGTGAAAGGAATTGTGAAAAGGGGAGTTACGGAATTGGTAACACCTGGAGTAACATTCAATGACCAGGTATTAAATTCCAAAAAGAACAACTTCCTGCTTTCTCTGCACAAAGAAAAAGAGAAATTCGGAATGGCTCTGGTGGATATTTCCACCGGAGAATTTTTAGTAAGTGAAGGAAATCTGGATAAACTATTGCATATTGTCCATACGTTTGATCCCAGTGAGATCATTTATCAGAGAAGTGTTCAGATTCCGGAGCAACTTAAGAACAAAAGTGCTTTTAAGCTTGAAGACTGGGCGTTTCAGTACAATTTTGCCTATGAAAAACTGACGGGACATTTCAAGACAAATTCTTTAAAAGGCTTTGGAATTGAAAATCTTTCGCAGGCGATAACCGCAGCAGGGGCTATTTTTGCTTATCTGGTGGAAGATACCCATCATAATCTACTGGCACACATTACCAAACTTCAGATTATTCCGCAGGAAGATTACCTGATGATGGATAATTTCACGTTACGCAATTTAGAGATTGTGTACCCAAGCAATCCACAGGGAAAATCGCTGCTTGATATTATCGATAAAACCTCGACTCCGATGGGAGGAAGGTTATTGAGAAGGAGAATTATTCTTCCCTTAAAATCTGTTACCGAAATTGGCAGAAGACTCTCATTAATTGATTTCCTGAATGAAAATGACAGCCTGAAATATGAAATTTCCCAGCTGTTAAAATCTATTTCCGACCTGGATCGTTTAATGGGAAAACTGGCTGCAGAAAAGATCTCACCTAAAGAATTGGGGTATTTACGCCAAAGTTTGATTAATATCAGTAAAATTAAGGCTTTACTGCATCCGCATGCCGATGTGCTGGCTTGGCTCGAACCTTTATATGATCTGGAAGAACTGATCAAACAGTTAGAGACTTGTCTTAATGATGAGCTTCCCGTAAATATTTCAAAAGGGAATGTCATTAAAGAAGGGATTTCCGAAGAACTAGACAGGCTCAGAGGTCTTCAAAGCAAAGGGCGCGGCTTCCTGGATGAGATGTGCCAGAGAGAAATAGAAAGAACGGGGATTTCCAGCCTTAAAATTGATTTTAACAATGTTTTTGGGTATTATATCGAAGTCCGGAATACCCATAAAGATAAAGTTCCGAGTGACTGGCTGAGAAAGCAAACCCTTGTGAATGCCGAACGCTACATTACCGAAGAATTAAAAGAATACGAAAGTCAGATTCTGGGTGCCGAAGAGAAAATTGGAGTACTGGAAAACCAGCTTTACAGAAATGTATGTGCTGAAACGCTGGTGTACATGGATCAGATCCAGGAAAACTCCAGTATCATCGCACAGCTTGATGTGGCGGCGGGATTCTCTGATCTGGCGGTTTCTGAAAGCTATACCAGACCGGTTTTAAATGACGGCTATGCAATTGATCTGAAAGAAGCCAGACACCCGATCATTGAAAATGCACTTCCGTTAGGAGAAAAATATATTCCGAATGATATCTTTTTAGATAAAGATACCCAGCAGATCATCATGGTTACGGGACCCAACATGGCCGGTAAATCGGCAATTCTGCGTCAGACGGCTATTGTATGTCTCTTAGCGCAGATCGGAAGTTTCGTGCCTGCAAAACATGCTGAAATAGGCATGCTTGATAAGATCTTTACCAGAGTAGGAGCTACCGATAATATTTCTGCAGGAGAATCTACTTTTATGGTGGAAATGAATGAGGCCGCGAATATTTTGAACAATATTTCAGGGCGAAGCTTAATTCTGTTGGATGAAATCGGTCGTGGAACGTCAACGTATGACGGGGTTTCTATAGCATGGGCCATTGCAGAATACCTGCACCAGCATCCTACACAGTCCAAAACATTGTTTGCTACCCATTATCACGAACTGAATGAGATGACGGTAAATTTTGAGAGGGTGAAAAACTTCCATGTTTCTATTCAGGAAAATAAAGGAAATATTATTTTCATGAGAAAGCTGATTCCCGGGGGAAGTGAGCACAGTTTCGGTATTCATGTTGCGAAGCTTGCGGGAATGCCGGCGAAAGTGATCAACAGAGCGAATGAAATCCTTAAAACCCTTGAAGCAAGCCGTACACAGGGAACAAGTTCTTCAGAAACCATCAAAAGAGTGACCGAAGAAAACATGCAGCTTTCTTTCTTTCAGCTTGATGATCCTGTATTGGAGAACATCCGGGAAGAACTGACCAAAATAGATATCAATACTCTGACTCCGATAGAAGCTTTAATGAAGCTTAATTCGATTAAAAAGATGATCGGAAAATAAATAATAAAGAGAGCTGAAAAGCTCTCTTTTTGTATCGTTAAATCGTATTTAGTAGCAACAGGTACCGTCAGAAGTACAGATTCCTACATGTCCTTCACCGCCGGGAGTCATGCAGATACATTCCATAACGCAGTCGCGTGCGGAACCACCATTAATTGCTTTTAATTCTTTTTTCGTTAATTTCTTTTTCTGAATGATTAATTTTTTCATAATAAAAATATTAGTTTAGTCAGACTAAAGTATACATTTATCTCAATAATTCCAGTATTTGTGAGTAAAAATATTGCTCTATTTTATTAGGACGGATGATTTAGAAAAAACAAAAACGAAAGTGAAAAGCTTTCGTTTAGTATTGTGAAGATTGTATTTCCGGTTAGTTATTTAGCAGCAAACCCCTTTTGGATTGCACGTTCCGATATAAGGTTCACCGGGACCGGTAGAAAAACAAAGACATTCCATAAGGCAGTCTGTATCGTTTCCTCCGTTAATTTCCTTTAATTCTTTTTTGGTTAATTTTTTTCTCTGGATGTTTAACTTTTTCATAATGAATTGTTTTAATTAATTTGGAGTTAATCCGGTTTCGTTAACAGCAATACCCGTCCTGTTCACCAGGAACTCCGGATCTTTCTTCTCCTGTTTCCCGAACAAAACAGCTTACTACTCTTGGGCAAAAAGGTTTTTTACCGCCACTAATTTCTTTCAATTCGTTCTTTGTTAATTTTCTCTTTCGAAGAGTTGATGTTTTCATGATTAAAATTTTTAATTTGGTCATACTAAAGTACGTTTTTATTTCAATATTTCAACTGAATGTGATTAGTTTTGAAAATAAATCAACATAAACCGTATTAAACTAAATAAATCGACTCCGGGTAAAAGCTTTTTACTAATTTTGAGTATGAAGAATTTCTTTAATTTATTATTTGTGCTTGTGTGCTTCAGTATTGTTAAAGCGCAGCAGGCTGCAGTTGTTTCTGTAAAATACGAAGAGCTGGAAAAGCGTATTCAGCAGGAAAAAGATAAGTTTCTTGTGGTCAACTTCTGGTCGACAACCTGTGGACCCTGTGTGAAAGAACTTCCTCATTTTATGGAGGTGAATAATAAATATGCAGGCAATCCTAAATTTAAAATGATCTTAGTATCACTGGACAGACTGGCGGATATGGAAAAAGTGGTTAAATTCATTAAAAACAAGAACCTGACAGCTGAGGTTATTTTACTGGATGATATCAAAAGAATGAATACCTGGATCCCAAGGTTTAATAAAGACTGGGACGGAAATATTCCGGTAACGATCTTCTACAAAAACGGACAGAAAGTTTATTTCAACGATGGTGAGATGAGCAAGGAAGATCTTGAAAAATTAGTAGAACAAAATTTATAATAAATATCTTATGAAAAACCTGAAAATATTGCTGGCCGCTTTTATCTTCGCCTTAGGCCTGTTGAGTTTTACCACAGTAGGTCATGGTAAAAACGTTTCTCATGGCAACACCAATACAGCAAAAGGCTATGAAATAGGAGATGTGGCAACAGATTTTAAACTGAAAAATGTGGATGGAAAAATGGTTTCCCTCAGCGATTTTAAGACGGCTAAAGGTTTTATTGTGATATTCACGTGCAACCACTGTCCGTATGCTAAAAAGTATGAAGACAGGATTATGGAGCTTGATAAAAAGTATAAAGAGCAGGGCTATCCGGTGATTGCCATTAACCCGAATGATCCAAACATACAGGCAGAAGATGGCTATCAGGAGATGATCGAAAGAGCTGCACAAAGAGGATTTACTTTCCCATACTTAGTAGATGAAGGACAAAAGGTTTATCCACAATATGGAGCTACAAAAACACCGCATGTATTTGTGCTGCAGAAAGAAAATGGTAAGAATATCGTGAAGTATATTGGGGCTATCGACAACAATTATGAAAATCCGAATGATGTTTCAGAATATTACGTTCAGGATGCAGTGAATGCTTTGATAGAAGGGAAACCCGTGAAAATGACAAAAACTGTTGCAATCGGATGCACGGTGAAAGTAAAGAAATAATATCTTTGTATCATAACTTATAGATCAGCATTCATTGAATGCTGATTTTTTATGCCAGATCTATGAAATTACAATTCAGCTTACAATATCTTCTTCTAACGGTTCTGATTTTCCTTGTCGAAGTCTTAATTGCCACAGTGCTAAAGGATATTTTCTTTGTAAGGGCTTATCTTGGAGATGTCATCGTGGTAATGCTCCTGTACACTTTTGTGAAGAGCTTTGTTTCTGTAAATAATCAAAAACTTATTCTGGGAATTCTTGTTTTTTCCTGCCTGGTAGAGTTTGCACAGTATTTTAATATCGCAGAAAAATTAGGCTTCCGTCCGGGAAGCCTAATGTATATTGTGATTGGAAATTCTTTTTCCTGGATCGATATTCTGTGCTATGCAGCCGGATGTTTTATCCTTTATCTTTGGGTAAAATACAGTGAATCAATACAATTTAAAAAGCTTACTAAAGAGTAACTAGGGGTTGACACATTGCATTCTTACTTAGTTACCTTCCGAAACTGTCATACTTATCTTGCGCATATTGTATAAAACGGTTCAGCAGGACTACATTTTCCTTTTCCATGGGAGTAAGGTCTTTATCTACATTGTTAGAAACCGGAATATACCAATCCGTACGTTCAAAGAAATTTCTGAATGTTTCTTTTTTAAAGGAATATCCATGTCTTGCAAATACTGCATTTTTAATGATCTCCAGATCCAGTTTTCTTAAATTTTTCAGTTCTTTTTCGGTGAGTTTCTGTTTAGAAGCATTGATCTTAAAAATAGCATCAGACGCAAATCTGTTCTTAGAAGCTTTGTAGGTTTCTGTTTTTCCGGTTTCTTCATCAGTGTATTTTTCTGTAACGCTTTTAGGATTCGTCCAGTCTACCAAGTCTGAATTTTCATCCAGCATGAAGTTGGGATTGTATACAAATTCTTTCTTTATCAGTTTTAAAGTTTTCAAAGGTAATTTTACAGCTGATTTATTGAAGGCGTTCCAGTTTCCGGTTAGGCTGTCATTATTTAATTTAACCTCAAATCTTCCGTCAGTTTTATTATTTCCAGGCTCATCCAGGACAAAAGATTTTGAAGTTTCATTAAAAACACCTCGAAACGGACGCTGATTGCCGCTTACAATACTTTGACCGTAAACGCTGTCTTTCGTAATTCTGTTAATTTTTAAAGAAATTTTCTTGTAGATTTCGCCTTCATATTCTTCTCCATCTTCAGAGGTAACCATACCTTTTCCTGCAAAATCTCCCATGTAAATTCCATAATATTCTTTATAGATTTCAGGAACAATAACCGAATCTTTTTTTGCAGTAAGAGAATCCTTCCCGATGTTACTGATTTTTCCATCTTTTTTACAGCTGATCAAAGCAGCAGCCAATAAAGAAATGAGCGTGTAATTTAAAATTTTCATATATGTTTTTTTGTAATTAGATATTCAATGAGAAGAAGGTTAGGAATCCAGCCCAGCCATGCGATGATTTGGTAGACATCCATAGGATTGGGATGGAATAAATATACAATAATTACTTTCCACATCCTTAAAGTGATGGCAGAAAGCGTTAATGCAAAACTCCGCCACATCCAATGTTTATGTTGTATAAATTTTTTCTGCCGTGCCAGTTGGTAAGCCTTATAGGTAGAAAACCACCATAAGCAGCCTAACATGACAAATGAAATCTTTGATAAAATTCCACCATTGGCAAGAATACCCATATAAACTCCTGAAGGAGCTGCCAATATTAAAATTAAGAAAATATATAATTTGCCCAAGTTTTTATGGAAGTTTTTTAACCCAAAATCCTTTTTCAGAATGGCTAAAAATCCAAAAAGCAGAACAAAAATACTGGTATATATATGGGTGTAGAAAAAATAAAGATATTCCGGCCTGTGTTCCACTTCGGTCTGCTTGATCATCAGAAAGCTTACATTGGGATTGAAAGGAATATATTCCAGGGTAATGGAAAGCATCAGCCAAAAGAAATATCCGAATCCCAGAATAAAAAGGATTTTCAAGAAAACAGCAATATTTCTTCTGACTGAAAGCATTTTAATTATCAAAATTAACAATGAAAGGAAGGGTATACCAGGTCTCTACAGGACTTCCTTTGTATTCTCCTGGAGTCCATTTGGTTTTCATAGACTTCATCACTCTTTCTACCTCTTTATTCATGGTTTCGTTGCTCCCTGTAATAGAAATTTTTTCTATTTCACCTTGAGCATTAACAGAGAACTTTGCGTTAGCTCGTACCTGCCCAGTACCTCTGATTCGTTTGATATCTATTTTTTGAGACACTTCCCTCATAAATACATTGATCCCTCTGGGATATTCTGCTTGTTTGGGTTCTTCAGAAGGATGGGTGTCTGTAGAATGACTCTCAAAAGGTGGACTTTCTGTTTCCTTTACCTGAGAGAAGACAAGTACAGATCCAAGACATAAAATGAATGCTAATAGTTTTTTCATGGTTTTAATTTATAAGCTGTTAGGGTCCGCATTTTAAATATTTAAATTCATGGGAATGTGGTACGTTGCTTTTACTGCTTGCCCATTTTTAGTAGCAGGTTTCCATTTGGTCTTTAAAGCTTTTATAACGCGATCCATCTCTTTATTCAGGGCAGGATTATTTCCCGTTGTTGAAACAGAACTTATACTCCCATCGGGATTGATATCAAAGGTTGTTACTGATTTGAATTGTCCGGACTTCGTGAATGTAGAAGACTTTATTTCTTTACTTATATACATTCTGATGGCAGGTATTCCGCCAGGAAATTCTGCAGGAGTATATATTGTATCATTTACTTTAGATTCCGATAATAATTGAGCTGGTTTCTGCTGTTCTTCTTGTTGTACTGTTTGAGAAAAAATAAGTTGTGATCCTAAGAGAAAAATAACTAGCGATATTGTTTTCATAGCTGTTTTTTAATAATATTATAAACTATTCAGATCCTGTGCAATCAGCCAGGCTTCACTCCAGCAAGCCTGGAAATTAAACCCTCCGGTTACAGCATCAATATTCAAAACTTCACCTGCAATATAAAAATTAGGAAGAACTTTTGAAGACATGTTTTTAAAGTTAATCTCCTTTAAATCAATGCCTCCGGCGGTAACGAATTCATCTTTAAAGGTAGATTTCCCTGTTACTTTAAGCTTCTTTTTACATAAGTTTTCCAGAATGGTCTGCGTTTCTTTTCCGGAAACATTAGCGATCTGTTTGTTGAGGTCTACTTTTGAAATTTCAAGAACTTTATGCCAGAACCGGTTGGTAATGTCAAACATTTTAGATTGACCTATGGTTTTCTTGGGGTGACTTAATTTGGCATTCTGAAATAATTCTTCGGCCTCATCCATCGTTTTTACAATGAAATTGACTTCAATTTCAACCTGATATTTCAGTTGTGCTAAGCTTATCGCTTCCCAGGCCGAAATTTTCAACACTGCAGGCCCGGAAAGGCCCCAATGAGTAATCAGAAGCGGCCCACTTTCTTCCGTTTTTAATGATGGAATAGAAACTTCAGCATTTTCAAAACTTGTTCCCGGTAATTCTTTTAATAAATCATCTTTGATATTAAAAGTAAAAAGCGAGGGAACAAGAGGCACAATAGTATGGCCTAAATTTTCCGCAATTTTCAACGATTTTGGAGAACTTCCGGTTGTATAAACAACATAATCAGCTGAAAAATCACCTAAACTGGTTACAACAAGATATTTTTCATCCTGTTTTTTAATTTCTTTAACTGAACATTTCGTTTTTACCTCTACATCTTTATGCTGGATCTCTTTCTGAAAAGTATTGATAATCGTCTGTGAAGAATTGCTTTCCGGAAAAGTCCTGTTATCGCCTTCTATTTTTAGCGGAACATTGCGCTGATCAAACCATTCCATGGTATCACCAGGCTGGAATTTTGTGAAAACACTCAGGAGTTCTTTGTTGCCACGCGGATAAAACTGAACCAGTTCTTTTGGATCGAAGCAGGCGTGGGTTACATTGCATCGTCCGCCTCCGGAAATTTTCACTTTCTGCAGAACATCCGAGTTCTGTTCAAGGATGGTAATTTTATATTTCTTTTCGTCAAGGTTTGATGCACAGAAAAATCCTGCCGCACCGCCTCCAATAATGATAATTTGCTTCATACGTACGGTAATCTTATGCTGAAGATTATTTTTCCAAAAGTACAATTTTTATAAACCATCTTATTTGAGTATTTTTGAAGAATATAATTTAATTATTCTAAAAACGATTTTTAAATGACTTTCTACCATACCTTCGAAGTGCGTTGGAGCGATCTTGACGCCAACAAACACCTAGCCAATTCATCATATGTCCAGTACTGCGCTCAGGCCAGGATGGCGTTCATGACTAAAGAAAAAATGGGCGTTACCCAGCTCAGCAGATGGGGAATCGGGCCGGTGATGCTGCACGAAAGATATTCTTTTTTCAAAGAAATCTATGCCGACCAGACCGTTATTGTAAGTGTAGAAATAGACGGATGTTCAGAAGATTCTTCGATCTACCGTTTCCTGCATAAATTTTACACTCCGGATGGCGTACACTGTGCAACATCAGAAGCAACAGGAGTGTGGATCGATATGATGCTGAGAAAAATGACAACTCCGCCGGATGATGTTGTGGAAGCGATGAATAAGTATAAAACTCCTGAAACTGTAGTTTTATCTAGAGAGGATTTCAAGAAATTCCCTTTCCATCCTCATAATATCGATCCCGAAGCGTTCACAAAATAGTTAAAGACTTAAAGTTCAGTATATAATGTTATGAGTACATTTTACGCTGGGCATTTTACCCAAAAAGAAATTATATGTTTGAAGATAAATCTCAGGAATTAACACCCATCTCTAAATTAGGAGAATTTGGACTGATTAAACATTTAACAGAACATTTTCCTCTCTCTAATGAATCTTCGGAGCTTGGAGTGGGAGATGATGCGGCGGTTATTAATCCGGGAAATAAAAAAGTAGTCCTTACCACCGATATGCTGGCAGAAGGAGTTCACTTTAATCTGGGCTATGTTCCGTTAAAACATTTAGGCTATAAAGCCGTTGTTGTCAACCTAAGTGATATTGCCGCAATGAATGCTACACCAACGCAGATATTGGTTTCATTGGCTGTTTCAAACCGTTTTCCGGTAGAAGCGCTGGAAGAAATTTATGCAGGAATTCAGGCGGCCTGTACCCGTTATAAAGTGGATTTGATAGGTGGAGACACCACAAGTTCCAATGCAGGATTGGTAATGAGTATTACCGCAATAGGAATTGAAAATGAAGAAAATATCGTCAAAAGAAGCAGCGCCAGATCTAATGATCTTTTAGTGGTTTCCGGAGATCTTGGCGGAGCTTATATGGGACTTCAGATCCTGGAAAGAGAACATGCCGTGTACCTTGCTGATCCTAATATGCAGCCTGAAATGGAAGGCTATGATTACATTTTAGAAAGACAGCTTAAACCGGAAGCCAGAACGGATGTGAAGGCAACTCTGGAGCAGCTGGATATTAAACCGACTTCCATGATTGATATTTCTGACGGTCTTGCCTCGGAAATCCTTCATCTTTCTGATCAGTCGGAAGTAGGCTTCAGATTATATGAAGATAAAGTTCCAATGGATAATCTTACCATTACAACCGCTGATGAATTTAATTTAAATCCTGTGATGGCTGCTTTAAGTGGTGGTGAAGATTATGAACTGCTGTTCACAATTGCTCCGGAAGATTTTGAAAAAATTAGAAACCATCCGGATTTTACTATTATCGGGCACGCTGTAGAAAAAGAAGAAGGAAACTTTATGGTAGCAAGAGGTTCCAACCAGTTAGTTGCTCTTACGGCACAAGGGTGGGATGCTTTCTTGGGTAACCAACAAAACGGATAAATTATTTTAATTTTGAATATTGTAAAAAACCGGCGCATATAATGCGGCGGTTTTTGTTTTTTGTATTTAACGTTATTAACATAATAAAATTTCAGGAGCAATTTATTATGTGTTGAATATTAATTTTTCAAATAATTTTTCATTGGTATGGGAAGTTTTATATATTTGCAAATCTAAAAAACACAAACACACAACAAAAACGATGAAAAAAAATATACTATCTATTTAGAAACCATTCTCCTCTTTTTCCTATTCTGGAATTACATCAATAACTATTATTCGACAATCATCAGCTTTTAGTATTGCTAAAAAGTTATGGCCTGTTATTTATAATATTCAAAAATGCCAATCTGCCTCAGAATGAGTGTGTATTGTTATGGGTATTTTCAATGAATTTGGAATGTATAATTAGGAAATAACATAGAACAGGCAAAATAATATTGCTGGTTTTAGGCTACAAAGAGGCTTCTTTTTAATAAATCTTTATTCGATTAAATAATAAACACATACATACTTATGAAAAAAACTCTACTACTTACTCTAGTATCGCTTTCTCATTTTTATTTTTCTCAATCTTGGAATACAACGGGTAATTCAGGGACCAATCCTGCTACAGACTTTGTTGGGACAAGGGATAATCAACCCTTAATTTTTAAAATTAATGGATCTGAAAAGATGAGGTTATCACCTAGTGGAAGACTCGCATTTTATAATATAAATTCACAAACTTGGGCTTACAACTTATATATAGGAGGGGGAAATGAAGTTCCATCAGATAATCCGACAGGTAACTACGCCAATGTTGCAGTAGGATTAGGTTCTATGAGCTCTAATACAACCGGAAGCTCGAATACGGCATTAGGGTATAATACAATGACTAACAGTACTATCGGAATTGGAAATTTAGCTCTAGGAATTAATGCAATGCAATTTTCAGTCGATGCTAGCAATAATGTAGCAGTCGGGCTCAATAACCTAAGCGGTATGGTTAGTGGTGAGTTTAACACTGCAGTAGGCTTTCAGGCATTACGGGCCACGGGAAGTACAGCTTCAATTCCTCTGATAGGAAATACGGCTGTGGGGAAAACAGCTTTGCTCAGGTTGATTGATGGAAACTATAATACAGTACTGGGTCAAAATTCATTTATACAAAAAAAGGTAACTATAATATTGCTATAGGATCAAATAATGTTCCAGATGCAGAAAATGCGGCCGGGAATATTTATATAGGGAACAATCTTCTTCCGGTAAACCCCCAGCCTTCTAATGAATTGAATATTGGAAACTGGATTATAGGTAACAATGGAACCATTGGTATTGGTCAATTTACCACTCCGCTTACTGCTGATGGGAGTACTCCAGATGGAACAAAATATAAACTTTTTGTAAAAGATGGAATAAGAACCGAAAAGGTTAAAGTAGATGTTGCTTCTGCAAACGGTTGGGCAGATTATGTTTTCAATAAAAACTATAAGCTTCTTACCCTGTCTGATGTTGAAAAGCATATTGACGAAAAAGGGCATTTGCCTAATATTCCATCAGCAGAAGATGTTGTGAAAAATGGGGTCAATCTGGGTGAGATGGATGCAAAACTTCTTGAGAAAATAGAAGAGCTGACTCTATATGTTATCCAGCTTAATAAAGATGTAAAACATTTAGGAGAAGAGAATAAAGAACTCAAGAAAAAAATAGAATTACTTAAAAAATAGGATTTTAGGAATTTAACGGCCTTAGCTTTTAAGAGCAAGGTCGATTTCTTTATGTTCTATATTCTCATACAAAACACAAATTAAATTTATCCGGATGCAGAAAATTTACCATAAATCTATATTAGGGATTGCCGTTTTTTTCTTTTTTTCATCATATGGACAAACCAAAGGTGAGTTAAAAGAAAATCCAGAGGAGAGAGAAATTCAGGCTTTTCAAAGTAAAATAAAAGACTATGGCCAAAAGCAAAAAAATGAAGTTCAAAGGCTTAAAGGCTTGGGTCATAAAGAATTTATTTCTGAAAAAGGAAATGAAAAACAACTTATAGGATCAGACGAGAACGGGAAACCGATGTATTATACAACCCTTAATGCCGGAGCTGCAAAAATGACAAAAGCCGATAATTTATATACCGGAGGAGGGCTTGGGCTTAACATCACCGGAAATAATATGGTGATCGGGCAATGGGATTACTCGAAACCAAGAACGACGCATGAATTATTGAGTGGTAAAATAACTTATAACAGCGCACAGAACCAAACGATTTCACGCCATAGCACCAATATAGCCGGAACATTGGCGGGTAATAATGGAGAAGCAGAAGCGAGAGGAATTGCATATGAAGCAAAAATCAATGCATATGACTGGGTGGATGATGTTAGTGAAATGCTTTCAGAGGCATATAATGGGACAAACGGAATACTGGTGGCTAATAACAGCTATGGTTTTGATCCTATGTATCTTCAGCCCTACCAATTTGGGAAATATAATGTAACGGCGCAGTCGTGGGATAATCTGATGTATCTGAAGCCGTACCTACAGATCGTAAAAGCGGCAGGAAATGCAAGGGAAATAGATCCTTCTATTGTTCCTCAAGTCACTGCTAAAAATGGATATGACCTTCTTGAAGGAGCCGGAATGTCCAAAAATGTTTTGGTGGTAGCCTCTGCAAAGAAAAATGCTAATATGAATTCAGATGAAGCGTTTGATGTTTCAACATTCAGCAGCTACGGACCAACCGATGACGGCAGGATAAAACCGGATATTTGTGCACCGGGAGAAGATATATATTCATCCATAGAAACTTATGCTGCTGCGTATGGCACTTATCGAGGAACATCCTCTGCCGCGGCTGTTGTTTCAGGAATTGTTACTTTGCTTCAGCAGTATTACAAATCTGTAAGTCCTTCACAAAAATATATGCTTTCTTCTACGGTACGTGCCTTGCTTGCCCATACCGCAAACGATAAAGGAACAGAAGGTCCGGATTATATATATGGATGGGGATTGGCAGACACGAAAAGAGCAGCAAGTGCCATTCATGATAATATAGAAGGAATTATTGACGGAGATAAAAAATCAACATTAATAAAAGAAGTTACTTTAAATCAGGGAAATAAATACACTCTGTATGTAGTTCCTTATGAAAGTACCCAGCCTTTGTCCGCTACTATCTCATGGACGGATCCTCAGGGAAATCTGGTAAGTAATGTGGTAGACCTCAACAGTCCCAATCTTATTAATGATTTAGATTTAAAAATTGTAAAAATCAATTCTAACGGAACCGAAAGTACTTACTACCCGTGGAAATTGGGAGGTATGAGTAATGTAACCGGAGCCGCAACCAATACCTCAACAAATGATGTAGACACTATAGAAAGGGTAGACATTAAAAATCCTGAAAAAGTAACCTATAAAATCATTGTTTCTCCAAAAACCAATACAACTCCTTTATTACCAGGGGGAAATCAGGTGTTTTCAATCGTGGTTTCTAATGTTGACTTTTGTTATAAAGATGATTTAACAACATTGGTAAGTCCTGGAAACGATATTACAACAAGCCAGACCATTTTAGCGAAACAAATCGTAGCAAGCAACAAAGTGATTGCCCCTGTACAAAATGTTGAATATATCGCATCCAGAGACATCGTTCTGCTTCCTGGATTTGAAGCCCAAATGGGAACAGGATTCCATGCTTTTATAACTCCTTGTTTTGATATGATTTCTGCTTTCAAATATAAAGCGCAGGAAAGAACAAGCGAAGAATCAGGCATTTCCACTATATCTAACGGATCGGCACTTGGGCACTTTACCCTCTTCCCGAATCCTGCTAAAGAAGAAGTAAATGTAAGATTTTTCCTGCAGGCTGAGTCTGCTATAAAAATTTCGGTGTATGATGCCTCAGGTAAACTCGTATTAACAGATCAGAGTTCAAGTAAATTTCCAAAAGGTGAGTTTATAAAAACGATAGATACAAGATCTTATGCTCAGGGAATATATATGATTTCCATAGAGACTTCGGAGTATAAAGAAACAAGAAAACTCATCATAAAATAAAACGCGCATCCATGAAAAAAATATTTACAATCCTCAGCGTTTTGCTTGCCAGCATTTCTTATGCCCAGTCACCCGGAGGTGTGGGTGGTGTAAGTGTTTGGTATAAAACCAATTCGCTTCAAACACCGGCATTACTATATCAGGATTATAGTGGTAACCAACATCAGATACAGGCGTTAGCAAGTGCCAATAAACCGGCATATTCACTGCTGAACTATAATGAATGTCTGAATTTTGATGGGACAGATGATTTTCTGAAGTTTCCTTTTGTGATGGAAACGATTGATAAAATAAACTTTTTTACGGCTTACCAGAATAAAAATGCTGTACAGGAATCAGCTCTATTTACCACTGATAATACAGATGAGAAAGAATTGTTTTACAGCACTAAAAATGTTTTCAGATACAATAATGACCAGATCAATTACATTAATACAAGTTCAATTGATACACTGGCTTCTTTCAGTTTGTATTCTAAATTTGGAACTCCTTCATCCAAAATCACCAAAGTAATTGGTAAGACCGGTCTTTCCTCAATGTATGTTGGGAAAGATGGAGGGAGTCATCAGTGGAATAGTTTTAAAGGGAAGCTTCCAGAGTTTTTTGTATACAGGAAAATCCTTACCCTTAATGAAAGAAACAGGGTAAATTCTTATCTGGCTGTTAAGTATGCCATTACAATGCCTTACACCGAATACCTGAGTTCTAAAAATAAAAGGATTTGGAGACAAGAGGATTTTTCAGACTATCCGGCTAATATTACCGGTATAGCTAGGGATGGATACTCGGACTTATATCAAAAACAAGCCACCAGTTCTTCAGAGCAAAAAAGGCTTGTGATCGCTGCAAAGAATTTCGCGGTTGACAATAAATCAAATAATGCACAATTTGCAGATCAGAGCTTTCTGATCTGGGGAGATAACAAAAAACTCCTTGAGTTGGATAATGAGACTTTTGGATATAGGCTGTTAAAGAGAAAATGGAAGGCTAGATTCACGACAGAAACCTCACAGACTATTCCTACAGAAGTTGTTTTTTCTATCAAAGATATTATTCAGCAGATTCCGGCAGATAAAAAACTTTGGCTTCTTGTAGACAGAACAGGACAGGGGAATTTTAATTCTTCCAATATTGAGGCCGATGGATCATGTAGATAATGATCAGGGCGTTCATTTTAAAGATGTAGTTTTTGATCAGGATTTATCCGGAACAGATGTGTTCTCGTTTGCATTAGGAAACAAAATTTTATCTATTTATCAGATTACCCAACCTACATGTACGGTAACAAACGGAACACTGAAATTAGATATTAAAGGAGGAAAAGCACCATTTAATGTTACGCTTACAGGTAACGGAACGTCACAGAATATAACCGTTCAAACCTCACAAATCTCATTCCCGAATCTGGCAATAGGAAATTATCACCTGAATATTACGGACGCTAATAATAACGTGACGGGCTATGATTTTTCGGTTGATGATTTCAGCACGATTAGTTTAGATCTTGGTACCGATGTCGCAATTTCTTCAGGAAATGCAGCTCATTTTAATGCATCTGCGCAAATCACAGATCCGCATGCAACCTACAACTGGACTTCTGACAACGGATTTACAAGTACGTCTCCGGATATCAATGTTTATGAGCCGGGAGAATACACTGTAACGGTAACAACATCGGACGGCTGTATTAAAAAAGATACGGTAAAAGTTACCAGAAAAAGAGAAAACGGAATTGTAATTTATCCTAATCCGGTACCTAAAGGACAGCCGTTTACGATTAGAATTATTTCAGACAAGAAGGAAACGGTAGATATAAAAATACATGATGCTGCTGGAAGACTGGTAAAAACCATCCAGGACAAAGACAAGGATTACTATGAAATAAAAGATACCCTTCCGGTTGAAGGTCTGTATTTAATTATTGTAAAAACATCGTCTGAGATAAAAGTATTCAAACTTATTGTAAAAAATTAATACCCTCACTAAGGCAGTCTAAAGATAAAAACGGACTGTCTTAGAGGTAAAAAACACATATAAACGAATGAAAAGATCTTTATTAAGCGTCTTAAGAACTCACACAAAACTTCTTAATTCAATTATATTTTTCACGTGCTGGTCTCAAGTTCATGCCTATGCTAATTCATCCTATCTGAATAGGCACGAAAACGTGGCGCCGATCATGAAAATTGATTATGCTTTAAAAAATAAGACCCATAAAGAAGTGGCAGATAATGGTGTTGCTAAAGAAAATCAGGATACTTCCAATATTTCCAACGAAGATATTTCGGGCAGCCGTTTTGGTGGGAATAAAGAAACGGGAAATAACAAAATTCTTGTTTCAACTCCCATCCATCAATCGGCAGGACCTAAGCTAATGTCGTTAAACAATGTCAGATATTACATTTCTGATATCAAAGAAGGAATCATAGGAACAAATTCTGAACACCCGATTGATCAGGTGTATGATAATATTTTCAATATTTCGGTTGATGAAAAAATAAATCCTGTCTATCAATATACATTAGAATATGATTTGTATGGAGTTGACAGTTATAAAGAAGTCAGTAAAGTCATCAATGATGATCTGGCTGTTGGAGGAAAGAATGTTCAGAAGAACAATACCTGGACCCATCAGTCAGAACCCATTGCTGTAAAATCTGTTCAGCAGGGAAAAAACACAATCATTTTTACAATACCTTATCTTTCGGGATACAGCTATAAAGTAAAAAATCTGCGAATAGGGATCGCTGATAAAAAAAACAAGTTTGAAAATACTGCCGAAGCAGGATATAATGCTTTGTCTGTCTCAAAATTTGTTGCAAGTATCGGTAATTCTGAAAAACTGACTCTAAGCTCAGCTGAGTTAAATATTCCAAAAGGAACACTTAAAAGTGCAGAAAATTTTTCAATTACTGCTCTTAGAGATATTGACATGCCCGCAATTAGCCCGGAAATGATCAACGTTACCTCTGAAAATGCAGGATATCGTTTCCTTTCTCATGGAGAGCATTTTTCAGCCCCTGCAAAAGTATCTTTAGGATATGATAAAAGTAAAATCCCGACAGGATATACTGAACAGGATATCAAAACTTTTTACTTCGACAGAACAGAAAAAAAGTGGATTGCTTTAGACAAAGACAGCGTTAATCTGAAGCAAAATGTGTTGGTATCAAAAACCACTCACTTTACCGATATGGTCAATGGAGTGTTAAAAGTTCCTGAATCTCCGGAAACAGGAAGTTATGCACCAAATTCCATTAAAGATATCAAAGCAGCAAATCCATCCGAAGGAATTGTAAGCATTGCACCGCCATCTCCTAACAGCATGGGAAGTGTGACGACCAGCTTTCCTATTAAACTTCCCGCCGGTAGAGCCGGGATGCAGCCTTCTTTGAATGTAGGCTATAGCAGTGAAGGAGGAAACGGCTGGATGGGATTGGGCTGGGATATGTCTGTTCCCGCGATAACCATCGACACAAGATGGGGCGTACCTACCTATGATGGTGGAAAGGAAACCGAACTATACACATTAGGAGGTGAACAACTGACATTTGAAGTAAGTGCTGGTGTATTTGCATTGCCCAATAGAAATGAGGGTTTTGATAAAGGAAGACAGGCAGACAGACAGTTTTATCCGAGAATAGAAGGAGCCTATAACAGAATAATAAGAAAAGGCGCGGATCCTAAAAACTATGTATGGATTGTAGCTTCTAAAGATGGGACAAGATCCTATTTTGGAGGTGATGAAACAGGAATAAATGAAAATGCCGTACTTAAAGACGCTAATGGAAACATTGGTTATTGGGGATTATATAAAACCGTTGATACCAATGGAAACTATGTAAAATATCAGTATGATAGATCTGTGTACAGTTCTTCCAGTGCTCTTGGTAACGGTGGAAAAGAAATGTATCCTGCTAAAATAGAATATACGCTTAATGATTCAGGTCCTTCTTTAAAAAAATATACTGTAAATTTTGGATATGATACAGCTCAAAGAGAGGATGTTCAGGTAAATGCACGACTTGGGTTTGTACAGGTAACTTCAAAAAGGTTAGGAAATGTTCAGGTACTCTATGACGGAGCCAAAGTGAGAAGCTATGAATTTAAGTATAAAACCGGAGCCTTTTCTAAATCTCTTTTAGAAACTATTACTGAAAAAGATGCTGATGATCAGATTTTCTATACCAATAGGATAGAATATTTTAATAATATAGAAACCTCCCAGTATGCTCCTGAGACAACTATTGATGCCGTTACCAATGATGCGGGCATTAACAGCTCATCTTTATTAGGACACGGGGATTCTGAAAATACAACGGTAGGAGGAGCTCTTACATTCGGAGTTGCTCTGGCAGCAGATACAAAAGCAAATAATCCCCTAATTAAAAGCGCTACTCTCGGTGGAGACTATCAATATACTGAGGGACAAGGGGGAGGAGGGCTCTCTATGACAGATATTGATGGAGACGGCTTGCCGGATAAAATTTTAAAGAATGACTGGAATTCACCTGATACAGTTTTCAAGTATAGAAAGAAAGGACCGGATGTCAGTCCTTTTGGAGGCAGCTTAATAACCCCTGAAAACTCGAAGGCATTTTCTTATTCAAAAAACTATACGAATGCTTTTGGATTCCAGGCTACAGCAGGTGATTTGTTTACTGCATCAGCGTCATCCGGAACATCTAAAACCAAAGACTTTACCTATAATTATTTTACGGATGCCAATAGTGACGGCATACAGGATATCGTTAGTAACGGACAGGTATATTTTGGAAGGGTAGACAATGGAGTTTTAAAATATACGACAGATGTATCACTTACTCCAAATCCTATTGTTAAAGGAGCTGCTGTAAGTACTCCAAGTGTGGATTGTAATGATATCATGGAAGATTATAAAAACTCACCGCTTCATGATGTGGTGAAGGCATGGAAAGCACCTTTTGACGGAACAGTTTACTTAAGCGGGCTTATTAAATTAAAGAATCCATCATCCAGCCCGGACGGAGTGAAAATAAGTATACAGCAGTATAAATCTCAAACCAATACTTCCGCTATTCTGGTTCCGTATACAACACTTAATGGAGCAAATAGTACTTATACACTTTCCCAGCCGACAGTAGCGGTGAAGCAGGGGGATTATCTTTACTTTAGAGTAAATTCAATAGATAATGGTGTTGGAGATTTGGTAGAGCTGCCAATCAACATTAGTTATACCTATATTGATGCATTCTATCCATATCCGGGTGGCACCCAATGGTATAGAGACTCATCAGATGCGTCGTTAGGCGAATATAAGAATGTAAGCCTGGTAAGCAGCAAGGCCGGAACAGGAATTCCTGTCGGAGTAAATTCAGGGACGATTACGGGAACATTCATTAAGCCGGTAACAGTAAGAGACATTCAGGTTAATGTTGTAAGAAAACAATCAAATGGTACCATAACCACGATAGCCAGCCAGCTATATGCGGCTGCTAATACGGGAAACCTACCTGTTGTTTTTAATACAGGAGTTTTGGGCGAAGGAGATATTCTGTATTTCCGGGTAAAATCGGATGTCAATGAAAAATGGGAGAATTTAAAATTTAATAATTTAAAACTCACCATGAATTATAATGGAAGTGATATAGAACTGCCTGTCATCCCTGATTTTCAGTTTTTCAATTTAAGAACAAATACAGCCTCAACATTTAAGGGCTATTACTTTTGGGGGAATTATGGCAGTCCTTATGGCATTTATGCAAAGCTTACGGGCAAGCCGGCAGGAAAGTATACCTATGTGGTAAGGAAAAGTGTAAGACAGCAGGGGGTCTTTTTTGATATGACAATTACCACGATAAATTGGACGGGAAGTGCTAACTCTATTCAAGACCTTTCTATTTATCAGAATATGGGTTCCTACATGGATTATTATGTAGAATGCTACTCGGATCTTGCTTCTGATGAAGGATTGGATGGGCCTATCCCGGGTATGCAGGTAGAAGTTCGTGAGTCTGCAGCGTCAAATCCTTCTGCTCCTGACGTATTTAGTACTTTTGGTATCAATGTCTATGGGAGAGACAAAGATAATATATATCAGGAAGGGTCTACCGCTGATCTTTCCAAAGATGATGCTAGATTTGGAACAATGTATAGAAACTGGGGGCAGTTTGTCTATCATGGAGGATATGGAACCTTACCCACTACCTGCAGTCAGTTACAAAGTCAGTTGACAGATTATGGAAGTCTGGCAATAGACCAAAGCAAATTAGTACCTCCGAATGATCCGAATGATTCCACTCCTTTAAATGAAAGAGTGTTTATCATGATGAACGCTTACAATGGAAAAGATTTTAATGCTCAAACCAATCCTGATTACGTACAGAGATTGATTGGCATCAGTAAATCCACTTACGCGGAAGGGCAGGATGTTTCTGCTTCGCGAATGGGAATGACTGATATGGGGGTTCTTTCACAAAGTACTCCGGCAAGCAGCCCAGGAGTTTTTAATGCACCTGTTAAACAGTCAAAAACCACGAATAATAATACAGGAACTTCGGGAGGACCCTTCATTTTTTCATTGAACAAAACAACATCTACAGGTGAAACAATCAATACATTGGATTATTTTGATATGAATGGAGATGGATATCCGGATGTATTGAACGGGAACATGGTTCAGTTTACCAATATGATGGGGATGCTTTCTGGCAGTACACTCCCTGGAGCTAATGATAATCCACATAAAACGAAACATCCCGACAATTCCGGATTCGGAATGGGACAAAACTATCCATTGTCGGGTAAATCTAATAAATCAAGCAATGAAAAAGCAGAACAGGCAGCCGAGGCAGGTATCAATTTTTCTGCAGGTACGTCCGATGGCTCAGATTATTCCAATTATAGTTATATAGATATTAATGGAGATGGCTTGCTGGATAGAGTTGCAGAGAACGGACAGGTTCAGCTCAACTTAGGATATTCTTATGCTGCTCCTGAAACCCTTTCATATGGTAAATTCAGAGAAGGAAAAACTACTTCTTCTAACCTTGGAATAGGGGCTTCTATCGGAGGAACGATAACAGATAATTTACCTAAAGGACTTAGCATGTTTAATGCAAGTATATCTTTTGGGGCTGGAAAATCTGAAACCCTTTCTGATCAGAAAACATCACTGGTAGACATCAATAATGATGGATTAGCAGATTTAGTAAGCAACTCCGGAGGAAACCTGAGTGTACAGCTGAATACCGGGAACAGATTTGTTGCTACACCGTGGAATGCTTCTTCAGCAATCCAGCAGGATGTTTCCAGAGGGTACAATATGAATATGGGGGTTACGGCATCCATCCTTATCCCTATTGGAGCAACAGGAAATTCTTTTAAAATTTCCATCAATCCAAGTGCGAGTTTTGGAGAAGGAGACAGCAATGTTCAGCAGCAGATTGTAGACTTGAACGGAGATGGATTTCCGGATCTAGTAAAATCACAGGTAGACAGTAACGGAAACTTTATTAATAATACTGCATTAGTAAAATATTCTACTATAGGCACCACCAACCTTCTTAAAAAAGTAACCACACCAATGGGTGGATCATGGGAAGTTGATTATGAAAGAGTAGGAAACACTTATGATATGCCTCAAAGTAAATATGTATTAAAAAGTATTATTACCAATGATGGATTTACAGGAGATAATGCATACAGTCCGGATGTGTCTAAAGTTACAGCAGAGTATCAGAACCCTTATCACAGCCGAAGAGAAAGGACTTTTTATGGCTTTGAAAATGTAACGATCAATCAGATTGATACTAAGCAGGGAGGGGCTTCTTCAGCTGTAATTTATCGAAAAACAATTCAAAAGTTTAATAACAGTAATTATTACCTAAAAGGAGCATTGCTTACTGAGAGACTGATGGATGGTAATAATAAGGCATGGACTATTAAAGTCAATAACTATTCATTAAGAAAGATACAAAGTACGAACGATGTATTTGTATATAAAGAAAAAGAAGATGAAAAAACATATGAAAACTATGCTTGTTTTGTAGCGTTAGATAATACCGCCTCTCAGTTTACAGAAGGAGAGACTGGTTTGAAAACCACTATTACGAAGATGAAAACCTATGACCAATGGGGGAATGCTGTAGAAGTAGAAGATGCAGGAGATCCAGATATAGGATCATCAGAAATCGTAACGAGTAAAGTTACTTATACATTACTTAATCCATCTCTATACATTGTGATGCCTACATCAGTGAAAAATACTGCGCAAGGGGTTACCAGAGAGAAAAAAGCAGACTATACTGCTGAGGGGAATCTTTCAAAAATGACGATCCTTAACCAAGGGGTTAATTATTCGGTGTACGATTTTGAGTATGACATTTATGGAAATATCACAAAATCAACAGGACCTGCGAATGTGCAGAATCAAAGATTTTTCCATCAGTATACTTATGATGATAATGTAAAAACGTATCCGGTAAAAGTTCAGGATGCCTTTGGTTACAGCAGTAAAACCAAGTATGACTTCCGTTTCGGAATACCAACCTATACTGAAGATATGAACCTGCAGCCTATGAAGTATGTGTATGATGCGAAGGCAAGAACTACAGAAATTACAAGACCATATGAATTGTTCAATAGTATTCCGTGGACGATTAAATTTGAGTACAACCCAATTACCAATGCACCGCTTAATGCGACCAATGCACAGTCTTTTGCAACGACCAAACATTATGATCCGGAATATACGGATAGCACCATCAATACCATTACCGTTGCAGATGGTTTCGGAGGAGCCATTCAGGTGAAGAAAACCGGAGACATTCATAATCAGGGATTAAAATATATTGTAGCAGGTAAAGTTGAAGAAGACGCTTTCGGAAGAGCTTTAAAAACATATTATCCGACAATAGAAGATGTGAGTTCTTCTAATACCCAGTATAATGCAGCAGTAGATAATATTGAACCTACAACGAATCAGTATGATGTATTAGATAGAGTCATTTACACAAAACTTCCGGGAGAAAATCTTTTCTCAACCGTTACTTACGGTTTTGGAACAGATGTTCAGGGAAGAAATATGTTTGAAACCATTTTCAAAGATGAACTGGGAAGTATTAAGAAAACCTATACCGATAGTAAAGGAAGAATAACTTCAGTTCATGAGGTATCCAATACGGGTGATATTAAAACTCAGTTTACCCATGATGCTATTGGAGAAATCCTTCAGGTAAAAGATGTAAACAATAATATTACTACTTCTGTTTATGATGATTTGGGAAGAAGAACTTCTTATACGCATCCGGACAGTGGAGTTACTACTTACAAATATGACCCGGCAAGTAATATGACTTCCAAAACCAATGCGGCTAATGAAACGGTAGAATATAACTATGATTATTCAAGATTGAAGGAAGTTAAGTATCCTTTATATCCTGAAAACAACGTAAAATATTACTACGGAAATGCATTGGATGCTTCAGCAATGGATAACAACGCAGTAGGAAGATTATGGTATCAAACCGATGCTACAGGAACACAGTACCTGAAATACGGAAGGCTGGGTGAGCTTACTTACCAGAGACGTTCAGTGGCAGTTCCGGGAGCGGGAGTATACTGGTTCGGGACGCAATGGGAATATGACACCTGGAACCGTGTAAAGACAATTACTTATCCTGATGGAGAAAAATTAACGTACAAATACGATAAGGGTGGTAATCTGAATAATGTTGCCTCTGTAAAAGATGGAAATTCTTATCCGATGATCAATCTTATAGGGTATGATAAATTTGAACAAAGAGTTTACCTTAAAAATGGAAATGGTACAGAAACAACATACGAGTACGAGACCAACCGCAGAAGGCTGTTGAAGATGTATGCTAAGAATGCCAGCAGATCTTTCATGGAGAATGTGTATCAGTATGATGTGTTGTCTAATGTAATGCAGGTTCATAACAATGCTCCTGTTGTCAATGGCCTTTTAGGCGGCGGAACCAATTATGCCTTTGGATATGATGACCTTTACCGTCTGACTTCTGCTTCAGGAAACTGGAGAGGGATCAATACGCAGGCTCAGGAAGAGCGTCACCGCTATACCGTTGCCATGTCTTATGATAATATGCACAATGTCATGAGTAAAACTCAGAAGCACGAATGGACTACCGGAGCGACCAACAACAACTGGACAGCCATGGAACCAACATCATACAGACTGAACTATAAATATGAAAACCCGGCACATCCACACGCACCAACTACCATTGTAGATGAACCTAATTTAGTGCCGTCATCCACC
Source organism: Chryseobacterium soli (assembly GCF_000737705.1). Taxonomy (GTDB): domain Bacteria; phylum Bacteroidota; class Bacteroidia; order Flavobacteriales; family Weeksellaceae; genus Chryseobacterium; species Chryseobacterium soli. Next base: position 418,876 of record NZ_JPRH01000001.1, on the reverse strand, counting down.
TGTTGTAATCCGGCTGATCCGGGCGTGAAGTTCCAGCATTATCAATATGATGCTAAAGGAAATCCTACTTCTATTGCGCAGGAGACCTGTACCGTTACCGAAAATAAAACAGTGTATCAGTGGGATGAGGAAAACCGTCTTCGTTTTGTAGATACCAACCCTTCTACACCGGAAGTTGATGGTGCAGCCATCTATACCTATGATGCAGGAGGAGAAAGAATTATTAAAGATGTATTATCTTCCGGAGTATTATTTAGGACGGCAGGGGAACAAACGAATTCTTCGCCACAGGCTGTACAGACATCGCACTCTGCGACGATCTATCCGAATGGGTTAATAACGCTAAGCCTCTTATTTGAGAGTACTGGAGCAATTTCAATACCGCGCTATACCAAGCATTACTATGCAGGAAGCCAAAGAATTGTAACTAAAAATGGGACAAGTCCTAATATAGGAATGTTTGATTGTAATTGGCTGATTATTCCGTTTGGAGGAAGCACACCACCTATCAATCCTGTGAATGTATCGAATACTATTTTACAGGCAGCGACCCAAAGCAACCTGACAGTAATGCAGCAGTACAATATCACACCACCGCCAAATTATGGACAGAATGCAGGTTATAATGGAAACTGTGTCAATAATTATACAGGAGATAAAGAAAAGGAAATCTATTGGTTCCATCCGGATCATTTAGGCTCTAGCAGCTATATCACAGGTTTAGACGGAGAGGTAACCCAAAATATAGAATACTTCCCAAGTGGTGAGGTGTTTGTAGAAAACCATAACAAAGCAAGTAATAACAGTCCCTATAAGTTTAATGGCAAGGAACTTGATGCAGAAACAGGGTATTACTATTATGGAGCGAGATATTATAATCCAAGAGTTTCTCTTTGGTTGAATGTTGATCCACTAGCGGACTTCAATCCTTTCTATAACCCAGAGCATTATATTGATGGACAGCATAATGGTGGAGTGTACAACTCCGGTAACTTAAATCCTTATATTTATTGTTACCAGAGTCCTATCGTATATTACGATCCAAATGGAAAACAATCTAAATTCTGGACAAGAACTTGGGGAGGAGTTCAAATGGTAGGTGGTGCTGCAGAAGCAGTTATTGGAGGTGTTGGAGGTGTTGTTACTGCAGAAACAGGAGTTGGGGCGGTTGTTGGTTACGCAGTGTTAATAAACGGTATCGATAACACAGTAGCAGGAGCAACACAATTATGGACGGGTGAGTCTACTCAAACAGCATTGCATCAGGGTACAAAATATGTAGCAAAGAAAGCGGGCGTAGGCGAGAAAAATGCTGAGCTATTAGCAAGTGGTATTGATTTGTCTACAATGTTTTTGGGGAATGCTAATGCTTTCAAATCCATTAAGCTTTTTAATAGTACTACAAAAAATCTTTCTATGGAAAGTAAAATTGCAACTTTTGCACAAAAAGCGAATATTTATAGTGGACAGTTAGGATTAGATAAAAAAAATGGGAAAGCAATAATTGAAGCTTATTATCAGGAAATGAAGACCGGGAAATTTAATAAACAAGGTGCTGGTTTTGTTACTAAAGATGGAAAAATAGTTTTGACAGAAGGAAACCATAGCATGAATGCTGCTATTAGATATGCACTCGAAACAGGAGATGTTAAATACATAAAACGGATTCTGAGTGGCAACTTTACACGTAATGTTGATTTGAAAACATATAATATTAAAATAAAAGACTTTCATACAAAATAAAAAATGTAAAGATGAAAATATCAGTGATGTATGTAGATGACAATTATCAACAACTTCTTGAAAGGAAGGATATAGTAGCGGTAAATTTTCCTATAAAAAAGTCAATGAAGATTTTTTCAGACTATGATAAAATTAAGAATAAAGAAAAATTAAAACTAAAATCGGAAATAGAAGATATTGTAGGTTTTTCAGATCCAAATTTAGATTCTAAAGAGGCAATAGAAAATTTTTTAGTATTTACTTATTATTTATTGAAAATGAAAGATAAATTAATAATATTTACAGCTGGACTTTCATATAGTTCTATTGATCATTATATCGAAGTAATGGAAGTTATTTTAAATAGTTTTAGTAATAAAGCACTTTATATAGTAAAAAACTATCCCGCTACACAAAAATTATATGACTTTGAGCTATAATAAATCAAAGCCATCGCAATTGCGGTGGCTTTTTTACATTAAAAAATGTTCTCAAAAAAGTATATTCATGCTACCAGAGAGTCATAAATAAAAAGAAGACATGCCTTAATATAGGAACCTTCGATTGTAATTGGCTGATTATTCCATTTGCAGGAGGCACACCACCAATCAATCCTGTGAATGTATCGAATGCCATTCTGCAGACAGCTACACAGAGCGGTCTGACGGTAATGCAGCAGTACAATATCACACCACCGCCAAATTACGGACAGAATGCAGGGTATAACGGAAACTGTGTGAATAATTATACAGGAGATAAAGAAAAGGAAATCTATTGGTTCCATCCGGATCATTTAGGTTCCAGCAGTTATATTACAGGTTTAGACGGTGAAGTAACCCAAAATATAGAATACTTCCATATAATGAGTGTTGCAGGAGATACTTTTGGTGCATATGGGACAGGAGAAGTTTTAGGCGGAGTTAGTGAACTTTCAGTTAAAAAGCTTAGATCTGGAGAACCTGCATTTAGAACAGTTTTTAATGGCGGAGGAATGTCTGCTCAAGAAGCGGCTTCAAATATAGGCATTGCATTAGGGAGTAAGGGACTAGGAAAATTAAATGGAGCTACGGCAGCGGGGGCTAAGGGATCAGACAAAACAGTAGTTGGAGTAAATAACTTTCTTATAAGTACTGGGATGTATGGTGCAGCAGCAGCAAATGCAACAGAAATTCAAAAGAAACAAAAATGATGAAAAATTCTCTAAAAAAGGATTATATTATAATCCTTATTATTTTTATTATAGGAATGTTTTTCTACGATCATTTGTTTTTAAAAGAATTTAAGAACTCCTATAAACAAAATGGACTTTATACTACAGGTAAAATTAAAGAAATTAAAGGTTATGGTAGAGGAACAGGTTGTGATTACATCTATACATTTAATTTAAATGGGGACAAGTATAAGTCGGTTTGTGACATAGGGGATTTATCCTATTCTGATGCAAAAAAAAATATATCCAAAAATTATTTAGTTGTATATCTGAGTAACGATGTACATAATAATAGACTTTATTCAAGTATTCCTATAAATGATTCTTTAAATAATGATAGTAAATTACGAAAATGGATTAACAATAATTCTAAAATAAAATCTAAGATAGATTCTATTCCTGCCTCTGGCTTCTTTTGGGAAAATTATTTTTAGAAGATTATAAAAAAGAGAAATGATCTTTTAAGATTGCTTCTCTTTTATTTAGGGGATTGAATCAATATTGAAGGCTGTGAAAAATAAATTTAAAATAATTATTTATGTCGTTATTTGGTATAGCTGGATTATTGTTCGCAGAACTGATTATTTTATTTTTAAAATATTTTCCATTAGGAGAAAAAAGAAATATGGATTTATTTTTGATTGTATTGGCAATATTATCCATATATTATATTGTAAAGTCAGTTATAAAATTTTTTAGAAAGAAAAAATAGAGTACCATATATGAGAATTTATAAAGACATTTCGTAATTATTATTTATCTAAATTTCTTAGTGATGAATTAAATGAAAAATGTATTAATTCTTCCATAACCATTCTTTTTTTGTGTATCGATATTTCAGGACTAGACAATCCATTAATAAAAAAGAACCGCCACAATATTGTAGCGGTTCTTTTCATAAAGAAAATAAATTTTCTACATTTATAAAAAACAATAAAACAGCTAATCAGCAGACATCCCAGTATCTCTTTGCTGAGGTTTTTGTTTACCCCTAAAAAACTGGCCGATGAATCCATCAGAAAAAAATATCCCTGTCCATCACCTCACCTCTGAACAGTTTCAGCTGATGACACTTGATACTGGACATCCGGAAAATTTTAATGATGTTCATAGGCATAATTTCTTTGAGATCATTTGGTTCAGTCATGTCAGGGAAAACAGCAGTTTAGAACTGGATTTTGAACATCATACCCTCAAAAATAATCAGATCTGTATCATTGCACCAGGACAAGTGTTTAATATGAAACTCAGAGGCGAAAAAGGATATGTACTGGCCATAAGCCGGGAGATATTTAAAGAAGCTTGTGATATCGAAACAATTCTTGCCGGGGGAACGTGTCCCTTTTCTTTAGATTCTCAAAGTGCAGAAACCTGCAATACTATTATCTCGCTTATGGAACAGGAATATACTGGTGGATCAAGGATCGATTTATTAAAAACTTACCTCAGAGCATTTTGTATCATTAGTACGGAGCAGATCAATCTGCAGGATCCTTCAATCAATGACAGGCAGCGCATCCAAAAGTTGGTAAGCTTAATTGAAGAACATTATACCATTCAGAAAGAGACTCGTTTCTATGCAGATCAGATAAAAGTAAGCACTCATCACCTCAACGATATTGTCCGTTTCTCAAGAGGAACAACAGTGAAAAAGATGATCGCCCAACGGCTTTTGCTTGAAGCAAAAAGAGAACTTAGTTTCGGTGCTCTAACCGTTAAAGAAATTGCTTTTAAATTAGGATTCAGTGACGCTTCTTATTTCTCCCGTTTTTTCAAAAAACATACCGGTCAAAATCCTGATGGCTTTAAGATTGGAAAAGGCTAATCTTCAGAAAATGATTGTGTGTTCATTTTAAAATAAAGGATATTTCAAGAGAGGACAAAATATAATCCTCAGTTTGTGCTGGTGTTCCTTCACTTATTATATTGAAAGGTATTGCATTTTAAAGGAATTTTGCAGACAGAAAAACCGCTTTTGCGGATACCTTGTTTTATGAGAAATTTAAGTATTGTAGTGTTTATTCTGGCACTACTCAACACCCTGGAATCATTAAGTATAGACCTTTATCTGCCGGCTTTTCCAAGTATGGCCCAGATTTTTCAGACCGATATAGGGCATATCCAGATCTCAATTTCTGTTTTTTTTGCAGGATTTGCTTTTGGACAGTTGCTTTGGGGCCCTTTGTCAGATAAGACAGGGCGTAAGCCAATGCTGTATTGCGGACTTTTACTTTTTATTCTGGGCGCTACAGCGATATTTTTTACAGAAAATATTTATATGCTTTGGGCTATGCGTTTTCTGCAGGCCTTCGGTGGAAGTGCCGGGATTGTCATTGGGCGTGCTATTGTGATCGATCTTTATGACAAACAAAAATCCGTCACTATTTTTTCACAGCAGTCGCAGATAAGCGGCATTGCTCCGATTGTGGCTCCGTTGCTGGGAAGTGTATTTCTCAAGTTCTGGGGATGGAACAGTTCATTTGCTTTTTTGAGTATAATGGGTCTTTTAACCTTGTTAATGGTATACAAATACGTTCCCGAAACCAATTCAAGAATGAAGCTTTCTGATCATACAGAAGAGGAGAAAGGGCTAAAACATCATCTGAAAATCATACTTTCCAATAAAGAATTTATCAACAGCACGATGATAGGAAGTATTGCCTTTGCCTCTTTGATCATTTATATTTCTAATGCGCCGTTTTTATTTATGAAGATTCATGGGTTTTCCAGTGGTACTTTCAGCTTGATATTTGGTTTCAATTCACTGGCATTAATAACAGCCGCCTATCTTACTCCTAGATTAATAAAGAGAATAAGCGATACAAAACTTTTACTGACAGCTACAATTGTATTGCTGTTGGTATGCAGTCTTCACATTCTGATAGCAGCTTCAGATATTTCCGTTGTGCTGGAAATTATGATGCTGTACCTGTCATTGTTTGCGATAGGAGTTTTGTTTCCCATTACATCAGCTCATGCTTTATCACCTTTTAAAGAGGGGCGTGGGACTGCAGCGGCGGTGATGGGATTTATGCAGCTTATGGTTACTTTTTTACTTTCAGGGCTGGCTGGTTTCCTGGAGGCAGATTCTATAATGCCGATGGTTATTATACGTGCCGGGATTGCATTAATTGCAGTCTGGTTTGCGTACCGTTCATTTAAAAACAAAAAAATAATTGTATAGATAAGGAGCTACTATTGTCAATATATAACATCAATAATAAAATCTGAGGATGATGTTATCCTGCCACTATTCCTTCTCATCATAGCATTCCGGCACTTAATCAAGTAATTTTTGTAAAAAAATACTAAAGACCTCTCTTTGTGAAAATTTTTACAACATGAAGAGAAGCCTTTTGGCCGCTTTTTGCTTACTGGGAGCAGCAGGCAGCAGGTTAGATGCCCAATCCGGAATTTCCGGAGAACTGAAAACGGAATATATTCCCCATTCAAGTTATATACGTCCCGAAGACAGTGTAAAGACAGATTCTAAAAGCGATTTTAAAAGAGTTGACTTAAGTCTCAGCATTCCATTGTCAGTGAAGAAAAATGAAGCAGGTAAAGTAAAAGCGTGGTCTTTACTGCTCAATAGTTCTTATGCTAAAATGTCCCACAGAAATTATGAAACCCAGCTGTTTCCCAATCAGATGCTTAATGCGCAAGTGGGTCTTCAGCATATGAGGCCGTTGGGAGAAAAATGGAGTATGATGATGACAGCCTCCGTTGGAGTATATACCGATATGGAAAACATAGATTTTAACGATGTTCTGGGACAGGGTGGTATCCTTTTTATAAAGCATTTCAGTCCTAATCTTGCGCTCGGAGGTGGCCCTGTCCTGACAACAGCATTTGGGGTTCCCATGATTATGCCATGGATCTATTTTGACTGGAAAACGGGAAGTAAAATTAAATTTAATATTAATTTTCCTGAAGGAATGGAAGCAGGATATCAGTTCTCAGACAAATTTGCTTTAAAAGCAGCGGTAGGCTTAAACGGGATGACAGTGGAAAGAAATAAAGGCGGAAAATCTACTTTATTGGGATACCAGCAGATTACGGTGGGATTAAGACCAGAACTGAAGCTCAGTGAATCACTAAGCCTTAGGGTCACCGGTGGAACCGCACTGCTGAGAAGTTTTAATGAAAACGACCGCAAGATAAAAAGTATTTTCAAAGCCAAGAAAATGGAAGATCCCCGGTTTGCAAGTACATTTTACGTTGCAGTAGCACTGCGGTGGAATCTTCCGTAATTTATTTGCTGATGAGCTTCTTATACACCACCTGATTCAGCAATTCCTCCTTGCGGGTCCTGGAAATAGGAAGCTCAATTTTATTGATGTATAACCGTCCTCCGGAAATCATATCAATGTGCGTGATATTAATTAAAAATGATTTATGAATTCTGAAAAAATGCTCCGTCGAAAGAGATTCTTCAATTGCTTTCATCGTTTGATGAATGACGATAGATTTATCCTTAAAATGCAGTTTGGTATAATTCTGCATACTTTCAATAAATAAAATATCTACCCAGGACACCTTGATAAAGGTATCGGATTGCCGAACATATAAAAAAGGATCATCCAGCAGGGTGTTCCTTTTTATTTTTTCAGTCAGGATAAATTGTTGCTGTGCTTTATTCACCGCCTGATAAAACCGGTTGAAAGCAATCGGTTTCAGAAGATAATCTACCACTTGCAGCCTATAGCCATCCAACGCATACTCGGAATATGCCGTAGCAAGAATACATAAAGGAGGATTCTCCAGCTGCTCCAGAAACTCCAGCCCGGTCAGATAAGGCATATTGATATCCAGAAAAATAAGATCAATGTGTTGCTCCTGAACTTTAGCCTTCGCTTCCAGAGCAGTTGCACAGGTGTCTACAACCTCTAGAAAGTCGATCTGGCCGGCCATTTCTTTGAGGTGAAACCTTGCAAGCGGTTCGTCGTCTATAATGAGACACTTCATTTTTGGAAGATTATTATTGGTCATTTTCTTGAGATAAAAATAAAATTAAAGATACTTTGTAAACATTTTCATCAGATTCAATCTTTAGCGTATGTGAATCCGGATATTGAAGATTAAGGCGTTTTTTTACGTTCTGAAGTCCTATTCCATGAGCACTGTCTTTCTTTTGATAAGAAGTGATACTGGAATAAGAATTTTCCACATAAAAGGAAAGACAATGATCTTCTTCTTTACAAGAGATAGTGATATAACCCCTGTGTCCCGGTAAACGGCACACATATTTAAATGCATTCTCTATAAAAGGAACCAGGAGAAGCGGCATTATATACACTTTTTTATTGCTAATTTCCCAGGTTGCCCGTACATCCAGTTCATTTCCCCATCTTAGTTTTTCCACTTCTACCAGATCCTGCAGATATTGAATTTCTTTATTAAGGATGACGTGGCTTTGATTACAGTCATACAATTGATACCTCAGGATATCAGAAAACTTAAGCAGAAGAAAAGACGCCAGTTCCGTGTTGGTTTTCATTAAAATATGAATATGATTCAGGATATTGAATACCACATGTGGGTTAATCTGGTCCTGCAACATTTTCAGCTGGTTTTCTAAATGCGCTTGCTGTAGAAGAATATGGTCCCGCTCTATTTTTCCGTGCTCCTGGTAAAAACGAAATCCACAGGCGGTTCCGTTAATAAGAAGTGATGCCGGAACAGATAAATAGAACCCCTTCCACAATACGGCCAGATGCTCTGAAAAATTTGGAGGTAAAGGAGTTTTAGGATCAACATTAATATAGGCAAATACAAAAGAAAAGATAAAACTCAATAAGAAAATTACAATAATAGCTTCTATTAGGAATTGATTCATCTTCTTGGACGCCAGTGCTTTGGGTAGCAGCCTGTCAGTTAGGAAATGAGCTAAAATAAAAGAGCTTATCAGAATCATAGAAGTCTGAATAAAGGCATTATACATTCCCGCATCTACCTGGATTTGTATCCAGATCGTTATTCCGAAAACAAGCCAGAAAATAATAAAAAGAGTGTGTTTTTTTAGAACAAAAGGAGTTGCCATAGATGAGCTAAATTGATGATAAAAAAGTTAGAAACTACAGAAATGCAGTTTCTAACGGGTAAAGGTAATTTAAGTTTTTAAAAAAGAAAGTATCCGATTCCAAGTGAAATGCTGTGGGGTTTGGATTTAAATTCTTTACTGATGCTGGAAAGTCCTGTTTCATATCTAAGATCCATCGTGAAATTTTTATAATCCATTCCGACCCCTCCTGTAATTCCGATATTGGACTTATCGAATTTTTTAAAACCTTCCCGAAGTGCCTGTGAATTTGACAGATTATCTTTGAAGGTATAACTGTATACACCGCCGGCGAATAGTCTAACGTTGAAATCTTTGGCATTAATGAATTTATAACCCGCTACAATAGGAATATCGATGGAATTCCATTGAAGTTTTGCGGCATTTCCGTCTTTGAAATCATAAGACGTTTTTCTTTTATTAAATAGAGCCTCTCCCTGCACATACATCCTCCCAAAATCAACTCTTGTCATGATGCCAGCCTGATAGCCAAGCCCATATTTCCCTTTGAGATCTGAAGATCCTGCATCTGTCTTTGTAAAGTTGGTGCCAGCCTTGATTCCGATATGGAAAGCTGGGGTTTGCTGTGCCCTGGTCTCTACAGAACAGGTAATACATACTAATAAAGAGCTTGCTGCTAAAAATCGTTGTTTCATAAGATATTTTTAAAATCTGATGCAAAACAACACATCGGACAAACGAATTAAAATTTTATTTGATGAATGGTAAATAAGGTTTGACCAAAAACAGCGTGTATCTGAAAAAATAAACCCTGCCACAGGATGCAGCAGGGTTTATGATATATATTAATGTAGTCTCTAAGGTTTAAAGTCAACAGGGAAATTAACAACAGAAGGTACGGGCTTGCCATTGCTTTCTGCCGGTTTCCATTTACCCTGATCTTTAATACGGTAAAACGCGGCAAGGATAAAGAGATTGATGTCTTCATTTTTTCCATTAACCTTAGCTCCGTATAGATTGCCTTTGGAATCCACGACAAATGATAATACTGCCTTATAGGGCTCCGAAGCGAAATTCGCAAGGGAAAGAGCAAGGGTCTCATTAAAAAGCTTTCTGAAAGAGGCTATTCCCGTTTCATATACTGCTTCTTTAGAGATTTTGGGCATTACCGAAGTATCCTTTGTTGTCTTTTTTTGTTCTTCCTCAATTTTTTCCAGAGCGTTTCTGTACGTTGCTATTCTTTCTTCCGTAAGATGCCACTCCCGCTTAGTTCTTTCATCATTAGCCTTAGGGTATTTTGTATATAATGCCTTAATTTTTCTGTCATAGCGTACATCCGCCTTCTGAAATTCAGATACCTGTGCATAGCTGATGGAGAAAACAAGAATACCGGCTAAAGCTAATAATTTTTTCATGACTAGGCTTTTACAATATTGATGATCACTTCAACAGCTTTTTCCATACTTTCCAGTGCTACATACTCATAAGGTCCGTGGAAGTTAAGCCCGCCCGCAAAAATATTAGGACAAGGAAGGCCCATATAAGATAACTGGGCACCATCTGTTCCGCCTCTGATCGCTTTTATTTTAGGCTCAATATTGGCCTCTTTCATTGCTTTGGCAGCAAGGTCTACAATGTGCATTTTACCTTCAAACTGCTGCTTCATATTGCGGTATTGTTCCTTAATCTCAACTTCTGCGGTTCCGGCACCGTGTTTCTGATTAAACTCAGCCACTTTTTCCTCCATGAACTTCTTTCTGGCCTCGAATTTTTCTTCATTATGATCACGGATGATGTACTGAAGTTTAGCCTCAGAAATGTCAGCGGTAATATCCATTAAATGATAAAACCCGTCAAAACCTTTAGTCGTGGAAGGTGTTTCATTAGCAGGAAGTGACTGTACAAACTCAGCAGCCAAAAGACCTGCGTTGATCATTTTTCCAAATGCATATCCGGGATGTACACTTAGTCCATGGATTTTTACCACAGCTCCTGCAGCGTTAAAGTTCTCATATTCCAATTCACCAACTTCTCCGCCATCCATGGTATAGGCCCATTCAGCACCGAATTTGGCAACATCAAATTTATGAGCACCTCTTCCGATTTCTTCGTCAGGAGTAAAACCGATAGCGATTCTTCCGTGCTTGATTTCCGGATGAGCGATCAGATATTCCGCTGCAGTTACAATCTCTGCACAACCGGCTTTATCATCAGCTCCAAGAAGCGTATTCCCGTCTGTAGTGATCAGTGTCTGACCGATATATTTTTTTAAACTTTCAAATTTTAAAGGCGATAAAGTGAATCCTGTTGTTTGATTTAAAACCAGATCACTTCCATCGTAATTTTCCCATATCTGAGGGTTTACATGTTCTCCGTTGAAATCAGGAGAAGTGTCATAATGAGAAATAAATCCAATCGTTGGTGTGTTGTCATTTTCAAGATTAGAAGGTACATATCCCATAATATAACCATTATCATCAATAGAAACATTTTCTAAGCCAATTGTCCTTAATTCTTCAACAATGTATTTCGCAATGTCCCACTGTTGCGGAGTAGACGGAGTAGCTTCGCTCTCAGCATCACTGGTTGAATATATTTTTACATAGCTAAGAAAACGGTTCAGTAGCTTTTCTTTCCACAATGGGTTGAATTCTATAGTACTCATTTGATATCAAAAATTTTAACAAAGTTAGCAAATTTGGTGCTCAGAACAGGTTATTTGCGCATGAATATCAAGTATCGAAATTTTAAATCATATATAAATCATTGAAAATCAAAATAATGTTAGCTTTGTAGAACGCTGACAAGAAATTGTTTAGTTTTATTATATTTGATAAAATCAAAATGTGCCAATGTTTCTAACTGAATGCCCGAGAGATGCCATGCAGGGCTGGGGAGAATTTATCCCAACTCAAAAAAAAATAGACTATATCAACTCTCTGATGGAAGTTGGTTTTGATGTCTTAGACAGTCTGAGTTTTGTTTCTCCTAAAGCAATTCCTCAGATGGCCGATTCTGATGAGGTTGCTGAAAATATTGATAAATCATTATCCAATACAAAAATTTCTGCCATTATTGGAAATTACAGAGGAGCTGAAAAAGCGTTAAAACACCAGACTGTAGATATTCTGGGTTTTCCTTTCTCTATTTCTGAAACGTTTCAGCACAGAAATACCAATAAAAACCAGGAAGAAGCCTTTAATGAAGTACTTAGAATTCTTGAGCTCACTCAAAGCGAAAACAGAGAACTGAACATCTATTTCTCAATGGCATTTGGAAATCCTTACGGAGAAATGTGGAAATGGGAAGAAGTAGATCACTGGGCACAAAGATTTTCAGAAATCGGAATTAAAAATATCTTATTGTCTGATACAACAGGAGTTGCGACGCCGGAAACAATCTCTCTTTTATTTGATAAGATCCCTTCGAAATATCCTGATATCCATTTTGGAGGACATTTTCATAACCGATATGAAGATTCTTATTCAAAATTAAAAGCAGCGTATGATAAAGGGTGCAGAAGATTTGACAGTGCTATTAAAGGAATTGGGGGCTGTCCAATGGCTAAAGATGATTTGGTAGGAAATATGCCTACGGAACAGGTGATCAACTTTATGAGCGTAGAAAAAGTAGATCACAATCTGAATTTGTTAAATTTCGAAAGCTCATATAATCGGGCTAAGGATATTTTTCATTTTTAAATCAATAAACATCAATAGAGGCGGGCTTTAGCCCGCCTTAAAAATAGACCAAACCATAAAACAGAATACCATGTCTCCAATTATTTCAGTTTCCGAATTAAAAGAAAATTTTCATCAAGAAAATCTTGTTATTCTTGATGCAAGAGTTGGAAAAGATATTGCTCAAACTTACCTTCAAAACTATATTAAGGGAGCAAAATTCATAGACCTTGATAAAGATCTTGCAGAAATAGGAAAAGATGCTGCTTTTGGAGGAAGGCACCCGCTCCCGGATATTCAAAAGTTTGCAGAAACACTTTCAAATATTGGGATTTCTGAAAATTCTCATATCGTTATTTATGATGATAAAAATGGAGGTAACGCAGCTGCAAGAGCCTGGTGGATGCTGAAATCTTTTGGAATTGAGAATGTTCAGGTTTTAAATGGTGGAATTCAGGCTGCAGAAAAAGCAGGAGTGGAATTTTCATCCGGAAATGAACATTTTGAGAAAACTTCATTGCTTAAGAGAGATCAGTGGCTTCTTCCTGTCTCAAACTTGGAAGAGGTTGAACGTGAACTTCAAAAACGTTCTTCAACAGTGATTGACGTAAGAGATGCTTACCGTTATAAAGGAGAATCTGAGCCCATTGATTTAGTGGCAGGACATATTCCAGGGGCTATTAATATTCCTTTTTCTGAAAACCTTGATGAAGCCGGGAACTTTTTGTCACCCGAAATTTTAAAAGAAAAATACTCAAAATTGCTGGAAAATACTTCTAAGGATTTGATCATTCACTGTGGATCAGGAGTTACGGCGTGTCATACCATATTAGCCTTATATTATGCTGGATTTGAGATTCCTAAGTTATATGTAGGTTCCTGGAGTGAATGGAGCAGAAGGGAAGGTAAAGAAATTGCAAAAGAAATATAATCCATCTGTTTTGATGGTGTGAAAATAAAAAGGCTGTCATTTTTGACAGCCTTTTTGTATGGTATTCGGAAATTAAAGCATTCCCAGTTCAAACTTCGCTTCCTCACTCATCATATCCTTATTCCAGCTAGGTTCAAAAGTAAGCTCTAAATCAACGCTTTTTACACCCTCTACTTCTGCAGCCTTATCCTTAACTTCCTGAGGCAGTGTTTCAGCAACAGGGCAGTTTGGAGTGGTAAGCGTCATGATAATTTTTACATCACCCTCATCGGAGATCTGTACATCGTATATCAGTCCGAGTTCGTAAATATCCACGGGAATTTCCGGGTCGTAAACGGTTTTAAGTACACTTATAATCTCTTCTCCGATATCAGCAATTTGATCGTCTGTAAATTTCATTTTTTAATCTAGATTGATATTCCTTTTCAACAAATCTTCCTGACGCATGCGCCGGAAAACATTTGCCAAAGTTAAGACATCTTTTTCACAATAGTCAACTATTCGCTGCAAGTCTTTTTCTATGTAGTAGATTGATGAAACCATTGAGCCGTCTATATCATCTTTAGGAGTGGGAATTCCGAAAACATGGGCGAGTAATTCCAGAGAAACAAAGCTTTTATAATCCCCGAATTTCCAAAGTTCCATCGTATCAATATGAGGAATTTCCCAGGGCTTCTTTCCAAACATTTGAAAAGGAACGGGGGGTTGCATTCCATTGATCAAAAACCTCCTTGCAATCCATGGAAAGTCAAACTCCTTCCCATTATGAGCACAGAGAATGATGTCCCTAAGTCTTGGACTGTTAAAAATTTCACCGAATTCCTGAAGCATCTTTTTTTCATCATGCCCCGAAAAGCTTTTGATTTTCAATGTTTCATTTTTTTCAAGCATTCCGATGGTGATGCAGATGATTTTACCGAATTCCGCCATTATGCCGGCGCGGTCATAAAATTCTGCTGCAGAAATATCATCTTTTCGCTGGAATTTTGTCTTTTTATCCCATAATTTTTGATCCGTTTCGGGAAGCTCTTCCCATGATTCCGACTGCGGAACGGTTTCAATATCAATGAATAAAACTTTTTCTAAAGGAATATTTTGTATCATGTGTGTTTGTTTTTATTATCCGACTTGCATTCCATTAGTCACAGGTAATGAAGCTGTTAAAAGGGTGACATCACTTTTATTTTCTCCATATACGCCCAAGACTAAGCACTCACTGAAAAAATTAGCGATCTGTTTTTTAGGGAAATTCACCACTGCTAAAATTTGTTTTCCCACCAATTCTTCTTTGGTGTATAATGAAGTGATCTGTGCAGATGATTTTTTGATGCCCAGATCTCCAAAATCTATTTCCAGCTGATAAGAAGGATTTCTGGCTTTTTCAAAATCATTGACAGAGACTATGGTTCCACATCGCATATCTATTTTTTCAAAATCTGTCCAGGATATTTCTGGTTTTATCGTCATGGTAATGAGTTTGTTAAGTGTTCTATTTCTATTTTTTGTTCCACATATTTTTGCTGTAAGGCAGAACCTTCGCCCATTCTTCTGTAATATTCCAGCGCTTTGTTTCCGAAGAATTTTTTATGAAAATCTGTGACTTCAGGAATCTGAGGGAAAATTTTATGGAAAAGCATTTCAGAATACGCCTGAAATTCTCTTTCATTCTTATCTTCAATAACTTGTCCCGGCGCCTTTTGGCGTACATGGAGCATTTCGTGGGCAATCATATTCAGGACGAGGCTCAGATCAAAATCAAACAGATTTTTGGGTATCATCACTTTTTGAGGTTTTCCCAACTCTCCTTCTGCCGTCAGCAGCATTGAATTCGGGGAAAGCTCTTCCCGGAAGCCAAAGCCTCCAAAATTTTCATGCTCTAATCCAAAAGAATGAATTAAAAACTGTGCGGCATCTATAATCTGGTCATGTTCCTTGTAAGCATCAAGGTGCAGATTGATCTGTTCGAAATTCATTCAGAATATGTTTTTAACAAATGTATTAAAATATTGAAAACTAGAGTGAATTTGAAAAGAGTAAAATTGTTTTTGCTCCGTAAACTACCATTTTTAAAAATAAAATCAATTGAATTTCAAGTAGGTAAACTAAATTTTACACTCTTTAAATCAGTTATTTGCGAAATTTTTCATTTTTTTTAATCATTTCGATGCAAGATTTTTCTAAAGCCGGGTTTATATAGATGAGTACTCAAAAAATAATAATGTTTAATGTAAAAAATAATGTAATGAAGAAATTGACAGTGCTTAAGGCTTTAACAGCCATTTTAATCTTATTGGTAAGTTTTTCTATAATCTCCTGCAAAGATGATGATGTTGAAATTGTGCCCGTAAAATTAGAAGATATTAATGGCAACTACAAAGGAAGACTCATAACCACTCAGGGAATGATGAAGACTGAGAAAATAATTGATTTTAAAGTAAAAAAAGATACCATCGCATTTGCTGAATTTCCGATTGGGGAAATTGTAAAATCGGTGGTGAAAGATCCTGTAAAAGCAGAATCAGCTATAAAAGCTATAGGGAAAGTAAAATACAATCTAAAGTTTGCTTCAAAAATAAACACAGATAAAAATGTCGTAGAACTAAGTTTTGCACCAAACACGCTGGAAATTCAGATTCCTGTAGATGGGGTCAATAAAAAAACAGTAGTTACCATTGCTGCTAAGCAGAAAGGGTTTTATGTAGGGCAGGACAGATCTTTACGATATGGATTGCTGGCAGAAAAAATAACGGTTGATGGAACACCACTCAGTACATATGAGGTTATTAATTACGATTTTCCTTACTGTATTAAGAACTAAATAATAGATGCTGTGAAAATAGATTGTGTTTTTATAAGATGCAATCTATTTTTGCTTTACAATTTTAATCAGTCGTTCAAGAGGACGCGACGATAGTACATGGAAGAAAACAAGGAGCAGATTTTGGTACAACACCTTCTATTGAAGGAAGAAACCGCGTGGAAAGAGCTTTTCGGAGCATATTCCCGGAATCTTACCTATGTGTGTTCCCGTTATATCATTGGAAAGGAAGATGTACATGATGTTCTTCAAAACAGTTTTATTAAAATGTTCCGTTCGATAGAGTCTTTTGAATACCGCGGAAATGGTTCCCTGAAAGCATGGATGACCAGAATTGTTGTCAACGAATCGTTGAAATATCTTAAGCAAAATACGGAATTAAAGTATGTTAACCATGAATTTGAATTTCCTGATATTCCTAATGAAGAGGAACCCAATCTTGAAGAAATCCCGCAGACTGTGATTATGAAAATGATCCGGCTGCTTCCTGATGGATACAGAACTGTTTTCAATCTGTATGTATTTGAGGAAAAAAGTCATAAAGAAATCGCAATGCTTTTAGGAATAGCAGAAAACTCTTCCGCTTCCCAGTTTCATAGGGCTAAAGCAATGCTTGCTCAGAAAATTAAAGAATATAAAATGTCAAAAAAAGCGCAATATGAGTAATCAATGGTTAAATGATCTGCGCAAAAAAATGGAAGATCATGAACAGGATGTTCCGGATGGACTGTGGGAAGATATTGGAAATGAATTATTCTCTGATGAAGATGAAAATATGTTCCCAGGTATCATTCTGGATGATGATATTCAGGAAAGGAAGAAAATTTCAGGGATCAGGAATCCATCATTACTTTATCGTATTGGTGGTGTGGCGGCCGCTATAGTAGTGATCTTTTTTGTCAGCAAAAAAATTTGGAATTCAGACCCTGGAACAGGATCTATAAAGAAAGTTGCAACGTCTCAAACTAAGAATGAAAAAGCAGAAAATAATAATCCGTTAAATAATACACAGAATTCAAATGCAGAAGGATATTCAGGTTTAGGTATCGATTTAAAAAATAATAATTTAAGCCATCCCATAGAAAGCTCAACTTTAAATGATGTTGCTTATGAAAATATTGAAAATAAGGCCATAAACAGCAGTGCAGATATCTTTGGAGATGCAAAAAATGACGTTCAGAATACAGAAAACGTATTCAGTAAACATAATCCGATAATAGAGAACCATTCTCCTGTCAATGAGAATAAGCAGACTGATAGCGAAGAGCTTATAATTCAACTGAAAAGTAAATTACCGGAAAAATATGCTGCTGTTGAACAAATGAAATTGGGAAAAAAACATGATAAAAAAGCATGGATGCTGAGTCTGCTGACCGGAAATGCATCCTCCAACGCTGCTGAACAGCAATTTCCCGGATATGCCACCATGAGCGGAAGCCCGATGAGCGTTGATCAGGTATGGAGCAGCGCCAATTATGACGATGATCCTCTGATGGAAATATTACTGGCCAATCAAAATCAGCAGGTTGAAGCAAAGCTCAGACATAAAATTCCCATTACACTGGGAGTTTCTCTCTATTATAATTTAGGAAAAAAGTGGGGGATAGGAACAGGGATTAATTACACCAAGCTTTCATCCGAACTGCATTCTGGAAGTGCTTCCAATTATATAAAAGGTGATCAGTCTGTTCATTATCTGGGCGTACCGGTCCAGGTCAATTATACGGTCATTAAAAAAGGACCATTTACGGGATATGCTACTGCGGGGGCTCTTGTTGAAAAAGCTGTAGCAGGAACGCTTAAAACAAAATATGTTGTCAATGACGAGATAAAAGAAATTTCAGACGAAAAACTGAATATAAAACCTATACAGTTTTCCGTCAATACCGGAGTTGGGGTACAGCTTAAAGTCATCGATAAGTTTGGTATTTATGCAGAGCCTGGTATCGGCTACCATTTTAAAGACAATAGTGCCCTTAATACCATCTATAAAGAAAAACCTCTGAATTTCAATGTGAAATTCGGTATCCGACTGATGATCGACTGATGAAGCATACTGGATAAAAACATCACCCAATAAATATTTTAATATGAAAACAAAACTAATTCTTTTCGCTTTTTTATTCTTTAGTATATTGAATATTAAAGCACAATGTGTTCCCGTTATTACCAGCCCGAGGCTTGGAGCCCAGTTTGCAGATAAAATTGTGTTCTGCGGTACAGAGACTGAAACCATTTCAACCACCCAACCATTTGCCACCTATCAATGGTATAAGCAGCAATGGGCCTGGCAATTACCCAATGCCAATCCGTGGGTGGCGTTACCTTCAGCAACTTCTCAAAGCTTAACGATCAATGGAAATGATGATATGCTTTATAATTTTAAAGTGGTGGTTACCCAGAATGATTGTATGGCAGAAAGTACACCCGTTATGGCCGACGGATTTGCCTATTCTCTTCCTGCAATGCTAACCACCTTTACGCCAGGAACCTTTCAGCAGGTTGATGCTGGAGAGTATAACGTTTGTAAAGGTGCTTCTGTGACGTTTGAAAATGTATTTCCTGTTTTATATGGTACTCATACATGGTATAAGTGTACACCAGGGGCAATTCCTCCCGTTGCAGGTGATCCCTGTATTGTAAATGGAGTTTCCGGAAGTTCTTATACGGCCACAGAATCTGGAAGCTATGGATTTTATGCCTGTACCGCTTACTGTCCGGATCAGTGTGAATTTTTAGGATTAGGAGGGTTTGTACAGCTGAATTACGGCAACTGGGGCTTTTGCAGTTTAGGAATGGGAGAAACAAAACAGAAACAGAATAGTTTACAGGTATATCCCAATCCTACAGCGCAATTTATTTACATAGGGAAAGAATCCGATAAGGTGTATAAAGAAATCTCAATAATTGATGTGTCCGGAAAACTTGTTCTGCAGAAAAATGATCATCAATTCAGCCAGGCAATAGATGTTAGCAAGTTGGTGCCTGGAAACTATATCATTGTTTCTAAAGATTCCGTAGGAAATATATATAAAAATAAATTTATAAAGAAATAAGAAGATCATACTCCTTAGTAGTTAGTTTTTTAATAATTGGTGAGCCGGTGCAGTATTGTATCGGCTTATTTTTAATAAATAAATTTAAAAATATTGAAAAGAGTATTAATTTTTTCAGGTGAAACAGGAATTTTCCTAAATAAAATATGGATTATTTTTACCTAAAAACACAATCATGCTGATCAAAATTTATGGCAGTGCAATTCATGGTGTTGCTGCACAAACCATTACTATCGAAGTAAATGTAGACAATGGAATAGGCTACCACCTGGTTGGCCTTGCCGATAATGCAATCAAAGAAAGCAGTTACAGGATTTCAGCTGCTTTAAAAAATGTAGGCTATAAAATTCCGGGAAAGAAAATCACCATCAATATGGCACCTGCAGATCTGAGGAAAGAAGGAGCGGCTTATGACCTGAGCATTGCTGTTGGAATCTTAGCGGCTTCAGATCAGATTATGGCAGAAAACATTCAGGACTATGTGATTATGGGAGAGCTTTCACTGGATGGAAGTTTACAGCCTGTCAGAGGAGTTCTTCCCATCGCTATCCAGGCTAGAGAAGAAGGATTTAAAGGAATTATTCTTCCTATGCAAAATACCCGAGAAGCAGCAATAGTGAACAATATCCACGTATATGGAGCCGAAAACATCAAAGAAGTTATTGATTTTTTCAATGAAGGAAAAGCATTGCAGAAAGTAACGCTGGATACAAAAAAAGAGTTTCAGGAAAGAATAAATAACTTCCCGTTTGACTTTTCTGAAGTTAAAGGACAGGAAACAGCCAAAAGAGCAATGGAAGTCGCTGCTGCAGGTGGGCATAATATTATTCTGATTGGTCCTCCCGGAAGTGGTAAAACAATGCTAGCTAAACGGGTTCCCAGTATCCTGCCTCCTTTGACATTAAAAGAAGCGTTGGAAACCACAAAAATCCATTCCGTAGCCGGAAAGATGGGAGCAGAAACCTCTTTGATGACTGTACGCCCCTTCAGATCTCCACATCACACCATTTCAGATGTGGCTTTGGTTGGTGGTGGGAGCTATCCTCAGCCAGGAGAGATTTCCCTTGCCCATAACGGTGTTTTGTTCCTTGATGAAATGCCGGAATTTAAAAGAACCGTTCTTGAAGTGATGCGTCAGCCTCTTGAAGACCGGGAAGTTACCATTTCAAGAGCGCGTTTTACAGTAAATTATCCTGCGAGTTTTATGCTTGTAGCCTCAATGAACCCAAGCCCCAGTGGATTTTTCCCCGACGATCCCAATAATACCTCATCGATATATGAAATGCAGCGTTATATGAACAAACTTTCAGGTCCGTTGCTAGACCGCATCGATATTCATATTGAAGTTCAGAAAGTAGAGTTTGAAAAGCTGTCTGAAAAAAGAAAAGGGGAAAAGAGCACCGATATCAGAACTCGGGTACTATTGGCCCGTGATATGCAGAACGAACGCTATAAAGATCTTAATATCAGTTATAATGCCCAGATGGGTCCGAAGGAAATTGAAGCGTTTTGTGATTTGGATGACACCTCTTTCAGTCTTATCAAATTAGCCATGGAAAAATTAAACCTTTCTGCAAGAGCTTATGACAGAATTCTGAAAGTATCAAGAACGATCGCTGATCTGGAGGGATCCGATTCGATTTTATCGCATCATGTTTCAGAAGCCATACAATACCGGAGTTTAGATAGGGAGTTTTGGAATGTGTAATTATTACAGCTTCTGCTTATTTTCAGAAAGAGGATTACCGAAAATATTCTGACTTTAGAGAATTGTTTTGTGTTATTACTTGAAATTTGAATAAAATGCTGTGTAAATGTTAAATTAATTTAAATTGTAATAGGGAATTGACATTTGTGTTCTATTTATTTCTATATTTAGAGATATAAAGCGGAACCTGAAAAGCTAACAGAGTAAGGACCAAAACATTAATAACTATCTATGAAAAATCTGAAAAAATTAACAAGAGAAAACATGAAATCTGTACAGGGAGGATTTGCCTGCTACTGTAATGGAAAATACATGGGAGAATATTCTTCTGTAACTGCATGTGCGGGAGCTTGCGGGGTAAGTACTGAGCCTACTACACCAACTACTCCTGTATTGACAGCTTAGTCAAATACATTTATTTTTTTATTACGCTGTCCTTAGCTTCTTTGGGCAGCTTTTTTATAATATAGAATCACAGTAATAATTACAGACCAGATAGCCTTGCTGTCTGGTTTTCTGTTCCCCTTTTTTCAAAAAAGATATTAGCTGATTGTAATACGTCGAGTTTTGACGTAGCGCAGGGTGATATTTGTTGTAGTAATCAAATAACAAATAGTATGTGTACACAAAGTGATCAATTTTTAAACCTTGCATGTGACTGTTTTGCCCAAACTGAAGTTTGGTATGACAACAAGCCAATGGACAGTGGGAAAGTAGATGGAGTAATTTATATAGAGTTGCAAGGCAAATTTTATAGGAGAAAGCTGAATGGATTTGTCAATATTCAATGGTATGGTGATGATTTTCAAAAGGCTTTTGATTATCCTGAAAAAATTCCTGTTTATTTCCCAGCGGGAACATATAAAATTAAATCAGGTATCCGGAACAAAGGTAAGGATATCTATGGAGATGGTGCTGAGGCTACTATTTTGCAGGTATATGAAGATATGGAGTATGTTCTTAAATTATCGGGACAGAACGCGTCGTTTAGAAGTTTTTCAATTAATGGTAAGTTGTCCTTAGAACAACCCGATCCTTTACCTGAAATCATTAAACAGACTGATCATTGTATCATTGTTGAAAACGGTAATAGCAGCCGCCTGGTTTCCATAATAGCACAACAATCTAAATATGATAATATTGTTATTTCTAATCTGGGGAATAATTCAAATTTTTTAATTGTTAATTCATTACTGCGAAATTGTGGATCAGTTCTTAAAGGTAATGGCAGCGGTACCACTCTTCCTAATGGAGGAAGCTTAATTACAACGAATATTTCATCTTATGCAGATCTTAGAAAGAATATAGATTTTATTAAAGTAGGAAATGAGATTAGGAATATTTGTGACATTATCGGAAATAATCTTGTGGTGTATCCTGCATTTGAGCCATTTTCCAATGAAAATGTTGAAATTCTGATGGGAAGCAATGTTTTAATTAAGAGAAATCCGGATAATTCAAGAATTAAAATTGAAAGTTCTACTTTACAAAGTTCAGCACTGGCAGGAATTGATGATCATGCTTTATATGGAGCTATTTCTGAGAACAATATTTTTGAACTCCAGACCTGTGGACGAATTGTTGGACGAAAAGACATCAATGGAAATCACGAAATGGTTTTTGCTCCTGCGGATAGATCAAATTATTATGAAGATACTCCTTTTGGTGCAGTGAGGCTGGAACTTGCCTCAGATACTGAAATAGATTCTTCTATGTTTTATCAGGGGCTTAAAGATATAAAGCTTATTGAGGAATATAATACTAAAATTATTTATGGTAGCTATCAGTCCGGATATAAACAGGAGTTTTGTGTCAATTACAGCAATTTTAACCTTGAAATTCTGAGAAATTATATTTTTGAGCAAAGTGCCGCCACGCAAAATGTGGTACTTAACCTACCACTAGAAGCTAATTTTCCTGATATTTTTGATAAATATGGATATAGTTTCGAAATATTAACGGCAAATATTGGTGGAAAAAACATCACGATTAACGCTGAAAACGGCAGTATGATTAATGGACAGCAATCATTTGTGATCGCAGATAATTACAAAAGTTTCAGGCTAATCTGGAATAAAGAATCTAAATGGATAATAGGATAGTACTCACATCTATTTAAAAATAAACAATCATAAACCAGATAGCCTTGCTGTCTGGTTTTTAGCATTAACTAAATGTTTAATTAAAAACTAATATAAAAATGAGGGAGTTTGGATTTCTAAACTCCCTTTTTTCCGTCTAAAATCATTTCAATCATTTTCACTTTTCTCTTCTCCCGGGTTTCTGGTTTTTTTGCATCGTTAATCCAGCGGATATATTCTTTTCTGTGAGTATAGCTCATCCTGTCAAAAATTTCTTTTGCCTTTGGGTTTTCATCAAATACGACAGCAATATCTTCCGCGATTTCAACAATTCTTTCTTCCTGATCTTCAATAAGAGAGACAGAAACCTCATCACCGAACGTTTTTCCCAGTTGTTTTCTGATGTCCTGGGTAAGTCCAAGAATATGACAGTCAGATTTCATTTTTGCAAGGCTGCCGCGGTATTCAACAGCGTTATCAAAAGTAGCTTTAATTCTTACCTGACCTTTTTTACCAAATAGCTTCTCTGTGGAAAATGGAAATTCTACAAAGGCTGCATTCATTTCTCCATTTTGTTTTATAATTGCGGTAAATTGTATTTCCTGGGTTTTCATCATGAATATTTTAATAGATTAAAAATAAAAAAAACCGTGAAATAATATTTCACGGTTTTAAAAATAGATCTGAACAGATTATTTTTTCTTTAATTTTTTAGGCATTGCAGTGGTGCCTGAGTTTTTAGTTTTTGTATCAGCAGGAGTGTTTTCTCCTCTTACAAGTTTCAACTCGTCGATTAGTCTTCTTGCACCGGCGTATTTGTCGATAGTCCAAAGAACGAAACGAACATCCACGTTGATTGTTTTTTGCCATTCCTGTTCAAAAACAATGTCTCCGCTTAATGCTTCACTGTTTCCATCGAATGCAATACCGATAAGGTTTCCGTCTCCGTCAATTACAGGAGAACCAGAGTTACCACCGGTAATATCATTGTTAGAAAGGAAGTTTACCGGCATGTATCCAGCCGCATCAGCATATTGTCCGAAATCTCCAAGATTATAAAGATCGATCACTCTTTGTGGAAGATCGAATTCTTCATCTCCTTTTTTGTATTTACCGACAAGACCTGCCATATCAGTATAATAATTGTCAGTAACTCCGAAGTAGTTTCTGTCATCTCTGATAGGTAATTTATCTACTGTTCCATATGTTAATCTCATGGTAGAGTTAGCATCCGGATAGAATTTTTTCTCTGGCATTGCTTTCATTAAACCAGCTAAGAATAAACGGTTGTTTTTCGCAAAATTGTCGTCTACTTTAGAGAATTTTTCAGTGCTCATTTTCTGATCAGTTACAATACCGTTTGCAATTTTCCAAAGTGGATCTGCATCAAGCTTTAAAGCATCCGGGTTCAACACAAAGTTGGTAGCCGATGTTTTGTTCGCGAAAATTGAAGCATATGCCGTATTGGAAAGCGTCTGAGAGTTTAATCCTAAAATAGTAGGAGAAGCAATGTCTTTATTAGTTACTCTCATTTGATATAAGTTCACCATTGATGCAAGCATTTCTCCTTCTAAAGATGGGTTGAAGTTTTCATAAGCTGCTTTAATAGCTGCTTCAGTTTTAGGCTTCATTGCCAATCTTCCCTGCATATCTTGTGCAGCGTAGGCCTTAAGAACAGACCCTACCTGTAAAGCAAGGCTGATATATTTTGCATTTCTTGAGAATTGAGAAGCGTAATTTCTTTCCACATTTCTTTCAGAAACCTGCTTGTAATAAGTTTCAATGTCTTCTAAGACACCATCATAGATGTCATTTCCTGGCATTACAGACCAGGTTCTGTAGGCTTCTTCGATCTTCTTTTTGTCAGAAATCGTTCCATTTTTATCAACGGCATCAATTGTTCCTTGTCTGTTTTTCCAATAGTTCGCTACAGAAGCATATTGAGAAGCATAATTAAGCTGAGTCGCTTTGTCTTTATCCATATACTTCTTCATCACATCCATTGCCAGTTTAGAAGCCTCTACCCAAGCTGGATAGTCTTTATTTACCATCTGCTGAATACCATAAGAAGTCAGATAACGGTTCGTTCTTCCAGGATATCCCAAGATCATTGAGAAATCACCAGGTTTAACACCTTTAAGAGAAACCGGAAGGAAATGCTTAGGTTTCAAAGGAGTATTGCTAGGAGAATATTCTGCAGGATTTCCTGCTGCATCAGCATACACTCTGAAAACTGTAAAGTCAGCGGTGTGTCTTGGCCATTCCCAGTTATCCGTGTCGCCACCGAATTTACCTAATGAAGAAGGAGGTGCTCCTACCAATCTGATGTCTTTATAATCCTGGTATACAAAATAGTAGAATTCATTTCCGTTGAAGAAATCTCTTACCACTACGGTATATTTTCCATTTTCAGAATTTTCAGTCTGGATCGCTTTAGTTTCAGCATCAATAACAGCTTTTCTCTGCTCTCCGGTCATATTGTTGTTTAGCTTAGAATTGATTCGCTGGGTAGCGTCATCCATTCTCACTAAAAATCGTACATAAAGATCCTTTGCATTAAATTCATCTTTCTGCTTCATTGCCCAGAAACCATTCTTCAAATAGTCTTTTTCCGGTGTAGAAGCTGCCGCAACAGCACCATAACCACAGTGGTGATTGGTGAAAATAAGTCCCTTATCAGAAACAATCTCACCAGTACAGAAGCCACCGAAACTTACGATAGCATCCTTCATGCTGGAATTGTTAACTGAATAAATTTCTTCTGGAGTCAAATGCAAGCCTTCTTTTTGCATATCGACACCATTAAGTCTTTTGATGAGCATTAACAGCCACATCCCCTCATCCGCCCTCATTTGAGCAAAGCCCAATAAGAAAGTGAACAGTAGAAATAGTCTTTTCATTTTATATAATAATTTTTGTGTCGCTAATTTACTAATTTTTACGATATTCTGTTTTGGATTGGTACGAAAATGGGAGGATAAAAGGCATGAAAAAAATAATAGTTGCCCTTTTCTCGGTTTTGTTTTTAGGAATGATGATAAACTGCTCATCAACGCAGGTTAAAAATCCTCATATTCAAAGACAGTGGATGCTTGTTTCTCTTGAAGGGTTTTCTAAAGATGACCTCATTAAAAATAAAGCAGAAATCAACCTGACTGCCAAAAGTGAAAATGGTAAAATCCGGGGATCGGCTTATATGGGTTGCAATAGAATGTTTTTTACCTCAGAATTTAAAAATAACGGGAAAATGAAGATCTCAGGGCTTGGCAGTACCATGATGGCCTGTCAAAATATGAATCTGGAAAATTCTTTTCAGAAAAAATTTGAAAAAATGAACAACTATTCCGTGGAAGGTCATTTTTTAACAATGTCTGATGATAATGGTAATGCTATGAAGTTTGTAGCCGCAGATTGGGATTAATCGACGATTTACATTACATATATAAGATAGAGGTCCGCAATTTGCGGACTTCTTTGTGTTGAAAAATCTCGAAAGTATTTACAGCTAATTAAGGATGGGAATTAAAAAATGAGAGCAGAGGTTTTATGAGGTAACTAGCTGATTTTCATTTTTCTAATTTCTTTAAGCGGAGGCTCGATGATCGAAAGATAAGCCTGTCCAGTTCGGCATTATCTATAACCATACATCTGATATTAGGAATCATCATCTTTTCATAAAAGAATAATATGATGAACTTAAATTAATATTAAAATATAAGGTTAAGTAAAAATGATTTTGTTTTTTCTGCTGAAAATGGTAACTTGTAAAAATCACAAACATAGACAGAATTTAATGTTAGATAAGAAAGAACATAATTACGAGAAAGCCATTTTGGTGGGTGTTATAACACAAAATCAGGATGAAGATAAGCTTACGGAATATATGGATGAATTGGAGTTTTTGGCTTTCACAGCAGGAGCAACGGTACAAAAACGTTTTACACAAAAACTAACTCAGCCTGATTCCAAAACATTTATTGGAAGTGGAAAAGCTCAGGAAATAAAAGAATACGTAAAGGAAAATGAAATAGGGACCGTCATTTTTGATGATGAATTGTCTCCTTCCCAACTTAAAAATCTTGAAAAAGAAATAGAAGTTAAAATTCTGGACAGAACCAATCTTATCCTTGATATTTTTGCCCAAAGAGCACAAACCTCTTACGCGAGAACTCAGGTAGAACTGGCGCAGTATCAATATCTTTTACCCCGATTGACAAGAATGTGGACCCACTTGGAGCGTCAAAAAGGAGGAATCGGGATGAGAGGTCCCGGTGAAACGGAAATTGAGACTGACCGTCGTATCATTCGTGACCGGATTTCCCTGTTAAAAGATAAACTGAAAACGATTGATAAGCAGATGGCTACTCAACGGAATAACCGTGGGAAAGTGGTGCGCGCTGCTTTGGTAGGATATACCAACGTTGGAAAGTCTACTTTGATGAATGCACTTTCCAAATCTGATGTTTTTGCAGAAAATAAATTATTTGCAACATTGGATACCACGGTAAGAAAAGTAGTGATCGGAAACCTTCCGTTTTTGCTGACCGATACGGTAGGATTTATAAGAAAACTTCCGACACAGCTGGTAGAATCTTTTAAATCTACACTGGATGAGGTTCGTGAAGCAGATCTTTTAATCCATGTGGTGGATATTTCTCATGAAAGCTTTGAAGATCACATCGAATCTGTAAATAATACCCTGATGGAGATCAATGCCCATCAGAAACCGATGA
Source organism: Chryseobacterium soli (assembly GCF_000737705.1). GTDB lineage: Bacteria > Bacteroidota > Bacteroidia > Flavobacteriales > Weeksellaceae > Chryseobacterium > Chryseobacterium soli. The sequence continues at coordinate 390,918 of NZ_JPRH01000001.1, read as the reverse complement.
TCATGGTCTTTAACAAGATTGATGATTTCAGCTATGATAAAAAAGATGAAGATGATCTTACGCCATCTACCAAAAAGAATATATCTCTGGAGGAATGGCAGAATACCTGGATGGGAAAATCTAAATATCCAACGGTTTTCATTTCAGCATTAACGAAAGAAAATTTCCCGGAGATGAAAAGGATGATTTACGATGAGGTAATGAAAATTCATATTTCGAGATTTCCTTACAATGATTTTCTTTTCGAATATTTCGATAATGATGAAGAAGAAGCACAGGAAGAGGAAAAGAACGATTAATGAAATATCATTTTTTTCTTTTATTGATCTTTTTTTCCATTTTTGGATTCAGCCAGAAATCAAAAATTGACATAAAGGGGATTGAGAAAGACCTTACTAATTCTCGGTCCCCTTACTATTATGAAAGGCTTATTTTTAAATATAAGGCTTATCCAAAATCCTTAGACAGTATCGAATCACGCTATTTGTACTATGGGCGAAATTTCAGAAAAGACACAATTTCTACCTCAGATGAACGTTTCAAAAGTCTTGCTGAGGCTTTCAAACAGAATAATTTTGCCGACTGCATAACCCAGGGAAAAATTCTATACGAAAAAGACCCAACCAATCTGGACATTCTATTGATTTTGCTTCGGGCTTATGATGATCAAAAAGACGGAGAGAATTTAATCTATCACCTTAGCCAGTTCCGGGCACTTACAGACGGTATTAAAAGTTCCGGAGACGGACTTTCTGAGAAAACAGCTTATCAGGTTAATTCTGTAGGGGATGAATACATTCTTCTGAATATTCTCAATATAGGAGAAGAGTATACAAGAAGCTCCAAAGCTTCTAAAAAGGGGATGCTTGACATCTGGGAAAAAGACGACAAAAAAATATATATTAAAATACTTTATACAGACTTATAAATTAAAAAAAAGAAAACTTAGTGGAGTTATATTATTCATTTTCAGCGTTAATCGTATTAGCATCAATATTCGCATACCTTAATCATAGATTTCTTAAGCTTCCGAATACCATCGGGATCATGGTGATTGCCATCATCGTTTCTATTTTTCTGGTTCTATTTGGAGAAGCGGTACTGCCAAGAACTTTCGGACATCTTAATCAATTAATGAACAGCATCGACTTTACAGAAGTTCTGATGGGTGCTATGCTGAATTTCCTGTTGTTTGCAGGAGGGATTCACATTAATATTGATGATCTTAAAGAACAGTTCCGGCCTGTGCTTATATTTTCCACTGCAGGAGTAGTGATCTCTACCTTTATCGTGGGATTTGGAATGTTTTATTTATTACCGCTGGTGGGAGTTCACCTTCCTTTCATTTACTGTTTGGTTTTTGGAGCCTTAATTTCACCTACGGATCCTGTGGCTGTTTTAAGTATCCTGAAGCAGGCAAAAGTATCCAAATCACTAGAAACAAAAGTAGCCGGAGAATCTCTTTTTAATGACGGTATGGCGGTAGTGGTTTTCACCGTAGTATTGCAGCTAGCAGTCGGAAAAGAAGTGGATCTGGGCGTTGAAAGTATTGGACTGTTATTAATGAAAGAAGCCGGAGGCGGTTTGCTGTTAGGTGTTTTATTAGGATGGGTTACTTCAAGGTTGATGCGTGAGGTAGATGATTATATTATTTCGGTATTGGTAACACTCTCTGTCGTAATGGGAGGATATCTTATTGCAAGGCAGATGCATATTTCAGGACCTTTAACGATGGTCGCTGCCGGATTATTTATGGGTAATTTCAATGTAAGATTTAAAATGAAATCTATCACACAGGATTATCTGATTAAATTCTGGGAACTGATTGATGAAATTCTGAATGCCGTATTATTCCTGTTCATCGGTTTTGAATTGTTGATGATCAAAGATTTAAACCATTTCATCATTCCTGGGCTTATAGCGATTCTTGTCGTGCTGGCTGCCCGTTTTATTTCCATTTGGGGGCCTTCAAAATTCATGTCATTCAGGACGAGGTTCAGCCCTCAGACGATAAAAGTTCTTTTCTGGGGCGGTATCAGGGGAGGAGTTTCCATCGCTTTGGCCATGTCTATCCCTAAAAGCGAATACAGCAATATCATTTTAAGTATTACCTACTGTGTGGTTGTTTTCTCTATTATTGTTCAGGGACTTACGATTGCCAAAGTAGCCAATCCGAATAAAATTGCTGAGGAAGAAGGGGAGTTGGAAAGTGTTGCTTTAGAAGATCATAAATAATTAATTGAAAATTAGACAGTCAGTATTTTGAAAAGTCTGAGTTTTTCAACGTATACTGAATCTATGCTATAGTAAAAACCATTGATCATAAAAACTTGTATCCGTATGACAAATACCATCGTAAAAGAAATACAAGAATCGCTCGCTGTTTTATCAATTCCTGAAAAAGCAGCATTCTTTCCCAGGTTCTTCAAAACCGGTAAAGGTGAATATGGTGAAGGCGACCTGTTTTTAGGGGTGAAAGTCCCGGATCAGCGTGCTGTTGCTAAAGAATATTATGCAAAAATCTCTTTATCCGATCTGGGTATCCTCCTTTCTTCAAAATACCATGAACATCGGTTAACGGCTTTATTTATGCTGATATCAAAGTTTGAAAAAACTAAAGAGAAATCGGTAAAAGAAAAAATCATTGAATTCTATCTTAATCATCTTCCATATGTCAACAATTGGGATCTTGTAGATTCCAGCTGTTATAAAATTCTTGGCAGGTACGCATATGAGAACAAGAAAGAAGAGCTTTTGAGAAACCTTTCTGCCTCTGAAGAAATGTGGCATAAAAGAATTGCCGTCGTAGGGACCATGCATTACATAAAAAAAGGATCTTTTGAGCTGACGAAGGAATTTGTGACCGCCAATTTAAAACACACCCATGATCTGATGCATAAGGCTAACGGCTGGCTATTGCGTGAAATGGGAAATAAAAATGAAACCGAACTGATTACTTATCTCAATCAATACTATAAAGAGATGCCCAGAACCTGTCTGAGGTATGCCATTGAAAAATTAGATGAAGACCTAAGACAAGATTATCTTAAAGGAAGAGTGTAGTTCTCCTTATGCTGGATGCAATTCAAAAAATAATTCATGACTCAGGCATTTTAAAGCTGGAATTAAGTAATTTTGTCATTTTAAAACCCAAATTATGAAAACTTTTCTCAGGCAGTTTGCAATGCTTTTTCTCTTACTGCTATTAACGAGTTGTTTTGATATTGTAGACAAAGTAAGTGTTAAAGCTGACGGAACCGGCGAATATACCGTAATTCTGAACGCCAGCAAAAGCAAAACAAGACTCGCTTCAATCTCTAAAATGGAGACCGTTAACGGAAAAAAAGTTCCCAAGAAATCAGAAATTGAAAGTAAGATTAATGAAGCAGCCAGGATTTTCAAAGCAACTCCCGGAATCAGTAATGTGAAAACAACGATGGATTTTGACAATTACATCATCAAACTAAGCTGCAACTTCAAAAAAATTGAAAACATCAACGCCGGATTAGAGCAGCTGAAAGCTAAAAACATTGTTGGGAAAATGATTCCTACGCAGATTTACAGTCAAAATATTGCAAAAAAATCATTCACCAGAAACAAAATAAATACTTTCAAAAGCGATTACGATAAGATGAGTACGGCCGACCGGGAAATCTTTACGAACGCCAAATATACTTCTATCCTTCAGTTTGAAAATATGATAAGCTCTCAAAGCAACAGTTCCTATTCACTTTCGCCCAATAAAAAAGCGCTGAAGCTGGATGCCAATGTTTTAGACCTTATCCTTCAGAAAAAACAAATACAAAATAATATCCTATTCCAATAATCCTACACCATGAAATCTGTTATATTAAAAACACAACAAATTGCATTTCTGCTTTTAGGTTTTGTGCTTATTTCTGCACAGCAAAAGATGAAAATTCCTGCCGATGCTCCTTTCTATATGGAAATCAACGGCAAGCAGCTCAATAAAAAAGTTAATTGGGAAAAACTGAATCCTTTTATACAGGAGATCACCAAAAAAGACAAAAAAAGCAAAGAAAAATTTTCATGGAATGACTATTCCAAAACGGGAATTAAATATGACGCGACTCAATATCATTATGCGACCTTTAATGATTCCATACAAACGTATACCACCCATTTTATTTTAGATAATAAAGAAAAATTTCTGGAATTCATTAATTCTACCAAGAAGAAAGGACTGGAAATTTCAAAGAAAAGCAAATATTCCTACGTAGACATAGGAGATAATACTTTTGTGGCATGGAATGATAACCGTGCCGTTTTAAGTGTAGTAAACTATAGCAAACCATACAAAGATCTTTGGAAGGATGATGTAGTGGTAGACAGTGTTGCTGCGGTTGTAGACAGTGCTGCTGCTGTAGTGGATACCGCATATGCCGATGAGCCGGAATTGCCTTTTAATTACAAAGATGAGATCAAAAATCTGAAAGACGATATTAAATATTTAAAAGACAATATCAAAGATAATAACACTGAAATTGCCAGAATCCAGAAAGACATCAAGTACCTGGAAAAGCACCATGAGTATCCAAAAGAGGAGAAAGAAACAACCGATAAGGAATATTCTGAAAATGATGCCGAGGTTGCGCCTCCTGCTGTTAAAGAAGGAGAGCCGGAAAATGAAGATTTTCCTGTAGACACCGCGTACCAGAAAGAAATGGATTCTTTGCGGATAGAAGAGTTTAAAATCGTGAAAAAATTTGCAGAAGACTGCTTTGAAACGTATTTCAATTCAAATTTAGAACTGGATGTTCCTCAGGGAATGCTCAATTTCCGGGATCCCAATTCAGATGTTTTCGTATACACCGATTACGGTAAAATCGTTAAAGACGGAATTTACGGAAGAATGATGAAGCGTTACGATTTCAATCAGTTTTTCGACAAAGTATACAATTCAAACACATCATACAATTTATATTTTGACAAAGACAAAGTAAAATTGGTCAACACCTATCAGCATAAAAACACGGAAATTCAGAAAAATATTTCTTCCATATACAAAGGAAAGAAAAACAAAAAACTGATGGCACTTATTAATGATAAGAGCATTGGATATTATGCAATGAATGTGAATGGCAGCAAGTGTTTTGATATGATGTACAGCCTGTTGGATAACACCGGAGAAGGAGAATATGAAAAAGAAATGCAGCTGATGATGGAGACGATGAAGATTGTGCTGGATGAAGAAGCCATTGCTAAAATAGCACCGGGAAATGGAATTTTTGTTTTAAACGAGTTGAAATCCAAAAAAGTAGAATATACAGATTATGATTACGACGCTGATTATAATGAAAAAGAAGTGAAGAAAACCAAGGACGTTATGGTGCCTAATTTCACTTTTGCTTTTGCTACAGAAAATGAAAAATACTGGAATCGTATTTTCAATGTATTGGCTACCAATAAAAAATTAGCAAAAACATTCTCAAAAAGAGGAGATTTTTACATTTTTAAAGAGGAAAAAAGCGCAGGATATATTGATGAGCTGTTTTTTACGGTAAAAGACGGAATTGTATACTTTACTACCTCAACGGATAACATTCTTCCTAAACCTCAGTCTGCAATCTCTAAAGAATGGGCTAAAGATTCAGGGAAATATCCGTTAACCGGAAGATTTGATATTCAGAAACTTTTAATCGGTTTGGAAAAAGAATTCAAAAGTACCTCAGAAAGAAAGACATTGGATGTTCTGAGAAAACATATCGGTGAAGTATATTATAAAACAGAGGCAAAAGGAGACCGGATAGAGACCGAAATCGACTATAATATCAAAGACTCTTCAGAAAACAGTTTGATGTATTTCTTTGATGTGTTTGACGAGATCTATAAAATTATGGAAGACCCTAAAAAAGAGCTGAAAACATTGTAAAAAATGAACAGAAAAAAAATTATTGTCCCGTTAGTTCTTCTAGTTGCAATTGCCTGCTACTTTGTATTTTTTCATAAAGATAAAACGTTACAATTTATCCCTGAAAATGCAGATGCAGTGGCTTTGGTAGATGTGAAAAAGCTAACGAGACAATATATTTCCAGCTTTATCAACCATCCTTCCCAATGGTTTGATGGAAAAAAAACAGATAAAGAGGGGAGTTCTGTATGGGATGCCGGGGTGAAAATACCGGATTTTCTGCAGATTTTCCACCTCAAAAATACCGGTTTCTACCATTGGTATACGGTCATAGAACTTGATGATCATCAGAAATTCTTATCATTTTTAAAGAAACAGAAATTCATAAACAAAGGCGAAAACCTGTTTCAAAAAGATCATATTTCTCTTAGCATACAAGGTGATCATTGCATTGTAGGAACTTCTGAGCAGGATCTAGCTAGCGTACATCATCTGCTTTTACAGTCTTCTGCAAAAAAGAAGTATAATGCCGATCAGTTTATCGAAGGGACCACAGGAAGTATTTCCTTCATTTCGGGACAAAAGATTCAGAATTTTTCAGTTGAGCTAAAAGATGATGAAGTTGAAATAAAAAACATCTCAAAAACAGAAACTTTCAATGCTCTTCTTACTAAAGTACAGCAGAAAGCCCGGTTTTTAGAAATAGAACTGGATGCTGAAAATGTGAAAAAATTGACTTTCTTTTTCAATAAAAGTACGGGTGATATACCTGAAGTTGCTCATTATAAAGCAAGTGCTGAACTGGAGCAGGTGAATGATACCATTGTAACCTACGGATACGATGATAATTTCAATGAAATTGAAAAAAAGACTTTTCAGAAAATTACCCAGCCTAAATATATGATCAGCCTTCAGAGTCCAAACCTTGAAAAGACCTGGGAATATTTCCAAAATAAAAAGTGGATCAATTCACAGAATCAGTTCACTATCATTCCTTTCCAGCCCAATTCGATCTATAAAAATAAAGAGGGAATTGTCATAGAATCTACAGAAAATCCGATACAACTATCTCCAGACTTACGGGAGAACTATATTTTCATTAAAAATGATGCTTTGCTGTCATCATCTGCCAGCTTTATCAATAAAGGAATTCTCTCTACTATTGACTATATTTTTTATGGTAATAAAGCAGAAGATTATTATATCAGATTACAAGGAAAGAAAGGAAAATTACCCTTAATTTTACGGTGGTAAATAAAGTATTTTATTCCTAAATAATTAATTATTGATGAGCTTTTCAGAAATCGCATTACTCAGACAATGCACTCATTACTTCCTGCATTTGGTATTTCCTGTTTTTATTGCATTGGTTTTTTATCGTAAAAACTGGGTAAAAGTATATCTTATGTTGCTGGCAACGATGCTGGTAGATCTTGATCATTTATGGGCAAATCCTGTTTTCGATCCGAACAGAGCAAGTGTGGGTTTTCATTTTTTACATTCATATTATGCCATTGCGGTGTATTTTTTGATGTTGTTTTTTAAAGGAAATAGTAGAATTATTGGCATCGGACTTTTACTTCATATGCTGACCGATTTTCAAGACTATAATTTCTGGTACCATTAAAATATTATTAATATTTTCTTTTGATATTTCAAAACCCATAGATTTTTTGTATTTTACAGTCACTTATGAGATTAAAAGAATTTTTGCATTATACGTATATTTTCCCCGTTCTGGCAGTAGTGTATTACTTTTCCGGATTAATAGGAAATGGAGTTGTTTATGATATTATTGCAGGCCTTTTGCTCACAGGGAGTGTTTTATCCGCAGTGCACCATGCAGAGGTGGTGGCACACAAAGTAGGAGAGCCTTTCGGAACAATTATTCTGGCCCTGTGTATTACCATCATTGAAGTGGCATTAATTATCTCACTCATGGTTGCTGGAGGCGATCAGGCCATTACGCTGGCCAGAGACACTGTTTTTGCTGCGGTAATGATCATTCTTAACGGAATTATAGGAATCTGTATTTTAATTGGAGGAGTGAAATATTATGAGCAATTCTTCGCAAGAACTTCCGCAACAACCTATCTCGTAAGTATCGTTTCTATTTTAATACTCACTCTGGTACTTCCCAATTTTACCTCAAGTGTTAACGGACCTTTTTATAATACAGCACAGCTTATTTTTGTTTCCATCGCGTGCCTTGTCATTTACGGAGTCTTTCTGATGGTTCAGACGGTAAGGCACAGAAACTACTTTATCATTACAGACGAGGATTCTGATTCCCATTATATTCCTACAAAGATGGCGACGATTATCAGTTTTATTTTTCTGGTCATCTGTCTTGTTATTGTAGTATTAATGGCAAAAGGGCTTTCCGGCACGATTGAAGATATGGTACGAAGCGTTGGTGCTCCAAAATCTTTGGTAGGAGTTATTATTGCAGCGGTGGTGCTGCTTCCGGAAGGGGTAGCGGCGATAAGAGCAGCAAGAAGCAATCAGATACAATCGAGTTTAAATCTGGCCTTGGGATCTGCTTTAGCAAGTATTGGACTTACGATTCCGGCGGTATCTATCGTTTGTATTATGTATGATATTCCTTTTGTGCTTGGATTGGATAAAAAAGATATCATCCTTCTTTCTTTATCTGTATTTATCGTAATGCTTTCCTTAAGCCGTGGCAAGACCAATATTCTTTACGGAACAGTGCTTCTGGTGAATCTCGCAGCGTATATTTTTACAGTAATTGTTCCTTAGGATTTTCTAGCCATTTCCATTTTGAAAGCCATTAATTTGGCGATATTTTCGGATTTATAAATTGCGGTGTCTGCATTTTCACCTGTGAAATGCTCTTCTATTGTTTTTCGCCACAGCTCAAGCCATTTGTCAAAGTGTCTTTTTTCCATAGCCTGAATTTCATTGATGGGAAAGTGGACGGCCATAGGATTTCCCTTGTAGCTCATCTGCCCAAAAAGAATAGACTCCCAAAACGAATACATTTTCGGAAGATGTTTATCCCAGTCAACCTTGGCGATATCACTGAAGAAAAAGCCAATAGTTTCATCCTGAGTTACTTTTGTATAAAATGAATTAACGAGATGTTCAATATCTTCTCTTGATTCCAGTTTTTTCATATTTCAAATGTAGTGTAAAATCAATTTATAAATTCAATCGCAGAGTTGATAAATTTCATGAATACAATATTTTATCTTTGCAGGATTGAAGACGAATAAAAAGGCAGTTCCTCCATTCGTTTTTTTTCAAAGCAATACCAACAAATGATTTAAAAATGGCAAAAGGATTCAGACAAAAAATTCGTCTAAAAAATACAGAAAACAGCGGTTTTGGCAGCAATGCATCCGGCAGATTTATCAATAAAGACGGTCTTCCCAACGTTCAGAGAAGGGGTGTGAATGTTTTTAACAGATTAAGCTGGTACCATACGATGCTGAACCTCTCTACATTCCGTTTTCTTTCCTATCTGGTGATTGCTTATATTCTCATCAATATTGTTTTTGCCATGATCTATTACCTGATCGGGGTAGAGCACCTTACCGGAATAGATAAAAGTGATCCTTTAAATGAATTTATTGATGTTTTTTTCTTCAGCTCACAAACCTTTACGACGGTAGGATACGGACGAATTGCTCCGGTAGGTTTTACGGCAAGTCTTGTCGCTACTTTTGAGGCTTTTTTAGGATTGCTTACCTTTGCCATTGCAACCGGACTTTTCTATGGAAGATTTTCCAGACCGAGAGCGTATTTAAGGTTTTCGGATATTGCAGTGGTAGCTCCTTTTCAGGAGGGGACCGCTTTAATGTTCAGGCTGGCTCCTTATAAGAATAATGCACTTACAGATGCTGATGTGATTCTTTCAACCGCTATTGAAGTAGTTGAAGATGGGGTTGCCAAGAATAATTTTTACAGGCTGGAGACTCATCTCAGTAAGATCAATACACTGGCGCTCAACTGGACGGTAGTTCATAAAATAGACGAGAATTCACCCTTTTACGGCTTTTCTGAAGATGATTTTAAAAATATAAATATTGAGATGATTGTTCAGATACGGGCATTTGATGAAGTTTTTTCGAATACGGTGGTGCAGCGATCTTCCTATGTTTCCCGTGAAATTATCTATGGAGCAAAATTTACTCCGATGTATTATCCAGCTAAAGAGCACCTTACAACCGTCCTGGATTTAGATAAAATAAATGAATATCAAAAAGCAGATCTTCCCGTCAGAGAGGAAGAACAAATATAAATGGATTTAAACTTTTACAAAAAACAGGCTTTATTAAAACAGAAAGAGTACAAAAAATTTCTGGACGGATTAAAGAAAAAACCGCCTAAAAATCTCGATTATATAGTACAGGAAACCCATGACGAGGTTTTTGAGAAAATAGACTGTCTGCAGTGTGCCAATTGCTGTAAAACAACCGGTCCTCTTTGTACAGAGAAAGATATAGAGCGTATTTCCAAGCATCTTCGCATGAAACCTGCCGATTTTGAAGCGAAGTTCCTGCGGGTAGATGAAGATGATGATAAAGTATTACAGAATCTTCCGTGTTTTTTCCTGCTTGACGACAATACCTGCTCCATCTATGAGGTCAGACCGAAAGCCTGCCGCGAATATCCTCATACCGACCGTAAAAAGATCTACCAGATCAACGATCTGATGATGAAGAATACGGTGATATGTCCTGCCGCTTTTGAATTTGTTGAAAAAATGATGAAAAATATAGCAAAATAGAAGATTCTCTAAAATCCTCTTAAATGATTATAAAGTAAGTTAAAGTGCTGATTTCAAGATACTATTTATAAATGATGGGCGTTTAAATTAAACAACCATTTAAAATAGTATAATATGAAAAAGTTAATCTTAACAGCTGCTTTTACATTCGTAGGAATCATTGCGGTATCAGCACAGGCACAGACTCAAAAACCGGCCGAAGGTTCTAAAACAGAAACAATACCAGCCCAGCCAGCAAGCACACCGGCAACGGCAGGTTCAGCAACGCCCGCCACGACAACGACGACTCAAGTTGAACCCGTAACAGCAGAACCTGTTGCAACTCCAGTGACTACTGCGGAAGAAACTAAGACAAAAACAAAATCTAAAGATGTTCCAAAAGAAGAACGGAAGTCAAAACGTAAAGAAAAGTCGAAATAAATAGAGTACAAAGTAGAAAGGAAATCCTGAGACATATGTTTCGGGATTTTTATTTCTATGAAAATCCATGAGCTATATTAGTTCTTTTAGCTCCTGTTATGCTGTATTTACAACCAAAAAAAAGCATTGAATATATCAATGCTTTCTCCTTTCACTTTTTACTTTTTCCCATTTATAATCCCGGGAACAGGCTGTATCAAAAAAGGTCGGGAAAATTCCCGACCTGTATTTATTTTTTAGACAACTCCCTGAGCTAACATTGCTTCAGCAACTTTCACGAAGCCGGCGATATTTGCGCCTTTTACGTAGTTTACATAGCCGTCTTCCTCTTTTCCGTAGTCTCTGCAAGCTTTGTGGATCCCAATCATGATCTCTTTCAGTCTTGCTTCCACCTCTTCAGAAGTCCAGTTCAAACGAATTGAGTTTTGAGTCATTTCTAATCCTGAAGTGGCTACACCACCGGCATTAGAAGCCTTACCAGGAGAGAATAATACTTTGCTGTCTAGGAAATAGTTGATCGCATCTAAAGTTGAAGGCATGTTGGCCGCTTCAGTTACACATAAACATCCGTTTTCAACAAGTAATTTAGCATCCTGTAAGTCAAGTTCATTTTGAGTAGCAGATGGAATCGCTACGTCACACTTTACTTCCCAAGGACGTTTTCCAGCATGGAATACTGCAGATGGATACTTTTTAGCATAATCTTCAGCTCTGTTGTTTCCTGAAGATCTAAGTTCTAATAAGTAATCTACTTTATCACCATCGATACCGTCTTTATCATACACGTATCCGTCTGGTCCGGAAATGGTAACTACTTTGCCTCCCAGTTCAGTTATTTTTTTGATAACTCCCCAGGCTACGTTACCGAAACCTGAAACCGTTACCGTTTTATCTTTGAATGTCTGTCCGATTGTTTTAAGCATTTGCTCAGCAAAGTAAACAACACCATATCCTGTAGCTTCAGGACGGATTAATGAACCTCCGTAAGCAAGACCTTTACCGGTAAGAACTCCTGTAAATTCGTTTCTGATTTTTTTGTACTGTCCGAAAAGGTACCCGATCTCTCTTGCACCTACACCGATATCCCCAGCAGGAACATCCGTTTCAGGACCAATGTGCTTGCACAGTTCTGTCATGAAAGCCTGGCAGAAACGCATTACTTCCATATCAGATTTTCCTTGCGGATCAAAATCTGAACCTCCTTTACCACCACCCATTGGAAGAGTCGTCAGAGAGTTTTTAAACACTTGCTCAAAAGCCAAAAACTTAAGAACAGAAAGGTTTACCGTAGGATGGAAACGAATTCCTCCTTTGTAAGGTCCGATCGCAGAGTTCATCTGAATTCTGAAACCTCTATTTACCTGGATCTCTCCTTTGTCATCAACCCATGGAACTCTGAAGATAATGATTCTTTCAGCTTCAGCCATTCTTTCAAGCAGCTTCATTCCTGTATATTCCTTTTTGGTCATAATAAACGGAATTACAGTGACAGCAACTTCTTTTACAGCTTGTAAAAATTCTGGCTCATTAGGATTTTTTGCTTCAATCTTTGCAATAAACTCCTGGATCTTCTGGTCAATATTATATTGTTCCATATAGTAAGGTTGAATATTATTGTCAACAAATTTAATTTTTTTTTCAAGATTCACAATACCTTATTTAAAGATTGTTAAAAATTTAATAATAATGTTTCGAATTTTTATTAAATTGATAATTTGTGTGTAATTTTTGTTAAAAATTAAATGTTATGTCTGAAATAATGTAATATTAAGAAATCGTTAAATATCAAATTGCCAAAAATTGTCTCCCGGAAAGCGATTTCACTTTCCCCAAAAGCTCCAATTCTAAAATTACAGGTAAAATTTTATATGAAGCGAGTGAAATTTTTTCCGCCAAATCGTCTAAAGAAATTTGTGGATTGTCTCTTATGGATTGATGTATTAGTTTTTGATTTTCAGAGAGTTGTATGGTTGTTTCGTGATAAGGAAACAGCTCTTCTATTTTCTCTTTAGGTTTATGAAATCCCAAAGAATCGATTAGGTTTTTTACAGACGAAATGGCCGCCGCTTTGTTCTGAAAAATCAGGTGATTACATCCCTGGCTGTAAGAATCTGTTATCTTTCCAGGGAGGGCAAAAACGTCCCGGTTGTAGTGATTGGCAAAAGCTGCCGTGCTTATTGATCCACCTCCAAAAGCTGTTTCTACAACAATCGTCGCAGGAGAAATTCCCGCCACAATTCTATTTCTTTGAATGAAATTTTCTCTGTCCGGTTTTCTTGCTGAATTGAATTCCGTGAGTAAAGCACCTCCTTCCTGTAGTATTTTTTCAGATAATTTTCTGTTTTTTGCCGGGTACAGCGTATGAAAGCCGTGGGCTAAAACAGCAACTGTAGGAACTTTATAATGAAGAGATTGTTCATGGGCTTCTTTGTCAATGCCTAAAGCTAGTCCGCTGACTGATAAATAATTAAAGGATTGAGTTTCCTCAAAGAAATCATGGATAAACTGTTTACCGTAAGGCGTTATATTCCTGGTTCCTACAATACTTATTTTTTGACGATGGTCATCAAAGGAACCTTTTTGATACAGAATAGCGGGAGCATCATCGCATTCATTAAGCAGTTGAGGAATTTCGCCAAGATGTCTGAGTTTAATTTGGATGCTATTCTTTTCACAGAACTGAAGTTCTTTTTCTGCAAATTTCAGGTGTTCTGTATTACCAATCTCAGAAACGGTTTTTCTACCTATTCCATCCAGTCTGCTGTATTCTTTTTTTGCTTTTTCCCAGGTTTCTTTTGCGCTTCCAAAAGTCTGCACAAGTTTATGGAAATTGATGTCGCCGATAAAGCTGCATTCGCGCAGTGCAATTGCATAGAGATATTCTTCGGAAATCATGTGTGTTTTTTTCAAATGTAGTAAAATAAGTTTATTTCCGCCTTAATTCTTCCAAATGATCCCAGATATCGTCACGCTTTTTATAAGGCAGCTCCAGGAAGTCATCGGGATGATTTTCTTTGTATTCCTGCCACAGCTTGTCATCTTTTTCGTTATAATAATTAGGAAATTCCCAGATGTATTTTTTCTTTTTCTCTCCTACATTTTTAAACGCAAAAGCTATAATACTCCCTACTACAGCACCTGAAAGATGCGCTTGCCATGAGATTTTGCTGGGCTCCTGAAGATTGTAAAACAATTCTTCCGGGAACATTCCCCAGATCAAACTTCCATAATAGAGGACGACAAGCAGAGATATCGTTAAAAGTTTTGTATTCCACTTGAATACGCCACTGAAAAAAAGGAAAAACGCCAGAACATAAACAACTCCACTTGCACCGATTGTGCAGGTGTACATGTATTCGCCAGTAACAATGTCTATAGGTGGCAAAAGCCAAACTAGTAAACCTGTAGCCAGCCAGCCACTGATAAATACCTTATTGGCCACTAAAGGATAAAATTGGTAGAGGAGGAACATCAATACAGCGATCGGAATTGAATTCCCTATAATATGGTCCAGATTTCCATGTAAAAGGGGAGAAGTTATAATTCCAAGCAGGCCTTCCGGAAGTAAGGGAATGATGGCGCCAAAACAGCTGATGAAAAATCCCTGCGTTTGCAAAAAGTAGCCAAACCACATGGCGGCAAGCATTACCAGTGGGTATATAATAGCTCTGTTGGAAATTACATTTTTAAACATGAAGGTTTTACGTCAAATCAAAAGCCAATGATAAATTTCGGAAATTTTGGCGATGATTTATACAATTCGGATGGATTTTAAGACAAAAGGTAAGGTTTTAGGCCATTGGCTATGCAATATAATCTGTTCAAAGTGACTGTTTATAAATGGTTTATTATCAGTTTTTTATAATGGTAGCCATGCTTTTTTAAAGTTCTTTATCTGTGAAATTTTCGCTCAACAAAAAATATATTAATACTTTTGTAGTGAAAATCATTTAAAATAATGAAAAAGTTTTTATTGATTCTTTCCTTTTCTATAGGAATTTATGCAAATGCTCAAGAAGAAGTTAAGAATGATTCTGTAAAAATAGATACGATCAGGTACTGGTCAGTTTTAGGCAAAAATACGTTAATGATCAATCAGGCTGCTTTCTCCAATTGGGTAGGAGGCGGAGCCAATAATATAGGTTGGCTTGCAGGAGCAAACTATAATATTACCTATGAAAAAGATAAAGATCTTTGGGAAAATATTATTATTTTAAATTACGGACAAAACAATACACAAGGTATTGGAACTAGGAAAACTCAGGATGTTCTTAATGTTTCTACCAATTATGGAAGGCAGTTTTCAAAAAGCTGGTATTTATCTGGAGGCGCAAGTTTACTGACCCAGTTTGCTGCAGGATATGAGGATGGAAACAATCCGGGGGCAAAGAAAATTTCTAACTTTATGGCACCTGGTTATCTTAACTTTGGTTTGGGTATTACTTACAGGCCCAATGATGATCTTACAGTTACTTTACGTCCTGCCAATGCCAGATGGACTCTGGTTCTTGACCCGGATCTTCAGTTTGCAGGAAGTTATGGTTTAAAACAGGATGGTGATTCTTCGTTATTGCAATTCGGTTTTCTCGGCACAGCATTGTATAAGGTGAAGCTGATGCAAGATATTTATTTAACCAATACCGCTTCTGTATTTTCAAATTATCTGGATCATCCGGACAGGCTTGTATTAGCCTACGGTGCACTTTTGAATATGAAAGTAAATAAATTTATTTCTACCAATATTACTTTAGATGTGCTGTATGATCACAACCAGATTCAAAAAACTCAGCTGAAGCAAACTTTAGGAGTTGGTTTTGCCTACACCCTTAGTAATGGGGTAAAACGTTCCGAGAGAAAAGACAGTCAATGGTGGATTAAAAAATAAAAAAATACACTTTACAAATGGGCGGGCTTTCAAATTTGAAAGCCCGCCCATTTTATTGCTTTAGATAATGTGCAGAGATAAGTTGTTTACGTTTCTATATTTAATTTTTATAATCTTAATGCATTAAATAATAGTTTCATATTTCAGTTTTGTGTGATTTGTTTTTCGTGAGGAATTATATTTATACATTTGTAATGAAAATCGTTAAATATGAAAAAACTTTTATTAGCCGCTTCCTTTTCTCTAGGGGTAAGTGCTGTTGCTCAAGAAGCTAAAACCGATGCCCCTGTGGCGGATACCGTAAAGGCATGGTCGATCCAGGGACAAAACACATTAATGCTTAATCAGGCTGCTTTTTCAAACTGGGTTGGCGGGGGAGCCAATAATGTTGGGTGGCTCGCAGGAGTCAATTACAATATGACGTACGAGAAAGGTAAAGATCTCTGGGAAAACATCGTTATTCTGGGCTACGGACAAAATAATACAAAAGGTACAGGAACAAGAAAAACACAGGATGTAATTAATCTTTCTACAAACTATGGAAGAGAATTTGCACAGCACTGGTATCTTTCCGGAGGTGCAAGCCTGCAGACTCAGTTTGCAGCCGGATATGAAGACGGGAATAATCCTGATGCCCGTAAAATTTCAAATTTTATGGCTCCCGGGTACGTTAATGTTGGGGTAGGGGTGACTTACCGTCCCAATGACAATTTTACAATGACCCTGCGTCCTGCTAACGCAAGAATAACTTTTGTATCAGATAAAGACCTGCAATATGCCGGAAGCTACGGGCTGAAGAAAGATGGCGATACTTCATTGTTTCAGTTTGGTTTCTTAGGAACGGCAATGTATAAAGTGAAGCTTATGGAGAATATTAACTTGACGAATACGGGTTCTGTATTTTCAAATTATTTGGATCATCCTGACAGATTAGTACTTGCTTATGGTGCTGTTTTAAATATGAAGATCAATAAATATATTTCTTCCAATATTACTTTGGATCTGATGTATGATCATAATCAAATTCAGAAAACACAGCTTAAACAGACTTTAGGAGTGGGATTTGGATATAATTTTGATAACGGAAGAAAACGTTCCGACAAAAAAGACAATCAATCCTGGATGAAATAATCCAACAGGTATAAAAGTAAAAAAGCACCTCCGTCGAGGTGCTTTTTATGTATCAATTTATTGTTAGAACTCTATGTCTACTTCCAGTTTTTCTGCTAAAAGCTTTGATATTTTCTCTTTCAAAGGTTCAATGTCGATATTCTGCATGGCATCATTCGCAAATGCATATAACAGTAAAGCCTGAGCTTCTTTTTTAGAAATACCTCTTGCTCTTAAATAGAACAGGGCGTCTTTATTCAACTGACCTACCGTACAGCCGTGAGAACACTTCACATCATCTGCAAAGATCTCTAACTGAGGTTTGGTATCAATCGTTGCTCCTTCGCTTAATAAAACGTTGTTATTTTGCTGATACGCATTTGTTTTCTGTGCGATTCTGTCAACGAAGACTTTTCCGTTGAATACACCATGTGCATTATCTTTAAAGATCCCTTTATAATTCTGGTAACTTTCACAGTGAGGCTGGTTGTGGTGAACCGCCGTATGATGGTCTACCAGCTGGTCTTTTCCAATAATGGTAATTCCATTCATGAATGAATTGATATTCTGTCCATTATGAATAAAATCCAGATTATTTCTTACCAGCTTACCTCCGAAGGTGAACGTATTCACAGTGGTTAAACTGTCTTTTTCCTGTCTTGCAAAAGTACTGTCTATCAGATAAGAAGTGTCATTATCATTCTGAACTTTATGCCAGTCTGCTTTAGCATTAGGATATGTGAAGATCTCTGTTACTGAATTGGTCAGTACAAAAGTATCATCAAAATTATGATGACTTTCAATGATTTCCACTTTTGCTCCTTCTTCTACGATCAATAAGTTTCTAGTGTTGTAGAACGTATTTTCCTCCTGATTTTGAGAAATATAAAAAACGTGGATTGGTTTTTCAATCACTACATTTTTTGGGACTTTCAAAAAGAACCCATACTTGCAGTACGCAAGGTTTAGATTAGTAAAAGCAGTGTCTTTGGAAGCAATTGTATTAAAATACTTATCAAAAACCTCTTTGTGCTTCTCATCATTCAACGCATAATTGAAAGAAAGAAACTCTACATTTTCAATAGAAACTTTTGATAATTCTTTATGAAGCTTACCATTTACAAAAACGATCCAGTCAAAATTCTCTTCTCCCAAATGAAGAAGATCCAATTGCTCTTTCGTAATATTATGACTTTCTTTCGGGAAAAAGTTGTAGCTTTTTTCCGTGATTTCCTTTAGGTTGGTATATTTATATTCTTCGTCTTTTTTTGTAGGAAAACCAAGGTTTTCAAATGTATGAAGAGCAGCCTGTCTGTCCTCGTCTAAAAATCTGTGACGAAGGCTCTCCAGAAATTTACTATGGTTGTCTGTAATTTGTTCGTATAACGCCATTACTGATATTTCGGCCATCACCTTTTTTAATATATTTAAAATAAAACTGTTGTCAATATGTTACGGTTTTCCCGTTTCATTCGTTGTCATCCCGGAAAACATACAATAGGTTGTTCCCAAAATGCTCTAGCGTTCAATATTAGTTAAGAAGCCAGTCGTAGCCTTTGCTTTCCAATTCCAAAGCAAGCGATTTGTCACCAGTTTTAATTATTTTACCGTTGGCTAAAACGTGAACAAAATCCGGCTGGATATAATTAAGAAGTCTTTGATAGTGAGTAATCAAAAGAACTGCATTTCCTTCATTCTTAAATTGGTTTACCCCGTCAGCCACAATTCTTAAAGCATCGATATCTAATCCTGAATCTGTTTCATCAAGAATCGCCAATTTAGGATTAAGCATCATCATCTGGAAAATTTCATTTCTCTTCTTTTCACCTCCGGAAAATCCCTCGTTTAGAGATCTTGAAAGGAAATCTTTCTTGATGCCAAGCTTTTCAGACTTTTCACGGATCATAGCAAGCATTTCTTTTGCCGGCATTTCAGAAAGTCCGTTTGCTTTTCTGTTTTCGTTTAAAGCAGCTTTTATAAAGTTCGTTACAGAAACACCGGGAATTTCTACCGGATATTGGAAAGAAAGGAAAATTCCTTTGTGTGCTCTATCTTCAGGAGCATCTTCAATGATGTTTTCTCCCTGGAAAATAATTTCTCCGTCTGTAACTTCGTAGTCTTCCTTTCCTGCAATTACAGAAGAAAGAGTAGATTTACCAGCACCGTTAGGTCCCATGATCGCATGAACTTCACCTGGCTTTATTTCTAGATTAATACCTTTTAATATTTCTGCGCCGTCTTCAATTTTGGCGTGTAGATTTTTTATATTTAACATAAGTTTTAATATGACATTTGGTAATAGGTAATTGAATAATCACTTCTTACCGCTTATTCTTGATTTATTTTTATTATCCAACAGAACCTTCCAGAGAAATTTCCAGTAATTTTTGGGCTTCAATTGCGAATTCCATTGGTAGTTTGTTCAGAACTTCTTTGCTGAAACCATTCACAATCAGTGCAATTGCTCTTTCCGTATCAATTCCTCTCTGGTTACAGTAGAAGATTTGATCTTCTCCGATTTTTGAAGTGGTTGCTTCGTGTTCTAATTGCGCTGTTGGATCTTTAATTTCAATATAAGGGAATGTATGGGCACCACACTCATTACCCATCAGTAAAGAGTCACATTGAGAAAAGTTTCTGGCTCCTTTTGCTGAAGGCATTACTTTTACCAATCCTCTGTATGAGTTTTGTGATTTTCCTGCTGAAATACCTTTTGAAATAATGGTTGATCTCGTATTTTTTCCAATATGGATCATTTTCGTTCCGGTATCTGCATATTGGTGATTATTCGTCACAGCAATAGAGTAGAACTCTCCGATAGAATTGTCCCCTTTCAATATACAAGACGGATATTTCCAGGTTACTGCAGAACCGGTTTCAACCTGGGTCCAGGATATTTTTGCATTTCTTTCGCAAATTCCTCTTTTGGTTACAAAGTTGAAAACACCTCCTTTTCCTTCTTCATTTCCGGGATACCAGTTTTGAACGGTAGAATATTTGATTTCAGCATCATCTAAAGCAATAAGCTCTACAACAGCAGCATGAAGCTGGTTTTCATCTCTTGATGGAGCTGTACAGCCCTCAAGATAAGATACGTAACTTCCCTCATCAGCAATAACCAGAGTTCTTTCAAACTGACCTGTTCCGGCTTGGTTAATACGGAAATAAGTAGATAATTCCATTGGGCATCTTACTCCTTTAGGAATATAGCAGAAACTTCCGTCAGAAAATACTGCGGAATTTAGTGCGGCGTAAAAATTATCACCTCTTGGAACTACTTTTCCAAGATATTTCTTCACCAGGTCAGGGTGATTTTTAATGGCTTCTGAAATGGAACAGAAAATAATTCCTTTTTCCATCAAAGTATCCTGGAACGTTGTTTTCACAGAAACAGAATCGATAACGATATCTACTGCTACCCCTGAAAGTCTTTTTTGTTCCTCGATATTGATACCAAGTTTTGCAAACGTTTTTAGTAATTCCGGATCTACCTCATCCAGACTTGCCAGTTCAGGATTTGATTTCGGTGCTGCATAATAACGGATTCCCTGAAAATTCGGTTTTTCATACTTGATATTTGCCCAAGTAGGTTCTTCCATTTTCAGCCAGATCTTGAAAGATTCCAAACGCCAGTCTGTCATCCATTGCGGCTCTTCTTTTTTAGCAGAAATAGCACGAATAACATCTTCATTTAATCCAATGGGGAAATCTTCATAATCGATCTTCGTTTCCCAACCGAATTCGTATTTTTTATTTTCTAGATCAACTCTTAAGTCGTCTTCAGTATATTTACTCATTGTTTTTTTTTAGATTTCAGAACATAGTCTGAGTCTGATATTATCTACTGTCTTTCCTTATAAAGAAAAACTCTCTCCACAACCACATGTTCTGGATGCATTAGGATTGTTGAATACAAATCCTTTTCCGTTTAAACCTCCTGAATATTCAAGAGTGGTACCCGCTAAATAGAGGATCGACTTTTTATCTATAATAATTTTGATATTATTGTCTTCAAAAACTTGATCTGTATCTGTTTTCTGGTTGTCAAACTTTAAAACATATTCTAATCCAGAACATCCTCCGCTTTTTACCCCAACTCTTATATAATCTTCAGTAGGGTTGAAGCCATCCTCTGTCATCAATTGGATCGCTTTTTCCTTTGCGTAATCTGAAACTTTTATCATTGTATTTATTTAGAATGATTTAATCATGCAAAAATACGAACTAATTTCCGCAATCTCAAATTGAAGATATCTATTTTAATGATTCCGTTCTTATTAAGATCATTATAAATATGATTGGTACTGTTAAAATTATATAAATTTTCTATTGTCAATCTGAAGAATCTGTTTTTGATTTAACTTTGAACCGGATTTTATATCTATAAAAGAAATAATTATGAAAAAGAAACTCCTCGTTTTTTTTGGGTTGTTTTTATTAACGATGTCCTATGGACAGACGGTAAGATACATTTATGAAACTTTAGTCAATCCGGATTCAATCAATCTGGTAAGCATGAAAAGTGAAAGAACATTTTTGGATGTTAAAGAAAACCGCTCTTTATTTATCAGTGAACACAAGCTGATTAAAGATTCTTTATTCACCACAATGAAAATGGATGAAAAAGAAGAGAACAAAAAAGAAAAAAAAGATTTTTCCAAGCTTGGCATAGGAAAACATGCTGAGCCTACTTTTTTTGACTATTACATTACCAAAAATATTCCTGATCATAAGGTATATTATTATGATAGAGTAGCCGGGAAGCAAATTTATTATCAGGAAGACAGGCCTATACAATGGGATATTCTGAATGATACGGGGCAGCAAAACGGATATCCTGCTCAGAAAGCGGTTGCCAATTTTGGAGGAAGAGTCTGGACGGCATGGTTTACCAAACAGATTGCTGTTTCGGACGGACCCTATAAATTTTCCGGATTACCGGGTCTGATCGTGAAATTAGAAGACGATAAAGGAGATTATAAATTCGATCTTGTTAAAAAAGTGATGTTGAAAAATGCTTTTGAAGAGCCTGTTTCTTCTGATGCAAGACAAAGTACAAGAGTTAATTTCCACAGTGATAAAGCTGCAATGGAACTGGAATTTTTGAAAAATAAAAGACTTCAGGCAGGAGGTGGTGATGGACGGACGCAGAACTTTGCAGGCGGAGGTGGAAAACATGGCGGCGGAATGGGCGGCATGAGAGGTGGCGGAATGGGCGGCGGCGGCCATTCAGGCGGTGGCGGAATGTCACACAGAGGAATGGAAGATAATTCTGCTTCCATTTCAAATACCGGTACAGAAAATCTTCCTTTTAAAAGCGGCATAAGCCAAAACCCAATTGAATTAAAATAAATTAAAAATGAAAAAAATAGGCATCATTGCTTTAGCGCTGTTTATACAGAATGTTTTTGCGCAGACCAACCGGTTTGTGTATCAAGTTACGATGAAACCAGACGCTGAAAATAAAAATGATATTAAAACAGAACATGCATATTTAGATATTTCAGCAGAAAAATCCCTGTTTTATTCTGAAAACAGAGCGAAAAGAGATTCTACTTTACAGAAAGCCTTTCAGGGCGGAGGCGGAAGAGGCTCAATTAATAGAGAGCAGCTGGAAGGATTTAGGACCAATATCAACTATTCTGTTGAAAAAGATAAATCCAGTCAGAAAGTATATTATAAAGACAGAATAGGAAGAGATATTTACGTTTACGAAGAGGATCGCCCTTTGAATTGGAAGATGTCTTCCGAAACTTCTAAGATAGGAGAATATAAGGTTCAAAAAGCAACCACCGATTTTGGAGGAAGAAAATGGACAGCTTGGTTTACAACAGATCTGCCTTATCAGGACGGACCTTATAAGTTTAGTGGACTTCCCGGGCTTATTGTTAAAGTTGAAGATGATAAAGGTGAATATTCTTTCGACCTGATGAAGAATTATAAAATTGCTGAAATTCCTACTTTAAATCAGTTTGGAAACACCCTGAAAGTTAAGAGAACAGATTACCTGAAGCAACAACAAAAATATAAGACCGATCCGATATCATTTATGCAAAATGGAGGTGGTGGCTTTCCTGCTCCACCGAGAGCAGGTGGCGGTGGCGGCAACCAAAATCCTGCGGATATGAGAAAAAGAATGGAAGAGAGGGTAAAAGAAGAAGCTAAGAAAAACAGCAACCCGATAGAACTGCAATAAAACAAAATCCCTGAAGAATAACTTCAGGGATTTTTATTTTTAAAAAGAGATTATTTTAAAAGCTGGTTGAAGGTATCACCCTGCTTAATGTCTCCGGTATTATAGCCTTTCATAAACCATTCTTTACGTTGTGCAGAAGATCCATGCGTAAAGCTTTCCTGATTTACATATCCCTGAGATTTTTTCTGGATATTGTCATCCCCAACGGCCTGTGCGGCATCAATGGCAGACTGCAAATCCCCGGGCTGTAAAATATGTTCCTTATCATCTGTGTTTTTTGCCCAGACACCGGCATAAAAATCAGCCTGTAATTCTGTAGCGACAGATACTCTGTTTAGGTCGGCTTCAGAATAGCGTCCGCTTCTTCTCAGCGCATCTACTTTTTGAGTGGTTCCTAATAAGGTCTGTACGTGATGACCCATTTCATGTGCTAAAACATAAGCCACTGTAAATTCCGTCACTTTGGCTCCAAACTTTTCCTGAAGTTCATTAAAAAAGCTCATATCCATATACACCTTTTGGTCTGCCGGGCAGTAGAAAGGTCCCATTGCCGACTCGGCAGGTCCACATTCTGAAGTGGTATTATTTTCAAATAACACGACTGTAGCCGGAGTATATTGCATTCCGTTAGCTGTAAAAATAGATGTCCATGTCTGTTCATTTTCAGCGGTGAGCATTTTTATAAATTCCCGGATATGAAGTTCTTCAGGGGTTAATGTTCTCTGTTCAGTCTTTGCAGGTGCATTTCCACCGCCAGAAGAAAGTAAAGAAGAAGGATCGCCGCCTAAAAAGAAAACTATAGCAGCAATAATTAATGTTCCCAATCCGCCTCCTACAATCATACCTCCACCTCCTCCGGTGCCTCGGCGGTCATCAACATTATCACTTCTGTCGTCTGTCCATCTCATAGTATTTTTTTTGTGTAGGTAAATTTATAAAATAAATGTTTACCACCACTAAAATGTTATGACTGGAATATCTTTATCCGGATAATTATTAAAATCCTGAAGAACTTTTTGTATGATTTCATTTGTTTTGTTATAGCTTGTATCCCTTGCTCCGCCGAATTCATAGGTAAAACTGTCTCCAAAATCATTTTTGAAATTAATGCGATGAGAAGCAGGATCTTTAATAAAATCACCAATATTTTTCATCAGTTTATCTTTTTTTATATTTTCTTTATTTTCTGTTAATAGCAGTGAATCAGTTAATTTTTTGATTTCAATAGCTTCGAAACTGTAATCTCCATCTATAGATTCCGCTTTTATCACTAAACCTGGAAGTCCTGAAAAAATATAAGGCCCATCATTGATTGGGATATCAGGGGTATATAAAATATGCCACTTTCTCTGCCCAAAGTCGGTGAAGGCTTCATTGGCGGTATATTCCTTAAAGGGGCCATACTTTTTAAGGTCATAATATCTTGGATTTTTTTCTTTGTACCAATACTTGAACTGGTTAAAAGTAACTCCTATTGTACTGTAATCTTTAGATAGACTTTTAGACACCTGTAATCTTAATAAAGAGCTGTTAATCGTATAAACTGCTTTAAAGTTATTTATTCTTACCAGAGAATCTATTTTTTCTTTATTTACATTATAGAAAATACTTTGCCCTTTAATAATTTTTAAGACCATATATTCTTTGACCAGCGAATCACTTTCTTTTTTTGGCTTAAACTTTACTTCGTAGGTAACCTGATAGTTTTGTGTAAAAAAACTTGATGACCAAAAGGCGAAGGATAGAATGACAGTTTTTAATAAAATCTCTTTACTGATCATTAAATTTTTCATTTAAAATTTTTTTATAGTATTCTTTTTCAGGACTATTGATGTGATTGAGATATCCGTATTTGTTAGAAAAATAATATTTCTGACATGTCTTAGGGAGAAACTGATTGATGTTATCTCTTTCTGTTGTTGTATGTTCGATGATAGGATAAGTGGGCAGCTTTTTCTCTAATAGGTTATTATATCGGGCTAAATTTTCAAGAACGCTGTATTGGTAAAAAGTAACACATCTGTATTGGGGAAGATCAACTTCAATATATTTTTTGAAATAATTAAGAGCCTGTCCGGAAAAATTTTTATCATTCTGGCTGTCAATGGCAGAGAAAACGGTCATTAGCCAATTGTATTTGATGTAGTTTTTCATTTTTTTGGTGGCATAAGAATCATTTTCAGTGGGTAAAATACTAGTTTGCTTGATATTTCTTAGAATATTTATCAATAGCAACTCTGAATATTTAGCTAATTCTCCAAGATTTTTATTTTTTATCGCTTTTACATAATCATTGGATTTTCCATAGGTATCAGCGTTTAAATTTCCATTGATGTACTCATAGACTGAGGCCCGGTTACCAGCGTAATGTAGTTTATAGGCCTTTTCTAAAGTTATGGTGAGCTTTTCTGTTGGTTCCAGGAATAAATAAATGGATCTGTCTATTTCTTTAAGCATTAAGATGTCTGTTACATCTGCCAGTTCTTTTTTTTCATGATCCTGAATATTAATCTCCTTATCACCATTTTTAATGGTAACAGAGGTATTCGTATTGTTGATAAAGGTAACTTTCTGAGCACTTACCGCTGAGAAATAAAATAAGAGGATACAGAATATCCTCTTATTAGAAAATGAATACTTCATATGGTAAAGTATAATATTTTAAAGTGTTTACTTAACATCCTCCTTTTCTATAACATACACATGTTTTGAAACATGTCTCTGCATCAGGTGAGATTGTATCTATTGGAGGTAATCCAGAATCACCAGGACTACAATGACAATTTAACTCTGCTCCTCCTTTCACTGATTTTAATTCACTTCTTGAAATTTTTCTAAGATTTTTCATAATAATTTTGGTTAAAGTTTTATCTTTTCAAAAGTAATAAAAAAAATCATACAATGGTGACTTTTATAAAGCCTTTATTATCAGATAAAAACTATCGGTTCAGCTGCTTTGTTTTCAGCCAATAAGAAGTCGATTGATAGGCAGAAATAGTTTCATTAATTAACTGTTCGTTATTGTTTTTCAGCAATTTCTCATCGTATTTGTATTTGAATTCAGGAGCCAGATCGCTTTGTTCTGCGGTTAATGAGTATTGTTTTACTTTTTTTACCGGAGAAATGATGGTCATGTAGCCGTCTTTTACAAATCCCAAATCCTGGTAAGTAGCAATATAGGCTTTAGGCTGGAATTCTTTTTTGAAAACGTCCTGGCCTAAAAATTTAGACTGATAACTGAAATTAAGCAATCCAAACAAAGTCGGCATAAGATCAATCTGCGACATCAGTTTGTCAAATTTTTGAGGTTGGATGTACCCTTCAGAGAATATCATAGCCGGAATTCTGTATTTCTCCATCGGAAGTTCTGTTTTTCCGGCACTTGATGCACAGTGGTCAGCAATAATCACGAAAACGGTATTCTTGTACCAGTCTTGTTTTTTAGCCATTTCAAAAAACAGTCGCAGAGAATAATCGGTGTATTTTACGCCTCCTTCACGGGATTTTGCAGTCCCAGGGATATCAATTCTTCCGTCAGGATACGTAAAAGGTCGGTGGTTGGAAACTGTCATCCAGTGATTAAAGAACGGTTTCCCGGATTTCGCCTCCGAATTCATCACCTGAATGGCTTTTCTCGCCATATCTTCATCCGCCACTCCCCAAACATTGGCGAATGTGATTTCTTCAGGTTTGAAGTTATTTCGGTCTACAATATCATAGCCGTTTCCTCCAAAAAAATCTGACATATTATCGAAATAGCTATACCCGCCGTATAAAAATTTCACATCGTAACCTTTGGATTTAAAAACGCTGCCTGTTGTGAATTTATTTTTATTATCATCTCTTTTAATAATACTTTCTCCGGCAGTCGGAGGGATACAAAGTGTCAAAGCTTCCAGTCCTCTTACCGTTCTGTTTCCGGTTGCATAAAGGTTTGTAAACATCAATGACTGATTCGCCAGACTGTCTAAGAAAGGAGTGATCTTTTGTGTGTTCCCGTAATGTTCCATGAAGTCTGCAGAAAGGCTCTCAATAGAGATTAGCACTACATTCTTCTTAAGTTCTGGCTGTTCAGCAGTAATTGTTCTTTTTAACGTATGTTCCGGAAACTGGCTTAAAAAATTCTTTTCCGCCTCTCTTTGGTCGATTTGGGAATAAAACTGGAAATAATCCAATTCATTATGGGTAAATGCCCAGTAGAATTTTGGAAGACCATTATTTTCAATTTCGTCTGCAAAAACATTTTCAGATTTGATCTTCATTAAAGATGATACCGCCCATACACTGATCAATGAAAGCACAATAAAAGATCCCAGTAAGACCATTTTTTGTTTAAAATTGGGTAATTCCAGTAATTCGTTTTTCGTCTTTTTAAATATAAACCATGTAATCGCCAGGGTAACGATCAATATTGCTGAAAATAACGGAATTACAGGATAGCTTTCCATTACATTTCCAATGACTTCATTGGTGTAAATAAGATAATCTACCGCAATGAAATTATAACGTACTCCGAATTCATTGTAAAAGAAATATTCACTCACCGCATTGAAGATAATCAGCAAAACATAGAGCAGTAATGTGATGAAATATAATACGTTCCGTATTTTGATCCTTTGGTTGGGAAGAAACAGCATAAGAGCAAAGAAAAGTGCCTTGATTCCTACAAAGGTAAGGGCTACTTCTGATATAGATCCGCCATACTGCTTGAAAATATTGTTGGGAACCAGCCAGATATACAGGAAAAAGAGGACAAGAATCCCCAGAATGATATATCCATACGGCTTTTTGTATTTTGAGTTGGAGAGAAATAAAAAGTATATCGCCAAAATTGAACTGGCAAGGACGAATACAAAAGCATCATTCAGAAAGCCTATTGAAAGAACTTTAATGACTTCGAAAACGCTGAAACTTGCTGTAGTAATGGGATGAAAAAAGAATATTACTCTTATGACTAAAGAAATAATAAGGTAAAAAATCCCTAAATACAGGAATGGTTTTATTTTTTGAGGATACATCTGGATGGTATATTAACTTTCACAAAGATAGTTTTTGTGTGCTATTTTTTAACAAAAAAAATGTAAACCTGCTGCCTGAAGGAAATTTTATGACAGAATTAATATTCGTTTAGGGTTTTTAATAGGGTTGAAAGAATTCCAATATATAAAGTATAGAGGGTATACAAAATAAAAAAGGACTATTTAAAAATAGTCCTGTATGGTATCAATAAATAAATTATTAAGAATGTCCGAAGCCGATATTGCCTTTCTTCTCGGATAAATTCTTTTTAAAATTAATCATATGTAAAGCCGTTACGGCAGCTTCTACTCCTTTATTTCCTAAATCGCCGCCACTTCTCGCTATAGACTGTTCTTTAGTATCATCTGTTAAAACACAGAAAATGGTAGGAGTATCGGTCAGAATATTGCAATCTTTGATTCCCTGTGCTACTGCAGAACATACGAAATCAAAATGTGGAGTTTCCCCTCTGATAACACATCCTATTGCAATGACAGCGTCATATTTTCTTTCCTTGCAAAGCTGCATACTCGCATAGTTGAGTTCAAAAGCTCCCGGCACCGGAAAAAGTTTTATATTTTCAGATTTTACGCCTTCTTTCTCAAGGATTTCCAAGGCTGCATCACGAAGATTGTACGTTACAAAATCATTCCACTCAGAAAAAACAATGCCGATAGAAAAATCTTCGGCATTGGTTATATGAAGTGGCTTGTAATCGGAAAGATTAACTGTTGCCATTTTTTAGTAATATTTAGTCATTTCAATATAAGAATCAGACATTCCGTTGTCGTAGTCCTGATATTTCTCGTCAATTACAGAGAAGTATTTTTTAGCGTCAGCATTCTTTTTTAATCCTAAAGCTACAATACCTGCTTTTCTTGTAAAATAGTAAGTGGTGTAAGGATCATCAGATGCAGAAGATGCTTTGTCTAACAATGATAAGGCTTCATCATTTTTGTTAAGACCTGACTGAGCATCTGCCATTGCGCCATATTTCATTGCCATCAATGTTTTGTTGTCAGACGAAAACTTATCAAGAAGATCATACGCTTCCTGGTATTTTCCTTCTTTAAATTTCAGTATACCCGCATTATAAGCAGACAGTTTACCTACATTGGTATTAGAGTATTCGTTATAGGTTCCTATAAAACCTGGATTTGCAGCAGATTTTCCTCCCAATGCTTCTTTATCTTTCCCTTCGGCAAGATTTTTTTGTGCAGCAAGGAAACTTTTTACAGCTTCAATGTTTTTAGGCGCTACAACGAATTGTTTGTAAGCAAAGAAACCTAAAACACCCAACACCAAAACTCCAAATGCAATACTTAGAGGTTTTGAATATTTTTCAAGAAATCTCTCAGTGTTTAAAGCCTCTCTATCAAGGTCTTTAAAGAACTCAACCGTTTCTTTACCTTCTTGCTCGTTTTGAGCATTCTTTCCCAATTTTGCCATAAATTCTTAAAAATTGAATTGCAAATTTAATTGTTTCTGAATGATTTACAAAATACTTTGCGAGTATTATTGCGTAAATCTTGTGAATTATAAATTGTTTATCCGTGAAAATACTTTGACAGGACCTGCATGTATTGTTAATAATTCAGGATATGGTAGATTTCAGCATCGAATTTTTTAAGCTTTTCATCTCCTTTGAGATCTGTTAAGCCAATCAGGAAGCTGAACTGAGCCACTTTTGCACCTTGTTTTTCGACAAGTTTTGCGGCTGCTTCTGTCGTTCCTCCTGTTGCCAGCAGATCGTCATGAATTAATACCCGCTGTCCTTTTTTGATCTGTCCTTCGCGTGTCTCTATTTCTGCACTTCCATATTCCAGGTCATATTTTTCTGAAACGGTAGCTGGTGGAAGTTTTCCTTTTTTCCTGATTAAGATGAAAGGAACTTCTAATGCAACTGCAATGGCAATACCAAAAAGGTACCCGCGGCTTTCTATACCACAGACAGCATCTACTTTTCCTTTACTGAAAGCGACCAGGTCTTCGATCACAGCTTCGTAAAGTTTAGGATTCAAAAAAATAGGAGAGATATCTTTGAACTGTATCCCCGGGATTGGAAAATCCGGAACATTTTCAATGGTTTCCTCTAATTTTCTGATGAGTTCTTGTGACGCCATTATGGGTTTATTTTATAACTGGAAATTTTCCAGTCTCCGTTTACATTTTTAAGTCCGAAAGTTACTTTCAGAGAAGTTGTTTTTCCGCTTTTATCGGTAACATCGTAGGTAGCATTAACGCTTGCGCTTGTGTTATTGGATGCGTTGGATGAAATGTTTTTTACACTTACATTTTTTACAGAGCCAAAACCGGAAGTTGCGCTTGCAAAAGATTCATAGCTTCCCCAGCTTGGGTTGCTTGATGCATCAAATGCTGCTTTAAGATTTTGAGAACCTACATTACTTAAAAACTTGTTTACTGTATTTTTTGGGTCTGCTACAGGCTGTTTTGGTGCAGCTGGAGGAGGAGTTGCGGCATTAGGATCTGTTGGAGTAGTAGGCGTAACTGTAGGATTATTAGGGTCTACAACTGCACTTGGATCCTGGTTTATTGCAGTTGAATCCGTTTTTGGAGGAGCTGGAACTTTCAATGCAGAAGGATTTACATCCAATCCGATTTTAGACATTTTGAATGTTTTTGCCGTTGTTTTTACAGAAACGGTGATGTCAATTTTATTATCCACTACTTTTGAAGCAAGGATAGACGAGAATTTTAGATTAAAACCTTTAAAGTTATTATCCTGCATCAGGTTTTTAGCGGTAGATATTCTTACTCCGTTACTGAAAACCTCCAATGTTGCTTCCAGTCCGGCACCGGTAAATGAAATAGGATTTCCTGCATTGTCTACTAATCTAGGAATAATCTGGATGGCAGTAGCTCCGTTTCCGTCATCGGCAGTAGGTCTTGTGATAATGCTTAAAGAAGCAGCTTTTACATCATTGGGATCACTTTCTTTGGCTTTATCATCTCCAAAGATGTTCATTTCTCCTAATGACGGTGGCGATGTGCTTGCCCATTCTATTCCGTTTTTTTGAGCCACTTCGTCTGCGAGTGCTAAAATTTCGGGAACCTTTTTTCCGTCGATGAGTTTGCCAAGAGCTTTCAGTTCATTAACATCGCCGTCTGCTTCCACTCCAAATGTTTTAAGGATATAGAGTGCTTCATTAAACTTAATCTGTTTAATGGTCGTAAGACTGGAAGTCATGTCGTTGATACTTGACTGTAACGTTTTAGTAGTTGTCGCATCTACATGGTCTTTTTTGCATGCAGTAAAAAGCAACAAACTGAAAACTAGTAGAAAAGAAAACTTTTTCATTTTTATCTGTTTGCTACAAATTTAGTAAAACCTTTATTAATGAAGAGTTTTTATTTTTACTTTGTCTGTTTTAGTTAAAATTAGGCAGGTTTTTAAGGTCTATTTCTGAACGCTTATTGGAAAAGATGAATTTTAATTTTGGGGTTTATTTTCCTGTTCTTTTAAATCATCTTTAAAGAATGAGCTGAAAACGAGCTGCATATTGGGAAATGAAGGGTTTTCCCAGAATTTTGAAGTGTAGCTGCTGCTTTCTTTTTTGAATTTTACCTTTTCAAGGTCATTTTCATTGATAAAACCTAACTCAGTAGAGTAGAAGTTACTGTACGCCATTAACTGATTGTAATTTTCTTCAGATTTGTGTTTCAGTTTGAGGAAATCAATCTCGTTATATTCCATCAGGTCTTTCAGTGTTTTCTTGGAGTCTTTTTCAAATGCTATATTGATGATTCCTTTCAGATCAAAAAACCGGAATCCCAGAAATGCAAATTCTTTTTGCTGAAGAAATTCCCCTGTAATTTCTATTTCGTCCTTTCGTTCCCCTTTTAATTCCTTCACTTTGGTGTTTTTCTTTTTGTATTCTTCCAAATTTCCCACGTTTTTCATTTCAGGAACGGATAAGGAAGACGCATAATCCCATGAAGCGGTCTGTTTTTTTTCGCTTTTTGGATCATCCAGACGATAGACTCTGTACTGCTCAACGTTGGTGCTTTTCAGCTTCTTCGTTTTATTATCGAAAATATAAGTTACAATTCCGTCTGCATAGCAGTTTAACCTTTTATTTACGGTTACGTAAGAATTGAAATTTCCTTTAATAAAGATGTATTTTGCCGGTTTGGTATTTTTAATGACAATCGTTTCAATTTCGTTTACCTGATCATTCAGTCGGATGATATCCTTATCAAAGTCAGAATAGGATAAGGTAGCTACCGGAAAGTTATCATAGACAATTTTAAATTTTTCCTGCTCCGGGCTCAAGGATTTTTTATCAATTTTTCCATCGATATCAGAATACGCCAGAATATTTCCATCTTTTCCGAAAACAGAAACCTTGGGTAATGGGTTGGAACTTTTATCTGAAATAAAAGTAATGGTTTGCGCGCCAGCAAGATTGAACAGCAAAATAAACAGAAGATAAAACAGATGATTCTTTTTCATGGTATATGGTAAGAGGTATTAAAAATCAGGTTTATTTATAAGACGCATGAAATTTGAAATGGTTGCCTGAAAGTTTTTTCAATATTCAATTCTACCCATAAAAAAACGGGTTATTTAATCCTTAAACGAGACAAATATAGATGTTTTCTCCTTTTTTTCATGCACTTAGAAAAATATTGTATTTTTACCCGTTCCTAATTTAGGGGTATATTTTAAAGGAAAAGCTTAAGTCTTTTGCTTTTTTCTTAATTTTTAGATTCTGATGAATAGCTTAACAAAAAGATACCATTATTACCGTTTTTTTTTCAACACAAGAAAGTTGAGAAAAAATTTTCCATTCTATAAAGTGGAAACGCTGGCAGAAACGCTGGATGAAATTATAACTCATAAAAAAAATATCAGCAGGTTTGGAGATGGAGAGTTTCGTTTAGTACTGAATACTTCTGGTATTGGCTTTCAAAATGGGAGTATTGAATTAACGGAGAGGCTTAGAGAAGTTTTGGCCTCCAATTTACCCAATCATCTTATTGCCATTCCCGAAACTTTCTCTTTGAAAAATAATCTCAATTGGCGGGTAAAATTTTGGTGGCTGAATTACATCAACACGGTAGGAGTTCAGATCTCGCAGCATCTTAAACCTGAAAAAAAATATTCCAATGCTTTTATCACCCGTTTTTATTTAGATTACGAAACAAAAAAGCATATTCCGAATATCCTGAAGAAGTTTAAAAAAATTTGGGAAGATCAGGATGTTCTAATTGTGGAAGGAGCATATTCTCGTTTAGGCGTTGGAAATGATCTTTTTGATGGAGTAAAATCATTGAAAAGAATACTTTGCCCCACGAAAGATGCTTTTTCTGCCTATCATGAAATTCTTTCTGAAATTAAAACCCATGGAAGAAATAAATTGGTTCTTCTTGCATTAGGTCCTACAGCGACAGTAATGGCTTTTGATCTGGCAAAAGAAAATATCTGGACAATAGATACTGGGCACGTAGATTTGGAATATATGTGGTACCTGCAAAATGCACAGGAAAAAATACCGGTTGAAGGAAGGCTGGTGAATGAAGCCACAGAACAGCTCAACCTTGAAATACCAACAAACGAGAGATTGAAATATGAAAAATCCATCATAAAGACAATGTAACTCGTGATCTGAAAATTCTTGTGACCGAAAAGTTCAATCTTATATTTTTGAGCGTCTTTCATTATGAATGTTGGATGATTTGAAAGGCTAGTATATCCCTGTAATACACGTTTCTGAAATAAATGTTATATTTGTTTTAAATGTACACACACAATGATTAAGAAAAGATTTGATCAGGTAAACCGACTTATAAAAGATAGATTGGCTTTTGAGAAAATTAAAAAGAACACCCCTGAAAATACTCCCAAAGCGGTATTAGTGAGTATTAAGCATCACACCGTTTATCACCGTTTTTTTTACCTGCTCCTGAAATTTTATAAACTTTCTGGTTATAATGTTTATTACCCAATGGACTTTGCCACATTTAGGAACATCCGTAATAAAGAAAAATATCTTAGTTTAATTATAAGGGAAGATAATTTCTTAATCGTTAATAAAAAATATAAGCCTGAAAGCTATATTGAAATAACAGATGAGATGTTCAGCCCGGACTATTTTTCCAGTTATTTTGAAAAGGGAAATAATACAACAGGGGTTTATCATGTTCCGATGAGCTTTCATCCCCTTATGTATCATCATGGAATCTGGAATTATAAAGTTGATCTCAACAAAAAAAGAATCAATTCAATTTTTTGCTATGGTAATTTTGATTCTCAGGCTTACCTTGACATCAAGAGAACAGAATTTTCGGTGGTGCCAAGAACTGAACTTCTAAGTTATTTTGAAAGTAAACCGGAATTTTTAGCATTTGCCGGAAAGCCCGATATGCTGAAAAAAATAGAAGAGGGGAGCTTAGAGAGAAAATATGCTTTTGCTATTAAAGAACATTTTGAACTTCCGATGGAAGACGTAAGAGAAACTTTATCTCATTTTAATTTTTACTTGTGCTGTCCGGGAGTGGTAATGCCTTTGTGCCATAATGTAATTGAAGCAATGTCTGTAGGAACAATTCCATTGATTCAGAAAGAATATTCGGATGTAATGTATCCGAATCTTACGGATAGGGTTAATTCGATCATTTTTGATGATTTGGAACATTTGAATGTTATATTACAAGATATTTTTGAAATGCCCGAACTGGAAATTGCCGAATTGAGAAGAAATGTGTTACAATATTTTCAGGATAACCTTACACCGGAAAGTGTCATAGAACATCTGAATAACAGCATTAAAAATAAAGAAATGGTTTATTTACAGGCTGAACACCGCAGTGTGAAATTCCTGCGTTAAATAGCTTTATTTGATGCTCTCTATAACAATAAAAGATCCGGAGAAGAAAATATTTTCTCCGGATCTTTTTTATTAGCTCCCGAAGTAAAACTTGCAATACCGATCAGTTTACAAGTTTTATATTTGGGAATATGAATTTCAATTATTTTAAAGAGGAATGTCTTAAAACAAAAAAGACCAGTCGTAAAGACCGGTCTTTTTATTTATTTCTGTTAGGAGTCCTTCTTAGAAAGGATACTCATAAATTTCAGATTCATGTAGGTAAGGGTTTCCTGTAGGGATCAACTTTAATTTAGATAAAGCTGTTAATACAGTAAACATAAACAATCCTGCTACGAATAAAACAGCACCTAAAATTAATAAGAATACTTCAGGAGTGTTCCAGTAAGGTCCTACCGTTCCCGGCATTACCATGTTGAAGTAATCTAAAAGGTGACCTAAGATAACCACTACTGCCATTGTTGTTACCACTTTGTAGTTTCTCTTGATGCTGCTGCTTACCAATACCAATAATGGTAATAGGAAGTTGATGATCAACATGGGTAAGAAAGTAGTACCATAATGCTGGAATCTTCCAAAGAAGTAGTTTACCTCTTCCGGTACGTTAGCATACCAGTATAACATAAACTGTGCAAACCATGTATATGTCCAAAGCATACTTGTAGCGAAAAGGAATACTCCTAAATCGTGTAAGTGGTTATCATTGAACTGAGGAAGGAATCCGTTTTTCTTAAGGTATACACTCAATAGGATGATTACTGCAATACCACTTGATAAACAACTTACCATTGAATACCAGATATACATTGTAGAATACCAGTGAGGGTCAATAGACATCAACCAGTCCCACGCCCAAGCTGCAGATGCAAATCCGAAGAATGCAATATATCCAACAGCCCATCTGTAAAGCATTTGATAGTCTATTCTTGATTTTGTTTCGTCTACTTTTTTAGACTGAGCTTTTAATTTCCAGGCAAAGAAAGAAGCACCTACTACGTAGATAATCGTTCTAATTGCATAGAAAGGAATGTTCAGGAATCTTTTCTTTTCAAATAAGATCACATCGAAATGTGCAGATTCAGGATTGGTCAATTCGGGATCCATCCAGTGGAATAAGTGGCCATTATGAGTGATATTCAATATCATCATGATAACCAGGATTGCTCCTCCGTATGGAATGTAAGAAGCGATAGCTTCCATTACTCTTGTAATAATGATTGGCCAACCTGCGTGAGCTGCGTGCTGAATACAGTAAAAAAACAGTACAGCACAACTTACTCCAAAGAAAAAGACAGCCACAAAGTGCAATGATGCTAAAGGCTGATTATGAATCTGAAGTTCAGCATGCTCTAAATGAGCTGCATGATCCTGAGGTCCTATCATTTCACTTGAATGTGTAGGCGCTGTATGACCTGAAGCATGAACAGCTTCCATCATCTGTTCTATTTTCTCAGTACTGATTCCTTTATTTAAAAAGAAGCCGATACCAAATAGAACTAAACCTACAACAAGAAGTATTATAGAAGTTGATTTTAATTTTGGTGAAAAACTATACATTTCTTTTCTTATTTTTTAGTTGCGGTAGAATCTGTTTTAGCTGCTGGAGCC
Source organism: Chryseobacterium soli (assembly GCF_000737705.1). Taxonomy (GTDB): domain Bacteria; phylum Bacteroidota; class Bacteroidia; order Flavobacteriales; family Weeksellaceae; genus Chryseobacterium; species Chryseobacterium soli. The sequence continues at coordinate 354,201 of NZ_JPRH01000001.1, read as the reverse complement.
GCTGCTGCTGGAGCTGCATTCTTTTTGAATGCACTCATCACATACATAGCAACTCTCCATCTGTCTCCTGCGTTTAATTGTCCTGCATAAGAACCCATCGCATTTCTACCGTTTGTTAATACATAATGAACAGATCCTACAGTAATTTCTCTATCAGCATAGTTAGGTACACCAGAGAAAGCACCAGATTGTACAATTGGACCTTGTCCATCACCTCCTGTTCCGTGGCATGCCGCACAAGTATGATCGAATAACATCTTTCCTCTTTCAATATCCTTAGCTGCATTAGCCGGATTAAGAGGAGATACCGTCATCTTCTTAGAAGCGTCATATCCTGCATTATATTGATCTGCATTTTTAGGAAGTAAACCTTCTTCAAAAATACCATCTTTATTTTGAGCCACTGAACCTTCTACTGGAGCAAGACCTGTTGCAAAACTGTTTTTAACAAACGCCGGGATTTCATTCTCATGATCTGAGTAGGCATCCTGAGCTTTCATTAATGGATCATAAGCTACCGGAAAGTACATATCTGGAAAATATACCAATGGTGTATTTTCTTTTGGTCCGCAAGAATTAAGTAAAACTGTAGTTAAACCTAAAATTGCTGTAATTTTTAATACATTCTTTTTCATTTTAAGCGTCTTTAACAGTTATTTCTTCCACTCCAGTCTCAATCAGTAACTGTTTTACAGATTCTACATCTTCAGTTACAAATTCCATCATGAATTTATCATCTGTCGTTCTCGGGTCAGGGTTTTGTGCGGGAGCTCCTGGATACATTTTATTTCTTACTAAGAAAGTCAAAGACATCATGTGAGCGGCACAGAAAACCATTAATTCGAACATTGGAACTACGAATGCAGGCATGTTGTGTCCCCAGTCAAAAGCAGGTTTACCACCAATGTTTTGAGGCCAGTCATGATTCATTACGTACCAGGTAACTGTTGCACCGATCGTAACACCGTAAAGCGCGTAGATAAATGCAGCATCAGAAATTCTTGTTTTCTTTAACCCTAAAGCCTTATCTAGTCCGTGAACAGGGAATGGAGTATAAACTTCGTTTATTGATATTCCTTTATCGTTGAATGCTTTAACGCCGTTCATTAAATCGTCGTCATCAGCATAAAGTCCGTATACAATTTTAGTGGTGCTCATCTCCTTCTTTTGCTTTATAAGTTTCACCTGAAATTTTCAGAATCGATTTTAATTCAGCCTGTGCAATTACAGGGAATGTTCTTGCATATAATAAGAATAATACAGAGAAGAATCCGATTGTTCCTAAGTATACACCCACATCAATGATCGTTGGTTTAAACATAGTCCAAGATCCTGGTAAGTAATCTCTAGAAAGGTTGATAACGATGATATCAAAACGTTCAAACCACATACCGATGTTGATGATCAATGCAACGATGAAAGTCCAGATAATATTCGTTCTCAATTTCTTGAACCAGAATGAAGCAGGAACTACAAGGTTACAGATAATCAATGACCAGAAAGCCCACCAGTAAGGTCCTACTGCCGCACCTGGCGAAAGATAGGTAAAGTCTTCAAATCTTGATCCAGAGTACCATCCGATAAAATATTCAGTTGCATATGCTACTGTTACCATACCACCGGTTAGAACGATTACGATGTTCATAATTTCAATATGATACATTGTAATATATTCTTCTAAGTGACACACTTTTCTAGCGATCAACAATAGTGTTTGTACCATTGCAAATCCTGAGAAGATTGCTCCTGCAACGAAGTAAGGTGGATAGATCGTAGAGTGCCATCCTTTAATTACTGAAGTTGCGAAGTCAAAAGATACGGTAGTGTGTACTGAGAATACAAGTGGAGTTGCTAATCCTGCAAGAACCAAAGATAATTCTTCGAATCTCTGCCAGTGTTTTGCTTTACCACCCCAACCGAATGCTAGGAATGTATAAATTTTCTTTGTCCAAGGAGTTTTTGCTCTATCTCTGATCATTGCAAAGTCAGGAATTAATCCCATGAACCAGAATACCGTAGATACTGAGAAATACGTAGAGATCGCAAATACGTCCCAAAGTAGAGGAGAGTTGAAGTTCCCCCAAAGAGAACCAAACTGGTTAGGAAGAGGGAATACCCAATATCCTACCCAAACTCTACCCATGTGGATTACAGGGAAGATTGCCGCCTGTACAACTGCGAAGATCGTCATCGCTTCCGCTGAACGGTTTACCGACATTCTCCATCGCTGTCTAAATAATAATAATACTGCGGAGATAAGAGTTCCGGCGTGACCGATACCTACCCACCATACGAAGTTGGTAATATCCCAACCCCAGTTAATAGTTCTGTTAAGCCCCCATGCTCCAATACCTGTCCCGATAGTATAAGCGATACATCCAAATCCGTAGATGAATAGAATCAAGGCTGCATATAGTGAGATCCACCATAATTTACCTGCTCTTTCTTCTATAGGTCTTGCAATATCTTCTGTGATATCGTGATAAGTTTTGTGACCAATAATCAGAGGTTCCCTTATCGGAGCTTCGTAATGTCCTGACATTTTTTACCTATTTATTATTTAAACGTTATTTTTCTACTCTGTTTCTTACTTTAGTGTGATAGAACACGTTTGGTTTTGTTCCGATCTCCTCAAGTAAATAATATCTTCTGTTGCTAGAATATAAATCTCTAACTTCAGACTCTTTATCATTCATATCTCCAAACGTCATTGATCTTGTAGAACAAGCAGATGCACAAGCAACAGAATCCTTAAATTCATTGTCAGTTACTTTTCTGTTTTCCTTCTTAGCATTTAAGATGGTTGCCTGAGTCTTTTGGATACACAATGAACATTTCTCCATTACCCCTCTTGTTCTTACAACAACATCAGGGTTAAGTACCATTCTTCCTAAATCGTTATTTTGATTGAAATCAAATTTATCGTTTAAGTTATAAGTAAACCAGTTGAAACGTCTTACTTTATATGGACAGTTGTTTGCACAATATCTTGTACCGATACATCTGTTATACGCCATGTGGTTCTGACCTTGCTTACCGTGTGATGTTGCCGCAACCGGACAAACAGTTTCACAAGGAGCGTGGTTACAGTGCTGACACATTACCGGCTGGAAGATTACATCAGGATTGTCTGCAGGATTTTCTAGAGCTCCTTCAATACCTAGAACTTTACTTCCGTATAGTTCAGGAACAGCCATTCCTTCTTTTAATCCTTCATATACTTCCACTTTCTGTCTTGAAGAATAGTAACGGTCAATTCTTAACCAATACATATCTCTTGACATTCTGATTTCTTGTTTACCTACAACAGGAACGTTGTTTTCTGCCTGACAAGCGATAATACATGCTCCACAACCCGTACAAGAGTTCAAGTCGATAGACAAGTTAAAGTGAGGTCCGTCTGTATCATCAAAAGCGTCCCAAAGGTCGATTTTTCTTGCAGGAAGAGCTCCACTGATGGTGTGATATTCCAAAGGCTTGTTCCATCCTTTGTGCTCATCATCAAAAGGTACTCCTATAAAGTCTGCTAAAGGAACTTCTTTAGCGATTTCATAACGACCCATTAGGGTGTTTTGAAGCTGGATACCGGCAAACTCATGATCTTCTCCCGTTTTCTCGATTTTCACACCAGACATTGTCAGGTTAGAACCATCAAATAAAGGATAAGCGTTTACTCCTGTATCAGCAGTTGCTCCTGAGTTCTTTTTACCATATCCAAGCGCTAGACCTACTGATCCTTCTGCTTGTCCCGGCTGAATAAATACAGGAACATCTTTTATTGTTACTCCGTTTATCGTAAGATTTACAATAGAACCGTCTAACTGCATTCTTGCATTAAGATCATTTTCTATTTCAAATTTTTCCGCATCTTTCGGAGAAATAGTCAAATAATTATCCCAAGACATTCTGGTAAGAGGATCAGGTAATTCTTGCAACCAAGGATTGTTTGCCTGAGTACCATCTCCCATTGAAGTCTTAGTATATAATACCAATTCCAGTTCAGAAGCTTTAAAGTTTCCTAATTCAGCAACTGCCTGTGCAGCATTTCCTCCTGCATAAGACAACGTTGTTGCATTGTTGGAAGTAACGATACCGTTATATAAAGCTTTATTGAAAGAAGTTGCTCCCAAAATAGAAGCAGCACTGCCTTTTAAATAATCGTAGTAGTTATTAGATGCGCTGTTTTTACCGTTTTTCCAAACCAATAAAGATTCTTCAATCTGTCTTGATTTGTAAATTTTTTGGATAGTAGGCTGCATTAATGTATAAATTCCAGTCTGAGGTTCCATATCTCCCCAAGACTCTAGCCAGTTAGCTACAGGAATTACAGCTTTCGCGGCTTTATACATTTCATTTTTCTTGTCAGCAACAGCAACTACGCAGGCAACTTTAGATAAAGATTTTTTGAAATCTTCTCCTTTTGGATGAGAGTAAATTGGATCTACGTTGTTTGTAATTAATACTCCAACCTGACCTGCATTTACCCATCCTAAGAATTCCTGGTATCTTGCTTTATCAAATTCTTTTAGGAAGTTCGCTTTACCTGTGAAAGCTACAGAGCCTAATTTTTGGTTGATTAAGTGTGCCAGAACCTGAGCTCCTTTAGATCCGTCTGCCAACACAACAGCTTTACTGTTCTTAGCTTTCAGCTCTTTTACGATCTCAGATGCCGTTACGTCTGCAGGAGTTGTTCCTGTAACGATAGCGTTATAAACTTCAACTAATGTTTTGTTTATCGCACTTGGCTTTAATCTGTATCTTGAGTCAGCATTTGCACCAGTGATAGACATGTTGGCTTCTACCTGAATGTGTCTCAACATGTTTGGTCCCGGCTTTCTTGCTGCTGCATAAGATGTTTCTAAGCTTGAAGCATTGTAATCTCCTAAGAAATCTGCCTGGAAAGAAACAACTAGCTCTGTACCTTTAAGATCATAAACCGGTAATGCTCTTTGTCCGAAAACTTCCTGTGCTGCATCCAGAGAAGCAGAGTAAGGAATCGCATCATAGGTTACTAATTCAGCAGTAGGATATTTTGCTTTAAATTCAGCGAATAACTTTTTGAAAGTAGGTGAAGGGAAAGAGTGCGATAAAAGCACAATTTTCTTACCTGCTGACTGAGCTTCTGCCAAACCTTTAAGAACGAAATCATCTACTTTATCGAAAGTTTCGTCTTTACCGTCAAGTTTAGGCTGCTTTACTTTGTCATTATCATAAAGAGAAAGTACACTTGCCTGAGCTCTTGCGTTAGTTTTACCTAAATCTCCAGCTGACGGGTTTGGATCTATTTTGATAGGTCGTCCTTCACGGGTTTTTACTAAAACACTAGCAAAGTCAAAACCATCAAAATAGGTTGAAGCGTAATAATTTGGAACCCCTGGAATAATATCGTGTGGTTTTACCACGTAAGGGATCGTTTTAATTACCGGAGCCTCACACGCTGCTAACGTAACAGCAGCTGTTGAGAATCCTAGTAATTTTAAGAAATCTCTTCTTGAAGTACTAGATCCGTTTTGTTCAGCATCTCCAAGGAAATCTTCTACCGGAATTTCTTCCTGAAACTCTTTCTGAGCCAGCTTATTATTTAAAGCTGGATCTTTAAGTTCATGAATACTTCTAAATTGTATTTTATTTGAAGCCATTTATACTTCTAATTTTTAGTTATTAATAATGACATTTACCACACTCAAGACCTCCAATTGCATCTACAGTGATCTTACCGCCATCCTTAGGATATTGTTTTTTCAACTTTTCATGTAGATTTTTGAAGTACTCTTTATTATAACCGTTGTTCATATCAACTTCTGTAGTTCTATGACACTCGATACACCATCCCATAGTGAAGTCATTAGCCATCTGAACAACATTCATTGTGTCAATTTTTCCGTGACAAGCTTTACAAACAACATCAATTTTGTTATTTGGATTCTTCTTGTTGAAAGAGTTGATGATTGCCTGTTCTCCTGCTACTACGTGCTGAGAGTGATTAAAGTAAACGAAATCCGGCATGTTATGGATTCTTGTCCATTCTACTGGCTGCGTTTTACCTGTGTACTGCTGTTTTTCAGCATTCCAACCCGTCGCGGCATAAATCTTCTGGATTTCTCCGTCATAGAATGCTTTGTCTTTTCCTGGCTCAATGTATTTACCGTTGTATTCGGAGATGGTTCTGTGACAGTTCATACAAACGTTCATAGAAGGGATCTCAGATACTTTACCGTATTTAGCACTGGAGTGACATAACTGACAATCGATTTTGTTTTCTCCAGCGTGGATTTTGTGAGAGAAGTAGATAGGCTGTTCAGGTTTGTACCCTTTGTAAACCCCGATCCACATGATCCAGTTCCAAACACCATAAGCGGCTAAAATTGCAAGAATAGTAAGCAATCCTTTCCCAATGTAGTGGTATTTTTCATAAATCTCGCTGAATGAACGAACTCGCGTTTCGTTAAGACCCACTAGTTCCTCAGATTGGCCTAATTTCACTAATTGTCTTAGTTTAATTAAGATCCAAACTAATAAACCTGCAATAGCAATTAATGAAATAATCACAATGCTTGTAGTGGTTTTGTCTGCCGGTGCAGCTGTAGCCTCACCAGCCGGAGCTGTTGTTGCCGTAGGTTCTGGTTCTGGTGCCGGAGGATTAGTTGTAAATGCTAAAATGTCGTCAATGTCCTTATCGGTAAGATTAGGAAACTGCAACATCTCAGTCTTATTAAATTTTTCGAAAATCTCATTGGCGTATTTATCCCCAGAAGCTCTTAGAGCTTTATTGTCTTTGATCCACTTGTGAAGCCAATCTTTGTCTACCCCGCCTTCTGTCTTCACTCGTTCTACAACCCCTTTCAAAGGTGGTCCTATTACTTGTTTGTCCAGCGCGTGACATGCAGTACAATTCGCTTTGAAAAGTTTCTCGCCGTTTTTAGGATCGCCGTCTTGCCCGTAAATTGAAGCACTGGTTGATAGCAATAATCCTATTGCAATCAACGTTTGTTTATAATGCTTTCTCCAACTAATCATTTAAATTATCTTATGTTAGTAAAATATTGAACATTCAATCAATCCCGCAAAAATAATATTTTTAACAGGAATTTAACGGTATATACAAAGGGGAAAATATCATTTACGTTTAATTTGTATTGATTCTAAATAACTCTGTTTGGTATAATTTTTTAATTTGTATAAATTTGCGGAAACAAGTTTAAATGAGAAATTTCATAAAAATATTTTCGATCGTATCATTATTTGGATTTTATAGTATTGAAGCACAGCAGGTTGTTAAGAAAGATACACTTGCCGGAACCGAGCTTATTATGACTATGGATTCCAAAGTGAGCTCGGCGTTGGAGAGCATTGAAGACAAATGTTCAAGGGTAGCAGTGAATAATAATTCCACTCGGGACAGTGCAATTGATAATCCATATACTCCTTCCAAGCCCACTAAGATTTATGTTCCGAGCAGGGAACTCACCAATGCGGAGATTTGTAGAAAAAATCCTAGAATTTTAGGATACAAAATACAGATCACCACGGTGAAAAGTAATGAGGAGGCGAATGAAGTAAAATCTTATTTCAGAAAGAGATTTCCTAATTTAAAGGTTGAAACTGACGCATCGCTAAGACCTAATTACAAAATTTTAGCAGGAAGCTATTTTACCAAACAAAGTGCGGCATCAGACATTTCGAAAATAAAGGAATATTTTAAATCTGCGATCCCTGTACAGTACAGAATTTTCTGTGCAGAAGCAAAGTAAATAACCCCATAAAATAAAAAAGGCTGAGAATTTTCTCAGCCTTTTTCTATTGGTAGTAAGTGTCTAAAAACCAGAAAAATTCAGACATTCTTATGAGGTTGTTTATCAGTAGGTAAACAAACAATATGCTTATACTAAGAGCTAGGAATGACAATGTTTTTGGTGCTGACCGGTAGGAGTGAAAAAGCCATCCCAACAGGAGTGGGTACACAAAAATAAAATGTCCTCCATAGATATATGAAGTGTGGAGCCCGAATCTCATAAAACAATGAATGAGGATATCCACAAAGAACGAAATAACAATTACCTGCACCAGTTTATTCTTGAAATTTCTCATATAACTCCAACATAAAAGGATCAATATAATTCCAACAAAGATATAAGGTACCCATGAAGAATAGGTGTCCATAAAAAGTCCTTTATAAGCAAAACCTTTCATGTTATTCTTGTCACTGATGATAAAACTTGGAAATAAAATGTTTCCTCCAAAAAAGAAAGAACAGATCATATCCCAGATAGGGGTAGACTTTACATTTGAGAATTTCTCATATTGCTGGTTGGTCTTTGAAAATATAGTTTGATATTTAAAATCAATTCTGTTGAGATATAATAAAATGTAAGCTATACATGCGATACTTACTCTAAGCGCTGCACTTCCCAACTTTTTCCAATTCTTAAAAAGTTTTTTTTCAAATAATACAGGTATAAATACTTTCACGATATTCGTTACCGTTAGGCCGCCAATAGTAATCCCGGCCAGTACTAATGCTGAAGCAGGAATTTTCTCCTCTTTCCGGATTTTTATAGCAGCATAGTGATTGTATAAGGTAAGTAAAAATAGAGTATATGTAAAATTTTCAGGAGTAAAAGAAAGGATGATGTTTGTAGAAAAAATACCAAAAAATAAGATGATCAGTAAGGTAATTATTAGAGGTAACTGAATTATATTTTTCAGATATTTAAATACCTGTACCAAGCTTAAACTTATCGCGATATTACTAAACCAAGCTAAGGTAAGTCTGAATGTGGCATCCATTTTCCCATTTGAAATAAATAGTGCAATGGCTCTTATCCAGTTGAAAAAATAATAGGAAAGGGGATGGCGTTCAAAGCTCCCACCAGTCATCACAATCGCTTTATTATCGAAGCTGAAATAGGCATCCCACGGAATCCTGCTGTCGAATATAATTCTATAGTGAAGGGCAATATAAGAGCCTAAAATCCCATAACAAACTATGAAAAATAAGAAAACAGCCCATTCAATATAATTGCAGGGAAAGAGGAGTCTTAAAAAGTGAACGAATTTTATTTTAATAGTAGACACGTGTCAAATTTTTGCAAAAGTAAAATAAAAAAACCACCAAATTTGGTGGTTTTACAATATTATATGAATGTTATTATTGTTTAATTACTTTTTCTGTAGTGGAAGTACCGTCAGTAAATTCAATTTGAATCAGGTAAGTTCCTTTTGGAAGAGAAGAAATGTCTGGTTTACCTGCGTCTGTTTTCATAACAGCTTTTCCTGAAAAATCTAAAACAGCAGTCGTTTTTACTTTTTTATCAGTTTTAATATTGATTTCTCCTTGGGTTGGATTAGGATAGATCGATGAATGTTTTATGGCGCCTGCAACTTCAGAAGTAGCAAGTACTTGAGTAGATTTGAACATTCCACCAACGGTAGCTGATGTATTAAGACCTCCTGAATAACATGTACTTGCATTAAAGCATTTTACATCGAAATGTAGTACTCCTGTATCCAAAGCGGTCCATGTAGTTCCATTATTGGTGCTTTTCCAAGATCCTCCTGCTGAACTTGTTGCCACTAAAATTGTGGTTCCGGGAACATAGGTGACATGATCAATGTTATTGGCTGCTGTAATTCCGGTAAAGGTTAGTGAGGTCCAGTTTGCTCCTCCGTCCGTTGTTCTGTGAAGAGTAAGGGTCAAAGGTGCGCCTAATGAGGAAAAAGTTTTTCTGAAAATCATTCCTGTATTAGCATCACTCCAAGCCATGTTTCCATTGATGGTAGCGCTTCCAAAATCACTGATGATAGAATTGGTTGCAAGTGCAGTCCAGTTTAGACCTTTGTCTGTTGATTTGTAAATTCTTCCTTTTCCGGTATAGAAAAACATGTTATTACCTACAGCATAATAACCACCATTGTACCCATATTCAGCTGCAAGAGGATTGGGAATGTTGCCAGCAGGAACTCTGGTCCAGGTGGTGCCACCGTTAGAAGTTGTATACACCTCAAATTCTCCACTTTCAGGGTCCCCTCCAGCAACTCCATTATTGGCGTCAAAAAAATGAACATAATTAGTCCATGATTGTCCAGCGGTAGTTAACAAAAGCTGATTGGTCCATGTTGCACCACCATCAGAGGTTTTCCATACACCTCCAAGTCCGTCAATATCATCAAATGCTCCTACCCAGGCTGTCGTAGCACTCACGCCGGAAATATTGGTTATTCTTAAGTCAGGATTACCAACGTTAATGGTGCCGGGGGTCCATGTTGTACCGCCATTTGAAGTTTTTGTAAATTCTTGAATGTTATTTGCTGTATCATTTCCGTCAACTGCAAAAGCCCAAACAGTATTGGCGTCATATACTTCCATTCCATTGATTCCCCTTGAGGCAGTAGCGAAACCTGTATTTTGAGTGCTCCAGAATTGAGAAAAAGCAGTAGAACTTATTAATAATGCAGTAATAGAAAGTAAAATTCTTTTCATGGTAATTTTTTTTCTTAAAAATAGTCAAAAAATATAAAAATCATGAAAAATATTCACTATTAACTTGAAATTATTAATTATTTCTCATTATGAACTGCATGAAAGCATAGAGCAGCCCGTGGTGTCATCGTATGTTCGAGGCCTTTTTACAGAAAATTCAGGATAGAATTCTTCATAAGGATTTTCTAATGCTTTTGTCAGTTTATCGAACATTTCAGTTTTTCCAAGAGTAATTTCTTCGATACATTCATAAAGAAGATAGTTTCTCAGGGTAAATTTTGGATTTGCAGATCTTATTAATGCTAATGAGTCTTCTTTTGATATGGTATTTAGATGAAGTCTGGCTGTATATTTTTTGACGAAGTCCTCTAATTTTCTCATTTTTTCTTCATCTAAAATGGAGTAGGAGGTATTTTCAAAAAGAGATTTTAGGTTGCTTTCTGCTTCTAATTTTTCTAGCTGATTAAAAAATAGAGTATAATCGAAATGAAGTTCCTGCATTAAGGCTTGCCAGTTAGTGAAGAAATCTTCATCATTGTCCTGTAGATTATTAAATCCAAACTTTTTGCAGAGCATGGTGTCATGAGCATTCCAGAAATAAGTACCATACTGGTTTAATGTGTCCTCTAAAAATTTCTCATCCTTAATTAATGGGTGGAGCGCATTGGCGAGTTGCCAGAGGTTCCACTGGGCAATCTGTCCCTGATTTCCGAATGCGTATCTTCTTCCGGGGAGATCGGTTGTGTTTGGAGTAAAATTCAGTTCATATTCATCCATCATTGAGTAAGGTCCATAATCTATTGTTAAACCGAGAATAGACATATTATCGGTATTCATCACTCCGTGTACGAATCCTATTCTGAACCATTCCACCATCAGATCAGCTGTTCGTGTACAGATATTTTTAAAAAAATCCTTATACTTCTCAATTCCTTCTGAAATAATCTCAGGAAAATAGTTTTCAATGGTAAAATCGGCAAGTTTTTGGAGGGTTTCGTATTCTCTTTGCGCAGATAATAATTCAAAATGACCGAACCGAAGGAAGCTTTCCGCAGTCCTTACCACCACGGCTCCCTTTTCTTCCTGAGGATTTCCATTGTACATGATGTCGCGGACAATATTTTCACCGGTAAATGCCAGGCTTAATGCTCTTGTAGTCGGAACTCCCAGATGAAACATAGCTTCGCTCATTAGGTATTCGCGAACGGATGATCTTAATACAGCTCTTCCGTCAGCATGCCGGGAATAAGGTGTTGCTCCGGCACCCTTCCATTGGATTTCATTTCTTTTTCCTGAATGATTGATGATCTCTCCTGCTACAATAGCTCTTCCGTCTCCCAGCTGTCCGGCCCAGTTCCCAAACTGATGTCCTGCGTAGGCTGTTGCATAGGTCTGGATGTTTTCAGGAAGATGATTGCCCACGAGGAAGTCAAGGTCTTTTTCCTCAAATTTTCCCAATCCTATTTCTTCCGAAAGAGGTTTGTTAAAAGCAATTAGTTGCTGACCTATAAAACCCACCGGGCTAATGGTGGCGAATAATACTTTCGGAGTGTTTCTCTGCATGGTATTACCTGAAAAATCTCCTGGAAATATCTTGATAAAAGGCTGTCTGATCTTTTCAATATTCATTCTTCAAAGGTATTAATTATAAAAGAAAAGACCTTCCAAATTAATGAAAGGTCTTGTATATATCTAAAAGAGAATTTATTTATTGAAATCTACCTCATCTGCTGAATGAAGGTTTTCATTGATATTTTCTTCTTTCTTTTCAGTACTTTTTTTAGGGTTAGGTTCTGAAGGTCTTGGATTTTTAATCTCATCAATCGTCTGAAGGCCTCCATCATCTCCATATCCGCCACTTAAGCCTTTAAGGCCTGAACATCCGTCTTTCCAGTCTGAAGGTTTGGTGAATTTGTCATCAGGGCTAATTCCTAATGTTTTATCAGCCCAGACTTTCTTCATGAAGATTGCCCAGATTGGTAATGCCATTTTCGCACCCTGTCCCTCACCAGTTCCAAAGAAGTGGGTTGCTCTGTCTTCCCAGCCTACCCATGCTCCTGTAGCTAGTTTAGGTGTAATTCCCATAAACCAACCGTCAGAGTTGTTCTGTGTGGTACCAGTTTTTGCAGCAATCTCTACCGCTTTTGAAATACCTCTTCTTCCCAATTCTCCTGAAGCGGTTCCGTATTGTGCTACACCTTTCATTAATTCAATCATGGTGTATGCATACAGCGGGTTCATTACTTCTTTCGGTTCTACATTTACTTCTTTGATTACTCTACCGTTGGCATCTTCAATTCTCCATACCATTTCCGGTTTGTTGTAGTTTCCGTAATTGGCAAAAGTACTGTAAGCCCCAAGCATTTCATAAATGGTAATATCTGATGAACCTAGTGCAATGGTATTGTTTCTAGGAATTTCTTCTGTAACCCCTAGGTCTCTTGCTGTTTGAATTACAGCATCCACACCGGTCATTTCAATAAGTCTTGCTGCAATCGGGTTTTGAGAATGAGCTAAACCATCTTTTAGGGTAAGCATTCCTCCTCTTCCCGGAACATGCCATCCGTTATGATCATAGGTTGCGTTAGATACCGCTGAACAAGGTGTCATTCCTAATTTCATAATTGCTGTAGCATATACGAAAGGTTTGAATGTTGATCCTACCTGTCTTTTACCTTGTTTAATATGGTCATATTGGAAATGCTGCCAGTCTATACCACCTACCCAGGCTTTGATTTCCCCACTTCCGGGAACCATTGACATTAAGCCTGCCTGTGCGATTTGCTTATGGTATCTGATAGAATCCCATGGAGACATTTCTACTTCTTCCTCTCCGGCCCAAGTAAACCTTGATGTTTTAATAGGCTTTTTAAATTCCATCATAATGGAATCTTCCGGCATGCCATCTGCTTTCAACAGTTTGTAACGCCCGGTTCTTTTCATAGCCTGAAGCATCACACTGCTGATCTGTTTATCATTCAGATAATAGAAAGGTCTGTTTTTTCTGCCTCTTTGTTCGGCATCAAATCTTTTTTGAAGGTCTGTTAAGTGCTCTTTAATTGATTCTTCTGCATACTTCTGCATTTTAGAATCAAGCGTAACATATATTTTCAGACCATCTTTATAAAGATTAAGTTTCTTGCCAGTTTCTTTTTCGTAACCATCAAGATATTTATCGATCTCTTTTCTTAAATAAAACTTATAATATGCGGAATATCCGTCAGTTATATTTTTTATAGGATGGAAATCAACAGTGATAGGGGTATTGATAGCCTTTTCATATGTAGCCTGATCAATATATCCTGTTTTCTGCATCTGGTCTAAAACAACATTTCGTCTTTCCTTTGCTTTATCAGGGTTTCTGTACGGATTGTTCTTTCTAGGGTTCTCAAGCATTGCTACAAATGTAGCCGCTTCCGGTAAAGTAAGTTCCGATGTTTTTTTATTGAAATATATTTTAGAAGCCATTTCAATTCCGTTTGCATTGAAAAGGAAATCAAATTTATTGAAATAAAGTGTGATGATTTCTTCTTTGGTATATCTTTTCTCTAAACTTACTGCAACTACCCATTCTTTCAGTTTCTGAAATGCTCTTTCCACTTTATTTTGTGATGCATTTCCTGTGAAAAGAAGCTTAGCCAGCTGCTGGGTAATGGTAGAACCTCCACCTCGTCCACCTCCGTAGGCAACAGCTCTGGCTACAGACTGCAGGTCAATTCCTGAATGCTCTTTAAAACGCTCATCTTCTTTAGCCTGTAATGCATAAATAAGGTAAGGAGGAAGATCTTTATAAAAAATAGGCTGTGTTTTTTCCTTTTCAAATTTGCCCAAAATGTTACCGTCTGAAGAAATAATCTCAGAAGCAACAAAAATGTCTGGGTTTTCAAGTTCTTTTACATCAGGCATTTCTCCTACAAAGCCTTGAGAGACTGCAAAGAAAATCCCTGAAATCCCTAAAACTACCGCAATGAGTCCAATCCAGATAAATCTAACCCATTTTTTCCATGAGGTATCTTTTTTCTTTTTGGGAGGAAGGGGGAACGTTTTTCCTTTGCTTCCTGCATTTTGTTTGTTTTCTTCCATTTATGGTTACGGTTTAGCCGTTTCTATTTTTACTCCGATATCCTCAATCCCTGGAAGGTTGTCATTTCTCATCGCTTGAATCAAGCCGATTTGATATTTACCTTTTTCCGGGAATTTATATTTCAGCCTGTATTGAAAAAGAGCTTCTTTCGTGTCACCAAAACCTGTACCAAGCCATTCTCCGTTTGGCTTTGCTAGTACATAATTCAAGGTGTCTGTTTCTTTTTTCTTGTTTTGGAGATTGGTGAAATTCACAATGAATCTTATATTGCTGTAAGGGTAATTATTGTTATTTCTTACAACAAATATAATATTTTTAGGATTCTGCGGATCTGAAATTTCAAGATTAAATTTCTGTTCACTTTTCTTATTCCATTTGTTATCAACAGAATTCATGATGATATCTTCTCCTTTCGAAGAATTACAGCTAAAGAAAAGGATAAGGGTAAGAAATCCTAAAATTTTATGCATTATTATCTTTTTTTGGAGGGTATTTCTTTTTGAATTTTTTCTTGGCCGGATTTTGAGGCTTTTTTTCAGCATCAGAACCTGTTTCTGCCTTTTCCAATTGAGGTTTCGGCTGCTGCTGTGGTCTTGGCTGCTTTGGCTGGTTATTGGAATTAGCATTTCCATTACCATTTGCCTTTTCAGGTCTTTCAGGACGCTCAGATTTTTCAGGTCTTTCGATTCTGTTTCTCTTTTGCCCCTGGCCTTGACCCTGCCCATTATTCGGTCTGTTTTGATTTCTGTTTCCTCTGTTTTTCTTTTCAAAACGGTCTACATTATTCTCCTGAATAAGGTCAATGCTTTGGAACGGGGTATCAGGCTGCTTCAAGTCTTCCAGCGGAAGAGATTTTTCACCTCTTTTGTTTTTTGCGATTAGCTTTTTAACCAGTTCAATGTCAAAATCATACCATGCAACAGAGTTGTCGATATACGCGAACCACATTTTTCTTTTGAAAACGTCTATTTTGATACAGAATGCTCTTCCTTTTTCGGTGTCTAACGTTGTAGAAGAAGAAGGAAAATTACTTAATGTATCAAGATAACTGTCTAGTTCATAATTAAGGCAGCATTTAAGCTTTCCACATTGTCCGGCCAGCTTTTGAGGATTGATACTCAACTGCTGATATCTTGCAACATTGGTGTTTACCGATCTGAAATCGGTAAGCCAGGTAGAACAGCACAGTTCTCTTCCGCAAGATCCTATTCCGCCTACTTTGGCAGCTTCCTGTCTGAAACCGATCTGTTTCATGTCGATTTTAGTTCTGAAAGCCCCTGCATAATCTTTGATCAGCTGTCTGAAGTCGATACGGTTGTCTGCCGTGTAATAAAAAGTGACTTTTGAGGCATCACCTTGATATTCAACATCAGTAACCTTCATTTCAAGGCCGATTCTCTGGGCAATTTTTCTTGCCTCTATCTTTACACTGTCTTCTTTTTTTCTTGCTTCCTGCCAAACTTCAAGATCTTTTTGATTGGCCTGTCTGTATATTTTTAGAATAGATTCTTCAGGAAATTTTTTCTTTTTCATCTGAATCTTTACTAATTCTCCGGTGAGGCTTACTACGCCTACATCGTGTCCCGGGCTAGATTCTACTGTTACTATACTACCTATATGTAAAGGGATATTATTTACATTTTTATAAAATGACTTTCTATCATTTTTGAATCTAACTTCCACTAAATCACACCTATTCTGGGCGGGATTATTAATGTCAGAAAGCCAGTCAAAAACACTTAATTTATAACTATTACCACAGGTATTTACACTTTCACAGCCATTCGCGGTTTTCTTGGGTCCGCAAGAATGTGCAGAATCGCCGGATGTTTTGCATCCACAACTCATAATTTATTATTTATAATCTTGCAAATTTATGTAATTTTATCTTTATGCAATTCTAAAATACTCAAATATTCAATAACATCAATGTTTAACATTAAACAATAAATCTGTTAAGCATCTTATTGGTTATTAAACGTCTAAAAACTAACTGTTTATAATGAAACATTCTTAAAGTACTATTTTAAACATAATTTTCTTTTAGCATATTGTTTAAAATATTAAGATTTATTAACAGGTGTATTCAAAATAATTTTATATTTGGATTATATAATAACAGTCTATGAAAAAAATATTAGTATCAACTGCTTTATTGGCGGGTGTTCTATCTTACGCAGGTGGCTTCAGGGTTTCTCTGCAGGGGGTAAAACAATTGGCAATGGCGCATACTAGTGCTCATGCCGAAGATGCAAGTGTGGCATTCTTTAACCCAGCGGGTATGTCATTCATTCCTTCTAAACTGAGTGTCGTAGCAGGAGGATTCGGCGCAAGTAACAAAGTTACTTTTCAGAACTTGAATACTTTACAGAGTACATCAACGGATAACCCTATTGGAACGCCTCTTTATGCAGCAATTGCATACAGGCCGATAGAGAACTTATCAGTTGGTTTCAGTTTTTCAACACCTTTTGGAAGTACCATTGAATATCCAAGCAATTGGGAGGGAAAAGAAATGGTTCAGAAACTGGAATTAAAAAGTTTCTATTTTCAGCCGATGGTTTCGGTAAAGCTGGCACCATGGATATCATTTGGTGCAAGTTATATCTACGCCAGAGGACAGGTAAATTGGGATAAAGCAGTTACTCAGTTTGGAGGAGAGCTTAACCTTAAAGATAATAAGGCCACTGGTAGCGGTTATGGTTTTGGTTTCTATTTCAGACCGGATCCAAAGCTTGATGTAAGCGTTGCTTACCGTTCACCTGTAGATATGAAGGCTAAAAATGGGGTCGCAACATTCAGTTTCCCATCACAGTCTATTTACACATTATTAGGATTAAATGCATCAACAGGTCAAGACAAATTTACAGCAACACTTCCGTTAGTAGAAGAATATACGGTTGGATTAACATATAAAGTGACTCCGAAATGGTTGGTTTCTGCGGATTTCAATTATCATGGCTGGGAAAGATACAGCAAGCTGACGCTGGATTTTGCAACAGCTCCTGTTGGAAACCAGGCAGATCCTACTATTCTTGTTGCTCCTAAAAACTTTAGAAACTCAAAAACATTCAGATTAGGAACACAATATGCGTTCAGTGATATGATTTTTGGACGTTTGGGAGCTTACTATGATGAAGCACCTTATTCTAATAAAAATTTTATTGCTGAAACACCTTCATTTAATACATATGTAGTAACAGGAGGAGTAGGGTTCAAGTTTAAACAATTCGGGGTTGATATTGCAGGCGGTTACGCGATGCCTCAATCCAGAGATGTAGAGAATGATTACCTTGGTTTTTATGGACAGGCTAAGGCCACTGCGTTCTATTTCGGTCTAGGTTTATCCTATAATCCCTTTTAATTGAAAGACTATGAAAAAAATTATAATATCAACATTTGCCGTCTCCGCACTTCTTTTAACAACAGGTTGTAACAACGACTTTGATACTGATGTGAAAGATATCGCAGTAACGAAAGGAGACGCAGATTTCTCTAAATATATTGCTTTAGGAAACTCACTGACTTCAGGGTATAGAGATGGAGCGCTTTATAGCAGCGGACAAAATGAATCTTACCCAAGCATGATTGCTATGCAAATGAGTCTGGCAGGAGGTGGAGCTTTTAAGCAGCCTTTAATGCCTAATGATGTGGGAGGATTTAACAATCTTCCTGGGTTTTCCGGAAAACTTACACTTCAATTGGTTAACGGATCCGTATCTCCGGTTCCAAGTGCTCCTGCGGCTGCATTAGATAATGTATCTGCTGGTGCCCCTTATCAGAATATGGGAGTACCGGGTGCGAAATCATATCACTTGGTAGCACCAGGATATGGGAGTCAGGCTGGTCTTTTGACGGGAACTGCTAATCCTTACTTTGTGAGGTTTGCTTCTTCTGCTACCACCAGTGTTTTAGCGGATGCTATGGCTCAGAAACCAACCTTCTTCTCTCTTTGGATTGGAAATAATGATGTTTTATTATATGCTACCAATGGAGGAACCAACTCTCAGACGGTAGGAGGAGTTACCACCTATACTACGGCTACGGTTCAGACAGGAAACACAAATCCTGCAACATATAAATCAAATGATATTTCAGATCCGAATGTAGTGGCAGGTTCTATTAAAGGAGTTCTGGATGGTCTTAAAAGTGTAGGAACAACAAAAGGAGTTATTGCAAATATCCCTTATGTTACTTCAGTTCCTTATTTTACGACAGTTCCTTACAATCCTTTGACGCCTACGACTTTGGGAGCTAATTTAGCAACTCTTAATGCGAGTTTATATGGTCCTTTAAAACAGGCGCTTACCGCTTTTGGTGCAGGAGATAGAATTAATCTGCTTTCTTCTACGACTTCAAACCCTGTTTTAATTAAAGATGTATCTCTTACGGATTTATCAGCTCAGCTTACTGCAGCGTTAACTCCATCTCTGGGATTACCGACAGCAACAGCTTTTGGGCAGATCTTTGGACAGGCAAGACAGTCTACTAAGGAAGATTATATTCTTCTTACTTCAAGTTCTGTGATTGGAACTACTGCACCTGGTGCACCAGCACCGGTAAATGTGTACGGGGTTTCTTATCCGTTACAAAACCAACATGTTTTAACAAAAACAGAAGCGGCTTATGTAAAAACAGCAATAGATGCTTATAACGGTTCTATAAGATCACTTGCTGATACTTATGGATTGGCCTTTGTAGATGCCAATGCTAAAATGGTTGACTTAAATGGTCAGTCAGGTATTTCATTTGACGGGGTAAAATACACCGCTAAATTTGTTACAGGAGGAGCATTCTCTCTGGATGGAGTACACCTTACAGGTAGAGGATATGCTATCGTTGCCAATGAATTTATTAAATCTATTAATGGTAAATATAAATCTACGCTACCACAGGTAAATCCTAATGGTTATTCGGGAGTAAAGTTCCCTTAATATGACAGATAAATAAAAAGTTAAAAACCACAAGAGCGTTTCTTGTGGTTTTTTTTTAAATTTGCAAATCTTTAAAAAGTAAAAATGGCCGAACAGTTAAGTTATCTATTTTCAACAAGGACTAGTAAGGACTTGGCAGAAAAAATTGCCCAGCATTATGGGCAGGAACTAGGGAAAATCAACTTTCAGGAGTTTAGCGACGGGGAATTTGAACCTGTTTTAGACGAATCTGTAAGAGGAGGTAGAGTGTTCCTAATTGGATCTACGTTCCCACCAGCAGACAATCTTTTAGAACTTCTTCTTATGATTGATGCTGCAAAAAGAGCTTCTGCGAAAAGCATTACTGTTGTACTTCCGTATTTTGGACTTGCAAGACAAGACAGAAAAGACAAACCAAGAGCGCCAATCGGCGCAAAATTGGTCGCAAACCTTTTAACTGCTGCTGGAGCAACAAGAATCATGACCATGGATCTGCACGCAGACCAAATCCAGGGATTCTTTGAAATTCCGGTAGATCATTTGTATGCATCCAGTATTTTCGTAGACTATATTAGAGCGCTGAACTTAGACAGTCTTACGATTGCTTCACCGGACATGGGAGGAGCAAAAAGAGCAAAAAACTACGCAGGTCACCTTGGTGCTGATGTGGTAATTGCTTACAAAGAAAGAAAGAAAGCTAATGTGGTGGAAGAGATGTTCCTTATCGGGGATGTAGAAGGAAAAAACGTAATCCTTATTGATGATATGATCGATACTGCAGGAACGCTTTGTAAAGCTGCGGATATCCTTATGGACAAGGGAGCGAAATCAGTAAGAGCGATGGCGACTCATGGTGTACTTTCTGGTAAAGCTTATGATAATATTGAAAACTCGAAATTGCTGGAAGTAATTGTAACTGACTCAATTCCTGTGAAAAATAATTTGTCAACTAAAATAAAAGTGCTATCTTGCGCCCCATTATTTGCGGACGTTATGAAGATGGTTCATGAGCATCAATCAATTAGCAGTAAGTTTGTTATTTAATTGATTATCAGAGTCTGGCGATTACTTATTAAAACAATTTTTTAAATTTTTATAAATGAAATCTATTACAATTCAAGGTGCAAAAAGAGAAAGCGTGGGCAAAAAGTCGACAAAAGCTTTACGTGATGCTGAATTAGTCCCTTGTGTTGTTTATGGAGGTACAGAACCATTAAACTTCTCTGCTGCAGAGAAAGCTTTTAAAGGTTTGGTATATACTCCTGAAGCACACACGGTATCTATTGAAATTGACGGTCAGACAATCGCGGCTGTTCTTCAAGATATTCAGTTTCACCCAATTACGGACAAAATTCTTCATGCTGACTTCTATCAGTTATCTGCTGATAAGCCAGTTGTTATGGAGGTTCCTGTAAGACTTACGGGTCGTTCTAAAGGTGTTGTAGCTGGTGGTGTTTTACGTCAGTCTTTCAGAAAGTTAAAAGTAAGAGCAATCCCTGCTAATTTACCTGATGAGATCGTTGTAGATGTTACTCCGCTTAAAATCGGTAACAAACTTTATGTTGGAGGCATCAAAGCTGAAGGCTTTTCATTCGTACACCCGGACAATGCAGTTGTTGTAGCTGTTAAGATGTCTAGAAATGCAATGAAAGGAGGAGCAGTAGCAGATGACGATGATGATGAAGAAGAAACAGTTGAAGCTGAAGGAGCTGCTCCTGCAGAAGAAACAGCAGCTGAATAAGAATTGCTTACTCAACAATACTATTAAACCTGTCAATTTTTTGGCAGGTTTTTTTATGGGTAAAAAAATAAATTCCAAAATCTAAAACCTTCAATCTCTTGTATTGAATATTTCTATCAACTGATCAGTATCCGTATTCAAGCAAATTCATCCTTTCGAAAAAAAGACGTAAATTTGAAGTGTTCTAAATAAGAGCTTTTTAATTTAAAAATTTAATAAATGTTTGACATCCAACAAATAAGAAGTCAGTTTTCTATATTAGACCAGCAGGTGAACGGGAAACCATTGGTTTACCTGGATAATGCAGCAACCTCTCAAAAACCGAATTCGGTTTTACAAGTTTGGAATCAATATTATACAGAGATCAATGCCAACGTACACCGTGGTATTCATACGCTTAGCCAGTTGGCAACCGAAGAAATGGAGCTTTCAAGAAGGAAGGTTCAACGGTTCATTAATGCAAAGCATGACTTTGAAGTTATTTTTACAAAAGGAACCACAGAAGGATTGAACCTCATCGCTTATATTTTGACCCAGAAGCTTAAAAAAGATGATGAAATTATCATCTCTTACCTGGAGCACCATTCCAATATTGTTCCGTGGCAGATGCTTTGTGACAGAACAGGAGCCAAGCTTAGAGTGATTCCAATTGATGAAAACGGAATCCTTCAACTGGATTTCCTGGATCAGTTTTTAAGCGAAAAAACAAAAATAGTTTCTGTAAATCAGGTTTCCAATGCTTTAGGTATTGTAAACCCTATTGAAGAAATTATTGCCAAAACAAGAAAAAATTCTGATGCCTATATCGTCATTGACGGTGCACAGTCTGCTCCGCATTTTACGATTGATGTGCAAAAGCTGGATTGCGATTTCTTTGTGTTTTCCGGACATAAAATGTACGCTCCGATGGGAACGGGCATTTTATATGGAAAACAGGAGATCTTAGAGGCTTTACCTCCGTTTCATGGGGGAGGAGAAATGATTGCTACCTGTTCATTTGATGGAACAACCTATGCTGGATTACCTTTTAAATATGAAGCCGGAACACCTAATGTAGGCGGAAATATTGCTCTGGGAGCAGCTATAGATTTTATTGGAAAAGTAGGTCAGGATGCTATTCAAAAACATGAAAACGCATTATTGGAATATGCTCAAAGACAGCTTCTGGAAATTGAAAACATCAAGATCTATGGCGAGAAAGCGAACAGGACAGGGGTAGTATCTTTTAATCTGGAGGGAACGGGTATTTCCTCGGATGTTGGAATGATCCTCGATAAAATGGGGATTGCTGTAAGAACAGGCCATCATTGTACACAGCCGATTATGGATTTCTTTAATATTGCAGGTACGGTACGGGCAAGTTTTGCGGTTTATAATACTTTTGAAGAAATTGACAAGCTTGTAGAAGGAGTGAAGAAAGCTCAGCAAATGTTGGGATAAGAATACAGAAAGCAGTTTATTAACTGCTTTCTTAAGTTAATCCTGAGGAATGCAGTAGCATCTTCCTTCAATAATCACTTGAACATATCCAATAGCGCATTCAAGACAGATTTCTCCGCCGGCTACGATGTTCTTCATTTTTTCTTTGTCTAATTTTTTCATATTCAAGGATTTAAAATGTTAATGGTAACATAAAGATAATTAAAATATCACCGGATAATTAATAGATCCTCCAAATTTTTGGGGATTTATTGATTTTAATGACGAAATAGGAGTAGAATATCTGTAAATAATAGACTTTACCAATCTGTGAGATAGGAAATTTTATATTCGATCATCCTGGTTCTTGGAGTAATTTTGCCTGGTCTAAATTTAATTAATTTATGGAATTAATAGAAAAATTGAACTGGAGATTTGCAACGAAAGCAATGAACGGTCAAAAAGTACCACAGGAAAAAGTGGACAAAATATTGGAAGCCGCAAGACTGGCGCCTACATCCAGCGGACTTCAGCCTTTTGAGATCATTGTGATCACCAATCAGGACGTAAAAGAGCAAATTAAGCCTCATGCATGGAATCAGCCGCAAATTGCAGACTGTTCCCATCTTTTGGTTTTTGCTGCCTGGGATAATTATACGGAAGACAGAATCAACAGTATGTTTGATCTTACCAATGAAATCAGAGGTTTTAAAAATGAAGGCTGGGAGAATTACAGACAAATGTTATTAGCTACCTACCCTCAGAGATCTGCTGAAGAGAATTTCATCCATGCGGCAAAACAGGCATACATTTCTTTTAGTGCGGCAATTATTGCAGCTGCGTTTGAAGGAGTAGATTCGACACCAATGGAAGGTTTTTCCCCTGAAGAAGTAGATAAAATTTTAAATTTAAAAGAAAAAGGCTTGAAAAGTGTATTGCTTTTACCGTTAGGGTACAGGAATTCTGAATCCGATTGGCTAGTGAACCTCACTAAAGTAAGAAAGTCTAAAGAAAATTTCATTACAGAAATTAACTAATATATTAAAGACAAATCCCGTTCAGAGATGAACGGGATTTTATATGGTACAACTTAGTTGAGATTAAATAGTCGGTTTCCAATCCACAACAGCTCTAATAAAAGCTTCTGCATTTTCTACCGGGATATTAGGTAAAATTCCATGACCAAGATTGGCAATGTATCTGTCTTTTCCAAAACGGTTGATCATTTCGGTTACCATCTTCTTGATCGTTTCCGGAGTTGAATGAAGCCTTGCAGGGTCAAAATTTCCCTGAAGCGTCATCGTATGATTCGTTAATGTTCTTGCAAGTTCCGGAGTAATAGTCCAGTCCACTCCTAAAGCGGAAACTTTAGACATCGTCATATCTTCCAGCGCAAACCAGCATCCTTTTCCAAATACCACCACATGAGTAAGCGGGCTTAATGCTTCCACAATCTGATTGATGTATTGCCAAGAGAATTCCTGATAATCCTGAGGAGATAACATTCCTCCCCATGAGTCAAAAACCTGAACTGCAGATACCCCTTTCTCTACCTTTCTCTTCAGATAGGCAATCGTAGTATCTGTAATTTTTTGAAGTAACAAATGAGCGGCTTCCGGCTGTTGGAAACAGAATGATTTGGCAATATCAAAAGCTTTACTTCCCTTTCCTTCTATACAGTAGCAGAGAATTGTCCATGGAGATCCGGCAAAACCAATTAAAGGAATTTCGTTATCCAATTTAATTAATGTAAGCTCAATAGCATCAAAAACGTATCCTAAAGTATCATTCACATCAGGAACGACAACATTCTGAACCTGTTCCATTGTTCTGATCGGGTTATCCAGCCATGGGCCCACATTTTCCTTCATTTTAAAATCAATTCCCATTGCCTGCGGAACTACTAAAATATCAGAAAACAGGATCGCGGCATCCAAAGGAAATCTGCGGATGGGCTGTACAGTAATTTCAGATGCCAATTCAGGAGTCTGACATCTTGTAAAGAAGTCATATTTATCCCGAAGTGCAATGAATTCCGGCAGGTATCTTCCAGCCTGTCTCATCATCCATACCGGTGGCCTTTCTACCGTTTCTCCGCGGAGTGCTTTTAAATATAAGTCGTTTTTAATCATAATTTATTTAAACTAATACGGCCGTTCCCGGCACTCATTATTTTTAACAGCCAGCTTTGCAGCTGCTCAAAGTTCTTTTCTTATCAGCCCAAAAATAGAAGTCAGTGTATTTTCTTCCGATGTGAAAATATTTCCTGTGGTGTACTTCCTCAGTTCATTTGAGGTCGTTTCTCCAATGGAAAAAATCTTCATTCCTTCTAAAGAGTTGAGTTTTGCAAAACTACGAACTCCGCTTGGACTAAAAAAAACTGCAGCATGATATTTTTCAGGTAGTGAAGGTTGAATTTCTTCAGTCTTGTAAATGGTGATTTTTTTGTACCGGATATTCTGCAAAGGAAGGTCCTTATCCAATACATCGAGGGCCAGATTGCCGCAGAAGTGTAAAAACTGCTCGTGCTGGCAGTTTCCTATAATAAACCGTGACAATGTTTCGGCATTTTTCAGTACCTTAAATGTTCCGAAACCGTATTTTCTCAGTTCACGTTTTGTTTTCTCCCCGACACAGTAGATTTTATTATAATTTTTTGCAGTAAAATCTTCGTTGGGCTTAAACTGATTTTTAAAAAATGCGCTTACGCCATTGACACTGGTAAAAATAAGGGAATGGCTTTTCAAATCAAAAGCATCTATTTGTATAGGTTCTGTTCTAATTACCTCAATACAGTCAGCCGAAATATCCGATCCTAATTCTTTGGATAATAAATGGGCGTCTATGGTTTTGGTAAATAGAATTTTCATTATGGCTTTTCTTTTAAATGTAAATCGGCAACTAACAGTCTTACTTTTCTCATAAAATCTTTTCCCGGATCATCTTTAACGGTAAAATAGTTCGGGTCAGTCTCTTTCCAAAGTTTAGATCCTCTAAATATACTATATTCTGAATGTCCAATAAGATATTCAATATTGTATTTTTTGGTTAAATATCTAATTAATTGAGCATTTGATGCAGATTGCTTTTCAGTAAGCGGCTGATTTTTACTTCCTATATTTTCAATGCCAATCGCACAGTAATTGAGTCCGATGGTGTGTCTTGCAAATTGATTGGGCTCCATCAGCTGGTAGATGGTGCCGTCCCGGTCTACAATAAATTGGGATGAAACATTTAAAACACTTTGTTTTTTTAGAATATTTCTGGCAGATTCCAGATGGGTTTTATTGAAATATTTATAATTCGTTTCAACCGTTCCGCCGGCAGTGTAATGCAGCACGATCATTTTAGGCGAAATAACAGCTGAATTCTGTATAATATTATAATGATCCTTAAGGTACTCTATACTTAAGCGTACCCTTTCAGGAGAATAATCAATAGGCTTACTGATTATTTTAAATTCGTTGGTCTGAGCTTTTATACAGCATGTCATCAATACCAATAAAGCATACATAAAGTGTTTCATAAAAATAGCTTATTTGGGGTATTGATAATGCCCTGTAACCGTATATTTAAAGAGAACATCTTCCAGCACTTGTCCGGCTCCTATATTGTGTACGATTAAAAATCTCTTTCCGTCTGCTGATTTTTTATTGACAACAATTCCAATATGAGTTAAGTTTCCAGGTAAAATCCAGGTGACAATATCTCCCGGAACATATAATACAGGATTAGCTTCTATGGACTTTTTTTTTCCAAATGTAGAAAAAAAGACGGCGAGATTGGGAACCCTCCGATGGTCAATATTAGTGTCCGGCTTTTTTAAGCCCCATGTTTTAGGATATTTTGAGAAATTTTTCTCCATATCCTCATGGACTTCTTTTTGCAGATCAATGCCTACTTTTCTATACGCTCTGATAATAACATCTGTACAGACTCCTTTATTTGCAGGAACATCTCCATTAGGATAGGGAAGTATAAAATACACAGGATCATACACAATTGTTTTGTCTATAATCCCCAGAGCAGCATCCGATACCCGAAATGCAAATGTATTCTGTGCATTTGCAGTAAACACACAGAATCCGAATACTAATAAAAACAGGGACTTTTTCATTATTTTGTACTTGAATGTAATAAGGTACAAATATGCCTAAAAGTTCTTACAATGAACCTTTAATTTCAGCCATCAGCTCTTTTCCTCCGTTTTCAAGAACGACCCTGGCGAACTTTTCACCAAAGTTCTCAGTTTCGTTGTACTCAAAGTTTTCGTCGGTAGAAATACAGTTTTTACCATCCAAAGAGCAAAGGGCTGCTTTAAAACGGATCTGGTTTTCGATGATCTCTGCAAAAGCTCCGATAGGGGCGGTACATCCGCCTTCCAGTGTGCTCAGGAAGTTTCTTTCGATCTCTACACAGATTTGTGTCTGTTTATGATTGATGGTGCGTAAAATTTCATTGATTTCCTTTTTGTCAGAATGGCCTGCAACCGCAACAACGCCCTGGGAAGGAGCTGGAATCATAAAAGGCATCATCTCATATTCAGTATCCATCTTCATTCTTTTGATTCCCGCCAACGATAAAATAGTGGCATCAAAATCCTGATCTTCCAGTTTCTGAAGGCGTGTCTGGATATTTCCTCGGATGTCTGAAAAAACAGCTTCCGGATAATATTTTAACCAGAAAGCGCGTCTTCTTAAACTGCTTGTTGCAAGTTTCAGTTCATGGAATTCTTTAGTTTTGGCTGCTCCTTTACGGAGCAGGACATCCTGTGGATGATCTCTTTCCAGATAAGCGATCAGCTCAATATTTTCTGGGAGCTTGGTAGGAACATCTTTCAGAGAATGTACTGCAATATCAATTTCATCATTCAGTAGGGCAGTATCAAGGTCTCTTGTGAAGACACCTGTAATTCCTAAAGAATAAAGGGGTTGATTGAGATTTTTATCGCCTGAAGAAACGATAGGAACGATCTCTGTAATATAATTGCTGTTTTGAAGGTGCCTGGCAACCTCTCTTGCCTGCCAAAGTGCAAGTGCGGAATTTCTTGTTCCGATTCTAATGCTTTTCATTGAATTCGTTGTTTGGTTGTTCAACTAATATTTCGTGCATTAATTTACTAATTTCTTCGGCTTTCAAAGGATTATCGATGATATATTTTGCAAAACGGCTGGTGATTTTCTGAATCATTTTTTCAGAAAGCTCCATGTCGTTGATATTGATGTACTTGTTTTTTCGGTAGAAGTTATGCATTTCGTTGCGCTCCATATTTTTTAAAGAAGCTTTGAAATGATGGATATTGGGAGCCAGCTTTCTCTTTTTCTCCCATTCAAGAAAATCTTTCGTCATTTCCTTGATGATCTTTTCTGCCTTTGGGATTTCCTTTTCTCTCTGCTGAATAGTTTGCTGGATCTGTTTAGACAGTTCATCCACATCAATGAGAGTTACATTTTCATTGTCAGTAACATCTTTTTCTACGTTGTGCGGAATAGAAAGGTCGATCACCAGGGTTTCTTTGCCATTCGGAAAATGACTTATATTGATAATAGGCTGTTTTGCACCCGTTGCTACAATAAGAATATCTGTTTTTTTCAGCTCCTCATCAAAATCAGAATAGTCAACATGAGGAATATTATATTTCTGAGAAATCTTCTCTGCTTTTTCCTGGGTTCTGTTGGCGATTTTTATTTTAGGCTGGTACACATGTTTTACCAGATTTTCAACGGTATTCTGTCCGATTTCTCCAACCCCCAAAAGAAGAATGTTTTTCTCGGTTATTCTTTTCTGATTATTTAAAATATAATGAACCGCTGCATAAGATACGGATGCAGCACCATTGGAAATTCCTGTTTCATTTTTAATTCTTTTCGAAATCTGTATTGCAGAATTAATAGCTCTCTCCAGATATGGATTGGAATTTTTCCTTTCTTTTTTAAAACGGCTGTATGCTTTTTTGATCTGCCCGATAATTTCAAAATCTCCGATGATCTGGCTTTCAAGGCCGGCGGCTACTCTGAATAAATGGGTAAGGGCTTCCTCTTTGGTAAGGATATTGGCAAACTGTAGAAAATCAGTGATGTTTACCCCGATTGTTTTGCAGTATTCTTCGGCTACCAGAAGATAATTGGGCGAAGTCGTATAGATCTCCGTCCTGTTGCAGGTAGAAACCACAAAAGCATCCCCTAGATTCTCGTCATGAATTTGGGTGACAAAATTTTTAATATTTTCATCAAAAAACGCAAATTTCCCTCGTGTTTCTCCATCTGCTTTTTCATAGCTTATAGAAAGTACGGCAAAATTTGACGTTTGATGTATGGGGGAATACTGTAACATAAGCGGGGCAAATTTACGTTTTTTTTAATTAAACATTTTCAGATAATGTATATGATAATTATCGTGAAAAACTATAAGAATGGTCTTGAAAACTGGTTTAAGTGGAGTCTGTAAATAATTAAACCAAAACTTAGTAAATATTTTTGAATTTTAATAAAATTTTAACCAAATTATATGCTAATGAAATTTCTTTAGTGGGGTTTAATTTATATCTTTGTAAACTTAAAATCAGAAGAAAAATATGAGTTTATTCGATATGTTTACGCAAGAAATTGCGATAGACCTGGGAACAGCCAATACCCTAATCATCCATAATAATAAAATTGTTATAGATCAGCCGTCAATTGTAGCAATTGAACGTTCTACGGGAAGACCTATTGCTGTTGGTGAACAGGCAAAACATATGCAGGGTAAAACTCACGAAGATATCAAGACCATCCGTCCTTTGAAAGATGGGGTGATTGCAGATTTTCACGCTTCTGAGCACATGATCAAAGAATTTATCAAGAAAATTCCTGGAATAAAAGGAAGATTCATTCAGCCGGCTTTGAGAATCGTGATCTGTATCCCTTCCGGAATTACGGAAGTGGAAAAAAGAGCGGTAAGAGATTCGGCTCAGAAGGTAAACGCAAAAGAAGTAAGGCTGATTTATGAGCCAATGGCTGCTGCAATAGGAGTTGGGATCGATGTACAGAAACCGGAAGGTAATATGATCATCGACATAGGAGGAGGAACTACAGAAATTGCTGTGGTAGCTTTAGGAGGTATTGTATGTGACAAATCTGTGAAAATTGCAGGTGATGTATTTACAAACGATATCGCTTATTTCCTTAGAACGCACCATAACCTTTACATTGGTGAAAGAACTGCTGAAAGAATCAAAATTGAAGTGGGTTCCGCTGTTGAAGACCTGGATGTTGATATTGAAGATATCCCGGTACAAGGTAGAGACCTTATCACAGGGAAGCCAAAAGAAATTATGGTTGGATATAAAGAGATTGCCCGTGCATTAGACAAATCAATTATTAGAATTGAAGATGCCGTAATGGAAACTCTTTCTCTGACTCCTCCGGAATTGGCCGCTGATATCTACAAGACAGGAATCTATCTTGCAGGTGGTGGCGCGCTACTGAGAGGTTTGGCAGACAGACTGCATAAGAAAACAGGACTTCCTGTTTTTGTAGCAGAAGATCCGTTAAGAGCTGTAGTTCGCGGAACAGGAATCGCACTTAAGAATATGGATAAATTCAATTTCTTAATCAAATAATTTTAACTTTTTACGACTTTATATCTGAATGGGATTCTTGCTGAGATTATTTTCGAAGAACGCTCTTTTTGTCTTCTTTATTTTCTTGCAAATTATTGCTCTGGTTTTGATATTCTCCAAAAACGCCATGCAGAAGTCATGGGTAGCCGGTCAGTCAGCTGCATTGAATTCCTGGATTTCAGGATATATTGATGAAGGGGTTTCTTATCTGAAGCTGAAACAGACCAATGAAGATCTGGTTGCTCAGAATAAAGCTTTGATGCTGGAACTTTATGGAAAAGAAGGGGCTAAAAATCCGGTATTCAGAAAAGTTCATGATACGTTGGGAGGCGGACAGATCTATACATTTGTGGACGGTGAAATTGTTTTTAACAGTATCAACCGAAGAAATAACTACTTTACGATCAATCGTGGAAAAAGAGACGGTGTTTTACCTCAAATGGGTGTAATGGCTCCTAAAGGTATTGCCGGGATCGTTATCAATTCTACAGACAGCTATGCCTTAGTTCAGTCTGTTTTAAGCGTTAATAAAATCAGAATTAATGCCGCTCTGAAAAAATCAGGCTACTTTGGAACATTAACCTGGAATGGTGATAATTCCAGAGTGATGCATTTAGCTGATATTCCAAAATATGTTGCCTTAAAAATTGGTGACAGTGTAGTTACAGACGGCAAATCAGCCATTTTTCCGAAAGGGGTAATGATTGGTACAGTCGCAGGATACTCCGTTGATAATAAAACAGGGTTCTGGGATATTTCTGTTGAACTAAGTGAGAAGATGGGAGCCTTAAGCAAGGTATATGTGGTGAAAAACCTTAAAAAAGCCGAAGTACAGAAAATTCAGGATACTTTACAGGCTGTAATAAAAAAAGAAAATGATTAGCAGGACTTTATTTACCGATATATTGATTATGATTTTCCTGGTTGCATTACAAATTTTTGTATTGAACAGGATTACCATTTTCGGGAAATATACTCCGGTACTCTATCCTGTATTTGTCATGTTCTATCCTTTCTTTAGAAATAAATATCAATTTTTAGCTTTAAGTTTTTTAATCGGGCTGTCGGTGGATGCATTTCTCTTTTCATGGGGAATCAACGCATTTGCGACGACACTGATTGCTTATTTCAGAACCTTGATTTTCAGGACATCTACGGATACCTCTACGGATTTCTTCTCTTTCCAGTCCCTTCAATGGGCGCAGTTTTTACTGTTTTTGTTTTCGAGCATCTTTCTGCACCAGCTTTTAGTACAGTATATCGAGTTCTTTAAGTTCAGCAGATTTTTTGAAATATTACTTAATGTATTGGTAACAAGTATAATTTCCTTTATATTTATCGTTATTTATGCATTAATATTTAAAATCAAACAAAAAGTTTGAAAACACTTTGAACACACGTTATTTAAAAATCTTTTCCGTTCTAGTTGTCATCGCCCTCATTTTTGTAGCGAGGCTTTCTTATTTACAGCTGTTTACAGACCGGTACGCCTTGAATGCGGCTAATACTTCAATTAAAATTGAATACGTCATTCCACAACGAGGGGTTATTTTTGACCGAAATGGAAAGATCATGGTGGGAAATCAGCCTGCATATGAAGTTTCATTTACTCAGGCTCTGATGAAACCTGATTTTGATACACTGGCTTTCTGTAGCTTAATGAGACTTACCAAAACGGACTTCATCAACAGGATCAACATCATCAAAAAAGAAAAGTACTATTCTAAGCTTACTCCGATGACTTTCCTTAAAGATCTCAGCAGGGAAGATATTGCCAGGGTTCAGGAAATTATATTTAAATATCCGGCATTCAGTATTGTACAGAGACCTCAGCGCCAATACGAAGTCTCTACTTCCGGAAATCTTCTGGGATATACGAGTGAAGTAAATGATGGAGAAATAAAAAGAGATTCTACCTACTATCTTCCCGGAGACTTTATCGGTAAAAAAGGAGTTGAAAAGTCCTATGAAAAAGAGCTGCGTGGGGTAAAGGGAATGAAATATATTCAAAAGGATATCAGACTCCGAAACATTGGCTCATATAAAAATGGAGCATTGGATAAGGACGTAGTTACCGGTAAAGATATTACGTTAACGATTGATTATGATCTTCAGAGAATGGCTGAGGAAATGCTTGTTAATAAGCACGGGGCTATTGTAGCCATTGATCCTAATAATGGAGATATTCTGACACTTGCTTCAGGACCGGATATTGATCCAAATGTATTTACGGGACCTAATAAATCAAAGAACTTATACGCTTTATCGAAAGATACGCTATACGATAATCAGCCAGCTTTTGACAGATCTGTTCAGGCAGCATATCCTCCGGGCTCAACGTTTAAATTATTAACGGCTTTATCTGCCATGCAGATGGGAGTTATGACTGAAAACACCGTCTTTCCATGTGGTGGTGGATTTAATTATAGAGGCTTAAGAATTAAGGGGCATGGAGGAGCTGTGCCTTTAATTCCATCCATACAGGTTTCGAGTAACTGCTATTTTTCATATGCCTATCTGGCGATTCTTAATAAATATCCAGATAATCCTTCCAAAGGGGTGGACGAATGGAAAGCCATCATGAACAGTTTTGGAGTTGGAGAGTTTCTGAATAATGATCTTGCATCAGGAGTAAAAGGAAGAATTCCAAGTGGAGAATTCTATGAAAAAAGAATGAAGAAGATCAATGGAGGAAAAGAAAAGAAAAACTGGGATCCTTTAGCTACTGGTGCCGTCTTCAATGGAATGGGACAAGGAGATATCATGATTACCCCATTGCAGCTTGCTAATTATGTTGCTGCAATTGCCAACAAAGGCTGGTATTACACTCCTCATATTGTAAAATCTATTGACGGAAAACCTAACCCCGATCCTAGATTTAAAAAGAAACATCAAACATTGGTGGATTCCAAGCATTTTGAACCCGTACTTAAAGGTATGGAGGCTGTAATATTGAATGGAACAGCAAGGAGTCTTAAATCAAATGACTTTACCCAGCTTGCGAAAACAGGTACTGCTCAGGTTCCACAGGGAAAAGATAATTCAATTTTTGTTTTAATTGCACCAGCTGATAAGCCAAAGATTGTGGTGGTTGCTGTGATGGAGCATGCAGGATTCGGAGCAACATGGGCAGGTCCGGCTTGTACCGTGATTGCAGAGAAATATATTACGGGTGATTTGAAGAGAGAAAACCTTTACAAAAAAATGACCTCCGCCAGCTTTATGCCTGAATACAAAAGACAGTGGGTTGCAGATTTAAAGCGTAAAGGATTGTATGTGGATCCCAAACCGGATTCCATCAAGCGTAAGAAAATACAGGACAGTTTGAACTTTATCAAACTTCAGAAAGCAAAGCTTCAGACAAAAATAGACGAGGAAACTAAAAATACTAAAGGCACTAAAACCAGTAAGCAATGAAATGGACAGAAGGAATAGATAAATTAGGTCTTGGCTTATATTTCCTGCTTTGCATTTTTGCCATTGCAAACATTTATAGTGTTGACCAGAAATTAGGAGAAAAGCAGCTTGTGTTTTTCTGTATTTCCCTGGTGGTGGGACTTGTGATTTTTGTTGGAAGAAGCAAGTTTTTCGAAAACATGTCTGGTATTATTTATATTGGCGGAGTCTTATTACTTATCGGGCTTTTTCCTTTTGGTAAGGAGATCCTGGGACAGAAAAACTGGTATAAGTTCGGAAGCTTTACGATGCAGCCGGTAGAATTTGCAAAAATCGGGACAGCGCTGATGGTTGCCAACTATGTTTCCGGGCCGGATTTTAATCTTAAAAACAGAAAATCTTTATTAACCATATTAGCCATTATCGGAATTCCGGGTGTTGTCGTACTGGCGATTCCCGATGTAGGATCACTATTGGTATTTCTTGCATTCTTTATTGCGCTGTATAGAGAAGGGCTGAACGGCTTTTTATTTGGGATAGGATTTGTTTTTGCGGCTGTATTTTTAGTTTCGCTTGCAGTTCCTCCTTTATATGTTGTTATTGTGATTGTTGTGATCGCAGGTGTTTTAATAGCCTTGAATTATCATAGAATGTCCTGGGATGTTATTTCTATTGCCAGTATTTCCGGATCAATTCTGTTGTTGTGCGGCTTAGCTTTTGGTTCTCCCTATATTTTGGAGAAACTTCCAAAACACCAGAGAGAGAGGATTGAGGTACTTTTTAAAGGAGAAAAAGCATTTAGAGATACATCAGGATACAACTTATTATATTCAAAAACTGCTATTGGTTCCGGTGGTCTTTTAGGCAAAGGATATCGTGAAGGATCTGTTACCCAGGGGAAATTTGTTCCGGAACAGGAAACCGACTATATTTTTTGTACGGTAGGGGAAGAATGGGGCTTCTTAGGAAGCGCGATCCTTGTTTTTTGTTATATGGTTTATATCGGCCGGATCTATTATCTCGCAGAAAAGCAGAAATCTACCTTTAACCGGGTATTTGGGTATTGTTTTGCCTCGATCCTGCTCATGCACTTTACGATCAATTTAGGGATGGTTATGGGCCTTTTTCCTACTGTTGGTATTCCGCTGCCTTATTTCAGTTATGGAGGAAGCTCACTGCTTGCCTTTTCTATGATGACTTTTATTTTCTTTAAGCTGAATTATTCTGATAAGAACAGTCTGGTTTAAAACTGGAAAACCTTGTCATATGCAGTTTAATGCAATAATGTCTCGTCAGTAAGCTGGGAAATATTCTTTATTAAATTCATTTAATTTCATTCAAAAATTAAAATCATAAAAATATGATGAAGGAAGCTTATGTTTCAGATCAAAATTTTGAAAATACAGATGGTGTTCAATTTCCATTAGACCGGGGAGAGTATGAAAACTGCACTTTCAGAAACTGCAGTTTTGAGTATGCAGATCTGTCCGGATTTAAGTTTACAGACTGTGATTTTACAGGCTGCAATCTGAGTATGGCAAAATTAGTCAATACTGCTTTCCGGGATGTGATTTTTAAAGAATGTAAAATGTTTGGGCTTCAGTTCAGCGACTGTAATGAGTTTGGCCTTTCCTTTAAATTTGAAAGTTGTTTACTCAATAATTCCATATTTTATAAAACCGTAATTAAAAAGACTCTGTTTAAAAACACGAAGCTCACGGAAGTAGATTTTGAGCAATGTGATCTTTCCGGTTCAGTATTCAGCAGCTGTGATTTTACAGGCGCTGTATTCCAAAATACCAATCTTGAGAAAGCCGATCTCAGAACTTCTTTCCATTATTCCATAGATCCCAATATTAACAGGCTTAAGAAGGCTAAATTTTCACTTTCTGAAGTACATGGTCTTCTGGATAAGCTGGATATTCAGATCGAGAGAAACAGCTAGTTTTAGACAGGATTCAGGACAAAAATAAAAAAGCCATCAAAATTTGATGGCTTCATTATTTAAATCAATTATTTAAAATTAAAAACTTGTCGCTGCTGATGGAGTTGAAGAAGCAAGATTGTTATAAGTGTCTCCGTTTTCGTTAATCACTCTTTTTGCAAATCTGAACTTCGGCCCCCAATAAGAATCGTTAAGTGAAGAAATCATTACTCCTTTCGAAGTAGCGGCGTGAATAAATTTAATCTCGCCATCTTCAGTTACGCTTTCTACGATACCAACGTGAGAAATTCTTCTTCCGTGAGAAAAGAAAATCAAATCTCCTTTCTGAAGGTTTTCTTTCTCGATCTTTTCTCCTTCCTGAGATTGAGAAGCAGCTACTCTAGGTAAGCTAAGACCTGCTGCAGCTCCGAATACAGAAAGAACGAAAGCTGAACAATCAATACCGTTTCTTGTCATTCCCCCGTATCGGTAAGGAGTTCCCAGGTATGTTTCAGCTTCTGTTAAGATATTATCGATGGTTTTATTATGTTTGATCGCTTTGGCAATCTCAGTATTCTTAATGGATTTTTTTGCGTTAGCAATAGATGCTGCCTTTTCTTCAAGAAAAGAATCAATAAGTCTTTGCTTATCCAATTCCATTCTCTTAGTATCAAGAGAGGCTAGTTTGGCATCTGTTTTGTATTCTTTAGCATAAGTTGCTGGTTGTGATGCTACATAGTTCGTAGCGCAAGATTGCATTGAGACAGTAGAGACTAAAGCAACTAAATAAAACAAAACTCTTTTCTTCATATATATTTGATTATCCGTGTTAAAAAGGAACATTTATTTTTCAAAAGCAATACAAAAGTAGAGATTCCAAATAAAAGAGCCCTGATATGATTATTGTCAGGTTCTTATTTTAACACACTTTAACATATAAAGCATGTATGTTAAGGAAAAACAAACCGCAATGTCCCTTTTTTCGTAGGGTTGCGGTTTTTTTTATTAAGATCCTTTAACAAAATAAATTGCTTTTCCTTTATTAATCGATATCTAAGATTTACAACTCCACTTTTCCTGATTGTTAATAAAGCAAAAAAAAACTCCCCGGAAGGCCGGGAAGTTTAACTAATATGGAACTTTACAGATGTTATCTTGTGAATAACATTTCTCTATATTTCGTCATTGGCCAAAGCTCATCATCTACCATCATCTCAAGATCATCAGAAGCTTCTCTGATGGCGTCGAATAATGGTATTACTTTTTCACAGTAGGTTTCTGCCTGCTTTTGGCTGTCGGACGTTGCTTTTGCAGCTTCTCTTGCTTTCATAAGATCCTCAACCCCTAATTTGATTTTAGAGATGTTTCCGGAAATCTGAGTAATTAAACTCATTTGTTCTTTTGCTAAAGTCTTGAATTCTTTTTCTCCGAAGATTTCTTTAAGACCTTTTACGTTTTCAATTAGTCTGTTTTGGTAATTTAAAGCAGAAGGAATAATGTGGTTTCTTGCGATATCACTTAAAACTCTTGCTTCAATATCAATAACGGTAGAGTATTTTTCAAGTTTAATTTCGTTTCTCGCCTCAACTTCTCTGTGAGTGAAAATTCCCATTTCCTCATACAGATCTACAAACTTCTTATCCATTTCCTGCTTAAGCGCTTCCGGAGTGGTTTTTAAGTTGTTCAATCCTCTTTTCTTAGCTTCCTTTGCCCAGTCATCAGAATATCCGTCACCCTCAAACATAATGCTTTTAGACTGCTTGATGTATTCTCTTAAAACGTTGAAAATCGCTTCGTCTTTCTTTAAACCAGTTTCAATTAAAGCATCCACTTCTTTTTTGAAATCGTTTAATTGTTTTGCTGCGATGGTGTTCATTACCGTCATAGACTCTGCACAGTTTGCAGAAGAACCAACAGCTCTAATCTCAAATTTATTTCCGGTAAATGCAAATGGAGATGTTCTGTTTCTGTCAGTATTATCTAAAAGAATTTCAGGGATTTTTCCAACCACATTTAACTTAAGATCTGTTTTTTCGTCCGGAGAAAGTTTTCCTTCTGTAACTTTTTCCAGTTCTTCCAATACTCTGAACAACTGGCTTCCGATAAATACAGAGATAATTGCCGGTGGAGCTTCATTAGCACCTAATCTGTGGTCATTGCTTGCAGATGCGATGCTTGCTCTTAAAAGATCGGCGTATTCATGAACTGCTTTGATGGCATTCACGAAGAACGTTAAGAACTGTAAGTTTTTCTTAGGATTTTTTCCCGGGCTTAATAAGTTTTCTCCCGTGTCAGTTGCTAGAGACCAGTTATTGTGCTTTCCGCTTCCGTTCACTCCTGCGAATGGCTTTTCATGGAATAGAATATGGAAATGGTGTTTGTGGGCAACTCTCGCCATGATGTCCATTAATAAAGAATTATGGTCAACGGCAACGTTTACTTCTTCAAACATTGGGGCAAGCTCAAACTGATTTGGAGCTACCTCGTTATGTCTTGTTGTTACAGGGATTCCCAGTTTCATACATTCGATTTCCAGCTCTTTCATGAAGTTCATTACTCGTGTAGGAATAGAACCGAAATAGTGGTCATCCAATTGCTGTCCTTTTGCAGGAGAATGTCCTAATAAGGTTTTGCCTGTTAAAACAAGATCCGGACGGGATTGGTATAATGCTGAATCTA
This sequence comes from Chryseobacterium soli, assembly GCF_000737705.1. Lineage (GTDB taxonomy): Bacteria > Bacteroidota > Bacteroidia > Flavobacteriales > Weeksellaceae > Chryseobacterium > Chryseobacterium soli. The sequence goes on along the minus strand of NZ_JPRH01000001.1, from coordinate 315,965 downwards.
CTAAGAAATATTCTTGCTCCCAACCTAAAGTAGGAGTTACTTTGGTTACGTTTTTGTCAAAATACTGCATTACATTGGTTGCAGCTTCATCTACTGCATTCAAAGCTCTTAAAAGAGGGGCTTTATAATCTAACGTTTCTCCTGTATAAGAAATGAAGATCGAAGGAATACAAAGGGTAGTTCCCATGATGAACGCTGGAGAAGTAGGATCCCAAGCGGTGTATCCTCTTGCTTCGAAAGTGTTTCTGATCCCTCCGTTCGGAAAAGAAGAGGCATCCGGTTCTTGCTGGATCAGCATTCCGCCACTGAATCTTTCGATAGCTCTGCCTCCTTCAATAGGAGTGAAAAAAGAGTCGTGTTTTTCTGCTGTGCTTCCTGTCAACGGCTGGAACCAGTGTGTATAGTGAGTTACTCCTTTGCTCATTGCCCAATCTTTCATAGCAACGGCTACCTGATCTGCAATTAATCGCTGGATTTTTGTTCCTTTCTTGATCGCATCCATGATTGATTGGAATGCTTCTTTTGTTAAATATTCTCTCATTGTGTTTTCAGAGAATACATTTTCACAAAATAGTTCAGATAATTTAGCAGGAATTTCTACTGAATTATCCTTTCTAAAGTCCTTGAATGGTAATGTTTCTAATGCTTTGAATCTTAAAGTTGACATATTAAGGTTGTATTTTGTGGGGCAAATTTACAAAAAAAATGAATTCAAAACATTTTAACCCTAAAAAATATAGGGGTGGTTGAAGAAAAAATATTTTTTAAACGTGTATTTAACTTTTTTCAGGCTTATAAAATTAATATTCTTAAACAGCTTGTTAAAAGATGCTTAAAATAAAATTGACCAAAGAGTTGTATATTTGTGTGAAATTTATTTTATGACAAATTCTAGAGCAAGAGAGACCACAGAGGCAATTGAAAGACTGTACATTTCTATGAGACATTTGTTTTATAGAGGATTTTTCAAGCCTGGGGGTGTTTCTGGAGAAAGTATCAGAAGCTTGTTGAAAACGATCAATCCTGAAATTTATGGGACCATGAATATTCCAAATAAGTTGGAGCTTGATGGTTTGATGTATGTTTTAGACAGACTTCCGGAAGGGATTGAAGAATGTGCATTTATTCATCTTACTTCAGATGAAGGTTTCGATAAAGGAAGTTTCGAACCTATTGTTCCTAAAAAGAGAAGAAGAAACTGCTATAGAATAGACGAACACCAGATGAATATTGAGGTTCTTTTGGGTCGTTCGGAAATTTATGATATTCTTACCCATTTAACCTTTTTATTTATAGAAGCTGATAAAGTACGTAACCTGGCTTTCCTTCAGGATGAAAACTGGAAACCGACACGTGCGTGGAAAATTATTGAAGATGTAGTAAAAGGAGAAAAGAAGTTCAGCAGAAAAGAAAAAGAAGTAGCGTTAATCCATCTTTCTTCTTTAATGGGAAGAACGTTTGAGGAAACCCTGAATGCCTACAATACTTTTGGGGATGATGAAAATCCGGACCGTTTATTCAAAATCATTTATAATCTTGGAAAAGTAAGTTTAGAAGATGCTAAACAGACCAGAGAAAGAGAGATTCATTTCAGTGCTATATTAAAGGAAAGGGTAGGGCACCACTATTTTGGTGAAAAATGGGCGAATAAAGTAAAAGAGGTTTTATTTGAAAATGATCTTCATATGCGTCCTCTTCATATTATTTCTGCGAATATGCACTCTGTGAAAAATATGCTGTACGCCAATGATGCTCTTAAGAAAAAAGAGCATAAAGAGGTGGACTATAAAATGTACGGAGATATTTCTGACAAGAAAGAGCTTCGTGACAAAGTTTCTAAGTATGCTTTGGATGAAGGCTTACTCTATATCAATGATAAAAGCGGAAGTAATATTGATGTACAGATCATTGACCTCAGCAAAACAGAACTGAAAAACACGCCATTCGGACATATGAAATATGCTGGTGACGATGTTATTTTAGTATTTGATTATGCTTTCGGAGAGCAGGCTTATGAAGTAATGGATGAATTACTGAGACCTTTTGAACAGAAAGGAGAAGTCTATATGATGAAAGTAAAGTCTGTTTCTATCATGGGGAAAGCGGGAATTTTAGAAGGTGGGAAAGGAGATATTATGATCCCTACTTCTCATATCTTTGAAGGAACTGCAGATAACTATCCTTTTGAAAATGCCTTGAAACTTGAGGATTTTAAAGATGATGAATTGAAAGCATTTGAAGGAACCATGATCACTGTTTTAGGAACATCGCTTCAGAACAGAGATATCTTATCTTACTTCATGCATACTTCATGGAAAGCGATCGGTCTTGAAATGGAAGGAGCGCATTATCAGAAAGCGATTCAGGTGGCTTCTAAAATCAGACACCACATTGCACCGGATCTGTTTGTATGTTATGCTTATTATGCTTCGGATAATCCACTGGAAACCGGAAGTACATTATCATCAGGAGGTCTTGGACTTACAGGTGTAAAACCTACCTATCTGATTACCCAGAAGATTCTTGAAAAGATTTTAGACAGCGGGAAAAAACAAAGCCCGAAAAAATAATCTTCAACACAATACAAAAAGCCCCGGATGGATACCATTCGGGGCTTTTTGTATGAAATTTTATTTGATATTAATTACATAATGCCTGGTTTAAAGCTATGATAGATTTCTCGTAATGTTCTCTTTTTACGACAAACTGCATATTGACCTGCATGATAGATTGTGCATAGCATTCAATGTTGATGTCATTTTCATATAATGCTTTCGCTGCCCGATATAGGAATCCTGGAGTTGCAATATTAGTTCCCATTGCACAGACTAACGCAACCGGAACTCCTGTTACCTGATAAAAATTATGTTTAAGTTCTTCCAAAAGCTTTTCGGCGGTCTTACTTTCCCAAATTACCATGGTTATTGAGTTAGCATTGGTAGACTTCAATACGTAACTTATATTATACTTTTGAAAATAGTCCATAATTCGGGCATCATAACCCACTTCGCTTACCATGAGCGGATCGTGAATTTCTATGGCCAGCATTTTTTTAGATCCGGAAACAATCTCAACACGGGCATCCGGAGATACATAGTTTTTTGAGATTAAGGTGCCAATATGATCCGGTTCGAAGGTGTTTTTAATACGGATATTAATTCCCGAAAGCTCCAGCGGTTTTGCTGCCTTTGGGTGAATGGCTTCCATTCCTATATCAGCTAACTGATCTGCAATAATATAATTGGTAAGTCCCACCGGAACACAGTTTTCTATACCCACGATATTGGGATCTGCACTGGACAGGTGATATTCTTTATGTATAACGGCTTCATCAGCCTTTATATCTACGGCAACCTTACTGAACGTAACTTCAGAATAACCACGGTCGAAAACCCTCATAATTCCTTCCGTTCCTTTGGTGTAGCCTGTTGCAACGCAAATGATATTTTCAAAATCGATCCCGCTGAATTCTTTAGAAATTCTCTCATCAATCGTAAGGGCTTCATTGTCATCAAATCCACATAAGTCAACAAACTTTGCATGAATTCCGTTATTATTGATAATGTTGGTGGAATTCCACGCAGAATGGGCTTCACCGATAGATGCCAGAATTTCTCTTGCCGCAAGATGGATATCATGAGCATTTACATATCCTGATGCCAATACCTTACTGAGGCTGCTAAGCATTGTTTTGGCCTGCTCCACTCTGTTTCTTATAAATTCATTAGCTTCAGAAAGCTGAAGACCAATAGTTTCCAGTCCCTGATTAATTACAATAAGTTTTTGACATACTTCATCAAGATTAGCTTTATAATCTTCACCGTTCAAAAACTTTTGATATACACCGGGCTCACCTGTTTTTTTATGTTCTAATAGCCAGTTTGTTACATTATTATAGGCGGAGACTACAAAAACTCTATTGTAAAATTCTCCCTCTTTTCTTTTTCCAATAACGATATTGTAAAGAACATCCTGAAACTGAGACATGGAAGTCCCTCCTATTTTTTCTACTGTCAACATTGTAAAACTTTTTTCAATCTACGAAAATAAGAAATTTAAGATGATTGGAGATACCAATCTGTAAGTCGCCTGTTTTAAATCTTTTTTAAAAAATGCTTATCTTTCAAATTCAAATTCTATGTAAAGATGAGTAAAGGGTTTTTAGGATTATTTCTTTTATTATTTTCAATCGTTTCGGCACAGCAAAACGCCTATTATCAGCAGTCTGCAAAATACAGAATGGATATTGACGTGAATGCTGAAAAATTTACCTACGAGGGTAAGCAGACCTTTGAATATACCAATAACTCTCCGGATGAGCTGAATGTGGTGTATTTTCATCTCTATTGGAATGCTTTTAAACCGAATTCGATGATGGATCAGCGGGTAGCTGGCCAAGGTAAAAACGGAGATTCAAGATTACAGAAGAATGGAATTTCCAGGCTAGCCTCCATTCCTAAAGATCAGGAGGGTGCGCAAAATATCCACTGGATCAAACAAAATGGAAAAGATCTGAAAGTGGAAGTTCAGGAAACTATTATGAAAGTCTACCTGGCAGAACCTATCAAATCCCATTCATCCACAACTTTCACTATGGAATGGGATGCTGTGATTCCGCAGCAGATTAGAAGAAGTGGTAGAAATAACAATGAGGGCGTTGATATGACGATGACGCAGTGGTATCCTAAAATTGCAGAATACGACTATGACGGTTGGGCCACTTTTGATTATATCGGAAGAGAGTTTCATGCCCCCTTCTCTGATTTTGATGTTACCATTAAGATCAATAAAGAGTATGTCATAGGAGCAGGAGGAATCCTTGAAAACCCTGCAGAAGTAAAGGGCTATGATCCTGCTGCAAAAATAAAAACGGATAAGGACAAAAAAGTATCCTGGAAGTGGACGGCAAAAAATATTTTAGATTTTGCATGGAGCGCAGACAGAGATTATACGATCAAAAGTTTTGATGTTCAGGGTGGGCCTAAAGTATACCTGGTGTATCAGAAAAACGATAAGACGAAGGCATGGGAAGAAGCTCAGCCTTATGTTACCAAATATTTCCAGATCATGAATGCTCATTTTGGAAAATATGTGTATCCAACATATGCCTTTATTCAGGGCGGAGATGGCGGAATGGAATACGGAATGTGTACCATGATCTTGGGAGAAGCCAAAAATATTGAAGGACTGATGGGATTAATGGCTCATGAAGGTGCGCACTCATGGTATCAGCAGATGCTTGCTACAAACGAATCGATGCGTCCGTGGATGGATGAAGGTTTTACGAGTTACGCCGAAGGGTACACCATGTATCAGTTATTTCCTCCGGCAGATCAGATTCCCAATCCTTTTGCGAAAACACTGGAGGCGTACAGGAATTTTATCAAAAAAGGAATTGAAGAGCCTGCAGTCTGGTTGGGAGACCACCATGACAATGGTAGTGCTTACACCTATGCTTCTTATGTGAAAGGAGAATTGTATTTGGTTCAGCTGGGCTACATTATGGGTGAGCAGAACTTAGCAGAAACATTGAAACAGTATTATGATCAATGGAACCTGAAACATCCATCAGACAGAGATTTTCTGCATATCGCCCAAAAAGTTTCCGGAATGGATCTGAAGTGGTTCCAGAACTATTGGATCAATACTACGAAAACTATTGATTATGGGATTAAAGATGTGAAATACGAGGCAAAGTCTACGACCATTATTTTAGTGAATAAAGGACAGGTTCCGATGCCGATCGATTTCAGTGTGATGACTACGGATAAAAAAGTAGTCACTTATCAGATTCCATTGAATATGACACACACATGGAAAGATAAAGATATCTACGGTGATTTTACTACATTGAAATATTGGCCATGGACGCAAAAAGAATATACATTGACGATTCCTTATACAAAATCCCAACTGGCCGTGTTGGGAATAGATTTCAGCCAACGATTGGCAGATGTGAATATGGAAGATAATTTTGTAGATGTAAAATAGGAGTATTCCAGTGCATAAAAAGAATTCCTTCAGAAATTTTCTGAAGGAATTCTTTTTTTATTTAAAGTGAGAAGATAGCCTCTTTTTTGTAAGTTCTTTACTGAACTCAAAAACTTTGTCGAGTCCAGACTCGCCATAATAGCAGATGTAATTTCCTTCTTTATCTAAGACTACAAAACTAGAGCAGGGATAATGGTAGTTAAAAAATAATTTTTCTAGTGTTTGCTCCTTATCAGGCTGCCAGTTAATTTCATCAGGGTGATAATATTGGAGCTGACCGTAACTTTTATATACCCAGAAATGCTCATAACTGTTGATCTTTTTCAATTTTTTTAGATAAGGCCGAACATGAAAGCCCCTTCGTGAATTTTCTTCTCTATGGTTACAGGGATCTTCACCCGGATAGTACATGATAATGATAAGGTTTTTATCAAAGCTATTGGTTTCTGATAATGATTTTTTTAATTGCTTGAAAACAGGCTCTGAAAGTTTTCCATAGTTTTTTCTTTTAACAAGAACATTGGTAATCAAGGAATCGCTTTCAAAAGCTAAGTGTAAATTTCTGGTGTTATCCAGCTGGTTTTCGAAATATTCTTTACTTATTTTGGTCATTGCTTCATTGTAGTAGATGGTTTTTTTCTGAGAAAAGCAGAACATTGCAAAAAACAAAAATGGAATAATACTAATTTTTTTCATAGGTGTAGAATAATCTAAGACTGTTACCAATTTATAAAAAAATAAAAAGAAATAAGGTCTGTTTTGTCTGTTGTATTCATTTTAGAAAATTGCAAGCTTTGTCTAATGCAGACTTACTTCAAGCTGTCTTTTGGTATAGGGAAGAGTTTCCAGTTCATATAATCAGGATATTTTCTTTTTAAAATTTCATAGTAAATGTAGTAAGGTTTGCTTTCCTCTAACTTTGTTTGAACAATATTTTTTGAAAGTAACTTCCCTTCATTATCAAAAGTGCAAGAAAATATCCTACCCGTTTTAAAACTTAAAATTCCTATACTTTTGCCTTTTTTATTATATTCAATATGTAGACACATAAAGTTTTCATCATTCTTCTTTAATAGACTTTTAACATCAAGGAAAACATATTCTTTGGAATTTTTAATATCACGATTATTTTTATCTCTATAAAAAATTATTTTTTTTGGAAGTTCATTTTTGTATATTTTTATTGTCGAATCAACTAAATGTTCAGGTTTAATATCATTCTTTTTACAAGAAAATAAAAAACATAAAAATATAGTTATGCATATAAAAGTTTTCATATCATTTGTTTTTAAATTGTAGAATATATTGACCAGCAGTTCTTCTATTTATTAGCATTTGATAAACTGAATTTTCAAATAATTCACCGCTTTCGTCTCCATCTGGATTAAATCCCGTTAAATAATTTCCATAGTGCACAAATTCATGCAGAACGGTTACTGCAAGCAAAAAGTTCGTCGCTTCTATAGTACTTTGTAAAGTTGCTTGCTGTAATCCTAAAGCCAGATCTTCCTTTACATATAATGTTTCAGGGGTCGCAGAGTTAAATAAACCAAAAAGAGGAACACCCTTGTCTTTAAGTCCTGGAATTAATTCAATTTGAGGGCCTTGGCCAAAGGTTAGTTTGTCTAAAACTTGATTTTGAGACATTCCTGAAATTTCTGTAAGCTTATTCAAAAGTAAAGGATTGCTTTGAACATAACTTTTTAATCCTTTTACCATTTGAGTAAATTTAGGATATTTTATTTGATCTAATCTTCTCATTTTAAAATTTGGAGAAGATAAAGTTTCATAGTTGAGAATTGTTGCTGGATTTTCTAGAATAATCTGTTGTAAGAATCCATCAGGAGTATTTTTTAAAAATAAATCTTCGAACTGTACCCAAGAAGCATTAGGATTACCTTTAAAGAAATCTACCGCCCATAGCACAAAATTGGCAGCCTGTACATTAGGATTGTTCTTAAGATACATTCCCAAACGATTGGAAATCGGGATCATGGTAGTATTAGCATCCAGAAAATTGCGCTGCTCATCGGTAAGATAAGGAGCATCCGGAATATTCAAAAGGAAAAATTCTATTCTTGCAGAGCCTAACAGAAGTCCGGGACCTCCGCCTCCGCCTGCTATTTCCCCACCTGCCAAGCCTGATGCTCCGCCCTGTCCTTGTGTACATTTCAACTGGAAGTCAATCGTATAATAGGGCATATCATCTCCTGTGGCCAGGCAGCCTGCTTCTCCCGGAAGATGGTGTTCTGCTAAGTTGCATCGTACCGCAATGACAATGGGAACATACGAACAGTCTACCTTGGAGGTTGTTCCGGGGGGGGGAGAATAGGTTTGTACCGGACTGCCATTGTTCATTTCTATTGAACCCAGACTTTTTCCATTGATGTCCTCATAATATATGGTTCCTGTAAAATCTTCTACCCGGAGATTTTTATCCGTAAATGTTGAAACATATTTTGCAATAAAAGAAGATTCATTTTGCTGTTGATCTATAGCGTGCACCAAAATAGAAAATCCTGATTCCTCTACATCATACAACATATTGTAAGAGGTTCTTTTTAACGTTTTTATCTGTAGTACTTTAGCGTTATCATTGTTTTCACTGCCATTTTTTGAAGCTACAGATTGAGGTAGATGAAGTTTCCCTTGGTTTTCAATAATAAATTGTTTAAACTCCGGGAAATCTTTTACGGTAGCTGTAGTTTTCTGGGTGGTGTGGGAATAAGATGTCTGCTGTTCATTATTTTCGAGTATTTCACTTCTGCAGCTATACAGAAGGAATACCAATGCTATAAGCATGAGGTAGTTAATTTTTTTCATCATGTATTGAATTAAATGTTTTTGCAATACTAAAATATTTTTTTTGATGGACAATGTACTTTTTCGTAAAAATTGTTACTTTTACGTTAGATATTATTATCGTTGCAAAACGAGTACAAATACGGCAGCCTTATTTAATTGTAAGATAATACAGACTGTCACAATAAAATTTTAAACGGTATTCTGAATTCAGATAAGCTGATATGCAATGTATAAAGCAGATCCGAAATCTAAACAGAACATCGAACAACTGAAAAGCAGGTAAATGAATTCTATCGTAATCAATGTAGGGAACAGCAATATCAGATTCGGACTTTTTGATGATGACAATTGCGATATATCATGGGTAATCAATACAAAGCCATATAGAACGGCGGACGAACTTTATGTTCAGATACTGATGCTTTACCAGACCTATAAAGTCGAACCGACAGAGATCACCCGAGTGATTATAGGCTCGGTCGTACCTCAGCTTACCAAAGTGATGAGTTCCGCAATAAAAAAAATTCATGGGATTCAACCTGTTATTGTAGACCGTAATACACCCTCGGAAGTGCAGGCAAAGTCTAAGCAAATGGGGACGGATATTTATGCCAACCTTGTGGCGGCCCATAATATGTATCCGGACAGGAAAAAAATCATCCTTGATTTTGGAACAGCACTTACTGCAAGCTGTGTAGCGGAAACCGGAGAAACGCTGGGCGTAATTATTGCTCCGGGAATCATTACTTCTTTAAATTCATTAATCAGCCATACCGCCCAGCTTCCTGAAATCGAGCTTAAAAAACCGAAAACGGTGCTGGGATTAGATACCGTTACCTGCATGCAGAGTGGAATGGTATATGGGTTTTTAGGAATGGTAGAGGGCTTTATTGACCGTATTAATGATGAGGTTAATGATGATTGTTTTGTGATCGCAACTGGAGGGGTTTCCCATGTGTATAAACCTTTGACGGATAAAATTCATATTGCCGACAGGCTTCATACACTGAAAGGACTTTACTTTTTAGGAAAAGATCTGTAAATGAAAGATTTCCCGGTTTTACTGACAGATAGATTGATTCTTTCCCAACTGAATGAATCTGATATCCCTTTTATTGTTGGATACCTTCAGCAAAAGGTGTTTTCTGAACTTACGTCCAATATTCCGTATCCTTATACCGAAAAAGATGCTGAATTCTGGCTGGAAATGTCACGGGAAGCTTTTATCCGTAAAACAGGATATACCTTTGCCATCCGCGATCATGGACATAGATTTATGGGTGCCATTGGAATTCATGACCGGGGAGATGATAAAGCCGAACTGGGATATTGGCTGGCTGTTCCCTTCTGGAATAAAGGATATGCTACAGAAGCTGCGAAAGTAATCATAGATTTCGGATTTGAAACGCTGAAGCTGAATAAGATATACGCTACACACTTTCTCAATAACCCGGCTTCTGGTAGAATCATGCAAAAAATAGGAATGGAAAAAGAAGCTTTACTGAAGCAGCATATCAAAAAAGAGGACGAGTATCTTGATGTCGTAATGTATTCTCTCTTTAGCAATAAAGAATAACATACAAAAAAACAGCCTTCTCAGGCTGTTTAATTTTTTTATAGTCCACCATTACATGATACACAGTCATTTCCAGGAATTGGATATACCCAGCCTCCACAGCAGTCCGGAACGGGTTGTAATCTGCATCCTATTACTTTTTTACCTGTATCAGGATCGGTGTACAGACATTGGCCAGGCATTAAGCCTCCATTAATTTTTGCAGTTTCTTTTCTTGATAATTTTCTCATATTGTTTTAATTTGGTTGTATCCAAAAATAGAAAATTATTTCATTACTTGTATGTTTTAAAGTAAAATTTGTAATTATTTTTAAATAAAATATTGTTTTGGTGTATATTTAATATTGTTTCTTGAAAAAAGGTGGATTTTTAACTTTTGGTTCATCTTTCATATGGTAATAGAAGATGTGAAATGAATTTACCTTTTGCTTTTAAAGAATTCTTTAACAATCGTAGAGCATTCGTGTTCCATGATTCCAGTTACCATTTCTGTTTTAGGATGCAGGGAAAGGTGTTTATTGATAAAACCTCTCTGCTCATCCCTTGCGCCAATCACAACTTTCGAAATTTGCGACCAGGACAAGGCTCCTGAACACATTACACAAGGTTCGAGCGTAACATACAATGTGCAGTTTTTCAAATATTTTCCACCCAGAAAATTGGCTGCTGAAGTGATAGCCTGCATTTCTGCATGGGCTGTTACATCATTGAGCGTTTCAGTAAGGTTGTGGGCTCTTGCAATCACTCTGTCATTGGAAACGATAACACATCCAATCGGAACCTCATCTTTTTCTAAGGCTATTTCAGCTTCCTGTAAAGCCATTTTCATGTAATATTCGTCTGTAAACATGTAATTATTCGAAGGTCAGGGTTAATGGAAATTTGAAATTGAATCGTACTGGATCACCATTGATGACAGCAGGAGAGAACTTCTCCGAAATGGAGTATAATGCAATTTCAGCTTGTCTGTTGAAAGTGAAATTATCACCCTGTGCATGGACGTTACTGATGGAACCGTCTTTTTCCACAACAAAAGCTACATTTGTCTTTATGGATTTGGTTTCAGTATAAACGCCGTCTGCATAAAAAAGGTTGATGACTTCCTGCCTCAAAATATCGATTCCACCGGGATAATCTGCAGGTTTTTGAATGATGGTCGACTTATCGGCAAATTTATCGGCGGCATATCCTGTACGGGTAATTTTTTGAAGATCTTCCAGGTTTCTTACTTTAAGCAGTGCTCCGATTAAGGCCACATTCTCAATACTATCCATTTTTTTCATGAAAAAAAGGAAATCATTTTTTATGGTAGCTTTTTTGAAGGTATTGGGTTCGGCATCAAACTTTTTCTTAAATTCAGTATTCAGCATACCGCGATGCTGGTTGTAATAGTTTTTTACCTGCTTGAATTCTTCCTTCTGCTGTGACAGACAGAAACAAGAAAATAAGCAGCAGATACTGATGAAAAAAGCCTTCAATATGGATATGTTTATGTAAATATAATCAAAAAATATGGAACTTTCTCTCTTATATTAGTTTTGAAAATAGCGGTTCAGCGACTCCTGAAGATGGGTGCGTATATCATCAACTAAACATTTAGGTTCCAATACCGTTACCTCTTTTCCAAACGAAAGAATCTCCTGCATAAAATCATAAGTGGGATGAAGGAAAAACTCAAAATAGATCTCTTCAGGCGTTTCCTTGGTCTCTTTTTGAGATTGATGGAGCGGGAAACTTCTGATGTATTCTCCCTGATGTCTGCTGCATTTCATGACAATATTCTGCGGCTTCTGCTCGGCCAGATTCATGACGCCAAACGCATTCTTGAAATGTTCCCTGAAATTGTAATTATACTTTTCGCGGAATTTGTTGTCGCTTACATCCAGATAATTGACTCTGTCTAAACCGAATGATTTTAAGATTTTATCCTTCGTATCTATGGCGATAAGGTACCATCTGTCTTTGGATTCCTTCAGTGCCAGAGGATGAACTTTTCGGGAGGTCATCAGCTTGTTTTTATAGTTGTAGTGTTCAAAAGAAACCACCCTTTTATTACGAATGGCAAAGAACAGGTCATAAAAGTTCTCAATCCCGGTAGGTTTTCTGCTTTCGAAAAAAATGAAATCGGAAAAATTGGGATGGGTATTCATGGCGTTGCTCACCTGAAAAGATTCCAACAATTTCTGGTTGTACTCATCTACTTCCATAATCGGGCGACTCTCGATATAATAACGGTTATCTCCTTTCTTTTTATTGTGAATGGAAAGGTTAAAAAGATCTGATATTTCCCGGATATCCCTTTGCAGTGTACGAATCGAGTAGCTTTTGATATCGGCATCCTGAAATTCGAAAGAGTTTAAAAGATAGTCCTCCAGTTGAGAATACGTCGCCGGAGAACTTTCTAATCTTTTAATAATTAAGGCATATCTTGTCAGGTAAAAATCTTTTTTCATGATCTAATTTTGTAAGACAAATATAGATTCTTAATGCGACAAAACGTGTCGTGTTTTATTTTTTATTAGGTTTTAAAAGAATAAAATTTCAATAGTAATGTAATAACGTTAATTTATGGCTTCCATAATTTTATGATAGAGAATGCAATTGTCTTATCTGAAATTAATTCGGTTTCTTTCACTTTAAAAACCGCCAATAAGGCGGTTTTTACTTTTAAAATTCTAATTCTTCGTAATTTAGAAGTGAGCTAATATATAGTTGCTCTCCACTATCATATAAAGATTTCATTCTGATATATCGAAGATTAAACTCGTACGGTATTCTCTCTAAGGGATATTTCATTTTTAGCACATAGTAATCACCTAAAATTTCATGAATCTCATCAAAGCGGTGTTTATTATCCACATAGTCTTCAAGGGTAAATAAATTTCTATACACTACTTTTCTATATTCATCTAGTCTATCATAATAATCTTCAGGTACCTTATGTTCTTTTTCCAAAAGTGTTATTAAGGTATTTTCATACGCCTCAATAATATTACCATAAGAACCCGCTTTTAAAAAGAATTCTTTTTTACCTAAGTCTTCTCCGAAAATGGATTTGTAAATTTCTGTTTCTAAATAAACCTGATCTTTTAATTTGGGATTTAAGAATATTATCTTACGATTACCTTCTGTACATTTTATTCCTTCGGTCTTATAATTTTTAGTTGAAACTAAAATGATGTTTTTTTTTTCTTCTTCCATTATTTTATTTTTTAAATATGAATACAATATTAGTTACTTTTTCTATGTCTCCTAGTTGCTGTATTTCATCTAATTGTTCAGTAGCATTATAAAGTTCTGGTTTTCCATATCCCTTACTTTTTGCCCATTTTCCTGTAAAGGTTTTTAGGGCGGCAACTTCCAGGTTTTCTTTGGTTATTGATAAACCAAAGATTTCATATTTTAACTTGTGTAAGTTTACAGATTCTTCATACTTTTAAAACAAAAACCGCCCTTTTGGAGCGGCTTTATAATTTAAAATCCTAAATCTTCAAACGGCATTTCGGTACTAATATATAAAGGTTCACCACTATCAAATAGTTTTTTTATGGAAAGATAGTGTCTATTGAATTCGTACGGTATTCTTTCAGGAGGAAATCTCATAGGTAACACATAATATTCGCCTAAAATATCGTGTACCTCATCATAAAAATGATTATCGGTATATTCCTTATGGGTAAACAGATTTCGGTGTACTTTTTCTTTATATTCCTCCAGTCTATTGTAATATTCTTTAGGTGCTTCATGTTCTTTTTCTAGAAGTGTTCTCAAGGTATTTTCATACTCTTCAATAATATTTCCATAAGAACCAGCCTCCAAAAAAACTCTTTTTTACCTAAGCTTTCTCCAAAGAAAGATTGATCTTTAATTGGACGGTTTAAAAATAATATTCTTTGTTGTTGTGGTGCAGTCGCCACTTTCATTCCATCAGTTTTATAGTCTTTTGTTGATACTAATACAATATAATTTATTTCCTTTTCCATATCTTTATTTTTAAAAAATAAAGATAACTTCTTGTATCTTGTCTATATTATCTAGCTCTATTTACAAAAAACCGTCTTTATTAGACTGTTTGATTTAAGGATATTTCTTCTGGTCTTCTATAGTAGCTACTGAAATATACAAAGGGTATCCCTCTTCGTAATTTTTTTTTAAAGTATTATAGAACATTTGTAAATAATTCAAATTACTATCACCAGAGTTTTTTCTAAGATTATAATGATATAGCTCTCCTAAAAATTCTCTTACATCTTCATGAAAAATTGCAGGATCGGTGTCAAAATTTTTACTTTTATATGTCTTTAGATATTCCATAGGGTTTTGTGTATGTTCTTTTGGTACTTTTTTCTTCATTTTTAGTACTTCCCTTATCTTCTTTTCTATTGCTTGTACTATGAATTCCCAAGTATTAGGTTCATAATAAAAATCATGCTTCCCAAAATCTTCTCCCAACAATTCTTCAAAAACTTCTTTTTTAAAATCAAATTCATTCCATTCAGGATTGTTTTGATAGTCCCTTAAGCGACAATAATATCCTTTAGGAGCAATTTTAGAATTGTAAAAACCATTTTTTTTATAGTCTTGGATTGATAATAATAAAAAATCCATTTCTTCTTGTGCCATGATGTTAATTATTTATAATATATTACCTTAAGTTCTTCTAATTTATTAATATCTCCTGATAGTTCATCAAATTTAATCATAGGAGTTTTTAACTCAATTTTGTCAAAGCCTTTTTCTTTTGCCCATTTGTAAGGTGTAATCTGTTTTACAGCTTCTATAATATTTTCTTTTGTAATCTGTTTTCCTTGCATGGCTTGTTTAAACTTGGTTAAATTTACGGATTCTCCTCCATATGCAACATAGGCTGAACTTTTTTGATACAGGCCATAAATTCCTTCAAATTCTTTTCCTAAATCTTTTTGCAGTGATACAAAACCGTCATCATACATGGTTTTTCCTAAACTAATATCTGTCATTTCTGCTTTGTTTGCCTGCAATGTGGCGTTTAATGATGGTGGTATAAAAAAGTCTCCGGAATATAAATTCTTCCCATTATCTTTCATTATGTAAACTTTACATAAAAATTTATCATCATCTATCTTATCATGAGCCGTCCATTGTTTTTTACCATACTGAAAATCGTGTAATTCATAATTATACTCAAGATTACTTTTCTTCTTAATAAGCGTCCCAACAAACGTGTCCATATCTCCTACTTTTGTTTGAGAATGTAAAAGTCTATTTGTTTGAGAAGTTCTTTCCGCAAAAAAGAAGTTTTCCATAGCGGTTTGTCCTTCATTTTTGTAGATAGCTACTGCATTATCCATAAATACTTTGGCTTCGGCTTTACTTCCCCTAAAAATTTCTGCCCCTTTAAAAAATACACAAATGCTTCTTTGAGATTCAAATACCTTTTCTACAGCAAATATAATTCTTTTGGCAGCAGAAGATAAACCATATAAAGCTATCACTGCCGGTGGAAAAATTATTGAAGGAAAAACCTGAGGAATGGAAAGTGGTTTATATGTTTTTTGTATTCCTTTGATGATCTTTACGCCATCTATAGTAGCTTCATAAGGCTCAAACCTAATTTGCTTTGCTTTAATGGCTGTATTTAGCTCTTCTGTTAATCCTTTTACATTGATAAAATCGGTAGCTAAACGCGCCCACATAGCATAATGTATATATTTGGTAACTACCGGATGATCTTTTCCAAATTCCGGAATCAAGGTAGCTCCAAAGCCTGCATCTATTGCTACTCCAGTAGCCGAATAAGCTACTCCAATAGTACTTCCTGCTTCTACTGCAGCCATTATTTCTCCTACACCAATAAGGCAGAATGCCATTTGAACAATAACCTGTGCAGCAAGTATATTTGTTTTCCATGTTTCTTCGTTATACAGAAAATAAACAAAGCAGGCAGGAACAGCATATATTTCACCTGCTTTTAGTTTATATATCTCGATATCTTCCACAGGTGTAAGACTTATAATATCTAAGGGGTTACAGGAAATAGGTTTCTGTAAATCATCAGCATTCATATTAGAAAGAAGGGGGGCTGCAATGGTCCCTTTACCGATTTTCACAAAGAGATTCAAATCTGTGGTAAATTTGAGTTTGTTATGTACAGTATCAAATTCCTCTATATTATGATTTCCAAAAGTCCTATTGTCAAATAAGATCTGCCTTCCGAATTCCAATGCTTCTGCATATTTTTTATCCATTTCTCCTTTTTTGACATACGTCATATAGACACTACTAATAATAGAACATACTTCGGAAAATGCTTTAAATCTCAGGTTATTCAGCAAGTGAAAAAGTTTTCCCTCTTGTTCCAGACATATGATAATGTCGAAGAGATCCTGTTTATTGGAACAGGTTTTAAATAGAGCGGCTACAATATCTCCATCATTGAAGCCTGTTGAAATATTAAATCTTGGAAAAAATTCTTCCTCTACACAATATAGTTCGATGTATTTTTTTCTCTGATCAGGATCTAAACTGAAAAAAGGAGTATCAATAAACCATTTAAACATACTTCCTCCCGCAGTAAGGTTCTCTTCAACATAAGAATTCATATCTGCAATACTTGTAATTCTCCCATCTTTCAGCTCGCCCATATTTTTTTTGTAATTCTTAAGCTGATTAATGAGTTGTTTCAAGTCTTTTAAAGAGAAATCTTTGTTGTTATTGATATGAATCCAAAAATAGTTGTAGGGATCTGCTTTAGAAATGATCCATTCATTATAGGCGTGTTTTTCTTCTGCCCTCATTTTGGCAATTGTTCTGTTTACTTCCTGTAAAGCCTTTATTATACCTTGTTCTTTTAAGTTTACCTTGTTTTTCAAAACTTGGCTTGGTACGGCAAATTTTGATTCTTGCTTGCTATTTTGTTCACTGGTAATAAATTTATAATCTGATATAGCATCTTCAATGGCAGTTGAAATTTCATCGTGAGTAAATATGAATGCTTCTTGCCTGTCTTTAATGATATTACTGATAATATATTCTTTAAAGGTTACTTTATCATTAAAGCCGTCATATTTGAAAACTTGCTGAGAACTTAATAATTTATCATACTCTTTAGACCTTCCAGTAATGGTAATATATAGTTCATTTTTACTTCCAAGTAAATAGAATATTAATAAATCAGCATCGCTATGCTCCTTCAAAAATTTAGGGTCATTATATTCATCAACCAATTTGTTTATATCTCCATAAGGTAAAAACTTGTGAAAGTAGGTAGCCCCTTCTCCATCTAAATTGCTGTATTTATTTTCAGGAGAGATTCCTAGGCCACTTATTTTTGTGATTTTAGGCATTTTTAATGAAGGTAAATCATTAGTCCCTAATGCATTTATTGGTTTCATTTTTATAAGTGTTAATTGTTAAAAAAGAAATGGTGGCTTTATTGCCACCATTTCATTAATGTATTTAATCCAAGGTGCTTGTTTCCTTTTCTCCGTGTTGCAATTGTGCATCTTCATCTAATCTGAAACTTGTCTTAGTTTCTAATTCAGAAGGATTCTCACAATTTTTCGGATCAGTTTCCGGGAAAATCGGTAATGGCTGTTCCACTGGAAGTCCGGTAGATTTATCCTGAAGAATGGTAAGTGTAGTAGGCACTCTGGTAATCCAATATTTACCCTGAGCTTCTCCCGTAGGCTGTCTCATTTCGTCCACAATACTCATATACATTGGGTCTCCGATTACCGGAACTTCACCACCGTTCCAGATGATACCCGTTTCCAGGAAGAACTGCACGGCATTTTCAAAGCCTGGTTTTACGGTAACGATAATTCTTGCCATTCCGGCTTGTAGGAAACTTCTGAATAATGGATCTAAGCTTTCACTCAGATAAAATTCCTGCCAGCTCTTACGATTTGCCCAATAATACGGATAGAAGGTGTAATCCATAATCTCCCATTCAAATGCCTGCTCCATAAACTTGGCAAGTGCGGTGTATTTATCAAGATTTTCATTCAGATACACCTGGAAGTTATCCATTGTTGTTTTGTCATCAGCTCCGTTTGTTGTTTCCAATCCTAATGTAGTAAGGTAATCCTGTAGCAAGTATGCAATACAGTTGTGCTTTAAAACATCATGTTCCATGTAACGGTAGAAATTACCTTGCCTTTCTTTAAGTTGTTCTTCTTTTTCTTTCTGTTCTGCATCTAATCTTGCCTGATCCTCCTGGAATTTCACATAAGCGGCTTCATAAGCCTTGATAATAGCATTGAAGTTTTCCGTTTTCCATCTTTGGATGAAGGCGTCTGAAAGTTTGCAGTGTAAGTTTAAGTTGATGGAAACTGAATTTAAATAATTTCCATTATAAGGTACCTTCACAGAATTTTCAAGTGAAAACCCAGAAGCTCCGATTGGTCCGTCAGGATCACTGTTGTAATAAATTGTACTGCTGTTAGTAGGGTGATATACCCAAATTTTGGCATTGTGCCATCCTTTGGAACGCTCATAATGTACACCTCCATCAAATGAATAACAAGCATAGTTTGCTGGAACACCATAATCAAAAACACCTTCTCCTCCTCCAGATCTTGTATCTGAAACGGTTTTGTTAATTTCAGGCAGTTCAGTTAGATCCACACCATAAATTTGTGCCCAATGTTGGATCTGTTCTATAGTTGCGGACTTCGGATCCGGCATTGTCCATGCTCTTTCCGGTGCTGTTCTTGGATCTACTGGAGCAGTAAGTACCTGTGCTTTGGCTACTGTAAGAGCCAGACGGTGTAATCTTGAAGGTTCAGGAACCATAAATTCAAACATGGTACGTTTACCATAATTGTAGATCTGATTTTTCATTTTTTTATCAACCCATCTATAAACTCCTGTAATGTGCTGTGGTGGTTGATTGGTTGTAAGAGCTTTTCCTCTGTTATCAAATTCGTGGACATTGGTTTCTGTGTATTCTTTGATAATCTTCTGTACTCTTTCTTCAGAAATTTTAGTGAGAACTCTTTCCATGGCTCTTTCCGTGATCTCCTGAGATTTCATCATTGCCTGTCTTGTACTGTCATGCTGAGCAGTATTGTTGGCATATTCTGCCCCAACTTCAAAAACGGTTTTGCCTGCTCCATAGCTATATCTTGTATGTGCTGTAATACTTTGGTCTTTTTCCAGTTCTTTAGCAATTTCCGTCTGCATATCTGTTCTGGAGGTTTTGGAAGTATCGGAAATTTTCTCGGTTTCTTCTGATTTAGATGTGGTATCCGTAATTTCAGAATAATCTCTTGAAACAGAAGACTTGTGTCTCAGTTCGCTTGCCATTACATTCTCAATATTGGAAACTTCCCCTGGAACATAAGCGTGAACACTTTGTACGACTTTAAGATAATCTGCAACACCCAGCCTTTTGATTCCGAAATTTTTACGTTTCTGAATTGTTACAGGTTCTGGTTCACCCGGATTTCCTGGGTTTTCTACTGCACGTTTCAGGGTAAGCATTCCCGTAAGGTTTAAGTCCTCTTTCGGGTATTGTTCACCGATATCTCCATATGCCTGGCTTCCGTTATCAAAAATAATTTCTATTCTGAAACTTAAAGTATATCGAAACTTATCCACTAAGCACGTAGGTAAGGTAATTTTATTATCTACGACATAAATATTACTGTAGTTTTCTTCAAAAGTTCCGGCAACGTCTGTGGTGGCAATGATTTTGGCATTGGCAACACTCCATGAAGCATCTTCGACCTCAAAAGAGAAATTAACAAATCCTCCACTTCCTGATAACCTGAAAGAACTGTGTGCAAAGAAACTATATGCCATTGGTGTTCTGTATGTATTCTGAATAACGGGGATAGAAGCACCTCCAACATTTACATATTGTTGTTGTAAAAGAGGCATGTTTTGCAATGCTATTTGTGATGATGAAGAAATATGGCCCTGGATGGCTGTTAAAGCATCAGAATACGTTTGAACTTCGTCATCAAGCATAATAGTCTCATTTCCAATCTTTAGTGTATTGCCTGAGAGAAGCTGAATTCTTTCTGTAGTAGGAACTTTAGACACTTTTTCTGCATCAAATTCAGAGAAAAGCTCTACAAAAAGATCGAAAGATTCCGGAGAAAGCTTTGCTTGTAAATCTTCTAAATCAATTTCATTTTTGTATGAAAATTCAAAGGATGGAACTTCATATTCCTTTAAGCTGTCGTAAAGACGTATTTTCTCTTCTTCCGTGGTTTCCGGAGTTATTTTACTTTCGATTTCGGCCAGTTTTCTTTCATAAATGTCCAGGCGTTCTCTATTTTCACCCATATATTTTGAGTATTCCTCCTGATATGCCTGGTAACGGGATTTGTGGTATTTTTTCTGAAGTTTTTCCAGTTCGGTATTTAATTTCTCCAAAGCTTCTTTTCTGTGGATTGCTTTGTCTGCAGTTAAGGAAGCTCTTGCTTCAGCTTCTAATCTCTGAATAGTTTTTGTACTCAGAACCGGTGTGGATAAATCTTCAGACGTTCTGGAAGAGGGTGAAAATGATGTTTCCGTATCTTCTGAAAATAAAGATGTTGGTAATATTACTTTTCCATCCATCGCTTTTTCTAATGGTTTTTCACCATTCACCTTAATGATTTCCTGATCTGTAAGATCCTGATTGTTCGCAAAACCAAGCTGAATTGCCATCAGAATGTGGCTGATCGCTTCTTTAATATAGAAGTCTCCCTGAATAACGATCACATAGATGAAATTATTCCAAAGAAGAGAGAATGTTTGAACTCCTTGAGCGGTAAGCTCTTTATTGGCATTGATAAGGGTTTTGTAATAATCTGTAACGTAAGTCCAGTCATTACTATCTAACGTTTCTTTTTTAGAAAGTTTTCGCCCGATAATAAGAAGATCTCTAAATACTCCTTCTTCAATTTTCTTTTCTGATTCAAAGCCCAGATTACTGAATCCACTGGCTGCTCTTTTCATTTCTCCAAATTTGGAAGCTTTGGCGGGTCTTCCGGCAACTGCGGTATCGAAAATACCGGTTGCGCCCTTTGGTCTGTGGATAAAGCCTAAATTTTTATCTTTAGTTTCCGTTAATTGTGGATTTCTTAAACTCACAAACCTGAAAAGTGTCTGTGCAGCATTACTTGCTGTACTCATAGTATTTGTTTCTTTATAGTTAATAATGCCTTCTCCGACTAAGGATCCTCCTACAGTAAATGCGGTCTTTGTTGGTGTATTGTTTGTTGCCATTTTAATATTTTGTTTTAATGATTTATTTTTTTGTGTATTCAAGGGTCAGGGTAAATGAATCAATGACAGAATAATCATAATCAGGTTCTCCTAACAGCTCAATTGTCGCCTTTTTTCTTTCTACAGTGATGTAAACTTTTGTTCGCCATTGGTTACCTGCAAATGCCGTATCCAGAACATACCATTCTGTAAACATCTCGTTGGAAATAATGGTTTCAATATCTGGGAATTCAATTTTGAAATCAATCTCACCAGTTCTTGGAATTTGGTCTAAATACAAGGTTTTTTTGTAGACGGGTTTGCCATTGATCCAGGTTCCACCAGTTAATTCTTCTTTTGTAGTGTAAGAATGCTGTTTGTCTGCATACTTCTTCTGGATAAATGATTGATCAGCATAATTTTCTCCGTAATAGCTTGATCCGACTAATCCAGGACCATCGTATTCAGCTCCTATATCTATATAATTAGCAGAATTTGATATAGATATATGCTTTCCTGGACTTCCTAAATTTTGCTTACCTAAATAGATTTCATTTTGGCTAACAACTAACCATGATTTATCCGTTGCAGAAACTGAAGAACCTGATGAAACATCAAAAGTTCCATTATTGATTGCAACCCAAGTGTTTCCACTTTTTAATAGGGCAGGAGTTGCAGTTGAGAATTCAATATCACCTGTAATAGGTTGGCCTGTAGCGGTTCCTGTTCGTGGTATATAACCCGAAACATCAACCATTCCGGAGAGTTTATCCCAGCCAGGAATGCCGGTATTATTCAGGTTGTCAACCCATACATAGTTTTCACCTGTATCAAGTAAATTCCATACATCACCTACTGTTTGGGCTGTTGTAGGTAAGGCTCCAAAATTTACCACCGAACCCATTACATGATACGTCCTGCTCAATAGTGAATTAATTTGAGTCTGGTTATAGTAATTGTTTAATATCCAACCCTGTTGAATATAATCGTTATTACTTGTAGGGGTATATAATTTTGCAGCTGTTATTCCTGCTGTGGGAGTTATAGTGATATCATTAGCATTTGAAGCAGGTGATCCGATTTGTAAAAACCCGGCATTCATCCTAACCCAACGATCTAGAAAATCTCCTGTGATTAAAGCTCTGTTTAATTGACCTTGTTGGAAACTTCCAAAACTTCCCTCAGCAGTATTTGAATATCCTGATAATGTTTGGTTACCGTGGATGATTAATTTATTACTGATTGCTCCGTCATTCATTCCTGCTCCTGTACCCATCAAAACATTATTATTCCCTGTAACCCCCGAACCGGCTGAAACACCAATCATAATATTTTTATCACCCAAATTTGATTGATTATTGGCTTTCCAACCTATCAATGTATTAAGGTTTCCAGTTGTATTATAATAACCGGCACCCATTCCAACAAATGTATTTTTGTATCCGGTTGTAGTTCTGTTTCCGGCTTCATCACCAAGCATGGTATTTGAGTTACCTGTCGTGCAGCTATTCCCTGAACCCCAGCCGAAATAAGCATTATATTGGCCTGTGGTTAGTTTTTGTCCTGCATTTACTCCGACAGCAGTATTTAATGTACCTGTCGTGGTTGCTTCCAATACATAGGACCCAATACCAACATTTGACTGACCTGTGGTTAATGCTGATAAAGTATTATATCCGATAGCAACCGTATAATAAGATAAATCATTATTACTATGGTTTCCAAAATAATGTGAGTAAGAGTTTTTGTTAAAGTTCAACTCGCCAACTCTGCCTTGATCAGCATTAAAAACAATAGGTTTCACAGAAGAATTACCTCTGTCTATAACCGATTGTAATGTGTCATTTCCTGAAAAAGTTGGCTTGTCACTCAGATCATTATAGCTGCCTGAAATACCAACTTTATGTATTTTTATTTTTTCGACACCTTCCTGAGCCAAAGAAACACTTCCATCTGGATTTGTAGCTGGAATAATACTAAATTCAGAAAGATTGATAGAAAATGAAGATCCATCATTCTGGATAATGGTAATGATATTTTGAGAGGCATCATATTCTGCATGTTCAATGCTGATATCATTGGTTATCAAACTGCTTAAATTCACCGATTTACTTTGTTGAATACCATTCTCTCCGACATAAAATATCGTTAAAATATTTCCATTCAATTCAGGATTCTGAATCGACGTTTGTGTTTCTATTTTTTCTTTCCAAAGCTGTGCATTTTGCGGGTTTATATTGGAGGCATTTGCATCTGCTTTTTTTGAAAAGTCATAATCTAATGTATCTGACGTGATTTTTTCATCCTTGTGCCAGTATGAATCCTGCCATTCCCAGAATTCTTCCTGTACCGGAATATCCCCGTTTTCGAAATATTTTTTTAGTTCTTGTTTTGTTTTCATTTTTCTTTTGTGTCTTTAATTGTTATAAATCTACATAGCGCATTATTACTGCTGTTTCCGGAATGCCGGCATTACTTAAGTCTAATCCGTTAAGGGCAGACACCGTTTTAAGAGATGGAATGTTGAATGCGTTTTGTCCTACGGATTTTACTGAACTGGGAATATACAGGTCAGTCAAATTCTTATTGTTCATAAATTGAAAAGCACTGTCTCCAATTATTTCTACTCCTTTTTCTAATATTAGTTCTGATACATCTGAAACAGTACTGTTGAATGCATGTGCTTCAATAACTTTGCATGATCCCGGAATTTTTAAAGGTCCTCTCAAGTACTGTGCACCAAAAGCATTAGTTCTAATTGTCTCCAGAGATTGAGGAAATTGAATTTTTGTAATACGATTTTGTAAAGTTAAGTTAAACCTAAAGCCTCCGATAGTCTTAATGCCTTCCGGAAAAACTATAATAGAATCATTACCCGTAATTTCTGTGCTGTCAGTTGGAGAATAGGTAAATTCTAGATAAGTGATTAAATTCAGGGCATTATTACCTAGCTTTTCACTCTTATGCCAGTACGAGTCCAGCAATGCCCAAAAATCTTCTTGTGTAGGTTTGTCTCCGTTTTCGAATTGGAGCTTTAATTCTTCTTTTGTTTTCATAATATTTTATCTATAAGTGATTATAGCTGTTGTTGGAATTCCAGTATTACTTAGATCCATACCAGCTGGAGCTGAAACTGTTTTAAGCGAAGGGATGGCAAATGCATTCTGGCCAACCGTCTGAACCGAACTAGGGATATATATATTTTTCACTTTGGCTCTTGGGCAATTAAATGCATAATCTCCGATCTTTATCAATCCTTCATTCAGGATAATCTCCCCAAGTGAATCTGCGTTATAGACCGCATCTGCCTGGGTATTAAAAGCACCATTGTCAATAATTTTTAAAGTTGAAGGAGTTTTGACCTTTTTTACATTTTGAGCTTCAAATGCGTACATTCCAATTTCCTCTAACCCTTCATTAAAGTTTACTTCAATAATTTGATAATTCATTCCTGAATACTGAAAAGCTGCCTGAGTAATTTTTCTAACATTGTTAGAAATAGATACAGAAATAGAGTGCCCTAGGAGCGTTTCATCAACAATGTTGGGTATAATTTTTTCCACTGAATCAATAGCACTTTCGGAAATTTTTTCATCCTTATGCCAGTACGCGTCCAGCCAAGCCCAAAAATCTTCTTGTTTTGGGATATCCCCGGTTTCGAAATATTGTTTTAATTCTTCTTTTGTTTTCATAAATTGTATGATTTTTTAAATTTAGATGTGAAGGATCTTTTCAGTAAAATCCTTTCATTTTTTTATATCTTTTTAAACACAGTTCTGGCTGTCCAGCATTGTGTGAATGGTGAATTCAAAGGTTTTGTGAATGACTATAGAATAATGTCGAGTGTGTTGATTGGTGCTTCAAAGGTAATTCCGGACAGCGACAGAACTTGAGGTGTTTAAAAAAGTTTGTGTATTATTTTTTATTCAAAAGTATCATCTTCAAAATCTTCTTTGAAGAAGTTCTCAATATCGTTAAGATAGTTTTCGTAATCTATCTCTGTGTTTTCGATATCGCTCCATTCGATAGTATAGAGCTCTTGATCGAGGGGTAAGCCTGGGCTGTAATCGGTATTTTCCATAAATAGTGTTTTTGTGTTTTGGTTGAAATTTGAGCATATTTCTGGTTGTCCAGCATTAATTGATGTTGAATTCAAAGGCTATTAAAAGTTTTTATGGATTATTATTTTGTGTCTTTGTTTATATTTCAAAGGTAGAAGAGGAAGGCGACAAAACTTGACGTGTTATTTTAAAGTTTTTAATTTTATATTCTGTTCCTTTTTAGTATTTCAAGGATAAATTTAGGAGGTGCCAAAACGTGACGTGTGAAATAGTCTTCCTAACTTTCTTACAAATGAATAATAAGATTGTCATAAGCTTTTAAGCTAATATTGATAAATTATAAGGATAAATGCTTATATTTTGTTTTTAATGAGCTTTTGAACAATCTGGTTCAAGGTTTCCCTGTTATCATCAATATAGCTTAAACCTGCTTGTATCAGATTTTCTATATTGGATCTTCGTACATCATCCATCGCCGGGGATGCATTTTTTAAAGAGGGATTAATACGGTAGTAATTTTTCTGATTTCTCTGGCCCAATGTCTGGAACATCTGACAGAGCTGATAATCCACCGTTTCTGCATTGGCAGACATTAAAATATCAATAATAGGATTTACCCAGCCTATTTTTCCTGCTTTTTCCAGTTTTTTGAAAGAATAGGAGCGTGATTCAATTCCTGTTCCGATCGAAATAATGATCATATCATTAACGGAAGGATGATTGGCTTTCTGATGATTCTTCAGCACTTCAGCAAAAGGAATTTTTCTTGCTTCAGCATATGCGCAAAGCGCCGGATTATTGGCAAACATTCCACCATCTATCAGACTGAAAATTTGGCCATACATTGATTTGATTTGTACCGGAGTGAAGTAAGTGGGCGCTGCTGAGGTTGCCCGGCAGATGTCTTTCAAATAAAAATTATCGGTACTTAGATTGGCTTTCCATGAATTGAATAACTTTGCTCTTCGGTTTTCAATATCATAACTGGTGATGAGACATGGTTTTATAAGTTCCTTTAATTCAAGGTGCCCGAAAAAGTCATTCAGATTTTTTTCAAGTTCTTCCTGAGAGATCTTTTCATTAAGAAGACCAAATGGATTGATCATTTTCTCCCAAAAAGAAACCTGAAATATGTCGCCACCTTTTTCAGCATATAATTCTAATCCTTTTTGGATTGAATATTTAGCTTTTCGGTGTTCATCAGGACATAGAATGATAGAAGCGATCAGTCCGCCTGTACTGCTTCCTGCTACCAGATCAAAATAATCTCCTAGCTTAGCACTCGGCTTATCATAATACTGCAGCTGTTCTTCTATATAGCGTAAAATTATACAGGTAATAATACCTCTTATTCCGCCGCCGTCCAAAGAAAGAATGGTTGTTTTTTTCATTGTTCCTACTGTTTTTCTGGTAAAGTAAAGGTAGTCTGAGGCGGCGACAGAACGTGTCGTGTTTTAATTAATTTCAAATAAAAGAGAACTAAAACACAACATAATTTTGCTTGTCCCTGGGCATTTTGGAAAGCATTCTCCAGCTGGTTTTTAAGACTCCTTTTTTAGTAGGAATACTCTTTTTTTCGAAGTGGGGAAGGTCTTTAAAGGTCTTCCAGTTTCCGCCCCAGTCCCAGCCATGTTTAGCAAAGATTTTCACACATTCATACCAGTCGGCAACTCTATCATTATCCCAGTCTTTTACCGTGTCCCAGCTGGCTGTTTTTCCGTCGATCATTAAGCAGATATCAACCGCGAGACCGTAATTATGAATGCTTTGTCCAGCTTTGGCATTGGTCACTTTTTTTCCTGAAGTAATTCTTCCTATGGCATAGAGTTTTTCTTGCTCCTCAAAGGTTCTTAACCCTTGGGTAATTCTTATTTTGGCCCTTCCGGTAAGAGACTCGTCGCATTCTTTAATGATTTGTTTTACTTCTTCCCGTACAGCAGGGTGAAGTTTTTCAATCCTTTCTAAACTTACTTTGTCCATAATGGTATGTTTTATTATAAAGCAAAAATAGAATATGACTGCGACTAAACTTGACGTATTAAATTAAATTTATAATCCTTCAGATAAAAAAATGTAAAAAAATATTGTCTCATTTAAAAATTCTGGAGATCCATTTAAAATTGAGTTTGGATAAGATCAGCAAATAAGATCATAGAAAAGCGAATTGCCTGTATATTTGTAAAGGAAAGCTGCGTGATAATCAGATTTTCAATCAAAGAAATAAAAACACAATACTATAATGCACACCATCTTACCTTTTTTTCTGGCAATGATAGCGGCTATTGTGCTGTTGAATATATTTGCGGCCAAATTAAAAATTGCCTATCCTATTTTGCTGGTTGTTTTCGGGCTGCTTGTAAGCCTTGTACCCGGATTACCTGTCATAAAAATAAATCCTGATCTTATCTTTTTTATCTTTCTGCCGCCACTGTTATTTGAAGCTTCATGGGCGATTTCCTTTAAGGAGATGAAAAGATGGTGGCGGATTATCGGGAGTTTTGCCTTTCTGGTCGTATTTTTTACAGCACTCTCCGTGGCGGTGGCAGCTAACTATTTTATCCCCGGATTTACGATTGCATTAGGGTTTTTATTAGGGGGAATTGTGTCTCCTCCTGATGCTGTGAGTACTGGGGCTATCATGAAATTTGTAAAAATCCCCAATTCTACTTCTGCGATTCTGGAAGGAGAAAGCTTGTTAAATGACGCCTCTTCATTGATCATTTTTCGGTTTGCACTCGTTGCGGTAGGTACCGGACAGTTTGTTTGGCAGGAAGCTTCTCTGAGCTTTTTATGGATGTTGATAGGTGGTGCCGGAATAGGCCTCTTGCTGGCCTGGATTTTTGTGGAAGTACACAAGCGTCTGCCAACAGAGCCCTCTTCGGATATTGCATTAACCCTTATTGAGCCTTATCTGATGTACTGGATTGCAGAACAGTTTCATAGCTCCGGAGTACTGGCTGTAGTATGTGGTGGCTTATATATGTCAGCCAGACGGTTGATATTTTTAAACAGTGCCAGCCGTATAAAAGGATACAGCGTCTGGGAAAGTTTTGTTTTTATTTTAAATGGAATTGTGTTTTTAATTATTGGGCTGGAACTTCCTGATATTGTAGGGGGACTTCGATTTGAAGGAATTCCTTTAGCAACAGCTATTAAATATGGGCTGCTCGTAACGGGTATCCTCATAGCAGCAAGAATAATAAGTTCATATGTTGCCATGCTTGCTACGTTTATTTTTAGACCAAGTGTGGCTCCGCGGGCATCTTCAAGAAGACGACAGATGATGATGCCGCTCTTGCTGGGATGGACGGGTATGCGGGGAGTTGTATCACTTGCTGCGGCACTTGCGATTCCCATTACCCTTGAAAATGGAACTCCTTTTCCAAACAGGAACCTTATCCTGTTTATTACGTTTGTTGTCATTCTGGTTACCTTGTTGGTTCAGGGGCTTACGCTGCCTTATTTAATCACGCGGGGGCGCTTATTTCAGGATTTTGTGGATGAGGAGAAAGAAGAACAAACCCGACAAAGAATAAAAAGAGAACTCAAAGAACATGGCTATCATTTCCTTAAAAATAAACATGAAAAAGAATTGCATGGCCATGCAGGAATAGAACGGATGCTAGAGCATTGGGAAGAAAAAATAAAGGCAGATGATGTGGGATGGATGAATGAGAAAAACAAAATTATTATCGTTGAAATGCTCGAGAGCCAAAGACAATATCTTTCAGAGCTTAATAAAGATATATCGATTGATGAAGAAGTGATCCGCCAGCAGTTATACCAAATTGATTTGGAAGAAGAACGCCTTAAAATTATCTGATATAGGGCATTGGGGCTTTAAAGCTAGAGGTTTCATACGACAAAACTTGACGTGTTTTAAATGATTGATATTTTGAGAGTTATGTTGTTGATTGTAATGTTAAAATTATAATTAATGATCGTTTTCTATTGAAAATAGCATAATTTTGTGTCTTAGAATATTCAGTTTTTTTATCATGTATGCTTTAGTCGACTGCAATAATTTTTTTGTTTCGTGCGAACGGACTTTGGATCCTACGCTTGAAAACAAGCCCGTTGTGGTACTTTCCAACAACGACGGATGCGTGGTGTCCAGAAGCAGAGAAGCAAAAGAACTTGGAATTCCGATGGCGGCACCTGCTTTTAAGTATAAACAGCTTTTCAAGGAGCATGATGTAAAAAGTTTTTCGGCGAAATTTGAGCTTTATAACTTTAAAAGTCAGGAAGTCATGAAGATTGCACAATCTTATGTTCTGGAATATGAAGTTTACAGCATCGATTATCAAAAGTTAATTTTAATCATTAGTTAGAACTATTTACTTAAATAACAATCTGATAATCAGTGTAGATTTTTATAATAATATTAGGATAATCTTTTTTGAATAGCCTCTAAATTTAAAAGCAGAGATATTAATAATTTAATATCTACTAAAAGTATAATTACTTTTTATCGTCTTTAGGTTATAACTAACTTATAATCTTCAATGAATTTGGGGAAACAACAAAATGTGAATTTTAAATGAACTAAATGAAACGGAATTACCAGCAAAGTATTATCTAGTGAATTAAGGGAATTGGAGCAAAACAAAATTATATTAAGAAAAATCTCGGATTTTAATCCCCACATCATTGAATATACTTCCTCAAAATATTGTGAATCTATGAGAGGAATGATCACAACAATGATTGATTTGGGGAAAAATCATCGTAATCAAATAAAAGAAATTTGAAGCAAAGATCCTTAAATCTATTATTTTTAATTATGTAATAGAATCTAATTTCTTTAGTGTTCATAATGCATTTTTAATCTAATCGTTTTTTGAGATTATTATTTGTCTATTTCATCAAGTCCAATTGCTAATTCTTCTGAAAAATATATCCTAACTCCAACCTCTTTATATACAAAACATTTTACTGGATTTCCATCAAACAGTGAATCTTTAACCTCATTAGGAAAGTCTAAAGTATCAAAAAGAAATTGTTGGTCTAAATTTTTTTTAAGAATAAATTGTTTAAGATCCGCTTTTACGCCCCAATGAAGTTCATTAAAAATATTTTTACCGAAATAATAAACATAGCTAGAGTTATCCTCATTGACCTTGTTTATTAGCTCTTGGATTTTATCAGATGAAAATGATTGGTTATTTAAAGTTAATATGAAGAGAGGTTTCATTGTAAAGGATTTAAAGCCTATATCTACTTTAAAGGAGCTTAGAATTGCTAAGGGATATTCTAGTTATGAGTATTTTGCTTACGACCATAATATCTCTAGAGCACAATACGGCAGATATGAAAAAGGAGAAGATTTACGATTTAGTACGTTGGCAAAAATCATAAATGCATTTGGTATTACTATGAGCGAATTTTTTTCTGAAGGATTCGATTAGGTATTTTTTTGATATCTAATTTCTAAATACTTCAAATTTCTCACACAAATATGAAAAATACTTTAAAGAATATTACATTAGATCCATTTATACAGTATTTTTAGCAATTGGTAAATAATGAAATTAAGTGCACTAGTATCTTTGGAGAAAGCTTGGAAATTTCATTCATAAAAAATATTTTTATGATTATTCTTAAAACTATTCATCTAATAAATCGGGAGAGTTTTTATCACGTGATCTAAAGTATAGCTCTTTTGTGGGCACTTCACTCTTATAAAACGAAAACAATTGTGGTGTATAGGTATACTGTACACCTGCAATTTTATGAATTTCAATAGAATCAACTCTAAGTCTTAACGTAGGTATTCTTGAATCATCCTCTTGATTGACTCTTGTTTCTATGCCGGGTCTGTTGATCAGGTGATAAGTTTCTATTTCCTCATCATCGAAATAGTCTTTACTAGCTGTCAATATTCTGTTTTTACACACGTTAAACTCTTCAACTTTACAAGAATTATTGAATAAAACAACATTATGATTATTTACCGTATTTACCTGAACGGATGGAAATATTATCCCATCAAATTTTTCAGTAAGAAAATCAGATATAGCTTGCGTAGGAAGATATTCTAATTCTTCATCACCAGGCATCACCGGTTGAGTAATCAGTTTACAAAAGTTAGCTAAAAAATATGCCTTTTCTTTTTTTTCTTTATACTCAGGATGAAAAACACTGATATTTTCTACAACTTTTGTCAAAATATTGAAATTTAGAAGTTTTAGCTGTTTAAGTATTTCAAATTCTGAAACAACTACATGGCTTCCTACCGGAGGTCGAACTTCAGCTATAGCTACATCTTTTGTGACTGAGCTGTAAAAAACAGAAATTCCTTTAGCATTCATTCTTCCTGAGGAAGCTACAGGTGCTGGAGGGGGTCCTAAAAGCTTATCTGGTTTAACTAATGCATCAAGAATCTTTTCGGAAGAAAAAAAAGTTCTGGATCTATACAGTGATTTTATTTCATCCTTAGGACCAATAGTTGTAACGACAGATTGGAGATCATGAGTTGTCATAAGCTCAATTTCATTAAATATATTCTCCAGAATATTATTAACTTTTTTACTGAAGAACCTCGATTCAGTCTTAAGAATCTTTTTAAATACTTCCCATTCCGATAACCACCTTTGATCTGTAATCCTTTTTTTTGTATAATGAGTATCAGGCCCAAATTCGCATTCTTCACTCATTTTTGCCAATTCCATATCGAAATAATTGTCCTCTAATATTTTAGCGATTTCTATCGCAGCGTATTCATTAATATCAAAATCATCTTTTAAAATATCTTCAACTATAGAACCATTTCTAATCCACATCTGATCACTAAATTGCTGCCAATAATCGGGGGTTTCCGGAGTTCTTTCATAATGATTTAAAATCACATATTCTACCTTTGATATAATATCATCAAGAGGTATACAGACATTTCTATTTTCACAATAAGAACACTCATGTGATTCCCCGTTAGATAAAACAAATTTATTTAAAAAGTCTTCTCCTAAACATTCATGGCAAATATAATTCATATATAATATGCTTCTAGTTTTTCAAATTTATAATTTTATTAGAAATAAAAACATATAGTTTATTAAACTATAACTGTATAAAGGTGATAAGTTAGTTGAAATGCTGCCTAAATTTGCAGATTTCACAAAACCGTAATGCCTTATCTCCCCACTATGCCTTATTGGCTAATAATTGAATTAAATTTTTGCTTCAGTTATTTTTTAACAAGATAATAGTTTCCCATAATTTATAAAAATATAATTGCCTTATTTTTGCTAAAAGATATAATAACTTTTGATATAACTTAAAATTTTAAGCTTGTTATGAGTACCCACTATAAAACACCAACTTTAAACCAAATCACTACAGAATTAGAGACTTTATTAAGAAAAAGGACAGGGGGATCAATCAATTTTAGGGGTATTCATTACCAAATACTTTATGCAACTTATTGTATATTAAGTCAGCTTCATAAGTCATCAAATACAAAATCTATAACAATGGAAGGTATTGAGGATATTGATATAAATTCTTCTCAAAAAATCTTTAATGAGAATGAATATACTCAAATAAAATCTTCTATAAACAAAATGGATGCGGGAGATTTTTGGAAGTTAGGAGTTTTACAAAATTTTTTAGAGACTTATAAAGCCAGCCCAAATAATCACTTCAAATTAGTGTACAATATGGAAATTGCCAAAGGTAATTTATCTTCTTTAATTAATGAGAAGGTAGTTTCTAAATTTTGGATTGAAAAATTGACCGCTCATGAACCTAACATAGATTATGATGATTTTTTCAATAAAGTTTCATTTGATCGCAGAACTGGAAGTGATTTACATAAAGATATTATAAGCTTACTATTTAAAGAATGGAATGTAAATAAAGGAACTGAACTGCAATTTTTAAGATCCATATTCTACAACGTTCTAATTTGGTCAAAAGATAGGGCGACTATATCATTTTCTGATATTAATGCTCTATTTCAGAACATCAGAGATTCATATTCGAAAGCTCCAATAAATAAAGCCATTGAGAATAATTGGATAACCAAAGTTTCTTATGAAAGAAATGAAAATATTAATTCAGAAGATTTCTATGATGGAAAAGCGGCGAGGCCAGTTCATATTACCTTAGGGCTTCCGGCAAGAAGAAAGGTGTGGGAAAAAGCTATTATAGAAAATATAATTAAATCTGATGTTACCATAGTTAAATCTTCGAGTGGACAAGGTAAATCCACTTTAGCATGGCAGACAGGTTATAATCTAAAAGAGCAAAATAATTATTCTATATATCAGTTGCATAATTGTGGAGATTCCAATCAAGCTAATTCTGTGATAGAATTTCTTGAATCCAGATTATTAATAGGCGAAATACCTCTTGTTATAATTGATGGATTGAGTAGTTTGGTAGAAGCATGGACGGAAGTTGTAGAAAAAACAAATGATCTTACAATAAAATACTTGATTACAACCAGACAAGAGGATTGGTTTAGATTTGGAGCAGATATTTCACGTGTTAATTTAATGACAGTAGATATATCTTTATCCATGTCAGAAGCGAAAGACATTTTTGAACAATTTAAAAGAAACAAAAAGATACACTCCGATATTATTGAATGGCAACCCTTTTGGGAACAGGTTGCAGATAGAAATCTGCTTATTGAATATACATATTTGCTAACAAGAGGTGAAATGATACAAGAAAGACTTTCAGCCCAGTTGAAGTATTTACACAATGATAATACAAAGTCTTCCGGTGCAAAAATAGAGATACTACGTATGGTTTCACTTGCGGATTGCCTGAACATAAAATTAAAATCTAAAAACCTTATTGATTACATAAAAAAAGAAATTGGATTTGATCAAGATAGAGGGGGAATATTAAATGAATTGGAAAAAGAATATTTCCTAAGTTTTGAAGGACGTCATATTGAAGGTCTTCACCCGGTAAGATCTACTCACCTAAAAGATTTATTGCATACAAATTTACCTATTGAGGAATCTCTAATCAATCTTTATAAAATTATAGAAAACGAGTATAAACAAGATTTCTTTATCAATATGCCTCTTATACAAACTACTGAAAGCAAGAGTCCATTTTACAATAGTTTAGCAGAAATATTATCTGAAGGGCCATTATCAGACATGGTTACCGCTCTAGATGGTATAATGCATGGTGAACCTCAAAGATACTGGAACGAAAATAAGTCTCAATTTAATGAAGCGTATAAAATAGGAGGTATTGAATTATTTTCAATAACATCAACTCCTTTTACAGAACTAGATACCTTGGATGAGATGGCTACAATATTAGGAGATAAAGGATCTAATTTTAAATATCTTTCCGATCTAAAAAAGAAATTATCTACTTATAGATTTGATGATTCAGATGTCATTTTATTTGCAAATGCACTATGTAAAGGGCTAAAAGCA
This sequence comes from Chryseobacterium soli, assembly GCF_000737705.1. GTDB lineage: Bacteria > Bacteroidota > Bacteroidia > Flavobacteriales > Weeksellaceae > Chryseobacterium > Chryseobacterium soli. Next base: position 280,944 of record NZ_JPRH01000001.1, on the reverse strand, counting down.
CGTACATCCAAAATCACTTCTTTGGAAGGGCTTGAATTTCTTACAAAATGGTTTGATTCTTTAAAATTACCACTTAATCTTCCTTCCATTAAAGCAGAAATACAAATAGATGAATTAATGCAGATGGATTTTAATGAAGCTAAAGAATTCGTATTATTTTTCCAAATCACTAATCCATCAGGATATAAAGATTTTACATCTCAGTATAAAGATCTAATTATAAGCTATCTGAAAGTTCATACCGACTCTTTGACCATAAAAGAAATTAACGATCAGATACACATTGAATACCTTTTATTTGATAACGAAGCTAATAAGGTTAATGATCTCAGTGTTGCTAGAATAGAAACTGTATATGCTTTTTTACCATTCTATAAAGAGTATTGTACAGAAGCGCTGATGCTTCCTCTTCCCTCAGAAGAACTGATTGCCGTGACTAAGCAAGATTCAATTAAAAAGCTTAGCCCTCAAATTGTGGGTAATTCATTTCAGATACATCTTAATCAAATCTGGATCTCAGCAATAAGAAAACAATATCAGGAAACTTCTGCTTACCATTGGCAAAATAATATTATAGAAATTCGAAAAACTGCCTTGGAATGGTCGAGAAGTCTTACAAAATTTATAGATTCTTTATTGGAGGCAAACATTAATAAAAAGAAACAGGCACTAAGTTTCATAGAAAAAACGAGAATCCAGCTTAATAATTTACTTACATTAAGTAAAAAATATCCTACTTATGAAAAAAATTATGCAGAGACAAATAACGAAATTCCGGAAGAGAAGGATATAAATAGCTGGATTGCATCTCTTACAAATATAAACTCTCAAATTTTAAATATTTTTATTCCTGAAAAAGAACATGATAGAAATCTTGCTTTAATTAATCTTAAATCTTTCATTTTTGCATTAGAAAAAATGCAAAATTCCTTTATGGAAATTGAAAAGAAAACAGTCGCCTATTTTGATTCGGAGACTCTATGCAAAGAGGAGAATAAAAGTTATGAAAGACTTTATACGACTGTACTATATTATCTGTCTCAAATACCATTAGAGGATAAAAAAGCTGTTTCCGTAGGACGTAAAGCTGTTGAGGATTGGTGGTCAGTAGCAAGAAATTCAAAACTAAACGATTTGAATGATTTTTTAAAAATAATACAAGATACATCAGATTATCAGTTTATTTATCCTGACTCGGTTGAAGAAACTCATACAATAACGTATTGTACATTTGGTATTATAGATTTTGATTTTTCAAATTCAGAAAATGTTGAAAATTTAGTAATGACTATTTTTATGTTGGGTGATCTTCAATGCGATTTTATATCGATTATTAGTGTTAGAAATGGTATTGCGATTAGTGGTTTAAGATTTAAAAGAGATTTTTTTACAAGTATAGGAAGTTTGATGACTGGAGATGAAAATACGGATTTAGAAGGCTTAACCCCTTTACCAATTAAAATTGACGAAAAAGCTATATCAATGTTGCCTGGAGTTAGTATTTCAGAAGATTTATCTCAAAATGTAGAGATAGAAAATAAAATTCAAATTTTAATTGACTTATGGAAACTATGTGAATTTAGAAAAAATTTAGATAAAAATTCTGTTATCGAGATGGACTGGCTAAAAAGGTTAAACTTCGAATCAAATATAGAGAAGAAGCTTAATTTTCTTGAAGACATAACCGAAGATCTCAAAGATTTTGTGAATACTGGCTTACAAAATGATTTTATTTATACAAAAGAAGAAATAGTTTTCCAAATATTTTAAAGCATTACAAAACAATACTGAAAATTAATAACAACAGGAATAATAAAAATAGTTTATAAACAATTCTTAACTATAATTCCCGTATTTCTCTTAGGATTTTTAAATTATATATATTCTCATGGTTATATTAATTTCAATGATTAAAGGTGTTTGTTAAGCAATCAATATTTTTGAAAAAATATTTATATTTGGATTTACCAAAAAAATGAAATTTATAATAAAAGTTTTTTTATTTGAGATTAAATATACTTATTAAATAATGGATGACATATCATTATGGAAAAAATAACGAATGAAAAAAAAATGATTTATTTTTCGTCATTGGAGCTTGCAAATGTAAAGTGTTTTGGAGAAAAGCCTCAAACTTTAAGCCTTAAAAATATTAATGGAACAATATCTCCTTGGACATTAATATTGGGAAATAACGGCATTGGCAAAACTACTCTTCTAAAATGTCTCGCTTGGATGGTGCCGGTAGAATCTCCATCACCACAAATTGAAGAGCGATTGAAGATAGCTAAATTTCTTCAAGAGCAAAATGTTAGTATGGAAATCATTATAAAAGCAACAAGATTGTCGGAAGATGAAATCAAGGGAACACAAGTAAAAAAAATACAAATCAAGCCGAGCATGGATGATCTTGAAGATGAATCAGAATATGAAAAGATCATGAAATCTGGAAATGATACTAAAACTGTTATAAGGGCTAGATTTTCAAAAGGAATAATGTTACAAGAAGAAGCTAATGAAACTAAAGAGTTTTCGATTGGAATAAAATTCGAAAAGAAAGAAAACAAATTAGAAGTTGTTGAATTAGAGAAGTATGATGTTGAAGAATATATAGCTCCAAGAATCTATGCATATAGTGCAAGCAGACACATGGTGTCAAAAAATACGGACGACAGTTTTATGAAAGATCCACTATATAATTTATTTTCTGATTCAGGAGATCTTTATGATGCCGAACAATTATTAAGTGATTTATATGCAAGTTCTCTATTAGAAGACAACAAAGAAAAAGAAGGTACTATCACAAAGTTGCTCAGGAAATTGAAGGAATTACTATTAGATTTACTTCCTGATATAAAAAATACGGAGTCTATTATAATCAATCCACCCCTTAACACAGATGGCACAAAGAGGGATAATCTTGTAGAAATTGAAACACCTAAGGGGAAAGTTCCACTTTTTAATTTAAGCTTGGGATATAAAACTATGTTGGCATGGGCAGTTGATTTAGCTATCAGAATGCTTTGGGATAATCCTGATAGTCCAAATCCATTGAAAGAACCTGCTGTAGTGATAATTGATGAAATAGATCTACATCTTCATCCTGAATGGCAGAGATCACTACGTACTTATCTTACTCAACATTTCACAAGAACACAATTTATTTGTACAGCTCATAGTCCTTTTATGGCACAGGCTTCAGAAAATGAAAATTTATGCGTTTTAAACAAAATTGAAAATGATGATGTAATTATTAATAATGAACCTGAAGTTGTTGCAGGTTGGAAAATAGGACAAATAATAACGAGCGATTTGTTTGGAATAAAAAGTGAAAGAAGTCCGGAAGTAGAAGAAATGGTTAAAGAAAGGCGATTAATTCTTGACACCCAAAGTAAGTCTGATTCTGATCATGAACGTCTCAAAACGTTAGATGAAAAATTAAGTAATCTACCAATTTTAGATGATGAAAATCAAAAAATTTTTGAACAAATAAAAGAGATGGCTAATGTTTTAAAAAATCAGAATAAAGATGATCAGAATTGATAAAGGTGTCAGCCCTCCAAACTTAGCCGCAAATCGCAGGATAAAAAACCAACATATGAATAGTGAGTATGATAAAGATCCGGCGAGTTATATTAATCAAACTTTGAAATTTGATTTCGGTTCATCATATAATACAGACGAGGTACGAAAACAATTAATATTAAAACAACACAATAAATGCTGCTTTTCAGAAGCTAAATTTGTTGGTGACTATTCGGATGTTGAACACTTTCGACCTAAAGGTAGAGTTGATAATTATGAAACGGGGATCAGTCAATATCCTGGATATTATTGGTTAGCCTATGATTGGGATAATCTTTTTTTATGCAAGACCAGATTAAATAGTACCGAGAAACGCAACTATTTTCCACTCTATAATGAGAATGAAAGAAATAAATCACATCATGATAATTTTATAGAACGTAATAAGTTAATCGATCCAGGTAAGGAGGATCCTAGAGATTATATACGTTTTCATTTAGATGAACCAATATCAATTGATCCTGATAAACGTGGAAAGTTTAATATTGATTTTTTTAATCTTACACATCCTGAATTTGAGGAGGCTAGAAGAAAAAAACTCCAGCTTCTCCAAAGACTGAAAGAACTTGTTGACTTATCTCTTTCTAAAGGTGCTGATCTTAATGATCCAGTTATTAAATCATCAATTGATCTATTGAGAGAAAGCATGCAGTCGCAAGAGGAATTCAGCTCGATGGCAATAGATTATTTACAAAATTGGCCCCCGCTTCAGTAAAACCATTGTTAAGAGCTAAATTCTTAATTGTTCTAAATTCTTCTGTAATGTCTTCCATTCTATAATAAATATGATCAGTATTTTTGTAATCTTTTGAATTATTACATAAAAATTTATACATTTCGAAAACCGATTTAAAAACAAATAATCCATGCAATACACCCCTTAAAGGCCTTTGTTCATCGCGCCAAGGAGAATAGAATTTTTCTAAAGTATCTGGCTTTATTAAATCAATATGTTTTTCAATTAAAGTTAGTTTTAAATGCATTGCTTCATGCAATATTGATTCTGCTACTCTTAAACTAGAAGTAGTTGATGAATCGGTACATAAAGAAATAAAAATTGAAAATGGAATTAGTGGATGACTGTAACTAGTGTCTATTTCATCATCAAATTGCTTTAAAACCTGTATTCTTTTTACTAAGCTTGAAATACAAATATTGGCGCCTGGTATTTGCTTAAATACATCTAATGCTTTTTTTAATTTCTGAAATGTACAATCATCAATCTCAGACTTGTTTTCTGGTTCTAGCCCATGTTCTTCGTAAAAAAAATTAAAAAATGGCACCTGAGGATACTCTAAATATATGGAATCACTTGACGAAATACCTGATATTAAAATTGGCTTTTCTTCGATCTTTATATTCTTTTTAAAATAGCTTCTTTGGGTACTATAATTAGTTAAATCCAGTTCGAATTGGGATAGATAAGCTAATTCAGCATTGACTAAATCCTTTGTTAATTCGGTTTCCCAAATTGGGTTTGGATTATTTAAAAATTGTAAAATATTGTCTTTTAACACTTTATTCAACTTCTTTAAAAGTATATACTAGGGTGTACCTAAAAAAATCATAAACCGTTGAAACAGCATGGAAAGATTTTGGAGAAATTTCAAATCCAAATCCCGTATTATTTAAAGGCATGATTATTTTCGAAACATCTTGTGAATTCATCGAATTAAAAAGCATTAGATATCCTCCATTCTTTTCCTCCCAACCTGAATTAATTTGGATTAGGAAGCGATGAGATTCATCTTCTCCAATAAAATCATTATGAACACCCATTTTATATCCGTCAATTAATTTATGTACAGTCAAACCAACAAGCTTTAAAGAATTTGTTCTTGAATTCTTTTTAAACTGTTCTTTAATTGTATTAATTGTTTGGTTACTTAATAATAGCTGAAGTTCTTCTGGAATCTCAACATTTAATAAACTAAATTCATATTGGGTATAAAAATCAGTTTTGGTGTAATTCCAATTGTCTGTAGACTCCAACCAGTCAAATAACTTTTCTTGAAAGTCATCTTTTAGGACAGAATCTACTGAGAAATGATTAAATGGAGTATTTTCAACGATTACATCGCTGAAGTCTAAGATATTAGGCATTGATTAAATAGAATTTTGAAATTAATTGTTTCATATTTTCTACAAGATGCAACTGATCTGCGCAATAAACAGATGTGTTATTAAATTCAGATCCGTCTTTCCATCGATGTAAAATCATACCACCACCACAAATATTAAGAATTGGGCACCTAAGACACTTTTCACTACTTGGTCTTTGCATCTCGCGGTACTCATTAAATTCTTTGCTACCAATAAAATCTAATAGTTTTCCATCTTTTATATTAATTGGCTTTTTAAATTTATCTGCACCATCAAAAGAGCTTTTCAATGTGTCATTTTTCATAATTATACCATTAGTATCAATAATTACTATTCCATAATCAGTAATCCCCATACCTTCTTTAGAAACAGTTCCGCCTAGTAAGACTTTTAGCATATCATCGAGAATTCTAATGGGAAGTGGATTTTTATCATTTAAATATACTTTAAGAAGTTTTGTCATCCATTCTCCATATTCTGTCGAATCTATTGCAGATTTTCCCAATGGAAGTATCGAATGATTTCCGTCCTTGTACAAAAAATCAACACTTGGAGCTTCTAGTTCTTTAAAAAAAGAATATATTTTTTCTGGATCTGAAGAGGGATCAATGACAGCAAGAAGACCTGCATTTAAAAATTCATGATCAGGGTGAGATTTAAGAATATTAATCCCGTTAATTACCTGATCAAATGTTCCTTTATTATTATGACCAATTCTAAATTTGTCATTAATTTCTCGGTAACCATCAATACTTACTGCAATACTGGTCTTGTTTTTTGAACATATATCTAGTATTTGAGAAGAAATCAAAATTCCGTTTGTCTGAATACTTATTGGATAATCTACCCCTAATGAATTTCTTAAAAGAGATAGGAAAAAATCTAATTTTTTAGCGCCTATAAGTAATGGTTCCCCACCATGTAAAACAATACTGAATCTTTGATCTTGAAAATCTGCCAATTCAGTTAATGACTTCGCAATGGCTAACATTGTTGGTTCAGTCATTTGTTTTTCCATAGTCGTCCAATTAGAATCTCCCATATTATAAACATAGCAGTAAGAACAATTAATATTGCACCTACTTGCTAATTTTATTAATACAGTATCTAGTTGAGGATTATGAAAAATTTTATCTACCACGATTATGACGATTGTGTGTACGATTATAAGCAGAAATATTATTTACTGCATCATTCTTCACTTCTTGCATCAATCTTTGTAAAACCAAACTGGAAACTTTTGCCTCCACGGGAGAACTTTGTTTATCGGACTGTTTTGCAATGATGTTTGATGAAATTGTATTAGAAGTAGAATTATTTAGTTTCATATTTCAATTTATTTTTTGATAAAGGTATAAAAAAAAATAGAATCATTTATAAAAAATAATATATATTATTGTAAATCAGTTTATTATATATTTACTCCGTAAATAAAAAAAACACATAAATGAGTGTGAAAAAATAAAAAAGGCTGTAAATCAGTTAGTTAAAATTTATATAAAAATGCCGTAAAATAAAAAATAGAAAACATTCTAATGACTATGATATTTTTAAAAAAAAATATCAATAAGTCAAATATTTAAAATTAAATTTTCTTATTTTTAGTTCATACTCCTAGCTTTTCAGGATAAAAAATGCATGTGAATTGAAATATTTCGGATTCATTAATAAAAAACTAAAACACTGACAATATAATCGTGTTTTTACTTATTATCAGTAGATTATGGAATATTTTCATTACTCTTTCTTATCCCGAAATTAGGTTATTTATATCTTTAAGTAATTCCGTGATTATCTTTGGATTGACATTGGCATAAAAGGATCACTTTTAAAATCTGTTATCAATTTCACCTTTCTTTAAGTTGCTATATACTTCTCAACATCATAGTCACTTCCTTTTTCTTTTCAGGAGTTTTAGTAAACGTTCCGATGATTTCGGCATCTTTAAGAATATTCGTTTTCACACAAGGTTCCAAATTATAATTGATATTTTTAATAAGATGACTCAAAAGAAAGATAATTTGCAGAAAGAAAAATGAGCTCAACTTGTGATTCAAAATTATTAATAGTCGTTATTAGTCGTCACGATTTAAGAATAAATTTTTAGGTATCTTATTATCCCATGCTTTAAAATTATTTAGCATATTGAACGCTGGTGGAACTTCTGGGGCATTAACGATTGTCTGCCACATTGGAGATGTAGAAAAGCTTTGTGAAGGTTTAGGAGTTGAGACTCCAATAATAGCTTGTAAAGATGGAGATAAACTTGGATTTTTTGCATAAATAGACCCTTTTAAAGCAGCTTGCCAAGATGAATATAAACTTTCCATACTAGGAGTAAAACCATTTCGATCCGCAGCCAGCCAACTTGCTTCCCTCTCTCTTAAATTTTGATACTGCCACTCATCATTTGTAGAGATTATCTTTTGCTCCTCCTCAACCATTTCCTTGGTTACATTAATCTTAATAATTTCAAAAGCTTTGGTTATTTTATTTGTTAGAAATATATCGCTTTCTCCATTTGATCTATCTCTAAATTCCTGTGCCAGCCAATCATTGAGATAAGGTTCTTTATTAAATATATATCCATAATCAGAATCTCTAGTAATTATAATGACTGGTTTTTGAGAGGTTTTTGCACATTGTATTATCCATTCCCAATTAATTGAGTCACCTATTGAATTATCACTTTCCTTTCTCGGTGGATATCCTAAATCAAAACGTTTACGGGCTAGTTCTGCAATAACTGTATTCGCAATATTGTCTCTATTTAGATTATATTCTGATTTATGAGCAAATAATTCATCTAGTTTTTTATATACCTGATCATTTTCCAAAGGATTTATTAAAATTGCCGCAAACTTATTTTCAAGTTTTGTCTGATATTCATTTAACTTTTTCTTTGTTTCATTGAAATCCTTTACTTCCTCTTCGACTGTCAAAATGTGCGGAAGATTCAGAGAAAAATTTCTTGTTTTTGTAAGCTCTGTATACGTTTGGCCAAATACAATTTGTCTGTTTTTTTTAAACTCCATTTCTATCTGACTAGTAATAATCACCGAATCTTTATGCTTCAATATCTCATCTAATAATTTTATGGATACATCTGAATTCCTAATTCTATAAAAATCAAGAAAAACGTTTGTATCAATAAAAATTAAGGAGCTACTGAAATCAGGGCTTTTTACTACAGAATCTTCATCTGTTACTTTTTCAACTGAATTAGAATCTTTTTTTTGATCATCACTGTTATTTAATTTTCCCATATAAGTTTTTTTTCAAATATATTAATAATATCTTTTCTTCAATTGGATAAATTGTTTATGCAAACCGTACTTCTTTTTTTTGAAATTTTACATCCTATATTTATCCTTTTTAGATTGCGTTTTTTTATTTTTTACTCATTTGGACTTGGAAATGGTTTAGAACAATGGGAAAATGTTTACTACAGAAACAACTTTCAAAAATAAATCAATTTAAAATTTTAAAATGTAAATTTGAGTAGTTATAAATTTACAAATAATGGATAAAGAAAGACTTGAAAAGTTAGAAAAACTTGCACAGCAAAAAAAAGAATCTGTAGAGCAGAAAAAAGCTGATCAGAAACAACTTTTAGACGACTTAAATAATAAGGAAGAAAAATTCACCAAATCTTTTAAAGAACTACAAAATACCGTCATCATACCATCTGTGAAATTAACAGCAAAGGGTATAGCTCAAGCGGGAAGGTTGGAATATGCTTCGAATGAATCTACAAAAACATTGAAAGACCAAATTAGGCTTTTTGGAAAAATCACATATTTACCTAAAGGATATTCAGATTCTTCAGTAGGAGCTTTTTTGCTTTTCGAAGGTTATAAAAGTCATGGAACTATAGAAATATCACAGAAAACTTTAGGAAAAAATGCCGAAGTAAAGAAACAAGCCGGCTATACAGATATTGATAAGGTTAAAAAAGAAGATATTGAAAGTTTAATCTACCAATTTGTGGAACAATTTCTTAAATGATATTATAACACTTAATTTACATTTAATTTTAGTAAAATAATCGCCCGAAAAGGGTGACTATTTTACTAAAATTAAATCCCACTTGCTATTTTTCATAGAAATAATTAATAATTTTCTTATTAAAATTCTTAATCTAAAATAATATTGTCCTCCAGCTCCAATGTCTATCAATAATTAGCAATTAATATTACCGATTAGATTTCTCGGTAATTTGGCTGAATCCATCTTTTGATGTCCTCATGTTTATGTATATGAGGAGGAACTTGGTTTTTAATAATTCGCTCAAGGTTATGATATGAAGATAGATCTACATTCTCCCATTTCCAATCCTTTGCCAATGTATTGATAAAGTCAAGCATTTCATAACCTTCAGAACGGTTAAGTTCCTTTGCATCCAGTCCATGTCGCACATCTGGGTTATCATGGTCGGCATTTGCGGTCCACTTATACTGTTCTTTATAAAACATTTCATTTTTTTTGTAACTCATAACTTAATTTTTTAAAAAAGTTAATTAAATCTGCTATAACATGATTACGGTTTTCCGTATGGTCAACTACAATTTTTAGTTAATGAAATAAAAAAAGTACAAACTAAAATCACAAACCATGATTTTGTTAAAAATATTGATGCAAAGCGACAATTACCATAAAACAGTTAATGCACAGATTCGATAGTGTGTTCCTAATTCCTTCGCAAAACCATTTGGCATTCGTCGACCGGGATTTTCAATGTTTAGTAAGTCTCTATGCGTGTTATTAATGGATCAATGAATTTAATTTTGTCGACTTATGAATGTTTCCTCGTCACATATCGATACATGTAATCGGTCCAATGCCCCAGCTCAATGTGCTTAGCCGCATCTTGGTCTGCTATTTCTTCTGAAGTCCTCCATGTAGGAGAGCAGAACATGTGGCAGGTTTTACAAACACTTTTGACAAGAGTAATTACTTCCAATGGATTAATTAGCTTTTGGACATTTCCATTTTCTAATCCCTCTTTGTATGGCTGGATTTTAAGTATTACTTCAGGTAGTTCCATTTGTCCAAATTTTGGCTTTGAGCTGTAAGGAGATGGGTTGTTATATTTTCTTGCGGGTGTTTTTTTTTCTTTTGACATTTCATATGGTTTTAGAGGTTATTTTTTTGGAAGGTTTAGCGGTATGGCAAAGTTGATCCCAATCTCGTTCCTATTATAGAATGGTACATTCTTTTGCGGCAAAGCTCGGCCTATATCTTTGAATTTAGCGTAAATCTCTATGTTGATAACAGCATTGTCTTTTTTGTTCTTTAGTGATTTGACGAACCCAAGCCCAAGTGCAAAAGGGTTCTCATGAGTATCTCTAAACTGGAGTTCAGCAAAAGGATGTATGGCCATGGTGTTACCTTTTCCCAGAAAATAATAGTAGTTAGCGTAGATCCGCCAAGCTTTGTATTCAGTGATAGGGTCTGTGTAAACGTTATATTTTTTGCCAAGGCTGTTAGTTGTATCATCAAGTACTGACTTTTTCGTTTGAGTCATCTCAGTGGTAGAATAATCGTCAATATCGCTTGCTCCAATCCTGACTACACCAAAATTGATCAGGTGGATATGGACAGGTTTGGGCTTGGTATTGGGCTTATCTTCTGGCCAATAGGGGCTGGTTGAAATGAACCAATTGAGCTCTGCTCCGTACTGAAAATTATTGTGAACGACTGTTTTTAGCTGATCAGAAAAAAGCAATGTGTTGTCAAAAGTATAGTATTTACTTCTGTTGTAACTTCCAATAAAAGACAACCAAGGTGTACTTTGGGCCAATATTGGTATAGCGAGGTATACGCTATCACTCTTTAGCTTAAAGGCTTTTTCCAACCGGTCTTTCGATCTGTAATAATTTTTGTTTGTCTGACTTGCTTCTAGTATTGTCTTTACAGAATCTATTTTAAAGCGGTAATCTGACCTACTCTTGTCGAGTGCTTTGAGTTCTTTGGTAAGGTTTAGTGATTTTTTTAACTGGGGGTCGAGTTTAGCTTCATCTGTCCTCTTTTTCCTTTCGTTATCAATAATCAGATTCAGTGAATCCAGTGAATTTTTTTTTTGAGTATACTGTACATTAGCTTCATTCCATCTATTATTATAGTTGCTCATTTGATTGTTCAGGTATGCTAAGCTATTATTAATTTTAAGATCTGTCAGTTTTTCATCAAGCATTTTTTTTAAAGTTTTCACCTTATTAATGGCCAACTGTCTATCATAACCCTCAATATTGATATTCATTCCTTTTAAGGGGATGTGGATTTTGCCGGAAATGGTAGTTCCTATATTGAATTTAGAATTGTTAAATAGTACACCAACGTTATCTCCTATAATATCTCCTTTAACTGAAATGTTGAAAAGAAATGGACGTTCGCCAGTTCCAGCGCTTCCGAAAGCATTAAATTTGTAACTACCGTTAGCAGGTTCAAAAGAGGCATAAGTGGCAAAGTTGTTGGCTTCGCCTTGACCTGTGGCTACCGTAGAAAAGGATTTGAATAGCAGATTGGTTATGGCCTTGTTAAAAGCTATATTATCAAAAGTTATTGAATCGGGTTGGCTTGTTTGTTTCCTATTTTGGGACTGTTGAGAAAATAATATGTGAGGTACCAAAATCAGGATACCGGCCAGTATAGGCAGGAGTTTGTTCATGGTAATTAAGTTTTTAGTCACATAAAGATAAATAATTTCCTACAATTTATCTTCATTTTCAGCAGATTAATTTCGTGAGCCTGCGGGTAAGGTTTTCTCGTAGTTATACATATATCCTCTAGATCGCTCTAACTGTCGCTTTCAAAGGTGAATTTTCGCATCTACTTTGCAAGTTTTTGCGTTTACTTTGCTAATTCGTATTTACTTTGCAAAATCACATTTTTTCCCTCTCTATCTCTAATATTTCTGATTGTAGTGCCTTCCCAAACATCTTTGGCAAAATCATGCGGATTTTTTACTAACCACGAAGCTGAAAGTCTTAAATAATTGTCAAGATGTGGCCTAACCAAATGCAGAGCACCAATAAAGTTTGCAGATCTAAGTAAAGTATCAAAACCATAAATGAGAGAAAGGCTTCTATTTAAAATTCCTGCAATAAAGTAATCTAGTGGATATGTACCTTTACCACTTGCCATCATACATTCACTTAGTTTTTGAATTTTTTTTTCAAAATATTGAAGTTTTAGCATATACTCTTGGAGGCAGTCTGAAAGCACCTTTTCGTCATCAGTATCTGGAATAGAAAGTGCCTTTTCATTTATATATGCCCAATATGTTCTAGAAGATAATGTAATTACATCACAATCATTTCCTACAAACCATCCTACTTCCCCCGAATCTTCGTGTATTATCAATGAACCAACTATACAATTATTAATTAAATCTTCAGTAGGTCTTTAGCAAGTAAAACGGGTTCTTCGGCTTCTGGTCGAAGCCCATCATTTATACTGTTCCAATTAATTGACATTATAATTTGATTTTTAATATATAGTAATCAAAAATATATTCTTACTACGCAATCTATTGGCGTATCTAATTATTTTTTGATTGCCATTTTCTATATCTCTTCATGCGTATGATTATCAAGGATTTTGCATAACGATCAAGTGTTCCTTTATTCAAACCAAGTGACTGGTAAATTTTCTTCGTTGCTTTGGTTGGATCGTTTTTTGAGATTATTTTTGAGCATTAAATAAGGGGTCGAGACTATGTGATGGGTAAAGTAATCAAAACATAAAATTTCAATTTTGTAAAGTTGAACCGAAAAAAACTGTTGAACTTTGCAGTGTCAACCCACTATTGCAAAACCTTTGTTGTTTGTAGGCTTTTCTTACGAAACGCTGGCTCTATTACAGATAAATACCGCAAAATTCTCTGCAATAGCATTTAATTGTCTACTAATAGTACTTTCGTCTTCTGTAGTAAGATTTTCTATTACCAATCTTTCGTCCCATTCAAGAAGTGAAATTTGAGAATTTACTTCTTGATTTGAGTCTATAGAATTACTGAAAAATATTCCCGTCACGTTATAGAAGCGTTGCCTACCATTTCGTATCATTTCAGTTATATGTCCAATGTCAAGATGCGAAGAAATTATGCTAATGTCTGCAGGATTAAAATGATTTTGAAAGTATTCGTCAACAGTTCCATAGTCGCCAATTTTCTCTTGGTAACTTCTATTAGCAAATGAAATATTTAGATACTTACGTTTTATTTCATGATGTGTTATGTTAAAACTAAGATTAGTCGGCAAACGGTCGTAAGTCTGTCCACAAATTTTCTCAATAAGTAATTTCTGAAGAGTTGTCTTACCCGTCATATCGTCTCCGATTAAAATAAAAAGCTGCTTGGATTTTATTGTCATTTTAAAAATGGTTTGAGTGTTACTAGTTGTCTGTCAAATTTGTATAATACTGAATTGCGCTAATGTTGTATTATTGCGATAGAATAGTACATTTATTCTTGTTTATTTATTATATAAATGCTAAATGTAATAATAAGAAATATTTTGTGTTTACGGCAATCCGTATTTATACTGAATTCATTTATTTCTCATTCCCATTTTTTTAATTTCTTTTATCCTTAGTCTTCAAATTTTCGCATTTACTTTGCGTTTCCATATTTTTTACGCAAATTCACATAAAAAAGAATTTTTCTTTATTACTGAGGGATATTTATCAAAAAGCTTCAAAGTAAATTTAGAATTTAAGAAGTAATCATAGATAACAATGATTTATAATTTTTAAATGTGAACAAAGATAGATGCAATGTATTACTAGTAAATGATAAATTACATAAACGTATCCAAGTTTTATATAAAGTTAATAAAATTGAAAAGTAATTCTAAAAATTCAAGGTGGTATAAAGTTAGACGAAACCACAATAAAAATTAGCATCTCCACAAATTATAATATTGAAGACTATCGGGCTACAGAAAATATCCAATTAATAATTGGTTCACAAAATAGTATTATTGAGGCAGATTTATGTTATCAAAACATTTAAAAAAAATTGGAAAATCTTTTTTTCTAAGATGAATTAAAACATTATTTATCTTCTGGCTTTATTAACTCATCACTACTACTATCTAACATGTTTTTATACCGAAAAAGATTTAGTTCTTTTTCTTTCTTTGTAATTTTTATATTTTTAATCCCCAGCTTTGCAAGCTTACTTATTAGATAATCAATTTCGCTTTCTTGTATTTTTAAAACCACTTTTAACATATCTTGTAACTTCTTTAATTATTTCTAATTATTAAATTTAAGTACATAATTTATGCTTTATGGCTTGACACAGCTTTTATAAATGATAGCCACCAGCCAATAACAGTCCATCCAAAAAATGCATTGATCAGTAATATGATTAGAAATTTAAACTTTAGAACTGGAAGGCGTAGTAAAGCTATCATTGAAGGAATGAAATAGATGAACAAAATTATTTTTAAAAATAATGCTCCTCCTTCTTCTTGCTGGGTTGTAACGGTCAAAATTTGTATCATGCCTATTTAATAAAAAGCGTGGAACTAATATCAATCCGTACATAGGTGCCGCGAAGTACCCGATAACCAGAAAGACTTAGCCCACGCCGTATAAGCATGGGCGTAAGTCTATCATTTTTGGTTATCATTTTAAAGTTCGCGGCTTTATGTACCAAAACGATAGCTTACGCTTGACGTTATTTTAATTTATAGACAAATATATAAAATCAAAATTAAAAAATTACATAATAAAAATAACCGTCGTCTATTCTCAAAGAATAAAAAGAGTATGTAGATAAAGCATCTTTAGGGCTACTCTTTATTTTGATTATGTAGCTCGCAAACGAAAAGTTAAATTAATACGTTCTTTCATTGGAATAGTAGATTTAGCAATTCTGTGTTCCCAATGCTCTTGTAAATCACCTTTCATGATTAATAATGATCCATTAGGAAGGGGAAGACTGTATTTACTCTGATGATGATCTACTTTTCTAAAGTCAAAATTTCTTGTTTGTCCAAGGCTTATTGAAGCAATAATTGGTCGTTTCCCATATTTGCTTTCTTTATCCCGATGCCAAGCAACGGAATCATTGTGATCTCTGTAAAGATTCAGCAAAACACCATTGAATTGATAACCAAATTCATTCTCAATTCTCTGCTTTAATGCTAAAAGTTCAGGAAGCCAGGAATTTGTTGGTTTTCTGTTTTCTTCAAAATTGTAAGGCTTTGTATCACCGTACCAAGCTGTCAAACGTGGTGTCAATACCATCTTATCATACATTTTCTGAGTACGTTGTTCCCAAGTTGCTGTTTTCAGCAGCTTATTTTTTAGCTGGTCAGCTTCTTCCGGACTTAGGAAATTCTCTTTGTATTCCAAAAGGTCTTTTGGAAATTCATAAAATTCTTCTGCATCAAATAAACTCAGCTGGCTCATTGCCTTTTTCTTTTTAAATATTTTTATGCCGTTGATACTGTTTTTTTCTAACTGTTTTTTGAAATCTTTTCATCGAGACCCTGAATATCTTTTCTGATTTCCAGAAACATTTCTTTTAAATTATAATTTTCAAGTCGGTCTGGTTCAAAATCTTCAGGAAAAATTCCTGATGCATATTGCCAGATTTCAACAACTTCTCCTAAAGGAATATCATAAGGTTTGTAAAATGAATTGTCAGCAACAACAGTTATTGATTTCTTATTTCTTGAGGTAAATCTTTTATAAGAAATACCATCATTCAAAGTCACAAAAACATAACTTTTATTTTGTTTCAGGTCATCAATATTTTCAACATACTTTCCGATAATAAAAGAACCATCTTTAAATGGTGGCATAGAATCTCCCTGGACAGGAAAAGCTCTGTATTTTCCATTTGTAAGGAAAGGTAACGAGATTCTCTGTAAACTTTCAATGTATTCTGGATCACTGTAGCCGGACAAGTATCCCATGGATGCTTTTTGAGGTACAATTTCAATACTGTTGTTTCCTAATTGATCTACGACCACCGGCAGGACAATTCTGTTGTCCGGTAGTTTCAATACATCTTCTAGCGGATATTTCCTAATATCCACAGTAAGAAGCAGATCAATACTTAAATTGAAATATTTCGAAATTCTGATGAGCAGCTCATACGGAGCTTCCGAACGTCCGTCCTCATATTTAGAATAACGCACCCTGCTCATTAAAATTTGATCCGCAAGTTCCTGCTGCGATAAATTTTTTTGAGTCCTTAAAAACCTGATGTTATCTGAAAAAATTGACATTGATACAAATTGTATCTGCAAATATATGAAAAATGATACAAATAGTATCTAATTTTGTGGCATGAACCGTGCGATTGTACATATGGACCTGGATACATTTTTTGTGTCCTGCGAGAGGCGTAATAACGCTCAGCTTGACGGGATCCCCTTGATTATTGGAGGTGGTGACCGTGGAGTGGTTGCGTCGTGTTCATATGAGGCACGTAAGTTTGGGGTGCGCTCAGCCATGCCGATTCGAATGGCACTCAGATTATGTCCGGATGCAAAAGTGATTCGGGGCGACCATGAATTGTATTCCAATTTATCCCATACCGTAACTCAGATTATTCAGGAAAAAGTACCTGTGTTGGAAAAAGCAAGTATCGATGAATTCTATTTGGACCTTACCGGAATGGATAAATTTTTCGGCTGCTATCAATGGACACAGGAAATTGCTGCAGCAGTAAAAAAAGAAGCTGGACTTCCCATAAGTTTTGCCTTATCTACGAATAAAACTGTTTCAAAAATTGGAACAGGAGAATCAAAACCTTTGGGAAGACTAGAAATTAAAGAAATAGAAGTGCAATCATTTTTAAACCCTCTATCTATTAAAAAGATTCCGATGGTTGGTGATAAGACTTTTCAATTGTTATCAAGAATTGGAATTCGAACCATTCATACTTTAGCTGAAATGCCGGTACTGGTACTTCAGCAAATGATCGGAGTCAATGGAAAAGAACTTTGGAAAAAGGCGAATGGGATTGATGAAAATCCTGTTGTTCCTTATTCAGAAAGAAAATCGATTTCAACGGAAAGAACTTTTACGAATGATACAATGGATATCATGGAACTGAAAAGACTGATATCAGGAATGGCTGAACAATTGGCTTATCAATTAAGACAGGAAAAATGGCTGACTTCAACAGTGGTAGTCAAGATCCGTTATGCAAATTTCGATACAGAAACAAAACAGCATAAAGTAGCCTATACTTCAGCGGATCATACACTTTCGAGAGTGGCTCTGGAACTTTTCAATCAGATATATACAAGAAGAATGAGATTAAGATTGGTGGGGTTGCGGTTTACAGGACTTGTTCATGGTAACCATCAGATGAATCTGTTTGAAGATACGGAAGAACAGATGAGCTTATATCAGACAATGGATTATTTGAAGAATCGGTTTGGTGTCGATGCGGTCGGCAGAGCATCCGGTTTTGATTTTGGAAAATAACTTGTAAACTTTTCTATTATGTTTCTAAATTGTCATTCTTTCCACAGTCTTCGTTACGGTACTTTATCGATGGAAGAATTAGTACAGCAAGCACATTCTTTGGGTATCAAAGAATTAGTACTGACGGATATTAATACGATTACTGCTATTTATGATTTCAAGAAAGAATGTGAAAAAGTAGGAATTAAACCTATTGCCGGAATCGAAGTCAGAAAAGAGAATAAGCTGCTTTATATTGCTATTGCAAAAGAACTCTCAGGAATTGGTGAAGTCAATAAAGCGTTGACGGATCACAATTGTTATGGAGCAGAACTTTCTGAAACGGCTCCTGCATTTAAAAATGTTTTTATTGTTTATCCGATAGATAACATTCCTTCAAAGCTAAAAGAAAATGAGTTTATTGGAGTCCGGGAAGAAGAATTGAGTTTATTGATTCGTCCTGAATTTAAAAGGCTAATTCCGAAAATGGTGGTTCTTCAGCCGGTTACATTCAGTACTAAAAAAGAATATAATCTTCATAGAATTTTAAGGGCTATTGATAACAATACTTTATTGTCAAAACTGGTTGAGCAAGATGTTTGCAAAAAATCGGAATATTTTAAATCCGAAGATTTAATTATGGGGGCTTTTCAAAGATATCCAGAGATCATAAAGAATACAAAAAAAATCCTGCATGCCTGTAGTTTTGAATTTGATTTTGAAAAAGTTAAGAACAAACAATATTATACTAAGTCCAAAGAATCCGATGTAAAGCTTTTGAGAAGATTAGCGTATTTGGGACTGAAAAAGCGTTATGGTAAAGATCATGAAATCGCAAAAATAAGAGTAGAGAAAGAGCTGAAAGTAATTGATGAACTCAACTTTTGTTCTTACTTTTTGATTACATGGGATATTGTGCGATACAGCAATAGGATGGGATTTATGCATGTAGGACGTGGAAGCGGAGCCAATTCAATTGTCAGTTACTGTATCGGGATTACGGATATATGTCCTTTAGAACTTGATCTATATTTTGAAAGATTCTTAAACCTTAACAGAAAAAGCCCTCCGGATTTCGATATCGATTGGAGTTGGCAGAATAGAGATACAATTCTGGAATATATTTTCAATCGTTACGGAAAAAATCATGTCGCTTTCTGTGGAACCAATGTTGAATTCAAATACAAATCAAGATTCAGAGAAGTCGGGAAAGCTTTTGGATTGCCAAAAGATGAGTTGGACGACCTGACGAAAAAGCCAATGGAAGCTCATGAAACCAATTCTGTTGTCCAGACAATCCATAAATATGTAAGGCTGATGGAAAGATTTCCTAATCAAAGAAGTATGCATGCATGTGGAATTTTGATTTCTGAAGAACCTATTACCAATTATTCTGCACTCGAAATGCCACCGAAGGGATTTCCTATTGTTCAATTCGATATGAATGTAGCAGAAGATATTAAGTTAGAAAAATTTGATATTCTATCTCAAAGAGGACTTGGAACGATAAAAGATACTGTTGAGCTGATTAAAAAAACAAGAGGAATCGATGTTGATATCCGTGATACGAGAATTTCCAAAGATGAAGAAAAAGCTAATGAATATTTGGCTATCGGAAGAACTATCGGCTGTTTTTATATAGAATCTCCTGCGATGCGCGGACTTTTAAGAAGATTAAAATGTGATAATTACAGAATATTGGTCGCAGCTTCCTCTATTATCAGACCGGGAGTAGCACAAAGTGGAATGATGCGGGAATATATTTTCAGGCACAATCATCCAAATCAATTTGAATATTTTCATTCTGTTTTTGAAGAAAATTTAAAAGAAACGTACGGAATCATGGTCTATCAGGAAGATGTGATCAAGATCGCTCAGTATTTTGGAGGTTTATCTTTAGCTGATGGCGATATTCTTCGAAGAGCAATGAGTGGAAAAGGTCGCTCCATTAAAAAGCTTCAGGAAGTAAAGGCCAATTTTTTTAAAAAATGCATAGAAAAAGGGCATTCGGAGGCTCTTACTATTGAAGCATTTCGACAAATCGAATCTTTTGCAGGCTATTCTTTCTGTAAAGCACATTCGGCTTCATATGCTGTGGAAAGCTATCAAAGTTTATATCTTAAAGTATATTATCCACTGGAATTTATGGTTTCGGTAATCAATAATCAGGGAGGGTTTTATCGTACTGAAGTTTACATTCATGAAGCAAAAATGTCGGGAGGAAATATTCAGGTTCCTTGTGTGAATTCAAGTGAATTTCAGACTACTTTAAAGGGAAAAAATATTTTTTTAGGGTTGATGCTTTTGGAAGGACTGGAGACTAAGATTGCCCACGGGATTGTTGAAGAGCGGGAAAGGAATGGAAATTATCAATCTTTACAGGACTTTATCAAACGTATTCCGATCGGTATTGAAGCGATCCAGACTTTAATTTTTATTGGGGCATTTCGTTTTACAGGAAAGCAAAAAAATGAGCTTCTTGTGGAGGCAAGGGTATTATTAATGAATTTTAAACCTGAAAATATAGGTTTAATGTTGATTGAAGAGCCTGTCCAGGAATTTAAGCTTCCCGAACTCAAAAGAGAAAATTTTGAAGATGCTTTTGATGAAATTGAATTGATAGGTTTTCCGGTTTCATGCAGTCCTTTTGATTTGTTGCAAACGAAATACAGGGGTTCTGTGTTTGTAAAAGATTTATTGAAATTTCATAAACGACAGATAAAAATGTTGGCTTATCTAATTGCAAGAAAACATGTCCCCACTAAAAAGGGAGAAATGTATTTCGGAACTTGGATCGATGCAAACGGAGATTATTTTGATACAGCGCATTTTCCGGACAGTCTCAAACAATATGATTTTCAGGGAGGAGGATGTTATTTATTATTGGGAACTGTAGAAGTAGATTATCATTTTCCTACCATCACCATTCATAAAATGGCGAAAATGCCGATGATTCCTGATCCGCGTTATTCTTATGATAAAGAAAAGCAATATGATATCCATCGACAGATTAAAGAAGATGTAAGTATGACTAATAGAAAGCCTTATCCACAGGCTAATGAAATTGAATTACCAAGAGTTTATTTTGATGAAAAATAACATAATATACATAATATTTATAATATTCGCAATATATATTATGTAAATGTTTATTTTTAATAAAAAGTTATTAAGTTTTATATTTTTTTTATAAGTTTGCTTAAACAAAAAAATCTGCATAGCATTCGACCACTAACAGATTTTTTTTGTTCGATAAAATTATATGGAAAAAAGAGAATTCTTTTGTCCCCTATATCTTATTTTCTTATAGCAAATATAAAAAATATGCTAAATAAAAAAATATTCTAATCAATTTTAAATAATAATTGATTAAGGATCACATAAAGTTGATATAGAGAGATAATATCTATTCTGTTTTCTATTGATTAAGCGTGTTATTATTAAACTTTATATTAATATTTATGGAAAAAAACATTCGGGAGTTACATTCACAGCTTGAATCGTATATGAATGAACATATCAAATCAAGTGATCTTCAAAAGAAATTTTCGGTTCAATTTCTAGAACTTCAAAAATTTATGCAAGATTCTTCTATTAAATTTTATAATGAAGATGTGGGAATGGAATACTTAAAATTTAGAGAAGCTCCAAGTAATAGTAAAATTACAAAAACAAATCCTTTTAGAATTGATAGTAGATATGTTGATTTGCTAAATGGAATGCTCCAAGAAAAGTGGATTATTAAAAAAAGTAAAAAAGATTACAATGCGATTCTTCCCACAAAAATAGGTCCTGCACTTTTTGATTTTTTAAACAAATATGCAATTGAAAGAAGGCTAAGTATAAAAACACGTCGAAACTATTACATTGCTTTAGAAAAATTTTGTCATAGAATGGAGGAGGAAAATTTACTATCTCTGTCTAAAATCTCATCAAATGTTATACTAACATTTATAAGTTCTGTGGAAACAGGAAAAGATCATGCAGCAATTATTTTAAGAGCTTTATTAAGGAATTTATTTAGTCAAAAAGTTATCAGTTATAATACTGCACATATTCTTGATGGAATAAAAGTGAGAAAGACAATAAAATTAACATCTCATTACTCTTTAGAAGAAGTTTTATGTATAGAATCTTCCGTTGACCGAAAATATCAAACGGGCAAAAGAGACTATGCGATGATACTATTAGCCACACGATTAGGACTAAGATCATCGGATATAATATTTTTGGAATTTTCTAACATTGATTGGGATAATAATTTAATATTATTTGAACAATACAAGACAAAGGATAAGTTAGAACTACCATTATCAATAGATGTTGGTGAAGCTATAATAGATTACATTAAAAATGGTAGGCCAAAGTCAGATTCCAAATTTATATTTTTAAGATGCAATGCTCCATATGTAACAATGACGGAGGGAGGACTCAATGTTATAATTAATAAATATTTCCGAAAGGCGAATATAGATTATAGTAAAAAAAAGCATGGTCCACATTCTTTACGACATAGTCTTGCAACAAATTTGTTGAATAATGGAACACCACTACCAATAATTTCAGAGACGTTGGGACATCAAAGCTCAGAAACAACAATGCGCTATTTGCATGTTAGTATTCCAGCACTATTGAAATGCACATTAGATGTACCTAATGTCGATATTGATTTTTACTCACAAATAGGACAAGGTTGGAAATGGATAAGATAAACGAATATTTTACATACAATAGCGCTTTTTCCGTACATATTAAAGGATTCTTACTCGAAAAAGAACAAAAAGGTTTACTACGAGGAAAGATATTAAAATGTTATATGCTTGAATTTGATCGATTTTTTATTGAGTATAATATAACTAACTTAAACATAACAAGAGAGCTCATTTTGAATTGGAAAGCTACACGATTAAATGATAACCCAAGAAACTTATATCATAAATACGTTGCATGGGTACATTTCTGCAGATATATGTGCAGTGTAGGTATAGATTGTTACGTTCCACATACTCCAAAAGAAGGCCGACAAAACGATTATATTCCCTATATATATACCCATGAAGAAATAAAATTGTTGTTTTCAAATGCAGATAAACTAAGGATTGAAAGGCATCGTAATGATACTCCAATGTTTATTTTGCCAGCATTTCTTCGTTTGCTTTATAGTACAGGTATAAGAATTGGAGAGGCATTAAATATAACTAATCAAGATGTTTATTTTGAAGAAAGAATTATTGAAATTAATGATACTAAAAATGATAGGAAAAGAATAGTTGCAATAAATGATTCACTTTATAAAGTTCTTGTTGAATATCAGAAATTTAAAGAATCAATACCTGTAAAAGGGATGTGTGATGCAAGCAAGAATTTCTTTGTAACTCAAAAAGGAAAACCTTGTTTAGCAAATAATATTCATGCATGGTTTAGGCGTTTATTAGAATATAGTGATATTCCTAAACAATCATATTTTAATAGACCTAGAGTACATGATATTAGACACACTGCAGCAGTAC
This sequence comes from Chryseobacterium soli, assembly GCF_000737705.1. Taxonomy (GTDB): domain Bacteria; phylum Bacteroidota; class Bacteroidia; order Flavobacteriales; family Weeksellaceae; genus Chryseobacterium; species Chryseobacterium soli. Next base: position 257,308 of record NZ_JPRH01000001.1, on the reverse strand, counting down.
ATGCCTTGGAAAAGCTTGTAAAAAGTGGAGAAGATATTTATTGTGCTTTACCTACTATATCTGTGTTTTTAGGGCATAAAAATATAAAATCTACAGAAGCATATGTTAGACTGACAAATGAAATGTTCCCAGATTTAATTGAAAAAGGAAGTATAACATCTTTTGTCTTTCCGGATATGAGATATAATAAATATGAATAACTATGACAGATTTTGCTAAACATTTGGAAAACTTTTTTATAAAATATCTTATTGGAGAGTGTAATTTATCAAAACATACTATCAGAGCTTACAGAGATGCTTTCACGCTTTTATTAGTATTTATGAAGGATGTAAAAAATATAAATGCCGATAATTTAGAATTAAAGCATTTGAATAAAAATGTAGTCTTAGATTTTTTACAATGGCTAGAACAAGAACATGAAAATGAAATTTCGACAAGAAATCAAAGATGTGCAGCAATTAAATCGTTTTGTAAATATCTACAATATGAGGAACCAATGAGAATTTCGGAGTGGCAAAGTATACGCTCCATAAGATTAAAGAAACATGCAACCGAAAAACTTACTTATTTGTCATTAGATGCAATAAAATTACTTTTAGATCAAATTCCAAAAAACTCAAGAGGTTCGAGAAGAGATTTAGCTCTACTTGCACTTCTCTATGATAGTGGAGCTCGTGTCCAAGAAATTGCTGATCTGACACCAGATTCAATTAGATTTGACAATCCCAATACGATTAGGTTAATTGGCAAAGGAAATAAACATAGAATTATTCCACTCCAAAAAAAGCAAACAGATCACTTAAAAAAATATATTGAGGATTTTGGATTGAACAAATTTGGAAAGGAGAAAAACCCTTTGTTTTTTAATAGAATAGGAGAAAAATTAACGACAGCTGGAATAACATATATCTTAAAAAAATATGCAGTGGCTGCTAGATTACAAAATGCAGATTTAATCCCTGAAACAATTAGCCCTCATATTATACGACATTCGAAGGCAATGCATATGTTGCAAGGTGGTGTTAACTTAGTTTATATTAGAGATTTCCTAGGTCATAAAAGTATACAGACTACCGAAATATATGCCCGTGCTGATTCAAAGCAAAAAAGAGAAGCATTAGAATCAGTTTATGTAAATATCCTTCCTGAAAGCAATACGGAAAGATCGTGGGAAAAGAATCCTAAACTTAAAGATTTTCTTAAAAGTTTAGGATAACATATTATAATCAAAAGCCCAAGTATAAAGTTGTCAATTTAAATACTTGATATTTGGTGTTTTATGTTTTGGGCTTTTGATTTTTTTTAAGTTTTGATAATCCACATTATCAAAAGCTTTCGATAATATCGATGAGCTGTTTTTGGAATTATCAGGATTTAAATACATCAATCTGCATGATTACTGTCTGGAAATCCGGAATGAAATTCAGGAAAAAGCGAAGATCCCCGTAAGCATAGGAGTAGCGCCTACCAAAACATTGTGTAAGGTGGCCAACAGAATCGTTAAAGAATATCCAGATCGGTTTAAGGGGCTTTATATGCTGGATACCCCGCCAAAAATTGAAAAAGCTTTAAAATGGCTCAACATTGAAGACGTCTGGGGAATCGGCCGGAGGCTGGCTGTTAAAATGAAAGATAGTGGAGTTCATAAAGCCTGGGATCTGCTTCAAAAACCCGAAATGTGGGTTCGAAAAGTGATGGGAATTCATGGGATAAGAATGATCAATGAACTCAAAGGAATCCGTCAGCTTGAACTGGATACTCCCTCTCCGAAAAAATCAATTGCTGTTACCCGAAGTTTTATGGAGATGCTGACGAAAAAAGAAGAAGTCCGGGAACGAGTAGAGACTTTTGGAATGTACTGTTCCGAAAGATTGAGAAAGCAGAATACCTGCTGTAAAATGGTGACTGTTTTTGTTCAGACCAACCGTTTTAGAAGCGACCTGCCCGAATACAAAAATGCCGTTACACAGATTCTTCCCAATCCTACCAATTCATCCATTATCATTGGAAGGGTAGTCAATGAGCTTTTTGAAGCCATCTATAAAGAAGGGTTTCATTATAAAAAAGCTGGTGTGCTGGTGAATGATTTTGTCCCTGAAAATGAAAGGCTGATCAGTCTTTTTGAAGAAGATACCCAAAACCAGCATTTACCCGTAATGAAAGCGATGGATGCGATGAACAAAAAGTTTGGGAAAGACAAAGTACGTCTGGGAAGCATGAGCGGTGAAAATACTTTCGGACGCGCCAAATTATCTCCGGAATATGAAGCTTTTTTAAAAAACAACATACTTCCGGAAGCCAATTTCAGATTTCATTAACGATGAATGAAGGTGCTATACTTTTTTATGATCTTTATCGAAAAATTGGGTGAGCTCATTCACCAGGAATTTTACCTGATCCGGTCTTCCCCTGTCATTTTTAGGAAGATTGTTATAACTTCCTGTTCTTACAATCACCATCTTATGTTCGGGAACCATAATGATATACTGTCCCTGAAGCCCTAAAAAATAATAATGCTTTACCGGATTGTCATTATTGATCCAAAGTCCCATTCCATAGATTTCTTTGGATTTTTCGGTAGGGGTTCGCATCTGTTCGATGAACTCAGGATTTAAAATCTGTTTCTCATCTACTTTTCCATTATCCAGAAACAGCTGTCCCAGTTTTGCATAATCTCTCGCATTAGAATGGATGCAGCAATAGGTTTTTTCCATGCCGTGGCTGTCAACGCTCCATGTTGCATTCTGTTCCATACCCATAGGAATCCAGAATTTTTCCGATAAATAGCTTGCGAGCGACTGTTGTACTGCTCCTCTTACGGCAAAACCCAGAAGCTGTGTAGATCCGCTTTGATACTCATATCTTGTTCCCGGTTCTTCTTTGAATTTTCTGGAAAAAACAGTTTTGAGAAGATCACTTCCATAATACGCTTTTGCATTGGGAAGGAAAGGGTTGTTGTAATTCTCATCCCAGTCAAGTCCCGCCTCCATCTGAGCAAGATTTTTCAGGGTGACGTTGTTTCCGAAGGGTTTATCCTTAAATTCGGGATAAAAAGAAGACATCTTTTCGCTGAGGTTTTTAATTTTGCCCTCTTCAAGCGCTTTTCCCAACAGCATTACCGTAACGGCTTTCGCCATAGAAAAAGAATTGTTATGTGAAAGCTGGTTATAACCATCCCAATACTGTTCATGAAGGATTTTCCCATGTTTAATGACCACAAAAGCGGCGGTATGGGCATGCTTGAGGTCATCAATGATATGTGGTGGTAATTCATGCTGGTTATATTCAGGGTCTTCTTCCCATATTTTTGGGGTGTCCGTCGTAATAAGATGGCTGGGGAAAAGTTTTCCGTCATCAATATAGGCACTCGACTTGCCTTTAAGATAGGTTTTGGAAATTCCACTGAACAGATAGTCATATCCTAAAAGGTAGGCAGCGGCTACTACAGCGGCAGCTCCACCTACAACATATTTTAATATTTTCATGTGAATCGGTCTTAAACAAATTTAAAATAATTTTGATAAGAAAGAGGGAATCGTACTATCAAATAAGTTATTTTTGCGATTATTTGATGAAAAAATATGACTGGAAAATACATTACATTTCTGTTCTTTTTCTTATCTGTGATCTGTTTCGGACAAAACTATAAAGCTGTGGATACTGCAGATTACGTTCAGAGAAAGAGTTTTTTGACGACTTTCAACAACAATAACGACGCCTTTATCAGAAAGGTAAGGTCTGACTATTCAGGAAAAGGAGGAGCACAACTTGCCAGAATCTATAAAGAATTTGGTGCTGATTTTGAAAAACAGGTTAAAAACAAAGATTTTATCTTCAAATCAGAATTTGATGCGAGCATAAAATCCCTGATTGCACGCTTACGAAAGAATAACACCAAAGTTCCGCAGGATTTAAAGATATTGATTGCCAGAGATAATACTCCCAATGCATATTGCCTTGCAGACGGCACTTTTGTCATCAACATGGGTTTGTATAACTGGCTTGCTAATGAAGAGCAGATTGCAGCGGTTATTTCTCATGAGCTGGGCCATAAAATTGATGGGCATTCATTTAAAGCTTTTGTCGCGATTATTGAGCAGAATGAGGTGGATAAAATTACCCTTCAGAATATAAAAACAACCACCGAAGCACGAAGCCAGAGCCTGAACCAGAAAGCTTTTGATATTTTTAAAAACAGAGTGTACAAAAAAGGAGCAGAAAGACGGCTTCATGAGATGCAGGCCGATTCATTGGGATATACGATTTTTAAAAGCGGAGATTTCAAAAAAGGTGATTTTGTGAATGCACTTCAAAGACTGCAGGATTTTGATACGATTTCACCGAATCAGTTAAAAATGGAAACGTATAAGAAGTTTTTTGACCTTCCCAAGCAGGCATTCAATGATAAATGGATGAAAAAGGAAGATTTCTCCCTATACAACTATAATTTTTATAAGGAAAAACTGAGTAAAGATTCGTTGGCTTCCCATCCTGAAATGGACAAGAGAATTGAAAGGCTCAAAAAGATATTTCCGGAACTAAAGACTGCTGTCGAGCCTGGAACACCTTCTGAAGCGTATCTTGCCTTAAAAAAGACGGCCAGAATGGAGATTCTTCCGAATTACTTCCATTCCGAGGATTATGGATTGGGAATCTATACATGCCTCCAGTTTTTACAGGACGGAGAAGAGGAACCATATTATAAAGGCTGGCTCGGAAGATGTTTTGCCAAAATATATGAAGCCCGGAAAAATTATAACCTTAACCGGTATCTGGATAGGGTAGAACCTAAAGGCCAGAGTGAAAGCTACCAGCAGTTCCTTAATTTTATGTGGAATTTAAGTCTGGATGAGGTTAAAAACATTGCAGACTATTATCAACCCCATGCACCAATAAAAGAATCCTGATCACTGATCAGGATTTTTTCTTTTTAGTAGTTTAGTTTTTCTAAACGGATCTTATTGAATTTCTCTTTCTCGTTGTACTCCCTGAGAAGAATATATCCTTCTTTTCCAACGTACGGAGTAACGATATAATTGTCTTTTTCTGAAATAGGAATGATTTCCTGTTTGAATTTCCCGCCGATCACGGTATTGATGAAAAGATTCCACTTTTTCTGTTTGGTGACTTCATCCTTTTGGTAATCACGGTAAAAGAAAACCACATCTTTTCCATTGTTGAGGTATTGTGAGAAAAGATAATCGCTGTTTACCCATCTTGTTTTTTCTTTTTCAAAAACCTTTATTTCTTTGATTTTGAAATCTTTATCCGTATATACATACACAAGGTCTGTCGTTTTAGGTGCGTTATACTGTCCTTCAGGTTTAAATTTTTCTGCAAGGATACCTACACTGCCATCACTCATGAAATAAAGATCTTTCGATTGAAGCATATAGCCACTTTCTACATATCCCAACGCATTAATCTTCGGAAGATGTGCAGCAAAATCCGGCTTAAAGTATAATGCCTTTGTATCAACAGTGAAATCCGATTTGTTAACCATCAGTCTGGCGTAGCCTACGAAATCATTTTTAGCATAATTTCTTCCTACCAGCACAATTTTATCGTCGAAGGTTTTGTCATTATCGATGCTTCCTGTGTATCCGGAGTAAAAAGAGTCAATCATATCTATGGTATCGTCAGAAAGTCCGGTGATAGGTTTATTCGCTGCTTCTTTTCCTGTTTTCATATCGAGAACCACCAGGCTGAACGCTTTTTTTCCGTCATCTACTTTCTTCATGATAGAGTAGATATAGTTTTCATCTTTTTCAATAACAGATAAGGTAGAAAATATTTTTTTATCGCCGTTGGTGTTGTACTTATACCTCCAGACTTCCTTTTTATTATTGTCAAACTTAATCAGGCTGTTGTTGTTGATATACTTTCCGAAGTCTTTATATTCCACCGCAAAATAGCCTCCTTCTTTTATTTCTCCTACAGCAGAAACGTAATTGTAGCCTTTTTCTCTTTTTTCTTCACGGTTTTCCTTGCGCTCTTCCTTCCAGTTTTTGGGCTGGTTGATTTCTTTGAAGGTACCGTCTTCCAGGTAATCGTAATATACTTTTCGGGTAATCGTATTGGTTTTAGGATCTATGACCATAGAAACCGGGGTGAAAAGTTCCCTGTTTTTAACCAGAGAATAATCCATCATGGAAGGTCTCAGGATAATCTGCCCTTTAAAATCAACATATCCCTGATAGGATGCTGCGGTAATGTCACCTTCAAACTCCTTATTGGCAACAGGGTTGAGGTTTTTATCTAACACCACATACTCGAATTTTTTCGTCTTATCACCTGACTTCCCGTAAGAGTATAGTGAAATATAGCCGTAAAGATTGTCTTTATCGTCGAACAGTGCATTCATTCCCACATGTTCTCCGGCAGCCAGTGCCGTGAGATCCTGAGTCTGTGCATACATGAGAGTCTGGATCAGTCCAAATAGGATCAGTGTGATTTTTTTCATGATTAAATTTTCCGCCAAAAATAATGAATTAACCCATAAGTTGATAAAAAATAAAAAAGCCCTGAAAAAATCAAGGCTTTTAGTGATAAATATTGTGATAATCTTCTGAATGAAAGTCTGATCTCTCCTATTTGAAGTCTTTGTATTCTATAGTTTAGAAAGTAAATTTCTGAAGTTGGTTTTTTCATCAATGATTCTTCTCAACTCAGAAACAGGAACTCTTTCCTGCTGCATCGTATCTCTATCTCTTATGGTTACCGTATGATCGGTAAGAGAATCGTGGTCGATGGTAATACAGTAAGGCGTACCAATGGCATCCTGTCTTCTGTAACGTTTTCCGATAGCATCCTTTTCTTCATAGAACAGGTTGAAATCGTACTTCAGATCGTTAAAAATATTTTCTGCATATTCTGCTAATCCATCTCTTTTCATTAATGGCAGGATCGCGGCTTTCACAGGTGCTAAAGCAGGAGGAAGTGATAATACCGTTCTTTCTGAACCATCTTCCAGTACTTCATCTTTTAAGCACGTAGAGAAAATAGAAAGAAATAACCGGTCTAATCCTACTGAGGTTTCCACCACATAAGGAACATAGTTTTCATTTCTTTCAGGATCGAAGAACTGAAGCTTTCTTCCTGAATGCTTTTCATGAGCTTTTAAATCGAAATCTGTTCTGGAGTGAATTCCTTCCAGTTCCTTAAATCCAAATGGGAAGTTAAATTCAATATCAGCTGCAGCATTCGCATAGTGCGCTAATTTTTCGTGATCATGGAATCTGTAGTTGTCATCCCCTAAACCAAGAGCAAGGTGCCAGTTCAGACGTTTTGTTTTCCACTTTTCATAGAATTCCAGTTCTGTTCCCGGAGCTACAAAAAACTGCATTTCCATTTGTTCGAATTCACGCATTCTGAAAATGAACTGTCTTGCAACGATTTCATTTCTGAATGCTTTTCCGATTTGTGCAATACCGAAAGGAAGTTTATGACGGGATGTTTTCTGAACATTCAGGAAGTTAACGAAGATTCCCTGTGCCGTTTCCGGTCTCAAATAAAGATCCATCGCAGAATCTGCAGAAGCACCTAATTTAGTTCCAAACATCAGGTTGAATTGTCTTACTTCCGTCCAGTTTTTAGAACCGGTGTCAGGATCTGCAATTTCAAGTTCTTCGATAAGAGATTTTACATCAGCAAGATCTTCATTTTCTAAAGATTTTGCCAATCTTGAAAGGATAGCCTCTCTTTTTGCTCTGTATTCCAAAATTTTTGGATTGGTAGCAACAAACTGATCTTTATCGAAAGACTCACCGAACCTTTTCGCTGCTTTTTCGATCTCTTTATTCTCCTTATCTTCAATTTTAGCACAGTAATCTTCCACTAAAACGTCTGCTCTGAAACGTTTTTTAGAATCTTTATTGTCAATCAATGGATCGTTGAAAGCGTCTACGTGGCCGGATGCCTTCCATGTGGTAGGGTGCATAAGGATTGCCGAATCAATACCCACAATATTTTCGTTAAGCTGTACCATTGCTTTCCACCAATATTGTTTGATATTATTTTTTAGTTCAGCCCCATTCTGACCGTAATCATAAACAGCGGATAAGCCGTCATAGATCTCACTGGAAGGGAAAATAAAACCATATTCTTTAGCGTGAGAAATCACTTTCTTGAAAACATCTTCTTGCTTTGCCATAATTTTTTAACGTCTGAGTTGCAAAAATAATGTTTTTTATCGGGAAAATATTAATATCGGTAAGAACCTACATTGGAGATGCTCATTAAAAAGTATCCGCCTAAACCGATAATCAATAAAATACCGGCAATAATCAATAATACAATTCTTATTGCCCTGTGTTTTTTAGGATCAGTAGCCGCTAATGTGATGGCGCCTGCAATGATAGAAATGACGATGAGTGATTCGAAAAAGGTAAAATAATCTGTCATAATTTTTAAACTTTTGTGTTCTTACGAATGTAGAGAAACTTTATGAGGACGTATGGTTTGTGAAAACGAATTTTTCAGGAGCCGGGAACCTGCTTTCCGCTATATCTTTTGCTCCACTTTGTCCTGCCGCTGCAATCAGGGCTAGAGATCAGCCGAATATTTTACTTTTGCCACAAAATTCAAACCTAACGGGTTTCCAAAACCCGTTAGGTTTTTTATTCACAGAAGTGAAGTCAGCAAACAGAACGGATGAAGAGAAAAATCAATGGTTGCTATTTTTTAATGAGTATTTGAATTTTGAGCAATACAGTATGCTTCAGAACTTCCTGAAGGATTCTACTGCGATTAGAATTAAATATACAGAAAACCTTTACTTTTGTTGAATGTTAGAAATTCTTTATCGCGACGAACATCTTATTGCCATCAATAAACCAAGCGGATTATTAGTTCATAAATCTTTTTATGCAGGAGAAGCCGATACTTATGCCATTCAGGAATTAAGAAACCAGATTGGACAAAAAGTTTATCCTGTGCATCGTCTTGACCGGAAAACTTCGGGTGTCCTTTTATTTACTTTAGATAAAGAAACCTTGAGAATCATGAGTGATCAGTTTGCATCACGACACGTTGAAAAGAAATACATTGCAATTCTTCGTGGCTGGACAAAGGAAGAAGAAACCATAAATTATGATTTGATTAACGAAAATGAAATCAGGCAAAATGCTATTACCTATTATCATCGCTTACAGACTTCGGAAATAGATTTACCTTTTTTAAAACACCAAACTTCAAGATATTGTTTAGTGGAAGCCATTCCTGAAACGGGAAGATTTCATCAGCTGAGAAAACATTTTAAACATATTTTACATCCGATTTTAGGTTGTCGTAAACACGGTTGCAATAAACAAAATAAGTTGTGGCTGGAAACATTTGAGATAACAAAAATGACACTTCACGCCCATCAATTGATTTTTAATCATCCTATTTCTAACGACAGAATTACGGTAAATGCCACTATAGATGATGAGTTCAAACGAGTAGGGGATATTTTGAATTTCGATTTGAGTGCGTATTCGTAGTTATTTCTTGTTATATGAAGTTGTCATTCAGAGTACAACGAAGTGGAGCGTGGAATCTAAGCACATTTGGTAATTCGTATTGAGATTCCTGCAGAATGATCAGCTGTGAAAGTTCGATGTATAGACGAATACCATAGCCCCGATTGAAATGAAAATCCTTTTTTGCAAAAAAAGATTGCAATGGAAAGCGGGAAAAGCTTCTGAAAATAGTAAGAAAAACTTCGCACTAAAAAATATCTCGCTGATTTTGCAGATGATGATGTTATAGATGATACGTATACAATATTTTTACATAAAGTATCATACGATAATAAAGCATTAATTTTAAAATGAGTATTTTTGTAAAACTTTTTTTCAATGTACAAATCGCTAATTCGTCCGATCCTTTTCAAATTCGATCCCGAAGATGTTCATCACTTTACTTTTTCGGTGCTGAAGAATTTTGGATTTCTCACTCGATTATTTTTCCCCAAACCTATTGAAGATAAACGTCTGGAACGAGAAGTTTTCGGATTAAAATTTAAAAATCCTGTAGGACTGGCAGCCGGTTTTGATAAAAATGCAGTTTTGTTTAACGAATTGGGAGACTTAGGTTTTGGATTTGTAGAAATTGGAACGGTAACACCTAAAGCGCAAGCCGGAAACCCCAGAAAAAGACTATTCCGTTTAATAGAAGATGGTGGGATCATCAACCGAATGGGCTTCAATAACGAAGGTCTGGAAGCAGCCATTGAAAAGCTGAAAGGAAACAAAGGAAAAATAATCATCGGTGGAAACATCGGCAAAAATACAGATACAAGCCCTGAACATTATACTCAGGACTATCTGGATTGCTTTGAAGGCCTTCACCCTCACGTAGATTATTTTGTACTGAATGTAAGCTGTCCGAATGTAGGAAGCCATGCAAAACTGGAAGACGTAGAATATTTACGAGAATTAATTACAGAAGTAAAGAAAATCAATCAGTCAAAATCGGTACAGAAGCCTATACTGCTTAAAATTGCTCCGGATCTGAATACCACTCAGCTCGATGAAATTATAGATTTAATCGCAGAAACGAAAATCGACGGAGTGATCGTTTCCAATACATCCGTAAACAGAGAAGGATTGAAAACTTCACCGGAGGTTTTAGAACAGATAGGAAATGGCGGTTTGAGCGGAAAACCTATTCGTGAGAGAAGCACAAAAATGATCAAATATCTTTCTGAAAAAAGCAACAGAGCATTTCCGATTATCGGTGTAGGAGGAATTCATTCAGCAAAAGATGCGATCGAAAAACTGGATGCCGGTGCAAGTCTGATTCAGTTATATACAGGATTTATTTATGAAGGTCCGGAACTGATCAATGAGATCAACCAGGAGCTTTTAAAAAGAGCAAGCCGCCTTCCAAGAAAATAAAATTAAAAAAGAGAGTTTGTTTGAACTCTCTTTTTTGTTATTTGGATTTCACTACCAGAGCATTTTTTACATCTACTTTCAGCGTGTAGGCAGGATTGCTCGTTGTTTTATTTACGGTGAATTTTAATATATTAAGATCTTTACTTTTTACCACTTTTGTATCATAAATATTGCTGAGACAGCTTTCCGTCAGGAATTCTTCATATCTTTTATAATTCCAGTCTTTGGTAAAATATAGCACGCGGTATCCCTTTTCTCCTTCACTGGCGCCGCACATTCCACATGCATTGAAGTTGGAAGAATGTTCAAAATAAAGCAAAACCCGGTGGCCGGTATGATCGGATGCATAGGAGATCAATTCATTTCCTCCATATCGGTTGATAACATCATAGGTGTTGATTCTCTTGTTGTTGGGAAGGATGATGTAATTGTTATACCGGTAGATCATATTGTTTTTGGTGAACAATTGGGCATTGTGAATTTTAGTTCCCTTATAAAAATTCCCCGAAACTCCCTGATCTGAATTTTCATTCTTAAAATTGAGTCTTTCTTTAGGGTTAAGCTTTTTAGCAATGCTGTCTGTCTTTTCTATGATTTGAGGGGAGGTGATTTTATCCTGTAATATTTTAAAACTCTGCTTTTGCTGATCTCCGAAATTATAGAGGTATAAATTTCCATAATCGTAAATTCCGGATAAGGGGATTTTCTTTTGATATTTGTCATAATAATACCATCCATTTACAAAATGCTGGTATTGGCTGCAGTCTACGATACCTGTATAATTCAGCTGCATGGTGATGGGCATTCCGGCAATTTCTCCTTTGAAAATTTGGGAAGAATCGGTAACAGTTTTAAGTTCAACTTTTTGACCGAAAATAAAAATACAGGGGAGTAAGAGTGATAAGATTAAGAGTTTTTTCATGGTTGGTTATAAGTCGTTTTTAGTTTTTTTTAGAGGAAGAAATGAGAGATCGTATAAATGATCAACCCAACCAGCCCCCCGACTATCGTCCCGTTTACCCGGATAAACTGCAGATCTTTCCCAACCTCCAGCTCCATTTTTTCGCTCAGGTCCTTGCCTTTCCAGTTTCCTACAGTAGAACTGATGAGGTTTCCAAACTGATGGGTATTTTTAAGAATGTATTTATAGGCAGTTACCCGAACCCAGTGATCAATTTTATTTTGAAGCTTTTCGTCAGTTTTTAAATTCTGTGAAAACTCATTCAGGTTATTGGATAAATATTTTTTTAATGAAGATTGTTCGTCCTGCAGCTCTTTCATCAGCGTTTTTTTGATAGAAACCCATATGTCATTCGAATATTCATCCAGTTTATCATTTTTCAATAGCTCATTTTTAATGTTTTTAAATTCATCATTCCATTTCGGATCTTCCTTAAGGTCGACAGAAAACTCGCGGATCTTTTGCGTAATCAAAGCTCTGATCTCATGCTGTGGATTTTCTTCAATTTCTTTAAAGAAATCGGAAAGTCCGCTGGCAATCTTATCGGCAATTTTGTTGTCAACAAAGGAAGGAATAAAGGTGTAGCTTCCTTTTTTTACCCGCTCCTGGATCATGTCTTCATTTTCTGTGATGTATTCTTTGATCTGTTTAGACAGGTTAGTTACAATTCTTTCGTGATCGTTTTTATCTAAAAGATAGCTGATCCCGTTTCCAATGATGGTGTTCAGCTTAATATCATCCGTCATTTCCGAAACTTTTTTGCTGATAAAGCTGCTCACTGTAGAATCGTCGAGTTTATTAAGGATGTCCAACACAATATCAGACATATTTCTGATCAGGATTTCCTGATTATTTTCCTTAGCAAGCCATTCTCCGACAAAATTGGAAACTTTAAGCTTCTGAATGTAAGGACGGATGTTTTGAGGGGAAAGGAAATTGGAAACCACGAAACTTCCCAGGTTATCACCCAGCTTCTGTTTGCTGTTTTCAATCAGGTTTGTATGTGGAATAGGAAGTCCGAGAGGGTGGCGGAACAAAGCGGTTACGGCAAACCAGTCCGCCAGGGCACCTACCATTGCTGCTTCTGAGAAAGCCCGCACATAGCCGATCCAATGAGAATCATGGGTCTTCTGGAGGATGGTGGTAATGATAAAAATAGCAGCCATCAGCACGAACAGTCCTGTGGCAAATGCTTTATATTTTCTTAGCTGTTTTCTTTTTGCTTCATCATTCATATTCTCAAATTTACTAAATTTGGGTATGAAATCTCTATAACTTTCAATTATTGAAAGATTGGATAAAGATTAAACGACAATGAAATTTTTAGTTTCAATACTCTTATTAACCTTTCTGCACATGTGCACGCAGACCCATAAACCCATTAATACTACTTCTATGGAAAATACAGAAGCAAAAAACAATCCATATTATTCAAGAACTGATACCACAAAACTGGACATTCCCAATGACGAATGGAAGAAGATTCTTGCTCCCGATTTGTATGCAGTGGCAAGAGAAGCAGCAACAGAAAGAGCTTTTACCGGAAAATATAATGAATTTGACGAGATCGGAGATTACTACTGTGCCGTCTGCGGACACCATTTATTCCGTTCAACCTCAAAATTTGCAAGCAGCTGCGGCTGGCCCAGTTTTTTTGAAGCGGATAAAGAAGGAGTCTACTATAAAAAAGATACGGCTTATGGAATGGAAAGGGTAGAAGTTCTCTGCAAAAGATGTGACTCACACCTGGGGCATGTTTTTGATGATGGCCCGAAACCTACAGGATTACGATACTGCATGAATTCCGTAAGCCTGGAATTTGTTCCGGATGCTAAAAACTAAGTTTTATTATTTTTTCAGCAAAAGATAGAGAAGAAAAATAGAGGAAATTCATCATAATATTCAAAATGATATCGACTCTTACCGTTAAAGTTTCTTAAATAGCGTTAAACTTCTTTCATTTTTAACTGCTTGGTAATTATGTTTTTATAATTTTGCCCCACTAATTTTGAATTAACAAGTATTGAATGAAAGGATTGTATAGTTTATTAGGGATTGCGTATATGGTTGCCACCTCTTTTTATCTTTCTCCGGAGAAAGGAAAGATAAAGAAAGAAACCACTACTGCCAATAAAATAGAAACTGTAGTTGAAACAAAATCTGCAAAAAGTAAAAATGAAGCCAGTTCCTCAGCGGAACTTTACAGCTCAATCGTATTTGAAGCTGACCACAAATTGGATTTTAATGCTTTCTCAACAGCATTAATAGGATTTGAAAACTTAAAGAAAGCAGGGATGCTTGATCAGGACTCGCACTTATTAACGATCTGCGATTTTTCTATGTCCTCGAACAGTAAAAGACTTTGGGTGATCGACCTTAATGAAAAAAAGGTACTTTTCAACTCATTGGTAGCGCACGGTAAAAATACCGGAGAAGAATTTGCCCAGAACTTTTCGAATACCGAAAGTTCTTATCAGAGCAGCTTAGGATTTTATATTACGGATGCTACTTACCAGGGAGATAACGGGTATTCACTGAGATTATTGGGAATGGATAAAGGTTTTAATGATGCAGCGCTAAAAAGAGCGGTTGTTATTCACGGAGCCGATTATGTGAGTGATGAATTTGCCGCAGTGCATAAAAGAATAGGAAGAAGCTGGGGCTGTCCCGCCCTTCCGAAAGCATTATCACAGCCGATCATTAATACGATAAAAGGCAAAAACTGCCTGTTTATTTATTATCCTGATCAGAAATACCTTTCCTCGTCGGAATGGTTAAAAGCATAAAAAGTAAAAGCAGTCAATTTTGACTGCTTTTTTTATTTCAGGACGGTTCTTTCTTATTCGAAATGAAAACTCTGTTAAGATGCTTTCAGCGTATGAAACTGAACCTTAAATATACTTCCCTTGCCCTGTTCGGATTGTATGAAAAGTTTCCCCTGATGAATTTCGATGATATTTTTAACGATCGATAGTCCAACACCATTTCCTTTTTCATAATTCTTATTACTTCCTCGGTAAAAAAGATCAAAAATTTTAGAAAGATCAGCTTCGGAAATTCCAATCCCCTGATCGATAAACCGAACTTCCAGATATTCGTTTTGCACTTCTATTTCCACCGTGCAGTATTTATCAGCAGAATATTTACAGGCATTTTCCATCAGATTAGAAAAGGCAATCTGTAATAAATATGGGTTTCCATGAAAATCATAATTGCTCTGGTCCTTATCTGCAGTATTGTCCATGTAGTTGATTCCCACCTTGTAGCCGGAGTTTTTCTGCAATAAGGAAAGCTTTGATTCCGCCAGGATTTCATCCAAACGAAGATCCACAAAACTGATTTGGGATACATCATAGCTGGCGCGGGCAAAGTCGAGAAGGGCAGAAGAGAGGGCTGATGCCTGGTTGGCATCCTGAAGCGCATTATCTATAGAAAGTTTATAATCATCCAGAGTTACGTTCAGTTCCTTTGCCAGTTCCAGTTCTGCAATTAATGTAGAAAGTGGTGTCCTGAATTCATGGGAGATTGTCGTTACGAAATGTTTGTGATTATTAAAGGATTTCTCCAGCCGGTTGAAGGTTGAATTAAAAGTTTCGGTGAGCTCGTAAATTTCATCTTTTGCCTTCGGAACATCCAGTCTTTTGTTGAGGTTGTGCTCAGAAATATCACGGATCTGAATAATAATATCTTTCAAAGGTTTCAGTGTATAATAAGAAAACAGGAAACCGATAATAAAAATAACAGCAATCGAGATGATATAAATGATGATGACATCTTTTTTAAATTCCGCGATATGGGCCTTTCCCGTAACATCTACCGCACTGCCGATTACATAATAATTTTCTGAATCATATTCATACCGGATGGCCATATACTGCCGGTCGCCTCTTTGCCAGACCATTCGGTTTTTATTCGTTTTAATCAGCCGATCCAGATATTTTTCGTTGCTTGCCAAAGGAGGAATATCAGAGAAAAGCAGTTGTTTTTGATGATTATATACATTGATATCTGCTTCATTTAGCAATTTTTTGTTGCGTTCATGAAGTTCCTTGATCTTAGACGAATCAATTTTTGCATCAAAAATAAATTCCGATCTCCAGGTAATTTTATAGCCTAAACGGTCATTGAATTCATCCTCCCGGTTTTTTTCTGAAACAAAATAGAGTACATAAGCAAAAACAAAGAGAATTCCTGCGGTAAGGATGGCGTAATTGAGGGCGGTTCTGGTTGCTATTTTCATAGGCGGATCGCTATTTTTTTAGGGTCATGGATAACCGCTTTGATATCTTTTGAAAGAAACGCGTGGTTGTGATGTTATAATTGATGGGTGAAGATGAAGCCCATTCCCGGTCGGGTATGAATTAGTTTTTCTTCAAAATCTTTATCAATTTTCTTACGCAGATAGGCAATATACACATCGATGTAATTAGTACCTGTATCAAAATGATTTCCCCAGACATTCTCTGCAATCTCTTCTCTGGATAGTACCCTTTCCGAATTGCTCATCAGGAAAACCAGGAGTTTAAACTCTTTTGGGGTAAGTTCAATTTCTTTTCCGTCTCTGAATACGCGGTTTGTACTTCTGTTCACTTGAAGATCCTGGTATTCCAAGAGAGAAGAAAGTTCATCTTTTTGAATCGTAGATGATTTCCTCTGCAAAACTGCTTTTATCCGGGCATACAGTTCTCTGATCTCAAAAGGCTTTACCATATAATCATCTGCTCCTGCATCAAACCCTTCAATTTTTTCATCAATAGTTCCCAGTGCGGTCAGCATGATGATCGGAAGATCCGGATATTTCTGCTTGATCATTTTACTCAGCTCAATCCCATTCATCCGGGGAAGCATAATATCGGTAATCACGAGATCGAAAGTGATTTTCTCCACCAGTACGAGCGCATCTTCTGCGTCTTCGGAAATGTAAATCTGATAGCCCTGGCTTTCCAATCCACGCTTTAAAAGGCTGGAAACTCGTGCGTTATCTTCTATGATTAAAACTTTCATGCGGGGAATATTTTAGAATAAGATATTCAGTTTTCGGAAGAAAAACAGCCTGTCAACAAATTGAGAGTCAGCCGTCCTGTAAATCCTATACAAAGGTATTCCATATTTTAATTGTAGAAGAACAGATTCTTTCTTTTAATGATTTTCTATAGATTTTCTAATAGATTTCTAATGAGGCACGGGAGTTTCCAGGAGTAATTTTGTCCCATAAAAATCAACTAAAAAAGATAAGAAAAGAAAATAGTATGAATAGAAAATCTTTTAAAACAGGTCTTGTTGTGCTGTCATTCATGAGTATGGGTGCTGTAGTGAAAGCGCAGAAAAAGAATGACTTTAATAACCCGGGACTGACCCATTATTTAAATGATGAACATTCAAGGTATATCTCTTTTAGCGGGTATGCAGAATTGTGGGCAAGATACACCCAGATGAATCCCGGAAGTCTTATCAATAATGAAGCAACATCAGGAGCGTCAGATCTTTCTCTTCGTAGAGTACGGGTAAAAATGACGTATAAACCGACAGAAAAATTAATGTTCGTCCTGCAGGGTGGAACTACTAATGTTAACGTCAATGCTAAAGCGAGTAATTATTTTGACTTGCTGGATGCTTATGCGGAATATAACTTCAGTGATAAAATTGCTTTTGGAGCAGGACGCTCTACCTGGAGGGGATTGTCAAGATTCACCACCGGACCTTTAAATACACTGCTGTATGATTTACCCGCTTATGCAACCTCTAACGCCGGAGCAACCGATTATACGGTAAGAGAGTTAGGCGCTTATGTAAAAGGACAGTTGGGAAAATTTGATTACCGTTTGGTTGTCGCTGATCCTTACAGTATGGCTACTGCCGATCCAAAATTAAATGTAGCTACTTTCAGTAAAAATTCGCCGGGGAAAGATTTCTCAGGATATTTCAGGTATGCATTTTTAGACAAAGAAAATATTTCTACTCCTTTTAATGCAGGGACTTATGTAGGTAAAAAGAGTGTTTTAAGCCTAGGTGCCGGATTTGATTACATCCATAACGCGATGTGGCATCAGGACGTGAATAAAAATACGGTGAACGATGATATGAAAAACTTTGCCGTTGATTTATTCTATGATGCTCCGTTGAATAAAGAAAAAGGAACCTCAATCAGTGCTTATGGAATGGCCATGCACAATGACTACGGACCCAACTACGTAAGATATGTAGGAACAAATAATCCTGCAACTTCTGTAGATGTTACACAGGCCAGCCTGAATGGAGCCGGGAATGCTATGCCTGTAATTGGTACCGGAAATACGTATTATGTGCAGTTGGGAGGTACGCTTCCGTATTTTAATAAAGATAAAAAGAACCTTCAGCTTCAGCCGGCGGTAGGAATGCAGCTTTCCGACTTAAAAGGACTTCATGACAACGCAGTGATTTATGATGCCGGAATTTCGCTACTCATGAATGGAATGTCTTCGAGACTGACTTTTGATGCTCAAAACAGACCTGTTTTTGAGAATGATCCAGGCAATAATGCTGTTGTTTCCGATAGAAAATGGCAGTTCGTCTTGAAATATAGAATTGATTTTAATTAAAAAATAATACAATGGAAAGAAGAAAATTTTTATTCCAGGCAGTACAAGCTTCCGCTTTGCTGCTGGTTTCAGGAAATATATTCGCATCCGCTTTACCGACGGTATTTAAACCCATAAAAAAGAAAAAAGTGTACTTTCATTATTTACTGTTCTGGCTCAGAGAGGATCTTTCTGCAGCTGAAGTCAAAGAATTCGAAAACTTCTTTGAAGGTCTTAAAAAACTTCCTTACCAAAGAAATCTGCGTTATGGGAAACCGGCAGCCTCAAGTCCCAGAAGTGTACTGGATAACAGCTTTACCTACAATGCTTCTATGGAGTTTGATAGTTTGGAAGAGCTGGAAGCCTATGGACAGCTTCCGGAGCATTTAGCTCTTGTAAAAAAGTATAAACCCATGTTTGAGAAAATGATGGTTCATGATACAGTTTACAATTAAAAATAAAACAATTAAATTTACAATGAAAAACATCGTTAAAGGCATTTGCCTTGCAGCAGCATTAAGCACCGTCGGATTTATGAATGGACAGGACAAAAAGCACCAACATCTAAGCGTAAGTACAGAAAGTACCAGTGAATCTATTCCTGCCGTAAGGCTGGTGAATAACCCTGACGGAACATGTACTTTTGAAAAAGGAAAGATTCCCACGCTGAAGCATATGAATACCACAACATTCTGGATAAGCAACAAAACGGAAGAATGGGAAAAAAATGCACACCCAGCCCCAAGAAGGCAGTACGTAATTACTCTAAAAGGAAACATCAAATTTAAAGTGAGCGATGGATCTACTTTTATGATCAAACCTGGAGTAATTCTTTTAGCAGAAGACCTTAAAGGAAAAGGCCACAGCTGGGATATGGTGAAAAGTAAGGAGTGGGAGAGAATGTATGTGCCAATTTCAGAGGATGCTGATGATTTTTTCATTCCTGATTCCAAATAATTTTTAGATATACAATCACTGGTTCAGTGTTTTATATAATTCGTGCAATGTTGTAAAGCAGCCCATTTGGGCTGCTTTTTTATGTTGGTGACGTTGCAGATGAATATCAAATATAGATTGCTGATAAGAAAAGCAACCTGGCGAGGCTGCTTTTTCTTTATTTTAAAATTAACTCCCAGTAAATTATGGAGATAGTATCTATGTTTAATCAAAAATTAGCTAAACTTCTTGAAAATCAGAGTCGCATTGTGTCCTCCAAATCCAAACGCATTGCTTAATGCAAACGTAATATCTTTTTCTTTAGCTTCTCCGAAAACAATATTGATGTCTCTTGGAATCTTCTCATCTACCTTCTGCATATTGATCGTAGGCGGAATAATACCGTTCTGAATAGCTTTGATACAAAGAATCGCTTCCGCGGCTCCAGCTGCTCCCAGCAAGTGTCCCGTCATAGATTTCGTAGCACTGATGTCCAGGTTTTTATTTCCTTTGAAAAGGCTGGTAATAGCTGTTAATTCAACAAGATCTCCCAAAGGTGTTGAGGTTGCGTGCGGGTTGATGTAATCTATATCATCTACATTGGCTCCAGCTTCTTTCAGCGCGATCTGCATGGCTTTGATAGCTCCGACCCCTTCAGGATGCGGTGCCGTCATATGGTAAGCATCGGCAGTCATAGCTGCACCTACCAGTTCTGCATATATTTTTGCGCCTCTGGCTTTTGCGTGGTCATAGTCTTCAAGAACTAAAGCACCGGCACCTTCACCCATCACAAAACCATCTCTGTCAGCATCATAAGGACGACTTGCAGTAGCGAAATCATCATTTCTTGTAGACATTGCCTTCATGATTGAAAAACCTCCAACAGAAGCCGGAGTAATTGCTGCTTCCGATCCACCGCTAATGATCACTTTAGCTTTTCCAAGACGGATATAATTGAATGCATCCATTAATGCCGTATTTCCAGTCGCACAGGCAGAAACCGTGGTGTAATTGATTCCGCGAAGTCCATATTTCATAGAGATCATTCCCGAAGCCATATTGGCAATAAACTTAGGAACGAAAAAAGGATTAAAGCGTGGTACCCCTTCACTATGGGCAAATTCCATTACTTCACTTTCGAACGTCTGCATACCGCCCTGGCCTGTTCCCCAGATAACTCCGGTATCAAACGGGTCCATATTTTCTAAATCCAGTCCGGAGTCCTTAATAGCTTCCGCAGAAGAGTACATGGCGTACTGAGAGAAAATGTCACTTTTTTTAATTTCATTGTGGGTTAAGTGTACTTTTGGATCAAAGTCTTTCACTTCGCATGCAAAATGAACTTTAAATTTTTCTGTATCAAATTGTTTGATCAGTCCTGCGCCACTAACGCCGTTTATACTATTTTGCCAAAAATCTTCGACATTATTCCCCAAGGGCGTTACTGCGCCCAGTCCAGTAATGACAACTCGTTTCATACCTAGTTATTAATTTTAAATAAATTGGAGGTTCCCCTTGCAATTAATCTTGTTTTATCTGCACTCCAGATTTCGCATTGTACGTTGATAAATTGCTTACCTCTTTTAATGATTTTCGTTTCGGCTACAATATTATCATTTTCTTTTGCAGTTGAAAAATAATCGATCACATTATTGATGGTTGTTATGAAAGATTTATCATTTAATGAGAACATTGTTGCTCCGATGATGTCATCCACAATAGCTGCGGTTACTCCGCCATGTAAATTTCCAATCGGATTCAGCCATTCTGCCCGTACCGTATACTGAAATTCCAACTGGCCCTCTTCTGCCGAAATAACGACCGGATTCAGCCATTTCATAAATGGAGACGGAGACGGGTCAAATTCTTTCCCAATGAATTGTTTGAGTTGTGCTAATCTGTCCATACACTCAGTATTTATTTTTCTAAAATCATTGTTATACCCTGTCCTCTCGCCGCGCAGATCGAAATAAATCCTTTTCCGCTTCCTTTTTCATCAAGAAGTTTTGCTAAAGTGGCAATCACTCTTCCTCCTGTTGCGGCAAATGGATGAGCGGCAGCAAGACTTCCGCCTTTTACATTCAGTTTATTGCGGTCTATTTTTCCCAATGCTTTTTCAAGTCCGAATTTTTTTGCGAGGTCATCATTTTCCCAGATCTTAATCGTTGCTAAGACCTGTGCGGCAAATGCTTCATGAATTTCGTAATAATCAAAGTCTTCTAGATTCATTCCTGCTTTTTTAAGCATTCTTTCAGCGGCAAAAACGGGTGCTAACAGTAAATTCTGTCTGTTTTCAACATATTCTATCCCTGCAAGCTCAGAAAACGTAATATACGCTAAAATTGGGAGATTATTGGCTTTTGCCCATTCTTCGCTTGCCAATAATACTGCAGAAGCCCCATCGGTAAAGGGAGTAGAGTTTCCTGCCGTTAAGGTTCCGTTCTGTTTATCAAAGGCTGGTTTTAACTGTGATAATTTTTCCAGACTGGTATCTCTTCTCAGATTATTATCTTTATCCAGACCAAAAGCAGGCGTTATCATATCATCAAAAAAACCTTCATCATATGCTTTAGCCATATTTTTGTGGCTGTTAAATGCCAGCAGGTCTTGTTCTTCACGGGAAATCTGGTAATATTTAGCTGTGATTTCCGTATGTTCACCCATTACCAGGCCTGTTTTAGGTTCCTGTCCTTTATAAGGAATCGGCATCCAGTCTTTCAGTTTTGGACTCAACAAATGTTTTAATTTGCCAAAGGCTGACTTTTCTTTATTGGCTTTCAGCAACGCTTTTCTTAATCTTTGGGAAGATTCGAAAGGAATATTGCTCATCGCTTCAACCCCACAGGCGATACCACTTTCTATCTGGCCTAGTGCGATTTTATTTCCAATGTAAATCGCCGCTTCAATTCCTGTGTCGCAGGCCTGCTGAAGATCACATGCGGGTGTTGCAGGATCCAGTGAGGTATTCATTACCGTTTCTCTGATGAGATTGCTCTCGGAGATATGCTTGATCACGGCACCGCCGGCAACTTCCCCAAGGAGTTTCCCTTTTAAATGATAACGGGTAATCAATCCTGTTAATGCGGAAAGAAGCAGATCCTGATTGCCTGCATCGGAGTAGGCGGTATTCATTCTGGCGAAAGGAATTCTGTTGTATCCTACGATAGCCACTTTTTTAGTTTCCATAAGATGAATTTTATGATGGAATGATGGTAAGTTCTTTATCAATCAGGCTGAGTATCCTATCCAGAGCCAGGTGTAAAAATTTAATTTCTCCTGTTGTTTTAGAAAGTAAAATACCTCCTTCGATCAGCATGATAAATAGGGAAGCATATTCTTCGGAGTTCCGGTCTTTATGGATTTCTCCATTATTCTGCCCTTCTGCAATCACAGATCCGATTTTCTTTTTCCATTCTTCAAAAGACGATTGAACCTGTTTTTTAAGGACAGGAAAAGTATCATCCGCTTCTGTAGCGGCATTCATGAGCGGGCATCCGCCGTTTGAAAAAACTACTTTCCAGTTTTTTCGGTAAAAATCAACAAAAGCATGCAGTTTATTGAAAGTTGTAGGAAATTCGTCCCCAAAGGATCTTGACATATTTTTTGCTAAAACACCTGCATTGTATCGGTATACCTCAAGAGCTACTTCATCTTTGTTTTCAAAATTTCCATAGATGCTCCCTTTTGTTAATCCTGTTGCTTCTGTAATATCAGAAAGTGAGGTCGAGGTATAGCCTTTAGTATTAAACAAGGAAGCTGTTTTCTCAATGATGAATTGTTTTGTCTTTTCTGCTTTTGACATTTCAGTTGCAATTTTCAGCAAAGATACAAAAATATACCACTTGGTATATTTTATTTACAAATGAAATCTGAGCGATTTGTTGTGCTCAGATTTCAATGCTTTATATCGTTGTGATACAGCTTATTTTAAGATAATGTGGCATTCAATGTAATTTCAAAATTGAAAGCAGCGCTTACCGGGCATCCTTCTTCAGCAATTTTAGCATATTTTTGAAATTCTTCTTCTGATAAACCTGGAACCTTTGCCGTTAATGTTAGTTCAGATTTGGTGATCTTTCCGATGTTAGGATCAAGCGTAATCACGGAAGTCGTTTTCAGTTCTTCAGGAGTGAATCCTGCTTGTGAAAGCTCTGCGCTTAATTTCATGGTAAAACATCCTGCATGGGCTGCTGCCAGCAATTCTTCAGGATTGGTTCCCACTCCGTCAGCAAAACGGCTGTTGAAAGAATATTGAGTTTCATTCAACGTTGTACTTTGAGTCGTTAAATGTCCTTTCCCTTCTTTGATGTTACCGTTCCAAACGGCTGTTGCGTTACGTCTCATAATGTTTGTTTTTTGTTGTTTTAGTAAATATTTTATTTTTGATGTTACAAAGGTAAGTCGGGTAATGGTTCAATACGATAGATAAAAAGGCTTAAATATTGTACTTTTTTCCCGAGGCGTAATTTTTTTTAAAGTTTGAAGGCGTATGTCCCGTTTTTTGGGTAAAAAGACGATTGAAATAAGCTGGATCTTCATATCCAAGATCGTATGCGATTTCTTTCACGCTCTTGTCTGTATAGAATAATAATCTTTTTGCTTCCAGTAAAATCCGGTTGATGATGAATTGATTGGGAGACTCCAGATGCAGGTTTTTGAATTTATGAGTTAAGGTTTTGGGAGCGATGTGAAGAAGTTCTGCATAGTCGGCAACCTGATGTTTTTCCCTGAAATGAATCTCCAGATATCTGCTGAAATCCCTGAAAACATCCAGTTCATTGTTCGGTATATTCACCGTATCCGTCTTCAGATTTTGTTTCTTCCATTTTCTGGTGGTGCGGATGATGATCTGTTTCAAATAAGTTCTTATCATTTCCTCGCTTGAAGATTCTTTCCATTCGAGTTCATCTTTTATATGACCGAATAAATTTTGAATAATAATGGTTTCAGCATGATCAAGCTCCACATTCGGGATTTCAAAAACATTATGAAAAAGCAGTCCATCACAGGCAACTTCTTTATCGTGGATCTGAATACAGTAAAAATCGCGGTTGTAATACAGGAAAGAGGCTTCATCGGTTCCTCCGTTTTTAATGTCCAGATATTGATAGGTAAGGAAAAACAGAGTAGGCGCTTTCGTGATGTGATGATTAAAATCGATCATAAGTTCATATCCGGCAGGAACAAAAAGGATTTTAATATAGGGATGAGCCTTTATACTGTTGATGGTGTCAAGGTTTTCATTAGAAAATACATTCAGCCCGAATTTCTTATAATTATCTTCAAAAACGAGATCTTCCAATACCATATAGTTACTTTAGTTTAAAGATACAAAAAAGCTGGATTTTGAATGGTATTACTTTCTTTAACAATACATATAAAAATTCATATATTTCCGTTGATACTGTTGTGTCCATTTTATAAAGTCTGAATCTGTACTGTAATTTAAATTTTTCAAAGAACCTATGAGTAAGCTAGAAAATATTTTGAGAGAAATAACGCCATTATCTCCTGAGGATAGTTTTCTTGTGTTTGACCGGATAAAAGCATCATTCGATTTTCCTTATCATTATCATCCGGAAATAGAGATTAATTTTATTTACAAAGGCAAAGGCTACCGCCGGATGATTGGCGATCATACGGGAGAAATAGGAAATATAGAATTGGTGCTGGTTGGTCCCAATCTGCCGCACTGCTGGGCAAACTACAGGAATAAGCATAAGAAAACACATGAGATCACCGTGCAGTTTAATCAGGATTTCTTTAACCAGTCACTGATGGAGAAAAATATTCTGAAACCCATCAATACAATGATAAAAGATTCCATTAAAGGGATCTTGTTTTCTCAGGAAACGGCAGAGAAACTGAAGGATTCTTTTCTTAATTTATCGAAAATGGACAGTTTTGAGTCTTTCATTGAGATCATGAAAATCCTGAATGAATTGGCCACTGCTGAAAATACCACACTCTTATCATCGTATAGCATAGAACTCGAAACCTTTGCTGATAATGATAAAATGAAAATCATTCATGATTTTGTGCATAAGAATTTTGAAAATAAAATAACGCTGAACGACGCAGCCTCATTGGTAAATATGAGCAATGTTACCTTCAACAGATTTATTAAAAAAAGGATAGGTAAAACTTTCGTGAATTACCTTAATGAAATAAGAATCAGTTACGCAGCCCGATGGCTTATGGAAAAAAATCTTACTGTTTTTGAAATTGCTTTTGAAGCCGGATTTAATAATATCGCAAATTTTAATAAGGTTTTTAAATCCGTAAAAAAAACAACGCCTACAGAATTCAGAGAACAGTTTAAGGGAGTGAAAAAAATAGAATAACTTTTATTTCCTCATATAATTATGCTCTTAAGATCCGGATTTAACCATTCGGATCTTTTTTTTGCTGGAAATTGCCATGAAAATGCCATTAATTTTACAACTTCAATAACAGTGTATGTATATTAAAATCAATTGTTTGTGGGTTGTTTTTAAAAATGTATGAAAAAATAATATCGTTTTATGATAAAATAGTATTATATCCGGTTGGCAACAAAATTTAGATTTGCTAATATGAATTAAATCTTAACAAAACTTTAATTATTTGATGCATCCGATGTATAATGTTGAGGAAAAATAAATGGAATTTGTTTTACAATAGAAAAACAATATTTGATTGGGATTTAATTCAAAATAACCCTTAACAAATCTAAAATTTATGAGAAAAACAGTTATTCCGGTTTTATTAGCTTTTTCTTTATTTGGGTATGCACAAAATACAAAGACGGCTGATTCTGCTAAAACAACTGATATCCAGGAAGTGGTTGTTACCTCTTTAGGGATAAAAAGACAGGCGCGTTCTCTGACCTACTCCAGCCAGCAGATTGGCGGAGATGAGCTGACGGAAGTAAAAACTCCCAATCTTTTAAATTCCATCAACGGAAAGGTTTCTAATGTTCAGATCAATAGAACCAACGGTGTGGGGAGTTCTGTAAGGGTGATTATGAGAGGAAACAAATCGGTATCCAACAGCCAGCCGCTCTATGTAATCGACGGAATCCCAATTATTAACGAAGCGGGAAAAGCTCCGGAAATAAGCCAGTATTCCTCTATGCCGGATCCCGGTGATGTACTGAGCTCCATTAATCCCGATGATATTGAAAGCATCAATTTCTTAAAAGGAGCTTCTGCTTCCGCGCTGTACGGCTCTGCCGGAGGTAACGGGGCGATATTGATTACCACTAAAAAAGTCCGTGCCGGAAGAAGTATCATTAGCTATAGTACCAGTCTCACGGTAGATAATGCATACAGTCTGCCTAAATTACAGCATAGCTATTTGTCTTATGATCCTGCGGTACCCAACGAAACTCCGGGTTCTTCTATTTATAGCTGGGGAGCCAAAGGATCTTCGAAAGATTATCTCAAAGATTTTCTGCAAAACGGAACGACTTGGGTTAACAGCCTTTCTTTTCAATCGGGAAATGAAAAATCAACGAATTATTTCTCTATTGGAAATACCACGAATAAAGGAGTGGTACCCATGTCTTATTTTGATCAGTATAATGTTTCTTTCAGGAACTCAAGTAAATACCTGGATGATAAGCTGACATTAGATGCGAACTTCATAGGTTCCCTCCAAAACAGTAAAAACAGGCAGACTCCGGGAGCTTCTTTCTCACCATTGGTGAGTTTGTATTGGCTGCCGAGAGGGGTAGATTTTGATCAGTACGGACCGGATAATTATTCCTACCTCAATAAAACGCGGTTACTTCCTGCACAAAACTGGTGGGAAATAGGGCCGGATGGCGCTTTCAAAGGAAATCCGGCTACTCAGAATCCATATTGGATCCTGAACAGAAACCAGGTGACAGTCAGCAATAAAAACGCCTACAGTTCCATTGCATTGTCCTATCAGATTAACCCATGGCTTTCTGCCAGAGTGCGTGGGAATTATAGCTGGAACATTTCCGACAGCCAGCGTGATATTTCTGCCTATTCAGATCCTGCTTTGCTCGCCAACGGACTCAACGGAAGGCTTCTTAAAAATGTATATGAAAATTCTTCTACCTATGGAGATGCTTTACTTATTGGTAATCCCAAATTAACGGACGATATTTCGCTGGACTTTACGGTAGGAGGAAGTATTAATACGACAAGAAACAAAGTAACCCAGATTGATAATTCTTATCTGGCAAACCCAAACCTGTTTACTTTAAATAATCTGCAATGGGCCGTGAACAGAGCTCCGGGCGATGGATATCATAATATCTACTGGAATATGAAAAAACAGGTACAATCATTCTTTGCGAGTGCATCTGTCGGATATAAAAATATGTTCTATGTGGATATGACATTTAGAAACGACTGGGATTCTACTCTGGCTTTAACTGGAAGAAAAGGCTTTGACTATGAATCTGTAGGAGCGAATGCCATATTATCTTCTGTGTTTAAACTTCCGGAAGTGATTGATTTCTGGAAAGTACGGGCGTCTTATGCTACAGTTGGTTTAGGGTTACCGTCGAATATTTCAAATGCCATGTTGGAATATTATAAAGCCTATTCTTACGGGGTAGATGCCGGAACCATCGTATATCCTAAGAGTTCATTTGTGACCAGTATTCAGGAGCTATCTCCAAAACCGGAACTTAATAAAACGTTTGAAGCAGGAACAGAGCTGAGATTGTTTAAAAACCGATTGAGTTTTGACATCACTTATTATAACTCCAATGCCACCAATCAGTTATTGGAGACGGCAATTTCTTCCAACTTAGGAGGGATTCCTTCAGGCTCATATTACATCAATGCAGGGAAAATACAGAATACAGGTTTTGAATCTTCTTTGTCTTACAAAATTTTCAGTTCAGAAAAATTTGGATGGACTGCTATGGTGAATGGATCAGCGAATAAAAATAAGATTGTAGAATTATTTCCTACCAGCATCAGTGTTCCGCAGGATCAGCTTTTTTCATTGACCGGCGGCGGAAATTATACTAAAATGAAACTGGGCGGATCGTTCGGGGATATTTATGGAATTAAATTCCAGAGAGATGATCAGGGACGTATTCTGGTGGATGCCAATGGAGTTCCGTTAGCCACGACAGGCAGTTTGGGCTATTTAGGAACCCCGAATCCTAAATTTATTATAGGCTTTAATAATGCTTTTAACATTGGAAAATTGGGGATTTCCTTCCTCGTTGATGGGAAATTTGGAGGTAAAGTATTATCTCTCACTGAAAAAGCGAATGATCTGTACGGCGTAAGTAAAGCTTCTGCCGATGCCAGAGATGCAGGCGGAGTGTCTATTCCCAATGCAGTATATGCACCCGGAACACCACAGGCAGGAACCGCTTATAACGGAAAAACCGATGCAAGAGCCTATTATTCAGCAACCGGTGGGATTAATAACGGGACAGGGATTGATGAGGCCTACATGTATAGCGCTACAACAGTACGTTTACGACAAGCTTCCATTTCATACACATTTGATGTGGATTCAAAATATATGAGAAATGCAACGGTAAGCCTTATTGGAACCAATCTGTTTTTCTTCTATAAAAAAGCTCCGTTTGATCCTGAACAGGTATCCGGAAACACGCCGGGCGGAGTGGGAGTAGATTCATTTGGACTGCCGGTTACCCGTTCCATCGGATTATCATTAAAAGCTAACTTCTAATTTTACAATACGAAAATGAAATTCATTACTATTAAAACATGGGTACTTGGAGCAGCGGTATTGCTTACTGCTTCCGGATGTACCAGTGAACTTGATCGATATAATCAGGAAAAGTTAGGAGGACCTGAAAATTTTTATGCAGACTTTATTGCGGTGGTAAACCCGATGAAATCTATGCAGAGAGGCCTTCAGTCAGATTACCAGTTGTATCCGAACCTCAGTGCAGATATGTTTAGCGGGATGTTCAGTACAGCAACCCAATTTAACGGGGGAAAAAATAATATGACCTATTATATGATGGACGGATGGAATAACAGGATTATTGCAAGACAGCAGGATATTTTCAACTATTCCATCATCATTGATAATGCCGCTAAAAATAACTATCCTGGGATCGATTTTACAGCAACATTTGCCGTTAAAAAAATACTGAAAGTGATTACGGCTGCCAGAGTTTCAGACAATCATGGTCCCGTAGTATACAGTAAATACGAAACACCGAATGCAAACGGAGTTACTGATTTCGATTCTCAGCAGGATGCCTACAATTACTTCATTAATGACCTTACCTCTGCTATTTCCGATTTGGAAAAAATAAAGAATACATCCAGTACACAAAATGTAGAAGACAAATCTACTTTACAAAAGGCGGATTTGGTGTATCAGGGAAATATAGCCCAATGGGAAAAATTAGCTAACTCTCTTAAGTTGAGGTTTGCTATGCGAATGAGTTATGCCGACCCGGCAAAATCCAAGCAGTATGCAGAAGAAGCTTTTGCATCCCCAGCAGGATTAATTACGGATAATGCTGATAATGCATTGATAAGTGTCGGACAGTCTGAACTCAGTTTTATTATTTATTCCTGGGGAGATTGTCTTATCGGAGCACCTCTGATGGCCTACATGAACGGATATAATGATCCAAGACTTCCGGCATATGCCATTCCTGCAACAGATGGCAGTGTTCAGGGTAAATATATTGGAATCCGTCAAGGTATTGATTTATTAAATGGAAAAACAACCTACGGAGGATTCTCCCAACCACAGGCGAAATCTGCAAATGGCGATTATTTTTCTGCCACGGACGGTAAACTTAAATTGTTTACAGCAGCAGAAGCCTGGTTCCTGAAAGCCGAAGCTTCCCTGAGAGGATATGCCGGTGCCGGTGATGCAGAAACGAACTATGTAACCGGAGTTCAGCAATCTTTTGGGGAGTGGGGAAAAAGTGCAAATGTTGCCACATATCTTGCAAATACTACCGCAACCGAAGCTCCTTATGTTGATCCTAAAAATGCAGCTAATAATATCAATGCCGGAGATACCCAGCTGAGCACAGTGACCATCGCTTGGAACAATACCGATTCTACGGAAAGGAAACTGGAACGAATTATTACCCAAAAATGGCTGGCCCTGTATCCAAACGGCCCTGAAGCGTGGGCAGAACAGAGACGAACCGGATATCCTATTCTTTTTAAAATAAGACAGAACGATAGCGGGGGACTCATCAGTACAGATGCCATGATTCGTAGAATTCCTTTTACGACCGATACTAAAAATTCGCTGTTCAATTATTCCCAGGCTTTGCAATATCTAGGCGGAGCCGATACCGGAGGAACAAAATTGTGGTGGGATAAAAAATAATTATAGCAAGAACATCATCAGAAAGATCGAGAAGCTGTTTCAAAATTTAGATTTAATTTTTTCTCATCCCGGCGGAAGAATCCCGGTGCAGGAATTCTTCATTTTAATCACGTTCGTTTCACGCCGGAATGAGATTTTTTGAGAGATTCTCTTTTCTTTAGTATTTTAGTTGAATATGGAAAACAACAACTCTGAAACCCGTTCAGTACAACCGATCCTCTGGATATCTACATTATATTTCGCAATGGGAATTCCTTTTGTGACCATTAATGCGGTTTCCGGGATTATGTATAAAGATATGGGCATTTCAGATGCCAAGATCACATTCTGGACGGCTCTGATTATGTTTTCATGGACACTAAAGCCTCTGTGGAGCCCTTTTCTGGAAATCTATAAAACAAAAAAGTTTTTTGTAGTTGCTACTCAGTTTGCTATAGGAATTCTTTTCGCATTAATCGCACTAGCACTGCCGTTACCTGATTTTTTCAAATACAGCATTGCTCTTTTCGCGGTGGTTGCATTTTGTGGGGCGACCCATGATATTGCTGCAGACGGAACCTACATTAATTTTTTAACGAATAAAGAACAGGCAAAATACATTGGCTGGCAGGGTGCTTTTTATAATCTTGCCAAGATCATCAGCAGTGGAGTTCTGGTCTATTTTGCTGGAGTTCTGGAAAAAACAAAAGGAGTCACCAATGCATGGATGATTATCATGGGAATTTATGGACTGCTGTTTTTTGCATTAGCTCTATATCATTATGCTGTTTTACCAAAAGAAAACAGAAGTAAAAAAGAAATCCGGAAAGCAGGAAGTATCCGTAAAGAGCTATTGGAAGTAATCATTTCATTCTTCAAAAAGAAAAACATCATGTGGGCCGTATTGTTTATCATCCTGTACCGTTTTGCGGAAGGATTTGCGATAAAGATTGCGCCTTTATTTTTTAAAGCACCAAGAACTTCAGGAGGATTGGGATTATCTACATCGGATATCGGGCTTATTTATGGTACTTATGGCTCAGCGGCATTTATTTTAGGGTCTGTGCTCGCAGGATATTTCATTGCTGCAAGAGGATTGAAAAAATCTCTGATCTGGTTGTGTTCCGCTTTTAATATTCCATTTGTGGTATATGCCTTATTGGCTCATTTTCAACCGGATACATTGCTTCCTGTAGGCATTGCAGTTGTAGTGGAATATTTTGGCTACGGATTCGGTTTTGTAGGGCTGATGCTGTACATTATGCAGCAGATTGCACCGGGTGAACATAAAACGGCTCATTATGCTTTTGCAACAGGGATTATGAACCTTGGGGTAATGATTCCGGGAATGTTCAGCGGAATGATTAGCGATTGGGTGGGTTATAAGATGTTTTTCATCTGGGTTTTGATAGCAACTATACCCGCTTTTATAGTCACGTTGCTGGTACCGTTCTCCTATTCTGAAAAATTAAAAGAACACTAAATCATTTAT
This sequence comes from Chryseobacterium soli, assembly GCF_000737705.1. Taxonomy (GTDB): domain Bacteria; phylum Bacteroidota; class Bacteroidia; order Flavobacteriales; family Weeksellaceae; genus Chryseobacterium; species Chryseobacterium soli. The sequence goes on along the minus strand of NZ_JPRH01000001.1, from coordinate 225,184 downwards.
TAAACCTATTAAATAAAAGTAAAAAATACTTTATGACATTTCAACCAGCAAAGATCCCCTGGCAGGATCGTCCGGAAGACAGCCGCGATATCATGTGGCGCTACGCTGCAAATCCGATCATCAACAGATATGCAATACCCACATCCAACAGCATTTTCAACAGTGCTGTGGTTCCTTTCGAAGATGGGTTTGCGGGAGTGTTCCGTTGCGATAACAAAGCCGTGCAGATGAATATTTTTGCAGGTTTCAGTAAAGATGGGATCAATTGGGAAATCAACCACGATCCGATTGATATGAAAGCCGGAAATACCGAAATGATAGAATCGGATTATAAATATGACCCGCGTGTTGCCTTTATTGAAGACCGCTACTGGATCACCTGGTGCAACGGATATCACGGACCAACAATCGGGATTGCCTATACTTTTGATTTTAAAGAATTTTTTCAGTGCGAAAATGCATTCCTGCCTTTTAACAGAAACGGAGTTCTTTTTCCTGAGAAGATCAACGGGAAATATGCAATGCTGAGCCGGCCAAGTGATAATGGACATACTCCTTTTGGAGATATTTATATCAGCTACAGTCCTGATATGAAATACTGGGGTGAGCATCGTTGTGTAATGAAAGTAGCACCATTTGAAGACAGTGCATGGCAGTGTACCAAAATAGGAGCAGGCCCTGTTCCAATCAAAACAGAGGAAGGATGGCTGCTTTTCTACCACGGGGTGATCAATACCTGCAGAGGATTCCGTTATTCGATGGGAGCATCGCTGCTGGATCTTGAAGATCCGTCAAAAGTATTGTACAGAACGAAACCTTATTTGCTGGCTCCGGCAGAATTGTATGAGCTTACAGGAGATATTCCTAACGTAGTTTTCCCATGCGCCGCGTTGTCGGAAGGAGATAAAGTAACGGTATATTATGGTGCGGCGGATACGGTAGTAGCCATTGCATTTGGATATATTTCTGAAATCATTGATTATATGAAAAATAATTCGCTTTAAACTTTAATAAATAAACAGTTAATGTTGTATTTCCGGCTGTTGAAATCATGATTAAGGTTTTTATATTGTTGAATAAATCTCTATATTGAGAAATTTTTAAGATTTTCCTATTATGAAAAAAGAATTGCTTGTGTTTTTATTGATAACCCTGTTTTCCTATACCGGAAATGCTCAGCAGCGAAAAGATGATATTCTTTCCTGGGTAGACCCGTTTATAGGAACCGGAGGACATGGCCATACATTCCCCGGAGCGACTACGCCGTTTGGAATGATCCAGCTCAGTCCGGATCAGAATACCAAAAGCGGCGACTGGGATTGGTGTTCAGGCTATCATTACAGCAGTAAAACCATTATGGGATTCAGTCATAACCATCTCAGCGGGACGGGTTGGGCAGATCTTGGAGATATTTTAGTGATGCCTACTGTCGGAAAAATCAATATGCTGCCCGGATCAGAAGAAAAGCCGGAAACCGGGTACCGTTCCACCTTCAGTCATGAAAGAGAAACCGCATCACCGGGATATTATTCCGTGATGCTGGACAGCTACGGAATTAAGGCAGAATTAACGGCTTCTCCAAGAGTAGGATTTCATAAATATACCTTTCCAAAAAGCGAAGAATCTAATGTGATCATTGATCCTACCAATAAGATCTTCGGGAATATTTATCATACCCTTGTAAGCATAGAAGGAAACAATACCATCAAAGGGTACTGTTACAGCAATGGCTGGGGCGGAAAACGGTTTGCTTATTTCGTGATGGAATTTTCAAAACCTTTTAAATCCTACGGCACTTATTCTGAAGGGAAACTGAAGGAGAATGAAAAAATTGCCCTTGCCAAAGATGCCAAAGCGTATGTAAGATTTTCCACTCAGGAGAATGAAAGCATTGAAGTAAAAGTTTCATTATCTCCGGTAAGTACGGAAGGTGCCCAGGAAAACTTTGATGCCGAGGCAAGAAACGTAGATTTTGCAAAAGCTAAAGAAAATGCACAGAATACTTGGAGGGATCTTATCAGCAGATTCCAGGTGACAGGAGGTACCAACGACCAGCGAAAAATTTTCTATACGGGAGTATACCATACCTTTATTGCGCCTAACCTTTATATGGATACCAATGGAGATTATGTAGCAGCACAGGAAAATATGAACACCAAATGGTTTACGAATTACAGTACCTATTCGTATTGGGACGGCTTCAGGGCAACACATCCTTTGCTCACCATTATGGATCAGAAACATACCAAAGAATTTGCAAACTCCCTGATCAGTCGATATACAGACCGTAAAGATCACATGCCGATCTGGGAACTGTGCGGCTATGATAATTTCTGTATGCTTGGATATCACAGTGTATCCGTAATCTGGGATGCCATTTCCAAAGGAGTTCCGGGAATCGATCAGGAGAAAGCATTTGCCGCCATGAAAGATGCTTCTTTAACAGATAAAATGAGCAGCAGCGATGGAGGTGGAGGTCTTAATGATTACATCAAATTAGGATACACACCATCAGAAAACGGAGCTTCAGTTTCCGCAACATTGGAATATGCGTACGATGACTGGTGTATTCAGCAGCTTGCTGAAAAAATGGGTAAAAAAGAAGAAGCGGAAGTCTATAAAAAGCGTTCTATGAGCTTCCTTAATACTTTCAATAAAGAAAATAACCATTTCTGGCCCAAACAGAAAAACGGAAAATTCTTACCGGATTTTACTTTAAACGACTGGAAAAAATTACAGCCACATTGGGTTTCCGGAAATATCTGGGCCTATGACTTCTTTGTTCCCCACCAGATTGATGAAATGATGAATTTATATGGTGGAAAGAAAGGATTTGAAGAAAAACTGGACAAAACATTTACCGAAGAGCTTAAAATGATTGGTGAACAGCACGTAGATATTTCAGGATTCATCGGTTCGCTGGGATTTGGTGACGAGCCTGGACATCATGTTCCTTACCTGTACAATTATGCTGGAGCGCCTTACAAAACCCAGAAGATGGTAAAATATATCCGTGATAATATGTACGCGGCAAAACCAGACGGAATTGTCAATAATGAAGACTGCGGCCAGATGTCGGCATGGTACATTTTCTCGTCATTAGGATTTTATCCGGTAACTCCCGGAAAGCCTGTTTATGCGATTGGAGCACCACAATTTCCAAAAGTATCCCTGAAATTGGAAAACGGGAACACTTTCACCGTTACGGCAGATAAAATATCAGATAAGAATATCTATGTTCAGAAAATGTTTTTGAACGGGAAAGAATTCAAGAGTTGGGAAATTAATCACAGCGACATCATGAATGGTGGTGAACTGAAATTTGTAATGGGAAGCAAACCTGTACAATACAATCAATAATAAATAAAAAGAATAATGGAAAGGAGAAAATTTATAAAAACAAGTGCCATTGCAGGAGCAGGACTGTTGTTTACTCAAAATATTTTTGCTAAAACGTTGAGCATGGAAGATTTTCCTATAGTTCGTGTTCCTAAAGATAAAAGACATTTTACGAGTGAAGCGGTAGATAATGCCATTGCAGCTTTTAAAAAGAAAGTGAAGAATAAAGAGCTGTCATGGCTGTTTGAAAACTGCTTTCCTAATACTTTAGATACCACCGTTTTTTATAAAGAAATCAATGGAACTCCGGATACCTACGTGATTACAGGAGATATTGATGCCATGTGGCTCCGCGACAGTTCTGCCCAGGTTTTTCCTTATCTGCAGTTCTCAAAAAAAGATGAAAAACTTCACAAACTGATCTCCGGAGTGATCCATAAGCAGACAGAATTCATCCTGAAAGACCCATACGCCAATGCTTTTTATAACGATAATAATAAAATAAGCAAGTGGAAAGAATATGACCATACGGACATGAAACCCGGTATTCATGAAAGAAAATGGGAAATAGATTCACTTTGCTACCCAATCCGCCTTGCCTACCATTTCTGGAAGGAAACAGGGGATACAAAACCTTTTGACAGCACCTGGCTGAAGGGAATTAAGCTGACTTTACAGACTTTTATTGAGCAGCAGAGAAAAACAGGATTAGGTCCTTATCAATTCGAACGTACAACCGCCTGGGCTACAGACGGAATTCCAATGGGTGGTTACGGGTATCCTACAAAACCTGTGGGATTGATCAATTCCATGTTCCGTCCAAGTGATGATGCTACGATTTATGCCTTTCTGATTCCTTCCAATTTATTTGCTGTGGTAAGCTTGCGCCAGGCAGCAGAAATGGTTTCACAGATTAAGAATGAAAAAGCACTGGCCCAGCAGCTTAACAGTCTTGCTGATGAGGTTGATGCGGCGATCAAGAAATACGGAATCTATGACCATCCGGAATACGGAAAGATCTATGCTTTCGAGACAAACGGGTTTGGGAGCTACAATTTAATGGATGATGCCAACTGCCCAAGTCTGCTTGGACTGCCATATCTGGGCGCTGTAAAAGCCGATGATCCCATTTACCTCAATACCAGAAAATACGTTTGGTCAAAGGATAACCCGTTCTTTTTCAAAGGAAAACTGGCAGAAGGAATCGGCGGACCACACATTGGTCTTGATATGATCTGGCCGATGAGTATCATTATGAAAGCCTTAACCACCAATGATAAAAAGGAAATCAAATGGTGTATAGAAACGCTACAGAAAACCCATGGCGGAACCGGATTTATGCATGAATCCTTCCATAAAGACAACGGCAAAAAATTTACCAGAGAATGGTTTGCGTGGGCCAATACCTTATTCGGCGAACTGTTATGGAAAACATTTAACGAAAATCAGGATCTATTGATATAAACTTTATAAATCTCATTCAGCTTGCTGTATGAATTTCCCTCATGTACACTACAAAACAAATTATACTATGAAAAAAAAGTCCATTCTTACTGCACTGGTCCTACTGATCGTTCAGGCAACATCAGTGCTTCATGCACAACAGCTTAATCCTGTCGGAATATGCTATGTAGAAGTGAATAACAACAACATACTGAATGCAGGCTCCTATACGTTGCAGAATACCAACAGACAGTTGTTTGATGTGGCTATTATTTTTGCGGCCAATATCAATTATGATGTATCAAAAAACAGAGCGTACATTTCCAATAACAACAATGTAACAAAAGTTCTGAACGACGTAAATACTTACGTAAAACCTTTACAGCAGAAGGGGATGAAAGTATTACTGGATCTTTTAGGAAATCACCAGGGAGCCGGAATTTCCAATTTCCCGAATCGGGAAGCAGCCCGTGATTTTGCATTACAGATTGCACATACGGTATATACCTATGGTTTGGATGGAGTAGACCTGGATGACGAATATGCCGGTTATGGAAACAATGGAACAGGACAGCCTAATAACAGTTCTTTTGTAATGCTTTTGCAGGAGCTAAAGGCTGCAATGCCTGATAAACTGATCACGTTTTATTATATCGGTCCTGCTACCACCAGACAGAGCTACAATGGTGATGCAGCCGGGAATTATATCGACTACAGCTGGAACGCCTACTATGGAACGTACAATGCTCCTGTAGTACCACCTCTTACCAATACCAAGCTTTCTGCAGCTGCAATATGGGTAAATAATACTACAACTTCTGTACTTGCAAGTTCGGCGACCAGTACGAAAAATGACGGGTATGGTGTATTTATGTGGTACGATCTTAATGGAGCCAATAACGCCAGCTACTTAAGTACCGGATCCAATATTCTTTACAACGAAAATACATTACTTACCGGACAGCTCTATTCATGGACTCAGGGAGATACCTGCGATCCACCTTTGGGACTGGAAGTAACCAATACCACAGGAGTTTCTGCCAAATTAAACTGGACTGCCAGTGGCTCCCAAACCTATAATATTGATTATAAGCCAGCTAATTCAACCATCTGGACGAACGTTGCCAATAATTACACCGGAAGCAATATTACGATCAACAACTTAACTCAGAATACAGATTATGACTGGAGAATACAGTCAAATTGCTCTGCAACCATAAAAAGCACCTACCTGTTTGCGCCTCGTTTCAATTCCGGCAGTACATGTGGAACGCCATCCGGCTTGAAGTCTGAAAGCTATCTGGGAACAACAACAAAAGTATCGTGGGATGCAGTAGGAACTGCAACTTCATACACGTTGCAATATAAAACAGCTGCAGCAACTGCATGGACTGAGGTTCAGAACATTACCACCAATTCTTATACGCTGCCTGCTTTAACAGAAAATACAAATTATGTATGGAAAGTACAGACCGTATGCGGCTTAACAAATACCAGTGTATATTCCGGTGAAACACCATTTAACAGTGGATTTGCTCCGGTTCAGAGTCCTGGTGCAAGATCTCTTTCTTTCAACGGAAGCACCCAATATCTGAATGCCGGACAGTTTAACCTTAGCGGAAATGCGGTAACGCTTGAAGGATGGGTAAAAGTCAATGCATTCAAGACTGCTTTTCCTTATATTTCATCTGTAATGGGTATTGAAGTAGGCGACAATAATTCTGCAATGCTAAGATTTGGAGATGGAAATTTAGCCAATAACAAATTACAGTTTATATTAAGCTTTGGGTCTGCCCAGGTGAAGCTTAACAGCGTTTCAGCGCTAAGTACGAATACATGGTATCACATCGCTGCTACTTACGATGGTTCTTCCATGAAGATCTATATCAACGGAGCGCTTGATGCAAGTGCGACAGCTTCAGGGAATTTTACAGCAAATGGAATTATGTATCTGGCCAGAAATTATGATAATACCCGTACCCTTAATGGATTCTTAGATGAATTCCGAGTATGGAAAAGAGCATTAACCGCTACAGAAATTCTTGCCAACAATTGTAATGTTCCGGCCAATGCATCAAACCTTGAAGCCAACTGGAAAATGAACGAAGGAAGTGGAAACGGAGCGTTGGATGCTACAGCCAATACACACTTTGCCACCCTGGTCAGTATGACCAATACAAACTGGAAAACAGATGTAGGTTGTGCGGTATCATTATCAACAAAAGAGGTTGCATCTGAAAAAGGAAGTGTAAATACCATATATCCAAACCCTGTTAAAAAAGGAAATGATATTCATTTTACCATCAATGACCGCTCTGCCAGCGAAATCGTATTGTATGATATGGCAGGAAAAGTAATAGTAACGCAAAAAATTGATAAAGATCATATGGTTATCAATACCCAGAACTTATCTTCAGGAACCTATATCTATACCATTAGCTCAAAAGACAGAAAAATTCAGTCTTCAGGGAAAGTGATCGTAGAATAAAAACTTAATCCTCAAGGAAAATATAAAAAGTAAAAATTAAATTAGAGGATTTTATGATGGGCAGACAGAGAGCAGATTTGCTTTCTTGTCTGTCTGTTTTTTAGATTAAATAATAATGTAAGAAAATAAAGTAAAAGGATATGCAAAATATAGTAGGAATAGACATTGGCGGTTCGCATATTACTATGGCCCAGGTGGATCCGGAGAAGCGTGAAATTATTACTTCTACCTATGTAAGGGAACATGTAGATTCCTTTGGTGCTAAAGAAAGTATCTTTTCCGCCTGGATCTCTGCTATTGACAAAGCGACCCACGATTTGATTAAAAAAGATCTTTTGATCGGTATAGCGATGCCCGGACCTTTTGATTATGAAAAGGGAATTTCACTTATACAGCAGGGAAAATTCATCGATATCTATCAGGTCAATATAAAAGAAGAATTGGCAAAAAGGCTTTCCATTTCGGCTGATCAGATTCATTTTCTGAATGATGCTGGCGCTTTTCTCGAAGGAGAAGTTTTCGGAGGCTGTGTACAGGATTACAACCGCATTTTTGGGGTAACATTGGGAACAGGTCTGGGATCAGCTTTTTATAATGGAAACACCGCATCCGATGAAGATCTGTGGGATTCTCCTTTTAAAGATTCCATCTGCGAAGATTATCTCGCAACACGCTGGTTTGCCAATTATTATCATACATTAACCGGTGAGAAGATATCCGGAACAAAAGACCTATTGGATAAACCTCAGGAAATTCAAACCAGAATATTTGATGAGTATGCAGATTCCTTTGCAGAATTCATCGTGAAATATGTAAAGAACTACGAACCAGAAGTTTTAGTCATAGGCGGGAATATCGCGAAAGTATATCCTTATTTTAAAAAGAGATTAAATCAGCATTTAACAGAACATAAAATTAACCTTCCTATTAAAATTTCTGCTATTTTTGAAGATGCTGCTATTCTCGGTGCTGCAGGCTATGCCTTGAAAAAAGCCCAAATCAATTTAACAAAATAGATACCATGAAGTTTTTATTTTCAACCCTTTTTATTGCCTTACATATCTTTGCATTTGGCCAGGAAACGGCTCTTGCAGATTATGTAAATCCTTTAATGGGAACCCAGTCTAAACCTTCCTTATCCAACGGAAATACCTATCCAGCCATAGGACTTCCCTGGGGAATGAACCTTTGGACTCCGCAAACCGGAAAAATGGGTGACGGATGGGCTTACACTTACGATGCAGACAAAATAAAAGGCTTTAAACAGACCCACCAGCCATCCCCATGGATGAATGATTACGGCGCTTTTGCCATTATGCCGGGAGTGGGTAAACTAAAATTTAAAGAAGAAGAGCGTGCAAGCTGGTTCAGCCATAAAGCTGAAAATGCAAAACCGTACAGCTACAGTGTGTATCTGGCAGATATCAATGTGACAACAGAACTTACCCCAACAGAAAGAGCTGCTTTTTTCAAATTTGATTTCCCTAAAACAGACAGTGCATATATTGTTATTGATGCCTTAAACAAAGGCTCTTATATTAAAATTCTTCCCAAAGAAAGAAAGATCCTGGGGTATACGACCAAATATTCCAGAGGGAAGTATGACAACTTTAAAAACTATTTTGTCATTCAGTTTGATAAAGATTTCGACCTGACGACTACCTGGAAGGACAGTGTCTTTGTAAAAAATCAGTTAGAAATTACCAGCGATCATGCAGGAGCAATTGTTTGTTTTAAATTGAAAAACAAAGAAAGCGTGTATGCGAGAACAGCCTCCTCATTCATCAGTTTCGAACAGGCAGAACTCAATCTGAAAAGAGAAATCGGAAGCAGAAATTTCGAACAGGTAAAAACAGATGCTAAAAATATCTGGAATAAAACTCTGGGAAGAATCGAAGTAAAAGGAGGAACCGACCAGCAAATAAGAACATTTTATTCCTCTTTGTACCGAACTTTATTTTTCCCTCAGAAATTATACGAAATCGATGCCCAGAACACAATAAAGCACTGGAGTCCTTATAACGGAAAGATCATTGATGGGAAAATGTTTGCGGGCACCGGATTTTGGGACACATTCCGTGCGCTGTATCCTTTCCTGAATCTTGTATATCCAAGCATCAATGTTGAAATGCAGGAAGGATTGGTTAATGCCTATAAAGAAGGAGGATTTCTTCCGGAATGGAGCAGTCCCGGGTATTCCGATATTATGATTGGAAATAATTCAGCTGCAGTAGTGGCAGATGCCTACATCAAAGGACTTCGCGGATACGATGTGGAAACCCTCTGGCAGGCCGTAAAGCATGGCGCCAATAACGAAGGTCCGATTGATGCCGTCGGCCGTAGAGGAGTACAGTATTATAATACCTTAGGTTATGTTCCTTACGATGTCAAGATCAATGAGAATGCCGCCAGAACGTTGGAATATGCTTATGATGATTTTGCTATTTATCAATTGGGAAAAGCTTTGGGAAAACCTGCCTCAGAAATTGATATTTATAAAAAAAGAGCGTACAACTATAAAAATGTATTTGATCCGGAAACAGGTCTGATGCGCGGGAAAAATAAAGACGGGAAATTCCAGTCGCCATTCAATCCGTTTAAATGGGGTGATGCCTTTACAGAAGGAAACAGCTGGCATTATACCTGGTCCGTTTTCCAGGATATTGAAGGTTTATCTAAATTAATGGGCGGTAAAAAGAAGTTCGAAGCCAAACTGGATGAGGTTTTTTCCCTTCCACCGGTTTTTGATGACAGCTATTATGGAAGTGTGATTCACGAAATCCGTGAAATGCAGATCATGAATATGGGACAGTATGCCCACGGAAACCAGCCGATCCAGCATATGATTTACCTGTACAACTATGCCGGGGCACCTTATAAAACTCAGTACTGGGCACGGCAGGTGATGGATAAGCTTTATTTCGCAACACCGGACGGATACTGCGGTGATGAAGATAACGGACAGACGTCTGCCTGGTATGTATTCTCAGCCTTAGGATTTTATCCGGTAACACCGGCAACGGATCAGTATGTACTGGGAGCACCGCTTTTCAAAGAAGCTGTAATCCATTTGGAAAACGGTAAGAAAATTGAGATCAAAGCACCGGAAAACAGTGCTGAAAACCTATATGTAAAATCATTAAACGTAAACTTTCGGTCTTACCCAAAAAACTGGTTGAGTCATAAAGAATTAATGAACGGAGCCGTGCTGGAATTTAAGATGGACAATAAGCCTGATAAAGAAAGAGGCTCACAGGAAAAAGATTTTCCATATTCGATGTCAAAAGAATAATTACCCATAACTTTAAATAGAAATACAACTGTATGAGCGCAGAAAAAAAAGAAATATTTGATAAAGTAGAGAAAATGCTGACAGCTCAGGGCTTTACCCTCTCTGCAAAAGATGATACAAGACCCTGGGGCGGTTTTTTTGTGATAGATGAAAATCAGGCACAGGATTTTGCCAATCAGTATTTTGAAGGAATTGATGTGGAAAGTTTAAAAATAGGCGGAAAACTGAGTCCTAAGATTCTAATCGTTGCCCCACAAACCAGATTGAGCTGGCAGTATCATCATAGAAGAGCCGAAATCTGGCAGGTGGTAGAAGGTACAGTAGGAATTAAAACCAGTACTACCGATGAAGAAGGAGAACTGAAAGAATATTACCCGAAAGATCAGATCAAACTTCAGCAGGGAGAGAGACACCGGCTGATTGGTTTAGCTGGCTGGGGCGTAGTAGCCGAAATCTGGCAGCATACCGATGCCTCTAATCCATCCGATGAAGATGATATTGTGAGAGTGCAGGATGATTTCGGAAGATAAGTCTAAAATAGCTGGATCTGTCTCTCTGTGTGATTTCTCCTCCTTAGAGAAGGATGGATAGCATTTTAAAGATTAAATCGTATGAAAAAATATATAGTATCCTTTTGTATAGGTATCCTGTTTGTAGTAATTACTAAGGGGCAGTCCCTTTCGTCTCCGAATGGGCAATTAAAACTGAATTTTAAAATTGAAGGAGAAGGAACTCCATATTATTCTTTAAATTATAAAGATAAAAACGTTTTAAAAGATAGTAAACTGGGGTTTGTTGTAAAACCTGCTGATTCTTATGCCTCTGATTTTAAAATAGATGCTTTTGATCACTCTTCTTTTAATGAAAAATGGGAGCCGGTTTGGGGTCCAAACAAAGAAGTTGCTAATCATTACAATGAAATGCTTGTACACTTAGTGCAAAATAAAACTGGCTGGAAACTTAACATTAGGTTTAGGCTTTTTGATGACGGCTTGGGTTTTCGGTATGAATTTCCGGTTCAATCAGAGTTAAGACATTTTACGATAAAGGATGAAGTTACCAGTTTTAATTTTGGAAAAGATTATAAAGCCTTTTGGATTCCTGCAGATTATGATACAAACGAATTTCCTGTGACGACCTCTAAATTATCCGAAATTTCTAAATTAATAGATGAAGCTCGAAAAGAACCGTTGGCCGCAAAAGCTCCAAGTGCTACTCTCGCAGTGCAGACCCCGCTGATGCTAAAATCACAAGATGGGATCTATATCAATATTCACGAAGCAGCTTTAGTCAATTTCCCCGCAATGACACTTGATGTTGATGAGAAAAATTTTATTTTGTCTTCTAATTTGACGCCAGATAGAAACGGAGATAAAGGCTTCATTCAGACGGGATCTGTAAGTCCATGGCGTACATTGATTATCAGTGATGATGCGAGAGAAATTTTGTCTTCTAATCTTATCATTAACCTTAATGAGCCAAGCAAAATAGAAGATACCTCGTGGATAAAACCTGCCAAATATATTGGAGTTTGGTGGGAATATTTTACAGGAGGTGGCTCTACCTGGGCTTATTCCGATAATCAGGATATTAGAATTGGTGAAACAGATTATAATACTCTAAAACCGAATGGCAGACACGGAGCCAATACAAAACACGTAAAAGAATATATTGATTTTGCTGCAGAAAATGGATTTGATGCTGTTTTGGTAGAAGGTTGGAATGAAGGCTGGGAAGATAATCAGGCATACAGGAAAGAACATATATACAGCTTTATAAAAGCATATCCGGATTTTGATGTAGAAGAACTTCATGCCTATGCAAAAAGTAAAAAAATAAAAATCATCATGCATCACGAAACAACATCTTCTGCTGTTGATTATGAACGACAGCTTCAAAAGAGCTTCCAATTTATGAAAGATAATGGCTATGATGCCGTGAAGACAGGATATGTGGGGCCCATCATTCCCAGAAGTGAATACCATGACAGTCAATGGATGGTGAACCACTATAAGTATGTTGTAGAAACAGCTGCCCAATATCATATTATGGTCAATTCACACGAAGCCGTACGACCAACCGGACTGCATAGAACTTTTCCAAATTGGATTGCTCAGGAGTCTGCCCGGGGAACAGAATTCGAATCTTTTAACGGGAACCGACAGGATCATACAACAATATTGCCTTTCACCCGGCTGATAGGCGGTCCAATGGATTATACTCCGGGTATATTTGAGGGAGATTTATCTGTTTATGGTAATAATAAAGCAAAATTAAGTACAACACTCACTAAACAATTGGCATTATATATCACCATGTACAGCCCCCTCCAAATGGCTGCAGATTTAATTGAGAATTACAAAAAATATCCTGATGCTTTCCAGTTTATCAAAGATGTGGCGGTCGATTGGGATACTTCATATATTCTTGAGGCAGAACCAGGGGATTATCTGACTATCGCAAGAAAAGCGAAGAATAAGAAAGAATGGTTTGTTGGGAGTATCACCGATGAAAATTCAAGAGAAGCTAGTGTCAATTTATCATTTTTACCAAAAGGAGAAAAATTTGAAGCTATTATTTATAAAGACGGGAAAAATGCAAGCTGGAATCATAACCCTAAAAGCTACGAAATTTCTAAACAGCAGGTCACTTCAGGGAATACATTAAAAATAAAGGTAGCCCCCGGAGGTGGGTTCGCTATAAGCATAAAATTTTTAAAATAATGCAAAAACGACTTATTACTTTTGCGGCTTTGTGTATAGGTATTTAAACAGAATCAAATCGATGCTAAACAGTTATTTTGCATTCGTATAAACCTATAAGGAAGACAACATGGTAAGAGTACTCGACGATTTCGGAAGATAAAATTATAAGCAAAAAAAAAGACTGTCTCGAAAAAACAGTCTCTTTTTTTGTCAAATAACCTATAAACCAAGTTAACTTCTTTAATGCATTTGTGTTTTTGAATTATAAAGAAGCTCTTGAGGCTATCTGTCCATCGATATTTTATTTCATCATTTTGTTTCTAGTAAAATTTCTCATTGGGAATAAATCAATATCCTTATTGGTTAATTTTACTGGTACAAAATAACAACATTCCTAAATAAGATTCCCTATAAATATCATCGATATATATCGATGATTCATAGATGTTTATCGATATAAATTATTTCTTTACCTATGTTTTAATCAACTCAATTTTTAGTATACATCATCAACTTTGCTGACAAAAAATAAAAGTAATTTTAGAATACAATGATTAGAAGGTCACATCCAGACCCACATAGAAATTAGCTTTCATAATAGGCGCATACACCATCCCGCCATCAAAATAATTTCCAAAAGGATTTCTGAAATCAACAATTGCATTCTTCTGATAATAAGAAGTAAGGTTTTCACCGCCTGCGTAAGCCCTTATTTTTTTATTGAAATTTCTTGAGATCTGAGCATTCAAAACCGCATATGATTCTGAGTAGGAAGGAAGTTGAAATTCCGCCGGATTGCTTGAAGTATTGGGCAATCTTTGCTTTCCTACCCAATTTAGGGTCGTATCAAAGCTCCAGAATCCTTCATGTGTATTTTTGTTGGTAGCATACCCCAGATTCACAAAACCCCTGTGTTTTGCCATGAAAGGGATTTCTCTTCTTCCATCAAGATAATCAGCCTGCACATCATAATATTTGTAGGCTAATCTTACGTCAAAATTTTTGAAAGGCATAAAATCCCATTGCGTCTGAAATGAATTCGCAAAAGACTTTCCTTCTAAATTATAAAAAGTAAGCTCTTGTGGAGATCGGTCCAGATCAACCAATACCTGATCCTGGAAATCTGTTCTGAAAAAATCGGCAACGATGCTGGATTTTCTTCCGAACAATTTAAATTCCTGTTGCATGCTCGCACCATAATTCCATGCGATCTCCGGTTTCAGACCATAGATGTTTCCACCGTTCTGTAGAATCTGAATACTTCGGTTGGAAGCAAAATACTGCTGGTTTTCCGCAAAAACATTAGCCGTTCTGAATCCTCTTCCGGCAGAAAGTCTTAAGATGGTCTTCGGAGTGAAGTCATACTTGAAATTCAGCCTTGGCGTAAACTGCGTTCCTGCAAGATTATGAAAATCGGCTCTGGCACCTGCTACCAAGGTATATTTCAATCCTGTTAACGTATATTCTGCAAATACTCCCGGAACAATTTCATTTCTTTTAAAATGATCTATTAAATATGTTTCATCATATCCGTCATACATGAAACTGGCTCCGGCTTTGTATTTATGGTTGGTATTTCCGATAATACTTTCAAAAATCAAATTGGAATAATACGTCTGCTGCTTTCCGAAATAATTTCTCAACCCGAAAAAACTGTCCTGCTGGTGGTACACATACTGGTTCATCCAGCCTAAGCTCTGATAAGGCTTTCCTTTAAAAACATAACCCGTTTTATTCCATACCTGAAATCTTGAGATATCAATTCCTACACCATACGCAGGCTGCTCGTTCTGAGCAATATTTTTGTCGAAAGCCGTTTGTCCGGCTGTCCTGTTGTCTTTAACGAAATTAATTCCGAAATGAGAACCAAATCCCGATTTTTCAAGATCATTATAGTTCAGTAAATACCCCACATTGATTTGCGTGCCTTTGGGACGATCCAGAAAACCGTCGTGATTCATATCCGTATTTCCGAACGTTCCGTTTCCGTGAAGTAAAAATGTCTGAGACCATTTTTCATTAATAGGGGCAACGCTGGTGACGTTAGCTTCCGCTCTTCCATTAAAATCTGAAAAAAGATTTAATGAAGTTTCAGGCGTTGCGGGATCCTTTAAAAGCTCCGTGTTAATCTGTCCCGTAATACTTTCATAACCGTTAGTCACCGTACTTCCCCCTTTGGTAAGCTGGATACTTTCAATCCATCTTCCGGGAATAAAATTGAGTCCGTAAGCAGAAGCCAATCCTCTGATTTCAGGAAGCTGTTCTTTTGTAAGGCTGGTATATTTTTGGTCCAGACCCAGCATTTTTAGCTGTTTGGTGCCCGTAACAGCATTACTGAAAGAAACATCTACTGTCGCATTGGTTTCAAAGCTTTCAGACAAATTACAACATGCTGCTTTTAACAGTTCCTTCTTGTCAATATTAAATACAAGGCCTGCTTCTTTTTTACTTAAAGCGGTGGCTGCTTTTGAAGCGGTAACCACAACTCCTTCAATGTTTTTTTGATGAGTTTCCCCATTGGATTCTGATGAATGACCTTCGTGGTTTCCATGATTTTCACTTTCTTCAAAGTGAACCTTAGGATTGCTTGCTCCCAATGGGATTTCTCTGTCATACAGGCAACATTCTGGAAGCGCTTTATAAACACGGTTCGAAGACTTGTATTTTTCGTTATCGTGTCCTACCTCTGCTATTTTCTGTAAAATCTTGTCTGCTGAAGTTTTTGAAGGATCAAAATTCAGGATAACGGACTGTTTTTCTGCGCTCCATTCTGCAGAATTGGCTCCAGCATCTTTTGCTGCTGTTTCAATTCTTGCTTTACATGAACTGCAATTGCCTTTTACATAAAATTCGTTTTCTTTTTTATGGTCATGCTGATGATCACTTACTTCAGCTTTTGTTTCAGATTGCTGTGCATCTCTTTCATAATGGCAGCATCCCGGAAGACTTTCATAGGTTGCATCTGACGTTTTGAATTTTTCATTATCATGGCCTGCTTCAGCTACTTTCTTCAGGATTTCATCCGGAGAAACAGAGGGTTCAGTTTCTAAAGTAAGCGTTTGAAGGTCAATAGAGTATCGTGCTGATGTTGCACCTGCTTTCTTTGCGGTAGTTTCTATTCTCTCTTTACACATTTCACAGTTTCCCTTTACGCGGAACTGATTTTTGGAGATATTTTGAGCAAATGTAAAAGAGGTGAATAATAGGAATACACCAAGTACCAACTTGGAAATATATAATTTCATTTTGTTTAAGTTTAAATTAATTGAAAATCAGTTCATTACTTTATAAATGAACCGTCTGATAATACAATTAACCTAATTTAGGCGGCTGCCAGATTTCTTTTAAACTATCTGAAATGTAAGGATCAGCATATTGAAACTGTCCGTTTTTGTTAAGGCTGAGATTCAAAAACTCTAAAGAGATCAGGTTTTTTGAAGAGGCTATTTCCAGAAATGGAGCACAAGCAACACAAAAGGTACAGCAGTCGTCATTACACGATGATTTACTGTCTTTAGAATGCTTGTCCTTGGAAGATGTACTGTGATTCTTACAGCAGCTTTTAGATTCTTTTTTGCAGCAGGTTTCCTGTGAAGCCTGCGCATAGAAATTATCCTTAGGAATCAAAAAGATCCCTAAACAGAATAATATTGTCAAAATCTGAAATAGCTTCACAGCTGCAAAATTACAAAAATTATGGGAATGGATCACCAACTTTTAAGCTGCAGTCGTGAAAAGGTTCCCCATGAGCTGGATTAAGCTTAGGTTTTTCGCCACTTGCCAATGTTTGCTGAGAGACAGGAACCGGTGCGGGAACATTCTGTTGAGCTGGTGCCGCAGCAGGCTGTGGTGCAGGCTTACTGCTTAAGGGCTGCCCTACAGGAATATCACAACGGTGTCCGGGTTGTCCGTGAGGAGGATTCATTCCCGGCGCTGTTTTTACCTGCTTTCCGTTATTATCAATCATGATTTTTCCGGGAGATACGGCATTGGGATCGATCTGAATGGTATTATTGCCATTGACTGTAATATTTTGTGCTGCAGGAGCTGCAATTTGACCATTCAAAGGCTGTCCTACAGGAATATCACATCGGTGGCCTGGCTGTCCGTGAGGAGGGTTCATCCCGGGAGCTGTGGCTGCAGGAGCTGGAGAAACGGTATTGGTTATTCCGGCCTGATCCATAAGAGATGCTTTGGGAGCATTGTTAACCGCCATTCCCGGCTGGGCTGTCCCTGCTTCTTCTTTTAGATAAGTTGCTCTTTCATCTTTTTTACAGGAAACTATAAGTATTGAAATGGCCATCAAGCCAAAGAATGTATTCTTCATATCCATAGGTATGAAACAAAATTAGCAAAACATTTTGAATTGTTTTGCTAATTTTATATTTATAATCCGGTTTTGGGATTAATTTTTAACCAAAAGTCTGAATCCTTCACCGTGAACGTTGATGATTTCCAATCCTTCATCATCTTTCAATAGCTTACGAAGTTTGGCAATATAAACGTCCATACTTCTCGCGGTAAAGTAGTTTTCTTTTTTCCAGATTTTTCTTAGGGCAAGATCTCTCGGCATGAAATCATTTCTGTGGATACAAAGAAGTTTTAACAGCTCATTTTCTTTTGGAGAAAGTTTGTATTCTTTATCACCTACTTTCAGTTGTCTCAGCATAGAATCAAAGAAGATATTGCTGATTTTGAACTGCTCCTGCTCTTCATTTTCCAGGGTAGAGCTTCTTTGAAGAATTGCTTTTATTTTATATAACAACAATTCAGTATCAAACGGTTTAGTGATGTAGTCATCTGCCCCTAACTGGTATCCTTTCAGGATATCTTCCCTCATATTTCTTGCGGTAAGGAAGATAATAGGAGTATTTTTATCGATTTTCTTCACATCTTCTGCTAACGAAAATCCATCTTTTTTCGGCATCATCACATCAAAAATGCAGATGTCGAATTCATTTTCAGTAAACTCTTTCAATCCTTGTTCACCATCCGTAGCAAGGGTAACTTCAAAGTTATTTATCGTTAAGTAATCCTTCAGCACTGCTCCGAAACTCTGGTCGTCTTCTACTAATAATATCCTGTTGCTCATAGTTGTAAATATTAATAATTAATAGTGTAGAATGAGCTTCCTCACTCTTTTACTTCTTATATTTTGTTATTGGTTCTTATTGTTGTATAAATTGATTAAAATCTGTTATAATGTATTCTCTAGCTCATTGGAAGTTTTATGGTAAACGTACTTCCTTTTTCTTTATGAGAATCTACAAGGACTTGTCCTTTATGAAGTTCTACAATCTTTTTCACGTAGGACAGCCCTAGGCCTTGTCCCTTTACGTTATGGATGTTTCCTGTTTCCTCTCTGAAGAATTTTTCGAAGATTTTAGTTTTATTCTCGGTTTCCATTCCCATTCCTTTATCAGAAATCTCAATGACGTACATATTTCCCTCGTTTCTTGTTTTTACATGGATTTCGGGTGCCTCCGGAGAGTATTTATTGGCGTTGTCCAGTAAATTAACCAGCATGTTTGAGATATGAAATTCATCAATCTTAAAGATGTATTGAGAAGCGTTGAACTCCTGGGTAAGAGAACCGTTTCTTTGCTGTACAATCAGGTTAAATGATTCCGTAGTTCTTTTAATTAATTCCCGAACGTTGGTTTCCTTTAAAAATAATTTCACCTCATTTCTTTCAAGTTTAGACATGTTCAGAACATTCTCCACCTGTTTTTTCATTCGTATGTTTTCCTGCTTGATCAGCTCGGAGTAATATTTTACCTTATCGGGATTCGTTGCAATTTTATCATTAGCCAAAGAATCGGTTGCCACAGAAATTGTAGCCAGGGGAGTCTTGAACTCATGAGACATATTGTTGATGAAATCCGTTTTTATCTCTGCCAGCTTTTTCTGCCGCATCATATAATTAATGGAAATAATATAAATCCCCAGAATGGTCAATAATGAAAGAAATGTTCCGAGCAGCATCGGCCAGTTGTTCATAGCCAGAGAATATTCCTTTTTAGGGAATACCAGAGCCAAACTGTATAAAGTACGGTCTTTTTTGTCTGTAAAAAGTGGATAACTGTAGACACTGTTGTCTTTTTTCTCTTTGTAGGCTTTATTGAAAATGCTGGTAAGGTTGTTGTTTTTATCCGTAACCCCAAACCCAAATTTTGAACTGATTCCCCGTATTTTAAGCTCCTTGATCAATACAGAATCTAGAATTTTATCATCCACCCTTTTTGTAATGGGAAGGTTACTGCCATTCACTTTTACAAATTCTTTTACTGCATAATCACCATTCTCAATATCGCGGTTTATTTCTGCCGTAAGAGGTTCGCGGTTGGTCGTATCCCGTTTTACTTTATAGGCTGCTTCATCGGTGTATAAAGTGGTTAACCGGATAGAATCTCCACGTTGGGAGATGGGAAGCTGCGTTTTTTCAATGATATTTTTAGAATAAATGATCTGGCGCTGAGTACCTGAATCTTCTACTTGCTGAATGGTGGTTAAAGAAGGTTGACTGTTGTTGGCAAGAACGTTGTTTCTGAAATTCTTGTAATCTCCGTTCATGATTTTATCAACTTCAATTTCTCCAATGCTTTTTGAGGTGCTCTCCAAAGCCGAATAAACTTTATTGGAAAACTCCTGATCCAGTGCGCCGTAATAACCTTTCAGCCAATAAAACTGGAGCGTAACGAAAACAATCAGTGAAATCGTCATAAACACCGAGATTATTGGGATGAATTTATTATTCATTTATCTTTAATTAAAATTATTTGGAATTATGAATGTTAAAATTAATTATTTTAAGACTTCATAAACAAAAAACGAGCCAAAAAATTGTGTAATTTTTCTTAAAACTATGTTTTTTAACATTTTATTATAAATGTTTAAGATCTTGTCCTATGAAAAGCCCTTCTATAAATTAAAATACTAAGTTTGTTATAAATATTTACTTATGAACTCAACGATCATTTTTAACAAAGATTTTGATTTGAATACGGTGTATGTCATGAAAATTTTTGACGCAGACGTTTCAAAAGTATGGGATTATTTTACCCAGGCCGAATTATTGGACCAGTGGTGGGCTCCAAAACCATGGAAATGCGAAACGGTAGCCATGGATTTTAAAGAAAACGGAGTCTGGCATTACATAATGGCAGGTACGAATGGTGAGAGAATGTATGCCCAGGTGCAATACGGAGAAATTAATGCACACAGAAGTTATGATGGAGTAGCAGCTTTCTGTGATGAAGATGGAAAGGTAAATGAAGAAGTAGAACCGTCTAAATGGCTGGTAGGATTTACCGGAGTAGAAGAAGGCGCTAAAATGACCGTAAATATTCATTTTCCGTCCACAGAAGCGATGAAGAAGCACGATGAAATGGGATTTGAAGAAGGTTTTAAAATGACGCTGAATCAGCTGGAAGATATTCTTAAGACAAAGTAATTTTCATTTTGGAAATTACGTATTTGCTGGCAGGCTTTTAAGTCCGTTCTGCGAAATAATAACTCTCAATGAATTATAATAAAAAATGGAAAGTATTAGTACTCTCCATTTTTTATTTTGTTGACTAGATCAGTTCTTCATCCTGAAAGTATTGAATAATTGCTTTTTTCATCAGCAAAGATTGTTCATTAGGTCTTAATTCAGGAAGTCCTTCTATTTTTTCAAAATGAGGCCATCCATCTTCATAATGTGTGAATTTATAATAACCAAAAGGCTCTAATAACCTGCAAACAGCAATATGAAGGATGTTTAATTTATCGTCTTTCGTATATTTTTGCTGGCCGCTTCCCAATTCCTGAAGTCCGATCAGAAACAGGATGGTTTCAATCGGTGGATTCTTTTCAGTCTGGAAGTTTTCCTCAAAAAATTGTTCTATCTTTTTCCAGTATTCAGCTTCGTTAATCATAATTTATAAATCAATTCTCCAGGTTGTTATTTTTATTAGCATTTTCCTCTTCAGATTTTGCAGCATCTTGTTTTCTCGCAAGATCAAGAAGTTGTTCATACTTATCATTCTTCTTATCTTGTAAAGATTCTTGTTTTTCAATTCTATTGATCTTACTTTTTTGAAAAAGATAGTATACAATTAAAAAGCATAAAAAAACAACTAGGAGGGGCATAAGTATTTTAGTAATTGTTTTCTAATTTTAATAAAAATGCGTATTCCAATGCATCTTCTTTCAGTGATTCAAACCTTCCGCTTGCTCCTCCATGTCCGGAACTCATGTCAGTTTTGAAGACTAAAAGGTTGTTGTCGGTTTTTAATTCTCTTAGTTTTGCGGTCCATTTTGCAGGCTCCCAATACTGAACCTGAGAATCGTGCAGACCTGTTGTGATCAGCATATGTGGGTAATCTTTCGCTTCGATATTATCGTAAGGCGAATATTCTTTCATGTAATGGTAATATTCTTCATCATTAGGATTTCCCCATTCGTCATATTCTCCGGTTGTCAAAGGAATCGTTTCATCCAGCATCGTGGTAACTACGTCTACAAAAGGAACCTGTGCAACAATTCCATTGAAAAGGCCAGGCTCATAATTGATCACGGCTCCCACCAATAAACCTCCGGCGCTTCCACCCATCGCATATAAATGTTTTGATGAAGTATAGTTTTCTTTAATTAAGTGCTTTCCGGCATCAATAAAGTCAAAGAATGTATTTTTCTTAAAAAGCATTTTACCATCCTCATACCATTCTCTTCCCAGATATTCTCCGCCACGGATGTGGGCAATCGCATAAATGAAACCTCTATCTAAAATAGAGAGCCTTACATTGGAGAAGCTGGCATCAACCGTATGTCCGTAACTTCCATATCCATATAAAAGAAGGGGAGTATCGGCCGATTTTTTAGTGTCTTTATGATAAACTAATGAAATAGGAACCTTGGATTCTCCATCTCTGGAATCAGCCCAGATTCTTTCAGAAATATAATTTTCAGGAATGAATGTTCCACCTAATACCTCCTGCTGTTTCAGAAGTTTTGTGGTTTTATCCTTCATATTGTATTCGTACGTGGAACTTGGCTGGGTCAGTGAAGTGTATCCATAGCGCAGAACCTCGGTGTCGAATTCTAAATTAATAGCGATATACGCTGTGTACGTAGGATCAGAAAAAGGTAGATAATAAGACTCGTTCGTCTTTTCATCAATAATTTTAATCTGCAGCAGACCCTTTTCTCTTTCTTCAATAACCAGATACTCTTTAAAGATCTCAAAACCTTCAAGCAAAACTTCAGCGCGGTGAGGAATAACATCCACCCAGTTTTCTATTCCGCAATTTTCAATTTTAGTCTTTACGATTTTGAAATTGAAGGCATCATCTGCATTGGTAATGATGTAGAATTCGTCTTCGTAATGTTCTACAGAATACTCAAGATCATCAATTCTGGGCTGAATGATTTTCCACTCTGCAAAAACATCATCGGAAGGAATAAAACGGTGCTCGTCAGAAATCGTGCTTGAGCTTGCAATGAAAATATATTGTAAAGATTTTGTCTTGAAAACATTCACATCAAAAGTATCATCCTCTTCATGGAAAATTAAGACATCTTCGGAAGGATCTGTTCCTAATGCATGTCTGTATACCTGGAATGCCCGTAAACTGTCATCTTTTCTAATATAAAATACATGGGTATTGTCATTGGCCCAAACCGCTTTTCCTGTTGTATTTTCAATCTTATCTGCCAGGATTTCTCCTGTAGTCAGATCTTTAAAATTGATGTCATAAATTCTTCTTCCTACATTATCTGAAGAAAATGAAGCCAGTTTGTTATTAGGGCTCACGGCAACGCTTCCTACTTCAAAAAAAGTTTCCCCTTCTGCCAGAATGTTGACATCTAAAATGATCTCTTCCTGATGTTCCAGACTTAGATGTTTTCTGCAGAAAATAGGATATTCCCTTCCTTCTTCATAACGGACGATATACCAGTATTCATTGTAGAAATAAGGTAATGATTCGTCATCTTTCTTATATCGGGCTTTCATTTCTTCGAAAAGATCTTCCTGCAGCTGTTCCGTATCCTTCATTACAAAATCTGCGTAAGCATTCTCTTCTTCCAGGTATTTGATGACTTCCGGATTTTCTCTTTCGTTAAGCCAGAAATACTTATCTGTTCTAGTATCGCCGTGTATTTCGAGTGTTTTATCTATTTGTTGTGCCTGTGGAGCTTTCATTCAATATTAATTCTTGTTCAAATTTAATTAAAAAAAAACCATCTTTCCTTGTTATTGAAAAGACGGCTGTTTTATAGGGTGTATTAAAAACTATTTGTGAAGGCTTTTAATATATTTTTCAAGGGCCATAGTCATGGATGGTGTTTCCTTAGTAGGCGCCATTAAATCAATTGTTAACCCTGATTCTTCCGCCGCAGCAAGGGTAGTGCTCCCAAAAACTCCAATTTTGGTGTCCTCCTGTTTGAAATCCGGGAAATTCTGTTGTAGAGATTTAATACCCTGAGGACTGAAGAAGACAAGCATATCATAATCCTTGATATTGATATCCGTCAGATCGCTGCATACCGTTCTGTACATGATTGCTCTGGTCCAGTCAACATTTGAAGCATCTAATGTTTTAATGATATCCGGACTTAATACATCCGAAGAAGGCAATAGATATTTCTCACTCGGGAATTTCTTGAAAAGAGGCTGCAGATCTGCGAAGTTTTTCTCCCCAAAACTGATTTTTCTCTTTCTGTACACAATGTGCTTTTGGAGATAATTAGCGATCGCTTCAGACTGGCAGATGTATCTCATCGTATCAGGAACAGCAAAACGCAATTCCTCAGCAAGTCTAAAGTAATGGTCTATCGCATTTTTACTGGTAAAGATAATACCCGTAAACTGCGTTAGATCGATCTTTTGTGTTCTAAGTTCTTTATTGTCAACCCCTTCGACGTGGATAAAAGGACGGAAATCAATCTTTATTTTTTCCTTCTTCGCTATATCCAAATATGGAGAAGACTCACTAGGCGCTGGTTGAGAAACCAATATAGACTTTATTCTCATCATTGACTTTTATTAAAAAAATAATAATTTCCAAAGCAACAATAATGGTGCGATTTGGAGGGTGCAAATATACAAAAATTTATAATACCATTTTTCCGGCAATATATTGTTCTTGTGAAATAAATAGAAACAAACCTTGAAAATAAATACAAACGAAAAGAACAATAAGTAGTAAGAAAATATTTTATATCTGTCTATAGGGAAATAATAGTGGGTTATACAGAGAATTATAAGTAAAAAAGAGATAACGAAGTAGAATTTGGTGGAGGTGAAATAAAAAATTGACCATTTTTTTCCATCTCCTATACTTTGGTAAAATAAAAAACCTAAGGCAGATTTTGTGACATAAAAAAATACCACAGCAATCAAAGTGTACCCAAATTTGTTAAGTTGATACCCTCCAACCTGCAAATCTGCCACATATTTTGGCACAATCGGGATGTATTGGGACAGTAAAACGGATAAACTAAGCGTGGTTACACACGAAGTAATGATCCAGCTGGGCAGGTTATTGCTTGCGTCAAAATATTTTTGAAGCAGAAAGTCTCTTAGGTTGGCATCTCTTTCTATAATGTTCATCATGAAAACATATAAAAAGATACAGCCTAGCAGGATAAAAATTACCCAATCATTGTTCTCAGGTATTCTTATATGATTTGTAAAATTTTGTGATAACGGCAACGGAATGTTTTTTGCAAAATTATAGATTATTTTGTATAAAATAAAAAGGTTAAATAAACTATCTTTGCAAATTGAAATGAAAAAACTGGTCATCATCCCGACTTACAACGAAAAGGAAAATATTGAAAATATTATTTCCGCGGTTTTTGCATTGGAAGATGGCTTTCATATTCTGGTAGTGGATGACTCATCTCCTGATGGAACTTCCTGGATTGTAAAAGATCTTCAGAAAAAATTTCCACACCATCTGCACCTGTCGATACGGCATACAAAAGATGGATTGGGGAAAGCTTATATCCACGGATTTAAGTGGGCCCTTGAAAATAAATATGATTATATTTTCGAGATGGATGCCGATTTCTCCCATAATCCCAGTGATTTGCCTAAACTTTTCGAAGCCTGTCTGAATGCTGATATGGCCATCGGATCGCGTTATTCAAGAGGCGTAAACGTTGTCAACTGGCCGATGGGGAGAGTTTTGCTTTCCTATTTTGCCTCCAAATATGTAAGATTTATTTTAGGACTTCCGATCCATGATACGACCGCTGGTTTTGTCTGTTTCTCAAGAAAGGTTCTGGAAGAAATAGGATTGGATAATGTAAGATTAAAAGGATATGGATTTCAGATAGAAATGAAATTCAGAGCTTTTAAAAAAGGATTCAAAATTGTAGAAGTTCCGATTATATTCACCAATAGAATTTTAGGAGAAAGCAAAATGAACGGAGGAATTATTCATGAAGCCGTTTTTGGGGTGTTAAATTTAAAATGGAAATCAATCATCAACAGATTATGAAAAAACTGATCTTTTTTTTCGTTTTACTAAGTCTGTTTTCGTGCGGAGACTATATCGATAAACCTAAAAACCTGATCGATGAAGATACCATGGCGGAAATTCTGGCTGATCTTTCAGTGAATGATCAGGCAACCTATATGTATCAGAATAGAAATTTAGAAGCCGGAACCCGGTTTGTCCTTAAAACCCATAATGTAAAATCAGCAGATTTTATCGACAGTTTTAAATACTATGTGGTAAAAGACAAAATGAACGGGATTGCAGATAATGCCCAGAAAAAATTATTACAAAAAGATCCCAAAGCGGATCAATACATAAAAGATAAAACAAAGAAGAACGGTAACGTGCCTTCTTTCGCAAAATAAGTGATGAAGCAGAAACACGTTCCATTCGACAGAAATATCAACCGTAACAGCGGTGAAATAAAAAAATATACGAATGAAATTTTTTAATATAGAAAAAACCTCTGAGGGAAAGGCCAGAGCAGGAGAATTGACCACCGATCACGGTAAAATTCAGACTCCTATTTTTATGCCTGTAGGCACTGTTGCCAGCGTAAAAACCGTTCACCAGAGAGAATTAAAAGAAGACATTAAAGCCCAGATTATCTTAGGAAACACCTATCACCTGTACCTTCGTCCTACAATGGATACCATGCAGGAAGCGGGTGGTCTGCATAAATTCATGAATTGGGATCTTCCTATCCTTACTGATTCCGGAGGTTTCCAGGTGTTTTCGCTTTCTAAAAGCAGAAAAATGTCCGAAGAAGGCGTAAAATTCAAATCTCATATTGACGGAAGCTACCATTTATTCACGCCGGAGAAATCTATGGAAATCCAGAGACAGATCGGAGCGGATATTTTTATGGCTTTTGATGAGTGTGTTGCTTATCCAAGTGGGTACAACGAGGTAAAAGCTTCTATGGAAATGACCCACCGATGGTTAAAAAGATGTATCGACTGGAATGAAGCAAATCCTGAATTATACGGTCACAAACAAAGATTTTTCCCAATTGTACAAGGTTCTACCTATTCGGATTTAAGAAAAATTTCAGCAGAAGTAATTTCTGAAGCAGGTGCTGAAGGAAACGCTATCGGTGGACTTTCGGTTGGTGAACCTGAAGAAGAATTGTACAGAATTACCGACGAGGTTACCGATATTCTGCCAAAAGATAAACCAAGATACCTTATGGGAGTAGGAACTCCATGGAACATTCTGGAGTCTATTGGATTGGGAATCGATATGATGGATTGTGTAATGCCTACAAGAAATGCCAGAAATGCGATGCTTTTCACGTGGCAGGGCGTTATGAATCTTAAAAATGAAAAATGGAAGAAAGATTTTTCGCCTTTGGATGAATTTGGAACGAGTTTCGTTGACAGAGAATATTCAAAAGCATATGTGCGTCATTTATTTGTTTCAAAAGAATATTTAGCAAAACAAATTGCGTCCATTCATAATCTTGCATTTTATTTAGATTTGGTAAAAGTAGCAAGAGAACATATCGTTGCAGGAGATTTCTATCAGTGGAAAAATTCTATTGTACCGATTCTTAGACAAAGGCTTTAAAAAATAAAGAAAGGAAATGCTTAAAATTATAGACCGGTATATTATCAAAAAGTATCTTGGAACCTTTAGTTTCATGCTGATATTGCTGTCTATCGTAGTCTTGGTTATTGATGTTCAGCAGAAAATACCAAGAATAGAATCCGCAAAGGCTTTAGATCCAAAACTGGATCTGATGTATTTTCTGTTGCATTTTTATCCGTTTTGGATTATTAATCTGATCGTAACTTTCCTTTCCATTTTAGTTTTTATTTCTGTGATTTATTTCAGTTCGCGAATGGCGAATAATACTGAAATTGTTGCCATTATAAGCAGTGGTGCCAGTTTTCACAGATTTGCAAAGCCGTATTTATATACTTCCATATTAATTGCTCTGATATCACTTGTCGTGAATCATATGGTGCTGCCATGGGCGAATATCAAAAAGAACGAACTGGAGGCATATACGTATAATGCGGCCAATAAAGAGAAAATCTTAGGAACAGCTCCTGCCTCTGCACAGCTCAGCAAAAGTGAATATATTTTTGTTAACTCCTGGAATAAAAGAGAAAACAGAGGTTCCGGCTTTATTTATCAGAAATTTGATAAAAACCGCAGGATGCTTTATGAGCTTAAATCTTCCGAAGTTTCCTGGGACAAGGCAAAGAAACTGTTCATCCTAAATAATTACGTTGAAAAAACCATCAATAAAGACAATACAGAAAAATTAGGCAATGGTCCTGAGTTGAGAAAAAACTATGGACATGCCCCGGAAGAGCTTTTCCCGAATGAACTTTTAGGACAGAATAAAACCACTCCGGAACTGTTGAAATTTATTCAAAGAGAAAAAGAAAAAGGGAATTCCAATTTAAATTCCTATCTGAATGAACTTCATCAGCGGACTTCAATGCCTGTTTCTATCATTATTCTCACGTTTTTAGCGCTTTCTCTGGCTTCACAAAAGAAAAGAGGAGGGTTGGGAGTTAACCTGGCAATAGGGATCTCAATGGCCTTTATTTTCGTATTCTCTTTTGAAGCATTAAAAGTAGTTTCTGAAAACAAAAGCCTGTCTCCGGCATTGGCGATGTGGCTTCCGAATCTGGTTTTTCTTCCGCTTACCCTATATTTGTACCTCAAAAGAGCTAATCAGTAAAGGAGTTTTACTTCTTTGTGGTAGAAAGATCTCATTTCGTTTTCCAGTTCGATCCAGATTTCTCCCTTTTCATCAGCGTAGCGTATGATGCCATTTTGTCTTTCTTTTCCAATCTCAAAGACGGATATTTCGTTTTTCCGGAACAGATGACTGTTGAACCGATCCATAATCTCCTGCTCAGAAGGAATGTTTTTAAGTTTCTCAATGAAAAAAGCATTCAGGTTTTCCGTAAATTCTTCAAGATCAAATCTTTTCCCGGTCTGCGTTAAAAGCGATCCTGCATTGGATATTTCATCAAATTTCTCCTGGAGGATATTGAAACCTGCCCCGATAATAAAGTACTGCTCCTGATGAATCTTTCTCTTTTCAATAAGAATTCCGACGATTTTTTTCCTGTTGAGTATAATATCATTCGGCCACTTGATAAATACCGTGTTTTCAGTCAAATTGGCCAGATAATCCCGGATCACGATTGCGGTATAATAATTGAACAAGAAATCAGAAATCAAGAAGTTCTTAGCCTTTACTGCCAGCGTATATGCTAAATTTTGTCCGGCGGTAGAAGTCCATGTATTTCCGTACTGTCCGCGGCCCTGTGTTTGATTAAATGTATGCACTCCAATAAAATCTGAATTTTCATAAAGTAAAAACTTTGAAACTTCGTCATTAGTAGAAGAGCATTCTTTTAAATAGAATAATTGGTGCATTTAAGAAAACTTTAAGAACATTAAGGGCCTAAAAGTAAGGCTTAAGTAAAGAAAAAACAATAAATTTGCAGATTATAGTATATTTTTAATGAATAAAACAGTAGAAAAGCAAGCGCTAATAGATAAAATCGTTGAAGCCATTCAAGATGTAAAGGGAGAAGATGTAATGATTTTCGATCTTTCAAAAATTGAAAACTCTGTGGCAGAGACATTTATAATATGTAGTGGTAACTCCAATACGCAGGTGGCTGCCTTAGCAGGAAGTGTAGAGAAAAAAGTAAGAAATGAACTTCAGGACAGACCTTGGCATGTAGAAGGTACCGAAAATGCAATGTGGGTTTTAGTAGATTATGTTACGGTAGTGGTTCATATCTTTCAAAAAGAAACACGAGAGTATTATGATATCGAAGAACTATGGGGTGATGCAGTCATCACAAAAATTGAAACAGAATATTAAATTTTAAAAAGTATAAATGAACAATAAAGGATTCAACTGGTTTTTTCCAATTGCGATCGTAGCTCTTTTGTTATTTTTTGGCTCCAATTTTTTAGGAGGTGATAGTGCGAAATCTATTGATGAAGATGGATTCTTCAGAGAATTGCAGTCAGGGAAAGTACAGAGTATTATTATATACAAAGACACAGAGAAAGCAGATGTTTTCCTGACAAAAGCTGCAAAGGCTGCTGTGGTAAGCAAATCAGCCAATGAAAACAATCCTCTATCAGCATTTGAGATGGCTCCTAAAGCAGATTATTCTGTAAAATACGGAGATCTTCAGCTTTTCCTTCAAAAATTTGACCAGATAAAAGCAGCTGATGCCAATATCAAAACGACAAAAGATTACGGAGCGGGTAAAAACCCATTCATGGACATCTTATTCTCAGCATTGATCTGGATTGCTATTTTAGGATTATTCTACTTCCTTCTTTTCAGAAAGATGGGCGGTGGCGGTGGCCCTGGAGGACAGATTTTCTCTATCGGAAAATCCAAAGCAAAACTTTTTGATGAAAAAGAAAAAATTCAGGTAACATTTAAAGATGTTGCAGGATTGGAAGGAGCAAAAGAAGAAGTACAGGAAGTGGTAGATTTCTTGAAAAACTCTGAAAAATATACCAAATTAGGAGGTAAGATTCCTAAAGGTGTCCTGTTAGTAGGACCTCCGGGAACCGGTAAAACCTTGTTGGCAAAAGCAGTTGCAGGGGAAGCTAAAGTTCCGTTTTTCTCCCTTTCAGGTTCAGATTTCGTTGAAATGTTCGTTGGGGTAGGAGCTTCCAGGGTTCGAGATTTATTTGCCCAGGCAAAAGCAAAATCTCCGGCGATTATTTTTATTGATGAAATTGATGCGATCGGACGTGCCAGAGGAAAGAATAATTTCTCAGGTGGTAACGACGAAAGAGAGAATACATTGAACCAGCTTCTTACGGAAATGGATGGTTTTGGAACCGATGTGAATGTGATCGTAATGGCAGCCACCAACAGAGCTGATATCTTAGATAAAGCTTTGATGAGAGCAGGACGTTTTGACCGTTCCATCTATGTAGACCTTCCTGAATTACATGAGAGA
Organism: Chryseobacterium soli; assembly: GCF_000737705.1. Classification (GTDB taxonomy): domain Bacteria; phylum Bacteroidota; class Bacteroidia; order Flavobacteriales; family Weeksellaceae; genus Chryseobacterium; species Chryseobacterium soli. Next base: position 194,456 of record NZ_JPRH01000001.1, on the reverse strand, counting down.
AGAGAAATATTTGATGTTCACTTAAAGAAAATCAAATTAGATGATAATGTAGACAGAGATTTCCTTGCGAAACAAACTCCTGGATTCAGTGGAGCAGATATCGCGAATGTTTGTAACGAAGCAGCACTTATCGCCGCAAGATACAATCATACCTCTGTTACAAAACAGGATTTCCTGGATGCTGTAGACAGAATCATCGGTGGACTTGAAAAGAAAAATATGGCTATCAAGCCATCTGAGAAAAAGAGAGTGGCTTATCACGAAGCAGGTCACGCTACGATCTCATGGTTGGTAGAACATGCATCACCGCTATTAAAAGTAACCATTGTTCCAAGAGGACGTTCTTTAGGAGCAGCATGGTATCTTCCGGAAGAAAGACAGTTGACCACTACCGAGCAAATGCTTGATGAGATGTGTGCAACCTTAGGAGGAAGAGCTGCAGAGCAGGTGATCTTCAATAATATTTCAACGGGTGCACTTTCTGATCTGGAAACCGTAACGAAAAGAGCACAGGCAATGGTGACGATTTATGGATTAAGTCCTACTATCGGAAACATTTCTTACTATGACAGTTCAGGTCAGTCAGAATATTCTTTCGGGAAGCCTTATTCTGAAGATACTGCCAATAAAATTGATGTAGAGATTAAATCTATCATTGAGAATCAATATGTGAGAGCGGTACAGATTCTTACCGATAATAAAGATAAACTGGATGCTTTAGCAACCAAGCTTTTAGAAAAAGAAGTTATTTTCCGTGAAGACCTGGAAGAAATCTTCGGAAAAAGAGCATGGGATCCGGAATTGACTGAAAGACCGGTAACGAATACCATTCCGTTAAAAGATAAGGAAGAAGCAAGTGAAATTCAGGCTCCTGAAAGCCCGAACATCTTGTAAAAATCCCCACAAATAAATAATTTAAAACCTGATCGTGTAAAAACTGTCAGGTTTTTTCATATTTAACCCTGTATTTTTAGAATCTATTGTAAATTATTTTCTATTTTTGTATAAAGTTGACTAAAAATAGATTAAGTTGAATTTATTCAAGAAGATTGTAAGCAAACTTACCAACCAGCCTGAGGAGGATGACAAACAAAGCATGGAAAAACTAGGGGATTCGCTGAAAAATGCAGATCTCGACTATAAGTTTGCGCAATTATTTACGCATTCGGGAGGATTTTTTAATTATTGTGCAGATGAAGCGGAGGCGCTACAGACTTTAAATCAAATTGTCAAGATTGAAGATATCCAAAACATTTTTTGCTGGGATAAAGAGCTTCAAAGCTTTTTGAATGTGGTAAAAAAGCCTTATACTTCAGAAATGGAATATTCCAATGATGCGGCATTCATTACCTGTGAGTATCTTATTGCTTATGATGGGCGTATTATGCTTTCACATAATAATATTCTTCATTACCACTCTTCAAAGCTTCCCAACAAAATTATTGTGATGGCTAATGTATCACAGATTGTGAATAACCTTAATGATGCAATGGGCAAGATCAAAAGAAACGGAAATATCAAAAACCTCACTTCCATCAGCGGGGGCAAATCAAATATGGATACTTCCTCTACTACCAATACTAAACTGTTTTTATTACTGCTTGAAGACTAGGCGGTAACTTATAAATCTTACATTTTGGACAAAAACCTTATTCAAAGAACAATTTCCGGAATTGTCTACGTTGCCATTATCATCCTTTGTACGACTCCATTGGGATCTCAATTGATTAACAGCGTATCACCCGGCCTTGCTAAGCAGCAATATTTATATCACGGCCTGATTACTCTTCTGCTTGCAGTAGGTTCATGGGAATGTGTAAAGCTCATGAAATTCGGGAAAGGATATGAAAAATGGGTTGTTTTCCCATTGATCATTTTTATATTTTATATATTCTCAAAGAGATTTTTCTACCATGATTTCTTTTTTGATTTCCGGTTAAGTGAAATCCTTGCGCTTTCTTTAATAGCGATTGCTGTAGTTACTTTATTTAAGTATCCCAGCGAATTGTATTACGACAGCGGTAAACTGATTTTTACGGTCATCTACGTGGCGCTGCCATTTAGTTTTGCCCTTGGACTTCCGAAGTTTTCAAGCTACGATGATACGTTTTCTTTAGAAGTTCTTTTTCTGTTCATTTTAATCTGGAGTAGTGATACTTTTGCCTATCTGACAGGGAAGTTTTTCGGAAAACATAAGATGGCCCCTAAAATATCCCCAAAGAAGACCTGGGAAGGATATATAGGAGGTGTTGTATTAACTTTAATTTTATCATATTTTATAGAACGTTATCAGCATGATCTTCGCGGAAACTGGATGGTGGTAGGATTTCTTGTCGCGGCTTTCGCTCCTTTGGGAGATTTAGTGGAAAGCCAGCTCAAAAGAAATTTTGGGGTAAAAGACAGCGGAAACCTCATTCCGGGGCATGGTGGCGTATTGGATAGACTGGATAGTTTTTTAATTTGCGTTCCTGTCGTATATTTGTACTTTATTTTAGAAAAATTTATTTAAACTCATGAAATTACATAAAGAGTCGAAGGGAACGATTACAGTAGCAACCATAATTTTTGTCATCATTGGTGCGTTAGCTATTTATTATTTAAAAATGTGGTCGCTTCTGATCATTTTACCTCTGTTGATCATCTACAGTCTGGTATTTTGGTTTTTCAGAGTTCCAAACCGTAATATTCTGGATCATAAAGAAAATGTCATCGCTCCGGTAGACGGAAAAGTAGTGATGATAAAAGAAGTGGAAGAAACTGAATTTTTGAAAGAAAAAGCCATTCAGGTTTCCATCTTTATGTCTCCACTGAATGTACATATCTGCCGGTATCCGGTTTCTGGTAATGTAATTTATAAAAAATACCATCCCGGAAAGTATCTCGTAGCATGGCACGAAAAATCGTCTACTGAAAATGAACGTACAACGGTTGCGGTAGAAAGTTTAACAAATCATAAGGTAGTTTTTAGACAGATCGCCGGATATGTTGCAAGAAGAATTGTTTTCTATTGTAATGAAGGTGATGATGCTAAGGCTGGACATGAATTTGGTTTCATTAAGTTCGGTTCAAGAATGGATGTTTTCTTACCGCTAGATACTGAGATCACTTGTAAAATCGGAGATATTACCAAAGGTGGAATTGACGTGATCGCAAGAATGAAAGATTAATATAAAACTATTTATAAATAAAAAGGAGAAAATCAGCTGTGGTTTTCTCCTTTTTATTTTATGATATTACCCGTCGTGAGACTAAATGAAAATGCAATCCCGTATGAGTTTTTCTACTCGTGCGTAGTATTGCGTATCTGGACTTGTAAGCCCTCACTCGTTAAATAGATATTTTTGTTCATCAGATAATTAATGTAAATCAATGTTTATAGATACCTCATGAAGTAATGCATTGAAAAAATGATTGTTGAGAATGAATTTAAAAAAAATACACATTGGTGAGTTTATAGAGCACAGGATGAAGGAGCTTCAGATACCCTATGAAAGAGCTGAGAAATTTTTAAAATGCAGCGAGGAAGAAATCAAAATGATATATAAGCAAAGTAGTATTGATACTTATCTTTTGCTAAGATGGTCTAAACTTTTGGAATATGATTTTTTCAGGCTTTTTTCAGGGCATCTAATCTTGTATGCCCCAAGTAGGAATGTCAGCCCGGTTTTGTCTGATGAGAACAAACTGCCGGTATTCAGAAAACATATTTATACGGAAGAAGTTAAAAGCTTTATCCTTGAAAAGATTACTACAGGGCAAATGACCCCTCAGGAAGTGATTCTTACCTACAAGATACCCAAAACGACTTTGTACAAATGGATTAAAAAAGTGTAATACGAGATATGACACCAGATTATAAACAAATATATACTGATATTATTAAGGAGAAATATCCTGAAAAAATAAATGATCTACAGATCAAAAATAAAATTGGATGTATAAATACAGTTATGGACGTTCTTAGCCTTAATACGCTGATCTTCGGGCAGGCAGATGGACTGACTGAATCTAAAAATCAAAAACTTCGTTCTTACGATAAAAACTCTGTTTTAAAAATTCTGGATTATCAGCAGAAAAACAACCTTAGTAACAGCATGACTGCTCTTCATTTTAAGATGAGCAGAAATACCATTGCAAAATGGAGAAAATATTACTAAATCGTCCATAAACGGAACTCAGATCATACATTTTGTCTCCATTTATATGGCTAATTTACTTTGTAATATCTTATTTGAAAAATAAGATATTATATTTCTATTAAAACTAGATTTTTTTATATATTTAATTGTACCAAACCCTACATGGGCAATTCTAAAGAATTACCCATGTATTCTTCATTATAAAATTTTGGGATATGATAAACAGAATATTTTCTAAAATAATGACCTACGATTTGGAGAAATCAGCGAATGATTTTGAGCAGCAGTCTTTATTTCTTGTTAACCGTTATCTCCTGTTTCTTTTTTTACTATTCCTGTTTTATTCCATATTTATTATCTCTTTTTTTGGGGATGTCTTTAGCTCCTCCTTTTTAATTATCAATACCTTTTTTTGGTTGTTTCTATTCTGGATCAAAGATAAAATGAGCAGATATAGGAAGATTTTGAAAGGTTCCTACATTATAGTTTTTATCGTGCTCACATTTATTGTCAGTTTTTTTTATATCTATACATGGAAGAATGCCGGGGTTGAATATTTTTATTTTTCTCTTTTATTTGCTATCCCTTTCTTTTTTAATTATAAAGAAGATTATTACTTTATTTTACTGATCGTAGTTATTATTGCCATTAATTTTATAGGCTGTCTGTATTTTGAATTAGACTTCTTACCGAAAAGTAAATTTATCAGGCCTAATGATTTTAAACTTATTCAGCTGTTTAACATCATTTTTGTGATTACTACATTTCTCATAGATATTTATTTCGTTTCCCAAAAAGACAGGTTGATTTACGGTCTTATCAAGCAGACAAAGCTGCAGGATTCAACCATTGAAGATTTGCTGAAGTCCAACAATGACTTAATGATACAGCAAATTGTAATTAATAATCTTACAGAAGACAATATTTCAGAAATTATTGGACTTGCGGAAAGTAACTCGCCCCTATTTCTTGAGAAATTTCAAATCTATTTTCCCGAGTTTATACCTAATGTTTTAAAAATAAATTCATCCGTTGTGTATTCTGAGCTTCACATCTGTGCTTTGATGAAATTAAATTTTGACACAAAAAAAATTGCTTCATGTGTCAACAGCAGTGTACGGGCAGTAGAAAGCCGGAAGTATAGAATCCGCAAAAAATTGGGGATTGCTTCAGATATCAACATTAATAATTTTATACTTAAAATATAGAATACAGCTGTTTTGCGTGAGTTTTAATACGTACGCGTAGTATTGAGTAGTGATGTTTTCATTTAAATGGTAAAATCAATGGTAATTTTGCAAAATAAATCTAGTGATAGATGATTGATAATGTTAACAATTAAATACAAGAACGATGATGAATGTAAAATTTACAAAAGCAAAAGTTAGAACATTACTTTTGGTGTTGTTTTTCACCTTTGGACAGTTTTATTCACAAGTGAATAATGGTGCGGTAGGGATTAATACCTCGACTCCCAATACAAATTCAGTTTTGGATGTTGTTTCAGGAAGCAATAATAAAGGAATACTTATTCCGCGCTTAACAGAAACTCAAAGAAATGCAATTTCCATACATCCGGCTACAGATGATGGCCTTACGATCTTTAACCTTACAGAAGACTGTTACAACTACTGGAGCCTTGCAGATAGCGAATGGAAAAGCGTCTGCGGACAGATTGGAAAATCGGTTTTTACAGTTGATTGTTCCAATAGCAAGGCATTTGGAACTTATATTCAAGGTAAAGAGTTAACAGCTTCCAACTATTTAAGTGTTACAGTAAACGTTACTAAAATTGGTAATTATACGATTTCCGGGACTACCACCAATGGGTATAATTTCTATGGAACGGGTGTTTTCCTAAATACAGGAGTGCAAAAGGTACAAGTTCCTGGACAGGGTACTCCTGCTGCTGTGCAGACTAATACGGTACAGCTTATTGCAAACGGAGTGAATGTTACTTGTACGCCGGCTATTTCTATCAATGTTTTAAGCTCTGCAGGAACTTATACAATATCTTGCGGAAGTGCAACCGTGAATGGAGTATATACAAAGGGAACAGCTCTGGGAGCTACTAATACCATTACATTACCTGTTGTGGTGAGTGCTTTGGGAAGCTATTCTATTACGACCAATACGGTAGACGGAATTTCTTTCAGTGGATCAGGAACCTTCACCGCTACAGGAAATCAGAATGTAACGTTATCCGGAACAGGAACTCCTACTTCTACGGCGGATAAAGTGATGACGATCACCTCTAACAGTTCAGACGGAGCAAGTACTTGTAACGTTACCGTTGTGATAACAATTCCTGTAAAAAAAGTGTTGCATATCGGGAATGAAACAGCTTACGGATACAGTGCATACACAGGACCTTCCAGAAGTTTAATGGATTCTCCAACTAACTTTGGAACAACTGCATCAAGTGTGGTTAAATCTGCAGGGTATACTCACACATCTTTAGGCCCAAATCCTTCAAGTGCGGCCTTATTAACAGCACTTAATAATAAACCGGACATTGTAATTTTAGGTTTTGATTATTCAAACTTAGATGCTACAAGTGCAGGTTATATTGTTAATTATCTGAACAAAAAAGGAATTGTTATAGCTTATACAGAGACAGCTGCTAGTGTGCAAAATCTAATGAGAGCTGTATTTTCTGATGCTAGTATTACCTCAAGTACAGTTAATGGCGGAGGTGCGGTATACGCCCTTGCTAATACCAATGACCTAATCTTAAATGGTCCTTTTGGTGATGTAAGAGGGAAAAACTGGGGTGAAGATGCTTCAGCAACAGCAAGGGTTCAAGGCGTTTCAGGAAGTGTTATCCCTTTTAGCTACGCACAGGCTATTAACGATGCTACTGTTTACGCTGGTCTTACTGGTTTCAGACATACTGGATTGAACTTTATATGGTTTGGAGACGGTGGTTTCTTAAGTAATGAAAATGCCAATGGAAGCCAATATCCAAGTAATACTATTGAGCCTTTTCTTGCCCCAAGTACGGGAGGGTACTTACCGGTTCAGAGAACTGCGTACGGATATGCAGGGAATGGCTATGCTACAGGAGGAATGCAGGTTCAGAACGCGATTATCTTTGCCAATGCTTTAGCCTGGGCAATGAAACAGGCTGAGTCTAATGGAATAAATACTCCGTAGGACTTAAGATTAGATTTTAAAAACACAAATTTCATCAATATAAAAAACACTAATGCTTATAGAAATATAACATTGGTGTTTTTCTTATTTAAACCCTATCGTATGATGAATTATATAAGCAAGTTTTTCAATTTAAGTTTTATGGGCTTACTGCAGTATTTCTTACTCACCGGATTGTATTACGGGATCTGTTACTTTCTTTTTAAAAAGGCTTTGTATAATGCAAAAATTCAGCAAAAGGAAATGAAAAGGCAAGATATTATAAGAGAAATACTTCACTCTACCGGTTCATCATGTATCATGGTATTAATGATTTTTATGGTGGTTGAAAGTCCCTTACGGAACTATACTAAAATTTATGAAAATATCAATGATTATTCGCTGTACTGGTTAGCAGGAAGCATTATCATAGGATTATGCATTCATGATACTTATTTCTACTGGATGCACAGGTTGTTACATCATAAAAAAATATTCAGGTATGTGCATCTTATCCATCATAAATCAACAAACCCGAGTCCTTTTGCTGCCTATTCTTTTCATTTGCTTGAAGCTGCTGCAGAAGGCTTAATTGTTCCTATTCTGCTTTTTCTTATTCCCTTGCACCATATAAGTATTGTGATCTTTATACTAAGCTCTCTGTTCATCAATGGATATGGACATTTAGGTTATGAAATTGCTCCAAAATGGCTGAGAAACTCCTTTCTGTTTAAAATTTTCAACACATCGGTCCATCATAATCTTCACCATCATAAATTCAAAGGAAATTATGGTTTGTATTTTCGGTTTTGGGATCAGGTCATGAAAACGGAACATCCTGATTATCTAAAGACGTATGATAGCATACAAAAGAAAAGATTTGGAGAAGTAGGAGAATAGGGTAAACTTCAGTATAATTTATACTTTGATATATTGTTTCACTTCTTTCATGAGGCTTAGAATAAGCTCAACAGGTAAATCCTCATTCACATCAATTAAAAGGATTTTAAACTTCTTTCGGCCTTCCTGGATAAGTTCTGGATGATCTAACCGGTCACCGTGATAAAAGCTGACATAATATTTTTTATGCTTTTTGCTGTAATAGAAGTAACACAGCATTTTCTTTTTGTATTTAAAGAAAGGAAGCCCAAAACTTAACGTCTCGGTTATGTTTTCGGTATCAGACTCCAGTATTTTTGTTCTTAAAAACAAAAGAGTACTTCTGGCAGGCTCTTCGATTCTGTAGAAATACTCTTGTATGGGATTCATTGATTATTAAAAAAGATTAATCGAAGTTTTGAAGCTCGACCAGTTTATGGTACATACCTTTTCGGGCAATCAGCTCCTGGTGGGTGCCTTGTTCTACAACATCTCCTTTTTCCATTACTACGATCCAGTCAGCTTTTTGAATAGTTGAAAGTCGGTGGGCAATTACTAAAGAAGTTCTGTTTTCCATCATTTTTTCCAGGGCATCCTGAACAAATCTTTCAGATTCCGTATCCAGTGCAGAAGTTGCTTCATCCAAAATCATAATCGGTGGATTTTTCAGTACAGCTCTGGCGATAGATACCCTTTGTTTCTGACCTCCGGAAAGTTTTCCACCGTCATCACCGATATTGGTGTTATAGCCGTCAGGAAGTTGGGAAATAAATAGATCGGCGTTGGCTATTTTTGCTGCTGCAATAACTTCTTCCTGGGTAGCATCAGGTTTACCCATCAAAATATTATTGTACACCGAATCATTGAATAATACAGATTCCTGAGTTACCATTCCTAGAAGTTTTCTATACTCCTGTAACCTTAAATGCTTAATATTCGTTCCGTCAATTAAAATTTCACCTTCGGAAACATCATAGAATCTTGCCAGAAGGTTAGCAATCGTTGTCTTTCCACTACCACTTTGTCCAACCAAGGCAACGGTTTTCCCTTTTGGAATTGTTAAATTAAAGTTTTTAAGGATCAGATTATCCTTATCATAAAAGAATCCGATGTCTTTAAATTCAATTGAATTTTGAAGAGTAGAAATAGAAACAGGTTCTGCCACTTCTTCGATTTTCACATCGGCATCAAGAATTTCCAATACTCTTTTCAGAGAAGCTTCCCCTTTCTGAACGTTAGAGATAGAGGTTGATAAACTTTTTGCAGGAGGTAAAATCTGGAAGAACATTCCTAAGAATACAAGAAAATCTGCAGGAGAAATACTCTGTTCAACGATAATTTGTTTTCCTCCGTACCAGGCGATGATCAGGAACGTAATAGATCCTAAAAATTCACTCATCGGCGAAGCCAGTTCTTTCTTTCTTCCTAAATTAATTGAACTGGAGATCCACTTATTCATCGACTGCATGAATCGGTTATCCATTATTTTTTCTGCATTGAAGATCTTGATCACTTTTGATGATTTCAAAGTTTCATCAACGATAGAAAAGATAGTTCCCATTTCGTGCTGTGCCTCATGAGAGTCTTTTTTAAGACTTTTTCCAACCAACGCAATCATTGTTCCCATAACAGGTAAAACCAATAACGAGAAAAGTGTCATTTCCGGGCTTAAGAAAAATAAGGTAACCAACGTACTGATCAGCATAAACGGAGCATTGATCAATTCAATTAAACTGCCCAGAATATTCCCTTCAACTTCTCCTACATCATTAGACATACGGGACATCAAATCACCTTTTCTGCTTTCGGTAAAAAATGAAACCGGTAAAGACAGGATTTTGCGGTACATAGCACCACGAAGATCTTTGGTAACCCCTACACGATAGTTGATCAATAAGAAAGATCCGAAATAACGGAATGCATTTCTTAATAAGAACATAAAGGCAGTAATAACACACAACCAGGCAAGAACATTCAGTGAACCATATTGAGTTACTAAATGCTGTACATAATAATTGGAATATTCTTTTAAGTACGAAAAAACATCTGTCAGATCTCCTGAATACACAGGTGCTGATTCATATTTTTCAGGTTTTATGGTACCAAAAAGCATTCCCAAAACAGGCAGAATGGTTCCTAAGGAAGCAATTTGAAATACAGAATACAAAATGTTGAAAAATAAACTTCCGTAGATATATTTTTGATGCGGCCTCGCGAATTTTAATATTTTTTTATATTCGTTCATTGAGTGAAAAATTGGATAGCAAAATTAATTAAAATATACTGAAAGACGTTCTTAATTGGATTTTACTTTACCTAATATGTTTGCATAAAATCTTTTTTGTTACAACTTATCTGCATTACTTCTTCAGTATATTAAATAATATCCTGAAATAGATGGATTTTAGCAGTAGGAAAATTCTATTAGATTGCTTGTAGAAGCCGAAGTACGAAAAAATGATGTTCAAAAATTAGGAATCAATAAGATGCCCGGTATAAAAAAAGAAAACCACCAAAAGGTGGTTTTTATTGAATAGAATTTTCTTAAAACTTTACTTTATCCGTATACTTCGGAGCAAAGTTCTTAGGACTTAATTTTTCCAGTGTTTTCCCAAAATTATTAATGATCTGGGTCATATTGTCAAAATCAACAATGCTTACATCATCATTTACCTGGTGGTAATGCTTTATTTTTGTCATGTCTGCTGTTGAAATAGAATGAGCGATAATTTTCTTTTTTACAAAATTCACATTGTCTGATCTGTAAAATAGTTGCTCTTTAGCATAAGGATCAGGATTTATCGTTAATCCGTTCACTGCATTTTTATTGAAAAGCTCGTCCATATCAGAGAATTCGTCTCCTGTCATGAAAACGGCGTTCTTTCCGAACTGAGATTCTGTGGCTACCATTTCAAAATTGAAAAGGGCGGATAGGTTATTGTAGATTTTGTCTAAATTTTTGTCACCGGCAATGGCTGTAGAGCCCAGCATTCCTTTTTCTTCGCCGTTAAAGGCCATGAAAACCATAGAAAATTCAGGGTTTTTATTTTTAAAATAATCTGAAATACCCACCAGGGTGGTGATGCCGCTTGCGTCATCATCTGCACCGTTGTAAATGTTGTCGCCGCTTTTATTATTAGTGCCGATATGATCAAAATGGCCTGAGAATCCCAGGTATTTATCCGTTTTTCCTTTTTTTACACCACATACATTATACACTGTTTTTCCTTTATAATTAAAAGGAACGAGATAAGAATTCCCGGTACAGTATTCTAAATTATTTTCTTTGAATAAAGTGGCAATATAGTTGCCGGCATTTTCATTTTCGGGAGTTCCGATTTCGCGGCCTTTCATTTCATCTGATGCCAGTGTTGAAAGAATCGTGTTCACCCTTTCTTTCGAAACTTCCTGAGCGAAAGTAAAGACTGAAAAAAGCGATACAGTAAGGTAGGTTAGTTTTTTCATTGTTGATAATATTTATAGGATCTGTCGCAGCTTTACATGAAATGTTGCAGTTGATATGATAAATATAATAAAAAAACAGCTTCTGAAAAGAAGCTGCTTTCACTCAAAAAATCGTTGTAAGGTTATCGCAGTCTGTCTACAGATTTTACGAGCCTCTCATCTCTGCGGATATAAATGTTTGCAATAAGCAGACAAATTACCGCGATCAATGGGAAAACCGGCTCAATACCCTTCTCAGGAAATTGTATTCCTCCGGATAAGTTTAGTAACCAGTACGTCAATACACCAATCAACAAAACGTTTATAATGATGCTGATGGTATTCAGCAAAATTTGTCTTTTTCTGTTTTTATAGCTGAATACACTCAGTAATCCAACTAAAACAAGGGCAATACACCCAATGTTTACCACGGGAATACTACCAAAAACAGTAGCATCTTGTCCCGTTAAGAAAAGAGAAACAGCAGCCAAAACTGCTAAAAATGTCCATATGGTCTGTATTCTTTGTAGCATTGAATATTAATTCGTTGGCAAAAATAACATAAATTTTGCACAATTCAAAAATAAGTGTAGATTTGCATTATACAATGTACTTGAAAATAACAGTCACCGGACTTACTTTTCTTACTCACAATTAATTACATTTTTACATTAAATATGTTTAACCTAGAAACGTTAAGGTCAAAATCCGTAACGGACTTGACTAAAATCTTAAAGGATTTGGGCGTTAAAGTTGCAAGAAACAGCAATGAAAATGACAAAATCTTTGCAATTCTTGACTTTCAGGCTTCTAACCCTAAAGTTGCTAAAGATTATTTCAACGCCACGGAAACCAGTATAACTACTGAAGAAATACCGGCTGAGAAACCAGCAAAAGCTCCTGCAAGAAAATCAGCTCCAAAGAAAACCGCACCGAAACCCAAGTCGGAAGCGATACCACAGGAGGAAACACAACCCCAAGAAGTAGAAATAAAGCCACAGGTACAGGCAAAAGTAGAGGCAAGACAACGTGTTCCTGAACAACAGAAACCGGAGGAAGTAAAAACTGAAACCGAAACCAAAGCAGAAGCACAAACACAAACTGCACAGGCTAAGAAAAAAAGACAAAGAGTTTCTCCTCCTAATAATAATACAGGTAATACAGAGTCTGTTCAGGAAAGAAAAGAAGCTACTAAAAATGCAGAACCTCAGGAATCTGCTCCTACAGAAGAAAAGCCTACATCCCCTCAATCTCAGGCCAGACCTCAAAAAAATCACAATCATCCACAGAATAGTGGAAATTCTCATAAGAATCCAAACCAAAACCCGAATCAGAATCCTAACCAGAATTCGAATCAGAATCAGAATCCTAACCAGAATCAAAATTCTAATCAAAACCAGAATCAAAACAGACATTCTGAGAAGCATGAAGAACATCATGAGTCCAGAAAAGAGTTTAACTTCGACGGAATGGTTAGTATTGAAGGGGTTTTAGAAATCCTTCCGGATAACTACGGTTTTTTACGGTCTTCAGATTTTAGCTACATTTCTTCTCCTGATGATGTGTATGTTTCTACAGCGCAGATCAGAAACTTTGGATTAAAAACGGGTGATACTGTGAAAGGTATTGTTAGATTGCCAAAAGAAGGAGAAAAATATTTTTCACTTTTAAAGCCTACAGAAGTTAATGGACGTGATTTAGCATTCATTAAAGACCGTGTTGCTTTTGAATATTTAACACCGCTTTTCCCTGAAGAGAAATTTAATCTGGCAGGAAATAATTCTACGCTTTCCACAAGAATCGTAGATCTTTTTGCACCGATTGGAAAAGGACAGAGAGCAATGATCGTGGCGCAGCCTAAGACAGGTAAAACCATGTTGCTTAAAGATATTGCCAATTCTATTGCGGCCAACCACCCTGAAGTATACATGATGGTACTTCTTATCGACGAACGCCCTGAGGAAGTTACCGATATGGAAAGAAGTGTAAATGCTGAAGTGATTGCTTCTACATTTGATGAGGCGGCAGAAAAACACGTGAAAGTAGCTAATCTTGTACTTGCGAAAGCACAGAGAATGGTAGAATGCGGACACGATGTAGTGATCCTGTTAGACTCTATTACGAGATTGGCAAGAGCATATAATACGGTGACTCCAGCTTCAGGAAAAGTTCTTTCCGGTGGAGTAGATGCCAATGCATTACACAAACCGAAAAGATTCTTCGGAGCAGCAAGAAAAATTGAGAACGGAGGTTCTTTAACGATTATTGCAACTGCTCTTATCGATACCGGTTCTAAAATGGATGAAGTTATTTTTGAAGAATTCAAAGGTACCGGAAACATGGAACTTCAGTTAGACAGAAAAATAGCGAACAGAAGGATTTATCCGGCTATCGATTTAATTTCTTCAAGCACGCGTAGAGATGATCTTCTTCTGGACGAGGTTACCTCACAGAGAATGTGGATCTTCAGAAAATATCTTTCTGAAATGAACCCTGTGGAAGCTATGGAATTTGTAAATAAAAACATCAAAGGAACTTTAAACAATGAAGAATTCCTGATGTCTATGAATAAATAAATTTAATATTGTTAAATAGAAAGCACGGATCGTAAGGTTCGTGCTTTTTATTTTTATAGAAGGTATGCGTTCTTGATTATCAATATAACAAAGAAATCTGTTTTCATTTCCTGAATTGTAATTCTCAGATCCGAAAGAAATATTGTGTAAAAGAAATACAAAGGATTTAAATCTGCTTTATTTATTGAAGAAGGATGATTCATGGCAATGAATATATCAATGTTAAAGATTTATTAAAATAATCTCCAATTTTTGATAATAGCTTAAATATTGGCTAACTTTGGATTATAACATTAAAAATAAAATTATGTCATTTGAATTACCAACATTAGGATACGCTTACGATGCATTAGAGCCTACTATTGATGCAAAAACAATGGAAATCCATTATACTAAGCACCACCAGGCATATATCGATAACTTAAACAAAGCAATTGAAGGAACTGAATTAGCAGGAAAAACAATTGAAGAGATCTGCCAGACAGGAACTGATAAGCCAGCGGTAAGAAATAATGGAGGAGGACACTTCAACCATAGCTTATTCTGGAAAATCTTAACTCCTGGTGGAAGCAAAGAACCTGTAGGAAATGTAAAAGCAGCGATTGAAAACTATGGTGGTCTTGAAAAATTCAAAACTGATTTTTCTGATGCAGCTAAGACAAGATTCGGTTCAGGATGGGCTTGGTTAATTAAGAATGCAGACGGTTCTGTTTCTGTTTCTTCTACTCCAAACCAGGACAACCCGTTAATGCCTGTTGCAGACGTTAAAGGAACTCCAGTGTTAGGATTGGACGTTTGGGAGCATGCATATTATTTGAACTACCAGAACAGAAGACCTGATTATGTTGGAGCTTTTTTCGATGTAGTAAACTGGGACAAAGTAGAAGAATTATTCAACAAATAATTGTTAGATCCTATAAAAGCAAAAGGTTCAGAATGTTTTCTGAACCTTTTTTTGTGCATGATTGTTAAGGAATGCTATCGTATGACATCGCTGCCGGACAATCCGTTCATTCTTAATCCGTACTTCCAGCTTACGTAAGCGAATACCTGATACAGCTTGTATTCGAACTTGATCCCGTAATTTTCTTTTGGATCATAATCGATTCCGGATTCTATGATGTTTCTGTACTTCCCTGTGTTATAATAAGAGTTCCACTCGTTCACCAGAAAAGTGTTTTTAGTCTTTAAATACGATTCAGAATATTGGCTGATGGGTTTTGCAATACCATTCAGGAAATAGTCAAACTGAGTATCCATTACTGTGATATCCCATTCTCCGTCATCATTTTTAGAAGGCTTTATTTCAGATTTCTCTTTCGTATTCTTAGGAGTGGTTTGCGAAAAACAACTAAAAGGAATACATGCGAAAATTAAGAGCAATACAAAATTTTTCATGATGGATATATTTACCTTAAATATATTAAAAAAGCACCCTAAAAAGAGTGCTTTTGTTTTATTTTTTAATGTATTCCTTCTGAACAACAGAAACAGCTGGGAAGTGGTCACTGTATCCACCAGTAAACCTGTCGCCGTCCCAAGAACGGAATGGGTATCCTTTGTACTGTCCTTCCTTGTTGACTAAATAAGAAGGAGCATAGATCTCTGCCTTATAGATGGTATAAGTAGGGGTAATTTTGTCAGGAGAATATAAGTTTCTTGAAACGATAATCTGATCAAACAAATTGGGAGCATCTCTGTATGCTAAAGAAGCAACCCCTGCTTTGTATAGCTTATACATTAGATTATAATAAGGAGTTTTGTCCGATAATTCACTAGGATCACCTACTGCTCCTAAATGTTTTTTCACGCTTGGACTTACCGGATCATCATTGTAATCACCCATAGAGAATAATTTGATGCCTGGGTTTTCAGCAGTCAGCTTATCCATTTCGTTTTTCAAAACGGTAGCAGCTGTATTTCTTTTAGCCTGTGAAATTGCTTCTCCACCTCTTCTTGAAGGCCAGTGATTCATTAAAATAGCTACTTTTTCACCATCCAATAAACCTACTGCCACTACAACATCTCTGGTGTATTCTCTTCTTCCTTCGTCTCCGAAGATTTTTATTTCTTTTTTATAAGAGTTTATGACAGAGAATCTGGATTTTTGATAAATGATTGCTACGTCAATACCTCTTGCATCATACGTGTTGAAATGTACAATTCCGTAGTTGCTTTTTGCCAGAGCAGGCTGTTTGATAAGATCTTCAATGACCTGTCTGTTTTCAACTTCAATCAGTCCGCAGATAACCGGGTTGTCATTGGTGTACTGTCTACCCAGTTCAGAAATCACCTTTGCTTCATTGGCTAATTTTTGGTTGTATGATTTCGTTCCCCATCTTTTAGGGCTGTTGGCAGTAAAGTCATCGGCTAAGACCTGCTTGCGGATTACTTTTTTTCCGATTAGCAGATCATCACTCCATTCTCCTCTGTAGTCTTCTGTGGTTTCAAGATATTTTAAAGAATCTAATGGTACGCTTCTATGAAATTTAGGATTGTTTACCTGAAGGGTTCCGTCGATATAATCCGCAGAAGGAATAGTGTCCCAAAGGTTTTCTACATTCAGGAAAGCGACAGCCGCTCTTTTAACTTGTTTCTGCTGTGAAAAAGCAGATCCGAAGCAAAATACCGCAGCAATGATTAGATATTTTTTCATGTTCTTAGTATATTCAAAAAAATTAAGGGGGTAAAATTACTAATTTTATATAAGACTCATATTAAAAATATTTTAACAAATGCTTTTTTATATTAATGAAGAAAAGATAATATTGTTAGGATAATGGTGGAAGGTTAAGAAAAATTAATAGAATAAAAAGCTTAAAATGTTTGACTTAATGAAAATAGTTCTAAATTTGTGGCCCCTTAAATAAAGAAGGAGTTAAAAATAAGTTTATTATGATTAAAAAACTATCCCTAATCTCTTTGTTTACCCTATTGCCTGCATCTTATTACTTTGCACAAACTACCGTTTTTGCATACGTTAAGGATCAGGACGGTAAGCCATTAGAGAAAGCAGAAGTAGATCTAGCACAGTCCAGCGGTGATGTGACTGTGGATAAAATTGGGTACTTCCAGTTTGTGGATTTGAAACCTGGCCATTATCTTATTACTGTTGCAAAACCAAATTTTGAATCTAAAATTTTAGAATTTGATGTAACGGCTGATGAGAAGAGAAAAGACTTGGGTGTTATTACACTTAATTACAATCTAGGAACAGATGCAGGAGTTGTAGTCATTGACGACTCTGCAAATGATACCGAAGATGGAGGCTCATCAATGCAGCCTACAGTTGGACTTTTGAGCTCAGGGAGAGATGCTTTCCAAAATGTTTCCGCTTTTGAACTAGGTGCTTACTGGTTCAGACCAAGAGGGGTAGATAACAGATTTGAGGATGTAGTTTTCAACGGAGTATCGATGTCTAAAAATGATGACGGTAGAGTTGATTTCAGCAACTGGGGTGGTTTGAATGATGTTACCAGATATCCGTACGAGAATGTAGACAATATTACTCCTTCAGAATATACTTTTGGTAACCTGGGCGGGGTAGCTTATTATAACACCAGAGCTTCCAGCTACAGAAAGCAGACTTCATTGGCGTATTCATTTACCAATAGAAGTTATATGCAGAGAGCTATGGCAACGTATTCTTCAGGATTAACCAAGAAAGGTTGGGCATTTACGTTTTCAGGAAGCAGAAGATGGGGAGACAGAGCTGTTATTGATGGGGTATACCAGGATGCGTATGCTTATTTCGGATCTATTGAAAAGAAATTCAGCGACAGACACTCTATCAACCTTACCGGTTTCGGATCACCTACCTATAGAGCTTCCAACGCTCCAAATACTCAGGAAGTATATGATATTATGGGGAAAAACTACAACTCTTACTGGGGTTGGCAGGATGGAGAAAAAAGAAACTCCAGAATCAGAAATGTTTTTGAACCGATTTTCATGTTGACAGATTACCTGAAACTGGGTAAAACCTCAAACTGGACTAACACAGTTTCTTATCAGTTTGGAAGCGATGCAAGAAGCAGATTAGACTGGTTCCACGCTGCAGATCCAAACCCTACGTATTACAGAAAATTACCAAGCTACGGACTTTTATCAGCTGATGAGTTCAGACAGCAGTCTCAGATCGACTGGAATTCTATATACAATGCCAACCGTCTTAACCTTACCAATATGGATGGGTCGC
This sequence comes from Chryseobacterium soli, assembly GCF_000737705.1. Classification (GTDB taxonomy): domain Bacteria; phylum Bacteroidota; class Bacteroidia; order Flavobacteriales; family Weeksellaceae; genus Chryseobacterium; species Chryseobacterium soli. Next base: position 176,085 of record NZ_JPRH01000001.1, on the reverse strand, counting down.
CAAGAGGAGCTGTATATACTGTAGTAGAAGACGTAAATAAAGATAAAACATTCAATTTCTCCTCTCACTTTGATACAAGATTAAAGGATAACTGGAAATTGAATATCAACTTTAACTACCAGAATTTAAAATCTGATAACTTTAGAAGAATTAAAGATTTATTAGGGGCTAATTATGCTTATAATCTTAATGCTTTTAATAATGATGTAAGATACAATGCAGATGATACGAATGTAGAAGTAAGAGAAGGAGACAGAACTCAGTATTCTTATGAGCTGACAAGAAACCATTACTCTCTGAACGTTTCATCAGAAGTGGATTTCAGTAAATTTAATGTGGTAGCTTCCATCTTCTCTTCTTATTCTGAAGCATACAGAGAAGGTAATTTCAGAAGTGGTATTGCAAGATTCAGAGACAACTCTAAAGGAAAAAGTGCGGTTTATGATGCCTTAGATGCTGGTATTAAAGCAAAACTTACTTATAAGATCGACGGTAAAAACTTTATCGTATACAACGGAGCTTTCTTCAGTTTGGCACCAACAATCAATGAGATCTATATTAACCCAAGAATGGTGGATTATTTAACGCCAGGTGTTAAAAATCAGATCATCAATTCTAATGATATCAGTTATATCATGAGAGGACAGATCCTGAAATTAAGATTGTCAGGATATCTTACAACGATCCAGAATGCTACTGAAATTTCAAGATACTATGCTGATGTTAATGACGGAACGCTGGGGAACTCATTCAGTACATTGGTAAACGAAGCAATGAGCGGTGTGAACAAGAGATACATGGGAGTTGAATTAGGCTTCGATGTGAAAGTAACATCTACATTAAATGCAGTGGGGGTAGCAAGTATTGGAGAATACAAATATACCAACAACCCGGAAGTATCAACTTTTGATGATCTTAACGGATTCAGAGGAACAGACGTATGGGGGAAAGCAAATGTAAAAGATTACAAAGTTGCCGGAACACCTCAGAAAGCATTCTCTTTTGGTTTAAAATATAATTCTCCTAAATATTGGTGGGTTGGAGCTTCAGCCAATTACCTGATGGATCAGTACCTTGATTTCTCAGCGCTTAATAAAACGCCATACATGTATACAGATCAGACAACAAACGATCCGTATCCGGGAGTAACGCCTGAGCTTATCCAGCAGATTACCAAGCAAAAGAAATTCAACAACCAGTTTATGCTGAATGCTAATGCAGGTAAATCTTTCCAGTTTGGAAAATACAGAATGGGACTTAGTGTATCTGTAAACAATATTCTGAACAACAGAAACTATGTAACCGGAGGATTCGAGCAGGGAAGAAATGTAAACTTTGCAGACGCTCTTGCAGAGTCTCAGAGAGATACCCCTTATTTCGGACCAAAACTTTGGTATGACAGAGGAACAACCTTCTTTACTAACGTTTATTTAAGATTCTAAAAAGACCACTATGAAAAAATATACTTCAATTTTAAAATATATTTTTGTGATCATTGCTTCCCTGTATATCACAGGATGTGTGCATGATGATAAATATGACCAGCCTAACCTTGACGGTTTCGACTGTGCTGATAAAAAAGGGATCGTAGTACCATTTGCCGATGTAAAAGCAAAATACCAAAACAGTACTACTTACGTTTTCCCGGAAGATAAAACGCCTAATGATGAATCTGATGATTTATACATGGTAGGATATGTTTCTTCTACGGATGAAACAGGTAATATCTACAAAACAATCTATATCCAGGATGCTTTACAGAACCCTACGCATGGATTTACCATCAGTGTGGATGCCGTAAGTACCTATACAAGATATCCTCAGGGATCAAAGATTTATGTTAAACTTAATGGTCTTGCAGTAGGAGCATACGGTAACCTTGTACAGTTGGGTATGAAAACCGGTGCTGAAACTTCTGCCGGAGCAGTATCAAGAATTCCGGAAAAACAAGTACCGAAATTCATCTTCAGATCTTGTACAACAAGAGGGAATATCGTTCCTAAAGTAATGACGATGAGTGATATGGTTGCTTCTAACGACCAGTATTTCGGATGTCTGATCCAACTTAATGATGTTGAATTCGATGGAAGAGCATTATGTACAACCTATGCCCCTAACGGTGTAACGATAGATAAAACTATAGGTGAGGGCTGGACAGTAACCGGTGGTGTAGGAAAATATACAAAAACGGCTATCGTAAGAAACAGTGGATTTGCTTCATTTGCCAATCAGCTTCTTCCTTCAGGAAAAGGTAAGTTTGTAGGGATTTACAGTAAATTCCAGTCTACGCCAACTTCTACAGTAACGTATCAATTGTATGTTAACAAACCTACTGACCTTGATATGAATAAATTCCCGCGTTTAGATGGTCTTACTTCTAGCCCGTGTGATTTTAATCCAAGTACGCTGACGGCGAAAACGGTAGCTGAACTTAAGCAAATGTCTACAGGAACAAACTGGACGCAGATTACAGGAGATTTCTATGTGAAAGCTCAGGTTGTGGCTAATGACGAAACTGGTAACCTATACAAATATGTGTACATAGAAGATGCTACAGGCGGAATCAGAGTAAACATCAATAAAGTGAATTTATATCTTGATAACCGTTTCAGATTAGGAAAAGATGTTAATATTAAATTGAAAAACCTATATGTAAGAAACGTTAGCGGAGAAATACAGTTAGGAAACCTGTTCAATAATAACACCCAGTTCGGACAGATCGAAGAAACAGATATGTATAAATATTTCTTTGATACGAATACTGCTTCAAGACCGGTAGTTCCTACAGAAAGAACCATTACACAGCTTACCACTGCTGATGTTGGAAGATGGATCAAAATCAAAGATCTTCAGTTTATAGACAGCGACCTTGGAAAAACATATACGGACGGTACAGGAACTACGAACAGAACATTACAGGATTGTGCAGGAAACCAGATTCTTCTGAGAACAAGCGGATTGGCAGATTTCGGAACATCTGCAGCGCCTAAAAAACCAGGTTCTACTGAAATCGAAGGAGGTAAAGGTGATGTATATGCAATCGCAAGTATTTTCAATGGAACATATCAGTTATGGATTACAAAATTAGCTAATGTTGATTTGGATAATCCAAGATGTGACGGAAGTATTTATACACCGATCCCGACTATTTATAGTGAAAACTTTGCAAGCGGTGGATTCAGTACAGACTGGACTACAGTAAACGTAACAGGAGCTCAGGTTTGGGGTACTTCAAATCAGGGTAACGGAACCAACTACTATGCAATGATGAACGGTTTTGCATCTGTAAACAATGCCAATGAAGATTGGTTAATCTCTAAAGCAGTAAGCTTGGTAGGTAAAACAAAAGCTGCCGTGAGTTTCACTACCGATGTAAGATATGCAGGAAATACGTTACAGGTATATGCAACGGATAACTTTACAGGAAATGTGGCAACAACAGTTTGGACATTATTACCTGCAACATTAGATACCAATACAGGAGCATTTGGTGACTGGGTAGGTTCAGGAAATGTAAATCTAAGTGCATTCTTAGGTAAAAATGTTAGAATTGCATTTAAATATACTTCTACGACTTCAGCAGCAGCGACATGGGAAGTAGATGATTTCAAAATAAAGGCACAATAATAGGAGCTTTAATATAATACCAGGGCGGACTTTTTAAAGTCCGCCTTTTTTATTAATTTCATATAATAATGAATAGTATGAGTCAACGAACCAAGGGGATACTTACTTTTGTGGGATTAGTGTCTCTATTGATATATAGTTTCTATGCCAGTGCTGGGCCTCCTAATGTGAAAATGCTTAAAAACACAAAATACACAATAGGTGAAGTGAGATACGAGTACTATAATAATAAAAACGGGTTAGGTTTTGATATTGAATTTTATAACAATTATGATAGAATTAGGGCACACCGCAATGGAGAATTTATCTTTGGGCGGAAGTATCTGGTCGCCTACGATTCTACTAATAGTAAGAATGGGTATATTATATTGGATAAATATGATATTACAGATTCTCTTTCTAAATATAATATTCATGAAGAAGGTGGATATTATAAGAAATCCTGGTCGTTAGAAAAAATACCTTTTCAGTATAATAAAAGTGATATAGAGCATGATGTTAAAATGGCTGTTATCAACTGGTAACAATGTATTTTTATTGATTATATAACAAAAAAACCACTGCATTGCAGTGGTTTTTATACTTTAAAATTTCTTTTTAAAAAGAAACTTCGTTTACTTCTTTTCCTCGTTGGAAATTCATTACTTTCTGAGTTCCTTTGTAAGCAATAGTAACTACGTTAATTTGCTTAGGAAAAGAACTTAAAAGGATCGCGTTTTTTATTTTTAAGGTGCTGATGTCCGATACTCCGCCCGTTTCAAAATACACCCATACAGTTTCTCCGTTTACCTGACTTCCTGTAAAAGTAATTGTTTTAGGAGAGCCATTGACGTACACATCAAAATTATTGTTCACATATTTTTTTACTTCTGCTTCAAATCCAGCGGTGTTGGGGTTGATCTTAATAGCATCAGAAATGTGGTTTGTATTCATTTTTGTGGTAAACTTCAATGTCTTGCTTCCATCAATATAATCCACTTTGGTCATCGAAGAGAAAAAGTCTACATACATAAAACTCATTAACACAAAAAATGTTAAAATACTAGATATATATATAAGTTTTTTCATCTTAATTAATAGATTTACAATCATGCTTGTTTATATTAAGTCACAAATAATATGCCAATTAAAAATTGACGTTCACCGCGTATTTATCATAAAACGCTTTAATGTGTGCTACCGCTTCATCCGCAGTGTCCACAACTCTGTAAAGATCAAGATCATCTGCAGCAATCATTCCCTCTTCCAGTAAGGTTGCCTTAAACCATTCCAGTAATCCGCTCCAAAATTTACTGCCGACCAACACAATAGGGAATTTCCCAATTTTATTAGTCTGGATCAGTGTCATCGCTTCCGTTAATTCATCTAAAGTACCAAATCCTCCCGGCATTACAACAAAACCCTGAGAATATTTAATAAACATCACTTTTCTTACAAAAAAGTAATCAAAGTTCATTGAATATGATTTGTTAATATACGGATTAAAATGCTGCTCAAAAGGAAGATCGATATTTAAACCGATAGATTTCCCTTTTGCATTAAAAGCGCCTTTATTTCCAGCCTCCATAATCCCAGGACCGCCTCCGGTAATAATTCCGAAGCCTAGTTTTGTGATTTTCTCAGCAATTTCTACAGCCATCTCATAATATTTGCTTCCCGGTTTCAGACGTGCAGAGCCAAACAGCGATACACAAGGTCCGATTTTGGCGAGTTTTTCATATCCGTCTACAAATTCTGCCATCACCTTGAAAACCATCCAGCTGTCTTTGGTAATGGTTTCGTCCCAGGTTTTTTGTCTGAAGCTGTTGTGCAGCTTTGATTCGTTTATGTCGAGTTCTGGATTTACTAAGCTTTCATCCCGGGTTCCATCAATTTCCATTGCAAAAATTATTTAAAATGTTTTTCGGCTTCTATTACAGATTCCGGTCTTCCGACATCTATCAGGATACTGTCATGCACAAAACCGTGTATTTGTTCGGTCAGCATAAGATCCAGATATTCTTCCATAACAGAAAATTTGCCTGTTCTTTTTATTTTTTCAAAGATACTGGGGTTGATACAGTGTACACCGCTGAACGCCAAAGCCTTAAATCCTTTGTTGAATTCAGCCAGTCTCTGTTCGCCGGTTTGTACATTCAGCCAGCCTCTTAGGACAAGTTCATCATTGAAAAGCAGTTTTCTTGAACTTTCCCTATCCGAAACGGCTAAAGTAGCAAAATCTTTTATCTTTTTGTGATAATTAACGAGATCTGTAATATTGATGTTGGTTAAAATATCAGCATTCATGATTAAAAAATCTTCCCCATGATCCAGAAATCTTCTAGCAAAAATCAAACCACCTCCTGTTTCCAGCAATTCGTCTGTTTCATCAGAAATTTCAATATGACAGTTGAAATTATTGTTCTTTTTAAGAAATTCAGCAATTTGATCTCCAAAATGATGGATGTTGATGACAAAATCCTTTATTCCAAAACTTTTAAGATATTGGATGTTTCTTTCCAGAAGAGGGATCCCGTTAACCTTTGCTAAGGCTTTGGGATGGTGATCTGTAAACGGTTTAAGCCTTGTGCCTTTTCCAGCTGCGAAAATTAGAGCTTTCATTGTATAATTGATAGGTGATTAATGAGATAAAGATAAATTATTAGAATCTATCACTTATCATTTATGAATTCAGATGGTGCTGTTCATCGTGGTGAAGGCTAATTTCAGTACCTTCCGGATACTTTTCCTTAATGAATTCAGCAATCTTTATGGCGCAATATACGGACCGGTGCTGTCCGCCAGTGCATCCGAAATTGATCTGAAGGTTTTCAAAGCCCCTTGCAAGATAATTATCAATATTGATCGAAACAATGCTTTTTACCAATTCTAAAAATGCAGGCATTTCAGTGTTTTCCTCAAGGTATTTCTGCACACCGATATCATTTCCTGTTTGGGTTTTATATTCTTCAATCCTCCCTGGGTTAAGTATTCCCCTGCAGTCGAAAGCAAAACCTCCTCCGTTTCCTGATTCATCTTTTGGAATTCCTCCTTTTTTATACGAAAAGCTGTGTATGTCGATGTGAAGCATATTTTATTTTTTTATTAACCATTAAGGTTATTTAGTTTTATTAATACTAATCTTTTAGTTTCTTCAGTAGAGCTATGTGAATCAACTTTAAGAATTGATAATTTCATTAATTTTTGATTCTGTTTTCTCCAGCGTTAACTGGCCGATTACTTTTTTAAGCTCCGGGTAGTCTTTCATATGTTCCCAAGAATCGGCAAATTGTGTGATGTTTAAAATTCCCTGTTTAATGCTTGCCAGAAAGTGCTGCTTTCTCTGAATCAGACCTCTGAAACCGTAAGCTCCTAAAACCTGCAGGAATCTCATCATCTGAATAGGTTTAACCGATTCTTTTAGTTGATTTTTTATTTTTTCATTTTCAAACTGCTGGATGTAAAATTCTAGCATTTCATTTTTAAAATCTTCAGGGAAATTGGCTTTAGCCTGAAAAAGAAAAGAAATAACATCATACATCAAAGGACCTTCCATCGCCGATTGATAATCAATAAATGAAACTTCATCATTTTGATTCACCATAATATTTCGAGCCTGAAAATCACGAATCATGATTCCCTTGGGCTCAAGGCCTTCGATACGTCGGGCAATTTCTTTAAATTCTTTCAGAAGAGTGGATTTGTGATACTCAAGTTCAAGAACATCGGCCACGAAATTTTTAAAATAATACAAATCGTGGATCACGGGAAGTTCATCATACCTCTCATATTCAAAAGTTTTAGAAAAATCAATTTTTCCTTGTGTCTCAATCTGAAGCCGGTAGAGCTTTTCTAAGGTTTGCGTAACGAGTGATAGTACTCTGGCAGAAAGTCCTTCATTTGAAATAAGTTCGGAAAGGGTGTTTTCGCCCAAAAATTCCTGGATATATGTTTTCCGGTCATCAGAAATCGCAAAAATAGCAGGAGTATTGAGGTGCAGTGACGAAAAAATTTCAGAATAGTATAAAAAACATTCATTTTCCGGAATGTTTTCATTGTAAGTTACGATATACTTTTTACTGGAAGATGTTGCCAGAAAGTTTACCCTGGCTGAACCGCTTTGAGCCAATGTGACGAACTCAGAAAATGTGTCACCCAGATAGTTTTCAAAAAATCGTTTTGCGTTTTCGGAAGTCATAATATGGAAACAAATATACTAAATTACCGTCTAATTTTTATCTTTGCAGTATGCTAAAGGATTTTAAACCAGTTTTAAGCATTTTGCTTCGCTTCATCATCATCTATCTGGTGTTGCTTTTTGCCTATCAGTTTTTTCTGAATAGCTGCAAGGGAACCGGGCTGGATTCGTTTTCAAGAATAATTGCGGATCAGGTGAGCTGGATTCAAAATAAAATAGGATATCCTACAGAATTGTACGACGATATTAAAAATGATCAGGTTTGGTTCTATGTGAAGAATGTGTATGCTACGAGAATGGTGGAAGGGTGTAATGCTGTTTCTGTCATGATTTTGTTTGTTTCTTTTATTTTTGCATTCTATAAAGGGACTAAAACATTTGTCTTTGTCTTCATTGGACTTGTTTTTCTTTACGGGATGAATGTGGTAAGAATCGTAGGATTGAATATTGTACAAACTGATCACCAAGAGTACAGTAAAATGTTCCACGATTTTATTTTTCCTGCGGTTATTTATGGAAGTGTGGTGTTGCTCTGGCTGATATGGATTAAATTTTTTGCATTGAAAAATGAGAATTCTTAGTTGGTTTTTGGTTATAGCAGGTGTACTGGGTCTTATAAGCGTAAGACTGCTGGAAGACCGTCTTTTCTACGATCCTTTTCTGAATTATTTCCATGAAGCTAATAAGAACTTTACGTTTCCGGAATTTAAATGGGGAAAATTAATAATCGGACACCTTTTCAGATTTGTTTTAAACCTGTTTTTTTCATGTCTGGTTATTCATTTTTTATTTAAAAATAAACAATGGACCCTGCAGGGTGCACTGCTGATAACGATTATTTTTGCCATTACTTTTCCGATCTATCTGTACTGTATTTATGATAGATTTGAGATAGGCTACCTGTTTTCTTTTTATATGAGAAGGTTTGTAATCCAGCCATTAATTTTACTGTTGATTGTTCCTATGTTTTATTATCGGAAGCAGATCGGGACATTAAAAAACACATAAAACTACATCACTTAATTTGTGTGTCCTTCTGCGGTATGTTTATCTACACTTGTTACATTTTCCGGAGTCCAGATTACACGCTTTACAAAATCTTTTTCGCGTACAGGACAGTCTTTGATCTGGCATACAGAACATGAGATCGGCTTGCAGTCGTCCATGTGAAAATTAAACTCAATGCTTCGTTTTGTATTGTTGGCGAGAAGGATGATGGCCTTTTCCATTTCGTTATGCGCTTCACGCAGGCTGTAGTACCAGGGAAGGGTGATGTGGGCATCAATATGAAGGGAGGACCCGAATTGCTGGATTTTCATATTGTGAACGTCGATCCATTCTGTTCTTCTGTTGTTTTCAAGGATCTGCACGATCTGGCGGAGAAGGTCAGGGTCTTGTTCGTCCATAATTCCGCTTAAAGACTTACGGACAATCTTATACCCTACAATAATGATATAGGCTCCAAAAACCAGGGCTACGACTGAATCCAGCCAGTAGATTTTTGTAAAATATACCACAATTAAACTGATTACAACACCGAGTGTAGTAATGGTGTCCGACTGAAGATGCTTTCCGGATGAAATGAGGACTAAGGAGTTTTCTTCCTTCCCTTTTTTAATGGAAATATATCCGAGCAGGTAATTGACTATTGCTGTGGCCGCGATAATCCAGATTCCCCAGTCCAGTTTATTTAAAACTTTTCCTACGATTAAACTATTGATTCCTTCGTAAATGATCATGATTCCGGCAATGGCGATAAGGGCACCTTCAATACCGGAGGTGACGAATTCTACTTTTCCATGTCCATAAGGATGATCTTCATCTTTGGGTTTGGCCGCAAGGTGAAGAGAGTAGAGCCCCATAAATGCGCTGATGACATTCACGACACTTTCCATGGCATCAGAAAAAACAGCATCGGAATTCGTAAGCTTCCAGGCAGCCAGTTTTCCGATGAAAAGAATAACTCCAAAAACAGCAATGAGCTTTTGGAAACCAATTTTATCTTTATTGTTACTTTTCTTATTCTTCATAAGTTTGATAAAAAAAAGAATCTCAATGTTGAGACTCTTTTTTTATTTGTTAGTTTATACTAAGTTGTTTGCTACAAGGTATTCTGCGATCTGTACTGCGTTGGTTGCTGCTCCTTTTCGCAGATTGTCTGCTACAATCCAGAGATTGAGAGTTTTCGGCTGTGATAGATCCCGTCTTATCCTGCCGACAAAGACTTCATCTTTTCCTTCAGAATATAATGGCATTGGATATATGTTATTCTTTACATCATCCATTACAATGACTCCGGGAGTTTCCGATAAGATTTTTCTTATTTCGTCCAATTCAAATTCGTTTTCGAATTCAATGTTTACGCTTTCAGAATGTCCTCCCTGTACCGGAACTCTTACTGCAGTAGCTGTTAAATTGAATGTATCATCCCCTAAAATTTTCTTAGGCTCTTTCATTAATTTAATCTCTTCTTTAGTGTAATCGTCATCACTAAAAACATCACAATGAGGTAAGGCATTTTTGAATATCTGATAAGGATATACTTTTGCCACCGAATTATCAGTGTTGATTTCAGCATTCAGTTGATCTACCGCTGCTTTTCCTGTTCCTGTTACAGACTGGTAGGTAGAAACAACCACTCTTTTCAGGTCGTATTTTTTGTTGAGCGGGCCCAGAACCATTACCAACTGAATGGTAGAACAGTTAGGATTCGCAATGATTTTATCTTCTTTCGTTAAAACTCCTGCATTGATTTCCGGAACGACTAATTTTTTATCAGGGTCCATTCTCCATGCTGAAGAATTATCAATTACAGTGATACCTGCTGCTGCAAATTGGGGAGCATACTCCAGAGAAGTAGATCCGCCTGCAGAAAATATGGCAATATCAGGTTTGGCAGCTATAGCGTCGTTTATGCTTACAATAGTATATTCTTTCTGTTTATACTTCACCTTCTTACCTATAGATCTTTCCGATGCGACCGGAATTAATTCTGTTACAGGGAAGTTCCTTTCTTCCAAAACTTTAAGCATAACTTGTCCAACCATTCCTGTTGAACCGACTACAGCTACTTTCATCTTAATGATTACATTATTTAAGTTAATATATTATGCTCCAAAGACTCTTGTCCATGGAAACGCGAATGCAAATAAACCGACTGCAATTAATCCCATAATTACGATTCCTAAAGAAATGGTAGGGTTAACTTTTACTTTTTTGTTGACGATTGTCATTAAAACAGCTGCAATTAGCATAGAAAATGGATGTTCTACATATTGAAATCTCAGGTCTGCATTTTTCATGACAGATCCCATATCAAGTCCTTTTGTAAAATTAATAACGAGCATAATAATACCGATTAAAAACTGAACGTGGAAAAAGATCATCGTGAAGAGGGTAGTCTTCTTTAATAATTTGTTTACTTTACCACTGAATCCAAACATGGTAACCAACAAAGCAACAATAAATAAGGTTACTAAAACCAATTCCAGATACCCGAATCCTTTATGGGCACTCAATAAAATCTTGTAAAAATCCATAATCAATTTTTTGTACACAAATATAAAGAATCCTTTATGAATAATATGCAGACTATTCTGTTTTAATCCAGCTCGAGAAGATATTTAAGTGATTTTTTTTTAATTTGATCTTCAAAAACTATATGTTTTAACCCTAGATTACTAGTCCCTTCATTCCAAATACCTATATTTTCGGAAATATTGATTTTATCTAAAGTCATTTCATTAACTGTTTTTTTATTGTTTTTAGTTAAAAGCTTAGTCAGTTTTTTAGAGTGTGTTGTATCAGTGATGTAATTAGCTGATTGAAATAGAGCAGAAAGGTTTATGTTATTGACCTCTAATGCTGATAACACCCAGTTGTTGCTTTTTGAGAATAAAAAATGTAATAAAGGAGATTGAAAACTTTGAGCTAGTAGATTTAAATTTCGTATAAATCCAATCAGGTTTTTTATGTCAAGCTTTTCATAAAGTTTATGACTATCAAGTTGATGAAAAAAATGTGTAAAAAGTATAAGGCTCCGATTGATGAAAATTTCATATTCGTTCTTTAAAATGTCGGATTGGGTCGTAGAATATCTTTCGATAAAATAGAAAAATATATCCGAATTATTTTTAAACTGATGATCAGAAATTAATGCATTATTCGAAAAAAAGATGCTTTTTAATTCACTTTCAAGTAAATCAGGAAGGAAGTCATCATGATCAATATCGATCATATTTTCACTGGCAAGATAATTTACACTCCAGGCAATACCACATAAACCATTAAAGAGGCTGACATTTGAAATGGATTCAAGATTATTTAATTCATGCTCTAATAAATCAATCCCTTTATTGTGTGCTTCAGTACTTTTTTTGAGCTTACTATAATGAAATAGAAATAATGAAACTGCACTTTTGCCATTTAATCCGGTGTCCCAATTTTCATAATTTTTCACATGGGATAATTGTGAATAAATATCTTCTGCTGACAGCATTTACGAATTTTTTGAATTAAAATATTCTTTTTTATAGAATCGCCATAAAAAATCATACAAAGTTAACTCGTGTAAACGGTGATTAGATATGAAGAGTCTATTAACAGACATGTGAATGTAACTGGATAATAAATTGAATATTTCTGTTTGTAGAACTCCTTCTTTATGGATTGTCAAAATTGAATTGATATTCTTTATGATATCTTTTTTATGATTGAAGATGCTCTTTGTAAGATGATTTGTCTTGCTTATTGGGGAAGAAAGAGTTTTATAGATAAGCTGTTGGTTGTTAATAAAAACCTTATCCAGTTGTTTTTTGATCTCTTTTTCTGATCCGAATTCTTTATAAAAAGCATTTTTCAATGATTCAGTAAAATGTAATTTTTCCAGGATAGATAATTCGAAACTGTCAAGATAAAATTGAACCAGTCTCAAAGCAAATGAACTTCTTTCAAAAGGCTGCTCATTGTTAAAATGTTCAATAAAATTTACAATAATACGACTGTCTAAACAAAAAATATTTTCAGATATCTGCATGGTATTCTCTCCATATCTTTCTATTTCCCGCTTATAAGTATCCGTTTCAACATTCCAGATCAGTTCCTGTATAATAAATTCTTTTAAATAAGAGTTTAATATATTCACAACAGGACCTATAAAGTCTCCATTTTTTATTTTAATTCTATATCTAATGTGATAGGAGGGATCGGTGTAATGGATAAAAAACCATTCATCGATAAATCCTTCAGATAAAAGTTTTTCACTGACAGGTTTTATGATTTCTGACAAGATTTTATCTGAGGCATTGTGTCCGCAGAAAAATTTATAGTATAACCATTCATCTCCGAAAATAAAATTCCGCTGTATATTACTATGCATTTTTATGGTCAATTAATTTTTGATCATTATAAAAGGTAATAATGATCTGATTAGTAAAAGATTCCTTGCCTTTACGCACAATCTGCTTTTCGTCTTTAAAAAGAAATTCTTTGAAGGTGAAGTTGGGTTTTTCACCTATGGCATCTATCATCATTTTAATACTATTGATGTTTTGTAAGTTGATGAGTAATTCATTATCATTTTCGGCAAAGAGAATGTATTGAGGGAGCTTCCATTCTCTTTGAGACTGTTCTATAGCTTTTAGTAAATCTGCATCAGATGTAATATCGTTGGTGAATATAAGGAGATCTTTTCTTCTCAGATTCCATGTGGCTGGCTTTAGAATGATATTGTTTAATTCAATACGGGGAATAAATTTGTAGTTTTTTTCCATCTGTCCTAATTCCAGACTCAGGCCTGTTCTTTTCCCCTGCATTTGTAAATCACATAGAAAATGATAAACAGGAATGGAATTCGCGGCATAATTGTGGGCATTAATAAGCCGTGGTATAATCCTTTTATTCAACTTCTTTGAGCGTAAAATAATCTGATTGGATTTTACGGAAATCATTAAGTCTTCCAGTAAGATTTGAGAGTCTGTAGGTTTTATAGATTGCGATAAATAAGGGATTTCATAGTCACTAAAGCTTGGTCTGTTGATAACATTGCCTATTCTTGATTCAGGAAGGTGAGCAAGATCAACTATAACAGAGTCATGATTGATTTGCTTTTCAATATCAATTATTTTTTCTGTATGCTGAAATATGTCTTTATCATTTAAACTGAATCTTCCAAAAATATTAGCTCCGCTTGCTCCGCCAGCACCATCTAATTTTATTTTTTGTTCTCCATCTATCATGACGAATTCTGTCATAAATGACAAGGTGTCCGGAAGGTCATTCCAGGATTCTTTAATCCAAGAAGGAAGATCAGATGAATTTAAGGTAATGATATAGTCATCATTCTTATAAGCTTGGGTTATTTTATAATGAAATATTGCATTGGTGTTATTCCAGTTAATTTCATTTTTATTAATCCGGTTGGGAGTTATCACGAGATTGTCAATAAAAGTATTGTCAGGTATGATTTCGTCCATATCATTATTTTTATATCCAATTCCTGATTCCGGGTCTAAAGCTTTTGAAAGAGGAACCTCCTGTTCTTCATATCTCTGTTTAAATTTCTTAACAAAGTTATCTATATAGGTATTAGATTTATTTTTAGAAATTATGGAAAATTTATTTAAAAGAACTAACGCGTCTTTGATTTCTTTGATGTTTTTTTTGTCAATTTTATTGATTTTAGTGGCAGCATTAAGATCTGCCTGAAATAGAAATTTTAAATCAATTTCGGTTTCTAGTTTATCTGCCTGAGATTTTATTTCAAAATAGCGATTGATATGATTAGGAATCTGTTGGTCTATACTTTTAAGCTGTGTATCAATATCAGTGAGAACCTTTACTATTTTTTTTGTTAGAATGTTTTCTTTAACTACTGTCAAATAATCTTTTCCGATGACTACAGGATCTATATTGCTTACAAGGATTTGATTATCAATGAGCAGATTAATGTAATTTTTTGCCTCTTTTTCATCAATGTCTGAGTCATATTTTATTAAAGCAGTTATCAAGTTATCCACAGTTAAACCGCCAGATGCTGTTTTTATAATATATTCAAAGTATTCGTCTGCTTCTATTGCTTCTATGTGATAACTCCTTTTTAAGCCAGCAGAATATCTATACTCTATGTATCTGTATTGTTGGCCTATTTTATATAATGTATTATTGGGATTAAAGATTAAATGATTTCTTAATGATTTATTGGCGATCAATTTTTGTGACAGGGAAGACAAATACTGCATATCCAGTCTTGTATATCTTTTGTATGAACTTAATTCTTTCAGTTGTATATTTGTTTCAGTGTCTAATTGTCCTACAGCATATCCGGCAAATAAGCCGAATGGAGTGCATCTTGAAGACATTCTGGACAAATACTTTAAAAGGCTGTTTTGTAACTTTTCTTGCTTAACTTCGTTCGTTATGTTTCCTTTAATCCATTCAACCATGGTGTTTTGGAGATTTGGGGAGGCCAGAAATAAAGCTTCCTGGAAGAACGGATCTGAAGTTGCCTGTTTCAGCTTTTCAGTGGAAATATATTGTTCGTTTAATAATTCTTTCAGAAAATTTAAAGATTTCGAAGGAGTTCTTAATACGAAATTGTCAAGTGCTTTGTATGGAAATTTACTCATTTACAGTGCTGTTATGATATTAAAAGGCATTCCCCCCAATTATGGTCTGTATTAGTATAAGCATCAATTAAAGCTAATCCTATCCCAGTTTGCCCGATTAAAATGGATGAGTCCGAAGGCATATTGTTTTTTATACTCTCTAATCCTATATTGAGCCAGTGTTCTTTTGCATTTAGGAAAATTTTCTCTCCGGTGACACTGTAAACTCTTGAGAAAATTTTATAGGCTCCAAAATATCCGTGACAAAGGCTAGGCCCGGTTAGTCCCGTGTTTTTCGGTGCTATTCTTTTTGATGAATGGGTAAGAATTTTCAGTGCCATATTCTCCATTTCTTTATTGTTGATGATTTGTGAAGAATTTAATAAGGTTATTCCAATCCCCAAATCTCCCAGACACCAGGAGAGACCAGAACTTTCCTTTTCCAAAATAGTTGTTTGTAGGAGCCATGAAGGAAAAACAGATCTTTTATTTTCTGAAAACATAGCGGTTTCAAGTAAGAATTCGAAATACTTATTTAAAAGCTCAAGTGCTGCTTTTTTAAGTCTTGGAATTACAGATAACAGAGATAAGATATAAATATAGCTTGCCACTCCATGAGCAGCGCCTAAATATGTTCTGTAATCAAGAGTTTGTTCTGTAATCAAGAGTCTGTAGTTGTATATTTCAGTATATCTGATGTTTAGTCTCTGAATATATCTGTCTAAGAGAGGGTCAGCAGGGTCATTATTATATGCCGATTGATATATAAGATTGTAGATGCTGCCTGTGGAGCCATGCAGAAAATCGAAATTGTTGAGATTAATAGATGAATAAGTCCATTCTCTAACATAATCATTTAATATGTCAATATTATCTACTGGACTTATAAAATCATTTTTTTGTAAAAACTGTAAAGACCAGATCAAGCCACAGATTCCATCACAATATGTTGAGGTTCTATAGTTGTCGTTTATTTTATCAATACATAAATTTAAAATGTATTCAGAGTCTATTTCTTGCGGTTTGTTAGAGATATAATTGGAGTAATATTCAAAAAAAATGGAAGAGCCACCAAGACCGGTTAACACTCCAATATCCGGATTTTTTTTTATATTACTAATCGTGTGATTTTGTATTGCATTTATAGTCTGCAATAAGGAAGAAGCGTTCATTGTTAGACAATTTTAAATGCTTCAAAAGATGTTAAAGCTTTCAGATAATTAATAAAAAATGTAATTTTATAAGGTCTCATACTGTGATTCATATCTTTTATTGGTCATTGTAAAGAGTCCAGGGAATGATTGACTTTTTACGAGGATATTATTAATTTGAGGATATTATTAATTTAAGACGATATTTCATTAAAAAAGTGCTTCACTAGAAGCACTTTTTGATGAAAATAGCGAATGATAAGGTAATTGCCAGTTTAATAATCTGGTTTCAATTATGATAATCTTGATAGACATTCTGTATAGTCATTTAGTGCACAGCTGGTAACATATCCATATGTTCCACCCATTCCTCCGCCTTCTGTTACAATACTGACTACTGAAAAAGCACATGAATCACCTCCTCTAACATTATTTAATTTGTCTTTATTTAATAATGAAGTGTTCGATAATTTTGCAATTTTAATTTTCTTAAGATTTAATTTTTTCTTTTCCATTATATTTTATTTTGTAAAACAAATATATAAAATTTTTCAAAATTCCCACCGCGTGGTGAATTTTTAGCTAAATCTTAACATTAAATTAATACTTGAGCTTGCTAAATAGTATTATAAATGAAATGGAATTTTATTGATGAAACTTTTACTTCACATACTAAAAGTACTTCTCTGAAAAGAAGCATTTTAATTAGTTTTCCTGTAATTAAGAAGATCTTGTATTACAAGTATTCTCATCCGCATTAGGAGCTGTTAGACAGCAGCTGGTAATACATTCTTTAAGCCTTCTGAAGACATCATGGATGTCGATAGTTTTGCAATTTTAATTTTTTTTTAGATTTAGTTTTTTCTTTTCCATTTCCATTTCTGCCAATATTTTGTTTCAGGTAAGTATATAAAATTTATTACTCTTCCCACGACATAGTGAATTTTTCTTCATCAACCTTAGCAATAACTTTTTCTAAATAATAATAAATCAATGCTACTGATTTCTTATTTGCATGATCCAGCCCTAAACTTGGAAGCCATATTTTAACAAATTCATGATCAGGGAATTTATCCCATGAATATGTTTTCTGGTATACTTCATCAGTTAAAATTTGTTCGGTTTTAGAATCCAGAAAAAACTCATAACCTAAAAATTTTGCATAGAATCTCATAGCCTGCCTGAGAAAATTGAAATAATGGTAGAAGAAGAATGAGGAGTTTTCAGATAAAGATTCAAGATAGATCTTACTACTGTACAAGGCATACATATTCGTATCGATGTCTTCTTTGTTGAGAGTTTGATGAATGAAGGGAGTATGTAAATAGACTTTTGCTTTTTCGATAAGTGATTCTGTCTTGTTGTTCTGATCATAAAGTACCTTTCCTATACTAAATATTCTGGCTTCAAATTTATTATGATTGAAAAATTCTGTAGAAAATGTTTTGGAAGTACTTTCAGCAGTTCTTCCTAAATGGGAAAATTTATAATTATTAATTACCTCTAAACCTTTTTTATTTTTCTTATATTTTGAATTAAATATTAGTCTGATATCTATATCTGAGTTTTCATTCTGCAGTCCTACAGCATAACTTCCGCTCAATAAAATACCTTCAATATATTTTTTTGATTTCCATTTGTCCACAAATACTTCCAATGCCTTTTCCATGAAATTGTTTTTATAAAAATAAAAAAATCCCGGCGATAAACCGGGATTCATATTTATAAAATCTAATGCTTTATTATGATTAGAAGTTGAAAGACAATGTAGCTGCCCATGTTCTACCGAAACCGAAGTAAACTTGGTTCTGTTGGCTAACTCCATTCCAAGTACCTGCGGCTTGATAAGCTGCGTAATTTGTGGTAAGTTGTGCGGGAGTAAGAGTTGAGTTAATAGCTGCATACTCTGATTTAGAGAGGTTTGCAAGGATATTCGTATTTGCTTCAGAAATATAAGTTTTATCCAATACATTGTATACATTTCCTCTTAGGGTAAAGTATTGTTTAGGATCTCTTAATTTGATTTTAAAAGTAATTCCTAGATCAACTAAACCAAATGTAGGTAATTCCATTGCTCCCTTGTCACCAGATGCTTGATTTTGAAAATTGATAGGATTTACGTTAGCGTAAAGATTTCTAATTCCTCTATACATTCCATCAAATGAGAACCAATTTGTAGGTTTGAATATGAATCCGGCAGCTGCAGTAAATTGTGCTGAACTTCCCACTTTTACTTTATCTAAATATAGTGTTGTTGTTGGTGCATTATTTACATTAATAGGATCATTTGTTTCAGTAAATAAATTACTTGTAGCATTACCTTGGTAATACCAATCTCCCATTGATAACATACCTGTTAAAGATAACATTTTGTGTACGTTAGCAGTTGCGTCAATTTCAATACCCTGGTGGATTTCAGTAATTCCTTGAATGTTCGCATAAGCATTCGAATAAACAGTACCAGTCGAAGTATCTGTAAAGTTGATTCCTGTTCTTCTTAAGAATCTATCTTTCCAAGAAGTTCTGTAAAGGTTAACATTAGCATTGAATATTCCTGATCTGAAGCCATATCCTAGTTCAATTCCAAAGATTTTTTCATTTGTTAAATTAGGATTAAGAAAGTTTTTATTGTTAGGATATACAGAGTTTAAGAATGGTTGTTTTGAATAATATCCAATATTAGCAAAAACATTGTGATGCTCATCGATATTATAATTGGCACCAGCTTTTACATTGTAACCAAAAATATTTTTAAATCCTGTTTTTTGATGTAGTACAGGGTTGGCAGCAGTTGGCTGATTAGTTGGGCTCATTAGTGTTCCGTTAAGAAGAGAAACTCCATCAACGATAAAGTTATCAATTCTTTGGAAACCTTGATTAGAAACAGCTCCTTGTACGAAAGCAGATAATTTATCATTAGTATATTCTAACTGACCAAATCCACCATACCATAATACCTCTCCATCATTATCAAAAGTAACCATATCACTAAGGTTATTGATTTTTCCTCCAAACGGGTTCCATGATGGTTTTGGATCAAATGTATTGCTAACAATATTATAAGGCAGGTTTTTGTTTCCTGTATCTTTAAAGCCACTTGCTCCTAATAAATTTGAAATTACTTGATAGTGGTAACCATAATAATATCTTGCATCAATTCCTACTGAGAAATTAAAATTATCATTAATTTTATGATTGAAACTAGAAATTGTACCAAACCAGTTATGAGAATTTACAGATGAAACCTGTGCAATTGTGTTTGCGTTAGGACTAGTAGCATTAACAGGGGTTGCGGCATTTCCGGTGAAAATAGCATCCCAATTAATTTGTCCATCGCTTGTTTTGAAACTTGCATCATTATATGCTTTAGTTCCTAATTTTCCTACGTTTCCGTTTACTCCTCCTCCTCTACCGAAAGAAGCGTAAAATACTGTATTTAATTTTGATTTTTCAGAGATATTCCAATCCCAGTTAAGAGATAAAACTGGTTTGTGGTAGTAGTTGCTTCTATTAGAAAGTTCTTCTCCATTTCTGTATCCCCAATCTGGGTTGTATTTTCTATTTGGTTCACCGTCTTTTCCTCCATATGTAAAATAGTCAGAAAGAGGGACAAATGTGAATCTATTGTTGTGCCATTGAGGTGCACCCGTTATAGTAAATTGGAATTCATGTTTACTTCCAGGTTTTTTATAACCCAATGCAAAATAATAGTTGTATGCTTCGAAATCTGTTCCATCAGCATACGTTGAACCAGCTGTTCTACTCATTAAGAATGAAGAAGACCATCCATTAGCAGATTTACCAGTATTATATGCAAAAAGTGTTTTTAAATAATCATCATTTCCTAATCCTAATGAAACGATACCACCCTGTTTTTTGTCAGCAGCTCTTGTTAAAATGTTGACTGTACCTCCAACAGAAGCAATAGCTAGTTTAGAAGAACCTAAACCTCTTTGCACTTGCATTGCGGAAGTTACGTCAGACATTCCTGCCCAGTTAGACCAGTATACGGCTCCTGATTCCATGTCGTTTACAGGGACACCATTAATCATTACTGCAATATTTCTTTGATCAAAACCTCTGATGTTAAGTTTTCCCTCTCCGAAACCACCACCTCCTTTTACTGCATACACAGAAGGAGTTGTATTTAAGATCTCAGGGAATTCCTGATTTCCTAATTTTTCAACAATTTGTGCTTCTTTAATTGTTGAAACTGCTACCGGTGTTTTTCTATCTTTAGCGATATCGGCAACACCAGTTATTACAACTTGTTCAATGTCGTTAGACTTCGCATGTAGCGTGTCCTGAACTTGTTGAGCATAATAAACACTGGCTGTAGAAAGCGTGATTACTGCAGACAGCATCGATTTGTTGATTAATTTCATAATCGTTAGTAATAGTTAGATTTAATTTTCTGCAAAATTGCTAAAATAAAATTTAACTAATATTAACTGTATGTTAATTTTTACTCAATCTTAATAATGATTAAATTGCTGACTTTCAGTGCAATGAATAAAAAACGACTTTTAATATGAAAAAAATCACATTATTGAGTTTTTAATAAAAAGGGGTTGTTTTTGTTAAAAATACAACGCTATTTCACTGCTTTGAGACTCAAATCGATATTCTCTGCCGAGTGAGTGAGGGCTCCAGCGGAGATATAGGTGACTCCGGTAGTGGCAATTTCTTTAAGCATATCACGGGTAATTCCTCCGGAAGCTTCAGACTCACATGAACCGTTAATCATAGCCACGGCTTGCTTCATTGTTTTTACATCCATATTATCAAGCATAATTCTATCTGCCTTTGCTTTAATGGCTTCCTTAACTTCTTCCAGATTTCTGGTTTCGACTTCTATCTTTAACTTCTTTTTGGTTTTTTTAACATAATCCTTTGCCATTTTCACAGCATTGGTAATGCTTCCATTATAATCAATGTGATTATCTTTCAACATAATCATATCATATAATCCATATCGGTGATTGGTTCCGCCGCCAATCGCAACTGCCCATTTTTCACAGATTCTGAAATTAGGAGTTGTTTTTCTTGTGTCCAGTAATTTTGTTTTTGTTCCTACCAGTCTGGAGTCCCAATCGTGAGTTAGGGTGGCGATACCGCTCATTCTCTGCATACAATTCAGGATAAGTCTTTCCGTTGAAAGGATAGATCTTGCGCTTCCGGTTACGATGAATGCAATATCACCAACTTTCGCTACGGCTCCGTCTTTGATAAAAGTTTCTACTTTTAAATTATCGTCGAAAGTTTTAAAAATGATTTCCGCTAATTCAACCCCTGCCAGGATACAGTCCTGTTTTACAAGAAGTTTCGCACTTTGTTGCAGATTTTTCGGTATGGTTGATAAGGTAGAGTGATCACCATCCTGAATGTCCTCTTCCAAAGCATTTTTTATAAAAGTTTTAAGGGCTTTATCAGTTACGTAGCTTGGCTTTTTCATAGGGTTATTTTATGCTAAATCTTTATTATAAAATGCCCCTTTATTTTCCGTCATCTGCATAGATTCAGTGATAATAAGGTGGGCAACGGTAGTCAGGTTTCTAAGCTCTGATAATTGGGGTGAAAGAATAGAGTAGTGGTAGATTTCATCAACGGCTGCTGCGATTTCCTGGTGTTTCTGCATGGCCATCGTAAGACGTTTGTTACTCCTTACGATCCCTACAAGGTCACTCATCATCTCCTGAAGCTGTTTTCTCAGGTAGCTGATAATAACCATTTCATCCATAATCTTCATTCCTTCTTCATTCCATTCAGGAACTGCTTTTAAATCATCGAAGTTGAAATTATTTTTATCAAGAAGACTGATGGTTTTCATCGCAGCATTATGCCCGAAAACCAACCCTTCAAGTAATGAATTTGAAGCAAGTCTGTTTGCTCCGTGAAGTCCGGAGTTGGTACATTCTCCTACTGCAAAAAGGTTTCTGATAGAAGACTGGCCGTCTCTGTCCACTTCGATACCGCCCATCAGATAATGGCAGGCAGGAACAATCGGGATGAGTTGGGTGAAAGGATCAATTCCCTCTTCTCTGCATTTTTTATAGATGTTGGGGAAATGTTCCAGGAATTTTTCGTGATCCATAGTCCGGCAGTCTAAACCTGCATATTCATCACCGGAAATTTTCATTTCATTGTCAATTGCTCTCGCGACGATATCTCTTGAGGCAAGTTCTTCACGCTCATCATATTTGTGCATGAATTTTTCACCTTTTTTAGTCCTTAATTTTGCTCCGTCTCCACGTACGGCTTCAGAAATTAAAAACAGCATACCATCAATTTTACTGTAAAGTGCTGTAGGATGGAATTGGTAATACTGCATATTGGTAACCTTGCCTTTAGCGCGGGCTACGAAAGCGATTCCGTCTCCGGTTGCAATGGTTGGGTTGGTGGTGTTCTTATAAACGTGTCCGGCACCTCCTGTTGCAGCTAATGTTATTTTTGAAGTGATTTTTTTTATTTTTTTAGACTTTTCATCTAAAATATAAGCTCCATAGCAATGAATATCTCCCTGATTTAATTCTTTTCCGGGAACATGATGCTGGGTAATGATATCAATTACATAATGATGATCAAGGATCTCAATGTTCGGACTGTTTTTAGCCGTCTCCAGGAGTGCTCTTTCGATTTCGAAGCCGGTAATATCTTTATGGTGTACAATCCTGTTTTCTGTGTGTCCGCCTTCTCTGCCTAGAGCAAATTCGCCGTTTTTCATGTCAAACTTGGCGCCCCATTCTACAATTTCGTTGAATCTTGCCGGAGCTTCCCGAACCACCATTTCCACGATATCGCGTTTGTTTTCTCCGTCTCCGGCGCGCATGGTATCTTCAATATGCTTTTCGAAATTATCATTTTTCAAATCAGTAACGACCGCTAAACCGCCCTGGGCATATTTAGTATTGCTCTCATCCTCGTCGGATTTTGTTACGATGATTATTTTGGCATCAGGAAGGTGCTCAGAAACTTTTATGGCATAAGAAAGTCCCGAAATTCCGGAACCGATTACTAATACATCCGCTTTTATCATATGCTTGCTTTAAGGCAATTGTTTAAATAATTAAATAAATTTAAACAATTTTTCGTTTGGTTTTCTTACTTTTTTCATGTGCTGGAAGTGGTCTTCTTCGGAACGGTAGCCTAAAGCGAGGGTGACGGTTACTTTTTCTGTTTCGGAGTTGATGTTCAGAATCTCTTCTATCAGATCCTGCCGGAAGCCTTCCATAGGGCACGAGTCAATATTTTCTATTGCAGCGGCATACATGAGATTTGCCAGTACAATATAAGACTGTTTTTCGGCCCAGGTGAAAATTTCATCCTGCGTTTTTTGATTAATATGTTGATTGATGCTGTTTTTAAATAAGTCGAGTTTTTCGACAGGAGTTTCTCTTACCTCAGAGATATGATTAAAATATCCCCGGATATAGCTTTCCTCAATTGTTTTTTTGGAAATAATGACAACGAGGTGTGAGCACGTGGAAATTTGTGATGGATTGTAAAAAGCCGGAATGAGTTTCTGCTTCATTTCCTCACTTTCCACCACCACTATTTTATAAGGCTGGAGCCCCAGTGAACTGGCCGATAATTTTCCGGACTCAAGAATATTGTGAAGTACTTCCTGAGGAATAATTTCCGTATTAAATTTTTTTACAGAATATCTTCTGCTTAAAG
The DNA here is from genome assembly GCF_000737705.1 of Chryseobacterium soli. Lineage (GTDB taxonomy): Bacteria > Bacteroidota > Bacteroidia > Flavobacteriales > Weeksellaceae > Chryseobacterium > Chryseobacterium soli. Next base: position 151,849 of record NZ_JPRH01000001.1, on the reverse strand, counting down.
CTTCCAAATAATTCATAGAACAAATTTAAGAATTGAATGTGAATAAAGTATGCTTAAAATGAAATATCTCCTCTTAAATAATGCAAAAAGGATCACCCTGTATGAGGTGACCTTTTGCTATTTAATAAGTATTACATTATTCTCTGTTTTTTACCATAATCCAGCCTGAGAATTTTATAGGAGTGCTGTTTTTGTTATTTTCATTCCAGGTTACAGAATACCAGTAATTTCCTGTAGGGACTTTTCTGCTTCCGTTGGTGGTTCCATCCCAGGTGTATCTGTTTGATTTGTCGGCTGTATATAGCTTATAGCCATATCGGTCGAAAATACTTACTTCCAGATTTTGCTTGCCGGATAATGCGGAATAATCAATCACATCATTTACTCCGTCGCCGTTTGGAGTGATTACGTTGATCAGGTTAGGTACGGTAATATTGATGACAATAGGTTTGCAGTCATAGCTGTCTTTTACAAATACTTTTGCTTCTCCTCTCGCAATATTGGTAAACACATTGGAATCTTGCCAGTTGATGTTATCCATTGAGTATTTATAGGGTGGGTTTCCTCCGTTTGCATAAACGGTAACGGTACTTCCTGAGATATCTATGGTAGTAACTACCGGCTGCTCTGAAGGATACACTTTTACAGTCTGAAGAGAAGTACAGTCGCCGGTTTTAAGCTTTACCCAATAGGTACCTACTCCTACATTGTTAATGGATTGTGTGGTGGCTCCGGTACTCCACAAATAGGCATTGAATCCCGGACCGGCATCCAGGGTTGTTTTATCTTCAATACAAATAATCTTGTCCTGTAAAACGCTTGATAATGTTGGAGGAATTACTGTTAAAGTAACCTTAGCAATTGCATAGCAGCCGTTTGCATTGGTTACTTTTATATAAATTACCCCATTTGGCGCTGTATAGGTAGTTGGGTTAGAGATTTCATTAGTTCCGTTGATGGCATCAGTTAATGAAGGATAATATTTTTTAGTCGTTCCTGCCTGACCGGTTACGGTAGCATTAGCCAGATTGAATAAGCCTGTTGATGGGTTGGTTTCAATGAAGCAGGTTCTTAAAGTAGCATCAGTTACCGTTACAACAGGATAGTGATTTAATGTAACCTGTGCGGTACTTACGCATCCTTGGGGAGTTGTTACTTTTACAAATATCGTGGCCGGTGCAGATGCATAAGCAGTAGGGTTTGTAATTTGGTTAGTACCATTATTCATATCATATAAAGTAGGATAGAACTGCATCGTGACTCCTGGGATATTCGTGACGGTGGCTGTGGTTAAGTCAAATATTGCTGTTCCTGCATTATTGTTGTTACAGGCTGTGAGGCTTGCATTGTTTGCTGCAAATGGTGTTGGGTTGAGCTGAATGACGCCGTCTCCATTATCACAGAGGGTAGAAGTTGGATCCTTGATCACCACTTTGATGGTGGTGTTTCCTGAATATTGGAAAGCGGTAGGCGTGGCAATAGGTGTCGAGCTGCCCAGAATGTAATACGTAAAAATATAATTTCCGGGATTATTAACAAACTGTGAGTTGAAAAACGTTAAATCCACCACTCCGTTTCCGGTAGCAGGATTGGTGCACACAAAAGGAGTAATGGTATTGTTCAGAATCGGAACTTTGTCTACAAATACTTTTGCATTTTTAATCGAATGTCTTGCGCTGGCTCCTCCAGTAGCCGCAGAAAAACCAAAATATCCCTGTGACATTCCTACAGCGCCACCATAGGGTGCGAAAGACTGGTCGACGATAAGTACACCGTCGATTCGTATTTTAATAATCCAGTTGGTAGGATTGGTAAGATCCGTTTCACCGTTAACCTCCACATGCTTATAGGTTGGGCCTACAAATGGCTGTGTTGCGATAAGATCCGGAGAGTGGAAGGTGCTGCCTGGAGTATTGTTGTATTCGATGTTGCTTCCTGCTGTATCATTGGTTCCGTACAGAAGATGTACTTTGCTCATCTGTCCTTCTGTGGTGTTGTTGAATATATCAAATCCTACCATCAGCCCTGAAGCGTTGGCGGGTATTCCCAGCCCTCCTCCGGAAACAAATCCTGTTGGAGGGTTGGCTAAATACCAGAATGTAAAACCATCACCCTTTCCGAATTGAGCGGTACCGTTTCCGTCAATTCTAAAGTCAAATTCTACTTTCCATTTGTCGCAATAGCTCAGTGTGATTGGGGTTGCGAGTTTTATGGCTCCATAGAGACTGGTCTGATCCGAAGTAAGCTGAATAAAATCTCCACTGACGATTGCACTAGAGACGAGATCCCATCCGGTAGTATTTACGGGATTTCCTGCGAGCTGATAAGTCTGCGAAAATAGTTTTCCAGACAAGCCCAATAAAGTCGTTAAAAAACAAATAAGTAAAGTTTTTTTCATGTGTAGCGAGTTGGTTAGTTATTAATAATATAAAAATATAAATTCTGATTATTCGACGATATTATAGATGTTAATTATGTAATTAAAAATATTAATGTTATAATTAAATCTCAATCATATACGTGAAATAATATAATATGTTTAATTATTTTAATGAATGTGATTGAAGAGTGAAACCTACGTCTTATGAACAATCACAGTTTTAAAGATGGGTTACTAAAAATCACCCCAAATGTGGAGTGATTTTTAGCGTAGAAATAATTATTCTCTATTTTTCACCAATACCCAGCCTGAGTATTTTGTTTCTGTATTGTTTTTGTCATTTTCATTCCAGGTGATGGTATACCAGTATGTTCCTGTAAGGATTTTTTTACCGGAAGCTGTTCCGTCCCATTTGTAGTTTCTCATTTTATCTGCCTGGTACAGCTTGTTGCCATATCTGTCATACACTACAAAAACCAGGTTTTTCTTGTAAGATAGCGCAGAATAATCAATAAAGTCATTGATATTATCTCCATTGGGCGTAATGGCGTTGATCAGGTTTGGAACCGTAATCTGAACTTTAACGGGCTGGCAATTGTAAAAATCTTTAACGTAAACCACTACTTCGCCTCTTGCAAGACCTCCAAATGTATTAGAATCCTGCCACGTAATTCCGTCTAAAGAATACTGGTAAGGTGGTGTTCCTCCTGATACATTTACCGTAATTGTGTTGTGGTTAATGTCAATACTTGAAATAACCGGATTTACCGAAGCGTTTACTTTTACAATTTGTTGTGTTGTACAGTTTCCTGTTTTCAGATTAACCCAGTATATTCCTACGGGAACGTTGGTGATAGATTGGGTAGTAGCCCCGGTGCTCCATGTATAGCTGTCAAATCCTGGTCCTGCATCTAAAGTTGTTCGCGCATAAACACATACTATTTTATCTTTTAAGACTGTAGAGTATACCGGCGGAATCACAATAAGGTTGATTTTTGTAATCATGTAGCAGCCGGTAGCATTCGTTACACGAACATAAATCACTGTGCTTGCTGAAATGTATGACGATGGACTTGCAATTTCATTAGTTCCGCTTGTAGCATTAGCTAATGTAGTATAGTATTTCTTAGTTGTACCAGCTAGTGTTGTGACATTCGCTGAGGTTAAATCGAATCCTCCCGTTGTGATATTGGAAGGAATAAAACAAGAACGGAGGGTAGCTTCCGTTACCGGGATATCTGGGTAGAATGTCAGATTAATTTTTGCATTACCTGTACATCCTTGTGGCGTGGTTACCTTTACATATACTGCCCCTGCAGCAGAAGGATAAGTGGCAGGATTTAAAATTTCATTGGTGTCTGCATTCAGATCATTCAATGTTTTGTAGTATTTTTTAGTGACTCCCAATACTCCGGTCACATTGGCGGTGGTCAGGTTGAATATTGCTGTACCTGCTTTATTGTTGTTACATTCCGTAAGGGTTGCTTCGGTAGCGGTAAAAGGTGCTAGCACAAGCTGTATTTTTCCGTCAGGATTATCACAAAGTATTCCGGCATTATCTTTTACGACTACTGTGACGGTTGTATTGGCATTGAACTGATAATTGGTTGGATTTGCAATCGGTGTTGAGCTGCCTAAAACATAGTATGTAAAAGTGTAGTTTCCAGGGTTGCTTACAAACTGAGAATTGAATGTGGTTAAATTTACAGAGCCTAATCCTGTAGAAGGGTTAGGGCAGAACGACTGCGTTGCTGCAGCTTGTAAAATAGGAACTTTATCAGTATAGATTTTTACGTTTTTAATAGAATGTCTTGATCTTGCACCTCCTGTAGAAGCCGAAAATCCAAAATATCCTACAGTCATTGCGGCCGCTGTCCCGGAAGGTGCAAAAGATTGGTTGCAAATCACGGTGCCGTCAAGGGTTATTTTTATAATCCAGTTGGTAGGGGCAGCCGTATCTACCTGAGCGGTAACTTCAACGTGTTTAAAAGTAGTTCCCTGAAAAGGCTGAGTGGTGTTCAGATCCGGTGAATGGAAAGAACTTCCTGCAACATTGAAAAACTCTACGTTATTAGTGTCGGTTGTATTGGGAACTTGGCCATAGGCAACGTGTACCTTACTCATGGTAGCGGTAGTCGTATTATTATAAGTGTCAAGTCCTACAATTAAGCCCACTGCATTTTGTGAAACCCCAAGACCGGAGCCTAATACACTGGCTACCGGCGGATTTGCCAGGTACCAGAATGCAATACCGTCACCATTGGAAGTTTGGTTAGAATCCATTCTGAAATCAAATTCTACCCTCCACTTGTCACAATATTTCAGGTTGATGGGATCATTCAGTCTGATCGATCCCGATTGATTATTGGTATCCGGGGTAAGCTGAACGAAATCGCCCATTACCTGAGTAGGAGAAACCATGGTCCACCCTGTGGTATTGACAGGATTTCCTGCGAGTTGATAGGTTTGGGTAAGTAGCTTCCCGGAAATGCATAGTAAAAAAATGCAAAAATAAGACAGTAAATTTTTATTCATTGAATAGGGATACTTTTAATTAGACGTGTAAATATATTAAATCCTAATCAATAAATATGTATTTAATGTTAATTTTGCTAAAAATGATGGTTATTCTTTAATGAATGATAAGTTAGGTGATGAATTAATTAAAAGTATTAAAATAAGCTTAGATTGATTAAAAATTTCTATTATCTTATTATTTTAAAAAAGTGAGTTATTTTCCAGATTTTCAAAATAGGTATCAATTTCAAGCGTATCGGAATTGGTTGCTGCAACAGCTAATTTATCACAAAGCTCATTTTCAAAGTGGCCGGCATGTCCCTTTATCCAGTGCATTTTCGGCTTATGGGTATTGTATTGCTCAATGAATCTTTTCCAGAGATCAGGGTTTTTTACATTTTTCCAGCCTCTTTTTATCCAACCTGAAATCCAGTTTTGGTTAATCGCATCCGCAACATATTTACTGTCTGTATAAACATGGATATCATTTTCCGGCGATTTTAATTTTTCTAAAGCTGTGATCACTGCCAGCAGCTCCATTCTGTTGTTGGTTGTTTTACGGAAGCCTTTGGAAAAAGTCTTCTGGTAATTTTTTTCGGGAACGCGCATGAGAATGCCGTATCCTCCTTTTCCGGGATTTCCGCTGCAGGCTCCGTCGGTGTATATTTCGATTCTCAAAAATGTAGAGGTATATAAAACTTGATATTCTTACTGTTCAAAAAGGTAAATAGTAAACCTTCGCAATCGTAAGAGCTATTTTGTGGTTAATATATTAGAAAGGGAAATCATCATCATCGTCAAAGTCATTCATGGAAGACCCTGAAAGTTTCGAGCTGTCCGGAAGATCAAATGCTGCCCCAGGCTGAATCGTAGTCTTGATTTTATCAAAACCGCTCGTTTCATGGCCCCCGAAATTAGAAGGGTATCCGTCTGGTCCTCCCATAGCGGCTTCAATATCCCCGAACTTTGCAAAATGTTTAAGGAAAGATAAGCGCACATCTGCAGTAGCACCATTCCTGTGTTTTGCAATAATTAATTCTGCTTGATTTTCCGTAGAGGTTTCCTGGCCTTCCTCATCATTATCCCAAACGGAAATTTTATAATATTCAGGTCTGAAAATAAATGATACAATATCGGCATCCTGCTCAATCGCTCCGGATTCCCTTAGATCTGAAAGCTGAGGTCTTTTTCCCGGGCGCGTTTCGACACTTCTTGAAAGCTGGGAAAGTGCAATAACGGGAACGTTCAGTTCTTTAGCAATTGCTTTTAATGAACGGGAGATCATTGAGATTTCCTGCTCACGGTTTCCAACTCCTTTTCCACCGCCACCTGCGGTCATTAGCTGAAGGTAGTCGACCATGATCAGTCTTACGCCATGCTGCATTACCAGTCTTCGGCATTTTGCACGGAAATCGAATATCGAAAGGGAAGGGGTTTCATCAATAAATAACGGGGCATTTTCCAGTTCCGATACATTGGAGAACAGCCTTTGCCACTCATCATCATCCAATGTTCCTTTCCTTAGTTTCTCAGAAGAAATTTTGGTTTCGGAAGCGATCATTCTGGTAATAAGCTGTACGGAAGCCATCTCCAGAGAGAAAAGAACCATCGGGATTTTATGCCCAACTGCTATGTTTCTCGCCATGGAAAGAAGAAAAGCTGTTTTCCCCATCGCCGGACGTGCCGCAATGATGATAAGGTCAGAATTTTGCCATCCACCGGTTTCTTTATCAATATCTCTGAATCCTGAAGGTACTCCGGAAATTCCTTCTTTATCTTTTAACGATTTGATGGTTTCAATAGCCTGTTTTACCAATGAATTGGCGGTGTCGAAACCTTTTTTGATGGTTCCGTTGGTAATTTCAAAGAATGACTGTTCGGCCTTATCTAAAAGTTCAAAGACATCTGTGGATTCTTTGTATGAGGAATCAATAACATTTGCAGAAACATTAATTAAACTTCTTAAAATGTATTTTTCAAGAATAACACGTACGTGGTATTCAATATGGGCAGATGAACTTACTCCCATAGTAAGGTCTATAATATAATGATCACCACCAGCCTGACTTAATTTTTCTTCTTTTTTTAAATCCTGAATAATCGTCATCAGATCGACAGGGTGGTTTCCTTCATATAATTTTAGAATGCTAGAAAAGATGACCTGATGTCTTGGGTCGTAAAACACTTCCGGAGTAAGCAGGTCGATAGAGTGGTCAAGTCCTTTTTTGTCAATCAAAAAAGTACCGATCACCAGTCTTTCGAAATCTACTGCATTAGGAGGCATTTTTCCATCAGCAATCGAGAGCTCTTTCGCAAAGTTTCCATGTGTAAGAGATGATAAAGTTTCTTTCTGCGCCATGGTGCAAAGATAGTTTATTTAGAAAATAATTGGAAAATAGTAATCAACATTTTCTTGCTGACCTTATTAAAATTCTGCAGGCATAAGGATTTCGTCTGTGAATAAAAAAAATCACCCCAAAGCTGGGGTGATTTTACAATATTAAAAAAAATCAATTATTCTCTATTTTTTACCAGTACCCATCCTGAATATTTAGTTTCAGTACTGTTCTTGTCATTTTCGTTCCATGAGATCGTGTACCAGTAAGTACCAGTAAGGATTTTTTTGCCGAAAGCAGTTCCATCCCATTTAAAGTCTCTCATTTTATCTGCTTCATAAAGCTTATTTCCGTATCTGTCATAGACTATAAATACCAGATTTTTCTTATAAGCTAATGCAGAATAGTCAATTGCATCATTTACGTTGTCCCCGTTAGGAGTAATCGCATTGATAAGATTAGGTACAGTAACGGTAATCTGAATAGGAGTACAGTCGTAAGAATCTTTTACAAATATTTTATTATCTCCTCTTGGAAGTCCGGTAAATGTATTGGATTCCTGCCATTTGATACCGTCAACTGAATACATATAAGGAGGAGTACCGCCTGAAGCATTCACTTTAATAGAATTATTTGTGATTTCTACGCTGGCGATAACCGGCTGCTGAGAAGCATAAACATTTACCTGCTGAAGCGTGAAACATTTCCCGGTATGTAATTTAACCCAATATGCACCAATTCCGGCATTCTGGATAGACTGAGTGGTAGCTCCTGTGCTCCATTCGTAAGCATCAAATCCTGATCCTGCATCTAAAGTTGTTTTATCTTCCGCACAAATCGTTTTGTCTTTTAGAACAGCAGATTTTACCGGAGGCAATACTTTCAGCGTAATCTTGGCGATAGCGTAGCACTGGTTGGTGTTGGTTGCTCTTACATATACTTCCGTATTGGTAGTAATATAGTTGGTTGGGTTTACAATTGGGTTGGTCTGATTGGTAGCATCAGCCAATGTTTTGTAAAATTTCTTGTCAAGTCCTGTTTGAGTGCTTACAGGTGCTGTGGTAAGATCGAATAGTCCGTTTGTGATATTGTTTTCAATATAACACTCTTCAACCACCACATTATTTAATACAACGGTAGGATTGAATAATAGTCTGATCGTTGAGGTCGCTATACATCCCAATGCAGAAGTTACCTTCACATAGATGATTGTTTCCGGAGAAGTATAAGCGGTAGGGTTGGTTATTTCGTTGGTTCCTGCATTTAGGTCATTAAGAGTTGGGTAATACCGTATTGTAGCAGTATTGGGAGTACCCGGAACTCCATATACATCGGCAGTAGTCAAATTGAAGGTAGCTGAACCGGCACCATTATTATTACATGAATAAATAGAGGCATTTTTTGCCGTAATGCTTGCATCTTTAAACTTGAATTTATCAGTTATAAAACATCCGTTCATTGGATTGTTCGGGTTATTGGGATCCTGATATTTTATTCTGTAATAGTAGGTAGTTGTAGCGTTTACTGTAGTAGAAGTAAGTGGATTTTGTCCGGTAACCGCGTCATTGGTAGTGTTATGATAAGTAACCACAAAATTGCTGCTGTTTCCATTAAGGATACCTCCTGTAAGAGTTGTAAAATTAAATACACTAGGAAGTCCGCAGATCATCACTTCATTAGGTTGATTAGGAGTAGCTGAAGGAAGTCCTGGAGTAACAAATGGGTTAGGTGTTAAAGTTATATCATTGAATGCCGAACTCAGGGTAGCGGTTCCTTCCCAGTTTAGAGAGAAGCCATCCGGAGAACTTCGGAAGTTATCAACCAGTAGATAGTAGATTTGGCCTGCTACTACATCCATGTACGGGCTCCAAACCGTTTGGTTAGCTCCACCTGGAGGAATAGTCAGGGATAAACCTGTATTCCCTAGGTTATCAGATCCATAATAGTTACATCTTATAGGTTCCAGTAAAGAACTACAGCTGGGATTAGGCCCATAAACAGCGAAGTCATAATCATCCGTGTTAACGTTAGCATCAATGGTAAATGCTAATGTACCCGAAGTAGCTACTGTAAATGAATACCATACTGAAAAATGTTCTCCTCCTTTCAGACAAAGTGAATTCGGAACATTAGTGGATGGAATATCTGTTACGCTTCCGGGTCCAGAAGGAGTATAGGAAAGGTTGGAGTTTCCACACACAGGAATTGCAGAAGAGCAGTCTGACTGTGCATAGAATACCTGTGATATGAATAAAATTAAAAGAAGTAGTGATTTTCTCATTTTAAAATGATTTTTGTGAAACAAAATTAGCTAAAATAATGATAAGGTGTAAAGTAATAAAGATTATTTTGATAAAAAACTGCCCGTGAGGGCAGTTTTTCATGTTTTTATCAAATTATTCTCTGTTTTTTACAATTACCCATCCTGAAAACTTGACAGGGGTATTCTTTTTGTCGTTTTCATTCCATGTCACAGAATACCAATATGTTCCTGTTGGTACTCTTCTTCCTCCAACGGTGCCATCCCACTTAAATCCGTTAGATTTGTCGGCTTGATGAATTTTTGATCCATATCGGTCGAAAATACTCAATACCAGACTTTGTTTTCCTGCAAGTGCAGAATAATCTATCACATCATTTATACCGTCTCCGTTTGGAGTGATGGCATTAATCAGGTTAGGAACCACTACTGAAATCACAATGGGTTCACAGTCGTAAGCATCTTTCACATAGATTTTGTGGTCACCTCTTGATATATTAGAAAATACATTCGAATCCTGCCAGTTGATATTATCCATAGAATATTTGTAAGGAGGAGTTCCGCCTATTACATTAACGGTTATCGTTGTATTGGTAATATCTATATTAGAAACTACAGGCTGTTCGTTAGGATAAATTTTAACGGTTTGTAAAGTAATACAATCTCCGGTTTTTAGTTTTACCCAATATGTTCCCACGCCAACATTATTGATGGACTGGGTGGTAGCTCCTGTGCTCCATTCGTATCCGTTGAAGCCAGGTCCTGCATCTAGTGTTGTTTTATCTTCAATACAAATGATCTTGTCTACCAGTACACTTGATTTTACAGGAGGAAGTACAATCAGAGTAACTTTTGCAACGGTATAACATCCCTGCGCATTGGATACTCTCACATAAATAACACCATTTGGCGCGATGTAAGCTGCCGGATTTAAGATTTCATTGGTTTGATTTTCCGCATCCGTCATGGATGGGTAATAATTTTTAGTAGTACCTGCCTGCGCTGTAACCGTAGCATTAGTAAGATTAAATGAGGCTGTTGAAGGATTGGATTCAATAAAACAAGATCTTAAAGTCGCATCATTTACTATTACAATTGGATTGAATTTTAAAGTAATTTCCGCAGTAGCAGTACATCCAAATTGGTTGGTTGCCTTTACAAATGCAGATCCAGTGGCAGAAACATATTGATAAGGGTTTGTGATTTCATTGATACCATTGTTAAGATCATACATCGAAGGATAATACTTTAATACATAATTGGGAGTAGCTCCTATAGCGGCTGTTGTAAGATCATATAGGGCGGTCCCGGAATTATTATTGCTACAGCTGGATAGGGAAGCGTTTGTTAGCGTAAAGCTGCCATCCATAAATTTGAATTTTCCTGTGATGAAACATCCGTTCATGGTACTTCCCGGATTGCTTAGATCCTGATATTTGATTCTGTAATAATAGGTGTCCGTACCATTTACTGTCGCTGTTGTAAGAGGAGCGGATCCTGTAATAGCATCATTGGTATTGGTGTGGTACGTTACAGTAAAGCTACTGTTATTACCATTAATAATAGTTGGAGTAAGACTTGTAAAGTTGAACTGACTAGGAAGTCCACATACCATAATATTATTGGGGTCTGCAGGATTGGCTGCAGCTATTCCCGGAGCAATAAATGGATTGGGTGCCAACGCAGGATCATTAAATGCTGAACTTAGGGAAGCGGTTCCGCCCCAAGTCATAGAAAATCCATCCGGTGTACTTCTGTAGTTATCTACAATAAGATAATAAGTTTCACCGGCAGTTACATTCATATAAGGACTCCATACTCCGTTGTTAGGCGAACCAGGAGCTAGAGTTAGTGATAAACCGGTATTTCCTTGGGTTCCGGAGTAATTACATCGTAAAGGAGTTACATAAGAACCATTAGGACTTATAAAAGAGTTGCAACCATTGGTTGTTGGACCATATACAGCAAAGTCATAGTCATCGGTCTGATTGTTTGGATTAATTTCGAATGTTAATGTTCCTGTAGTGGCAGCAGTAAAATAATACCATACTGAGAAATGCTCATTAGAACTTAGACATCCATTGTTCTGATTAAGAATTTCATTAACAACCCCAGGTCCGGACGGGGTATATGAAATATTAGAATTTCCACAGATTGGAATTGCTGTAACGCAGTCAGACTGCGAGTATACCGCCTGTGTAATGAATAAAATGATAAGAAGTAGTATTTTTTTCATTTTGATCAGTTTAATTTTATTGATCCTTAGATTATTTGTTCGTTGAATTCACTGTATTCTCCCAAAAAAACACCTGCAATCTGCTCTGATTGGTGCTTTGGGGATATTCCGTTCTCTATACTAATCTTGGATTGTTAGATAAACTAATCATAATGTCATCTTGCAGTGAACTAAATGACCTGATGTTACTGAGCATTAAAGGCTGTTTTGTGAATTTTTGAGCCCTCGCCCGACAGCTTCTCAGGAAGAAGCGGTGAATTGATAGAAATTTGTTCATAAAGGGGGAATTTTATAAGGCAAATATAAAAAATTATTAACGTTGATTTAAAGATTTTGTGATATATTTAATAAATCTGCTATATTGGTTTTCAATACTGCATTTTTCTAAGCTTTGAATTTGTACTTCCCACAAAAAGAGCAATCAGTACGGTCATCGTTCCCCCGAAAATCACAGAACGTACCACTCCTAATAATTTTGCAGCCAGCCCGCTTTCAAATTGGCCCATTTCATTGCTTGACATAATAAATATAGAATTCACACTCAACACACGCCCTCTTATATGATCCGGTGTTTTCAGCTGTACAATAGTTCCTCTGATCACTACGGAAATTCCGTCAAGCATTCCGCTGATAACCAGGAACAGGAAGGATAGCCAATACAGTTTGGATAATCCAAATCCTATGATACACAGTCCAAAACCGGCAACTGCTACCAGAAGTATTTTACCCTGGTTTTTTCTTAAAGGAACAACAGACAGAAGAGTAATAATACACATTGAACCAATATCAGAGGCTGCGTTTAAAAATCCGAAACCTTCAGCGCCTGCATTTAAGATATCAGTGGCAAAAACAGGAATAAGCGCTACAGCACCACCAAAAAGTACCGCGAACATATCCAGACATAAAGCCCCTAAAATTTCTTTGGTTTTAAAAATATAGGAAATTCCTTCACGCATACTTTCAACCACATTTACCGTTTCTTTTTTATACTCCGAATGTTGCTTTTTCAGATTCCAGAAAAACAGAGAAGCCGTAAAGATCAGAGAAATGATCACCACTAAAGTCCATTTCACCCCAAAGGAACCGATAAGAAATCCGCCGATTGCATGCCCGCAAACCGAAGAAATAAGAAAAGTAGCCTGATTCAGGGTTACCGCATTCGGAAGGTTGTCTTTCTTTACAATTTTAGGAATCATTGAAGGAACAATAGGTCCGATAAAAGCCCGGGCAATTCCCGTGAAAAAGATAACTCCATAAATATAATAGGTAATCTGATGACCCGTAAAATGCATTTGTACATTGAAAAATGCAGGAATCAGCAGCAGACCAATCAGAAAAATATAAGCGTAATTGCAGATCAGAAGCAGTCTCTTCTTTTCATTCATGTCGATAACGTGTCCCGCGTACAACGCGCAGCTTACCGCAGGAATTACTTCCGAAAGACCTATGAGACCGATGGAAAAGGGATCTTTTGTTAGCTGATATACCCACCATCCTAATAAAGTAGCAAGCATTCTGAAGGCTAAAACAATAAAAAATCTCCCGGTAAGAAGATTTCTGAATTCAACATTTTGCAATGTTTTTAACGGAGTAAAAGAAATCATGCACAAAAATAGCCCTAAATATCTATTTAAGGCTGCTTTTATACTGTATTTTTAAATGATAAATCAAATATATCCTGAAAGATAAAATCTATTTTAGTCTGCCCGTAAAGAACTGATCACAAGAGCTGCAACTCCCGCTGCGCCGATAACCGTAGCTCCTGCAACTACTCTCGCTTTCGATCTGTCTTTTACCGCTGCAACATTAGATTTTGGAATGATTACTACCGCACTGTCTTTTTTACCGGCTGTGCCTACAATTTTATCGCCGTCTATATTTCGGAATAACATTTTTTGTTTTGGAGAACCGTCTTTCATGGTCACTACATACATTCTTCCGGCTTCCAGATTAGAATAGTTATTCTTTGAAACATCTTCACTGTACTTGGTTGTAGCACAAGATGAAATAACAAATAAGGACGTTAGTAAAGATGATTTTAGAAGTACAGATGCTTTCATTATTATTTTTTAATTTTTCAAATTTATAATTTTTTTTGAATATACGTTTTTGGAATTGAAAAAATATGACTAAAATTTGTAGATTTCTAATAAATCAGCAATTTTTCTGTCGTTGGCCAGCCTTGGGATCTTATTTTGTCCGCCCAGCTTTCCCTGAGATTTGGCATATTCCTGAAATGCATTTTTCTTTAGCTTGCTGATGTGCAGTTTCTGTAAAATATTTCCGGAAATCAGGTCATCATAATACGTATTCCTTTTTCTTAGCTGATCATCGAGCTCATCCCTGAATGATTCCATGTCATCAGGTTGTTTTTCAAACTCTATCAGCCATTCGTGATAGGGAAGGCCTTCTGCAGGATTTACTTCAGGCGCCAGATGGAATTCTGTAATCTGGGCAGGGTGTTTCTCAAGGGCAGCCTTAAGAGCTTCTTCCACTTCAAAAGCAATAACATGTTCCCCAAAAGCTGAAGTGAAATGCTTTGTTCTTCCGCTTACCAAAATTCTATAAGGATTTTTATCAATAAATCTCACCACATCACCAATGGAGTAGGCCCACAAACCAGAATTTGTCGTCAGGATCAAAGCATAGTCTTTATTAAGCTCAACATCTTTTAGCGGCAATCTTCGGGCACCAGGTTTTCCATATTCTTCCAGAGGAATAAACTCATAGAAAATACCATGATTGGTTAAAAGAAGAAGTCCCTCTTTTGAATAATCATCCTGAAACGCAAAAAAACCTTCAGAGGCAGGAAAAGTTTGGATGATATCCACTTTTCCACCCAGTAAATCCTCCATTTTATCACGGTAAGGTTCATAATTTACACCGCCGGTTACAATAAGCTGTAAATTAGGAAACAGTTCTTTGATCTTTTTGCCATGCTTTTCGGTAAGTCTTTCAAAATACATAATTAACCATGGCGGGATTCCTGATATCAGAGTCATATCCTGCTTTTCAGTTTCCTCAACTATTTTTTCTACTTTCGTTTCCCAGTCTTCTATCACATTGGTTTCCCAGCTTGGAAGCCTGTTTTTTTGAAGGTAGTTGGGAATATGGTGGGCAACAATGCCGGATAATCTTCCTGTTTTTATTCCGAAAACCTCCTCCAGTTCAGGATTTCCCTGTAGAAAGATCATTTTTCCCTTAATGAAATCTGCATTATTTTTCTTGTGAATATAATGGAACAGTGCACTTTGTGCTCCGGCAATCTGAAAAGGCATTCCTTCTTTAGAAATCGGAATGTATTTTGAGCCGGATGTAGTTCCCGATGTCTTTGCAAAATATTCCGGAGTCTCGGTCCAGAGGATATTGGCCTGGCCTCTTTTTACCTTTTCTATATAAGGTTTCAGGTCTTCATAATCGGCAACAGGAACTCTTTTCTGGAACTCCTGGATTGAATGGATATTTTCGAAATCATGTTCTCTTCCAAAAAGGGTTTTCTTCGCCGTCTCT
The DNA here is from genome assembly GCF_000737705.1 of Chryseobacterium soli. Taxonomy (GTDB): domain Bacteria; phylum Bacteroidota; class Bacteroidia; order Flavobacteriales; family Weeksellaceae; genus Chryseobacterium; species Chryseobacterium soli. Next base: position 136,610 of record NZ_JPRH01000001.1, on the reverse strand, counting down.
GTTAGAGATAACAATAGATTTTCCTGATTCTTTTCAGGGTTTTTTTTGAATTCCTCAGCTTTTTGAACATGTTTTTTTGCCCAAATAAGTGCTGCATTTTTCTTGAAGAAGTTTAACATGGGTCAAATTTATAAATAACTAAAGAATTTGCCGTCATTTTAATACAATATGCAAAAAAAAACCGATGAATGAGTATCATCGGTTCTTCGAAATTTGATTATGAAAATAACAACTATAAGTTGAGTTTATTTATTTGCTTTATACCTTTTGTCCGGAGTTCCGTCCTTTTTCAGGTGTTGGCTGTTTTTGTATCTTTTATCAGGAGTTCCGTCTTTTTTCAACTTAACTGCTGTGGGAGCTGCAGCTGGTTTAGCCTCTTTAGCTGGCGTCATTGTTGCAGCCTTAGCCGGTGCTTTTGTATGATGTGCAGCTACTTTTGGAGGAGCAGGAGTTGTTGTTGCCGGAGCAGTCTGTTGTGCTGTTGCAAGTCCTAATCCTAAGATCAATGACATTGCGGATAATAGTTTTTTCATAAGAATTAATGTTTGTTTTTCGTTACTCAAATGTATGCAAAAAGTAAGCTGAAAAATTGAATTTGAGAAACTTAACTAAAGTTTATTACAGATTAAAAAAAGCTTAAAGCTTGTACTGTAATAATAAAGCCTGCCTTCATCTAAGAAGGCAGGCTTTAAAAATTTATATCATGATCTTAACGTGTACAGTTTGCTGTCCATGTTTTACCGTCTTTGATAAATAAAATTTTCAATTCATTATTGTCAATTCTGATGTATGATGTGCCGGAAGATCCAATCATCACTAAGGTATGATCCCCTTGCTGTTCAAACTCCACTCCGTTAAGATCCGGAATGCTGTTAGAGAATGCAAAATTATACTTGGTTCCACTTGCGATTTTCGTTACAAATACACTTCCGTTATCGGTACTGATGTTGGTAGAGCCGCCATCTTTATAAGAGATAGTTCCCTTATAGGTTCCAGCGAAAAAATCATTGTTGGTAGGATCATCATCGTGGCTGCACGACGAAAAAGATAAAACGGCAAAAACTGCCAGCATACATACTCCTAAAATTTTAATTGCTTTTTTCATAATATTATTTCTTAAGTTGTTGTTAGAAGTGAATTTTCAAACACTGTGCCATGCGATATTTTCGGTATTTTTTTAACTTTCATTCACAAATTATAGTATAAAATTAAGATTTAAGGACTGGTTAAATAGTTGTTGTGAATTTTGAATAATCCGTAACGAAATCTGAAAGAAAAAAATATTCTTACCTTTGTGTAGTCAGAAACGGTTTCGGAAAACTCCCGAAATCGCTTTTGTCGTTTATACCATTACTATTTATGCAGTTAAAACCAATCAATGAAAAGTTTCTTCCGGATCTGCTACAAAGAGAATTTGGAAAAGAGATTTTTATGCAGCTGGAAAGCAGTCAGCACATTTCTGTAAGAGGAAGTGCCGGCTCTTCAGTTTCTATTTTTATAGCCGAACTTTTTTTAACCCAGAAAAAGACTATTCTGTACGTGGTTGATGATAAAGAAGAGGCCCTGTACGCCAATACGGAGATGGAAGACCTTCTCGGAAAAGACAAGGTTCTGTACTTCCCGGCAACACACCTTGAACCTTACCAGGTTGAAAAAACTCAAAATGCTAATCTTGTTTTACGAACCGAGGTTTTAAATAAAATAAATTCAGGAAGATCACCGAAAGTAATTGTAGCTTATGCAGGAGCTTTATCGGAGAAGGTCTTGAAAAAAGAAGATTTTAAAGCAATTTCCCATCAGATCAAAGTGGGAGACCAGCTTGATTTTGATTTTGTTGACGAATTGCTGAGCCATTACAATTTCCAGCAGACTGATTTTGTTTCCGAGCCGGGAGAATTTTCTGTGAGAGGAGGAATTGTAGACGTTTTTTCCTATTCGTATGAACGTCCGTACCGGATTACCTTCTTTGGGAATGAAGTTGAAAATATCAAAACCTTTGACATTGAAACACAACTTTCCATAGATAAGGTAAAAGAGTTTCAGTTGGTTTCCAATATGAATTTCTCGGTATCAGGAAGCCGGGTATCCTTATTGCAGCTGCTGCCGAAAGAAAGCTTCATTGTTTCTAAAAATGGAGTGATAGGCATGCAGAGAATTAAAACATTCTATGAAAAGTCATTAGAAAAATATGAGACGTTAAATAAAGATATTGCCCACAGACCTCCGAATGAACTTTTTATTTCCGATCAGGAATTTCTCTTTGATTATAAGAAATTTACAACTGTTGATTTCGGAAGCGTTTCTATTGATGGGATTAAGGAAATGGCTGAAATTAAAATTGAACAGATTCCCCAGCCGACTTTCCATAAAAATTTTGAACTGCTTATAGAAGATTTGGAAGAAAAGCAGACGGAAGGTTTTGATACATGGATTTCTTTTTCCACAGAAAAACAAAGAGAAAGGCTTGAATCTATTTTTGAAGAACTGGAACACCAGCTCCCGTTTAAAAGTTTCAAGTCTGAATTACATGAAGGATTTGTAGATAACGGGCACAAGCTTCTGGTATATACGGATCATCAGATTTTCGACCGGTATCAAAGGTATAAAGCCAAAAATAATTTTGCAAAATCTGAACAGCTGACCATGAAAGATCTGATGTCCCTGAAAGTGGGAGACTATATTGCCCATATCGACCATGGAATCGGAAAATTTATGGGATTAGTCAAGGTAAATAATGATGGTAAAATCCAGGAATGCTTTAAACTGACCTACAAAAACGGAGACTTATTATATGTAAGTATTCACTCGCTTCATAAAATTTCAAAATTCAACGGTCCGGACGGGAAAGAAGTTACCCTAAGCAAACTGGGATCTCCGGCCTGGAAATCATTAAAACAAAAAACGAAAGCAAAAGTAAAACAGATTGCTTTTGATCTTATACGGTTGTATGCGGAAAGAAAGACGGCAAAAGGGTTTGCCTTCACTCCGGATTCTTATCTGCAAAATGAACTGGAGGCAAGTTTTATTTATGAGGATACCCCGGATCAGGAAAAAGCAACTATTGACGTAAAAAAAGACATGGAAGCCGATACGGTCATGGACAGGTTGGTGTGCGGAGATGTAGGTTTTGGAAAAACCGAAGTCGCAGTACGTGCAGCCTTTAAAGCCGCCACTGACGGAAAGCAGGTCGCTATTCTGGTGCCGACTACGATTCTGGCGTTCCAGCATTACAGAAGTTTCAAAGAACGACTGAAAGATTTTCCTGTAACAGTTTCGTATGTCAACAGGTTCAGAACCGCAAAACAAAAGACAGAAACTTTAAATGCTTTAAAAGAGGGAAAAGTAGATATTATTATAGGTACGCATCAATTGGTAAGCAGCTCCGTGAAGTTTAAGGATTTAGGGTTACTGATCATTGATGAAGAACATAAATTTGGAGTTTCGGTAAAAGATAAGCTTAAAACATTGAAAAATAATGTAGATACGCTTACATTGACAGCTACTCCTATTCCGAGAACGCTGCAATTCTCCCTTATGGCGGCAAGGGATCTGTCGGTTATCAAAACACCACCACCCAACAGGCAGCCGGTTGATACCCAATTGGTAGGTTTTAATGAAGAAGTGATTCGGGATGCTGTTTCTTATGAGCTCCAAAGGGATGGACAAGTGTATTTTATCAATAACAGGATTGAAAATCTTAAAGATATTGCAGGGCTTATTCAAAGGCTGGTTCCGGATGCAAGAGTGATTACAGGGCATGGTCAGATGGAAGGGAAGCAGCTGGAAAAGAACGTTCTGGATTTCATGGAAGGGAAATATGATGTCCTCGTATCTACAACGATTGTTGAAAGCGGCGTGGACGTTCCTAATGCGAATACCATATTCATTAATGATGCCCAAAGATTTGGGATGGCAGATCTTCACCAGATGCGGGGTAGAGTAGGACGAAGCAATCGAAAGGCGTTTTGTTATCTGATCACTCCGCCATATGATATGATGACCTCCGATGCCAGAAAGCGTCTCGAGGCGATTGAACAGTTTTCCGATTTGGGAAGCGGTTTCCAGATTGCAATGAAAGACCTTGAAATTCGTGGTGCTGGTGATCTGCTGGGTGCTGAACAGAGCGGGTTCATCAATGAAATGGGATTTGAAACCTATCAGAAACTGATGCAGGAAGCTCTTGAGGAACTGAAAGATGATGAGGATTTCGAAAACCTGTTTGATAATGAAGAAGACCGACAGAAGCTTTTCAAATCTGTAAAAGATGTGAATATTGATACGGATCTTGAGCTCATGCTTCCAGATTCTTACATATCAAGTACCGAAGAAAGGCTGCTGCTTTATCAAAAACTGGCAGATATAGATAACGAACAAACGCTTCAGCTGTTTGAATCAGAATTAAAAGACCGTTTCGGTACTCTGCCCAAAGAAGCTGTTAACCTGTTAAAGAGTGTTGCCCTGAAATGGTTGGCATCAGAAATAGGTTTTGAGAAAATTGTTATGAAAAACGGTGTATTTTTAGGATATTTCCCGGGCAATCCGCAGGATAAGTTCTATCAGACAGACCGGTTCAGACATATTATCAGCTATTTAACTCAGAATCCTGCCGAGGCTCAGCTTAAGGAAAAAGTAGGGAAGGAAGGAAATCAACTGATGATGAGGAAAGAGAAGGTGAAAAATGTAGATGAGGTAAATATCTTGTTGAAAGCTATCATTGGACATGACTGAAAATAATCACTAATTTTTTTGACCTTATTATTCACATAAAAAAAATCTAAAATACCTGGTACTTTTAGATTTTTTTTATTTTTTCTCTTACGAAATGTCTTTTTACCTTTCTTTTTTGGGTGTGAATTTCTAATCATTTTCCCCATGAATAGTATATTTTTCATGATTTTTATCAAAAAATAGGAATTTTTCTAGATTGAAAATTTAAGTCACTAATTACGGATAAACGGTGCCTGTGGGTGCTACAAGTCACTTTTTAATGAGAAAAATAAAGCTGTTAACCTTGATGTAGTCAATGTTTTGAAGGATTCATTTTTTATTAATTATTATAAAAAAACATTTAAAAAATACAATAAGTCTACTTTTTTATGAGTGAATTAAATGTCGTAATTCGCTTATTGTTATTGGTTTATACGGTTGTTTGCTGGTTTTTTGTATGGGGAATTTGTACCTTTGCAGCCCTTTATATGAAAAAATCAATGTATTGCTGTTTAGCTGGGCTGTTATCGCTTTATGCTAACGCGCAGGTGGGAATAGGGACTAGTTCACCCAATTCTACTCTCGATGTAAACGGGAAAACCACCTTAAGAAAAGAACTTAGAGTAGGCGGTACTTCAACCTCGGCAGGTAATGCCGGATTAAATGGTCAGGTTTTGGTTTCACAAGGAGAAGGACTACCTCCTGTTTGGAAGTCATTAAATCTTTCCTTTATGGAAGAAGGACAATACAAATTAATCAATTCGTATTTATCATCAGACCAGGTGGGCATCACCACTCTTTCCAGCAACGTAGCAGGAGATACCATTTATAAAAATAATGTTGGTGACGATATAACCGATACCAGTAAAGGAAAGTGGGTAGAGATTCCAGGGCTTGAAAATAATTTTACAATCAAAAACGGAAAAAACAGACTGACCTATCAGTTCCAGACAGGCGTTGAAATGAAAGCTCCGGTTGCGACAACTTCCCAGAATATTGGATTTGCATGTGGGGTTTTCAGAAACGGAAAGCTTGTGGCTGTACGTCCGGATAAAATCGCTTCCAATAATAATACGGATAAAGAAGGAATCCAGGATTATATCTTCACACTTAGTTATACAGAGCAAAATGTGCCTGTAGGAGCTCAGAAAGTGAAACTTGCATGCAGAAAGATAGACACATCCAATGTGTTATCCCAGTTTGCAATAGGACGTAATGTGTCCAATACCAATACGGTTTCCAATGCATTTACCCTTGAGTCTGTTATGAAAATAGACGTTATTGAATACGTAACCTACCAAGCCAATTAATAGTGATGAAAAAATTATTATCGACTCTGCTTTTTTCAGCGGGGCTTATATTATCTGCACAAATAGGAATAAAAACGGAAAGTCCAAAAGCAAAACTGGATGTGAATGGTGATGTGAATTTCAGAAATAAGATCGTGGTACTTAACACTACAGATAATACCCTTTTTCAGGGAAATAATGACCAGCTTTTGGTTTCTCAGGGGGAAGGATATCCGCCAACATGGAAAACACTCCGTATTCCCGAATATGAAACCAATAAATTTTATTTAATATTTAATAACTCTTTTTCAAATAAGACGGGACTTAAATTTACCAGCACGGAACAATCTGCGATCACTTCACGATCTACAACGTTTGCAAAAGGCAATGATATCAGTGCATTTTCAGGGTTTAAAAAAATTGAAGGATTGTCACCTACTATTAAAGTTTTCAGTGCGGAAAGTAAAACGTATTTCCAGTTTGAAACAGTAGTTCAGGCTACCTTTCCTGCCAATACTTCTCCCGATATATCCATTGATTATGCCTGCGGTATTTTCGTGGATGATAAATTAGTTAATCTGAGACAAAGAAACCTGAAAGCGAGCAGTGCCTCAAGTACATTTATCACCCATAATCAGATTGGGGTGGTTTCCAATCTTTCTACAGGCGAGCATGTAATAAGTGTGGCGTGTTCAAGATTAAAATCATATAATACAACGAATGATGTTGTATTGGCTATCGGAATTAATGCAAGTGACAATATTAATGACTTTATTACTCAGTCTTCTCTGAAAGTGGACGTGTATGAAATTCCACAGGTCTTTAATTCTATTACAAACTAAATCAAATCATGAAAAAAATATTTTTTGTAACATCTTTATTACTGGCTGTTTTTGCTCATGCCCAAGTGGGTGTTAATACATCAGCTCCGGTTAATATGCTGGATGTAAATGGAGATCTCAATGTAAGAAAAGAAATCAGAACCGGAGGAACCAATCTGTTGAAAGGTTCCGCAGGTACAGCAGGGATGATGCTGCATAACAATACAGATCTTGCCGCGAATGATTGGAAAAGTGTAAAAATTGCTGACGGACAGGGAAGTATGGCTATGTATTCTATAAATTCTGTATCGGATAAAATAGGAGCTGTTTTTAATAATGGGAATGGTTCTACAAGCCCTTATACTGAAGGAACTTCGCTGGGAAGCACATGGACCGTGCTTACGGGGAATACAGATACTTTTTCTATTACCAATGCTACCAATAAAGTAGTGTTCAGCTTTCAGACAACGGCTCAGAAGACCGGAAATACAACGTCTTCTTCAGGTTTTGCCTGCGGTATTTTTGTGGATAATGCGCTCAGAGCAGTGAGAACTGATGTGCTGCTGGGTGATGAAGGAACCTATAAGATTTTTAATCTTAATGCAACGCTTACCAATCTGGCTCCTAAAAACAATTACAGTGTGAAAGTAGCCTGTACAAAGCGAAATCTAAACTCAGGAACACTGGGAATTGGAACGGCAGTGAATTCTACATTCCTAAATAGTGAGATGTCACAGTCTGTGTTAACAACTTCTGTTTTGCAACCGTATTAATTTCATAATAAAATAGAATTGAAAATCTAAAAATGATATGTTTTTAGATTTTTTTTTGTTTAAAAAATTAAATAATTGCGATTTGTTTAAAAAAATGAATGTTCTGAAAAAAAAATAAATTATATTTGGAGCGACTAAAAATCTAAATTCTACATGGGAAAAAACTATCTTCTTAAAATACTTGCTGGAATACTTTTCGGGTTTATGATTTCTTGTGATAATACAACGTCAGACCCTGTGGAATCCGGCGGTTCAGGTGGAAATGGTACTACACCTCAAGACTCCAGAGTGTTGGATAAGATTACTGTTAATAATGCTGTACAGGAAGAATATATCACAACAAATACAGGTATTTTACAAAAAGCTACTGTAAAAGATGATAATACGGCTGGTGCTACATTAACAGGTGCATTAACCTATACCAGCAATAAAATAATCTCCAATATAAAATTTACGGGAACTGCGACAGGCAGTATTGATTATGATTTCAATGTTATTCTTGACAGTAACGGAAGAGTATACAGTACATCATGTGTGGCTACAGCCCCTACGGTACCCAATTCCTATATAAGCGATTTTGTATACACCTATGATGCAACAGGAAAGCTTACAAAAGTAGTGGAAAAGAGAAAAGTAGGAGGAATGACCACTTATACAGTCTTTACACAGACTGTGCTTAACTATGTGGGAGATAATATTTCTCAGGCAGTTTGGTCAAAAGGAGTTGTAGACGGAACCGGTGCTCCGAATATGGCGACCGCAACCACTAATATCTATAATTTTCAGAATTATGATATGAGAAAAAGCCCGTATAGTACGCTGCCTAAAGCATTCTTTGTGGTATGGAGCTTGATTCGTCCACAGAATTTTTATACGATTTCTCCGAACAACCCTACATCAATGTACTTCATGTATCCGTCTCCGACGCCTGCTGTAAGTATTCCTAAGTCCTATATGTATGATTCTCAAAGTTATCCAACTTCAGATCAAACTCAAACAGTAAAGTATACATACAAAACTTTATAAGCACTAATACATTATTAGTTTTACTAGAATATAAATAAAAATATAATTTTTATGCAAAAAAAAATTATATTTGTGGAAATATAAACAATCACCTGGAAATGAAACAACTTTTCTACTTTATCTTATTATTAGCAGGTTTCTCTTCGGTACATTCTTGCAAGGATTTATTGGATGATGACGGAAATCCTTTAGTGGATTTGAACAATACCGGAGGCTTAATAGGTCCAAGAGCTCTGTATAGAGAGATTACAGATGCAGATACCATAGCAGAATACCAATACAACGGACTTCTTCTATCAAAAGTTCTTTCAAGCGGTGTTGCAGCAGGAAAACCGAAATCAATCACTGATATCATGTACAGTGGAGATAAAGTAAGCAAAATCAATTTTAACGGTTTCCTTGATCTTGATGATAATGGTATTATCGATACAGACAGCGTTTCTTATACGCAGTTATTTACCTATGGAAACATCGGAAGATTAGAAACGATTTCTGAAAACCGTTCTATTTACAGAAGGCCACCAGCTCTTCCAGGTATGCCGCCGAATCCAATGGCATTATTGAGAAAGTCTAAAACATTGTACAGCTTAGAATATAATACGGCAACTGCCAAACTGGAAACCATTACCATGAGAAACGGTCCTGATGCTTCAGGAATTCCATTTGCGTATACCGACTATTCAAAAACTACGTATACGTATTTAGGAGATAATATTGCCAGAGCAGAAAGAAATTACGGTCCTATGACAGGAGGCGTATTTGGAACCGCTACAGAAAGATATGGATATGATTTTAGCAGTTATGATACTCAAATCAGTCCGTTTACCTTATTGCCAACGGCTTATAAGATCTCAAGACTTTTATCTACAGAAAGAAATGATGTGGAAAGTTTCATCCTTTCTCCAAACAGTCCGAAAAGACTTTCTGTTTCAGATCTTACATTGCCTATTCCGGCGCCTGTTATTCAGACAACGAATTATTCATATGATCCTCAGACCTACATGACTAAAGGATTGGGTGTAAATTATATTTATAAACCTTTATAGGAAACAATTTTTAATAATATTTAAACTCAATCTTTCTAAGGTTGAGTTTTTTATTTTTTATCTCTTAATTTTGCAAAAAATTTCTCATGAAATATTTAATAGTGGGCTTAGGAAACAAAGGCCCCGAATACGAAAATACAAGACACAATATAGGCTTTAAAGTCGCTGAAAAAGTAGCAGAGACGTTGGAAGCTTCATTTAATACCACCAATTTCGGATGGATGGCAGAAGGCAAATACAAAGGAAGAAAAGTGTTTGTCCTGAAACCGGATACCTATATGAATCTTTCAGGAAATGCCGTGAAATTCTGGATGCAGAAAGAAAATATTCCGCTTGAAAATGTACTTATTGTTACAGACGATTTAGTACTGCCTTTCGGAACATTAAGAATGAAAATGAAAGGTTCTGATGCGGGACATAACGGACTCAAAAGTGTTAATGAAATGCTTCAGACTCAAAATTATGCGAGACTCCGTTTTGGAATCTCTGCTGATTTTTCTGAAGGAAGACAGGTCGATTATGTACTGGGTACCTGGAATGAAGAGGAATCGGAAAAACTGTCTGAAAGAATCGATAAATTTTCGAAAGCCTGCTTATCATTTGTTTTTGCTGGAATCAATAATACCATGTCTGCTTTTAACGGGAAGTAATTTTCAGTTAAATATTAATAGACAGAGCCATTTTGAATTAAAATAATTATCATAAAAGGCCATCGGATCTCGATGGCCTTTATATTACACTTTAAAAAATCAATTTCCAATCTAACTATTAAAATGTTTTTTAGGTATGTGTAATAAAAATATGCAGATTGTTATCTCTTACAGCCAGGTTACAACTCCGGTTTCAACATCGTAATTAGCTCCAATTATTTTGATTTTACCTTCGTTTTCAAGATTTTTAAGTGTTGAACTTTGTGCCCGGATATCTTCGATTGCACTTTTTACGTTTTGCTGATTCAGTCTTTCCAGAAGCGCAGCGTTTTTTGATGAACGTTCTTCGCCTTCTTCAATGATATTTTCGATAATTGGGTCGAAATGATTAATCAAATGGTTTAGATTATCCATTCCCATTTTTTGGATTTGTGCTGCATCCAGACCACCTTTTAATGCACCGCATTTAGTGTGTCCTAAAACTACAACAAGCTTTGAACCAGCAACGTTACAACCAAATTCCATTGATCCTAGAATATCTTGATTTATAAAATTACCAGCAATTCTAATGCTGAAAATATCTCCCAATCCCTGATCGAAAATAAGTTCTGCAGATGTACGACTGTCTATACAACTTAAAATTACGGCAAAAGGCCATTGGCCTTCACGTGTTGCATTTACTTGTCCTAAAAGATCTCTGTTTGCCTTTAGATTATTTACAAATCTTTGATTTCCGTCCTTTAAAAAATCTAATGCTTTTTCAGGAGTAATGGTAGATTGAGTTTCGTGTGTATGTGCTTTCATATGATTTATTTATTTTTAAAATTAAAAAATTATTGTAATACGCTTACATTGCTCTTTTGTGGGTAATCACGATATGAGAATCCTGATCTGTTTCATAATCTTTATATGATGTTTTGAAGCCCATAAGCTCCACATTGATGTCTTCCTCTTTTGCACGGATATTAGCAAAATCCTGGATCATTTCCAATACATCAGTCGCAATATACGAAGTTCCGGAGGCATCAATAACTATAGTAGAATTAGGTTTTATGTTTTTTAACGTCTTTTTGATTGCTGCTTTATTCAAGAACGAAACTTCTTCGGCAAGTTTCATCTTAATCCCATCGGCACCATCCAGTTTTTCCTTACTCAGATAATAAGCCCGTTTCATATTTCCCTGAAGGATGTAGAACACAGAAATCGCCAGTCCAATCCCCACTCCTTTTAAAAGATCGGTTGCCACTACAGCCACTACTGTTGCAACAAAGGGAATAAACTGAAATTTCCCAAGATCCCAAAAATGTTTGAAGGTAACTGGTTTTGCTAATTTATATCCTACCAAAATCAATACTGCGGCAAGGGTTGCCAGCGGTATTAAATTTAAAATGAAAGGAATGGTAAGTACACAAACCAATAATAGGAAGCCGTGAATCATTGCGGACATCTTGGAAGTGGCACCCGCATTGGCATTCGCAGAACTTCTTACTACTACAGAAGTCATCGGAAGTCCTCCAATGAATGAACTGATGAGGTTTCCTATTCCCTGAGCTCTAAGCTCGAGATTGGTATCTGTAATTCTTCTCTGCTGATCAAGCCTGTCTGAAGCCTCAATACAAAGCAGGGTTTCAATAGAGGCCACAATGGCGATGGTTGCCCCTATAATCCAGACTTTAGGATTCGTAAATCCATTAAAATCAGGCATCGTAATAAGGTTTTTAAAATCATCAAGCGATTGCGGTACAGGCAGGGAAACAAGATGCTGGGTTCCGATAGCCAGTGAACTTCCGGATAACTTAAAAGCTTCGTTCAATGCAATACCTGCAACCACTGCGACTAAAGCTCCCGGCAGCATTTTCATTCTTCTGAGTGAAGGTACCTTGTCCCAAATGATAAGGATGGTCACTGAAACTACAGTCACAAGGATGGCACCCGGATGTACGGCACCAAATAATTCAGTGAAATAATTGAAATTTAATCCTTTATCAAAAATAGATTCGTGTCCCTCGTAATCCTGATCAAATCCCAATGCATGAGGTATTTGTTTTAAAATAATAATGATTCCGATGGCGGCGAGCATTCCTTCAATCACGTTATTTGGAAAATAATTGGAGATGCTTCCGGCTCTTATAAATCCTAAGATCAATTGGATAAGACCGGCGATAATACCGGCACAAAGGAAGAGTTCAAAAGCTCCGAGATCTGTAATAGCTGTTAAAACAATAGCCGTTAAACCTGCTGCCGGCCCCGATACTGAAATGTTTGAATTACTTAGAGATCCTACAACCAGTCCTCCCACAATACCGGCAATTACGCCTGATAATGGAGGGGCTCCGGATGCTAAGGCGATTCCTAAACATAAAGGCAGAGCCACTAAGAATACAACGAGCCCTGAAGGGAAATTCTCCTTGATTCCTCCTAATAAAGATGTTTTTTTCATGATGTCTTTGAAAAATACTATAGTATAATCGACTGATTTATCCTAAAATAATCAATTATAAAAGATTGGAAATTAATTTTAAAGCATGTGAATCCGATATCAAATATTGATATGAATAATAATGAATAGGTGTGCTAAAAATTAAGCTTCCGGAGGCGGAGAAAATATAGTGAGTAAAGGTGACAGATGAAAGTTGTCATCTATCAACACAAAAGACCTTCCTTTTGGATCAGGCTCGAAAAACTTTAGGTAATCGAATACATCTAAGGTTTTTGGAAGTGTCTTTTCGTAAACAGTAAAAGAGGATGGATGAGAATGCGGTTCTTCTTCATTGACTATGGTATTGGTTCTAAGGATATCCCAACCCGCTACCGCAGCAATGCTTGGCAGTGCAGTAAAGTTTAGGAAAACCGTCAATACAATAATACTCCAGAATTTCATGTTACATTCTTTTTTAGAAAAACTATGTAGTCTTTCTGCTCATTACCCAGTCAGAACTTGTAAGGTTATAGATTTTTTGGATGTCCTTCAGTATTTTTTCGAAGTCAATCTCTAAATCAATAATTTTACCGGTTCTAAGGTCAAATACCCAACCATGTACAACAGGATACTCTTCTAAAATGTATCTTTCCTGCACGCAGGCCATTTTGATTACGTTAATGCACTGTTCCTGAACATTCAGTTCTACCAGTTTATCATAACGCTTACCTTCATCTTCAATAGAATCTAATTCCGCCTGATGCAATCTGTAAACGTCACGGATGTTTCTCAACCAAGGATTCAATAATCCTAAATCCTGAGGAGTCATCGCTGCTTTTACACCCCCGCAGTTGTAATGTCCGCAAACAATAATGTGTTTTACTTTAAGATGTTCTACAGCATACTGAATAACCGCTGTGGAACTCATATCTAAAGTGTTGACTACATTAGCAATGTTTCTGTGAACAAATACTTCTCCGGGTTTTGCTCCCATCAATTCTTCTGCTGTAGCTCTGCTGTCTGAACATCCGATGTATAAAAACTCCGGAGTTTGAGTTTTAGCCAGTTCACTGAAGAAATTTGGGTCTTGAGCAATTTTAGATTCTACCCATTTCCTGTTGTTTTCGAAAATAACTTCGTACGATTGTGACATAATTTAAATTTAAAAAAAGATTATATTATTTATTTCGTTTAAATTATTTTCAAATTCAATAGACTGAATCAATAATTATGCAAAAATATAATTTTTGACGAAATGCCAATCATTTTTAACAAAGTTTAATATAGAAATATGTTTAAAATCATATGGAAAATCCGCTATATAAGTATAAATCGGATGTTTTCATATTGATTTTTCAGATTTCAATAATAATATCAATGGTAAAAAAGCAGTATAAAATTACAAAGTATAAATTATAAAATGCATGAATCAAATTAAAATATTCTTAATAGTGTAAAAAAACCGTCTCAATCTGTATTGAGACGGTTTATACGTTTAACAGCTTAGTAATATCGTATTTTATATTGTATTATTAATGTAGGCTTCTGTTGCTCTTTCTGTGGGATAAATCGTCCCTGGGTTACCCATGACTACAGAATTGGCGGGTACATCAAAATTAACATATGAATTGGGAGCAATTAAAACATTATTTCCAATAGTGATGCCGCCTACGATTACCGCATTGGAGCCAATCCATACTTCATCACTGATCGTCGGAAAGCCCTGTAATTTACCCCGGTTTTGCTGACCGATGGTAACCCCTTGTGCAATATTGCAGTTTTTCCCGATTTTAGCGTTAGGATTGATCACTAAACTTCCCCAGTGTCCTAAGTAAAAACCTTCCCCAATTTCGGTTTCGGGATAAATCTGATAGCCGTATTTAATTTGGTAATGTCTGAGAATAAATTTCCAGAATATCCCTAAAACAGGCTTTCTGTTATACTGTTGGGCTTTTCTCAATATAAAAATAAAATGCAGGTTCGGATTGATGCATTTTTTCAAAATTTCAAATGAAGAAAGCCATCTGCCGCTTTCCCTGTAAAAATCTTTCTGTATTACTGTGTGCTCTGGCATGATAGAAATATTTAGAGTCCGTCAATAATTTCCTGTAGATGTGCTACGGATTTTTGCAGGACAAAAGGAAGGTCTGCCGCTGCGATTTCTTTTTCATATTGTGCAGACAGACTTTTGTCGGTAAGAAACTTTTTCATTCCATCGTAGATTCCATCCTCTGAGTTGGGCGTAATAATTCCTAATTTACCTTCCTGAAGAAGATCTCTTATCCCTGAAACATCTGTAGATACAATAGGTTTATTTAAAATTAATGCTTCTGCGATAATGGTTGGAAAACCTTCATGTCTGGAAGACATTACATAAAAATCTGCTTTTTTCAGATAAGGATATGGATTGCTTCTGAAGCCCAGCATTTTTACCGTATCCTGAAGACTCAACTGATCCAGTTTCGCATGGATATTTACATAATCAAAACCATCACCAATGATGATGATCTGGTGCCGAAGACCTTCGTCAATCAGTTTTTTATGGACGTCCAGAAGTCTGTCATATCCTTTCTGCGGATAAACCGTTCCAATGGTAATGAAAGTAGGGATGTCATTGGAAAAAGGATAATCATCGATTGCTGTATTCGCTTTCTGTAACGTATCTGCTTTGTCAATTGGGTTGAAAATTTTAATGACGGCATGTTTTTCACGGTCATTCTGGGCCAGTTTCTGCATTTCTTCTTTCAGTTTATTGGAAATGACCAATATTCTGTCAAATTTGAAGAGCTGCCTGATTACATCGGGTGTAAATTCTTTCAGGTTAAAGATGTCATTTTGAATCCAGATGATCTTTTTTGATTCTTTTTGAGGACTTGATAATAGTTCTCTGTACATTCCGTGGATTGCAGCGATCTCAACATCATATTTTTTATTTTTTAAAACAAAACGATATAAGAGAAAAGGGAACCAGAGAAACATCTTTTGATACAGTACTCTGAATATTTTTACAGGGATCTCATGAGGCTTGTTGGTGGTAATCATTTCGCCTTTCAGCAGATGATACATATTGACCCATGATGGAACTTCTTTGATGTACATCCCTGTATAAAGGTTGATCAGCAGATCTACTTCATATTTATCTTCCGGGAGATTTTTCAGGAAATTAACAAGGACTTTTTCTGCACCTCCATGGCGCAGCGACCCTATTCTGATCAGTATTTTCTTCTTTTTCAGCATACAGTTGATCAATTACTTTTTGAGTAAATAAATTTTTGTTCAGGAATTGTGTTTATTTTATTCTTCTGGCTTTTTTGAATTTATAAGGCAGGTTAGCCTTTACATATTCATCCAGCTTTTTTCTGTCTTTTTCCAGTTCGCGGGGATATTCCGGATTGTTTTTTAAAACAATATCGCCATAGTCTTCAATTGTGCAAAGGAACTGAGCCGGATTTCCTATGAAAACCGTATTGTCGGGCATCGATTGTGATAATACCGAATTAGCACCTAAGATACAATTATTGCCGATTTGTACATCCTGCATAATGACACAATTGATGCCAATGGTACAGTTGTTTCCGATCTTTATTCTTCCAAAAATTCTCGCATCCTCATACCCGGGAAGTCTTCTCAGAAGAGTAGTGGTTCCCCCATGATTTACAAAACGTACACCTGCTGCAATATTCACATGATCGCCGATCTCAATAAGGTAAGGTTCTGTTCCAAAATACACTTTATCAGGCATATTGAAACTCTTTCCAACCTTCATTCCTCTGTGTTTTGCCGCTTCAAGGCTAGCTTTGTTCAGGAGGGAGTGGTAGAGAGAATATATTTTTAAAAGGATTCTAAAAATAAATATTTTCATTATCGTACATTTGTTTTTTACTTTTGCAAAGAAAAAGAATTTATATGATAAAAATTTCCAAAATAGAATATTATTTGCCTGAGCTGGTTCTTACCAATGAGGATTTGGAAAAAGAATTTCCCGAATGGAGTTCCGAAAGGATCGAAGAAAAAATAGGGATCACACAGCGTCACATCTCTGCTGATAATGAGACCGTATTGGATCTCGCTGTACAATCTTCAGAAAAGCTTTTCGAGAATTATGACAGAAACAAAGTAGACTTTATTCTGTTCTGTACTCAGAGTCCGGAGTACTTCCTGCCGACTACCGCTTGTATTTTACAGGATAAGCTTGGATTAAGAAAGAATATCGGGGCCATAGACTTTAATTTAGGATGTTCCGGTTTTGTGTACGGATTAGCTTTTGCTAAAGGGCTTATTGCCACGGGCATCGCTAAAAGTGTTTTACTGGTTACTTCAGAAACTTACACAAAACATCTTAATCCAAAAGATAAAGCAAACCGGAGTATATTCGGAGATGCATCGGCCTCAACCATTATTGAAAAGGCAGAAAATGCGAAAGGGTATGAATTTTGCCTCGGTACGGACGGAAGTGGTGCGGAAAACCTTATCGTGAAAAAGGGTGCTTTTAAAACTGATTTTGAATTAAACCCTAATAACGAATTTGGAGCGGAAGATCTTTACATGAATGGGCCTGAAATTTTTAATTTTACGATTGAAAATATTCCGGGACTTATCAAAGAAACATTGGCAGTAAATAATCTGACCATGGATGATATCGACCATTTTGTTTTCCATCAGGCCAATTCTTTCATGCTGAATTATTTACGGAAAAAGGCAAAAATACCAGCAGAAAAGTTTTATATTGACATGGCAAAAACAGGAAATACCGTTTCTGCAACCATTCCAATTGCCCTGAAAAATATGATGGATAAAGGAATGTTGAAAGAAGGAGATAGAATTTTAATGGCCGGGTTTGGCGTTGGGTATTCCTGGGGAGCTACCATATTGGAAATTTAATTTTAAAATCATAAAGTATATGAAAACATCCGTTTTTTTAGAGAAATTACAAGAAGAATTAGAAGAAGATCAAACGCTGACGCTTGAGACTAACCTTAAAGAATTAGAAAGTTACGATTCAATAAGCTTGCTTTCTGTCATTGCATTTGTAGATGAAAACTTCAACAAAAAAATTGATACGAAACATTTTAAAGATATTGAAACCGTTTCAGATTTAGCAGACATTATCGGGAAAGAAAATTTTGAAGACTAATGAGTTCTTTTTCCTTACAAGATAAAACTATTCTTATAACAGGCGCTTCTTCCGGTATCGGGAGAAGCTGTTCTGTTGAATGCAGCAACAACGGAGCTGCCGCCCTCATCCTTATCGCAAGAAACGAAGAGGAACTGCAGAAAACAGTAATGATGCTGGCTCCTGCTACCAAAGTTGAAACCATTATTGCAGATATTACCCATTGTGAAAACCTCGAAGAGCTGATTGCTGAGAAAGTTGATATTGTGGGGAAAATTTCAGGTTTCATTCATTGTGCGGGTATTGAAAAAACGCTTCCGCTTAAGAAACATACTCCGCAATTGTACAATGACATTTTTGCAGTTAACGTTATTTCAGGATTTGAAATCGCTAAAATTCTTTCGCTGAAAAAATATAAAAACGAAAAATCTAGTTTTGTTTTTATCTCTTCTGTTGCAGGAATGGTAGGGGAAATTGGGAAGACAGCGTATTCTGCCAGTAAAGGCGCTGTAGTTTCCGGAGCAAGATCTTTGGCCATGGAACTTTCCAGAAGTAACATCCGGGTCAACAGTGTAAGTCCTGCTATGGTAAATACTCCCATTTTGGAAAAAATGTTTGATAATATTGGAGAAGAGGCCTCTCAGGAAATTCTCAAAAAACATCCGCTGGGAATTGGTGAGCCGGAAGATGTGGCGAATGCATGTGTCTTTTTACTTTCGGATGCTGCAAAGTGGGTGACGGGTTCCAATCTCGTGATCGATGGCGGATATTCTGCCCAATAAAAATATTTTCTACAAAGTTTTTTCGAGTCTTATTGATTTTTAATAGTCATCCCTATCTATTCAGATCTGTATTTTTCTGAATACTTATGTTGGGCTATTAGACAAGATAAATCATAAACATTTCACGGTTAAGATTTGTGAAATGTTTATGATCTTATGATTAAATTTACTCTTCTAATTTGTTATAATCAGAGCCTACCATATTTAAATTCAAATATCTGTTTTTCTCATTTTTGTAATGCTGTGGTTCTTCCAGACCCATATATTTCATAATAAGAGGGTAGATGTAGGTGGTTTGGGTCTGCTTTGTATTGTGGCCCACCGTTCTGTAGATTTCAGGTACCTTATCACCATACCATACGAAAAACGGCACCTGCGTAGATTCTTTAGAGTCAACATGTAATAATTTATTGTCTTTCATTTTAAGTCCGTGATCTGACGCATAAATCACAACAGAATTGGTGTTCTTAAGGGTGCTGAAAATATCTTTCATCACAAAGTCTGTATACTTTATAGAACTGTCATAACAGTCTAAATCTGCAGAATTCCAGTTGGCAGGTAATCTGTTGCATGGATTTGGGTGGCTTCCCATAATATGGAGTACAATAAATTTGTCATTCTTCTGACGAATTACATTTTTTAATTCCGGGATAATAGCTTCATCATACCCATTTACCCATTTTTTATTTTTAGCCATTGAGGCTATTGCTGTGATTCCTTTGGCACTCGCCTGGGTACTGATCCAAAATGTATTATAAGAGCTTTGGTTAGCCAGATTAATGATATTATATGACAATTTACTGTAGTTATATCTGAATTCGTCCGGATCTATGCTTGAAAGCATTAAAGGAACACTTAGGTTGGTGATTCCGGCAGGAGATACAGCGTTGTCAAATATCAGCATATTATTAGCCTGCAGGTCTGTATATGGCGTTGTTTTTTTGTTATATCCATATAATGACATATTCTGTTTTCTTTCCGATTCTCCGATAATCAGGATTACATTTTCTATTCCGGGCTGGATCTTTTTTATATTGAAAACAGGAACATTTTTCTTAATAAGATTAATGTCTTCCTGAATTCTCAATGCAGTACTGAAGTCTGAAAAATGATAATAAACGCTTTTGATCATTTTTCCGCCCCCTTTATTGCTTACATATTTGTGTTTAAGATGAAAAGTGATTGGCATTAGCAGCCACAGCAGGGCGATGATACTAAATTTAATATTAAACGTAACTACATTTTTTCTAAGATAATTTACGGAATATAGGACCATTCCCGTAAAGACAATAAACAAAATGCCTGGCAGAATAAACATATAAGACATGCTCAATGCTTCATTTACATTGGATTCCAGAATACTGATTGCCATTCCGACATTGAATCCCGAATGATATACAAAAAAGCATGAGACAGAGATGAGGAAATTAAGACCTAAGATCAGAATTAAAAGTACTCCTATGACGGAAGTGTATTTGTTTTTAAAAAGAAGGGCATTGAAGACTAGAAAAGAGCAGAACATAATCCCATATTCGAAAAAATTTCTGATGCTGTCTAATTTTTCTGGTCCGAATAAATTGTCGTAAATGTAAGGGAATGAAAGTAAAAAGCCTGTTAGATATATGATGAGGGTGAGAACAAGAATAATTTTTTTTGCCATGAGTGAATGAAATTGTTTATTTTAATATGTATTTATCATGCAATTTTTTCAAGACCTTGTAGATGATTTTATGAAAACCTGAGTGATCTATTGCTGGGAAATAATTAATACGATATTAGTTTGTTTACATTGTTTTTTGGTTATTAATATGGGGTGGTTTTTAGCAACTTTTTTCTATTATACAAAAGGCGATGGTATGAATTTTTTTATCGCTACAAATTCACTATCAACTTGTTGATATTTAGTTTTTTTAAGCTGGAATAAGTGTTTTTTACATACTTCTGTTGCGTATGATAAAAAGAGAAGCTATGTGTTAATAATAACAACTAATAAGTAGAAGGAATTATTTTTCATCAAAATTATTATATTAAAATTTAATAATGGTTGTGGGTTGTGTTTTTTAATTTAATCTTAAGTTTTTTTCAGAATAAATCATCGTTATCCTATTTATTCAGGTCCAAAAAGAAAAATAATGGGATTTTACTGATATATTTCTTTTTGTTATTTCATAATTAAATAGTAATTTCTTTGACAAAAATATATGAAATAACATTTAAATCCAAGGGGAAATTTCTTTTATGTCGTATAAGGCACTTCAATTTTACGGTTAATGTAATTGTCTATCCTGTTTTTTTACAACTGAAACAGACGGCGATTGTTCATGATAAGATAATCTAGAACGACATTAAAGTTAACATTATAATCGGAACTCATCAAAATATTTTCATTATATTGATTTTTATTTCAAGAGAATTGATTTATAGCGCGTTAGCTTAATGTTTTTTTGCCATATTTATAATTAGCCCTTAGGTTGAAAGTTTCCTGTATGGTCAAAATAGTAACCTTTCCCGATCGGGATTTCAGAATAATTTCAACATCATATTTTTATCTTGAAAAAATCAATCGGAAAAGGAGCGGGATTCTTTATTTTTTGCAAAGATCTTCTATCACATTTTCTACTGCATCGAATATCTTTTTATTATCAAACTGGCTTTCAATATTTTTAAGATTTTCTTTAATTCCATGAACGAGTTCCGCGTTTGTAAGAAATGCCTTCATCGATTCATACATTTCGTCAATCTCATAGCTGATAAGAACGCCTGTCTCTTTGTCTCTGATCATCATTCCTATGTCTCCTACATTCGTTGCTATAATAGGTTTCTGAAGAACCAATGCTTCAGCAATAACCAGCGGCCATGCTTCAGACTCAGATGGCAGAATAAAATAATCTGCGTTTTTGATGTAAGGATAAGGATTCATCTGATTTCCGACTAAAATAAAAGTTTTCTCTACATTATTTTTAATTGCCTGGTTGGTTAGGTTATTCATTTCCCCTCCATCGCCTACGATAATAATGGTGTGATGAAATCCTTCATCGATGAGTCTTTTATGTGCCTCAATGAGTTTATGGTATCCTTTTCTGGTATGAAGGCGGCCAATGGAAACAAAAACTTTTCCTTCCGGGAAGTTTTCCAGCTTTTCTGCAGCTTTTTTCTTGATTTCCTCAATGGGAATAGGATTGATAATCACACTTTCAGGTGGATATTTCAGGTCCGGATAGTATTGGTGCATCATATCCTTTATTTTGTGTGAACAGTACACCATATGGTCGAATTGTGGAAAGCTTTTTAAAATTCCCGGAACCAGAGGCTGAAATTCGGGAACATTCACTTCTGAGTGATACCAGCCTATTTTTTTTGAATTCTTGTTCGTTGAATGCAAAATGGCATCATAATCTCTATAATCCATCCCGATTTCTACATCAAAAGTATCATCGATCATACGATCTGCAATAGCCGGATTATTTTTTAATTTTTTCAGACGTATCCTTCGTGCGACGAGTTGCAGTTTTTGTAGGAAAGGATTGGTGGAAAAATCTTCTTTTCCATCGGTAAGGTATAGGGTTCTAACGTGTTGAGGGATTTCGTTGCGCAGTTTACCTTGATTGAGTGTTAAACACACCGTCATTTCAAATTTATTAGGATCGAGATTGTTAAGAAGTCCCAGAAGAACTTTTTCTACGCCTCCCATTTCCATAGAACGGTGTCGGAACAAAATTTTTATTTTTTTTTCTAACATTATCCGAAGATTGATTGTAAAGTAATTTTTATTTTTTTCTTGATCCTGAAGGGTATTTCATTTTGGTAATTCAATAAACTAAATATCTCCTGAGAATCTGTATAATTTTCAGGGATCTTTTTGCCGTTTATCATATTCAGGCCTCTTCGTTTCATTGTGTTAAAGATCACCTGAGCAAAATACTCATGGGATCTTTTTTTATTTTCGTTTTGGGAGATTCCTCCCTGATGTGTTCTGTAAAGGTAATTGGTTTCATTAATGAACTGTACTTTCCCTTTTTCATACATTTTTAAATATAAATCCTGATCTTCCCCTATTCGCAGAGTAGAGTTCATCTTTTCAGTTTGCTCATAAATATCCTTTCTAAAGGCAACAAAATGGGCAATCTGAATAGGATAATTAAAAAAATAAGGGTCATTATTGGGAACCTGTCTTGCTGAGGCAAATGGTGAAATAGACTTAAGGTGTTGGTCACAGGTCATGAATCTTGAATAAGTAAGAACAACCTCGCTTTTTGAGTGAAAAATATCCATGCACTTTTGAACGGCGGTAGGAGTAATAGCATCATCAGGATCTAAAAAGCCGCATACTTCTCCTGTTGCCAGTTCAATGAGCTTACTTTTAGTTACTCCCACACCGGAATTTTTTTCATTCTCAAAAAATTTGAATCTTTTATCGGTTGAAATGATTTCTTGTATGATCTTTTTTTCGTCTGTTGACGATGCATCATCTAAAATGATAGCTTCCCAGTCTGTGTATGTTTGCTTCAGTATGCTTTCAAAACAGTCCTTGAAAAAAAGCGCATTATTATAATGGGCAATAAGGATGGAAAACTTCATTTATTGTTCTTTAAAAATTAATTCTTGTTTGTTGACTACTCTGGTATTTGCGGGAACATCTTTATAAATACAGCATCCTGCCCCTATGATGCAGTTATCACCTATAGTTACGCCTTTTAAAACGGTAACATTACTTCCGAGCCAGCAGTTCTTTCCAATCTTTATGGGAGCAGTTGTAAAATCAGAGGGAAATAATTTGTATTCCGGCGATGTTTGGTAGGTGTGGTTATGATCATATAATTTTACATTCTCCCCAAATAACGTATTATCGCCTATTGAAATATGGTCAAGGCAATTGATAGAACAGAAATTATTCATGAAAAAATTATTTCCCAGCTCCAAACTGGCATTCTTTTGCACAAGAATATGTACAAAATTCCGGAAGCTGACAGAATCACCAATACTTATTTTTTTTAAATGGTCGTGTAAGATGAAATAGTTGTTATTGCCCAATTTTATTTCCTTGAAGAAAACATTAGGATGTTGCTTGAGAAGGGAAATTTGGCTCTTTCTCTGGAGTTTTGCAAAAATTTCATAAAACATATTTACTTTTTTTCACATTTGTAGTTCGCAAAGATAATTTGTTTTACAGAATTATAATAATTAAATCTTACTTTTGTGCCTTAAAATTAACACTTTAAACAAAATATGACTGTCGTGAAATCATACCGGAGTTGCTTGAAAAACTCAGAAAAGATAAATGTTGTAAATTTTGCGCGGGTATTTTTAATAAAGTAAAGAACTATTTCTGGGAAGATAAGCCACATCACATTTAAAACCGCTGAGGAATCTTTTAGGAAAAGATGAGATTTCCAAAAAAAGTAATTTCAGGAAGAAACTTTAAAAAAGATCTTTCCTGAAATTGATATTATATAGTCCTGAACGTATACTTCGGTAATCTGTAAACAGATATTTTGTGATCATTCCCCATTTCCGTAAAAGAGGAGCATTAGCGATCTCAAAACTTCGGTATACTCTTTTTATATGGACCTTAATTTCTTTAGGAAGTGTGGCTTCGTGCTCTGCCCAATGGTTTACTTCTTTCCAAAGTACGACTCTTGTCGTAGCGGGTTTTACTTCTCCGGAATCTACTTTGGTGATTCTGTTGTTCTCGTGTACACCTCTGATAGCAACTGCTTTATCCAGAACTCCGGGATATAAGTTGAGGTAATAAGATAACCGGAATAAAAATTCGGTATCCTGATGAAGTTTCAGATGAGTTTTAAAGAAAAATTCCATCTTTTTTAAAGCGCTTTTTCTTATGGTTAGGGCATCAATACTGAAAAGGCCAAAAGTTCCTCTCATATTAAGCTGTCCCGGGAAAACATCTTTAGGTTCATGCTTTTTATAAACGGTAGTTAGGCGGTCTCCAAATACTCTGTAATACTGTTCCTTTGCTTTTTCGGAATAGTAATGAACTCCTATGGCGCCGTAAACTCCTTCAACCGCTTCATTTTTAAAAAGTTCTTTTTCTGCATCGAACCGATTGGGAAGATAATAGTCATCAGCATCCAGAAATGCAATGAAATCTCCTGTTGCATTTTGTATCCCTAAATTTCTGCTGGCTCCGGCTCCATGGTTGGCTTTGTCGGGATGTTGATAGAGCTTTACCCTGCTGTGTTTTTCTGCGAGTTCCTGGCAAACCAGCAATGCATTGTCCGGAGATTTATCCTCGACTAGAATCACCTCATAGACTTCTTCAAATTGGAGAGCTGATTCTACCGCCTGAGAGACAAATTTTTCAGCGTTGTAAACGGGAACTATTATGGAAATTTTCATTGGTGTCAAGCTGTGCTTTTAATTGTCAATAATTGGCTATTTTTTCTCTTAATTTCTGTAGAATGTTAAGCCTTATGTTCTGATGAGCCTATTTCTTAAATATTTTTTTTGCAATAAGGTTCAATACAAAAGGAATTCTGCCAATATTATGCTGAAGTGTTTTGAAACTGTCTATTGTAAACCTTGTTTCTTCAGTCATTCCATATTCTGAAAAGTCTACTGTAGATATTGCTTTATGTTTAAACGATTTATTCATTAAATTAAATTGATGAACAATCTGAATATACATCTCTTTGCTGTCTTCTACAGAGAAATTCTCATAATCACGGTAGCTGTTGTGGGCTCTTTCTTTGAGCATGGTTTTAAACCTATCAGTGCTTTCTGCCAAGCTCACAAATGGATTGGCGACAGCATTATAAGCCTTTACCAAAGCTTTGTGTTCCGGTAAAATGGTAAGCTGATATCCTCTTCTTAAATCGATGACAAGATCATGGATAGGTTTAAAGTGCTCCTGTACCGTCTTTACATAATCCTTATGGAGCATATCATCGTTATCAAGTTCAGCGGTAATGACGAATTTTGTATCCGGAGTAAAGAACTGTGGAATCACTTCTACAGCCTTAACTTTCATATCGTCGAAATCCTGTACAAAAACAGGTTTGAATGTCGGATATTCTTCCGCTATCTCGGTTATAATTTTTCTGAATTTATCAGAAGTATTGATATCAAAAAAAGGAAGCCAGATAAAGTTCTGATTAGTCTGGTTTTTATAAGAAGGAAGAACATACGTTCTGAATAGTTTGAACCGGTCGTCCAGCCATTCTTCCGTGAGAGGTTTGAATCCTGAACGGGTCTCGTCCCAACCTTTTGTTGGAACATTGAATCTTGTCATTATGATATGTACGAACTGACTCATCTAAACAAATTTATTAAAAAGTTATATATTCTGTATGGTTTGCTGCTGTATATCCTCTCCAGTTTTTGTTCATAGAAATTCTTTCTATTTAAGAGCGCAATATAGCTTGGGAAAAATTCATGAAAGAGCTTCTTGTGTTTTTCATAAACCGCGTGGTAAATGATCTCTTTTTTGTCGTTATTTCCAACGATCTCTTTGATCATAGATGTTTCGGGATGTGATCTGTAGTTGAAAACAGTATAATCTATTTTGGTAATAGGTTTTTCTCTGTTAGCATCTATCAGCTGGATCCAGAATTCCCAGTCTTCAAAGCCATGTCTTAATTTTTCATCAAAGATGATTCCTGCATCAAAATATTTTTTGGGAAACATAGACGTACAGTATAATTTATTCCCTAAAAGAAGTTCTTTAAGGGTGAATTTTTCCTGTAAATTAGACTTTTTGTTGGTGCTTCCGAAAGTTACTGTATCCGAGAAAACGATTAATGTTTCCGGAGTCTGATTAAAAACCGCGATCATTTTTTCTAAGGCAAGCGGATTCAGTGTATCATCAGCATCCAAAGGCAGAATATAATCTCCTGAAGCATTTCTGATCCCTGTATTTCTTGCTCCGGGCAAGCCTTTGTTTTCTTGATATATATATCGTACTTTTTCGTTTTCGAGCTTGCGGGATACCGTTTCAGTATCGTCCGTAGAACCATCATTCACGATGATGCATTCCCAGTTGGTATACGATTGGTTATTAATGGATTGAATGCATTCTTCCAGATATTTTGCATGATTAAAGCACGGAACAATGATGGATACTTTATTTGCCATTACCTATTTTTTTTATTCTAAAAAAGATCATTACAATAGTTTTAAAAACGTTGATATCCGTATGTAGTAGCTGCGAAAGCAGTATGTTTTTGATGGAAAGAAAAAATCTCCATCCGTTTTTTGTAATCATTTTCAGGAAGGGGAATCCTGATTAAGGTGGTTTCGAACATTTGTATAATTTTTATTGAGGGATATAAAAAGTGAATGTACATAAGCTGTTATTCTGATGCAGAATTCACGGTCGTAAAGTTACAATTTTTCTTGTAGTAAACAGGGAACACTGATTTTCAAGAAAAGACCTGTTTGATTTATTTTTTATTATAAATAAGCTGAATATAATTTTTTTAAATAGTTTTCTGATGATATTCCGGTAAAGAATTCTTTTGTCAGCGGGCTGAATTCAATCGTATAAAAAGAACCTTCATCGGTATTTTCGTACACTGCATTTTTGTCAAGGTGTTTTTCCAGTTGAGACAGAATTTCTGAAAGCGAATACTGGTAAGGGAAGGCCAGATTCACAATTTCATTGGTAAGGCTGTTAAGATAACGATCTGCAAATAAGGCAATATCATGTATGCCGATCAGGATTCTTCCTGCATTGCTGTGAAGGGTGAATGGCGTTTCCGATACAATTGCGTTTTTGAGAAAGTTGATTAATGTATTAGGGTTTCCTCCTTTTCCTACAGCATTTCCCACCCTGAAAATCACAAAATCGGTACAGTTTTTAACGATGAAATTTTCAATATTTAATTTATGGATAACGTAGGGACTGTTTGTTTTTGTGGGATCATAAATACTGCATGTTGAAAAATAGACCAGCTTTTTATCAGGATATTTTTCAACGTTAGTTTTTAAAAGAGTAAGCTCTCTTTCAAATTCAGAAGGATTTTCTTCCAGGGAATTTGATACTCCGGAAGCAAAACAAAGAATGTTATCTCTGTCGTAATTCCTTAAAGCATTTGCTAATAAACCATTTCCAATAATCATCAATAAATTTTTTTCTAATTAAGCCATTTTATCATGACTTATATTTGTCTGTTTAAGTTTTTGAGCATCATTTTCTGAACAACATTATAAAGCCTCATAAGCTTGATATGTAATCATTCATGGGAATATTTGATTTTCAAAAGGGGATTATAAGTATTTAAAAATTTTAAATAATCCAAGTCTGTTTCCTAGTTTTGCCCATCTTGAATTTTTTACACGGCCTAATGTATTGGTGACGTGCTCATACTTTCTTTTGGAAACATAATTCTGAACAAAAAGATCTTCTATATTAACATTTCTTCTTTCAGCCATTTTAATCAGGGCTACCCAATGCCAATACAAAGCCTTCTCGGTATTTTTATTGGTGGAAATTCCGTTATTGTGAATTCTGTACAAATACAGATCTTCATCGATATACTTAACAGGCGCGACTTCACACATTTTCATGTACCAGTCTTTATCTTCAGCAATCTTTAAAAACGTATCAATACCGGATGTCTGATTGTATGTCTTCTTTTTAAAAGAGGCAAAATGTGAAATCTCACCATTAAAATTATAGTAAGATTGATCCAGTTCTGTGATTTGTTTTCCTTTATGTACTGATTTTGGGTTTAAATGTTCATCACAAAATATCAAATTCGAGTATACCAGGCCTGCTTCTTTATTTTCTTCATGGGTTTTCAGAACGATTTCCAATGCATGAGAAACCAATGCATCGTCAGGATCCAAAAAACCGCATATTTCAGCTTCTGACAGTTCTATTAATCTTCTTTTGGTATATCCGATTCCCTTATTTCCTTCGTTTTGGTATATTTTACACCGGGAATCATTTTGAGTAATCTGTTTGATGATGCCAAGCGAGTTATCAGTCGATCCATCATCTAAAATAACAGCCTCCCAATCTGTTTCAGTCTGGGAAAGTAAACTCTGATAGCATTTTTCAAAAAAATGACCATTATTATAATTGGCAATAAGTAGGCTGAATTTACTCATTTATATCGTGTTTATGTAACGTTTTTTTCAGGGTTTCCAAATAGGCAAAACCATTTTTTCGGTCAGGCTCCAGGATATTTCCTTCTGCCCACTCATTCCAGGATTTGATGATTAAAAAAGGTTCCGGATATTTTTTATCTTCCAGGTATTCTACGGCTTTTTCTATTTGTTTTTCAAACAGTGCCGGCGAATTATTATCCAGTATAATTCCTCTGTAACCGCTTCTGGGGGTATTATCCCAGTTGGGCAGTATGCAAGGGAATGTAGGAATATTCTGTTCTTCAAATTTCAGATCATTGACGACTAATTCTGCATTCTGCATTCTGACCTGCTGCTGTTTTTTTCGCTTAATTCCAATCAGTCCTTTGATCCTGTTTTTATAATACTTATAGTGTGATATATATTCTTTGGCTTCAATGTAAGGGCCCCATGCTTTTTGAAATGCATTGGAAATCTTGCCGTTATATCCCAGCGATTTATAATCAAGGAGATCATCACGAAGTTTATTGGAAGCCATAATGTACAGGTCATCAAAGCCATTTTTCTTGGCAAGTTCTCTGAATTTCGAAATATAGTAAGGATCACCTTCATGTAAGTGATTGGGATCATAGATAATAAAAACCGGTTTATTATCCACTTTTATATACCTGTCGTCTTTAAAGAAAGGTAAAAGATATTCAAAATGAGCAATCAGGTCCTTTTCATCAGGATACACCTGTTCTGCTAATATTTTTTCCGACAGGCCATGCCATATTCCCGACCATGTTTCATTGGCCCAGCAGAAGCAGAAAGGGAAGTCGGGTTTTCCCGTCTCCAATACGTCTTTTGCGATACGCTCTAATAATTGCTTGCTGTTTCCGAACCAATAGTGATAATAGATAAACCCATGTACCCCATAGTCTTTTGCCATTTGAGCCTGCTGTTCTCTGACTTCCGGGAGACGAAGGTCATAGTATCCCAGATCTGCAGGGTATATCGGCTGATCATGTCCTTCAAACAAAGGTTTTGCTTTTGCGACGTTGGTCCATTCGGTAAAGCCTTTGCCCCACCATTCATCATTTTCCGGAACAGGGTGGTACTGAGGGAGATAAAATGCTAATGGTTTTATTTTTTTCATCATTGATTCAAAAATAGTTTTTTAACGACTTCCAGATATTTTCTTCCAAACTTTTGGTCAGGTTCCAGGTGATTACCTTCTGCCCATTCATTCCAGGCATTGATAAAAATGAAATTCTCTTCCTCAGAATACGGTGTGAAATCAGACTTGATTTTTGAAAGCCAATCCTCAAAATACTGCGGTGTGGAATTTTCAAGGACTAACGTTGGATTTTTACCTCTTCTGGAAGTATTGTCCCATCCGGGTACAACAGATGGAAAGATTTTACAATGAAAATCCTTCTGAGGAGTTAAGTTTCCTCCCATCCATTGATAAGGAACGGAATTGTATGTATTCTCTGTTATTTTTTTACCAAGACGCCCTTTAATTTTATCTATAATCCCTTTTTCAGGTTTCCTGCTTCTTTCCTGAATTTCTTTGAAAACACTTTTTCTGCGTATTCCGAAAGGTTCAAAGTCAATGACAGCATCAAAACCATCTACTAACTGATCCCAGTCTTTCTGATAGGAAAAGCCCATATGGCAGATATACAATTCCAATCCAGTTGCTTTTGCTTTTTCACGCCAGCACTTAATGGTTTCTTGTACATTGGGAAGAATATTAGGCTTGTAAATGACAATAATTGGCTTATTATTTACCTTGATATATCTTGGGTCCTTCATAATAGGAAGCAGAAAATCAATGTGGTCTTCGTCATCCTTAACCGAGTATTTTTGTTCAATGAGAACTTCATGATCGTTGCCATCCCAGCGTCTGGTCCAGTTTTCGTTTGCCCAGCATAGCATGAAAGGTAAATCTTCTTTTGGATTTTTTAATTTTCTGTCAACAGGCTCATTCATTAATCTTTTCCCATTAAACCAGTAGTGATAATAACAAAAACCATAAATTCCATATTCTTTGGCCAGAAGTTCCTGCGCCATTCTTGCCTCCTCCAGTCTTAAGTCGTAAAAGCCTAAGTCGGCGGGAAGATGTGGCTGATAATGGTTGTCAAATAATGGTTTTGCTTTGGTTACGTTCGTCCATTCTGTAAAACCTTTACCCCACCATTCGTCATTTTCCGGGAAAGGGTGGTATTGAGGCAGATGAAGGGCAATAGGCCTTATTTTTTTCATAATCAGTTTTCTAATGTTTTTATTATTTTGGCGGGAATTCCTGCAATGATAGAGTTTTTTGGAAAACTTTTGTTTACTACAGAGTTCGCTCCAATAATAGAATTTTCGCCGATGGTAACCCCCGGAAGAATGCATACTCCTTCGCCAATCCATACATTATCTTCAATAATAACGGGACCTTTGGAATGTAAAGGCCTCATAGCAGGGATGTTTTTAAGATCATCACCGGTTATATTTCCGTGGGTATGGTCCGATATATATATTCTGCTCGCCATAAGTACGTTATTTCCTATGACGATTTTATCTATAGCACCAATATGAACATCAGAATTAAAGATTACATTATCACCAATTACTATTTCAGGCGTGTATTTTTCTCCTCTGAAATTATCCCACGCTTCTAATCTTAAGTTATATAAAGACATTAAATTTTTACCTATCGATATGTATTCAGGACTTTTTATATAAAAGACATCCGGAAGGTTGGAGTTGGCGCCAAATTTTTTAAAATTGTTTCTGGCCCAAGCATTATTTCTTGCCTGCTGCTGGGCTTTATATGTGCTTGAATTCAGCACTTTGCTTAGAAATTTTACAATATATTTTTTTAAAAAATTCATAATTTATTTGTTATATGGTAATACAGCAATTTTATAAACTGAATTTTACTTTCTTTGAACGTTTTTTTATAGTAACGTAATCTGTAATCAGGAAATATTTTAAACTTTTCGCTACTGGATAAAAATTTATTTAAAGTATTATCAAACAACGGATTATAGAAGTTTTCAGATTCTAACATTAAATCATTGAATGTTTTATAAGAATCGTATACTTCCTCTCTCTTTTCAAGAAATTGCATTGGATTTTCATCCATGAAAATCTTTTCTAATCCTGTAGCGAATTCTTCTTCGCTAATCATTAAATCGGTATAAGATACTTCCCTGTCTCCCTTTTTGTGTTCCCTAGAGAATTCATCTACTAATGTATTTAAATTATTAATGTTTTTGAAGGTATCCGATTTATAGAGCAGATCTTTTAAATCATTAAAAAGGCTTTCCGGAGATACGTAGGCAAAGACAGGTATATTGGCTGCTACAGCTGTTTGTGTCATTAATGCTCCCGTAAATGGGAATGTAGAGATATAATAATCTACCCTCTGCATAATTTCATATAAATCATACCGGTCACCAATTAAAAATATTCGGTCGTTTAATTTATTATCATTAATAAATTTAGTGATTGCGGCACCATTGCCACTGCCGGCAAGGACGAAAATCAAATTTTCATCAAGTTGTAATAACTTATGGATTGTTTCGAAAAATTCTAAGCGGTTTCCTAAAACTTTATAATAAGTACTTCCTGAAAATATGATTTTTTTTCCTTCTTTTTCAAAATTGAAACCTTGGAATTCAGACTTCGATAGAATAGGATAGTACGGAAGTATTTTATTTTTACTACTTGGGATATTCCTTAGTTGCTCAGACAGATTTAATCCATAGGAACGGAATTCGATATTCACATCGGTGATGTCCACACCAAGCCAAAAGGTATGGTCTGTTAAATTTATTTGATACCGCTTAACTCCTTTTATTTTATAGAAAACCATATAGGCTATAGTATCCCAAGGAATTAAATGCATTAATATATGTTCTGGTTTTTCAGTTAATAGAATGCTGAATAAGCTTTCGCATAGTTCTATTCTGTTATTACCCTCCAGATAATAAACGGCTTTATTATCATAATTTTCGATTTCAGCTAGAATAGCTTCATTTTTATAATGTCTGTTTTTATTCTCAAATACAAGGACGATTCGTTTATTTAGCCTTTGTAATGCTCTTAAATATTGTTGTGTAAGACCTCTATTGTCAAATCCAAAATAATCATAGAATAAAACGACATCTTGCTTAGGTTGTATGATTTCTGTTTTGAAAATAGAATCAGCAATCTCTTTCAAAGAATCTTCCAATTCTTTGTCGTATAAAGTATCGTGGAAACAATAATTATATTGAAGATTTGAAGATAGTTCCACAAGTCTTAATGCCAAGTCGAAATTCTTTTGACTTAGAGATTGTTTTAAATTCTTTTTCAGAATTTTATCTACTTGAATAAGTTTCTTATTTGAAATCATTTAAGGCTGAGATTATTTGACTTATTTCTGGTTCGCTCATTACGGGAGAGATGGGTAGACTTAATATTTCCTGATGGATTTTCTCACTGATTGGATATGATAATTCATTCCATTCTTTGTAAGCCTCTTGCTTATGTGGTGGAATAGGATAATGGATTAAAGTCTGCACACCGTTTTCTGTAAGATAATTCTGCAGACGATCTCTGTCATGTGTTCTTACTACGAAAACATGCCAGACATGCTCATTTTGGTCAGTTGGGTTTTCAGGAAGGATTATCTTTGGATTTGATATCTCCGAAATATATCTTTTAGCAATGTTTCTTCTTATAGTATTTTCTTCGTCTATGTATTTTAGTTTAATATCCAAAACTGCAGCCTGAATTTCATCTAATCTTGAATTCAGTCCCTGATAAATGTTAACGTATTTTTGATTGGAACCATAATTGGCTAAAGCTCTGATCGTTTTCGCCAATTCATCATCATTGGTTGTAATGGCTCCTGCATCTCCCAAAGCGCCTAAATTTTTCCCAGGATAAAAACTGAAACCGGCAGCATCACCTAAATTTCCTGTCTTTTTATCATTCCATTCTGCACCGATCGCCTGAGCATTATCTTCGATGATTTTTAATTGGTGTTTTTCAGCAAGAGCCTTCAATTCTTCGGAGAAAACAGTTCTTCCATACAGATGCACAATTAAAATGCCTTTCGTTTTTGAAGTTATTTTGTCTTCAATTTTCTTTATATCAATGTTATAATTATCAATATCAGGTTCCGCAAGAACAGGAACCAAATGATTGTCAGAAATAGCAAGAATAGAGGCGATATACGTATTTGAAGGAACTACAATCTCATCACCTGGATTCATGACTCCCATTTCGATATAGGCTCTAAGAATAAGGCGCAGTGCGTCTAATCCGTTGGCAACACCAATGGCATGGGTTGTACCTATATATTCAGAAAGATTTTTTTCAAAAGCGGCAAGGTCATTACCCATTAGATACCAACCGGAACGGAATGTCTGTAATAATCTGTTTTCTATTTCTTCCTGATGTCTTAAATTGATTTTTTGAAGATCTAAGAATTTTATCATTTGCTGTTATTAAGTACTGTAATGTTAAACGTTATATTTAGTATTAGAATTTTTTTTAAAAAAAATTACAACAATTATAAAAGTAAGAATAAATATTAAACCATATATAATTGAATTGGCTGTTGATAGCCACGGACCCTGGAATTGAAAATAGTTTTGTGCGGGAAATTCAAAAAAATGCTTTTGTATTAGGGCTTTATCTAAAAAGCCTTCAGGTGTATTAATCGTGTACCAGAACCTGGACCACAATAATTGAAATGTAAAAATACCGGTTAATTGATAAATAGTAAAACGCACTTTTTTAATCGCATCTAAAAGTATAAAAACGATAAAAGGGAGAAATTGTAAGAATTGTCTTGTTTCAGTTCCTAAGATGAAAAATGCAGAAAATAAAACTATTATAATTTTCAGAAAAGGATCTGAATGTTCTGCGGCATAAGAAAATAGTTGTTTGCGAAAATATAAGATAAAAATAACAAACAATCCATAGTATATAAAATGAGTAATCAGGAATTTCAGTGGAAATGAAAAAGCCTGAAATATTAAGTTAAATAAAAAGTTTTCTGAAGAAAGAGGAGCTCCATCTCTGAAATTAATACTCAGAAATTTACTTATTAATACAAATAGTATAATAATAGCTGTTGAAATAATGAACAAAGGAGATAGAATTCCCTTTATGTTTAATACAATATTGTTGAATAGCCTTATCATATGTTTGATTGCGAAAAAAATAAAACAATTCAATAATATAAATGTCAGTGGAATTAAGAATAGGCAAGATTGTACGGGATAATCTCCCTTTGCAGTACTTACGAAAAGCTTATAGTGCGAATACAGATAAAAAAGCTCAAATATAATACATAACGAAAAAATTGAATATAGATATCTGTTAAAATGCTTTTCTAGATTCAAACCTTTCTCATTAAAAATAATGATATTGGATGCCACAGCTGCTATTGCAATTAAGAAAGTGGTCGGAAAGATAAACATGGAGATGAGTAATATTGTAAAAAACATTATTCTGTTTTTTACAATATGATAATAGTATAAAATCATTCCCGTGGTAAAGCCAAACAAATCCATTAAAATAGGATAGTAGTTTGAAAATTTAAGCACAAAAAAATTAACAAAAAGAAAACAAAAGCCAATTATACTCACAGCTGGGTTGTAGTTTTTCGTTTTCACAATTTTGTAGTAATAATATAAAGCGATGATAATGGTTAGCCAATTAAGGATTGTGAAAACCATTTGGATATTGTCCAAACTATATTCAATACCAAACAATTGATGGATAAAATGGGCTATCCCAGGAATGAATAATCTGGAAATATAATAGGGATTGAAGCTTTGTTCTGAAAGGTTTTTCGAGAAATTTTTTATTATTTCAATGTAATTTCTTTCATCAAAAATACTTACATACTTAGCTGGAAGTCTGTCATTTGATAAAAAAGAGGATATTAGACACAATAAAAAAACACTTATTATGTAATATATGGGCTGTATTTTCTTAAATATATTCAGCATAATAAATGAGCTTATTTTTCAGAACTGTTTTTTTCTTTAATAATGTATCCAGGGCGGTCTTTAACTTCTTCAAAAATTCTCCAGATATATTCTGCGATAATTCCCAATGAAAAAAGGATAAGTCCCCCGAAAAATGATATGAACAGTATTATACTGGTCCACCCTTTAGGTTGTATATCATTGAAAAATGGACTGCCAAAAATCTTAATATAGATGTAAAATACAATAAGAAGAAACGAAATTAAAGAGACCCAAAGTCCCAGATTGAATATAAATTTTATGGGAAATGAAGATGATGAAAAGAAAGTATCTTTTGCCAGTCTTAATTTCTTTTTTACAGTCCAGCGAGATTTCTCATTAACTCCTAATGGCCGCTGATAGCCATAATAGTAAGGATTAAATCCTAATCTCAAAATCTCTGCAACCGTTGATGTATTTCTCGGATGTATCCTTTTGTTGAGGATATTAATTATTTCCCGGTCAATGAAAAATAAATCAGCACCACCTTTAGGGAATGTTACTTCCGTAAGAGCGTTCATAATTGTATAGTAGGCTTCTGAAAAAAGACTGCTTTTCCAGCTATCATCACGCGTGATTCTATGTGGAATAATAATTTTTTCTCCTTTAAGCCAAATATTGTACATATCTACGATAGTATCATAGGGTTGCTGTTCATCATCAACAAGAGGTAGTGCACAGTCTCCTTCTGCTAATGACAGCCCTGCAAAAATAGAGTAGTGACTTGTATAATTTCTACTAAGCTGATATGCTCTGACGTTTGAATTATTTTTTTCCAGTTCCAACGCTATTTTGTAGGAATCATCAGCTGATCCATCATCTACGATAATGAATTCAAAAGGAATATTGTTTTTTTCTAATAATTCTTTGACGTTTTCATACACCTTTACGATGCGTTTTTCGCTATAATAAGAAAGAAGAATTAAGGATAGTTTTTTAGATTCCATACAATGAAGTTTTGAACAGGCTATGTTTTTTTTATTAACTGTGAATTTTCAAAAACATATTCAGTTCCGGATTCATCTTTCATATTCAAACTTACCATTAAACCTTCAGCAGTAATATAACCTGTATGTTTAGCTGGATTGCCATACCAAACTGTATTTGCAGGAATATCTTTTGTAACAACACTTCCTGCACCAATCAATGCATTTTCTCCAATTGTATTTCCTGCAATTATGGTAGAATTCGCTCCGATAGAACCTCCTCTCTTAACCAAAGTTTTACTGAATTCTATTGGATATTGTTTTGAACGGGGGATTAAATCGTTGGTGAACGTTACATTAGGACCAATAAATACATTGTCCTCCAATGTTACTCCATCCCAAACTTGTACTCCTGGTTTTATGGTGACATTATCTCCTATAACGACATCATTTTCAATAAATACATTACAGTTTATATTACAATTGTTACCAATTTTTGCATTTTTCAACACAACGCAAAACTGCCAAATCATAGTGTCTTCACCTATGTTTTCTGTCTGTACATCTGCTAAATGGTGAATTTTATTTTTCATTTTGTGTTTTTAAAAATGTCTCGTAATCTCTTACATAATCAGTTTCATTATATGCATGAGAGGCAAGAACCAAACAAATTGCTCCTGAAGAAAAATTGATTTCTGAAGCCCATATTCCTGGAGGAATATGTAATCCTATATCGGGTCGATTAAGGAAAACCTGTCTTTTGAATTTTCCGTCATCTAATGAAACTTCAAAGCTTCCACTTGCGGCAATAAGAAATTGATGACATTCTTTATGTGAATGTGCTCCTCTACTTTCTCCACCGGCAATATCGTACAGATAAAAAACTCTTTTTACATCGAAAGGAAATGACGAATTATTCTCCACTACAGTGAGATTACCTTCTTCAAAATTGATTTTTCCTAAATCAATTACACTACAATCAAATACAGATAGATTATTTTTCATTGATTAAGGTTTTAAATTCTTCAAAATTTCTTATATAATCGTTCTCATTATAAGGTTTATCGGAAACAATAAGCGCAAGAGAATTGGTGGAAAAATTTTCTAATCTGCGCCAATACATTTTAGGAATGTACAATCCGTAGTATGATCTGTTTAAAGAAAATCTTTGTTCTTCCTCACCATTATGAATCACGACATCAAAACTTCCTGAAAGAGCAATGATAAACTCTTGTTGATTTTTGAAAGCATGGCTTCCCCGCACTTCTCCACCAGGAACATCATAGATCCAATAGGTTCTTGCAATCTCAAACGGTAGCTGATTGGGGTGCTCAAAAAAGGATAGATTTCCTCTTTTATCATATATTTTAGGCAGCTTTATTAATTTTGGGGTCATGGTGTTTGTATTTTGTAATCAAAATGAGGTCTGGTAACTCCAGGGTAAACATGTAATTTATTGCCTACTTTCACATTTTCGACTTCAAATCCAACAAAATTGTCCTTTATAAACAAGGGTTCTGTTTGATTTTTTCCGAAAATCAGTTTAAAATAATAATTCCCGGCATTCAATAATCCCGAAGGAATATCAAATTCTACAGTATATTCTCCAACTTTAGAATCATTATCTTTTGTAACTAGTTTTCCCACATGGAAAATTACAAGTTCTTCATAGTTCTTTAACTCAAAAGTGGTGTCTAAATTTATATTAGGCAAATAATTCTCAAATGTCAGTTTTACGTGAACCCCTGTGTCAATATCAATTAGGCCTCCCTTTATGGGTGTTACTGAGAATTCCTTTACTTTAATTTTTTCATTTCCAAGGGCATCATTAATGTTCCCGTTATAATGATAAGAACTTGCTGTTGCACTGCTTTTTTGATATTCGATAATGGTATCAAGCATGCTGCCTTGGTAGCCCATAGTTCCCTGATTTAAAAGGATTCCTTTATTACAAAGTTCCTTTACTGCTGTCATATTATGACTTACAAATAAAATAGTTCTTCCTTCTCCTTTGGTAACATCCCCCATTTTTCCCAAGCATTTCTTTTGAAATTCAGCATCTCCTACCGCCAGCACTTCATCTACAATAAGAATTTCAGATTCTAAGTGGGCTGCTACAGCAAATGCCAAACGGACATACATTCCTGAAGAATATCTTTTTACAGGAGTATCAATATATCGTTCTACCCCTGAGAAATCAACTATTTCATCAAATTTACGCTTAATTTCTTTGCGGGTCATTCCTAAAATAGCGCCGTTTAAAAATACATTTTCACGCCCTGTCATTTCAGGATGAAATCCCGTTCCTACTTCTAATAGTGATGCCACTCTTCCGTTTGTATAAATCTTTCCTGTAGTCGGTTTTGTTACTTTACTTAGCAGTTTAAGAAGAGTTGATTTTCCGGCACCGTTTCTTCCAATAATCCCAACGGCATCTCCTTGTTCAATTTCGAAGTCGATATCTCGCAGAGACCATACATATTCAGAAGTACCTTTTGTTGTCCTGTCATTTGCTTCACCGATTTTTAAATACGGATCTTCTTTACCTCTTACTTTATA
Organism: Chryseobacterium soli; assembly: GCF_000737705.1. Lineage (GTDB taxonomy): Bacteria > Bacteroidota > Bacteroidia > Flavobacteriales > Weeksellaceae > Chryseobacterium > Chryseobacterium soli. The sequence continues at coordinate 97,442 of NZ_JPRH01000001.1, read as the reverse complement.
CCAGAATCTGTTGAGGTCATGGGAAAGAGTACCTGTACCCACTTGTCCGAGGCGGTATTGTTTTGATATATTTTCTGCTTTTAAGGCCAGCATATTTTTAAATTAAAATTAGGGAATTATATAAATTTTTTTTTAGACTGTGTCCATAAATGTTTTTTCAATCTTATTGAAAATAACAGTTCCTATCGCCAAAAGTATCAGGATGATAAATGTGCTGATTGCCAGCATTAATGGGGAAAAATCACCAACACCTAACCACGCATACTTAAAGCACTCAAAAATACCTGTTAGGGGATTGTAGAATGCCAGCTGTTTGAAAACTCCGCGAAGGGCAGATGTAGGATAAATAACAGGTGTGGCATACATATATAAGCTTATACCAAATCCTAATAACATACTAAGGTCTTTATATTTTGTCGTCAGTGCAGAGAAGATCATTCCTACACCTAAAGCAAATAATGCCATGAGAATAATTAGAAAAGGAGTGGCTAATACCCATATATTAGGGTGAACCTGTCCTTTTGCCAAGTAATAGCCCCAGGCAATAAGGAACAGCATAAACTGTACTCCAAAACGCATTAAATTGGATAATACAATAGAAAGAGGAGTTACAAGTCTTGGGAAATATACCTTTCCAAATATACTTGCATTGCCTACAAAAGTAGAAGACGTTCCTAGTAATGAAGTTGAAAAATAATTCCAGAGAGTAACACCAGCCAGATAAAATAGTATAGGAGGTGCATCATCTGTAGGTAATTTGGCAATTCTTCCAAAAACAATAAGATAAGTGATGGTCGTGAAGATAGGGTTGATGAAAAACCAGATAGGCCCCAGAATAGTTTGTTTAAAACTAGATATAAAATCTCTTTTTACAAACATATAGATCAAATCCTTATATCTCCAGACCTCTTTGAGTTTCAAATCAAATAAAGAATGCTTATCTTCAATTGTTTCTGTCCACTTTTGTTGTGGTTCATCCATTTGTGTAAATTTTTTACAAATTTATAATAATTAATTCTTACGCAGTTTTTTGTTTTATGAATTATTATTTACATAAAACCATAAAGCAACAACTAATATATTAATATTTGTTGTTATTAGCAAAAACTATTGACCATAAAGCCAATAGTTTGTGAAATTTATAAAATTGTATTGTTATTTTTTTACGAGCTGTTTCAGGTATTCACCATAGCCGCTTTTTCCATATTTAACTGCTGTTTCCAACAATTTCTCTTCATTGATGAATTTATTTCTGAAAGCAATTTCTTCTATACATCCAATTTTGAAACCTTGCCTTTTTTCAATAACGCTGACAAACTCGGAAGCATCATGAAGAGAATCGAAAGTTCCTGTATCCAGCCAGGCAGTTCCTCTGTCCAGAACACCAACTTCAAGTTTACCTTTGTTCAGATACACATTGTTGATATCAGTGATTTCCAGTTCTCCTCTTGGAGAAGGCTGTATGTTTTTGGCAATTTCTACCACTTCATTGTCATAAAAATATAAACCGGGAACAGCGTAGTTGGATTTTGGGTTAGTTGGTTTTTCTTCAATAGATACCGCTTTAAAGTCGTTGTCGAATTCTACAACACCATATCTTTCAGGATCTGAAACATGGTATGCGAAAACAACACCTCCGCTTGGATTGGTCTTATTTTTCAATAATGTTCCCATTTCGGATCCATAAAATATATTATCTCCTAAAACCAATGCGGCTGAATCATTGCCTATAAACTGGTCACCTAGAATAAAAGCCTGTGCTAAACCGTCCGGGCTTGGCTGTACGATGTATTCTATATTGCATCCTATTTGTGAACCGTCTCCCAGTAATTTAATAAAACCGGCCTGATCGTGTGGGGTAGTAATAATTAAAATATCTTTAATTCCTGCCAATAATAATGTTGATAACGGATAATAAATCATCGGTTTGTCATAAACCGGCATCAGCTGCTTGCTTACTGCAATGGTGAGAGGGTAAAGTCTGGTTCCAGACCCGCCTGCTAAAATGATACCTTTCATCTTCTTTGTGTTTTAGTTATACTGGTTATTGTAATATTTTTGGTAGTCGCCGCTGGTTACGTTTTCTAGCCATTCCTTATTTTCAAGATACCAGTCGATTGTTTTTGAAAGACCTTCTTCAAAAGTTACCGAAGGTTTCCAACCTAAATCCTTATTTAATTTTGCCGCATCAATAGCATAACGCTTGTCATGCCCTGGTCTGTCTTTTACAAAAGTGATCAGCTTCTCAGAATGACCTTCCGGCTTTCCTAATTTAGCATCCATTTGTTTGATAAGTTCTTTTACCAGATCAATATTCTGCCATTCGTTGAAACCTCCGATATTGTAAGTTTCTCCAGTTTTAGCTTCGTTAAAAATTTGGTGGATGGCTTTGGCATGATCAATTACGAATAACCAGTCTCTTGTATATTTTCCATCACCGTAGATGGGCAATGGCTTTTCGTTGATGATATTCGAGATACAAAGAGGAATTAATTTTTCAGGGAAATGATTCGGTCCATAGTTATTAGAACAGTTGGATACGATAAAAGGCATTCCGTAGGTATTCCCGTAGGCTCTTACCAAATGGTCAGATGCTGCTTTGGATGCTGAATATGGAGACTGTGGGTCATATGAAGTAGTTTCCAGGAAAAAACCGGTTTCTCCTAAACTTCCATACACCTCGTCAGTAGAAACGTGATAAAATAAGTTTGTTCTTTTTTCATCCGGGAATCTTCCGTGGGTATGGTCTGGATTCATTGTCCAGAATTCTTTGCAAAGATTCAGTAGATTGGCTGTTCCATTTACATTCGTCTCGATGAAAGCCATAGGGTCTGTAATGCTTCGGTCTACATGACTTTCAGCCGCTAAATGCACAACAGCATCCGGATGGTATTTTTCAAATACTCTTCTTAATTCTTCAGGTTTTGTAATGTCTGCCTTTTCAAATACATAATTGGGCTCATTTTCAATATCCTTTAAATTTTCCAAATTTCCGGCATATGTAAGAGCATCAAGATTGATGATGGTAGAATTCGGATTGTTTTTTACAAACTCCCTTACAACATGAGATCCGATGAATCCTGCACCGCCTGTGATAATTATATTTTTCATCTATTTATTTTGAAATTGTCTTTCTTCCTATACTTTTGTAATAGAACCCGTTTTGTTCTGGAATTTCCAGTGGGTACATGTTTCTTCCGTCAAAAATAACTTTATTTTTCATTTTTTTGGCAATAAGGTCAAAGTTCGGGTTTTTAAACTCCGGCCATTCTGTAGCAATGAATAAAGCATCTACATCTTCCAGCGCATCATACATTCCCTTGGCGTATTGTATTTGATCGCCGAGAAGTTTTTTCACATTATTTTCTGCGACGGTGTCATATGCAACAATTTTCGCGCCTTTTTTTAATAATAGCGCAATATTGTCTAATGAAGATGCCTCCCGGATGTCGTCTGTATTAGCTTTAAAAGCCAATCCCCACATGGCGATTTTTTTTCCTTCGATGCTGCCTCCGAAATATTTTTCAATCTCAGAAACTAAAATTACTTTTTGAGTGGTATTTACATTTTCCGTGGCTTCAAGAATCTGAAAATTGAAATCTTCCTGCTTGCCGGATTTTATCAATGCTTTTACATCCTTAGGAAAACAGCTTCCTCCGTACCCGATTCCTGGAAACAAAAATCGGTGTCCGATTCTGTCATCACTTCCCATTCCTAATCTTACTTTATCAACATCTGCACCTACTTTTTCACAATAGTTGGCAATTTCATTCATAAAAGTAATCTTTACAGCTAAAAATGAATTGGCAGCATATTTTGTGAGTTCGGATGATTTTTCATCCATAAATATAATAGGAATTCCAATATTGGTAAATGGCTGGTAAATTTTAGCCATAATGTCCTTTGCTTTTTCGGAGCTGGCTCCTACAACTACCCTTGACGGGTTCATGGAATCTTCAACGGCAAAACCTTCCCGCAAGAATTCCGGATTGGAAACTACATCAAAAGGAATGTTTGTTTTTGAAGAAACAGCTTCTCTTACTTTATCCGCTGTTCCTACGGGAACTGTACTTTTATTAACGATGACCTTATATCCGGTCATTTGTTCTCCGATATTATTGGCTACCTGTAATACATAAGAAAGGTCTGCCGAACCATCCTCTCCGGGAGGGGTAGGCAAGGCTAAATAAATAACCTCGCTTTTGTCTAGTGCTTCTTTAAGATTGGTGGTGAAGAATAGTCTTTCGGACTGGATGTTTCTGTGGAACATTTCTTCAAGGTTCGGCTCATAGATGGGAACTACGCCGTTTTTTAAACCTTCTACTTTTTTTTCATCAATATCAACACAGTATACTGAATTGCCAAGCTCTGCCAGGGTAGTTCCAGTGACTAATCCTACATAACCTGTTCCTACAATCGTTATATTCAAAATGTCTGTTTTTTAAATTCAAGGACAAAAATAATAAAAATACCTTCACGGTGTCTTTTAATTTACTATAAAAGAATTCCAACTTATTTGCTTGATTATAAGATGATTTTGCTTTTTTAGAAAAAATGCGTATATTTGCAATGGATTTACAGAAAATAATGAAAAGGCTTCGGGAGAAAGCCTTTTTTCGTACAGGTAAATCAACGTAAAATTTTATGGAGTTTAGAAAGAATATAGAAACATTATTAAATGAATTCCTTGAAACCAGAAAAGATTTATTTCTTATTGATTTAAAATTTTCGGCAGGGGATGATATTACGGTGATTTTAGATGGTGATAACGGAGTTACTTTGCAGGACTGCCTTGATGCAAGCCGTGCAGTAGAATTCAATATGGATCGTGAAGAGCATGACTTTAGCCTTCAGGTGATGTCTGCAGGACTAAGCGAGCCATTGTCAACTCCAAGACAGTTCAATAAAAATATAGGAAGAGAAATTGAGGTAATGCTCGAGGATTCTTCTACAATCGAAGGGGAGCTGTCCAAAGTGGATGAAGAGAAAATCACACTTATTCTGCGTTACCGTAAACCGAAAGACATCGGTAAAGGAAAAGTAGATGTGGAAGAGGAAAAGGAAATTCCTTACTCTGAGATTAAAAAAGCATTAGTAGTAATTAAATTTTAAAAAGAAAAAAGAATAGATGGATAATATAGCGTTGATTGAATCCTTTGGTGATTTTAAAGACGAAAAGGGGATCAGTAAGATTGATCTTATGGCAATTATTGAAGATTCACTGAAGACACTTTTGAGAAAAAGATTTGATTCAGATGATCATTTTGATGTGATTGTGAATCCTGATAAAGGAGATTTTCAGATATTTTTGAATAAAACTATTGTAGAGGATGAGATGTCTGAAGATGATGATTTGGAAATTGAAATCTCCGAAGCAAAGAAAATTGATCCTACTTTTGAAGTAGGTGAGGATTTTACAATGGAAATTCCTGTTGCCCAATTGGGAAGAAGGAATATTCTTACGTTGAAGCAGATTTTAGCAACAAAACTTCAGGAGCATAACAATGCCATGTTGTATGAGCAGTTTAGAGATAAAATCGGAGAAATTGTTATCGGAGAAATCCACCATATCCGTCACAAACATGTGATCTTGCTGGATGATGAAGACAATGAATTTATTTTACCAAAAGAAAATCAGATTCCGTCCGACTTCTTTAAAAAGGGAGAGAACATCAGAGCTATTGTAGAAACAGTAGACTTTAAAGGTTCTAAACCACAGATTATTATTTCCAGAACTGCACCTAAATTCTTAGAAAAGTTATTGGAGCTGGAAATTCCTGAAATTCAGGATGGAACGATTATACTTAAAAAAGTAGTGAGAATTCCTGGCGAGAAGGCGAAGATTGCAGTAGATGCTTATGACGATAGAATAGATCCGGTTGGTGCTTGTGTGGGTGTTAAAGGATCCAGAATTCACGGTGTTGTAAGGGAGTTGAGAAATGAAAACATCGATGTTATTCAGTGGTCTAAAAACCCTGAGATTTTGGTAAAAAGAGCTTTAGGGAATGTTACCATCAACAAAATTGATATCAACGAGAATGGAAACTATGCATTAGTGTACACGCCTGTTGAAGAAATTTCTAAAGTAATCGGTAAGCAAGGACAGAATATCAGACTTGCTTCTTGGTTAACAGGATATGAAATTGATGTATATAGAGAATCTAGTGAAGATGATGATGTTGATTTGAGAGAATTTAACGATGACATCGAACAATGGGTTCTGGATGAATTTAAAAAAGTAGGTCTTACTACTGCAAAATCAGTGTTGGATAAAGAGACTGAGAGCCTCTTGAATATGGTTGACTTGGAAGAAGAGACTATTGAAGATGTAAAGCGTGTTCTAAGAGAAGAATTTGAAGATTAAGATTTTTAATAAATTTTAATAAGCAGTAAAAGAAAATACTTTAATTTTAAGAATTAAAAAAAATAGTAAATAATATAGATGCCAAAAATAAGATTAAATAAAGCGGTTAAGGAATTCAACATATCGATGTCCAGACTAGTGGAGTTTTTACAGTCTAAGGGGATCGTGGTTGAAGGCAATCCTAACGCTCAATTAGAAGAAGCGGCATATTCTGCATTGGAAGCTGAGTTTGCCAAGGATGGCGAGCAAAGAAAAGCATCCCATGAGGTGGTGATCACTAAAGTTCCTGAAGAAAAACTGGAAATTGAAGAAAAGAAAACCCCTGAAGTAATAAGAGCTAAAGCTAATAAACCAGAAACTAGGATTTTAGGTAAAATAGACTTGGAGCCTAAAAAGCCTGAAGTTGAAGAAGTTCCTGTAGCTCCTGCAGCACCAGTTGCACCTATTGTTCCTGTTGTGGAAGAAAAAAAGGAGGAAGTAGTTGTATCAGTACCTGAGCCTGAAGTTAAAGCAGCTCCTGAAAAACAGGAATTCAAAGTTCTGGATAAAATTGATTTGTCCCAAATAGAAAGTAGAAATAGACCGGCTAAAAAAGATAAGCCAAAAGTGGAAGATAAAAAAACGGAGGAAAGGCCAGCAGAGCCTGTGAAAGAAGCTCCAAAACCAGTGGCTGAGCCTACGGCTAAGCCTGTTGAGGTGAAAACAGAACCTGCAAAGAACGAATCTGAATCTCAGGAATCTCAAAAAATTGAGACTGTTTATCAAAAGCTTGACGGTCCTAAGATCGTTGGTGAAAAGATCGATTTGTCTCAGTTTGCGCCAAAACCTAAAAAGAAAAGAAAAAGAATTGAGAAGCCAGGTGGGAACAATACTCCTCAAAATGGAGGTAACAACCAACAAGGCGGAAACAACACCCAACAAGGTGGTGGAAACAGACCTAATACAGGTCCTCAAGGGAACCGTCCTCCGGGACAAGGTGCAGCAGGTGGAAACCGTCCTCCAGGACAAGGTGGCCCAGGTGGAAACCGTTTTGGAAACAATCAAGGGAATCGTCCTCCAGGTCAAGGTGGCGGGTTCAAAAAACCAGGTCAGAATAATAATAACAGACCAGGACAAAGAACGATGCCTGTTGAGCTTACTGACGAGCAGGTTAAAAACCAAATCAAGGAAACTCTTGAAAAACTTACTAACAAAGGGGGTAAGTCTAAATCTGCAAAACACAGAAAAGACAAGAGAACATACCGTAGAGAACAGGACGAACGTCAGCAGGAAATTGATGCTCAGGACAGAACATTAAAAGTTACCGAATTCATTACAGTAGGTGAACTAGCCAGCTTAATGAATGTTTCTCCTACAGAAGTAATCTCTGCTTGTTTCTCTCTTGGAGTAATGGTGACGATGAACCAAAGACTGGAAGCTGATACCTTATTATTAGTAGCAGACGAATTTGGTTATAAAATTGAATTCTCAGATGCTGACTTGGAAGAAGTAGAATCTGAAGAAGATATGGATACCGAAGAAGATTTATCTTCTAGAGCTCCAATTGTAACAGTAATGGGTCACGTTGACCACGGTAAAACATCATTACTTGACTACATCAGAAAAACAAACGTTATTGCCGGTGAGTCAGGAGGGATTACCCAGCACATTGGAGCATATAACGTAAAATTAGAAAACGGACAAAGAATCACATTCTTAGATACACCTGGTCACGAAGCGTTTACCGCAATGAGAGCCAGAGGTGCTCAAATCACCGACATCGCAATTATTGTAATTGCAGCGGATGATGATGTGATGCCTCAAACGAGAGAAGCAATTTCTCACGCACAGGCTGCAGGTGTACCAATGATTATTGCTTTGAACAAAGTTGATAGACCATCTGCAAACCCGGATAATATTCGTCAGCAACTTTCTGGAATGAATATTCTGGTAGAAGAATGGGGAGGAAATGTTCAGGCACAGGAAATTTCAGCGAAATTTGGTAATAACATGGACGTTCTATTAGAGAAAGTATTACTTCAGGCAGAAATGCTGGATTTAAAAGCTAATCCGGATAGAGCAGCTCAAGGTGTTGTTATTGAAGCTTCATTAGATAAAGGTAGAGGATATGTTGCTACAATGTTAGTACAAACTGGTACCCTAAAAGTTGGAGATTATGTGGTGGCAGGTAAAAACCACGGTAAAGTAAAAGCAATGCTTGATGAAAGAGGTAGAAATCTTAAAGAAGCCGGCCCGTCAATTCCTGTTACTATTTTAGGATTAGATGGCGCCCCAACAGCAGGTGATAAATTTAAGGTATACTCTGATGAAAGTGAAGCTAAAGCAATTGCTAACAAGAGAGAACAACTTCAAAGAGAACTTTCGATAAGAACTAAAAAGCATACTACGCTTGAAGAACTTGGAAGAAGAATTGCATTAGGAGAATTTAAAGAATTGAATATTATCCTGAAAGGGGATGTGGACGGTTCTGTAGAAGCACTTTCTGATCAGTTACAGAGATTATCTACTGCAGAGATCAATGTAAACATCTTACATAAAGGAGTTGGACAGATTACTGAATCTGATGTTAATTTGGCAACGGCTTCCGATGCGATTATTATCGGATTTAACGTAAGAGCTGGTGCAAATGCTAAAGACTTGGCTGATAAAGAAGAAATCGAGATCAGAACATATTCAGTAATTTATGCTGCTATTGATGAGGTGAAAGAAGCCATGGAAGGTATGCTTTCTCCTGAGATCAAAGAACAGGTAATTGGGAATGTTGAAATTAGAGAAGTATTCAAAATCTCTAAAGTTGGAACGATTGCAGGATGTATGGTTCTTTCAGGAAAAGTTACCAGAAGTTCTAAAGTAAGAGTTCTTAGAGACGGTATCGTTAAGTTTGAGGGCGAATTGGAAAGCTTGAAGCGTTTCAAAGATGATGTAAGAGAAGTAACGAAAGGTTACGAATGTGGTCTGAACTTAAAAGGCTATAATGATATTGAAGTAGGTGATATCCTTGAAGTATACGAGGAAGTAGCTGTTAAAAAGAAGTTGAAATAATAATCTTCTGAATATATAAAAAAACCACTTTGTAAAAAGTGGTTTTTTTGTTTTCTATATGATTCTTTATAGTGTTTTATGAAGCTTCATCTATTAATTGGTGTATATGCTGTCAAAATTCAATTGCTACCATTTTATATTGGCTAAAACTGATTTCTTTAGTTACTGAATAAGTTTAAAATGAATGTTGATTTACTCATTAAGTCCAAAGCCTTTTTTGTAACGTATCTCTAAAATAATTCCTTTTTCTGAGAAGTGTTTACCCTTAAAAACAAATTTAGCTTCAAATTTTGGAACCGCAAATCCTTCTGTGAAAGTAAATGTTAAAGGATTTTAAATTGTGATTTCTCTATAATGTGAAAAAAATATATTTTCAATACTATGATTATATTTTTTTTAAAACTGAAAACAGATCTATTAGTGGGAGATTTTGAAGAGCTAATTCGGCATTGAAATTTGATCATAGTCTATTTTTAGTAAAATTTCGATTTTTGTGTATTTTTTTTAAATCAAGAAGTTTTAAAGATGATTAAAACAGTGACAAAGACATTGCTATAAGCGATCTGGATAAGAAAACCTGTGAAAAATAAGTTGAAATAATTTTCTTCTAAATATGTGAAAACCACTTTTTTATAAAGTGGTTTTTCTATTATTTTCGATCTTTTTAATTTGTATTAATTCTAAATAACATTTTTTATATTGATGATAATGTGTTAAAAATTTTACTAGGTGTTAAAATTTTGCATTTTATGGAATAAAAACTGAGTATTGTTATTAAATATTATTTGTTTAGTGTAATATTTAAAGTAATGTGTGAAAAAAAGTGTAAGATGTATAGGAAAAAAACTTGCAAATGTTAATATTTATTAACATATTTGCCCATTAAAATATATTAAAATTTGTTAATATGAATGTTAAACTACGTGTATTAAGTGCTGGGGCCCTGTTTTTCTTAGGACAGGTGGCTTATGCGCAAAAAGCAAAGAGGGATACGGCTAAAGCTACTGAAATTGATGAGGTAGTAATGGTAGGATTCGGGCAGAAAAAATCTGTTAAAGAAGTTACAGGTTCTGTGAGCACCGTAAAAGGTGACAAACTTAATGATTTGCCAGTTGCATCTCCTGATAAAGCCCTAATGGGTAGAGTTACCGGAGTACAGACTGGAGCCGCTTCAGGGCAGCCGGGTGGTATTGTAAATATCCGTGTTAGAGGTAATACTTCTGTTAACGGAAATAATAGTCCTATTTTTATTGTTGATGGAGTAAGAATTGCTTCTGGAGACTTAACAAGCTTAAATACGACATCAAATATTTTAGCGAATTTAAGTACAGATGATATTGAATCAATGACTGTGCTTAAAGATGCAGTTTCAACATCATTATATGGTGCAGATGCTGGTGCTGGGGTAATTATTATTACTACAAAATCGGGTAAGTCTGGGAAGCCAAGATTTAATTTCTCAACAAACTTCGGGGTAAACAAAACAGCATTTAAGCTTCCTAATCCACTATCAAAAGATGAGTGGCATGGATTAGCCGCTCAAACGATGCTAAACTCACCGGGTACATTTGGATTTACCACTTATCAACAAGCATATGATGCTCTTTTATCTCCGGATCCAGATGTAAATCCATTTGGATATCAAGATTACCGTGATGTTAATACAAATTGGCAGAAAGAACTGACTAGAAATGCTGGTCAAAACGAAACTAACTTTTCTGTTAGCGGAGGAAGTGATAAATTCAAATATTACTCTTCTATCGGAATGTTTAACCAGGAGAGTGTTTACAAAGGGAGTGATTTCAAAAGAGTTAATGCTTCTACTAAAATTGAATATAAAGCAACTGATAGGTTAACCATTAACACTGACTTCCAATTTTCAAACAGTAAAATGAGTACTTTGAATGATGGTGGTGATTTTGCGAATCCACTACTTGCTCAGTATTTTAACCTTCCAATTGACCCTGTTAGAAATCCTGACGGAAGCTGGTATTATGGTATCAACAACTCTTTACCTTCTGGTAATTTCAACGTAGCAGCACTACAAGATCTGAATTCTAGAAAAGCAAATACGACAAGAGTATTTGCTAATTTAGGTGTTAACTATAAAATTTTAGATGGTCTAATATACAGAATGAACTTTGCTCCTGAATACATCAATGTGGAAGAAGATGTATATTTATCTCCTCTTCATGGTGATGGTTGGGCTGCTAAAGGTGATTTAACATCTAATGCTAGAAGATTCTTCAACTTTAACGTACAGAATGTCTTAGAATATTCTTTCAGACTAGGAGATAAACATAAATTTGTTGCAAGAGCAATTCAGGAAGCTTATAAATCTGATTTAAGAAGTATTAATGCTGAAGGACAGGTTGTTGCTCTTTCTACACTTCATACGTTGGACAGTTTTGTTAAGCCTGTTGCAGCAGGAGGAGCAAAAACAATTACTTCCAGATCTGGGTATGCAGGACAGTTAAACTATAACTTTGATAATATTGTTAACCTTGATGTAGCGTACAGAAGAGATGCAATGTCTAACTTCTTCCCAGGTCAGAAAGGAGGTAACTTTTATTCTGCAGGAGCAAGTGTTGACTTAGCGGAGATATTCCTTCCTAACAATGATTATGTTACCATGTTGAAACTTAGATCATCTTATGGTAAATTAGGGAATCAAATTTCAGCATCTCCTTATGCAACTTACAGTTATGGAGTGAACTATAACAATAACGCAGGTGCTAGTTATGCAGGTTTTTATAATCCAGGACTTAAATGGGAAACTGTTAAACCTTTCAATGTAGGAGTTGATTTAGGATTCTTAAAAGATCGTATTACTTTAACGGCTGAATACTATAACAAAAAAACTGAAGATCTAATCTTTACAGTTCCACTATCACTAGCTCAAGGTAATTCAGGGTACACAGATAATATAGGGGAATTAGTAAATAAAGGATTTGAATTCAGTATAAATGCTGATATCCTAAGACCTACAGATCCAAAAGGATTCTCTCTTAGCATGGATGCTAACTTATCAACACTTGATAATGAGCTGACAAAAATCTATGGTGGAAAAGATATTATCTCAGGAGGTACTATTTTAAGAGAAGGAGAATCAATCAACAGCTGGTACATGAGAAAATGGGCTGGTGTTGATCCTAGCAACGGGGATCCATTATGGTATGTAAATGGAGTTGACGGAGCTACAACTAATAACTACAACAATGCTCAGAGAGCGGTACAGGGTAACCGTCTGGCTAAGTATTTCGGAGGTGTTGGTATCAGAATGTCCTACCAAAACTTTACGGTATCTGCACAAGGAACTTACAGCTTTGGAGGGAAAGTATATGATGACTGGGCTAACTATACAATGAGTGATGGACAGTACAGCTTATTCTATCCAGGATATCAGGATCAGTTAAACTATTGGACGCCGGATAATCCTAATGCATTGAATCCTAAACCGATCTATGGAGGGAATAAACTTGCTAACAGAATATCTTCAAGATACTTATACAAAGCAGATTACTTAAGATTGGCTAATTTAAAGATAGCGTATACGTTTGATTCTAGCTTCTTAAAAGGTTCAAACCTGAATAAAGTAACGGTTTACGTTATGGGTAACAACCTTTGGACTCATGCTTATGACAAAAATTTAAGATATGATCCGGATATTGCTCTTGCTGGTACAACTGGCTTGAACTTACCTCCTTTGAAATCTTATCTTGTTGGATTTAATGTTGAATTTTAAAAATTGAAAAAAATGAAAAAATACTTAATAGCGTTCTCAGTTATTGCTCTTAGTGCTACAGCGGTGACCTCATGTAGCGAGGATTTTGTTGAGACACAGTTTAATCAGAGTAAGCCTCAGGAAGATATAAAAACAGTTGAAGAACTTCAGTCTTTTGTATTCGGTGCTTATGGAACTATGAGAAATGCATCTTATTACGGATGTGATTTCGTAACAATACCTGATGTAAGAAGTGATGCCATGTATTCTAATAACCGTTCAGGATATTATAGTACAGTATCTAACTATACAATGCTTTCTAATGATGCATATTCATCTGGCCCATATACAGCAATGTATACAGTAATTGCTAAAGCTAATATTATTCTTGGTACTTCGAATAACTTAACTTGGGGGAAAACTGTTGACCCAACAGAAATATCTAATCAAATTAAAAATCTTAAAGGACAGGCTTATGCTGTAAGAGCTCAAGCTATATTTGATGCTTTAAGACTATATGGACAGCAATATTCAGGGGGTACTACAGGAGTTGTTGTTCCTCTTCAATACAATCCTTCAGCGAATATGGCTCGTGCAACAGTAGCACAGACTCAGGCTCAGATTGAAGCTGATTTTAATAGTGCATTAGCTAATCTTACTGGTAATACTAATCAGAATTTTAGTGATAAAACTGTTTTAAATGAGCTTTCTGTTAAATCTTTAATGTCAAGATATTATCTATACAAAGGAGATTATGCTAAAGTACGTTCATTAGTGAGTGATGTAGTAGGATCAGGAAAATATAGCGTAATTCCTCGTGACTCTTATTTAACAAGCTGGACGCTTAATAATGCTGCATCTAACTCTGTGTTTGAATTAGCAGTAGGTCCTATTGCAGCATTAAGCTCTACAAGTATTAATGCAAAAATTAATCCTAACAGTGGGTATATGAATATGCCGGTTAAAGGTAGCTTTGTTGCTACTATACCTGCTGAGGATATTAGAAGTGAAATATTTGCAACAAGTGATGCTGGTGTTCCGGGAATATTTATTGCGGCAAAATATCCTAATGCTAATGGTGAAGATAATATTAGAATTTCAAGATATGAAGAAGTTCTTCTTAATGGTATTGAAGCTGAGCTAAATGGGGGTGATCCTGATAAAGCTTTAACTTACTATAAAATGATTCTTTCTAACAGATTTGCACCTGCTGATTATGTTGAGCCAACATCAGTAGATATTAATAAATTGAAAACAGAAAGAAAAAAAGAGCTTTTAGGAGAAGGATTCAGAATGTGGGATTTACTAAGATGGGGCGGACCTATTCCAAAAAATAATACTAGCGGAGGTGTAACAGCTAATATTGCTATTGGAGACAATAAATTAGCATTCCCAATTCCTCAGGCAGAAACTAACGTAGCTGGAACTTTAGTGAAATCTAACCCAGGTTACGATAACTAATTATCAAACTTTTATTGATATATAAACCCACAATTTTATTGTGGGTTTTTTATTTCCTTTTATTTCTTATTTTTGCTGTATAAAATCAGAAGTCAAATATTTCCAGTGTGCTCTGATTTTATTTAATATAATGAATACATGAAATACCTATTTCTCCTAATATCTTTCATTGGTTTTTTCGCTAAAGCTCAGAAAGTAAATAAAGTCGATTCTGTCAAGATTGTAAAAACAACAGAAGATACCCTTGTCATAGACTCCGGGAAAAAAGACTCTTTAAAAATTTTCAAACCTACGATTAACGATTATCAGTATCAGACTCAGTTTTCTGAAAAGAAAGTCTTTGATACGGTAATGACTTTTGATAAAACCTACATCTTCTCCCAATATAACAATAGAGACAATTTTGGAAGAGCACAGGCTGCCAATATCGGAGCAGGATTCAATCCGCTTTCCTATGAAGTCAATGCTGAACAAAACTTATCATTGTTGCCTACAAATAAATCCTATATGATTATGGGAGCGGATGAAGTAAGATATTATGATGTAAAAACACCTACCGCAACATTTGTGTACCATACTGCAATGAAAAATGGGGCAGCCTTAAAATCAACCTATACGCAGAACATTGGAAAGAGATTCAATTTTGCAGTAGAATATATGGGACTTCGTTCCCAGGGATTTTATAGAAATTCATTGGCAGCAAATAACAATACGTTGTTTTCAGGACATTATATTTCTAAAAGTGGAAACTATGAACTATTTGCTCACTACCTTCATCAGAACGTCAATAATCAGGAAAGTGGAGGGATCGTTGAAGACGATCTGTTTCAAAGTGGAGACAGCAACTACAGCAACCGACAGAACGCACAGGTGAATCTGGCTTCGTCCCTTTCTCAGTTTTCATACAGGAGATATTATTTGAGCCATCAGTTTACACCTTTTAACGCAGAAAAATTTCCTTTCAGAATAAGACATACCCTTTCCCATCAGGGAAACAAATACTATTATAATCAGGGTGCGTTAGAACCTTACTGGTATGATAGTGCAGCTGATGTGGTCGCTGGATTTCCACTTACTACCAAAAAATATTCGGAAAATTTGAGCAATACACTTAGTTTGGTTTTTGATAATGAAAAATTCAAGCTTGATGCCGGAGTGCGCTACCAGATGCTTAAATTTGGAATAAAAGATATTATTGCCGTTAATGACGTTGCCTATCCCGGTGAACTTAAAGAAAACAGAATTGGAGCAGTTGGAAATCTTCAGGTAAAATTATTGGACAAGATCCAGTTAAAGTCGTTTGTGGAATTCTCTAAGGGAAGCCAATTCGGAAGCTATCTTAAGACTACCAATAACCTGAGCTATGAACCGATCAAAGATTACCTTATCAACGCCAAAGTTAATTTCCAAAGTGCATATCCTTCATTTAATTATCTCTTAAATACTTCTGTGTATAGTAAGTATAATTATTATCTGGAGAATGCAAAAAATCAGACGGTGACTGAGATTGGAGGAGATATCCACTTAAAATGGTTCAAGACACAGATTTTCGCCAACTATTTCAGAATAGATAACTATACCTATTTCGATAGTAATGCAGCGCCAAAACAAAGTCAAAGTTCATTAAACATTTCCCAGATCGGAGGGGATGCAACATTCAGCTACGGAAGATGGCATCTTAATACAAGACTTCAGTTCCAGAATGCACTGACGAATAAAGAGCTGTATCCAATGCCCGGCTTTATCGGAAGAGCCAATTTCTTCTTTCAGACACAGGCATTCGAAAAAGCAGCTGAAATTCAGGCCGGAATCAAGGTGTATTATTTCTCAAAATTTGCATCCAGAGATTTCTTTCCGATCTTAAACGAGTACATTCTGCCTAATGCCAATTCATTTTCAATCGGCGGGCAGCCCATTGCAGATATTTACTTTAATATGAAGGTTAAAAAGATGTTCTTCTTTGTTGAAGGACAGCAGATAGGGACCGTTCTTTCTAATAATAAAGCATATGCATTTCCACATTATCCGGTTTATGATTTCAGATTGAATATCGGAATTGTGTGGTATATGTTCAACTAAAAGCAAAACAAGTTGAAAACAATAAATAAAATATCGTTTAACGATATAGAAAATATTCCTCAATTGGTAAAGGATTTTTTAAATCAAAACATTGAGGGCTTTGAGGATTATACTTTTTCTCTGGATCATTTTATAAAACAAATCCATCTCAAGAAAGACTCTTTTACCTCAAACCAGAGAGAAGTACTGTCTGAAACCATTGAAAAACAGCTTTCAGGTCTTACCCTTTCTACAAAACAGAAAGAGAATATAGACTATCTGAATCAACCGAATACATTTACCATTACAACAGGTCATCAGCTTAATCTATTTTCGGGACCTGTTTTCTTTGTGTATAAAATTTTGCAGACCATAAAAACCTGCAGCTATTTAAAAGAAAACTTTCCTGATTTTAATTTTATCCCGGTCTATTGGATGGCTTCGGAAGATCATGATTTTGCCGAAATCAATCACTTTAAAACCGAAAATAATTATTACGAGACTAATGAAAAGTCTGGCGGACCCGTTGGACGAATCAACATTAGTGATACTTTCTTTATTTCTGAATTTGAAAAAGAATTTAAAGATTCTGTTTTTGGAACAGAGCTGATCTTAATGCTGAAAGAAGCATATAAAGTTGGAAATACCCTTACTGATGCTATCAAAATATTAGTTAATAGACTTTTCTCTGAATTTGGATTGTTGATCCTCGATGGGGATTCAAAAGAACTTAAAATGCAGATCAGAGACATCTTCAAAGATGAACTTCTTAATAGTAGCCTGCAAAAATCCTCAAAAGAAAAAGTAAATTTTCTGACTGAAAAATACGGGAAGGTTCAGGTAAATCCGCGCGATATCAATCTCTTTTATCTGTCCGATACAAGAGATAGAATTGAATTTGATGGTTCGAAATATTTTGTAGTTGATAAAAATATTCAATTTACGAAGGAGGAAATACTGGATGAACTGGAAAACTTTCCTGAAAGATTCAGCCCAAATGCCTTGATGCGACCAGTATATCAGGAGAAAATATTGCCTAACCTGGCTTACATCGGAGGAAATGCGGAAATTATGTATTGGCTGGAGCTGAAAGATTATTTCTCTATCATTAATATTCCGTTTCCTATTTTGATTCCCCGAAACTCCATGCTTTTTCTGAAAGAAAAAACGATCGGTAAAATTGGGAAACTGGATTTGAAACTGGAAGATTTTTTCCAAAACTTTACTGTAATTACCAACCGTAGAATTTTAAAAGATAATACAACACTTCAATTACTGGAAGAAAAAGAAAATCTTTTAATCACGAATTTCTCTGAACTTAAAGCAGCAGCTGAAACGACAGAAAAATCATTTGGAAATATGGTCAAAGCAGAAGAAGTAAGACAGCTGAAATCCTTCAAAAGAATGAAAAAACGCCTTCTTCATGCTGAAAAAATAAAACAGAATGAACTGCTCGAAAGATTAGAGAATCTGTTTTTAGACGTGCATCCTTCTAAAATCTGGCAGGAAAGAGTATATAATTTTAGTGTATTCTTTTCAGATTACGGATATGCATGGCTTGAAAATTGTTTGGAGGAAATGGAGGTTCAAGAATCCAAATTAATAATTGTTGCCATTTAATTTTAAAGGAGTATTTTTGTAAATTATAATTCCCAAATATGATAAAGAGGTTTTTTATTCTATCCAGTTTATGTATGATTTTAGGCGTTTCTGCCCAGAAATCACACACGGTTGTAAAAGGAGATACTCCTTACAACATTGCAAAAAAGTATGGAATAACACTAGATGAGCTGCAAAAGCTAAATCCGAATTTTAAAGACGGAAAGCTGGCAATTGGAGATGTATTAACTGTAAAATCAGATAAACAGGGAACTACTGCAACGAAAGCGGCTGTTGTAGAAAAAGCAAAATCAGTTTCAGGCAATCAGCTTGGAAAAATTGTGTTGCAGCCTAAGCAAACAGTGTACGGAATTACAAAACAATATCATATTTCTGAAGCAGATTTAAGAAAACTCAATCCTGAATTAGATTCCCATTTGAAAATCGGGGATGAAATCGCACTTCCTCTTGAAAGTATAAAAAAATATGGCGGCGATCAGACACAAACACCTGTTGTTACAGTACCAAAAACAATAGAGACTCAGGTTGAGACACCCGCAACTTCAACGGCAGAAGGAGATACCTATGTGATCCAGCCTAAAGATAACTACTACAGAGTTTCAAAACAGTTTGGAATCAGTCAGCAGGATCTTTTTGCTTTAAATCCCGGATTGGAAGAAAAAGGACTGAAGCCTGGTGAAACCATCAAAATAAAAAAATCAAATACCGAGACCGTTTCTGAACCGGTAAATTCAAAAACGAAAATCGACTCCGGAACCGAAAAAACTAGTACACCAGTCACGGGTACAGCGGATGATTATGTAACCTACACGGTTCAGCAGGGAGATACAGTATTCTCAATCGTGAATAAATTTGGGGTAACAATTGACGAATTAATTGCACTGAATCCGGATCTTTCTCACGGTCTGAAAACAGGAATGGTTTTAAAAATCAAAAAACAGGATCCTGCTTATATTAAGAAAAATGGCGATGCATTGAGCGTTGTCCTAATGCTTCCTTTCGGGTATAGTACAAACGAAACCCAATACAGAGCAATGGCTTTGGATTTCCTGACAGGAGCAAAATTGGCAATTGAAAGAAATGCCAGAAACGGGCAAAAACTAGATATTAAAATTGTAGACTCTGGAAATGAAGCTTCATTCAGAAATTCATTAACACAGATCAACCCGGAGAATACAGACCTGATTATCGGACCATTCTTCAAATCAAACGTTATTGATGTCCTTGATTTTACAAAAAATCAGAAAATTCCCGTAGTAGCGCCATTTGCTAACTCTCCGGAGCTTTATGGCTACAGCAATTTAATTATTGTTGAAACTAATGATCAGACGTACGCTGATAAAATCGTTGAAGAAGTAAAGGCGGTTTATTCAGATCAGAAGATATACATAGTGACAGATGCCAAAAAAGAAAATGCCAATTATATCAAGGCTGGTCTTGAAAAATTGGTTAAAAATCCTAACGTCATCATTGTTAATTCTCCTGCTGAAATTCAGCTGGATCAGAATATGATGACAGGACAGTCTGCACCGGTTATTGCTATTATGGCCAATGACAATGATGCAGCAGGTGAAGCTTTTGCCAACAAAGTAATTGCTCTATCTAAAGAGGTTCAGGGAGTGAAAGCTTTCAGTATGTACTATTCACCGGTTTTCGAAAAGAAAGTAGATGAATTGAGCCAGGCGAGTATGGTCTACCTTATGGACAGAAAGATCAATACAGATGGAAACTTTGAAAAAGAAATCCTGGCAGCCTATAAGACCAAATATTGTAAAACACCTCCGAAATATGCTGTGGTAGGATTTGATGTGGTAAATGACATGCTTACCAGAGAAAATAAAAAAGGAGAGATCTTTAAGCAAATGAATAAAGTTCAAACGCAGCTGGCTACAAAATTTGAATTCGTAAAATCTAAAGCAAATGGAGCGTATGTAAATACAGGGTATCGAGTGATTCGTTTGATGCCTTAATGATTTATATCTGTTTCTAGAATATTATTAACATTATATTTATATTTGCATAATATTTAATTTAGTACATGAAAGCACTTGTATTTCCTGGGCAGGGTTCTCAGTTCATAGGAATGGGAAAAGAATTGTATGATTCTAGAAAAGACATAAAGGACTTGATGGAATCTGCCAATGAAATTTTAGGTTTCGACATTCTCTCTATTATGTTTAATGGAGCAGATGAAGATCTAAAGAAAACAGAGGTTACCCAGCCTTCAATATTCATACACTCAGTTGCTGCCCTGAAAGCAGTAAACGGTCTTGGAGCAGAAATGGTTGCAGGACATTCTTTAGGAGAGTTTTCTGCATTAGTTGCCAATGGAGTTTTATCTTTTGATGACGGTCTGAAATTAGTATCCGAAAGAGCAAAAGCAATGCAGGCAGCTTGTGATGCTAATCCAAGTTCAATGGCTGCGATTTTAGGGTTAGAAGATGCTAAAGTTGAAGAAATCTGTGCACAGATAAGCGGTATCGTTGTGCCTGCCAATTACAACTGTCCCGGACAGCTTGTTATTTCAGGAGAAACAGCAGCCGTTGAAGAAGCTTGCGCAAAATTAAAAGAAGCAGGAGCAAAAAGAGCTTTATTATTGCCTGTAAACGGCGCGTTCCACTCTCCATTGATGCAGCCTGCACAAGAGAGACTGGCAGCAGCAATCGAACAGACAAAATTCAGAAAAGCGACAATTCCTGTTTATCAGAACATCACAACCACAGCGGTGACAAACCCTGACGAAATCAAACAAAATCTGATTGCACAATTAACAGGTCCCGTAAAATGGACGCAATCTGTTCAAAATATGATTAAAGACGGTGCCAATAACTTCGTAGAAGTAGGACCAGGAAAAACACTTCAGGGATTGATCAAGAAAATTGACAGTTCTGTAGATGTTGCTTCCGCAATTTAATCTAATAAAATAAATCATGGGCGAGATATTTTCACCGGGAAAGCTAATGCTTACTTCAGAATATTTCGCAATGGATGGAGCTCTTGTCCTGGCGGTACCTACCAAGCTTGGACAAGAGTTTTTTTTTGAGGAAAAACAGAATGAGAGTTCTCTGATATATTGGGAAGCCCATCATCAGAATGTACCATGGCTAAAAACAGTCATTGATTATAAAAATTGGCAGATTTTGGAAGCCAATATTCCAGCAGCTGCTGAATTTATCCTCAAAACCTTAAAAAATGTTCAGTCTCTATCTGAAACAAAATTCAAAAGCACAGATTCCTACCATATAAAAACTAATCTTCAGTTTCCTGCCGATTACGGACTGGGAAGCAGCTCTACGTTGATGAATAATCTTGCAGAGTGGTCCGATGTAGATCCTTTCTATCTTAATACCATCAGTCTCGGAGGTAGCGGATATGATATTGCCGTTGCAAAAGAAAAAGCAGCAGTGCTTTACCAAAGTAAACCCGAAATTAAATATGAAAAGGTAGATTTTAATCCTCCTTTCAAAAATGAGCTTATTTTTATCCACTTAAATCAAAAGCAGGATAGCCGTGAAGGAATCAATTTTTATAAGTCTAAAAATAAGTCTCCAAAATTGGTTGAAGAGTTTTCGAATCTTACAAGAAATATTTTGTTATGTAATGAATTGGAAAATTTTTCTCAATTAATGGTGATTCATGAACAAAAAATCGCCAATTTCCTTGAAATCTCTACTGTTAAGGAGAAGTTTTTCCAGGATTGCCCCTCTTTTGTCAAAAGTCTGGGAGCTTGGGGTGGAGATTTTGTGATGAGTGCTAAATTTGACGGCTATAAGGACTATTTTTGGGGAAAAGGTTTTACGACTATTTTTGAATGGGTAGACATAATTAATTTATAATCAATATTTTACAATCCTATTTTTTTATTTGTCATTCTGACTTATATCATTATATTTAAACCACCTTTAACAATTAATTAATATTAATTTTGTTGAATCTAAAAAAGAAATAGAAAATATAAGTAAAATGAAACACGCTAAAATCATCCAAGATTTAGAAAAATTAGGAATTAAAGGAGACTATGAATTAATATATAATCCTTCTTATGAAGAATTATATCAGGCTGAAGTCTCTCCTGAGAATCAAGGCTTTGAAGAAGCTGAGCTTACAGAATCTGGGGCGGTATCCGTAAAAACAGGGATTTTTACAGGCCGTTCTCCTAAAGACAGATATATCGTTCAGGATGATGTTACAAAAGATACTATTTTCTGGGACGGTAAAGTAAATTTACCGACTACTTCAGACATTTTCGAATCTTGTAAAGGATTAGTGCTGAATCAGCTTTCAGCTTCTAAGAAAATTTATGTTGTAGATGCTTTCTGTGGAACGAATGCAGATACCAGACTTAAAGTAAGATTCATCGTAGAAGTAGCATGGCAGGCGCATTTCGTTACTAATATGTTTATCCGCCCTTCACATTATGAACTTGAAAACTTCGGGGAACCGGATTTCACAGTAATCAATGGATCCAAGACAACGAATCCAAACTGGGAAGCTCAAGGTCTGAATTCTGAAAACTTTATCATGTTCAACCTTACTGAAAAACTACAAATCATCGGTGGTACATGGTATGGTGGCGAAATGAAGAAAGGAATGTTCGCCATGATGAATTACTACCTTCCATTGAAAGGGATGGCTTCTATGCACTGTTCTGCCAATGTAGGCGAAGAAGGAGATGTTGCTCTGTTCTTCGGTCTTTCAGGAACAGGAAAAACAACACTATCTGCAGATCCTAAAAGATACCTGATCGGTGATGATGAGCATGGTTGGGACAACAATGGTGTATTTAACTATGAGGGTGGTTGTTATGCTAAAGTTATCGACCTTTCTGAAGAAAAAGAACCGGATATTTTCAGAGCAATTAAAAGAGATGCACTTCTTGAAAACGTTGTGGTAAACAATGGAATTGCTGATTACAAAGACGGATCAATCACTGAAAATACAAGAGTTTCTTATCCTATTTACCATATCAATAAGATTGTTCTTCCTTCAAAAGCAGGACATGCGAAAAAAATCGTTTATCTTTCTGCGGATGCATTCGGAGTATTGCCTCCGGTTTCTATTTTAGATGAAAACCAGGCACAATACCACTTCCTTTGTGGATATACTTCAAAATTAGCAGGAACAGAAAGAGGAATTACAGAACCTGAACCATCTTTCTCACCTGCATTTGGTGAGGCATTCCTTACCTTACACCCAACGATGTATTCTAAAACATTGATTGGTAAAATGAAAGAGCACGGGGCAAAAGCCTATTTAGTAAACACAGGTTGGAACGGAACCGGAAAGAGAATTTCTTTAAAAGATACCAGAGCAATTATTGATGCAATTATTGACGGATCTATTGAGAATGCTCCTAAAACCAACGTTCCGATTATGAATCTGGAAATTCCTACAGAGCTTCCAAATGTTTCTGAAGGTATTTTAGATCCTAGACACACCTACAGTGATGTAGCAGAATGGGAAGAAAAAGCAAAAGATCTTGCTTCAAGATATATTAAAAACTTTGAACAGTACTGCGGTACAGAAGAAGGAAAGAAATTAATATCTTCAGGACCTCAATTACAGCAACAAACTACTAATTAAAATAGAAAGCCTCATCAGTGATGAGGCTTTTTTATTACACTTATATCTTTATCTGCTAGAATTTATGGTTGTTATATTATTTAAGATTTCAAACTCAAAATCGCCAATCGGTATCCATTCATTCCAAATCCGGACAATACGGCATCGCTATTGGCTGCTGTCACAGATTTCTGGCGAAATTCCTCTCTTTTGTAAATATTACTGATGTGAACTTCCACTTTTTGCTTCCGGATATTTTTTAAACAATCGGCTATTGCATAAGAATAATGGGTAAATGCGCCCGGATTAATGACTACCGCATCAAAATCATCCTTCTGAAGCCTGTTAATGATTTCCCCTTCAATATTAGATTGATAATAATCCAAATGATAAGATGAAAATTCAGACTGTAATGTTTCCAAATAATCTTCCATGGAAATATTTCCGTAGATCTCAGGTTCTCTTGTGCCCAAAAGATTCAGATTGGGACCATTAATAATTAGGATTTTCATTTAAAAAATTTATTCAAAGATAGAAAATTTTCATACGACTGGCTGCATGTGATATATGGGAAATAGCAAATTGAAATTGCTGCTGAATTATTCCGGAAAAAAATACTCTAAAAATGATTTTGGTAAATAAGGAAAAAAGAGTTTTGGTTTTTAGTATTAATATATTCTTTGTTATTAAAAAAGTCACTCTTCCTTATTAAAGATCAATTTCATTTTTATGAAGGAAAAATACTATTGATATCTGCTTTCAATAGATCTACAAAAATTATAAATCTGAAAATTAATTTGTGGTCTTACTGAAAATTTTAGTAGTCGATTTTTCAGATGAAATTTAAATGGATGGAATTAGCCAGTTAATTGTAGAATTTGACTATTGTAATAATTTGATTTTCATTTATATATAAAATTTAAGTCATTTTCCTGAATTTGACTTATTAACCTTTTTTTTGATTTATCTATAGAGATACTTTTGTAAATGAATTAGAGTAGAGATAATGTTTCAGATAAATTTTCAACTTTTACTAAAAAAGATATTTTGTAGCGTATTGCTGGGGATATTTCTTTTTGCTCACTGTAAAACAGGAAATGATTCTATTAATAAAGGAAATATTGAGAACGATGCCAAAGCTAAGTTTTTTATAATAAAAGGAACAGTTATTTCCGGAATTAAAAACATAAAATCTGCTGAAGTCAATATTATAGAGAAGAAAGATAGCCGGATTTCCAAGATTATTTCTAAAAAACTTTCTCAAAAATTACCTCAAAATAAAGAGGTGGAAAAAGAGAAGTATTCCATAGAGTATGCAGCCAATACAATCAGTATATGCAGTAAAGATGCAGATGAGAAATACCGTTCTTTATTATCTGGGGAATTGAAAGTAATCCATGGGAATCCATATAAATATGATGGTATCCCCGTTGGTCAACAAAACTTTTTTATTTTTTTTCCATATGAAGCAGGGGTAATAAATACCAGTAAGGATTTAATTATTGCCCTGGGAATAATTAAATATTGCTGTATCAGGCCTCCGCCTATATCCTGACCTTCTATAAATACAAATGATCTAAAAACACAAATGATGATTTTTGATAAAAGTGTTTCCAAACACTTTTATCAATTTTTAACTTAAAAACAATTCAAAAATGAAAAAAACAATATTATTGCTTGCAACTGCTGCCTCAGTATTTATGTATTCCCAAGTAGGGATTAATACAACAAATCCACGGGGTATTTTCCATGTAGATGGATTAAAAGATAATCCTACAACAGGTGCTCCAACTGCTGCACAAGGTGCTAATGATTTTACGGTAACCTCAAGTGGAAGCGTAGGGATTGGTACTACAACACCTAATACATCAGCAATTCTTGATGTAAATGTGGATGGTTTAGCTACTGGAAGTAAAAAAGGGTTCTTAGGCCCTAAAGCTGCCCTGACTTCTCAAATAGATCAGTCTACAATACCTTCACCGGTAGCAGGTTTACTTGTTTATAATTTAGGAACAGGTGGACTAAGCTATGTGGGATATGTATTTTGGAATGGTACAGAATGGAGAACATTCAATAACGGCTCTCTTGCAGCCGGGACGGTGGGGGCCATTACCTGTAATGGGGTAACATTATCTCCTGGAACTTATACTGCCGGAACACCCTATACCGGAACAATGACAGTTCCCTATACCGGAGGAAACGGAGGAACCTATCCGGCACAAATTGTTGGTCCTGTTAATGGGCTTACTGCAACGCTGGCTTCAGGGAATTTTAATTCAGGATCAGGAATTCTTAGTTATACTGTATCAGGAACACCTACCGTGTCCAGCCCTACACTGACTACTTTCCCGTTAAGTATTGGAAGGCAGTCTTGTAGTGCAACTGTAGGAGGTGGAAGTGTAATTGCACCTGGCGAGCTGGTTTATTATCACTCTTCAATTCCGCGTCAAACGACTTCATTCCTTTTAAGTCAGTTTCTTACTGATCTTCCGGTAATCAATAATACATTCAGAGTGGATGGTTTTATCACTGCTCCTGGTGCATTTGATAATACTGGCGGCAGTACTAATTTTGATCCCCGTGTTTACAATATAACCGCTGCAAATGCAAAGTTATGGGCTTCTGAAGTTTCTACATTTACTGGTGATGGAGGTACTGGAAACAGATTACTGGGACCTGGAAATTATGCTCAGTTTGACGATGGCGTATTTCTTAGCCAAGGATATAATGAAACTGTAACCTTGGATATTACTACAGCAGATAACAAATGGTACAGAGTGTATTATGTATTGCGTATAGACAATAAATCTACTGCAGGCACACCTGTTAATGGTAGAGATCAGGCTCCTACTACTGACGCTAGTAATTTAGATAATACACTGGAAGTGTATATTTCTATCCAGAGATTATACTAACCGTTTTTATAAATTTTTGGAAAGAGGAACTGTAAAGTTCTTCTTTCCTGTTTTCAATAATTTCTGCAAAGTTTTTTTGAATGCTGTTGTTTGTTTTACAAGAAATTTCCGGATTGCATGGAAATCTTAAAAAATAAGTTAGAAGAAAGCTAAAGACATAAAGATAAGACGAATGAATTTTAATTTTAAAAATATCCATATTGGGAAATGTGTAGAAAAGCGGGTTGAAGAAATGACAATTTCAATGGATCGTATCTGCAATTTTCATAAAATGACAGAAGATGAAATACGGATTATGTATACCCAGAAAAGTCTTGATTCAGAAGTTCTTATGAAATGGTGTAAACTTCTTGACTATGATTTTTTCAGGATTTATACTCAGCATCTTATTCTGTTTGCTCCTGAAAACAACTCGCATATCAATACTCCTCTTAAAGGTGAAACAGCTCTTCCTAGTTTTAGAAAAAATGTATATACCAGGCAGGTGGTGGATTTTATTTTAGAATTAATTAATACAGGACAGAAAACGAAATACCAGGTGATTGAAGAATATAGAATTCCTAAAACAACACTGTATAAATGGATCAGTAAATACAATGATGAGAAGGAGTGAAAAAGGGAATCAATATGAGTACTTATTAAATCTGAGAAAGGAAAAAGTGATAGAATTACTCGGGCAGGAATTTAACTTTTATCCGTCTGAGACCTGGACTTACGTTTTGGATATCAAAAGTTTTTACAGAAAAACGGTCATGTTTATATTTTTTGAAAATGAAACAGTCTCTACAATAGAAATAAAGAAGATATATGGAAAAGTTAGCACCAAATTATAAAAAAATATTCACGGATATTCTTATTGAAAAGCATCCTGAAAAGTATGAACGCTGTCATCCTATTTTACAAAAGGAAGTTTTATTTATGTTAGATGTTATTAAATTGAATCAGATGATCTTTGCTGCTGAAGATAAGGGGACGGCGGAGTTCAGCCGTAAACAGAGATCTTACGATGAATCTTCTATTCTTGAAATTTTAGCATATCAAAAGAGAAACGGGTATAATAATACACAGGTTGCCAGCAAATTTAAGTTGAGCAGAAATTCTGTAGCAAAGTGGAGGAAAATATTTAATCAATAAAATTCGGAGTTTAAGAATTATAATTGAACTTTAATAGAAAGTAAAATGACGTCATTGACGTCATTTTTTTTGTGCTATGTTTTATAGTGAGGTAATTGAATTATTGATAATGATATATCTCATATTTGTAAAATTGATAATTACTATAAGTGCCTATTTTAGTGGTTTTTAAAATAAAATTAAGTTAATTTTTGAAAAATTATAATTAAAAATTAAGTAGTCTACTTGTTTTATAGACTAATTGTTTTTAGATTTGCAAACATATTTCGATCGGCTTATAAAGAAAGATGGAGGGAACTGACCCTGTGAAGTCTTAACAACCTGCATTATGCAAGGTGTTACATTCAGCCTTTAAAGGAAAAATAAGCAATTGGTTAATCGTATTTATCGATGCCCTTTGCTGACTTTTCCGCAAAGGGCTAATTTTTTAATATTGATAAATATAATTGATTATGATTAGTGAAAAATTAATTAATTCTAGAATTTGGATTCCACCTGTTGCTGTATTTTTCTTAGGGATTATCGGTGTAAGCGGGCAGACAACAAAGGCTAAAAAAGATACAGTCCAGGCAAAGGAGATTGATGAAGTAGTAGTGGTGGCCTATGGAAAGGCTAAAAGAACAAGTTATACGGGATCAGTAGCAACTATTTCAAGTGATAAGATTAATAACAGACCTGTAAACAATATCACGAAAGCTTTGGAAGGGCAGGTTGCAGGACTTCAGGCAGTAAGTTCTTCAGGTCAGCCCGGTTCAGTGGCTTCTGTCAGGATTCGTGGAATTGGGTCTGTGAGTGCTTCAAGTGATCCGTTGTATGTGATTGATGGAATTCCTTTCGACGGAAATATCAATACCATAAGCCCGAATGATATAGAATCGATCAGTGTGTTGAAAGATGCTTCTGCAAGTGCTTTGTACGGATCAAGAGGAGCGAACGGAGTAATTCTGGTAACAACAAAATCAGGTAAAAAAGGAGAGTCAAGAATTAATTTTAACATGAGTCAGGGATTCTCTTCAAGGGCCGTAAAAGATTACAAGCAGGTGAGTACAGATCAGTATTTCCAGTTGTATTGGGAAGCCTTGAGAAATGGCTATCAATCCAATCTGATTTCAGCTCAGCAGGCAGGGCAGATGGCTACCGATAATCTGATTAATGCTTTGGGAATTAATCCTTATGGAGTCGATTATTCAAAACCTGTGGGTACAGACGGGAAACTTCTGGCAGGTGCAAAACCATTATGGAATGACAACTGGGCCGATGTTCTTCAAAGAGTAGCTTCCAGGAATCAGGTTGATTTGGATTTCAGTGGTGGAAGTGAGAAAAGCAATTATTATTTTTCACTGGGATATTTGGATGACAAAGGAATTGCGATTGAATCAGGTTTTAAAAAATACAGTACCAGACTGAAATTAAATTCTGAAGTGAAAAAATGGTTAAATGTCGGAGCGAATTTAAGTTACACGAATAGTATCCAGTTTGCTCCTTCTTCATCAGATTCCAGTTCTGATAATATTATCAACGTAGGACGTATTATTCCTTCATTTTACCCTTATTATGAAAGAAATGCTGATGGAAGCCAGAAACTGGATCTTAATGGAAATCCTATTTTTGATTTTGGATCATACAGACCTACCAGTGCTTTCCAGAACCAGAATTTAGCGGCGACTTTACCTTTGGATAAAAATGAAAACAGGGAAGATAACTTTTCCGGAAAAGGATTTTTAGATTTTAGCTTTTTACCTGAACTGAAGTTTAAATCCAGTTTCTCTGTTGATTTGGTGAACTATAACGGACATTATTATACAAATCCGCTGTTGGGACAGGGTGCAGAAATTGGGGGTTCTGTGACGAAAACAAACTCCAGAACATTCTCTTATACGACCAGTAATATTTTAACGTACGATAAAAAATTTGGGCAGCATCATTTTAATGCGCTAGCAGGGCAGGAGTTCTACCACTATGAATATCAGACGATATCAGGCAGCAGAAGTCAGTTTTCACTTCCTTATTATTATGAGCCTGCTGCAGCATCACTGTTAGGAGGTTTTACCGGGAGCAGTGACAAATTAGGGCTATTAAGTTTCCTTGGGAAAATAGAATATGATTATCAGAACAAATACTTTATTTCCGGATCGGTACGATCTGACGGTTCTTCCAGATTCTCACCGGATAACAGATGGGGAACTTTCTGGTCAGTGGGTGGTTCATGGAAAGCATCCAGCGAAAATTTTATTAAAGATTTAAATGTCTTTAATCAGTTGACCCTTCGTGCAAGTTATGGAGGTCAGGGAAATGATAAACTGAAAACATATTACGCATATCAGAGTTTATATACTTTCTACAATAATCTCGGAGAGCCGGGAACAGTAGCGAATAAACTTCCTACTCCTGATTTGAAATGGGAAACAAATATTAATTTAAATGTTGGATTGGAGTTCGCTATTTTGAATAACAGAATTAAAGGGAATGTAGAATATTTTAAACGGGAGAGCCAAAATCTATTATTTGAAATGCCTTTGGCTCCTTCATTAGGTTTTACAGGCTTTCAGGCGAATATCGGGAAACTGCAGAACTCAGGTTTTGAATTTTCATTGTTTACGACTCCGTTTAGGACGAAAGATTTCGAATGGAATGTTGATGTCAATCTGAGTACTTTAAGTAATACAATCACCAAGCTTCCTAAGGGTTCAATCATTAGCGGAACTAAGCTGTTAAGAGAAGAGGGTTCGGTCTATGATTTCTATCTTCCGACCTGGGCTGGGGTAGATCCAAGTAATGGAAAGCCACTTTGGAAAACGATTACGACGGATGCCAACGGACAGACTGTAGAAGGGACAACTTCTGAAATTGGGAAAGCTACAAGAGAAATTCAGGGTTCATCACTTCCAAAACTGGTGGGAGGGATTACAACAAGTCTTGCGTACAAAAACTTTGACTTATCGGCATTGCTGACTTTCAGAATCGGGGGTAAAGTGCTGGATACGGATTATACATCAATTTTATCGGGCGGAAATTTGCCGGGAAGAGCATGGAGTGAAGAAATGCTTAACCGCTGGACTCCGGAAAACCGATATACTGATGTTCCTGCTTTGAATACAACCACGAACAACTGGACGTCTGCTTCGTCAAGATTTTTATATTCCGCAACCTATGCAAGATTGAAAAATGTAAGTATCGGATATACGCTTCCGTCAGATTATTTTGAGAGACTGGGACTGAAGAAATTCAGAATTTATGTACAGGGAGAGAATCTTTTAACCTTCTACAAGCATAAAGGAATGGATCCTGAACAGACCTTAGACGGAACAACGTACTACAGGTATCCTGCTATGAGAACAGTAACTTTTGGAATTCAGGCAACTCTTTAATATCTTAAAATTGAAACAATGAAAAAAATACTATATATATCTTTTGCTCTAGCGGCTGCATTATCTTTTGTAAGTTGTGAAAGTGACCTGGAAACAGCGCCAACCAATCAGGCAAGTGAAGAAGAGATCTTTAAAACGGCGGAAAGTGCTGAGACGGTTATTAACGGAGCGTGGGCAACCTTTAATGATGAGGGAACAACCTATGCGAATATTGGGTATTCAACCGTGTTGAGAACGAGTGATGCAATGGGAAGTGATGTGGCTGTTTTAACGAATAAGTATGGTTTTCCTTCTGCGTATGCATTTACAGATTTGGTGAATAATACCGGCAGTAGACCACTTTTTATCTGGAGCATGCTGTATTCTACGATCAATAATATGAATAATGTGATTGCAAGAATTGACGCAACAGAAGGAAGCCAGGATAAGAAAGACCAAGTGAAGGGGCAGGCAAAAGCATTACGTGCTTTCT
Organism: Chryseobacterium soli; assembly: GCF_000737705.1. Lineage (GTDB taxonomy): Bacteria > Bacteroidota > Bacteroidia > Flavobacteriales > Weeksellaceae > Chryseobacterium > Chryseobacterium soli. The sequence continues at coordinate 65,722 of NZ_JPRH01000001.1, read as the reverse complement.
GTTATCTGAATCTGGCGAGCTTTTATCAGTTCAGTTATTTGAAAGATAAAACGGCTTTAGCAGTTCCCGTTTATACAGTACCTACCACAACGGGTTCTGTAGGAGGAAAAAGAGCAAGTCTTGAAGAGATCTATACTTTGATTAAAACGGATCTGTCCGAAGCGAGTAATCTGCTTCAGAACTATACCCGAAACAATAAAGATAAAATAGACCGTTCAGTAGTTAACGGATTGCTGGCAAGAACTTATCTGAACACCGGGGAATGGTCTAAAGCGATCGCTGCTGCACAAATAGCAAAAGCAGGATATCCGTTAATGACTCCCGAAAAATATAAAGAAGGATTTAACGACATCAGTAACGGAGAATGGATTTGGGGCCACGGTCAGACTGCGGAACAGTCAGGAGAGAGCTATGCATTCCATTATCTGGATGTTTCATCTTCAGGAAGTTATTATTACAGCTTTATGGCTGATCCTTATTTTAAAGATTTGTTTGATACCAATGATATCCGGTATTCTTTGTTCTCATGGGACGGACTTCCGGGAAGGGAAGGGCTGTTGAGGTATGCTAAGTTTAAATTTAAAGCGAATCTTATTGCTGATATTGTCTTCATGAGAGCAGCAGAAATGTATCTGATCGAGGCTGAAGCTGAAGCAAGGAACGGAAATGTTACGAATGCGGTTGCTGTTTTGAACCAGTTGAAATCTGCCAGAAATGCCAATCTTTATACAGGATCTTTAGCGCAGAATGACGTCATTAAAGAAGTGTTGATTGAAAGAAGAAAAGAATTGTTTGGAGAAGGGTTCTCGTTATCTGATATTATCCGAACGCAGGGAACAGTGGTAAGAAAACCTTACACGAATGCTGCCGGACAGCCGATTCAGGTGCAGATAACTACTCCTAATGGAACGGTAAAAACTGTCAATGGAAGAGGGCACAGTATCTTTGCGTTCCCTGACCAGACCGCTTTTGCACCGAACAGCAGATATTATCTGTTCAGTATTCCTCAAAAGGAAATTGAAAATAATCCGAATTTGTAGTATAGTTGATTTCTCATATAAGGGGGTAAGGGCTTCAGATGATTCTGGGGCTCTTGCTTTTTCAGGGTTTAAATAAAAAGGAAGCTACTTTGTAGCTTCCTTTGTTTATGGATTAGTGTTTTTTACTTTTGAAGAGACTTTTAATGAGTTTATACTAATTTGTTGTTATTATTATCAGTGAAGATTTTAAGCGTTTTAGTTATCTTGCTATAGTTTAGTTTCTCTATATTGTTTTATAACAAAATTATCTGCAGCATTAAAATTTACAATCTTTTTTAATAATTCCTTATCTGTACTTAGTAAATCTATATTCAAATGCCCTGATATTTTTATAACAAACGGTATTTTATAGTTTGAAATATCTATATCATGATATAAGATCTCCTTTTGATTAAATACAGCATGAGGATACGAAATTAAATCTCTTGTAAATCTCAACAGATCATCCTTTGAAAAAATTAAAGCACCTATAAACGTATTGGGGATACTGTTTGTTTTGAATAAGTCTCTTAATGAGGTTAAAGTATTATCTTCATTAGGAAACCAATTTTCATCTATATAATCATGATTTACAATCCATGAGTAACCATTATCAAGTTGTTCAATCAAATTTCTAAAAAGAGATTCATAATTATTAATAAACTCTAATGAAGTTATTTCTTTTGTATCACTAGGTAATTGAAATGATACTCCATACCATTTTTTTAATAATAGATATTGTTTTCTATCGTAAGGAAGAATTTCTTTAACTTCTGTTTTGAATTCAATCATAATATGTTTTATAATTAATAAATTTCTATGTTTTTATAACCTGATTGTTGATTCATTTGCGTTTGTAATTATTGAGGTCATCAAAAAAGGTATAACTTTGCTTATTGCCCTATCTAAAAATTTAGTTCGCCAGACATGATTCTGGCTCCAATTCTAACTTTCATAATAGGGTCAATCTTTGTTGCGAAGATAGATATTGGTTTTAGTCTTATTTTAATATTACCATTTTTTACGAATAATAGTATCATTTTTGTGGATACTAAATATTAATTCTCCTTTTTTCTTTACAATAGTATCACCAATATCAATTTCATCAGCAAACATATTCCACCATCTATTGTGTGTTTTACAAATCTCCTTTTTCTTGGTAACCGGATTATATCCCTCAGCCTTAAACCATACTGAATTACTTGGTGGAACTTCTATGACTAAGTTGCATTCTTCATCTGCAAGAATCTGAGCATATTTTTGATCATCATTCTTCGAGCAGGAAGACAACACCATTAAAAGCAGCAGTGTGCAATTTTTTTTCATGCTTTTTAAATTAAACTGCGGATTATAGTGAATATTTCCTGAACCCACTTACTTATATTAATCGTATTTGAAGTTGTTTTGCCTCCACCATATCCTGCTCTTTTTTCCTAGATTAACTTAAATTATTAGTAACTTATTTATAGGGTTTTCCTCTACAATACCAATCATGCCGGATAATAGTATCTTTTTTATGAACAACAAGTTCCAGATTTCCCTCTCTCTTAATTATTGTATCTCCCATTTCAACTTCATTATAATCGTCAATCCAATTATTATGCACCATAATATTTGATTTTTCATTAGTTATGAGAACGGAGCCTCTGATTTTTATCCATGAGTTATCTATACTTGCTTCTTCAACAATCAAATAATATTCGTCAGGATAATATGCTTTTTTCACAATATTACAATCAGGCTCTCCACAAGAGCATAACAAAATTAAAAAACTTAAAAAAACAAATACTTTCATAATTTAATCTAATTGAGGCTTAGCGTAAGGCGTAGGATATGTTTTAAAAAATGTAGTAATAGTCTTCCGTACACCATTTCCCATCACTTTTTCTATAGGCATATAAGTAAATGCAAACAGGTTTCAGTCTGCTTTTACTATCTATAACGAAAAAGAAATAAGCTTCGTTGTTATTATTTTTGAAATAAATAGGACTGCAATACATTACTTCAGTTCTGTCAAATATAATTCTCTTAAATTTAATATTTTGAGGGGTCTGCTTTACTATCATTGAAGATAATTTGTCAGAATCAAATATTTTTTTTGCAGATAAATTTCGAATTTTTTTCCCTATAGAATCATTCTCCATTATAAATGTTTCTTGATATTTCTCAGGGATTCCCAACCGGAATTGATAGCTTTTGTATTCCAAATTGGCCAGTTCCAGCCCATAAATCTCATACGCTTCCTGAGATATTTCTTGAGCATAGAAACTTTTAAAACTCAATAACAGAAAAAGAAAAAATGTTCTCATCATTAGGGTTGCCAGTTTTAAAAACTATATTTTAATTAAATTTTCAGAAATCTTCTTATGGAAGATGATTAAGAAAACTGAAATAATGATGCCCGTCAATTTTTCTACCGTATTGAAATCAATATTCATTTTTGAAAAAAGGTCAATTATTGCTGAAAAAAGTTGAATTAAAATGATATAATAAGAACAAATTATCATTGAAATTTCTACGATTGATTGGGTTGAAGTATTGATGTAATTTCCTTTTGCAGAAAATATTTTGTCTACAAAATAATTTCCCACTTTAATAAGTATGGCAACGATAAAAAAGTTCAGGAAAATAAATGATATGACATTGATTAACCATTCTCCAGTTGAAAAAGCGATATATAATTTTTCTGGAATTCTTGATATACTGTCTACAAACAATTTTATTGCGATGAAGTAAATACTGATTTTTAGCAGGTCTTTGTAATTCATTTTATTGAAGAGAGTATTGTTTTTTTTAATAATGAGGAGTATTTAGTTGCTGAATTTAATTTTGATAATACAGCCAATCTGTAACAAAATCATTACATCCACTGAAAGCATAAGTGTCAAAAGATAATTTAAATCTATACTTTTTCTTTTCTTTAAATGCTCTTGATATTCTTCCAGGAATTATTTCAACTTCATATTCCCTGGATTGGTTTTTCTTAAGATAAGTCATTTTTCCAAAGCAACCATCAGTATTAAAACAGTCAATATCATCAGATACATAGTTGGTAGATTCATACTCCTTTTTTTCATCATTGTATACCTGTATAGTTATTGGTCTGGCCCATATACTAGGATACTGCTTAGGAACTTTTATTCTCTCATCTTTTATATTCTTGATCTTAAATACTATTTTCCCCTTTTCTGAAAGTGGACTATTAGAATAAGATAGTTTATAGCTCTGCTGAGCAGATAAAAAACTCATTAAAAATACTAAAAGAAATTTATGCATAATTTTTACTTAATAATAAATGCAGTAAGTCAATAACAATACTTAGCATCAAATATATAGAATGTATAGAATTATTAATGATAGTATTTTTATTAATTTTAGGCTTCTGTATTTCAATATCTTCATAGTTTTTATACTTCACCTCATCAATCCAAATAGAAATTTTGCTGCCTAATGGAATTCTCTAGCGACAGCAAATTACCTTTAGAAAAAAATCTCTACCTTTGTCCATATGAACCTATTGAGACTGGTCTTAGCATTTTATTTCATGGCATTGACACTGATGCCTTGTGAAGATGTGCACCGTCCTGCAGGTTCGGATGTTACAAAATTATCATTAAATATCCAGGAATCCCATTCCAAAGATAAAGGAGATATCTGTTCGCCACTTTGTGTTTGCAGCTGTTGCCAGATTACGGTTTCGGCTTTCAAAATGGCTTCAATAATAGACATTCCGGTGCAGATGAATATGCACTTTTCTAAGAAGATTCTTTTTCAGAAAAATAACTTTGCCTATCAGGTGTACGATCATATCTGGCAACCCCCTAAAATTTAATTTTTATTGTTTTTTAGAAACATTTATTTTATAAATGATGCTTGAAACTTTGCAATTCCATTGCAGAGAACTTCATGATATTTTTGCCTGCTGTTATATGAAATATAGCAGTAAGTATTTCGATAAAATTAAATTGATTATCTGCTGGTATCCTAAAAGCTTTTCTGGTTAAGACACCTTGGTGGCAATATGTTGGATTAAACTATCATGTTGATATTGAGGTTCAAAAAGTCTTGAAATCAGTAGGTAATCACAAATTAAAACCCAATTTGTGTTAGATAAAATCATTAAATTCAGTATCAATAATAAGATTGTCATTGGAAGTATGACCCTATTATTGATTATCTGGGGAGTTTGGAGTGCGACCAGATTACCTATAGATGCCGTACCTGATATTACCAACAATCAGGTGCAGATTATTACAGTATGTCCCACCCTTGCAGGGCAGGAAGTGGAGCAGCTGGTGACATTTCCCATTGAACAAAGTATTGCGAATGTTCCGGATATTGAAGAAACCAGAAGTATTTCAAGATTCGGACTTTCTGTGATTACGGTAGTTTTCAAAGAAGATGTTGATGTCTATTTCGCCCGTCAGTTGATCGGTGAAAAATTAAAAGAAGCAGCAGAAGAAATTCCCAAAGGGGTAGGAACGCCTGAAATGGCTCCTGTAAGTACGGGGCTTGGAGAAGTCTATCAGTATATCCTGCATCCAAAAAAAGGAAGTAAAAATAAATACAATGCCAAGGAACTCCGCAGTATGCAGGACTGGATTGTGCGGAGACAACTGAACGGAACACCCGGAGTTGCTGAAGTCAACAGTTTTGGGGGTGAATTAAAGCAGTACGAAGTTGCCATTGATCCCGATCGTTTAAAAGCCATGGGAGTGAGCATTACAGATATTTTTACTTCTTTGGAAAAAAATAACCAGAATACAGGTGGGGCTTACATTGATAAAAAGCCTAATGCTTATTTTATCCGTGGGATAGGGATGGTATCATCACTGGAAGATATTAAAAATATTGCCGTAAAAAATGAAACGGGAAGTGTGCCGATCTTTATAAAAAATGTTGCGGATGTGCGTTTTGGAAGTGCTGTCCGTTATGGGGCCATGACCTACAACGGAAAAGTAGATGCAGTTGGTGGTGTTGTGATGATGCTTAAAGGTGCCAATAGCAGTGAAGTAATACAGAATATCAAAGATAAAATTCCCAATATTCAGAAATCCCTTCCGGATGATGTTGTGATAGAGCCTTTTCTTGACAGAACCGATTTGGTGGATCGGGCTATCAGTACCGTTGAAAAGAACCTGGTTGAAGGCGCCCTGATTGTTATTTTCGTGCTTGTTGTTTTCCTTGGAAATTTAAGGGCGGGGCTTATTGTTGCCTCAGCCATTCCTCTTTCGCTGTTATTTGCATTGGGAATGATGAATGTGTTCGGAGTAAGTGCTAATTTAATGAGCTTGGGAGCTATAGATTTCGGGCTTATTGTAGATGGAGCGGTTATTATTGTAGAATCCACGCTGCATTTGCTTCAGCATAAAAACCATAGAAATAAACTTACGCAGGTCCAAATGGATCAGGAAGTCGGAACAGCAGCGTCCAAAATGATGAACAGTGCCATATTCGGGCAGATTATTATTCTGATCGTATATATTCCGATCCTTACGCTGGCAGGCGTAGAAGGTAAAATGTTTACACCCATGGCTAAAACCGTAGGATTTGCTATTATCGGGGCGACTATTTTATCCGTTACTTATATTCCAATGGCAAGTGCACTGTTTCTTTCAAAGAATATCAAAAATAAAAAAACAATCAGCGACAAAATGATGGATGCTTTGCAGGGAATATACCAGCCTTTGTTGAAAAAAGCCATTCAGTTAAAATACATAATCGTATCAGCCACTTTTTTCATTTTTGTGATTACAGTTTTCATCTTTAAAAACATGGGTGGAGAATTCATTCCCCAGCTGCAGGAAGGAGACTATGCGTTCCATTGCATCCTGCCCCAGGGAAGTTCATTAAGCCAGAGTATTGAAACCTCCATGCAGGCTTCCAGACTCATCAAGCAGTTTGATGAGGTTAAAATGGTGGTGGGAAAAACCGGTTCTGCCGAAGTTCCTACCGATCCGATGCCTCCGGAAGCGACCGATATGATTGTAGTATTGAAGCCTCAAAAAGAATGGAAATCTAAAAAATCCTACGATGAGCTGGCCGATGAAATCAGTGAAAAACTGGAAAATATTCCCGGAGTATTTTTTGAAAAAAATCAGCCGATACAAATGCGTTTCAATGAATTGATGACCGGAGTACGACAAGATGTTGCTGTCAAAATTTTTGGAGAAAATCTGGACTCATTAGCACTCTATGCCGATAAAGTAGGAAGAGCGATTCAAACCGTAAAAGGGGCAACTTCCCCTCAGATTGAGCGTGTAAGCGGTCTGCCGCAGATTAATGTTGAATATGACAGAACCAGAATGGCTAACTATGGGTTGAATATTGAAGAAGTCAACAATGCAGTAAGTACGGCATTTGCAGGAAAAAGTGCAGGCCAGGTATTTGAAAACGAAAGACGTTTTGATCTCGTCGTCCGCCTGGATAGTCTTCACAGAACTGATATTAAAGATGTGAATAATCTGATGATCACCACCAATTCAGGAGCGCAGATTCCACTTTCTCAGGTTGCTAAAATCAGCTATAAGCTGGGACCGGCACAGATCAGCCGCGAACAGGGAAAACGAAGAATTGTAGTAGGATTTAATGTAAAAGACCGCGATGTAGAAAGTGTAGTAAAAGATATTCAGACAAAACTGGATAAGGAAATACAATTACCATCCGGATATTATTTTACCTACGGCGGACAGTTTGAAAACTTACAGGAAGCCAGTAAACGATTGATGATTGCGGTTCCGGTTTCTCTGTTTCTCATCTTTATGCTGTTATATTTTACCTTCCGCTCCTTGAAGCAGGCAGGTTTAATTTTCACGGCTATTCCGATGAGTGCTATCGGTGGGATTTTCGCTCTTCTTATCAGAGATATGCCTTTCAGTATCAGCGCCGGGATTGGCTTTATTGCCCTCTTTGGAGTTGCCGTACTTAATGGGATTGTTTTGATTGGAACATTCAATCAGATGGAGAAAGATGGAGAAACAGATGTCTTAAAAAGAGTATATGAAGGAACAAAAAGCAGATTAAGACCCGTATTAATGACGGCAACGGTGGCTTCCTTAGGTTTCTTGCCAATGGCAATTTCTACAGGAGCGGGAGCGGAAGTTCAAAAACCTTTGGCAACGGTAGTCATCGGCGGATTGGTAAGTGCTACCTTCCTTACTTTGTTTGTACTTCCGATGCTGTATATTATTTTTAATTCAAAAATATCAGGGAAGCCTGGCAAAACAAAATTAACCACTGCTGTGGTGCTGCTTGGGTTCTTATGCCTTGGACAGACTTTTAAAGCACAATCAACACCGATATCCGTAGAACAGGCTATGGAAATAGCTGCAAAGAATAACCTGACCTTACAATCTAAAGAGCTGGGTATCCAGTCGCAGGAAGCGTTGAAACAGACCGCGAATGAACTTCCTAAACTCAATTTTAACGCGCAGTTAGGACAATACAACAGTCCGAAATTCGATCAGTCATTCTCTATTTCACAGAGTGTTCCTTTTCCTACGTTGTTCAAAGCCAGAAAGGAATTGATCAATGAAAATATTAAAAGCAGACAGATAGAAAAAGAAATGTCTGTGAATGAATTGATGAAGCAGGTTCGTACCTATTATTATCAGATTGAATATCTCCAATATACTCAATCTAAATTGAGTAACCTCGACAGCCTGTATCAGGATTTTATTCGGATTGCAACAGTAAGATTTAAAGCCGGAGATGTTAAAAAGATCGAAATAAATACCGCGGAAACTCAGAAAGGAGAAATTAATCTTTTGTTAAAGCAGAATGAAGTCTACCTCAGCAATGCTTATAAAAATTTAAAAACACTGTTAAATACGCCACAGGATATCGAGATTCCTCATCAAAAAGGCTATGAACCGCTCAAAGTGGAAATGGTTCTGGATAGTGTGGCTATTGCAAACAATCCTTCTGTAAAAGCTTTATACCAAGAAATGGAAATTGCCGAAAAGAATAAAAATGTAGAGAAATCACTGGGGCTTCCTGAATTTACGATCGGATATACCAATCAGTCGCTTACAGGACCGGGTACCAGAAACGGAGTTGAGCAGTATTTTAATGCTTCAAACCGTTTCAATTCCGTAAACCTGGGCGTTTCGATTCCGCTTACATTCGGTGCCACCAAAGCAAGGATTCAGTCGTTGGAATATCAGAAACAGATGGCCGAAATGAATGCAAAACAACAGCAGAAACAGCTTTCAGCACAATTGGAAAATGCTTTTAGCCAATACCGGCAGGACGTAGAGCAATATGAGTATTATGTCAATCAGGCAATTCCTAATGCTGAAAAAATAGTAAAAGCCGGCCAGTTGGGGTATAAAACAGGAGAAATCACCTATGTGGAATATCTTTTTGCCCTTCAGACAGCTACGAACATTCAATTAAAATACTTAGAATCCATCCAGCAGGTCAATCAATCTGTAGTGACGATTAATTCAATACTTAATAAATAATATGAAACTGAAATATAATAGCATATACCTGGTAATCATTTCCTTGTTGATCATGAGCTGTGGAAAAAAAGAAGAATCAACGGAGAAATCTGTTGTAAAAACCGAGCAGAATCAAAAACATAATGAAGAAGCAGTGCCAACCATTGCAGCCCTGACGGAAGAGCAAATGAAATCCGTTGGAATTACCTTAGGCTCAATAGAAATGAAAGAACTGACCTCTACCATTAAAGCAAACGGCCTGTTGAGAGTTCCGAATAATAATAAAGCAACCATCACTTCTTTGTATGGCGGAATTATTAAAACCTTAAATGTTCAGGTCGGAAGTTTTGTAAAAAAAGGACAGATAATTGCATCCATCGCTAACCCAGAATTTATCCAGCTTCAGGAAGACCATCTTACGGTAAACAGCAGAATTACTTTTGCCGAACAGGAGTACAGAAGACAGAGAGAGCTTTTTGATAATGATGCCGGAGCAAAGAAAAATCTTCAGAATGCCGATGCCGAGCTGAAAACCCTCAGAAGCAGGAAAGCTTCTTTGCAGAACAGACTTCAGATGATGGGCATCAATCCGGGAAAAGTGAGCAACGGTAATATGAGATCAGGTTTAGTCATTACAGCTCCGATCAGCGGAACGATCAGCAGTATTTCTGCACAGATAGGAAGTTATGTGGACATGTCATCACCTGTTGCGGAAATCATCGACAACAGCTCAATACACCTCGACCTGCAGATTTTTGAAACGGACCTTCCTAAAATGAAAGTAGGGCAGATTGTTCATTTTAAACTGACCAATAACCCTGAATCAGAATATGATGCCCGCGTCTACAGCATCGGATCTTCCTTCGAAAATGAAAGCAAAACAATTTCAGTGCACTGTGACGTTACCGGAAATAAAGCAGGACTAATCGACGGAATGAATATCACAGGGATTGTAAGCCTCGATAAAAGCACAACCGCCGCTGTCCCTAATGAAGCGATCGTAGATGCGGAAGGTAAAAACTACATCTTCGTACAAACCGATAAAAAACCGGAAGAACATGAAGAAGCCGGAGAAAAAGAAGGGAAAATCAAAGAGCATGCTAAAACCATCAATTTTGAAAAGATAGAAATTGTAAAAGGAACCTCTGATGTAGGATATACAGCTATTACTCCCGTAAGAGCGATTCCAGATGATTCAAAAATCGTAGTGAAAAATGCCTTTTTTGTAAATGCGAAACTGGTGAATTCCGGTGAGCACGAATAAGGGAATAAGACAGGGATATTCAGGTTCTGATAACGTATAATCTCGGTTTTTATACTTAAATTAGAGTTGTTTTATCAGGAAATAGTATTCGGTTTTATGATGAATTTTATAAAATGTATTCATTAATCAAACAATCAAAATGAAAAAAGAAATTGAAAATAAACTCATCGATAAAAATACCAAACCTACAAGCATGAGGATTTTGGTCTACGATTTTTTACGTTCTCAGGAAAGTGCCCTGTCCTTATCCGAAGTGGAGCATCACTTTGAAAATGCCGACAGGACGACCATTTACAGAACATTAAAAACTTTTGAGGAAAAAGGAATTGTACACAGTATCCAGGAAAACACCACTACAAAATATAAATTGTGTGATGACGGCTGCAACGAGAAAATGCATAAAGATTGGCACCTTCATTTCTATTGCAAAATATGTAAGCAGACCACCTGCAGAGAAGATATTTCTTTCCCTGAAAATACAAAAACCAATTTCAGGATTGATGAAGTAAGGCTTTTTGCCAAAGGAATCTGTGAAAACTGTCTTGAAAGTTTGCAATAGTATTGCATGAAGTTTGTCCTTAATTTTGCTTAAAATTATCATGTATGGAAGCGCATAAAATGCAAAAAAATAGCCACGAAAAAGATCACGTTCATACCGAAGGAGATGGACATGATCATGATCATTCTCACGATAATACAGATAAAACGGTCTTTCAGATGTTCCTTCCTGCAATAATCTCCCTAGTATTATTGCTGTTGGGAGTAGCGCTGGATAATTATATACCAACAGAATGGTTCAAAGGATGGGTTCGTATCGTATGGTATGGAGCTGCCTATATCCCTGTAGGAATACCGGTATTAAAAGAAGCTTTCGAGAGTATCACGAAAGGAGATGTATTCTCAGAATTCTTTTTAATGGGAATTGCTACCGTTGGGGCCTTTGCCATCGGGCAGTATCCTGAAGGGGTTGCCGTAATGCTGTTCTATGCCGTAGGAGAAGTATTTCAAACCATGGCGGTATCTAGGGCAAGAGGAAATATAAAATCCCTGCTGGATCAGCGTCCCGATGAGGTAACGGTGATGGAAAACAATCAGCCGAAAACCATTAAAGCGAAGGAAGCAAAAATTGGAGATACCATTCAGCTTAAACCAGGCGAAAAGCTGGCTTTGGATGGTGAGCTGATCTCAGATTCAGCATCATTCAATACCGCTGCTTTGACAGGAGAAAGCAAACCTGATACAAAAAATAAAAATGAAGCGGTGCTGGCTGGAATGATCAATATGAACGGTATTGCATTGGTGAAAATTACGACTGCTTATGAAGACAGTAAACTGAGTAAGATCCTGGAAATGGTACAGAATGCCACTTCACAGAAAGCTCCAACCGAGCTGTTCATCAGGAAGTTTGCGAAAATATATACTCCGATTGTCGTCATCCTTGCCATTCTGATCTGTCTGCTTCCTTACTTTTTTGTGAGCGATTATCAGTTTAGAGACTGGCTGTACAGAGCATTGGTTTTCCTTGTGATTTCTTGTCCTTGTGCATTAGTGATCTCAATTCCTCTGGGATACTTTGGAGGAATAGGGGCTGCCAGCCGTAATGGAATCCTGTTTAAAGGAAGTAATTTCCTGGATAGTATCGCAGAAATCAAAAATGTGGTGATGGATAAAACAGGAACGATGACAGAAGGAGTCTTCAAAGTTCAGGAAGTAAGCATTACCTCTGAATTTAATAAAGACGAAATTCTGCAAATGGTCAATACCCTGGAAAGCAAAAGCACACACCCTGTAGCAACCGCAATCCATGAGTATGTTGGCAATATTAACCATTCTATTCCTTTAGAAGATATGGAAGAAATTGCGGGGCATGGCCTGAAAGCCACCGTCAACGGAAAAGAACTGTTAGTTGGAAATTTCAAGTTGATGGATAAATTTAACATCAACTATGATCTTAATCCAGCTCATATCGTATACACCATCATTGCGATTGCGTATGATAAAAAATTTGCAGGTTACATCACGATTGCAGACAGTATAAAAGCAGACGCCAAAGAAACCGTTGACAAACTTCATAAGATGAATGTAAAAGCAACGATGCTGAGCGGAGACAAAAGTACTGTTGTGAAATTTGTAGCAGAGCAGCTGGGTATCGATAATGCATTTGGGGATTTATTGCCTGAAGATAAAGTGAATAAAGTCAAAGAGATCAAAGCAAAAAATCAAACAGTCGCTTTTGTGGGTGACGGTGTGAATGATGCTCCTGTTGTTGCCTTAAGTGACGTAGGAATCGCGATGGGCGGACTGGGAAGTGATGCGACTATTGAAACCGCTGATGTCGTGATACAGGATGATAAACCCAGTAAAATCCCAATGGCGATTAACATCGGTAAACAAACCAAAAAAATTGTCTGGCAGAATATCATCCTCGCATTTGTCGTGAAAGGGATCGTACTTATTCTTGGAGCCGGAGGGTTGGCGACCATGTGGGAAGCGGTTTTTGCAGATGTTGGAGTTGCTTTACTGGCCATTCTGAATGCCGTAAGGATACAGAGAATGAATTTTTAAAAATGAGGGCATGAATTCACAGATGCTTTTACGGTAAAAGCACAAAACTCAAAGCAATAATGAAGCTCCGATACCCGTATAAAGGGATCGGAGCTTTTGTTTTCTGAAATAGGATCAATGATTTTCATCAGGAATGAAGCATACAGTCATTTTCAGTAGTATATTTGTAGGACAGAATTCATCGTTGAAATTTTTATTATCCATATTCATCATCTTTACCATTGCAATACGCCCTGTTTTGCCATTGATCAATTATGCTGTTAACTATGATTACATCGTAAAAAATCTTTGTGAAAACAGAAATGTGCCACAATCTACCTGTAAAGGCAAATGCTACGTGGGAAAAGAATTGGCAAAAACAGAAAAGCAAACCAATTCTCAAACCATTAAAATTTCTGTCATCGATGTTTTCCTTCACCACGAAATTCTTTCATTCTCAAATCAATATCAAGGTGAACCTCTTGTTAAAAACTCCGGTTCAAGGTATTTGAATTCCCATACATCAGAATATTTTTCCAGAATATTCCATCCTCCACTGGCCTGATTTTATTTTAAACTAAATATACCGTTGATTGCAATAGCGTTATTAAAGCATATTTTTGTAATGATGCCATAAATTTGTAAAAAGATTTTGGATGATCTTTGTATTACAAACCCATTTATTTAGTTTAAAACCCATTCACTTCTTATAAACGATTATTATTAATTTCAATTGATATTTTACAATGAAATCTAAAATTATTTTGACAGCTTTACTGTCACTATCATTGCTGTCTTGTGCGCAGGAGGCACCTAAAGTGAAGCATAAAAAGAGCACGGCTTCTTCCGGAAACCCTATGGGAAATGTGAAAATAGTCAATGTAGAAGATCCGATCTGTCACATGAAAAATACAGAGCATACCAAAGATACGGCTGTATATAAAAATAAAACGTACGGTTTTTGCAGTGTATACTGTAAAGACGAGTTCAAAAAAAATCCAGAGAAGTATGCCCAGAAGTAAAAAGACTGATAACAGCGCCAAAAGGAAGATTATTATCCCGATTGCTGTAATAGCACTGTTATTTTTGGCCATAGGAATTGGAATGAGTTATTTTAAAAATAACCTCTACACCGTAATGAAAGTTCCGGATTTTGAACTGACCGATCAGAATAACAAAAAGATCACCAATAAAGATATGCTCGGGAAAGTGTATCTGGTAGAGTTCTTTTTCAGCAGCTGTCCTACCATCTGTCCGGTAATGAACAGCAATATGAGAGCTATTGAACACGAAATCAATAACCCGGAATTTGGAATTGTTTCCATCAGTATTGATCCCGAACATGATACTCCGGAAATCCTGAAAAAACATGCAGAAAGAATTGGAGTGAAATCACCCAACTGGCATTTTCTAACCGGAAACAGAGATTATATAGGAAAGATTGCAGACCAGTTCAATATCTATGTAGGTGATAAAGAAGATGAAGGCGAAAGCCTGAACCACAGCGGAATGATTGCTCTTGTTGATCAGCAGGGAAATATCCGGTGCAGATACAATAAAGAGAATATGCCGATTCTGTATTATTCAGGATTAAACTACGAAGATCCGGAAGGAAAACTTCCTAAACTGACCGGAAAATATCATCCGGACAGAGAAATATTGATAGAAGATATCAAAAAATTATTAAAATAATAGTGTTAAACCACAAAAACAAAACGTTATGAAGATTATGAAAATAGCTGCTTTAAGTGCAGTTTTTGCGGCGCAGTTTGCGTTTGCTCAATTTAAGCAGACCCCTTTAACATATGCTTACAATGCATTGGAAGGTTCTATCGATGCCCAGACTATGGAAATCCATTATTCGAAGCATGCTGCTGCCTATGTTGCCAACCTGAACAAAGCGATTGCAGGAACACCTCAGGAAAAAGAAACCCTGTTCCAGATCCTTTCTAAAGTATCAACATTAAGTCCTGCCGTGAGAAATAATGCTGGTGGACATTTTAACCATGAGCTTTTCTGGACGATGCTTACTCCGGTAAAAAATACCCAGCCATCGGCACAATTAATAAAAGCCATTAATGAATCTTTCGGAAGCATGGATGCTTTTAAAGAAAAGATCAGCAAGGCTGGAGCAGACCGTTTCGGATCAGGATGGGCTTGGCTTTCTGTAGATAAAAACGGAAAACTGTTCGTTTCTTCAACTCCTAATCAGGATAACCCTTTGATGGATGTCGTGGAAGAGAAAGGAACTCCGATCTTAGGAATTGATGTTTGGGAACATGCCTATTACCTGAAATATCAGAATAAAAGAGCTGATTATCTTGCGGCTATCTGGAACGTGCTGAACTGGAAAGAAGTAAGCAAAAGATATGAAAATGCCATCAGCAAAAAATAATTCATGAAATTAATCTGCAGCATATTCCTTACTTTTTATATGGTGGTCAGGCCTCTGATCCCCATCGTAGAGTATGTTGCAGATTATCATTATATCTCCGAAGTTCTCTGTATTAATAAAAGCAAACCGGAGCTTCACTGTAATGGAAAATGTTACCTTAGCAAAGAGCTTGCGAAAACAAACGATACCGAATCTTCCCCTCTTCATAAAGCAAAAAATTCAGGACAGAAAATCTTAGATATTTACATTCTCCCTGACATTGCAGAAATAACCATCACGGAAAAACCACTGTTTTCCAGTTTTAATTTTACGTACGAAACAGCATACTCCTTTCTGTTTCTTCCCTCTGTTTTCAGACCACCGGTTTTTTAAGTTACCACCAATCATTTTTATTATAAAAATTGAATGTACAGCCATTCAAAGAGCATTTCTATGCTTTATCATCAACATAATATTCAACTTAAAAAATAAACATGAAAATTTATAAATTTTTATCATTACTTTTCGTAGCAATTGCATTACTTACCCTTTCATCTTGTAGAAACAATAACGATGATGAAATTCTGGATACAACTCCGGGAAATCTTCAGTTAAAATTCGAAAATGGTTTCAATAATCTTGGAGACATCGTTTTAAACCAGACCATACAAACGTCTCTCAACGGACAAAAGCACCAGTTTTCTACCCTGAAATATGTAATCAGCAATATCACTTTAATTGATGAAAACGGGGGAGAGTTCAAATATCATTATAACGATCCGGACAACGGTGCATTTATCGTTGATCAGTCGGAAGCAGTTGCCGGAATTAATTATATCAACCTGAAAGAAATTCCTAAAAATAATTACAAAAAAGTAAGAATCGGTTTGGGGATCAGCCAGTCGGCGTACTTTTTGGGACAAAATGGACAAGGGGTTTTCTGGCAGAAAGCAAAAACTTCAGGAATGGCTTGGTCTTGGGCTGCAGGATATATATTCACGAAATTTGAAGGCAAATACGGAACTTCTTCAGCAGCTACAGAATTTATGAACCACTGTGGAAATATGGGCAATACTTCTGCAAACAATACAGCGGATCTTTATCGTGAAATTACCCTTGATTTTCCTACAACGGCGAGAGTTTCAAAAGAGATTACACCGTCAGTTCATATTTTGGCGGATCTTAATCAATATCTGAGCGGGCAGACTTCTTTAACACTGGATAATTCCAACGATATGGCAATGGGATCGAACCAACATCTGGTCAATGTGACGAACAATGTTTCTAAAATGTTTAAAGTAGATCACGTTCACAATGATTAATTGTTTCAAACCATCCAAAAGAGGGCAATTCTGCTCTCTTTTGATTTTCCTTTTTTTTGCAGCTTTTTCATTAACGTCATGCACAGGTGATGAGGTTATTGAGCCTTTACCAAAAGATGAAGCGTATCATCTTGACAAACCATCCGGATTTCCGGAAATAACGTTCGACATTACAGGAAATCCGGTCACGGTGAATGGGGTGGCATTAGGAAAAAAACTTTTTTATGAAGGGAAATTATCCAGAAATAACACCATCTCATGCGGTTTCTGTCATATTCAGGAATATGCTTTTACGCATCACGGTCATTCAGTGAGCCATGGAATTGATGACAGATTAGGCATCCGAAATGCGCCGCCGATACAGAATATGACGTTTCTAAAAAATTATACCTGGGATGGAGTGGGTCACAATCTGGACGAAAGATCTTTGGTTCCGATTACAACTGATTTTGAGATGGACAGTTCTCTTCCTGAAGCAGTAGGAAAGCTAAATGCTGATGCGAATTACAAAAAAATGTTTAAAGCAGCCTTCGGGGATGAAAATATTACCGGTGAAAGAATTCTGAAAGCTATTTCCCAGTTTATGGCAACCATGATTTCTGCTGATTCAAAATACGATCGGATGAAAAAAGGAAACGCGGTTTTTACTGCCGATGAATCTCAGGGGATGGCTCTGTTCCAGCAAAAATGTACAGCTTGCCACAGCGGAGAATTATTCACCGATGAAAGTTTTCGCAATACCGGAATGTATTACAACAGTCAGTTTAAAGATGCCGGACGCTACCGCGTAACCCTGGATCAGAATGACTGGATGAAATTTCGGGTTCCGAGTCTCAGAAATGTAGAGTATACAGCTCCTTATATGCATGACGGAAGATTCTATACGTTGGATGCCGTGCTCAATTTTTATTCGGACAATGTAGAAGACAATGCCAATCTTGATCCACAGCTGAAACAGAACGGACACATCGGAATTCCCATGACGGGGCAGGATAAGCAGTATATTATTGCTTTTCTGAAAACACTCAGTGACAACAATTTTATCACTAATCCAAAATTTGCAGAATAAATGGAACATACCATAAAGAAGATCATTGTAATAATCAGTCTGTTTGTATTGACTGTCTGTCAGGCAGCAACCATCAGGGACAGCCTTTATATCCCGACCATAAGTTATAATAAAGTTATCCTTGATGATGACTGTGATGCTTGTGGCTGTGCTGCAGGAAACGGCTCCTCCGGTTTTGAATCACTGTTGAATCCACAGTTCATCGGGATTAAATATTTTGCCCAGCACTATAAGGCCAAAGAGAATTTATTCGTGAAAGATCTTACGCAGGATCAGTATTTTAATACCCTTCAGCTTTGGGGAAAAATTCCTCTCACTAAAAAACTAAGTGTATATGCCAGTCTTCCTTTTCATTTTCATGAGAAACAAACACTACAGGGAGATATCCGGATCAATGGAATCGGAGATATGAATGTAATGGGAATTTACCAGTTCCTGAATTCTAAAAATACTTTTCATCAGCTCAACGGAGGCCTTGGAGTGAAAGTTCCACTGGGAAAATTTGATGAAAAAGGAATCACCGGAGTGAATCCCAGTTTTCAGCTGGGAACCGGCAGTTGGGATTATCAGATGGTCTTGAACTATAAATATCAGAAAAATAAACTGGCAATACTCTTCAATACAGATTACACCGTTAAAACCGAAAATAAAAAACACTACCGATTTGGAAGCCAATGGAATTATGCAGCGGCAGGATTTTATCAGCTTTACAGAAATGAAAAGGTGATTGTTTCCGGAAAAGGCGGACTTCAGGGTGAAGTGTATGACAAAAACAGGCAGTTTAATGAGGTGTTACCCAATACCGCAGGCAGCGCTTTATATGGAAAAATTGGCTTTGAAGCAGGTTACAAAAATCTGAGCTTAGGAGGAGAAGTGATGCTGCCTGCCTATTCCAATCTGGCAGGAGGTGACATTGAAGCAAAATCCAGATTCAGTTTGTTTATCAATGTGGGTATTTGATGGGAATGATGCAGATTTAAGATTGAAGAATTAAAGTGGTTTAAAATTTTACAACCACAGATTTTACAGATTCACGCAGATGATGCAGATTTAGCAGATTTTTCTGTATGATGAATAATCTTTGATTTTTTTAACTTAGGTGAACTTGCTATACACAATCATTTAACCTTAAAAAACTAAAATTTTTAAAAAACTTTTATGGCTTTGTGGTTAAAATTAAAAGTGTAAACAAGTTGAAGTACAAACCTTATAGATTTCAAAAATCTGTAAGGTTTTTTTTATAGAAAATTTTTAGATAAAAATGACGCTTTAAGTTTTTAATAGGAGACAGATTATCTTGAAATTTATATTTATCGTATTGAAAATTAATTTATTAAGCCTTTTATTGGATATCTTAATAATTTTCTATCTTTGCCGAAATCTGGTGCGCCATAAAAAGCGCTTAAAAGGGAATCCGGTGAAAATCCGGAACAGACCCGCTGCTGTAAGCTCCAAACCAAAGTTTTTGAAGAATATATCCACTGTTGTAAAATGGGAAGGATTTCAAAAATGGAGTAAGTCAGAAGACCTGCCGGACAATTAACGTTTGACGCTTTCGTGGAATAAAGCTTAGGACACTATTGATATTGTGCAGTGCAGAACTGTGCTTTGTCATGGTTTTCCCATATCCATTAGCGTTATCATTATTCAAGTGAGCTAATGGTAATACAATATAGTACTTCTCAATTTTACAGATCAGTTACTGCAATTCTTGTGATAACAGGGCAGTTTTTATTTTCCCAGTCGAAGGACAGCCTCCGGGAAAAAGAAATTCTTCAGATCGATCTCTATAAAAAAAATCTTAAAGAAATCCTTCCTGCACAAACGTTGTCAGGAGAGCAATTAGAAAGGCTTAACAGTCATTCGGTGGCAGATGCCCTGCGGTATTTTTCCGGTGTCCAGATTAAAGACTATGGCGGAATAGGAGGGTTGAAGACGATTAACATCCGAAGTATGGGAAGCCAGCACGTCGGTGTTTTTTATGATGGAATCCAATTGGGGAATGCCCAGAACGGCTTAGTAGATTTAGGACGCTTTTCTTTAGATGATCTTGAAGAAATTTCGCTATACAACGGACAGAAAAGTGAAATTTTCCAGCCGGCCAAAGATTTTGGTTCTTCAGGATCTATTTACCTGCAGCCAAAAACACCAAGTTTTAAAAATGGCAGAAAAACCAATCTGACGATCAGGTTAAAAAACAGTTCCATTGACTTATTCAATCCGTCGATTCGGGTGGAGCAGAAGATTTCGGATAGAGTATCGGCCAGTTTCAGTTCAGAATTTATGCAGAGTGACGGGGTCTATAAATTCCGGTATACCAGGAAATATCCTGACGGTGAGATCGCCAATGATACTATTGCGAAAAGATACGATTCTGATATCCGGGCAAAGCGTTTTGAAACCAGTTTTAACGGAACCGTGAATAACGGAAGCTGGAATGTAAGAGGATATGGCTATATATCAAACCGCGGAATTCCCGGGGCTATTGTCAATAACCGTTTCGGGGCAAGGGGACAACGCCTGATGGATGAAAATTATTTTGTACAGGGTAATTTCAGGAAAAAAATATTCCCAAAACTGGAAACCCAGTTCAAAGCAAAATTTGCTTACGACTATACTCATTTTGTCGATACGCTTTCTTCCATAAAAATAAACAATCAATATATTCAGAAGGAAGTGTATCTGTCTTCTTCCAATCTGTACACAATCAATCCTAACTGGGAGGTAAGCGCCAGCGCAGATTTCCAGTATAATACGCTGGATTCGGATCTCAAATTATTCTCTTACCCTACAAGATACACTTCACTGGTAGCTTTTGCCACCACCTATCATTGGAACAGATTTAAGTTTTTGGGAAGTTTATTAGGAACTTTTGTTCACGAAGAAGTAGAACTCAACACCAAATCTCCGGATAAAGCTGAATGGACACCGGCTGCATTTTTAAGCTACCAGCCTTTCGATGATAAAGATTTTACCGTAAGAGCTTTTTATAAACGCATTTTCAGGATGCCAACATTCAACGATCTGTATTATACAAATATTGGAAATACTTTCCTGAAACCTGAATTTACCAACCAGTATAATGTGGGATTTACTTACCAAAAATTGTATGATCATCCGGTCTTTAAAGGATGGTATGTAAAAGTAGATGGCTATTTTAATAAAGTAGAAAACAAGATTATTGCGGCACCCAATGGAAGTATGTTCCGATGGTCGATGTATAATCTGGGAGAAGTTGAAATTATAGGGACCGATGTCAATATCCAGGGAGAACTGAAGCTGGGAAATGTAATGGTAAAACCTTTACTGAGTTACACCTTCCAAAGTGCACGCGATTTTACCAGCAGGGAAGAATCCTATTTCGGGGATCAGATTCCGTATACGCCCTGGCACAGCGGAACATTTACGCTGATGGCGGATTATAAAGACTGGGCCTTCAACTATAGTTTTATGTATGTAGGGGAAAGATATGACATCAATCAGAATAACATACCTGCCAATCATGTGCAGCCTTGGTATACCCATGATCTTTCCGTTCAGAAAAAATTCAGATGGAAAGAGCATCAGTTTAAAACCAGCCTGGAAGTTAATAATGTCCTCAACCAATTCTATGAAGTCGTGCTGAGCTATCCGATGCCAGGAAGAAATTTCAGACTCACTCTAAGCTATACCTTATGAAAAAACTCAATTTTTGCCTGTGGGCCTTACTGTTTATTGCTGTTCTTTCCTGCAGAACCGATGAATATGTAGACCGTGAAGAGCTGGATTACCTTATCCCGGCTGAAGGAGATCTTCCCATCAAAGGATTTTATTTGCTGAACGAAGGAAATATGGGAACCAATAAAGCGACCCTGGATTTTTTTGATTATAAAACCGGAATCTACCACCGGAATATTTATGCACAGATCAACCCGACCGTCGTAAAAGAATTGGGAGATGTAGGTAATGATATCCAGATTTACGGAAGTAAGATGTATGCAGTGATCAATGTTTCCAACAAAATTGAAGTACTGGATGCAAAGACGGCGAAACGTCTTAAAACCATTCAGCTGGAAAATTGCAGATACATTACGTTTAAAGATGGAAAAGCCTATGCATCAAGCTATGCGGGTCCTGTTTCTCTTGATCCCAACGCACCATTAGGAAAAGTAGCCGAAATAGATACCGTCTCTCTTTCTATCCAGCGGGAAGTGACAGTAGGTTACCAGCCTGAGGAAATGGAAATTATAGGGAATCAGCTTTTTGTGGCCAATTCAGGAGGATATAAATTCCCTAATTACGACAGAACGGTTTCTGTGGTAGACCTTTCGACATTTAAAGAAACCAAGAAAATAGACGTAGCCATCAACCTCCACCATATTAAAAAAGATAATTACGGAGATCTGTACGTGACGTCCAGAGGAGATTATTACAATATCCCATCCAGTTTATTCCTCGTAGATGCTGCGACCGGTGCGGTGAAAAAAGATTTTCATATTGCGGTAAGCGAAATGACCATCGTGAATGACAAACTTTATTATTACGGGAATGAATTCAACTACAACACCCATTCTTACACAAAATCCTTCGGAATTATCGATGTGAAGACTGAGCAGATCATTTCCAACAAAATTATTGATCAGCAATATGTAGATGCCATTAAAACACCTTATGGAATAGCGGTAAATCCAATCAATGAGGAGATTTATCTTACCGATGCCCGGAATTATGTTTCAACAGGGTATGTCTACTGTTTTGATAAAACCGGAAAATTCAAATGGAAGACCGAAGGGGGAAATATTCCCGCTCATTTCGTCTTTTTATATAAATAATTAAATCAAAAAAAATGGAAAGAAAAACTCTTACGATGATAAAAACGGTGCTTCTGTCTTCTGTTTTAATAGGGACAGTAGCCTGTAAAAGCGATACTGATGAGGTAGTGGCAGAAGTTACAGTTCCTTCGGCAGTTCTTAAAGATTCCTATACAATAGACCGTCTTAAGATTTTAAATATTGACCCTCAGATTGCCGGAAAACTGACCTGGAGTATCAATGATTCTATTATTTCTGAAAATTCAGACCTAGATTTTATTAGTCATATAGCGAATACCTATCCTTTAACCTTAAAAGTAGAAGTAAATGGAGTCGTGAAGACTTACGGCTCGTCCATTATTGTAAAGAAGGAACAGACACCTTACAGTAAATACATTTCCAATGTTTTTGATTTTCGTCCTGGTGTAGGGCAGTTTACGAATGAAATTCCCGAATATATTTCCGGAAGCACTGCTGCTCAGATGATTCAAAAAGCCAAAGAATCTCTGGTAGGAGGAAATTCTTCCATGATTACTTTAGGAGGCTATGGTGGTTATGTTACAGTGGGTTTCGACCATACGATTCCAAACCTGGATGGAAGAGATTTCAAAATTCTGGGGAATGCTTTCTGGGGAAATGACGCGAATGATCCACGATCAGGATCTTGCGAACCGGGAATTATCATGGTAGCTTACGACAAAAACAGAAATGGTAAACCTGATGATGACGAATGGTATGAGATCGCGGGAAGTGAATACTTTAAAAATACAACCACTAAAAATTACAATATAACCTACTTTAAACCTAATGAAAACAAGCCTCCCGTTCCGGGAAGTGAACTTTGGCAGACTGATGTGGAGTACATCAAATGGGAAGATAATTATGG
Source organism: Chryseobacterium soli (assembly GCF_000737705.1). GTDB lineage: Bacteria > Bacteroidota > Bacteroidia > Flavobacteriales > Weeksellaceae > Chryseobacterium > Chryseobacterium soli. The sequence continues at coordinate 42,010 of NZ_JPRH01000001.1, read as the reverse complement.
GAATTCAGGATTTAAAACCAGAAATACCTTCCATGCACAAAGCTATTATCCTTTATGGATCTCAGATGCCAGTTACAGCTTTTTGGGAACCAGACTTAAAGATAATTTTTACGACCAAAGCGGAGCGGGGACTTATTGGGTAGGGAAGTCGTATGATTTCGGCTATGCAGACAATGCACCGAATAATGATGAAGCCTCCAATATTGATATTTCTTGGGCAGTGGATAAAAACGGACATTATGTAAAACTTCCGGGCATCGACTTTATAAAAGTGTATACCGGCGTCAATCAGGAAGCAGGCTGGCTTGGAGAAGTTTCAACGGAAGTTGCCGGAGCGTATGACCTTCATCTTAATTAAAATTCAACAATACTTTTAAAATAGTTTAAAAATGAAAAAGTTTTATCTTTTAACAATGCTTTTTCTGTTTGCATTTTTTACCAATGCACAGATAAAAGTTCAGGGAGTGCCCCGAAATGACATTCAGAATCTGACCACTCAAAATCAGACGACTACACCTCTTACATTTGCTGATGTTCAGTATTGGGTAGGAACAGGAACAAACGAAGCTGCTTTTGTCGTACAATGGAATGATGGTAAAAATCCCGATGCTTTGGTTTGGGGATTCAGATGGAACGGAAATGCAACAGGTGAAGATATGCTGAAAGCAATCGCAAAAGCGGACCACAGGTTTTTCTCTCTGCTGTATCAGGGAACTCAGTTCGGATCAGCCATTGGCGGACTTGGCTTTGATTTGAACGGCGCTAATTCAAATGCGCTGTACAAAAACGGAAATGTAACCTATCCTTTTTATCCAGTTGACGGAATTGTAAATACTTCGGCTTACGATTTTGACCAGTATACAGCTGCGGATGCTGCGGATCATTGGAGTTCAGGATGGGCTACCAACGGATATTGGTCATATTGGGTGAAAGATCCTACTGATGCCGATTTTGGATATTCAGGAGTAGGAGCAACCACCAGAGCACTGGTAAACGGATCATGGGATGTCTGGAATTTTAACCCAAACTTTACGGAATTTCCTATTTCTTCTACAATGACGCCAGTTTCTCCGTATGTAAGTTCTACCAATTTTGCCAATGGTTATTTTATGGTGAATGAAGATTGGTACGGCCATACCAACGGTTCTGTCAATTTTATTGATAGTAACGGACAGATTAACTACCGGGTTTACAGTAATGCCAATAACAATCATGCTTTTGGAGCAACCACACAATACGGGACGATCTATGGGGATAAATTCTATTTTATCTCAAAACAGGCTGCGGATGGCGGAGATACACAATATACTCCTGGTGGAAGACTAGTCGTGGCAAACGCACAGACCATGCAGAAAATTGCTGGCTTCAATACCATTGGTGGCGGAGACGGAAGAACTTTTGTAGGAGTGAATGAGCATAAAGGATATATCGGAGCTTCAAACGGAATATTCCTTTTTGATATTGATAATCTACAGGTTGGCAATCTCATCACAGGAACAGGTGGCGGAAGTGCTTACGCGGGACAGATTGGTAATATGATCCGTACTTCAAAATATGTATTTGCCGTGAAGCAGACAGCTGGTATTTTGGTGATAGATCCTGCTACGGATACCTTAATCAGTACGATCTCAGGAGCATATCATTCTATTGTGCAGGCTAAAGACGGAAGTGTTTGGGCAATACAGGATCAAAAGGTAGTGAACATCAATCCTACTACTTTTGCGGTTACTTCGTACAATATTCCTACCACCAAATACCTGGGATCATGGGGTGCCTGGAATGCAGGAAGCTTTTCAGCAAGCCGCCAGCAGAATGCTTTATACTGGATCAATTCAATTAATAGTTTTAATTCCGGAACACAGATTGTTAAATTTGATGTAACGACAAAAACATTCAATGAAAACTTTGCAGTGATTCCGGGACAGACAGGAACTTATAAGCAAATTCCTTACGGAGCAGGACTTCGTGTAAACCCAACAACGGATGAATTGATTCTGAATACCACAGAAAGTGGCTTCGGTGCACACTATCAGAAAAACTGGATCCATACGTTTAACAATACGGGGACTTTGACGAATACAAAAACACTAAACGATTATTACTGGTTCCCGGCATTGGCGGTATTCCCGGATAATACGGCACCTACAATAAGCAGTACTTTCCCTTCTCAGGTTACGGCAGGAAATATAACATCGATTGATTTAAAGATTGTAGTTTCAGATGATGACAACTTATCAGCTGCCATTGTAAAATCAGTAAAATCAAACAGCAACCCGGCAATTGTTTCTGCCGTTATTAACGACAGTGACGAATTGGTATTAACTCCGCTGGCATCAGGAACATCAAATATTGTTATCAGCTTTAATTCAAACGGTAAAACGGTTGAAAAAACGCTTATAGTCAATGCAACGACTTCTTCTCTAGCAACGGCCGAAGTGAAGAAACTGGAATTCAGTATCTATCCAAATCCAGTGACTGATTTTCTTACCATTAAAACACAGGAGAAAGTACTGAATGTTTCTCTTTATGATGCTTCTGGTAAATTGATCAATACGCAGTTCAATAACGGACAAATCAATGTAAGCATGCTTCCAAAAGGAATGTATATATTGAAAGCGGTGACTGATAAAGCAGTATATCAGCAGAAAGTAATTAAAAAATAATTTTTAGATATCTATTTTATAGGTAAGCCTCTACTTCCATACAGTAGAGGCTTTTTTTATAATGATAGTCAATTTTCTGATCTTATTTTTTTTTCGATCCTTTAATATTAGGTAAGAAGGCTGTAATAATACCGATCAAAGGGAGAAAAGCACATATCTTAAAGACGTATTCAATGCTTGTATCATCGGCGATGGCACCCAATACGGCAGAACCAATACCACCCATTCCAAACATAAATCCGAAGAATAATCCGGCTACCAACCCAATTTTATCAGGCATAAGGTCGGTCGCATACACCAGAATCGCAGAAAATGCAGATGCAATGATCAATCCGATGATCACAGCAAATGCAATGGTCCATGCTAAGGAAAGATAGGGAAGGCATAGGGTAAACGGAGCAGCTCCGAGAATAGATATCCAGATGATTTTTTTCCGGCCGTATTTATCGCCCAATTTCCCCCCAAGAATAGTTCCTACTGCTACCGCTGCAAGAAACATAAATAAATACAACTGAGAATCTTTTACCGATATATGAAATTTATCCATCAGGAAAAAGGTAAAATAATTCGTCATGGATGCCAGATAGATATATTTGGAAAATACCAGTGCCAATAGAATGCTAATGGAAAATAACACTTTTTTTCGCGAAAGTTGGATATTCACTACTGCATCAGTATGCTTCGCTGTTTTTTTAATGGATAATCTTTCAGCGTACCAGTTTCCAATTCTCCACAGCAGAATAATACCGATAAATGCAGCAATTGCAAATAATCCCACATATCCCTGACCTAAAGGAAGAACGATCAATGCAACCAATAAAGGTCCTATAGCACTTCCTGAATTCCCGCCAACCTGGAAAATAGACTGCGCCAATCCTTTCTGACCGCCGGAAGCCAGTTGCGCCACCCGGGAAGCCTCAGGATGGAAAATAGAAGATCCCATGCCAATCAATCCGACTGAAAGAAGAATAATATAATATTGATGGGCAGAAGCCAACAAGAGTAGACCGGCCATAGATAAAGCCATTCCAATCGCCAGAGATCTCGGATTCGGTTTTTTATCAGTATAAATACCGACAAAAGGCTGTAAAATGGAGGCAGTAAGCTGAAATACCAGGGTAATAATTCCGATCTGGGCAAAAGATAATTTAAATTCTCCTTTTAAAATAGGGTACAAAGAAGGAATAGTAGATTGGATCAGGTCATTCAAAAAATGTGAAAAACTGATCATGAACAAAATAGGATATACAATCGTACTTGTATCAATGCTTTTGGTTTGTGTGTTGTCCATAAATAATAAATTTACATTCATCTTGTCATCTGATGAATTTAAAGATGAATATTGGTAAGGGTAATTTTTTAAAATAATTTATCGATGATTTGCTGCGCAATATGAGCGGCACGATCTGCATCTCTGTCTTTTATAGAATGATACAGACTTGTATGAAGTTCATGTGACGCTTTAAAAGCGTCCGTATTATTATTGTGCCCGTTTTCGAAAGTTCTCATGACCTGTTTGCTGGCAATCTTATAGATTTCTTTCAAAAGGGGATTTCCGCAAGCTTCGGCAATAGAAACATGGAAATTAATATCCGCCTCATAACATTCCAGCGCCTGATTTTTCTCAGCCATTATACCTCTTAAATCAAGGTAGGATTTAATAATCTTCAGTTCATCTTCATGATGATGTAAGGCAGCTTTTGCAGCTATTTTTGCTTCAATTAAAGAGCGTACTTCAAGAACTTCTTCTATTTCAGCTCTGTTAATTTGAGATTCCAGTGATTCCTGAACATTGTCGGAAACAACAAACGTACCGACGCCCTGCTGTACTCTCAATACACCTTGAATTGATAATATTTTAATCGCCTCACGAATGCTGGAACGTCCGACTCCATACATTTTCATCAATTCAGGTTCAATCGGTAGCTGATCCCCAATTGTATATTCTTTAGCAATAATTCCTGCTATCAGGCGGTCGGCAACCTCTTGGGCCAAACTCTTTTTTTGAATTACACTCATACATCTTATCATCTGATGATTGCAAAGGTACAACTTTTTTTGAAGTAAATTATGTACTGTCAGAATTTTATAAGGTAAGAATCGATAATTTACACCTGATGTTGTGGTCTGCTTATTTCTGCTGTCATTCAAATGCAACGAAGTGAAATGAAAAATCTGATCTATCAAAAAGATTCCTCCTTCGTCGGAATGACACTAGAGGTAAAATAGTATATAGCCACCTTTTATAATTAAAAAATCCGGTAGATTGACGTCTACCGGATTAGTTATTTTACTTGATAATTATTTTTCGTGAATAGATCCTGTTTTCTTTGGTCTGTAGATTGAGGATATAAATTCCTTCTGGAATAGGAGTGGAAAGATCAATATTTTTCGAGTTGATCTTTGAACGGTATATTTCTTTACCTGAAATATTTGTAATAGTCATTTGGGAATCTTCCACAGGAACATTTCCACTTAAACTGATCTGCCCGTTGGCAGTACCGAAAGCTGTAAAAGTAACAGGTTCCTGATATGCATAATAAATACGGAAGCCACCGCCAAGGCTCAGTACTCCGCCGCTTACTCTTATTTTCACACCGGTATAGGGTTTGGTAGGTTGTAATTCGATGGTTGCCCTGTTGGGGGTGTCTCCTCCAAGCTTAAGGATACTGCTGTTAATGTATTTCATGTCACCGTTAGAAACATTTCCATTCATCGTTTCTATGGTAACTCCGCCAAGTAACTGAACCGTTAAAGGAATATCGTTGGTTCCGATGCCTACAACCAGTTTTGTATTGGAAGTTACATCCGGAAACAGCAGTGTCTGAGAAACTCCGCCCAGCAATACAGTACCCATGGTGAGGGTAGAGTAGTCGTTCTCATTATCTCCTACAGCATTGAGCGGATTCTGTACATTACAGGCCAGGCATACGCCGAAGGTGTCGGAGGTTTGTTCGTAGGCATAGATTCTGTTCTGTGCAAAAGATAGAGAGCTTAATAGCAATAATAAGAATGCTGCCTTTAGGTGCAGACTACACTTCGATAGAAAATTAAATTGCATGTTATGAATTTTTGGTTATTAGATTAATCCAAATTTAGGGATAAAAAGAATAAACCAAAAGAGATATTTCTATTTTATGTGATTTACTAATAAACAGGTATTATTTTTTTTAAATAGCGTATTAAAAAGAATAATAAACAATAATCGTTGTAAGGTTTAAATAGGAAAAGAATGCTTGTAAGATACCCTCTTTGGGAGAATATGAATTAATCCCATAGTAGGCTTTAAAGAAAGTTTTAGAGACTATTTATTCAAAAGAAATGGAGAGGAAAGAATAAGGCAATGATGAAGACATGATAATCCCCAAATCTTGCAGCTGAGTCCTGTATTCATATGACAGCATACTATAAATGCAAAAAGAGAAGACTTTATAAAAGTCTTCTCTTTGTAGCCCGTAGGGGAGTCGAACCCCTCTTACCAGAATGAAAATCTGAGGTCCTAACCGATAGACGAACGGGCCCTCTATCTTCCGCTAATATAAAATCAACGTGTTAGTGTTTGTTTTTATAAGTTTATCAACTCTTAGTTTTGTAGCCCGTAGGGGAGTCGAACCCCTCTTACCAGAATGAAAATCTGAGGTCCTAACCGATAGACGAACGGGCCTACTATACTTTTATGCTAATTTATTAACGTACTTCGTTAATTTGCTTTTCAAGTTAGCAGCTTTGTTTTTGTGGATGATGTTTTTCTTAGCTAACTTATCCAATAAAGCGACTACTTTAGGCAATTGCTCAGAAGCAACAGCCTTATCTTCTTCATTTTTTAACACTTTGATAGCTGTTCTAGCAGTCTTGTGATAATATCTGTTACGAACTTTTCTAACTTCGTTTTGTCTTATTCTTTTTAATGCTGATTTATGATTTGCCATATCGTTCAAATGTGAGTGCAAAAATAAAAACTTTTTTCTTAACTGCCAAATTTATTTTTAAAATATTTCAATTTTCTTCTGACAGGTATTTTCTGAGTTTATCTATTGCTTGTTCTATTTTTAAATTTTCTTGTTCTTTCTCTATTTTCCTGATTGTGCTTTTCAGCATAATCATCGCGTTGTTCCATTCTCCAGTCGTATTGGTGAAGGTAAGTCCGTCAATCGTTACTTCAAAGGCGACCCTTTCTTCTGTCCTGTAAAGCCTGAAACTTATTTTATCATCCCTGCCTGCAATCCCGTCTTCATTGACTTGTAAATCATAACTTTTTGGGTTAGAGTGGATTTTCTTAAAAAGCAATGTCGCTTCTTGTATTTTTAAATCCGGCATGATATCAAATTTGGTAGCCTATAGGAGAATCGAACTCCTGTTGCAAGGATGAAAACCTTGAGTCCTAACCACTAGACGAATAGGCCAAATTTTGAGGTTGCAAAAGTAGTGATTAACTTTTTAACTTCAAAATTATTTTTTAGATTATTTGTAAACTTTTTGAATGATCGTATTCTTAATTCCCTTCGCTTCGATCTCCTTCTGGAGCTTCACTGCATCCTCCAGACTGTAGACTTTACCATAGGTGTAGTAGAAGACTCCGTTGTCCTTGTTTCTCTCTACATCCTTCAATGTCTGTAAGATAAACGAATTTCCGTTCAGCTTTTCACCCACAAATACCTCTATCGTATAGTAGCCGGTACTTAGTTTTTGGTTAGGCATAAATCCTACTGCAAAAGCATTTCTGAAGCCGGCATCTTTAGCCGTTTTTAAATTGATATCTTTTACGGAAGCCATGTTGGTAACCCCATAATAATATTTATACTGACCGTTTTCTTTAAGAGGAAGAATATAATTCAGCCCTTTCAACGCAGGATCTCCTTCATTGTATTTTACAGGAGAACTCAGTAATAAAATCCTGAAATCATTTTTCAGCGCAGTTTCCGCTGGCTTTTCAGGCTCAGGTTTTTTATTATTCATGGCGATTGATCCTCCGGATTTTCGGTCAACGGCTTTTTTATACTCGATAATCGCATTGTAAATACTTTCAGAGATCTCATTCTGGCCCTTTTCAGAGGCTAGATAATGGCTCTCCTCAGGATGGTTGATGAAACCCGTCTCAATCAGTACCGATGGCATCGCATTCATACGGAGAACGTGAAGGTTTTTCTGAAAAACCCCTCTTGAGAACCTTTTGTCTTTATTCACAAAATTATCCTCTACCAGTCCGCCAAGCAAAAGACTTGATTCTAAGTATTTACTTTGCTGAAGTTTTAGAGCAATTAAAGATTCCGGTGAGCTCGCATTATACGATCCGAAAGTCTGCTTGTCTTTTTCATCAAGGAAAATCACGTCATTTTCTCTTTTTGCTACTTCAAGGTTCTCGTCATTCTGATTGGGTCCCTGAACGTACGTTTCCGTTCCATAAGCAGTCGGTCTCACTGATGAATTACAGTGGATGGACACAAAAAGATCAGCTTTACTTCTGTTGGCAAGGTTCGTTCTGTCCGAAAGTGAAGGGTATTCGTCAAACTTACGGGTGTAAATTACCTTAAAATCTTTATTTTTTTCAAGCATGCTACCCACTTTTAGAGTAATTGCCAGTGTAACGTCCTTTTCTGCCACCCTTCCGATATCACTGTATGTTCTATTGGCTCCGTGGTCACTTCCCCCATGTCCAGCGTCTAAAACGATGGTAAACTTCTTTTGTGAAAGGATAAAGTTACTTAAAAGGATAAGGAGAAATGATAAAATTATTTTAAAATTTTGTTTGTGCATCTTACAGTTTTAAAAATTATACTAATTTTGAGCCTTAAATTATATAACAAAATTGGCCAAAACCGTCCTCAAAAATATATTACAAATTTTAATTATCCTAATTTTTAACAATTTTTTAGCACAGAAAAATCCTGAAAAATTGCCTAAAAATACGGTTAATGATACTATTTCCAAAAAGGATACCATAGTTGTAAAAAAAGAATCTTTGGAAGATATTCTTCGCACAAAAGCTGAAGATCAGAGAAGAGATGTCCAAAAAAAGATGACTTACCTCAATAAAAAGGCCCAGGTAAAGTACCAGGACATGCAGATTGATGCAGATTATATTTCTATTGATGATGATAAAAATTTAATCTATGCCCGTGGAAAACTGGATTCTTTAGGAAAGATTATTGAACCGGTAATTACGACCCAGGCCGGAAAAAAATACGAAACCAACGAGTTTAGCTATAACACCAAAACAAGGCAGGCGATTGCTTTCAATGCAAGAACGGAAGAAAGTGAAGGGGTGATTATTGCAAAAAAAACCAAAAAATACAATGATTCTGTCTTTGCCATGAGAAATGCGGATTATACGACGGATGAGTATTTCATTAAGAAAAAAGATACCGCAGCTGATTATTTCATGCGGGCTTCCAATATTAAGCTAATCAAGACCAAAAATAAATCCCAGATTGTTACGGGACCTATCCAGATGTATATTGAAAGAGTTCCGACTCCTTTGATTATGCCGTTTGCTATTCTGCCTTTCTCTGCCAAGAGAGCAGCCGGGATTTTGATTCCGAGTTTTGGGGAAAGGGAAGATGTCGGATTTTACCTGAACGGAATTGGATATTACCAGCCGATAGGAGAGCATTTTGATATGAAAGTACTTGCAGATATCTATACCAAAGGAAGCTGGAACCTGAGGCCGCAGATGAACTATCTGAAGAAATACCGCTATTCCGGAACATTTACAGCAGATGTAGGAACAATGGTAAGAGGGATCAAAGGATTGGACAACTATACGAAAAACAGCACCTATAGAATCACCTGGAATCATACGCAGGATACCAAAGCGAACCCGTTCCTTACGTTTGCGGCTTCGGTGGATATGGTGAGTACCAAGTTTTATAATAATCCGTTGAACAACAACTATATCTTCAACCAGAACGTGTTGAATACCCAGCAGAACTCAACGGTAACGCTTACGAAGAGATTCCTGAAACTTCCGGTAACGATTACGGGAACGGCATCTTACTCTCAGAACTTCGCAACAGGACTGGCGGATCTCCGTCTTCCTCAAATGAACGTGGCCATCAACCAGTTTTATTTATTAAAATCCAAAACAGGAGTAAGACAGGGCCTTCTGGAAAATATTACTATCAACACGGGATTTAACCTGACTAACTTTGTGACTACACAGGAAAATGAGCTTTTCACAAAAGCAATGTGGGATAAAATGCAGACAGGACTTAAAAATAATATTGCAATAGGGACCAATACAACCCTGGCAAAATATTTTACTTTCAGTTTAAGTGCGAATGTTGATAATGCATTAACAACAAAAACGCTGAACAGATTTTATGATCCGGTAAAAAATGTGGTGGTGGATGAAATTGATAAAAACCTTACGGGATATTCTACTTTTACATCAACTGCCAGTCTTCAGACTACTTTATTCGGAATGCTGAAGTTTAAAAAAGGATCTTCCATAGAAGCAATCCGACATATGATGACTCCAAGTATCGGGTTTACTTATTCTCCGGATTTTTCGAGTCCTAACTTCGGATATTACAGAAATTATTACAACGCCAATGGTGCTTTAACTCCGTATTCCATCTTTGAAAAAGGAATTGTAGGAAGTCCTTCAAGCGGAATGGTAGGTGCATTAGGATTTAATATCGGAAATAATATTGAAATGAAGGTGAAATCTAAAAAGGATTCTACCGGAGTGAAAAAAGTAAAATTATTTGAATCTTTAAACCTTTCGGGGAACTATAATTTTGCGGCTAAAGATCACCCTTGGTCTGTATTAACGATCAACGGGCAATCTTCTTTCTTCAATAATAAATTAAGCGTTAATACAAGTCTTTCTCTGGATCCGTATAAAATTATTTTTATTCCGGGACAAGACACAGGAATCAGAACGGAACAGTTTGGAAGCTTTAGTGTACAGGGATTCAATATTCAGCTTTCTTATCCTTTAAGCAGTGAGCTTTTTGGTGAAAAAACGGATTATGCTAAAAAATATTCTTCAAAAGGAGAAGTCCGAAATGAAAAGTATTATTTTGATGATGATCATTATGCACGTTTCGATCAGGCATGGACTTTGAATGTTAATGCTAATTATGCTTATTCCAGAAGTCTTACCCGTTTAGGAACCAAAATTGCTTCAGTAGGTCTGGACGGAAGTATTAAACTTACTCCATACTGGAATATCAATGGAAGTACCCATTATGATATGGTAACGAAACAGCTGGCTTATACGAGGATAGGATTCTCAAGAGATCAGCGAAGTTTTACCATTAATTTCAACTGGGTTCCGTTCGGGCAGTATAAAGTGTACGACTTCTTTATCGGGATAAAAGCTAATATTTTAAGTGATGCGCTTAAGTATAAAGACAGAAGTTTCACGCAGCCGGGTGCACCTTTCTAATATCGGATTGGCATTTGATAATATAAATTTTATATTTGCACCCAAAATAAATTCTGATGAAATCGGTGCTGACGAAATTTTCCGAAAGGTAAATACAGACGGTAGTGATTCCAAAGGACCTTTGAAAAAAATAAATATCCACATATGAAACAAATAATTAACACAGTTAATGCTCCTGCAGCAATCGGGCCTTATTCACAAGCGAACATGGCAAATGGTATTTTATACATCTCCGGTCAAATTCCTGTAGATCCGTCAACTGGTAAATTAGTAGAAGGAATTGAAAAAGAAACGCATCAGGTTATGAAAAATCTTGAAGCAATTCTTACAGAAGCAGGAATGACATTTAAAAATGTTGTAAAAGCTACAATCTTCCTTAAGAGCATGGATGATTTCGCAGTAATGAATGATATTTACGCTTCTTATCTGGATGCAGAAAGTTTCCCGGCCCGTGAAACGGTACAGGTTTCTTGTCTGCCTAAAAATGTTGATATAGAAATTTCTATGATTGCACATCAGGATTAATGAACATTATAAGAAATACAATTGCGGTTTTGGTGGGCCTTGGTATAGCGGGGCTTATTATCACTCTTGGTATAAGGGCTTTTCCGCAATGGGTTACTTTCGACGCTTTTGCTCCGTTTGAGCACTGGCAGAGGTTTCTTTTTAGTATGAAAGATGATAAGGCTTTTTTTGGCTTCCTGCTGTTTATTTCCGGGTTAGGAACGACAGTCGGGGGAGTTGCAACTGCCATTATCGTAAAGTATGCTAAAGTAGCCTATGCAATCCTGATTGGGTTTATCATGCTGTTTATAGCAATGCTGGATGTGATTATATTTCCTTATCATCCTACCTTTTATAAGATTTCTATATTCCTTACTTTTTTCCCTTTTTCCTGGATAGGGGGTAAAATTGTAGAAGTTATTTATGAGCGGAATAAGAAAAAAAGAATCGCTGAAAAAATGAATAAATCAAAATAAAAAAAACGCTGCAATTTGCAGCGTTTTTTGTTGTTATGAAGTTGTTGGTTAGTTCTTCTTATTAAGGCATTTTGAAACCTTTCGTATAAATTCTTCCGTAATCATCTACGAATTTCACCTGTACATTGCCCTGATATTTATCTAATATCTTTTCAACATCTTTTTGGGAATTTACCGGTTTACCGTTAATTTCAATAATAATGTAGTTGTCTACAATTCCGATTTTCGCCATTTCGCTTCCTTCAGATACGCTTTTCGCCACAACACCACTGTTCAGTCCGTATTCAGTTTTGAATTTGTCATTAAGCGGATCAAATTCAGCTCCGATTTTCTCTGTTACGCTAAGGTCAGCTTTTGTTTTGGTTGAAGTGCCTCCTTTCTGATCTTTCAGCGTTACGGTTGTTGTACTTTCTTTTCCATTTCTGGCATAAGTTACCAATACTTTATCACCAGGACGTTTGCTTCCTACAGCGATGGATAGATCAGCGAAGTCTGTCACAGGGGCATTATCAATCTTCGTGATGACATCTCCAATTTTAAGACCTGCATCTTCAGCACCGCTCTTATCTCCGAATCCTGTAACATAGATTCCAGAACCTGTTTTTATATTCGTGTTTTTGCTTTTGTTGTATAATGCTACCTGCTGGTCGTCAGATAAGTCAAGTGAAGTTACCCCCAGGAATCCTCTCTGTACGATTCCGAATTTCTTGATGTCTTCAACAATTTTTCTGGCAAGGTTAGCCGGAACTGCAAATCCGTATCCCTGGTAATATCCTGTCGTAGACTGGATAGCAGAGTTGATTCCGATAAGGTCTCCGTTTACATTCACCAATGCACCTCCGGAGTTCCCTGGATTAATAGCAGCATCCGTCTGGATAAAGCTTTCAATAGGGTTGCTGGCTTTTCCTTGTCCGCCTAAAATTCCGATCCCTCTTCCTTTAGCAGAAACAATACCGGCAGTCACTGTAGAATTTAATCCAAGTGGATTTCCTACGGCAAGTACCCATTGTCCAACTTCAATATTATCAGAGTTGGCAAAATTAAGGAATGGCAGTCCTTTTTCTTCAATTTTCAATAATGAAATATCAGTATTAGGGTCAGTTCCTACCAAGGTAGCGATATAAGATTTTTTATTGCTTAATACAACCTCTAATTTATTGGCTCCTGCTACTACGTGGTTATTCGAGATGATATAACCGTCCGGAGAGATGATCACACCGGATCCCATTCCAGATGGCATATTATCAGGTGCCTGCTGCTGCTGTCTTTGCTTTTGCTGGCCTCTGCCTCCTCCAAAAGGATCACCGAAGAAGAAGTCAAACAGATCCTGTTCTGAAGCTCTGCTTGTAGTTCTGCTTTGATAATTTTTAATGGTTACAACAGCAGGAACGGTGGTCTTAGCCGCTTTTACAAAATCATCTCCGGTCGCCGAAGTATTCATGCCTACAAATGAGGCATTCGGTGATGAAGTGAAGTATGATTGGTCACCATTATTAGAGTGTTGACCAAAATATTGTAGTGTTCCAACAGTAGTAGCTCCGGATATTACTCCTACTACAGCAAATGGTAATAGTTTTTTTAAAGTACTCTTCATTGTATATCTTTCTTAGTTATTTATTACTTAACTTATTTTGTTTAACTGTAAACAAATTTAATGCTAAATAGGTATGCAATTGGTATTGAATGTTTCAGCTTTAACTAAAATTTAACAACAATAGCAATAATTTATATCTTATACTATAATTCTTAAGGTGTCAATTAACAAACCTTAAAAAAATATTAATGACAATATGACATATAGATGGTTGTATTGTCATTAAAGTTAAGTCTAAATTATTAATAATTGCAAAAATGTTTATCAGATTATCACAGATTATTTACAACGAATGACAAAAATTATCCCTTTTTTACAGTATGTATTTCCAGGTGATAGTGTGGTTGGGATGAGACTGATGAATTGACTCAATTAAAAAAATCATTATATTTGCAAAAATATTTTTCTCACTTAAAACGTTTATAGCATGCAACTGTATAACACCTTAAGCGCAGAAGAAAGAGCTCAACTTATTGATGAAGCTGGTAAGGAACGTCTTACATTGTCTTTCTATGCGTACGCCAAAATTGAAGATCCCAAAAAATTTCGTGACGAATTGTTTATAGCCTGGAACGCACTCGATGCATTGGGCCGTATTTATGTAGCACATGAAGGAATTAACGCTCAGATGAGTGTTCCGGCAGATCAGTTAGAAGCGTTTCGTGATACATTGGAAGTGTACGATTTTATGAAAGGAATCCGCTTAAATGTAGCGGTGGATCAGGACGATCATTCTTTTTTAAAACTTACCATCAAAGTAAGGCATAAGATTGTTGCTGACGGATTGAACGATGATTCTTTTGATGTTACCAATAAAGGAATTCACTTAAAGGCACAGGAATTTAATAATTTGCTTGAAGATCCGGATACCATTGTGGTTGATTTCAGAAATCACTACGAAAGTGAAATCGGTCATTTTGAAGGAGCTATTACTCCCGATGTGGAAAATTTCAGAGAAAGTTTACCGATTATCAACGAGCAGTTACAGGATTTCAAAGAAGATAAAAAACTGTTGATGTACTGTACCGGCGGAATTCGTTGCGAAAAAGCCAGTGCATACTTTAAACATCAGGGTTTTAAAAATGTATATCAGTTAGAAGGCGGAATTATTGAATATACCCGGCAGATAAGAGAAGAAGGAATACCAAGTAAATTTATAGGTAAAAACTTTGTATTTGATCACCGTTTAGGAGAACGAATTACAGATGATATTATTTCACAGTGCCACCAGTGTGGAAAACCTTGTGATAACCATACCAACTGTTCCAACGATGCATGTCATTTACTGTTTATCCAGTGTGATGAATGTAAAGCTGCGATGGAAAACTGTTGTTCTACAGAATGTCTGGAAATTACCCATCTGCCTTTAGAGGAACAGGTGAAATTAAGAAGCGGACTGCAGGTTGGAAATAAAGTGTTCAGAAAAGGAAAATCTGAAGCATTGAAATTTAAAAAATCAGGTGATTTACCTGATAAACCTTTAGCAAAAGCAATAACAAAAAATGTTCGTCAGAAAATAACCGTCAAAAAAACATTGATCGGAAAGGCAGAACATTATTATACAAAATCCAAGATTGCACAGTTTTTAATTGAAAACAAAGAACTGTCAGTAGGAGACAGGGTGTTGATTTCCGGTCCGACCACTGGTGAACAGGAATTTACCATGACGGAAATTTATGCTAATGGAAGTCCTTGCGAAACTGCAAAAAAAGGAGATCAGATTACCTTTGAGCTTCCGTTCAGAGTTCGTTTATCGGACAAATTATATAAAATCGCACAAAATTCTGAAAACGCATAATATAAAAAATGTGTTAGACTTCATGATGAAGCTGCGCAGTTTATGTTGTGAAAATTCTTCAGTAAAAATGATTTGATCATGCTAAAAGCTGAACTTAGAAAAAAATACATGCAAAAAAGAAAAGCCTTGTCTTCCGATGAGGCTTTCTTGTTATCTGAAAAGATTTTTAAAAACTTTATTGATTATTTTAAACCAACAGCAGGGCAGAAGATCCATGTTTTCGTCCCGATTGAGAAGTTTAATGAAATTAACACCAAAGTATTCATTACGTATTTTTTAGAGCAGAATATCCGTGTTTATGTGCCTAAAATTGCAGATGGATTGATTTCAGTAGAAATCTTTCCTGATACAGTGTTTGAAACCAACAGTTGGGGGATTTCAGAACCTGTTTCTAACGAAGATTCCGGGGAAAATCACTTTGATTATGTCATTACTCCTTTGCTATACTGCGATAAAAAAGGAAATAGAGTAGGCTATGGCAAAGGCTTTTACGATGCTTTTTTTAAAAGCCTCTCTCAACACTCAAAAAAAATAGGGGTTAATTACTTTGCTCCCGATGAAATCATTGAAGATGTCTGGGAACATGATATTCCGTTAGATTACTTGGTGACTACCACCGAGGTGCTGTCTTTCTTCAATGGTGCCGAGTAAAAATCAAGGAAGTAGAATTTAAATTCTTTTTTTGCTTTAGCTGTTGAAAGTAAAATATATTGTGCATTTTTCTCAAAAATTCCAAGAGATCTGTTTTTATTGTCGAAATATTCTACATTAAACTTTGCATAATCCAGTGTATCCTGCTTATAAAATTCCTTATAAACATTCAGGTTATTCACTTTTACAGTCTTCACTTTCAGGCTGTCCAGTTCTCTGAACAGTTTTTTGAAAGTCAGTGTGTCAGGCTTATGGAAATAGCTTTCCATTTGAGAATAGATGACAGTATCAATTTCTGTATTTCTATTACCCGACAGATAAAGGGTAGACAGGTCCAGAAGTTCCTGTACTTTTTGTTTGGTGATTGTATTGACAGCCTGCATGCTGTCCATCTGCACTGCAGGATAGCTTTTCGTATTGTTGCTGTTTCTTAACTTATCCAGATCGCTTGCTTCGGTTTTGTTTTTGGTGCAGGAAGCCAAAGCGAGAAGCATTAAGGTAAAAATTAAAAAATTATTTATTCTTTTCATCTGTACTTGCTATTTTGAATTTAATGGATATTATTTTCCCATTGTTGTCTTTTTTCATCTCAATGACGTTAAGATTCTTCAATGATGTGGTAGGGGTAGTTACTAAAGTAATATACTTCTGTTTGTCCAGTCTTTCTATACCGTAGGTTTTATTATCATATACCTGATAAATAACGGCATTGCTGCTGATCAGGTTTTCCAGTTGACTTCTTTTCTGTTTAAGAAGCTCAGGGTTTCCATTCGCATCTTTTACGGAGAAGTAATTAACGGCCATTTTGTAATCATCAGGTTTCATTTCGATCAATTCCTCTCCCGGAGCGTTTTCAAGGCTTCTGTTGACCTTTAAAGATTCGTAGAAGGGCGCACTGATCTCCATAATCAGATTTTTATCCTTTGTGGAATAATAAAAACATTCTCCCGGTTTTATTTTATAGATCAGAGGCGACTCGTTTTCTTTCATGACTCTTATTTCCAGCGTATTGATCACGGAAGTTCCTCTGTCAGCATCTGTAAAGCAGTATTTATACGTCTTTGAAAAAATCTCATCCTTAAATCCCAGAAGTCCTGTTATAGAAATTAACACTGTTGTAACAATTGCCCAGACATTCTTCCTGAAAAAGTTTTTATTAGGTTTTGCGATTACATCTTTTTGATCAGTATTTTTATTTTCATTAAATACTTGATTTTCAGGTATTGATTTTTGTAAATCAACATTTTCTTGAGGCTTTAAATCAATTTTATTCTGCTGAATCTCTGTTTTTAAAGAAACAGGCGATTGAGCAACCGTTTCCTCTAATTCTTTCATTTCTTCATCACTTAAATCAGTGTCATCCTGAAGCAGTTCTCCGGAAAAAAGATGCTGTTTTTTAAATTCATACCATGAATCGTAACCCGCATAGATGCTCAATAAATTAAGCATATCAATTCTCGGAATTTTAGTGACTGGTGAAGTTTTAAAATAGGTATAAAAAGATTTTTCGCTGATGTTGCCTTTTGCTTTTTTGCGAAGGTCTTCCTGGAAATATATAATATCAATTCCTTTCCATTTTGAAATATCATCATGGGAAGGAGTGTATTCTTTTAAATATTGAGCCTGCACATCCTTTTTTAGCTGCTCAAAATGCAATAGATCTAAATCTGTCAATTTATTTTAAATAATTAAATTATTGATTATCAGTTATATTTAATTGTAAAACTATTTTACAAAGGTATTACAATTATTTTTCATAAACAACTTTTCTATCTGCTATACCTTTGTCTTGTTCAAATAACGGAACAGAAGAAAATTTTAAAAAACAATATTAACAAAATTAAATTTAATTTATTATGAAAAAGTCATTATTCGTAGCTGCTATCGCTGCAATCTCTCTAGTTGCTTGTAAAAAAACTGAAGCTACTTCTACTGAAGGAGGTGCTGATTCTGCTGCTGTTGCTGCTACTGATTCTGCTGCTACTGTTGCTGATTCTGCTGCTCACGTTGTAGATTCTGCTGCTACTGCTGCTGCTGGTGCAACTAAAGATGCTGCTGCTGCTACAACTGCTGCTGCTGGTGATGCTGCTAAAGCTACTGCTGCTGCTGCTGGAGATGCTGCTAAAGGAGCTGCTGATGCTGCTAAAGGAGCTGCTGACGCTGCTAAAGATGCAACTAAAGAAGCTGCTAAGAAATAATTTTAGCTCACGCTTAACAAATAAAAGAACCGTTTCACCTGGTGAAGCGGTTTTTTTATGCTTTATATTTTAGTATATCTGTTAAAATAATTTCTAACAATCATTTACCATAACGAAAGTCTGATATCTGAAATCTAATATCTAAAAATCTTCTTTATCCCTTCTTCTGTTTCAAAGATTCATAACAGGTAATCGCAACGGCATTGCTTAGATTCAAAGAATCAATGCTTCCGGCCATTGGAATTAATGTGTTTTTTCCTTTGCCTATCCAGAAATCACTTAAGCCTGAGTGCTCAGTTCCAAAAAGAACAGCAGACCGCTGACTGAAATCTCTTTTATAAAGATCTTCTGCACTTTCATCCATTAAAGTGGTGTAGATGTTAAAGCTGTTTTTCTGCAAAAATGCTAACGTCTCATCATTTTCAGCTTCAAAAATTTCCATTCCGAAGAGACATCCTACACTTGATCGGATAACGTTTGGATTATAAAAATCTGCTTTTCCGTTTGCCACAATCAATGCATCGATCCTAAATGCTTCACAGCTTCTTAAGATGGCCCCAAGATTTCCCGGCTTTTCCACCCCTTCAACAATAATAACCGTAGAATCATGTTTCGGATTAAAAGAAGATAATTCTGATTCTTTGGTATGGTAAATTCCTATAATTCCTTCCGAACTTCCACGGTATGCTATTTTTTCATACACCTTTTCGCTTACATAATGGATCTTTCCCTGAGGAATTTCCCCTTTGAAAATACTTTCACAGATAAAAAACTCTACAGCTTCAAAGCTGTATTGCTGTGCTCTTTCATTTTCCTGCTGACCTTCTACCGTAAAAACTTTGGATTTTTTACGGAATCGGTTATCAGTAATAAGTTTAGTGATGTATTTTACTTTATCGTTCTGAAGACTTTCTATTAGCATTCTGCAAAATTATGTAAATTTTATGAGTAGACTTCTTTACTTGTTATGAAAATAAGAAGGTAGATAAAAATAGGGAAATAAAAATCCCGACTTCTGCCGGGAAAATATTTTTTGATCTGATGTTAATTTCTTTTAAAAGCAAGGAAATATACTATTCCTCATCATTCTCAAGATAAACCTGAGAATTGTCGATCATACTTTGGGGTAGATCTTTTTTATTTTTAATTCCTAATGATTTCAGTTTCTGGGTCTGGATCACAAGATTATCATTTCCTGTAGACAACTGCTTATAAGCTTCATTGTATACGTTTTTAGCCTGATCCAGATTTCTACCCACTTTTTCTAAATTGTCCACAAATCCTACAAATTTATCATAGAGCTTAGCCCCTCGTTCTGCAATTTCCATGGAATTTTTATTTTGATATTCACGCTTCCAAAGGTCTGCGATCAGCTTTAATGAAGTAATCAGGTTGCTTGGATTCAGTAAGAGGATTCTTCTGTCGTAGGAGTAGTTCCATAAGTTTGGATCTGCCTGCATTGCCGCAATATAAGCAGGTTCACTTGGAATAAACATCATCACGAAGTCCAAAGATTTCCCATAATCGTCATAAGCTTTCTGGCTCAGCTGATTGATGTGATTTTTGATGGAAGACAAATGCTGGTTCAGTTTAATCATATAAATATCCTGATCGGTTTCATCCACCAACTCTGTGAATGCAGTCAGAGATACTTTAGAATCAATGATTACATTTCTTTCATCGGGGTATTTTATTACAGCATCCGGACGCATTTTTTTACCCGAAAATTCTGAAAAAAGTGCTTTATTATCTTCATCACGGAGTTCATGTTCAAGGAAATATTCCCGGCCTTTTACCAAACCTGATTTTTCAAGAATGCTTTCCAGAATCATTTCACCCCAGTTTCCCTGGGTTTTGCTTTCTCCTTTTAAAGCTCTTGTCAGTTTTTTGGCGTCCTCAGAGATTTGCTGGTTCAGTTCCGCAAGCTCTTTTACCTTTTCTGCTAAGGAAAAACGTTCTTTATTTTCCTTTTCATACGCTTCGTTTACCCTGTTTTTTAAATCGGCAATTTTCTCCTGAAAAGGTTCTAGAATTGTTTTTAAATTGTTTTGATTAAGGGTTGTGAATTTTTCGGATTTTTCTTCTAATATCTTATTCGCAAGGTTTTCAAACTGCAGCTTAGATTCATCCTGGATTTTGGTGATTTCTTCTTTTTGGGTATTGAGAGATTGCTGTAATCCTTCATTTTTTGCAAAAAGTTCAGCGTTTTTAGCGAAAATATCCTGTTTTTCAGCTAAAAGTGTGTCAATTTGAGTATTTAGCTTTACGTTGATATTCCTGTATTCCTGAAGTTGAGTGACTACCGATGAATATTCTGCTGATATTTTTGCAAATTCATTTTTAAGGTCATTGAAAAGATCGGTCTGCTGTAAACTTAGCTCTTTTTCCTGATTGATCATGAGATGAAGTTCCTGAATTTTCAGGTTGGCATTTTCCTGATCTGATGTACTTTTAATAAACAGATTATTCAGTTCGTCATAAGAACTTCTTGAAACCATAGAAGATTTCAATACAAAATATACAATAACTGCTCCCAGAATTCCTCCGGCAATACATCCAATAATTAAATAAGTCAGCTCCATCTTTCAAAATTATGAAAAAAAGCCGGGTGTAAAAATTTATTGGAATAACTATCACTGCTTAAGATTTTATTAAAATGGATTGGTATGAGGTATTTGATGCAGACTTATTTTTTTGAATCCCTATATTTATAGGAAATTTCAGGACGTATGAATATTTTGTTAGTTGAAGATGATGAACGAATCAGCAAATTCCTTGTCAAAGGGTTGGGTGAAGCCGGGTACCAGATGGTGCTCGCAGATTCCGGGGAAAAGGCGCGTGATTTTATTAATGCCTATGATTTTGATATTATTCTGATGGATATTATGCTTCCTGGAATGGATGGAATGCAGTTGACTCAGCTTATCAGGTTCAAAAAAAATTATACACCCATCCTGGTTTTAAGTGCGTTGAACAGTCCTGATGATAAAATTAAAATGCTTGATCTTGGTGCGGATGATTATTTATCCAAACCGTTTCATTTTGAAGAGCTGATTTCAAGAATCAAAGCCCTCACAAGACGGAATAAATTGAGCTATCAGGAAGATGCTGAACTTCTGTCTTGTGGGAATCTGAGGGTTGACACCAATCTTCACAAAGTGATCCAGAATGATAAGGAGATCGAACTTTCTCCTACAGAATATAAGCTTCTAACTTTTCTGATGGAGCATAAAAACAAGGTATTGAGCAGAACACAGATCTTACATAATGTCTGGGGGATTAATTTTGACAGTACCACGAATGTCGTGGATGTTTATATTTCGTATATCCGGAATAAAATTGATGAAACAGAGCAAAAAATCATTCATACCGTAAAAGGAACAGGTTACCTGGTTAAAGATTAAAAATGACATTAAGAAACAGATTTACCCTTATTTCCAGCCTTTCATTCGGCATTGTTTCCATCGTTACGTTTGGAATTATTTTCCTGGCGTATTATGACAGTACGAAAATCTCTTATTTTGAAAGACTGAAAAATACAGCGCTGATTTCTGCTATTTATTATCTAGAAAAAGATGAGCTCCCGAAAAACAGGCATGCCCAGATAAAACGCGAATACACCCACCTTATTGAAAACAAACAGGTCGCTGTATATGACCAGAATAATCAGGTTACTTTCGGACAAAACCTGAATGATAAAAATATTAAGCTGCAGCATCTCCGGGTTGCAAGAAACAGCAAAAGTGTGCAGTTTATGGCAGATAATAATTTTTACTACGGTATTTTTTATCCGGATAACCAGGGGAATTTTGTGGTCTTTGCCAAATCATCAAGCAGTTCTTTTACCTCGCAGATGATCAGACTTTCGGTGATTATGCTGTGTGTACTGATCATCGGGCTTCTTGCGATATACTTTTTAAGCCGGTATCTTTCTAAGATAGTGTACAAGCCGATTTCTAATGTGGTTGAGCGGATCAATAATGTAGAGTACAACGACATTTCTAAAGCCATTACTTCTACCAATACCCATGATGAAATTGATGAGCTTATTAAATCGTACAATAAATTACTGGGCAGAATTTCTGAAAGTATGCTGTTACAGCAGAATTTTATCAATTATGTTTCCCATGAATTTAAAACACCTTTGGCTGCCATTTCAGGAAATTTGGAAGTTTTTGCTCAAAAAGACAGAACTCCGGAAGAATACAGAAATGTAGTGAAAGAGTCGTTGGAAAATGTATATGAGATCGAGAATATTCTCAATAATCTTTTACTGATGTCGGGGCTGACCAAACTTGAAAAGTCACATCAACAGGTACGGATTGATGAACTGATCTGGAAGATTTATGAAAAGTTGCATCCTAAAGCGTTGGAAAATAACGGTTCCATTAGTATTGATTTGCAAATTACAAAACCGTATTTGCTGGAGTTTCCGGGAAATGAAACGCTGTTATATCTGGCATTGTATAACCTTGTGGAAAATGCAGTTAAATATTCTGATCATCATCCGATTGTAATTACGTTGCTGGAAAATAATCAACAATTGCAGATAGAGATTAAAGACCAGGGCAAAGGAATTGCCGATGATGATCTCGATAAAGTGACAGAAACATTTTACAGAGGTAAAAATGTTGATCATGTAAAGGGAAGTGGTATTGGACTTTCGCTGTCTAAAAGTGTTTTTGATCACCATCATATTGACATCAAAATTAATTCTCTCATCGGCCAGGGAACTACTGTTTCTCTTACATTTCCCAAAGTATCCGGGACGCTCTAATCAAACTCTAATGTGGGCTTAATCCAATCTTAATTCTATTTGAATTGGGCTTTAATGTGCAGGAAATAGCTTTGTGGTCTTAAATATGAGACCTTGAAGAAAATTATTTTTACCCTATTGTACATTCATTTTTTCGGTTTCTTTTCAGCGCAGATTTCGGATACTCTATCGGTCGGCAGAAAAGAAGCTGAATCGATCTTTATTGCAAACAATTTGGATCTTATCAGCCAAAAACTTGAAATTTCCCAGGCAGAAGCCCGTGTGGTACAGGCTAAATTCTGGCCAAATCCTAAACTAAGCATCAGTGAAGTCAATTTATGGCGGACCTATGATATTGAACAACAGCCTGCCCTGATCGGAAACTGGGGAAAAAATACTCAGATCTCTGCTGAAATAGAACAGGTAATACAAACCGCCGGAAAAAGACGGAAGAATATCGAACTTCAGAAAATTGAAGTGGATGGAGAAAAGTATGAGCTTCAGGAAGTGCTGCGTGAGCTAAAAAAACTCTTGCGGAATACCATTACCGAAATGATATACAATCAGGAGCAGCAGAAATTATATCAGAACCAGATCTCTTCTATTGAGAAATTAACGAAATCCTACCAGAATCAATTGAATCAGGGAAATATCAGCAAATCTGAATACATCAGACTGAAAGCTCAGGAAATTGAATTTAAGAAAAAGCTGATTTCCTTACATCAGGACATCGAAGAGCAGCAGGCAGAGCTAAAAGCGCTGCTTATCATTCCTTCTTCATCTTATATTGTGATTTCAGATCCGCTGGAAATGCCGGATAAACAAATCTCAGAACTGGAATTGTCCAAGTGGATGCAGATCGCCAAAGAAAACCGCCCGGATATTTTACTGACAAAAAATAAAGAAAAGTATGCACAGAAAAATCTGGAATTACAGAATGCTTTGAAGACACCAGATATTGCGCTGTCTTTAGGTTATGACCGCGGGGGAAATATCATGAAAGATTTTATTGGATTGGGAGTGTCATTTGACCTTCCGGTTTTCGACCGGAACAAAGGAAATATTCAGGAAGCTAAGCTTGAAATTACCAAATCCGGATATGAAACCCGTAAGAATATTATGAAATCGGAAAATGAAATTGTTTCGGTGTTTCAAAATTACATCAGAACCCAGCAAATCTCTCACGAAATCGATGATTTGTATGAAACCACTTTAGATGGACTGCTCACCAGCCATGAGAAAAATTTCAGACTTAGAAATATAAGCATGCTGGAGTATATGGATTTTCTGGATACGTATATCAGCAATAAAATGATCATCCTGGATACCAAAAAAGAATTAAATCAATACTACGAAAACCTGCAGTATGCTGTAGGACAAGATCTATAGATATGAAAATGAAATCGACTCAATATATGGCAGCAGCCGGCTTTTTGGCAATGATCGCTCTCACAGGCTGTGCCGGAAAGGAAAAAAATGAAGAACCCGGAGTTCAAAATTACTGCATCGGTAAAGAACTTAAAAAAGATCTGAAACTGGCGGAAGTAACGATGCTGCCCATAGAAGAAAGTATTACCCTGACGGGAGAAGTGGAAAGCGATTCCGATAAAACCGTTCCTTTTGTAAGCCTTGTAGACGGAGTGGTGACGGAAACCTATTTTTCATTGGGAGATTATGTGAAGAAAGGGCAGGTGCTGGCTTCGGTAAAAAGTGTTTCCGTGAATGAAATGCAGGATGATACCAAAACTTTACAGGCACAGCTGGCAGTTGCCAAAAGAAAATTAGCCTCCGTAGAATCCATGTATAAAGATGATATTGCTTCCCAAAAAGACTTGCAGGAAGCCAGATCAGAAGTTGAAATCCTGCAGTCTAATGTGTTGAAAATAAGAAAAAACAGAGAGTTGTATTCTGCAGGGAACAGCACAATTCAGATTAAATCGCCGGCAGACGGATATGTTATTTCGAAAAATATATCCAGCGGAATGCCTGTAACAGCCGGTGGTGATCAGCTTTTTACCATTTCAAATCTGGATAAGGTTTGGGTAATGGCGAATGTGTATGCTACCAATATGAGACATGTATACGTCGATCAGCCGGTAGTCGTAAAAACGCTGGCATATCCTGATGAAAATTTTTCAGGTAAAATCAATTCCATTTCACAGGTTTTCAATGAAAATGAAAGGGTATTAAAAGCTAAAATTATTATGGATAATCACCATATGAGGCTGAGACCGGGAATGTCTGCAGATATCGTACTTCCGGTAAATGCCCAGAATAAAAGTGCACTGGCAGTTCCGGAAAAGGCGTTGATTTTTGACAACAATCAAAGTTACGTAATTGTCTATAAAAAAGATTGTGCACTGGAAGTAAGAGCAGTGACTGAAGTGGCTTCCAACAGCCGGAATATTTATGTAGAAGGAGATTTGAAGCAGGGAGAAAGGGTAATTGTTTCCAACGGATTGCTCATCTACGAAAACATGAAAACCCAATCCAATAATCCTACGAAGTAATGCGAAAATTTGTCCAGAATATAGTTTCTTTCTCGTTAAAAAATTCTTTAATCGTTCTGTTGGGGACATTTCTGTTGTTGGCCGGAGGAATCTATTCTTATATCCATACACCTATTGAAGCTTTTCCTGATGTTACGAATACCAGGGTGCGGGTGATCACCCAGTGGCCGGGAAGAAGTGCTGAAGAAATAGAAAAATTCGTTACGCTCCCGATTTCCAAGGAAATGAATACCATCCCGAATAAAACTTCGGTACGGTCCATCTCATTATTTGGATTATCTGTTGTGACGGTGATTTTTGATGATCATGTAGACGATTTTTATGCCCAGCAATATGCTTCCAACCGTTTGGGAAATGTGAAACTTCCGGATGGCGCCGATTACAGTATAGAACCTCCGTCCGGAGCTACCGGGGAAATTTACCGGTATATCATTAAAAGTAAGCTGCCTATTAAAGAATTAACCTCCATTCAGGATTGGGTGATTGAAAGAGAATTACTCGCAGTTCCCGGCGTGGCCGATGTGGTAAGTTTCGGTGGGGAAGAAAAAACGTATGAAATTAAAATTAATCCGACAGAATTACACAATTATGACCTTTCACCGCTTGATGTGTATGAGGCGGTTTCGAAAAGCAATATTAATGTCGGCGGGGATGTAGTTTCAAAAGGTGATCAGGCTTATGTGGTCCGTGGAATCGGCCTGTTGGAAAGTAAGGAGGATATTGAAAATATTCAGATTGAGGTAAAAGGATCAACGCCTATTTTAGTAAAACATGTGGCTGAAGTGAAAGTTTCAGCAAAGCCAAGACTGGGGCAGGTAGGTTACAACAAAGAAGATGATGTTGTAGAAGGAATCGTTATTATGCTTCGTGGGGAAAATCCTAGTGAAGTGATCGGCAGGCTGAAAGATAGAATTGCAGCATTAAATGGCGGTGAACTGCCGGGGGATGTTAAAATTCTTCCCATCATCGACCGTACAGAACTGGTGAATACCACCGTGCATACTGTTTCTAAAAACCTGGTAGAAGGAATTATCCTTGTTTCTATCATTGTATTTATCTTTTTATACAACTTGAGAACCACATTTATTGTAGCGTCGGTTATTCCACTGGCATTTTTGTTTGCAATCATTATGTTGAAAATTCAAGGACTTCCGGCCAACTTAATTTCTATGGGTGCTCTTGATTTTGGACTGCTCCTCGAAGGAACATTGGTGATTGTAGAACATGTTTTTGTCGCCCTCGAGCTCAAAGCAAAGAAAATTGGATTAGAACGCTTCAATAAAATGTCCAAACTTGGAATTATCAAGAAAAGTGCAGGAAGCGTAGCCGGATATATTTTCTTTGCATTATTGATTCTGATCGTAGCACTGATGCCTATTTTCTCTTTCCAGAAAGTAGAAGGGAAAATGTTTTCTCCCCTGGCATTTACACTGGGATATGCATTGTTGGGATCTTTAATTCTGAGTTTAACATATGTTCCGGCGATGTGTAAACTCTTACTCACCAAAAATATTGAAGAAAAAGAGAATTTCATTTCCCGTTTCTTTAAAGTGAACATGTTTAAATTTTACCAGTTCAGTGATCGTTACCGCAAAGGTTTTATGGTTGGTTTTGTCCTGTTGCTGGCAGTCTGCGGATGGAAATTTTCCAATTATGGCTCAGAATTTTTACCCAAGCTTAATGAAGGCGCTATTTATGTCCGGGCCACGCTCCCCAACAGTGTCAATCTGGATGAATCGGTACGGCTGACGAAAGAAATGAAGAAGATTTTAATGACCTACGATGAAGTACAGTTTGTAATGACTCAGACCGGGCGACCCAATGATGGAACAGATCCTACCGGTTTTTTTAATATTGAATTTAATATCCAATTGAAACCGGTAGGTGAGTGGAAGAAAAAAATATCGAAAGACGACCTTCTGGAAGAAATGAGAATGTCCTTAGAAAAATATCCGGGAATCAATTTTGGGTTCAGCCAGCCGATTCAGGACAATGTTGAAGAATATGTAGCAGGGGTAAAAGCTCCGCTGGTGATCAAGATTTTTGGAAACGACCTCTTCCAGCTGGAGAATTATGCCAATCAGGTAGCCAATTCCATTAAGACAGTACCTGGAATTGCTGATGTGAATGTCTTTAAAAATATAGGACTTCCGGAATTAAGAATTCAGCTTCATGATTCTAAAATGGCCAAATACGGAGTTTCCACCGCAGATGCCCAGGCTGTCATTGAAATGACAATTGGTGGGCAGGCTGCTACAAAGTTCTACGAAGAAGAAAGAATGTTTGATGTCATGCTCAGATTTGAAAAACAGTACCGTGACAACCCTGAAAAAATAGGGAATATCCTGATTCCGACTAAAGACAATAAAAAAGTGCCGTTGAAAGAAATTGCCACCATCGATTATCATACCGGTCCTTCATTTATTTACCGTGAAGGAAACAGCAGGTATATTGGGGTAGGATTCAATATTGAAGGCCGTGATTTGGGAAGTACCATTGCAGAAGCAAAAGCGAAAGTTGCCAAGGATGTTCATATTCCCAATAATCATAAAATGACATGGGCCGGAGAATTTGAAAGTAAAGAAAGAGCAGCAAAACAGCTGGCAATGGTCGTTCCCATCTCATTGGTGCTTATCCTGCTGCTGCTGTATTTCAATTTTGGAAATATGAAAGATACGCTGATCTCTTCCGTAACGCTGGCGTTTGCATTTATCGGTGGGTTTTTATCCCTTTGGTTAACGGGAACTATTTTCGGGATTTCTGCAGGGATAGGGTTTATTATCCTTTTCGGAGTCGCTACCATTGACGGAATTGTACTGATTGGCGTGATGAAAGAAAATTTACAGCATAAGATACCGCTGAAGAAAGCAATCGCAGAAGGAGTGAAAAGCAGGATCCGTCCGGTTGTGATGATTGCCTTGATGGGATCGATGGGATTATTCCCGGCAGCCATATCCAATGGAATGGGTTCTGAAATTCAGAAACCGCTGGCCATTATGATTGTAGGAGGATTGATTATCTGTATGCTGTTATCATTTACCATACTGCCGATTATATTTTATTATGCCTACCGTAAAAAATATGTTGAAACTGAATAAGTTTTGAATACCCTTGTTAGTTTTTTTTATTGCCGGAATGATTGATTGTTCCGGCAATTTTTGTGATTAAACAGTTTTCGTTGATGCCAGGATTTCAATGTTTTTCACTACGTCACTGCTTTCGCATTTCTTTAATTCTTTCGTTAAAGCGGGGGTAAGGATTTTTGGATTTAATATTTGAGTGGCTACTTTAGCTGCGGCGTAATCTACGATGTTAATAACAGATTCCTGTAAAAAGTTGGGAGTATTGGAAGCAATAACTGCTGTAGCCCAGGAAGTGTCTCTGGCTCTGGAGATCGCGAAATCCAGGACTACATTATCTTTGCCGTTAGAAAGTTTATCAATCAGATCAACCGGATAGCAGATTTTATTCAAAGAATCCTGCACTTTCTGATTAATGGAAGCAATTACAGTATTGATGTTTTCAAAATCCTTTTTTAAAGGATTAATCTTTCGATAAGGCATAATGGAAGCCGCCGAAATTCCAAGATCCAGATTGATATGGGCATTTATTCCTAAGAAAATATGTTGTAGGATGAGAAGATTTTTATTTTTTGTTGCTTCAAAAGTAAGATACCAGGCGTTTGAGCATTTCTCACCCTTATGGTAGTTTTCCCAGGCGTCCAGATACCGTTGTGCAAAAGCGAGGTCAAGCATGGTCATTCTGGGATTGTCTTCAAATTTCTTCTGTTGAATTCCTTTTAATACCTGAGCGGTCATAATCCGGTATGTACAGGCAAAATATCCGGCAGGGCTTTGGTTTTCTTTACACCAGATGATGATAGTATCCAGTTTTTGCAGAACTTCTTCAATGGTTTTCATGGCGGTTTTTTGTTTATTTAAAGATAATAAAAACCTGTCATCAGTGGTGTATTGGTTTGAAAACGAATAGAATGATCTTTTAATAATAAAAAAGTGAGCTGCAAAAGCTCACTTTTTTTGTGTTGATCAGATTAAGGAGTGATGGTAATCGGATCCGGAAAAGGCTCAAGCACCAATGGTTTGCACATGGCGGCCGGTTCGCATCTATTCCCCATGCATACGAAATTAGTCATAGTGGTGGAGCCGTCAGGACATTTAATCATGGCTTCGCCAGGACATCCTCCGGGGCATGGTGCCGGATATAAATACCCGCCGAATACCTCTTTCAGTTCTGTTCTCGAAAGTTTTGTTGAGTTCTTTTTCATGGAATTAATTTTTTGTTGGTTTTAATTTGTATAAATCTGAAAATGAACCTCTAAGGTAGTAAAAAAATAAATCACGACGAAGTCATGTAATAATTTATTTGAACTTTACTAAGATTTTTTTCTTGGAAAAATTGATACAGTATTTTTACTACTAAAGGTATAGTCTGTTTTTTCGGAATAAGCAAGGAAGAAATCTTAGGAATTAGAATGGTAGATTTCAGCTGGTATAGTGTAGGAGCTAAAAAGAAAACCTACTTAATGGTTAGCATGCGGAATTGGTAACTCCTTTATTGTTTTTGCCCAGCTCATATAAACAGGATACCAGACATGGTCACCCTTAGAACCGTTGGTGAGTACCACCAGACCGCTTTTGGTAGGTAAATGCAAAAATAGGGCGGCGCTCCAGCCTATATTTTCACCTGTGTGCCCTATGGTTCGGAGGCTTTCAAAATTCATGAATCTGTATCCCAGACCACTTTCTCCATCGTTAGATGATGGAAGCACAGGTTGTTCCATCAGGTGTATGGTTTCCGGATTCAAAACTTTATGTAAAGCCTTGGGATCAGTTGTAATAGATAATTCAGCAAAATGAGCCAGATCTGAAATGGTTGTCTGGAGTCCTGCGGCAGCCTGTTCTGTAAATATTCTGTTCTTAACGGGTTTTCCCAGGGTATCGTAAGCTGTTGCAGAACTGGATTTTATTCCCTCAGTCCACTCATAATTGGTGTTGTCTAATCCCAAGGGTTGGAAGACATTCTTCTTCATATAGCCAGCAAAGCGTTCTTTTGTTTTTTCTTCGAGAAGCAGCTGGGCAAGGGTGTAGCCACCGCCGGAATATTGCCATTTTGTCCCCGGCTCACTTATAAGACGTACACTTTCGCCATTCCTTTTGGTTTTTCCGTTAAGAGATTCTTCAAGGCTCATCAAGGGGGTGCCTTGTTCAGAGCCTCCATAGCCGTGTACGGAAAGCCCGGCTGTATGACTTAATATGCGTCTTAAATTAACTTTGGATATATCGTATGGTGACGGGGATAGCTTCCAACGGGTTAAAGACTGATTAACTGGCTCGTCCAGCGTTATCATTTTTTTTTCTACCAATTGCATGAAGCCCCACGAAGAAACAAGCTTTGAAATGGAGCCAATATTAAAAATCGTCTGTGGTGTTACCAGTTTTCCGCTGGCAACATCAGCATAGCCTATACACTGTATCCAGGCTATTTTTCCATTGCGTATTACAGCAACGGCCAGCCCGGGAACATGATTTGTTTTGGAGGATTCTAATCCTGCTTTTTGAATTTCCTGATAGAGAGGATCTAAACTTTTTTGTGGGAGGCTTTCTTTCTTTACTCCAGATGTATTGATCGTGGAGCATGAAAAAAGAATGGTGCTGCACAGTATAGATATGAGTTTTATTTTATAACTGTTCATTGGAACTGTTCTTTAGGTGAGGCTTTCTTTTAGATCATAAAAAATGTATCCTGCAACTGAAACACTATAAAACTTTATATTGAGGCAGGCTTGTTTTTCAGCTTCCGCAGTACATATAATATGATGGTATATTGTTTTTTTCTTCCTCACTGTCTTGTGGAGTGAGACCTTCAAAAAATACATGGTCGCCGAGTTCTTTATTACTGACTTGATTTTGTAGTTGATACAGTAAATCAAGGGCGGTGAAGTTGGTGTTATTACTTGCTTTCAGTTTTGCACAAAGCTCTACTCCAAACATGCCATCGTCACTATTGTCTTCGCTAAATACATCACTTTCGTCCCCCAATAATGTTTCATTGGCCGCCATATCTTCTTTTCCTTTGATCCACGCTTCATAGAATACGTTTATTTCAGGCGCATCTATTACAAGTTGGTAAGGTTCCCAGGATGCCTTTTCTTTTAAAATCAGGGTCTGATAGTCAGTGATTTCCTTATTGAAATCCTCAATGCTATGGTAGTCTTTATTTTGAAAAGCCCAGAGAATGTTTGATAATAAGCCCATTTGTTTTCAGTTTTAAAAGAATATATGCTTATTTTTTCTCTTCCTTAAGTCTTGCGATTTCTTCCTTAAGTAACGTTATATATTCCTGAAGGTTATCAATAACCGAATTTGGGATATTATAATTATTATTGGTCCCATTAAAACCAAATGAAGCTTGATCGCCTACCGTATTATTTTCATTATTTATAATGATTGTAGCCTCTTCCTCCTGATAAATTTCTTCTAAAGGAACGTCCATAAATTTTGCAATTTTTTCCCATTCCTCTCTTATAATTCTTACACCATCAGTTTCTTTTCTGCTGTAGTTAGAGACATCGGTAGCAATTGCATCAGCAATTTGCTGTTGGGTAAAGCCTTTTTGCTTTCTTAATCTGCGTAATTTTTCTTTTTCCATAACGGGTATTTTTACAAAAATGCGAATTTAAATTGTATTGGTAAAATCTGTTTTTTCTATAGAGTAGGTTACTGAATTTTAATGTGCGCTGTTTATAACTAAAAAGAAATACACACAGTTAAGCACCGTTGCTAAAAATGAAGCGATAAATACGGCTAAGTTTACCCTGGTTTTCCCTGTAATTAAACGTATAATCCAATAATTTATAATATAGGCAGGAATGAGTAAAGCAAAAGCAAAAACCGATAGAAAAATAAATTGATAAAGAATGAGGAGAATAGTGATTGTACTAATGATTGATGCAATGATGGCACCAATCAAACTGTATAGTATTGTTTTTGAATCGATTTTTAAATTCTCAACATTCTTATGTATTTGACTGTATTTTGCTCGGACAAGAAGGTGAATATCCTCCCGGGATAGGATATCAGATTTTATTTTTGATAAACATTCGTTTTGTGATTGTTTATCCATAAAATACTGATGAATTTCCCGGATAATTCTGTTCCTTTCATTTTGTATTTCGTTTTGCTTTTCAATAATAGCATGAAAATTTTCCAGAGAACCTCTTCTGGCTGAGATTTCTTCTAAGATTTCTTCATTTGCTTTACCTTGATGATCAATTTGATTCGTATAGGCTATAATCAGATCCTGTTCTGAAAAACTACTGTAAAAGCCCATTTTACGGATTTTCCTTTGCGATTTCTTGGTGATGTTTCAGATATAAAGGCAGTGCCGCAGATCCGTACCATGGGAAAATTTCATAACTGAAAACACCGGCTTGTACTGCGGGGTCGGTTTTCACCCATGCTTCCGCTTCTTCCTTGGATTTGGTATTGAAAATAAACATGCCGCGATAGTTTTCTTTATTTTTTTCTAAAAATGGTCCAGCCACAACAATTTTACCTTCATCTGCCAGTTTCCCGATATTGGACATATGGCCTTTCATCAATTCGCCCATCTTGGCCTTATCTTCAATCTTTGTAGTTCCTGTGGTAAGCATCACGATGGTGTATGCTTTCATTCCATATTGATCGGCTCCCAGAGAAGTAGCCAGCTCCTGGTTGAATGCCGGCCTTTCTGTTTTCTTTACCTGGGCAAAAGATAATGAGGCGATCAAAATACTAAGGGATACATAAATTTTTAATTTCATAGCATTGATTTTATAAGTCTACGATCTGAAATCTAACTTTAATCTTTAATTCTTAAAAACTCTTTAGCCAGTTCAATCATTTTTGGGTCACCTGTATATTTTCCGTGCTCATCAGACAGTTTTACGGTAGGAATCCATTCTTTGTTGGGAGCCTGTACTCCGATTAATTTCATTACAATATTCATCGGTTTTAGTCCTACATCATTGGTAAGGTTGGTTCCGATCCCGAATGATACGCCTATTTTTCCTTTACAGTAATTGGTGATTTCTTCTACTTTTTCCAGATTTAAGGCGTCGGAGAAAATGATGTATTTAAATAATGGATTGATCCCGTTTTTTTGGTAGTGGGCGATGGTTTTGTCGGCAAATTCAAGAGCATCTCCGCTGTCATGACGTACACCATCAAAAAGTTTGGCGAATTTTTTATCAAACTGCTGAAAGAAAACATCCGTAGTATAGGTATCAGAAAGCGCCACTCCAAGATCTCCTCTGTAGACGTCTACCCAGTGTTCTAATGCCAGTTCGTTGGCCATTTTGAAGCCATATTCCGCCGCATGGAACATGAACCATTCGTGGGCATGGGTTCCTATAGGTTTTACATTGTATTTCATTGCAAAATGAACGTTGGAACTTCCTATGAAGGTAGATTCTCTTTTTTGCGTCAAAGCCTCCATAACCAAATTTTGAACTTTGTAAGAATGTCTTCTTCTGGTCCCGAATTCTGCAAACGTAACTCCCAGCCTTGCCAGTGAATCTGCTTTTTCAAGTGTTTTGCTCATCACCACTTCGTTGGAATCTCTTTCCATATGATTCATCTCGTAATGAAGCTCGCTGATTAAAGCCAGTAAAGGCACTTCCCATAAAATCGTTCTGTACCAAAGTCCTTCAACTGTAACGGTAAGATCACTTCCTTCCTGATGGATTTTTACTTCAGACGGATCATAATGATAGCCTTCCAAAAAGTCCAGATACGGAAGATCCAGATACGGACAGGTTCTTGCCATGAATTTTTTTTCATCCTTCGTAAGCTTGAGCTCAGCCATTTTGGTGACAGCTTCCCTCAAAGCGGCGTCAAAACCGGCCGGGAAATGATGTTTTCCTCTATTGATAAATTCATATTTTACAATGGAGCTTGGAAATAATTTTACCACTGCATTTTGCATGGTTATTTTATAGAAATCATTGTCCAGTATAGAGTTTAATCGTACGTCGTGCATATTGTGTAATTTTAACGCAAATATAGTAATTAAAAATAAAAATCGCCTAAATGTAAGGCGATTTTTTGTAATATTTCCATGCTTTTAATGGAGTTATATTCCGGGATAAGAATTGTACATACAAACTTCTTTCTCCTGCTCGGTAATATATCCGCTCATTTGAGAGTTTGACCTATGCGTAATTTTACAGCGGTATTTTGCATAATGCTATAAAAATCATTGTCGAGTATTGAGCTAAAGATTAATGCAGATATTTTTTTATAACAAAGTTTAATAATTTAATTTTGCTCTATATTTATTCAGGCAGTAAAATGAAAAAGTACGGATTTATAAGTGTTTTTGTTTTTCTATTAGGCTATTTTTATCCTGTTGACGATGTTTATATTCATTTGGAGGTAGCAAAAAATATAGCTGATAAGTTTTTATTTTCTATCAACTCAAATTCATTTGATCCGGCATCTTCATCTATATTATATAGTTTTTTTTTGAGCCTTTTAATAAAAGTTTTTGGGGATTCATCTTATTATCCTTTGTTTATTAATCTTACGTTTGGGGTTTTAACAAGTTTTTACGCAACCAATTTTGTTTTCCTTCAATATGGAAAGAAATTTGCTCTGTTTTTTGCTCTTCTGTTGCAGCCATTAGCAATGATTTATCTTTCCGCTATATTAGGAATGGAGCATACCATTCATATATTCCTAATAGTTCTGTTTTTTATTTTTTATAATAAATTAGCTTCAGGAAATGTAAAGGCTTTCTCGCATTTATTAATCGTTGTTTTTTTTCTCGGAGCAGTAAGATTTGAAAGTGTGTTCTTCATTTCTGCCGTTATTTTTGTTTTTATAGGTCAGAAGAAATTTAGACAGGGTTTGTTGATTGGTCTTGTCGGATTTTCCCCCATAATTATTTATGGATTATACTCTCTTCTTATGGGAGGTTTGTTTTTTCCAAATTCAGTACTTGTCAAAAGTAATTTTCATGTTTCAGATGTACAAAGTTTTATAACAATTTTGAAAAGCAAGTTTTTGAGTGTGGATTATATCAAATATTTACTCCCTTTCAGTATATTTTATTTTATATATGCTTTTTCCAGATATAGAAATTTGAAACTTCAAAGATTTCTTGAAATGGAAGCATTGCCAATCATAATTTTGCTTACTTCTTACGGACAGCTCATTTTTGGAATAATGACATTTAGATATGAAAATTATCTGATGATTGCCTATCTTTTTATTTTAGTTAAAATTTGTAATTATTATCTTAAAACTTCAGATTTCTCTATTCCTAAACTTTCTGCTGTTTTATTTATAGGCTACTCGGTAGTTTTTGGACTATTCAAAATGTATTGGTATCATCCGGTTTTATATACTGATTCTAAAAATCTTTACTACAATCAATATAAACTCGCACAGTTTCTAAAAAAATATTATCATTCTGAAACAATTGTAGCCAATGATATTGGCGCAATCACCTATTTTACGAATATTGAAGTTTTAGATATGTATGGATTGGGCAGTACAGATATTGCAAAATATAAATATAAAAACTCTGGTGAGAATGATTTTTCATATTTTATGGGAGAATTGAGTAACCGTAAAAATGCGCGAATTGCTGCAGTATATCCAGAATGGTTTGTGGGACAAATTCCCCAAAATTGGGTTTTGGTGGGAAAATGGAAAATGAGTAATTTCAGAAATCCTACTATAAGGTATGTCAATTTTTATGCTGTTACAAAAAATGACATACCTTATTTAAGAAAAAGTTTAAAAGAGTTTAAAGATAATTACTTCCCAAGATAAGAGTTATACATCCATACTTCTTTTTCCTGCTCTGTAATGTAGTCGCTCATCTGGGAGTTAGTTCCCTCGTCACCAGCTGCATCGGTGATATCCAGTAATTCTCTTTGTAAATCCAGTACCACTTTGAAAGAATTTAAAATATTCTCAACACTTTTTGTACCATCACTCACTTCTTTACTTTCCTTAATCGTAGATACTTTAAGATAATCTGAATAGTTGTGAGCGGGCGTTGCGCCCAGCGTTAAAATCCTTTCAGCGATCTCGTCAATTTTTAAGACAAGGCTGTTATATAATTCTTCAAATTTTGGGTGAAGGGTAAAAAACTGATCCCCTTTGATATTCCAGTGCGAGCCTCTTGTGTTTTGATAAAACACGGAATAATTAGCTAAAAGGACGTTAAGCTTTTCTGAAATGTTTTTACAGTCGGTTTCCTGTAAACCGATAATACTTGCATTCTTCATATAGATAGTTTATTTATTGTGTACCACAAATTTAGTAAATCTCATGCCGAAAATGGAGGTTTATAATTGATGATACTTATCTTTGATATTTTTATAATTGATCTTAAAATGCAGTCATTCCGAAATATAGGACTAAGAAATTTTTTTATATCATTTGCCACTTTTTTTGTAGTGTGTTTATTATTATATTATGTGAATTCGGTTTCAAAAACGGGAGGGCATTATGTGTATGTTCTGGATGATGCTTATATTCATGTGGTCTGCTTATGAATGTTTAATTAAGATGAAGGCGTCTTTGATCAAAAATTTGAAGGGTACCTCACGGAATACTCTCTTAAAAATAAATACGAAATAGCAGTAGTGTATGATGCATGGCTTAATGGACATATTCCTAAAAACTGGAAGAAAGCTGCAGTGCTTAAGATTAAAAATAAAATAACGGTAGCCCAGCTGGAAGTATCGATCTATTCTATTGATACGGCTCATCTTGAACTTTTAAAACAGAATATCCGCAAATTTAACTGGGATAAAAACGTAACGGTCAGATTGATGGATTAAACGTAACTCGCTGTTAATTAATTTTTAATAAATCAGATTATTTACAGATAACTGTTTGCCAATTGAAAAAATATTACTATTTTTGCACCTTAAAATAAAAAGCAATTAAATGCCTACTATTCAACAATTAGTAAGAAAAGGAAGAGCCACGCTTGCCAAGAAGAGCAAATCAGCTGCCCTTGATTCTTGTCCACAAAGACGAGGTGTATGTACGAGAGTATATACTACCACTCCAAAGAAACCTAACTCTGCACTTAGAAAAGTTGCAAGGGTAAGACTTTCTAACGGAAAAGAAGTCAACGCCTACATCCCGGGCGAAGGACATAATCTTCAAGAGCACTCGATAGTATTGGTAAGAGGCGGAAGGGTGAAAGACCTACCGGGAGTACGTTACCACATCGTAAGAGGTGCACTAGACACTGCAGGTGTTAGTGGAAGAACACAGAGAAGATCGAAGTATGGAGCTAAGAGACCTAAACCAGGTCAGG
The DNA here is from genome assembly GCF_000737705.1 of Chryseobacterium soli. GTDB lineage: Bacteria > Bacteroidota > Bacteroidia > Flavobacteriales > Weeksellaceae > Chryseobacterium > Chryseobacterium soli. The sequence continues at coordinate 4,123 of NZ_JPRH01000001.1, read as the reverse complement.
CACCAGCTGCGCCAGCTAAAGGAAAGAAAAAATAATCATTAAATAAGGTACAGAAGCAATGAGAAAGACAAAAGCGAAAAAAAGACCGTTGTTACCAGATCCAAAATTTAATGATCAATTGGTAACGAGATTCGTAAATAACTTAATGCTAGACGGTAAGAAGTCTATCGCATTCAAAATTTTCTATGATGCATTAGAAATCGTAGAAAACAAAAAAGGAGAAACTGAAAAAACTGCCCTTGAAATCTGGAAAGATGCATTAACTAACGTAATGCCTCACGTAGAAGTACGTTCTAGAAGAGTAGGTGGAGCTAACTTCCAGATCCCTATGCCAATCAGAGCTGACAGAAAAATTTCTATGGCAATGAAATGGTTAATCAAATATTCAAAAGCTAGAAATGATAAGTCTATGGCTTTGAAATTGGCTAATGAAGTTGTAGCTGCTTCAAGAGAAGAAGGTGCTGCTTACAAGAAAAAATCTGATACTCACAAAATGGCGGAAGCTAACAAGGCTTTCTCACACTTTAAATTCTAATTAGAAATGAGTAGAGATCTTAAATTTACAAGAAATATTGGTATTGCTGCGCACATTGATGCCGGTAAAACTACCACTACAGAAAGAATCTTATTCTATACAGGGGTAAACCACAAAATTGGTGAAGTTCACGATGGTGCTTCTACAATGGACTGGATGGAGCAGGAAGCAGAAAGAGGTATTACCATTACTTCTGCTGCAACTACTTGTTCTTGGAACTTCCCAACAGACCAAGGTAAAAGATTACCTGAAACTCAGCCTTACCACTTCAACATCATTGATACACCGGGACACGTTGACTTCACAGTAGAAGTAAACAGATCTTTGAGAGTATTAGATGGATTGGTATTCTTATTCTCTGCAGTAGATGGAGTAGAGCCTCAGTCTGAAACAAACTGGAGACTTGCAGACAACTACAAAGTTGCAAGAATGGGATTCGTAAACAAAATGGACAGACAAGGTGCTGACTTCCTTAACGTGGTAAACCAGGTTAAGACAATGTTAGGATCTAATGCAGTTCCAATCGTTTTACCAATCGGTGCTGAAGAAGATTTCAAAGGTGTTGTTGACTTAATTAAAAACAGAGCTATCATCTGGGATGAAGCAGGACAAGGAGCTACTTTCGAAGTAGTGCCAATTCCTGAAGACATGAAGGCTGAAGTTCACGAATACAGAGAGAAATTAGTAGAAGCTGTAGCTGACTACGATGAGACTTTGATGGAGAAATTCTTCGAAGATCCGGATTCAATCTCTGAAGACGAAATCAACGAAGCGCTTAGAAAAGCTACTATCGATTTATCTATTATCCCAATGACTTGTGGTTCTTCATTCAAGAATAAAGGAGTACAGTTTATGTTGGATGCAGTATGTAAATACCTGCCTTCACCATTGGATAAAGATGATATCAAAGGTACTGATCCAAGAACAGATCTTGATATTACAAGAAAACCAGACGTAAACGAGCCTTTCGCGGCTTTAGCATTTAAGATTGCTACTGACCCATTCGTGGGAAGATTAGCATTCTTCAGAGCATACTCTGGAAGATTAGATGCAGGTTCTTATATCTTGAACACACGTTCAGGAGATAAAGAAAGAATCTCTAGAATTTATCAGATGCACGCTAACAAGCAAAATCCTGTAGAATATATTGAAGCAGGAGATATTGGTGCAGCTGTTGGATTCAAATCTATCAAAACTGGTGATACTATGTGTGATGAGAAGCACCCAATCGTTCTTGAATCGATGGTGTTCCCTGATCCGGTAATTGGTATCGCTGTTGAGCCTAAAACTAAGGCTGACCAGGATAAAATGGGTAACGCTCTAGCTAAATTAGCTGAAGAAGATCCTACTTTCCAGGTTAAAACTGACGAAGCTTCTGGCCAAACGATTATCTCAGGAATGGGTGAACTTCACCTTGACATTCTTGTAGATCGTATGAGAAGAGAATTCAAAGTTGAAGTAAACCAAGGACAACCTCAGGTAGAGTACAAAGAAAACCTTACAAGAGTTGCCCAACACAGAGAAGTTTACAAAAAACAATCTGGTGGTAAAGGTAAATTTGCTGACATTGTATTCGAACTAGGACCAGCAGATGAAGGTAAAATCGGTCTAGAATTTATTAACGAGATCAAGGGTGGTAACGTTCCTAGAGAATTTGTTCCTGCTATTGAAAAAGGCTTTAAAGCTGCAATGAAAAACGGTCCATTGGCTGGTTTCGAAGTTGAAGGTATTAAAGTAGTTCTTAAAGACGGATCTTTCCACGCAGTGGATTCTGATGCTCTTTCTTTCGAATTAGCTGCTAAATTAGGATTTAAAGAAGCGGGACGTGCTGCTAAGCCAGTAATTATGGAGCCTATTATGAAACTGGAAGTTGTAACTCCGGAAGAATATATGGGTAACATTATTGGTGACCTTAACAAAAGAAGAGGTACAATCAGTGGTCAGGAAGAGAAAAATGGTGCTGTAGTAATTAAAGGTTCAGTTCCACTTTCTGAAATGTTTGGGTATGTAACCACTCTAAGAACACTTTCATCAGGAAGAGCTACTTCTTCTATGGAATTAGAGAAATATTTACCTACGCCACAGAACGTTGCGGAAGAAATTATCGCTAAAGCTAAAGGTTAATTTTTTAAATTAGAAAAATGTCACAAAGAATCAGAATAAAACTAAAATCTTACGATTACAACTTGGTAGACAAGTCTGCTGAGAAAATCGTAAAAACGGTAAAGGCTACTGGTGCTGTTGTAAACGGACCAATCCCATTACCTACAAATAAGAGAATCTTCACTGTATTGAGATCTCCACACGTTAACAAAAAAGCTAGAGAACAGTTCCAACTTTCTGCTCACAAGAGATTGATGGATATCTATTCTTCTTCTTCTAAAACTGTGGATGCTCTAATGAAATTAGAGTTACCAAGCGGTGTAGACGTAGAAATTAAAGTGTGATAACTGCATACTTTGCAATGATTATAAATCCGTTCCTTTTTTAGGGACGGATTTTTTTTGGTAGATAGGAATTTGAATGAGATTATACATTTACCCCTTTTTCACAGAGGAATTTTCATTCATTGTAATTGACTGATTCTTATTTTCGAAAAATGAAAGGATTAATTTAGAACAGAATTTTTATACACATTAAAGAATAACCGGATGATTTTAGAATGGTAAAACAATTATTATCTATTGTTTCAAATAAATGTATCAAATAATATGATTCTTTTTATACATTTATTCTTTAAAATAATACAATGAGTCATAAGAGCAATAATTTTTTTGAGACATTTTCCAATTGGGCAACAAAATTTACAGGCAGTTCATCAGCTTTTATTGGTGCAACAGCTATTGTGGTCATATGGGCTGTTTTGGGACCTGTTTTTCACTATTCCGAAACATGGCAGTTAGTTATTAATACCGGAACTACAATTATTACTTTTTTGATGGTTTTTCTTATTCAAAAAGCCCAGAATAAAGACTCAAAAGCAATTCAGATTAAGCTGAATGAATTAATTGCTGCCCATGAAAAAGCAAGCAACCGTATTGTAGATATTGAAGACCTTAGTGAAAAGGAACTGGATCAGCTGCATGTATACTACGAAAAGCTATCAGATTTTGCGGAAGAAGATGAAGATATCCATACTTCTCACTCTATTGATGCTGCCAAAAGAAATCAGAATTACAAGCGTGATGTTTTCAAAAGGAAACATGAAGACTGGCTTGAAAAACAAAAAAAGGAATCAATTTGATTCCTTTTTTTTGTTATCGGATTTAATAAATCGATTTGTTCAAAAAATAATATATAAGAGATTAAAATTCTATATTAAAATGAAGTGTTTTTTTGTTAATAACAGCATTTATCATTTAATACAACAGGTTTTGTCGTTATGGAGAAATACATTTGTATTATCATAATAGTGAAATGTTATCAATTAATGAAATAAATGTTAAATAATAAGAATTGAGTTTGCTTAGTTCTTAATAAATGTTAAATTTGCAAAAATATAATAAAAAAATACTATTAACTTTAAACACACAATAGATGAGAAAACTCTACACGAGTGTACTTTCGATGTGCACTGTTTTGGGCATA